>NZ_AP044012.1:10000-12500 GCF_055391505.1 Brevundimonas sp. Br13 | reverse complement strand
AAGATTACCCATGCCTTCCGGCAAAGGTGGTAGACTCGCTGGCTCTGTCAGTGTAGCGCGCGTGCGGCCCAGAACATCTAAGGGCATCACAGACCTGTTATTGCCTCAAACTTCCATCAGCTAAACGCTGATAGTCCCTCTAAGAAGACAGCAGCTAGCCAAAGCCGGCTGGTCTATTTAGCAGGTTAAGGTCTCGTTCGTTATCGGAATTAACCAGACAAATCACTCCACCAACTAAGAACGGCCATGCACCACCAACCACAAGATCAAGAAAGAGCTATCAATCTGTCAATCCTTATTGTGTCTGGACCTGGTGAGTTTCCCCGTGTTGAGTCAAATTAAGCCGCAGGCTCCACACCTGGTGGTGCCCTTCCGTCAATTCCTTTAAGTTTCAGCCTTGCGACCATACTCCCCCCCGAACCTCATTTAAAGATTTCTCTTCGGGTGCCGATACAGTCATTAAAAATCCTGTACCGATCCCCAATTGGCATAGTTTACAGAAGAGACTACAACGGTATCTAATCGTTTTCGATCCCCCTTCCTTCGTTCTTGATCAATGAAAACATCCTTGGCAAATGCTTTCGCAGTAGTTTGTCTTCCGGCAATCCAAGAATTTCACCTCTGACGACGGAATACAAATGCCCCCAACTATCCCTATTAATCATTACGGCGATCTCAGAAACCAACAAAATGGGAACGCGCGTCCTATTTTATTATTCCATGCTAATGTATTCGGGCAAAGGCCTGCTTTGAACACTCTAATTTTTTCAAAGTAAAAGTCCTGGTTTGCGACGACACCCAGTAAAGGACATCGCCGTTCACCAGGAGGTAAGGCTCCGTCAAACAAGTACACACCAAGAAGGCGGACCGGCTGACAGAGCCCGAAGTTCGACTACGAGCTTTTTAACGGCAACAATTTTAATATACGCTATTGGAGCTGGAATTACCGCGGCTGCTGGCACCAGACTTGCCCTCCAATTGATCCTCGTTAAGGGATTTAAATTGTACTCATTCCAATTGCAAGACCCGTAAGAGCCCTGCATTGTTATTTATTGTCACTATCTCGGCAAAGTGTTGCCAGGGGATAATTTGCGCGCCTGCTGCGTGTCCTTAGACCTGAGGGCCGTTTCTCAGGCCCTCTCTCCGGAATCGAACCCTTATTCCCCGTTACCCGTCATCACCATGGTAGGCCTCTATCCTACCATCGAAAGTTGATAGGGCAGATATTTGAATGAAGCATCGCCGGCGCAAGGCCATGCGATTCGAGCAGTTATCATGATTCACCATAGGGACCCGAAGGCCATTGGTTTTGGATCTAATAAATACATCCCTTCCAGAAGTCGGGATTTTTCAGCATGTATTAGCTCTAGAATTACCACAGTTATCCATGTAGTAAGGTACCATCAAATAAACTATGACTGATTTAATGAGCCATTCGCAGTTTCACTGTTTATTGCTTAAACTTAGACATGCATGGCTTAATCTTTGAGACAAGCATATGACTACTGGCAGGATCAACCAGGTAACTATCTCCGAGAGGCACCCGCCGAAGCAGGGCCCACAAGGCTTTCACTGGACGAACCTAGTTACTAACCTTCGAGTTTGTTACAGATTTGTAAGTTCAACCGACAATTGAGTTGATACACGGCATCATGAGTCTTCAGAGCTTGCGCTCGTCTGACCTGTGACACTATGCTCATCTACTATTCCGGTCTTGCCCACTCTACTTGTTTTCCCTGTGGCGCAAAAGTCCAACAGATCGGCAAGTAGCTTGAAGATTACATTCCGCGTGGCATAGTAATAAAACTATGCAACTTGCTTCATGCATCTCTTCGATTGGTTTGTGATGACTGGTTTGGCCAACGGCAAGCAGTCTACACGGTTTTACCTTTCATCGCTCCGAGGAACGATTACCGGCAGGAGCGTATACAATCAGTGACTACGGATCCGAAGACGCTCGTGTGATGTATTAACCCCAGGCTTCCGTCCATCCACTCTGAAACAAGTTCCGAATAGATTCTTAAGAAGCCAGTCATGGAGGATATAGAAACAGATACAAATGCTAAGTAAAGTTCCAACACAAATGCGCTCACCCGTTGGTTAGCCGAAGCCAACCCGGAGTTGTGACCACACCGTGTTTTCCCTCTTGCATTCTCACTGCAGTTCTCCTTCATGAGGTAGGCAGAAGTGGTTTCATGCATGACCAGTGCTGAAAAAAGAAAAAGTGCGCGTTTTTGTGCAAGTTTGACCTTGGGGCGGACCCTCGATGTCGGGTCCGGATCAACCTGGAAATGGGCTATAGTGACCCTACAGCACCAGTTGCACTATAGATGTGCCACCCTGGCCCTCCTAAACTCCTCCTTTCTGCCCCAAAAGAATAGTCCCTCTTTTTTCTTCTCCCCCTTTTCTGCTCCGCCTGTAGACTGGCCTCATGAAGTGCATAGAGGTGTCTAGCACATGCTTTTGAGTACTTTCAATACTAATCCGTAGTAAGAAAGTG
>NZ_AP044012.1:0-5000 GCF_055391505.1 Brevundimonas sp. Br13 | reverse complement strand
GCAGCGCTCAGAAACCAAACACCTCTTCAATCATTAAGAAAGAGGAGGGTTGAAGTATTCATGACACTCAAACAGGCATGCTCCACGGAATACCATGGAGCGCAAGGTGCGTTCAAAGATTCGATGATTCACTGAATTCTGCAATTCACATTACTTATCGCATTTCGCTGCGTTCTTCATCGATGCGAGAGCCAAGAGATCCGTTGTTGAAAGTTTTATTTTGTTATAAAATTTAATACATTCATAGACTTTGTGTTTATAAGTGAATAGGAGTTCGCTCTCTTGCGAGAGTTACTATCCCAAACAAGTGCACAGGGTTAGAAAGTGAGAGTTCGGACTCCAAGTTAAGTTGGACGTCCTATATTCACTAATGATCCTTCCGCAGGTTCACCTACGGAAACCTTGTTACGACTTTTACTTCCTCTAAATGACCAAGTTCGTACAACTTCTCGGCAGTCGGGTGCTCTCGCGAGCTCCCAATAGCCAATCCGGAGGCCTCACTAAGCCATTCAATCGGTAGTAGCGACGGGCGGTGTGTACAAAGGGCAGGGACGTAATCAACGCGATCTGATGAATCACGCTTACTAGGTATTCCTCGTTGAAGAACAATAATTGCAATGTTCTATCCCCATCACGACAGAGTTTCACAAGATTACCCATGCCTTCCGGCAAAGGTGGTAGACTCGCTGGCTCTGTCAGTGTAGCGCGCGTGCGGCCCAGAACATCTAAGGGCATCACAGACCTGTTATTGCCTCAAACTTCCATCAGCTAAACGCTGATAGTCCCTCTAAGAAGACAGCAGCTAGCCAAAGCCGGCTGGTCTATTTAGCAGGTTAAGGTCTCGTTCGTTATCGGAATTAACCAGACAAATCACTCCACCAACTAAGAACGGCCATGCACCACCAACCACAAGATCAAGAAAGAGCTATCAATCTGTCAATCCTTATTGTGTCTGGACCTGGTGAGTTTCCCCGTGTTGAGTCAAATTAAGCCGCAGGCTCCACACCTGGTGGTGCCCTTCCGTCAATTCCTTTAAGTTTCAGCCTTGCGACCATACTCCCCCCCGAACCTCATTTAAAGATTTCTCTTCGGGTGCCGATACAGTCATTAAAAATCCTGTACCGATCCCCAATTGGCATAGTTTACAGAAGAGACTACAACGGTATCTAATCGTTTTCGATCCCCCTTCCTTCGTTCTTGATCAATGAAAACATCCTTGGCAAATGCTTTCGCAGTAGTTTGTCTTCCGGCAATCCAAGAATTTCACCTCTGACGACGGAATACAAATGCCCCCAACTATCCCTATTAATCATTACGGCGATCTCAGAAACCAACAAAATGGGAACGCGCGTCCTATTTTATTATTCCATGCTAATGTATTCGGGCAAAGGCCTGCTTTGAACACTCTAATTTTTTCAAAGTAAAAGTCCTGGTTTGCGACGACACCCAGTAAAGGACATCGCCGTTCACCAGGAGGTAAGGCTCCGTCAAACAAGTACACACCAAGAAGGCGGACCGGCTGACAGAGCCCGAAGTTCGACTACGAGCTTTTTAACGGCAACAATTTTAATATACGCTATTGGAGCTGGAATTACCGCGGCTGCTGGCACCAGACTTGCCCTCCAATTGATCCTCGTTAAGGGATTTAAATTGTACTCATTCCAATTGCAAGACCCGTAAGAGCCCTGCATTGTTATTTATTGTCACTATCTCGGCAAAGTGTTGCCAGGGGATAATTTGCGCGCCTGCTGCGTGTCCTTAGACCTGAGGGCCGTTTCTCAGGCCCTCTCTCCGGAATCGAACCCTTATTCCCCGTTACCCGTCATCACCATGGTAGGCCTCTATCCTACCATCGAAAGTTGATAGGGCAGATATTTGAATGAAGCATCGCCGGCGCAAGGCCATGCGATTCGAGCAGTTATCATGATTCACCATAGGGACCCGAAGGCCATTGGTTTTGGATCTAATAAATACATCCCTTCCAGAAGTCGGGATTTTTCAGCATGTATTAGCTCTAGAATTACCACAGTTATCCATGTAGTAAGGTACCATCAAATAAACTATGACTGATTTAATGAGCCATTCGCAGTTTCACTGTTTATTGCTTAAACTTAGACATGCATGGCTTAATCTTTGAGACAAGCATATGACTACTGGCAGGATCAACCAGGTAACTATCTCCGAGAGGCACCCGCCGAAGCAGGGCCCACAAGGCTTTCACTGGACGAACCTAGTTACTAACCTTCGAGTTTGTTACAGATTTGTAAGTTCAACCGACAATTGAGTTGATACACGGCATCATGAGTCTTCAGAGCTTGCGCTCGTCTGACCTGTGACACTATGCTCATCTACTATTCCGGTCTTGCCCACTCTACTTGTTTTCCCTGTGGCGCAAAAGTCCAACAGATCGGCAAGTAGCTTGAAGATTACATTCCGCGTGGCATAGTAATAAAACTATGCAACTTGCTTCATGCATCTCTTCGATTGGTTTGTGATGACTGGTTTGGCCAACGGCAAGCAGTCTACACGGTTTTACCTTTCATCGCTCCGAGGAACGATTACCGGCAGGAGCGTATACAATCAGTGACTACGGATCCGAAGACGCTCGTGTGATGTATTAACCCCAGGCTTCCGTCCATCCACTCTGAAACAAGTTCCGAATAGATTCTTAAGAAGCCAGTCATGGAGGATATAGAAACAGATACAAATGCTAAGTAAAGTTCCAACACAAATGCGCTCACCCGTTGGTTAGCCGAAGCCAACCCGGAGTTGTGACCACACCGTGTTTTCCCTCTTGCATTCTCACTGCAGTTCTCCTTCATGAGGTAGGCAGAAGTGGTTTCATGCATGACCAGTGCTGAAAAAAGAAAAAGTGCGCGTTTTTGTGCAAGTTTGACCTTGGGGCGGACCCTCGATGTCGGGTCCGGATCAACCTGGAAATGGGCTATAGTGACCCTACAGCACCAGTTGCACTATAGATGTGCCACCCTGGCCCTCCTAAACTCCTCCTTTCTGCCCCAAAAGAATAGTCCCTCTTTTTTCTTCTCCCCCTTTTCTGCTCCGCCTGTAGACTGGCCTCATGAAGTGCATAGAGGTGTCTAGCACATGCTTTTGAGTACTTTCAATACTAATCCGTAGTAAGAAAGTGCAAAAAAAAAAGTTTAACCTGCGGCAGCACAGTGTTCTCGCCTGGTCACCCACGGCAATACTCTCTGGCCCCTGCGATGCTTAACTTCGCGGATCGGACGAGACGCGGTGTGTTCATCGCGGTATGGCCGCAGATAACATTTCTCACTTCAAAATATCTTTATATACCCCCCTCTACCCAAAACAAAGTGCCAGCAACTTGCTCAATACACTAGAGGTGGTGCTAGAGGTGGTTTATTTCCTGCTGCTCCTGATAGGGCACCTTCAGATCTACCAGCCTGGGGGTTCTGCAGGCAGCATATAGCGCATATGGTGACAAGAAGGCAGGTAAACAGGAAGAAGGTGGCAAGCGTGCAGTGGGTTCTTGACTGGTGGGAAAAGGATTCTTTGGTGCACCTGTGTTTGCAACTCTACTCTTTTCCGAAAAAAAAGTATACAGGCTTGTAGACACCCATGAAAAGTACACTATGCATCCTTTTAGACCCAGGAAAGTGCCTCAGGAGAGGAGACAGCTTCAGGGCCTTTTGCAGTTCTGACACCAGTTCTCATACTCCATAGTCCGGACCATTTTTCTGTCCATGGGAGGGGCATTCTAGACCCTCTATGGACCCGGGCACGCACAAAAACCGCCAGAAAAGGAGGATCCTGGCCATGCTGGGCACCTGCCTTCCCAGCTCAAAAATGCAATTTCCCCTCCTCCTCTCCATACCCTCTCCTTTCTTCAATTTGGACACCACACAGCACTTCCTCAGCCACTCACACACATCCCTAGAACAGGGGGGACAGGTTTGGGGTTATACCAAAAGTTCAGGAATTTTCCGCCCAAAAGTGGACCTGAAAGTGTCCACTCTACGCACAGCAAGCATGTAGACAGACGGAAAGCGCCAGATCTGGAATGTATGCATACATGAGAACCTATTCAGCGAAAAAACGGACTCAAACCATAGCAGTAAAGACAGATCCCGTGCGCTCCGGACCGCCTAGGTCTTGAGTGGGTGACCATACAAATAAACAAGAAAAAGTCCCATGACTTTGTATTCAGCCTTCGATTACAAACTTGAGCAATTGCGTTCGAAGGCGCGTAAACTCGTAGACTTGTCTCTGGAGTTCTCCAGAAGCCTACTGGCCTTACACTTTACTATACAAAGTTCAATTCCCTTGCCTTGCAGGCCTGATCCGAGAGAATTGATTAGACCAAGTCAATTGCTTATTGAACTGCAACAGCAAACACTACTCAGAACAGCTATACACGGCGCGAAACTCCGGAATACACATCTATACATAGGAAAACGTTAGAACAGAAAGCAAGGCAGCAAAGCATAGTCCAGTTTCAGACGCGAGCTGGTGCGTCATCGACCGGTTAGCGTTTGCCAGGACGGAAAACGAAAAAGCACAAGTCCGGAGGCGCCTGCAGCCAATGCGGCACCTCCCCTGAAGTAAAAGCATTACAAAAAAAAGAAAAACGTCCAACCGAAGTTGAACAAATCTGTTGAACAAGAGCTTAGCCTCAGCAGATCGTAACAACAAGGCTACTCTACTGCGTACAGCACTCCGTTCTATTTAAGTCGTCTGCAAAGGATTTACCCCCGCAAATATTTCGAATGCTATTCGCCGGTAGAACTGCAAGGCCTTTCCGCCCTACAGAACATGACCAGCCAACTATGGTTTACGAGCCGAAGCTCTATCTTTACTCGACTGAGATTTGCGGACTAACATCATCGTTTCTAGCACGGATTCTGGCTTAGAGGCGTTCAGCCATAATCCAACGCGTGGTAGCTTCGCGGCATTGCCCGATCGGACAGCCGCAAATACAATTACGCGAATCAACGGTTCCTCTCGTACTAAGTTGAATT
>NZ_AP044011.1:0-33408 GCF_055391505.1 Brevundimonas sp. Br13 | reverse complement strand
GGCGCCTCAAAATTGGGGATATAGTGACCGGCGCGGATATACTTGATAGCGTTATGCTTCTCGATGATGAATAGACGGAGGATCAGGTCGACTCCGACGAGGATGAGGGAGAAGACGAAAGGGGCGCGGTAGCCCATTCGTGCATAGAGTACGCCGCCTGCGAATGGGTGGCAAGCATGAGTCTCTGGGCAATTCTGATCCGATTGGAAGTGCCAAACTCACCAACTGGCGGTCCGATCGCCTGACCACACGAGAAACCGATCATGACGGCGCCGAGCACGGTCCCGACGCGTTCTTCCGACACAGAGTCGGTGATCAAGGCGCTGCACAATCATTCGTCAGGCAACGTTCGTCACTGTGTGACAAACTCGCGGTACTCACAGACCGATCGTCCAAAGTACGGTGCCGGAAAAGCCTTGGAGGATTCGGGCAACCACCATTAAAGCTGCGAGGGAGGCGTGACGGTTAATACAAGCTTCTCCGGCCGCGTGTAAGAACGACCCGGGACGTACCATACGACTCGGCCTCCATGAAGAGTACCACTGCGCCTGCCATGAAGAGGAGACCGAGGAAGAGCGGGATCTGTCGATTCTTGTACTTCGCACCGACGACAGCGACGACGGGACTCGAGACGATCAAGCCGCCGGCGTACGCCGAGACAAGCCAGCCCGTCTTGCCTCCGATGTCGCCATATCCAAGGGCCTGGAGGCGGAAGGGAATGACCGGTACGGCAAGCGAATAGGACGAAAGATCCACGAGAACTGCGGAAGGATCGACGATTGTCAGCCGGGTGTGGCGGAAAACAGCGACCGTGCACAAAAAGGGAGAAATGCGCACCGCCAAAGCCGACGGCGAGTCCAATGAACCAGGTCGAGCTCCGGATCCGCAACAATACAGGCGCTCGGCGGTACTTGCTCTTGGGTCCGTCATCCCTAACGTCCTCCGCTGTCCTTGAAGCGCCAAGCAGAGCACGGACGCGTTCGAGCATCCCTCTTAGCGCTAGTCTATATAAGCGTCGAGCTGCGAATGCCCTGGCGTTGCTTGAAGAGGGACGAGTGTCGGCTCAGCCTGAGCCTGACGTCGAGGTGTCTGTCGATCGAGACGTGCTCAGGAGGGGGCGGCGGTCGGTCTAGCACGGTAGAGTAAAAGCTATGCTAAGTAGAGCGCTGCACCACGATGACTGTCCATGCGAATGTGAAGAGGAGGAGGGCGAAAGAGAGCCGCTCAGGCCGCCTCCATGCGGCAGCTTGCTCGACTCGCACCAGGAGCCGACGGCGGCTCAAAGTCCCCGACTCTTCCCCGAAGCTCGCTTCCCTGCGGCCATGCATCGGGTCGGAGGGCGACGCGGGTGAAGCTCTTCAAGGTGATGAACGCAAGGGCTCCGAGGCGGCCGAGAGTAAGCGCGAAGGCTACGACCGTCAGACCCAGATGATCAAGCGCAAGGTGGAGGAGGTGCAGTACCCGCTGCAGCAGCTCAAGATCACGTACGCGAACCAGACCAAAGGCAAGTCGTACTCGGAGGACGAGGACCGCTTCCTGCTCGTCGAGATCGCCAAGTATGGCGTCGGCAAGGAGGACGCGTACGAGCGCATCAAGCGCGACATCAACGAGTGTCCCGCTTTCCGATTCGACTGGTTCCTGAAGTCGGTGAGGAAATGTTCCGAACGCATTCCTTTCGAGCCATTGACCGACTCATGCTTCTTTGCCTGTAGCGTACCGCGATCGAGATTGCCCGTCTGTCAGACGTTGATCTCTCTCGTCGAGAAGGAGGTCGCCAACGCGAGGCGGGTGACTCTGCGCCGAAAGGTCGCCGCAGCCGCAAGTCAGAAGGTGGCGACGCAGCCGCACCGCGCAAGCGCAAGGCTGCCACCGGTACCTCGACCCCCTTGAACGGTGCTGGTGGTGAAGACGACGTCGATTCGTCGCGGGCGAGCACGCCTGCCGCTGGACCGGCGCCGAAAAGGCAGGAAGTAAGCGTCATGCGCGCTTACAGACTTGGGATCGAAGGTTATCGCCTGCTTGGTTGTGTCTCCTGGTGTGTCTTTTTGTCCTACCCTTGTCACTGCTTGTAGATTCTCTGCTTTCCTTCCAATGGAACGTGTTCGATGTCCCCACCTTACTTGAGTAGCGCGAGAGAGATATATAGTGGTATATCTGATGAGTGGTGCTACAACCTCGGAATAGTCTATGCGAGTGAGCGATAACTAGGTCTGCGCTGGTCTGGTTCTACCGCCGTCTTCTCCTCTGACTGCTCCTCCGCATCAGTCTCTTCGGGGCTTTTCCGCCAAGAACGCCAATGGAGCGGCCCGCCGACCAGATGACGATGGCAGGAGGATGACCACAGTCAACCCGGCTGAGAGGATACAGATCGCAGTCCAGCCGCGCAAGATCCCGACGCCCGAGATGATTTGCCCGCCCACGATCGGTCCTGTGGCGATACTTGCGATCAGCAGCTGTACTGTGTGAGTAAGAATCTCCCGCGGACGTACCGATCAAGGAGCCGACGGAGAGGCGAGGTTGAAAAGACTAAAGACATGCGCCGTCGTGATGGTCGGATTGCGCGCGGCGACGAGAGCGAGGTCGACGGTTGTTGGTGTGATGAACGCCGAGACGCCGACGCCTGTTGGGCAACAGTTCAGCGATTGACATCCCTCCGAAAGAGTGAACTTAGGTTGACGCACCGATCACGGCGAGGAAGAAGATGAAGAGCGCGGGGGTCCCTTGATAATCAAGAGTGGGTACATCGGGATACACAAAAAGGTGCCGAAAGCCATGATCCACTTGGTTCCCCAGCGGTCGACGAGCTGCAGACGCAAAAGATCACGTCAGTAGGATTTCGCAATCGGGGGTGGGCAGTGCACAAGCTACGTACCCAACCGGCTAGGGCGACGCAAGAATGTCGGAACCACGAATCCGAGGAAGACCAGTCCAGCCCCGAACGACGTCAATCCGTATTCTTCCTCCGGTACAGAGTCATGCCCGTGTCTTGGAGCGCCCCAACGATGAAACCGTTCAAGAACGTAAGTGCCATGGTCGTCATCCCGCGGGCTCTGGAGCATATGCCAGAGTCCGATCCAGTGAGACGGATCTTGGCCTTGAGGTCCGCCGCGTGAGACTCGGCTGACGGATCGATCGCCGACTTGTTGAGCTGAGTCGCATGGGAGTCGTCGGAGGGATCGGACGCCGACTTGTCGACCTCGGTCTGCGAGGAAGCAGCCGCGACGGGCTCTCTCGGGTTTGTTGCAGCATCCGGAGCTATCACCGTTTTCTGAGAATCGATCGTCTTGGTCGGGTCGATAGTCTTGTGCGGATCCACGTAACCCGGCGCCTCAAAATTGGGGATATAGTGACCGGCGCGGATATACTTGATAGCGTTATGCTTCTCGATGATGAATAGACGGAGGATCAGGTCGACTCCGACGAGGATGAGGGAGAAGACGAAAGGGGCGCGGTAGCCCATTCGTGCATAGAGTACGCCGCCTGCGAATGGGTGGCAAGCATGAGTCTCTGGGCAATTCTGATCCGATTGGAAGTGCCAAACTCACCAACTGGCGGTCCGATCGCCTGACCACACGAGAAACCGATCATGACGGCGCCGAGCACGGTCCCGACGCGTTCTTCCGACACAGAGTCGGTGATCAGGCGCTGCACAATCATTCGTCAGGCAACGTTCGTCACTGTGTGACAAACTCGCGGTACTCACAGACCGATCGTCCAAAGTACGGTGCCGGAAAAGCCTTGGAGGATTCGGGCAACCACCATTAAAGCTGCGAGGGAGGCGTGACGGTTAATACAAGCTTCTCCGGCGCGTGTAAGAACGACCCGGGACGTACCATACGACTCGGCCTCCATGAAGAGTACCACTGCGCCTGCCATGAAGAGGAGACCGAGGAAGAGCGGGATCTGTCGATTCTTGTACTTCGCACCGACGACAGCGACGACGGGACTCGAGACGATCAAGCCGCCGGCGTACGCCGAGACAAGCCAGCCCGTCTTGCCTCCGATGTCGCCATATCCAAGGGCCTGGAGGCGGAAGGGAATGACCGGTACGCGGCAAGCGAATAGGACGAAAGATCCACGAGAACTGCGGAAGGATCGACGATTGTCAGCCGGTGTGGCGGAAAACAGCGACCGTGCACAAAAAGGGAGAAATGCGCACCGCCAAAGCCGACGGCGAGTCCAATGAACCAGGTCGAGCTCCGGATCCGCAACAATACAGGCGCTCGGCGGTACTTGCTCTTGGGTCCGTCATCCCTAACGTCCTCCGCTGTCCTTGAAGCGCCAAGCAGAGCACGGACGCGTTCGAGCATCCCTCTTAGCGCTAGTCTATATAAGCGTCGAGCTGCGAATGCCCTGGCGTTGCTTGAAGAGGGACGAGTGTCGGCTCAGCCTGAGCCTGACGTCGAGGTGTCTGTCGATCGAGACGTGCTCAGGAGGGGGCGGCGGTCGGTCTAGCACGGTAGAGTAAAAGCTATGCTAAGTAGAGCGCTGCACCACGATGACTGTCCATGCGAATGTGAAGAGGAGGGGCGAAAGAGAGCCGCTCAGGCCGCCTCCATGCGGCAGCTTGCTCGACTCGCACCAGGAGCCGACGGCGGCTCAAAGTCCCCGACTCTTCCCCGCTCGCTTCCCTGCGCGCCATGCATCGGGTCGGAGGGCGACGCGGGTGAAGCTCTTCAGGTGATGAACGCAAGGGCTCCGAGGCGGCCGAGAGTAAGCGCGAAGGCTACGACCGTCAGACCCAGATGATCAAGCGCAAGGTGGAGGAGGTGCAGTACCCGCTGCAGCAGCTCAAGATCACGTACGCGAACCAGACCAAAGGCAAGTCGTACTCGGAGGACGAGGACCGCTTCCTGCTCGTCGAGATCGCCAAGTATGGCGTCGGCAAGGAGGACGCGTACGAGCGCATCAAGCGCGACATCAACGAGTGTCCCGCTTTCCGATTCGACTGGTTCCTGAAGTCGGTGAGGAAATGTTCCGAACGCATTCCTTTCGAGCCATTGACCGACTCATGCTTCTTTGCCTGTAGCGTACCGCGATCGAGATTGCCCGTCGCTGTCAGACGTTGATCTCTCTCGTCGAGAAGGAGGTCGCCAACGCCGAGGCGGGTGACTCTGCGCCGAAAGGTCGCCGCAGCCGCAAGTCAGAAGGTGGCGACGCAGCCGCACCGCGCAAGCGCAAGGCTGCCACCGGTACCTCGACCCCCTTGAAACGGTGCTGGTGGTGAAGACGACGTCGATTCGTCGCGGGCGCACGCCTGCCGCTGGACCGGCGCCGAAAAAGGCCAGGAAGTAAGCGTCATGCGCGCTTACAGACTTGGGATCGAAGGTTATCGCCTTGCTTGGTTGTGTCTCCTGGTGTGTCTTTTTGTCCTAACCCTTGTCACTGCTTGTAGATTCTCCTGCTTCCTTCCAATGGAACGTGTCGATGTCCCCCACCTTACTTGAGTAGCGCGAGAGAGATATATAGTGGTATATCTGATTGAGTGGTGCTACAACCTCGGAATAGTCTATGCGAGTGAGCGATAACTAGGTCTGCGCTGGTCTGGGTTCTACCGCGTCTTCTCCTCTGACTGCTCCTCCGCATCAGTCTCTTCGGGGCTTTTCCGCCAAGAACGCCAATGGAGCGGCCCGCCGACCCAGATGACGATGGCAGGAAGGATGACCACAGTCAACCCGGCTGAGAGGATACAGATCGCAGTCCAGCCGCGCAAGATCCGACGCCCGAGATGATTTGCCCGCCCACGATCGGTCCTGGGCGATACTTGCGATCAGCAGCTGTACTGTGTGAGTAAGAATCTCCCGCGGACGTACCGATCAAGGAGCCGACGGAGAAGGCGAGGTTGAAAAGACTAAAGACATGCGCCGTCGTGATGGTCGGATTGCGCGCGGCGACGAGAGCGAGGTCGACGGTTGTTGGTGTGATGAACGCCGAGACGCCGACGCCTGTTGGGCAACAGTTCAGCGATTGACATCCCTCCGAAAGAGTGAACTTAGGTTGACGCACCGATCACGGCGAGGAAGAAGATGAAGAGCGCGGGGTCCCTTGATAATCAAGAGTGGGTACATCGGGATACACAAAAAGGTGCCGAAAGCCATGATCCACTTGGTTCCCCAGCGGTCGACGAGCTGCAGACGCAAAAGATCACGTCAGTAGGATTTCGCAATCGGGGGTGGGCAAGTGCACAAGCTACGTACCCAACCGGCTAGGGGCGACGCAAAGAATGTCGGAACCACGAATCCGAGGAAGACCAGTCCAGCCCCGAACGACGTCAATCCGTATTCTTCCTCCAGGTACAGAGTCATGCCCGTGTCTTGGAGCGCCCCAACGATGAAACCGTTCAAGAACGTAAGTGCCATGGTCGTCATCGCCCGCGGGCTCTGGAGCATATGCCAGAGTCCGATCCAGTGAGACGGGATCTTGGCCTTGAGGTCCGCCGCGTGAGACTCGGCTGACGGATCGATCGCCGACTTGTTGAGCTGAGTCGCATGGAGTCGTCGGAGGGATCGGACGCCGACTTGTCGACCTCGGTCTGCGAGGAAGCAGCCGCGACGGGCTCTCTCGGGTTTGTTGCAGCATCCGGAGCTATCACCGTTTTCTGAGAATCGATCGTCTTGGTCGGGTCGATAGTCTTGTGCGGATCCACGTAACCCGGCGCCTCAAAATTGGGGATATAGTGACCGGCGCGGATATACTTGATAGCGTTATGCTTCTCGATGATGAATAGACGGAGGATCAGGTCGACTCCGACGAGGATGAGGGAGAAGACGAAAGGGGCGCGGTAGCCCATTCGTGCATAGAGTACGCCGCCTGCGAATGGGTGGCAAGCATGAGTCTCTGGGCAATTCTGATCCGATTGGAAGTGCCAAACTCACCAACTGGCGGTCCGATCGCCTGACCACACGAGAAACCGATCATGACGGCGCCGAGCACGGTCCCGACGCGTTCTTCCGACACAGAGTCGGTGATCAAGGCGCTGCACAATCATTCGTCAGGCAACGTTCGTCACTGTGTGACAAACTCGCGGTACTCACAGACCGATCGTCCAAAGTACGGTGCCGGAAAAGCCTTGGAGGATTCGGGCAACCACCATTAAAGCTGCGAGGGAGGCGTGACGGTTAATACAAGCTTCTCCGGCCGCGTGTAAGAACGACCGGGACGTACCATACGACTCGGCCTCCATGAAGAGTACCACTGCGCCTGCCATGAAGAGGAGACCGAGGAAGAGCGGGATCTGTCGATTCTTGTACTTCGCACCGACGACAGCGACGACGGGACTCGAGACGATCAAGCCGCCGGCGTACGCCGAGACAAGCCAGCCCGTCTTGCCTCCGATGTCGCCATATCCAAGGGCCTGGAGGCGGAAGGGAATGACCGGTACGGCAAGCGAATAGGACGAAAGATCCACGAGAACTGCGGAAGGATCGACGATTGTCAGCCGGGTGTGGCGGAAAACAGCGACCGTGCACAAAAAGGGAGAAATGCGCACCGCCAAAGCCGACGGCGAGTCCAATGAACCAGGTCGAGCTCCGGATCCGCAACAATACAGGCGCTCGGCGGTACTTGCTCTTGGGTCCGTCATCCCTAACGTCCTCCGCTGTCCTTGAAGCGCCAAGCAGAGCACGGACGCGTTCGAGCATCCCTCTTAGCGCTAGTCTATATAAGCGTCGAGCTGCGAATGCCCTGGCGTTGCTTGAAGAGGGACGAGTGTCGGCTCAGCCTGAGCCTGACGTCGAGGTGTCTGTCGATCGAGACGTGCTCAGGAGGGGGCGGCGGTCGGTCTAGCACGGTAGAGTAAAAGCTATGCTAAGTAGAGCGCTGCACCACGATGACTGTCCATGCGAATGTGAAGAGGAGGAGGGCGAAAGAGAGCCGCTCAGGCCGCCTCCATGCGGCAGCTTGCTCGACTCGCACCAGGAGCCGACGGCGGCTCAAAGTCCCCGACTCTTCCCCGAAGCTCGCTTCCCTGCGGCCATGCATCGGGTCGGAGGGCGACGCGGGTGAAGCTCTTCAAGGTGATGAACGCAAGGGCTCCGAGGCGGCCGAGAGTAAGCGCGAAGGCTACGACCGTCAGACCCAGATGATCAAGCGCAAGGTGGAGGAGGTGCAGTACCCGCTGCAGCAGCTCAAGATCACGTACGCGAACCAGACCAAAGGCAAGTCGTACTCGGAGGACGAGGACCGCTTCCTGCTCGTCGAGATCGCCAAGTATGGCGTCGGCAAGGAGGACGCGTACGAGCGCATCAAGCGCGACATCAACGAGTGTCCCGCTTTCCGATTCGACTGGTTCCTGAAGTCGGTGAGGAAATGTTCCGAACGCATTCCTTTCGAGCCATTGACCGACTCATGCTTCTTTGCCTGTAGCGTACCGCGATCGAGATTGCCCGTCGCTGTCAGACGTTGATCTCTCTCGTCGAGAAGGAGGTCGCCAACGCCGAGGCGGGTGACTCTGCGCCGAAAGGTCGCCGCAGCCGCAAGTCAGAAGGTGGCGACGCAGCCGCACCGCGCAAGCGCAAGGCTGCCACCGGTACCTCGACCCCCTTGAACGGTGCTGGTGGTGAAGACGACGTCGATTCGTCGCGGGCGAGCACGCCTGCCGCTGGACCGGCGCCGAAAAAGGCCAGGAAGTAAGCGTCATGCGCGCTTACAGACTTGGGATCGAAGGTTATCGCCTTGCTTGGTTGTGTCTCCTGGTGTGTCTTTTTGTCCTACCCTTGTCACTGCTTGTAGATTCTCCTGCTTTCCTTCCAATGGAACGTGTTCGATGTCCCCCACCTTACTTGAGTAGCGCGAGAGAGATATAATAGTGGTATATCTGATTGAGTGGTGCTACAACCTCGGAATAGTCTATGCGAGTGAGCGATAACTAGGTCTGCGCTGGTCTGGGTTCTACCGCCGTCTTCTCCTCTGACTGCTCCTCCGCATCAGTCTCTTCGGGGCTTTTCCGCCAAGAACGCCAATGGAGCGGCCCGCCGACCCAGATGACGATGGCAGGAAGGATGACCACAGTCAACCCGGCTGAGAGGATACAGATCGCAGTCCAGCCGCGCAAGATCCCGACGCCCGAGATGATTTGCCCGCCCACGATCGGTCCTGTGGCGATACTTGCGATCAGCAGCTGTACTGTGTGAGTAAGAATCTCCCGCGGACGTACCGATCAAGGAGCCGACGGAGAAGGCGAGGTTGAAAAGACTAAAGACATGCGCCGTCGTGATGGTCGGATTGCGCGCGGCGACGAGAGCGAGGTCGACGGTTGTTGGTGTGATGAACGCCGAGACGCCGACGCCTGTTGGGCAACAGTTCAGCGATTGACATCCCTCCGAAAGAGTGAACTTAGGTTGACGCACCGATCACGGCGAGGAAGAAGATGAAGAGCGCGAGGGGTCCCTTGATAATCAAGAGTGGGTACATCGGGATACACAAAAAGGTGCCGAAAGCCATGATCCACTTGGTTCCCCAGCGGTCGACGAGCTGCAGACGCAAAAGATCACGTCAGTAGGATTTCGCAATCGGGGGTGGGCAAGTGCACAAGCTACGTACCCAACCGGCTAGGGGCGACGCAAAGAATGTCGGAACCACGAATCCGAGGAAGACCAGTCCAGCCCCGAACGACGTCAATCCGTATTCTTCCTCCAGGTACAGAGTCATGCCCGTGTCTTGGAGCGCCCCAACGATGAAACCGTTCAAGAACGTAAGTGCCATGGTCGTCATCGCCCGCGGGCTCTGGAGCATATGCCAGAGTCCGATCCAGTGAGACGGGATCTTGGCCTTGAGGTCCGCCGCGTGAGACTCGGCTGACGGATCGATCGCCGACTTGTTGAGCTGAGTCGCATGGGAGTCGTCGGAGGATCGGACGCCGACTTGTCGACCTCGGTCTGCGAGGAAGCAGCCGCGACGGGCTCTCTCGGGTTTGTTGCAGCATCCGGAGCTATCACCGTTTTCTGAGAATCGATCGTCTTGGTCGGGTCGATAGTCTTGTGCGGATCCACGTAACCCGGCGCCTCAAAATTGGGGATATAGTGACCGGCGCGGATATACTTGATAGCGTTATGCTTCTCGATGATGAATAGACGGAGGATCAGGTCGACTCCGACGAGGATGAGGGAGAAGACGAAAGGGGCGCGGTAGCCCATTCGTGCATAGAGTACGCCGCCTGCGAATGGGTGGCAAGCATGAGTCTCTGGGCAATTCTGATCCGATTGGAAGTGCCAAACTCACCAACTGGCGGTCCGATCGCCTGACCACACGAGAAACCGATCATGACGGCGCCGAGCACGGTCCCGACGCGTTCTTCCGACACAGAGTCGGTGATCAAGGCGCTGCACAATCATTCGTCAGGCAACGTTCGTCACTGTGTGACAAACTCGCGGTACTCACAGACCGATCGTCCAAAGTACGGTGCCGGAAAAGCCTTGGAGGATTCGGGCAACCACCATTAAAGCTGCGAGGGAGGCGTGACGGTTAATACAAGCTTCTCCGGCCGCGTGTAAGAACGACCCGGGACGTACCATACGACTCGGCCTCCATGAAGAGTACCACTGCGCCTGCCATGAAGAGGAGACCGAGGAAGAGCGGGATCTGTCGATTCTTGTACTTCGCACCGACGACAGCGACGACGGGACTCGAGACGATCAAGCCGCCGGCGTACGCCGAGACAAGCCAGCCCTCTTGCCTCCGATGTCGCCATATCCAAGGGCCTGGAGGCGGAAGGGAATGACCGGTACGGCAAGCGAATAGGACGAAAGATCCACGAGAACTGCGGAAGGATCGACGATTGTCAGCCGGGTGTGGCGGAAAACAGCGACCGTGCACAAAAAGGGAGAAATGCGCACCGCCAAAGCCGACGGCGAGTCCAATGAACCAGGTCGAGCTCCGGATCCGCAACAATACAGGCGCTCGGCGGTACTTGCTCTTGGGTCCGTCATCCCTAACGTCCTCCGCTGTCCTTGAAGCGCCAAGCAGAGCACGGACGCGTTCGAGCATCCCTCTTAGCGCTAGTCTATATAAGCGTCGAGCTGCGAATGCCCTGGCGTTGCTTGAAGAGGGACGAGTGTCGGCTCAGCCTGAGCCTGACGTCGAGGTGTCTGTCGATCGAGACGTGCTCAGGAGGGGGCGGCGGTCGGTCTAGCACGGTAGAGTAAAAGCTATGCTAAGTAGAGCGCTGCACCACGATGACTGTCCATGCGAATGTGAAGAGGAGGAGGGCGAAAGAGAGCCGCTCAGGCCGCCTCCATGCGGCAGCTTGCTCGACTCGCACCAGGAGCCGACGGCGGCTCAAAGTCCCCGACTCTTCCCCGAAGCTCGCTTCCCTGCGGCCATGCATCGGGTCGGAGGGCGACGCGGGTGAAGCTCTTCAAGGTGATGAACGCAAGGGCTCCGAGGCGGCCGAGAGTAAGCGCGAAGGCTACGACCGTCAGACCCAGATGATCAAGCGCAAGGTGGAGGAGGTGCAGTACCCGCTGCAGCAGCTCAGATCACGTACGCGAACCAGACCAAAGGCAAGTCGTACTCGGAGGACGAGGACCGCTTCCTGCTCGTCGAGATCGCCAAGTATGGCGTCGGCAAGGAGGACGCGTACGAGCGCATCAAGCGCGACATCAACGAGTGTCCCGCTTTCCGATTCGACTGGTTCCTGAAGTCGGTGAGGAAATGTTCCGAACGCATTCCTTTCGAGCCATTGACCGACTCATGCTTCTTTGCCTGTAGCGTACCGCGATCGAGATTGCCCGTCGCTGTCAGACGTTGATCTCTCTCGTCGAGAAGGAGGTCGCCAACGCCGAGGCGGGTGACTCTGCGCCGAAAGGTCGCCGCAGCCGCAAGTCAGAAGGTGGCGACGCAGCCGCACCGCGCAAGCGCAAGGCTGCCACCGGTACCTCGACCCCCTTGAACGGTGCTGGTGGTGAAGACGACGTCGATTCGTCGCGGGCGAGCACGCCTGCCGCTGGACCGGCGCCGAAAAAGGCCAGGAAGTAAGCGTCATGCGCGCTTACAGACTTGGGATCGAAGGTTATCGCCTTGCTTGGTTGTGTCTCCTGGTGTGTCTTTTTGTCCTACCCTTGTCACTGCTTGTAGATTCTCCTGCTTTCCTTCCAATGGAACGTGTTCGATGTCCCCCACCTTACTTGAGTAGCGCGAGAGAGATATAATAGTGGTATATCTGATTGAGTGGTGCTACAACCTCGGAATAGTCTATGCGAGTGAGCGATAACTAGGTCTGCGCTGGTCTGGGTTCTACCGCCGTCTTCTCCTCTGACTGCTCCTCCGCATCAGTCTCTTCGGGGCTTTTCCGCCAAGAACGCCAATGGAGCGGCCCGCCGACCCAGATGACGATGGCAGGAAGGATGACCACAGTCAACCCGGCTGAGAGGATACAGATCGCAGTCCAGCCGCGCAAGATCCCGACGCCCGAGATGATTTGCCCGCCCACGATCGGTCCTGTGGCGATACTTGCGATCAGCAGCTGTACTGTGTGAGTAAGAATCTCCCGCGGACGTACCGATCAAGGAGCCGACGGAGAAGGCGAGGTTGAAAAGACTAAAGACATGCGCCGTCGTGATGGTCGGATTGCGCGCGGCGACGAGAGCGAGGTCGACGGTTGTTGGTGTGATGAACGCCGAGACGCCGACGCCTGTTGGGCAACAGTTCAGCGATTGACATCCCTCCGAAAGAGTGAACTTAGGTTGACGCACCGATCACGGCGAGGAAGAAGATGAAGAGCGCGAGGGGTCCCTTGATAATCAAGAGTGGGTACATCGGGATACACAAAAAGGTGCCGAAAGCCATGATCCACTTGGTTCCCCAGCGGTCGACGAGCTGCAGACGCAAAAGATCACGTCAGTAGGATTTCGCAATCGGGGGTGGGCAAGTGCACAAGCTACGTACCCAACCGGCTAGGGGCGACGCAAAGAATGTCGGAACCACGAATCCGAGGAAGACCAGTCCAGCCCCGAACGACGTCAATCCGTATTCTTCCTCCAGGTACAGAGTCATGCCCGTGTCTTGGAGCGCCCCAACGATGAAACCGTTCAAGAACGTAAGTGCCATGGTCGTCATCGCCCGCGGGCTCTGGAGCATATGCCAGAGTCCGATCCAGTGAGACGGGATCTTGGCCTTGAGGTCCGCCGCGTGAGACTCGGCTGACGGATCGATCGCCGACTTGTTGAGCTGAGTCGCATGGGAGTCGTCGGAGGGATCGGACGCCGACTTGTCGACCTCGGTCTGCGAGGAAGCAGCCGCGACGGGCTCTCTCGGGTTTGTTGCAGCATCCGGAGCTATCACCGTTTTCTGAGAATCGATCGTCTTGGTCGGGTCGATAGTCTTGTGCGGATCCACGTAACCCGGCGCCTCAAAATTGGGGATATAGTGACCGGCGCGGATATACTTGATAGCGTTATGCTTCTCGATGATGAATAGACGGAGGATCAGGTCGACTCCGACGAGGATGAGGGAGAAGACGAAAGGGGCGCGGTAGCCCATTCGTGCATAGAGTACGCCGCCTGCGAATGGGTGGCAAGCATGAGTCTCTGGGCAATTCTGATCCGATTGGAAGTGCCAAACTCACCAACTGGCGGTCCGATCGCCTGACCACACGAGAAACCGATCATGACGGCGCCGAGCACGGTCCCGACGCGTTCTTCCGACACAGAGTCGGTGATCAAGGCGCTGCACAATCATTCGTCAGGCAACGTTCGTCACTGTGTGACAAACTCGCGGTACTCACAGACCGATCGTCCAAAGTACGGTGCCGGAAAAGCCTTGGAGGATTCGGGCAACCACCATTAAAGCTGCGAGGGAGGCGTGACGGTTAATACAAGCTTCTCCGGCCGCGTGTAAGAACGACCCGGGACGTACCATACGACTCGGCCTCCATGAAGAGTACCACTGCGCCTGCCATGAAGAGGAGACCGAGGAAGAGCGGGATCTGTCGATTCTTGTACTTCGCACCGACGACAGCGACGACGGGACTCGAGACGATCAAGCCGCCGGCGTACGCCGAGACAAGCCAGCCCGTCTTGCCTCCGATGTCGCCATATCCAAGGGCCTGGAGGCGGAAGGGAATGACCGGTACGGCAAGCGAATAGGACGAAAGATCCACGAGAACTGCGGAAGGATCGACGATTGTCAGCCGGGTGTGGCGGAAAACAGCGACCGTGCACAAAAAGGGAGAAATGCGCACCGCCAAAGCCGACGGCGAGTCCAATGAACCAGGTCGAGCTCCGGATCCGCAACAATACAGGCGCTCGGCGGTACTTGCTCTTGGGTCCGTCATCCCTAACGTCCTCCGCTGTCCTTGAAGCGCCAAGCAGAGCACGGACGCGTTCGAGCATCCCTCTTAGCGCTAGTCTATATAAGCGTCGAGCTGCGAATGCCCTGGCGTTGCTTGAAGAGGGACGAGTGTCGGCTCAGCCTGAGCCTGACGTCGAGGTGTCTGTCGATCGAGACGTGCTCAGGAGGGGGCGGCGGTCGGTCTAGCACGGTAGAGTAAAAGCTATGCTAAGTAGAGCGCTGCACCACGATGACTGTCCATGCGAATGTGAAGAGGAGGAGGGCGAAAGAGAGCCGCTCAGGCCGCCTCCATGCGGCAGCTTGCTCGACTCGCACCAGGAGCCGACGGCGGCTCAAAGTCCCCGACTCTTCCCCGAAGCTCGCTTCCCTGCGGCCATGCATCGGGTCGGAGGGCGACGCGGGTGAAGCTCTTCAAGGTGATGAACGCAAGGGCTCCGAGGCGGCCGAGAGTAAGCGCGAAGGCTACGACCGTCAGACCCAGATGATCAAGCGCAAGGTGGAGGAGGTGCAGTACCCGCTGCAGCAGCTCAAGATCACGTACGCGAACCAGACCAAAGGCAAGTCGTACTCGGAGGACGAGGACCGCTTCCTGCTCGTCGAGATCGCCAAGTATGGCGTCGGCAAGGAGGACGCGTACGAGCGCATCAAGCGCGACATCAACGAGTGTCCCGCTTTCCGATTCGACTGGTTCCTGAAGTCGGTGAGGAAATGTTCCGAACGCATTCCTTTCGAGCCATTGACCGACTCATGCTTCTTTGCCTGTAGCGTACCGCGATCGAGATTGCCCGTCGCTGTCAGACGTTGATCTCTCTCGTCGAGAAGGAGGTCGCCAACGCCGAGGCGGGTGACTCTGCGCCGAAAGGTCGCCGCAGCCGCAAGTCAGAAGGTGGCGACGCAGCCGCACCGCGCAAGCGCAAGGCTGCCACCGGTACCTCGACCCCCTTGAACGGTGCTGGTGGTGAAGACGACGTCGATTCGTCGCGGGCGAGCACGCCTGCCGCTGGACCGGCGCCGAAAAAGGCCAGGAAGTAAGCGTCATGCGCGCTTACAGACTTGGGATCGAAGGTTATCGCCTTGCTTGGTTGTGTCTCCTGGTGTGTCTTTTTGTCCTACCCTTGTCACTGCTTGTAGATTCTCCTGCTTTCCTTCCAATGGAACGTGTTCGATGTCCCCCACCTTACTTGAGTAGCGCGAGAGAGATATAATAGTGGTATATCTGATTGAGTGGTGCTACAACCTCGGAATAGTCTATGCGAGTGAGCGATAACTAGGTCTGCGCTGGTCTGGGTTCTACCGCCGTCTTCTCCTCTGACTGCTCCTCCGCATCAGTCTCTTCGGGGCTTTTCCGCCAAGAACGCCAATGGAGCGGCCCGCCGACCCAGATGACGATGGCAGGAAGGATGACCACAGTCAACCCGGCTGAGAGGATACAGATCGCAGTCCAGCCGCGCAAGATCCCGACGCCCGAGATGATTTGCCCGCCCACGATCGGTCCTGTGGCGATACTTGCGATCAGCAGCTGTACTGTGTGAGTAAGAATCTCCCGCGGACGTACCGATCAAGGAGCCGACGGAGAAGGCGAGGTTGAAAAGACTAAAGACATGCGCCGTCGTGATGGTCGGATTGCGCGCGGCGACGAGAGCGAGGTCGACGGTTGTTGGTGTGATGAACGCCGAGACGCCGACGCCTGTTGGGCAACAGTTCAGCGATTGACATCCCTCCGAAAGAGTGAACTTAGGTTGACGCACCGATCACGGCGAGGAAGAAGATGAAGAGCGCGAGGGGTCCCTTGATAATCAAGAGTGGGTACATCGGGATACACAAAAAGGTGCCGAAAGCCATGATCCACTTGGTTCCCCAGCGGTCGACGAGCTGCAGACGCAAAAGATCACGTCAGTAGGATTTCGCAATCGGGGGTGGGCAAGTGCACAAGCTACGTACCCAACCGGCTAGGGGCGACGCAAAGAATGTCGGAACCACGAATCCGAGGAAGACCAGTCCAGCCCCGAACGACGTCAATCCGTATTCTTCCTCCAGGTACAGAGTCATGCCCGTGTCTTGGAGCGCCCCAACGATGAAACCGTTCAAGAACGTAAGTGCCATGGTCGTCATCGCCCGCGGGCTCTGGAGCATATGCCAGAGTCCGATCCAGTGAGACGGGATCTTGGCCTTGAGGTCCGCCGCGTGAGACTCGGCTGACGGATCGATCGCCGACTTGTTGAGCTGAGTCGCATGGGAGTCGTCGGAGGGATCGGACGCCGACTTGTCGACCTCGGTCTGCGAGGAAGCAGCCGCGACGGGCTCTCTCGGGTTTGTTGCAGCATCCGGAGCTATCACCGTTTTCTGAGAATCGATCGTCTTGGTCGGGTCGATAGTCTTGTGCGGATCCACGTAACCCGG
Source organism: Brevundimonas sp. Br13 (assembly GCF_055391505.1). Lineage (NCBI taxonomy): Bacteria > Pseudomonadati > Pseudomonadota > Alphaproteobacteria > Caulobacterales > Caulobacteraceae > Brevundimonas > Brevundimonas sp. Br13. Next base: position 16,722 of record NZ_AP044011.1, on the reverse strand, counting down.
CGCCTCAAAATTGGGGATATAGTGACCGGCGCGGATATACTTGATAGCGTTATGCTTCTCGATGATGAATAGACGGAGGATCAGGTCGACTCCGACGAGGATGAGGGAGAAGACGAAAGGGGCGCGGTAGCCCATTCGTGCATAGAGTACGCCGCCTGCGAATGGGTGGCAAGCATGAGTCTCTGGGCAATTCTGATCCGATTGGAAGTGCCAAACTCACCAACTGGCGGTCCGATCGCCTGACCACACGAGAAACCGATCATGACGGCGCCGAGCACGGTCCCGACGCGTTCTTCCGACACAGAGTCGGTGATCAAGGCGCTGCACAATCATTCGTCAGGCAACGTTCGTCACTGTGTGACAAACTCGCGGTACTCACAGACCGATCGTCCAAAGTACGGTGCCGGAAAAGCCTTGGAGGATTCGGGCAACCACCATTAAAGCTGCGAGGGAGGCGTGACGGTTAATACAAGCTTCTCCGGCCGCGTGTAAGAACGACCCGGGACGTACCATACGACTCGGCCTCCATGAAGAGTACCACTGCGCCTGCCATGAAGAGGAGACCGAGGAAGAGCGGGATCTGTCGATTCTTGTACTTCGCACCGACGACAGCGACGACGGGACTCGAGACGATCAAGCCGCCGGCGTACGCCGAGACAAGCCAGCCCGTCTTGCCTCCGATGTCGCCATATCCAAGGGCCTGGAGGCGGAAGGGAATGACCGGTACGGCAAGCGAATAGGACGAAAGATCCACGAGAACTGCGGAAGGATCGACGATTGTCAGCCGGGTGTGGCGGAAAACAGCGACCGTGCACAAAAAGGGAGAAATGCGCACCGCCAAAGCCGACGGCGAGTCCAATGAACCAGGTCGAGCTCCGGATCCGCAACAATACAGGCGCTCGGCGGTACTTGCTCTTGGGTCCGTCATCCCTAACGTCCTCCGCTGTCCTTGAAGCGCCAAGCAGAGCACGGACGCGTTCGAGCATCCCTCTTAGCGCTAGTCTATATAAGCGTCGAGCTGCGAATGCCCTGGCGTTGCTTGAAGAGGGACGAGTGTCGGCTCAGCCTGAGCCTGACGTCGAGGTGTCTGTCGATCGAGACGTGCTCAGGAGGGGGCGGCGGTCGGTCTAGCACGGTAGAGTAAAAGCTATGCTAAGTAGAGCGCTGCACCACGATGACTGTCCATGCGAATGTGAAGAGGAGGAGGGCGAAAGAGAGCCGCTCAGGCCGCCTCCATGCGGCAGCTTGCTCGACTCGCACCAGGAGCCGACGGCGGCTCAAAGTCCCCGACTCTTCCCCGAAGCTCGCTTCCCTGCGGCCATGCATCGGGTCGGAGGGCGACGCGGGTGAAGCTCTTCAAGGTGATGAACGCAAGGGCTCCGAGGCGGCCGAGAGTAAGCGCGAAGGCTACGACCGTCAGACCCAGATGATCAAGCGCAAGGTGGAGGAGGTGCAGTACCCGCTGCAGCAGCTCAAGATCACGTACGCGAACCAGACCAAAGGCAAGTCGTACTCGGAGGACGAGGACCGCTTCCTGCTCGTCGAGATCGCCAAGTATGGCGTCGGCAAGGAGGACGCGTACGAGCGCATCAAGCGCGACATCAACGAGTGTCCCGCTTTCCGATTCGACTGGTTCCTGAAGTCGGTGAGGAAATGTTCCGAACGCATTCCTTTCGAGCCATTGACCGACTCATGCTTCTTTGCCTGTAGCGTACCGCGATCGAGATTGCCCGTCGCTGTCAGACGTTGATCTCTCTCGTCGAGAAGGAGGTCGCCAACGCCGAGGCGGGTGACTCTGCGCCGAAAGGTCGCCGCAGCCGCAAGTCAGAAGGTGGCGACGCAGCCGCACCGCGCAAGCGCAAGGCTGCCACCGGTACCTCGACCCCCTTGAACGGTGCTGGTGGTGAAGACGACGTCGATTCGTCGCGGGCGAGCACGCCTGCCGCTGGACCGGCGCCGAAAAAGGCCAGGAAGTAAGCGTCATGCGCGCTTACAGACTTGGGATCGAAGGTTATCGCCTTGCTTGGTTGTGTCTCCTGGTGTGTCTTTTTGTCCTACCCTTGTCACTGCTTGTAGATTCTCCTGCTTTCCTTCCAATGGAACGTGTTCGATGTCCCCCACCTTACTTGAGTAGCGCGAGAGAGATATAATAGTGGTATATCTGATTGAGTGGTGCTACAACCTCGGAATAGTCTATGCGAGTGAGCGATAACTAGGTCTGCGCTGGTCTGGGTTCTACCGCCGTCTTCTCCTCTGACTGCTCCTCCGCATCAGTCTCTTCGGGGCTTTTCCGCCAAGAACGCCAATGGAGCGGCCCGCCGACCCAGATGACGATGGCAGGAAGGATGACCACAGTCAACCCGGCTGAGAGGATACAGATCGCAGTCCAGCCGCGCAAGATCCCGACGCCCGAGATGATTTGCCCGCCCACGATCGGTCCTGTGGCGATACTTGCGATCAGCAGCTGTACTGTGTGAGTAAGAATCTCCCGCGGACGTACCGATCAAGGAGCCGACGGAGAAGGCGAGGTTGAAAAGACTAAAGACATGCGCCGTCGTGATGGTCGGATTGCGCGCGGCGACGAGAGCGAGGTCGACGGTTGTTGGTGTGATGAACGCCGAGACGCCGACGCCTGTTGGGCAACAGTTCAGCGATTGACATCCCTCCGAAAGAGTGAACTTAGGTTGACGCACCGATCACGGCGAGGAAGAAGATGAAGAGCGCGAGGGGTCCCTTGATAATCAAGAGTGGGTACATCGGGATACACAAAAAGGTGCCGAAAGCCATGATCCACTTGGTTCCCCAGCGGTCGACGAGCTGCAGACGCAAAAGATCACGTCAGTAGGATTTCGCAATCGGGGGTGGGCAAGTGCACAAGCTACGTACCCAACCGGCTAGGGGCGACGCAAAGAATGTCGGAACCACGAATCCGAGGAAGACCAGTCCAGCCCCGAACGACGTCAATCCGTATTCTTCCTCCAGGTACAGAGTCATGCCCGTGTCTTGGAGCGCCCCAACGATGAAACCGTTCAAGAACGTAAGTGCCATGGTCGTCATCGCCCGCGGGCTCTGGAGCATATGCCAGAGTCCGATCCAGTGAGACGGGATCTTGGCCTTGAGGTCCGCCGCGTGAGACTCGGCTGACGGATCGATCGCCGACTTGTTGAGCTGAGTCGCATGGGAGTCGTCGGAGGGATCGGACGCCGACTTGTCGACCTCGGTCTGCGAGGAAGCAGCCGCGACGGGCTCTCTCGGGTTTGTTGCAGCATCCGGAGCTATCACCGTTTTCTGAGAATCGATCGTCTTGGTCGGGTCGATAGTCTTGTGCGGATCCACGTAACCCGGCGCCTCAAAATTGGGGATATAGTGACCGGCGCGGATATACTTGATAGCGTTATGCTTCTCGATGATGAATAGACGGAGGATCAGGTCGACTCCGACGAGGATGAGGGAGAAGACGAAAGGGGCGCGGTAGCCCATTCGTGCATAGAGTACGCCGCCTGCGAATGGGTGGCAAGCATGAGTCTCTGGGCAATTCTGATCCGATTGGAAGTGCCAAACTCACCAACTGGCGGTCCGATCGCCTGACCACACGAGAAACCGATCATGACGGCGCCGAGCACGGTCCCGACGCGTTCTTCCGACACAGAGTCGGTGATCAAGGCGCTGCACAATCATTCGTCAGGCAACGTTCGTCACTGTGTGACAAACTCGCGGTACTCACAGACCGATCGTCCAAAGTACGGTGCCGGAAAAGCCTTGGAGGATTCGGGCAACCACCATTAAAGCTGCGAGGGAGGCGTGACGGTTAATACAAGCTTCTCCGGCCGCGTGTAAGAACGACCCGGGACGTACCATACGACTCGGCCTCCATGAAGAGTACCACTGCGCCTGCCATGAAGAGGAGACCGAGGAAGAGCGGGATCTGTCGATTCTTGTACTTCGCACCGACGACAGCGACGACGGGACTCGAGACGATCAAGCCGCCGGCGTACGCCGAGACAAGCCAGCCCGTCTTGCCTCCGATGTCGCCATATCCAAGGGCCTGGAGGCGGAAGGGAATGACCGGTACGGCAAGCGAATAGGACGAAAGATCCACGAGAACTGCGGAAGGATCGACGATTGTCAGCCGGGTGTGGCGGAAAACAGCGACCGTGCACAAAAAGGGAGAAATGCGCACCGCCAAAGCCGACGGCGAGTCCAATGAACCAGGTCGAGCTCCGGATCCGCAACAATACAGGCGCTCGGCGGTACTTGCTCTTGGGTCCGTCATCCCTAACGTCCTCCGCTGTCCTTGAAGCGCCAAGCAGAGCACGGACGCGTTCGAGCATCCCTCTTAGCGCTAGTCTATATAAGCGTCGAGCTGCGAATGCCCTGGCGTTGCTTGAAGAGGGACGAGTGTCGGCTCAGCCTGAGCCTGACGTCGAGGTGTCTGTCGATCGAGACGTGCTCAGGAGGGGGCGGCGGTCGGTCTAGCACGGTAGAGTAAAAGCTATGCTAAGTAGAGCGCTGCACCACGATGACTGTCCATGCGAATGTGAAGAGGAGGAGGGCGAAAGAGAGCCGCTCAGGCCGCCTCCATGCGGCAGCTTGCTCGACTCGCACCAGGAGCCGACGGCGGCTCAAAGTCCCCGACTCTTCCCCGAAGCTCGCTTCCCTGCGGCCATGCATCGGGTCGGAGGGCGACGCGGGTGAAGCTCTTCAAGGTGATGAACGCAAGGGCTCCGAGGCGGCCGAGAGTAAGCGCGAAGGCTACGACCGTCAGACCCAGATGATCAAGCGCAAGGTGGAGGAGGTGCAGTACCCGCTGCAGCAGCTCAAGATCACGTACGCGAACCAGACCAAAGGCAAGTCGTACTCGGAGGACGAGGACCGCTTCCTGCTCGTCGAGATCGCCAAGTATGGCGTCGGCAAGGAGGACGCGTACGAGCGCATCAAGCGCGACATCAACGAGTGTCCCGCTTTCCGATTCGACTGGTTCCTGAAGTCGGTGAGGAAATGTTCCGAACGCATTCCTTTCGAGCCATTGACCGACTCATGCTTCTTTGCCTGTAGCGTACCGCGATCGAGATTGCCCGTCGCTGTCAGACGTTGATCTCTCTCGTCGAGAAGGAGGTCGCCAACGCCGAGGCGGGTGACTCTGCGCCGAAAGGTCGCCGCAGCCGCAAGTCAGAAGGTGGCGACGCAGCCGCACCGCGCAAGCGCAAGGCTGCCACCGGTACCTCGACCCCCTTGAACGGTGCTGGTGGTGAAGACGACGTCGATTCGTCGCGGGCGAGCACGCCTGCCGCTGGACCGGCGCCGAAAAAGGCCAGGAAGTAAGCGTCATGCGCGCTTACAGACTTGGGATCGAAGGTTATCGCCTTGCTTGGTTGTGTCTCCTGGTGTGTCTTTTTGTCCTACCCTTGTCACTGCTTGTAGATTCTCCTGCTTTCCTTCCAATGGAACGTGTTCGATGTCCCCCACCTTACTTGAGTAGCGCGAGAGAGATATAATAGTGGTATATCTGATTGAGTGGTGCTACAACCTCGGAATAGTCTATGCGAGTGAGCGATAACTAGGTCTGCGCTGGTCTGGGTTCTACCGCCGTCTTCTCCTCTGACTGCTCCTCCGCATCAGTCTCTTCGGGGCTTTTCCGCCAAGAACGCCAATGGAGCGGCCCGCCGACCCAGATGACGATGGCAGGAAGGATGACCACAGTCAACCCGGCTGAGAGGATACAGATCGCAGTCCAGCCGCGCAAGATCCCGACGCCCGAGATGATTTGCCCGCCCACGATCGGTCCTGTGGCGATACTTGCGATCAGCAGCTGTACTGTGTGAGTAAGAATCTCCCGCGGACGTACCGATCAAGGAGCCGACGGAGAAGGCGAGGTTGAAAAGACTAAAGACATGCGCCGTCGTGATGGTCGGATTGCGCGCGGCGACGAGAGCGAGGTCGACGGTTGTTGGTGTGATGAACGCCGAGACGCCGACGCCTGTTGGGCAACAGTTCAGCGATTGACATCCCTCCGAAAGAGTGAACTTAGGTTGACGCACCGATCACGGCGAGGAAGAAGATGAAGAGCGCGAGGGGTCCCTTGATAATCAAGAGTGGGTACATCGGGATACACAAAAAGGTGCCGAAAGCCATGATCCACTTGGTTCCCCAGCGGTCGACGAGCTGCAGACGCAAAAGATCACGTCAGTAGGATTTCGCAATCGGGGGTGGGCAAGTGCACAAGCTACGTACCCAACCGGCTAGGGGCGACGCAAAGAATGTCGGAACCACGAATCCGAGGAAGACCAGTCCAGCCCCGAACGACGTCAATCCGTATTCTTCCTCCAGGTACAGAGTCATGCCCGTGTCTTGGAGCGCCCCAACGATGAAACCGTTCAAGAACGTAAGTGCCATGGTCGTCATCGCCCGCGGGCTCTGGAGCATATGCCAGAGTCCGATCCAGTGAGACGGGATCTTGGCCTTGAGGTCCGCCGCGTGAGACTCGGCTGACGGATCGATCGCCGACTTGTTGAGCTGAGTCGCATGGGAGTCGTCGGAGGGATCGGACGCCGACTTGTCGACCTCGGTCTGCGAGGAAGCAGCCGCGACGGGCTCTCTCGGGTTTGTTGCAGCATCCGGAGCTATCACCGTTTTCTGAGAATCGATCGTCTTGGTCGGGTCGATAGTCTTGTGCGGATCCACGTAACCCGGCGCCTCAAAATTGGGGATATAGTGACCGGCGCGGATATACTTGATAGCGTTATGCTTCTCGATGATGAATAGACGGAGGATCAGGTCGACTCCGACGAGGATGAGGGAGAAGACGAAAGGGGCGCGGTAGCCCATTCGTGCATAGAGTACGCCGCCTGCGAATGGGTGGCAAGCATGAGTCTCTGGGCAATTCTGATCCGATTGGAAGTGCCAAACTCACCAACTGGCGGTCCGATCGCCTGACCACACGAGAAACCGATCATGACGGCGCCGAGCACGGTCCCGACGCGTTCTTCCGACACAGAGTCGGTGATCAAGGCGCTGCACAATCATTCGTCAGGCAACGTTCGTCACTGTGTGACAAACTCGCGGTACTCACAGACCGATCGTCCAAAGTACGGTGCCGGAAAAGCCTTGGAGGATTCGGGCAACCACCATTAAAGCTGCGAGGGAGGCGTGACGGTTAATACAAGCTTCTCCGGCCGCGTGTAAGAACGACCCGGGACGTACCATACGACTCGGCCTCCATGAAGAGTACCACTGCGCCTGCCATGAAGAGGAGACCGAGGAAGAGCGGGATCTGTCGATTCTTGTACTTCGCACCGACGACAGCGACGACGGGACTCGAGACGATCAAGCCGCCGGCGTACGCCGAGACAAGCCAGCCCGTCTTGCCTCCGATGTCGCCATATCCAAGGGCCTGGAGGCGGAAGGGAATGACCGGTACGGCAAGCGAATAGGACGAAAGATCCACGAGAACTGCGGAAGGATCGACGATTGTCAGCCGGGTGTGGCGGAAAACAGCGACCGTGCACAAAAAGGGAGAAATGCGCACCGCCAAAGCCGACGGCGAGTCCAATGAACCAGGTCGAGCTCCGGATCCGCAACAATACAGGCGCTCGGCGGTACTTGCTCTTGGGTCCGTCATCCCTAACGTCCTCCGCTGTCCTTGAAGCGCCAAGCAGAGCACGGACGCGTTCGAGCATCCCTCTTAGCGCTAGTCTATATAAGCGTCGAGCTGCGAATGCCCTGGCGTTGCTTGAAGAGGGACGAGTGTCGGCTCAGCCTGAGCCTGACGTCGAGGTGTCTGTCGATCGAGACGTGCTCAGGAGGGGGCGGCGGTCGGTCTAGCACGGTAGAGTAAAAGCTATGCTAAGTAGAGCGCTGCACCACGATGACTGTCCATGCGAATGTGAAGAGGAGGAGGGCGAAAGAGAGCCGCTCAGGCCGCCTCCATGCGGCAGCTTGCTCGACTCGCACCAGGAGCCGACGGCGGCTCAAAGTCCCCGACTCTTCCCCGAAGCTCGCTTCCCTGCGGCCATGCATCGGGTCGGAGGGCGACGCGGGTGAAGCTCTTCAAGGTGATGAACGCAAGGGCTCCGAGGCGGCCGAGAGTAAGCGCGAAGGCTACGACCGTCAGACCCAGATGATCAAGCGCAAGGTGGAGGAGGTGCAGTACCCGCTGCAGCAGCTCAAGATCACGTACGCGAACCAGACCAAAGGCAAGTCGTACTCGGAGGACGAGGACCGCTTCCTGCTCGTCGAGATCGCCAAGTATGGCGTCGGCAAGGAGGACGCGTACGAGCGCATCAAGCGCGACATCAACGAGTGTCCCGCTTTCCGATTCGACTGGTTCCTGAAGTCGGTGAGGAAATGTTCCGAACGCATTCCTTTCGAGCCATTGACCGACTCATGCTTCTTTGCCTGTAGCGTACCGCGATCGAGATTGCCCGTCGCTGTCAGACGTTGATCTCTCTCGTCGAGAAGGAGGTCGCCAACGCCGAGGCGGGTGACTCTGCGCCGAAAGGTCGCCGCAGCCGCAAGTCAGAAGGTGGCGACGCAGCCGCACCGCGCAAGCGCAAGGCTGCCACCGGTACCTCGACCCCCTTGAACGGTGCTGGTGGTGAAGACGACGTCGATTCGTCGCGGGCGAGCACGCCTGCCGCTGGACCGGCGCCGAAAAAGGCCAGGAAGTAAGCGTCATGCGCGCTTACAGACTTGGGATCGAAGGTTATCGCCTTGCTTGGTTGTGTCTCCTGGTGTGTCTTTTTGTCCTACCCTTGTCACTGCTTGTAGATTCTCCTGCTTTCCTTCCAATGGAACGTGTTCGATGTCCCCCACCTTACTTGAGTAGCGCGAGAGAGATATAATAGTGGTATATCTGATTGAGTGGTGCTACAACCTCGGAATAGTCTATGCGAGTGAGCGATAACTAGGTCTGCGCTGGTCTGGGTTCTACCGCCGTCTTCTCCTCTGACTGCTCCTCCGCATCAGTCTCTTCGGGGCTTTTCCGCCAAGAACGCCAATGGAGCGGCCCGCCGACCCAGATGACGATGGCAGGAAGGATGACCACAGTCAACCCGGCTGAGAGGATACAGATCGCAGTCCAGCCGCGCAAGATCCCGACGCCCGAGATGATTTGCCCGCCCACGATCGGTCCTGTGGCGATACTTGCGATCAGCAGCTGTACTGTGTGAGTAAGAATCTCCCGCGGACGTACCGATCAAGGAGCCGACGGAGAAGGCGAGGTTGAAAAGACTAAAGACATGCGCCGTCGTGATGGTCGGATTGCGCGCGGCGACGAGAGCGAGGTCGACGGTTGTTGGTGTGATGAACGCCGAGACGCCGACGCCTGTTGGGCAACAGTTCAGCGATTGACATCCCTCCGAAAGAGTGAACTTAGGTTGACGCACCGATCACGGCGAGGAAGAAGATGAAGAGCGCGAGGGGTCCCTTGATAATCAAGAGTGGGTACATCGGGATACACAAAAAGGTGCCGAAAGCCATGATCCACTTGGTTCCCCAGCGGTCGACGAGCTGCAGACGCAAAAGATCACGTCAGTAGGATTTCGCAATCGGGGGTGGGCAAGTGCACAAGCTACGTACCCAACCGGCTAGGGGCGACGCAAAGAATGTCGGAACCACGAATCCGAGGAAGACCAGTCCAGCCCCGAACGACGTCAATCCGTATTCTTCCTCCAGGTACAGAGTCATGCCCGTGTCTTGGAGCGCCCCAACGATGAAACCGTTCAAGAACGTAAGTGCCATGGTCGTCATCGCCCGCGGGCTCTGGAGCATATGCCAGAGTCCGATCCAGTGAGACGGGATCTTGGCCTTGAGGTCCGCCGCGTGAGACTCGGCTGACGGATCGATCGCCGACTTGTTGAGCTGAGTCGCATGGGAGTCGTCGGAGGGATCGGACGCCGACTTGTCGACCTCGGTCTGCGAGGAAGCAGCCGCGACGGGCTCTCTCGGGTTTGTTGCAGCATCCGGAGCTATCACCGTTTTCTGAGAATCGATCGTCTTGGTCGGGTCGATAGTCTTGTGCGGATCCACGTAACCCGGCGCCTCAAAATTGGGGATATAGTGACCGGCGCGGATATACTTGATAGCGTTATGCTTCTCGATGATGAATAGACGGAGGATCAGGTCGACTCCGACGAGGATGAGGGAGAAGACGAAAGGGGCGCGGTAGCCCATTCGTGCATAGAGTACGCCGCCTGCGAATGGGTGGCAAGCATGAGTCTCTGGGCAATTCTGATCCGATTGGAAGTGCCAAACTCACCAACTGGCGGTCCGATCGCCTGACCACACGAGAAACCGATCATGACGGCGCCGAGCACGGTCCCGACGCGTTCTTCCGACACAGAGTCGGTGATCAAGGCGCTGCACAATCATTCGTCAGGCAACGTTCGTCACTGTGTGACAAACTCGCGGTACTCACAGACCGATCGTCCAAAGTACGGTGCCGGAAAAGCCTTGGAGGATTCGGGCAACCACCATTAAAGCTGCGAGGGAGGCGTGACGGTTAATACAAGCTTCTCCGGCCGCGTGTAAGAACGACCCGGGACGTACCATACGACTCGGCCTCCATGAAGAGTACCACTGCGCCTGCCATGAAGAGGAGACCGAGGAAGAGCGGGATCTGTCGATTCTTGTACTTCGCACCGACGACAGCGACGACGGGACTCGAGACGATCAAGCCGCCGGCGTACGCCGAGACAAGCCAGCCCGTCTTGCCTCCGATGTCGCCATATCCAAGGGCCTGGAGGCGGAAGGGAATGACCGGTACGGCAAGCGAATAGGACGAAAGATCCACGAGAACTGCGGAAGGATCGACGATTGTCAGCCGGGTGTGGCGGAAAACAGCGACCGTGCACAAAAAGGGAGAAATGCGCACCGCCAAAGCCGACGGCGAGTCCAATGAACCAGGTCGAGCTCCGGATCCGCAACAATACAGGCGCTCGGCGGTACTTGCTCTTGGGTCCGTCATCCCTAACGTCCTCCGCTGTCCTTGAAGCGCCAAGCAGAGCACGGACGCGTTCGAGCATCCCTCTTAGCGCTAGTCTATATAAGCGTCGAGCTGCGAATGCCCTGGCGTTGCTTGAAGAGGGACGAGTGTCGGCTCAGCCTGAGCCTGACGTCGAGGTGTCTGTCGATCGAGACGTGCTCAGGAGGGGGCGGCGGTCGGTCTAGCACGGTAGAGTAAAAGCTATGCTAAGTAGAGCGCTGCACCACGATGACTGTCCATGCGAATGTGAAGAGGAGGAGGGCGAAAGAGAGCCGCTCAGGCCGCCTCCATGCGGCAGCTTGCTCGACTCGCACCAGGAGCCGACGGCGGCTCAAAGTCCCCGACTCTTCCCCGAAGCTCGCTTCCCTGCGGCCATGCATCGGGTCGGAGGGCGACGCGGGTGAAGCTCTTCAAGGTGATGAACGCAAGGGCTCCGAGGCGGCCGAGAGTAAGCGCGAAGGCTACGACCGTCAGACCCAGATGATCAAGCGCAAGGTGGAGGAGGTGCAGTACCCGCTGCAGCAGCTCAAGATCACGTACGCGAACCAGACCAAAGGCAAGTCGTACTCGGAGGACGAGGACCGCTTCCTGCTCGTCGAGATCGCCAAGTATGGCGTCGGCAAGGAGGACGCGTACGAGCGCATCAAGCGCGACATCAACGAGTGTCCCGCTTTCCGATTCGACTGGTTCCTGAAGTCGGTGAGGAAATGTTCCGAACGCATTCCTTTCGAGCCATTGACCGACTCATGCTTCTTTGCCTGTAGCGTACCGCGATCGAGATTGCCCGTCGCTGTCAGACGTTGATCTCTCTCGTCGAGAAGGAGGTCGCCAACGCCGAGGCGGGTGACTCTGCGCCGAAAGGTCGCCGCAGCCGCAAGTCAGAAGGTGGCGACGCAGCCGCACCGCGCAAGCGCAAGGCTGCCACCGGTACCTCGACCCCCTTGAACGGTGCTGGTGGTGAAGACGACGTCGATTCGTCGCGGGCGAGCACGCCTGCCGCTGGACCGGCGCCGAAAAAGGCCAGGAAGTAAGCGTCATGCGCGCTTACAGACTTGGGATCGAAGGTTATCGCCTTGCTTGGTTGTGTCTCCTGGTGTGTCTTTTTGTCCTACCCTTGTCACTGCTTGTAGATTCTCCTGCTTTCCTTCCAATGGAACGTGTTCGATGTCCCCCACCTTACTTGAGTAGCGCGAGAGAGATATAATAGTGGTATATCTGATTGAGTGGTGCTACAACCTCGGAATAGTCTATGCGAGTGAGCGATAACTAGGTCTGCGCTGGTCTGGGTTCTACCGCCGTCTTCTCCTCTGACTGCTCCTCCGCATCAGTCTCTTCGGGGCTTTTCCGCCAAGAACGCCAATGGAGCGGCCCGCCGACCCAGATGACGATGGCAGGAAGGATGACCACAGTCAACCCGGCTGAGAGGATACAGATCGCAGTCCAGCCGCGCAAGATCCCGACGCCCGAGATGATTTGCCCGCCCACGATCGGTCCTGTGGCGATACTTGCGATCAGCAGCTGTACTGTGTGAGTAAGAATCTCCCGCGGACGTACCGATCAAGGAGCCGACGGAGAAGGCGAGGTTGAAAAGACTAAAGACATGCGCCGTCGTGATGGTCGGATTGCGCGCGGCGACGAGAGCGAGGTCGACGGTTGTTGGTGTGATGAACGCCGAGACGCCGACGCCTGTTGGGCAACAGTTCAGCGATTGACATCCCTCCGAAAGAGTGAACTTAGGTTGACGCACCGATCACGGCGAGGAAGAAGATGAAGAGCGCGAGGGGTCCCTTGATAATCAAGAGTGGGTACATCGGGATACACAAAAAGGTGCCGAAAGCCATGATCCACTTGGTTCCCCAGCGGTCGACGAGCTGCAGACGCAAAAGATCACGTCAGTAGGATTTCGCAATCGGGGGTGGGCAAGTGCACAAGCTACGTACCCAACCGGCTAGGGGCGACGCAAAGAATGTCGGAACCACGAATCCGAGGAAGACCAGTCCAGCCCCGAACGACGTCAATCCGTATTCTTCCTCCAGGTACAGAGTCATGCCCGTGTCTTGGAGCGCCCCAACGATGAAACCGTTCAAGAACGTAAGTGCCATGGTCGTCATCGCCCGCGGGCTCTGGAGCATATGCCAGAGTCCGATCCAGTGAGACGGGATCTTGGCCTTGAGGTCCGCCGCGTGAGACTCGGCTGACGGATCGATCGCCGACTTGTTGAGCTGAGTCGCATGGGAGTCGTCGGAGGGATCGGACGCCGACTTGTCGACCTCGGTCTGCGAGGAAGCAGCCGCGACGGGCTCTCTCGGGTTTGTTGCAGCATCCGGAGCTATCACGTTTTCTGAGAATCGATCGTCTTGGTCGGGTCGATAGTCTTGTGCGGATCCACGTAACCCGGCGCCTCAAAATTGGGGATATAGTGACCGGCGCGGATATACTTGATAGCGTTATGCTTCTCGATGATGAATAGACGGAGGATCAGGTCGACTCCGACGAGGATGAGGGAGAAGACGAAAGGGCGCGGTAGCCCATTCGTGCATAGAGTACGCCGCCTGCGAATGGGTGGCAAGCATGAGTCTCTGGGCAATTCTGATCCGATTGGAAGTGCCAAACTCACCAACTGGCGGTCCGATCGCCTGACCACACGAGAAACCGATCATGACGGCGCCGAGCACGGTCCCGACGCGTTTTCCGACACAGAGTCGGTGATCAAGGCGCTGCACAATCATTCGTCAGGCAACGTTCGTCACTGTGTGACAAACTCGCGGTACTCACAGACCGATCGTCCAAAGTACGGTGCCGGAAAAGCCTTGGAGGATTCGGGCAACCACCATTAAAGCTGCGAGGGAGGCGTGACGGTTAATACAAGCTTCTCCGGCCGCGTGTAAGAACGACCCGGGACGTACCATACGACTCGGCCTCCATGAAGAGTACCACTGCGCCTGCCATGAAGAGGAGACCGAGGAAGAGAGGGATCTGTCGATTCTTGTACTTCGCACCGACGACAGCGACGACGGGACTCGAGACGATCAAGCCGCCGGCGTACGCCGAGACAAGCCAGCCCGTCTTGCCTCCGATGTCGCCATATCCAAGGGCCTGGAGGCGGAAGGGAATGACCGGTACGGCAAGCGAATAGGACGAAAGATCCACGAGAACTGCGGAAGGATCGACGATTGTCAGCCGGGTGTGGCGGAAAACAGCGACCGTGCACAAAAAGGGAGAAATGCGCACCGCCAAAGCCGACGGCGAGTCCAATGAACCAGGTCGAGCTCCGGATCCGCAACAATACAGGCGCTCGGCGGTACTTGCTCTTGGGTCCGTCATCCCTAACGTCCTCCGCTGTCCTTGAAGCGCCAAGCAGAGCACGGACGCGTTCGAGCATCCCTCTTAGCGCTAGTCTATATAAGCGTCGAGCTGCGAATGCCCTGGCGTTGCTTGAAGAGGGACGAGTGTCGGCTCAGCCTGAGCCTGACGTCGAGGTGTCTGTCGATCGAGACGTGCTCAGGAGGGGGCGGCGGTCGGTCTAGCACGGTAGAGTAAAAGCTATGCTAAGTAGAGCGCTGCACCACGATGACTGTCCATGCGAATGTGAAGAGGAGGAGGGCGAAAGAGAGCCGCTCAGGCCGCCTCCATGCGGCAGCTTGCTCGACTCGCACCAGGAGCCGACGGCGGCTCAAAGTCCCCGACTCTTCCCGAAGCTCGCTTCCCTGCGGCCATGCATCGGGTCGGAGGGCGACGCGGGTGAAGCTCTTCAAGGTGATGAACGCAAGGGCTCCGAGGCGGCCGAGAGTAAGCGCGAAGGCTACGACCGTCAGACCCAGATGATCAAGCGCAAGGTGGAGGAGGTGCAGTACCCGCTGCAGCAGCTCAAGATCACGTACGCGAACCAGACCAAAGGCAAGTCGTACTCGGAGGACGAGGACCGCTTCCTGCTCGTCGAGATCGCCAAGTATGGCGTCGGCAAGGAGGACGCGTACGAGCGCATCAAGCGCGACATCAACGAGTGTCCCGCTTTCCGATTCGACTGGTTCCTGAAGTCGGTGAGGAAATGTTCCGAACGCATTCCTTTCGAGCCATTGACCGACTCATGCTTCTTTGCCTGTAGCGTACCGCGATCGAGATTGCCCGTCGCTGTCGACGTTGATCTCTCTCGTCGAGAAGGAGGTCGCCAACGCCGAGGCGGGTGACTCTGCGCCGAAAGGTCGCCGCAGCCGCAAGTCAGAAGGTGGCGACGCAGCCGCACCGCGCAAGCGCAAGGCTGCCACCGGTACCTCGACCCCCTTGAACGGTGCTGGTGGTGAAGACGACGTCGATTCGTCGCGGGCGAGCACGCCTGCCGCTGGACCGGCGCCGAAAAAGGCCAGGAAGTAAGCGTCATGCGCGCTTACAGACTTGGGATCGAAGGTTATCGCCTTGCTTGGTTGTGTCTCCTGGTGTGTCTTTTTGTCCTACCCTTGTCACTGCTTGTAGATTCTCCTGCTTTCCTTCCAAGGAACGTGTTCGATGTCCCCCACCTTACTTGAGTAGCGCGAGAGAGATATATAGTGGTATATCTGATATGAGTGGTGCTACAACCTCGGAATAGTCTGCGAGTGAGCGATAACTAGGTCTGCGCTGGTCTGGGTTCTACCGCCGTCTTCTCCTCTGACTGCTCCTCCGCATCAGTCTCTTCGGGGCTTTCCGCCAAGAACGCCAATGGAGCGGCCCCGCCGACCCAGATGACGATGGCAGGAAGGATGACCACAGTCAACCCGGCTGAGAGGATACAGATCGCAGTCCAGCCGCGCAAGATCCCGACGCCCGAGATGATTGCCCGCCCACGATCGGTCCTGTGGCGATACTTGCGATCAGCAGCTGTACTGTGTGAGTAAGAATCTCCCGCGGACGTACCGATCAAGGAGCCGACGGAGAGGAGGCGAGGTTGAAAAGACTAAAGACATGCGCCGTCGTGATGGTCGGATTGCGCGCGGCGACGACGAGAGCGAGGTCGACGGTTGTTGGTGTGATGAACGCCGAGACGCCGACGCTGTTGGGCAACAGTTCAGCGATTGACATCCCTCCGAAAGAGTGAACTTAGGTTGACGCACCGATCACGGCGAGGAAGAAGATGAAGAGCGCGAGGGGTCCCTTGATAATCAAGAGTGGGTACATCGGATACACAAAAAGGTGCCGAAAGCCATGATCCACTTGGTTCCCCAGCGGTCGACGAGCTGCAGACGCAAAAGATCACGTCAGTAGGATTTCGCATAGGATGCGGGGGTGGGCAAGTGCACAAGCTACGTACCCAACCGGCTAGGGGCGACGCAAAGAATGTCGGAACCACGAATCCGAGGAAGACCAGTCCAGCCCCGAAACGACGTCAATCCGTATTCTTCCTCCAGGTACAGAGTCATGCCCGTGTCTTGGAGCGCCCAACGATGAAACCGTTCAAGAACGTAAGTGCCATGGTCGTCATCGCCCGCGGGCTCTGGAGCATATGCCAGAGTCCGATCCAGTGAGACGGGATCTTGGCCTTGAGGTCCGCCGCGTGAGACTCGGCTGACGGATCGATCGCCGACTTGTTGAGCTGAGTCGCTGGGAGTCGTCGGAGGGATCGGACGCCGACTTGTCGACCTCGGTCTGCGAGGAAGCAGCCGCGACGGGCTCTCTCGGGTTTTGTTGCAGCATCCGGAGCTATCACCGTTTTCTGAGAATCGATCGTCTTGGTCGGGTCGATAGTCTTGTGCGGATCCACGTAACCC
>NZ_AP044010.1:0-6842 GCF_055391505.1 Brevundimonas sp. Br13 | reverse complement strand
GGATTCCGGGTCCGGGTAGACTTCGGGGTCGTGCAGAGACTGCGGCAGCTGGAATCCGGACTGAAAATGTCAAGTTCTCAAGTCTTGATTAACATTTTCCAGGCCAACAGAGGTTCAACTAAACTTCAGCCGTCCATCGATGAAGGCTACAATACGGGAGAGCATGTCCCGTTCAATTATTTTCACCTTCCCCTCTCCCGCAGCTTGCTAATGCCGCGTTTGTCCAGAATCCATAACCTCTACATTCGTTGGACATGACAGGCTGAGATTCCAGAGAATCATGCCAAGACCAAGCGGCGTTGTTGTGGCGTTTTCTTCCCCAACGCTGGGAAGCTCAGGAAACGAGGCTCTTCGAGCTGTGCAAATTCTCTTCAAATGCCCTCTCCGATCTCTCTTAGCTCACGCGACACACACTCGAATTGATGCCTGCCGCTGGTACAGTTTCCGTCTGTATTCCTACAATTTGGTAACCTGCCTCATCTCTCCCTCAGTTTTCCAGCAGCTTTACCTCTTAGGCAAACACTGCTGTTTGCGGCCGTTGTAGCAAGCATGCGTAATGCTCACAGCGGATAGTTGTGAGTGGTGGGAGGTTGACAAAGGAGGAGAGAGGAGAGTGATGAGATTCGAGAAGGCCCATTTTCCCGCAGTCGACGTCCGTCACCCTACAGACAGCGCAGGAAAGCTTCGTCCTGCGACGCAAGAGAGCATTCAGAGACTAGTCTTGCAGGTCCGGTTCCGGCTGAGAAAGAAATGAGTAAGATGGAAATACTGAAATCGAGGACTTCCTCCCCTTTCCAAAAGGATCAAGGCATAGTCGTGAAGAGCAAGCAGTGACGAGTGCTTGGTCGCAGAAGGCCCTCCTGCTCAGATCACTCTCATTCTCTGCAGATTCACGAGCATAGCTGACGAGGCCGAGCGGCCTCTCGGAAAACTCTCGTGAAACCTCTCCTCCTCTTCCTCCCCACCTTACAACCTTCACGGCATCCAACATCTCTAGGATCGACTTACGCTGTCTCGTTTAGACTACGGCATCGATCCTGCGAGCTACATCCGAGCGGCGAACATAAAAGGTTCATCGAGAGGAAAGGAAAATCTAGAGGGGAGCCCAAACGAGGAGGGTTATGAGAGGGGAGGGAATTAAGAGCGAAGTCACATCACAACGAATCGAGAGTAGTAAGATGGTAACAGGTTGTGCAAAGTCGGGTGTGATGAAGATGAAGGTATGCAGAGGAGGCCCAAAAAGAGTTACGAAAAGGCGAAAAGGGGAGAGAAAGGATGAGAGCGAGGGCCCTCTATCCCGGCAATCAAACGCCGGAAGCGAATCCGATGAGTCTCGGAGACTATTGGTCGACCTCTCGAGGCGTAAACTTCAGGCGGCACTGATCCTTGGGGAACAGAGTGGCGATGATCTGGATTCCTCAGACTCTGGCGTCTTTTCATGAACCCAGTCCATGAGGCCGGCGGCGGTCCCGATTGTCGCGCACATGTGGTGATATACATAGCTCTGACCTGTATTTTCAGTCCAACAAGAGTCAGCAGGGAGGAGAACCTTGAGGGCGAAGAAGGGGCGGAGTCCTTCCCCTCCTTCCAAAATCACCAAAAACGGCCTTACCGATGCACTTGTGCGCCCCCGCACCGAATACGAGCCAATTTTTCGAGTCGGATCCGTCTGAGTTGGCCCCGCCCGGCATAAAGCGCTCCGGGATGAAGGATTCCGGGTCCGGGTAGACTTCGGGGTCGTGCAGAGACTGCGGCAGCTGGAATCCGGACTGAAAATGTCAAGTTCTCAAGTCTTGATTAACATTTTCCAGGCCAACAGAGGTTCAACTAAACTTCAGCCGTCCATCGATGAAGGCTACAATACGGGAGAGCATGTCCCGTTCAATTATTTTCACCTTCCCCTCTCCCGCAGCTTGCTAATGCCGCGTTTGTCCAGAATCCATAACCTCTACATTCGTTGGACATGACAGGCTGAGATTCCAGAGAATCATGCCAAGACCAAGCGGCGTTGTTGTGGCGTTTTCTTCCCCAACGCTGGGAAGCTCAGGAAACGAGGCTCTTCGAGCTGTGCAAATTCTCTTCAAATGCCCTCTCCGATCTCTCTTAGCTCACGCGACACACACTCGAATTGATGCCTGCCGCTGGTACAGTTTCCGTCTGTATTCCTACAATTTGGTAACCTGCCTCATCTCTCCCTCAGTTTTCCAGCAGCTTTACCTCTTAGGCAAACACTGCTGTTTGCGGCCGTTGTAGCAAGCATGCGTAATGCTCACAGCGGATAGTTGTGAGTGGTGGGAGGTTGACAAAGGAGGAGAGAGGAGAGTGATGAGATTCGAGAAGGCCCATTTTCCCGCAGTCGACGTCCGTCACCCTACAGACAGCGCAGGAAAGCTTCGTCCTGCGACGCAAGAGAGCATTCAGAGACTAGTCTTGCAGGTCCGGTTCCGGCTGAGAAAGAAATGAGTAAGATGGAAATACTGAAATCGAGGACTTCCTCCCCTTTCCAAAAGGATCAAGGCATAGTCGTGAAGAGCAAGCAGTGACGAGTGCTTGGTCGCAGAAGGCCCTCCTGCTCAGATCACTCTCATTCTCTGCAGATTCACGAGCATAGCTGACGAGGCCGAGCGGCCTCTCGGAAAACTCTCGTGAAACCTCTCCTCCTCTTCCTCCCCACCTTACAACCTTCACGGCATCCAACATCTCTAGGATCGACTTACGCTGTCTCGTTTAGACTACGGCATCGATCCTGCGAGCTACATCCGAGCGGCGAACATAAAAGGTTCATCGAGAGGAAAGGAAAATCTAGAGGGGAGCCCAAACGAGGAGGGTTATGAGAGGGGAGGGGAATTAAGAGCGAAGTCACATCACAACGAATCGAGAGTAGTAAGATGGTAACAGGTTGTGCAAAGTCGGGTGTGATGAAGATGAAGGTATGCAGAGGAGGCCCAAAAAGAGTTACGAAAAGGCGAAAAGGGGAGAGAAAGGATGAGAGCGAGGGCCCTCTATCCCGGCAATCAAATGCTGGAAGCGAATCCGATGAGTCTCGGAGACTATTGGTCGACCTCTCGAGGCGTAAACTTCAGGCGGCACTGATCCTTGGGGAACAGAGTGGCGATGATCTGGATTTCCTCAGACTCTGGCGTCTTTTCATGAACCCAGTCCATGAGGCCGGCGGCGGTCCCGATTGTCGCGCACATGTGGTGATATACATAGCTCTGACCTGTATTTTCAGTCCAACAAGAGTCAGCAGGGAGGAGAACCTTGAGGGCGAAGAAGGGGCGGAGTCCTTCCCCTCCTTCCAAAATCACCAAAAACGGCCTTACCGATGCACTTGTGCGCCCCCGCACCGAATACGAGCCAATTTTTCGAGTCGGATCCGTCTGAGTTGGCCCCGCCCGGCATAAAGCGCTCCGGGATGAAGGATTCCGGGTCCGGGTAGACTTCGGGGTCGTGCAGAGACTGCGGCAGCTGGAATCCGGACTGAAAATGTCAAGTTCTCAAGTCTTGATTAACATTTTCCAGGCCAACAGAGGTTCAACTAAACTTCAGCCGTCCATCGATGAAGGCTACAATACGGGAGAGCATGTCCCGTTCAATTATTTTCACCTTCCCCTCTCCCGCAGCTTGCTAATGCCGCGTTTGTCCAGAATCCATAACCTCTACATTCGTTGGACATGACAGGCTGAGATTCCAGAGAATCATGCCAAGACCAAGCGGCGTTGTTGTGGCGTTTTCTTCCCCAACGCTGGGAAGCTCAGGAAACGAGGCTCTTCGAGCTGTGCAAATTCTCTTCAAATGCCCTCTCCGATCTCTCTTAGCTCACGCGACACACACTCGAATTGATGCCTGCCGCTGGTACAGTTTCCGTCTGTATTCCTACAATTTGGTAACCTGCCTCATCTCTCCCTCAGTTTTCCAGCAGCTTTACCTCTTAGGCAAACACTGCTGTTTGCGGCCGTTGTAGCAAGCATGCGTAATGCTCACAGCGGATAGTTGTGAGTGGTGGGAGGTTGACAAAGGAGGAGAGAGGAGAGTGATGAGATTCGAGAAGGCCCATTTTCCCGCAGTCGACGTCCGTCACCCTACAGACAGCGCAGGAAAGCTTCGTCCTGCGACGCAAGAGAGCATTCAGAGACTAGTCTTGCAGGTCCGGTTCCGGCTGAGAAAGAAATGAGTAAGATGGAAATACTGAAATCGAGGACTTCCTCCCCTTTCCAAAAGGATCAAGGCATAGTCGTGAAGAGCAAGCAGTGACGAGTGCTTGGTCGCAGAAGGCCCTCCTGCTCAGATCACTCTCATTCTCTGCAGATTCACGAGCATAGCTGACGAGGCCGAGCGGCCTCTCGGAAAACTCTCGTGAAACCTCTCCTCCTCTTCCTCCCCACCTTACAACCTTCACGGCATCCAACATCTCTAGGATCGACTTACGCTGTCTCGTTTAGACTACGGCATCGATCCTGCGAGCTACATCCGAGCGGCGAACATAAAAGGTTCATCGAGAGGAAAGGAAAATCTAGAGGGGAGCCCAAACGAGGAGGGTTATGAGAGGGGAGGGGAATTAAGAGCGAAGTCACATCACAACGAATCGAGAGTAGTAAGATGGTAACAGGTTGTGCAAAGTCGGGTGTGATGAAGATGAAGGTATGCAGAGGAGGCCCAAAAAGAGTTACGAAAAGGCGAAAAGGGGAGAGAAAGGATGAGAGCGAGGGCCCTCTATCCCGGCAATCAAACGCCGGAAGCGAATCCGATGAGTCTCGGAGACTATTGGTCGACCTCTCGAGGCGTAAACTTCAGGCGGCACTGATCCTTGGGGAACAGAGTGGCGATGATCTGGATTTCCTCAGACTCTGGCGTCTTTTCATGAACCCAGTCCATGAGGCCGGCGGCGGTCCCGATTGTCGCGCACATGTGGTGATATACATAGCTCTGACCTGTATTTTCAGTCCAACAAGAGTCAGCAGGGAGGAGAACCTTGAGGGCGAAGAAGGGGCGGAGTCCTTCCCCTCCTTCCAAAATCACCAAAAACGGCCTTACCGATGCACTTGTGCGCCCCCGCACCGAATACGAGCCAATTTTTCGAGTCGGATCCGTCTGAGTTGGCCCCGCCCGGCATAAAGCGCTCCGGGATGAAGGATTCCGGGTCCGGGTAGACTTCGGGGTCGTGCAGAGACTGCGGCAGCTGGAATCCGGACTGAAAATGTCAAGTTCTCAAGTCTTGATTAACATTTCCAGGCCAACAGAGGTTCAACTAAACTTCAGCCGTCCATCGATGAAGGCTACAATACGGGAGAGCATGTCCCGTTCAATTATTTTCACCTTCCCCTCTCCCGCAGCTTGCTAATGCCGCGTTTGTCCAGAATCCATAACCTCTACATTCGTTGGACATGACAGGCTGAGATTCCAGAGAATCATGCCAAGACCAAGCGGCGTTGTTGTGGCGTTTTCTTCCCCAACGCTGGGAAGCTCAGGAAACGAGGCTCTTCGAGCTGTGCAAATTCTCTTCAAATGCCCTCTCCGATCTCTCTTAGCTCACGCGACACACACTCGAATTGATGCCTGCCGCTGGTACAGTTTCCGTCTGTATTCCTACAATTTGGTAACCTGCCTCATCTCTCCCTCAGTTTTCCAGCAGCTTTACCTCTTAGGCAAACACTGCTGTTTGCGGCCGTTGTAGCAAGCATGCGTAATGCTCACAGCGGATAGTTGTGAGTGGTGGGAGGTTGACAAAGGAGGAGAGAGGAGAGTGATGAGATTCGAGAAGGCCCATTTTCCCGCAGTCGACGTCCGTCACCCTACAGACAGCGCAGGAAAGCTTCGTCCTGCGACGCAAGAGAGCATTCAGAGACTAGTCTTGCAGGTCCGGTTCCGGCTGAGAAAGAAATGAGTAAGATGGAAATACTGAAATCGAGGACTTCCTCCCCTTTCCAAAAGGATCAAGGCATAGTCGTGAAGAGCAAGCAGTGACGAGTGCTTGGTCGCAGAAGGCCCTCCTGCTCAGATCACTCTCATTCTCTGCAGATTCACGAGCATAGCTGACGAGGCCGAGCGGCCTCTCGGAAAACTCTCGTGAAACCTCTCCTCCTCTTCCTCCCCACCTTACAACCTTCACGGCATCCAACATCTCTAGGATCGACTTACGCTGTCTCGTTTAGACTACGGCATCGATCCTGCGAGCTACATCCGAGCGGCGAACATAAAAGGTTCATCGAGAGGAAAGGAAAATCTAGAGGGGAGCCCAAACGAGGAGGGTTATGAGAGGGGAGGGGAATTAAGAGCGAAGTCACATCACAACGAATCGAGAGTAGTAAGATGGTAACAGGTTGTGCAAAGTCGGGTGTGATGAAGATGAAGGTATGCAGAGGAGGCCCAAAAAGAGTTACGAAAAGGCGAAAAGGGGAGAGAAAGGATGAGAGCGAGGGCCCTCTATCCCGGCAATCAAATGCTGGAAGCGAATCCGATGAGTCTCGGAGACTATTGGTCGACCTCTCGAGGCGTAAACTTCAGGCGGCACTGATCCTTGGGGAACAGAGTGGCGATGATCTGGATTTCCTCAGACTCTGGCGTCTTTTCATGAACCCAGTCCATGAGGCCGGCGGCGGTCCCCGATTGTCGCGCACATGTGGTGATATACATAGCTCTGACCTGTATTTTCAGTCCAACAAGAGTCAGCAGGGAGGAGAACCTTGAGGGCGAAGAAGGGGCGGAGTCCTTCCCCTCCTTCCAAAATCACCAAAAACGGCCTTACCGATGCACTTGTGCGCCCCCGCACCGAATACGAGCCAATTTTTCGAGTCGGATCCGTCTGAGTTGGCCCCGCCCGGCATAAAGCGCTCCGGGATGAA
>NZ_AP044009.1:0-40165 GCF_055391505.1 Brevundimonas sp. Br13 | reverse complement strand
TGTTGTCTAAGATAGCATGAATCTCTCCCATAGGAATTGTGTCTAAGGATACCCCAGAAATAGGCATTAGTTTCTGGTGAGAATTTAAAGGTGCCTGTAGTACATCATTGATGACATGGTCGAAAATACGTAGCTCTTGACCTGGATTAGGGCAATAGATTAGATAGTCTGCACGGTTACGTGCCCAAATTAGACTTTGTTCTGAGATACCTAGAGCTCGCTTAGCAATATTGATAGATTCATACTTGTTGTAGAGTTGACCATCGCTGGTGAACACGGAGATAGGGTGAGCACGATCTAGTGCATTAGGAGTGTAAGTATCGATATTCACATTAGGGAAGGTAAAGCTTACAGTAGTACTTAGATCATTGATCTCAGGTTTAGCATAGTAAATGACTGCCTGTTCAAGGATACGGCAGTGATACTCCGTAAATCGAGCTAGAACATAGCGCATCTTTGGATCTTGAGGAACATCAGGGTATAGAGACTCGAATAGAAGTTGATAGTTAGGTACCTCGTAATTAGGTACGAACAGATAATTGTCAAACCCACCTCCTGTAGTACGCATTTCTTCTAAGAAACGCTGGCGGCTAGTCTCCCAAGAGTGGATGTACGTGTGTAGTCGTGAAGTCATATTGATGCTAGAACCTACATACATTCGGTTAGTTTCCTTGTTGATGAAGGCATAGATCATACCTTGATCAGGCACTTCTGTTTTAGATCGTAGTACTGCGCAGTCAATCAATTTGTCTGAAGCTAATAAGTACTCTTTACTAAATAGATGAGTAGGGATTCCAGTGTGTTCCATGTTGTTTAAGTGTGGGGCAGGTTTGATCAAGTGTACACAGTGGTTGTCCAAGAACTCACGATGAGGTGTGCCTTGTGGCACCCAATCATAGAATGTAGTCAACGTGGCCTGTGCTTTCTCAATAGCAGATGTGATATGCCAAGGAATGTAGTGTGTGTTTCCCATAGCTTTCTGCTCTACACTAGGGTTAGTGGGCACTAAAGCAGTGAAAGACATCACATACTCAGGGGTATTGACATTAATCAGACTAAGTGTATTGACACAAACTGAGAACACAAGGTTAACATATTGGGTCACAATGAAGGCTAATAAAGTCAATAGTAAGATGAAGCATGTTAGAGAATGTAGGTGAGGAGAAGTTAGCCATCCGATTACTAAGAAACAGATGATCCAAAGTACAAGAGCAATGATTAAGATGTATAGTAAGTAATTACATAGGTGTAATGTAGAAGGCAATAGGTCATGGAACAGAATAAGGCCTGTGAGTAGAGGACAGACGATAGGTAGTGAGTAAATGGCAATCCCTAAAATAGTGTGCTTTCGATTGGCCGCGTGAATTAGCGCTGAAACTGGTGTAGGTCCCTCCATAGCATCTGGCAGCCACATGTGTAGTCCAAGTTGAGCTGATTTACCCATAGCAGCTAATAGGAATAGTAGCCCAATTAGAGTTAGTACAGTCTCGTTCATGTATGGTGATAGACTGAATACTGTAGCGTAGTCAAGGTTACCGAAGGCCCAGAATACACCGAAAAAGGCAATAGTTAGGAACATATCACCAACACGGTTAACAGTCATAGCTTTGATAGCAGACTTGTTAGCTTGTACACGTGTGAACCAGAAGTTAATTAGTAAGTATGAAGATACTCCAATACCCTCCCATCCAAGGAATAAGATGAAGTAGTTGTCACCAGCTACTAGTACTAACATGAAGAAAGTGAACATTGAAAGGTATGAGAAGAATCGTTGGTTGTGTGGGTCTGCAGCCATGTAACTCATAGAGTAGATGTGTACCATTGAAGATACAAGAGTTACAGGTAATAGCATTGATACTGTTAGGCTGTCAAACATGAAGGCCCAGTCAACAGACATAAGACCTGAATCGATCCAGCTACTTAAGTAGATAGATACTGATGATCCGCATAATGCAACTTCGTAGAAAGCTACAATAGATAGTAGAGCTGATGAACACATACATACAGTTGTAACGATTTGTGCACCAGTTACACCTAATTTACGTCCAAGAAGCCCGGCTGAGGCAGCTCCAAGAAGAGGTAGAGCAAGAATTGATAGGTACATCTAACGTAAAGTAATTGAACCACGGATACGGTAGAATGCAACTAAGATACCAAGACCAATAGCTGATTCTGCACCAGCAATGGCAATGATGTAGATGCTGTAGGTTTGACCAACAATGTCATCGAAGCTAAATGAGCTAACAATCACTAGTAGAGTCACCGCTAGTAGCATCATCTCAATACTGATTAGCATTAGAATGATGTTTTTACGGTTAAGCACGAAGCCTAAAATACCTACAAGGAATAACACTAGAGCTAATGTCATGCATCTTGTAGTAGTTCCTATTGGTTGCCTTTGTAATATGATAGATAACAATGTAACTACAGAATAGAGTTAGCAATTGAGACATAGAAGTCTAGAGTAATGATACTCTGAGAATGTTGTCAAAGGTTACGTAGACCTTATAATGCCTTGAACTAATTATAGCTGTTTGACTAGGCTATCAAACGAAAGAGTGAGTCTAGAGACCAAATACCTAACCAATTATAGTAAAGGAGACGAGAGCAACGGGACTCGAACCCGCATCTACTTCAATGACACTGAAGTGTTTTACCAGTTAAACTATACTCACTATAGTAGATAGTACTTTATGATAGTACTGTAATGGACTTAGGACCAGGGGGAATCGAACCACCATCGATCAATTATCGGCTGAGCGCTCTACCGTTGAGCTATGATCCCATTAGTCACTCTTATAAGTATTAAACATCTATATGATATTCCTTATAAGTGAGATGTCATTATAAGGTATCTCATGAAAGTTAGCTGATTAGATGTACAAGCTTCTTTAGACCTAGCTAATAGTAAGAATCGAACTTACATTGTATCCATATGAGGGATATGTTCTAACCGTTGAACTATATTAGCTTTAAAGGGGTTACTATAAGCCTAATTCTGTACTAGTAACACTACTAGTTGGTTGATAAAGTACAACATTTACTGATTATTTAAGTGTATACCTCATCACAGTGTAAGTGAGAGATGACATGAAGTGCGCCACTGAAACTACTGGAGTTACAGCGTGATATTTCTGTAAACCTTGTCACAACTTTAGTTGTTCCTAAGAGGATATATATACACATAGGACTTTCCTGTAGCTATAGATAGCTATCAACCTCGTAACCCCCTGTAATTAATACTCGTACTATCATGTGATTGTAGTTAAGCAATATCTGGATCAACTCCCAGAATCGAACTGGAATCTTTAGATCCACAAACTAGTGTTCTACCGTTGAACTAAGCCGACCTCTTATAGGATACGTTCCTTCACTTACTGTCACAGAATGGTATTGGAGCTATGCATATTTCTATATGCAGTTCCTTACATAGAGAAAGCTCATATAAGATACCTACATATGATTCAATAGGCATGATAGGAATTAGTCAAACTAACGTATCTTATATAGTCTATACTATTATAAGCAACGGTAAGTCTTGAGCGGTGACTCTTGACCTCTACTCATAATTAGAGCCCAGTCTGTGGTGCATTAAATTGATGTACTAAAGTGACAGAGCTAATAACCCATATTAACCATGCTACAAGCTGCAAAATACATTGGATCAGGACTAGCTACTATCGGGCTAGCCGGAGCCGGAGTTGGTATCGGAGTTGTATTCTCAGGACTAATCACTGCTACAGCTCGAAACCCTGCTCTACGACCTAAATTATTGGGGTCTTAATTAACTATATGCTGGCACCTTTACATGTCTACTACCAGAAATTTGGTGATAACTTAGGCACATGAAAGCAACCAGCAAGAGGAAACTCTCCAACGATCATACGTTAATGCACTTACCGTGCTTGATATGATCTCATTGTACTAGACAATGGCAATTTTCTACAGTTGCTAAGAAACGAGACAATTATTTTCGCTTGAACAACCTTGCAGTTAGCCATATGCGCAACAATGGTGGACCTACTCGAAGCATCATCCAGACTGTTCTTGAGTATGATAATGTAACGGATGAGCACATCAGTTTGTGTGAAGAAATTACATCTAACCCTATTGTATTGAGTCTGCCTGTACCTAATACAGAGCATGTACTTCCATTTGCTGCAGTGGCTGGACCTGAGAACTCGAAAGATCCTGCTAAGCGAACACCTGGGTGTTACTTAATTAAGCCCAAAGGTGATGACAATATGTCTAACTCGTATGTAGGTCAATCAGTTCATACTGGTAACCGAGTTAAGGACCACGCTAACGGTAAAGATCCACGTACTGCTAAATTTGTAGAGAGCATGCAAGGGAACGGTGAGGTTCAACTTTTCCTACTAACCCCTGAAGTACTATCTAAATTGCCTGAAGGACTAACGTTAACGCAATTCCTTTGTGTATTAGAACAGTACTTATTCTTCAAGTACCGACCTTGCATCAATGCCGCATTTGTAGCTAAGCCTGGGATTCCATGGACTGAACAGGCTATTGCTCAACACCGTGCTGCTACAGGTGAACCCGTATATATCTATCGTAGTATTGAGTCTGATCAAGCTTCTGAGCTGGAACTAGTGTACACAGCTGACTCTATGGGTCATGTTTCTGAGTTGTTTGGCTATGAACGTACGTGGCTTAAGAACGTGATGAAACGAGGAGGCTGGTATCGACAATCTGTATTCTTCTCCAAGGTACCACTTGACGAAACTCTTGATTGTCACATGTCTCAAGAGGATTTATGCAAGTATGTGGCTGAACTGAAAAGTCTTCCACAACGTACTGGTGGAAATATGGCAGTATGTGTACTAGATACTACTACCCAAGTGACTGTTACGTATCGTTCTAAAAATGAAGCTGCACGTGCGATGTAGGTGTGTTCAAGAACAATCGTAAAAATCTATTCCGTGGCAAGTATTTGATCACTGTAAAACTACCAAATGTCTAGTGTATTGGCAACTATTCTCATACGCGATCCTAGGATTCGCTCTATCAGAGGCTACAGGACTATTCGCACTACACAAATAGGTGCGTATCAGGCAATATGCTGGAAAGGATCAAGGCTGCGCACTTATACTAAGTTACAGAGTATGCCATACCTCAACCAGCAAGTGTAAACTTCAACGATCATATACCTGATGTAAACTTAACACCATATTTACAAAGAGATGATCTATCTGCTATACTAAATGTTAGCAGATGTATGATGTCATTCCTACTTCTATACTCATAGTTGTATATGACATTCTTAACCCCCTTTTTGATATAAAAATTATAAGGTATGTAAGTGTATTTCAACACTACCTATGAGAGACAGAGGAGTATTGTATACTATATTACATAGAAGAGTTACTCTCAAGATAAACTAAATGCAAGTATGCCGTAATTGGTAGCCGGGCAGTTCTTAGGAAACTGTGGTTCTCAACCATGTGGGTTCAAGTCCCACTACTTGTATACACTAGAGTTGTTCTAACAAAGGATGGTCAGGGTCATAACCCTTGGTCGTTTAGTCTTTACTATCTCCTTTAACCTACTAGTACTCAATGCAGTACTGTATGTCAATAGGGCTATTGAGCGTATACCCATACAATAATTATGGCAATCTTTACAAGCCTACTATCACTTGTAGCTCCACTTCACTGTGACGTTCCGTACCCATGGCAAATTGGGTTCCAGGACGGTGCTACACCTACTTTCGAGGGTATCGTCGAGTTACACGACACTATCTTCTTCTACCTTGTTGTAATTAGTTTCCTAGTATTCTGGATGCTTGCAGTAATTCTAATGAAATTCAGCAGCAACAAAGTAGGAATTGTACACAAGTACAGCAACCACGGTACACTAATCGAGCTAATTTGGACAATTACTCCAGCTCTAATCCTAATTGCTATCGCATTCCCTAGCTTCAAACTTCTATACCTAATGGATGAGGTAATTTCACCTACAATGACAGTTAAAGTTGCAGGACACCAGTGGTACTGGTCAGTAAATTGCCCTGATGAATTGGGATTTGAACCTCATATTTTCAATGCTTCCGCTCTTACACATTTCATCACATCAGTAGAAGATCTTAAGAGTACTTGTCGACCATTGCTTTCTTCAGATATTCCACTTGTACCTAGTCAAAATCACAACAACACCTTAGATGTATTGAATCAAGCCCTAGATTCTGACCTATTCTCAAGTGAAGTTCGTGAGTTCATTACAAAGGTACGAGGACAACACTACGACTCACTTTGTCACATCACTGAGACAGGAGACCTAGTACTACCGAAAGGTACATCGTTAGGACATTTAGGTCAACTACCTAGCCTAACTCGTACTTCTGGTATCTATATGATTCTACAAAGTGACAGTGACAACGGGTATATTGGATCTTCTATTGATCTTGCTTCACGACTACGATCACATCGAGATTTAGCTTTCTCTAGTTCTATGACAGAAACTCAACACCGGCTGTATAGCTTAGTACAAGAACACTCAGCTGATAGCTTTACTTTCCACCATATTCATACAGGGACTAACTTTGTAGAAGAGTTCATCTCTACACATCCTAAATACAATTTAACTGCAAAGGACATTGAATTGTTAACCGCCTTTACAAAGTATGAATTAGCTGTAGTTGAACAAGCTTACCTTGATGCATTTAAACCATCCTTAAACGGTCGGTTCATTGCTACTACTAGCACACATCCTCATATGCTCGCACCTGTCGTAGACTCTAGTACTGAAGTTCCATTTGTTGTTGAAGAAACACTAAGTGAAGAACTTAACCATGAGGTAAACACTACACCTAAAGTCGACATTTCACACTGGGTTACAGATGAAAATTTACCTGTGCAGATCTATGATATGAATTCAAACCCACTAGGTTCTTTCAAGTCACTACGTTCAGCAGCGCGAGAACTTCATACTTCACATCAATTACTATCACGTTACGCTAAATCTGTAAGTCATTGGCATTCACCTTACTTGGACATTGAGATTCACATTGAGATTAAAGGTACTGACAAAGAAGGTACTGTAGTTCATCCTACTTCTAACTCCCATCCAGCTCTAGTTCACAACTTAGAATTGGTTGAAGATCG
The DNA here is from genome assembly GCF_055391505.1 of Brevundimonas sp. Br13. Lineage (NCBI taxonomy): Bacteria > Pseudomonadati > Pseudomonadota > Alphaproteobacteria > Caulobacterales > Caulobacteraceae > Brevundimonas > Brevundimonas sp. Br13. The sequence goes on along the minus strand of NZ_AP044009.1, from coordinate 33,044 downwards.
TGTCTATGCTATTACCGCGGATCTTAAGACCATTTTTGGTAACTATCCTAGTGTGTACGCAGCAGCTGCAGCTCATCAAGTTGTAGACTACAAACGTATCAATCGGTATGTAGGTATGAAGAAGTTAATTAAGACGAACTTAGGAACTTTCTATTTCACAGCTCATGAAGAGACTTTAAAGAAGATCTCTGACCGTAAGCCACATGAGTCTAAGCCTGTTCTAGTGTTAGATCTTAACACTGGCATCAGCCGACAGTACCCTAGTGTTACCAAAGCTTCTAAGGCACTGAAGCTCCATCATGACTTCATCAACAAGCACTTGGACCGAGGTGCCTATACGAGCTTAGATGGTACACGACGATTCAAATTCACATCAGGGCAATAGGCCCCTAATAGTACATAGTAAAGATAGATCACTATCTAGTAAGCCGTACTATTGAGAATTGCATACTATACTAAAACCGAGTTTGGTCTTTACTCCCATTGGAGTGACAATATGACCATGATCCTAATTAGTAGGTAATACCTCAGAGACTATACATGCAAATAGGTTTACCTATATGACATAGTCCGACTCTATACATCTACTCAAATTCTAGAGAGTATAGAGTTGCATACGAGTACTCTGACTTTGTAAGCGCTGATGGTGAGTCAATTGAGTTCGACTCATACATGGTACCAGAGTCAGACCTAGAGTTAGGACAATTACGACTACTTGAGGTAGACAACCGAGTTGTAGTACCAGTAGACACACACATTCGATTCATCGTTACAGGACAAGACGTTATCCACGATTGGGCCGTTCCAGCACTAGGAGTGAAAATGGACGCTGTACCAGGTCGATTAAACCAAACATCAGTAATTATTCAACGTGAAGGAGTATACTACGGACAATGTAGCGAGATTTGTGGTGTATACCACGGGTTGATCGCATAAGCCCGACAATAACACACTGTATGCTAGAAACTCTATGAATGTCCGCCTATAATTAGGAGACAGAACCACATTCATCTATAGACAACTAGCAAGATAACATCTTCAGAGACTATACGTGTATCATTTTAGTTTTCGCCACCCTGGAGGGTTAGAGCCTAGGGGCCAGGAATGAATACATAGTCCCTTAAATGCTATGCACCACGAATCGTACTACATAGCATTTTAAGTTATGCCTATCGTTGTAGAGGCTGTTTCACTTGAGAAGTACCTAAGCTGGCTTGATAGCCAAGTATAGTACTAAATAGGAGCATAGCTTCTAATATCCCCTTTAACATACCCTTACGAGTGCGACACTCCTACACAGTATTCCTTCTTTTCCTGGCCTCCAGATCTTTCTTATCCCGAGCTATTGCTCTCTTTCGAAAGCAGAGAGGGTGCGAAAACTTGTAGATATACAGGAACTATTAGAAGGCAAACTCTAATACAGAGTTTAACCCTACCGTAGGTTAGGTGATCCACAGACAACCTCTATTTTATAATATGTTATCAGTTCTATACAGCCTACTTGAAGTAGTAATCGTACTAGTGCCAATCCTATTATCCGTAGCTTTCATGACTATCATTGAGCGTAAAGTTCTTGCTAGTATGCAGCGACGAGTAGGACCTAACACAGTAGGATACTACGGAGTACTACAACCATTCGCCGATGCTCTTAAGCTGGTAGTGAAGGAAACTGTAGTACCACAACATGCTACACGAAGTCTATTCTTCTTAGCCCCTGTTATTAGTCTAGTGTTCAGCCTTCTAGGTTGGGCCGTGATCCCATTTGGTAGTGGATTAGCACTATCAGATTTTAGCCTTGGAATTCTATACTCACTAGCTATTTCATCTATTGGAGTATACGGTGTACTATTCGCTGGATGGTCTGCGAACTCTAAGTATGCCTTCCTTGGTTCACTTCGAAGTACAGCCCAAATGATTAGTTACGAGCTAATTCTAAGCTCTGCAGTACTGGCTGTAATCCTACTAACAGGAACATTCCATTACACAACAATCATTGAGAGCCAGCAAAGCGTTTGGTTCCTTGTACCTCTATTCCCTCTATTCATCATTTTCTTCATCTCTGTACTAGCTGAGACTAACCGTACTCCATTTGACCTGCCAGAGGCTGAGTCAGAGCTAGTTGCCGGATTCTTCACTGAGCATAGTGGAATGATCTTCGTATTCTTCTTCCTAGCTGAGTACTGTAGTATTGTACTAATGTCAGCATTAACAGCTATTCTATTCCTTGGAGGATACATTATGCCAGAGATTGTGCCTAACGACACATTCATCAACATTCAAAGTATTGTACTAGCACTGAAGACTTGTATCTTCTGTTTCGTATTCGTATGGTTCCGAGCTACTCTACCACGATTACGATATGACCAACTAATGCAATTCTGTTGGATGGGTATGCTACCTGTTGTAATTGCACTAATTATTCTAGTACCTAGCATTCTAGTAGCATTCGACATTGCACCATACTAATCTCCCCTTTTTTTAAGCACTTAATAGGCATGATAGTACCTTATTCGTACACATATAAGATACGAACATAAATGATACAAAAGGGGTGATTGATGAGACTTATGATCCCCACCAGTAGATTGATACGTATAGGAATAGCCATACTACGTCAACGAAGTGCTTAACCCCCTCCTACACAGCTTCGAATCCTTAGGTTAGAGAGTAAGGAAGCCAAAAGGGGGGAGTTATGACACCTTGATTGGTGTTTGTTTGATAGGTTTAGGGCATGATTTGTCAATTTTGTACATCATAGATTCTTCCATGTGTGGTCGTACAATCTCAACAAATTTCGGTACAGAACGAGCCCAGATATACAGTCGATTGCGAGACTGAATACTACAGTGAAGACCAAATTTGCTTGCCAGAATACTTACAAGCAACTCAATCTCTGTACGAGAGAAGTTGTTAGTAGCTAAATTGATACCATTTCCATTCCATCCACCATCACCCATTAGCCAATATGCTAAAGAGATAGGTGTTAACAAATCAGAGATGTTATGAGGAAGTACCTTGATACCTTCCTGATACCAAGCTGAGTGTAGTACATTCCAGCTTACGAAGCTACGAGTAGCAAAGCTTAAGTAGAGGTACTTGTAACCATTTGCTACAGCAGTACTAGTAGATGGAGCTGTCATGTTACACAAGCCTGCAGTGTACATCAGATTGTGCACAAAAACAATGAAAGGACCGTGAATTACACTTTGTGCAAGTTGTAAGTATGTACCTCCATTAGCGTACTTCTTAACTAGAGTTGCATCGCTTAAGAGTAATCCAGTGATCATCTGCATGATGTAATCTACTAATGGTGTCTTGTTGTCAGGACCTAATAGGCTAGACGCATTTGAAGAAAAGGTACGCTTAACAACAGACATGAAAAGGGGGTTGAAAGTAAGAATGATAGTGCAGATTAAGATCCCCACCAGTAGATTGATACGTACAAGAAAAGCCATACAACATCAACGAAGTCAAAGCATAGTGTAAGTATCTATGCCTTGGACTATATCTTCATCCTTGTCTTAGTGTAAAGACGAGGAGCTCTACATGAAGTCTCTGAAGTAGTGTTACTTGCTGATGGGTCTATCACTAGCTAGGCTATGAGTTCATTGAACTGCTATCTAGTAGACTGTTCCCAGCATTTAGTAGAGTGGTAATCGTACTGTTTACACAGTAAGACGGCAAACCTTCAAAGGGTGATAGAAGGGTTTGATGGGTGCGTGCCAGTATAGGATTGACGCTTCGAATCCAAGGTGGTGGTGGTCTGTTAGGTGGTATGATAGAATTCGACCAAAGGCTACAGCAATGAATAGTGTACCAATGATAACGTGAAGTCCGTGGAATCCTGTAGCGAAGAAGAATGTAGATCCGTAAGCACCGTCAGTGATTGTGAATCCTGCCTCGTAGTACTCAAGTCCTTGAAGAGCTGTGAAGAATAGAGCCAGTACAATAGTAATGATGATACCTAAGATAGTTCCTCGTCGGTTACCTTCAATTAGTGAGTGGTGTGCGTATGTAACACTTGCTCCTGATGAAAGTAGTAGTACAGTGTTAAGTAATGGGATCTCGTAAGGGTTTAGAGGGTCAATACCTGCTGGAGGCCATGCGTTTCCTAGCTCTACAGTAGGTGCTAGTGCTGAGTGGAAGTCTAGTATACCTAAAATTATCGGCTAATCTTGCTCAATCGATGTAATTGGCTACCATGGAAGTGTGGTGAGATATTATCTACTACACGTTGAGGATCTGAAATAGCAAGTTTCTTACCTCCCATGATGAGTTTAGAGCTTAAACCCAACTTAGACTGTAAAACGTCGATAAGTCGTTGCCGTTCACTAGCATTCAAGCGAGATACTCCAATCACAAAGTAGTTGTTAGTCCATTGACCGTTTCGCATTGCCCAGAAAGCAAGTGTGATCCAATCAAAGTACTCTTCAAAGTGAATTGGCAGTAAATGCAGCCCTTCGTGTTGCCAGTGCATACGTAAGATATAAAGGTAGAAGCTATCCAAACTAACAGCAGCTAAAGAGCTTGAAGCTCCCTTAAGTGAAGCATTACGAATAGGGTTCCATTCAAGATAGGGAGTAAATAAGTCCATTAACCATTGAAGAAACACTAAGTCCGTAGAAGATAACTTCAGGACAGTGCTTCGTGGAAAATGCCAATTGTGAGGCCCTTTCATGATAGTGGCACCACTACTGGACAATAGCCCCATCAAAGCTGCGTATAGTTGTCGGGGTAGCGTTTGTTTAGAAGCATCAGGATCATTGTACGGCATAGGGATTACTTCCTCAACAAGTGTACGAGGTTTGTTCCCTGAGAAGTAGTTAGTAATTAGCACAGGAGCACTGCATTCTAGTACTAAAATTTGATCACTGACACTCATGTAGAAGTGCAAGAAGTCGGTTAAGCCGTTAATAGGTTAGACTATGTCTCATGATGTGATAGCATCATCTATATGTATAGTCGTTGAGTTTGTAACTGCTAGTCAAAGAAATCTATAGGATTGTGACTAATATAGTACCTATAGTTACACTAGTTCTAGCATATAATATAGTTTAATGGGCCCACTTCATACTTGAGGCCCAGAAGATTGAGATGAAGAAGAATACCTCACTAATAATGAATAATGCTACACCAAGGTTAAGACCTTTCTGTACAGCAAATGTGTGGTTTCCTAGTAGAGTTCCCTCTGCTACAACGTCTCGGAACCATAGAGCCATTGAGCTTACAGTAGTAATGAATCCGATAATTACAAGGTATCCTCCGTTAGAGAATCCGTTGAAGTACATTGCAGCGGCAATTGTAAGGATAAGTAGTGAGAATGAAGTTAGTAGTGGCCATGGAGATGGTGTAACTAAATGGAATGGGTGTGCTTGGAATTGAGCTCGTGATACTTGCATGACGAGTAATTTAAGAGAGTCAGAAATGTACAGGCCTATTTAGTAGGATAACTGTAGATACTTGGCTAAGCTAATCAATAGCTCGTAGTATGCTCCTATTCTTACTACCTTTGTCCTATAGGAGGGTAGTAGATGTAGAGAGTTACTTATAGTAGTGAGATAATGTTAGTATCTTATATGTCACTACATGTATTACAGTAGATCAAATTATGGGCATGACTGGCCCTGGAGTCGGATAAAATAGGATTCGAACCTATGGTACCTGGGAGGCACTTTCACTTTCAAGGTGAACACATTAAACCACTCTGTCATTTATCCTTGTATTGATAGGTAGTACTTCGTACACTATCCTTATAATTTGTTAGACCTTATAAGATACAATATTTTACTATATGCTCTGTATAAGTGAGATTCTCATTAGTGCAAGTATGCTGGAATAGGTAGACAGGTGGTTCTTAAGCAACCATGACGCTATGTTGTATGGGTTCGATTCCCATTACTTGTATCGTACATCTATATCTTATTTACCCTTTTGTTTCTTAAGTAACTCTATAAAAGGAACATAATTGCACAGGAATGGCTTGACTCGAACAAGCTCCGCGAGACTTTGGAGATCTGCATGCTACCATTGACACCACATTCCTATTTGTTAAACAGTATGCAATAGAGTACTAATATTCAGGCCTATATTTGTTCATAATATACTAGAGGGCTAAGAGGGGATCGAACCCTAAAGTCAACAGATTTGCAATCCGTGTGTAGTACCATACTACCGCCTCAGCCCTTGTTTAGTTAACATTAGATGGGTAACTATTACTGATGTACTGTTGACCTAGTATCACACCGCGAAGGACTCGAACCTCCACAGCCTCATCCGAAGTGAGGTGGTCTACCATTAACCTAGCAGTGCTTTGTCTTTACGTCTTATATGTGCATTAAAGGACTAAAGCAATGGAACCTTAGTAAGGGCCTATAGTCTAACTTAAGTTCCTTATAGTGTTTATGTAAGTATAAGATAGGTATGTATGGCATGTGATGTAATTATACGTATCTTATATGACACTTCCTACTAATAGTAACGTCGAGTCTTCTTGACCATCGTATAGACTATCATTGCTATACGTTTCTATCGTGAAGGGTTACTTTGTTAAGCCCTCATACTATGTCATTACTCCTATACTGTTACTACAAGACAGATAGGTCGCCTTTTGTTGAAAGAGGGCCGAAATAATGATGAGTAGGAGATCAACTATCTACTATATAAATATGCTAACAGCTCTACTACTGATTCCTTTACTAGGAGCACTAACTCTAGCTCCTATGACAGAGTCAACACCACAACAAATCTCACGAATCAAACGTGTTGCTTTACTAACAACTGTTGTTACATTTGCACTATCAATGATTATGTGGGGTGAGTTCGACTCAAGCTCAAGCCAGTACCAATTTACTGTTGAGTACAACACACTTAGCTTCCTACACATGCACATGGGTGTAGATGGTCTATCACTATACTTTGTACTACTTACAACATTCACATTACCAATCTGTATCTTAGCTAGCTGGGATAACGTAACACACAATATTAAAGCTTACATGATTGCTCTATTAGTACTAGAAAGTCTACTAATTGCAGTATTCGTAGTACTTGACCTACTACTATTCTATGTATTCTTCGAGGCTGTACTTATCCCTCTATTTGTACTTGTTGGAGTATGGGGAGCTAGCGCTGACCGAATCCGAGCTTCATTCTTACTATTCCTTTACACTCTATTCGGATCTCTATTCATGCTACTTGCCTTCCTAGTTATCTTCTACCACGTTGGAAGTACTGACTTTGAAGTACTATCATTAGCTGATATTAGCTTCGAGCACCAACGATGGCTATGGCTTGCTATCTTCCTAAGCCTTGCTATCAAAACACCTCTATTACCTGTACACATTTGGCTAAGCCGAGCTCACGTTCAAGCTTCAGTTGCTGTGTCAATGATTCTAGCTGGGTTAATTCTGAAATTAGCTACATACGGTTACATCCGAATTCTAATTCCATTCCTACCTGAAGCTACATCATACTTTGCACCATTAGTACAGACTATCTGTGTTGTAACACTAGTATACAGTTCACTAACTACACTACGACAAACAGATTTCAAGGTACTAATTGCCTACTCATCAATTGCTCACATGGCTGTAGTTGTAATTGGACTATTCTCTAACACACTACAAGGAATTGAAGGAGGAATTCTACTAGGAATTGCCCACGGTTTCGTAAGCCCTGCTCTATTCTACTGTCTAGGTGGTATTATTTACGATCGATACCATACGCGAGTAATCCGGTACTACCGAGGTCTAATCCAATACATGCCTGTATTCTCACTACTATTCTTCCTATTTATTCTAGGTAACATGTCAACACCACTTACAGTTAACTGGGCTGGTGAGGTACTAGCACTATTAGGAGCAATGCAACGAAGTCCATTAGTAGGTGTAGCTATGAGTCTAGGTATTATCTTCTCAGCTGCTTACTCTATTTGGCTATACGCACGTATGTCAGGTGGAGCATGGAGTCCTTACTTAGGATACGCTGTAGATCTTACTCGACGAGAGTTCATGGTACTACTACCACTACTATTCTGTATGTTCCTATTCGGTATCTTCCCTAACATTATTCTATCAGACATTCACTACTCTGTATCTACACTACTATACAAGTAGATATCCCCCCTTTCACACACATAGATCATATATATGTTCAGTAATGAGCGTACCTTATATGTCTTAGATCACTATAAGCAACTTGGCCTTACAGAGATACCTAACACTATCTCCTTTAGTTACGTAGTTCATACCTAACTAAATATTGACGTACTAACTAAGCTCTATTCAGATTGCTACCTCTAAGTCGTTAAGCATCTTATTTTTTATAACTGTATTCAATCTACTAAATTACACGTAAGTGTTCGACTTACTTCACCAAATCTATATTGTATTTGGATGGACTAACTACCATATTTGAGATCATACTCTATCAAGAGGTTAGACTATCACTCTATCTATGACTAGTTAGGTATTTATTCGCCTTTATGCGTCTACTAAAATCACACCCAATTCTTGGACTAGCTAACAGCTACATGATTGATAGCCCTCAACCTGCTAGCTTAAGTTACATGTGGAACTTCGGTTCACTACTTGGTGTATGTCTAGTTATCCAAATTATTACTGGAATTACTCTAGCTATGCACTACACACCTAACATTGATCTTGCATTCATCAGTGTTGAGCACATTATGCGAGATGTACACTACGGATGGTTAATCCGATACCTACACGCTAACGTTGCTTCATTCTTCTTTATCTTCGTATACCTACACATTGGTCGAGGTCTATACTACGGATCATACCGATCACCTCGAGTTCTACTATGGTCTATTGGAGTAATTATTCTGGTTCTAATGATGGCTACAGCATTCCTGGGTAAATTATTAGCCCAAAATGATGACATGTTCTTGCACACATTATCTATTGATACTATTAGCATCTGTTCTGTTACACCTATTCTTTATTCTGAACGTCTAAAAGCATACCTGTCTAAGCGCAGTGAGATCACTCCCATCTTTACTTGGGAAGGTCTACATTTACCGAACATTAAGGAAATTGTATACCCTACCCTAAAACAAGTAGCAGGTATTTACCTTATCGTAAACCTAGTTACTGGTCAGTCCTACATCGGTAGCGCTGTACTGGGTCGCATGCACATTCGGTTTCACAAGCATCTCTTTGGAGGAACAGGTAACAAACCTCTATGGAATGCAGTACAGAAATATGGACTAGAGAACTTCGCATTCTTGGTCATTGATGAGATTCCTGACTTTACCTCAAACATGAATCAACAGTTACTTGACCTTGAGACTGCTTACATTGCCGCTTACGGTGACTACAACATCGCTCGAGAGGCTGGTAACACTCTAGGTGTAACTCACACAGAAGCTCAACGAGAAGCTATGCGTGCTAACTATTCTCAGGCACGTCGTGATGCTATTGGAGCACTGAATCGTGGTAAGAAGCTGCGTCCTGAGACAGTGGAACTTATGCGAGCTGCTGCTCTTTCTCGTCAACCTATGTCAGATGAGAGTCGAGCAAAAGTATCCGCAAACTCAGCCAAAGCTCTACTCTTGGAGTTGAGTATGGTTGATGGTTCGGCCTTACCCGACGGTACTACCTCTATTGTGCTTCGCACTGTTCCTGTAGTTGCAGAGTACTGTAACTGCAATGAAAAGACAGTCCGTCGTGCACTTAAAGGCAATGGTATCATCAAAGGTAAATGGCTAGTTAAATCACTAGGTCTTGCCATGAACATGACATCATAGTCGTACTGTGTATCCCCCTTTGCAACCTATACAGGGAAAAAGGCTATTCTGATCTTAAAGAATCACAGTAAATGTCCTGACAGGGATATTGATTAGTTCATGCATTTAGCATGTACTGATTGGCAATACAAGTGAAAACGGTTAAAGGGAGTAATTAGCTCTTCAGACCGTCGGTTGTGTATACAATCGCTACAGACTGGGTCACTTGTAGGTGGCTGAAATGCTGCTTAATGTACAGTCGGATACCTGAGCTTAAAGTTCTCAAGGCCTAAAATGATGTTAATGATAAATTCAATTGACAGTTGTCGGGATTCATTAATTGATTAGGTACAACTACTATCAGTCCTAACATAAGTTGCTTAGCAACAGACTCATAGCTAGAGGTATTGTATGTTCTACCTTATGGGCAAATGTCACTATGGGGAGCTACAGTTATTACTAACCTTCTATCTGCCATCCCATGGATTGGTACTGACTTCGTACAATTTGTCTGGGGAGGTTTCAGTGTAAACAACGCTACTCTTAACCGATTCTTCTCACTACACTACCTACTACCATTCATTCTAGCTGCTCTAGCAGCAATGCACCTACTAGCACTACACGAGCACGGAAGTAGTAACCCATTAGGTCTATCAGGTAACACTGACCGACTACCATTCCACCCTTACTTCACATTCAAGGATCTAGTAACAATCTTCCTATTCCTTCTTGTACTAGGGCTAATGGTATTCTACGCACCAAACTACCTGGGACACAGTGACAACTACATCCCAGCTAACCCAATGCAAACACCTCCATCAATTGTTCCAGAGTGGTACCTACTTCCATTCTACGCAATTCTACGATCTATTCCTAACAAACTATTAGGAGTACTAGCTATGTTCGCATCACTACTGATCCTACTAGCTATGCCAATTGTTGACACATCACGAGTACGAGGATCACAATTCCGACCACTAATGCGATGGGCCTTCTGGCTATTCGTATCAAACTTCTTCGTACTAATGTACATTGGAAGCCAACACGTTGAAGAGCCATTTATCACTGTAGGAGCAATTTCAACTGCATTCTACTTTGCTTGGTTCCTAATCGTTGTTCCTGTAGTAGGAGTTGTAGAGAACACTCTACTAGACATCGCTACAGAGTCAAAATCATAATCCCCTTTTCGTATATATTGTTTGTACCTTATATTATAGACTAATATATAAGATACGCCATAAAGACAAACGCTTAGCACTACCAAATGGCTAAGACTCGATCTCGGAGGGGCCATAAGCTAATTCAATAGGAAGGCTGGAATGGGTGGGTGGCACGCATTCAGTTCTTTAAATAGGTATACATAGACCTTTATGAAGTATGGTCATGATATGCAAAAGGGGGGGGGGATAATTACTGGCTTTGTTGACTGATCCAGACTTTCATTGTGAATGCACCAAGCTTGTTCTTTCCTGCATATTTACTGTAATCTACTGTACGGCTTTGACCTTTAGCAGATGATCCTAGTCCTCCTGCACTTACAGTTTGACGTGGACCTGATCGTTGTGTTGTTAGTCGTCCTGACAGCTTTAATTCTACTCCAGTAATATGTGAAGTAGGTAAAGTATCTGTAACTGACCCTTCTGATACTACAGTAGGTAATGTATTCTTCAGCATATCTAACATACGTGCAAATGACATTTTACCTCCATTAGCTGTTAGATATTGAGCTAGAATAGAGCTATCTAAAGCTGAATGTGCCATACGGATTAGTCGTAATTCTACTGTACGTCCCCAACATACTGTTAGAGCGTTACCTAAGGCTGCAATACTACTGTTAGAGAGTGCTTCTGTAGGAGCATAGTAGAAGATAGAGATAATCACTTTATCAGGTGTTACTGAATATACAGGTTTACCAACTAAGGCCTTATATTTGGCAAAGAAGGCTTTGATCATAGATGTAGCTTGACGTTGCATTGACATAGTATTCATCTGGTTAGACTTGTTGAACATATATGTTGTCATAGTTAATTGATAGTATAGGTATATTAATAGGCAATAGAGTGAGTATTCGCCTGTTTCGAAAAAGCGGCGCAACATACTAAACACTAATACAGTACATTGGACTATTTACATAAGTCCGAAGGAGCGTAACTATTGCTGTGTTCAAGATGCAAGTGATTGCACCAAAGTTGTACATAGGAGAGGTGATGAGACCTTCTAGTACTCCTTAAGATGATATGAGACTGACTTATACGTATCTTATATATACAAACATCACCAAGCCAGAGTATATTATAGCTCTTATTTCTAAAGGGGGAGTAATCAGCTATTATAGTTTAGTGATGTACATTCGTGTTACGAACAGCTCAACAAATGCAGGTAGAATGTATGTACCGAATACGTATACTAGAGTGATAAGTACTAGGAATGCAAATGATAGTTGGTTAACGAAGTAGAATGGTAGTAGTTGTGGCATAGTTAAATATGATATGTAGCCTAACATTGTTACCTCTATATTGATTCTTACTCTTCTTTAGTTCTCTTTTTTGCAAAAAGCGAAAGAGAGGATGGTCAATTGCTAAGAGGTACTGCTGGCATGCCTTGTCTGATTGAATCTTCAATTAGATGTATATAAATATACTCCTCGCATCATTTCTGATTTTGAGGGCTTAAGGCTGGATAGTGTATATTACTTATAAAGCATAGTTTTCGCACCCTGCTTGCGGATAAAGACCTGGAGGGTGAGAGCCCAAGGGGGGCCAGGAAAAGGGGTTGTTATTCCATTATACGATGCTCGTAAACAATACTATGATTGTACTGGTAGAGTGTTGTATGAGTGGAATGGTACTGGGCTAGCAAGAGTCCACTCTAGTGAGTGAGCGTATTGTGGTCCGCTTAGGAACTCTGGTGTGCTTGTGAAGAATTGTGGCACAGCCCATGGGTTGTTTGCAACGGCTTTACCGTGTACGAACTGGTCCCAAATGATGTATAGGAAGATAGCTGTAGCAACTACTGAAATGATTGAACCGAAACTTGAGATAAGGTTCCATCCAGCAAATGCGTCAGGGTAGTCAGGAATTCGTCGAGGCATACCGGCAAGACCTAAGAAGTGTTGTGGGAAGAAAGTAAGGTTTACTCCTACGAACATTGTCCAGAAGTGGATGTGAGCTAATTGCTCGTTGTATGTTTTACCAATGATTTTTGGTCCCCAGAAGTAGTATCCAGCAAACATACCGAATACAGCTCCCATTGACAGAACGTAGTGGAAGTGGGCTACTACGTAGTATGTGTCGTGAATTGCAACGTCTAGTGAAGCGTTTGCAAGAACTACACCTGTCAGTCCACCAATAGTGAATAGAGCAATGAATCCTAGAGCGAATACCATTGGAGCAGTGTATCGTAGTGATCCACCGTAACATGTAGCTAGCCATGAGAAGATTTTAATTCCTGTAGGAACCGCAATAATCATTGTGGCAGCTGTGAAGTAAGCTCGTGTATCAACGTCTAATCCTACCGCGAACATGTGGTGAGACCAAACGATGAATCCAAGAATACCAATACTGAACATAGCGTATACCATTCCTAGGTATCCGAATACAGGTTTTCCAGAGAATGTTGCAACTACGTGTGATACAATACCGAAGGCAGGGATAATAAGGATGTAAACCTCAGGGTGTCCGAAGAACCAGAATAGGTGTTGGAATAGGATTGGGTCACCTCCTCCAGCTGGGTCGTAGAATGATGTGTTGAAGTTTCGATCTGTTAGCAGCATTGTAATTCCACCTGCTAGCACTGGTAGTGATAGTAGAAGTAGAATAGCTGTAATGAAGATAGCCCAACAGAATAGAGGAAGTTTGTGCATTGACATACCAGGGTGTCGCATGTTTAGGATTGTAGTGATGAAGTTCATCGCTCCTAACATTGAACTGATACCTGATAGGTGTAGGCTGAAGATAGCCAGGTCAACTGATCCACCTGAGTGGCTTTGGATTCCTGATAGTGGAGGGTAAATTGTCCATCCTGTACCAGCTCCTTGCTCTACTAGTGCACTAGCAAGTAGTAGAATTAGTGAAGGTGGTAGAAGCCAGAAACTAATGTTGTTTAGTCGAGGGAAGGCCATATCCGGTGCACCAATTTGTACAGGTACAAGGTAGTTACCGAATCCACCCACAAGGGCAGGCATACGAGTCTCCCACTCTCTCGAGCGGGGTCAGACTATGTCTTTATCCTATACTTACTGCTAGTGTAGTGAAAATTAGGATATCTTACAAATAGTCGTTAAGAGTGATCTCTACAAATCGCCCAATTGATTCGATGTAACTAGTATGCTAGTTCGAATCACTTAAGGGTGTCCTTGAATATAGTAAATGGCAGACAAAGGATTACTCCTAGGCTGGGCTATGCCAATGTAGCTTTGTTAAATGTCCGTATTAGATGAGAATCGCCATTGTTTACGGTATAGTGATGAGGCTGGTTTCGTACCATCAAGATAGTGTCGAATAGTACCACGATCACCGCCGTGGAGTCGTACAAAATCGTTGATAGATTGGAATGTACCAGATAAGTCAGAGTTTAGCACATTTTCTGCATAGAATGGCTTAGCAGCTGGCTGACTAGGAGTGTGTGCACTACGTAATTCGTTAAAGAGTTGGCTTAGGTCTTGTAAAGATAAGTGTGCATCTAAAGGGTATGTAGGTAAAGGAGTGTGACTGAACACAAATCGGTCTAAGTACACTGCACCAGTTAGTAAACACTTGTCCAGAGTCTTATGATGCATACCCAATTGACCTAAAGCATATTGCTTAGAATCAAACCGGAAGATGCATGCTTTTAGTGACAGGTCGTAAATATAGAAAGAGTGACCTCGTTCAATTCGTAGCTTCTCTCGCATTTCTGGCACCATCGGTCGATGATAACCTGTATAACCTCCTGCAATTAAGTCTACATTGAGATCAGGTTTGAGATGGTCAATGAAGAATTGCTCAAATGACTCAATAGTAGTTACAGTGGCTCCTGTAGGTAGAATAAAGAGAGTTAGTCGAAGATTGTCATATCCATAGTTGTTGAAGTATCGGTACACTCGTCGTGATCCAGACTTAACGATTGAAGGCATAAAGTAAGATGTAACTCGATTGTATAAGTTCACTGCACCTCCTACATACATAGCTCCAGTCTCCTTATCTTGGAAGACATAGACACCTGGCATACCTTTACCATGAGTAGAAATTAGCTTACGGTTGTGGTAGGGGTCGTCGATGACTACAGATTTCATGTGAGGTGGAACGTCTTTACCTTCAATACAAGATTGAATATAGTTGGCAGAAGTTCGACTTACATTACAAAATGCAGTCCAGTAGTAGGAGATACGTGCACAAATAAAGAGTACTACATAGACAATAAATAGGACTACAAAGCAAAAGACCCAGAACAAGACCTTTTCTAGCACATATACAGTCATATAAATTCGGTGTTCATCTGATAGGACATAAAGCATAACCATGAAGAAAATCATTAGTAGGGCGTGAGCCGTAATAATTACGTTGTAAAGTTGGTGGTTTCCTTGTAAGTATTGTACTCCAGGTGATGCTAACTCCATTCGAATTAGCACACTGAAGGCAGTTCCAAGCATTCCACTGAAGACAGCAAAGATTAGGTATAGTGTACCAATATCTTTGGCGTTAGTACTGAAAAGCCAACGTGTCAAATCTAGTGTGTTTGAGATATTCTGATCGCATTAAAATACATAGCTGTAGTTAGACTGAGAGCTATGATGAGTCTCTTATAGTTTCATGGTGACATATAAGATACTATGAATTCAACTTACTCCATTATAAGTTATAAGGCATATCCTTACAAATACTACCTTATATGCTAAAGATCTATACAATATAAGAGTGGCCTTAGAGGTACTAACATCGTCCTTAGAGCTATACGGTGCAGCGAAGAACTGTTAATTCTTAGAGAGCTGGTTCGACTCCAGTTAGGGACTTCCTTAATCTAATACTTAAGGAATGTACAACTATCGTACCAGTTACGATATACTCATGGTTTGCCTACTCAGTCTATGACTCTATTATGCCTCTATATGAGAGCCAGAGTACTATAATTTACATATGAACAGCTTCCTACTTGACCTATTAGCATTAGGTGCTATCTTCTCAGGAATCATGGTTATTACTGCTAAGAACCCTGTTATCTCAGTACTATTCCTAATTGCTGTATTCCTAAACGTAGCTGGATACCTAGTACTACTTGGAGTAGCTTACCTTGGACTTGTATACCTAATCGTATATGTTGGAGCTATTGCTATTCTATTCCTGTTCGTAATCATGATGCTTAACCTTCGACTTGTTGAGCTAATTGAAACTGGACAAGAGTACACTCAAAGCTTACCTATGGGAGCCTTCTTAGGTTCACTATTCTTCTTCGAGTTACTATCTATCTTACCTACTAGCTACCACGATGGAGGTTCACTACACACTTCACTAAGTGTACTATCTTGGTTCAACTCTACATTACTATCTGCTACAGATGGTAACCAAGAAGCCGATATGGGAGGAATGTCTGCTACAGAAGGAGTGCACGCTGCATTCAACCCTGTAGTAGCTGACAACGCTCTAACAGGTTTCACACAAATTGAGAGCATTGGACAAGGACTATACACATACGCTTCATTATGGTTAGTTGTAGCTAGCGTAATCTTCTTACTAGCTATGGTTGGACCTATTGTACTATGTATGAGCCCTTCTACTGGATCACAAGTACAATCAGCTCAAGCTGAGTAATTATCCCCCCCTTTTCTGGCCCCTAGTACTTTCACCCTCTAGGTCTTTCTTAGCGCAACTGTTGTTTGCTTTTTGCAAAAAGAAGGTGGCGAAACTGTATATAATAGACTCGCGCGCGTACTACAAACCGAAGAGGTGAAATGTATAGTCGTATCTTATATGTTCTACTAGTCATATAAGAGAATTACAATATCACATGTAAACCCTATCATAAGTATCGTTGTCTATGATCATACATAGAGTACTATCAAGCCTAATCTACAGGTTATTGCGCAAATGATGTAGCGGTAACATAGCTCACTTCCAATGAGCTCTCATCGGTTCGATCCCGATTTTGCGTATAAGTTAAGATGCTCATATGTACATATCTTATATTACACATATTTACTTATAAGAGATCATTGACATCTATCCATATCTGCAAGCCACGTAATGCTAGTTATCACATTACTTACACTACTAATTGCGACACCGCTTTCTTCATCTACTAAATTTACGCCTGAACAGCTTCATCGGGCAACTGCTGTAACATTCTTCTTCGCTGCAGCCCTATCATTCAACGCTTACTACGTTGCTACTTTAGGTGCTGGTGTAAGTCTATACAGTGGACTATTCCATGTAAGCACAGTCTCAATGGCAATCGAATGCTTTATCTTCGTTGTTGGAGGACTGATTCTTCTTCCTTGGGCTTCTCGAACTTCTGTTGTTCACCATACTAACGAGTTCGGACAAGGATACACTCCTGGACTTGGTGCTAAACCATCTATCCCTGAGTTCGCACTAATCCTAGTATTCACTACTATTGGTGCCTCATTCTTAGTATCTAGTACTGATCTTGTATCACTGTACCTAGCTATTGAGCTTCAGAGCTTTGCTGTATACATTCTTGCTACTCTTTACCGAGAAAACGAATCAGCTACATCTGCAGGACTGAAATACTTCCTATTAGGTGCATTATCATCTGCTCTTATTTTACTTGGATCTGCTCTAGTATACGCATACACTGGTCTAACTAACCTTGATGCTATTAGTAGTCTTATCTCTGTTTCTACTACATCTGACAATGTTACACAAGGTGTAATGCTTGGTCTAGTTGTTATGACTGCTGGATTCTTATTTAAAATTGCAGCTGCTCCATTCCATAACTGGGCTCCTGACGTATATGACGGAGTTCCTACAATCGTAACTACATGGTTAAGTGTAATGCCTAAGATCTCTATCTTTGTATTACTACTGACTGTAAGCTCACTAACTGAAGGTCTAGGACTAACATTTGGTGACATTACTGTAAACGTATGGCAAGCTCTTCTACTTGTATGTTCACTACTTTCACTAATTATTGGTACCGTAGTAGGACTATCACAAGTACGAATCAAACGACTGCTAACTTACAGTACTATTTCACATGTAGGATTCATGCTACTTGCCTTAGCTGTAAGTGGTCAAGAATCAATTGATGCATTCCTATTCTACCTAATCCAATACACTCTAACTAACCTAAACGTATTCCTAATTCTACTTGCATTTGGATACTTACTAGTTAAACCATGGGCTCAAAAAGGAACAGGTGATGTAGAGTACATCAAAGAGCTACGAAACCAATTTAGTCAAAGCCCTGCCCTAGCACTTAGTCTACTAATCTGTCTATTCTCTATGGCTGGTGTTCCTCCTATGATGGGATTCTTTGCTAAATATGCGGTACTATACTCAGCTATTCACAATGGTTACTACTTCCTATCTATTGTAGGAATTCTAGCTAGTGTTGTAAGTGCTGGTTACTACCTACGAGTTGTGAAAGTACTATACTTTGAAGAGTCATCACAACCTACAGGAGATGGTGTAGAGCTATCAAGCACACACTGTTACCTAATTGCTGTACTAACAGCTGCTATTGTACTATTTGTACTACACCCTTCATTACTCCTAAACAGCACACAGTTAATGGCTATGTCTATCTATGGTTGCTAATGACAATGATCGTATTATTCTTCTTCGTTCCTGTACTAGTTGCTATTCTACTACTACTGAACGTTCTACTAGCTGTACACCGACCGGATGCAGAGAAAGTATCAGCCTACGAGTGTGGATTCAACCCACTACAACAACAAACTCGAGCACCGTTCTCAGTACAATACTACCTTGTTGGTATTCTATTCCTAATCTTTGACCTTGAAATTGCCGTACTATACCCACTAGCCGTTACACTATACCAAGTATCAGTATACGGATTCTGGGTGGCAATGATCTTCTTAGTACTACTGACTGTAGGATTCGTATACGAGTACAACAAAGGAGCCCTTAAATTCACTGACCACCGATCTGCTATCTCTCGAGAAACTATCGAAGTTGCTACAGACAGTGAAAGTGATCTATTAGCTCAAGAGAGTACTCTAGACGATACAACTTACACAGTACACCATGCAGAAGCACCGGCAACTGCACAAGTACGATAATCCCCTTTACAAATATTGTCGTATCTTATAGATATTTGATACGATCACTATTACTCGACTATCATTGAAGATCCACGAGTTGAGTACTTCACTTTCTGGTGCTGACCTATTCTTCCCTAATCAGTTAGTTTTAGTATAGGTTTCCCCTTCTTATTTATCTAGCAAGTCGTTTATGTCGTCTGTCTCTTATATACTCAGATAGAAAGGGGGTATGAATTAGTGTAGGTCAATAGCATCTCGTAGGTATACACATGTAAGTACTACGAATACGTAGGCTTGGATGAAGCTTACGGCGATCTCTAGTCCAACAAGAGCTAGGAAGATAGCCATTGGTAGTAGAGCTACAAAGAACATTACTACACCAGATGTTAGGATAGGCCATAGCATTCCACTTAAGATTTTAAGTAGTGTGTGACCGGCAACCATGTTAGCAACATATTCCTGCAATCTGAAGCCTGATTGTTCAGATGGATAGAAATCGGACTATATCTTAAGTACTGTGTACTCTCTCGTGCATAGTCTCTGAAGTATATACTTGCTAGTTGTATTTGTAACACAATGTAACCACATACAATGGTAGTGTCCATGCCTCCGAAGGCATTACGTTCTAGCATACCACAAGATATACTGCTTACTATAACAGTCGTACTCCAAGACTGAAGGCTCGAGCTAGGTATGAAATTAGCTCAATTAGTACTAGTAAAGGAACCATTCCGAATGGTGTTCCAGCAGGTACGAAGTATGAGAAGAAGTGTACACCGTGTCGGTAAAGACCAAGGATTGTAACTCCAAAGAAGATTGTGAAGCTTAGTCCTAATGAAACAACAGCACTTGTAGCTACAGTGAAGTTGTATGGAACGTTTCCGCTTAGGTTAGCTAGTAGGATGAAGAAGAATAGTGAGTAAATGAATGGTAGGAACACTTCGTTCGCTGATCCAATTTGCTCTTTAACCATACCGTGTAGTGACGCGTATGATGACTCTAGTCCGATAGACCATCGGCTAGGTACTAGTCGTCGATCGTTTGATCCTAGTACGTGTACTCCAATTGAAAGTACAAGTACAACTAGTGTGTAGAATCCAAGGTTAGTTAGTGATAGGTTCAGTCCTCCAAGAATAGGAGCGTTCAGTGATACGAACGGAGATACCTCGAACTGCTCTAATGGTGATGTGAAGATAGTCATAGTTGAATTTAAGGTAAGCTACTATACGTCTCTCTATTTGTCAGTAGATCTATAGGCCTATACAGGTTAAGATACTACTGATACATTGAAGTTAGCTACAATGCATTCTACATATGTGATTAACCATGGGTAGAGTTTTGATCATGAATCTATTAGAGTAGTGACTACCGTCTCTTATACTTTGTATGTAACTTACGTATCTTATATAATCCCTATTGGACACCTAGGTATGTCTCTTATACTCATACATCTATGTATAATACCTAGTAAAAGGTACGACAAAGACATGAAGGCAAGGTCTATTTCGGAGGACTGGGAGTCGAACCCAGACGTTCTTCAACCCAAATGAAGCGCCCGACCGTTAGGCTTCCCTCCGTAGATACGACTTATATTCTTATATGATAAGATTGTAATTGTAAATATGTGTAATCAATGTGGTATCGTCAAGTCATGCAACACATTAGTATCACTCAGCTCACTCCTTAACGGAGCTTACACATGTGACCTATCAAGGACGTGGTCTACATCCCGTTGCTGTTTAGTCTCCAAAGAGCAGCTTCGACCTTATATGCTTTCAGGTCTTATCCTTAACGCACGTAGCTACTCTGCAGTACAGTCAATGAACTATAGCAGATACACCAGAGGTGCGCACCTGATGGTCCTTTCGTACTAACCAGATGTTCTTCTTCGCCTATATGTCCCACCAGAAGATAGGGACTATACTGACTCACGTCGTATTAAACCCAACTCACGTACCACTTTAATCAACGAACAGTTGAACCCTTCCCAGCTGATACACCGGGAGGATGTGATGAGTCGACATCGAGGTGCCAAACAGCGCTTACGATATGAACTCTTTCGCGCTATCAGCCTGTTATCCCTAGCGTAACTTATCCGATGAACGATAGCTGTACCATAACATACTATCGGTTCACTATGCCCTACTTACGTACCTGATTGACCTGTCAGTCTTACAGTTTAGCACACTTTTGCCATTATGCTGTTATTGGCTCTTCATAGCCACTTAGTCTCCGGCTAAGCTATGTGTACCTATTGGACCCCTCCGATGCTTTCTTGGAGGGTACCGTCCCAGTAAAACTACCCACTAGGCAATGTCCCTTAGTTTCATACTAAGGTAAGTCTGACCATGACTTGTTGAGGTCTCTCACTTACGCCTTATCAGCTACCTCATACCTGTGACAAGTGATGGCCTAGTACAATGCCTAGCTATAGTAAAGTTGCATAGGGTCTTCCCGTCTATCTGGTGGTAAACCGCATCTGCACGGCTAATTCAATTTCACCGAGCCCAAGTTTAAGACAGTAGGAGCATCGCTCAGGAGAGAGTGTGTTGATCACTTGTCTCTCTCCAGGACTTTAGAATCATATGGGTTACATATGTGTCATACTAAGTCTCTGAGTGACATTTATCTTAGTAAAAAGGGGATGTTAGTGCAATTTCATCAAAGCAATGAGCTCTGAGATTTGCGTGATGTTGGCTTGTGTCAATGGCTTATTGTCCTCCATAATTGTCACAATATCCTTAAGTAAAGCTAAACGGTTAGCTTTTGAACCTAACAATGGATACTGATCAAAGAATGGGAACACACTATTGATCAATGCTGCTCGACTTTGTACTCGTAGACTAGGGTGTCGTGATTTGTTGACAACTGTACCGCATCCCAAGAACTCTTGGAACCGTAATACAGCTTCATACTCACATAGCTCTTGACTAATATCAAAGGCTACAATGATCCGCACACCTAATGCACTAGTAGAAGAGTTAGTAACAATAGAGTAGAATGACCCTTCTGCCATCGTGAACCCTTGGAACCACTCATTAGTGATTGGAGTGTTCGTAGGTTCAAGAAGCATCTTGTCATCCTTGTTCATCTTACCACTCAAGCCTGCGTTAAGTCGACGCATTTCTTCTAAGCCGTCAGGAGTTGTATGTAAACCCTGACTCATGATGTCTAGAGCCTTTAGATACAATACTACGTCATTCTGCCGTTTGGCTAATACCATAGGCTGTGATTGTAGTAATGGACCAATTACACGGAAGATATCCTTACCATTCCAAACTACATATCGGTATACTGTACCTGTTGTAGAGTAGTGATCTACTTCAACTGTACCTACACCTAAGAAGTCTCGAACAGCGTGTAACACTGCTACGTCCTTCTCATGCAAGGTAATTTTGAACGATAGTCGTACCTGGTAACCCGTGACATTCGAGGTCTTACGACTGATAGAGATGAATAGTGACCCATCTCCTTCGAATAAACCTAGAATGAAGCCCTTCGTCATTGTAAACGGAGTTAAGCTTGTTGTTGTAGTCATGGCATATTTGTGTTAGTATAGGTATATTAATAGGCAGTAGAGTACTAGACACTGATACAATAGACTCCTTAGAGAAGCCTATGTAACTACTGCTGTGTTCAAGATGCAAGTGATTGCACCAAAGTTGTACATATGAGAAGGATGATACCTTTCTAGTACTTCTTATCTAGAACACGTGAATATAAGATATTTACACTCAATGCTGCACCTGTATAAGATACAAACTAACATTCCTTTACTAAATATTATAGTCACTGCTGATCAGCTAAAGCTAATAGTGTATCTCAATTTGAGCAATTAACTGTACAAGCCTTTCCAGCATATATTGACATTGTTCGTTCATTGATACTGTCTGTTTAAGACAGTAGGAGCATGGAACGATGGAACTGCGATAATTAAATTTATTCCATTCATGCAAGACCATAATTAGTGGCCAAGGCATTTTGCTCTCCGCCTTACTCTCCAACAGTATCCTCTACCTACTTAACATGTAGGATAAGGGGGTGTAGAGAGTTCAAGCAGAAGGACTATATCTTGTGTCTAGTAGCGCTATTTAACCCGTGATCTATTCATCAGTCCCTTGATTAAACGAATTTGTGCTAGTCCTTCAGGAGTTAAATGTAACCCCTTACGCATTAAAGCGTGTACCGCACGAAACTGTTCATAGTCAAGTCGCTTCTTAGTCAACAACGGGTTCTTCTCTAGAAATGGAAATAGGTGGTATTCTAAGTCGTCCATACCTCGGATACGATACTGTACCTTCAGTGGACCATCACTATTCACCGTACCTACTCCAAAGAAAAGGATCAGCTGGTCCATTAATTCACGATCTTGAATGTGTTGTGTAATGCAAAACTGAAGTTGAACCTGGTAGCCGCAGCGTAAGGTATTATTCTTCTGAATAGCTACATGAAAACAACCTTCTCCATCAATGAAACCTAGGACCCATTGCGCTGATGGTAATACAGCTTGTAGCATGGCTAAGTAGGTGTTGAATAGCTCTGTCACGTACCCACAACCAGATAGATTGTGAATCAGACTGGGCTCTAATCATAGGCAGAGGTCAGAAGTCACCGCTCAAGACTTACCGTTCCTTAAACTCCAAATTGAGATATAAGATACTAACACTCTATTTAACCAGCACTGGGTGCTTATTCGCGTTCTATTACACTTCTACGTGTAGTCTCTGTGATACGACGTATCTACGTATTCCACCTAAACAATCTTCTCATATAAAGAAGGGTTAAAACAAGTCCAATTATAGGAACTGTGCTTAACCTTTGATGTATCCACGATCATGGCTCTAATTGCAGCAGGTGGTTCACGTATATAGTAAAATATCAATTTAACATAATGTTAAAGGGGGCAGCGCTAATTGTATGTTACAACTAGTTAGCATTTTGCTACCTTAGGATCCTTATAGTTAAGACCGTCGTTTATCTCGACTTCTAGTTCAATGTACATGGTAAGCCATACACACCATAACTTTATCGCGAGACACCGGACAGGAATCACAACCTATACGACCACGTTAGTGTTAGCAGGCTGCTGTGTTTTGAGTAAACAGTCGCACTCCCTGATTCTGTGCCACCCTCATACTAAATAGTACAAAGGCATCTCTTATTGTCGAACGTACGAGATCAGTTTGCCGAGTTCCTTAAACTTGGTTATCTCGTCACCTTAGTATACTCTACCCGAGGACCTGTGTCGGTTTAAGGTACGGTAGTAAAATTGCATTCTTTTCCTGGATCTCAGTTATGAGCCCGTTCTGCAATATAATCATCGGAGTTTCGCATTGGCTAACTCCTTAGACACCGCTTATAACCTGAGGCAGTGTAACTTGCCCTCAGAACCCTTCCTCTTTCGGTGTGGATGATTTAACATCCATTCTTGCTACTCATGCCAGCATCCTCACTCCAGTGACCTCCAAACAATAACATACTGCTCTTCATTGGTACTGGACGCTCTGCTACCTCTTAGTATCGATATTGAATATAGATACTAGACAGTGGTATTGGTGTATTGATTAGACCCGGTATATCTTCGGCGCACACTGCCATTCTAGATTACTCTAGAGATAGACCACTGAGCTGTTACGCTTTCTTTAAATGATGGACGCTTCCAATCCCACATCATGGCTGTCTAAAGCAATGCACTTCCTTAATTTCACTTGTCAATATCTTTGGGACCTTAACACACTGTTTGGGCTGTTTCCCTCTCGTCCTAAGACCTTATCACCCTAGGACTCACTGCCAATAATCACTTATAGTCATTCCGAGGTTAACTGACCTAGATAGAGCTGTTACGCCCCCCTAGTCAACGGTAAAACCGTATGTCAATCAGTGCTGTACCTACCATAAGCTAACATTGACGCTGCACTGCAATGCATTTCGCAGAGAACCAGCTATCACATCTTTAGATTAGCATTTCACTCCTATCCACAGGTCATCCAAGTACTATGCAACGTACACTGGTTCGGTCCTATATACCTGCCCATGGATAGATCAAGATGTTTCGGGTCTTGTACTACAGATTCAACCCATTCATAACTTAAGTTACAAATAGTCGCTTTCGCTAGGGCTTTCACCTTACCTGTAACACAAACTTGCTGACCCATTATGCAAAAGGTACGACATCACACATTAATGCTCTGTCTGCTTATAGGATTGCTAGTTCAGGCTCTGTTTCACTAGTCATCGACTTTCTTTTAAACTTTCCTTCACAGTACTATTCACTATCGCTAAACGTATCATACTTAGCCTTGGATGATGGTGCACCCTTATTCGGGCAGGTTTGATGCCGCCCTACTCACTAAGAAGCCAGAACTTTATACAAAATTAAGGTACTTAGCTAGTTGTAATAGAGTAGTAGTTCTACAGGACTATAACCTTCTATGGTACATATTACTATGCTTCTACCCATTCCAGAGTATTGGATCTACTAATCACTATTACTAGGCTATCCTGCGTTCGCTCGCCGCTACTCACAGGGTCTCGGTTGATTTCCTTTCCTAGACTTACTACGATGTTTCGGTTCAGTCCGTAGTCATACACATATGTGCTATATGGTTTCCCTTGAGATCGGACATGTTTAGTCCATTTAGTGTTTCCACTTCTCTTCTGATACGCTTGCTAGTCATCCCTAACAATCCCTTTAGTCACTTGACGATAGATTCCACATTGATATCGATACTTATCTCATCAATGCTATAGATATTCGTATCTTATATAATTACAAATAGACCCCTGAGGGTGGCGAAAACAAAAAGGTACGACTTGTTATTAGTATCTTATAGGATAGATTTAGCAACTAAAAGAGACAAAGGACATACTTACTAAGTCTAAAATATAAGGAGAGGGAAACCTATACTATAGTAAAGAATAAGCTGATTAGGAAGAGTCTATCACTACCATAGAGTAAGATACTCAGGTTCAACATGTAGGCATTACAAAGATAGAATGTACCTTAGTTGCCTTATTCTTCACTCCTTCAGCTTCTGTTTGAGAGAATGCAGTACAGGTTCTAATGATAGAATATAGTAGATAGAGCATAGTAGATTGCTCATGTATTTTGACTACCTGAATAGTTAGACGTTATGCAGCTACTGTAAGTGATTTGCATCTAAAGTATAAGAGACATATATAATATTAGAGTTAGTCGTATATAAGAGACTAACAAGATAGTCATAGCATAATCTCTATCAGTAACATGTAAATCATACACGCTCAACTACAATCTAAGTCGTAAGATCGGCTAAGTAGTAGTGTTTGTGTAGGTATAATCCATAGTAATCCCTCTAAGACAATGTTGATGAGGTATACTATCAATACAAAGTTAAGGGCTTAATCATGGCCCCGAACGAATGCTATCTGGTTGTTTGACACATGCAAGTCTACAATTACTTAAGTAGTTGTGGCGTACGGGCGAGTATAACTAGGATGCTACCTTTAGGAGGCTTAATCAGCCATATGCACTACGTGTAAAGGACCGTGTCCGCCTATTGATGCTCTTAGTTCACAGCAGTTAGTTGGTGAGGTAATGGCTTACCAAGGCGATGACGTGAAGGTGAAGGATGAAAGTCTCAACACCCGCAGTGGAGAATGAAAAGTCCCACACCCTAATTTGAGGGGCAGCAGTGGAGGATCATCGTCAATGGTCGTAAGACTGAACGTGCAAACCAGAATCAATATGAGCTTAGGTTCAATTGATGTAGTAAGGCAGGATAATGACTAGTCTTACTAATAGTCGTGACCAATCCCGGTGCCAGCAGTTGCGGTTACACCGGTACGGCAAGCATTGTTCGTTGTGAATAGGCGTAAAGGGTACGTAGGTTGTTCTTTGCTACTAATGTAAGTAGAGAACTTGAATCCAATAGGAGTTACCAGAATTTCGAGAGTAGCGCTGATATGCTTTGATACTTGAAGGACTACCAATGGCGAAAGCAGGTAACTAGTTAGAGATTGACACTGAGGTACGAAAGCGTAGGGAGCAAACAGAATTAGATACTCTGGTAGTCTACGCTGTAAACTATGAGTGCTAGTATTTTGTCATATGATGAGATTCTTAGCAAACGCAATAAGCACTCCGCCTGGGAAGTACAGTCACACGACAGAACACCAAATGATTAGACGGTCCCGAGGACCCGCAGTGAAGCATGACACTTAATGCGATGACCCGCGCATCATCTTACCTAAGCTTGAATCCTGATAGTTTACTATTAGTGACAGGTGCTACATGACCCTCTTCAGCATGTGTTGTCAAATGTCTGGTTAAATCCGCTAACATGCGCAATCCTTACTGTTAGTTACTGTCTAGCAGTGTACGGCTGATATAGTCGTAGAATAGGGCTAAGAGAGGTCCCCATGACCTTTATGCTTAGGGCTGTAGTTGTGCTGCGAAGAGTTCTACAATGTGAGGCAATAAGCTAATCATCAAAGGAATTCACACGGATTGAGGTGCTAAGTTAACCTCATGAAATAGGAATTGCGAGTAATCGTGGAGTAATGCGCCACGGTGAACATACCACTCGGGATGTACTAATTACTCGTCACATCTGGAGAGAGCGTTAGTTGTGAAGGTAGACGAAACATATAGGTAGTCTAGGTAAATCTTGTGCAGAAATCTCTGTGTAAAGGACTTAGATGTAAGTATGGTTACTTTAACGAACAGCTAATCTCGATTGGGATGAAGTCGAAATATAGGAGTGGTACGGGAACGTGCTGCTGAATAATGTAATAATAGAACCCCCTTCATCTTCGTGATCAGCGGAGAAGTACTACAAATTGTACGTTCAAGGGCATAGCCTATGGCATGTATGGATCTAGTTCAACTAACCTACTCAATTTGAGTCAAATGAAGGGACTGGTTCTAATCAAAGCTAACAAATGACTATGACTACACAACAAATGACGACTATTGTCAACCTAGCGACTTGGTTATCAAGTTTACCTACCGATCCTCAAGACAAGGCTTTACTCAACATGGATCCTATTTTAGCCACAACAACTCTACGACAGGACACTGTCTATGCCTTAACAGGTAACATGCTAGGTGATGGAAGCTTACGACAGAAGGTCAAGAATGGAGAGCCTCGTGGTAATGTGTTGTTTGAGATGACTAAAGGTCCAAATGCCTTCGAACAAGTCACTGAGACATACAATACTTACTACAAAGAGCTGTCACGTACAGGCTTCCGTGAGACTACATTCTTGTCTAGTATTCACAAAAAGATCATCACTCAGTACCACATTTTCACACGAGCATTGCCTGCTCTTACTTGTCTGCATCGACTATGGTATATTTGGAACCCTGATCTAGGTAAGTACATCAAAGTGGTACCTAAGGACATTCACCTAATGTTCTCTCCACTATCTTTAGCCCATTGGATCATGGACGATGGCTACTACACGGACAAGACGCTCATCCTATGTACCGATAATTTCAGTAAAGATGACTGTATTCGTCTTCAAGCACTGTTGGCACAATACTCTATCCTTACAGGTCTCATCGTACAGAAAGGTAAGTATCGAATTCGTGTATACCAAGGCAGTCTTTCAACTGTCATCGACTTAGTACGTCCTCACTTACACAAGGACTTCATGTACAAGTTGGGAATTCTATCTTCTAACACCCCCCTTTTTGGTCAATATAAGATACTATGACAAGTATAATATGACATACATGGCCTGTACTGGGCTAGGAAGGCTCTATCAGATGCGCAACAGTAGCATACGAAGCCAGTTACAACCCTATCTCCACAAGGGTAACTTGCTCTCATGTGCAGTGCTACTCAGCTGTGCCAGGTGTGTACTCTCAACCGTACTATGCTACACAGTAACAGGACTGACTATAGCTATCGGCTCTACTCGCCTCCTTACTACTAGAGCGTCGTTCGTACCTCACTCAGCTCTAGGGTCGGCTCGTGTCACTACAGCAATGGCAACTACTAGTAGTACTTCACTTACTTGATTTAGAGTTTGTGCTTTCCCTCTCTTATATTTGCTCACTATTCTACGCATCTTATATTGACTTATCGCCTATTAGAGTGCCTGTGTCTACATCAACTACAGCCTACTATTCTTGTGTGACATGAGCTTGTCTACCTTACATGTTCACCGTTACTATCTACATAGATAGATTGTACTGCATTGATCTATAGGGGTGCAGTCTACCATGCCACTCAGGGCATAGAGTGTATGTCTATCTGTCCGTACGAATACGGTTACTCATCAAAGTTACTCCTCCTGTGAGGAGGGGTAAAGGGAAAGAATTGAGTTTATGAAAATTGATGACGCTTATATAAACTATCAGTATACTTATGTTACATCTCTGTAGTATAGAGCCTGATATGTGTAGATAGGAAGAGTCTCTTTAGTAGGCTTTCTCAATCTGGACTAAGTTGAAATATAGGAGTGGTACGGGAACGTGCTGCTGAAAAATGTAACAATTTAAACCCCCCCCCTTTTGTAACCCAACTTAAGGACTCTATTTTGAATAGAGTATAAGATACATGTCTAATGTAAGAACTAACATCTGGACATGCTATGTTAGTTTATGACATATAAGATACTAACACTACTCAGTAGTAGTAATATAAGGTACTACCTAATTTAACACTTAGGTACTACCTAATTTAACACTTAGGTACTACCTAATTTAACACTTGTAGTCGTGTTTTATTTGAGTGGTACGGTATATTATCTAATATAATGTGTAATTGGGTAGGCATGATTCGAACATGCGGTAGCGATAGCTAACTTATTTACAGTAAGTCTCCTTAACCAACTAGGAAAACTACCCATATTTATGAATGTACAGTATGACCCTTCATTAGAGGTGTACACTCATACATGCCTTGGAAGAGAATCGAACTCTTACTACCTAGAACTTCAGTCCAGTGCATTACCACTATGCTACCAAGGCTATACGTATTTATTCTATACTTACTGCTTCTGACAAAGCGGATAGATGACTTATGGAGATAGCTGGAATCGAACCAGCGTCGCAATGATGCAAACACCGCGTAATGCCATTATACTATATCCCCTGAATATCCTTATAGGTCATGATCCTTTATAAGATACATATACATCACTCTACTAGTAGGAATGAGTAGAGTAGAGTACGTATACAGACAAGATAGGATTCGAACCTACAGTACGAATTACCGTACACTGAATAGCAATCAGTTTGCCCTTACCAATAGGCGACTTATCCTACATATGATAGAGTAGAGTGTCTACAATCAGGTGCTAACAGGATCGAACTGTTGACCATCTAGTTAAAAGCTAGACGCTCTACCACTGAGCTAAACACCCTTCCTCCTATTAGGTATAGGAGAGCTTTGGGTTAACTTGAATCGAACAAGTATCGTGGACCTCCAAAAAATCCCGTCATGCCATTAGACCATAACCCATTTCGCTATCCTTATAGTTTTCGCACCCTGAGCAATCGCGAAGGGTAAGAAAGACCTGGAGGGTAAGAGCCCTTTTTTTCCCCTCGTAGAGGGGAACAGGACCTATTATTGAGTATAAGTCTATGAAAGAGCTACTTACCAAAGCTGTGAATCGAACACAGGCCACAATCTTACAAGGATCGTGTTCTACCACTAAACTACTCTGGCATTGTATTAAGTACCCTCACTATATAGAAGGTATATAGACTGGACAGGAATCGAACCTGCGTGCACAGCATGAAGAGCTGTTATCCTACCACTAGATGACCAATCCTCTGTCTCTATTTGTCATTTAAAGGCCATAATAGGCTATACGCGGACCCAGGAATCGAACCCAGAACTACCGATCATGAGTCGGTGATTATACCGTTTAACTAATCCACTTATGGTACTAATAGAAGTATACTAATGCTCTTACTATCAGTAAACAATAGTAATGACATTACTTACAAGATGCTGGAGTCGAACCAACGCCCTTGTCGTGTAAAGACAATGTTCTAGCCGTTAAACTAATCTCGCTAGTATATAGATACCATGTTATCTCATCCCTTATAGAGTATCCTTATATTTAGTCACTAATTAGACTGTCTTATAGAGTTAGGATAGTCATATTATCTATCTTATATAGATCAAAGTTAGTCGATCATCTCACAGAATTATACAAGATAGTACTCCTTCAATCTCAAAGGGGAGTTGTCTCTATGCAGTTCGTTTAGAGCTTGATGCTCCTGTTACAAATAGTAATCCTGCTACATAGATAAGAATTAGTCGTAGATCACCAATGTTGTCTAGTGATACTCCAGAAAGAATTGGTACAAATAGTAGAAGTGTGATAGAAATTAGTCCGATCATGATGTATAGAGCGTATTGTGTTACAACTCCAGTATCAAGTCGAGCAATTGTGTGGCTACCTCCATATAGTGAGCTAGTTAATCCGAATGGACCTAGTAGTTCAATAGCACCTCGATCTAGTACTTTAGATGTAATACCTCCAAGTGCTAAGGCTTTACCGATTACATAGTGGTTAACTACGGCATCGAAGTACCATTTAGCGTTGAAGAATGTGTATACTCGTTTACCAAGATCACTTAGAGCTAAGTCTACTGTGAAGTTAGCTAATCGGTGGTAGAATAGTAGAGCTAATGAAGCACCTGCAATTGTACCCATAGCTGGTAAGTTTTTGTAGAATGTTGGGATAGAGAACTCAGCCTCAACTAATGTCACGTGTGATGGGTGAACAAATAGTGATGTAGCTAGCATATCGCTACCCATACCTACGAAGCTATCTTTAGCAATGTATCCAAAGAAGATAGACATTACAGCAAGGATTACTAGTGGAATTACTGTAATCATGTCTTGCTCGTGTGTGTGCTCGTAATCTACTTTAGGAGCGTTAGGTGTTGTTAAGAATGTCATACTAATTAGACGGAATGAGTAGAAGGCAGTGATCATAGCTGTTAGTGTACCTAACCAGTATACGATATGTCCACTCATTGTGTATGTAGCATATCCTGACTCAAGAATCAGGTCTTTAGAGTAGAATCCTGTTAGGAAAGGAATTGCCATTAGACTTAGTGAACCAATTAGAATGATTGTGTAAGTGAATGGTAGAAGGTTAATTAGACCTCCAAGTCGTCGCATGTCCTGTTGATCGGCCATTGAGTGAAGTACTCCACCAGCAGCTAGGAATAGAACAGCTTTGAAGAAGGCGTGGTTTACAAGGTGGAATAGAGCTACAGAGTATTGTGAAATACCTACTGCCATGAATAGGTAACCCATTTGTGAACATGTAGAGTAAGCAATTACCCGTTTAATGTCGTTCTGTAGTAGTCCAGTAGTAGCAGCAAAGAATGCTGTGATAGCACCTACCCAAGTGATTACAACTAGTGTAGTAGGAGCAAACTCAAGTAGAGGTGAAGATCGTAGAAGTAGGTAAACACCAGCAGTTACAAGTGTGCATGGTCTGAGACCATTGACTATATCTTATTCCTGTTATAGGACATTACGTGTAGTCGATGAGGTCAAGGACCTGCTGGTTGGCCAGATGTGTAGCAGTTTTTAAGTACTGTAGTACTACTGACACAAAGCCGTTCCAGCATAGAGTAAAATTTGTCATGATTGTTACCAATCAAGGCGGTCACAGCAGTTATTACACTAAAAAGGGGATTATATTATACATTTGGGTCGTAGTCTTTCAGCCACATTAGCTGAAATCGTCGTCGGAACTTGATAACTCCAGCTCGTTTAGTACCTGTGATGTAGTCCTTGGTAAAGTTACGAGTGGGTTTCAGGTCAGTGATACCTACTAAGTGTGACAGTTCAATACGAGCTGCAGCAGGATTGTCGTGATATCGGACAAGGTTGTCCTGTTTGGTGTCAATAGAGACTACAGGCCATGTTCGTTTGTCTTGTACATCTAACATTTGTTGTCGATATGCAGGGTTACAACAAAGATAGACTAGAATTGAGCCTCCAAGAATAGGGATACTCTTGTTCAAGTTTAAGTAACGATAGGCCTGCCAAGAGTTGATATCATGATCTTGCGCGAACTGTGTACAGCTATCATACACTCCATATAAGTCAGATT
>NZ_AP044008.1:1127500-3290498 GCF_055391505.1 Brevundimonas sp. Br13 | reverse complement strand
CGCACCCCCAACCATCGCTCCGCCACCCAATCCAAAAAGCCAATCCGATCGTCTGCACTTCAGGGCGATGGTTCAGGGACGACTTCTCCAGCCCCGAAAAGCGATGCTTTTCGGGCGGGGCCGAACTCCTGGACAGACATCTCCCGCCAACGCGAAACTATCGTCCCGCGCCGTCTTCATCCGTGTTGGGATGGAAGTGCGTTAGAGCCCAAAACTTACGCCGCGCGCCGGTCGGGTCAACGCTGATTCGTTGGTCGATTCGCAGTTAAATTGTTTGACTCCGTCAAACGCTAATCCTGCTTGGGAAATTCGTCCGACCGACGCGCCGGACTCCGTATTCGTGCGTAAAGAGAGTTAACCGGGGAACGCAAAACGGCGAAGGAGCATCTGCTCCTTCGCCGTTGAAAACGCGAACAAATGGCATAACGGAACGACGACAGCCCTTCCGTATGCTGGAAAACCCTTAACGGGTCAGGCGGCCGAAAGCTTCTTCAGCTGGGCGGCCAGACGCGACACCTTGCGCGACCCGGTGTTCTTGTGAACGACGCCCTTGGAGACGGCGCGCATCAGTTCGGACTGGGCCTCGATGAAGGCGGCCTTGGCCACCGCAGCATCGCCGCCGGCCAGGGCTTCCTGGAACTTGCGCAGATAGGTGCGGACGCGCGAACGGCGCGCCTTGTTCACTTCGGTCCGCGCTTCGATCTTGCGGATCGCCTTGCGGGCGCCGGGGTTGTTGGCCATGTCAAACCTTCGAACGGAAAACGCCGCGGAGCACACGTCCACGGCGCGGAAATCTCAAGAGGGCGGGCCTATAGCCGAAAGGCCGTAGGCGGTCAACGCAGAGTCTGATTTTGCGGGCTTAAGGATAAACGCCCACTGGGGCGCTAAAGCTTGTTCAACCAAATGCAGGCCATTTTCCGATCAAATCGGAAACCGCATGCCCAGATCAACGCCTATCGCCGTCCTCCTGCTCGTCCTCGCCAGTCTTTTAGGGGCCGGTGACGCCGGCGCCAGCCAGACGAGAGGGCGGTCGCCGCTGGAATTGGCCCAGGCGGTCGAACGGCGCGCCGCCGCCGCCAGCTTTCAGGATCTGGAGCGTTTCGGTCAGGACGCCCTGAGCCGCAATGATCGTGAAGGCCTGCAACGGCTCTACCATGTCGTCTGGACCTTTATGAACCAGGGCGAGTTCAAGACGGCGCAGCTGTGGAACGACCGCCTGGCCGCGGCCGCGCGCCACCAGAGGGACGGGCGCTATATCCGCATCGCCGATTTGAACCGGCTGGCGCTTCGCTATGACGGGGGCGACCGCGCCGCCGCCGCAGAGATGCGCGAACACGCCGCCATGGAGCCGGACTGGTTCGCCCGGACCCATGCGATCCGGCTGTGGGCCGTGGCGCTGATGGATCAGGATGAGATCGGCCAGGGGTTGAAGGCGCTGGCGGACGCCGACGCCCTGATCCCAGACGAGGCGCCCTATGCCCGGGCGGCGCGGGCCAGCCTGTGGGAAATGACCGGAATCGGCCTGATGCAGTTGAACGACATCGACGGGGCCACCGCCGCCTTCGGCCATTTTGAGATCGACCTCGCCAATCCCGACTATCCTCGTCCGGATTTTGACGCCATCTACAATCTGGCCTATCTGTCGGCGCAGTTGGGCGACATTGATCGGGCGAAAAGCCTTTACGAGATTCACCACCGTCTGACGGTTCGGTCCGGTCTGCCCAACTTGGCGGTCTACGACGCGGCCCTGTGCGCTCAGACGTTCGAAGCGGCGAATGATCCTGGCGGGGTGCTTCAGTGTCTGGCGCCGTTGGGTGAAAATCTCGGGCAGGCGTCCTTCCTCGCCTCGCAACTCTTGCCGTCGCGGGCCGTCGCGCGGGCCCAGACCGGCCAGATCGAGGCGGCGCGCCGTGACCTTGTCCAAATCCGTCGTCGCGCAGCTGAAGAATCACAGCGAGAGGCCGCGTCCGAGATCGACCATGTGGAGGCTGAAATCCTGTTCGCCGAAGGGCGGGCCTCGGAAGCCTTCGTCAAGCTTCGCCGCCACATGCAGGAAGATCGGGTCGCCGACGCCCGTCGTTTCAGCGACGGCATTCGTCAGGTCACGGGCGACATGCAGCAACAGCTGACCGAGCGCCGCGCCCAGCTGGAGACGGCGCGATCAAACACCCATTTGCAGGGCGTGTTGCTGGCCATCTCCGTCATCTTCGTCCTCTCCGCCCTCGCCGCCGTGCTGTGGATGGCCAGCCAGGCCAAGGATCTGAAGGTCGCGCGTCGTCGCGCCGAAGAGGCCAGTCGCGCCAAGTCCGAGTTCCTGGCCAATATGAGCCATGAGATCCGAACCCCCTTGAACGGCGTGGTGGCGATGGCCGACGCCCTGACCCGCGCCCGGCTGGCGCCGCGCGAGCGCGAGATGGTCGAGGTGATCCGAAGCTCGGGCGTGACGCTGGAGCGGCTGCTGTCCGACATCCTCGACTCGGCCAAGATCGAGGCCGGACAGATCGCCTTGGAGCGTTCGGTCTTCGACCTGGGCGAGGCGGTGCGCGGCGTTGCCGCCCTTTATCGACCCTCCGCAGACCAGAAGGGCGTCGCCCTGCGCCTTGAGGTCGGACCGGCGGCCGAAGGGCCGGTCGAGGGCGATCTGGTGCGTCTGCGTCAGGTCCTTTCGAACCTGATCTCAAACGCCTTGAAGTTCACGGAGACGGGTTCGGTCACGGTGACGGCGTCTGCGGTCGACGCCGAGCGGATGCGCTTCACCGTCAAGGACACCGGTTGCGGTTTCGACGAGGAGCAGAAAGCCCGTATCTTCGGCCGGTTTCAGCAGGCGGACGGCTCGATCACCCGCCGGTTTGGCGGCACCGGCCTGGGTCTGTCCATCTCGCGCGATCTGGTCGAGTTGATGGGCGGGGGGCTGGAGTGCCGCAGCCGTCCGGGCGAGGGGGCCGAGTTCTGGTTCGAACTGCCCCTGGCGCGCGTCAAGGCGTCGGCGTCAGCGCCTGCGGAGACGGCGAGGAGCGACGACTTCCCCTTCCCCGCGCGCGTTCTGCTGGCTGACGACCATCCGGCGAACCGCAAGGTCATCGAGATCATGCTGGCCGAGACGCCGGCCGAACTGGTCGTGGTCGAGGACGGGCGTCAGGCGCTGGAGGCCGTCCGGCGCGAGCCCTTCGACCTGGTGTTGATGGACATGCAGATGCCGGTGATGGACGGCCTGACCGCCACCGCCGCCATCCGCGCCCTGGAACGCCAGGACAACCGAAAACGCACCCCCATCATCATGCTGACGGCCAACGCCATGCCGGAACATGTGGAGGCGGGGCGGGCGGCGGGAGCCGACGGCCATCTGTCCAAGCCGATCACCTTCGCCGGCCTTATCGACGGTCTCTCGGCGGTCATGGGTTCGGCCGAACGGTCGCACGCGCCGGCCGCGGCCTGACGGTCAGCGGCGGAAGTCGGCGGGCTTCAGGCCGTGCCGCTGCAGCTTGTCATAGAGGGTCTTGCGCGGAATCCGCATCTCTTCCAGCACGGCGACGATGTCGCCCCGGTGGGTCTCCAGGGCGTCGCGCAGCAGTTCGCCCTCGAACCGGTGCAGACGGTCGGGCAGGCTGAGATCCGACGTCGCCTCGGCGCGACCGTCCTCCAGGCCCAGAACCACCCTTTCGGCGAAATGGGCCAGTTCGCGGATATTGCCGGGCCAGGCCTCCTCCAGCAGACGACGGCGCACCCCGTCGTCAACCTCCGGCGCATCCAGCCCCTGACGGTCGGCCGCCCGGCGCAGGAAGTGGGCGAACAGCAACGGAATGTCTTCGCGCCGTTCGCGTAACGGCGGCACGCGCAGCCGCACGACGTTCAGGCGATAGAAGAGGTCTTCGCGAAAGACGCCGCGTCGCGCCGCGTCGCCCAGGTCGATCTTGGCCGAGGCCAGGATGCGCAGGTCCAGCACCCGCGGCTCATTGGCGCCGATCGGGTGAATCTCGCGTTCTTCCAGCACCCGCAGCATCTTGACCTGGACCGCCAGCGGCATGCTCTCGACCTCGTCGAGGAACAGCGAGCCGTTGTGGGCCCGCTCCACATGGCCCACGCGCCGCCGCATGGCGCCGGCGAAGGCGCCAAGCTCATGGCCGAACAGCTCGCTCTCGATCAGCCCGTCGGGCAGGGCGCCGCAGTTGACGGCGACGAAGGGGCCGACACGGCGGCGTCCGCCGTTGTGCAGGGCGCGCGCCACCGCCTCCTTGCCGACGCCGGTCTCGCCCTCGATCAGCACGTCCATCTTCGCATCGGCGATCTGGGCGATGGTGGCGCGCAGCGCCGTGATGGCGGGAGAGGCGCCGGCGAGGGGCAGCTCATGGCCCCCATCGGCGGCCGCCAGGGCGGTCAGCCGCCGATTGTCCAGCACCAGGCTGCGCTTCTCCAGCGCCCGGTTCAGGCTGTCGCGCAGGCGTTCGAACGGAAAGGGCTTGGCGACGAAGTCATAGGCCCCGCTCTGCATAGCGGCGACCGCATCGGCGATGTCGCCGTGGCCGGTGATCATTATCACGGGAAGCGCAGGGTCCAGGGCCTGAATCCGCGCCAGCAACTGGCGGCCGTCCAGGCCCGGCATGCGCAGATCGGTCACGACCGCCCCGTCGAAATCGGCGGCGACGGCCTTCAGGGCCGGCTCGGCGGCGGCGAAGGCGCGCACCTCATAGCCCTCCAGCGTCATGCGCTCGACCAGGGCCTGGCGGAAATCGCCGTCGTCTTCAATCAGCATGACGGCGCGGGAGGCGGCGCTCTGCATCAGGCGGGCCTCAGGGCGGCGACGAAGGTCGCGCCCCTGTCGCTGGGCGCCAGGTCCAGCTCGCCGCCGAAGCTGGCGATGATGTCACGGCAGATGACCAGGCCCAGCCCCAGTCCGTTAGAGCGGGTGGTGACAAAGGGGGTGAACAGCTGTCGGGCCACTTCGGGCGCCAGCCCGGGGCCGTTGTCGGCGATGATCAGGCGCACCCGTTCGCCCCGGCGCTCGACCGTCAGGACCAACCGGGCGTCCGCCTGCCCTTCCATGGCCTCGGCGGCGTTCTTGATCAGATTGACGATCACCTGTTCCAGCCGGAACTGGTCAGCGTGGACCTTGATCTCGCCCGATCCGATCCGCTCCAGCCGAATCCCGCCTTCCTCCAATCGGCCGCGGGTCAGCTGCAGTCCGCCCTGGATGGCGTCTTCAAGCCGGATTTCATCGATGGTCGGGGCGGCCTTGCGCGAGAACAGGCGCAGGTCCTGAGTGATGGCGCCGATCCGGCGGGTCAGGTCGCCGATCCGCCGCAGGGCGTCCAGGACCTTGTCGGTCTCGCGCCGTTCCAGCAGGGTCACGGCCGTGTCGGCGTAGGTCCATATGGCGGCTACGGGCTGGTTGATCTCGTGGGCCACCCCGGCCACGATCTGGCCCAGGGCCGCCAGCTTGCTGGCCTGCACCAGTTCATCCCGCAACAGCTCCCGTGCGGCCTCGGCCCGGCGACGCTCTTCGATCTGGCGGTTGAGCGCCTGATTGGCTTCGTGCAGTTCGTGGGTCCGTTCGCGGATGCGACGTTCCAGCTCCAGCCGGCCCTCCTCTTCGGCGCGGGCGCGAAGGACAGCCAGCCGGCGACGGCGCAGCAGCACCCCCACGATGAGGGCCAGCAGGCTGACGGTAAGAACCGCCAGGCCGCGCGCGGTCGCCACGGCGGTTCCGACGGCGCCACGCTCGGGCGTCAGAAGATGCAGGGTCCACCCCGGCGTGGCCGTGTCCGTCTGGGCATGCATCCAGGTCTGGGGCCGCGCCTCGCCGACGGCGGCGCGCACCAGCCGGGGCCGATCGCCGGAGGGCGTCTGGAAGGGCAGGGGGGCCAGGGCGCCGGGACGCAGGG
This sequence comes from Brevundimonas sp. Br13, assembly GCF_055391505.1. Classification (NCBI taxonomy): domain Bacteria; kingdom Pseudomonadati; phylum Pseudomonadota; class Alphaproteobacteria; order Caulobacterales; family Caulobacteraceae; genus Brevundimonas; species Brevundimonas sp. Br13. The sequence continues at coordinate 3,284,619 of NZ_AP044008.1, read as the reverse complement.
TCAGATCGGTCAGGCTGAGCCTTCGCCGTGCTTCGTCCATCGGACCGGTGGCGCGAAAGCGCCATTCCGGCACGCTGGCGACCAGGACCACGCCGCCAGGGTCGGCGACCCAGGCCGGCTCGCCCGAGCTCCGCCATTGCGCCTCCAGGGCGTCGAACTCCACCTTCAGCACCACCACGCCCAGGGGGCGGCCGTCGGCGGCGTCCAGCCGGCGCGACAGATAAAGGCCGGGGCGGCCGCTGCGTGTGCCCAGGGCGTAGAACTCGCCCTGACCGTCGCGCATGGCGTTGATGAAATAGGGCCGAAAATCATAACGGACGCCGACGAAACTCGTGGGGGCGCGCCAGTTGCTGGACGCCAGCGTCAGCCCCTGCGCGTCCAAAACATAGATGACGGCGGCGCGGGTCTGACCCGCCAGTCGCTCCAGCTTGCGATCGACCGCCTTGGCCGCCTGGTCGGCGGGCCGCGCGAGCAAGGCCGCCACATCCGGGTCTTCGGCCAGGACGACGGGGATGGCGCGCTGTTTCTCCAGCTCGCTGCGTAGAACGGCCGCATGGAGGGCGGCGCCTGTCGTCGCCTGGCGCGCCAACTCCTGGGTCGCGTCGCGCCGCGCCGCCTCCCCCGCCAGGCCCGCGAAGACAAGGCCCGCCGTCAGCCAGCCCAGGCTGAGCAGGGTCCATGGCCGCCAAATGAAACTCGACGATCTTTCGATAAATTCTCGGACCGCAGAGAGGCTCATTCGCTATTGTGCGATATTTCGCACAATAGCGCGAGTCCGGCGTGCGATACGTCGCACGGCAAATGGCCCTGCGAGAGGCGCTTTCCGAAAATAACGTGTTTTTACAGATCTCTATATCAAACGTCGATCGCGTTTGGACCTGGTTCCGGCGTGCGGGACAGTCGTCTCGGCGCCTCGACGACAGCAGCGAGGGCCCTCGAGGAAACCGCGGGCCCGTCCCGCCACCACAGGAGACATCCGTGATCGCGCTCCCTTCCGCCGCCCAGCCGACCGCGCCTCGGCCCTTCTATCGGCATCTCTATTTTCAGGTTCTGACCGCCATCGTCGCGGGGGCCCTTATCGGCCATTTCTGGCCCAGCTTCGGGGAGAGCCTTAAGCCGCTGGGCGACGCCTTCATCAAACTGGTGAAGATGATCATCGCCCCGGTCATCTTCCTGACGATCGTCACGGGCATTGCGGGCATGAGCGACATCGGCCGGGTGGGGCGCGTGGCGGCCAAGGCCTTCGCCTACTTCCTGACCTTCTCGACCCTGGCCCTGATCGTCGGCCTGATCATCGCCAACGTCGTCCAGCCGGGCCACGGCCTGAACATCGATCCCGCCAGCCTGGACGCCGGGGCCGTCGCCAAATATTCGGAACAGGCGCATGAGACGACCGTCACCGGCTTCCTGATGGGGATCATCCCCGACACCTTCGCCAGCGCCTTTTCCGAGGGCAACATCCTGCAGGTCCTGTTCGTCTCGGTCCTGTTCGGCCTGGCCCTGGCCATGGTGGGCGATGTCGGCAAGCCGGTTCTGAACTTCCTGGAATCGGTCAGCCACGCCTTCTTCAAACTGGTGGCCATCCTGATGAAGGCCGCGCCGATCGGCGCCTTCGGGGCCTTCGCCTTCACCATCGGCAAGTATGGCATCGGCTCGATCGCCAATCTGGCGGCGCTGGTCGCCACCTTCTACATCACCGCCGTCATCTTCGTGGTCGGCGTCCTGGGCCTGGTCGCCTGGGCGAACGGCTTCAACATTCTGAAGCTGATCCGCTATCTGAAGGAAGAACTGCTGCTGGTCCTGGGCACCTCCTCGTCGGAAGCCGCCCTGCCGTCGCTGCTGAACAAGATGGAGCGAGCCGGCGCCTCCAAGTCGGTCGTCGGCCTGGTCGTGCCGACCGGCTATTCGTTCAATCTGGACGGCACCAACATCTATATGACGATGGCGGCCCTGTTCATCGCCCAGGCTCTGAACATCCAACTGTCGCTGGAACAGCAGATATTGCTTCTGGCGGTCGCCATGCTGTCGTCCAAGGGTGCGGCCGGCATCACCGGCGCCGGCTTCATCACCTTGGCGGCGACCCTGTCGGTGGTTCCGACGGTGCCGGTGGCGGGCATGGCCCTGATCCTGGGCATCGACCGCTTCATGAGCGAATGCCGCGCCCTGACCAACTTCATCGGCAATGCGGTGGCCACCATCGTCGTCGCCCGGTGGGAGGGCGAACTGGACCGGAATGCGCTGGCCGCGGCCTTGAACGGCCCGGCCCAGCCGATCGCCGCCCGGCCCGATCCTGCCGCCGGCCCTGGCGACAAGGATCTGGTCACCGCCGACTGAGGGCCTTGAGCGCCGTCGCTGCGGGTTTTCCGCCCCCCGCAACGACGGCGCCCAGCACCCGCTGAACAAGCCGCCAAGATTTTACGCAGTTCTGCGTATCGGGGTTCAGCCCTTCCTTAACACACTAAGTTTACAGGGGTTCTCATGACACGTCTCCGCACCCTCGTGGCGGGCGTCGGCCTCGCTGCGCTCGCCACCTCCGCCTTCGCCCAGTCGCCCTCGACGGACGAAATCTCCGCCCTGCGTGCTCAGGTCCAGGCGCTTTCAGCCCGCCTCGAGCAGTTGGAAGCCCAGGCCGCCGCCCAGCAGGCTCCTGCGGCGCCCGCAGCCGCCGGGACCCCGGCCCCGGCCGCCGCGCGTCCTGCGATTCAGGCCGCCGCCGCGCCGGCGCCGGCCACCACCACCGACTGGTCGACCGGCCTGCCCGAGATGCGCAGCCCCGACGGCGCCTTCACCTTCAAACCGCGCATCCGCGTCACCGCCGACCTGTCCAACACCTTCGGCTCGGACTACGACAGCCGCAATCTGACCACCACCGAACTGCGCGGGCTGCGCCTAGGCGCCCAGGGCAAGATCCCCGGCGGCTTCAGCTATTGGATCGAAGGCGACATCGCCGACAACGCCGTCAGCGTCGCCAACGCCTTCATGGCCTACAGCACCAAATGGGGCGGCCGTGACCTCGAAATTTCCATGGGCCAGCGGCTGAACGACCGCGGCGTCGAGGGCGGCACGGCCGAGGACATGACCCCCTTCCTCGAGCGCAGCCTGATGGTCTCCACCATCGGCCCGGAACGGGGCGCCTACGGGGTCGGCGTCTCGTCCAAGCTGACCGGCAGCGTCTGGCACGCCTCCCTGTCCGTGACGGGCGATGCGATCAGCAGCGGCGCGACCAATGACTCGGTCACTGTCATGGCCCGCACCCACTGGGCGCCGTTCAAGACGGACGCCGGCCATCTGCACCTCGGCGGCTGGGGCTTCGTCGAAGATCTGACGCCGAACGCCTCGGTGGCGTCGCGCAGCCTGGTCGTCTCGTCGCGCGGCAACGACAATCTGCGACTCCAAGGCGGCGTCTACGCTGATCCCAAGGGCAGCAAGGGCCTGGGTCTCGAACTGGGCGGGGTCCAGGGTTCGGGCTGGCTGATGGCCGAGGGCGGTCGGCGGGTGCTGGAAACGGCGGCGCGCGACTATGATCAGGACGCCTACAGCGTCTCGGCCGGCTTCTTCCTGACCGGCGAAAAGCCGCCGCTGTCGGCCAAGACGGGCACCTGGGCGCGTCCCAAGGTGCTGAATCCGCTCGGCGCCGACGGCTACGGCGCGGTCGAAATCGTGGGGCGGTACGATCAGGCCGACTACAGCGACATCGCCACGGGCGGCGAGGGCGACAGCTGGCTGTTGGGCGTCAACTGGTACCCGACCAACAATACGCGCGTCTCGGCCCACTGGAGCGCCTGGTCGGTCGACAACCGCACCGGAACCTTCCTGGGCGACGACAGCGGCAATACCGCCACGGTCCGCGTCCAGACGGCTTTTTAAGGTTTGCTGAGCTAGACAACATAGCCCGGAGCGGTCCGCCGCTCCGGGCTTTCCCCGCCCCACCAGCTCTCCGGGACAGTCCGATGAACCTGAAGAATATTCCGATGCAGCGGAAACTGGCGATCGCCTTCGCCCTTCTGCTGACGGTCGCCGCCGCCATGATCGGTGCGGTCTTCTTTCAGCTGTCGGAGATGCGGACTGCTGCGCGGCTGAACGCCGAAAGCAAGGCGATCATCGAACATACCCATGTCGCGGAAAAGGGCGTCATCCGCCTCAACTCGCAGATGCGGGGCGTGCTGCTGACGGGCAACGAAGACTATCTGGGGGTTTATCGAAAGGGGTGGGAGCAGTTCGAAGAGTCGAGCGCCGCCCTGGCCGCCGCCGATCTGACGCCCGAAGAAGCCGCCCTGGTGCAGAAGGCTCGCGCCGACGCCGCCGCCTGGCGGACCGAGTTCGGCACGCCCCTGACCGAGGCTGCGCTTGATCCCGCGCGCATCGATGCGGCGCGGCGGGTCCTGGTGGATTCCGGCGATCGCGTCCGGGTGACCCACATCACCAAAGCCATCAGCGATCTGCGTGACATGGAGATCGAGCGGATGAATCTGCGCGACGCCCAGCAGTCGTCCGCCATCACCGCCTCCTTCATCGCCCTGGCCGTCGGCGGCCTGATCCTGATCGTCGCCGCCGTCTTCCTGGGCGTCCAGTTGTCAATCCTGATGGTCGCGCCGGTGCGGCGCATGACGGGCGCCATGTCGATCATGGCCCAAGGCAAGCTGGACGTCGCCATTCCCGACACGGACCGCAAGGACGAGGTCGGCGCCATGGCCCAGGCCATGCAGGTGTTTCGCGATAACGGCCTGCGCGCCAAGACGCTGGAACAGGAAGCCGACACTCTGCGCAATGACTCCGAGGCCGAGCGCCGCCGCCGCGAGGCCGCCGCCGCCCAGGAAGCGGCGGAAAACGCCGTCGTCATCGAAAACCTGGGCAAGGGGTTGCACGCTCTTGCTGAAGGCGACCTCGTTTACCGCATCAATGCGCCCTTCCCGCCGCGCAGCGAGGTTCTGAAGACGGACTTCAACCGCTCGATCGCCCGTCTGGAAGAGACGGTCACCGGCGTTCTGGGCTCGGTCCACGGCATCGACAGCGGCGCAGGTGAAATCAGCCAGGCCTCTGACGACTTGTCGCGTCGCACCGAACAACAGGCCGCCAGCCTGGAGGAGACCGCCGCCGCCCTGGACGAGATCACCGTCACGGTCCGCAAGACGGCCGACGGCGCCAGCCAGGCCGCCGTCGTCACGAGCGGCGCCCGCCAGAGCGCGGAAGCCTCAGGCGCCGTCGTGATGAACGCCGTCGAAGCCATGCAGAAGATCGAAGACGGCTCGCGTCAGATCAGCCAGATCGTCGGCGTCATCGACGAGATCGCCTTCCAGACCAATCTTCTGGCTCTGAACGCCGGGGTTGAGGCGGCGCGGGCGGGCGAGAGCGGTCGCGGCTTTGCGGTCGTCGCCTCGGAAGTCCGGGCCCTGGCTCAGCGTTCGGCCGAGGCCGCCAAGGAGATCAAGACCCTGATCAACAGCTCCGGCGCCGAGGTCGAGAACGGCGTGCGCCTGGTCAGCGAGGCCGGCTCGGCCCTCCAGGCCATCGCCGCCCAGGTCAACGACATCAGCGCCCTGGTGGTCGAGATCGCCGCCTCGGCCAAGGAGCAGGCGACGGGCCTGCAAGAAATCAATGTGGCCGTGAATCAGATGGATCAGGTCACTCAGCAAAACGCCGCCATGGTCGAACAGGCCACGGCCGCCAGCGCCGCCCTGCGCCAGGAGACCGCCGAACTGTCGGCCCAGGTCGCCTTCTTCCAGGTGTCGGCGGCGGGCAAGACGCGGGGGGCCAAACCCGCCTCAGCGCCCGTCGCGACCGTCCGGCCCCGCACGGCCCCGCAGAAGACGCTCAAGGTCGCCAACGGCGGCGCGATTTCAGCCGACGCTGCATCCGACGGTTGGGAAGAGTTCTAACCTCAGCGGGCGGCGGCGACGTCGCCCAAACACCCTTCAACGCGGCTGAGACCCTTATCCGTCGCTGGAAAATCAAGGGTGTTGAGTCTTTGACACGCTTTCAAAAGCGTCATGATATTCGCCGCTTTCCGGCCATGATTTTCGCGTCCCAAGAGCGCCGACCTCCTCGTCACGGACCGATGTTTCATGACCCCTGCCGCGCTCCTGCTGCTCGCCCTGACCCCCGGCGTCGCCGATATTCAGCAGACCCAGCCGGAGGCCCCAGCGGTGGTCCTGCCCGACGTCGAGGTGACGGCGACCAAGCGCGGCGTGGCCCTGGGCGGGCAGGAGCCGATCGTCTCCTATGACGCGACCCAGATTCAGGCCTTCGGCGCCACCAACATCGGCGAACTGGTCACCCTGCTGGAGGCCCAGACCCGCAGCGCGCGGGGCGGTTCGCCCGTCTTTCTGGTCAATGGCCGGCGCATCTCGGGCTTTCGCGAAATCCGCGGCATTCCGCCTGAGGCCATAGAGCGGTTCGAGGTCCTGCCCGAGGAGACGGCCCTCTCCTATGGCTACAGCGCCAACCAGCGGGTCGTGAACATCGTGCTGAAGGCCGATTTCCGCTCCCTGACCGCCTCGGTCAACGTCAGTCGGCCCGAGCAGGGCGGACGCACCACCACGGCCAGCGAAAACAATCTGCTGAAGATCGCCGGCGCCGATCGCTGGTCGATGGACATCAACGGTTCGACCAGCAACCCTCTGTACGAGGACGAGCGCGACATCGACCGGTCGGGGACGACGCCGCAAGACTCCGTCGCCGACAGGGACCTGAACGCCTATCGCACCCTGCTGCCGCGTTCGGCCGAGGCCTCGGTGGCGGGAACCTACAAGCACGATCTGAACGACAAGGTCGGCATGACCCTGAGCGGCAGTCTGACGGACAGCGCCAGCCGCAGCTATCTGGGCCTGCCGGGCGTCAGCCTGACCCTGCCGGACGGCAATCCCTGGTCGCCGGGGGGCGATGCGACGACCCTTTATCGCTATCTGGACCTGCCCCAGGCCCTGACCCGCCAGACCAATACGCGCAGCGCCGAACTGGGCACCGTGTTCGACGGCTATCTGGGCGACTGGCGCTGGACCGCGACCGGTGAATACAGCCGCACCCGGACCGACACCGTCACCGGCCGAGGGGTCGAGGACGACGACCTCCTGGCCCGGATCGCCGCCGGCGACACGACGGTGAACCCCTATGGCGATCTCACCGGCGCGGTCGGGCCGGTGCGCCGCGACACCGCCCAGTCGATCTCCCAATCGCTGGAGGGCGAGGTGGTGCTGAACGGCACGGCCTGGGAGCTTCCGGCCGGCGGGATCACCACCACCTTCAAGTTCGGCGGAGAGCATCAGGCGCTGGACTCCGAAAGCGTCCGGTCAGGCGTGGCCACGGACCGCTCCCAGTCGCGCGACCTGGGCAGCGTCCAGGCGAACTTCGACCTGCCGATCGCCAGCGTGGATCGCGGCGTCCTGGCGGGCATCGGCGATCTGTCGGCCAATATGAACCTGGCCTATCAGGAGCTGTCGGACTTCGGCGGGGTCTCCAGCATCGGCGGCGGCCTGAACTGGTCGCCGGTCGAGCGGCTGTCCCTGTCGGCCAACTATTCGGACGAGGGCAAGGCCCCCACGGTGCAGCAGCTGAACGATCCCACGATCGCCACGCCCAACACCCCGGTCTTCGACTATGCGACCAACCAGACCGTCGAAATCACCCAGATCAGCGGCGGCGATCCCAATCTGAAGGCCGAGGATCGGCGCATCCTGAAGCTGGGCGTGAACTGGCAGCCCCTGTCATCGACCGATCTGCGGCTGAACCTGGCCTATACCCGCACCGAGATCGACAATGAGATCGCCGGCTTCCCCGCCGTCACCCCGGACCTGGAGGCGGCCCTGCCGGAGCGGTTCGTCCGTAACGCCGACGGCGATCTGGTCTCGATCGACGCCCGGCCGCTGAACTTCGCCAAGCGGGATCAGCAGGACGTCCAGTGGGGCTTCAACTTCTCGCGGCCCTTCGGCAAGGCCAATCCCGCGCTTGCAGGCCAGCGGGGGCCTGGGGGCGGCCCAGGCGGAGGCGCGATCCGGATGGGCGGCGGACCCGGCGGGCCCGGCGGTCCGGGGGGCGGCCGTCTGCGCGGCTCGCGCGGGCCGGGCATGCAGCCGGGCCAGGGCATGTTCAACCTGTCGCTGACCCACACCTGGCGGGTCCAGGACGAGGTCGTGATCCGCGACGGCCTGGCGCCCCTGGACCTGCTGGGCGGCGACTCCATCTCCGGCTCGGGCGGCCAGTCGCGCCATGAGGTCCAGCTTCAGACCGGCGTGTTCAAGAACGGCTACGGCGCCTTCGTCAACGCCAACTGGCGCTCGGGCACCACGGTGAACGGCGACGGCCCCGGCGCGACCGACCTGGACTTTTCGGACCGCACGACGGTCAATCTGTTCGCCTTCGCCGACCTGACCCAACGCACGGGACTGGTGGAGCGTTTCCCCTTCCTGAAGGGGGCCCGCGTCGGCGTTGGGGTTCAGAACCTGTTCGACGACCGCGTCTCGGTGACCAGCAGCGACGGCTCGACCCCGGTCAACTATCAGCGCGACTATCTGGACCCCCAGGGTCGGGTCTTCCGCATCAATCTGCGCAAGATCCTGTTCTGACGGCGGGCTTAAGGCCAGACCAGGGCCAGGGCCGTCAGGATCACGACGACGGCGCCGGCCAAGGGGAAGAACAGACGATCGGACATGGGCGAACCCTATCCATCCGACGATCGGCGGACAAGGCGGTCGGTTTCGCACCTGCGTCAAAACCTTGACCGGCTCATGACGGCGGCTTACCCGGACAGACTGTTTGCAAAGGACCGTCGAATGCCGCGCCTGATCCTACTCCGCCATGGCCAGAGCCAGTGGAACCTCGAGAACCGCTTTACGGGCTGGGTGGACGTCGATCTGACGGCGGAAGGCGAGGCCCAGGCGCGCCGCGGCGGCGAGCTGATCGCCCAGGCCGGGTTCAAGCCCGCCGTCATGTTCACCTCGGTGCTGAAACGCGCCAAGCGCACCGGCGCCCTGGCCCTGCAATCGGCCGGCCTGACCGACGTGCCGGTGATCGAGGACTGGCGGCTGAACGAGCGTCACTACGGCGGCCTGACCGGGCTGAACAAGGCCGAGACGGCCCAGAAGCACGGCGAGGATCAGGTCAAGATCTGGCGGCGCAGCTATGACGTCCCGCCCCCGCCTCTGGCGCCGGGCGGCGAGTTCGATTTCAACGCCGATCCCCGCTACGCCGGCAAGGCCATCCCGGACACCGAGAGCCTGAAGACCACCCTGGACCGGGTGGAGCCCTATTGGGACGCCGAGATCGCGCCGCGTCTGAGGGCGGGCGAGGACGTGCTGATCGCCGCCCACGGCAACTCCCTGCGCGCCATCGTCAAACTGCTGTTCGCCGTGCCGGACGATCAGATCGTCGGGGTCGAAATCCCCACCGGCAATCCGCTGGAGATCGAGCTGGACGCCGAGTTGAAGCCGACCGCCGCCCGCTATCTGGACGCCGATCGCGCCGAAACCCTGCCGACCCTGCCATGAGCTGGAGCGACGCCGACCGCGGCTTCATGGCCCAGGCCATAGACCTGGCGACGGGCCGCATGGGCGAGACCTGGCCCAATCCGGCGGTCGGCTGCGTCATCGTCAAGGACGGGCGGGTCATCGCCCAGGCCGCGACCGCTCCCGGCGGCCGCCCTCACGCCGAGGAGCAGGCGGTCCCCGCCGCCGGACCCGACGTCGAGGGCGCGACGGTCTATGTCACCCTGGAGCCCTGCGGCGCGCGTTCTTCCGGCCGCAAATCGTGCGCCCACTTCCTGACCGAGGCCAGGGTGGCGCGCGTCGTCATCGCCTGTCTGGACCCGTCGCCCTTTGCGGCCGGCCGGGGCACCGAACGCCTGCGCGCCGAGGGGCTGACGGTCGAAACAGGCCTTATGTGCGAGGAGGGCGCGGCCCTGTGCGAGGGGTTTCTGCACCGGTTGGAAACCGGCCGGCCCCTGGTGCGGGTCAGCAAGGACGGCGCCGGTTTCGACGGCCGTTTCGTCGCCTCGCCCAAGGCCGACCTGGTCACCGAGCTGAAGCGGCTGGGGGAGGCGGGCTATACGCGCCTATGGACCTCGTCGGGAGAGCTGGCCGACGCCCTGCGTGATCAGGGCCTGCTGACCGAGTGACAAGCAACTGTCGCTAAAGGCTTTCTTAAATCAGCCGGGCCTAGGCTGATCGAATGCAGGCGGCTGAACCCATCGTGCGCAAGCGCCTGACCCAGGCGGAACTGGACGTGATCTGCGCCCGGCACGACCGCCTGTTCCAGGCCCGCCCCGGCGGCGCCCGCGCCGTCTTCGCCTGGATGGACATCTCGGGCCTCAGCCTGAGGGGCCGCAATCTGGCCGATGCGGATTTCGCCGCCGCCTGTCTGGAAAACTGCGACCTGACCGGCGCCAGGCTGGACAACGCCAACTTCTTCGGCGCGGACATGCAGGACGTCGTCCTGGCGGACGCCAGCCTGCGTCGGGCCGATCTGCGCGGCGCCTGTCTGCGCGGGGCGGACCTGTCGGGCGCGGACCTGTTCGAGGCCGATCTGCGCGAAGGCACCATCGCCGCCGCCGACGCCAAACTGGGGTTCAAGGTCATTGAACCGCGTCAGCGCCAGGAAAGCGAAATGATGGGCGCCTGTTTAGCCGGGGCCAATCTGCAGCGTTCGCGCATGTCGGGCGTCATCGCCATCAAGGCCGACTTCTCGGGCGCGGTGATGAAGGACTGCAAAATGGTCCGCGCCAATCTGAAACAGGCCGATTTCCGCGGCGCGGACCTGGCCGGGGCCGACCTGTCGGGCGCCGACCTGTCGGGGGCGGACATGCGCGACGCCATCCTGGTGGGCTGCAAGATGACGATGTGGCGCGCCGACGGCGCCAATATGGAAGGAACCCTGACCGACGACCGGTCCGCCGGCGCCTCGGTCGATCGCATGCCGGCGGCGGAAATGCTGCGCGAACACGCCCGCTGGTGCGAGACGGGCGGGACGGAGGGGCAGCCTTCGGTTTTCGACGGTGTCGATCTGCGCCCGCTGAAGTCGATCACCGGCCTGAACCTGACCGCCCTGTCGGCCAAGGGGGCGGTCTTCTACGGCCTGGACATGGAGGGGGTGCAGCTTCAGGGCGCCCATCTGGAGAACGCCGACCTGCGCTCGGCGCGACTCTACCGCGCCGATCTGCGCGGCGCGCGGCTGAAGAACGCCAAGATGAGCGGGGCGGACCTGCGCGGGGCGCAACTGGGGCCGCTGCTGATCGGGGCCGACCGGCTGCTGGCGGCGGACCTGACCGGCGCCAATCTGCGGGGCGCCGACCTGTCCGGCGCGGATCTGCGCCGGGCGGTGCTGACGAGCGCCGATCTGGGCCGCGCCGTCATGCACGGCGCCCAGACCCGCCAGATCGATCTGACGGGCGCCAATCTGGCGGGGGTGCGCGGCCTGACCCTGGAGGATCAGGCCGGCTGAGGTCTCAGGCCAGGGCCTTCAACTGATCGACCAGATCGGTCCTTTCCCAGCTGAAGCCGCCGTCGGCGTCCGGCGCGCGGCCGAAGTGGCCATAGGCGGCCGTGCGGGCGTAGATCGGCTTGTTCAGCCCCAGGTGCTGGCGGATGGCGCGCGGCGTGGCGCCGCCGATCAGGCCCAGCAGCTTGTCTTCCAGCACGGCCTCGGACACCTTGCCCGTGCCGTGTAGATCGACGTGGATCGACTGGGGCTCCGCGACCCCAATGGCGTAGGAGATCTGGATGGTGCAGCGATCGGCCAGACCCGCCGCCACGACGTTCTTCGCCAGATAGCGGCAGGCGTAGGCGGCCGAGCGGTCCACCTTGGTCGGGTCCTTGCCCGAGAAGGCGCCGCCGCCGTGGGGCGCTGCGCCGCCGTAGGTGTCGACGATGATCTTGCGTCCCGTCAGTCCGGCGTCGCCGTCCGGCCCGCCGATCTCGAAAATGCCGGTCGGATTGATGTGCCAGACGGTCTTATCGTCAGTGAAGCCTTCCGGCAGCACCTCGAGGATATAGGGTTTGACGATCTCGGCCACCTGGGCGGCGCTCAGACCCTTGGCGTGCTGGGTCGACAGGACGATGGAGGCGGCGCGCTTGGGCTTGCCGTTTTCGTATTCGATCGTGACCTGGCTCTTGGCGTCAGGTTCCAGCTGCGAGCCGCCGGCGTGGCGCACCTCGGCCAGGCGCTTGAGGATGTTGTGGCTGTACTGCAGGGTCGCCGGCATCAGCTCCGGCGTCTCGTTCGAGGCGTAGCCGAACATGATGCCCTGGTCGCCTGCGCCCTCATCCTTCTCATTGGTCGAATCGACGCCCACGGCGATGTCGGCCGACTGGGCGTGCAGATGGCAGGCGTAGTCCGCCGTCGCCCAGTGGAAGCCGTCCTGCTCATAGCCGATGTCCTTGACCGCAGCGCGAACCAGGGGCTCCAGGCTGTCGATGATCGACTGGGTGAAGGCTTCGTTCTGTTCCTTGGTGTTGCCCGGCTGGGTGGCGCGGACCTCGCCGGCCAGCACGATCCGCTGGGTCGTCACCAGGGTTTCGCAGGCGACGCGGGCCTCGGGGTCCTTGGACAGGAAGGCGTCGACGACGGTGTCCGAGATGCGGTCGGCGACCTTGTCCGGGTGTCCTTCGGACACGCTTTCCGAGGTGAAGAGGAAGGAGGAACGAGCGGCCAAGAGAGGCTCCTGTCAGTGTCAGGCGTGAAGACATATAAACATATGCTTATATGTTCAAGTGATGTCCTGACTCTTGCCCAGCTATATCCGAGACCCCGGTCTGGTCGAGGCGCGGAAATCCGTTATGACAGACGGGGGAGCGCGTGATGTCCGAAAACCTGTCGCCGAGAGAGAGGGAATGCGTCCGCCTGGCGGGCCAGGGACTGGAGGATAAGGAAATCGCCGCGCGTCTGGGGATTTCGCCTCGCACGGTCGGCAACCACCTGCACCGGGCCTACGGCAAGCTGGGGGTTTCGGACCGCAAGCTGGCCGCGCGCCGGCTGAGTAACGGCTACTCAGGGCATTCGATACTCATTCCCGAAGCGACGGAAGACGGCTCAGTTGGCCCGGCGTCGGCCGAACAGTCCGGCGATGCGGAAGCCGCCGGGGATGCCGGTTGGTTCCTTCCCGCTCCGCCCCGTGGGGTCGTCGCGCGGCTGGGGATCATCGTCGCGGGTTCCGCCATCGCTCTTCTGCTCGCCATCGGGATTGTGACGGCGGGCATGGTGCTTCCATCCCTGTTCGACCGGATCGCCCCCGAAGCGGTGCGCTGACGCAGCGGCTTTGAGCAGGAGGGCGAGCCATGAGAAATATTCAGGTCGGCGTCAGGGTGGCGCGACAAATCCGAACGACCGAACACGCCGTGGACAGGGCGATGATCGAGGTCTGCAGACTGGTCCAGACGGCCCTGGAAAGCCGTGCTGAGGCGCATCTGGCCGCGGAAGTGGGCCAGGCGGTCCTCGCCGACATGGTTCAGGGCCTCAGCCAACTGACCCAGGTGCGCGGCGCGGTCATTTCGGCGCATGACGGACTGGCCAAGGTCGCCGAGGACCATCAGATCGGCTGGAACCTGGACGGCACGCGCGAAGACAAGACCGGTAATCCCGTCGCCCCCGTTCTTTCCGTCGCGGCCTGATCGGTCCCGCCGGTGGGCTCGCCCCTCTCGATCCTGCTGGAAGCCCTGACCTACGGCGCCATGGCGCTGCTGGCCTGGAAGGGTCGGACGCCGGAGCGGCTGGTTCTGGCGGGCCTCCTGGCCCTCCAGTTCGGCTCTCCGATCCTGGATCACCTCACGATCGGCAGCTTCCGTTGGGCGGTGGCGGGCCTCTCCCTGGGCATGTTCGGCCTGCTGACGGGGTTGGCGCTCGTCTATCAACGGTGGTGGCTGATGTTGGCGGCCGGGGCACAACTGATCGCTCTATCGACCCATTTCGCCGCGCTCGGCGCGTCCCAACCCCTGATGTGGTCGATGGTTTCGGCCCGGATGGTGGTCTGGTTCGAACTGCTGCTTCTGGCGATCTTCGGCGTGTGGGAGGCCAATGCGGCCCCCTATGCGCGAACCCGTCCTAGTCAAGAACGCCGCGCGCTTTCGCTTTAAAGAAGGAACTGTATCAGTGACCGCTTCGACCGCCCCGGCCTTCATGCCGCTCTTTCGATCGTGGTTCGAGACCGCCCGCATCGCCGACACCCTTGGAGCGGCTGGCGTCGCCGCCAGCGACGACAATCTGCTGGCCGAACTGGACCTGGGGCCGATGGTGGAGGCCGAGGCCCGCCTCTTGAAACACGCGCCGTCCAGCGCGACCGAGGCGGCCTGTCTTTTGGAGATCGTCCGTCAGAACATCGCCGACTCCGGCCGTTCGGACAGTCTGGACGCCCGCGCCTTGGAGGCCGTCCAGATCTGGCTGGCGGATTTCGCCGTCGGCGCGGGGCAGGGGGCGGCGGTCAACCGACTGCTGCAGCCGCCGCTCTGATCTCAGCCGCGCAGGCCCTTGGCCACCACCAGGAGGGCGTCGCGCTTGTCGCCGTCGCCGATGGCGCGGAAGGCCGACAGCAGTTCCGATACGCCCGGCTGAGCCAGAACCAGATCGTCGCCCTCGGCGGTGTCCAGTTCGCCCAGCAGGGCCGCGCCGGTCGATTTCAGCACGGCGGCGATCTGCAGCAGACGCGCAGCCGAGACACGGTTCACGCCGCGCTCGTACTTCTGGATCTGCTGGAAGGTCACGCCTGCGCCGGCCGCCAGCTGGGCCTGGGTGATGCGGAGTTCTTCGCGGCGGGCGCGGATGCGGGCGCCGATCGCGATGTCAACGGGGTCTACTGCGTCGCTCATAACAACCTTCGGAACGATATTAGAGGCCGTCAGGCCCGAAATCCTCCATGCCGTCAAGCCAAAGCTCTGCATTAGAGGGATGGTACGTACTCAGAATGGGAGTCTAAGGCTACTCAGGGATGAAAGCGGCTCCGCCGATCGCCGCGCGACTCAATGTCCATCGTTGAACAACAGGCCGAAATCACGCGCCTTCCTGCGGCCCGCGTCAAGGTGGGACGGCCGCGTCCCTGAAGGCGCCCCCCATAACGGCCGCGGCCTAATAAAATTCTGCCTAACATCCCTAATTCAGCGCGGCTTTCGCCGAGGCACGATCGTCTCAGGGGCAACTGGGGAAAAGTGGTGCCGCTTAGGTGACTCGAACACCTGACCCCCTCATTACGAATGAGGTGCTCTACCGGCTGAGCTAAAGCGGCCCGGTCGCGCGGGCGGAAACGGCCCGTGCGAGACGCGCTCTTTATACGGGCGCGTCGCGCTTGCCAAGCGCCGCTTTCAAGGTCTTCAACAATGTCGTTTCGTTCGGCTGTTCTGACACCGCCGGTGTCAAGCCGAGCGGGGTCAGGGGCGCGGCTGCGGCGGCGGAGATGCAGGCGCAGACCGCCTGGGCCAGGCGGGTCGGCGAGGCGGCCGCCCAGGACGCCAGGGCCTGCGCGGCGCGCGGGGAATGGATCAGGACCGCGTCGAAAGGGGGCGGATCGACCTGAATTACCCAGGCCGTTCGATAGACGGCCAGGGCCTGGACCGCCACGTCGCGGGCCTGTGCGGCGTGGAGCGCGGCGGCTAAATCCCCCGCCGGGGTTTCCGCCAGGGGCGCCAGCAGGACGGCCTGGCTTAATTCGGCGGCGATCAATCGGGCGAGATCGGTCAGGTCGCCGTCGGCGGAGCGCACGGCGACAAATCCGGCCTCGCGCGCAGCCCCGGCCGTGGCCTCGCCGACGGCGAAGACCGGTCGGTCGCGGCGCGGCGTCAGGGCGGCGAAGGCGGCGACCCCGTTGGCGCTGGTGAAGGCCAGGGCGGCGAAGCGGTCCAGATCGGGCAGGGGCGGGGTCAGGGGCTCCACCGCCAGCAGCGGCTGGATCAGGGGCTCGCACCCCATGTCGCGCAGGCGGGCGGCGGTGCGCGATGCCCCCGGCTCGGCCCGGGTGATCCAGACGCGAGGCTTGGCCGAGGCCGGGCTGAAGGCGGCGGTCATCCGTCCAGGCTCGCCGGATCGACCTCCTGGTCGCCGGCGAAGGCGTGGACCTCGGCCCCCAGCTTTTCGCCCAGGGCGCGAGCGTCGGCCTCGGTCGGCTGGAACAGTTCGCCGACGCGGCGCCAGCGGGCCGAGCCGTCGGGGCTGAGCATTTCCGTGGTCAGCCGCAGGGTGTCGCCGTCGATCAAGGCGTAGGCGCCCACCGCCGTCCGGCACGACCCCTCCAGCGCCGTCATCGCCCCGCGCTCGGCCGCGACGGCGACGGCGGTCGGGGCGTGGTTCAGCGCGGCGACCCACGGGGCTTCGATATCCTCGGCGCGGGTCTGGATCGCCAGGGCGCCCTGGCCCGGCGCGGGCAGAAAGGCGTCCGGCGACAGCTTTTCGCGGATGTGCTCGGTCACCCCCAGCCGGGTCATGCCGGAAACCGCCAGCAGAATGGCGTCGAAATCGCCCTCGGCGGCGCGGCGCAGCCGGGTGTCGATATTGCCCCTCAGCATCTCGACCTTCAGGTCGGGGCGCAGGGCCAGGGCCTGGGCCTGTCGGCGCAGGCTGGCGGTGCCCAGACGGGCGCCGATGGGCAGGGCGTCGAAACGTTCGAAGTCACGGCTGACGAAGGCGTCGCGGGCGTCCTCGCGTTTCGGAATGGCGGCGATGCACAGGCCCTCGGGCTGTTCGGCCGGGACGTCCTTCATCGAATGGATGGCGATGTCGATCCGGCCGTCCAGCAGGGCTTCCTCGATCTCCTTGGTGAACAGGGCCTTGCCGCCCAGCTCCATCAGGCGGCGGTCCTGGACGCGGTCGCCGGTGGTGACGATCTCGACCAGAGGCACGGCCGTTTCGATCTCGGCCTCGGCTATGCCCAGGGCCCGGCCGATGGCCCGCTGCATCATGCCCGACTGGGCCAGGGCCAGTTTGGAGCGCCGGGTGCCGATGCGGAGGGGAAGGGTCATGAGCGTTGCTTACCGGACGCCGGATCGCTACCTCGATCCGATGGAGAGTTCCGCCGACTATAGCAGCGGCGCCGCAGCGGCAACTGGACGGGATGTCCCCCCTCGTCCTGGTGAAGCCCTGACGGTGCTGGGTCTGGAGACCAGCTGCGACGAAACCGCCGCCTCGGTGGTGCGCCTGCACCCGTCCGAACGGGGCGGCCGGGCCGAGGTGCTGTCCTCGGTCGTTCACAGCCAGATCGACGACCACGCGGCCTATGGCGGCGTCGTCCCCGAAATCGCCGCCCGCAGCCATGTGGAGATGATCGCCGAGGTCACGCGCCGCGCCATGGCCGAGTCCGGCCTGGGCTACGACGGTCTGGACGGGATCGCCGCGACGGCCGGACCGGGTCTGGTCGGCGGCGTCATGGTCGGTCTCAGCTTCGGCAAGGCGGCGGCCCTGGCGCGCGGCCTGCCCCTGGTGGCGGTCAACCATCTCGAAGGCCACGCGGTCTCGGCCCGTCTGGGGCAGGAGGTCGCCTATCCCTTCCTGCTGCTATTGGTCTCAGGCGGTCATTGCCAGATTCTGGAGGTGCGGGGCGTCGGCGACATGAGCCGGATCGGCGCCACCATAGACGATGCGGCGGGCGAGGCCTTCGACAAGATCGCCAAGGCCCTGGGTCTGGGCTATCCGGGCGGGCCGGCGCTGGAGCGGCTGGCGCAGCAGGGCGACGGATCGAAGATCGACCTGCCGCGCGCCCTCTTGGGACGCAAGGACTGCGACTTCTCCTTCTCGGGTCTGAAGACGGCCGCCTTCCGCATCGCCCAGACCTGCGAAACCGACCAGGACAAGGCCGATCTGGCCGACGCGGTCCAGACCGCCATCGCCCGGCAGCTGGCCGACCGGTCCGAACGGGCTCTGGCCGCCTATGCCGAGACCCACGATCATCGCCTCTTTGTCGTCGCTGGCGGCGTGGCCGCCAACAAGACCATTCGCGCGACCTTGCAGGCGACGGCGGCGAAACACGGTTTCGACTTCCTGGCGCCGCCGATGGCCTATTGCACCGACAATGCGGCCATGATCGCCCTGGCGGGGGCCGAACGGCTGGCGCTCGGGCTGACCAGCGACATCGACGTGGTCGCCCGGCCGCGATGGCCGCTGGACGAAGCGCGCGCCCTGGCCGATCCTTCGCACAAGCCCGGCCGCAAGGGCGCAAAGGCATGACGAACGAGAACGCCTCGGGAGGGCGCATGGAATTCCGCACCGCAGGGGTCATCGGCGCCGGCGCCTGGGGCACCGCCCTGGCCCAGGTCTGCGTCCGCGCCGGACTGGATACGACGCTTCAGGCGCGTGAGCCCCAGCTGGTCGAGACCTTGAGAACGACGCGCGCCAACGACCTGTATCTGCCGGGCGTGCCCTTGGCTGAGGGGCTCAAATTCACCGCTGATCTGGCCGACTTGGGCGACTGCGACCTGATCCTGGCCGTGCCGCCGGCCCAGCATATGCGCGCGACCCTGACCGCCTTTGCGCCCTATCACCGCGCCGGCGTGCCGGTGGTGCTCTGCTCCAAGGGAGTCGAGCGGGGCACGATGAAGCTGATGACGGAGGTTCTGGCCGAGACCCTGCCGGACGCCCCGGCCGCCGTCCTGTCCGGCCCCAGTTTCGCGGGCGAGGTGGCGCGCGGCCTGCCGACCGCCGTCACCCTGGCTTGCGCCGATCCGGCCCTGGGTCAGGCCCTGCTGAGCACCCTGTCGGCGCCGGGCTTTCGGCCCTATCTGGCCACCGACCTGATCGGGGCCGAGGCGGGCGGGGCGCTGAAGAACGTCCTGGCCATCGCCTGCGGCGTCTCCGAGGGGCGTCAGCTGGGGCGCAGCGCCCACGCCGCCCTGATCACGCGCGGCTTTGCGGAAATGACCCGGCTCGCCGTCGCCATGGGCGGACAGGCCGAGACGGTGGCGGGCCTGTGCGGCCTGGGCGATCTGGTCCTGACCTGCTCCAGCCCTCAGTCGCGCAATATGAGCCTGGGTCTGGCCCTGGGGCAGGGCCAGACGGTGGAACAGGCCCTGGCCGGCAAGCGGTCGGTGGCCGAGGGTTATGAGAGCGCGCCGGCCGTGCGCGCCCTGGCCGCCCGTCTGGGCGTGGAGACCCCCATCGCCGAGGGCATCGCGGCCCTGCTGGCGGGCGAGATCACCGTCGATGGCCTGATCGACGGCCTGTTGTCACGCCCGCTGAAGGCCGAACGTGTCTGAAGGCGAAACCGAGCGCAAACGGGTCTGGAAGACGCCGCCCGGCGTCGCCCTGTGCGCCGAGGGCGACATCGCCGATCCCGGCGCGCGCGGCTTCGTGCTTCAGATCGGCGAGGCCTTCTTCCACGGCTTCGTGGTGCGAAAGGATGGGGTCGTCGCGGGCTGGGTCGACCGCTGCCCCCACGCAGGCTTTCCCATCGCGGTCGAGCTGGACCGCTATCTGACGCCCGACGGCGGCCTGATCCTGTGCGGCTGGCACGGGGCGGTGTTCGAGCCCCTGACCGGCGAATGCAAGGGCGGCCCCTGCGCCGGCGGGCGGCTGACGCCCTGGCCGGTGGCGGCGAGCGGCGGGATCATCCGCACGGCGTGAGCCGCCGTCGTCTCCTCGCCGCGAACTGGAGAGGAGACGAGATCGAAATCTCAGTCGAGCGGCTGGGGCCGGGTGACGATCGGGGCGTCGGGATCGGTCTGGGTGGGGCGCGCGGCGGTCGGGGGCGGCGTCTGCGGCACGATGACTACCGCCGGGGGTTGGACGGCCGGCGCCGTTTGGCTGGGCGCCGGAGTCGTCGCGGGCGTCTGGGTCTGGCTCTGGGTCGGGCGGGACGCGGTCGCGGCTGGAGGCGTCGTCGGGCGAGCGGCCGGCGCGGGGGGTGTCCGCGTGGTCTCGGCCGGCGCGGGCGCTGATGTGGAAGCGGGCTCAGGCGCCGGTTCGGCAGCGGGCGCTTCCGCCTCGACCACCGCCGCCGAGGGCGCCGGAGCGGTTTCAGCCTGGATGGGCGCTGCGGCGGCCGGGACTGTCGGCGGGGCGGCGGGAGCAGGGGCGGGGGCGGGACGCAGGGCGAACCACAGTCCGCCGCCCAGCAAGGCGGCGACGACCAGTCCAGCCCCGACATAGAGCGGCAGACGCGACGGCGCCTTCTCTGCTCGACGTGCAACGGGAGTGGTCGGCGTGATCTCGGGAATCTGGGCGGCGTCGACAGGAGCGCCGACAGGGGGGGCGGCGGCGTCCGTCTCGGGCCGCGTCGCCTGGGCAGGCGGCCGTTCCAGAGCGGACGGCGCAGGCTCCGCAAGAGGCTGGGGCGCGGCGGGCAGCGGGCGAAGCGTCGAATCCGCTGGGGCGGGCGTCGGGGCGGGCGTCGGGGGCGCAGCCGGGGCGGGACGGGCCTGAGGGATCAACGAACCGGCCAGAATGCTCGCGCCGGCTCTCGGACGCGGCGCGGGCGCGGGGCGCTGCGGCTGCAGGCCGCCCTGAAGCAGGCCGGACGCCTGACCTTGCCGACCTTGCGCTCGCCCCTCGGGCGCAGTGGTCAACGGCGTCTTCAGCGGCGGCCGATCCGGAATCCGGTCCAGCGGATTGGGCGCGACGGGCACCGGGCCGACGTGAAAGGTCGTCACGGGCATCCGACCCCAGGTGACCGCCTTGCGGACGAAGGGTTCGCCAGGGGACGGCTGGGGCGCTGGATCGGAAACGGTCTTCTTATCGTCGGACATGTTGCTCTAATCGCTGGCGATCTGGCCGGTTTCGTGACGCCTGGACTTGGAAGTCTAGGCCTTCAGCCGATAGCCGGTCTTGAACATCCACATGACCACCCCCAGGCACAGGGCGAAGAAGCCCAGGGTGGCGGCCACGCTGATCCCGATCGCCACGTCACCCTGGCCGTAGAAGGTCCAGCGGAAGCCCGAGATCAGATAGACTACCGGATTGAACAGGGCGACCGTGCGCCAGCCCTCCGGCAGCATGTCGATCGAATAGAAGGAGCCGCCCAGGAAGGTCAGGGGCGTGACGATCAGCATGGGAATGAAGTTCAGCTGTTCGAAACTGCCGGCCCAGATGCCGATGATGAAGCCGAACAGGCTGAAGGTCACCGAAATCAGCACCAGCATGGCCAGCATCATCACCGGGTGCAGCACCTGAAGCGGCACGAAAAGGGCCGCCGTCGCCAGGATGATCAGCCCCAGCACCGCCGACTTGGTCGCCGCCGCCCCGACATAGGCGATCACCACCTCCAGCGACGACACCGGCGCGGACAGGATCTCATAGATGGTGCCGGTGAATTTCGGGAAGTAGATGCCGAAGGAGGCGTTGAAGATCGACTGGGTGAACAGGCTCAGCATGATCAGGCCCGGCACGATGAAGGCGCCGTAGGCCACCCCGTCCACCGCCTGCATCCGACCGCCGATGGCGCCGCCGAAGACGACGAAATAGAGGGCGGTGGTGATCACCGGGGTGACCACGCTCTGCCACAGGGTGCGAAGCGCCCGGGCCATTTCGAACCGATAGATGGCCCAAACGCCGTATCCGTTGAAGGTCATCAGGCGGCCTCTCCGTCGCGATGGACCAGGCTGACGAAGATGTCTTCCAGCGAGCTCTGGCGGGTGTTCAGATCCTTGAAGCCGATCTCCAGCCGGTCCAGCCGGCGGATCAGGGCGGGCACGCCGGTATCTTCGGCGTTGGCGTCGAAACTGTATTCCAGCTCGCCCCCGTCTGGGCTCAGCCTCAGGTCCCAGTCCGCCAGGTCGGCGGGCAGGGTGGTCAGGGGCTCGACCAGGTTCAGGGTCAGGGTCTTCTTGCCCAGCTTCTTCATCAGGGCGGTCTTCTCCTCGACCAGGATCAGCTCGCCCTTCAGGATCACCCCCACCCGGTCGGCCATCTCCTCGGCCTCTTCGATATAGTGGGTGGTCAGGATGATGGTGACGCCGCGTTCGCGCAGTTTGCGCACCATGGCCCACATGTCGCGACGCAGTTCCACGTCCACCCCGGCGGTCGGTTCGTCCAGGAACAGGATGTCCGGCTCGTGGCTCAGGGCCTTGGCGATCATCACCCGCCGCTTCATCCCGCCCGACAGGGTCATGATCTTGGCGTCGCGCTTGTCCCACAGCGACAGGTCCTTCAGGATCTGTTCGACCAGGGCGGGGTTCCCCGGCCTGCCGAACAGGCCCCGGCTGAAGGTGACGGTGGCCAGCACCGTCTCGAAGGCGTCGGTGGTCAGCTCCTGCGGCACCAGGCCGATCTTCATCCGAGCGGCGCGGAAATCCTTGCGGATGTCGTGACCGTCGGCGACCACAGTCCCGGTGGAGGCGTTGACGATGCCGCAGATGATGGAGATCAGGGTGGTCTTGCCGGCCCCGTTCGGCCCCAACAGGGCGAAGATCTCGCCCCTGTCTATGGTCAGATCGACCCGCTTCAGGGCCTGAAGACCCGACGGATAGGTCTTGGTCAGACCTTGGATCTCGATAACCGGCATGGGCGCTCCCGTTCCTGCGGCGAATGGCGCCTGGCGTGGTCGTGGCGGGAATATGGCGCGCCGCGCGACCGGCTCAAGGGGCGCCAAGCCGTTGTTAACCACATTGGTGCAGGGTCGGGCCTCAAATCTTGCCCAGGGAACCGTCTTGCCTGCCCTGTCCGCCGCCCATCGCGCCGCCCTGGAGGCGGTCGTCCAGGCCTGCCCCGATGACGGTCTGGCGCAGCTGGAGGCGGCTGTCGGCGGACTGCCGGGCGACAAGGCGGCCGAGCTGGCGATCCTGGTTCAGGCGGAAATCCGCGATCGCGCCCGTCGGGACCGGGCGTTCGCGCCCCTGGCGCCCCTGTTTCGCCCCCGCGCCGACCAGGTGGCGGCCCTGACCTTTCCCCGGTCGGTCCTGGCGCGTGTGTGGCGCGAGGCCAAGACCGGCGAAGAGCCCTTCCTCAGCCTGCTGGACGGGGCGGCTCCGTCGCACGGCGACTGGACCCTGGTCGCCGATCGTCTGTGCGCCCGGGCGGCGGCCGTGCTGCGGGACCGGCCCGGCGACGTCTGGCCTGACCCGTCACCGCCCGCGCCGATCCCCAACCTGTCGCCCGCCGCCGTCCCCGCGCCGAGCCCGGCGGAGCTGGCCGGCTGTTTCGACCTGGCGCCCCTGGCGCGAACCGCCACGCCGCGCCTGCCTGCGTGGCTCGACCGCCCCGACGACGAACAGGCGGCGGGACTGCGCCTGTTGATCCAGGACTGTCTGGCCGTCTCGCCCGAAGGCGGGCGCCGGATGGTCGACATCCTGTTCGCCCATGTCGCCGAACCCGAACGGATGCTGCGTGTCGTGACCCGCACCAATCGCCTTGCCGATAAGGAGACGATGCTGAGCCATTCGGACATGGGCGTCTTCGTCGAACGTCTGCTGGCCTCGGTCACGACGCGCGTCGCACGGATCGCCGCCGCCCGGCCCAGCCCGGACGAGGCCGCCATGGCCGAGGTGGTTCAGGAGGTCGCCTGGTGCGCGGGGGTGCTGGGCGAGATCGACCTGTGTCTGCAACTGCGGCCGGCCTCGCCCTGGGGCCGAGCCGCCCGGATGGCGCGGATTCAGGTGGCGGGTCAGATGTCGGGCCTGATGAAGTCCGCCTCGGCCGCCGTCCATGCGGCCCTGCCGATGAAGCGGCAGACGCTGAGCGGCCGGATGACGCGGCTGTCGCCCTGGCTGGACGCGCCCGCGACGGGCGATGCGGTCGAGGCCGCCGCCGCCCTGCTGAACGCTGTCGGGGGGCTGAGAGGCGCCGCCGCCGTCTTCGGCTGCGAGGCGGATCGGATGGCCTTGAAGACCGAGCTGACCGACTATCTGTCCACCTGGGCCAATGAGGCCCTGGATCATCTGGCGGACGGCCAGGTCGCCCAGCCGGAGGGCCCCTTGCGTCTGATCGGCGTCGCGGCGCGGTTCCTGACCCTGATCGACGCGCTGGAGGCCGCGCGGGCGGTGCGACGTCGCGCCGCCGCCGCCGAGGCGCTTCTGGCGACCCAAGGGGCCTCGCCCGCCGCCGCCTGATGCGATAGACGGCGGGGATGATCGCTTTCTGGATAATGACCGGCCTCGCGGCGGCGGGCGCGGCCCTTCTGGTGCTGACCGGCGCGCGTTCCGGCGCTGACCCGACTCCGGCGACACAGGCCGAGATCGGGGCGCGCGAACTGGACGAACTGGACCGGCTGAAAGCGCGCGGGCTGCTGGACGAGGCCGCCCACACGGCCGCGCGCGCCGAGGCGGCCCGGCGTCTGCTGGCCGGGCAGGCAGGGACGACGCCGGCGCCCAAGACCGATCGTCGCGACCGGCTGTGGGTTCTGGGCGGGATCGCCGCCGCAACGGCCGCCGCCCTTGGCCTCTATGTTCTGACGGGATCGCCGGGCCTGCCGGATCAGGCCTATCAGCGGCGGGTCGATGATTGGGCCACGCGGCTGGAGACGCTGGAGCCGGCCCAACTGGCGGCCGTGGCGGCGCGCGCGGCCCAGGATCGACCGAACGACCCCCAGGCCCTGGCCATGCTGGGCGCGGCCCGTTTCGCCGCCGACGACCCCTTGGGCGCCGCCTCGGCCTTTCGTCGGCTGATCGAGCGGGAGCCCGAGAACGCCCAGGCCTGGGCGCGGCTGGGCGAAAGCCTGGTGCGGGCCAATGACGACCAGATCGGCGCCGACGCCGAGGCCGCCTTCCGCCAGGCGGTGAAACACGATCCCGATCAGCTGGGCGCCCGCTTCTTCCTGGGCGAGGCGGCCCTGCGTCGAGGTGATGCGGCCACGACACGGGCCATGTGGACGCCGCTGATCGCCGCCCTCGATCCGGCCGATCCGCGTCGCAAGGATCTGGAACGCCGCCTGCCGAGGGCGGAATGAGCCGTTGGCGCGGGGCGCCGGCCTCTGTAGACGGAAAGAAAAATCCGTGGGGGAGCGGGACCGCTAAGTCATGAGCTGGCTGCCGAAATCGCCGAAGGCGCGCCGTCGCCTGTGGGTCGTCGCCGCCGTGGCGCCGATCCTGGCCCTGGCGGTCGGCCTATCGCTGTGGGCCATGCAGGACAGCGTGACCTTCTTCTACTCCCCGTCCGAGGCCACGGTCGACAAGGCGCCGGAAGGCCGCAACATCCGGCTGGGCGGCCTGGTCGAGACGGGCAGCGTGCGGAAGTCTGGCGACGGCGTCGTCGTTTTCACCGTCACCGACAATATCGCCGCGACCCAGGTCCAGTATCACGGCGACCTGCCCGACCTGTTCCGCGAGGGGCAGGGGATCGTGGCGCAAGGGGCGTTCGGCGCCGACCGCGTCTTCCACGCCAGCCAAGTCCTGGCCAAGCACGACGAGAACTATATGCCGCGCGAGGTCGCCGACCGGATCAAGGCCAAGGGCGAGTGGCGGCCGGAAACCTCGACCGAGACCACGCGCTCAAGCAGGCCGCAGGCTGAAAGCCTATGATCGTCGAGTTCGGGGCCTTCGCCCTTGCCCTGGCCCTGGCCCTGTCGGTGCTTCAGACCGTGCTGTCGGCGGCGGGGCGGGCCCGGCGCAGCCCCGTGCTGGCTGGGGCGGCTGAAGGGGCGGCGATCGGCGCCGCAGCGGCGACGGCCCTGGCCTTTGCGGCCCTGATCTACGCCTTCGTCATTTCGGACTTCTCGGTCTCCAACGTCGCGGCCAACAGCCACACCGACAAGCCGATGCTGTACAAGGTCGCCGGCGCCTGGGGCAGTCACGAGGGATCGCTCTTGCTGTGGTGCCTGGTCCTGACGGTCTTCGGCGCCGTCCTGGCCCGCGCGCGCGGCCTGCCGTTCGGGCTGAAGGCCTCGGCCGTGGCGACCCAAGGCGCTCTGGGCTCGCTGTTCCTGGGCTTCGCCGTCTTTGCCTCCAGCCCCTTTGTCCGCCTGGACCCCGCCCCCTTCCAGGGCGCCTCGCTGAACCCCTTGCTTCAGGACCCGGCCCTGGCCGTCCATCCGCCGCTGCTCTACGCGGGCTATGTCGGGTTTTCGGTCTGTTTCTCCCTGGCGGTCGCGGCCCTGATCGAGGGCCGGGCTCAGACCGCCTTCTGGCCCGCCTGGGGCCGGTGGGTGCGCCCCTGGGCCTTGGCCAGCTGGGCCTTTCTGACCGTCGGCATCACCCTGGGCTCCTTCTGGGCCTATTATGAGCTGGGCTGGGGCGGCTGGTGGTTCTGGGACCCGGTCGAGAACGCCAGCTTCATGCCCTGGCTGGCGGGCGCGGCCCTGTTGCACAGCGCGGTGGTCACCGAGCGGCGCGGGGCCCTGGCGGGCTGGACCGTCTTTCTGGCCCTCCTGGCCTTCAGCTTCTCCATGCTGGGCGCCTTCCTGGTGCGATCGGGCGTCCTGACCAGCGTCCACGCCTTCGCCGTTGATCCCCAGCGCGGGATGATGCTGCTGGCCATCCTGGGCCTCACGGCCGGCGCCGCCTTCGCCCTATTCGCCTGGCGCGCGCCCCAGCTGAAGGGCGGCGGCCTGTTCGCTCCGGTCAGCCGCGAGGGCGCCCTGGTGCTGAACAATCTGTTCCTGACGGCGGCGGCGGCGACCGTGCTTTTGGGCACCCTCTATCCCCTGATCCTGGAGGCGGCCTCCGGCGCGACCATCTCGGTCGGCCCGCCCTATTTCGCCGCCACCTTCGTTCCCCTGATGACGGTCGCCTTCATCATCCTGCCTGCGGGGCCTCTGCTGGCGTGGAAGCGGGGCGACCTGGCGGGGGCGACGCAGAGGCTGGCGGTCGCGGCGGGCCTGTCGCTGGTCTGCGCTCTTGCGGCCTACGCCCTGTGGTCGCCGAAGAAGGCGTTGGCCGCCGCCGGGATCGGCCTGGGCGCCTGGCTGATCCTGGGCGCCCTGGCCGAGGTCGCCGAACGGGCGCGGCTGTTCCGCGCCTCGCCCGCCGAGACCCTGCGTCGCCTCAAGGGTCTGCCGCTCGGCGCCTGGGGCATGAGCCTGGCCCATCTGGGTCTGGGGGTCTTCATCCTGGGGGCGGTGGTCGAGACCGGCTTCAAGGCCGAGGCGGCCCGCGCCCTGACCTTGGGCCAAACCGTCTCCGCCGGGCCCTGGACCGTCACGCTGGATCAGGTCCGGGTGGTCGAAGGCCCCAACTATCTGGCCGAACAGGGGCGTCTGACCGTGCGACCGTCAAACGACCGGGGTCGGGCGAAGACCGTCACGGCCGAACGCCGCTTCTTTCCCGCGGGCGGCCAGACCACGACCGAGGTGGGGCTGGATTTCCGGGGTCTGGACGACGTCTATGTGGTGATGGGCGAGCGGGCCGGAACGACTGAGGCTCCCGCCTGGGTCGTCCGCCTGTACTGGAATCCCTGGGCGCGGCTGATCTTCCTGGGGCCGATGATCATGGCCTTCGGCGGCCTGTTGTCCCTGCTGGATCGCCGGCTGCGGCTGGGCGTCGGCGCGCGACGGCGGAGGCCGGCGTGAGGCGGCTCTCGATCCTGCTGGCTGCGCCGCTCCTGGCCCTGATGCTGACGGCGGCCGAGCCCGCCGCCGCCCCCGACCGTCCCTTGAGCGACCCGGCTCAGGAAGCCCGCGCCCAGGCCCTGTTCAAGGATGTCCGTTGCGTCGTCTGCCAGCACGAGGCCATCGCCGACAGTCCGGCGGGCGTCGCCGGCGACATGCGCCGCCTGATTCGCGAACAGATCGCCGCCGGCGCCACGGATCAGGCCGTGCGTCAGGACCTGGTGCGCCGGTTCGGCGACTATGTCCTGTTCACCCCGCCGGTGCGGGCCGGAACCTGGCTTTTGTGGTTCGGCCCCTTCGCCCTCATCCTGCTGGCCGGGGGCACGCTGATCCTGCGCGCGCGTCGCCGCCCGATGGAGGTCGCGCCCCTTTCGCCTCAGGAGGAACATCGACTGCAAGACATTCTCGCAAATGAGAAGCTTCGCCGCGATCCTGACGCAAGCTCGCCTCACGACGGGCGCTTGTCGGGATCAACCATCGAACGCTGAAATTGGCGTAATGCCCGTTCGGCCTATATCAAGAGCGAGACGGGGCGCGGCCCCGACAGAGGATCGCAAGAACAAGATGCTGAAGCGCAAAGAGTTCATTCTCGGGGCCTTGGCCGGCCTGACCCTGGCGGCGGGAGCGACGGCGGGCGGGATCGTCACCTGGCCCGGCGCCCACGCCGACCCCCAGGCCGTCAACCGGATCACCCCCGTCCCCGCCAACGGCGACCGCTTCTCGCCTCCGCCCGGCGCGCCCAACAGCTTTGCTGACATCTTCGACCAGGTCGCCCCGGCCGTCGTCCAGATCGACGTGACGGTCAAGGTGGATCAGCCCCAGGGCGGCGCCTTCCAAATCCCCGGCCTGCCGTTCCAGTTCGTCCCGCCCCAGGGCCGCAGCGACGGCGAAGACGCCGAACCCCGCACCACCCAGGGCGCCGGTTCGGGCTTCTTCATCTCGCAGGACGGTTTCATCGTCACCAACAACCACGTCGTCGCCGACGCCACCGAGATCAAGGTCAAGATGTCGGACGGCCGCGAACTGCCCGCGCGTCTGGTGGGGCGCGATGAGGCCACCGATCTGGCCGTGATCAAGGTCGATGGCGACAACTTCAAATACGTCAGCTTTGA
Source organism: Brevundimonas sp. Br13 (assembly GCF_055391505.1). Taxonomy (NCBI): domain Bacteria; kingdom Pseudomonadati; phylum Pseudomonadota; class Alphaproteobacteria; order Caulobacterales; family Caulobacteraceae; genus Brevundimonas; species Brevundimonas sp. Br13. Next base: position 3,256,143 of record NZ_AP044008.1, on the reverse strand, counting down.
AGAAACGGCCGAACCCCGCGTGGGCGACTGGGTGATCGCTGTGGGCAACCCCTTCGGGCTGGGCGGCACGGCGACGGCGGGGATTGTCTCTGCGAAAGCCCGCAGCTTGCCGGATGCCTCTTCAGCATACACCGATTTTCTGCAGATCGACGCCGCCATCAATCGCGGGAACTCGGGCGGGCCGACCTTTGATGTCTACGGTCGCGTTATTGGTGTCAACTCCGTCATTCTGTCTCCAACTGGCTCGTCAGTCGGCATAGGCTTCGCGATTCCGGCGGAAATCGCTAAGCAGATCACGTCGCGCTTGATGCGTGGGGAGGTGATTGAGAGAGGCTATCTCGGCGTGAAAATCAGTACGCCAACCACCGAGGAGTTGGGTGCTTTGGGGCTGAAAGCCGACCAGAAGGGCGCCCTCGTTGCTGAGGTCACCCCTGAAGGTCCGGCCGACAAGGCTGGCCTCAGGTTCAGCGATCTTGTCGTCTCGCTGAATGGCGAGGTGATTGATTCATCGACGAAGCTGACGCGCTTAGTTGGCGCGGCTAAGCCGGGAGACACGCTTCGGATGGAGGTGCTGCGTGACGGTCGCCGACAAACGATCACGGCACGATCCGGTACCCGCCCTTCTGAGACGGAACTGAACAGCGAAAACGGCCTCGGCCAAGGCGGAGCCGCTCCGAACGATCCTTCGGGAGCTTCGGCCACAGTCGAAGGTCTAAACTTGACTCCTCTCACTCCAGCCCTGCGCCAACGTCTGGGCGCGCCGGCCTCCGTCGAAGGTTTGGCGATTATGGGTGTTGAAACCGGTGTCGATGCCCGCCTTGGGCAAGGGGTCGTGGTCCAGCAGGTTCAGAATACGCCCGTAAGAACCGTGGACGACTTCCGAAACGCCGTAGCTTCGGTGAAAGCGTCTGGCCGATCCGGAGCTTATCTCCTGATCTGGGTTCGGGGTCAGGGCAACGTACCCTATGTGCTGACTTTCAAAAAATAGAGCACGAAACAGCCCGCCATCATTTCTGATGGCGGGCTGTTCACTTTTAGAAATCACGCTTGAATGATCTCGTCGTCGTATAAATATACGATCTGGCAGTCTAAAAATGGCGCCCCATCTGGGTAGTGATTGGTTATGCAGACCATAACCGTCCGCACGGAGGTGGGTTGGTGAGACGGCGCTGTCGGTGATGCGAGGGCGGACGAACCTATGGCTGACGACAACAAGCTCAAAGCAATCAGTGTTCTCTTCACGTTTGATCTCCCAGGTCGAATGCCAAGTGGCGCTCAGTTGGTTCGCGTTTTAGTCGTTCAGTCGTCAACTTGAAACTGTATTCCGCTTCGTCAATTTTTGTTGACCGAGGAGATGGCTGCGTCGAGCTTCCCGCCCGAAGATCGAACTGTCCAAGAACTGATCGGTAATCTGACCAAGCCTTAACTCACTGAATCGCCGCCGATGCGCTACCATCGGCGGCGATTTTGATTCCGGGAGGGGTTTCGATGCGGATTCTGGTGGTCGAGGACGACGCCGAGGCGGCGACGGCCATGGTGCGCGGCCTGACCGAGGCCGGCCATGAGGTGACCCATGCCGTGGACGGCGCCTTCGGCCTGCTGGAGTCGCAAAAGGGCGGCTATGACGTCTATGTGGTCGACCGGATGATGCCGCGTCTCGACGGCGTCGGCATGGTCGAGACGGTCAGGAAGGGCGGGGACCAGACTCCGGTCCTCTTCCTGTCGGCCCTGGGCGAAGTCGAGGACCGGGTCACCGGCCTGAAGGCCGGCGCCGACGACTATCTGGTCAAGCCCTACGCCTTCGCCGAGCTGATCGCGCGGGTCGAGGCCCTGGCGCGGCGCCGCGAGACCGGCGGGGTCCAGACCGTGCTGAAGGTCGGCGATCTGGAGATGAATCTGATCGCCCGCACGGTTCATCGCGGAACCACAGAGATCGACCTCCAACCGCGCGAGTTCCAGCTGCTGGAGTTCCTGATGCGCCACGCCGGCCAGTCGGTGACGCGCACCATGCTGCTGGAGAAGGTGTGGGAATACCATTTCGACCCCCAGACCAACGTCATCGACGTCCACATCAGCCGCCTCCGCTCCAAGATCGACAAGGGTTTCGACAAGGCCATGCTTCAGACGGTTCGCGGCGCGGGGTATCGGTTGGAGGCGTGACGTTCGGAGTGGCGAGTGGTTAGTGGCGAGTGGCGAGAATGATTGAGGCTGGCGACCGAGCGGCGACTTATGGTCAGGCCCCGCGGAAGCCTCTGTCTGTCCCTGCGCTTGCTCGCCACTCGCCACGCGTCACTCGCCACTAACAAGCCCCATGCGCCTTCCCTCCCTCCTTCGCCGCACGCCCTTTCGGCTGACGCTGCTGTTCCTGGCCCTGTTCGTGGCGGCGGCGGGGGCGATCCTGGCCTATGTCTATTTCGCCTCGGCCTCGGAGGCGCAAGGTCGCGCCCAGGCGGAGGTGGAGGCCGAGCGGGCGGCCCTGACCGCCGTCTATCGCACCCGCGGCCTCGACGCCCTGAACCAGGCCCTGGTCGAGCGCGCCATCCGCGCCGGCCCCTATCTGTATGTGCTGAAGGGGGCGGACGGAAAGATCATCACCGCCAATATCTCCGACGTGCCCGAGGGGATCGACACCGGCGACTGGGAGCCCTTCCGCCTGACCGACACCGACGCAGACGGCCGGGTGCGGCGGCGCCAGTCGATCGGCATCGACACCCGTTTGGCGGGCGGCGAACATCTGTTCGTCGGGGCCGACATCGGCGACGTCGAGGACTATCTGGCCCGCCTGACCCAGGCCCTGTGGGGCGCCATGGGCCTGGTGATCCTGCTGGGCCTGGCGGGCGGCCTCTACATCAGCCGCCGGGTCGAAAGCGCCATGGCCGGGCTGAACCGCGTCGTCTCAGCCGTGCAGGAGGGGGATCTGAAGGTCCGCGCCCCCATCCGCCATTCCGGCGACGAACTGGACGAACTCAGCCAGGGGCTGAACCTGATGCTGGATCGGCTGGAGGCGTCCATGGCCTCCATCCGCCATGCCGGCGACGCCATCGCCCACGACCTGCGCTCGCCCCTGACGCGGATGCGGGCCAAGCTGGAGGTGGCCTTGATCGACGCCGAGGCGGGCCGGATCGACGGGGTCGACGCCCTGGGCGTGGCCCTGGACGAGGCGGACCATCTGCTGAAGACCTTCAACACCGTGCTCGCCATCGCCCGGCTGCAATCGGGCGGGGCGCCGGACCCCCAGCGGATGGACGCGGCCGCCCTGGCCGCCGACATGGCCGAACTGTACGAACCGGCGGCCGAGGACAAGGACATCGACTTCTCGGCCGAGATCGAAACCGGCCTGATGATCGAGGGCAACCAACCCTTCCTGGCACAGGCCCTGGCCAATCTGATCGACAACGCCATCAAATACACGCCCTCCGGCGGGGCGGTGAAGCTGCGGGCGCGGCGGCGGTCGTCCGGCGAGATCGAATATTCGGTCACCGACACCGGCCCCGGCGTGCCGGAGGAGGACCGCGAACGGGTGGTCCAACGTTTCGTGCGGCTGGACAACAGCCGCACCGAGCCGGGCTCGGGTCTGGGCCTATCTCTGGTCACGGCTGTGGCCGAGGCGCACGGCGGCCGGGTGGTGCTGGACGAAGGCCCCGGCACCTATGAGGGTTACGGGCCGGGCCTGCGCGTGGCCCTGGTTCTGCCGCCGGCCTCGGCCTCGACCTGATCTCCCCTAATTTCCGCTCATCCCGGCGAAAGCCGGGACCCAGTTCTTTGGGCGTTCAGGCTTGTGAGTGTGTCTTGGATCGTGGTCCAACGCATTGCCGAGCGAAAGCACTGGGTCCCGGCTTTCGCCGGGATGAGCGGATGATTTGATGCCCGAAACCAAAACCTCAGTTCCGTTGGCGCATAGCCTCGTCCCCGCCGGTCCCGTCGCCGACCCCGCCGCCGCCGAACGCCTGCACGAAACCCTGTTCGAGGCCGCCGCATCCGACGGCTGGCGCGACACTCTGGACGCGGCCTGGCCGGCCCTGGCGTCCGTGGCGGGGGCCTCGCCCTATCTCGCCGGCCTGATGCGGCGTCGCCCCGCCCATCTGCGCCGCCTGCTGGAGACCAACCCGACCTCGGGCCTGATCCGCATCCTGGCCGAGACCGACGCCCTGGACGCCGAACCGGACGATGTGCGCGCGCCCCTGCGGGTGCTGAAGGCCGATCTGCACCTGCTGACGGCGCTGGCCGATCTGGGGGGAGTCTGGGACCTGGATCAGGTGACCGGCGCCCTGTCCGGCTTCGCCGACGCCGCCTGCCGCGCCGCCCTGCGCGCCGTCGCCGCCGAGCAGCGGGCGCGGGGGCGGCTGGTCTCGCCGCCCGACGATCCGCGCGGCCCCATCCCCGGCCTGTTCGGCCTGGCGATGGGCAAACATGGCGCGCACGAGCTGAACTATTCGTCCGACATCGACATCTCCCTCTTTTTCGAGCCGCGCCTGATGGGCCTGGCCCTGCGCGAGGGCGAGGAGATGCAGGACTTCGCCAATCGCGTCGGCAAGGGGATCGCCGGCCTGCTGAGCGAACGCACGGCCGACGGCTATGTCTTCCGCGTCGATCTGCGGCTGCGGCCCGATCCGTCCTCGACCCCGCCGGTCGTCGCCGCCCCCATGGCCCTGGCCTATTACGAGAGCGTCGGCCAGAACTGGGAACGGGCGGCCTTCATCAAGGCCCGGCCCGTGCTGGGCGATCCCCGCGCGGCCGCCCGTTTCGTCAAGGCCCTGCGGCCCTTCGTCTGGCGTCGCAGCCTGGACTACGCCGCCGTTCTGGACATCCAGTCGATCAAGAAGCAAATCCATGTCCACAAGACGGGCGAGGGGCTTCAGGCCGCCGGCGCCAATCTGAAACTGGGCCGGGGCGGCATTCGCGAGATCGAATTCTACGCCCAGACCCAGCAGCTGATACTGGCGGGACGCGACCCGGACCTGAGGGCGCCGCGCACCCTCGACGCCCTGACCGCCTTGGCCGGCGCCGATCACATTCCAACCGCGGTCGCCGAGGAGATGTCGGCGGCCTATGTCGAACTGCGCGGGCTGGAACACCGGGTCCAGATGCTGGACGACGAACAGACCCACCGACTGCCCGAGAGCGCCCAGGCGCGCGCCGCCGTCGCCGCCCTGGCCGGCTGGGCCGATCTGGCCGCCTTCGACGCCCATGTCGAAGCGCTGCTGGCGCGGGTCAACGCCCGCTACGGCGAACTGTTCGAAGGCGGTGAAGATCTGGACTCCAGCTACGGCAGCCTGGTCTTCACCGGGGTGGAGAACGATCCCGAGACCCTTCTGACCCTGGGCCGCATGGGCTTTTCCGAGGCGGCCTCGGTCGCCGACACCATCCGGTCCTGGCACCACGGCCGCATTCCCGCGACCCGGACCGAGCGGGGCCGCGAACTGTTCACCCGCCTGGCGCCGCGCCTGCTGGAGGCCCTGGCGCGCACGGGCGCGCCGGACGAGGCCTTTCGCCGGTTCGCCGTCTTCTTTTCGGGCCTGGCCGCCGGAGTTCAGGTTCAGGCCCTGTTCCTGAACCAGCCCAAATTGTTCGAAATGGTGCTGGGGGTCATGGCCTTCGCGCCGCGCCTGGCCCGCACCCTGGGCCGTCAGCCGGCGGCCCTGGACGGGATTCTGGACGCCCGCTTTCTGGCCGACCTGTCCGACGATACCGGCCTGGGCGAACAGATGCTGCGCGAGGCCGGCGAGGCGGAGGATTTCGAAGGGGCGATGAACGCCGTGCGGCGTCTGCACCGCGAACAGATGTTCCGCATCGGCCTGCACGCCATGACCGGGCGCGCGGGGCCCGAGGCCGCCGGCCGGGCCTATGCCGATCTGGCCGACGCCGCCATGCGCATCCTGGCCCCTGCCGCCCTGGTCGAGGCGGAACGGTTGGGCGGCGCCTTTCCCGGCGCGGTCGCCGTGGTGGCCCTGGGCAAGGCCGGGTCGCGCGAGATGACGGCCGGGTCGGACCTGGACCTGATGACCCTCTATGACGCCCCGCCCGAGGCCGTGTCCGAGGTCAAGGGCTGGACCGCCGACGTCTTCTACGCCCGTTTCACCCAGCGGCTCATCGCCGCCCTGTCGGCCCATACGGCCGAGGGCGGCCTGTATGAGGTGGACATGCGGTTGCGGCCCACCGGGTCCAAGGGCCCGGTCTCGGTGCGGCTGTCCGCCTTCGACGACTATTACGCCGCCGAGGCCGAGACCTGGGAGTTCATGGTCCTGACCCGCGCGCGCGTGGTCTGGGCCAGCGACCCGGCCTTCGCCGAGCGGGTGTCGGCGGGGATCGAGGCGGCGCTGCGGCGGCCCCGGCCGGGCGTCGATGTGGCGGCGGATGTGCGCCGGATGCGCGCCCTGATGGACCGGGAACGCCGTCCGCACGGCTTCTGGGATCTGAAACTGTCGCCCGGCGGCCAGGTGGACGCCGAGTTCGCCGCCCAGTACCGCCAGCTTCAGGCTGCGGCGGCGGGCGAGCCCTTGACCCTGTCGACGCTTCAGGCCCTCGGGCAGGACCCGATCCTGGCCGAGGCCTGGCGCATCCAGCAGCGACTGGCCCAGCTCCTGGCCGCCGCCTTCGAAGGCCGGGTCGATCCCGAGGCCGAACCGGCGGTCTTTCAGCAGCGGCTGGCCGAGGCGGCGGGGGCGCTCGACTTCGAGAGCCTGAAGACCCGGCTGACGGACCTGCGCGCCCAGGCGCGTCGGGCCTTCGAGCAGGCGGTTCCGGCCGGTCGCGACGGAGAATCGCCGGACCCGCGTTCAACCTCCTGACGGGGCGACGAAAAGGCCGTGCTTGCCACGGCCCAGGAGAAGATCGAGATGAGAACAACCTTGCTGACCGGCCTCGGCGTCATCGCCTTGGCGGGCCTGGCCGGCGCCGCCACGGCCCAGACGCCGCCCCCGGCCGCTGCGCCGACGGCGGCGCATTCGGGACCCCAAGCCGAACGCCCCCATCATCGACGCGGTGAAGCCCGTCGCGCCGGTCCGGTGACGCGGGCCGAATTCGTGGATCAGCACATCGCACGTCTGACCGCCTTGGACGCCGATCGTGACGGCGTGGTCAGCGTCGCCGAGCGCGAGGCCGCCGTTCAGGCCCGGCGCGCCCGGCACGCGGATTCGCGCTTCGCCAAGCTGGATGCGAACGGCGACGGGGCGATCAGCCGCGCAGAGTTCGAGGCCGCCCGCGCGGCGCGTGGCGAGGCCGGCGGTCGTCGCGAACGGGCGGGTCGCGGCGACGGACCTCGTCGCGGCAAGGACGGCGCCCATCGCCAGGCCGGTCCGGTGACGATTTCGGACGTCGCCGCCAAACTGGGCGAACGGTTCGACACGATGGACGCCGATCACGACGGCGTCGTCACCCCCGAGGAACGCCGTGCGGCCGCCCAGGCCCACCGCGCCGAACGGCGTCAGGCCCGCTCCGCGCAACAACCGGCTTCCCCGCCGGCCGGTTCGGCGTAAGAACAGTGTCGGGGTCGGCCGTCGCGCGCGAATCGGTCCCTTTCGTCCGGATCGAAAGAGGCAGGCTTGGTCGCGATCATCGACCCCGACGAGGATCTGGTGCGCCGCGTGGGTCAGGGCGATCCGGCGGCGGCCCAGGCGCTCGTCGCGCGCAAACTGCCGCGCATCCTGGCCTTGGCGCAGCGGATGCTGGGCGATGCGGTCGAGGCCGAGGACGTGGCTCAGGAAACGATGTTTAAGGCGTGGAAACAGGCGCCCCGGTGGACGCCGGGCCAGGCGCGGTTCGACACCTGGCTGCACCGGGTGGCGCTGAACCTCTGTTACGATCGGCTGCGGCGTCGTCGCGAGATTCCGACGCACACGCCCCCCGACCGTCCCGACGAGGGACCGGCCCCGGATCGGGGTCTGATGGCGGCCGAAACGGGCTTGCGGGTCGGACAGGCGTTGAGCCGCCTGCCGGATCGGCAGCGCGAGGCGGTGGTCCTGTGTCATTATCAGGAACTGTCCAATATCGAGGCGGCCGCCCTGATGGAGATCAGCGTCGAGGCGCTGGAAAGTCTGTTGTCGCGCGGTCGCCGCGCATTGCGTCAGTCCTTGTCGGACCTGGCGCCCCGCGCCCCGGCTGCGGCGCTGAGAGGAGAGGCGAGATGAAGGCGCAACGGTTGCACGCCCTGGCGGAGGCTTACGGCGCCGACCTGCGTCGATGGCCGGCGTCCGAACGCGCCTTCGCCGAAAGCCTGATCGCGGCTGATCCGTCGCTGAAGGCGGTGCTCGACGAGGCGGCGGCGCTGGACGCCCTGCTGGACGCCGCGCCGGCGCCGGCGCCCTCGGCCGTCCTGACCGCGCGGGTTCTCGCCGCCGCGCCCAAGGCCAGAAGCCGTCGTTTCCATCTGGACCGGCTCGCCTTCTATCTGGGCGCCGGCTGGGCGGCGGCGGCCTGCGCCGGGGTTGTGGCGGGGGTCGGCCTGACCAGCGAACTGACCGCCAACGAGCGGGCTGATGCGGTGCTTTATCAATCCAGCCTGACCGGGGTGGACGATACGGAGGTTCTTCGATGAGCGGACGCGGGCTGAAAATCGCCCTGGCGGTCTCTGTGGCCCTGAACCTGTTCGCCCTGGCCGGCGGGGTCGCCTTCGCCGTCAGCCGGGCCAAGGTGGACCAGCACGTCGCCGAACAGCGCCAGCCCGGTCGCGCCGGCGGCTTTCGCGCCCTGGTGGCGGAGCTGAGCCCCGAAACCCGACGCGAGGTGCGCGCCCGCATGCGCGCCGTCGCCCTGTCGGCCCGTCCCGATTTCGAGGCCGCGCGCGAGGCCCGCCGTCAGGCGGTCGAGGCCGCGCGCCAACCGCAGATGAATCCCGAGCGGGTCCAGGCCCTGCTGAATGACTCCCGCGCCGCCGAAATGCGCGGCCGCGCCCGCCTGGAAGGCGGCGCCATCGCCATTCTGGGCGCCCTGGACGTCGAGGACCGCCGCATCATGGCCGACATACTGGCGCGGAAGGGACCAGGCGCGGGCCGGGCCGATCGCCCGGCCGGCGAGGGGCCGCCGCCGCCCGAAGCCGGCGACGTCCCTCGCTGACCTCAGGCCTTGGAGGCGCGGAAGGCGGCGACAGCCTGAACCGCCTCGCGCACCGAGCTCTCGATGGCGGCCCAATCGCCGGCCTTCACCGCCGCGTCCGTCACCAGTTTGGATCCCATGCCCGCCGCCACGATTCCGGCGCCGAACCATTTGGCGATTGAGGCTTCGTCGGGATCGACCCCGCCGGTCGGCATGATCTTGACCCAGGGCATCGGCCCCTTGACCGCCTTGACGAAGTCCGGCCCGCCGACCGACGAACCAGGGAACAGTTTGACGATGTCGCAGCCCAGTTCATGCGCCTCGCCGATGTCGGTCACCGAGCCGCAGCCGGGGAAGTAGGCCACCATGCGCCGGTTGCAGACCTTGGCCACGTCGGGGACCAGGCAGGGGCTGACCACGAAACGCGCGCCCCGGTTCAGATAGAGGGCCGCCGTGCCGCTGTCGACGACCGAGCCGATGCCCAGAACCACCCAAGGATCGGTCTTGATCAGTTCGCGATTAATCTCGCCGAACAGGTCGCAGGCGAAGTCGCCGCGATTGGTGAACTCCACCACCGGCGCCCCGCCGCGCGCACAGGCGCGGATGACGTTCAGGCTGACCTCGGGATCGGGATGATAGAAGACCGGGCAGACGCCCTGGGTCTGAAGCGCCTTCAGCACGCTGACGCGATCATGGGCCATGTCTCAAATCTCCGCCTGTCCGACCCGCGCCGGAACGCCTGTGTTTCCTCAACCGGTCGCCCGGCCTTCGCGCCCTGCTTATCCCAGCCGCCGCAGAAAACGAAAGCCGCGCGGTCCGGTTCGGGGCGCTGTGGCGGAACATATTGTTTCACTGGCCGTCTTCGACGCCGCGTCCAAAACCGTTTAGGAGGCGGACCAGCAATAGGAGAGCCCCCGCCATGATGACCGCCATCTTCGTCTTCATCAAAACCGAGCTGGGCTACGCCAATGAGGTGGCCGCCGACATCGTGGACCATGTGGAGAACGTGTCGGAGGTCTATTCGACCTCGGGCCAGCACGATCTGCTGGCCAAGTTCAACCTGCCGCGCGACGCCGACATCGGGACCTTCGTGACCAAACAGGTCCAGACCCGACCGCATGTCCGCGACACCTTCACCGTCATCACCTTCTCGCCCTTCCTGCCGAAGGGGGGCTAGGATTTTCCGGCGCCGGTCTTTCGCTTGACGGCGTCCCTGCGCTCCTCCGCCTCGTCGTCCTCGCCGACCTTTTCCTCGACCGAGGCCGAGAACCGCTGGAAGGCGCCCAGGCCCACCAGCACCAGGACGGCCGCGATCAGCAGGGCGGTCGGATAGATCAGCTGGCTGACGTCCTCGCGCGCGGTCTTGAACACCACCACCAGGGCCTCCAGAAACAGGGCGATGACGATGGTGGACAGGAATTTCGTCAGGCTGCGCCGGGCCTCGGCGGCGCTGCGCCGCTCATTGCCGCGCCGCACCTCGTCCTCGAAGATGTATTTGGCCACGTCGAAGACGGCGATGGCGACGATGACATAGCCCAGCACGTCCAGCACCGCCTCGGCCCCCGACTGGCCGGGCGCGCGAATGGTCTCCAGCGCGTCCTTGACGCCGAAGCCGATCAGGGCGGTGGCGGCCAAAAGCAGCAGCAGGCTGGCGCCGCCGAACACCGCGCGGGTCAGATAGGTCATGGTCGCCCCCTGGGCCGCCCCCTTAGTTTCAGGACCACCAACGCGCGGGCGGCCAAGCTGTTGCCTGGGCGCAAATGACCGTAGCCAATCGAAACCCATCTGCTAACCTCCCCTCCAAAGAGGAAACGCGGGGAACACGCGACATGACCGATCTGGACGCCTTCCGCACCGAAACGCGCGCCTGGCTGGAAGAGAATTGCCCGCCCGAGGTGCGCGGTCCCATGGCCTCCGAGGCGGATACGATCTGGGGCGGGCGCGACGCCGTCTTCGCCACGCCGGGGCATAAATTGTGGCTGGAGCGGATGGGCGCGCGCGGCTGGACGGCGCCGGAATGGCCCCGCGAATACGGCGGCGGGGGCTTAAGCCGCGAAGAGGCCAAGGTGCTGGCGTCGGAGCTGCGGCGCATCAAGGCCCAGCCGGCCCTGGCCAGTTTCGGCGTCTGGATGCTGGGCCCGGCGCTTCTGGCCTTCGGGACCGAGGAACAGAAGAAGCGGTTCCTGCCCGAGATCGTGCGCGGCGAAATCCGCTGGTGCCAGGGCTATTCCGAGCCCGGCGCCGGCTCCGACCTGGCCTCGATCCAGACCAAGGCGGAGGATCGCGGCGACCACTGGATCGTCAACGGCCAGAAGATCTGGACCTCCTACGCCGACAAGGCCGACTGGATCTTCTGCCTGGTCCGCACCGATCCGGAGGCGCCCAAACATCTGGGCATCTCCTTCGTCCTGTTCGACATGAAGACGCCGGGCGTCACCACCCGGCCCATCACCCTGATCAGCGGCAAGTCCCCCTTCTGCGAAACCTTCTTCGACGATGTGCGGGTGGAGAAGGAAAACCTGGTCGGCACGCTGAACCGCGGCTGGGACGTGGCCAAATATCTTCTGGCCCATGAGCGGACCATGATCGGCGCCATGGGCGAGGTCGGCGCCGGCCGGCCCCTGGCCCAGACTGCTCTGGAGACGATCGGCGCCGACGCCGAAGGCCGGCTGGACGACCCCATGCTGCGCGCCCGGATCGCCGAGCTGGAGATCGACGCCGCCGCCTTCCGCCTGGCGATGGAGCGGGCCGGCGATCAGATGAAGGCCAAACAGGCCCATCCGGCCATCGCCTCCATGCTGAAATACTACGGCTCGGAACTGAACAAGCGCCGCCACGAACTGCGGATGGCGGCCGGCGGGATCGACGCCCTGGAATGGGAGGGCGAAGGCTCGCACGGCGGCGCCGCCGCCCGCGACTGGCTGCGCACCAAGGCCAATTCCATCGAGGGCGGGACCAGCGAGATTCAGCTGAACATCATCGCCAAACACCTGCTGCAACTGCCGGGCGCCTGAGCCCATGCGCCTTCGTCATCCTCGGGCTTGACCCGAGGACCGGGGGCACCGCCGCTGGTGCGATGAACCGGGCGCACGGCGCGCCCTACAGCCGATCCTCGGGTCAAGCCCGAGGATGACGAACCGGGTCAAGCCCGAGGATGAAGAAAGACGAGGGACCCCAATGCCCCTGATCCTGACCGAAGAACAGACGATGCTCCAGGACGCCGCCGACGGCTTCTTGGCCGAACATGCCCCGCTCGACCATCTGCGCAAACTGCGTGACGAGCGCGACCCGGACGGCCTGTCGCGCGACCTGTGGCGCGGCTTCGGCGAGATGGGCTTCGCCGGCGTCCTTATCCCCGAGGCGCACGGCGGCCTCGGCCTGGGCGCCGTCGAGGCGGGGGTGATCGCCGAGAGTCTGGGCCGCACCCTGACCCCGTCCCCCTTCATGGGCTCGGCCGTCCTCTCGGCAAAGGTGCTGAGCGACGGCGGGTCTGAGGCCCAGCAGGCCTGGCTGCCCCGGATCGCGGCCGGCGAGGCCGTCCTGTCCCTGGCGATCGACGAGGGGGCCAAACACGCCCCCAGCCGCATCGCCGCGCGCGCCGAACGGTCCGGCAACGGTTTTCGCCTGAACGGCGCCAAGGCCCTGGTGCTGGACGGCCATATCGCCGACGCCCTGATCGTGGCGGCGCGGGCGCAGGAGGGGATCACCCTCTTCCTGGTCGATCCCAAGGCGGACGGGATCGCGGTCGAACGCACCGTCATGGTCGACGCCCACAACGCCGCGCGCGTCACCCTGACCGACGTCGAAATCGACGCCGACGCCGTGATCGGCGCCGTGGGCGGGGGCGAGGCCCTGCTGAACCCCGCCCTGGCGCTCGGCCGCGCCTGCGCCGCCGCGACCCTGACCGGCGCCGGGGACCAAGCCTTCAAGATCACGTTGGAGTATCTGCGCACCCGCAAACAGTTCGGCCGTCTGATCGGCGAGTTCCAGTCCCTGCAACACCGCGCCGCCCACCTCTACACCGAACTGGCCCTGGCCCGCGCCGCGACCCTGGCCGCGCTCCAGGCCATCGACGCCGGCCGCGAAGACGCCGACCTTGCGGCCTCCATCGCCAAGGCCAAGGCCGGCCGCGCCGCCGAACTGGCGGTCCAGGAAGCGGTCCAGATGCACGGCGGCGTCGGCATGACCGACGCCTTCGACGTCGGCCTCTATATGAAGCGCGTCCGCGTCCTCAACGAACTCCTGGGCGACGCCCAGTTCCACACCGAACGGTTTGCGAGGAGCCAGGGGTTTTGAGGGGCGATCAATCCTCGTCCATCTTCAGGGCGGCGATGAAGGCTTCCTGGGGGATTTCGACCTTGCCGAACTGGCGCATGCGCTTCTTGCCGGCCTTCTGCTTCTCCAGCAGCTTCTTCTTGCGGGTGGCGTCGCCGCCGTAGCATTTGGAGGTCACGTCCTTGCGCAGGGCGCGCACGGTCTCGCGGGCGATGATCTTGCCGCCGATGGCCGCCTGGATCGGGATCTGGAACAGATGGGGCGGGATCAGCTCCTTCATCTTCTCGACCATGCCCCGGCCGCGCGTCTCGGCCCGCTGGCGGTGGACCAGCATGGACAGGGCGTCCACCGGCTCGGCGTTGACCAGGATGGACATCTTCACCAGGTCGCCGACCTTGTATTCGGTGATCTCATAGTCGAACGAGGCGTAGCCCTTGGAGATGGACTTCAGCCGGTCGTAGAAGTCGAACACCACCTCGTTCAGCGGCAGTTCGTAAACCACCATGGCGCGGCTGCCGACATAGGACAGCTCCACCTGCTGGCCGCGGCGGTCCTGGCACAGTTTGATCACCCCGCCCAGGTATTCGTCGGGGGTCAGGATGGTGGCCTTGATCCAGGGTTCGGCTATGGTGTCGATCTGCATCACGTCGGGCAGGTCGGCCGGATTGTGCAGGTCCATCTCGGAGCCGTCGCGCAGGCCGATCTTGTAGACGACCGAGGGGGCGGTGGCGATCAGGTCGAGGTTGAACTCGCGGCTCAGCCGCTCCTGGATGATCTCCAAGTGCAGCAGACCCAGGAAGCCGCAGCGGAAGCCGAAGCCCAGGGCGGCGCTGGATTCCATCTCATAGGTGAAGGAGGCGTCGTTCAGCCGCAGCTTGCCGATGGCGGCGCGCAGGTCCTCGAAGTCGGCGGCGTCCACGGGGAACAGGCCGCAGAAGACCACCGACTGGACCTCCTTGAACCCCTTCAGCGGTTCGGCCGTGGGGCGTTTCTCGTCGGTGATGGTGTCGCCGACGGCGGCGTGGGCCACTTCCTTGATCTGGGCGGTGATGAAGCCGACCTCGCCGGGGCCCAGCTGGTCCACCGGGGTGTTCTTGGGCAGGAAGACGCCGACCCGGTCGATCAGGTGGGTCGAGCCGTTGCGCATCATCTTGACCCGCATGCCGGTCTTCAAGACGCCGTCGAAGACGCGGACCAGGACGACGACGCCCAGATAGGGGTCGTACCAGGCGTCGACCAGCATGGCCTTCAGCGGGGCGTCGGGGTCGCCCTTGGGCGCCGGCAGGCGGTTGACGATGGCCTCCAGCACCTCCTCGATGCCCAGGCCCGACTTGGCCGAACATTCCACTGCGTCGGAGGCGTCCAGGCCGATGACGTCCTCGATCTGGGCCTTGACCCGTTCCGGCTCGGCGGCGGGCAGGTCGATCTTGTTCAGGACCGGGACGATCTCGTGATTGTTGTCGATGGCCTGATAGACGTTCGCCAGGGTCTGGGCCTCAACCCCCTGCGACGCATCCACCACCAGCAGCGAGCCCTCGCAAGCGGCGAGGCTGCGCGAGACCTCATAGGCGAAGTCCACGTGGCCGGGCGTGTCCATCAGGTTCAGGATATACTCCTCGCCGTCCCTGGCCTTGTAGGTCAGGCGCACGGTCTGGGCCTTGATGGTGATGCCCCGCTCCTTCTCGATCTCCATATTGTCGAGAACCTGTTCCGACATCTCGCGCGCGGTCAGCCCGCCGGTGTGCTGGATCAGGCGGTCGGACAGGGTGGACTTGCCGTGGTCGATGTGCGCGACCACGCTGAAATTCCGGATGTTCGAGATCGGAGGAGTCGTCATCCGCGCGCCCCTAACATGCGTATTCCTTTTGGACCAGCCGCCCAGGTCCGGCGGGAACGCCCCGTCGTAGATTACACCTCTGCAATGTTGCTCGTCCGGGTTTGAGGCGGAGGCGCGGACGGGGTATTAGCCAAGCACCTTCCCGACCGGCGCGAGCCGGCGATCCGCTTCGCCTGAAACCGAGGAACTCCCCCGTGTCCATGACGACCCGAACCGCTGCCGCCCTCTGCGCCGTCGCCCTGTCGGCCCTCTTGGCGAGTTGCGGCGGGGGAGGCGAGGAGAAGAAGGCCGACACGACCGCCGGCGCGCGCCAGACCGTCACGGCCGCCACGGTGGCTTCGATCAACCTCAGCCGCACCGTCAGCGCCTCGGGCTCGGTTTCGGCCTGGGAGGAGGTGCCGGTGGCGGCCGAGACCGGCGGCCTGACGGCCGTCGCCGTCTATGTGGACGAAGGCTCCTACGTCCGTCAGGGCCAGCCCCTGGTGCAGATGAACGACGTCCTGCTGCGCGCCCAGCTGCGTCAGCAGCAGGCCCAGGTGCAGCAGGCCGAGGCCAACGTCGCCCGCGACGATGCGGCCCTGACGCGCGCCCAGCGGCTGAAGGAGCGGGGCTTCCTCAGCCAGGCGTCCCTGGACACGGCCCTGGCCAATCAGCGCAGCTCCAACGCCAATCTGGCGGCCGCCCGCGCCGCCCTGTCGGAAACCCAGACCCGCCTCAGCCAATCCACGATCCGCGCGCCCGTCGCCGGTCTGATCACCAGCCGCAGCGTGACCAAGGGCCAGATCATCGCGGCCGGGACCGAGCTGTTCCGCATGGTGCGCGACGGTCGGCTGGAGCTGGACGCCCAGGTGCCCGAGACCGAGCTGGCCCTGGTTCGCGCCGGTCAGTCGGCGACCGTGACATCCAGTGAGGCGGCGCCCACGACCGGAACGGTGCGGATCGTCACGCCGCAAGTCGATCCCGCCACCCGCCTGGGTCTGGCCCGCATCTCTCTGGCCCCGGCGGCGCAACTGCGTCCGGGCATGTTCGCCCGCGCCGAGATCGCCGTCGGCGACCAGCCGGCCCTGGTCGTGCCAGGGGCGGCGATCGTCTATCGCGAAGGCAAGCCGGGCGTCTATGTGATCGGCCAGGGCGAGGCTGTGCGGTTCGCTCCCGTGACCACGGGCGCGCGCACAGGCGATCAGGTGGCCGTTCAGGGCCTTCAGGCCGGCCAGCGCGTGGTGGTCCAAGGCGCCGGCTTCCTGGGCGAGGGCGACCATGTGACGGTGGCTCCCGCGACTGCGGCTCCGGCCGCCGCCGCTCCGGCCCCTGCCGGCCAAGCCGCGCGCTAAGGAACCGGACCGATGGGTTTTCAGAACATCTCGTCCTGGTCGATCCGGAATCCCATTCCGATCGTCCTCTTGTTCGTCGTCCTGACGATCGCGGGGACGATGAGCTATTTCAAGCTCCGCACCAACAACTTCCCCGACGTCGACCTGCCGGTCGTGGCCGTCACCGTCGTCCAGTCCGGCGCGGCCCCAACGGAGATGGAGACCCAGGTCACTCGCCTGGTCGAGGACGCCGTGGCGGGGCTGGGTTCGGTCAAACACATCACCTCGGTGGTCAATGAGGGGGTGTCGACCACCTCGATCGAGTTCCAGCTGGGGGTGGACCTGGAGAAGGTGACCAATGACGTGCGCAACGCCGTCAGCGGCATTCGCCAGAACCTGCCGGCGGACGTTCAGGAGCCGATCGTCCAGCGGATCGAGTTCACCGCCATCCCCTTCGCCAACTTCGTGGTGCGGGCGCCGGGCATGAGCCCGGAGGAGCTGAGCTGGTTCGTCGACAATACGGTGGCCAAACGCCTGTTGTCGGTGCGCGGCGTCAGCCAGATCAGCCGCGACGGCGGCGTCAGCCGGGAGATCCGCATCAAGCTGGACCCTGCGCGCCTCGCCGCCTCGGGCGTCACGGCGGCCCAGGTGTCGAACCAGCTGCGCGCCTCCAACATCAACCTGCCCGGCGGCCGCGGCGAGATCGCGGGCGAGGAACAGGCCATCCGCACCGTGGGCTCGGCCCAATCGGTCGAACAGCTGCGCGAGACCCTGATCCCCATCGGCGAGCGCAGCGTGCGCCTGGGCGACCTGGGCGAAGTCACTGACGAATGGTCCGAACCGCGCGGCCGCGCCCGGTTCAACGGCCAGGAGGTGGTCGGCTTCGGCGTCTTGCGCGCCATCGGCTCCTCCGAGGTGGACGTCTATGACCGGGTCAAGGCCGAACTGGCCAAGCTGGACGCCGAACGTGCGGATGTGACTTTCGAAGAGGTCGCCAACACCACCGAAGACGTCGTCAACAACTTCCACGCCTCGGTCGAGACCCTGGTGCTGGGCGCGCTTCTGGCCATCGCCGTGGTCTTCATCTTCCTGCGGGACTGGCGGGCGACCCTGATTGCGGCGGTCGCCATGCCGCTGTCGCTGATCCCGACCTTCTGGGTCATGGACCTGACCAACCAGTCGCTGAACGTGGTGACCCTGCTGGCCCTGTCCCTGACGATCGGCATCCTGGTCGATGACGCCATCGTGGAGATCGAGAACATCGTCCGACACATCCGCGACGGCAAGCCGCCCTATCCGGCGGCGATCGAGGCGGCGGACGAGATCGGCCTGGCGGTCATGGCGACCACGGCGACCCTGGTGGCGGTGTTCGCCCCGACCGGCTTCATGCCGGGCATCGTGGGTCAGTTCTTCAAGAGCTTCGCCATCGCCACCTGCGTCAGCGTGCTCTTCTCCCTGCTGGTCGCGCGGACCCTGACGCCCTTGATGGGGGCCTATCTGCTGAAGCGCGACCAGGGCAAGGAGCACGGCGATCCCTTCTGGATGGCCCCCTATCTGAAGGCCCTGAACTGGGCGCTCGGCGACGACTGGCGCAAACGCCGGGCCGAGCATCATCCGCAGGCCGGCTGGTTCCGCCGCAAGGTGGCGGACCGGGTGTTCGATCACCGCGTCTGGGTGCTGGGAATGGGCGTGCTGTTCTTCTTCCTGTCCATCTTCATGGCCAGCCGCTTGCCGGGCGAGTTCATTCCGGTCGAGGATATTTCGCGCTCCACCGTGACGGTTCAGTTCCCGCCCGGCACGACCCTGTCCGAGACGGATGCGGCCGTGCAGCGGATCAATCGCGAACTGATGAAGCGGCCGGAGGTCGAGTCGGTCTATTCCTCGATCGGCTCGGCCACCACCAGCTTCGGGCCCGGCGGCGGCGGATCATCGGGCGAGGTGCGCAGCGCCAATCTGACCGTCAATCTGGTCGGACGCTGGGACCGCAAGCTGAGCCAACAGGCGTTTGAGCGCGACATGGGGCCAACCCTGCGTCAGGTGCCGGGCGCCCGCGTCCAGTTCGGCTCTTCGGGCGGGGGCGGGGGCTCCAGCCTGCTGACCATCGCCCTGGTCGGCGACGATCCCGACGTCCTCGAGCCGGCGGCCGCCAAGGTAGAGCGGGAGATGCGCAACATCTCCGGCCTGTCGAACGTCGTCTCCTCCGCCTCGCTCGTGCGGCCCGAAATCCTGGTCACGCCGCGCGCGGACGTCGCCGCCCTGCAAGGGGTGTCCACCCAGGACATCAGCCAGGTGGCGCGCGTCGCCACCCTGGGCGACGCCGATCAGCTGCTGGCCAAGTTCAACCTGGGCGACCGTCAGGTGCCGATCCGCGTCATGCTGAAGGAGGACGCCCGCTCGGACCTGGGGGTGCTGGAGACTCTGCGCGTGCCCACCGCCTCGGGCGCCACCGTGCCCCTGTCGGCGGTGGCCGACATCACCTTCGGCGCCGGGCCGAACCAGATCAACCGTCTGGACCGACTGCGCGTCGCCAACATCACCGCCGAGCTGAGCGGCCTGACGCTCAGCCAGGCGACCGAGGCGGTGAACGCCCTGCCTTCGATCAAGAGCCTGCCCCAGGGCGTCAGCCAACAGCCGTCGGGCGACGCCGAAAGCTTCCAGGAGCTGGGCGCGGGCTTCGCCTTCGCCATCATCACAGGCATCCTGCTGATGTATGTCGTACTGGTCCTGCTGTTCAAAAGCTTCTTCCACCCGATCACCATCCTGGCGGCGCTACCGGTGTCGTTCGGCGGCGCCTTCTTCCTGCTGCTGGTGACGGGCAAGTCGCTGTCGATGCCGGCCCTGATCGGCATCATCATGCTGACCGGGATCGCGGCCAAGAACTCCATCCTGCTGGTCGATTACGCCATCATGGCGATGGAGAAGGGGATGAACCGCCACGACGCCCTGATGGACGCCGCCCACAAACGGGCGCGGCCCATCATCATGACGACGATGGCCATGGGCCTTGGCATGCTGCCGATCGCCGCCGCCTTCGGCGAGGGCACCGCCTTCCGCTCGCCCATGGCCATCGCCGTGATCGGCGGGCTGATCACCTCCACCGCCCTGTCGCTGATGTTCGTGCCGGTGGTCTTCAGCCTGATCGACGGCCTGAAGCGTCGCATGGAAAGCCGGTTGAGCCGTCTGACCCACGGGCAGCACGGGCATGAGGAGCCGGCTGTGGAGGATCGGATCGGCTGATCCGCGTTCCTCGTGAGACGATGAGGCCCGGCCGGAGAGATTCTCCGGCCGGATCTTCTTCTGGCGATGGTGAAGGGCTGGCGTGGCGGGAGGCGGCTAACCGGATGCGGAATCGGCGAACGTCCGCTATGGGTGGGAAGCGGACCCTGCTTCCGGTAGCCTCTCTGGTCTGGATCGAGGGGGGCTCATGTTCGGGTGGTTTAGGCGAAAGCCCAACAAGCTGCATCATGACGTTGCGCAGCTTGCCGCTTTGATGCGGGCAGTTGAACGACACCTCCGTGATGGAAATTCGGCTCATTGGGCAGAGCAAGTGGCCCGATGTGCGGACATAGTTGAGCAGTCTGACTTCTACGGCCTTGACCGTTTCCTCGGCCTGTTTGGTGGCATGGGGTCGCTTAACGACGTCGTCCTGCATCGCGACGACGTTTTGCTGGACCACGAAAACAACGAGCTACATCGCTTACTAAATGAAGCGTTTGAGTTGGCGCGCCGGTTGCAGAGGGAGCCGCGCTAAGGTCCGCAATGGGTCGGACTGCGAAATTGCCGCCGGCTCCTAAACCCGACCTTCCCCGCTCGCGGGGCGGCAGGCATAGCCTCGGCCGCCCCCCCGTCATCCTCGGGCTTGACCCGAGGATCGGGCCCGGATCGGGCGCTGCGTCGGGGGTCTCGCACAAGCGGCGGCCCCCTCGATCCTCGGGTCAAGCCCGAGGATGATGGGGTCAAGCCGAGGACGACGGAAGGGGAGTAAGCGCCTTCCGGTCGAAGGGCGGCGGCCGCCTCCGCCGCCATCCCGTCCCCCTGCAAAGAAAAAGGGCCGGCCGGTTTCCCGGTCGGCCCTTCGTCGTTCCGCCCTGTCAGCCCTTGGGGCCGCGGCGGTTCAGACGATCAGTATTTGACCTTCAGCGTCACGCCCCAGGTGCGCGGGGCGCCCAGATAGGCGTTGTAGGTCGCGGTGTCGGTGGCGATGTTGTAGTAGGTGCCGTCCGGCTGGGGCGTGGTGGTGTTGGTGAAGGCCGTGCCCTGCAGCGGGGCGGCGAAAGCCACCTGGGTGTATTCTTCCTGCAGCAGGTTCTGACCCCAGACATCCACGGTCCAGCGCTCGTCTTCCGAACCGATCGAGATGCGGCCGTTCACGACGGTGAAGGCCTCCTGGTTCTTGTACGGCAGCAGGTCCGAACCGGTGTTGTACTCGGTCGAGTATTTGGCCGACAGGTTGAAGCCGCCGCGCAGGCCGCCGCCCAGCGAGCGATCGAAGGCCAGGGCGCCGGTCAGCGACCATTCCGGGGCGAAGGAGGCGCGGGCGCCCGGCAGCAGCGAGAGCTGGGCGAAACGCGCCGGGTTCGACAGGTCCGCCGCCGTGAAGTCCCCGTACTTGGCGTCGGTGTAGGTGACGCCGCCCTGGAAGGACAGGCCCTCGATCGGGGTGAACCAGACCATGTCGGCGTCGACGCCGCGCGAGGTCAGTTCAGGGATCGATTCCACCACGAAGGCGGTGCCCAGGAAGGTGTTCAGCTGGAAGTTTTCGAACTTTTGGTCGAAGTAGGTGATGTTCAACAGCATGGTGCGGTTGAACAGGGTCGTCTTCAGACCGGCCTCATAGCTGTCGACCGTTTCGGCGTCGAAGAAGAGCGAGGCGTCCGGCGTCACCCCCGTCTGCACCCGGTCCATATTATAGCCGGCGCCCTTGTAGCCGCGGGCGTAGGAGACATAGCCCATGACCGAGGGATTCAGGCGGTAGGAGGCCTTCAGGGTACCGCTCAGGTCGGTGTCGCTGAACTTCTCCTGGATGCGGCGGTTGTCGTACTGCGGGTTGGACCAGGGCAGGCACAGAAGGCCCAGCGCCGCCGCTGGGGTGGCGACATTGGCCGTGCCGGGGATGGGCGAGACCGCGCGATTGGCCGGGTTCTGGTTCGCCAGGGCGCCGCCGCAGGCCGCGCCGTTGGTCCCCAGATTGTCCTGCAGGCCCAGCAGACGCTTGCTGTCATAGGTGTAGCGCAGACCCAGGTTGATCTCGAACGCCTCCGTCACCCGATAGGTGTTGTTGGTGAATACGGCGACCGATTCGGACTTCTGGGAATAGTGGTCCTCATAGGCCTTGCCCGTGCCGAAGGTCGGGGCGGCGGCGCTGGGTGGCACGGCGCCGATCACGCAGAGCGGCTGTCCGGCGGCCGGACCGGCGGTGCCGACCAGGAAGCCCTGGGGATTGGTGAAACAGCCCAGGCGGCTGGGGCTCGGGCCGCCCACCGTCGCCGGCAGGGAGGCCGTCAGCAGCAGGGAGGCGAAGGCGTTGTAGTCGGCGCCGTAGACATAGCTGTCGTCGCGATAGACCTCTTCCTTGGTGGCGAACAGGCCGACCAGCCAGTCGAACTTGTCCGTCGTCCCGGCCAGGCGCAGTTCCTGGGTCAGGTTGCCGACCCCATAGCCGTTGGAGCCGTCATTGGCGCGGTACAGGATGTCGGCGCCGGTGTAGTCCAGGTCCATGCCCTGCTGGAACGACCAGTCGCGCCACGAGGTCTGGGACGTCAGGGTGGCGTTCAGGCTGGGCAGGTCGATGGTGGCCTCCGCCGACAGACCCATGTCCTCAATCTCTTGCGGGGTCTCGCGGTTCGAATAGGCGGTGCGGCTGAAGGGCACCGTGCCGTAGCCGGCGACCGGCGGACGCTGGCCGGGGCCGTTCGGCGCCGTCAGGGCGGCGATGAAGGCCTGGGTCGGGCCGACGCGGGTCTGAACGGCGGCGCAGCAGTATTCGTCGCGCTTGGTGTAGTCGGCGATCAGGCGGATCGACACCTCGTCGCTGGGCAGGATCAGCAACTGGCCGCGGCCGGTCCAATAATCCTGGGTGTTGTCTTCCGTCAGGGTGCGGGGGCCGTCGCCCAGATTGACGTCATAGAAGCCGTCGCGCTCGCGATGGGCGACGAACAGGCGGCCGGCGATCTGATCGGTCAGGCCGCCGGTCACCGAGACGGAGCCGCCGACGGCGCCGTAGTTGCCGGCGGTCAGTTCGGCCGAGATCGACGGGTCGAACGACGGGCGCTCTGTGATGATGTTGATGACGCCGGCCGAGGTGTTCTTGCCGAACAGGGTGCCTTGCGGCCCCTTCAGAACCTCGATCCGGCTCAGTTCGCCCAGGTCGCCGAAGCCGACCGAGTTGCGCGAACGATAGACGCCGTCGATGACCACGCCGACCGAGCTTTCCAGGCCCGGGTTGTCGCCCACGGTGCCGGCGCCGCGGATACGGACGGTGGTCGAGGCTTCCGACTGGGTCGAGGTGACGGTCATGCCGGGGGTCAGGATCTGCAGATCCTTGATGTCCTGCACGCCCGCGCCGTCCAGCACCTCCTGCGACAGGGTGGTGACCACGATCGGCACGTCCTGCAGGCTCTGTTCGCGCTTCTGGGCGGTGACGATGATGTCATCCACGGTCGCCGGCGCCTCTTGGGCGGCGGCCATGCCGGCGAAGCCGAAGGCGGCGGCGCCGACCACGGCGGCGGACACGGTGGTTCTGAGGTAGCGGTTAGTGTGGCGCAACGAAGCGTCCTCCCGGCTCTGAAGCTCGGTCGCGGGGCGACCGAAGCGTTTCCTATTTCCCAATCGACGCGCCTCTGCGTGGAGGCGCGTTCAGTAAGGTGAGGCTAAGCCTGCTTCCCGCCGAACGACAAGCGAGCGCTGATACCCGCGACCATTTTTCGCCCTAGTTCGGCCCTTCTGTGACACGGAAGAGACAGAAAATTTTGACGCTAGGTCAGTCTTCAGCCGATCAGCGACGAGTCCGCGCCTTGCGAAAGCGTCCAGGCGGGCGCAACTGACCGCCATGCCCGTCCACGCCGACTACCGCCCCGCTCCCGTCTTCTTCGATCTGGGGCCGGACTTCGCCGACGCTGTGGAGGCCGCGCGCTTTCCCAAGGCCGATTTGCGTTTCCGCAATCAGCGCGCCGCCGCCGAGGTGGGGCTGGACGGGCTGAGCGAGGCCGAATGGATCGCCGCCTTCGGCCGGTTCGAACCCCTGCCGGGCCAGCCGGGGCCGTTGGCGATGCGCTATCACGGCCATCAGTTCCGTCACTACAACCCCGACCTGGGCGACGGGCGCGGCTTTCTGGCGGCCCAGATGTGGGAGACGCCGCAGGCGACGGCCGCGCGGCGCGGCGCGCGGCCTCGGCTGCTGGATCTGGGGACCAAGGGATCGGGCCAGACGCCCTGGTCGCGCGGCGGCGACGGTCGGTTGACCTTGAAAGGCGGGGTGCGCGAAGTTCTGGCGGCCGCGATGCTGGAGGCCCTGGGGGTTCCGACCAGCCGCGCCTTCTCCTTGATCGAGACCGGCGAGGCGCTGGAGCGGGGCGACGAGCCGTCGCCGACCCGTTCGGCCGTCCTGGCGCGCCTGTCCCATTCCCATATCCGGTTCGGCACCTTCCAGCGGGCGGCCTATCTGGGGCGGGTCGATCAGATCGAAGCGCTGATCGAGCACGTCCGCAGCCTGTATCACCCACAGGTCGCGGCGGGGGACGCGCCCGGCCTGCTGCGCGCCGTCGTCGAGGCCTCGGCCAGACTGACCGCGCGCTGGATCGCGGCGGGTTTCGTCCACGGGGTGCTCAACACCGACAATCTGAACGTCACGGGCGAGAGTTTCGACTATGGCCCCTGGCGCTTCCTGCCGTCCTATCAGCCGGGCTTCACCGCCGCCTATTTCGACCAGACCGGCCTTTACGCCTTCGCCCGCCAGCCGGAGGCGGTGTTCTGGAACCTGACCCAGTTGGCCGGATGCCTGAAGCTGGTCGCCGAGGTCGAGCCCCTGACCGACGCCTTGAACGGCTTCGGCCCAGCCTATATCCGCGAATTGCGTGCGGCCTTTCTCATGCGGTTCGGCGTGCTGAGCCTGGGGGAGGCGGCGGACCAACGGCTGGTCGACACGGCCCTGGCCCTGCTGCGCGAAGGCGGGGAGGGGCTTCGCTGGGAGCCGCTGTTCTTCGACTGGTTCGGCGGCTTCGCCTCGGCCGGGCGCGCCTTGTCGGGACCGCGCGCGAAACTCTATCAGGGCGAGGCCTTCGACGCCTTCCGCTTCGCCCTGATGGAGCACGAGCCCGACCGGATCGAACGGCTGGAGCATCCGATGTTCGCCGCGCGCGAGCCCGAAGAAATGCTGATCGACGAGGTCGAGGCGATCTGGGCCGCCATCGACGCCGCCGACGACTGGGCGCCCTTCCGGGCCAAGCTGGCCCGGCTGGAGGCGGCGCGCCTCGCCTGGGCCTTCACCGCTTGATGCAGAACCTTACAAAATCGTCATCTCGTTTATCGATAATTTTCTTGCCTGTTTATCGATGAAACCATATCGATAGTCACTAAGGCGCTGCGGAGGGCGCGCCGAAGGAAGGGCTGTTCGACATGAGACTGATCGGAAAATACTCTATCTCAAGCGCCCTGCGCTGGTGCCTGGGGTTCGCCAACGTCTTCGTCATGCTGGCCACCGGGATCATGGCGATCTGCTTGGCCGCCAGCATCATATCGCCCGATTTTGCTGCGGGGTTCGTCGACGGAATGAGGGACCTCGACAGCAGCGACGCGCGCGACCTGCACTGGCCGGAGCGGTTGACCCTGCTCGGCGCCTTCCTGGCCTGCGGCTTCACTTGGTGGATCATCAACCGACTGCGCCGCATCCTGCTTTCGGTCAATCAGGGCGACGCCTTCGAGTTCGCCAACGTCAAGCGGCTGCAGGGCGTGGGGCTGGGCCTGATGGGTATCCAGCTCACCGCCTTGATGCTGGCTCTTGTGGCGCCGCACGTCATGGGGGAGTCGGTTTCCGACTATGACTTCAGCCTAGGATCGTGGCTGGGCATTCTGGTCGTCTTCATCCTGGCCGAGGTGTTTCGCCAGGGCTCGGCCATGCGCGACGAACAGCTGGCGACGGTCTGAGGCGCGCCATGATCATGATCCAACTGGACCGGCTGCTGCTGGAGCGCCGCATGTCCTTGACCGAACTGTCCGACCGCGTCGGGGTGACGATGGCCAATCTGTCGATCCTGAAGACCGGCAAGGCCCGCGCCGTGCGCTTCTCCACCCTGGACGCCCTTTGTAGAGAGCTGGACTGCCAGCCGGGCGATCTGATCGTCCAGACGCCGGGACCTCAGTCGGAAGAGGGGTGATCCTCAGGGAAGGGCGACGGGTCGCCTGTAGCGTGGATGTCACAGAAACAATAAGTCATCAGCCGATGTCATCAACTGATGTCATCCGGCGATGACAAAATGCATCGGCTGCGCTACATACCCCTTGCGAACGGAGTTGCTCGATCCGATCTCGCAACTGTTACCAATCAGGCGCTCCCCGATGACCTCCACCACTCTGCCCGTCGCCCAGTCGCGCACCCGCTCCGTCTACAAGAACGTAACACTGTGGACCTTCCAGGGCTGGATCGCGATGTTCTTCATCGCCGCCGGTTACGCCAAGCTGACCGAGCCGATGACCAATCTGATCGCCCTGATGGGCTGGCCTGCGGTCGCGCCGGAAAACATGGTGCGTGGACTGGGCTTGGTGGAGATGGCGCTGGGCCTGAGCGTTCTGGCGCCGCTGATCTCCTGGCGCGTGGGTCGCCCTCTGTTGCTGAGCGCCTCGGCCGGACTGATCGTGATGGAGGCGACCATGCTGATGGTCCACGCCCTGAGCCGCGACATCGGCCTGGCGGTGGTGAACCTCATTCTCCTGGCGCTCACCGTTCCCGTCCTCTTGGGACGGCGGCGCGCCTGAAACAGGATCGATCGCCGGGGCCTCTCCCCCTCCGCCCCGGTGTGTCGCGCCCGGAGCCTTCCCCAGGCTCCGGGCTTTTCTTTGCCTGGCGCGCCGCGAGGGAGGGGTGGCGACGAAAAGCTTACCCTTACGCGCACGTAAACTCTTTCCTTTACGCGCACGTCAAGTTATGGTGCCTTCATGGCCACCGCCGACGACCATCGCACCTATTCCATTCGCCAGCTGTGCCGCGAGTTCGACGCCACGGCGCGGGCGCTGCGTTTCTATGAGGACAAGGGTCTGCTGACCCCTGCGCGCAAGGGTCAGACCCGCGTTTATGACGCCCGCGACCGCGCACGTCTGAAGCTGATCCTGCGGGGACGCCGCATCGGCTTCACCCTGCAGGAGATCCAGGAGATGCTGGATCTGTACGACCGCAAGGATCACAACGTCCACCAGATGGCCGTGGCCCTGCGGCGTCACCGCGCCCAGATCGCGGCCTTGAAACAGCAGTTGGAAGACATCGAAGGCGCCATTCAGACGGCGGAGGACGCCTGCGCCTGGATGGAGTCCAAGCTGAGCGAGCACCGTCCCGACCTGCTGCCCGGCGCCGAAGATTACGAGAAGCTGCTGCGCGCGCGTCTCAACCAAGACCACCACCACCCCTTCAAAGCGAGAGCCTGATCCATGGCCTACAAGTCGCCCGTCCGCGATTTCACCTTCATCCTCAACGAGGTGCTGGAGATCGACCGGTACACGAACCAACCTGGCTTCCAGGACGTCTCGTCGGACCTGGTCAACCAGATCCTGGAGGAAGGCGCCAAATTCGCCGACGAGGTCATCGCCCCGATCAACAACCCCGGCGACAAGGAAGGCTGCCACTGGTCCGAGGGCGGCGTCGTGACCGGTCCCAAGGGCTGGAAGGAAGCCTATAAGGCCATGTCGGAAGCCGGCTGGATGGCGTTGGCCGCCGATCCGGCCTACGGCGGCCAAGGCATGCCCTCGATCGTCGCCTCGGCCTTCGGTCAGATGACCGCCGGCGCCTCGGCGGCCTTCTCCATGTATCCGGGCCTGACCGCCTCGGCCTATGCCGGCATCCACGCCAGCGCCTCGGACGAGATCAAGGCCAAATACCTGCCCAAGATGGTGTCCGGCGAATGGTCCGGCACGATGAACCTGACCGAGCCCCAGTGCGGCACCGACCTGGGCATGGTCCGCACCAAGGCCGTGCGTAACGACGACGGCAGCTTCTCCATCACCGGCCAGAAAATCTGGATCTCGGCGGGCGAGCACGACTTCTCCGACAACATCATCCACACCGTCCTGGCGCGGATCGAAGGCGCCCAGCCCGGCATCAAGGGTCTGTCGCTGTTCGTCGTGCCCAAATATCTGGTCAATGAGGACGGTTCGCTGGGCGAGCGCAACAAGCTCGAATGCGCCGGTCTGGAACACAAGATGGGCATCCACGGCAACGCCACCTGCGTCATGCAGTACGACGGCGCCAAGGGCTGGCTGATCGGCGAGGAAGGCCGGGGCATGAACAATATGTTCGTGGTCATGAACGAGGCTCGCCTGGGTACGGGTCTGCAGGGCCTGGCCATCGGTACCGCCGCCTATCAGGCCGCCGTCGAGTTCGCCAAGGACCGCCTGCAGGGCCGCAGCCTGACCGGACCGAAGAACCCGGAAGGCCCCGCCGACCCGATCATCGTCCATCCCGACGTGCGCCGCATGCTGCTGGAGGCCCGCGCCTTCGTCGAAGGCGGCCAGGCCTTCATCCTGTGGACCGCGCTTCACGCCGATCTGGAGAAGTCGGAAGACGAGGCCGTGGCGACCAAGGCCAAGGACTATATGGGCCTGCTGACGCCCGTGCTTAAAGCCTATCTGACCGACAAGGGCTTCCACGTGGCGTCCCTGGCGATGCAGGTGCACGGCGGTTCGGGCTACACCGAACACTTCCCGGCCTCGCAGTACCTGCGGGATGCGCGGATCACCATGATCTATGAGGGCGCCAACGGCATCCAGGCGCTGGACCTGGTCGGCCGCAAGCTACCGGCCAACGGCGGCCGCGCGATCATGACCTGGTTCGGCGAGATCGACGCCTTCGTGGCCGAGAACAGCGGCAATGAGGCGATCAAGCCCTTCGTCGACGGTCTGGCCGACGCCAAGGCCAAGCTGCAGGAAGGCACCATGTGGTTGATGCAGAACGGCATGGCCAATCCGGACAACGCCGGCGCCGCCTCGACCGACTATCTGAACGTCTTTGGCCTGACGGCGCTCGCCTATATGTGGGCGCAGATGGCCAAGGTCGCCCAGGCCCAGATCGAGGCCGGCTCGACCGACCCCTATTACGCCGCCAAGCTGCAGACCGGCCGCTACTTCGTCGAGCGCATCCTGCCCGACGCCGAAGCCCATCTGAAGAAGATGAAGACCGGCGCGGACGTGCTGATGGCCATGCCGGTCGAGGCGTTCTGACACTAGACTGACGATGGAACGGGCCGGCTGACTTCGCCGGCCCGTCTTTCTTTCCAACCAGAAGGGCGCGAAGCCCTCGCACCACAGGGACAAAACCGATGAACGTGCTGGGCAGCCCAGACCCTGATTTCATGCGTGAAGAAGAGATCACCCTCTTCTCCGACAGCGTCGGCAAATGGATCGACGAGCACGCGCCGCCGGAGAAGGTGCAGCAGTGGATCGCCGACTCCAGCGTGCCGCGCGCCCTGTGGAGCCAGGCCGGCGCCGACGGCCTTCTGGGCCTGTCCATGCCGGAAGAAGACGGCGGCATGGGCGGCGACTATCGGCATGAGGTGGTGCTGATGCGTCAGCTGGGCTGGAAGGGCGCGGACCATTTCGGCATCAGCCTGCACAACGCCATCGTCGCCCCCTACATCTGGCACTACGGCACCGAGGAGCAGAAGAAGCGCTGGCTGCCGCGTCTGGCCTCCGGCGAACTGGTCGGCGCCATCGCCATGACCGAACCGGGCGCGGGCTCGGACCTGCAAGGGGTCAAGACCACGGCGATCAAGAGCGGCAACGGCTATGTCGTCAACGGCTCCAAGACCTTCATCACCAACGGCCAGCTGGCCAACTTCATCATCGTGGTGGCCAAGACCGACCCGGCCGAGGGCGCCAAGGGCACGTCCCTGATCGTGGTCGAGACCGACGGGGCGGAAGGCTTCGAACGCGGCCGGAACCTGCACAAGATCGGCATGGAGGGGAACGACACCTCCGAACTGTTCTTCAACGACGTGAAGGTCCCCAGCGACAACATCATAGGCGGTGTCGAGGGTCAGGGCTTCGTCCAGCTGATGCAGCAGCTGCCGCAGGAGCGTCTGAACATCGCCGTCCAGGGCGTCGCCGCCGCCGAGCGCGGGCTCGAAGCGACCCTAGCCTACGTCAAGGAGCGCAAGGCGTTTGGAAAGCGCGTCATCGACTTCCAGAACACCCAGTTCAAACTGGCCGAGGTCAAGACCAAGCTGACCGTCGCCAAGGTCTTCGTCGACCACTGCATCGGCCTGCACCTGAAGGGCCAGCTGGATGCCGCCACGGCCTCCATGGCCAAATACTGGGTCACCGACATCCAGGGCGAGACCATCGACGAGATGCTGCAGCTGCACGGCGGCTACGGCTATATGAACGAATATCCGATCGCCCAGCT
This sequence comes from Brevundimonas sp. Br13, assembly GCF_055391505.1. Taxonomy (NCBI): domain Bacteria; kingdom Pseudomonadati; phylum Pseudomonadota; class Alphaproteobacteria; order Caulobacterales; family Caulobacteraceae; genus Brevundimonas; species Brevundimonas sp. Br13. The sequence continues at coordinate 3,226,088 of NZ_AP044008.1, read as the reverse complement.
GTACAAGGACGCCCGGGTCCAGCGGATCTACGGTGGCACCAATGAGATCATGAAGCTCTTGATCGCGCGGACGCTCTGATCCGGCCGGTGCGGTCCCGGCGCAGACGAGTGGATGACGGCCGCCGTTGAACCTTCTAAACCTCCCGCCAAGGGAGACATGCACATGACGACGCGATCCAACGCGCCCGCCTATCTGACCGGCTTCGGCAATCATTTCGCGACCGAGGCCGCGCCCGGCGCCCTGCCGCAGGGCCAGAATTCGCCGCAGAAGACGCCGATGGGCCTGTACGCTGAACAGCTGTCCGGCACGGCCTTCACCGCCCCGCGCGCCGAGAACCGGCGCAGCTGGCTGTACCGTCTGCGCCCCTCGGCCCAGCACGGCCCCTATGTGGCCTTCGATCAGGGGCGCGTCCGCTCCGGCCCGTTCGACGAGACCCCGCCCAATCCCAACCGCATGCGCTGGGACCCGCTGCCCATCCCCGAGACCGCGACCGACTGGGTCGAGGGTCTGGTCACCTACGGCGGCGCGGGCGATCCCGACGCCGGAGCCGGGGCGGGCGTTCACCTCTATGTCGCCAACCGGTCGATGACCGACCGCGTCTTCTACGACGCCGACGGCGAACTGCTGATCGTGCCCCAGCAGGGCTCGCACCGGTTCGTCACCGAGATGGGTGTGATCGAGGCCCAACCCGGCCACGTGGTCCTGATCCCACGCGGCGTCCGCTTCCGTGTCGAGATCGACGGGCCCGTTCGGGGCTATGTCTGCGAAAACTACGGCAGTCCCTTCCGTCTGCCGGACCTGGGGCCGATCGGCGCAAACGGCCTGGCCAATCCGCGCGACTTCGAAACCCCGGTCGCGGCCTATGAGGACGTGGATCGCCCGACCCAGTGCGTCCAGAAATACGGCGGCCGCCTGTGGGCCACGACCTTCGACCACAGCCCGCTGGACGTCGCAGCCTGGCACGGCAATCTGGCGCCCTGCCGCTATGACACGGCGCGGTTCAACACCATCAACACGGTCAGCTACGACCACCCCGATCCGTCGATCTTCACCGTCCTGACCAGTCCGTCCGAGACGCCGGGCACGGCCAATATCGACTTCGTCATCTTCCCGCCGCGCTGGATGGTCGCCGAGCACACCTTCCGCCCGCCCTGGTTCCACCGCAACGTCATGAGCGAGTTCATGGGCCTGGTGACCGGCGCCTATGACGCCAAGGCGGGCGGATTTGCGCCGGGCGGCGCCAGCCTGCACAACCGGATGAGCGGCCACGGCCCGGATCAGGCCAGCTACGAAGGCGCGATCAATGCGGACCTTCAGCCGCACAAGATCACTGACACCCTGGCCTTCATGTTCGAGACCCGGGCGCCGATCCGGGTCACGAAATGGGCGTCGGAATCGCCGCAGATGCAGCTCGACTACGACGACGTCTGGTCGGGCTTCGCCAAAGGACAGGTCGAATGATCCGTATCCCTCTTCTCGCCGCCGCCGCCCTTCTGGCGGCCGCCTGCACCCCGCAGACCACGGCGGGCTCGGACGCCCCGATGCAGAGCGCCGACGCCTCGGCCTGCGCCGCGCGCGGCGGGACGATGAAACAGGTCGGCCGGCTGCAATCCTGGCAGTGCGTGATCAACTACGCCGACGCCGGCAAGCGTTGCACCGACGGCGACCAGTGCCAGGGCGACTGCCGGATCGAGGGCAACAGCGGGATCGCGCCCGGAACCGCCGCAACCGGCGTCTGTCAGGCGACAAGCGACCGCTTCGGCTGCAACACGCCGGTCCAGGACGGCAAGGCGGGCGCGACCCTCTGCATCGACTGAGGGGCAGGGGGCGAGCACCCCGCCCCTAATCCCCGTGCTTGCCGTTGCTGGAGAATTCCGGCGGGGCGGCCTTGTGCACATACTGCTCCGCCACCAGCCAGGCTTTGAACGGCCTCAGACAGCCCAGGCAAAGCGCGATCAGGATCGGCAGGGTGACGACTGCGTGGACCCAGATGGGCGGCTTCATCGTGAAGTCGATGACCATCAACAGGATCATGCCGACCAGGCCGACCGCCGACATGACGAAGAAGGCCGGGCCGTCCGCAGGGTCCGCAAAGCCGTAGCTGAGCCCACAGTTCGGACAGGCTTCGCGCAGGGTCAGATACCCTTTGAACAGGGGACCCTGGCCGCAGCGCGGGCATTTGCAGCCCAGGCCGGTCTTCAGGGTGCTGAGGCGGGGATAATCGGTCATGGCCCCATGATGCGCCAGATCGCCCGGCCTGTCGCGTGGGCGAACCGTCCCATTCGTGGAATCGCGGGTGAACGTCGGTTAACCGCGATTAAAGAGCTTTTGCGGCATGGCTGGGCCGATATGTCCGGGACCCCGCACAGCAAGCGCCTGCTGAAGACGACCGTGGCCGCCGCCGCGGCCGGGGCGGTCGCCTTTGCGCCGCTTGCGCCCCTGGCCCAGGAGGCCGGCCGCTCCAGCGATCCCCTGTCGATCAGCATCGGCCAATCCAGCGAGTTCACCCGCGTCGAATTCGCCGGCGTCATCGGCGTGCGCAGCCAGGTGCGGCGTGAGGCCGACAAGGTCATCGTCCGCCTGGGCGTCTCGGCCGCCCCTGACATTTCGCGTTTGCGCGTCGATCCGCCGCAGGGGGTCAAGGCGGTCGAGACCCGAATGGCGCGCGGCGGGGCGACCGACCTGGTCATCACCCTGGCCGAGGGCGCCGACGCCCGGTCCGGCGTGGCCGACGGCGCCGTCTGGCTGAACCTCTATGCGCCGGGCAAGGCGCCGGAGACGCCGGCGCAAGAGACCGGGGCCAAGATCAACGCCGTCGTGCCGGTTCGCGCCGTCTCCAGCGACGAGAAGACGGTTCTGACCTTCCAGTGGGGCGCGCCGGTCGGCGCCGCCGTCTTCCGCCGGGGCGAGGCGGTCTGGATCGTCTTCGACGCCGCCGCCAAGATGGATATGGCCGGCGCCAAGGCGTTGGGGCCCGCCAAGGACGCGCGCTGGGCCGCCGGCGGCGACTACACCGCCGTCCGCATCGCGGCGCCGGAGGGGCTGGCGGTCGCAGCCGACGGGCAGGGCGGGACCTGGACCGTGACCATCGGCGGGCCGCCGACCGGCGCCTCGGGCGTGGAGGTGGACCGCGCGGACGACGGTTCCGACGCCCTGGTGGCCCGGATGGCAGGAGCCACCAAGACGGTCTGGCTGACCGACCCCCTGGTCGGCGACCGGTTCGCCGCCGTCACCGCCCTTGCGCCCGGCAAGGGATTTTCGGGCTCGCGCAGCACGATCGACCTCAGCCTGATCCCCACGGCTCAAGGCCTGGCGGTGGAGACGCCGACCGACGATCTGAAGATCGAGGCTGCTGGCGATCTGGTCACCCTTAGCCGCCCGAACGGCCTGACCCTTTCGCCGCCGTCGGCGACCCTGGAGGCGGACGAGCGTGAGGCCGACGCGCCGAAACGGGCGCCCCATCCCAGCCTGATCCTTGAGGAATGGGCGGCGACCGAGGGCTTTTCCGAACGCTATCGCCGACTTCAGGACGCCGCGGCCCAGGAGAGTCTGGCCGCGACGGACAATCCCCGCGCCCCGATCGGCGCTCGCCTGGCCCTGTCGCGGTTTCTGGTCGGTTCGGGCCTGAACTATGAGGCGATCGGCGTGCTGAACGCCCTGATCGCCCAGGCCCCCAATATGCAGGGCGAGCCGGAGGTGCGGGGCCTGCGCGGCGCGGCCCGCGTCGGCGTCGGCCGGTTGGAGGAGGCCCAGGTCGACTTCGCCGGCGCCGCCCTGTCCAACGACCCGTCCGCCAAGGTGTGGCAGGGCTATATCGCCGCCGAACAGGGCGACTGGGAGGGGGCGCGCCGCGCCTTCGCCGCCGGGGCCTCGGTCATCGACGACTTCCCCAAGGAATGGCGCGCCCGCTTCGGCGCCGCCCACGCGCTGGCGGCGATCGAAACGGGCGATCTGCCCGCCGCGCGCCAGCTGCTGGACTATGTGTTCAGCCAGAACGCCTCGGCGGCCGACCAGCTGGCGGCGCGGGTCGTTCAAGCGCGTCTGTTTGATCTGACGGGCGACAAGGCGCGGGCGCTGGCGGTCTACAAGGCGGTGGCGCGCGCCCCGCTGGACGGCATCGCCACCCCCGCCAAACTGGGCGCCATCAGCCTGGAGCTGGACAAGGGCGCCCTGACGCCCGACCAGGCGGCCCAGCAGCTGGAGCTGCTGAAGTGGCGCTGGCGCGGCGATGCGACCGAACTGGCGGTGATCCGCAAACTGGCGGACCTCTATCTGCAGCAGGGCCGCTATCGTGAGGCGCTGGACGCCCTGCGCAGCGCCGGCAAGCGGATGGCGAACGTGCCGGGCGCCGCCGAGATTCAGGCGGACCAGTCCAAGGCTTTCCGCGCCCTGTTCCTGGAGGGCGCCGCCGACGGCCTGCAACCCGTTCAGGCCCTGGCCCTATTTTATGACTTCCGCGAACTGACGCCGATCGGAGCAGACGGCGATGAAATGGTGCGCCGCCTGTCGCGCCGCCTGATCGACGTCGATCTGCTGGACCAGGCGGCCGAACTGCTGAAACACCAGGTGGACGAGCGGCTGGAAGGCGTGGCCAAGGCGCAGGTCGCCACCGATCTGGCCACCGTCTATCTGATGGACCGTCAGCCGGAGAAGGCGCTTCAGGCGATCTGGGGGTCGCGCACCACCCTCTTGCCGACCGCCGTCAACAGCGAACGCCGCGCCCTGGAAGCGCGGGCCCTGATGGACCTGGGGCGTTACGATCACGCGCTTGAGGTTCTGGATCGGGATCAGTCGGCGCCCGCGCGCGAAGTGCGCGGCGACGTCTTCTGGAAACAGCAGAAGTGGGCGGACGCCGCCCCCCTGTATGAGGCGCGTCTGGGCGATCGCCACAAACAGACGGACGCACCTTTGACGCCCGCCGAGGAGAGCTGGCTGATCCGGGCCGGGGTCGGCTATTCGCTGAGTGGAAACCGCGCGGCCCTGGATCGACTTCGGGGTCACTATTCGCCCTTCATCGCCCGGGCGCGTTCGGCCAATGCGATTCGCGTGGCCTTGGACGACGACCTGTCGGGGGTGGCGGGCGCGGCCGATTTCGCCGGCCTGTCGGCCAATGCCGACACCTTCGTCGGCTGGGTCAACGCCGCAAAACAGGACTTCAGAAAAGAAGCGGGCGGGGGACGCCCAGCGCCCCCCGCCCGTTGATCCGCAGATCAGATCCGCAGTCTGGACCCGAAGGTCTTAGCCGTTGACGGCGTCCTTCAGCGGCTTGGAGACGCGGAAGCGCACGGCCTTGGAGGCGGCGATCTTGATGGTCGCGCCCGTGGCCGGGTTGCGGCCTTCACGCTCGGCGCGGTCGGCGGTGTCGAAGACGCCCAGGTTCGAGATGCGCACGTCGCCGCCGGCCTTCAGGCTGGCGTGGATGTTTTCGACGATGGCGGTCAGCACCTTGCCGGCGTCGGCCTGCGAGACACCGGCGTCCTTGGCGACGGCGGCGATCAGTTCGGCTTGAGTGGTCATAAGAGACATTTCCAGTGTTAGTCGCCCGATTCAGGGCGAGGACCGGGGGATCAACACGGATTTCGCTTGGCTTTGCAAGCGGGGAAACGGCGCAAAGCCTTATAGGGCGGGGATTATCCGGTTCCGGACGCCCGCTGGAAGCTCTCCACCAGGCTCCCCGCGACCAGTCTCCAGCCGTCCACCAGGACGAAGAAGATCAGTTTGAAGGGTAAGGAAACCACCACTGGCGGAAGCATCATCATACCCATGGACATCAGCACGCTGGCCACCACCAGGTCGATGACAAGGAACGGAACGAAAAGAAGAAATCCGATTTCGAAAGCCTTCTTCAGCTCACTGATCATGAAGGCCGGGGTGACGACCCGAAGGGGCAGTTCCTGGAGGTTGGTCGGGGGCTCGACGCGGCTCAGTCGGGTGAAGAGCGCCAGGTCCGAACGGTCCACCTGGGCCAGCATGAAAGTTTTCACAGGTTCGGACGCCGCGTCGAAGGCCTGGGGCAGTTCCATCTGCTGATCCAGCAGCGGGCGGATGCCCGAATCATAGGCGTCCTGCCAGGTCGGGGCCATGACGATGGCGCTCAGGAACAGGGCCAGGGACACCAGGACGGCGTTCGGCGGCGACTGCTGCATGCCGAGGGCGGTGCGCAGCAGGGACAGGACCACGACGATCCGCACGAAGCTGGTGGTCATGATGACGATGGAAGGCGCCAGGGACAGCACGGTCATCAGTCCGACCAGTTGGACCACCCGCTGGGTCAGGCCTGCCCCGGTGCCCAGGTCGATGTTGATGGCCGAGCCGGACTGAGCGGCTTCCTGGGCCAGGGCCGCGATCGGCCAGGCCAGGCAGACCAGGGTGGTGATCAGCGACAAGAGGGCCGCGCGCTTCAGTTCGGAGGCGGCGGGAACCGTGAAGACCTTCTCCCCGCTCCGGCGGGGGGAAAACGGTTTTGCGTCCTTCACTTGAAAATCCCCGGCTGGCGCGGCTCGATCAGTTCGCGGCCTTCGCCCAGCAGGATCAGCCGTTCCTCGTCGTCGATCCGAACCAGGACCAGACGGCGGGCGGGGTCCAGCACCAGGGTCTCGACCACCTGCATCCGCCGTTCGCCGCGTTCGGCGTTCAGCCGGGCCAGCAGCTGGGGGGCGTAGCGGCGCGCGGCGTAGGCCGCCAGGCCGATCAGGCCCAGGGTGAAGGCCAGGCCGAAGACGGCGCGGGCGAGATCGAGGAAGTTCATACGCTTTGGGCCCCGGCGCAGTCGGCGCTGTGACCCCAAGTCTTAATCAGCCTGGTTAACGAGCCGTTGAGATAACGCCCTATTAACCATGCAGGCGGCATTTTCTGCCCATCGCGCATTTTTGCGCCGTACGGGAGACCGCCATGGGCGTCGCCGACATTCCGCTGCTGGGACAGATCAAGGGCCGGCTGGGCTGGCTGGACGCCCGCCAGAAGGTCATCGCCGAAAACGTGGCCAACGCCGACACCCCCGGCTTCGTCGGCCGCGACCTGAAACAGCCCAGCGACTTCGCCGCGGCCCTGCGCTCGGGCGGGGGACTGCCGATGGTGCGGACCAACCGGGCCCATATGGCGCCCGCCGTGGCGCCGCCCCGTTTCGATTCGTCAAAGTCCCCGGATTCTGAGACGACCCTGGACGGCAACTCGGTGGTGGTCGAAGAGCAGATGCTGAAGATGGCCGAGAGCCGCATGGCCTATGACGCCGCCATCGGCTTTTACCAGAAATCCATGTCGATGATCCGCATGGCCGCGCGCAAGCCCGGCGCGGCCTGAACCGGAGGCCTGACCCATGCCTGATCCCGTCCCACCCTCGAACAGCGCCATGGCCGTGGCGGCCTCGGCCCTGAAGGCCCAGCAGTCGCGCATGCGCGTGATCGCCGAGAACATCGCCAACGCCCAGTCCACGGCCCGCACGCCGGGCGGCGAGCCCTATCGTCGGCAGATCCCCGTCTTTCAGGCGCGAGAGGTGGACGGCGCGACCGGCGTCGCCTTGGCCGAGGTCCGGCCCGACGACAGCGATTTCAAGATGGACTACGACCCCTCCCACCCGGCGGCCAACGCCCAGGGCTATGTGATGCGGCCCAATGTCGACACCCTGGTCGAGGCCATGGACATGCGCGAGGCCCAGCGCGCCTATGAGGCCAATCTGAACGTCATCGAGACGGCGCGGTCGATGGACAGCCGCACCCTCGACATCATCAAACGCTGAGGGACTAGGCCATGAACCCGATGATGGCCGCCAAGGCCTATGCCGCCGTCCAGGGCGGGGCCATGCCCGTCGCCGCCCAGCCGCCCGCCGCCGGCGACAACGGCTTCGCCGACCTGGTCAAGACCGCCATGACCGGCCTGGCCGACCAGACGCGGGCGGCCGAGACCCAGATGACCAAGTCGATCCAGGGCCAGGGCAATCTGATCGACGTGGTCACGGCGCTGAGTTCGGCCGAGGCGTCGCTGGAGACGGTGATGTCCGTCCGGGATCAAGTCATCTCGGCCTATAAGGAAATCATGGCCATGCCGATCTGACCGAGCCGCTGCGGTTCGTCAGTCGGTCGGCCACCACCGCCGCCAAGTCCCGCGCCTGCCCTCGCAGATCGGGCACGGCCGTCATTTCCCAAAAGGCGCCGCGGGTCAAAGGGCCGATGGCGTAAAGGTCAGGGGTTGGGGCGCCCTCGCCCCCGATCAGCTGCCCGCCCTGATCGACCTCCAGCCCCAGGCCGATCGGATCGGGCCGACCGTAGCCCTGGGCCAGCAGATTGCGGATCACCGGCTCGGCGCTGTGCTGAATGACGCCCAGCGGGCCGGTGCAGTTGATCACCAGGTCAAACCTGTCCCGGATCGGCCGGCGACGGTGGCGCGGCCGCCAGGCGGCCTCGACCGAACCGTCGTCCAGCACCACTCCGGTCAGCTTGCCCGCCAGCACCGTCAGATCCCCCGCAGCCAGCATGGCGGCGATTTCTCGCGTCACGCCCGGCGCCGTCCGGTGGCGGTGAACATCCCACAAGGGGCGAAGATGACGCAGGAAGCGGCGCTTCTGCTGCGGCGTCCAGGCGCGCCACAGGTCGCGGGCGCCGTGCCTTAGGCGATCGAACACAGCCCGCCAATCGTGGGTCAGGACGGCGCGCCGCACTTGGGACAGGACTTCGGACGGACCGCCCGAAAAGGCGCCGTCGAAGGGCGCCGGTGGAACCGTGGCGTGGCCGCGGGGCAGGAGGCCGTGCCTGGACAGGGCGGTGAAGCGCCGTCCCGGTCGCCGAAGCGTCAGGACCGCATCCACCATGGTCAGGCCGGAGCCGATCAGAAGGATGTTGCGCGCAGTTCCGACCGCAGCCGTGTCGATACGCCACGGGTTTTCGACATAGACGGCCGAGGCGCGGACCGTCGCATCGACGCCGGGCGGGGAGGCGGGCTCCAGATTGCCCAGGGCCAGGATCACCGCATCGGCCGCGATGACTTCCGCACCAACCATGATCCGCCAACCGCCGTCGCGGCGGTCGATCGCCTGGGCCTCGCCGTGGACGAGGGTCATTCGCCCCGCCTCGTCCGCATTGCCTTCGAGCGTTTCCGCCAGCAGATGCCGCAGATAGTCGCCGTACACGCCGCGTGTGATGAAGCCGTCCTGGGCGCGCCAGGACGGCTGTTCCGCCAGCCAGTTCGCCAGATGGTCGGGTCGGTCGGGAAAGGCGCTCATATTGTCCAGGCGGACGTTCAGCAGATGGCCGGGATTGCCGGTGTCATAGGCGACGCCGGGACCGAAGGCGTCGCGCCGCTCGATCAGCGTCACCCGCACGATGGGCGACCGCCTCAAAAGCTGTATCGCGGTCAGCAGGCCGCTGAAGCCGGCGCCGATGATCGCCACCCTGGGTCCATGGTCTTGCGACATCGATGCTCCCGTAATGCCCGTGGGGCGACCCTTCACCCTGACACGACGGGCGGAGGCGGAAGTCGATCATGCCGATAAATATCTATCTGCCAAGTAGGATTTAGATCAATCCGCTTGGCGTCGTCGCCTTAGGGCGAAGGCGGCGCCAAGTTCACGCAAGGCCAGAGGCGCCAGGCTCCACGGTTCGACGCAATAGCGGTGAAACAGGCGCCGGGGATCGTGCAGCAGGCGATAGACCCATTCCAGCCCGACCCGGCCCATCCAGCGCGGCGCCGACTTCTGAACCCCGGCCTCATAGTCGAAGGCCGCCCCGACCGAAAAGACGACGCAGGCGGGCAGATCGTCGAACACGGTCGCGATCCACGACTCCTGACGAGGCATGCCCATGCCGACGAACAGGATGTGGGGCGAGAAGGCGCGGATGTCCGCCAGGAGGTCGGCGTTGTCCGCAGATCCGGGGCGGGCGTCGAAGAAGCCGTGGCGGGTGCGAATCTCTGCGCCGGGGTAGCGTTCGGCCAGGCGCCGGGCCGCCTCCGGGCCGACGGCGGGCGCCCCGCCGATCGACATGACGCGCCAGCCCCGGCGGTCGGCGACGCTCCAGAAATGGTCCCGCCAGTCCAGATAGGTGGATCGGTGAAAGCCGCGACCGGGCAGGCCGAGGGCGCGCAGGAACCAGATCAGAGGCGTCGAATCGACCTGGATCAGGTCGGCGCGGTCATAGAAGGCCCGCATCTCCGCCTGGGTCTGGATCAGATGCAGGCTGTGCAGATTGTGGTTGGCGATCAGGGTCTTGCGGCCCTCTGCCACCGCCGCCTGAACATGGTGCAGCACCTCTTCGGGCCGGACCAGATCGACCGCCTCGCCCAAGAGGCGCACCCGCTCCTCCGGCCGTCGCTGACGGCGGTAGGGACGCCGCACGGCCGCGCGCCGATCGGGCGTCGTCTGGGTCAGGGTCGGCTGGGCCATGGGCGGATGCTAGGCCGGCTCGCCTCAAGGCGGGGTAAGCGAACAGGCTTAACGCAGGCTGGACGCCGCCCTGCGGCGACGCTTGGAAAATAAAACCGCCCGCCGATGAAAAATCCCTGTTGACCCCGCCCGGACCCTCCCTTAGAGGTCCGCGCCTTCCCGATGGAAACGCCGCAAGGCGCTGCCGACGGGGCCCAGATGGCGGAATTGGTAGACGCGCTGGCTTCAGGTGCCAGTGGCTTAACGGCCGTGGAGGTTCGAGTCCTCTTCTGGGCACCATCTTTCAGACGGCGCCGTGTTTTCGGACACGGCGCCGTCGTCGTTTCCGGCCCCTCATCATGCCTGTCGCGAGGCCGTTTCGCCGCGCGCCTTCGCCGTGTAAGAACCTGCCCATGACTGTTTTTCTGCACGAGGGCGACCTGCCCGACGACCTGGACCTGGGGACGGAAGTCGCCATCGATTCCGAGACCATGGGCCTGCGTTTCCGTCGCGACCCCCTGTGCGTCGTCCAGCTGTCGTCCGGCGACGGAAACGCCCATGTGGTGCGGCTGAACCGTCCCGCCTACGACTGTCCGAACCTGAAGCGGCTGCTGACCGACCCGGCCGTGACCAAGATCTTCCACTTCGGTCGCTTCGATATCGGCATGTTCCAGCTGCATCTGGGGGTGGAGACCCGGCCGGTCTATTGCACCAAGATCGCCTCCAAACTGGCCCGGACCTATACGGACCGCCACGGTCTGAAGGACGTTGTGCGCGAACTGGTCGGAGTGGACCTGTCCAAGGCGCAGCAGTCGTCCGACTGGGGCGCGGCCGAGCTGAGCCCGGCCCAGCTGGACTACGCCGCCTCCGACGTTCTTTATCTGCATGCGGCCAAGGCGCGCCTGGATCAGATGCTGGCGCGCGAGGGGCGGGCCGAACTGGCCGCCCGCTGCTTCGACTTCCTGCCGAGCCGTTCGGCGCTCGATCTCGCCGGATGGGACGAGGTCGACATCTTCGCCCACAGCTGAGGCCGTCTTGACCGAACCCGGCGAACAGACCCGCATCGAGGCGGACGAACAGCGGGTCGCCCTCGCCGGGGCGCGTTGGCGCGCCCATTCCCGCCGGGTCAAACTGTATCGCCGCGTCCTGCCGATCATCATCCTGGTGCTGGCGGGGGGCGTCCTGACCTGGACGGTCTTCCGCACCGTCATGTCGGGGGTGGAGCGCAAGGCCAATCAGGGCCAGGAGATCCGTCTGGACAAGCCGCTGTTCCACGGCCAGGACGCCCAGGGTCGGGCCTTCACCGTCGGCGCCCAGGGCGCCGTGCGCGATGCGGCGACCGGCCGTTTCCGCCTGATCGGCCCGGCGCTGAAGCTGAACCTGGGCGGACGCAAGGTCACGGAGATGACCGCCGACGGCGGGACCTATGACGAACAGGCCAAGACCGTGACCATCGGCCCCAATGTGCGGATTTCGGACGGGGGCACGGGCTTTGTGCTGACCACGCCCGAGGCGGTGGTCGACACCTCGACCGGAATCATCACCGGTTCAAAAGGCGTTCAGGGCGCGGGCCCTATTGGAACCATCAACGCTTCGTCCTATGCGATCTATGATCAGGGCGAGCGCGTGGTGTTCAAAGGCTCCGGCGACAACAAGGTGCGAGGGGTTCTGACCCCCTCGGGTTCAGGCGAATGACCATGATGAAGATCTTTGGAACACGGGCCGCGGTCGCGGCGGCGGGGGCGATGGCCCTCCTGGCCCTGCCTGCCGTGGGCGACGCCCAGACGCGGGGCTCGAACCAGCCGGTCGCCTATGGGGCGGACGGGGTCGAATATGCGCCGAACCGGGTCATTCTGCGGGGGCGGGCTGAGGCCGTGCAGGGCGCCAATCGGTTTCGCGCCGACCAACTGACCCTGGTCTCTGGATCGGGCGGCGATCTGGAGCGGGCCGAGGCGGCCGGATCGGTCTATTTCGTCACGCCGGACCAGACCATGCGCGGCGATCGGGCGGTCTATAATCTGAGCTCCGGCGAGATTGTGGTGACGGGAAATGTCATCCTGACCCAGGGACAGAACGTGCTGACCGGATCGCGTCTGGTCTATAACGTCAATACGCAGACCGCTCGAATGGAAGGCGCGCCGCGCGGCGCCGCCGGCAATCGGGTCCAGGGCGTCTTCTATCCCAACGGAACCAACTAGGCGCCCGTCCGGGAAGGCCGCACGGATCTCGACCATTGGCGCGTAAAGAACTCTCTGCCCTGAATCGGGATGATCGGCCGGCGCCCGAGCGGGCGCCTGAGGCCGCGCGCGCGGAAAAGGGCCTGCGGGTGCGCAACATCGCCCGCGCCTTCGGCGCCCGGCAGGTGGTGCGCGACGTTTCCCTGACCGTCCAGCGCGGCGAGGTCGCGGGCCTGCTCGGCCCCAACGGCGCCGGCAAGACCACCTGTTTCTACATGATCACCGGCCTGATCCCGCCCGATTCCGGCTCGATCTGGCTGGACGGCGAGGACATCACCGGCCAGCCCATGTATCAGCGCAGCCGCATGGGCCTGGGCTATCTGGCCCAGGAAGCCTCCATCTTCCGCGGCATGACGGTGGAGCAGAACATCAAGGCCGTGGCCGAATTGAACTATCCGCGCGACCGGGTCGAGGCGGAGACGGAGCGGCTGCTGGCGGAACTGCACATCGACCATCTGCGTCACGCCCCGGCCACCGCCCTGTCGGGCGGCGAGCGGCGTCGGGTCGAGATCGCCCGGGCGCTTGCGGGACGCCCCTCCTTCATCCTGCTGGACGAGCCCTTCGCCGGCATCGACCCCCTGGCCATCGCCGACATCCGTTCGGTGATCCGCTATCTGGCGGGGCAGGGGATCGGCGTCCTGATCACCGACCACAATGTGCGCGAGACCCTGGACATCACTGATCGGGTTTCGATCATCTCGGGCGGCGCGGTCCTGTTCGAAGGCACGGCGGACGAGGCGGTCAACGACCCCGAGGTGCGGCGGGTCTATCTGGGCGAAAACTACATCTGATCGAAGGGCGGCGGCGCTCTGCCCGCCGGTCGCCAAGGCTCAGACTTGCAAGTCAGGACGCGCCCGCATCCCCCGTTTGTCGGGCGTTAACCAATGGGCGGCACTCTCGACAGCAAGTTCCGGGCCAGTTTCGCGCCCGCAGGAAAACCGCACGTGATCGGGCAGCGTCTAGAGATCAGACAGGGGCAGGGGCTCGTCATCACGCCCCAGCTGCAGCAGGCGATCAAGCTGCTGCAACTGTCCAATCTCGAGCTGGAGGAGTTCGTCGAGGCCGAGCTGGAGCGCAATCCGCTGCTGCAACGCGACGAGCCCGAGGGCGCAGAGGCCGACGCGCCCGAAAAGGCGGCCGATCCCGTCGCCGATCAGGAAATGTCTTTCGGCGAAGGGGTGGGCCAGGATTCGGTCGCCGCGATGGACGCCGGTTCCGACGACGTCTATGGCGACGCGGCGCCTGGGGAACGCACCAGCGACCGACTGGTCGACGAGGCTCAGCCCGGCCTGTCGGACTGGTCCAGCGCCGGCAAGGGCGGCGTCGTGTTCGAAGGCGACGGCGAGCGCCCCGACGCCCATGAACCCACCCTGTGGGAGCATCTCCAGGCCCAGGCCTCTTCGGCGGGCCTGTCGCCGGCCGACCACGGCATCGCCCTGACCCTGATCGATGCGACGGACGAAGGGGGCTATCTGCGCGGCGAACTGGCGGAGTTCGCCGATCGGTTGGGGGTGGATCTGGCGCGGATCGAGGCGGTCCTGGCCGTCTGCCACGGGTTCGAACCGACCGGCGTCATGGCCCGTTCCGTGCCCGAATGCCTGAAGCTGCAGCTGATCGAGCGCAATCGCTTCGATCCGGCCATGGCGGCCCTGCTGGACAATCTGGACCTTTTGGCGCGTCGGGATATGGCGGGGCTGAAGAAGGTCTGCGGCGTCGATGCCGAGGATCTGAACGAGATGATCGCCGAGCTGAAGGGGCTGACCCCGCGGCCCGGCGCCGGCTTCGGCGGCGAACCCGCCCAGACGGTGGTTCCTGACGTCCATGTGCGGCCTGATCCCGCCGGCGGCTGGCGGGTCGAACTGAACGCCGACACCCTGCCGCGCCTGCTGATCGACAAACGCTACCATGGACTGGTCCAGGCCGGCGCGCGGTCGGAAACGGAAAAGACCTTCGTCGCCGAATGCGCGGCCCAGGCCAGCTGGCTGGTCAAGTCGCTGGACCAGAGGGCCAAGACCATCCTGAAGGTGGCCTCTGAAATCGTGCGTCAGCAGGACGCCTTCCTGGCCTTCGGGGTCGAGTTCCTGCGTCCGTTGAATCTGAAGACGGTGGCCGACGCCATCGGCATGCATGAATCGACGGTCAGCCGCGTCACCTCGAACAAATATGTCTCGACCCCGCGCGGGGTGTTCGAACTGAAATTCTTCTTCACCGCCGCCATCCAATCGACCGACGGCGCCGCCAGCCATTCGGCCGAAGCCGTCCGTCATAAGATAAAAACCATGATCGACGGCGAGAGCCTGGGGGGGGACATTTTGTCCGACGACAGAATCGTCGAAATCCTTAAGGAAACCGGCATCGACATCGCCCGCCGAACAGTCGCCAAGTATCGGGAAGCCTTGAGAATTCCGTCGTCCGTCGAACGTCGCAGAATGGTTAGGGGCGCCTGACAAGCGTGACCACAAATCGGTGATCCCGATTGACACCAAAAGCGAGCGGGAGCGTTCTATCCGCATGCAAGTCCAAGTCAGCGGCAAGCAAGTGGATGTCGGCGAAGCGTTAGGCTCGCGCATCTCCCAGGAACTCGAAGAAGGGGTCGGAAAATACTTCGCCCGCGGCGGTGACGACGCCGAGGTCGTGGTGTCCAAGGACGGCCACGGCTTCAAGGTGGACTGTTGGGTCCGCCTCGCGTCGGGCCAGACTCTGGTGACGACGGGTATGGGCGGCGACGCCCACTCCGCCTTCACCGAGGCGCTGGACCGTCTCGAAAAGCGCGTCCGCCGCTATAAGCGCCGGCTCAAGGACCACCATATCGGACCCAAGGGTCTGTCGCCTGAAAAGACCGAAGACGCCGCGCGCGAAGTCGCCCGTAGCATCGTGCTGCGGGATCCCGACAGCGTGGAGGACGACGTCTTCGGCGACGCCGGCGACAGCGACGGTCCGCCCCCGGTCGGCATGGTCATCGCCGAAACCGAGCATGAGATCCGCACCATCACCGTGGGGCGGGCCGTGCTCGAGCTGGACATGACGGGCTATCCGGTCGTCCTGTTCCGCAACGCCGCCCACGGCGGTCTGTCGGTCGTCTATCGCCGTCCTGACGGCAATGTCGGCTGGATCGACCCCGAACGTACCGGCAAGACCAACGGCCACTAGGTGAACAGCCGCGTTTGACTTTGTCGCGGGAGCCTCTAAAGGGGCGCCCGCGACAGCCATTCGCCTGTCTGGAGTCGGCTACAATGCATATCGCAGACCTCCTGGCGCCCAACGGCGTAGTGCTGCGCGGCGGCGCTTCTTCCAAGCGGCAAGCGCTGCACGCGGTCGCTGAGGCGGCCGCCCAGGCCATGGGCGTGGATCAGACCCGCGTGTTCGAAGCCCTGCTGGAGCGCGAAGCCCTGGGCTCCACCGGCCTTGGGTCGGGCGTCGCCGTGCCGCACGCCCGGCTGAAGGAGATCGATCGGGTTTCGGCCGTCTTCGTGCGCCTGGATTCGCCGGTCGCCTATGACGCCGTCGACGATCGCCCGGTGGATCTTCTGTTCGCCCTGTTCGCTCCGCCCAAGGATGGGGCCGAGCATCTGCGCGCGCTGGCCGCGGCGTCTCGCGCCCTGCGTTCAGCCGAGCTGAGGGAACAGTTGCGTCAGGCGCACACCGCCGACGCGATCCGCGCCCTGTTCGTCAAGGACGACGCTCCCGCGACCGCCGCCTGACAGCAGGCGGCGGCCTCTTCCCTTTCCGCTCAGTGAACCGAGACGGGCTCCAGCTCGTGTGCGACGGCGGCCGCAAAGGCGGTGTCGCGGTCCAGCATCACTGCCAGGCGTTCGCCGTCGGCGCTGTGGACGGCGTAGAGCGACTGGTTCGGGTCGAAGGCGACGTCCTTCATCTCGACCGCCTCTTCCAGCAGGTCGGACGCCTTCACCTCGCGCACATAGACGAGGTCAGGGGCGCCCAGGCCCGCAAAATCTTCCTTGGTCATAATCGGCGTCATAGGACCGCCTCCTTTGATTTCACAACGCCCGGATCGCCGGGCGGTTCGAACGGCCGCGCTTTTCAGCTCGCGGTGATGGGAATGCGCCGCACCTGGCGTTCCGCCTCGGGCCGGATCAGATCGACGTGTAGCAGACCGTGTTCCAGCCGCGCGCCCTGAACCTCCAGCCCGTCGGCGAGGACGAAGCTCCTGACGAAGCCGCGAGAGGCGATGCCGCGATGCAGGAAGGCCTGTTCGCCCTTGCCGGCCTCGTCGCGCTTGCCGGCGATGATCAGCTGACGCCCCTCAAGCGTGATGGCCAGCTCGTCCGGCGAAAAGCCGGCGACAGCCAGGCTGATCCGAACCCCCGTGTCGGCGATCTGCTCGACATTATAGGGCGGATAGCTCTCGGCGGCGGCCTTGGCGGCGCGGTCGATCAGGGCGCGCGTATGGTCAAAGCCCAGCAGAAAGGGGCTGTCGAACAGAACGGTGCGGGTCGTCGTCATCTGGGTCCTCGAAAAAGCGACCGACCGACGGTCTCCCGCAAACGGCAAGACCTTCGGTCACAGATGAAGATGGGGGTGAACGGGGACAGGATCAACCGCCCCTGTCCATGACCTCAGTGGATGGCTTCGCCATGCTGGGTATAGTCCAGTCCCTCGACCTCTTCGTCCCTGGCGACGCGCAGGCCGGTGGTGAACTTGCAGATCATCAGGACCACGAAGGTGCCGGCCGCGCTCCAGACGACGGCGCCGCCCAGGCCCACGGCCTGTTTCCACACGGTCGCGCCCTCGGACAGGGCGTTGACGCTGGTGGTGGCGAAGACGCCGGTCAAAAGGGCGCCGACGATGCCGCCGATCCCGTGCACGCCGAAGGCGTCCAGACTGTCGTCGTATTTCAGGGCGTGCTTCAGCCAGACCGCTCCGGCGTAGCAGGCCGGGCCGGCGATCAGGCCGATGAAGAAGGCGCCCTTGGGATCGACAAAGCCGGCGGCGGGGGTGATGGCGACCAGACCGCCCACGATGCCGGACAGCAGGCCCAGCAGGGTCGGGCGTTTGCGGTCGAACCATTCGATCGCCATCCAGCCCAGGGCGGCGGCTGCGGCGGCCAGGATGGTGTTGAAGGCCGCGGTGGCCGCCAGGGCGTCGGCCGCCCCGGCCGACCCGGCGTTGAAGCCGATCCAGCCGACCAGCAGCAGGCCCGTGCCGATGGCGCTATAGACCAGATTGGCGGGGGCCATGTTGTCGCGGCCGAAGCCGTGGCGCGGCCCCAGCACCAGGGCGCAGACCAGGCCGGCGACGCCCGCATTGACGTGAACCACCGCACCGCCCGCGAAATCCAGCACCCCCAGTCCGCCCAGATAGCCGCCGCCCCAGACCTGATGGCAGATCGGCGCATAGACGATCAGGTGCCACAGGGCGAAGAACAGCAGGCTGGCCGAAAACTTCATTCGTTCGGCGAAGGCGCCGGCGATCAGGGCCGGGGTTATGATGGCGAAGGTCATCTGGAAACTGACGAACAACAGTTCGGGCAGGCCCGGCAGCAGGCTGTGCGCCGTCTGCATCGTCACCCCGTTCAGGAAGGCCGCCTGGACCCCGCCGATCAGACCGTTGACCGCGTCGGGCCCCTTGCCGAACGACAGGCTGTAGCCGACCAGGAACCACAGCACCGAGACGAGGGCGAAGGCCGCCGCCGACTGGGCGATGACGCTGATGATGTTCTTCTTCCTGACCATGCCGCCGTAGAACAGGGCCAGGCCCGGCAGGGTCATCAGCAGCACCAGGGCGGTGGAGGTCAGAATCCAGGCCGTCGCCGCATTGTCGATGACCAGCGGCGCCTGGTGGGCCAGCAGGGCGGGCGCCGCCAGGGCCGGTGAGGCGAGCGACGCCGCCCCGACGGCGGTGAAGGCGGAAAGGGCGGCGGTTCGGGTCATTTCAGGCGTCTCGGGGAGGAGAGGAAGGAACGGCGCAACCAGGCTTCAGGCCGAAGTCTTAAGCCGTTCCTCCGCCCTGACAATGTCCGTGAGCGGTACGATGCGAACGAAACGGTCAAGCGTGTTGTCCCAGTCGCTCAACAGGCGCCGCGCCAAGGGCGAGGCCGTCGCGGCCAGGTGCGCCTCGACCAGTTCGCGCAGTCGTTCGGCTGCGGCCGCGTCGATGTCGGTCACGCCGGCCAGATCGCCGTTCAGGGCGCGCTCGGCGTGGCCCGGCTGGTCCAGCACGAACAGCTCGCCGCCGCTCATGCCCGCCGCCAGGTTCCAGCCGACCGAGCCCAGCACGACCACCCGGCCGCCGGTCATATATTCGCAGCCGTGGGCGCCCAGGCCCTCGACCACGGCTTCCGCGCCCGAGTTGCGCACCGCGAACCGCTCGCCCGCCGCGCCGGCGACGAACAGCCGGCCGGAGGTCGCCCCGTACAGGGTCGTGTTGCCGCAGATCAGCTGATCCTCGCGCCATTCGGGCGTGCGGATCGAAATCTCGGCTCCCGACAGCCCCTTGCCGACATAGTCGTTGGCCTCGCCCGTCAGATGCAGTTCCAGCCCCTTGGCGGCGAAGGCGCCGAAGCTCTGGCCGGCGATGCCTTCCAGACGCAGCTTCAGCCGTCCGGCCGGACCCTGGGAACCGAAACGCCGCACGATGGCGGAAGAGACGGCGGCGCCGACCGTGCGCTGGGTGTTGTTCAGCGGATAGGACAGTTCCAGCGTCTGGCCCCGATCCAGGAACCGCACCGCATCCTTCAGCACCCGGGCGTCCAGACTGTCGGCGATGGGCTTGCGGCCCTTGTCGGCCCATTTGCCGGCGGCGCCCTCGTCGACCTGAACCAGCAGGGGGTTCAGATCGAGGTCGTCCAGGTGCGCCCCGCCGCGCCGGACCTGACGCAACAGGTCGGTGCGGCCGATGATTTCGTCCATCGTCCGGGCGCCGATCGAGGCCAGAATCTCGCGTGTCTCCTCGGCGATGAAGGTGAACAGGTTGACCACCTTGTCCGGCGTGCCGGTGAACTTCTCGCGCAGCCGCTCGTCCTGGGAGCAGACGCCGACGGGGCAGGTGTTCGAATGGCACTGACGCACCATCAGACAGCCCATGGCGATCAGGGCGGCGGTGCCCACCCCGTATTCCTCGGCGCCCAGCATGGCGGCGATGACGACGTCGCGGCCGGTGCGAACCCCGCCGTCGGTGCGCAGGGTCACCGAGCCGCGCAGATTGTTCAGCGTCAGCACCTGATGGGCCTCGGCCAGGCCGATCTCCCACGGCAGGCCGGCGTGTTTGATCGACGTCTGGGGCGAGGCGCCGGTGCCGCCGTTGTGGCCGGCGATCAGAATGGCGTCGGCATTGGCCTTGGCCACCCCGGACGCAATGGCCCCGATGCCCGAGGCGGACACCAGCTTCACCGTCACCTTGGCGTCTGGGTTGATGGCCTTCAGATCATAGATCAGCTGGGCCAGATCCTCGATCGAATAGATGTCGTGGTGCGGCGGCGGGCTGATCAGGGTCGTGCCGGGCACGGCGTGGCGCATCCGGGCGATGAACTCTGTCACCTTGAAGCCGGGCAGTTGGCCGCCCTCGCCGGGCTTGGCGCCCTGGGCCACCTTGATCTCGATCTCGCGGCACTGGTTCAGATATTCGGCCGTGACGCCGAACCGGCCCGAGGCCACCTGTTTCACCGCCGAGTTGGCGTCGTCGCCGTTGGGGCGCGGATGATAGCGTTCCGGATCCTCGCCGCCCTCGCCAGACACCGAGCGGGCGCCGATGCGGTTCATGGCGATGTTCAGCGTCTCGTGCGCCTCAGGCCCCAGGGCGCCCAGGGACATGGCCTGGGTCAGGAAGCGGCGGCGGATGTCCGACACGCTCTCCACCTGATCGATGGGAATCGGCGTCCCTTCGCGGAAGTCCAGCAGGTCGCGCAGCGACAGGTCCGGCTGGTTTCTGACGGCTTCCGAGAACTGCTTGAACCGGCGATAGTCGCCCCGGTTGCAGGCGTCCTGCAGCAGATGGATCGTCTTGGCCTCGTGGGCGTGAGCCTCGCCGCCCGCACGGATCTTGAAGAAGCCGCCGATGGCGGGGGAGGGCTGGGCCTCGCCCCAGGCGACCTTGTGCCGCTTCAGCGCCGCCTGCTCCAGACCCGCCAGACCGATGCCGGAGATGCGCGACGGGGCGCCGGGGAAGAACTCGGCCGTCAGGGCCCGCGACAGGCCCAACACCTCGAACTCGCATCCGCCGCGATAGGCGGAGATGACGCTGATCCCCTTGCGCGCCAGGGTCTTCAAGAGGCCCGCCTCGATGCCCTTCTTGTAGTTCAGACAGGCGTCGCGCAGGGTCAGGCCGGGGTACAGACCCCGGTCCAGACGCTCCTGGAACAGGTCCTGGGCCAGCCAGGCGTTGACGGTGGTGGCCCCGACCCCGACCAGAACGGCGAACCCATGCGGGTCCAGGGTCTCGGCGGTGCGGACCACGATCGAGCAATAGGTCCGCAGACCCGCCGCGGTCAGCCGCCCGTGAACCCCGGCGGTGGCCAAGATCATCGGGGCCGCCAGTCGCGTCGCCGAGCTTTGCTGGTCGGTCAGCACGATCAGGGCGGCGCCGTCGCGGGCGGCGGCCTCGGCCTCGTCCATAATCCGGTCTAGGGCCGCGCGCAGGCCCGCGCCGGGCCGCGCGTCGTCGGCCGGGACGTCATAGCTGCAGTCGATGACCACGGTCGAACCCGCGCCGACAGTCGCGACCATCCGCTCGTACATGCCGTTGGTCAGGACGGGGCTGTCCAGAACAAAGACGTCGGTCTGCGCCTCTTCCTGAGCCAGGATGTTGCCCAGGTTCTTGAACCGGGTCTTCAGGCTCATCGCCCCGGCTTCGCGCAGGGGGTCGATGGGCGGATTTGTCACCTGGCTGAAGTTCTGGCGGAAATAGTGGCTCAGCGGGCGCGGCAGGGCCGACAGAACCGCCGGCGGGGCGTCGTCGCCCATGGAGCCGACCGCCTCCTTGCCGTCGCGCACCAGGGCGTCCAGCAGCAGATCCAGATCTTCGCGGCTGTAGCCGGCGGCGATCTGGCGGCGGGTCAGGTCCTCGCCGGAGGCCGAACGCGGTTCCGGTCCGGGGCCGATGATCGGCTCCAGATCGACCATATTGTCCAGCCACTCCGTATAGGGGTGGGCGGCGGCCAGGGCGTCGACGGCCTCATGCTCGTCATAGACCCGGCCATGCTTCATATCGACGGCGATCAGCTTGCCGGGGCCGATGTGCAGGCGCCGCTTCACCCGGCTTTCGGGAATGGGCACCAGACCCGCTTCCGACCCGGCCATCAGCAGACCATCGACCGTCTCGACGGCGCGCAGCGGGCGCAGGCCGTTCCGGTCCTTGCCCGCCACGATCCAGCGACCGTCGGCGGCGCAGATGGCGGCCGGACCGTCCCACGGCTCCATCACGGCGTTGCAATAGGCGTAGAAGGCCCGGTGTTCGGGCGGCATGACGACGTCGTCCTTGGCCCAGGCCTCGGGGATCAGCAGGGCCTTGGCCATCGGTGCGGGGCGACCGGCGTGGACCAGCACCTCCATCACAT
Organism: Brevundimonas sp. Br13; assembly: GCF_055391505.1. NCBI lineage: Bacteria > Pseudomonadati > Pseudomonadota > Alphaproteobacteria > Caulobacterales > Caulobacteraceae > Brevundimonas > Brevundimonas sp. Br13. The sequence goes on along the minus strand of NZ_AP044008.1, from coordinate 3,203,988 downwards.
TGTCCAGGGCGGCCGAGTCGGACCCGCCCGGCTGGACCACCGGCTTCACCTCGCGGTCGCGATCCCCGAAGGCTTGGGCGGCCATGCGGATCTCGTGCGACTTCATCCAGTTCAGATTGCCCTTCAGCGTGTTGATCTCGCCGTTGTGGGCCAGCATGCGGAAGGGCTGGGCCAGCTTCCATTCCGGGAAGGTGTTGGTCGAATAGCGCTGGTGGAAGACGGCGTAGGCCGAAACGAAGCGCGGGTCTTCCAGATCGGGATACAGGTCGCCCAGCAGTTCGGCCCGCACCATGCCCTTATAGGCGATGGAGCGCGCGGACAGGGTGCAGATATAGACGCCGGCCAGGTTCTCGGTCTTGACCGTCTTTTCGATGCGGCGGCGGCACAGGTACAGTTCACGCTCCAGCGCCTCGCCGTCCAGCGGCTGGCCGGCGTCGTCCAGCGGCGGGGCCAGCATGATCTGTTCGATCTCGGGCCGGGTGGCTCCGGCCTTGGTCCCGACGACCGACAGGTCGATGGGCGTCTGACGCCAGCCGTAGATCCAGAAGCCGGCGCGCAGGGCCTCGGTCTCGACGATGGCGCGGGCGCGGTCCTGGGCCCCCAGGTCCGTGCGCGGCAGGAAGACCTGGCCCACGCAGATCGGACCGGGCCGCACGGACTGACCGATCGAGGCCACCTGGTCGGCGAAGAAGCCCTGCGGCAGTTCGCACATGACGCCGGCGCCGTCGCCGGACAGGCCGTCGGGATCGACGGCGCCGCGGTGGGCCACGGCCTTCAGGCTGCGGATCGCATATTCGACCACGTCGCGGCGCGGCGTGCCGTCGATGGAGCAGACCAGGCCCACGCCGCAGGCGTCGCGCTCGGCGCTGCGGTCATAGGCGTTTTCGGCTTCCAGCCGGTCGCGGGTCTGTTCGTACTTGTTCAGCCAATCGGTCATGCCGCGACCTCCTCGGTGCGGGTCTTCAGGTAACGATCGATCTCGGCGGCGGCGTCCTGGCCTTCCCGCACAGCCCAGACGACCAGCGAGGCCCCGCGCACCGCGTCGCCGGCGGCGAAGACGCCGGGCAGGCTGGTGGCGAAGCTGACGGCGCCGACCTTGATGGTGCCGTCGTCGCGGAGTGTCAGGTTCGGCTCATGCGCGGCGAAGGGCTCGGGCGAAAAGCCCAGGGCCTCGATGACGATGTCGGCCGGAATATCGAAGTCGGCGCCGGGCACGGGCACGATGTCGCGCCGCTCGCCGGGGGCCGCCTCGGTCAGTTGCATCCGCGCGGCGCGGACGCCCGTGACGCGATCGCCCTGGGACAGCAGGGCCTTGGGCGCGCCCAGCCATTCGAAGACGACGCCTTCCTCCTCGGCGTTGACCACCTCGCGGGCCGAGCCGGGCATGTTCTCGCGGTCTCGGCGATACAGGCAGGTCACGCTGGCCGCGCCCTGGCGGACGGCGGTGCGGACGCAGTCCATCGCCGTGTCGCCGCCGCCGATCACGACCACCCGCTTGCCGCGCGCCTCGTGCCAGCCGTCCTGTTCGGCGTCGCCCAGGTCGCGCCGGTTCTGGTGCGTCAGATAGGAGAGGGCCGCCACGGTGGAGTCCGGGCCCCGCCCCGGCGCGGACAGGACGCGGGGCTGGTAGACGCCCATGGCCAGGAGGACCACGTCATGGCGGTCGCGCAACTCGGTCAGGGTCACGTCCTTGCCGACCTCGCAGCCCAGGACGAACTGAACGCCGCCGTCGATCAGACGGTCCACGCGCCGCTGGACCACGTGTTTCTCCAGCTTGAAGCCGGGAATGCCGTACATCAGCAGGCCGCCGGCCCGGTCATGACGGTCATAGACGGTGACCTGATAGCCTTCGCTGCGCAGCCGGTCGGCGGCGGCCAGACCTGCCGGTCCCGCCCCGACGATGCCGACGCTCTCGCCGCGCTCGGCCGCAGGCCGGATCGGTTCGACCCAGCCGTTGGCGAAGGCCTGATCCCCCAGCCAGGCCTCGACCGAGCCGATGGTCACGGCGTCCCAGCCGGACTGGTTCAGGGTGCAGCCGCCTTCGCACAACCGGTCCTGCGGGCAGATGCGGCCGCAGATTTCGGGCATGGTCGAGGTCAGAGACGCCACGCGCCAGGCTTCGCGCGCCTCGTTCTCGGCCGACAGGCGCAGCCAGTCGGGGATGTTGTTCTGAAGCGGGCAGGCGTTTTGGCAGAACGGCACGCCGCAGTCGGTGCAGCGCGACGCCTGTTTCTCCGCCGTCTCGGTCGAGGGCGGAATCGTGATCTCACCGAAACCGCGTGTGCGCAGTTCGGCGGAGGCCTTGGACAGGCGGCGGGGTTCGACCACGAAAGTCCCGCCTTGCTTCAGGGTCTTATGCATCCCTCGCATATGCAGCAAAGCGGCGGTGTGAGGCAAATATTATTGCCGCTACGGGCTATTGCTCGAACAAATCGCAACAAATGATCAGATATGCGCGCAATGTGGCGATAAATGTGTGCGCCCGCCGCTCCACTTGGAACGGCTTTAGGGTCTGTAGGCGCCAAATTCGGAACCTGGGCGGCGTCCGTTCGTTGAGCTCGTCTCAACCGCAATCGAAAACGGGGGCTCCATGCCGAGATGGACCACGCCGACGGGGCTGGGAGGATGGCTGACGCTGCTCCTCGGCCTCCTGATCGCCCTGATCGGAGCGATCCTCGCCTTCGGCGGGGCGCAGCTCGCGGCCCTGGGCGGCTCCTGGTATTATCTGATCGTCGGCCTGCTGCTGATCGCCTCGGGCGTGCTGCTGGTCTTGCGCGACGTGCGGGGCGCCTGGATCTACGGCGGCGCCTTCCTGTTCACCCTGGTCTGGGCGCTTTGGGAAAAGGGGCTGGACGGATGGGCCCTGGTCCCGCGTCTGATCGGCCCGCTGGTTCTGATGTTCCTGGTTCTGGCTAGCCTGCCCGTGCTGATGGGGCGGGGCGGCAAACGGCTGGCGGGCGGCGGCGCCCTGGGACTGGCGGTCCTGACGGTGGTGTTCGGCTTCGCCGTGGCCCAGGCCAACCGCGCTCAGATCGCCAGCCCGGCGCCGGGCGCGCGCGGCGCCTACAACGACCCGGCCCTGCTGAAGACCGGCGCCGATTGGCCCGCCTGGGGCGGCACGGACAGCGCCCAGCGCTATTCGCCTCTGACGCAGATCAACAAGGACAATGTCGGTCGACTGGAACGGGCCTGGACCTTCCGCACCGGCGACCTGCCGGAAGAACGGTGGGGCGCGGAGACCACGCCTCTGAAGATCGGCGACACCGTCTATCTCTGCTCGGCCCGCAACAAACTGTTCGCCCTGGACGCGGCGACGGGGCGACGGAAATGGGCCTATGATCCTCAGGTCGCCGACGAGAACATCCCCTATACGGCCGCCTGCCGGGGCGTGACCTATCACGCGCGGGCCGGGGCCGACGCGGCCGAGCCGTGCGCGACCAAGATCATCGAGGGCACTCTGGATGGCCGCATCATCGCGGTGGATGCGCGCACCGGCCGCCCCTGTCCCGCCTTTGGCCAGAACGGCGCCGTCGACATCAAGCGCGGCATGGGCGACCCCTATCCGGGCATGGTGTCCATCACCTCGCCCCCCGTCATCGTGCGCGGGGTGATCGTCACGGGGCATCAGGTGCTGGACGGCCAGAAACGGTGGAACGCCTCGGGCGTGATCCAGGGCTTCGATGTGGAGACGGGTGAACTGCGTTTCGCCTGGGACATGATGCGCCCCGACCGCAACGGCCTGCCGCCGGAAGGAGAGACCTATACGCCGGGCACGCCCAATATGTGGACCACGGCCACGGGGGACGAGGCGCTGGGCCTAGTCTATCTGCCCATGGGTAATTCGTCCGCCGACTACTGGTCCAGCTCGCGGCGACCGGCCGAGAATGAATACTCCACCGCCCTGGTCGCGCTGGACGTGACGACCGGCAAGCCCCGCTGGCATTTCCAGACGGTGCATAAGGACGTCTGGGACTTCGACCTGGGCTCTCAGGCGACCTTAATCGACTTCCCGACGGGGGGCGGCGTGGTTCCGGCCCTGCTGCTGCCCACCAAACAGGGCGACATGTATGTGTTCAACCGCGCCACCGGCCAGTTGCTGCATGGGGTCGAGGAACGTCCGGTCCCGACCACGGGCGGAACCGAACAGGGCCAGCGGTCGCCCACCCAGCCCTTTTCGCTGTTCGCCACCCTGCGCAAGCCCAATCTGGAGGAGCGGGACATGTGGGGCATGTCGCCCATCGACCAGATGTTCTGCCGCATCAACTTCAGGAAGGCGGACTACCAAGGCTACTACACCCCGCCCTCGACCAACCACTACATCAACTATCCCGGCTATAACGGCGGCTCCGACTGGGGCGGCGTGGCGGTCGATCCTGTGCGCGGCGTGATCATCGCCAACTACAACGACATGCCCAACTACAACCGGCTGGTGCCGCGCGAAGAGGCCAATGAGCGGGGCTGGTTCCCGCGCGACGACCCTCGCTACATCGCCCAGCAGCAGGAGGCGAGCGTGCGCGGCGGCAGCCTGTCCAAGGGGGAAGGCGCCGGCGATCCGCAGATCGGCGTCCCCTACGCCATCGACGTCAACGCCGGCTGGCGCGTGAAGTGGACGGGCCTGCTGTGCAAGGAGCCTCCGTACGGCGGCATCACCGCCATCGACATGCGGTCCGGCAAGACCCTGTGGGACCGGCCGTTCGGCACGGCGCGCAAGAACGGGCCGTGGGGCATCCCCTCGCACCTGCCGCTGGAGATCGGCACGCCGAACAACGGCGGTTCGGTGGTGACGGCCGGCGGCCTGATCTTCATCGCCGCGGCGACCGACGACCTGATCCGCGCCATCGACATCGAAACCGGCGAGACCGTCTGGTCCGACGTCCTGCCGGCCGGCGGCCAGGCCAATCCGATGATCTATGAGCAGAACGGCCGCCAGTATCTCGTCATCATGGCGGGCGGCCACCACTTCATGGAGACGCCCCGCGGCGACTATGTGATCGCCTATGCTCTGCCGACCTGAGACAGGACGACCCTCTCCCTTCCGGATCGGAGGGGAGAGGTTCATCGCGTCGGCGTTCAGAGCTTGGCGCGCACCGACTGCATCGCTCGCGCCAGCCGGTCCGGATCGATCCGCCCCAGCTTCTTAGCCACGGCTGCATCTATGGTGGCGATCTTGACCGGACGAATTAGCGAGGGCGCCGGCAGACCGGCAGCGGCATAGTCCTCGTCCAGCGGCACATCCTCCGCCCATCTGCGGTTCTCGGCGCTGGTGATCATCACTACCCATAACAGCCGGTCCGACTCGCCAAGCGGACCGTTGGACACGACCATAGCAGGGCGGTGCTGGCGTGTGTTCCGATCGGTGTAGGGGAAAGGGACGCGGACGACGTCTCCGCGCTCAAAGTCCGGCATAGGCCTTGCGGTCCGCCTCGGTGTCCCATTCGTCGAAGGCGCTGAACGGATCGTCCGCAGGCGCGCGCCACGCCTTGCGCAGAATGGCTCGGTCGCCGTCCAGATCATACTGGATCTCGTCGCCGTCCTGCAGATTCAACGCCGTGCGGACGGCCTGCGGGATGGTGGTCTGGGCCTTGGATGTGAGGCGGCTTTTGATCATGGCGAGACGGTAAGGAATTTCCTTACTGTTCGCAACCCGTCTGCGCTCAGGGTCGGGTCTGGCCCCGTCCGCGCACGACGTATTTGTAGGTGGTCAGCTGTTCCGCCCCCACCGGACCACGGGCGTGCAGGCGGGCGGTGGAGATGCCGATCTCGCCGCCGAAGCCGAACTCGCCGCCGTCCGCGAACTGGGTCGAGGCGTTGATCAGGACGATGGCGCTGTCCACACGGGCGGCGAACCGTTCGGCCGCCTCGGCGTCGGTAGTGACGATCGCCTCGGTGTGGCCTGAGCCGTAGCGGGCGATGTGCGCCGTCGCCGCGTCCAGGTCCTCCACCACCCGCACCGAAAGGATCGGCGCGAGATACTCTGTGGTCCAGTCCGCCTCTTCGGCGGGCGCCATTTCCGGGACCAGGGTCCGCGCCTCGGCGTCGCCGCGCAGTTCGCAGCCTGCCGCGATCAGGTCCGTCGCCACCGGCGGCAGCAGGCGCTCGGCCGCCGCGCGATCGACCAGCAGGGTCTCGGTTGCGCCGCAAATGGAGACGCGCCGCATCTTGGCGTTCAGCACGACGGCCCGCGCCATGTCCAGGTCTGCGGCTTCGTGCAGATAGGTGTGGTTCAGCCCCTCCAGATGGCTGAGCACGGCGGTCTTGGCCTCCGCCTGGACGCGGGCGACCAGGCTCTTGCCGCCGCGCGGAATGATGACGTCGATCGCCCCGTCCAGCCCGCCCAGCATCAGGCCGACGGCTTCGCGGTCGGGCGTATCGACCAGTTGCACCGCATCCGCCGGCAGGCCGGCCTCCGCCAGGGATTCCGCGATCAGGCCGGCGATGGCGAGGGAGGACTGGAGGCAATCCGATCCACAGCGCAGGATGGCGGCGTTGCCCGAGCGGATGCACAGGGCGGCGGCGTCGGCGGTGACGTTGGGCCGGCTCTCATAGATCACGCCCAGCACCCCGATCGGGGTGCGGACCCGCGCGATGTCCAGACCGTTGGCGGGGGTCCAGCGCTCGGTCTCGACGCCCAGGGGATCGGGCACGGCGGCGATGGTCTTGACCGCCTGGGCCATGCCGGCGACGCGGGCGGGGGTCAGCAGCAATCGGTCGATTTGGGCCTCGGCCATGCCGTTCGCACGGGCTGCGGCCACGTCTCGGGCGTTGGCGGCCAGAATGTCCGCCTCGGCGGCGGTCAATCGTCGGGCCAGGCTGTCTAGCGCGCGGGTGCGGGCGCCGGCCGGGGCGTCGCGCAGACCCGCCGCAGCGGCGCGGGCGCATCGGCCCCGCTCCAGCATCTGTTCGTTCAGCGTCAGAGTCTCGGTCATCGGTCGTCCAGCACCAGGTCGTCGCGGTGGATCAGGACCGAGGCGCCGCGATAGCCCAGAACGGACTCGATCTCATCGCTGCGGCGGCCCCGGATGCGGGCGGCCTCTTCGGCGGCGTAGGCGGCTAAGCCCACCCCGACAGGCCGGTTTTCGGCGTCGATCAGGCGCACGCAGTCGCCCTTTTCGAAGTCGCCCGAGACGGCCGTGACCCCGGCGGGCAGCAGGCTTTTGCCGGCCTTCAGCGCGGCCACGGCGCCGGGGTCCAGCGTCAGGGTTCCGGCGGGCGACAGGCTGCCGGCGATCCACTGCTTATAGGCGGCCATCGGGGTGTCGGGCGCCGTGATCAGGGTGGCGCGCGCCCCGGTGCGAACCGCGCTCAGAGGCGACAGGGTCTGGCCCGAGGCGATAACGGTGGCGCAGCCGGCTGAGCGGGCGATCTGTGCGGCGGCCAGCTTGGTCGCCATGCCGCCGGTGCCGACCCCGGCCTGGGCGTTGGCGCCGCCGCCCATGGCCAGGACGTCGGGGCCGAGGCTCTCGATCAGAGGCAGGTGGACGGCGGCCGGGTCGCGACGCGGGTCGGCTGTGTAGAGGCCGTCGACGTCCGACAGCAGCACCAGCAGATCGGCCCGCGCCAGCTGAGCCGTGCGCGCCGCCAGCCGGTCGTTGTCGCCATAGCGGATCTCTTCGGTGGCGACGGTGTCGTTCTCATTGACGATGGGCACGACCCCGTGGGCCAGCAGGGCCTCGACCGTGGCGCGGCCGTTCAGCCAGCGCCGGCGCCGCTCGGTGTCGTCGCGGGTCAAGAGGACCTGCCCGGCGACCAGACCATGGGGCGCCAGGGCTTCGGACCAGGCGGCCATCAGCAGGGACTGGCCCACCGATGCCGCCGCCTGCTTGTCCTCCAGCCGCGCGCCCAGGTTCGGCAGGCGGCCGCGCCCCAGTGCGATCGAACCGGACGAGACGACGATCACCTCGCGGCCCTCAGCCTTCAGTCGCGCCAGATCCTGGGCCATGGCGGCCAGCCAGTCGCGCGTCGGCCGCCGCGTCTCGGCGTCGATCAACAGGGATGATCCGATCTTGACCACGACCCGGCGGGCGGCCCCCAGGGCGGAGGCGGCGTCCGGGCGCGGCGCGGGGGAGGCGGCCTGGGACATGAAGGTTTCTCTAAACGCCCCATCGCCGCTTGTCTCTTGTCGTGTGCGGCGTCACAGCAGGGCGATGATGGAATCCCTGTCCCCTATCGCCGCGGGCGCCCTGGGCAGTCTGGCGGCGGGTCTGATGACGGCGGTCGGCGCTGCGCCGATGCTGGTGGTCAAAAGGCCCGGTCAGCAGACCCAGAGCGTGCTCCTGGGCTTCGCCGCCGGCGTCATGCTGGCGGCCTCCTTCTTCTCGCTGATCATGCCGGGGGTGGAGGTGTTGCAAACGGGCGGGACGTCGCGCGGCTGGGCGGCGGCGACAATGGCGGCGGCGGTGCTGATCGGCGCGACCGTGGTCGGCCTGTTGAACCGGTTCGCGCCCGTGGACATGCTGGCGATCGGACCGGCCCAGTCGCAACATCTGGCGCGCCGCATCTGGCTGTTCATCATCGCCATAACCCTGCACAACTTCCCCGAGGGCGCGGCCGTGGGCGTCAGCTTCGGCGGCGGCGACCTGCACCAGGGGCTGGCGACGACGTTCGGCATCGGCATTCAGAACATGCCCGAGGGCCTGGCCGTCTCGGCCGCCATGGCCTCTTTGGGATACGGCCGCATCGCCGCCTTTGCGGCCGCCCTGGCCTCGGGTCTGGTCGAGCCGGTCGGCGGGCTGATCGGCGCGAGCGTGGTCGGCGCCTTGCCCGGCGCCCTGCCCTGGGGCCTGGGTCTGGCGGCCGGAGCCATGATCTATGTCGTCACCGCAGAGATCATTCCCGAGACGCGTGAGCGATCGACCGGCGACGGCTCCATGATCGGGCTGATGATCGGTCTGGTCGGCATGATGTTCCTGGACATCGCCCTGGGCTGAGCTTGGCCTTTAGGCTGCTCTCGAGTTGAAGGACTTCGGGCGCCTGTTACATCATTTACATGCGGCGCGGGTCTGGACGGGGGCGGTCGCCAGAGGTTAGGCCACCAGTTCGCCGATCCATCTGCCCCGAAGGAGCGCCCCATTAAGACGCGACCTGAAAAGCCTTCGGCTTCCCGTCGAAACTTCTTGTCTGGCCTCGGGCTTCTCGCCCTGATGGGCGCCGGAGTGTATTCCATGCCTGCTTCCGCCGAAACCGCCCGCGCCGTTCAGCGTCACCGCCAGCGGATCGAGGATCTGATTTCGGCCATGACGGTTGAGGAGAAGGCGGGCCAGCTCAATCTGCTCGCCGATCCGTTCCGCTGGATGCCGACGGCGGTGAACCCGCTGGACGGCACGGGCGACCCGGCGCGCGTCACCGCCATGATCCGCGAGGGCAAGGTCGGCAGCCTGTTCAACGGCATCGGCGCCGAGGCCGGCCGCCGCATTCAGCAGGTCGCGATGGAAGAGAGCCGGCTGAAGATCCCACTGCTGTTCGCGGCGGACGTGATCCACGGCCTGTCCACCATCTTCCCCGTGCCCCTGGCCGAGGCGGCGGCTTTCGACACCCAACTGGCCTATCGCACCGCCCGAGCGGCGGCGGTGGAGACGGCGGCCTCGGCCGTGCACCAGACCTACGCCCCCATGGTGGACGTGGCCCGCGACCAGCGCTGGGGCCGCAACGTCGAGGGCGCGGGCGAGGACGTTCTGCTGAATAATCTGCTGGCCGCCGCCCGGGTGCGCGGCTTCCAGGGCGAAAAGGGGCTGGACGACCGCGACGCCGTCTTGGCCACCGCCAAACACATGGCCGCCTATTCGGCCGCCGTCGGCGGGGTCGAGTACAACACCACCGACATGAGCGAACAGACCCTGCGCGGGGTCTTCCTGCCGCCGTTCAAGGCGGCGGTGGACGCGGGTTGCCTGTCGATCATGAGCGCCTTCAACGATCTGAACGGGGTGCCGGCCTCCGGCAGCCGCAAACTGCTGACCGACATTTTGCGCGGCGAATGGGGTTTCGAGGGCTTCGTCGTCTCCGACTACACCTCCGAACAGGAGCTGATCGCCCACGGCTTCGCCGAGGACGGCCGCGACGCCGCCCGCCTGGCCTTCAACGCCGGCGTAGATGTGTCGATGGTCTCGGGCCTCTATCTGGAGCATCTGCCCAGCCTGGTCGCCTCGGGCGAGGTGTCGATGGCCCGACTGGACGAGGCGGTGCGCCGTCTGCTGCACACCAAGGCGGCGCTGGGCCTGTTCGACGATCCCTATCGCGGCACGGACGTGGCGCGTGAGAAGGCCGTGGTCGGCTCGCGCGATCATATCGCCCTGTCGCGCGAAGCGGGCCGCAAGTCCGTGGTCCTGCTGAAGAACGACAACGGCCTTCTGCCGCTGAACAAGAGCCAGAAGATCGCCCTGATCGGCCCGTTCGCCGACGACGTGGACAATGTCTGGGGGCCGTGGACCATCTGGGGCGCGCCTGAGCGTCGCGTCTCGCTGGAGGCCGGCTTCCGCGCCGCCATGAGCGATCCGCAAGCCCTGACCGTCGCGCGCGGCTCCGGCGTCGAGAGCGCGCTGGACGGCGGCATCGACGAGGCTGTCCGTGCGGCCGCCAACGCTGATGTCATCGTGCTGGCCATCGGCGAAAGCCAGAAGATGTCGGGCGAGGCACAGTCCCGCACTGAGATCGTCGTGCCGGCGCCGCAGATGGCTCTGGTGGACGCCATGGCCGCTCTGAACAAGCCCATGGTCATCCTGCTGCGCAACGGCCGGGCCCTGGCGCTGGAGGGCAATGTCAAGAACGCCCAAGCCGTCGTCGTGACCTGGTTCCTGGGCGAGCAGATGGGCCACGCCGTCGCCGACGTGATCTTCGGCGAGCATGGCCCCTCGGCCCGCCTGCCGATCAGCTTCCCGCACAAGTCGGGCCAGCAGCCCTATTCCTACGACCACAAGAACACGGGACGTCCGGCCAACCCGGACCTGCCGGTCGAGGAATACAAGGCCCGCTATCGCGAGACGACCAATACAGCCCTCTATCCGTTCGGTTTCGGCCTGACCTATGGCGAGGTGGTCTATGGGCCGGTTGAGATGGCGAGCGATCAACTGCCGTGGAACGGGACGCTGGACGTCGCCGTCACCGTGACCAACCGGGGCGCCCACGCGGCCGAGGAACTGGTGCAGCTCTATATCCACGACCGGGTCGCCAGCCTGACCCAGCCGGGCCGTCTGCTGAAGGATTTCAAACGGGTCAGCCTGCGTCCCGGTCAGAGCCAGACGGTGCGTTTCACCCTGAACCCGCGTCAGCTGGGCTTCATCGGCGAGGACGGCGCCTACCGGATCGAGCCGGGCCTGTTCGACCTATGGCTGGCCCCGCACGCCCAGGGCGGCTCGGCGGCTCAGTTTCGTCTGATCGACCCGGCCTGATCCTGCGGACGTTGACGGAGCGGACGGCAGGGCTTAACGAGCCCGCCGTTTGTCTTCGGCCTCCTTTCGGGCTGGATTCGTGTTTAGGAGCGCGCCCATGACGACCAAGATTCTTCCGGGCGCCACAGGCGTTCTCGCGCTTGCAGACGGCACGATCCTTCAGGGAATCGGAGTCGGGGCGGTCGGATCGGCCCTGGGCGAGGTGGTCTTCAACACCGCCATGACCGGCTATCAGGAAATCCTGACCGACCCGTCCTACATGAGCCAGATCCTGGCCTTCACCTTCCCGCACGTCGGCAATGTGGGGACCAATTTCGAAGACGTCGAACAGATGGGCGGCGGGTCCGACACCTCGGCGCGGGGCGCCATCTTCCGCGACGTTCCGACCGATCCGGCCAACTATCGCTCGGACGCCAGTTTCGACGCCTGGATGAAGCGTCGCGGCGTCGTAGGGCTGGCCGGGGTGGACACCCGCGCCCTGACCAAGATCATCCGCGACAAGGGCGCGCCCCACGCCGTCATCGCCCATGATCCGAACGGAAACTTCGATCTCGACGCCCTGGTCGCCCAGGCGCGCGAATGGACCGGTCTGGTGGGGCTGGATCTGGCCAAGCCCGCCTCCACCCTGCAGGCCTTCGAATGGGACGAGGGGCTGTGGGAATGGCCGGAAGGTCATCCCAAGACCCAGGGCCGCAAGGAGGTGGTGGTCATCGACTATGGGGTGAAGCGCAACATCCTGCGCGCCCTGGCCTCGACCGGCGCCAAGATCACCGTGGTCCCGGCCACGACGACGGCGGAAGAGATCCTGGCCCGCAATCCCGACGGCGTCGTCCTTTCGAACGGTCCGGGCGATCCGGCCGCGACCGGCGAATACGCGGTGCCGGAGATCCAGAAGCTGGTCGCCAGTGGAAAGCCCCTGATGGGCATCTGCCTGGGGCACCAGATGCTGGCCCTGGCCCTGGGCGCCAAGACGGTGAAGATGGAGCAGGGCCACCACGGCGCCAACCATCCGGTCAAGGATCTGACCACCGGCAAGGTCGAGATCGTCTCGATGAACCACGGCTTCACGGTCGATCGCGACAGCCTGCCCGACGCCGTCACCGAAACCCACGTCAGCCTGTTCGACGGCACCAACTGCGGCATCGCCGTCAAGGACAAGCCGATCTTCAGCGTTCAACACCACCCCGAGGCCTCGCCCGGACCCACGGACAGCCTGTATCTGTTCGACCGGTTCGCCGATCTGATGGCCGCGCGCTGAGCCGATGAACCAGGCAGCGGCCCGGTCGGACTATCTGGACTGGCTGGCGCAGGCGCTGGAGGCGGAGCGCGGGATGACCCCCTTGCCTGACGGCGATGTGGTGGTCGGCTACGCCACCGGCTATGATGCGGCCGATGTCGCGCCCTTCGTGCGGTCCTTGCGGGCGGTGTTCGACGGTCCTGTCGCCCTGGTGGTGGATACGGACGCCGAGTTGCGCGAGTTCCTGGCCCAGAATGACGTGACCGCCGTGGACGCGCCGACCTGGCGCGGCTGGGCGCCCCATCCGGTGATGCAGAGGTTCGTCGCCTTCGCCGGCCTGCTGGGCGATCGGCCGGGCGCCGCCCTGGCCTGCGACGTGCGTGACGTCGTCTTCCAGGCCCCGCCGTTCGCGCCCCATCCGCACGGGCTGGAAGTCTTCATCGAGGCTGGCGCCCCCCTGGGCGCTCATGCCTTCAACATGAAATATCTGCGCGCCCTGTTCGGCGAGGCGACCGCGACGGCCCTGGCGGATCGTTCCTGCCTGTGCGTGGGCACCCTCGTGGGGCCGCGGGTCGAGGTGTCGCGCCTGTCGCGGCTGATCCTGTCGCTGGCCGCCATTCCGCGTTCCGAGATCGGCGGGGCCTTCGGCGCGGATCAGGCGGCCTTCAACATGGCGATCCATCAGGGTCTGGCGGCGGCGACGGTCCAGCCCAACTATGGCCGTGTGGCGACCTTGGGCCTGACGCCGGGCGACCTTCTGTCGGTGCAAGGCGGCCGGGTCGTCAACCCGGACGGCACGGCCAGCGCCGTCGTGCACCAGCATGACCGCCATCCCCATCTGGACGCGGCGATGCATCAGCGGTGGGGTGGCGGTTTCGAGCACCGCAAACGCGTCCGTCCCAAGTCCGCCCGCCAAAAGCTGGACAAGCTGGCGGCCTCGCTGAGACGTCGGACGCCGGAGCTCCGCTGATCCGGCCAGGCGACCCGTCAACTGATCAGGGCAGGGGGGCGAAACTCTTGTCCTCGCGCAGGGCGCTGGCCTTTCGCACGGCCATCGGCGCGGCATGCAGCCAGTAGTCGGCGTCTTCCAGCCGATGCTCGCGGCGGCGCTCCAGGCCGCGCATCCGCCTGAGGGCGGCGTTCTCAAGAAGGCGCGCATGCAGGGCGCGGGGCGACAGTTCGACGATGGCGGGAGAGCCGGGGACGGCGACGGCGTCGGGGCCTTGGGGCTCCACCGCCGGACGGGCGATGGCGATATACATCAGGATCTCGGTTCAGAAGGACAGGCGCTTCTGCGCCGCGCTAACGGGGAATTAACCACAACGCCTGTGGATAGTTCCTGACTGCGCCCGAAAAAAGTCCGTGATTCGAATGACTTGGTGTCTCGATCCGAACAAAATGCTTACTGAAATCTTAATCTGGAGGCGGAGCGCTTTCTCAATACGCCTCGTCATGCCGCCGATGAACGGCGCCGGTGGCAGTCCCTAGGGGAATCGAACCCCTCTTTTCAGGTTGAAAACCTGACGTCCTAACCGATAGACGAAGGGACCGCGGCCGGGGCGGCGCATTTGCCCCGGATTGGTCCCTTCTGCAAGCGAAAAATCACGCCGCCTCGGCCGCTTCGGCCGGCGAGAGGGCGTCCAGCGCCGGGAACAGGTCGGCGATCAGATCCTCGACATGTTCCAGCCCGACCGACAGCCGCACCAAGCCGTCGCCGATGCCGGCGGTGGCGCGCTGTTCCGGCGTCATGGCGGCGTGGGTCATGGTGGCGGGATGGGCGATCAGGCTTTCAACCCCGCCCAGGGATTCGGCCAGGGTGAAGACGTCCAGGCTTTCGACCAGGGTCCGCACCGCCTCGGCCCCGCCCGCCAGTTCGAAGCTGAGCATGGCGCCCGGCCCCGCTTGCTGGGCCGTGACCAGGGCGTGGTTCGGGTGGGACTTCAGGCCCGGATAGTGGACGGCCTTGACCGCCGGGTGGCCGGCCAGCCTTTGGGCGATCGCGCCGGCCGTGGCCTGCTGCCGCTCGATCCGGGCGAACAGGGTGCGCACGCCGCGCAGGGTCAGATAGGCGTCGAAGGGCGAGCCGGTCACGCCGGTGCAGTTGGCCCACCAGGCCAGGGTCTGGTGATCCTCGGCGTCGGCCGACACGACCGCGCCGCCGACCACGTCGGAATGGCCGTTGATGAACTTGGTCGTGGAATGGACCACGAAGTCGGCGCCCAGCTTGATCGGGTTCTGAAGGGCCGGCGACAGGAAGGTGTTGTCGCAGACGACCTTGGCGCCCGCCGCATGGGCGCGGGTGCAGATGTCGGCGACATCGACCAGACGAAGCAGCGGGTTTGACGGGGTCTCGACCAGCACCAGCTTGGGCTTCAGCGCCAGGGCGGCTTCGAGGGCTTCCGGATCGCCCTGATCGACCAGCAGCAGCTCGAAATGGCCTTTGCGGGCGCGGGCGTTCAGCAGGCGGCAGGTGCCGCCGTAACAGTCGTGCGGGGCGATCAGCAGGTCGCCGGGCTCCAGCAGGGCCAGGGGCAGATCGACTGCGGCCATGCCGGTGGCGGTGATGACGCAGCCGGCGCCGCCCTCCAGCTCGGCCAGGGTCTCGGCCAGGACGTCGCGGGTCGGATTGCCCGATCGGCTGTAGTCGTACTTCCGCTTCTGGTCGAAGCCGGCGAAGGAATAGTTGGACGACAGATAGAGCGGCGGCATGACCGCGCCGTGGGCCGTGTCCGAATCCACGCCCGTGCGGGCGGCGATGGTGTGCGGATTGGCGATACGGGCAGTCATGCTTTGATGTCCTTGAAAGCGGCGCGGAGGACTTCGCCGACGAAGGCGTCCTCCTTCAAAAAGGCGTCGTGGCCGTAGAGGGAGGGCGCCTCGACGAAGCGCCACAGGGTCGGCAGGCGCGCGGCCAGTTCGCGCATGTCGTCGATCGGCACCAGCCGGTCGGAGGTGAAGCCGATCAGGGTGACGGGGGTGGTTATGGCCTCGGGCGTCACGCTGTGGCGATCCAGCGAATCCGACATCGACAGCCAGCGGGTCGGGGTGGTGTGGGTGCGGTAGGCCTGGCCCCGCGCCGTCAGATAGTCGCAGATGGGATAGGCGCCGCCGACGGCGGCCGGGGCGGTGGTGTCGAAGCGGTCGTTGAACTCTTCCGCCGTGCGATAGGTGGTCATGGCCAGTTCGCGGGCCAGGGCGACGCCTTCTTCCGGTCGGCCGGCGTCGACGGCGAACTGAAGAATGCGGCGCTGGATGCCGCGCCAGGCCGTGGCCTGGGGATGGGCGCGGTGGGCGGCCGAGACGACGATCAGCTGTTCGGCCCAGTCGGGATAGAGTTCGGCGAAGGCCAGGGCGACCATGCCCCCGTAGGAACAGCCGACGAAGGCGGCGACCCGTTCGATCCGCAGATGGTTCAGAACCAGGGCCAGCAGGCGGGCCTGGTCGTGGGTGGTGATGGTGACGGGCGCATCTTGGAACTCCTGGCCGGGCGCGAAGTCGACGGCCAGGACCTGAAGCCGCGACAGGTCGATGGGGCCGCGCACGGAGACGGCGCCGGACCACCAGCCCAGGCCGTTGGTCTCGGTGCGGTGGACGAACCGGCCGGCCGAAATGCCGCCGGCCACCACGACGACGGGCGCCCCGGCGCGGCCGTGCAGGCGGCCGATGACGTTGGGCTGTTTCAGTTTTTCGCCGGAAGCGAGGCGGAAGTCGGCGGGAAGGGGAACGATCACGTCGCGGGCGCCGCCGCGTTCGCGCACAGGCTTGGCCGTCGGCTGGGGCCGACAGTCGGGTTCTTCGAGCAGGGATGTTTCAGCCAGGGTCATCTATCGTCGTCCGCATCGTTCTCGCTCAGCAAGGCTCGATGCGGTGACAGATCGTGGAGCGTCGCCTCGTCGATGCTCCACTCATCTCTCGCGACCCCGAAGGACCCCGCAGGAGTTGGCACCGTTTCGGGCGGAACCCGATGGTTGCCCCGGCGTCAAAGGGCCTAATCCCTCAGCCGGTCTTGATGAGTGATCTTACGTTGATCAAACAGGCGGAGCCGGTCAAGCGAAAAATTCAACCCAAGTTGATAGTTCGCGCGGCCTTGGCTGGTCTGAAACGACCCCGAAAGTCGTCGTTGCGAAAAAATCATCCAATGCGGCTTGACAGCGAGGGTGGGGTCCGATCACCCTAGGCTCAGATTTCAACCGGATCAGACCTGTGCGCCAGCACCTGCTCATCGCCGAAGTTTCGACCGTCGCCGGCCTCGCCGCGACGGCCTTCGGCATGGCCATTGGCGGCTCGATTATTGGCGGCACCACCGGTACCACCACCACCATGCCCTCACGGGCGGGACGAGTTTAGCGCGCCGAACACCGGCAACCGCAGAACCCGAACCCCGCCCGGTCCGCCAGGCGGGGTTTTTCATTTCACCCCACCCCTTCCGAACATCGCCCGAGAAACCCAATGTCAGCCTCCCTCGCCGTCGTAGAGAAATCCGAGAACCTCGAACCGAGTAAACAGCCCGCCGCCGAGGTGGTGGTGCTGAAGTTCGGGTCGTCAATCCTGCGAACCCCGGCGGAGGCGCCGCTGGTGGCCTCGGCCGTCTACGGCCATGTGCGGGCGGGACGGAAGGTGGTGGCGGTGGTCTCGGCCTTCGGCGGGGCGACCGACCAGATGCTGGGCGAGGCGCGGGCCCTGGGCCTCGCCCATTCCAACGAACTGCTGCCCGGCTATGTGGCCCTGGGCGAGGAGAAGTCGGCGGCCCTGGTCGCCATCGCCTGCGACCGGATCGGCCTGGACGCCTGCGCCCTGTCGGTGCGAGAGCTGGGCATCGTCGCCGAGGGCGAACCGGAGCATTCGCGCCCCTGCGGCCTGCGGCCCGACCATCTGAAACAGGCGCTGGACCGGCACGAGGTGGTGGTGGTTCCCGGCTTCGGCGCGGTGCGGCCGGACGGGCGGATCGCCCTCCTGGGCCGGGGCGGGTCGGACCTGACGGCGGTCTTCCTGGCTGCCGAACTGGGCCTGAAGAGGGTGCGGCTGGTGAAGGACGTCGACGGCCTGTACGACCATGATCCGAACGACCGGACGGCCCCGGCCCTGCGCTATCGCCGGGCGTCCTGGGACGTGGCGCGCAAGCTGGGCGGCGCCCTGGTGCAGCACGACGCGATCGACCTGGGCGAGAGCCGGGGCGTGGAGATCGAGGTCGCGGCCCTGGACCGGGCCGACGGCACGGTGATCGGCAAGCGGTCGGCGCCCCCCGGACCGGCGCCGGCCCTGCCGCCGCTGAAGGTGGCGGTCGCCGGCTGCGGCGTGGTGGGCGGCGGGGTCCTGGCGCGGTTGCTGAACGATCCGCGCTATGACGTGGTGGGGGTGCTGGTGCGCAACCCGAAGAAGGTCCGCGACGTGGCCTGCCCGCAGTCCCTGTTCACCGCCGACCCGGCGGTCCTCTGGGCCAAGAAGCCGGACATCGTGCTGGAGGCCCTGTCGGAAGGCGAGGCGGGCCATGCGGTGATCCGCGCCGCCCTGGAGGCCGGCTGCGACGTGGCCAGCGCCAACAAACAGGCGGTCAGCCGCGATCCCGGCGGGCTTCAGGATCTGGCCAAGGCCAAGGGGCGACGGATCTTCTGGTCGGCCTCGGTCGGCGGGGGCTCGCCGATGATCGAGACGGTGCGGGCGGCCCGCGCCGCCGGCGAGGTGGTCGGGTTCGAGGCGGTGCTGAACGGCACGGTCAACTTCATGCTGGAGCGGCTGGGCGACGGGGCGGCCTTCGCCGAGGCCCTGGCCGACGCCCGGGCGGCGGGCTTTGCGGAAGAGGATCCGTCGGCGGACCTGGAGGGGCTGGACGCCGCCGCCAAGGTGCGGCTGCTGTGCCACGAGGCCTTCGGCCGCTCGCCCGACGGCGAGGTCCCGCGCGACTGCCTGACCGAGGCGACGTCGGCCGAGGGCGGGGTGCGCCAGATCGGCGCCGCCCATCTGAAGGACGGGGTCATCACGCCGTCGGTCAAGCTGACGGCCGGGCACGGCGACCCCTTGTTCTCCAGCCTGCGCGGCGAGGGCAACGCCCTGAAGGTTTACGGCGCCGACGGGCGGGTGTGGCGCTGCCGGGGCCGGGGCGCCGGCCGCTGGGCCACGACCGAGAGCATCATGGCCGATCTGGCCGAGATCGTGCGCGCGCGCCGCGCCGACGCGGGCCTGAACTAGGCCATGGCCGTCTTCACCCCCGTTGCGCTGGACGAGGCCAGGGCGTTCCTGGCCGGCTACGACCTGGGCGAGGTGGTCGAACTGGCCGCCATCGCCGAGGGGGTGGAGAACACCAACTACCGGCTGGAGACCCAGGACGGGGCGAGCCGCAGACGGTTCGTCCTGACCCTGTTCGAGGCGCGGACGGACGAGGCGTCTCTGCCCTTCTGCCTGGGGCTGACGGCCCATCTGGCGGGGCGGGGCTTTCCCTGCCCGACGCCGATCGAGGACCGTTCGGGCGGATGGCTGGGACGGCTGAACGGCCGGGCGGCGGCGGTGATCGAATGGAAGACCGGCGCCTGGCTGCGCCATCCGTCCGAGGCCGATCAGGCGGCGGCGGGGGCGGTGCTGGCGCGGCTGCACCAGACGGCCCAGAGCTTCGCCGGGCGGCGCGAGAATCCGGTCGGGCCGGCCATGTGGCGGCGGCTGGCGGACCGGTGCGCGGCGGGCGCCTCGGGCGAGGACCGCAGCCTGCTGGATCAGGTCGAGGCGGCGCTGGTGCGGCTGGATAATCCGTTTGCGGACGATCTGCCGACCGGGGCGATCCATGCCGACTATTTCCCCGACAACATCCTGTTCGAGAACGGGACCGTTTCGGCCGTGATCGACTTCTATTTCGGCTGCACCGGACCGCTGGTCTATGACCTGGCCATCGCCCTGTCGGCCTGGGGCTTCGACGCCGAGGGGCGGCCCATGCCGCACGCTTTGGCGGCCTTCCAGCGCGGCTATGAGGCGGTGCGGCCGCTGAACGAGGCCGAACGCGCGACCCTGCCCCGACTGGGCGAGGCGGCGGCCCTGAGGTTCACCGTCACCCGCCTACACGACCGCATCTTCCACGACCCGTCCAAACTGGTGACGCCCAAGGACCCGGCGGTCTTCCTGCGGCGGATGGATCACTGGCGGGCGGTGGAGACCGTCTGAGGGGACGATACGTCGGACAGGGAAAAACAGTGTCCGATGTGTCCGATCTGTCCGATCTGTCCGAAATCGACGGGAGCGACTTTGGCGGTTGGAGGCGTGGCGTCAGTTTTCAAAGACCGGGCAGGGAGTATGGCACGGTTTGAGGAGTGTTAGGTTGAGGGATGTTTTCGGGCGCCAGGGATTTGAAAAGGCGCGGTTTTGTTTGCGGGATTGGGATGGCGAGGGCTTTGGCGGGGCCCAAGTGCGTGCGAGGTTGTTAGCCGCCCAAAGCCTGGCAACTTGACCTTATGACGAAGCTGCTCAAGATCCTGTCGGCCATCCTGCTGCTAATCGGCGGGTGCGCCTCACCAATCGGTCCAAGCCGCGCGGATCTGGCGGGCGTGCTTGCGATTTCGTCGTCCGAGATCGACCGGCTGCGTTGCCACGACATTCCTGAGGAGCCGACCGAGTTCGGATGCCGCTATCGCCAGCGGGACGCCGCTGGTCAGTGGGTGCGGCAGGACGTCATGGTTGCAATGGATGGGGCGACCTGGGTGATCATTGATGGCCCCGGGGGCGGCTGATCGCATCCGGCCCGGTCGCACTGGACCCTAGGTCCAGAACCCCTCCGTCACGGCGCCGAAGAGGCGCCGCGCCACCTCCCCCAGAGGGGGAGGAGACATCGCCCCGAGATCAGGTCCGGCAGATGGAGACGCCGCCGTCCACCCGTGTCGCCGTGCCGGTCATGAAGCCGGCGGCGTCGGAGGCCAGGAAGGCGGCGGCCTGGGCGATTTCCTCGGGCTGGGCGATGCGTTTGAGGGCGTGCAGGCCCGAGACGAAGGCCAGGGTTTCGGGGGTGTCGGCGACGGCCCGGCCCATCGGCGTGTCCACCCCGCCGCACAGCAGGGCGTTGGCGCGGATGTTCTGGGCGCCGAACTCGGCCGCGATGACCTGGGTCAGGCCGATCAGACCCGCCTTGGCCGAGGCGTAGGCCGCCATGCCCGGAAAGCCGACGGTATGGCCGACGAAGGTGGAGGTGAAGACGATCGAGCCGCCGCCGCGCCTCTGCATGGCGGGGATCTGATGTTTGGCGCACAGGAAGGCGCCGGTCAGGTTGATGTCCAGGGTCTGTTTCCAGCCGGCGACCGACAGGTCCGGCGTCGGGGCGGTTTCGGGGATGGCGCCGGCGTTGTTGAAGGCGATGTCCAGGCCGCCGAACCGCTGCTCCGCCGCCGCCGTCAGGGCCGCGGCCGTGGCCTCGTCACAGACGTCGCCTGGGACTGCGCAGGCCTCGCCCCCTTCGGCCTGTATGGCCGCGACCAGGGCGGCGAGTTCGGCTTCTCGGCGGGCGGAAACCACCACCTTGGCGCCCAGGCGGGCGAACAGTCGGGCGGCCGCCTGGCCGATGCCGGAGCTGGCGCCGGTGACGACGGCGACCTTGTCTTTCAGAGCGTACACGAGGGCTCTCCTCTTTGCGTTTGGAGGCCGGTCGCGGGGCGACACGGCCGAACGCGGCGGGTCTAGAGGGCGCGCGCGGTTCCGGCTGGCGGGAAGCGGCTGTGGGATTGGAAAAATCCGCCGCCTGCGCCGCCTTGTCGCTGGAACTGAAGGCCGGGCTGGGGTTTTGGTGGAGATGCGGCCACGGCCGCGCTCCCCGAGGATGAGATTTCACCATGACTGACGAACGGATCGAGGGCGCCGCGTATCAGGCGACCGGCAAGACCAAGAAGGGTTTCGGCAAGCTGGTCGGCGACCAGAAGCTGCAGGTCGAAGGCGCGTTCGAGGACGCCAAGGGCCGGTCGCTGGAGACCTTCGGCAAGGCGATGGACGCGGTCGATCGGCTGGTCGAAAAGGCGCCGGCCGACTATCGCGACAAGGCCCGCACCGTCGCCGCCGAGGCGCGCAAGCGGCCGCTGGTGACCACCCTGTCGGTGGCCGGCGTCGGCCTGCTGCTGATGGGCATGCTGACGGGCGGCCGTCGCCGCTAGTTCGCATACCGACGGTTTGACAACGTCTGATTGTTGACGCAGTCTCCCCTGCAAAGGGGAGGCCGCCTATGCGTATGACCATGAGGGGCGCCGTAATCGCCGCCTGCCTTGCGGCCGGGGGCTGCACCACGCTGAAGATGAAGCCCCAGGGCGAACTGGGCGTCGGCGGTTCAGGCCATGTGCTGGGCGTGGACGTGGTGACGGCCGAGGCGAGCAAGGCCGCCGAGACTCGGATGGACGAGCAGTGGGCGAAATGGAACGCCGAGACCCGGGGCAGGCAGCTGGTCTACGCCCTGGTCGCCGAATCCGATCTGCGATGCGACCGCTATCTGACCGCCGTCTCGATCGACCGGAATGCGACCCGCAGCAGCCTGGACATCGCCGGATTGGCTCTGGCGGCCATCGGGGGCGTGGCCTCGCCCAACGCCAGCGCCAACTGGTTCTCGGCCGGATCGACCCTGGCCCAGTCGTCGCGCCGGACGCTGGAGGATACGGTCCTGGGCGGGCGCGAGTTCGGCCTGATCTACGCCGCCGTGTGGCAGGGACGCGAAGAGGCGTCCAAGGCCCTGATGAAGCGGGCCGACGACGGCGAGTTCAAGACCTGGGACTGGCGGCCGATCCTGTCGGTGGCGCGCCAATACGATGTGAAGTGCGGGCTGAACTACGGCCTGGGCCGGTTGAGCCAGGCGATTTCGTCCTCGTCCTAAGCTTTGATTTCCGCCAGGACGGCCTTCAGGTCGGCGTCCACGATCGTCATCCGTTCGGCCTGATCGCCCAGGGCGGCGATGACGGGAGCCGGTTCGGGTTCGAAGCCCAGGACGTCGGAGACGAAGGCGCCGAACTTGGACGGATGGGCGGTGGACAGGGCGACGACGGGGCCGGTCGAACGGTCGATCCGGCGGGCGGCGGCCAGGGCCACGGCGGTGTGGGGGCAGACGACGCGGCCCCAGGTCTCATGGGCGTGGGCGATCTCGGCCCGGGTCTCGGTCTCGTCGATGGAGACGGCCGAGACGGCGGCGCGCAGGGCGGTCAGCAGATCCGGATCGAAGGCGACGGCGCCGTCGCGGGCGAAGGTTTCGAACACGGCGCGGGTGCGGTCGCCGTCGCGGCCGGTCGCCTCATAGACCAGGCGTTCGAAGTTGGACGGGGCCTGGACGTCCATGGAGACGCTGCCGCTCTCGATCGCGGGACGGCGCGAATAGAGGCCGTCGTTGACGGCGCGGGCCAGGGCGTCGTTCTGGTTCACCGCCGCGACGAAGCCGTTGGACGGCAGGCCCATATGGGCGGCGGCGATGCCGGCGAAGGCGTCGCCGAAATTGCCGGTGGGAACGACGAAGGTGGCCGGGCCGCCCAGCTGGGCCACAGCCGACACATAATAGGGGATCTGGCCCGCCAGCCGGGCCCAGTTGATGGAGTTGACCGAGGACAGGCGGCCGCGTTCGCGTAAGGCGTCTTCGGCGAGCAGGCCCTTCACCAGACGCTGGCAGTCGTCGAAGTCGCCGCGCACGGCCAGGTTCAGCACATTGTCGGCCTGGACCGTGGTCATCTGTTTGCGCTGAACCGGCGAGACGCGGTCCAGCGGGTGCAGCACCACCAGATCGACGGATTGGGCGCCGGCGAAGGCGCGCACGGCGGCGGCGCCGGTGTCGCCGGAGGTGGCGGTGAGAATGGTCAGACGCTCGCCGGACGCCGCCAGGGCCTCGTCCGTCAGGGCGGCGACCAGCTGCATCGCCAGGTCCTTGAAGGCGGCGGTGGGGCCGTGGAACAGCTCCAGCACGAACAGGCCGGGCTCAAGCTCCACCAGGGGGGTGACGGCGGGATGGGCGAAGCCGGCCGTCAGCCGGTCCAGGGCGCGGTCGAGCGCGCCCGCCGGCAGGGCGTCGCCGATGAAGGGGGCGACGGCTTGCAGGGCGATGGACTTGTAGTCGGCGCTCGCGTCCCAGGCCGAGGGCGACAACCTCGGCCAGGCGGTCGGCATATAGAGGCCGCCGTCGGGGGCGATGCCGCGCAGCAGGGCGTCGGCGAAATCGGTCTGGGGGGCCTGGCCGCGGGTGGAGACGTAACGGGCGCTGGAGGTGCTCATAGTGGTCTGGTCCTAGCCAGACGGGGCGGCGGCGTCACCCGGTTTCTGGCGATGCGCGGGAGGAAATTGTCGGGCGGGCGGCGTGCGAGCTCGTTTGCGACAATTTCGTGCTGATTTTCGAGGGCCGCTCGCGCGAAACCGCAGTGGCGGACGGCCCTGCGACCATCGTCCCCGCTGGCGTCCAAGCGCCGGACGGTCCATGTGATCAGACATGAGAAGACGCGATCTCCTGATCCGGCTGGGCCTGGTCGCCGGCGGCGTGGCCGGGGCTTGGTGGCTGAGGGACCATGTGCTGTGGCGACAGCCCCAGGCGGGGTTTGGACCGGACGGGTCTTCGGGCTGGCTGGGCTATGCTCAGCCGCGCGCGGCGACGCCGACGGTGGAGGTTCTGCTGAACGGGACGCCGGTCCGGGCCCTGGTCGATTCCGGCGCCCAGTATTCGGTGATTGATCGCGCCCTGGTGGATCGGCTGGGGCTGGGCGAGGGCCTTCCCCTGCCGATGGTCGCCTATGGGGTCGGGGGCGGGGCCCAGATGGGGCGGGCCGCGACCCTGGACGTCCGGATCGGCGGCCTCAGGCTGGACGGGCTGAGAACCGCCATACTGAACCTGGGGCCGCTGGCCGGCGAACAGGGTCTGGGCGCGCCCCTGATCATCGGCCAGGACGTGCTGAGCCAGGTGGTGCTGGAGCTGGACACCGACCGCCGGCGGATGCGGTTTCTGGCCAGAGACGGCTGGACGCCGGGCCGGGATCTGGCGCCGATCGCGGTGCGGCGCGCCGGACGGGCGCTGGAGACGACCATCACGGTCGAGGGGGCGACGGTCCGGGCGGTGGTGGACACCGGCGCCTCGGCCGTGCTGGCGGTGACGCGCGAAACGGCCCAGGCGGCCGGCCTGCTGGACGGGCGACCGCGCACGGCCGGCCAGAGCATCGTCCTGGGCGGGGTGGTGGGGGCCGAGACGGTGGTCGTGCGCACCCTGACCATCGGCGACGCCCTGTATCGCCGGGCCGAGGTGGCGGTTTACGACAATGTGGCCGTGCCGGGCTTCCCCGACGCCCTGGTCGGCATGGCGGCCTTTGAGGATCGCCGGCTGGTGCTGGACCTGGGCGGGCCGGGCCTGTTCGTCTCGCGGCCGATGGAGATCACCGTCGGGCGGTGACGCCGATCAGGAGAGCGCCGCCGCCACCACCGCCTTGGCCTCGGTCTGGACCTGGGCCAGATGGTCGGGGCCGAGGAAGGATTCGGCGTAGATCTTGTAGACGTCCTCGGTGCCGGACGGACGGGCGGCGAACCAGGCGTCGGCGGTCACGACCTTCAGACCCCCGATCGGCTCGCCGTTGCCGGGGGCCTGGGTCAGGATGTCGGAGATGGGCTGACCGGCCAGGGTGGTCGCGGTCACGTCCGAGGGGCTGAGAGCTGCCAGCCGCGCCTTTTGCGCCCTGTCGGCGGGAGCGTCGATCCGGGCGTAGGCGGGGGCGCCGTAGCGGTCGGTCAGATCGGCGTAGAGGCGGTCGGCGCCGGCGCCGGTGCGCGCCTGAATCTCGGCCGCCAGCAGGCAGAGAATGAGGCCGTCCTTGTCGGTGGACCAGACCGTTCCGTCGCGGCGCAGGAAGGAGGCGCCGGCCGATTCCTCTCCGCCGAAGCCGACGGTCCCGTCCAGCAGGCCGGGCACGAAATGTTTGAAGCCGACGGGCGTTTCCAGCAGGCGGCGACCCAGGCCCGCCACGACCCGGTCGATCATGGAGGAGGAGACCAGGGTCTTGCCCACCGCCACCTGCGGACCCCAGCCGGGCCGATGGGCGAACAGATAGGCGATGGCGGCGGTCAGGAAGTGGTTGGGGTTCATCAGGCCCCCGTCGGGCGTGACGATCCCGTGCCGGTCGGCGTCGGCGTCATTGCCGAAGGCGACGTCATAGGCCGAGCCGCCCTGCATCATGCCGATCAGACCCGCCATGGCCGAGGGGGAGGAGCAGTCCATGCGAATCTTGCCGTCGGCGTCCAGCGGCATGAAGGCCCAGCGCGGATCGACGGCCGCATTGACCACGGTCAGGTCCAGGTCCCAGCGTTCGGCGATCCGGCCCCAATAGGCGACCGCCGCCCCGCCCAGGGGATCGGCGCCGATGCGCACCCCCGCATCGCGGATCGCGTCCAGATCCAGGACACTGTCGAGGTCGTCGACATAGGCGGTCATGAAGTCGAACCGGCCGGCGGCCGCCAAGGCCTGGTCGAAGGGCAGGCGTTTGACCCCGGACAGGCCGTCTTCGATCAGCTGATTGGCGCGGGCGGCGATGGCGGCGGTCGCCTCGCTCCCGGCCGGGCCGCCCGAGGGGGGATTGTACTTCAGACCGCCGTCGCGCGGCGGATTGTGCGACGGGGTGATCAGGACGCCGTCAGCCTGACGCCGCCCGGTCCGATTATGGGTCAGTATGGCGTGGGAGACGGCCGGGGTCGGGGTGAAGCCGTCGCCGGAATCGATCAGCACCTCCACCCCGTTGGCGACCAGAACCTGGATCGTGGTGCGGAAGGCGGGCTCGGACAGGGCGTGGGTGTCGCGGCCGATGAACAGGGGGCCGTCGATCCCCTGGGCGGCGCGATAGTCGGCGATCGACTGGGCGATCGCCAGGATGTGGGTCTGGTTGAAGGCGCCGTCCAGGCTGGAGCCGCGATGGCCCGAGGTGCCGAAGACCACCCTCTGGCCCGGATCGCCCATGTCGGGAACGACGCTCTCATAGGCGCCCAGCAGGGCGTCCAGGTCGATCAGGTCTTCGGCGAGAGCGGTCTGGCCGGCGCGAGGATGCATGGGAGGTCCGTACTGAAGTCTGAAGGCTGGCGGCTCAGGCGCCGCTGAAGGTGTCGCAGGCGGCGGGGTCGCCGGACTGATAGCCGCGTTGCAGCCATTCGACCCGCTGGGCCGAGGAGCCGTGGGTGAAGCTTTCGGGCGAGACGCGCCCGCCCGCCCGGCGTTGCAGCGTATCGTCGCCGATGGCCTGGGCCGTCTTCATCCCCTCTTCGATGTCGCCGGGCTCCAGCGCCACCTCGCCGTTCGACACGGCGGCGGCGTTTCGGGCCCAGACCCCGGCATAGCAATCGGCCTGAAGCTCCAGCGCCACCGAATAGCGGTTGGCCTCGGCCTCGCCCCTAGCGCGCTGCTGGGCCTGACGCACCTGGTCGGAGGTTCCGGTCAGGGTCTGGACGTGGTGGCCGAACTCATGGGCGATGACATAGGCGCGGGCGAAGTCGGCGCCCGAGGCGCCCAGCTGGGTCTCCATCTCCTGCCAGAAGCCCAGGTCCAGATAGACGGTGCGGTCGGTCGGACAATAGAAGGGGCCCATGGCCGACTGGCCGTAGCCGCAGCCGGTCGAAGTGCCCTGTTCGTAGATGACGACGCGCGGGCGTTCATACCCGTTAAGCTTCTGCGCCCAGACGTCGTTGATATTGCCTCCGACCACATCGACGAAGCGTCCGGCCTGATCTTCAGGCGTGCCGGCCTGCCCCTGTTGTTCCGCGCCGACCCCGCCGAACCGGCTGGCCAGCTGGGTCGTGGTCGAAGGATCTATGCCGAAGACCAGATAGCCGATGACGGCGAGCACGCCGACGCCGAGACCGCCCCCGGCGAGCGCGCCGCCTCCGAGGCCCCGACGGTCCTCGATCCCGCCGCCGCCCGTCCTGCCGCCCTGCCACCGCATGAGTTCCCTCCGCCCGTTCCGCCTGAAGCTAGGCCAGAACGCGAACGGAAGGGAAGGGATGCGTCAGCGCGGGCGGTCCAGCCAGGCGTCGATTTCGCTGAGGCTGCGTCGGGGTTCCGAAGCCGTGGGGGGCGGGGACGTCGATGGGGACGCCGGCGGGGCGACCGGGCGGAGATCGTGGACGGATGGGGCCGGCGCCGCCGTCGCTTGGCGCGCCGCTTCCAGCGTCAGGCGTCGCTGGGCCGCCTCGGCGTCCAGACGGCGGGCCAGGGCGGCGTTGGCCTGGGCCTGAAGACGGATCCGCTCGTTCTCATAGCGGTGCTGATCGGCGATCGCGGCGGGGGCGCCGCCCGGATAGGGGAAGCCGGGCTGAGGATAGGGATAGGGCGCGACCTGGGCCTGGACCGCGCTGGGGCCGAGGGCGGCGGCGAGCAGAAGGAGGGGCAGGGCGCGTCTCATGACCGACAGATGGGGTGTGATCGCGTCTCGCCAAGCGCGGCCGCAACCCCAGTCGACCCACGGGGTTGAACAGGGCGAACCCACCTCAAATCAGGAGTTATCCCATGGCCCAGACCCTCTCTGGCAAGACCCTCTCTGGCAAGACCGTCGCCATTCTGGCGACCGACGGCGTCGAACTGGTCGAACTGACCGAGCCGATGGAGGCGCTGAAAGAGGCCGGGGCGGCGGTCGAGATCGTGTCGCTGAAGGCCGGCGACTTCCAGGGCTTCAACCATCTGACGCCGGGCGACAAGGTGACGGCGGACAAGGCGGTGGCGGGGGTGGACGCCTCGGCCTATTCGGCCCTGATGCTGCCGGGCGGCGTGGCCAATCCCGACCAGCTGCGGGCGAATGAGGATGCGGTCAAGTTCGTCCGGGCCTTCTTCGACGCCGGAAAGCCGGTGGCGGCCATCTGCCATGCGCCCTGGCTGCTGATCGAGGCGGGGGTGGTCGAGGGGCGAACGATGACGGCCTTCGACAGCATCCGCACCGATCTGAGAAACGCCGGCGCCCATGTGGTGGACGAGCCGGTGGTGGTGGATCAGGGTCTGGTGACCAGCCGCAATCCCGACGACATCCCCGCCTTCAACGCCAAGATGATCGAGGAATTCGCCGAGGGCCGGCATCGCGAACAGGCCGAGAAGATCCAAGGGGTTCAGCCGGTCGCCCACTGACCGGATCGGCGGGAGCGGCGATCGCTCCCGCCGCCCTTCAGGGCAGGGCCCAGACCGCGGCGCGCTTGATCTCCTGATCCTCCAGCTCGCGGGTCGTGGGCACGCGGTATTCGGCCAGGAAGTCCAGGCCCGAACGCGGAAAATAGGTCCGGCCCGGATCGCCGATCAGAACCCGCGTCCCCGCCGCCCGCGCCTGACCCAGCCAGGCCAGGACGGCCTCGGTCATCGGCTTTTCATAGCAGATGTCGCCCGCGCAGATGACGTCGACGGGCGGCGGCGGGGTGTTCAAGAGGTCGTGGCCGACGAAGTCCAGGGCCACGCCGTTCGCCTGGGCGTTGGCGGCGACCGCCGCTTCGCAGAAGGGGTCGATGTCGGCGCAGAGGGCGCAGGCGGCGCCTGCCCGCATGGCGGCAACACCGACCAGACCCGAACCGGCGGCGAAGTCCAGCACCTGCTTGCCGGCCACCTCCTGCGGGTGATCCAGCAGATAGCGGGCCAGCGCCTGACCGCCCGCCCAGGCGAAGGCCCAGAAGGGCGGGGGCAGGCCCAGTTCGCCCAGCTCTTCCTCCGTCAGCCTCCAGATGGGGGTGACTTCGTCCGCCAGCCACAGGGTGATCTCGGGCGCATGGGGGACGGGCTGCAGCCGGGTGTTGGTCCGGATGAAGGCGGCGGGATCGGCGATGACGGTCACGGGCGGCGGGTCGCCGTCTTCAGAACCTCGACATAGCCCGGCGCCACCTCCATGCCCGCCGCCTGGGGCCGGGCGCGAACGGCCCGGTGAAGCGCCGGCAGCTTCCAGCAGGGGACGTGCATGAACAGATGATGCTCCGCGTGGAAGTTGACCCAATAGGGGGCGATGAAGGCGCGCTCCCACCAGGCGGCGCGAGTGGTGCGGGCCGCGCGGAAGGGGTCGGCGTCGGATCCTTCGACGCAGGCGTGTTCGGCGATGTTCCGGAGCCGCGTCACCAGCGGAAACCAGGTCGCCATCGGCAGCAGCCACAGGGCGAAGAAGGCCCACCAGACGCCTGCGGCGATGAAGCCGGCCAGCAGGATCGTATTGAAGACCAGGAAGGGCAGGACCGATCGGCCGGTCACCACCGCGTCATACTCATGCGCGGGATCGGCGGCCGCTTCGCCCTTTGCGCTCTTTGATCGGGCCGCCAGGGCGAGGGGCAGGACGATCCTCTGTTTGAAGAAGGTCTGTCCGGTCAGGTCGCGGATCATCTTGCGGCGGAGCGAGGCGGGGGAGACGGGAAAGGGCGCCGACAGCATCAGGTCGGGGTCTTCCGGCTGCTGGGCGAAGCGGTGGTGGTTCAGATGATAGGGGCGATAGGCGCCAAGGTCCGCCCCGATCGGGACGGCGCACAGCCATTGGCCCAGAAGGTCGTTCAGACGCAGATCCTTGGACAGGCCGCCGTGGGCCGCCTCATGCATCAATATGGCCAGGCCCAGCTGGCGCGTGCCGATGATCATGACGCAGATCGGGATCAGCCAGGGGATCAGGACCCCCGCCCCGACCGCCAGGGCGATGACCCCCCAGCAATGGGCGACCAGCAGCGGCCCGACCCAGGCCGACCGGGTCTGGAACGGCCGCCAGTCGTCAGGGGCGAACAGGGCCGAGGGGGCGATGCGCGGGGCGGCGGGCATGGGCCGATCCTAGCGCAACTGCGGGGCTTTCGAAACCGGACGGGGCATGTAAGGCGATAATGACAAAAAGTCAGGTTGACATTACATGGAGGCGATGTCAGGTTCGCCTTACAAGAGGAGAGCGGGATATGATGAGTTTCGGAAAATCGACCACCCCGGCGCATAGGCGCTACGTCATTCGCATCATGGCCTTCACCATCCCCTATGTGGCGATCTGCGTATCCATGATGACGACCGACGCCTTTGACGAGGTGATGGGCAAGCCGGCGGCCTGGGCCTTGGCGGCGGTCGTGTCGGCGCCGGTGATCGGCCAGATCTGGGCCGTCCTGTCCCTGATGCGCGAAAGCGACGAGTTCGTGCGGGGGGTGACGGCCAAACAGTTCATCGTCTCCTCGGGGCTGGCCATGGCGGTCGCCACCTTCTGGGGCTTCGGCGAGAGCTTCGCCGGGGCGCCCCATATGCAGACCTGGCTGATCGTGCCGCTGTTCTGGGGCATGTACGGCCTTACCGCCCCCTTCATCCGGACCAGCCGATGAAGAACCGGCTGAAGCTGCTGCGCGTCGAGCGCGGCTGGACCCAGGAACAGTTGGGCCAGGCCCTGGGCGTATCGCGACAGGCGGTGATCGCGCTGGAGACCGAACGGCACGATCCGTCGCTGGACCTGGCCTATCGCATCGCCGCCACCTTCGGCCGTCCGGTCGAAGACATCTTCGAGAACCCGCACGCCTGAGGCGGCGGACCCGACTTCAAAACCTCAAGACAGGAGACATCCGATGTACAACGCCTTCTTCAAGGCGCGCCCGCGCCTGCGCGCCGCCCTGTTCGGACTGGCCGTCTGCACGCCCTCGCTGATGATCGGCGTGACCGCCGCCTTGGCCGAGACGCCGGGGGCCGTCGCTCCCGCCTTCGCTTCGGACCGGCTGTCGGTCGAGGTGGTCGGACGCGGACCCGACGTGATCCTGATCCCCGGCTATGGTTGTTCGCGAGAGGTGTGGCGGGCCACGGCCGATCGGCTGAAGGCGACCCACCGGGTCCATCTGGTCCAGCTGGCGGGCTTCGCCGGTCAGCCCTGGACCCACGGCGACGGGCCGCTGCTGGAGCCGGCGGTCGAGGCCCTGGCGGCCTATGTCCAGACCGCCGGTCTGCAAAAGCCGGCGGTCATCGGCCATTCGATGGGCGGACTGTCGGCCCTGATGCTGGCCCAGCGTCATCCCGAGGCCGTGGGGCGGGTGATGGCGGTGGACAATCTGCCCTTCTTTTCGGCCCTGTTCGGCCCGCAGGTGACGCCCGAGACGGCCCGGCCCTTCGCCGACCAGGCGGCCCAGGCCATGCTGAGCCAGGACGAGGCGGCGATGCGGGCGGCCCAAGAACAGGGGGCTATCGGCCTGGCGCGCGATCCGGCGACGCGGACGGCCATGGTCGACTGGACCCTGGCCTCGGACCGCCGCGCCCTGGCCACGGCCATTCATGAGGTGATGACGACCGACGTCCGCCCCGGACTGGCGGCCATGACGACGCCGGTCACGGTGCTCTACGCCGCCGACGCGAACGGCGGGGCGCCTGCGGCCATGGCCGACGCCCTGTGGGGCCGGGAATATGCGACCCTGCCCGGCGTCAAACTGATCCGGGTGGACGACAGCCGCCACTTCATCATGGCCGATCAGCCGCAGAGGTTCGCCCAACGGGTCGATCAGTTCCTGGCGGACTGATCCCGCCGAGCGAGGGGATCAGCCCGCCTTGGGCGTGACGTCTCCGGCCTTGACCGGCGCGCCGGCGAATTCGTCGGCATAGGCCGGGTTGAGCAGGGACCGGAAGACCGACTGGGGCACGGCGATCCGATAGGGACCGTCCGAATAGGGGCCGATCTGATAGGCGCCGATCAGGAAGACGACGCCGCCCGCCTTGCCCGGAGTGGTGCTGGGCGCCAGGACGAAGGGGGTGGAGACGGCCTTGGGGCAGGTCCACATCTTACCGTCCGGGGTGGCGGTCTCCGATCCCGGCGAACGAGCCTGTTTGGCGGCGTTGGCGGCGTCGCACAGGGCCTTGTTCAGGCCCGACAGGTCAGCGCCGGGTCGGAACAGGTCTGCGAAGCCCAACCGCTTCTTCATCGCCTTGTCCCACAGGACGGCCGAGAAGCTGGTGTTGGGATGGGCGCCGCCGGTGTACTCGAAATCGGTGCGGACCAGGCTGAACAGCTTGCCGGTCTCGGCGCCGGGGTCGAAGGCGATGGTCTTTTCATAGGGGTTCGGTCCGCCGCCCGCCTCGGACAGGTCGGCCTGGGCGCCTTCGGAGAACTGGCGCAGGTCCCGCACCGCGGCGGCGTAGAGGGGAGCGTGCAGGTCGGGCTTGGACTTGAGCGCGTCCGGCAGGGTCAGTTTGACCGTGGCGTACTGGGTCTTGGAGTCGAAGCTCATCGGCGCCCCGGCGGCGGCCGGATCGACCGGGGCGGCGGTGATCGGGGCGGGCGGGGGCGTCTCGGCCTTGTCTTCGCGCCTCTGGCAGGCGGCGACGGTTGCGGCGACGGCGGCGGACAGCAGCAGCAGACGAACGGTGGAGGTCATGGGGGGCTCCTTCACAGGCCGATCAGGTTTTGGCCGAGAGATCCGAGGGCGAGGGCGGCCAGCAGGATGAAGCCCGCCTCGCGGTTGGACTTGAACAGTGTCAGCGCCAGGGCGCCGTCGGTGCGGTCCAGCCGGACCACTTGGCGGGCCAGATGGGCGGCGTAGAGGGCCAGGCCCAGCCAGAACAGAGGGCCGAGACCGGCGGAAAGACCGGCCAGGGCGGCCAGAACCAGGCTGATCCCGTAGAAGACGGCGACGCCGGGGCGCACCGCCGAGGCCAGCCGGCGGGCCGAGGATTTGACCCCGACCATGGCGTCGTCCTCGATGTCCTGAAGGGCGTAGACGGTGTCGTAGCCCAGGGTCCAGAAGACGCCGCCGAGGTAGAGGAGGACGGCGGGGACATAGGCCTGCCAGACCAGGGCGACGGCGTGGCCGCTGTCGCTGGGCGGCGACCAGAAGAAGGGGCGGAACTCGCCGGCGATGTCGGCCGGCAGCAGAAGGGCGGCCGCCGCCAGGGGCAGGGCGGAGGCGAACCCCATCAAGGCGCCCCAGTTGAAGGTCAGGCCCAGCCAGGCCTGGGGCCACCAGGTGATCCGCTTCATGAAGGGATAGGCGGCGACCAGGGCGCACGAGCCGACGCCCAGCAGGATGGAGACCTTGGGCAGGGTCAGCAGGATCATGAGGCTGATCAGGCTGCACCCTACCACGAAGGCCCAGGCCTGTTTGACACTGATCAGGCCGGCGGGGATGGGGCGAAGGGCGGTGCGGGCGACCCGGGCGTCGAAGTCGAGGTCGACGATGTCGTTGAAGGCGCAGCCGGCGGCGCGCATCAAGCAGGCGCCGATCCCGAAGCCGACGAACAGCCACAGGTCATAGAGGCCGGGCGTCTGGCGATACTGGGCCAGGGCCAGGGCGATCCCCTGCCAGCCGGGCAGGAGCAGCAGCCATATGCCGATGGGCCGGTCGAACCGGCCCAGCTTCAGCCAGGGCTTCAGCCGCTCCGGCGCATGGCGATCCACCCAGTTGGCGCCGGCGTCGGGAAGAGGGGCGGAGGTCATGACCGAGGCTTAACCGGAATGAAGGGCAGGGTGAAGGCGGAATGGCCCCCTGATGCCGGCCTGTCGGCGACAAGACCTTCCCCCGCTTGCGGGGGAAGCAGCAGCGCGTCGAGCGAAGTGAGACGGCTGACGATGGGGGAAGTCTTCTTCCTGGGCGACCCTTCCCCCTCCGAGCCTGGTCCGCTGCGCGGACGCCGGCTCACCTCCCCCGCAAGCGGGGGAGGGTCTTTTTCGTCGTCAGTCCTGATACACGTCGCCGGAGCCCGAGAGTTCGGTGGTCAGCTTGGCGGGGCGGGCCGCCAGGGTGACGTCGCCGGAGCCGTCGATCCGCACCTGGACGTCGCCGGTCGGGGCGACATTGGCGTCGCCGGAGCCGGAGATGTCCACCGTGGCGTCGCGCGCCGCCAAGGCCCTCAGATCCGCGTCGCCGGACCCGTCGATCTCCAGCCGGAGGGCGTCGGTGCGGCCTTCGGCGGTCACATCGGCGGAGCCGGAGACGTCCAGGGCCAGGGTGGGCTGGTCATAGGCCTTGATGTCCAGATCGCCGGACGCATTGGAGACGAAGCGGACGACGTTGGGCGCGGTCACGACGACCCGCAGTTCGTCACGCTCCGACCGGGCCGAGAAGTTTCCGCTGCTCCAGCCGAAGACGATCCGCTCGTCGCCGTCGCCCAGGGACAGCCGACCGCCGTCCAGCCGGACCCGGTCCGCCAGGGCCTTGGGTCCGGTGACGACCACGGTGTTTTCAGGACCCTGGCGGTATTCGACGTCGATGCTGGAATCGACGGTCAGGGTGTCGCCGCCGGTCCAGGCCAGGGTGCGGGTGGTGAAGGGGCCGAGGTCTTCGACCTCTCCGCTTTTGACCCGTTCGAAACGGATGGTTTCTCCGTCGCGGTCCTTGATCGTCCAGGCCCAACCGTGGCGTTGCAGATCATGACCGCCCAGGGCGATGGCGCCCCCCACGGTGACGATGCACAGCACCAGGGCGGCGCCGGCGATGATGAACAGGGTGCGGATCATTGCGCGGCTCCTGCGTTGGCGGTTTCGGACTGGGGTTCAAGCGCCGGCTTCAGCAGCCGGTAGTGGAGGCGGGCGAACCAGACGAGGCCGTTGACCAGCCAGACGGTGACGATGGTCAGAAGGGCGCCGATGAAGACGGCCCCGGCCATCAGGCCCAGACCCATCAGGATCGCGGCGAAGGGGCCGCCGGGGAAGCCGGCGAAGGGTCCGGCCACCATGATCGCGCCGCCGGAGAAGAACAGGGCGATGGCGGCGATGAAGAAGCCGAAGATGGTCCCGACCACCCCCATCAGAATGGGCAGCAGGATCAGGATGTCGACGGCGCCCAGGCCCAGGACCGCGAAGACGGCGGCGGCGGCGGCTGAGGGATTCTTCTCCTGGCGCCAGCGCTGGATCCCGGCCTCTGCCTTGAGTTCGCGGGCCAGACGGCCCGGATCGCCCAGGGCGGCGGCCACCTCGGCCTCGGTGCGGCCGGCGGCCAGGCCGTCGGCGAAATGAGTCTCATAGTCGGCGACGATGTCGTTCGCCGTGGCGGTCGGCAGGCCGACCAGGCCGTTTCTGAGACGGACGATGAATTCCGATCTCGTCATTGTTCCGTTCCTTCCGGTTGAGCCGTCGGCTCTTGAATATGGGGCGCGTCGCTGGCCAGGACGGCTTCGACGGCCGTGGTGAAGGCCGACCATTCGGCGGTCTGGGCGGCGAGGGCCGCGCGACCGGCGTCGGTCAGACGATAGTATTTGCGCGACGGGCCGGACGAGGATTCGACCAGATAGGTCTCGACCTGGCCGTCCGACTGCATGCGCCGCATCAGGGGGTAGATGGTGCCTTCCCCCATATCGATCGCGTCCGACAGGCGGCTGGCGATCTCATAGGCGTAGCTGTCCGCCCGGTTCAGGAGCGCCAGGACGCAAAGCCCCAGAACCCCCTTCTTCAGCTGTATCTCGATGGTTTCTGTCACCTCGACGTCTCCTTTGATGGAGATTGATTACGACAAGGTACCTTGTGAAGCAAGGTACCTGTTTAAACATGACGAAGGTTTAATCCGCAGCCCGCCGCCGCCAATCGCGGCGGGTTTGCGGCGAAGGCGCGCGCGGATCGCTTGGCAAGCGAGGGGCGATCCGATAGGGACTCAACCAAGTGTCGGGCGGACCAACATGCCCGCGCGAAGATTTGCGAGCCATTCGCAAGTCTCTGCTGCGAAACGATATTATGGGGACTTCGTATGGGAATGGGGACGCGAGCCCTGAGATGGACCAGAGCGGCGACCGCCTCTGCGACCGCGGCTGTCGGACTGGCGCTGGTCTCTGCGGCGCCGGTGTGGGCGCAGGACCTGATGGGTCAGCCGACGCCGGGCGGGATCGACCTTCAGCCGGCCGCCGCGCCGCTGAAGCACGACGCCATCTGGTTCCACAACATCGTGCTGATGCCCGTGATCACCGGCATCACCCTGTTGGTTCTGGCTCTGCTGGCCTGGATCGTCTTCCGCTACAATAAGCGCGCCAACGCCACGCCCGCGCGCTGGAGCCACAACACCACGGTCGAGATCATCTGGACGGTGCTGCCGGTGGTGATCCTGGTCTTCATCTCCCTGTTCTCGTTCAGGCTGCTGTTCGCCTATCACGACATGCCCGAGCCCGATCTGACGGTGAAGGTGACGGGCAACCAGTGGAACTGGGCCTATGAATATCCCGACCAGGGCGTTTCCGAATATATCTCCAACATGGTGCCCGAGGGCGAGTTGGCCGAGCGCGGCCTGTCGCACAGCGTCTATCGCCTGGCGGCGGACGAGCCGATGGTGGTGCCGGTCGGCAAGACGGTGCGTCTTCTGATCACCGCCTCGGACGTGATTCATTCCGTGGCCCTGCCGGCCTTCGGCCTGAAGACCGACGCCGTGCCGGGCCGGGTCAATGAGACCTGGTTCAAGGCCGAGCGCACCGGCGTCTTCTACGGCCAGTGTTCGGAACTGTGCGGCGTCGATCACGCCTTCATGCCTATTCAGATCAATGTCGTGACCCAGGCCGAGTTCGCGCGCTGGGTCGCCTCCAAGGGCGGGTCGATGACGCCGAAGACGCCTGAGGCCGCCCCCGGCGGCACGGCGGCCCAGGCCGAGGCGGGAACCACGGGCGCGCCCGTGGTCGGCACGGCGACCACCGGTCCCCAGGCCGGCGCCCAGACCGACATCCCGACCGCCCAGACGGCGACGACGCCGACCGCTCAATCCGCTCCCGCCGCGGCTCCCGCCGCGCCGGCCGCCCAGTAAGAGGCGAGCAGTTCCATGGCTGACGCTACGATTTCGACCCGCGACACCCTTCACGCGCCCGAGGCCCATCATCACGACGACCACAAGCCGGGCTTTTTCACCCGCTGGTTCCTGTCGACCAACCACAAGGACATCGGCACCCTGTACCTGCTGTTCGCCATCATGGCGGGCGTGGTCGGGGGCGCCCTGTCGGGCCTGATCCGCTGGGAACTGGCCGAGCCGGGCATCCAGATCTTCAAGGAAGGCTCGTCGATCCAGCTGCTGGGCCTCGTCGAGCAGTCCAAGCACGGCTATAACGTCACCGTCACGGCCCACGCCCTGATCATGATCTTCTTCATGGTCATGCCCGCCATGATCGGCGGTTTCGGCAACTGGTTCGTGCCGATCATGATCGGGGCGCCGGACATGGCCTTCCCGCGCATGAACAACATCTCCTTCTGGCTGCTGGTCGCGGCCTGGGTGCTGCTGGTTCTGTCGATGTTCACCGACGGCGGGCCGGGCAAGGGCTTCGGCGGGGGCTGGACGGCCTATCCGCCCCTGTCGACCACGGGCCACGTCGGCCCGGCGTTTGATCTGGCCATCTTCGCCCTACACGTGGCGGGCGCCAGCTCGATCCTGGGGGCGATCAACTTCATCACGACGATCCTGAACATGCGGGCGCCGGGCATGACGCTGCACCGGATGCCGCTGTTCGCCTGGTCGGTGCTGATCACCGCCTTCCTGCTGCTGCTGTCGCTGCCGGTGCTGGCCGGCGCCATCACCATGCTGCTGACCGACCGCAACTTCGGCACCCACTTCTTCGACCCGGCCGGCGGCGGCGACCCGATCATGTACCAGCACCTGTTCTGGTTCTTCGGCCACCCGGAAGTCTACATCCTGATCCTGCCGGGCTTCGGCATCATCAGCCACATCGTCTCGACCTTCAGCCGCAAGCCGGTGTTCGGATACCTGGCCATGGCCTACGCCATGGTGGCCATCGGCTTCATCGGCTTCATCGTCTGGGCCCACCACATGTACACGGTGGGGATGAGCATCAATCTGCGCGCCTATTTCGTGGCCGCGACCATGATCATCGCCGTGCCGACGGGGGTGAAGATCTTCAGCTGGATCGCCACCATGTGGGGCGGCTCCATCAGCTTCAAGACGCCCATGCTGTGGGCCATCGGCTTCATCTTCCTGTTCACCGTGGGCGGGGTGACGGGCGTGGTCCTGTCCAACGCCGGCATCGATTACAGCCTGCACGACACCTATTACGTCGTGGCCCACTTCCACTATGTGCTGTCGCTGGGCGCCGTCTTCGCCATCTTCGCGGGCTTCTACTACTGGTTCGAGAAGATGTTCGGGGTGAAGTACAACGAGTTCCTCGGCGCGACCCATTTCTGGATCATGTTCGTCGGCGTGAACCTGATCTTCTTCCCGCAGCACTTCCTGGGCCTGCAGGCCATGCCGCGTCGCTATATCGACTATCCGGACGCCTACACCCTGTGGAACCAGGTCTCGTCCATCGGCTATGCGATCACCATCGTCGGCGTGCTGGTCTTCCTGGTCATGCTGCTGGAAGCCGCGATCCGTCGCCGTCCGGGCGTCGCCAATCCTTGGGGCGAAGGCGCCACGACCCTGGAGTGGACCCTGTCCTCGCCGCCGCCGCAGCACCAGTTCAACGAACTGCCGGTGGTCAAGGGCGACGAGCACTGATCCCGGGCTGAGATCCCGAACGGAGGGCCGCTCTTTCCACGGAAGGGGCGGCCTTCTGCTTTGGGGTGTGTTATTCGGTCCCATCCATGACCCCCGCACCCATGTCCCAAGACGTTCACGACCGTCCCGCGATTTCGACCGCCCAGCCGGAAGACTTCTTCCAGCTGCTGAAGCCGCGCGTCATGTCGGTGGTGGTCTTCACGGCCGCGACCGGACTGGTCATGGCGCCGGGGTCGATGAACCCGCTGGTCGCCGCCATCGCCATACTGTGCATCGCCGTGGGCGCAGGCGCGGCCGGGTCGCTGAACATGGCGCTGGAGGGCGAGACCGACGCCCTGATGCGGCGCACGCGCGGCCGGCCGGTGGCGGCGGGGCGCGTTCGGAAAAATGATGCGATGGCCTATGGCGTCATCCTGAGCCTGTTTTCGGTCATGCTGCTGGGGATGAACGCCAACTGGTTCGCGGCGGGGCTGCTGGCCCTGACCATCGTCTATTACGCCGGCTTCTACACCCTGCTGCTGAAGCGGCGGACGCCGCAGAACATCGTCATCGGCGGGGCGGCGGGCGCCTTTCCGCCGGTGATCGGCTGGGCGGCGGCGACGGGCGAGGCGCCGTGGCAGGCCTGGCTGCTGTTCCTGATCATCTTCCTGTGGACCCCGCCGCACTCCTGGGCCCTGGCCCTCTATTCGGCCGGAGACTACGCCAAGGCGGGCATACCGATGATGCCGGTGGCGCGGGGGGCCAAGTCCACGCGGCTGCAGATCCTGATCTATTCGCTGATCTTCGTCGCCTCGGCCGTGGCGCCGGCCCTGGTGGGCATGGGCGGGCTGATCTACGCCGTGGTGTCGGTCGGCGGCGGCCTGGCCTTTCTGGGGCTGGCCTGGCGGCTTTACCGGTCGCGCGCCGGCGACGAGTCCGACAAGGCCGACACGGTGGGACGCGAGGCCGCATTGTATGAGGTCAAGGTCCAGGCCAAACCGGCGCGGGATCTGTTCGCCTTTTCGATCCTGTATCTGGTCGCCCTGTTCTCGGCCTTCCTGGTCGAGGCCATAGCCGGCCTGGGAGTCTGAGCCATGCGTCTGACGCCTGAAGAATTGCGCGCCCGCAAACGGCGCAACGTCTGGATCGCGGCGGCCCTGGTGGCCTTCATCGTCCTGGTCTTCGCCACCACCGTCCTGCGTCTGCAGCAGAATCAGGCGGCCGAACGCGCCCTGTTGGAGGCGGCGACGACGGCGGGGCCGCAATGAGGAAGCCGGGCCGTCAGAATCTGATCGCCATCCTGTGCGTCCTGGGCGTCATGGGGATGACGGGCGCGGCCTTCGCCGCCGTGCCGCTTTATCGGATGTTCTGTCAGGTCACAGGCTTCGACGGCACGGTGCGTCGGGCGGAGAAGGCGCCGGACACGGTGCTGGACCAGACGGTGCTGGTCCGGTTCGACACCAATGTGCGCGGCC
This sequence comes from Brevundimonas sp. Br13, assembly GCF_055391505.1. NCBI lineage: Bacteria > Pseudomonadati > Pseudomonadota > Alphaproteobacteria > Caulobacterales > Caulobacteraceae > Brevundimonas > Brevundimonas sp. Br13. Next base: position 3,163,621 of record NZ_AP044008.1, on the reverse strand, counting down.
TGCCCATGACCTTCCGCGCCGAACAGACGACCCAGAGGGTGCGGATCGGCGCCACGGGCCTGGCCTATTTCGACGTCACCAACACCTCGGATCGGCCGATCCAGGTGCGGGCCGGATACAATGTCGTGCCGGAGTACACCGGCCCCTATTTCCAGAAGCTGCAGTGCTTCTGCTTCCAGGACCAGACCCTGGCGGCGGGTGAGACGCGCCAGTTCCCGGTCCAGTATTTCATCGCGCCCGAACTGGCCACAGACCGCGAGGCCAAGGGCGCGCGCGAAATCACCCTGAGCTACACCTTCTATCCGTCGGTCGATGCGCCGACGGGGCCGAACGCCTGATGGGCCGTCCCGGCGTCGACTTTCCCGGCGTCGGCTGCGGTCTGGTGATTCAGCGGCCAGATGGGCGGGTGCTGCTGTGCAAACGGCTGAAGCCGCCCGAGGCGGGGCATTGGAACATCGTCGGCGGCAAGGTCGATCATGGCGAACGGTCCGCCGAGGCCGCCCGGCGTGAGGCGGAGGAGGAGAGCGGCCTGACGATCGGCGCCGTCGACTTCCTGTGCTGGACCGAAGAGATCATCGCGACGGACGGCCAGCACTGGCTGTCGCTGATCTATGTCACGCGCGATTTCGCCGGCGAGCCTCGGCTGACTGAGCCGGACAAGCTGTCGGACATCGGCTGGTTCGCGCTCGACGCCCTGCCGCAGCCGCTGTCGGTGTTCGCGGCCAAGGCGTTCGCCGCCCTGGAGGCGCGGGAGTAGGGCCGTCCGGTGCAGGATCAAGGCGGAAAGGCGCCGATCCACTGGCGTGTTGCAAAAGCGGCGGTTATAGCTGGCCGATAAGGCGAGTTCATCGCCAGCCCAAGATAGAGATGAAACGCATGGCCGACGCGCACGCCGCTCCGCATCACGACTATCACCTCGTGCCGCCCAGTCCGTGGCCGCTGGTGTCCTCGATCGCCGCGACGATCATGTTCATCGGCGCCGTCATCTGGATGAAGGGGCTGGCCCCGGCCGAAAACGGTCCGATCGCCGCCAACTTCCTGGCCGAGGGCAAGCCGGGCGTCTTCTTCGCCGGTCTGGCGGGGGTGCTGGTGTCCATGTTCGGCTGGTGGTCGGACGTGATCAAGGAATCCAAGGGCGGGGACCATACGCCGGTCGTTTCGATCGGCCTGCGCTACGGCATGATCCTGTTCATCGCGTCGGAGGTGATGTTCTTCGTCGCCTTCTTCTGGATGTTCTTCGACATGGCGCTGTTCCACGAATCGCGCGCCCTGACGCCGGAAGTCGGCGCCTGGGCCGACACCGCCAAGGCCTGGTCCACCTGGCCGCCCAAGGGGGTCGAGGTTCTGTCGCCGTGGCAGCTGCCGCTGCTGAACACCGTGACCCTGCTGCTGAGCGGCTGCACCGTGACCTGGGCCCACCATGCGATCCAGGTCGGCGACCGCAGCGGCGCCAAGCTGGCCCTGGTCCTCACGGTGATCCTGGGCGTCTTCTTCACCTGCGTTCAGGCCTACGAATACAACCACATCCTGCACGAGCACCTGTTCTTCAACGAGGAAGCGGTCAACTCGGGTCTTTATGGTTCGATCTTCTTCATGGCGACGGGCTTCCACGGCTTCCACGTGCTGGTGGGAACCATCTTCCTGACCGTCTGCCTGATCCGTCTGCTGGCGGGCGACTTCACCCCGCAGAAGCATTTCGGCTTCGAGGCGGCGGCCTGGTACTGGCATTTCGTGGACGTGGTCTGGCTGTTCCTGTTCGCCTTCGTCTACGTCGTCTTCGGTTGATCCCGGACACCACGGACAAGATCCCGGCGGCGGGGGGCGAGCCATCGTCTCCCGCCGTCGCCGTTTCCGCCGTGCGGGCGGGGCTGAAAGGGCGCTGCCCGCGCTGTGGCGAGGGGCGGCTGTTTGCGGGTTTTCTGAAGGTGCGGCCGGGATGCGACACCTGCGGCCTCGACTTTTCGACCATCCAGACCGGCGACGGCCCGGCCAGCTTCATCATGCAGATCGCCGGCTTCGCGGTCGGCTTCTCGGCCCTGGTCGTTGAGATCAAATACCATCCGCCGATGTGGCTGCATCTGGTCGTCTGGCTGCCGCTGGTGGTCGTCCTGTCGCTGGCCCTGATGCGGCCGGGGCGTGGGCTGATGATCGGTCTGCAATACAGGAATCAGACGTGAGGCGGTTTCCTTGGATACTGACGCTGGCGACGGCTGCGGCCCTGGTCCTGCTGATCGGCCTGGGTCTGTGGCAGGTCGAGCGGCTGAAGTGGAAGGAAGGGCTGATCGCGGCGGCCGAGGCGGCGGCGGCCAAGCCGCCTGAGCCCCTGGATCAGGTGCTGGCGGACGGCGACCTGGAGTTCAGGAAGGCGCTGATCGTCTGTCCGGGTCTGGCGACCGCCCCCTATGTCGAGCTTCAGTCCATCCATGAGGGCCAGGCGGGGGTGCGGCTGATCTCGGCGTGCAAACCGGCGGGAGCGGCTTTCAGCCTGCTGATCGACCGGGGCTTCGTCGCCGACGGGGTCTCGGCCCGTCCGCGCGTGATCGAGACCAGCCTGCCCCTGGTGCTGATCGGCGAGTTCCGCCGCTTCGATCCGCCGGGCGGGCTGACGCCGGCCCCGGCGAACGGGCGCTTCTATGCGCGCGACACCGCCGCCATGGCCCAGGCTCTGAAGGTTCAGGGGTCGGTGCGGCCCGAGGCGGTGTTCGCCGTGACCCAGACCAATCCCGAGTTTGCGGCCCTGACGCCCTCCGCCCCGCCGGCGGCCTTTTCCAACAATCATTTCGGCTACGCCCTGACATGGTTCGGGCTGGCGATCGCCCTGGCGGGCTTCTATGTGGCCCTGCTTCGACGTCGAACCAAGAAAGACACCCCCTGACGGCTTCCCTGCACACCCTGTCCAACGGCGTTCGCGTCATATGCGACCCCATGCCCGGTCTGAAGACCTTGGCCGTCGTCGTCACCGTCAAGGGCGGGGCGCGGTGGGAGCCCGAGGATCGCTCCGGCTGGTCGCACCTCTTGGAGCATCTGGTGTTCAAGGGCGCCGGGGACATGGCCGCCCGCGAGATCGTCGAACGGATCGAGGCCGAGGGCGGCACGATCAACGCCTCCACCGGCTATGAGCGGACCAGTTTCGAGGTGCGGGGTCTGGACGGGTCGCTGCCGCTGGCCATGCAGGTGCTGTCGGACCTGGTGTTCCGGCCCACGCTGGACCCGGCCGAGATCGAGCGCGAAAAGGACGTGGTGGCCCAGGAGATCGCCGAGGCCTTCGACACGCCCGATGACCATGTGTTCGAAATGGGCCAGACGCGAGCCTTCGCCGGCCAGCCGCTGGGGCGGCCGATCCTGGGCTCGGTCGCCAGTCTGAAACCGGCGGACAGGGCGGCGGTCGAGGCCTGGCGCGCGCGGCTCTATTCGCCCGACCGGATGGTGGTGTCGGTGTCGGGCGCGGTGGAGGAGGGCGAGCTGCTGGCCCTGGCCGAGCGCTGGTTCGGGGCGGCGGTAGCGACCCCTGTCGAGGCGCCGGCGCCCGCCCTGTTCGTCGGCGGCCATGCGGCCCTGACGCGCAAGATCGAACAGGCCAATCTGGTGTTCCAGCTGCCGGCCCTCTCGGCGACCGATCCGGCCCTGTCGTCGATGCGGCTGTTCGGCGAGATCCTGGGCGGGGGCATGGCCTCGCGCCTGTTCCAGAGCGCGCGCGAGGAGCGGGGCCTGGCCTACGCCATCGACGCCTATCAGGAGCCCTATGAGGACGCCGGGGTGCTGGGCATCTACGCCGGGGCGGCGGCGGACCGGGCGAAAGAGCTGGCCCAGGTGGCGGCGGGCGAGGTGCGGGCCCTGGCCGAGACCGGGCCGACCGAAAAGGAGCTGTCGCGCGCCAAGGCGGTGATGAAGGCCGGTCTGTGGATGTCGGACGAAAACCCGATGAGCCGGGCCGGCCGCAACGCCGCCCAGACCCTGATTTTCGGCGCGCCCCGCTCCAGCCTGTCCATGACCGAACAGCTGGAAGCGCAGACGGTGGCGGACGTGCGGGCGGCGGGAGCACGTCTGTTGGAGGGACGACAGGCGGCCAGCGCCGTCCTGGGACCGAAGTCGGCGGCGCCGGCGGGCGAGGCCTTCGCGGCGGCGCTGTTCAGGGCCTAAGGGGAACATCCTGCGTCGTCATCGGTTATGCTGACGCTTGACCCTCACAATCCGGAGCCGCCCCATGTCCGTCCGCGTCGCCTTGATCGTCGGCAGTCTGCGCGAGGGGTCCTATTCTCGCGCCGTCGGGCTGGAGATGAAGGCCATGGCCGCGCCCGAGCTGGAGGTGGAGCCGGTCGAGATCGGCGACCTGCCGCTCTATAACCCCGATCTGGAGACGGAGACGCCGCCGGCCGCCTGGACCCGGTTTCGGGCGGAAATGGCGGCGGTTCAGGCCGTGCTGTTCGTGACGCCGGAATATAATCGCTCGATCCCTGGGGCGCTGAAGAACGCCCTGGACGTCGGCTCGCGCCCCTATGGCGACAGCATCTGGGCGGGCAAGCCGGCCGCCATCGTCAGCGTCTCGCCCGGCGCCATCGGGGCCTTCGGCGCCAACCACCACCTGCGCCAGCCCCTAGTCTTTCTGAACATGCCGACCATGCAGCAGCCCGAAGCCTATGTGGGCAATGTCGCCGGCCTGCTGAACGAGGAGGATGGGAGGCTGAAGAACGAGGGGACGCGGGAGTTCCTGAAGGAGTTCCTCGACGCCTTTGCGGCGTGGATCGAGAAGACCAAATAGTCTCTCCAGGATGACGTCAAAAGAGCGTGGACGCCCCAATTGAAAACGGCGGCTCCTTGCGGAGCCGCCGTCGCCAATCAGCTGTGAAGCTGAAATCAGCCGATGGTTTGCAGCTGGCCAGCGGATTCCTTGCCCGAACGCTTGTCGCGTTCCAGCTCGTAGGAAACCTTCTGGTTTTCATCCAGGCCGCGCAGGCCCGCGCCTTCGACGGCCGAGATGTGGACGAAGACGTCCTTGCCGCCGTCGTCGGGTTGGATGAAGCCGTAACCCTTGGTCGGGTTGAACCATTTGACAGTGCCGGTAGCCATTTTGAGACCTCCGTTAGAAGTTGACCGAGGGAACGTCCCTGCGGCCTGTCGGGTCTGAATGGGATCGGCCTGGACTCATGCGTTCGCAAGGAGAGTGGGCGTTACGCAGAGAGATCGACGAGGCTTATTAGCGCAGGCTTTTCCGACAAAAGCAAGTCGGGGCGAATTATGGCGTCGGAGCGGCGGAACAGCTGCGCTTCCAAGGCGTTGTTACGGCTCACGAAAGGTCTTGTGTCATGAATCGCACCCATGTGGTCGAGCGCGCCTATCAGCTTGCCCGCACCCCCGAATGTCTGAACACCGGCGATGTGGTCAAGGCCCTGTCGGCCGAGGGCTATTCCAGCGCCGACATTTCGCACTTCCAGGGCAGTTCGATCCGGGCGGACCTGAACCGCATCTGCAAACAGACGACGCCCGAAGCGGCCTGACAGAAGCGGCCTGACAGAAGCGGCGTGACATCAGGCCAGGCCGTCGACCGCCGGCGCCTCCGCGGCGCTGTCGGGAAAGACGTGCGTGTCCAGCTGGGCGCGGTCCAAGCCCAGGTGATCGCGCAGCACGCCCTTGAACACGGCGCGCACGTCCAGAGTGGGCGCCAGGTCGCGCCCCTCGAACAGACGGTTGTCGGCCAGGCCGGGCCAGTCGCCGACCAGGCCGCCCGGTCGAACGGCGCCGCCCGCCAGGATCAGCGAAGACGCCGTGCCGTGATCGGTGCCCCCCGTGCCGTTGGCGCGGGCGGTGCGGCCGAATTCGGTGGCCACCACCACGACCGTGCGCCGCCAGTCCTCGCCCAGCCCGTTCTCCAGCCCGGCGATCAGCCGGTCCAGCCCGTTCAGACGGGTCTGGAGCTGCGCCCTCTGGCCGGCGTGGGTGTCCCATCCGTCCAGCGACAGGGCGACGACGTTCGCCCCCTCGGTTCCGGTCATCAGCCGCGCCACCGCCTGACCCAGGGCCTGGGCGTCGTTGCGCCCCACGCGCCCGCCGTCGCCGTCGACGGCCGCTCGTTCCTCGGTCGCCAGACCGCGCGCCAGGCTTTGCCCCAGCAGCGGATCTTCGACATAGAGGTCTTGCAGCAGGCCGGCGATCCGGTCGTCCTCGCGCACCCGTCCCCCCGGCGCCCAGCCGGAGACGGGCGCCTCGCCGCGCAGGATCAGGGGCGTCTGAGCGCCGATCGCCAGCCCCGTCAGTCTTCGCCCGCCCGCCGCGACGATGGCGCGGTTCAGCCAGCCGTCGTCCTGACGACGCAGGCTCTCGCCGCCGTTCTCCAGCACGTCCTGGGCGTCGAAATGCGACCGCACCCGCACAGGCAGGGCCACGGCCGGCGCGAACCGCATCTGGCCGCGACGATACAGGGCGTGCAGGCCGCCGAGAGCCGGATGCAGGCCGAAACCGTCGGCCAAAGCCAACACGCCGTCGGCCTGACCGGGCTCGGCCAGGGCCAGGCCGCCGCGCAGGGCCGCATAGTTCGGATCGGCGTAGGGGACCGTCACCGACAGTCCGTCCATGGCGCCCCGTGCGAGGATCACGACCAGCTTGTTGTCCGACACGACGCCTTGAGCGCCCGATTGGGCGAAGGCGCGCCCGACGAAGGCCAGGCTCAGGCCGGCGGTCGATCCGCCCAAAAAGGCGCGGCGATGCAAGGCGGGGTGGGTCATCGGCGCTGGAACTCCGGCGACATCAGAAGAAGGGTCAGGGCCTCGGTCCGGCTCTCGGCTCGGGCGACGGCCGAGCGGGTGCGCTCGCCCATTCGGGCGCCCAGGGCGGAGCGGGCGACGGCGTTCACATCGGTGACGACCGCGGCGTCGGCGGTGGTCCGCGCCCAGTTCAACCGCTTGACCAGGGCGTCGGGCCCGGCCCAGTCGGCGGCCGTGTCGGGCCAGCCCTCGGGCGACGGCGGCGCAAAGGGCGGCTGGCCCATGTCGACCAGCGCCTGACGCAGGCGCTGCGGGCGCTGGGGGCCTTCATCCAGAGCCCGCCCTGTCGAGACGACGAACTCATAGGGCGTCTTGATCTTGGCGGCCTGCGACGTCCAGGTCTCGGGCGCTTCGATCAGGGCGCGGGCGACCTCAGCCAGATCGCCTTGAGATCCGGTCCAGGCGGTCTCGAGCCGAGCGACCAGGGCCGGGGGCGGATCGTCGGCGACGAAATGGGCCGCGATCCGCCGCGACAGCCGCTTGGCCGTGGCCGGATGGCGCGCCAGATCCCGCAATATGGCCTCGCCCTGTCGGCGGCCGGTCTGGGCGTAGGTCCGGCCCATGACCGTTCGGACGCCGGGTTCGTGAATCTCGGGGCGGAAGACGAAGCCGCCGCCGTCCGCCCTTTGCCGATCCTGCTGGCGGGGGATCGACCATCCCGTCAGGGCGCGGGCCAATTCGGTGACGTCGGCCTGATCATAGCCGCCGTCGGCGCCGACCGTGTGCAGCTCCAGCATTTCGCGGGCCAGATTCTCGTTCAGCCCCAGCCTGCGGCGCGCGCCGGCTCGGCTGTCCGGTCCGGCCGACCGCGCCTGATCAAGGTACAGAAGCATGGCCGGATGCTGTTCGGCGGCGAGGACCAGATCCTCGAACCGGCCGAAGACATGGGGGCGAATGGCTTCGCGCTCATAGGTGTCGACGAAGGCGCCGGCGGTGAATTTGGCGGCCGAGACGGTCAGGGCGTTGGCCCAGAACAGGGCCCAGCGCTCGGCGAACCCCTGGTCGGTCTCCAGGCCCAGCCGAACGCGATCCAGAAAGCCGCGGGCCGTGTCCTCGGTTATGGCGCGCCGCGCCGCCTGCCGGGCCTGACGCGCGGCCTCGGCCGTCGGATCGGGCGCGCCGCCGGGCGCCGCCGCCTCGCGCCGGCCGGTCCCGCTGGCCTGATAGGCCAGGAAGGCCTCCATCCGTTCAGCGGTCGAGACGGCGGCGCCGGAGGGTTGGGGCGCACCTTCGGCCCGGATCTGACCCAGCGCCCAGCCTCTGGGATCGGCGGCGACGCGGTCGATCTCGCCGGGACGCGCGCCCAGGCCCAGCCGGGTCACGGCGACGGCGGCCTCGAAGGCGGATGCGGCCATGGGTGGTCTCCTTGCCGGCTTTGTCCGTTCAACGGCTCCAAGGCGGAATCTCCGTCGCCGGAAGCCTGCGGCCGGGTTTCACCCCTCGCGTTCATGCTTTACGCTGGAGGCGATGGCGCTGCTGGACTGGATGAGCGATGTGGCCGGGCCGGTTGTCCGGGGCGAGGGCGTGCTGCTGCGCCCCCCGCGCGCTGCGGACTATGGGGCGTGGTCGCGGTTGCGCGACGGGTCGCGCGACTATCTCCAGCCGTGGGAGCCGGCCTGGCCCGAGGACGATCTGAGCAAGGGCGCCTTTCGACGCCGGCTGTCCATCTATGCGCGGGAAATGGAGCTGGGAAACGCCTGGCCCTTCTTCATCTTCATCGAGGACGGCAAGACCCTGGTCGGAGCCGTGACCCTGTCGAACGTGCGGCGCGGCGTGGCCGAGACGGGCACCCTGGGCTACTGGATCGGTCAGCCCTTCGCCGGGCGCGGCCATGGAACGGCGGCGGTGCGCGCCGTGGTCGCCTACAGTTTCGAGCGGCTTAAACTGCACCGTTTGGAGGCCGCCTGCCTGCCCAGCAACCACGGATCGCGTCGCGTTCTTGAGAAATCGGGTTTTCGGCACGAGGGTCTGGCCCGCGCTTATTTGAAAATTAACGGCGATTGGGCAGATCATCTGCTGTTCGGCCTCGTGGAGGACGAGTTTGATCGCGGCGACCGGGGGTCGTCTTGAGGGAACGACAGCTGTGAACGCGCGACCCCGCTCGCTGGCCTGGGACGCCACCGCCGCCATCGAGGCCCTGGCGGCGGCCGATACGGCCCTGTGGGTCTGGACGCCGGCCGAGGATCAGCTGCGTTTCACCGGTGCGACCCGCGCCCTGGGGCTGGGGCCCCTGGCGCCGGAATGTTCGGGCGCCGGCTTTGTCGCCTCGACCCTGCCGCAGGATCGGTCGCTGGCCGAGAAGATGCTGAAGCCGCAGGAGGAGGGCGCCGAAATCGCGGTGCGCCTGCGGATGCGCGGAGCCGAGACCTGCCTGTGGCGCGGGGTCTGGCTTGAGGACGGCCTTCGCGCCGCCGGCGTCGTCGCGCTGGAGGCCAAGTTCACCGGTTCGGACCGCGACACCCTGACCGGCCTTCTGGACCGTCGCGCCTTCATCGCCCGCGTCGGCGAGGTGCTGACCCAGGCGGGCGAATATGAATTGGTCGTCGGCGACGTGGACCGTCTGCGTCGTCTGAACGAGGCCCTGGGCCATGAGCGGACGGATCTGGTGCTGTCGGCCCTGGGCTCGCGCCTCGCCGCCGCCTTCCCCAAGGACGCCGCCGCGGCGCGGATCGGCGAGGACGAGTTCGCCATCATCGTGCCCAAGACCGCCTCTCACACAAGCTATCGGGTGCGCGAGGCGCTGGAACAGCCGCTGCGGGTGGCGGGTTTCGACATCTATCCCACCGTCTCGATCGGCGCCGTCATCGTCGAGGGCGGGCCCGATGCGCCCGACGCCTCAGAACTGCTGCGCCGGGTCGAGCTGGCGGTGGAATCGGCCAAGGCGGCCGGGCGGGGCGGGTCGGCCGCCTATGGGCGCGCCCTGGAAAGCGATTCCCTGAGCCGACTGGCGCTGGAGGCGGATCTGAGAAACGCCTTCGTGCGCGGCGAGATCACCCCCTTCTTCCAGCCGATCGTGAACCTGAAGACCGGCGCCGTGGCGGGCTTTGAGGCCCTGGCGCGCTGGCGTCATCCCCGGCGGGGCCTGGTGCCGCCGGACGAGTTCCTGGGCCTGACGGCCGACCTGGGGATGATGAACGACCTGGGTCTGCTGATGATGACCCAGTCGGCGCGGCAACTGGCGGAATGGATTCAACGCCACCCCCTGGCCGGAAAGCTGTTTTGCAGCGTGAACCTGTCGGTCGGCGAGATCGAACGGCCGCATCTGTGCGAGGACGTGGCGCGGGTGATCAAGGAGGCGGGCCTGCCCCGCGGCGCCCTGAAGCTGGAAGTTACCGAGGGCGACATCATGCGCGACACCGCCCGCGCCGCCGAGGTTCTTCAGTCGCTGAAGGACGTGGGGGCGTCGCTGGCTCTGGATGATTTCGGCACCGGCTTCTCGTCGCTGTCGTACCTGGCGCGCCTGCCGTTCGATACGCTGAAGATCGACCGCTATTTCGTCCTGACGATGAACAAGGACGAGGGCTCGGCCAAGATCGTCAAGTCGGTCGTCAACCTGGGCCGTGACCTGTCGCTGGAGGTCGTCGCCGAAGGGGTCGAGAACGCCGAACTGGCCGCCCTGCTGCTGGAAGCCCAGTGCCACTACGGCCAGGGCTTCGGCTATGCGCCGGCGCTGCCGGCCCAGGAGGCGGAGGTCTATCTGGCCGAGAGCCTGGCGGACGGCACGGCGCCGCTGAAGCAGCGGTCGGCTTAGATTTCACTTTTCGTCATCCCAGGCCTTGTGCCTAGGATCCATTGACTCCGTCGATGACGGTAAGCCCCGGCGACACCGGGCGTATGGATCCTCGCCACAAGGGCGAGGATGACGGCTGGGGGGGGCATGACCGACGCCAGACTGGAGATCGCCGCCGGTTTCGCCACCGCAAAGGGGCCCAAGGCGGACAATCAGGATTTCGGCGGGGTGCATCTGGGCACGGCGGCCGAGCAGCGCGAGCACGGGGTCGTGGCGGTTATCGCCGACGGGGTGTCGGGATCGAAGGCCGGGCGGATGGCGGCCGAGCTGACGACGCGCAGCTTTATCGACGGCTATCTGGATCAGAACCCGCTGAACGGCATCGCCGCCAACGGGATCAAGGCGCTTAGGGGCTTCAACCGCTGGCTCCATGCGCGGGGCAAGATCGATCCGGCCATGGAGGCGGCGGCGACCACCTTCACCGCCCTGATCCTACGGGGACGTGAGGCGGTGGCGCTTCATGTGGGGGACAGTCGGGCCTGGCATTTCCGCGACGGGGTGCTGACCCGGCTGACTGAGGATCACACCCGGGCCCAGCAGGGGCTGAGCCATGTGCTGTACCGCGCCGTCGGCATCGAGGCGGACGTGAAGCTGGACGTGCGAAATGTAGGGCTGCTGCCGCACGATCGGCTGATGCTGACGACGGACGGGGTGCACGGGGTGCTGAACGAGGCCGCCCTGGCGCGGCTGCTGGCACGGCGCGGATCGCCCGACGCCGACGCCCAGGCCATTCTGGACGAGGTCGCCGAGGCGGGGGCGCGCGACAACGCCACCGTCCTGATCCTCGACGTCATCCGGGTCGGGGCGCCCGACTGGGAGGCGATCACGGCCGAGGCCGAAGGCCTGGCCATCCTGCCGCCGCCGAACCAGGGCGAGACGGTGGACGGGTTTCATCTGGAGCGGCTGGTCGCCGACGGCCGCTATACGCGGCTGTTCCTGGCGCGGTCTGGTGAAGAACGGGTGGTGCTGAAGTTCCCCAAGCCGGCGGCGGTGTCGGAACGGGGGGCGAGGACCGCCTTCCTGCGCGAAGCCTTCATCGGCCGGCGGATCGACAGCCCCTTCGTCGGCAAGGTGCTGACGCTGGATGCGGGGCGCCAGAGCCGGCTCTATATCGTCCAGCCCTTCTATCAGGGCCAGACCCTGCATGCCCGCCTGGCCGAGGACGGGCCGTTCGAGATCGCCGAGGGGATCGGCGTGGCCCTGAAGCTGGCGCGGGGGGTGGCGGCCCTGCATCGGGCCGGGGTGATCCACCGCGACATCAAGCCGGACAATGTGATCCTGGAGGCGAACGGCGGGCTGAAGCTGGTCGATCTGGGCGTGGCCCGGCTGAAAAGGGCCGAGGAGTTCGCCGAGGCCGAGGCGCCGGGCACGGCCGGTTTCAAGGCGCCCGAAATGTACGACGGCGAAAGCGGGAGCGCCGCCACCGACCAGTTCGCTTTGGGGGTGACCCTGTACCGGCTGTTCACCGGCGCCTATCCCTGGGGCGAGGTGGATCCGTCGGACGCGCCGCGCTTCGACCGCGCCCCGACCCCGCCCGGGCGACGCCGACCGGACATGCCCGCCTGGCTGGAGGCCGCCGTTCTGCGCGCCGTCGCCGTCGATCCGGACGAGCGGTTCGAGGACGTCGAGGAACTGATCCATGTGCTCGAGACCGGCAGCGCGGCGGCCGCCCCGGCCCCCCGCCCCCTGTCGCTGATTGAGCGCGATCCGGTGCGGTTCTGGCAGGGGGCTTGTCTGGTTTTGGTTCTGCTGCTGCTGATTTCGCTGGCGACACGCTAAGGGGGAATGCTCCCGGTGTCATTGTTGTGCGCGCAAGTATTCGGCGTCACATCATATGCATTCTTACTTAGGTAACTGTGGTGGAGATGTAAACGCTGTCGCCTTAATCGTGGAGCAGGACGGTTGCATGGCTAAGGCGTCTCAGCGAGATTATATCTCAATTTTCAACTCGAAGGAGACATAGTCTTGCGTGTATCCGCGCCCCAGACTAGGGGATTGGAAAATGCTTAGTCATTGACGGCGGCCTTTCCGTCAGCCTGTTCAGCGTGGTCCTTACGTATGCAAGATGCCGTTGTAGAGAGTAAATTGGAACAGTTGAGTATCGGGGCGTCAGACGGAGAGAATGTGAGCCAAAGGTCCTTGACGCAACTGTTGATCAGCCAAAAGACGGCACTAGTGGCGCGCCGTTTTACAGCGCGCGCCGCCCGTCTCTTCAAATCCGCCGGCTATACGAACGCCCAAAGAGCTCCTCTTCGCGTCCTGAAGACCGCGCCCGACGGCATGACCCAGGCGGAGCTCGCCGCCAGTCTTCAAATCTCGGAACCGACCCTGTCGCGTCGCGTCGCGCGTCTGCTGGCCGACGGGCTGATTTCCAAACAGCGTCGACCCGGCGACGGCCGGGCCAATACGATCAAGCTGGAGCCTCGGGGCTATCAGGCGCTTGAACAGTCCGAAGCCATGGCGGCGCGGGATCGCGACATCCTGTTCCAGGGCCTCTCTCAGGAAGAGCTGGACATCGCCTTGAAGGTCTTGAGCCTGCTGGCCGCGCGCATCGCCGCACCTCTGAACGGCGCGCTGAACGAGGATGCGCAACCGGACGAGGAGGAGGACGCGGACGGGGACGCCTGATCGGCGATCAGGCCCGCCCGCCCTGGGCTGACAGCCGGCCGGCGTCCACGCCCATGCGCGCCAGGGCGCGGGTCCATTTGGTCTGGTGATCGCTATCGAAGATCAGGTCCAGGTCCGCTTCCGTGGTCAGCCAGACGTTATCGGCCAGTTCGTCTTCCAACTGCCCCTCGCCCCAGCCGGCGTAGCCGAGCAGCAAGGTGGCGTGGCGCGGTCCCATGACCGTATCCGTCATCGCCGCCAGGGCCTCGCGCGTCCCCGTCATGGCCAGGCCGTCGCCGAAGGGCAGGGTGTCGTCCCCCACGCTCCAGTCGTCGGTGTGCAGGACGAAGCCGCGTTCGCGCTCGACCGGCCCGCCCATCAGAACCGGACGGCCTACGGACTGTTCCGGCGCGGGCGCGTCCAGCTTGTCCAGCACCGCCTTCAGATCGATTCCCTGGGCGGGCCGGTCCAGCCTCAGACCCATGGCGTGGTCCGGCCCATGGGCGCAGATCAGAATTACGGCGTGTTCGAACCGGGGATCGCCGATGCCGGGCATGGCGACCAGAAGACGGCCCGTCAGGAAGGAGGCGTCGGTCATGGTTTCCATAATCGGGGCTGAATGGGCCCGGCGCAAGCGCGCCGAGCTTGTCTTGGCGGCGTCGGCCGCTATCTGTCGCAGGCGCACCCAAGCCAACCCGCGCGGAGAGATTCCATGACCATCCAGATCGGCGACCGCATTCCCGAGGCGACCTTCGCCCAGGCCACGGCGGAAGGCCCCAAGCCCGTCAACACCGCCGACGTCTTCGCCGGCAAGACCGTGGCGCTGTTCGCCGTCCCCGGCGCCTTCACCCCCACCTGCTCGGCCCGTCACCTGCCGGGCTTCAAGGACAATCTGGACGCCTTCAAGGGCAAGGGCGTCGACGTCGTCGCCTGCCTCTCCGTCAACGACGCCTTTGTGATGAAGGCCTGGGCCGAGAGCCAGGGCGTGGAAGACGGCTCGATCGTCATGCTGGCGGACGGCAACGGCGAACTGACCCGCGCGCTCGGCCTGGTGCTCGACGGCTCGGGCTTCGGCCTGGGCGAGCGGTCGCAACGCTATTCGATGCTGGTCAAGGACGGCGTCGTGACCGAGCTGAACGTCGAACAGGGCGGCGAGTTCAAGGTCTCCTCGGCCGAGCATCTGCTGGCCCAACTCTGATCGGGATCGGGCCGCGCCGACGCTTCGCATTTTGAGCGCGGCCCAACACGCATGACGACGGACGTCTTCAGCCCCGAGAAGCGCAGCGCGGTGATGCGCCGCGTCAAGGGGCGGGACACCTCGCCCGAACTGGCCGTGCGCAGGGTGCTGCGCGCGGCCGGGATCGGCTATCGGCTAGGCGGCCAGCGGCTGGCGGGACGGCCGGATCTGACAATGAAAGGGCGGCGGGTCGCCGTCTTCGTCCACGGCTGCTTCTGGCACGGCCATGACTGTCCGCGAGGATCGCGCAAGCCCAAGGCCAACGCCGACTACTGGGGCGGCAAGATCGCCCGCAACCGCGCCAGAGACGCGCGATCGGCCGAGACCCTGACGGCCGACGGCTGGCGGGTGGTGATCGTATGGGAGTGTGACCTGCGCACACCCGATTTCGCCGCTCGGCTGGTCGCCGAGATCAAGGGTCAGGCCGCGTCGACGTCTGAGGTCGAAGGCTGAGGCGTTGCAGCGCCTGCGTCCTGGGCCGCGTCGTCCAACACATGCTGTAGCGCTGCGAACAGGGCCGGCGGCGTCAGGGGCTTGGAGACGAAATAGGCCATGCCGGCGGCCTGGCAGGCGGCGATGTCTTCCGGCGCGGAATCCGCCGTCACGGCCACAACGGGTGTTCGGGCGTTCGGACCGTCGCCGGCGCGCAGCCGGCGGGTGGTCTCGCGCCCATCAAGCTCGGGCATGCGCACGTCCATGAAGATGACGTCGAAGACGACTTCGGCGCAGCGTTGCAAGGCGATCACCCCGTCGGAGGCGGTGACGATGTCGCAGCCCAGGGGCTCGAGGATCAGCTGAACCGCGCGACGGTTGATGTCGTGGTCATCGACCACCAGCAGCTTCAACGGACGGTCGGCCTCTTCGGGCGGAGGCGGCGCGGCCGGCGTCTCGACGGGCGGCGTCTCGGCGGCCGGCGCTGGGACGTCTTCGGCAGGGGGCGCAATAGGCGGAGCGGCAAGGGGCAGGGCCAGCGCGTCGGGGCGGGCCGTCAGCCCCCGGGCCGCTGGAGCCGTTCGCTCCGTCGCCCGGCCGGCCGGCAGGAACAGAGACACGGTGAAGCGCGCGCCCTGGCCGGGGGCGCTGCGCGCCGTCAGCCGTCCCCCCATCAACTCGGTCAGATCCCGGCTGATGGACAGGCCCAGGCCCGAGCCGCCGAACTGGGCGCCGACGCCTTCGGCCGTCTGATCGAAGGGGTTGAAGAGGCGCTCCATCTGCTCGGCGGTCAGGCCCGGACCCGTATCGGCGACTTCGAACAGAAGGGCATAGCCGGACGGCTCTTCCGGCCAGGCCTCAAGGCGCAGGGTGATCTGTCCCTCGGCGGTGAACTTGACCGCATTGGACATCAGATTGTTCAGCACCTGACGGATCCGCATGGGATCGCCCTTGACGTCGCGCGGCATCTGGGCGGCGCCCTCGACCCGCAAGGTCAGGCCCTTGGCCTCGATCGGTCCGCGCCACAGACGCAGGGTCTGGGCCAGCATGGCGCGCAGATCGAAATCCACCACCTCGACCTTCATCCGGCCGGCGCCGATGCGGGTGTGGTCCAAAAGATCGTCCAGCAGGGCCTTCATCATGAGGCCCGCGTCGGTGATCAGGGCGGTGTTGGCGCGAGAAGCGGCGTCGGCCGCCTGAAGCTCGGCCGCGCCGGTCAGGATGGCGCCGATCGGGGTGCGCAGATCATGGCCGATCGCCGCCAGGAAGGCGGTATGGGCCGCCAGATTCTGTTCGGCCTGCCGCCGCAGCCGATCCGCCTCGTCGCGCGCCCGCTGGCGCTTTTCGGCCGTCTCGCTGATGATTTGCCAACTGAGCACGGTGAAGATGACGAACATCACCACGGCCGCAGAGGCGGTCATGATGACCGAGACGCCGGCCCCGAAATGGGCGGCGAAGAACGGCGTGGACAGCAGATACAGCATCGGCGGCGAAAGGGTCGCAGCCAGAAGCATCTTGGATCGGGGCGCGTTGATCATCGAAAACAGCATCTGCGCCGGCAGCATCAGGGCCGCGCACAGGCCGCCCATTGCGCCGCCCATCAGCCACATGGGAATGGACAGGCCGCCGAAGGTCGCGGCGCTGATCAGGATCGCGGCGCAGGTCGGGATTTTCCGTAGGCGAGCGTCGGGCGCGCGTGAAGCCATGCGCAGGACCGCCCATTCCACCGTCTGGGCCAGGCCGTAGATCAGCAGCCAGAGCAGCGAGAGCCGCCAACCCAGCATCGGCGTCACGACCAGGGCGGTCGCCGCCGCCGTCGCCAGCCGTTGCGCCGCCTGCTTGGCGCGGAAGCGAGACGCCACAGTCCAGCCACTCACAGCCGTTGGGACCATGTTCGTCTGTTGCATTCCGCTTCCCATCGGCGCGAACGGTCTTCGTTCGTCGGGCCACAGGATGCGCAGATCGAAACTAACGCTCCGTCAACGGCCCGATCCCACGGCGGCGGAAACGGTGGAAAACCCGTCGGCGCGCAGGCGGGCGGCCAGGTCGCGCTTGATCGCGCCGACCAATCCCGGTCCCTGATAGATCAGGGCGGAATAGATCTGCACCGCCGAGGCCCCCAGGCGAAGGCGAGCATAGGCTTCGGCCCCGCTGTCGATCCCGCCGACGGCGATCAGCGGCAGACGGCCTTGCGCCGCCTCGGCCGCCGCCCGCAGCGCCCTTTCGGCGAAGGGACGCAAGGGAAGACCCGACAGGCCGCCGCTCTCTCCGGCCTGGGGCGAGCTTAGGTTTTCGGGGCGTTCCAGGGTGGTGTTGGAGACGATCAGCCCGTCGATCCGATGGGCCAGGGCGGCCTCGACGATCATGCCGATCTCGCCTGCGACCAGGTCCGGCGCGATCTTCAGAAAGACCGGCGCGCGGTCGGACCGGGCCGTCGGCCGGGCCGCCTCGATCCGACCCAGCAGATCGTCCAGCTGGTCCCGCCCCTGCAAGGCGCGCAGGCCGGGCGTATTGGGCGAGGAGATATTGACCGTGAAATAGGCGGCCCGGCCCGCGAGGCGCTGAAGCCCGGCGACATAGTCGGCCGCCTTGTCCTCCGTATCCTTGTTGGCGCCCAGATTGGCGCCGACGACGACGCCCTGGGGGCGTCGCTCAAGCCGGGCGGCGAAGGCGTCCAGCCCGGCGTTGTTGAAGCCCATGCGATTGATGATCGCCTGGTCTTCCTGCAGTCGGAACAGCCGCGGCCGGGGATTGCCGGGCTGGGGCCGTGGCGTGACCGAGCCGCATTCCACAAAGCCGAAGCCAAGCCGCGACAGGCCGCCCAGCGCCTCCCCGTTCTTGTCCAATCCCGCCGCCAGGCCGATCGGATTGGGCAGGTCGAGGCCGGCGATTGTCGTGTGCAGGATCGGATCATCGACCGGGGCGGCGGGCAGGGGCGCCAGGGCCAGACCCTGGATCGCCAGCCGGTGCGCGGTTTCCGGGTCCAGACGGCGCAGGCCGGCCGCCAAGCCGTCGAACAGGTTCATGCCGCATCCTCGAACCGCATGGCCCCGTCCTCGGCTACGGCGAAGGGGCGGCTGGCGGTGACGGCGGCGACGGGCAGGGGGGCGTAGAGATGGGGAAACAGGGCGCCGCCGCGCGACGGCTCCCACACCAGGGCTTCGTCGAGCAGCGCCAGATCGATCGTCAGCAGCATCAGATCGGCCTGACCGGCGTAGTGGCGGCGCGCGGTCTCGGCCAGTTGATCGGCCGTCGACATATGGATGTAGCCGTCGGCCAGATCGACGACGGAGCCTTGGTAGCGACCTTCCGCCACCATGCGGCGCCAGTCGTTCGACGACAGGATCTTATAGGCGACGGACGTCATGCCGCCCCGCCCAGGGTGCGCGGGGTCAGAAAGCCTTCGTAGGTGCAGCGCCCGGCCGCATCGACGGTGAACAGGGCCGCCGCCCCGGTCGGAAAACCCCCGGCCAGGCGATCGAGAATGGCGGGCGAGGCCGCGCTTTCCGACAGATAGTCGCCGGCCAGCGCATGGACCCCCGGATTGTGGGCCAGAACCAGCAGACAGCCGGCCTCTTCCTCGCTGGCCTCGACGAAGCCGCGCAGGACGTCGGCGGGGGCGTTGTACAGGCGCGGCTCGTCGCGCACCTCCACATCGCCGAAGGCGTCATGCATCTGCTCCCAGGTCTGGCGGGTGCGGACCGCCGAGGATACCAGGGCCAGATCGGGCTTCAGCCCGCGCTCAGCCAGGGCCCGCCCCATCAGCAGGGCTTCGTTGCGTCCGACGGCGGACAGGGGGCGGGCTTCATCGCCGCCGGACGGGCTGTTCGGCTCGGCCTGGGCGTGCCGCATGAGGATCAGTCGATGCATGGGGCTTCGCCATAAGGCCGTTCGCAGGCGGCGACCAGATGGAACGACGTCAACTCCCCGTCAGAAGCGATCAGCCGAGCGGCCCGTCGTGCGAGACGGAGGCGGCAGGCTGAGGCGCAAGCGCCGCCTTGGCCGGGACGCGCTGGGCCTTGCCGCTGGGGCGGATGCGGGCGTAGGCCTGACGCGACGCCTCCAGCAGGATCAGACCGGCCGCGCCCGGCGCGATCCGACGGCCGACCTGTTCGAAACCGTCGGCCAGGGGCAGAAGGGGCGACCAGGGTGGGACATAGAGGGTCTGGGACCAGGCCGTCGGCTCCAGCCCCGCCTCGCGCACCAGCCGTTCCAGCTGGCCCCGCGTGAACGGCCGACCGTGGCCGAAGGGGGTGTTTTCAGCGCGGGACCAGAGCCCGCCCCGCGCGGCGGCGGCCAGGATGATGCGGCCGGTCGGGGCCAGGGCGCGCACCGCCTCCAGCAGCAGGGCCGTCGGGTCGTCGGCCTCTTCCAGGGCGTGGACCAGCAGGATGCGGTCAAAGGCGCCGGCGGCGAAGGGCAGGCGGCGGTCATCGACCAGCAGGCTGCGGTTGCGGCCGACGCTGGGCCAGTGTTCGACCCCCTGGCCGCCGGGCATGGCCGCCACGACCCGTCGCGCCCCGACGAAGGCGTCGAGCCAGGGGGTGGCGTAGCCCAGGCCCAGAACGTCGCAGCCTGTCGCCTCGCCCCAGGCGTCCTCCAGCCGACGCGCCAGCAGTCGACGAGCCAGGGCGCCGGTCGGCTCGCCGTAGAAGGTTCGAAGCTCGTCGATGCTGCGCCGCATGTCGCCACCATAGGCCGCCGGGGTCCGTCCTGCTAGAACGTCGCCATGACCCTGGACGTTCATCTGTTCCCGTGCCGCAGCGACAACTACGGCTTTCTGATCCGCGATCGGGCGACGGGAACCGTCGCGGCGGTCGATACGCCGGACGCGGCGCGCATCCTGCAAGAGCTGGACGGCCTGGGCTGGGGGCGGCTGGACCTGATCCTGAACACCCACTGGCATCCCGATCACACAGAAGGCAACGATAGGCTGAAGGCTGAGACGGGCTGCGAGATCGTGGGGCCGCAGGAGGTGGCGCGCGTGGCGCCGCTGGACCGCGTCGTCGGCGATGGGGACACGGTCGCGGTGGGCGAGACCCGGTTTGAGGTCACGGCCACGCCGGGCCACACCCTGGGCCACGTCGTCTATCGGTCGGTGGAGGCGGGGGCGGCCTTCGTCGGCGACACCCTGTTCGCCCTGGGTTGCGGCCGCCTGTTCGAGGGGACGCCCGAACAGATGTGGGCCAGCCTTCAGACCCTGGCGGCCTGGCCGCCGGAGACGGTGATCTGGTGCGCCCATGAATATACGGCCGCCAATGCGCGCTTCACCCTGAGCCTGGACCCCCGGCCCGAGACGGCCGCCCACGCCGAGGCGATCTTTGAGGCGCGGGCGCGGGGCGAGGCGACCGTGCCCACGACCCTCGAGACGGAACTGCGGTTCAACCCCTTCCTGCGGGCGGGTGACGCAGAGCAGTTCGCCGCGCGTCGGGCGGCCAAGGACGGCTTCAGCGGCTGAGGACGTCGTCCGCCACCAGGCGCACGATCCGCGCGGAGGAGGGGCGGCCCGCGACGCCGGCGCGCGGCTCGATCACGATCCGCAGGGTGCCGCGGCTGAAGGCGGTCTGGCTGGTGCGGCCCTGATCGACGATTTCGATCCGCCGGATGCGGTTGGCTTCGGACCGCAGATTGGGCGAGCGGGCCATGCGGACGATGGCGTCGACGGCGGTGGACAGGGCGTCGGCGGCTACCGCCTCGGACCCCGGCTGGATGTCCACGTCCACGACGACCAGACGCCCCAGAGCCCGGCTGGCGCGGTCGCTCTGGCGGACGATGTAGTTCCACAGCTGAACGGCGGTCAGGCCGGGCGCCAGAAGGGGCGCGGCCTCGCCGTTGCGCGACACCGGCGATCCTTGCGGCGCGGCGGTGGTGTAGAGGGTCATGCCGCCGTCGGGCGTGACCCGCAGGATCTGATCGCCGTTGTCGTTGCGATAGATGATGTCGCCGCGCGGCGCGGCGGTCGGACGCAGCACCCAGATCTCGGTCGACTGCTCGAACCGCATCAGGGGCCGGGCGCCCGTCACATCCAGCACGAAGGCTTGACCCGTGCCGGAGACGTAGCGGGCCGACGGGGGCAGGTTGCGGCGCGACTGGGCGTGGCAGTCGGCCGGCAGGACGGCCGGGGCGGCGACGGACAGGCCAAGGGCGACGACGGCGGCAAGCGCCGTCGCAGTCCCGCGCGGCGATTTTTTCGCCCAGGCCGATCCCGTCAACATCATGAGACTATGGATGAAACCGTCACGCGGCGGATTTTGGGCGAAGCCCGTTCACCCGACCAGGTATTGGCCGCCGTTCAGCGACAGGGTGCAGCCTGTGACATATCCAGCACGCTCGCCCACCAGCCAGGAGACCATGTCGGCGATCTCCTCGCCCTTGCCCAGGCGGCCGACGGGAATCTGCGACACGATCGATTCCAGAACCTTGGGGTCCATGGCGCCGACCATTTCGGTGTCGATATAGCCGGGGGCGATGCAGTTGACGGTCACGCCCTTCCTGGCGTTTTCCAGCGCCAGGGCCTTGGTGAAGCCGATCATTCCGGCCTTGGCGGCGGAATAGTTGGTCTGGCCGATCTGACCTTTCTGACCGTTGATCGAGGAGATGTTGACGATCCGGCCGTGGCCCCGGTCGCGCATGCCGTTGATGACCTGGCGCGTCATGTTGAAGACGCTGTCCATATTCACCCGGATCACGTCGGACCACTGGTCGTGGCTCATCTTGTGGAAGAAGCCGTCGCGGGTGATGCCGGCGTTGTTGACCAGGATGTCGATCGGACCCAGTTCGGCCTCGACCTCGCTGACAGCGCGGGCGCAGTCCTCGAAACTGCCGACATTGCCCTTGACCACCATGACGCCCAAGGCGCGGGCGGTGGCCTGGGCCGCCTCGTCATTGCCGGAATAGCCGGCGGCCACCCTTATGCCGTCCTCGCTGAGGCGTTGAACGATCGCCTTGCCTATGCCCCGGGTTCCGCCGGTCACCAATGCTACGCGCGCCATCCGTCCGTCCTTGTTTCCTCGCGTCCGTCTGCTGCGGACTGTCGCTCAAGGTGTAGCCGCGCAGGGGTTGCGGATCAAAGGCCGATTTCCCCTGCGGCGCCTTTACGTCTGTTCAGGCGCGTCAGGCCGCCATCTTCGCCATGTCGATGACGAACCGATAGCGGACGTCGGACTTCAGCATCCGCTCATAGGCGTCATTGATCTGGTCCGGGGCGATGGTCTCGATGTCGCAGACGATGCCGTGTTCGGCGCAGAAGTTCAGCATCTCCTGGGTCTCGGCCATGCCGCCGATCAGAGAGCCGGCGATCCGCCGCCGACGCCACAGCAGGGGCACGGCGAACACCGGCAGGCCCTCGGTGGTCAGCCCCAGCATGACCATGGTCCCGTCGCGGGCCAGAAGCTGGGTGTGGGCGGCGATCTCGTGGGTCGCCGAGACGGTGTTGATGATGAGGTCGAAGCTTTCGGCCGCCGCCTTCATCGCCGCCTTGTCGCTGCTGATCAGGAAATGTTCGGCGCCCATCCGCTCCGCATCGGCCTTCTTGCGGTCGGAGGTGGACAGGACCGTGACCTCGGCGCCCATGGCGGCGGCCAGCTTGACCGCCATATGGCCCAGTCCGCCCAGGCCGATGACCGCCACCTTGGAGCCCGGTCCGACCTTCCATTCCTTCAGCGGCGAATAGGTCGTCACGCCGGCGCACAGCAGGGGGGCGGCGACGTCCAGCGGCAGGCTGTCGGGAATGGTGACGACAAAGTGCTGATCCACCGTGATATGGTCGGAATAGCCGCCCTGGGTGATGGTCTCGGCCGTGCCGCCCTTCCTGTCCTTGCCGCCATAGGTGCCCGTGAAACCGGGCACGCAATATTGCTCAAGCCCCTCCCGGCAGGATGAACATTCGCGGCAGCTGTCGACCATGCAGCCGACGCCGACGCGGTCGCCTTCCTTGAAACGGACGACGCTGGAGCCGACGGCCTTGACCACGCCGGCGATCTCGTGGCCCGGCACCAGGGGATAGGATGCGGGTCCGGTCTCGCTGCGGGCCATGTGCAGGTCCGAATGGCAGATGCCGCAGTATTTGATCTCGATCAGCACATCGTCCGGGCCGGGATCGCGCCGCTCGAAGCTGTAGGGGACCAGGGGCTTGTCGGCGGCGGTCGCGGCGAAGGCGCGGGTGGCGATCGGCATGGAGAGTCCTTCAGGCTTTGGGGCGTGGCCGACAGATGCGCACCGCCGGCGCCGCCCGCAAGGCCGGCCCTATTTGAGCTGGGCGATCAGAGCCATGGCCGCCGCCGGATTGCGCGCCTTGGCCCCCGAGATGAAATAGGCGAAGACCTCGCCGTCCTCGGCCCAGGCGCGGACCTGGTCGGCGACGGCGGACAGTTCGTCGGCGGTCATGCCGGTCGGTTCGTCCTGGCGGCTGGACATCAGCCGGGCATAGGAGAAGTCGGCGGTCGCCTCGTCGATCTGGGGCCAGGTCGGCTCTTCGTCATCGACGGCGTAGACGATGGCGACGCCGTATTTGCGGGCCAGGTCATAGAACTGTTCGGTGGCGAAGGTCGGGTTGCGGACCTCCAGGGCGTGGCGCAGGCGGACCCCGTCCTTCTCGGGCGGCAGCAGCTTCAAGAAACCCTCGAAGTCCTCAGGATCGAACTTCTTCGTGCCCATGAACTGCCAGTTGATCGGCCCCAGCCTGTCGCCCAGTTCGGTCAGGCCCTGGGACAGGAACCGGTCGAAGCTCTCGCCGCCTTCGGACAGGATCTTGCGATTGGTGCAGTAGCGGCTGGCCTTGACCGAAAAGACGAAGCCGTCCGGCGTCTCGTCGCGCCACTTCTTCCAGCTGTCGGGTTTGAAGGTCGAATAATAGGTGCCGTTGATCTCGATCGAGGTCAGTTTCGAGGCGGCGTATTCCAGCTCGCGCTTTTGAACCAGGCCCTCTGGATAGAAGACGCCGCGCCACGGCTCATAGGTCCAGCCGCCGACGCCGATGTGGATGGGGTGGGTCATGGTTCGCTGCCTTCGTCGTTCGATCCGACCTCAGAGCCATCGGATTGCCAATCCTCAAGCGCGTGCCGAATGCGTCGGATAAATACGTCCGCATCGTCGATCCGATAGAGGACGGCATGGCTCTTGTAGAGCATCACGTGAGCGTCCGCGCTCAACTCGGGCCGAGCGGCTCCGAGCCGGGGGAAGTCCGTAAGCAAATCCAGTTTGGCGAACAGGCCCTCGATATAGTCATCGGCCTGACGGCTCCCAAACAGTTCCAGACCTTGCAAATAGACCTGCTGCAAGTCCGCCCGCGCCTCGCGGCTCAGGCGAAGCATTAGGAGGCGCGGCGCAACTGGGCGCGCAGTTCCTCAATCACTTCACGCGGAGACTGATCGGAAACGCCAGAGGCGTCGGCCTCTGCGATCAATCTTTGCCAGTGCGCGATCTTTTCCGCCTTGACCTGCTCGCGGCGGATCAGGTCGCGGATGACGTCGGAGGCGTTGGCGTAGCGGCCCGATCGGGCCTGTTCCTCGACCCAGGCCTTCATCGGGTCGGGCAGGGAGATGTTCATCGTGGCCATGGGCGGTCCTTCCCTATCGCGGCAGAGGATGGACCTTTGGCAAACTTTGTCAATTTCCACCCCCAAGGGACGATCGGCCGAAAAAGGGTGTCCGAACTGTCCGATGTGTCCGATTTGTCCCTCAGGACGGGGCCTTACCCCGCTCGCACGTCAGAGGCGGTCGCAGGGGCGGCCATCAAGACCTGAATGCCGCCCAGCAGGGCGGCGGCGGTGACGGGCTTGGAGACGTGCAGATCGGCGCCGGCCGCCAGGGCCTGACGGCGGTGGTCGTCCATGGCGTTGGCGCTGAGCATGATGACGGGAGTGCGCCTGCGGCGGCTCGCCTCCACCCGGCGAATGGCGCGTGTCGCCGTCAGGCCGTCCATTTCCGGCATCTGCATGTCCATCAGCACCAGGTCGAAGTCCTGGCTCTGGAAGGCCTCAAGGGCCTGGAGCCCGTTGTCGACCGTGACGATCTGCATGTCGTGCGCGCCCAGGATCAACTGGACGACCCGCTGGTTGACGGGGTGATCTTCGGCCAGAAGCACGCGGAGCGCGGGCAGGGGCGCGGCGATCTGCGTCGCCCGGCCGCGTGTCTGGACATCGTAATCACCCAGGCTGCTGACGCGCGGCAACGGAATTTCGACCGTGAACCGGCTGCCGACGCCCGGTGTCGAGGCGGCTCTGATGCGGCCGCCCATCATCTCCGTCAGGGCGTGGCAGATCGACAGACCGAGACCGGTCCCGCCGAAGCGCCGGGTGACGGTACTGTCGGCCTGAGTGAACCGCTCGAACAGGCGCGCGGCGTGGTCGCAGGAAAAGCCCACCCCCGTATCCTGCACCGTCAGGCTCAGCACGGTCAGGCCGTCGGAGTCTTCGCACACCCGGACGTCGACTTGGACGCCGCCGTGTTGAGTGAACTTGATCGCATTGGACAGGAGATTGTCCAGAATCTGGCGAATTCGCAGACTGTCGCCGACGAAGACGCCGCGGGCGTCGGCGTCGCGCCGCACCTCCAGGGTCAGGCCCTTGGCCTCGGCCCGCAGCCGCGCCACGTCCAGGCCGGCCTCCAGCGCCTCGTCCAGGTCGAAGGGGCGGGTCTCCAGGTTCAGCTGGCCGGCCTCGATCTTGGATACGTCCAGAATGTCCGAGACCAGGCGCTCCAGCGTCACGCCCGAACTCGCGATCAAGGCGACCATCTCGGCCTGTTCTGGGCTGAGGTCGGTCTTCGACAGGGCGTCGACGATTCCAATGACGCCGTTCAGCGGCGTGCGGATTTCATGGCTCATATTGGCCAGGAAGTCGGATTTGGCCTGGTTTGCGGCTTCCGCTGCGGCCTTGGCCTCCCTCAGGGCGCGCTCAGCCGCGACCTTCTGGGTGACGTCGCGCGCGACGCCGAAGATCCGGTTCCCCAACCGCTGGGCGCGCCATTCCAGGGTGACGTAGCGGCCGTCCCGGTGGCGATACCGGTTGATCTGGCCCAGGACGGGATCGCCCGGCCGACGGTTGACGACCTCGGCCATGGCCTGGCGCGTCGCCTCCTGATCGTCGGGATGGATCAGGCTGGGCAGGAGGCGGCCCACCAACGCCTCGGGACGATAGCCGAGCACGGTGAACCAGGAGGCGCTGGCCTTGAGCACGGGCCCGTTGATGTCGCGCACCACCAGCAGATCCAGCGAGACGTCGAAGAAGGTGTCGAGATCCAGCTCCGGCGCCCTGCGAGGGGCGTCAAAGGGCGCGGCAGGCGTGAGCGAGTCTGCGATCGAGCGGCTGGTCATTGTTCGGCTTACCCGTATGGGACACGCCGTACAGCTTGCGGGTTAAGGACGCCTTTTCATCAGTAGGCGAAATCGGCGTAAATCCGCTTCACATCGCCGCCCCAGGGGCCGTGGTACAGGTCCAGCAGCCGTTCAGCCGGGGTGATCCCGCTGTCGGCGATGTCTTCCAGTTCGGACAGATAGCCGCGCTCGTCCACCATGCCGCCCGAGAAGCGCGCCCGGTTCTTCAGGCCCTGTTTGGCGATGTTGACCAGGTCCACGGCGATGTCGCGCACGCTGCGGCCCGCAACTTCGGCCTTCAGGCCCAGGCGGGTCACGTCGCGGCGCAGGCGCTCGTGGTCGGCGATGTCCCAGTCCTTGACCAGGTCCCAGGCGGCCGCCAGCGACGGCGCGTCGTACAGGATGCCGGCCCACAGGGCGGGCAGGGCGCAGATCCGGCTCCACGGACCGCCGTCGGCGCCGCGCATCTCCAGATAGGCCTTCAGCCGCACCTCGGGGAAGAGGGTGGTCAGGTGGTCGTTCCAGTCCTTGATGGTCGGATAGTCGCCGGGCAGGGCGGGCAGCTTGCCGGCCTGGAAATCGCGGAACGACTGGCCCGAGGCGTCGACGTATCGACCGTCGCGCTTGGCGAAATACATCGGGGTGTCCAGCGCATAGTCGGCGTAGCGCTCGAAGCCGAAGCCGTCTTCGAAGACGAAGCCCAGCATGCCCGTTCGATCCGGGTCGGTGTCGGTCCAGACATTGGCGCGGGCCGACAGGAAGCCGTTGGGCCGGCCTTCGGTGAAGGGGCTGTTGGCGAACAGGGCGGTGGCGATCGGCTGAAGCGCCAGGGAGGTGCGGAACTTCAGCACCATGTCGGCTTCGGAATCGAAGTCCAGATTGGCCTGGATGGTGCAGGTGCGCAGCATCATGTCCAGGCCCAGCGACCCCACCTTGGGCATGTAGGCGCGCATGATGTCATAGCGGCCCTTGGGCATGACCGGCGTTTGCTCGCGGGTCCACAGCGGGTCGAAGCCGGCGCCCAGAAAGCCGACGCCCAGCTGGTCGGCGACCTGTTTGACCTCCATCAGATGCTGGCCGGTCTCATTGCAGATGTCGTGGATGGTCAGGAGCGGGGCGCCCGACAGTTCGAACTGCCCGCCGGGCTCCAGGCTGACTGAGGCGACGAAGCCCTCGTCGTTCCGGCGCTCCAGCCCGATCAGAAAGCCGTTCTCCTCGACCGGCGTCCAGCCGAAGCGCTGCAGCCCCTCCAGCATGGCCTTGATGCCGTTCGGGCCGTCATAGGCGGGGCGGGCCAGGGTGGTCTTGTCGAAGCCGAACTTTTCGTGCTCGGCGCCGATGCGCCACTGGTCCTTGGGCTTGATCCCCTTGGACATGGCCTCGATCAGGGCGGTCCGGCTCAGCGGCGCGTTGTCGGTCATGCGTCAGTCCCCTTCGGCGCATCAGCGACCGTCTGTCGCGGCTAGATGGGCGAGGTTGAGGCAAGGCTCAAGGGGGCGGGGCTTATTCCGGAACGGATCGCAACGTCAAAAATCCTCCCCCTCTGGGGGAGGTGGCTCGGAGCGCAGCGGAGAGACGGAGGGGGCGCTGCGGCGTCGCGCCCCCTCCACCCCCGCGCAAGGGCGCGGCGGTCCCCCTCCCCCAAGGGGGGAGGAATGGGGGAGGAATGGCGTCTCTCAGCGGTCCCAATCCCCGACCGCCGCCTGCCACAGGCTCATGGCGGCGATGGCGGCGGTGTCGGCCCGCAGGATGCGGGGGCCGAGCGAAACGGCGGTGGTGAAGGGCAGGGCGCGGAGCCGTTCGCCCTCCTCGGGCGAAAAGCCGCCTTCGGGGCCGATCAGTATCGCCCATTTGGCGGCCGGAGGAGACGCCTGGGTCAGCGCTCGGATCGCCGGCGCCCCGCCGGTCTCGTCGCAGAACATCAGCCGCCGCCCGGCCTCCCAATCGGTCAAGACGGCGTCCAGCTTGATCGGATCGTCGATGCCGGGGACGTCCAGGCGGCCGGTCTGTTCGGCGGCCTCCTCGGCGATGGCGTCCAGCCGGTCCAGACGGATGCGGTCCGCATTGGTGCGTTTCGTCAGCACCAGCCGGACGCGGCGGGCGCCCAGTTCGGCCGCCTTCTCGACGATGGTCTCGACCCGGGCCTTCTTCACCACGGCGACGATCAGCTCCAGATCCGGGCCGAGCGTCTGGGGTCGGGTCTGGGCCTCGGCGCGCAGGATGACGCCCTTCTTCAGCACCTCGGCGATCGAGGCGCGCCATTCGCCGTCGCGGCCGTTGAAGACCAGCAGTTCGTCGCCCGCCTTCAGCCGCATCACCTGGGTCAGGTAGCGGGACTGGTCCAGGGTCGGGGCGACGGCGGCGCCGGGCGACAGGTCGCCGGTCACATAAAGACGTATCATGGGTCAGGTCTCGATCGCCGCAGGGGCTCAGCTGCTCATCATGTCCTGGGCGAACTCCAGGTCCATCTTCTTCATACGCTTGATCTCGTCGCGCAAGCGAGCCGCCTCTTCGTGCAGGGACTCGGTCAGGTTCTCGGCCCTCTTCTTGGTCACGGTGGCGACCAGGGCGCGGCGGCCGGCGCGGCTTGCCGGAGGATGACGAAAGATCAGGGGATAGCTTGGCCGCCGAGATGAATACCCCCCACGCCCAACTGAACCGCGTCCTCGACCCGGAGGCGTCCTTCCTTCTCCCCTTGCGGGAGAAGGTAGCCCGCAGGGCCGGATGAGGGGTCGGTTCGGCGTGGACCGTCAGGGCTGGTGCAACCCCTCATCCGACCTCCCCTCGGGACAAGCCCGAGGGTCGCCCACCTTCTCCCGCAAGGGAAGAAGGAGTCCCACCTCCCCCCCCTCCGGCACGCCCACCGCCCGGCGCCACTCCTGCGGGTGCAGACGCGCCATCTCTGCATCCAGTCGGTAAAGCGGCCTCAGCGCCCCGTCCTCGTCCCAGAACGCCTCGGCCCAGACATACCCCATCTCCACCGCCCGTTCCCGGTCCCGCGCCGCCGCCTCGGGGCCCAGATGGTCGGCGCGCCAGCGATACAGCCACGGAATATGCCAGTGCGGCGCCCGCATCAGCCGCTCGTCCTTCATCGCCTCGACCAGACATTCGGCCAGCGCCCGCGCATCCGCCAGGCGAGCCTCGAAGGCGTCGCGGCGCGTCTGCACATAGGCGCCCCAGCCCTCGGCCGGCTCCACCGGCCCCGCCTTCGGCTCGGGCCGCGCCCAGCCCTCCGCCTCGCGCCGCTTCCACAGGGCGTGCACCCCCACATCATACCGCCGCGCCACCGACCGCGCCGTCTCCCCATCCTCCCACGCCTTGCGCACCTCGGCCCAGACGGCGTCGGATCGGATCTTGCGGTGAATGCCCTGGCTCATGCCCCACGGCCTAAACCCCCGTTACGCCAAACCCGGACGCAACTCTCTCTTCCTTCTCCCCTTGCGGGAGAAGGGATCAGAACGGGGATGGCGGCCCAGGGCCTGACCCGCGCCTCCTTTCGTCATCCTCCGGCGCGAAGCGACCGGGGGACCCAGCGGCGCCGAAGGCGAAATCTATCCGCCGCACACTGTCTGAACACCGAGTCCGCGACAGTTTCGCGCTCTCGCGCACCGCTGGGTTCCGGGTCTTCGGGCCAAGCGGCCCTTCGCCCGGAATGACGAAAGATGAGGGATGACGTCAGGCGAAAATCTGGTCTTCAAGCACGATCAGCCATAGCCACCCGCGCTCAACTTCCCCCTTTCGTCATTCCGGGCGAAGCGCAGCGGAGACCCGGAACCCAGCGGCGCCGAAGGCGAAATCCATCCGACGCACACTATCTGAACACCGAGTCCGCGACAGGTTCGCGCTCCCGCGCGCCGCTGGGTCCCCCGGTCTGCGCCGCGAAGGCGCGGCTTGCCGGAGGATGACGAAAGATCAGGGGGATGGCTTGGTCTGATTAGGGGTCAGAAGGACGCCCGCCACGCCTCCGGCGTCAGCACCACCGCGCTTTCCAACGGTGGCGCGAGGACGAAGAATTCCGGCCGGACGGGCAAGCTATGCACGCGGTAAAGCCGCCATGCGTCAGGCCGCTCCTGCGCCACCTCGCATTCCGTTCGGGTGAGGAAGAAGTCCGTCGATGCGCCGCCACGCGTGGCCTTCACCTCGATCAGTCGCTCACGACCATCCGTCGGGTCGAAGCTGCGAATGTCGTATCCGGCCCCGTCTCCGCGCTCTTGCGACGTCCATTCGACCTTCGTCGCTAGATCCGCCCGGTCATGGGCGATCAACTGGGCGCGTTCGTGATGGAAAATCCGCTCCTCGCCTAACAAGCCAAGCTGCCGGTTCCGCTGATCGCGAGCTGCTGGATCGAATTTCCGAACCAGTCGCGACAGACCTGCGGGTCGTCGGGGCCTCTCCGCGCCGAGGGGAGGGGCCGAGGTCATCAGCAGGGGCGCCGGGGCAAACACGGTCGAGGGCTCCGACACCCCGCTTCCATACGTCGGCTGTTCGGTCGGTTGGGCCCGCAGGGAGTCGCGCAATGGCATCCCGATGTCCCAAGCGGCTGGATTCTGGTCGAGATGGCGTTCCAGTGCGGAGAAGATGGCCTCTTGGTAGTTCGGCCGACTACCGAAACCATTCAGCTTGGGCATGCCCAGTTCGGTCAGGACGGCGGAGATGTTTCCGTACTTCTGACCGACCGAGCCGACTGTGCGGCCGATCTGCTGTGACAAGGCCTTGGCATGGTGCAACTTGACCAGCGGACGACCAGAGACGGCGTCGTCGAGCATGGCGAAATAGTCGGCGACGATGAGGTCCAACTCCTCATCATCCCAGTTGCGGCCATATTTGACCTGATCGACCAACCCAGTCTCCCCACCAACCTTAGGTTAGTATGACGGCGACGGTCTTTACCAGGGCGCTAATCGCCCTTCCTTCTCCCCTTGCGGGAGAAGGTGGCCCGCAGGGCCGGATGAGGGGTCGGTTCGGCGTGGATCGTTAGGGCCGGCGTGACCCCTCATCCGACCTCGCTGCACTCGGCCACCTGTTGGCTACGACTTTCTCCATGTAGTGGACGAGATCGCCGCATGAGAAAGCCCGTGGCGGTTTCCCGCCACGGGCCATAGTCAGATCATCATTACGGACGCGGCGGGAAACCCAACGGCAGCATCGCAGCCATCGGACAGACCCGATAGAACGCGCTGCGCTTGAACTCGCTGATCCGCCCCTGATTGACGCCAAAGTAGGCGGCAACGGTGTGCTGATAATAGCGAAGGCTCAAAGCCAACTTGATGATGGGGTAGTCGGTATTATTAAGGTGCTTCGACATGTTCGTAGTTCTTTCTGTAAAAAGAACCCACGCTGCTCCGGCGTCTAACCCGACATAATGACCGTGTTACACGCCTTCGCTTGACGAAGCCGTCAAGGAATGTAATTTCAAATTGGAAGCGAAAGACACTCCTCTCTGGCTTTGCCCCTGCGCGGGCGGTTTGAGATTGGGCTTTCGAAGCCGGTCGCGTCTGAACCACGCGGCCGGTTTTTCTATGCCCACCCGCCATTTTTCATAAGCCGCCGTTCCGGGCAAGGGCTTTTTGTTACGCGGGTGCATTTTTTTGCCTACCCGGTTAAGTAACTATGGACATTAGTGCGGTTAACACCGTGTTACACGCACTGTTGCGACAAACAACGCGTTAACGCCGTCGTTAATGCGTTTCGAGTTTGCGGACTTTCACGTTTGTTTTGAAACTTGTCTAACTCAACGCGCTTTAAAGCGTTTGTTCGTGCAAATCCAACGGGCCGCGATATGCGGTTAGTTCAACAACATCGATAAGAGTATCGTTCGGCATCGTCATCGGCATCGTCATCATGTCGTTGTCAATCCAACGGAAGCGTTCGCCGAAGCCAACCTATATTCCGCCTGTAGCGACGGGCATGATCCAATCAGAGATATCGTACAAAAGCGCGTTGGCTTTGAGTGCGCTCTGTAAAGCGCCTCCCTTTCAATTTCGCTGAATAAACGCATCCAGCGTATCGCTTTCGCAATGGGCTCTGTGCGGTTCGCGTGTCCATTCAGCCGATCGTTGGATTTCGCTTCGACTGTCGCTCTTTCGACAGCGACGAGTTGGATTTGTCTTTAAAGGCGTTCGGCGGCGCTAGGCGTTCCGGCTTTCCATCTGGTCGAGCAGAATTTTCGTGCGGCGCTTATAGTCCGTCTGTCGGTCGAGCAACGAAGTAACTTCGGACTTGGGCTGTTGGGTTCTTCGGCGATCTTGGCTTCCCGCAGGAAAAATTCGAGCCAGCCTTCGATTGGTTTGAGCAGATAGGGGCGGATGAGGGGGCGGTTCAGCGGTGAGATCATTAGTTGTTCGCGCCGGCGTGACCCCTCATCCGACCTCGCTGCGCTCGGCCACCTTCTCCCGCAAGGGGAGAAGGAAGCGGGATCGCGCCCCTACAACCGCCCCTTCCTAAACGCCTCCGCCTTCTCCGCCGCCGCCTCCCTGCGCCACTTCTTCGGCGCCGACTTGTCCACCGCTTCGCCCGCCCCCGTCAGGGCCTCGTTGGCGAATTCCAGGTCCAGCAGCTTCATGCGCTTGATCTCATCGCGCAGGCGGGCGGCTTCCTCGAACTCCAGGTTGGAGGCGGCTTCGCGCATGCGGCCTTCGAGGTCCTTGAGCGCGGCCTGGAAGTTTGAGCCGACGAAGGGTTTGGAGGCTTCGGCCACGCCGGGGCGGGTCAGGCGGTCCATCTCGCGGGACTCATAGGGGCTGTCGAGGATTTCCTTGATGTCGCGCTTGACGCTTTCGGGCGTGATGCCGTGTTCGGCGTTATAGGCCATCTGGCGTTCGCGGCGGCGGTCGGTCTCGGCGATGGCGCGCTCCATCGAGCCGGTCATGCGGTCGGCGTAGAGGATGACGCGGCCGTCGACGTTGCGCGCGGCGCGGCCGATGGTCTGGATCAGGCTGGTCTCGGAGCGCAGGAAGCCCTCCTTGTCCGCGTCCAGGATGGCGACCAGGCCGCACTCGGGGATGTCCAGCCCCTCGCGCAGCAGGTTGATGCCGATCAGGCAGTCAAAGGCGCCCAGACGCAGGTCGCGCAGGATTTCAATCCGCTCCAGCGTGTCCACGTCTGAGTGCATGTAGCGGACGCGGATCCCCTGCTCATGCATATATTCGGTCAGGTCCTCGGCCATCTTCTTGGTCAGGGTGGTGACCAGGCTGCGATAGCCCTTGGCCGTCGTCGCCTTGACCTCGTCGATGACGTCGTCGACCTGGTTGCGCGTGGCGCCCGAGACGGGGCGGATTTCGACCGGGGGGTCGATCAGGCCGGTGGGACGGATGACCTGTTCCACGAAGACGCCGCCGGCCCGCTCCATTTCCCACGGGCCGGGGGTGGCCGAGACGTGGATGGTCTGGGGGCGCATGGCGTCCCATTCCTCGAACTTCAGCGGGCGGTTGTCGATGCAGGAGGGCAGGCGGAAGCCGTATTCGGCCAGGGTCGACTTGCGGCGATAGTCGCCGCGGAACATGCCGTTGATCTGGCCGATGGTGACGTGGCTCTCGTCCACGAACAGCAGGGCGTTGTCGGGGATGTATTCGAAGAAGGTGGGCGGCGGCTCGCCGGGGGCGCGGCCGGTCAGCCAGCGGGAATAGTTCTCGATGCCGGCGCAGCTGCCGGTGGCCTCCATCATCTCCAGGTCGAAACGGGTGCGCTGCTCCAGCCGCTGGGCTTCGAGGAGTTTGCCGTTCTCGACCATCCAGTCCAGCGTCTCCTTCAGCTCGGCCTTGATGCCGGTGATCGCCTGGTTCAGCGTGGGGCGGGGGGTCACATAGTGGCTGGCGGCGTAGACGGTGATCTCGTTCAGGTCGGCGGTCTTCTTGCCGGTCAGGGGGTCGAACTCCTGGATCGCCTCCAGCTCGTCGCCGAACAGGCTGATGCGCCAGGCGCGGTCCTCCAGGTGGACCGGGAAGATTTCGATCACGTCGCCGCGCTTCCTGAACATGCCGCGTTCGAAGTTCAGGTCGTTGCGCTTGTACTGCAGCGCGATCAGGTCGGCCCGCAGCTTCGCCTCGTCGATCTGGTCCCCCACCTTCAGCGTGAAGGTCATGGCCGTATAGGTCTCGACCGAGCCGATGCCGTAGATGCAGCTGACGCTGGCCACCACGATCACATCATCCCGCTCCAGTATCGCCCGCGTCGCCGAGTGCCGCATCCGGTCGATCTGCTCGTTTATCGAGCTGTCCTTCTCGATATAGGTGTCGGTGCGCGGGACGTAGGCCTCGGGCTGATAATAGTCGTAATAGCTGACGAAATATTCGACGGCGTTGTCCGGGAAGAAGCTCTTGAACTCGGAATAGAGCTGTGCCGCCAGGGTCTTGTTGGGGGCCAGGATCAGGGCCGGGCGCTGGGTCTGTTCGATGACCTTGGCCATGGTGAAGGTCTTGCCCGAGCCGGTGACGCCCAGCAGCACCTGATCCCGGTCGCCCGCCTCGGCCTGGGCCACCAGTTCGGCGATGGCGGCGGGCTGATCGCCGGCGGGGGTGTATTTCGTCTCCAGCCGAAAGCGCCCGCCCTTCTTGGCGCCTTCGCGCGAGGGGCGGTGCGGAACCCAGTCGGCCGGGGCGGCGACCGGCTCCTCCGGCGTCAGGCGCGGACCCGTCACCGGGGCGAACATCGGCATTTTCCCGGTGTCGCGAATGAAGGCGGCCGCCGCCTCCCGCACGCCGGGATCGGGCACATGGACGGGCTTTGCGGAGACGGGCTTGGCGGGCTTGGCCGCAGCGGGCTTCGGCGTCGAAGAACGGTTCATGAACAGAACTTAGTGCGGCGACTTCAAGGGCGCCAGAGAGCCGAAGAGCGCCTGTAGCGCGCAGAATGTGGCGCAGGCCGGCCAAAAAATGGCGATAAAACGTCACTACGCGAAAAGAACATGCTTCGATATGCCGCGACGTGGCTGCTGTTTTGCGGTTTTTCGTCGCTAATCGTACGTTTGTGCGACTTTTTGGTTGCGGCCCGTATTCCTGATCCTTAACAGAGTCACAGAACTGATACATTTGATGTATCGGTGATATATAACTTTGTTACCCGGCTACCGATCTAAGTAGTGTATCAATACTGTTTGTGAATGGGGCGTATGCGTACTCGTAAAAACACTCTTCTTTCTTCGACGATTGTCGGGGGATTGGCCGCTTCTATCTCGGTCTTGGCCGCTTCTGGCGCCTTGGCCCAGGACGCCGCCGTGGTTCAGGACGGAACGGCGGCCCAGGACGGCTCCGCCCAGGTCGAGGACATCGTCGTCATCGGCTCGCGCATCCGGCGCGACAACTACAATGCGCCCTCGCCGACCCAGGTGGTGACACGCGAAGAGGCGACCCTGCAGGGCTTCGCCTCGACCACTGAGGCGCTGCAAAGCACCGCCGTCACCGGCGGCACGTCCCAAATCAACAACGCCTACGGCGGCTATGTCACCGACGGCGGCCCCGGCGCCAACACCATCGGCCTGCGCGGCATGAGCCCGAGCCGGACTCTGGTGCTGCTGAACGGCCGTCGCGTTTCGCCGGCCGGTTCGCGCGGTTCGGTCGGCGCGGCTGACCTGAACGTCCTGCCGACCGCCATGATCGACCGGGTCGAAGTCCTGCGCGACGGCGCCTCTTCGGTCTACGGCTCCGACGCCGTCGCCGGGGTGGTCAATATCCAGACCCGCCAGAACTTCGAAGGCCTGGTCTTTGAAGGACAGCGCAACGAGCCGCTGGAGGCCAATGGCGCGGGCGGTTCGACCCGTCTGTCGCTGACCGCAGGCGTTCGTGGCGATCGCTGGCGCGCCGCCGGTTCGATCGAGCGCTACGAGCGCGACGAACTGACCCTGCGCGACCGCGAGTTCACCCGTTGCCAGACCGACGGCTTCCGCAACGGCCAGGACTATATCGACCCGCTGACCGGCCAGTCGAAATGCTATCCGGTCACCACGACCGGCTCGAACGGCGTGACGATCAACACGATCGCCACGGGCGCTACGACCGGCGTCGCGGCGCCGGGCGCGACCGGCGCGACCTTCAACCGCTGGCGTCCGAACTCGGCCGTCACGACCGGTCTGGTCGGCTTTGAAGGCGTGGGCGGCCCGGGCAACGACCTGAACGTCCGCGACACCTTCGAAGACCGGATGCTGAACGAGTCGCTGATCTCGCCGGTCGAGATCACCACCCTGTACGGCGAAGCCGGCTATCAGTTGAACGCCCTGGGCAATGCTGAAATCTACGGCGAGGCCCTGTTCAATCAGCGCAAGTCGTCGCAAACCGGTTACCGCCAGCTGGCGCTGGACTACGCCGTCGGCAGCCCCCTTATCCCCGCCAATCTGCAGGGCAGCGTCGCCTTTGGCGACCAAGGGCTGAACCAGGGCCAAGACGTCGGCGTGCGCGCCTTCATCGGCTACGGCAACGATCACTCCGAACAGGAAGTCGATTTCGGCCGCTACGTCGCCGGGATCAAGGGCGACTTC
Source organism: Brevundimonas sp. Br13 (assembly GCF_055391505.1). Taxonomy (NCBI): domain Bacteria; kingdom Pseudomonadati; phylum Pseudomonadota; class Alphaproteobacteria; order Caulobacterales; family Caulobacteraceae; genus Brevundimonas; species Brevundimonas sp. Br13. The sequence goes on along the minus strand of NZ_AP044008.1, from coordinate 3,127,016 downwards.
TTCGTGCCTGAATGGCGCTATGACGCCTATGTCAGCTATTCGCGGTCCAAATCGACCTACACCAGCGAACAGTTCCTGACCGACAATCTGATCGCCTCGCTGGACGTGGTCAGCGACGGCGCGGGCGGCTTCCAGTGCGCCGCCCTGGCGTCGAACCCCGGCTGTGTCGCGGCTCCGGCACTGACGACCCAGACCATCGGCGGCGTCCTGCCGCAGGACTGGAAGGACTATGTCTTCCGTCCGGTGACCGGCACGACCGAGTTCATCGAGAAGGTCGCCAGCATCGGCATCGACGGTCCGCTGTTCAGCCTGCCCGCCGGCCGCGTCATGGGCTTCTTCGGCGCCGAATGGCGTGAGTCCGAGATCGACGACACCCCGGGCCTGGATAGCCAGCTGGGCAACACCTACAACTATTCGACCTCGGCCATCACCCGCGGTTCGGATTCGGTGAAGGAAGTCTTCGGCGAGATCGAGGCCCCGCTGCTGGTCGATCTGCCTGGCGTTCGCGAGCTGACCCTGAACGGTTCGGCCCGTTACACCGACTATGACTCCTACGGCGACGACACGACCTACAAGGTCGGCCTGGTCTATCGTCCGATCGACTGGATCACGGTTCGCGGCACCTACGGCACCTCTTACCGGGCCCCGGCCCTGTTCGAACAGTTCGTCGGCGCCACCAGCGGCTTCCAGTCGAACTCGATCGACCGCTGCAACGACTACGGCGCGCCGGGCGTGAACCCCAACCGCGTCGCCAACTGCGCGTCCGAAGGCCTGGCCGGCGACTTCCAGTCCACCAACAGCGTCCGGGTGATCACCGCCGGGGGCGCTGAGGCCGGTCTGTCGGCCGAGACCTCGACCAACATGACCCTGGGTCTGGTCGTGCGTCCTCCGATGCCTTCAAGCTGGGGCGACCTGGCCTTCGCCGTCGACTACTATGAGATCGAGGTCGAGAACGGCGTGTCGCGCACCGGCGCAGGCGAAATCCTGACCCGCTGCTACGACTCCAACCCGGAAGACTTCGCCGCCGACGCCGGCTTCTGCCGCCTGGTGTCGCGTGATCCGGCGGACAACAGCCTGACGGTCTCGGACAGCTACGTGAACCTGGCCACCGACAATGTGAAGGGGCTGGACTATACGGTCCGCTATCGCAAGGACGTCGGTCCCGGCACGGCCCTGCTGAACCTGGCGATCACCCAGTACACGGAGATCTCCAACAAGCTGTTCGAGGAAGACCCGCTGGTCGACTACACCGGCATGGTCAACAATCCGGAGTTCACCGGCACCGCCGACGTCTCCTATGCTTGGGACCAATGGCGCGTCCGCTACGGCGTCGAATGGATCCAGGGCACCGACAGCTACGCCTACTATGAGGAAGATCCGGTCACCTCGGACTACGACCTCGCGGTGGACGACTACTGGCTGCACAACGCCTCGGTCCAGTATTCGGCCGACGGCTGGACCGCCACCCTGGGCGTTCGCAACCTGTTCAACGAAAACCCCCCGACGATCTCGGCGGGCGTGTACAACCGGGTCGGCAACGCCCCGCTGTACTCGGGCTACGACTACCTGGGCCGCACGGCCTTCGTGAACCTGACCAAGTCCTTCTAAGGCGACGTCAGCGCGACAAGAACGGGGCGGCGGACTTCGGTCCGCCGCCCCTTTTTGCGATCGAAGCCGATTATACCGTCATGTCAGGAACCAGGGTCCAGATGCGTCGCAGCGGCAGTTCGGCGCGTATGTCGGCTGGAAGGTCATCGTAATGGGTCAGCAGGGCGTCAACGATCTGTTTGCGGTCCCAAAGCCGCACTCGGAAGTACAGCTCATTCACACGTTTTCGTACTGGCGGGCTAAAGCCGGACCAACTGACCAAAAGGCCATGATCGGCATGAACGTCATGGATGCAGCCGATCAGTCCTTGAAGCGTCGGCTGGTCCACCACTATGCCGCCGGACTTGACTTGAACGACAAGCTTGGGGCCGCTCAGGCCGAGGGCGCCCTGGCCTGCGACGATGTCGATGCCTCGATCCGGCCCGGGTGGCGAGACCTCGACTTGATATCCCTGAGTTCCTAAAAGCGCGGCGATCAAGCGCGTGAAGGCGTGGCCGGCGAACTGGCTGGATATGCGCCGCTCGATCTGGTCGCGCGCCAACTCGGCCAGGTCCGCGATATCGGACGTTTCGGCGGCTTCCTCCGCCCCGGTTTCCGGCGTCGATGACGGCTTGGTCGAGGGCAGGGCGGCTGCGCCGGGGTCCACGCCGGTCTCCACAGCGGCGAGCAGGCGCGCCAGCGCCTCGTTGCGGCTGATCTCGCACACCGTCTGCGACGCGCCGAGACTATACAGCAGATCCTGTTTCAGAGCGTCGCGCGGCAGGTCCGTGCGCAGCCATTCGACACGCCGAGTCGGCGCCCCGGCCTCGGTGTGGATATAGCCGGGCTGAAGCCTGCCGACGGCGAGACGGCCGGTGGTCTTCAAGGGCGTCACCACCAGATCGCCTGCAACGGCGACGTTCTTCAACTGGTTCAGCTGAGCGGCCCAGTTGCGCAACGTGCCCGGCTGTTCGTCCGGCAGGGCCTGGTGCAGGATGGAAAGCACCGCCTCGCGCGTGTCGGCAGGCGTCAGGTCCGGCAGCTCCCATCCCGTGACCAGTTCCCCGGTTTCCAGGGCGTGGGCCTCCTGTTCGCCGAACTTGCCGAGCCGCACCATCCATAGTCGAGGCATTGATCAGGTCTCCGTCAAGCCGCGCGGCGCGCGGCATAGGTTCCGCCGGGCAGGGCGCTGATCCAGCCGTAGCGGACCAGGGCGGACAGGGCCTGCACCACCCGCTGTTCGATCCGCTTGCCGCCGCCCTTGAAGGCGCGCGACACGGCGGCGGCGTCCATCGGGCGGTTCGCCGCCTGAAGCACGGCGTGGATCAGGGACATGGACGGGCTTGGCCGCAGCGGGCTTCGGCGTCGAAGAAGGGTCATGAACGAAACTTAGCGCGGGACGGACGGTCTCGCCATAGCGCCGCAGGGCCGCGAGGGTTGCGGGCGGTCAGCCGTCGAGCCGCGCGGCCTCGGCCTCGATCCGGCGGCGCCAGTCCGCAGCCTCGTCCGGGGGCAGGACGGCCAGCATCTTGGGCACATTGCGCTCCATCCGCGCCGCCTTCATGTCCGCATCCCAGGGCCAGACCTCGGCCGCCTGCAACATCTCCAGCGTCCGCCGCAGGGTGTTCACCGCAATGGGATAGGGCACGACATAGGCGGGCGCCGCCGGGGCGGGGTCGCCGAAGAGGTCGGGTTGGTGGTCTCTTTTCGACATCAGCCGCCCGATGTTGACGCACCACGCACCGTCATCAGCCGCACGCCCTTTCGTCCGGCCTCCTCCGCAAGCTCCAAATGCAAACCTTGGAGCAATCGCTGCTCAGCCGAGTGGTAGGGGTCCGGGTCCATGTAGCCCAGTATCAAGACATCCCGCATCTGCTCCTGGCTCATGCCCCGGACATACTGGCGGAGCCAATCTAGCCATTGGGTCGCCAGCGCCTCCACATGGAAGCCGCTGAGGGGGAGCGGGGGCTGGGTATGGCCGAAACGGAGCCGCCAAAGAGCGGCGATCAGATCGTGGGCATCCTGAAGGACGTGATGATCCCAGCGATCCAGCCGAACCTCGTCACCGAGGGCTGTCTTGCCGATAAGCCGTTCGGCGAGTTCAAGACGTCGCTTAGCCTCGTTGACGATGATCGAGAGCGCTTGCCCGTAGGCGTCGTGCTGTTGCAGTTGCAGCGCCGCGTGATCGTCGCCCTCGAACATGGAGCCCACGATCATTCCGGCTGTGCCTTCGTTTCCCGCGCCCCGGCGGGCAGCGTTGCCATCGTGTCTGTGATCTTCACAGTTTCGAGGCTGACCGTCACCACACGCGCCAGCAGATCGATCACCGTCTCCTTGTAGTCGGCGAAGCGGTAGGTGTTGAACTTCTCGCGGATGGTCGGGTCCTTGGGCGTCTTTTCCTTGTGCTGATCCAGCACCCAGTCGATGGCCGAGCGGTTGCCGAGGCGATAGCGCCAGGCCTCGGTCGGTATGCCCGACAACTGGGTGTCGGCGTCCAGCACGACGACGCCCTTGTCCGGATCGGACTTCAGCTTGACCGCCGGGCTCGTGCCCTCGGCCCGTTTGGGATCGGGCGCATCGGTGCGGGTCAGGGCGAAGGGTTCGACGGCCTCATAGCCGATGTGCAGGTCCAGCAGGGCCTGGCCCCAGTCGCGCCAGCGGCGGAAGTCGGGATAGAGGGGAATACGCGGGAACTCACGCTTCAGGTTCAGGGCGTAGGTCTCGCGGTACACGGGGTCGTGCAGCACCGCATAGACATAGGCGAAGATGTCATCCTTGGTGATCGCAGCGGCCTTGCCGTAGCGGTCGGTGAACTGTTTCAAAGCCCATGACGTGATGTTGTCGATCCGATCGTTTCCAACGAAACGGTAGCGCGCTGCTGACTGCGATTTTTCGAGGAAGTCGTGGTTTGGCATTGCGCCCACCGCGAGCGCGGAAAATGGCTTCCCGGCCCCCACGCCCGACACAACGATGGCTTGATTATCCCCCGCGAAAAGCCGCTGCTGAAGGAAGTTCATGCTGACAAGTTCCTTGTCGTTGTAGAACCACTCAGATGTGTACGGTCGCCACATGGCTCTACGCAGAAGTTCAGGATTGAACTTTATCGTTCGACCCTTTTCAGCTTTTTTGGCTAACTCACGATGCCATTTGATACGTTGGTCGCGCTTTCCGCTTTGTGCTGACTCAGAGTAGATTTTGACATAAAAATCCATTCGGCAAGTCAGCGCATCTCTATTTGGATCATAGATCCATTCATCAAGTTTGGGTTGAATACCCATTGAAAACTGATCGAATATCGCTCGCCCATCAGGAACTTTGCGGCCGGAGAACATCGGCAGCTGGCCTCCGCGCTCACCGCCACCCTGCTCAAGCCATTCGTGATCCTGATCAGGTTGAATGGTGCTCAGCGCCAGATTTGAGAGCCCACCCGTCATTGAAATGAAGCTGAGTTTGTCCTCGGCTGTCTCCATCTCGGGCCGCCGCGCATAGCGGATGACGGCCCCGCCCTTGTGGCCCTTCTTCTTGACCAGAAAGACCATGGCGACGCCGGTCTGGATGCCGAAGACATTGTGCTTGGTCCCCGACAGCTTGGGGTTGTCGCGGACGTCGCCGCCCAGGTCGAAGACCCAGATTTCCGCGAACTCGCGGGCGATCACCTTGCGGAACCCGTCGTAGGCGGCCTTAGCGAAGGGTTTGCGGCCGATGATGAAGGCGATGACCCCTTCGTCCTTCACCCGGTCCGAGGCCCAGCGGACGAAGCGGGTGTACATGTCATAGACGCTGTTCTTGTTCTGGGCCGTGCCTTCCTTGACATAGGTGGCGCTGATCCGCTGATCGACCCGGTGGTAGGGGCGGTTGGCGTTGTTCTGGTTGTAGTTTTCCTGCCAGGCGTTGTAGGGCGGATTGCCGATGACGATGCTGATCTTGCGGCTGTTCTGACGCCGCACCCGCTCTGAATTCTCGTCCGAAATCGTGGCGAACAGGTCGTGCTGGTGGCCGGAATAGATGCCAAGCGCAGCAACGTTATCCAGGGTGTCCACGAAGCACAGGCCCGGGAACTCCTCATACTTGCCCACGATGGCGGCGTAGGTCGCCTCGATGTTCAGATTGGCGACGTAATAGGGCAGGATCGCCACTTCGTTGGCGTACAGCTCGGTCAGATATTTGTAGGCCAGCTTCTCCGGCCGCCCCCGGAAATGCTCCATCAGTTCGACGATGAAGGTGCCCGTGCCGGTGGCGGGGTCCAGGATGTTCACGTCCCGGTCGATCAGTGACTTCTTGAAATGCTTCTCGCACAGCCAGTCGGTGCTCTCGATCATGAAGCGCACGATCTCGTTGGGCGTATAGACCACGCCCAGCTTGTCGGCGGCCTTGGGATTATAGACCTTGTAGAAGTTCTCGTAGATCGCCTTCAGGAAGCCCTGCTTTTCCGAATGGGAGCTGATCAGGGCGGCGGTCGAGCGGATGGCGGCGTAATAGGGCTCCAGCGCCGCCAGGGTCTGACGTTTGACGTCGCCGCGCCAGAAGCTGGAATCAAGCGCGTGCAGGGCCTTGGCGACATTGTTCTCGTGGTGGAAGTCGTCATTGCCGAAGACACGGGCGAAGATGTCTTCCGTCAGGATGTGCTGGATCAGCATTTCGCGCACATCGTCGGCCGTCACCGACGGATTGATGGCGGTCTTGGCTTGTTTCAGGAACGCCGCGGCGTCGGCCTGATAGGCGGCGTTGGTCGCCTGGGCCTCGTCAATGCGGCGGCGCAGTTCGGTCAGAACGGCCGGCAGATCGGCCTTGAACTGGGCGATGGCCTTTCTGAACTCGGCGATCTCGGGCCGCTGCCAGCCGAAGAAGAGTTCCAGCAGGCGCTGAAGCTCGGGCCCGTCGTCGGTCTTGCAACGCATGACCTCGGCGCCGTTCTGAATCAGCACGGCCTGGGTCGAATCCTCGAAGATGATGTTGGTGTTGGGGTAGCCGCGCCTGAACTTCTTGGCGATCTCCTCGTCCAGATCGTCGTCCGCGTCCTTGGCTTCCCAATAGCCGAAGGGCACGCGCAGATCGTGCATCAGGGCGCCGTCCACATAGTTGCGGACCTTGGCCGTGGTGATGATCTCGTGCTCGGGGATGAAGACAAGGTTCTGAGACCGGCCCCACTTCTTCAGCAGGTCCTTGAACGCCTCGCGCACTACGGATTCTCGCTGAGCCCCAGAGACGCGCTTCAGCGTCGCCAAATCGTTCAGATATTCCGTGATCAGCAGTTGGCTCATTGACGTCCCCCGGAGTCCGGCGACCTAAGCCCGCTTCGCCCCGGCGTTGCAAGCCTGCCGAAAGGGCGAGGGCTTGACTCCCTCACACAGTATGTCGCATACACTGTGTGTCACACACTATGTGACGCATGGAGACCGGCGGGTGAGTCAGGATGAGGAACTGCTGTTCGAGAGTCTGCGGCTGGAGCTGCGGCGGGGGTCTTTGATCCTGGCGGTCTTGGCCAGTCTGAGGACCGAGCAATACGGCTATTCGCTGCGGGTCGCCCTGAATGCGGCGGGCGTCGAGATGGAGGAGAGCACCCTCTATCCGCTGCTGCGCCGGCTGGAGAGCCAGGGGCTGCTGGACAGCGAATGGCGCGAGGAGGAGCGGCGCAAGAAGCGCTTCTACCGCCTGTCGGCGCGGGGCGAGGTCCTGCTGGCGCGGCTGGCGGCCGAATGGCGGGGCCTGTCGGCCTCGCTGGAGACGATGTTGTGATCATGGGGACTGAGGGAGAGAGCGGGATGGACCTGGTCGAACGGTATCTGAAGGCGGTGGCGGCCCAGCTGCCCAAGGCGACGCGCGACGACATCGTCGCCGAGCTGCGCGACGAGATCATGGGGCGGATCGAGGCGCTGGAGGAACGGCTGGGGCGGGCGCCCGGCGACGACGAGGTCGAGGCCCTGCTGCGCGAGGTGGGCCATCCGCTGACGGTGGCGGCGCGCTATCGGTCCGGGCCCCAGTCGCTGATCGGGCCGGAGCTGTATCCCTGGTGGCTGTTCGCGGTGAAGACGGCCCTGGTGGTGATGGGCTGCGTCACCCTGATCGGTCTGGCGGTGCGGGTGCTGGTCGGTGACATCTATCTGGGCCAGGCCATAGGCCAGAGCTTCGGCGCCCTGTTCAGCGGGGCGGTGACGGTGATCGGGGTCGTCACCCTGATCGGCTTCGTGCTGGAGCGGCAGGAGAAGAAGCCGGACTTCATCGCCAAATGGCGGGTCAAGGATCTGGGCCTGTTCGAACTGGGCGGCGACCTGGACGCCGAGACCTGGCGCGAGCGGCTGGCGCGCGGTCGCGATGCGGCCCGGGCGGCCAAGCCGGGGCCGGCGGTGCGCAAGAGCGCCGAGATGTCGCCCGCCGCCAAGGCCGTCGCCAGCGCCATCGCCTGGGCGGTGCTGCTGCTGTGGTGGACCGGCCTGTTGCCCATGGCCTCGATCCGGCCGGAAGACCTGGCCGGCAGTCTGGACGGGGTCGATTACGGCCGCATCCTGGTCCAGATCGTCGACGCCGCCTATTGGCCCGTGACCCTGTTCGCGGCAGCGCGGGTGGTGTTCGACCTGATGCGAGCGGCCTCGGGCGGCAATGCGCGGCTGACGGCCGTGGGCGACATCAGCTTTGGGGCGGCGGCGGCCTGGGGCCTGTTGTGGCTGTGGTTCTGGTCGCCGCTGAGCCCGGTGATCTGGGTCGGGACGGCGACCGATTTCTTTGATCGGGTGCGGAGCCTGTTCGACCGGACCGGGGACCACGGCGGCGAACTGGCCACCCTGTTGATGATCATCGTGGTCTGGGCCTTCGTCGGCGAGGTCTGGCGCGTCCTGCGCGGCGTGGGGCGGATGATCGTCGGACGGTGTTGAACCTCCGGCCGCCTTCGCCGTTGCAGTTGAAACGGCGGCGACGGGCGGCCGGGTCGGGGCTTAAGCGTGACGTTACAACAGGGTTTGGCCTTCGGCCTGGTGGGGCTGACGGTCGCAGCCTTCATCTGGGGAAGGTTCCGCTATGATCTGGTCGCCTTGGCGGCCTTGGTCGCGGGGCTGGCGATCGGGGTCATTCCGGCGGACGCGGCCTTCGAAGGCTTTTCCAACGACGTCACGGTGATCATCGCCTGCGCCCTGGTGGTCTCGGCCGCCTTCGCCAAGTCGGGCATCGTCGAAATGGCCCTGAAGCGGATTATGCCGTATCTGAAGACCGAACGGTCTCAGGCGCCGGTGCTGACGGCGGCCGTGACCCTGCTGTCCATGGTCACCAAGAACGTCGGCGCCCTGGCCATCATGATGCCGGTGGCGTTGCAGGTCAGCCGACGCACCGGCACCAAACAGTCGCGCCTGCTGATGCCCATGGCCTTCGGCGCCATGGCGGGGGGAATGGTCACCCTGGTGGGCACCGCCCCCAACATCCTGGTCGCCGAGGTGCGCGAGACCATGACCGGCGAGCCGTTTCGCATGTTCGACTATGCGCCCGTCGGCCTGATCCTGACGGCGGCGGCCCTGGTGTTTCTGGCCTTCGGCTACAGGCTGCTGCCCAAGGACCGGACCGGCACCATCGGCCTGTCGGCGGCCCTGTCGGCGAACGCCTATCTGACCGAGGCCCGCGTTCCCGAGGATTGGGTGATGGAGCCGCGACCGATCAACGCTCTGAAGGCCCTGGCTGTGGACGACATCCAGGTCATGGCCCTGATCCGCGATGGCAAGCGCAAGACGCGCCCGCGCGGCAACACCATCGTCCGCCCCGGCGACACCCTGTTGATCAAGGGCGATCAGGAGGCGCTGGAGGGGTTCATCGACGCCGCCAAGCTGAAGCTGGTGCGCGGCGACCGGCCGGTGTTGCTGGAGGAAGCCAAGGACGAGGTCAGTCTGGCCGAGGCCGTGATCGGGGCGGATTCTAAGCTGGTGGGGCAGTCGGTGCGGTCGCTGGATCTGTATGGTCAGCACGGGCTGAATCTGCTGGGCGTGTCGCGCAGCGGCTATGAGCTGACCCAGCATCTGCGGACGGCCAAGCTCCAGGCCGGGGACGTTCTTTTGCTCCAGGGGTCGGAATCGGGCCTGCCGGGGAGACTGGCGGAACTAGGCCTGCTGCCGCTGGCCGAACGGGAGATGCGGCTGGGCGGACAGAGGCGAAAATTCCTGCCCGCCCTGGTCCTGACGGCGGCGATGGTGATGGTGGGCTTCGGCCTGATCCCGGTCTCCATCGCCTTCTTCGGCGCGGCGGTGATCATCGTGGCCCTGGGCGGTCTGAAGATGCGCGAAGCCTATGCGGCGCTGGACGGACCGCTGCTGGTGCTGATCGCCGCCCTAATCCCCGTCTCGGACGCGATCCAGCAGACGGGCGGAGCCGATCTGATCGCCGGCGGACTGCGGTCGGTGTTCCAGGGCATTCCGCCCGTGATCGCGGTGGGTGGAATGATGTTTGCGGCCATGGCGGTGACGCCCTTCCTGAACAACGCCGCGACGGTTTTGGTGGTGGCGCCCATCGCCGCGACGCTGGCCCAGCAGCTGGGCTACCGCCCCGACCCCTTCCTGATGGCCGTGGCCGTGGGGGCGGCGTGCGACTTCCTGACCCCCATCGGACACCAGTGCAACACCCTGGTCATGGGGCCGGGCGGCTACAAGTTCTCGGACTATCCCAAGCTGGGGGCGCCGCTCAGCCTGCTGGTGCTGATCATCGGTCCGCCGGCCATTCTGCTGTTCTGGCCTATGTAGGTCCGCAGAAAGGCGACCGGTCCGGCCGGTCGCCTCCTCCGCAGTCAGGCCGAGCGGGGGGCCGAAGCCGGCGTGCAGGCCAGGCGGCCGTCGTCATTGCGGATCGCCGCGCCCCGGCAGCTGCGGACGCTGAGGGTCGACGAAACGGACTGACCGTTCTTGGCGATGCAGCGGGCGCGCAGCCGATCGCCGTTCAGAGTGATCCCCCGGCAGGTCTCACGATAGGCGCCGACCGGCAGGGCGCGCCCCGAGGCGGCGGGTTCCGGGCTGACCCTGTCCTGGGCGGCGGCGGTGAAGGCGACGAGGACGGCGCCGGCCCCCAGGACGGCGAGCGTGGAAAAAGGTAGGCGAACCAAGGCGTGACTCCCATTGTTTTATAACTGCGCCTCTGCGTGCGCAGGTGAGAGGTTATGTCGCATGGGGTCTCAGCGAAACCCCCCGTTCTCGGATGGAATTCTCACGCTCATCCATGGCCGAAAACCGCGAGACAGGTGCGGCTGAAACGCCCATTCTGCGCCGATGGAACAGACCCTGGATTCGGAAGCCTGCTGGCGGGCGCTGAGCGCCCGCGACGCCCGGTTCGACGGGCGGTTCTTCACCGGGGTCACCTCGACCGGCATCTACTGTCGGCCGGTCTGTCCGGCGCGGACGCCGCGGCGAGAGAATGTGGTGTTCCACCCGACTGCGGCCTCGGCCGAGGCGGCGGGGTTTCGCGCCTGTCTGCGCTGTCGGCCCGAGACGGCGCCGGAGATGGGCGCCTGGCGCGGCACGTCCAACACCGTCAGCCGCGCCCTGGCCCTGATCGAGGCGGGCGCGCTGGACGACGGGGACGCCGAGGCCCTGGCCGAGCGGCTGGGGGTGGGAGAGCGGCACCTGCGGCGGCTGTTTCGCCAGCATCTGGGCGCCGCCCCCGTCAGCGTGGCCCAGACCCGGCGGGTGCTTCTGGCCAAACAGCTGATCCATGAGACCGAACTGACCATGGCCGAGGTGGCGATGGCGTCGGGCTTCGGCAGCGTGCGCCGGTTCAATGAAACCTTCCAGGCCCTGTACGGGCGCCCGCCCTCGGCCCTGCGGCGGCGCAAGGCGGCGGAGGAGGGCGGCGGGCGCGTGACCCTGAACCTGGCCTATCGCCCGCCCTATGACTGGGACTTCGTGTCGGCGGCCTTGGCGGCGCGTGGGGCGGCCGATGAAACCACGGCGGACGGCGCCTGGACGCGGCGGCTGCGCAAGTCGGTGGATGGGACCGAGGGCGCAGTGACGGTGCGCTCCGGCGCGCTCGGCAAGGCTGTGGTCGAGGCCCGCATCGACGAGTTGAAGGCCCTGCCCGGCGTCCTGGCGCGGGTGCGGCGCGTGTTCGACTTGGCGGCCGATCCGGAGGCGATCACGCGCGACCTGTCCGCTGACCCCGAACTGGCGCCGGTCCTGGCCGCGCGGCCGGGTCTGCGTCCCGTCGGCGACTGGATCGACGACGGAGAGGGCGCGCCCAGCGATCGGCTGACCGGCGCCGACGCCGCCCTGACGGCGCGGGCCGAGCGGTGGCGGCCGTGGCGCGCCTATGGAGCCCTGTATTGGAACACGATCAAGGAGATGAGCCATGACTGAACCCGCGACGGCGGCCTCGGACCTGACACTGGATCGGTTCGCTTCGCCTCTGGGCGAGATTCTGGTGGTGACCGACGTGGACGGGGCGGTGCGGGCCCTGGACTTTCACGACTATGAAGACCGGATGCGGCGGCTGCTGCACCGCCACTACGGGCCGGTCGCCCTGAGGACGGGACGAGCGGAGGCGGTGCGTCGGGCGGCCGACGCCTGGTTCGCCGGCGAGCTGAGCGCCTTCGAGGGATTGGAGGTGCGGACCGGCGGCGGGGTCTTCCAAAGATCGGTCTGGGCGGCGCTGCGCACCATTCCGGCGGGCGAGACCTGGACCTATGGCCGGCTGGCGGCGGCGGTTGGCTCGCCCAGGGCGGCGCGGGCCGTGGGGCTGGCCAACGGCGCCAATCCGGTGGCGATCATCGTGCCGTGCCACCGGGTGATCGGCGCGAACGGCGCCCTGACCGGCTATGCCGGCGGGGTGGAGCGCAAACGCTGGCTTCTGGCGCATGAGCGGGGCGCCGACCGGTTCAGCGTGGCGTGAACCGGTCCGGCGCCAAGGCGGCGGGGGTGAAGCGGGCCTGACGCACCGCCCCGTTGAAATAGTTCAGCCGATTGATCCGGCAGCCGACGGAGGCCCGTCCCGGACCCTGGGGCTTGAAGGCGATCGGATGTTCGCCCTGCAAAACGCCGTCGACATAGGACCGGTACATCGTTCCGTCGAAGGTCTGGGCCACATGGAACCACTGTCCGCAGGGGTACAGCCGCTCCGGGAAGATCAGGGTGTGGTTGTAGCCGGGGCCGCGGGTGAAGGCGTCCAGGTACCAGCGGTCGCGCACGACGCGGATTTCGAACAGGAAGCGGGTCTGGGACGGGGGCTGGCCCGCCGGCGCCTCTTCCGCCAGATGGAACCACCGCTGTTCGAAGGCGCCGCCGTCGGGACGGAACAGGGCCTCGAAGGTGAAGGTCTCGGCTCCGGCCAGCGGATGGCTGTCGATGAACAAGGCGTCGTCCACGCCGTCGAACCGCACAGCCCGGCCATAGGGGCTGTCGATCAGGGCCGGCGCACCCTCCACCGTCGTCCGCTCGCCGCCGATGCCGGCCAGCCGGTCGAAGGTCCAGACCGTCTGCCGGGCCGGCGCCCCCGACAGGGTGGCGCAGCCGCTGAGGGCCAGGGCGCCCGCACCCGACAGGACGGCGCGGCGATGGGGAGGGGCGGGATCAGACATGGCGACCGTCTTCCCCTCTGGGTCAGGTCCCGTCAAGGAAGAGGCGGCAGGCGGGGTTGGTGGTTTCATCGACGTAGGGATAGCCGAGGTCGGCGAGGGCGGCGGTCAGTTGAGCCTGTTCTTCGGGCGGGACGCTGAGGCCGGCCAGGACCCGGCCGACGTCGTCGCCGTGGTTGCGATAGTGGAACAGGGTCAGGGCCCAAGCGGGCTGGAGGCTGTTGAGGAAGCGCAAGAAGGCGCCCGGCCGCTCGGGGAACTGGAAGCGCAGGATGCGTTCGTGGGGCAGGCCGACGGTGCGGCCGCCGACCATGTAGCGGACGTGCAGCTTGGCGGTCTCGTTGTCGCTCATGTCCTCGACGGCGTAGCCGCCGGCGCGGAGGGTCGCGATCAGGTCGTCGCGCTCGTGAGGGCCGTTGCGAAGGGCCACGCCGACGAAGATCTGGGCCTGGCCGTCGCCGGACCAGCGGTAGTTGAACTCGGTGACCGAGCGGCCGTCCAGGCTGTCGAGGAAACGGCGGTAGTCGTCGCGGTCGTCCTTCATGGCCACGGCCAGCAGGGCCTCGGCGCCCTCGCCGATCTCAGCCCGTTCGGCGACATGGCGCAGCCGGTCGAAATTGACATTGGCGCCGGAGTTGACGGCGATCAGGGCGCCGGATCCGGGATGGGCTGCGGCCCAGGCCTTGAGGCCCGCAAGCGCCACCGCGCCCGAGGGCTCGGCGACGGCGCGGCTGTCGTCGAAGATGTCCTTGATGGCGGCGCAGATGGCGTCGGTGTCCACCAGGACGATCTCGTCCAACAGATCCCTGCACAGGCGGAAGGTCTCGGTCCCGGCGCGGCGCACGGCCACCCCGTCGGCGAACAGGCCGACCTCGTTCAGGGTGACGACCTCGCCGGCGTCGACGGCGGCCTTCATCGTGGGGGCGTCGACGGGCTCCACGCCGATGACACGGGTCTCGGGGCGCAGGAATTTGAGGATGGACGCAACGCCGGCGGCCAGCCCTCCGCCGCCGATGGGGACGAAGACGGCCTCTATGGGGTCGGCGTGCTGACGGGCGATCTCCAGCCCCACCGTGCCCTGGCCAGCGATCACGTCGGGATCGTCGAAGGGGTGGATGAAGGCGGCGCCGGTCCGGCTCTCCAAATGGCGGGCGTGAGCATAGGCCTCGTCGAAACTGTCGCCGTGCAGGACCACTTCGCCGCCCAGGGCGCGCACGGCGGCCACCTTGATGCCGGGGGTGGTCGTCGGCATGACGATGGTCGAGGGGATGTTGCGGCGAGCGGCGGCTAAGGCCACCCCTTGCGCGTGATTGCCGGCCGAGGCGCAGATCACCCCCTTTGACAGTTCGGCCTGGGACAGGCCGGCGATCTTGTTGTAGGCGCCGCGAATCTTGAACGAAAACACCGGCTGCAGATCTTCGCGCTTCAGCAGGACGGGCCGTTCGAGACGCGCCGAAAGGCGACGCAGCGGATCGAGGGGCGTCTCCTCCGCCACGTCATAGACGCGGGCGGTCAGGATGCGGCGGATGGTGTCTTGCATGGAAATATCAGGCAAAGCGCGGTCGGCAGGAAAGAAGTCGCTGATGCTCTAGGCGATATGGTCGCGGGGCGAAAGGTTCGTGCGCTTACCGAGTGCTGAGCGGCGCTGGTTGAACGGGCGAAGCGGTGCGGGATCGTCGCCGACACGGGTCGAAGGCCCTGCGAAAACACTTGGGGAGCTGATCGACTGAACAATCCGCTTGCGCCCGTCCCCCATCGGCCTACATTGTTTCCGCTTATGCTAACTTTGAGCATAAGGGTCGATGGGAGAGGATCATGGCCGACGGCGCCTTTGGTCTGACGCAGGAACTGGAGCGGGAGACCGCCGGGGTGTGGGCGAAGGTCAAGGACCACGTCACGCCGCTGGAGTGGCCCGAACAGGCCCGGCTGATCAGCGCGATCAATCGGCTGAAGCGCGAGCGCGACGCCGTGATCCTGGCCCACAACTATATGACGCCCGAGATCTTCCATGGGGTCGGCGACTATGTCGGCGACAGCCTGGGCCTGGCCAAGGAGGCCGCGCGGTCGAACGCCAAGGTGATCGTCCAGGCGGGCGTGCACTTCATGGCCGAGACGTCCAAGATCCTGTCGCCTGAGAAGACCGTGCTGATCCCCGACCTGCGGGCGGGATGTTCGCTGGCCTCGTCGATCACGGGGGCGGACGTGCGGCTGATCAAGCAGCGCTATCCGGGCCTGCCGGTCATCACCTATGTGAACACCACGGCCGAGGTGAAGGCCGAGACCGACATCTGCTGCACATCCGCCAACGCCGTTCAGGTGGTGGAATGGGCGGCCAGGGAATGGGGCGTGGACCGGGTCATACTGATCCCCGACGAATTCCTGGCGCGCAATGTGGCGGCCCAGACGACGGTGGCGATCATCGCCTGGAAGGGGCACTGCGAGGTGCACAAGCGCTTCACCGCCCAGGACATCGCCGACATGCGCGACGCCTGGCCCGACGCCGAGGTTCTGGCCCACCCCGAATGCCCGGAAGAGATACTGGCCGCCTCGGACTTCGCCGGATCGACGGCGGCCATGACCGACTATGTCGAACAGCGCCGGCCCAAGCGGGTGGTGCTGATCACCGAATGTTCGATGGCCTCCAACATCAAGGGCGACGTGCCCAGCGTGGAGTTCGTGGGCCCCTGCAACCTGTGCCCGCACATGAAGCGGATCACGCTTCAGAACATCCACGACTGCCTGCTGAACATGCAGTTCGAAGTGACAGTGCCCGAAGAGATGATCGAACGCGGGCGGATGGCCGTGCAGCGGATGATCGACCTGCCGCCGCCGACGATCCCGGCGCGCTATGACATCGTCAAGGCGCGGCATCACGTCGATGTGGAGCTGATCTGAGCGACGCGGCGATCGGTCCCCTCGCCGGGGCAGGGCGCCGCGCCCATCTGGACGCCATGAGCAAGACAGACACACCCGCCCCCGCGCCCGACCGTCCCCTGGGGCCCTGGGACATCAAGCCCGAAACGGCGGGCGCGCGACCGGCCCAGACCGAGGCGGTCGCCGAAGAACCGGTCGAGAAGGATCAGAGCCTGGTCTGGTCCGTGCTGTCCACGGCCCTGATGGCGGGCTTCCTGTGGTGGGTCACCGGCAGCGTCATCGTGGCGGGGGCGGTTCTGATCGGCCTGTTCGTGCATGAGGCGGGGCACGCCCTGGCGATGAACCGGCTGGGCATGGGTCCGGCGCGCATCTACATCATTCCCTTCCTGGGCGGACTGGCCAAGGGACGGCGCGCGCCCCGAAGCGAGTGGGACGGGGTGCTGGTGTCGCTGGCCGGGCCGGCCTTCGGTCTTCTGGCCATGATCCCCTTCGTCGCCGTCGGCATGGCGACGGGCCAGGGCGAATGGCTGGCCGGCGCCTTCTTCATCGCCATGCTGAATCTGGTGAACCTGGTTCCCGCCCCGCCGCTGGACGGGTCCAAGGCCCTGGGGCCGGTGCTGACGCGGGTTCATCCGCGGCTTGAGCAGATCGTGCTGCTGGTCATCGGCGTGGCCGTGGTCTGGTGGGGCGTGTCCACGGGCCGGTTCATCCTGGCGGCCTTCCTGGCCCTGTCGGTGTTCAGCCACCTGAAGCGCGGCGTCTGGCGCGCGGCCTGGGGCACGCTGAGCTGGCCCGAGGCGGGCAAGAGCCTGGTGCTTTATCTGCTGACCCTGGCCCTCTGCGCGGCGGCGGCGGTCGGCGCCCTGACGCCCCTGACCGAGGGCGATCCGGCCGGCGCCGTTCGGCTGGGGCTGAACTATCTGGGGATCGGACGATGAGCCGAATGCGACATGAAGGGCCGGTGATCGTCGGCGCCGGACTGGCGGGGCTGTCGGCGGCCCTGGAGGCGGCGCGGGCGGGGGCGCGGGTTCTGGTCGTGACCCCGGAGCCGCTGCTGAGCGGCTGTTCTTCCGCCTGGGCCCAGGGCGGGATGGCGGCGGCCCTGACGGCTGTAGACTCGGCCGAGCTGCACGCCAAGGACACCCTGGCGGCGGGCGCGGGCCTGGTCGAGCCGGGCGCGGCCCAGGCCCTGACCGAGGCCGGGCGCGAGACGGTGGAATGGCTGGCGGCCCAGGGCGCGCCGTTCGACCGGGATGCGGACGGCGGCTTCGTCGTCAGTCTGGAGGCGGCCCATTCCGTGGCGCGCGTGGCGCGGGTCGGCGGCGACGGCGCCGGGCGGGCCATCCTGTCGGCCGTGGTCGCGGCGGTGCGGGCCGAGACGATGATCGAGGTCTGGGAGGATGCGCGGCTGAAGGGCCTGTCGCAGGACGAGGCCGGGCGGGTGGTCGGGGCTGTGGTCGAGCGCGGCGGGCGGCCGGTCGAGATTACGGCGACGGCGGTGGTGCTGGCCACCGGCGGGGCGGGCGGCCTGTTCGCCGCCACCACCACCCCGTCGGCCTTGCAGGGCGAAGGCATGGCCCTGGCGGCGCGGGCGGGGGCGGAGATTCTGGACCCCGAGTTCGTGCAGTTTCACCCGACCGCCATAGACGTCGGCCTCGATCCGGCCCCCCTGGCGACCGAAGCCTTGCGCGGCGAGGGGGCGCGGCTGATCGACGGCGCGGGCGCCTTCCTGCTGGGCGAAGAGGCCGACGCCGATCTGAAGCCCCGCGACGTGGTGGCCCGGGCCGTCCATGCCGCGCGGACCGCAGGCCGGGGCGCCTTTCTGGATGCGCGCACGGCTGTGGGAGAGGGCTTTCCGCACGAGTTTCCGGCCGTCTTCGCCGCATGCATGCGCGCCGGGCTGGACCCGCGCGTCAGCCCCATTCCGGTGATGGCGGCCTGCCACTATCACATGGGCGGGGTCGCCGCCGACGCCGACGGGCGCACGACGGTTCCGGGCCTGTACGCCGTCGGCGAATGCGCGGCGACGGGGGTGCACGGCGCCAATCGCCTGGCGTCCAACTCCCTGCTTGAGGCCGCAGCCTTCGGACGGCGGGCCGGGCGGGCCGCGTCGAGCGAGACGGGGGGCGGACGGCCGGTCCCGACGCCCCTGGCGCCCGATCTGCCCGAGGCGGCCCTGGCCGAGCTGAGGACGGCGATGACGGCCCAGGCCGGGGTGGTGCGTGACGAGGCCGGTCTGACGGCCCTGATCGCCCTGATCGACCGGCTGGAGGCCCGGCACGGGCCGGCGGCCTGTCTTCTGGCGGCGCGGCTGATCGCCCAGGCGGCGCTGGATCGGCATGAGAGCCGGGGTGGCCATTACCGCGCGGATTATCCGCAGAAGGCCGCGAACGCTGCTCATACGCGGATCAGACTGGCCGGAGACCTCGCCCTGGCGGCGGAATGACAGCCTCTATGGAGACTCCCCGAGACATGGCCCTGAACCGATCCCTGCCGGAGGTCCTGATCGAACCGGTGGTGCGGATGGCTCTGGCGGAAGACCTGGGGCGGGCGGGCGACGTCACGGCCCTGGCCTGTATTCCCCCAGGGGCGCGCATGAAGGCGGCCTTCACGGCGCGCAAGGCCGGCGTTCTGGCCGGGATTCAGGCCGTGCGGCTGGCCGTGCAGGCGATGGACCCGACGGCCGACGTTGAGCTTCGGCTGGCCGACGGGGCGGCGTTCGAGACGGGGGCCGTGCTGGCGGTGGTCGAGGCCGACGCGCGCGCCTTCCTGTCCGCCGAGCGGACGGCCCTGAACCTGGTCGGACGGCTGAGCGGGGTGGCGACCCTGACGCGGGCCTATGTTCAAGCCGTCGCCGGGACCAGGGCGCGGATCGCCGATACCCGCAAGACGACGCCGGGCCTGCGGGCGCTGGAGAAACATGCGGTGGCCTGCGGCGGCGGGGTGAACCACCGGTTCGGCCTGGATGACGCCATCCTGATCAAGGACAACCACGTCGCCGTCTGCGGCGGGGTGGGCGAGGCCGTGCGGCGCGCCAAGGCCTTCGCCCCTCACCTGATGAAGGTGGAGGTCGAGGTGGATGGGCTGGATCAGCTGAGCGAAGTCCTGGCCCTGATCAGTGACGACCTGGCGCCGGACGTGATCATGCTGGACAATTTCAGCCTGGCGGACCTGAGGCGGGCGGTGGCCTGGACCGGGGGGCGCATCCGGCTGGAGGCGTCCGGCGGGGTGGATTTGACGACGGTGCGGGCGATCGCGGAGACCGGGGTCGATGTGATCTCGGTCGGGGCCCTGACCCATTCGGCGCCCGTGCTGGACATCGGCCTGGACGCCCTGTGAGGCCAGGGGAACAGCCCGCCGCGCGCGACGTTCATACGATGAACCGCGCGAGGAGCGAGCCCAGGAGCGACCGATGTCCCAGACGCCCCAGACGCCCCAGACGCCTCAGGCCCTGCGGGTGCGGCGGGCGCCCGCTCAACCGCTCAGCGTCGGCTACGACCGGCTGAGCGTGATCGGGGTCGGGCGGGAGCAGACCTCAAGCCCGGACAAGCCCGGCCGTCGGTTCGGCGAATTCGATCAGAACCGGACGACACTGGGGCCTTTCGGCCCGGACTGAAGCGCCTTTGCGATCAAACGGGGTTGGAGGCGTCCGCCGTTTCCGTCCTGGCCTCCGCCCGGGGCGCAGCGCCGCGCGGCGCCGAGGCCGCCGTGGGCCGGGCGGCGGGCGGGGGGGAAGCCTGGCCGGACGCCTGGGTGGCGACGGCCGCATCCGCAGGCTTGGCGGCGGGACGGGCGTTCGTCGGCGCAGCCTGGGGCTCGGCGCCGCCCTCCTGGGCCAGGATCAGCGAATAGGCCACGGCCTGTCCGGCCTGGCGGGCCGCTTCGACGGGATTGAGACCCGCCTGGATCAGACGGGGCTGATCGTCGGCCTGAGACGGACGGGCGGCGTAGGTGAAGGCCCCGCCTGAGCCGGCGCGACCGCCGAACCGATAGAAGAGATGGCTGCCCACCTGGTTCACCCGGATCAGGGTGTTGCGCCAGTCGGGCGACACGCCGGTGGTGTGGAAATGGGTGGCGTTGCCGACGCCCGCATAAACCGATCCGGACAGGGCCGAGGAGGCGATGCCGCGCGCTCGGTTCCAGGCGGCCTGATTGATCCGGCCGCGCATCACGCCGTTGCAGGTGAAGGAGAACTGGCAGCCGGTGCGGCGCGCGGCGCCCTGATAGACGACGGCGCAGATGCTCTTGGGGAAGGCGGGGTGGCGGACGCGGTTCAGGACGACCTGGGCCACGGCCCGCATGCCGTCGCGGCCCTCGCCCCGCGCTTCATAATAGACGACCTGGGTCAGGCAATCGAGGTCGCGGCTGGCGTCCAGGGCGTGATCCAGGCGGAAGGGCTTGGCGCCGACGGGGGTGGAGAGATTGGCGTGGCGCAGTTTGGGATCGCGGTTGGCGTCCAACTGATCCAGACGGGCCGCCAGAAGCTCGGCCTGGCGATCGCGCTCGGCGGCGCCGGCGCTGGTGTAGGGGTCGTGCCGACGAGCGATCGACAGGGCGCTGGCGTCCAGACCGCCGGCGGCGGCGGACAGGGCTTCTTCGGTGAAGCCGGCGGCGGTGGCGCCCTGGATGCGTTCGGCCTGGGCCCGCAGCGTCGCATTGCGCGCCATGGTCCCGCCCAGATAGGCGCCGCCGATCGCCAGTCCCACCAGACAGCCAAAGGCCGCGGCCGCCGTCACGGGCTTGATCTTCGCCACATGATCGGTGCGGGCGGGGCCGCGCGTCTGCGAGGAATGCGACAACGAGTTCATCCTGTTCAGCAGGGCGAGAAACGCTGCCCCCGGGTAGTCTCGCCGGCGGGCGACCCGAAACGGTCGCCGGCCCAGCCGGCATTCGGCGCGCGGCACATACAGCCCGTGCGTCGAGGACGGCCCTATATAGCGAAGTTTGTGACCTGAATGTGGCTGATTCGCAAGCGGCTGGTTAAGGCGACGAAAGGATTAGGTATTTTTACGATGTTGCCCCGACGGCATGACAATATGGGCCAGATTGCGACAGTGGATAGAGCGAATACTGTATAGGGTTGCACGGCGTCTCGGCTGTAGATTGTCACATTTCCCCATATCTGCTGAATGGCGCGCGGATTGTGTTGTCCGTTGGTCCGTTTTCCGTATTCGCCAGTTCTGGATCTCTCTGGGAACCTCAAGCGCGGCGCGGCGTTCAAGCGTCACCTTTTGGAGAGACGCCATGTCGCGCATGATCATCACGACCTGCATCGCCGCCGGCGCCCTGGCGCTGACGGCCTGCGGGACCACTATCGAGCAAAAGGCCGCGAGCGGCGCCGTGGCGGGGGCTGTGGTGGGCGGACCCGTGGGCGCCGCCGTCGGTGGAGCGGCCGGAACCGTCGTCGGCCAGGCGCAGAAGCCCAACTGACGAACCCGCCCTTGCGCCTGCCCCTTGCAAAGGGGCGGGCGCGACCTATCTGCATCACTGGAGCAGGTAAGGGCGCCTCAAGCGCGCCATTTCGTGCACGCGGCCGATTTCGTGGCGGCGAACCTTGCTTTTGGCCCCTGCATAGGCTTTGTGCGCCCCGCTTCGGGACGCGCCCGTTCTCCGCCGCCCGACCCCCGATGGCCGCTGGCCGATCACAAGGAACCCTGACGCTTTCGCATGAAAGATTTGAAGACCGGATTTACCGACCGCCTGACCGCCCAGCAGGAAGCCAAGAAGGCTCTGCTCGCAAAGTTCAAGCCCAAGCCCGCCGCCCCCGATCCCGAATTCGAGCGCCTGGCTGAGAAGCGCGCCGCCGAAAAGGAAGCCCTGCGCCAGCAGCACGAACTGGCCAAGGCGGAACAGCGCCGCGAGAAGGCCGAGAAGGAGGCTGCGCGCCTGGCCGCCGAAATGGCCGCTCAGGAAGCGATCGAGGCCGAGAAGCGGGCCGACCGCAAGGCGCGCAAGCAACTGACCAAGGAAGAGCAGAAGGCCAGGCGCGACGCGCGCTACGCCGCCCGCAAGGCGCGCCGCTGAGGCGGCCTTGGAACTGACGAAGAAAAACGCGCCGCAGCCTCTGCGGCGCGTTTTTCTTGGATCTAATGGTTTGGCCGCGGCCCCGCCGTCGAAAGAACGGCGCGCAATTGCTCGGGCGAATAGGGTTTGCGCAGGAAGGGCCAGGGCGTGTCGGCCAGAACCTGGTCCACATCGTCGCCCACATAACCCGAGGTCAGGACGATCCGCATCTGGGGCCAGTCACGCGCGGCCTGACGCGCCAGATCGACGCCGCTCATGCCGCCCGGCATGACCACATCGGTCAACATGACGTCGAAGCGCGCCCGTTCCAGGGCCTTCAGCGCCTCGGGGCCGTTCTCGACCCATTCGACGTCCAGGCCGAAGCTTTCCAACTGATCCAGGGCGATGGCCGCGACATCCGCGTCGTCCTCCACCAGCAGCAGGCGGTGGCCGTTCGGCAGGGCGGCGTCGACGTCGGCCGGTTCGGGCGACGGGGCGGCCTTGTCCGCGATCAGCGGCGGCAGATAGAGGCGAATCTCCGAGCCGCGGCCGGGGCTGGAAGCGATGTGGACCCCGCCGCCCGACTGTCGCGCGAAGCCATAGACCTGGCTGAGGCCCAGGCCCGTGCCCTTGCCGATTGGCTTGGTGGTGAAGAAGGGTTCGAAGACGCGGTCGATGACATCGGCCGACATGCCCGATCCGTTGTCGGACACGGCGACGCAGACATAGTCGCCCGCCGCCAGTTCCGGGATCTGCCCCGCCGCTACGGAACAGGCCTGGGTTTGGATCGTGATGCGGGCGCCGGCGCGGACGGGGCCGTCTCGACCCGATCGAGGCGAGCCGTCGGCCTTGCTGGCCGCATCGGCTGATGCGGCGTCGCGCCCGGTCACGTCGCCCAGGGCGTCGCGGGCGTTGACGACCAGGTTCAGCAGGGCGGCCTCGAACTGAGCGGGATCGACGTTGACGCGAACGCCGCCGCGCTTCAGCCGGATCTTGAAGTCCACGGCCTCGCCGACGGCCCGGCGCAGCAAGGGCTCGCCCTCGCGGATCAGGCCGTTCAGATCGACCGCCTCGGGACGCAGGGCCTGACGGCGCGAGAAGGCCAGAAGCTGGTGGGTCAGGCTCTCTCCCCGACGGGCGGCGGCCAGGGCGGCCTCGCCCAGCTTCTTGCGTTTTGCGGCGTCGTCGGAGCGCAGGATGATGTCCAGCGCCCCGATCACCACCGTCAGCAGATTGTTGAAATCGTGGGCGACACCGCCGGTGAGGCGGCCGACCGCCTCCATCCGCTGGGCGTGCATCAGATGGGCCTCTGCGGCGGCCTTTTCGGTCAGGGCCTCCGCGACCCGTTCCTCCAGCAGCTCATTGATGTGCTTCAGGTCGTCCTCGGCGCGTTTGGCGTCGGTGACGTCGATGGTGGCGCCCACATAACCCTGGAAGGCGCCGGCCGCATCGAAGCGGGGCACGCCCTCGGTCCGGAGCCAGCGCAGCCCCAGGGTCGGATGATTGGCCCGGCTGAGCGCCTCGAACCGATCCCGCGCCTGGAAGGCCCGCAGGAAGGCGGCGTCGAACACCGTCTCATCGTCCGGATGCATCAGCCTGCGCCAGCCGTCCAGCAGTTGGCGCTGCGAGCGGATGTCGCAGAACAGACGATAGCGCTTGTTGGCGAAGACGATCCGGGGCGTCGCATCCGTCATCCAGATCATGGCCGGAGCGCTGTCCGCGACGGTGCGGAAGCGGCTTTCGGATTCGGTCAGGCGGGCTTGGGCTTCGCGCATGTCGGTGACGTCGAAGGCGACGCCGACGAAGCCGATCAACTCGCTTCCGGCCATGCGCGGACGAGAGAAGGACTTCAGCCAGCGCCACTCGCCGTCATGACGCCGATATCGTGCCTCTAGAGAAAACGGTTCTCTCGTCGCCTCTCCGGCCAGGGACTCTCGAAGGATGCGGTCCTGGTCGTCCGGGTGCAGTCGGGCGCGCCAGTCCGCCGCAAGGGCCGTCTCATAGTCCGCGCCGAAGAAGTCCGCATAGGCCTGGTTGATGAAGGCGCGGCGGCGATCCTGGCGCGTGACCCAGATCAGGACCGGCGCGGTGTCGGCGATGGCGCGGAAGCGCTGTTCGCTCTCGCGGGTCTCGGTCTCGGCGCGGGCGCGTTCGATCTCGACCCAGGTGCGGGCGGCGACCTCCTCGACCAGCTGGACCTCCGCGTCAGTCCAGCGTCGGGGGGCGGCGGCGTGGACATAGAGGAAGGCGCGCAATCGGCCGTTGCGGATCAGCGGCGCTCGGATCACGGCGCGGGTCTGGATCTCGGCGAAGGCGCCGGCGATGGGGGCCGACCGGGGGTCGTCGCGGACGTCGTCGATGCGGATGGTCCGACCGTCCAACAGGTCGGCGACGAGGGCGGGATTGAAGACGCTCGGCGCGCGCCCGTGAACGCTGGCGACGCCCTGAATCCAGTCGCGGCTCAAGGAGACGACTTCGCCCGTCTCGTCCACCTCGCCGTAGCCGACGCGGTTCGCGCTCAGCAGGCCGCCCAGGGACGCCTCGACCTCGGCCATCATCCGCTCCGGGTCGGACAGGTCGCGCAGGCGGTCGCTGAGGTTCAGAAGGAAATGCTGGCGGCGCTCGGCGCGGGCGGCCTTCTCCAGCGGTTCGCGCGCCCCGTCCACGTTCAGGTTGATCCCGGCATAGCCCAGAAAGGCGCCGGTCTCGTCAAACCGCGCGTTGGACAGGGACAGGGCCGAGACGACGGAATCCAGCCGGATCAGGGTCTGGCGCAAGGAGGCGCCCAGCCAGGTGCAGAACAGGCCCACCAAGACGAAGTTGGAGGTGGCGACCACGCCCAGATGCGGGGTCGTCGGGCCGGGGTTCAAGGCGACCAGCGCCCAGCCGCCCAGCAGAGACCCCGCAACCGCCGTCAGACCCGCCAGACGTCCGCCGGCCAAGGCCGCCAGAATGACGCCCGGCAGTAGGATCATGAAGCCGGTGATCCCGCCGTAAAAGCCGGCGGTGGCCGCCCGCACCGCCAGTCCTGCGCCGGCGCCGGCCAAGCCGACCAGAATTCTCCGCCAGGTGGGACCGGACTTCAGACGGGCGAGAACGAGGAGACCGGCTTCGGCGTTCAGAAATCGGCGAAAGACCGCGCCTGGCGTCATATTGTGCCCGTCCCCTCACGTCGTTCGATGCGACGTTATGTGATGCAACGCTTGTTGCGGTTTTGCGTTCCTGCCTGCCGGATTCCGTCTAGATTGCCGGCGACGAACTCACACCCACGGAGCGTATTATGACCGCAACCATTGACACCGGACTGTCCCAGAGCGAGCGCGGCGACGTGGTTGAGCAGCTGACCCGGGTTCTGGCGGACGCCTACGCCGTCTATCTGAAGACCCACGGCTATCATTGGAACGTGCGGGGGCCTGAATTCTTCTCGCTGCACAATATGCTGGAGCAGCAGTATCGCGACCAGTGGGCGGCCCTGGACGACATCGCCGAACGTATCCGCGCCCTGGGCGAGTTGGCGCCGCAGGGCTACGGCGCCTTCGCCAACCTGACCAGTATTCGCGACGGCGAGCCGGAAAAGGACGCGCCCGACATGCTGCGCGAGCTGATGCGCGATCATGAGACCCTGATCGCCACCATGCGCTCCGCCCTGGACGTGGCGGACGGCGACGGCGACGACGTGACCGTGGATCTGCTGACCCAGCGTCTGGCGGCGCACGAGAAGTTCGCCTGGATGTTGCGGGCCAGCCTGGGCGGTCGATAAGGCGGATCGGCGGTCCGCCTGAAAACGGCCCCGAAATGCGGGCACGGTCCGGGTCTCCTGCGTCCATGACCCGGTCGCGCCTGCTGTGGAACAGAATGGTCCTCACCCATTGGATCCGGATTTGGGCGGCGGTGAAGCGCTCGGCTGCGGCCTTGCCCGCCGCCGCCGCCGTGCTGGGCGTCGCCCTGTCGGCCGGCTCGGCCGTGCGGCCGGATGCGGATCGGACGGCGGAGGCCGTGGCGCGGATCACCCAGGGCGATCTGGGGCCCCACGGCCTGGCCGCTCTTGAGGGACGGCTGAGCGCCTCGCAGCTGGCGCTGGCGCAGCGGCACGATCCGGCCCTGACCCCGGCGGCCTTCACCCCAGGTGCGACCCTGGCGACGGCCGGAGCCCTGCGTCCGGCGCGGCCCTTCGTCTTCAAGGGCGGGGCCGAGGATCGCCGTCGCGCCCTGCGGTGCCTGACCCAGGCGGTCTATTATGAGGCGGCGCTGGAGCCCGACGAGGGCCAGGCGGCGGTGGCTCAGGTGGTGCTGAACCGCGTGCGCGATCCCAACTACGCCGACACGGTGTGCGGCGTTGTGTTTGAAGGCGCCGAGCGGACGACCGGGTGCCAGTTCAGCTTCACCTGCGACGGCGCCCTCTCTCAGGCGCCGGTTCCCTGGGCGTGGGAGCGGGCGCGCAAGGCGGCCGAAAAGGCCCTGAACGGCTATGTGGCCCAGACGGTGGGGACCGCCACCCACTATCACGCCGACTATGTGGATCCCTGGTGGGCGCCGACCGTCTCGCGCGTCAACAAGATCGGGACGCACGTCTTCTATCGCTGGAAAGGGCTTTACGGCGAAACCGCCGCCTTCCGCGCCCTTTACAAGGGGCGGGAGCCGCTGATCGACGAGGCGCGGTTCGCTCGCCCCCGGCCCGGCGTCCAACCCGGCCAGGGGACCGGAGGCCCCGACCCGGACGCGGTCCCCGCCGAGGCAGGGCAGGCGGCCCCGCTTAAGACCGTCGAGGTCGATGGACGTCAAAGGGTGGTGGGCGTGGTCAGCCTGGGCGGGCGTCGTCTGCCCACCCAGGAAGAGGTCGCCGCCATCAATGCGCGGCTTCAGGCCCTGGAGGCCAAGCCGGAGCCGGAGCCCGCTCCGGCAGGCGTCGCCGTGATGGCGGTGGAAGAGGTCGGACGACCCGCCAAGTGAGCTGTGAAACGCTCTAATGCAACGCTTGGGCGGGGTCGAGCATTGAAGCTGCTGATCCCGCCCACGGCCTCGAAAGGACGCCTGTTTGACCGACCCCATTGCTGAAGCTGCGCGGTGGGATGAGTCCGAGCGTCTGGCGGCCCTGAGAGACTACGGCATTCTGGATACGGCGCGCGAGGCCGCGTTCGACGACGTGGTGGCCTTGATCGCCCGCATCTGCGAGGCCCCGATCGCGGTCGTCAATCTGATCGACTCTGGACGGCAGTGGTTCAAGGCCGAGGTCGGGCTGGGCGTGCGCGAGACGCCGCTGGCGACCTCCTTCTGCGCCCACGCCCTGTTGAATGAGGACGGGCTGGTGGTGCCGGATGCGACGAAGGACGCCCGGTTCGACGGCAATCCTCTGGTTCATCAGGAGCCGGGGCTGCGCTTCTATGCGGGGCGGTTGCTGAAGACGCCTGAAGGTCTGCCCTTGGGCACCCTGTGCGTTCTGGACACCCAGCCCCGACCGGAAGGTCTGACTGAGCTTCAGGAGACGGCGCTCAAGACCCTGGCCGGTCAGGTGATGTCGCAGATGGAACTGCGCCGCGCCCTGCGTCAGAGAGACGAGGGCCGGGACGCGCTTGAACGGGCCTTGGAGGCGTCCGACGACGTCGCCGCCCGGCTGAGGGCCAGCGAGGCCCAATTCCGGGTGCTGGCCGACGCCATGCCCCAGATGGTCTGGTCGACGCGCCCCGACGGCTTCCACGACTACTACAATGCACGCTGGTACGAGTTCACCGGCGTGCCAGCCGGATCGACGGACGGGGAAGGCTGGAACGACATGTTCCATCCTGACGATCAGCAGCGGGCCTGGGCCCGCTGGAGCCGGTCGCTGGAGACGGGCGAACCCTATGAGATCGAATATCGGCTGAAGCACCATTCGGGCGTCTATCGCTGGACCCTGGGGCGGGCGGTGGCGATCCGAAACGACGACGGCGAGATCACCCGCTGGTTCGGCACCTGCACCGACATCGACGAGCTGAAGCGGCTGGAGCAGGGTCGCGAACTGGTCAGCCAGGAGCTGAGCCACCGGATCAAGAACATCTTCGCCGTGGTCACGGCGCTGGTGGCCCTGTCGGCCCGTCAGTATCCTGAGGCCCGGGCCTTTGCTTCGTCTCTGCGGACCCGTATCGCCGCCCTGGCCCGCGCCCATGAGTTCGTCCGACCGCACACGGAGGCGTCTCAGCCGACGGTTGGGGCCACCACCCTGCACACCTTCCTGGCGGATCTGTTCAGGGCGTACAGCGATGACACGGGCGCTCCGCGCGTTCACATCAGCGGCGACGACGCCGTGTTCGACGACCAGGCGGCGACCTCCGTCGCCCTGCTGTTCCACGAACTGGCCACCAATGCGGCCAAGTACGGCGCCCTGGCGGCGACGGCGGGTCGGGTGGAGCTGGCCACGCGCCGCGACGACGACCGGTTCATCCTGACCTGGACCGAGATCGGCGGCCCGGCGATCGAAGGGCCGCCCGAGCGCCAGGGGTTCGGCTCCTCTCTGGCCAGTCTGTCGGTGGAGGGCCAACTCGGCGGGCGGCTGCACCGCGAATGGGCGGCCGACGGTTTAAGGATTGTTGTGGATTTGCCCGCTACGGCGCTCTCGCGCCGCAGGGCGGCGGAAAAGGACCGCCTTCAGCCACTCTGACGGAAACCGATCGCCTGCCCCCGCGTTGTGTCCGCCACAGAACATAAAACCGCCGCCCATGACCGCCCGCATCCTGATCATTGAAGACGAAGCGCTCGTCGCTATGGAGCTGCGTTTCGTCCTGGAAGACCTGGGCCATAAGGTCGTGGGGGTGGCGTCGACGTCGAAGTCGGCCCAGAATCTGGCGCGTGAAAATGAGGTCGATCTGGCCCTGGTCGACATCCACCTGTCCGACGGCCCCACGGGCATAAGCCTGGGGCGCGAGCTGGGCCAGGAGATGGGCGTGACCGTCCTGTTCATGACCGCCAATCCGGGCATGGTGCGCGACGGCGTCGCGGGCGCCATTGGCGTCCTGTCCAAGCCGACCGATGAACAGGCGGTGCAGACGGCGGTCGATTACGCCCTGCGCCGCCGCACAGGCCAGCCGGTCCAATATGCGCCGCCGGGTCTGCAGCTGTTCGCCTGACTCCGCCCGTCCGGACGTTCACCAGACGCCGATCTTCTCGGCTTCCTTATGGCTGATGGGATGGTTGGCCTTGGCGTGGTCTTCCTCGGCCAGGAAACGGCTGGCTTCGAGCGCGGCCATACAGCCCATGCCCGCCGCAGTCACAGCCTGGCGATAGACGTCGTCGGTCACGTCGCCGGCCGCCCACACGCCCTCGATTGCGGTCTGGGCCGTGCCGGGTTTGACGCGGATATAGCCGCCCGAATTGGTCTCGAGCTGACCCTTGAACAGTTCCGACGACGGGGCGTGGCCGATGGCGATGAAGACGCCGTCGGCGGGGATCTCCTGGGTCGAACCGTCCTGAACGTTCTTCAAGCGAACGCTGGTGACGTTGCGGGCGACGCCGTCCACCACGCCCAGAATCTCTTCCACCGCCACGTTCCAGATCACCTCGACCTTGGGGTGGGCGAACAGGCGGTCTTGCAGGATCTTCTCGGCGCGGAACTCGTCGCGACGGTGGACGACCGTGACCTTGGACGCGAAGTTGGTCAGGAACAGCGCCTCTTCGACGGCGGTGTTGCCGCCGCCTACGACGACCACCTGCTTGCCGCGATAGAAGAAGCCGTCGCAGGTGGCGCAGGCGGAGACGCCGAAGCCCTGATAGGCGGCCTCGGACTCCAGACCCAGCCACTTGGCCTGGGCGCCGGTGGAGATGATGACCGTCTCGGCCAGGATTTCTTCGCCGCCGTCCAGCTTCAGCCGGAACGGGCGCTGCGACAGATCGGCGGAGACGACGATGTCGTGAATGACTTCCGTGCCGACGTGCAGGGCCTGGGCCTGCATCTGCTCCATCAGCCAGGGGCCCTGTATGGTCTCGGCGAAGCCGGGATAGTTCTCGACGTCGGTGGTGATGGTCAGCTGGCCGCCGGGCTGGAGACCGGCGATGACGACGGGGTTCAGCGAGGCGCGGGCGGCGTAGATGGCGGCGGTCCAGCCGGCGGGGCCGGAACCGATGATGGCGACGCGGACGGTACGAGCTTGGGTCATGCGCCTATTTAGGGGCTGATTCCCGTTTGCGCGATGTTAGTCTCGCCGCAGATGAGGAGGAGACGGGGATGAGCAACAAGAAGGCGGCCTTCCTGCCGATCGGGATCGGCATGGGTCTGTCGATCGGGGTGGCCTTGGGCGTGGCGATGGACAACGTCGGCCTGGGGCTCGCCCTGGGCACGGCCATCGGATCGGGCCTCGGCGTGGCCTTGATGGGCGCGGCGAACGCCAAGGCCAAGAAGGGCGACGGTTCGGACGGCGGCGCCGTCCCGCCGACGTCGGACACGTCAGGCTGCGCCGACTCCAGCGCGGACGGCGGCTGTGACAGTGGCGGCGGAGGGGGCGGCGACTAAAGGCCACTCCGATTTTTTTTTTTAGTGCACTTTCGTGCAGATTTTTGCGAGTGGTTCTTAGGTTGCCTCCTGACGCCAGCGGGTGGCTTGCACCACGGCTGCGTCAGAATCGGACGCAGAAGATTATCCTCCCTGTTGCGCTCATGTCGGCGAAAGCCGGGATGAGCGGCGTGATCGGCTTACCGCGCTCGCATCGCCTCCAGCACGGCATGGGCCGCCCGGTCGGTTTCCGCCAGGGGGGCGTAGGTCCAGCGGTCCAGCGCCCCGTCGAAGGGACGGGTCGCGCCTTGGGATTGAAGATCCTCGTGCAGGCGGGCGAACTTGCCGGCGGGCTTCAGCGCGACCATGGGCAGGATGTGAACCGGCTTGCCGGTCGAGGCGGCCTCGGCGGCCATGTTGGCGCTGTCCTGCGTGACCAGCACATGGTCGGCGAAATGCAGGAAGCCGAACAGGGGGTTGTCGCCGGTCCCGTCCCAGATCCAGCCGGGCAGGCCCGACAGGCGTTCGGTCATCACCGCCTTGGCCGCTTCTGGCGTTCGGCGCGAGAAGGTCAGCATCAGCGAACCGCCTGAGGCGTGAACGGCCTCGGCGATCCGGTCGGCCAGGTCCGCCGCATGGGCCTGGGTCAGGTCGAAAGCCTTGGACCGGCCGCCGATCAGGACGGCGACGCGGGGATGGGGCAGGGGGGCGATCCGGTCGGCGAAGGCCGGGGCGGCCTGGGCGATCCGCTCCGGCGTGACGCGATGAGGGGAGCCGGTGATTTCAAAGACATTGTCGCCCGACAGGCCGTCATGGGCCGGGGCGACGATCAGGTCGTAGCGGTCGTTCGCCCAGCGCGGGTCCTGGGTCTGAACCACGAAGGTCTTGCCGCCGCTCCAGCGCTTGATGCGGGTCGAGAGGGGCAGGGTCGCCCGACCGGCGGCGATCCAGAGATCGGGCCAGGGCGCCGCGAGCGGGGCGGACGCCAGCATGGCCGGGGTCTTCAGCGCCGACGGCAGGCGGTCGAACAGCGGCCGCCAGCGGATCTGTTTGACCGTGATCTCGGCGGGGGTCAGGCGCTGGACGGCCTCGGCGAGGCCCAGGGCCTGGTTCTCGATACCCGCACGTCCGTCCGAGACAACCCAGATGGAGAGGGGGTCAGACATCTGTTTTGCCTCCCCGTTTCGGGGAGGGGGAGCGAGCGAAGCGAGGCCGGGCGGGGAGGGCGGGGCGACGCCCCACAGAAAGCGTTTCTATCGAGCAAGAGCGACCCGCCGGGCCGCCCCCACCCCGTCGCTGCACGACGACCCTCCCCGGAACGGGGAGGGAGAAGGTCATTCGATCTGTGGTTATTTCCACTCGACCTTGAGGATCTCATAGGCCTTGACCCCGCCGGGGGTGTTGACCTCGACCACGTCGCCGACCTCCTTGGAGATCATGGCGCGGGCGATCGGCGAGGCAATGGAGATCTTGCCCTTCTTCACATCGGCCTCGTGTTCGCCGACGATCTGATAGCGGGCCTCTTCTTCCGTGTCCTCGTCGACCACGGTGACGGTGGCGCCGAACTTGACCTGATTGCCCGACAGTTTCGACACGTCGATGACCTGGGCGCGGCTGATCTTGTCCTCGATCTCGGCGATCTGGCCCTCGATCCAGCCCTGACGCTCCTTGGCGGCGTGGTATTCGGCGTTTTCGGACAGGTCGCCGTGCTCGCGGGCCTCGGATATGGCCGCGATGACGGCCGGCCGCTCGACCGACTTCAATTGCTTCAGTTGATCGTCGAGGACACGGTAGCCCTCGCCCGTCATCGGCACTTTTTCCATTGGTGTCGTGATTTTTCTGGTTCGCCCGGAGACTGGAAAGACGCGAAATAGGCAGACAAAAGGCCGCGGGGCGGGCGCGGCCGGGCATAGACAATAGGGCTTATCGCGCCGCAATTCAAGGGCGCGCCTCCACGCCCGATCGAGATCAGGCGCGGGCGGGGGGTTTGGTCTTGCCGCTGCGGTGGGTGACGCTCTTGATGAGGCTGTAGGCCAGCCAGGCGACAGCGGCCAGGCCCATCAGCATGAACAGGCTCGACGCCACCGCGGCGCCGGCCGCCATGAAGGCCAGGATGAAGGCGACGGCCGCGACGAGTCCGGCCACGATCTGAATGGTTTGAAGGCGCATGAGACGTTAACGCCTTCATCCCCGTCGGGTTGCGCGGCGCGTCCCCGCGACGCCATCACGCATAGGTGTAGGGGCCGCCCCGTTCCAGCGCCCGCTGATAGGCGGGACGGGCGTGGATGCGTTGCAGGAAGGCGGCCAGGCGCGGCTTGGTCGCTATGTCGAAGGCCCGGTCCGCCCCGGCCTCGACCGGGAAACTCATCATGATGTCGGCGGCGGTGAACTGATCCCCGGCGAACCATTCGGACCGGCCCAGTTCATCCTCCCAAAAGCCGATATGGGTGCGAAGCTGCGGATCGACGAAGCCGCTCTGGGCCTTGGCGGCGATTCCGTTGACGAGGGGTTTGAGCAGGGCGGGGGCGCGGCTGGGCAGCAGGCCGAACACCAGTTTCAGCAGCAGGGGCGGCATGGCCGACCCTTCCGCATAGTGAAGCCAATAGGTGAAGCGCCGCGCCTCTTCCGTGCCGGGAGGCGGGCGCAGCCGGCCCCGGCCGTGGGCGTCCAGCAGATATTCGACGACGGCGCCGGTCTCGGCGACCTTGATAGCCCCGTCCTCGATGACGGGGGACTTGCCCAGCGGATGGACGGCGATCAGTTCAGGCGGGGCCAGCCGGGTCTTGGCGTCGCGTTCGTAGCGCACGACCTCATAATCCAGCCCCAGCTCCTCCAGCAGCCAAAGGACGCGCTGGGACCGGCTGTCGTTCAGATGGTGGACCTTGATCATCGGGCGGCTCCTGATGCGGCGGAACGGACTATTCCGCC
Organism: Brevundimonas sp. Br13; assembly: GCF_055391505.1. Taxonomy (NCBI): domain Bacteria; kingdom Pseudomonadati; phylum Pseudomonadota; class Alphaproteobacteria; order Caulobacterales; family Caulobacteraceae; genus Brevundimonas; species Brevundimonas sp. Br13. The sequence continues at coordinate 3,093,639 of NZ_AP044008.1, read as the reverse complement.
TCACCGTCGGGGAAGTCCAGACCTATCGCGGGGACCGGCCGCTCCATCGCGATCGAGGCCGGGGGCGCGGCTCGGACGTCGTCTGATCCTGGGTCTGACCCGCCTTCTGACGGCGGTTGCGCCAGACCTCCAGCGCCAGTGTGGCCAGAGCCAGTTTGCCGGCGTGGCGTCCGGCCAGACGACGGCCGCCGCGCGACAGCAGCAGGCTGCCGACCAGGGGGACGATGGAGTTCAGACGCGGCATGCAAGCCTCCTTTGTTTCCGGCTCAACGCCGCGGCGGCGGGGGCGTTTCCACCTGCGACGACATGGGCTGATAAGGGGCGACAGAAGGTTTGACGCGCGCGCGGACGAAACCGGTGCTAGCCGTGGCGTATGCGCTCTTCCCGACTCGCCGCCTTCTTCACCTCGCTCAGCTTCGCTGTGATCGCCGCCCTCGTCGCCGGGGTGGTCGTCGGCGCCTTGGCCCAAGGCGCCGCCGCGCCCCTGTTGACCGGAGGGTTGGGCGTGATCGAGAGCCTGGGGCAGGTCTGGCTGAACGCCCTTCGAATGACCGTCATCCCCCTGGTCTTCAGCCTTCTGGTGACGGGGATCGTCTCCATCGCCGATGCGGCGGCGACGGGGCGGATCGCGGCGCGGGCCCTGACGGTGTTCGGCGTCCTGCTGGTCGGGGCGACGGTCTACGCCATCCTGGCGGGCCTGGGTCTGTTGGCCCTGTGGCCCATTGACCCAGAGGCGGGCCGCGCCCTCCTGGCCGGAGTGTCGTCCGATGTGGCCCAGACGGTGGGCGAGGCGGCCCGGACCGACGGGTTCCGCGCCTTTCTGGCCAGTCTGGCGCCGGCCAATCTGATCAAGGCGGCGGCCGACGACGGGGTTCTGGCGGTCGTGGTCTTCGCCGTGGCCTTCGGCTTCGCCGCGACCCGGATCAAGCCCGAGCTGCGCCGCCCCCTGGCCGGCTTCTTCGAGGCGGTGGCCGAGACCCTGGTGGTGATCGTCCACTGGGTGCTGCTGGCCGCGCCTTTCGGGGTCTTCGCCCTGGCGCTCGGCGTGGGCTTGCGGGCCGGGCTGGGGGTGGCGGGCACCCTGGCCCACTATGTCGCCGTCGTCTGCCTGAGCCAGATCGGCCTGATCCTGATCCTCTATGTCGTGGCGACTTTATGGGGGCGGATGTCCTTGGGCCGGTTCGCCCGCGCCGTGGCCCCGGCCCAGGTGGTGGCCGTCTCGACCCAGTCTTCGCTGGCCAGCCTGCCGGTGATGATCGAGCGGGCGCGCGACTGGCTGGGCGTGCCCCAGACCTCGGCGGGCCTCGTCCTGCCCCTGGCGGTGGCGGTGTTCCGCATCACCAGCCCGGTCGCCAATCTGGCCGTCTGCCTCTATGTTGCCCAGCTGAACGGGGTGGATCTGAGCCTGTCCGCCCTGGTCGCCGGCGGACTGACGGCCATCGCCGTCTCGATCGCCTCGGTCGGCCTGCCGGGGCAGGTCAGCTTCTTCGCCGCCATCGGCCCCATCTGTCTGGCCATGGGCCTGCCGCTCGGCGTCCTGCCCCTGCTGCTGGCGGTCGAGGTCATCCCCGACATCTTCCGCACCGTCGGCAACGTTACCGCCGACCTGGCCGCGACGCGGATCGTGGCCGGCGAAGATGGGGCGGGGGAGGACGCCGCGCCGGAGACCGACCCGGCGTCCTGACGCCCTTCAGGCGTAGTCCTGGATCGCCTTCACATCCAGGTCGCCGGCCTTGATGGCGCCGATGGCCTGGGCGGCGGCCAGGGCCCCCGCCGTGGTGGTGTAGTAGGGGATCTTCATCATCAGGGCGGTGCGGCGCAGCGAGAAGCTGTCCTGCAGCGACTGCTTGCCCGAGGTGGTGTTGAAGACCAGATGGACCTCGCCGTTCTTCATGGCGTCGACGATGTGGGGGCGGCCTTCCAGCACCTTCCTGACCAGGCCGACCTCGATCCCCTGGGCGGCCAGATAGTCGCGGGTGCCGCCGGTGGCGATGATGGAGAAGCCCTGGGCCAGCAGGGTCTTCACCGCCTCGACGATGAAGGGCTTGTCGTCCTCCTTGACCGAGACGAAGGCGCAGCCGGAGGTCGGCAGATGGGTGCCGCCGCCGATCTGGGACTTGGCGAAGGCGCGGGCGAAGGCGGGGGCCATGTCGGCCTCGCCCTCGCGCTTCCAGTCCAGGCCCATGACCTCGCCGGTTGAGCGCATTTCCGGGCCCAGGATGGTGTCCACCCCGGCGAAACGGGCGAAGGGGAAGACGGCTTCCTTGACCGCGATGTGGTCATAGGGGGCGTCGGTCAGGCCGAAGGAGGCCAGGGGCACGCCCGCCATGACCTTGGCGGCGATCGAGGCGATGGGCCGGCCGATGGTCTTGGCCACGAAGGGGGCCGTGCGGCTGGCGCGCGGATTGACCTCCAGCACGAAGATGCGCGGGTTCTCGCCGTGCGGCTCTTCAATCGCGAACTGGACGTTCATCAGGCCGCGCACCTTCAGGGCCTTGGCCATTTCGGTGGTCTGGCGCTTCAGCTCGGCCACCGTCTCGGGACGCAGCGACCAGGGCGGCATGGAGCAGGCGCTGTCGCCCGAGTGGACGCCGGCTTCCTCGATATGCTCCAGCACCCCGGCGACGAAGACGGTCTCGTCGTCGCACAGGGCGTCCACGTCCACCTCGGTGGCGCGGTTCAGATAGTGGTCGATCAGGACGGGATCGTCGCCTGAGACGCGCATGGCCTCGTGGACGTAGCGGTCCAGCTGCTCGCGGTCGTGGACGATCATCATGCCTCGGCCGCCCAGGACGTAGGAGGGGCGCAGGACGACGGGATAGCCGACGTCCTCGGCCTTTTGCGCGGCCTCTTCGGCGCTGCGGGCCAGGGCGTTGGGGGGCTGACGCAGGCCGATGGCCTCCAGCATCTGCTGGAAGCGCTCGCGGTCCTCGGCCAGGTCGATGGAGTCGACGCTGGTGCCCAGGACGGGGATGTCGTCCTCCTGAAGCGCATGGGCCAGCTTCAGCGGGGTCTGGCCGCCGAACTGGACGACGCAGCCGATCAGATCGCCCTTGGACCGCTCGACCTCGATCAGCTCCAGCACGTCCTCGGCCGTCAGGGGCTCGAAATACAGGCGGTCGGAGGTGTCGTAATCGGTCGAGACGGTCTCGGGGTTGCAGTTGACCATGATCGACTCGACACCGATGTCGTCGAAGGCGAAGGCCGCGTGGCAGCAGCAGTAGTCGAACTCGATCCCCTGGCCGATCCGGTTCGGGCCGCCGCCCAGGATGACGGCCTTCTTCCTGTCCGACGGCTCGGCCTCGCATTCGGGGACCTGACCCAGGGCGCCGGTCTCATAGGTCGAATACATATAGGCGGTGGCGCTGGCGAACTCGGCCGCGCAGGTGTCGATCCGCTTGAAGACGGGGCGGACGTTCAGGTCGCGACGGGCGGCGCGGACCTCTTTCTCGGTCTTGCCGGTCAGGGCGGCCAGACGGGCGTCGGAGAAGCCCTTGGCCTTCAGGCGGCGGAACTCGGTCGGGTCGGTGGGCAGGCCCTTGATACGGACATGGCCTTCCTCGCGCACGATGTCGGCGATCTGGCGCAGGAACCAGGGCTCGTAGGAACAGGCGGCTTGGACCTCTTCCACCGTCAGCCCGTGGCGGAAGGCCTGGGCGATGACGCGGATCCGGTCGGGTGTCGGAACGCCCAGGGCGCGGACCACGGCGGCGCGGGCGGCGCCGGCGTCCTCGACATCGGCGACGCCGTCGATCTCGATCTCGTCGAAGCCGGACAGGCCGGTCTCAAGCCCGCGCAGGGCCTTCTGCATCGATTCCTGGAAGGTCCGGCCGATGGCCATGACCTCGCCTACCGACTTCATCGAGGTGCCCAAGAGGGGCTCGGACCCCGGATATTTCTCGAAGGCGAAGCGCGGGATCTTGGTGACCACATAGTCGATCGACGGCTCGAAGCTGGCCGGGGTGACCTGGGTGATGTCGTTCTGCAGCTCGTCCAGGGTGTAGCCGACGGCCAGACGCGCGGCGACCTTGGCGATGGGGAAGCCGGTGGCCTTGGACGCCAGCGCCGAGGAGCGCGACACGCGCGGGTTCATCTCGATCACGACCATGCGGCCGTCCTTGGGATTGATCGCCCACTGGACGTTCGACCCGCCCGTCTCGACCCCGATCTCGCGGAGCACATTGATCGAGCCGGTCCGCATCCGCTGATATTCCTTGTCGGTCAGCGTCAGCGCAGGGGCGACGGTGACGGAGTCGCCGGTATGGACCCCCATCGGATCGACGTTCTCGATCGAGCAGATGATGATGCAGTTGTCCGCCGTGTCGCGGACGACCTCCATCTCATATTCCTTCCAGCCCAGCACCGATTCCTCGATCAGCACCTCGGTGGTCGGCGACAGGTCCAGGCCGCGCAGGACGATCTCCTCGAACTCCTCGCGGTTGAAGGCGATGCCGCCGCCGGTGCCGGCCAGGGTGAAGGAGGGACGAATGACGGCGGGCAGGCCGACGTACTCCAGCCCTTCCAGCGCCTCTTCCATCGAATGGGCGGCCTTGGAGCGGGGCGATTCCAGACCCAGCTTGTCCATGGCGTCGCGGAACTTCTGGCGATCCTCGGCCTTGTCGATGACCTCGGCCTTGGCGCCGATCATCTCGACCCCGTATTTCTTCAGCACGCCCGAGGCGTCCAGGGCCAGGGCGGTGTTCAGCGCGGTCTGGCCGCCCATGGTGGGCAGAAGGGCGTCGGGGCGTTCCTTGGCGATGATCTTCTCGACCATCTGCGGGGTGATCGGCTCGATATAGGTGGCGTCGGCCACCTCCGGGTCGGTCATGATGGTGGCGGGGTTGGAGTTGACCAGTATGACCCGGTACCCCTCGGCCTTCAGCGCCTTGCACGCCTGGACGCCCGAATAGTCGAACTCGCACGCCTGACCGATGACGATGGGGCCGGCGCCGATGATCAGGATCGACTGGATGTCTGTGCGTTTGGGCATGGGGAGGGCCTCTTCTTTTTGTTCTAGTGGGTCACGACCGCGCATTCCCAGCCGTCGTACTCCAGCTGGAAGGCCGCGGCCCAGGTCTGCATCATGGCCGAGACGGGCGCAAAGCTCGCCGCATCGACCGCCATGGTGGTTTCGAGAATCGTCATGTCGCCCTCGCCGCGCGCAATGAAGCCGGCGCGCCGCGCCACCTCGCACAGGTCGCCGTGGGCGTCCTCGTCGCCGAGGAAGAAGAACAGCGTATGGCGCGGCGTCACGCCGCTGTCGCCCTGCTCGGCCAGCGCCGCGCGCACCATGGCGTCGCGTTCGTCATGACTGATGTCCGAGGCGTGCACGGGGCGAGGGGATCCTTGGTTCTTTGCGCGCGCATAGCCGCCGCAGGGCGTCGCCATGCGGAGCTTGCGTCGGGTTGTCGGTTAAGCGGCCCGTTTAGAGAGGGAGGGGCGGGGGGGCAAGAGCTTATGCGTCGGCGACGGCCGCGATCCAGTCGGGCAGTTCGCCGATCCGGGAAAGGGATCCGTAGCGCGGCTCGTTCACCGGGGCGTCGGCCAGTTCGTGGACCCAGGTGACGTGGTAGGGGATGTGGACGCCGAAGGCGCCGGCGGCGATGGCGGGCAGGACGTCGGACTTCATCGAATTGCCGGCCATGACGGCTTCGGCCGGGCCTGTGCCGTGGCGGGTGAAGACCCGTTCATAGGTGGCCCGGTCCTTTTCCGAGACGATCTCGACCGCCGCGAACCGGTCGCCCAGGCCCGAGGCGGCCAGCTTGCGTTCCTGATCCAAGAGGTCGCCCTTGGTGATTAGGACCAGGCGGTAGTTTTCGGCCAGTTCGGCGATCACCTCGTCCACGCCGGGCAGGGTCTCGACCGGATGGGCCAGCATTTCGCGGCCGGCGGCCAGGATCTCGCGCACCACCTCGGGCGGGGCGCCGCCGTCGCACAGCTCCATGGCCGTCTCGATCATCGACAGGGTGAAGCCCTTCACGCCGTAGCCGTAGAGGCGCAGGTTGCGCTGTTCGGTCTCGGCCAGGCGCGCCTCGATCGTGGCGGCGTCGCCGTGGTCGTCCAGCAGGTCGACGAAGCGGGCGTGGGTCAGACGAAAGATCGTCTCATTGTGCCAGAGGGTGTCGTCGGCATCGAGGCCGACCGTGGTGATGCTCATGACGCGCCCCTATCATGAGCCGCGTCGGCATGGGAGATGAAGATGAGCGGATCGGCGGTGGTGATCGGCGCCTCGGGCGGGATCGGGCGGGCCCTGACGCAGCGTCTGGTCGCCGAGGGCGGGTTCGAGGCCGTCTGGGCGGTGTCCCGTTCGGCGGCGGCGGTTCCCGGCGCCCAGGCCCTGGCGGCCGATCTGGAGGACGAGGACAGTCTGGCCCAGGCGGCGGCGCGGATCGCGCAAGGCGCCGCGCCGACCCTGGTGCTGGTCGCGACCGGCGTCCTGCACGACGGTTTCCAGCCCGAGCGGTCCCTGCGTCAGCTTGAGGCCGAGCATCTGCTCAGGGACTATCGGATCAATACGGTGGGGCCGGCCCTGGTCGCCAAACATTTCCTGCCCCTGCTGCCGCGCGACCGGCGGGCGGTGTTCGCGGCCCTGTCGGCGCGGGTCGGTTCGATCGGCGACAATCGGCTGGGCGGCTGGTACGCCTATCGCGCGTCCAAGGCGGCGCTGAACATGATCCTGCGCAATCTGGCGATCGAGACGGCGCGGACCCACCCCCTGGCGGTGGTCGCCGGGCTTCATCCCGGCACGGTGGACACGGGGCTGAGCGCGCCGTTTCAGAAGGGGGTGGGGGAGGGACGGCTGTTCAGCCCGGATCATTCGGCCGAACGGCTGCTGGCGGTGGCGGCGGGGTTGACGCCGGGGGACAGCGGCGGGGTCTTCGCCTGGGACGGGGCGCGGATTCCGGAATGAGGACGGCGAAGTCCAGGCCGTCAGCTCAGCAGCATTTGAAGCCGCCGGCGCCGCCGAAACGGCGCTGCTCGTGCAGGCGGAAGAAGGCGATCTTGTCCAGAGGCGGCTGGTCGGGGTGGGTCGCGGTCGCATGCCGGACATAGGCCTCATAGTCCGGCTGGCCGATCATGGCGCCGGCCGTGCGCCGGACGCCGCGACCCCACCGAACGGCGGCGTCGCGGCACAGGCACAGCAGATCGTCCTGGCCCGAGGGATCAGGCACGGGCGACGTCCGCCGCATCGTCGGCCGGGGTCAGATCGTGCGCCTCGGGATATTCGCGCACGGTCGGGCGGCTGTTCAGATAGGCCTTGCGACAGGCCTGGACGCCATAGATCACCATGGTGACGACCACGAACAGGAAGCCCGCCGTCAGGGTGGAGTTGACGTAGTCGTTGACGATGATCCGGTGCATGTCGCCCGCCGCCTTGGCCGGGGCCAGCAGTTCGCCGGCGCCCAGGGCCTCCTGGTATTTGCGGGCGTGGGCCAAAAAGCCGATGCGGACGTCCGGGTGGAACAGCTTCTGGAAGCCGGCCGTCAGGGTGCAGATCAGGAGCCAGGTCGCCGGGACGACCATGACCCAGGCGAACTTCTCGCGCTTCATCTTGAACAGGACGACCGTGCCCAGGATCAGGGCGACGGCGGCCAGCATCTGATTGGCGATGCCGAACAGGGGCCACAGGCTGTTGATGCCCCCCAGCGGATCGACGACGCCGGTGTAGAGGAAATAGCCCCACAGGCCGACCGTAAGCGCCGTGGCGACGACGTTGGCGCCCCAGGACTTGGTCTCGCGCATCCTGGGCACGGCGACGCCCAGCAGGTCCTGGATCATGAAGCGGCAGACGCGGGTGCCGGCGTCGACCGTGGTCAGGATGAACAGGGCCTCGAACAGGATGGCGAAATGGTACCAGAAGGCCATCATGGCCTTGCCGCCGATCACGCCCGACAGGATGTGGGCCATGCCGACCGCCAGGGTGGGGGCGCCGCCCGCGCGCGACAGGATCGAATGCTCGCCCACGTCCCGGGCCAGTTGCTCCAACTCCCCGGGGGTGATGTGGAAGCCCCACTGGGCCACGGCGGCGGCGGCCGAGGCCGCGTCCTTGCCGATGACGGCGACCGGGCTGTTCATGGCGAAATAGACCGCCGGGTCCAGAACCGTGGCGGCGATCAGGGCCATGACGGCGACGAAGCTTTCGCACAGCATGGCGCCGTAGCCGATCATCGGGATCTGGGCTTCGTTCTCCAGCAGCTTGGGCGTGGTGCCCGACGAGATCAGGGCGTGGAAGCCCGAAACCGCGCCGCAGGCGATGGTGATGAACAGGAAGGGGAAGAGGGCGCCGGCGAAGACCGGGCCGGTGCCGTCGATGAAGGGGGTGATCGCGGGCATCTGCAGGTGCGGACGCACGATCAGTATGCCGATGGCCAGGGCGACGATGGCTCCGATCTTCAGGAAGGTCGACAGATAGTCGCGCGGCGCCAGCAGCAGCCAGACCGGGATGACCGAGGCGATGAAGCCGTAGACCATCATCAGTATGGCCAGGGTCGGACCCGTCAGGGTGAAGGCCGGACCCCAGAACGGGTCAGCCGCCACATGGCCGCCGCCGATGATGGCCAGGATCAGCAGGACCACGCCGATGACCGACACCTCGCCCACGCGGCCCGGCCGCAGGAAGCGGGTGTAAAGGCCCATGAAGACGGCGATGGGGATGGTGGCGGCGACGGTGAAGGTTCCCCACGGGCTCTCGGCCAGGGCCTTGACCACCACCAGGGCCAGGACGGCCAGGATGATGACCATGATCATCAGCACGCCCACCTGGGCGATGATGCCGGGGATATTGCCCATTTCGGTGCGGATCATGTCGCCCAGGGACTTGCCGTCGCGCCGGGTGGACATGAACAGGACCATCATGTCCTGCACCGCTCCCGCCAGCACGGCGCCGACCAGGATCCACAGCACGCCCGGCAGATAGCCCATCTGGGCGGCCAGCACCGGCCCGACCAGAGGCCCCGCGCCGGCGATGGCGGCGAAGTGGTGGCCGAACAGGACGTTTCGGGGCGTCGGCACATAATCCAGGCCGTCGTCGCGCCGCACCGCCGGGGTCGGGCGCGAGGGCTGCAACTGCATGACCTTGTTGGCCAGGTAGCGACTGTAGAAGCGGTAGGCGATCGCATAGGTGCAGACGGCGGCGACCACCATCCAGACCGCGCTGACGCTTTCGCCCTGGTGCAGGGCGATGACGCCCAACGAGACGGCCCCCAGGATCGCGATGACCCCAAATATCAGAGGGGTTCCAAGTTTGCCCACGACCTACTCCTACTCGACCGGACGACTGACGATTTCGCGTCCTGTTTGCACGATAGGCCCGCCGAAGGCCAATCGACTAAAGTCGTAGACGGGGCCCGGCGTTCCGGCGCGCGATCCGTTCGCGCGGCTTCGAAACTTGGATACACGCCCCCCCGTGCAATCCGCCAAATCTATTGCTAAGCGCATCGGATGATCGCTCGCCTTCGCCCCGTCCCGTTCGACCTCGGTCCCGTCCATTTCGTCGGCATCGGCGGCATAGGCATGAGCGGCATCGCCGAGATCATGCTGAAGATCGGCTATTCGGTTCAGGGCTCGGACGCCAAGGCCAGCGCCAATACCGAACGGCTGGAGAAGCTGGGGGCCAAGATCTTCATCGGCCACGACGCCGCCCATGTCGGCGAGGGCGTCTCGGCCGTGGTCTATTCGACGGCGGTCAAGGCCGACAATCCCGAGATGAAGGCCGCGCGCGAGCGTCGCATCCCCCTGGTGCGCCGGGCCGAGATGCTGGCCGAGCTGATGCGGCTGCAGTTCTCCATCGCGGTCGGGGGCACCCACGGCAAGACGACGACGACCTCCATGGTCGCGGCCCTGCTGGACGCGGCCGGTCTGGACCCGACGGTGGTCAACGGCGGCATCATCAACGCCTACGGCACCAACGCCAAGGTCGGGGACGGCGACTGGATCGTGGTCGAGGCGGACGAGAGCGACGGCAGCTTCCTGCGTCTGAAATCGACTGTCGCCATCGTGACCAATATCGACCCGGAACACCTGGACCACTACGGCGACTTCGACGCGGTGCGGAAGGCCTTCGTCGATTTCGTCGAAAACATCCCCTTCTACGGCTTCGCCGCCGTCTGCCTGGACCATCCCGAGGTGCAGAAGCTGGTCGCCTCGATCGATAACCGGCGGCTGGTGACCTATGGGACCAATCCCCAGGCCATGGTGCGGGCCGAGGGTTGCCAGATGGGGCCGGACGGCGCCCGGTTCGACGTGGTGATCCAGAACGGCGAAACGCACCGGATCGACAATCTGCACCTGCCGATGGCGGGCTGGCACAATGTCTCCAACGCCCTGGCCGCCATCGCCGTGGCGCGCGAGCTGGACGTATCCGACGCGGCGATCCGCGAGGGTCTGGCCGGGTTCGGCGGGGTCAAGCGCCGCTTTACGACGACGGGCGTGGTGAACGGGGTGCGGATCGTGGACGATTACGGCCACCACCCGGTCGAGATCGCCGCCGTGCTGAAGGCGGCGCGTCAGGTGAGCGAGGGCCGGGTCATCGCTGTCGTCCAGCCGCACCGCTACACCCGTCTGCGCGACCTGATGGACGACTTCTCGACCAGTTTCTCCGACGCCGACAGCGTGATCGTCGCCGACGTCTATCCGGCCGGCGAACAGCCGATCGACGGGGTGGACAAACACGCCCTGACCGACGGAATCCGTCGCTACGGCCACCGCCATGTCCAGGCGCTGGAGAACGCCGCCGTCCTGCCGCGCCTGATCAAGGAAGAGGCCCGGTCGGGCGATGTGGTCGTGCTGCTGGGCGCCGGCGACATCACCAGCTGGGCCTATGGCCTGCCGGCGCAGTTGGAGGCGCTGGGCTGACGCCCGGCTTGTCCGGCGGGGTCTGGAAAGTATATACTTCGGCGTGACGGTATATCCCTGGAGGATGTCATGGCCCTTTATGTGAAGGACCCCGAAGTCAATCGGATGGCCGAACGCCTCAGCCGCATCGGAGGCATCAGCAAGACTGAGGTGGTGCGTCGCGCCCTGCGTCGTCAGTTGGAGGAGGTTGAGACGCCGTCCGACTTTGTCGAGCGCGGCCTCGCCTTCACCCGCGCTCTAATCGCTCGGGGCGACCCCGCCGAGGGCCAGCCGGTGGACAAGGCTTGGGTCGACAGCCTCTATGAGGACGACTGATGTTCGTGGACGCTTCGGCGCTTACGGCCATCCTGACCGAAGAGGACGACGCGCGGTTCCTCTATGCGCGCCTTGAAACCTATCCGGTTCGGACGACGTCGCCCATGGCCGTCTGGGAGGCGGTCCTCGCGGTCGCGCGTCGGCTCAAACTGGACATCACCGACAGCGAAGCCGCCGTTGAGGCGTTCTTGAAAACCTTCAATATCGAGGTGGTCGCCATTCCCGCCGAGGCGCGGCGCGAGGCGATCCGCGCTCACGCCCGGTACGGCAAGGGCCGTCACCCGGCGGCATTGAACTTCGGCGACTGTTTCGCCTATGCCTGCGCCCGCCACGCGCGATCGCCCCTGCTGTACAAGGGCGACGACTTTTCCCGGACCGACATCGAAGCCGCATGACCGAGATCCCCCTTCCCCCCGTTCGCGGCAAGCTGCTGCGGGATGAGCCGCTCGGCCCCTACACCTGGTTCCGCGTCGGCGGCGCGGCCGAGGCCCTGTTCATTCCGGCCGACGCCGAGGACCTGGCTGATTTTCTCAAGGCGCTGGATCCGGCCGTGCCGGTGACGGTTCTGGGCGTGGGGTCCAACGTCATCGTCCGCGACGGCGGGGTCGAGGGGGTGGTCATCCGCCTGGCGGGGCGTCCCTGGGCCCAGGTGACGACGGACGGCGACACGATCACGGCCGGCGCCGGGGCGCTGGACTCCATGGTGGCCAAGGCCGGCGCGAAGGCGGGGCTGGCGGGGCTGGAATTCTACGCCGGTATTCCGGGCACGGTCGGCGGCGCCCTGACCATGAACGCCGGCTGCTATGGTTCGGAGACCAAGGATGTTCTGGTCTCGGCCTGGGGGCTGACGCGGGCGGGCGAGCGGGTCGATTACGCCCTGGCCGACTTCGGCTACACCTATCGCCATTCGCAGGCGCCGGCTGACATCCTCTGGGTCGAGGCCGTCTATCGCGGAACGCCGGACGCGCCCGAGGCGGTGCAGGCCCGGATCGACGAGATCACCAGCCGCCGCGAAACCACCCAGCCGATCCGCGAAAAGACCGGGGGATCGACCTTCAAGAACCCGCCCGGTCACTCGTCCTGGAAGCTGGTGGACGAGGCGGGCTGGCGCGGCAAGCTGCACGTGGAGACCGGGGGAGGGGCCATGTTCAGCGAGCTGCACTCCAACTTCATGATCAACCCCGGCGAGGCGACGGCGGCCGACATCGAGGGCCTGGGCGAGGCGGTGCGGGCGGACGTCCTGAAGAAGACCGGCGTTCAGCTGGAGTGGGAGATCAAGCGGATCGGGCGTCGCCTCTGATCACCGGCGTTTGACGCACAAATTTCACCTCGCGCGGGCGACAAGGTTGACGGCCTGTTAAACATCTCGGCCGCAATCGGAGAGGCCATGACCCGCGCATTCGAAGACCTTCATGTCGCCGTCCTGATGGGCGGCCTGTCCGCCGAGCGGGAGGTTTCGCTGACCTCCGGCGAGCAGTGCGCCCAGGCGCTGGAGCGGCAAGGGGTGCGCGTCAGCCGTGTGGACGCGGGGCGCGACCTGGCCAATGTCCTGTCGGGCCTGATCAAGCCGGACGTGGTGCTGAACTGTCTTCACGGCGCCTGGGGCGAGGACGGCTGCGTCCAGGGGGTGCTGGAGACCCTGCGGATACCTTACAGCCATTCCGGCGTCCTGGCCTCGGCCCTGGCCATGGACAAGAATAAGTCCAAGGCGGTGTTGAAGGCGGCGGGCGTCAAGGCGCCCGGCGGCGGTCTGTATGACCGGCATGAGGTGGCGGCGCGCCACGTCATCGAACCGCCCTATGTGGTCAAGCCGAACGCCGAGGGCTCGTCCGTCGGTGTCTATCTGGTGACCGAGGGGGCCAATCGACCGGTCGCCGAGGTGGGCGAGCCCGGCTGGGCCTATGGCGAACAGGTGATGGTGGAGCCCTATATCGCCGGCAAGGAGCTGGCGGTCGCCGTGATCGGCTATGCGGACGGGCCGCGCGCCCTGACCGTGACCGACATCACCCCGACCAAGGGCTTCTATGACTATGAGGCCAAATATGCGCCGGGCGGCTCGGTCCACGTCCTGCCCGCCGTCCTGCCGCCCGCCGTTTTCGAGGCCGCCCTGCGCCAGGCCGAGGCGGCGCATGTCGCCATGGGTTGCAAAGGCGTGTCCAGAAGCGACTTCCGTTATGACGATGTTAAGGACGATCTGGTTCTGCTGGAGGTCAACACTCAGCCGGGCATGACGCCGACCTCGCTCGTCCCCGAGCAGGCCGCCTATGCCGGAATGAGCTACGAAGATCTGGTTCGGTGGATGGTGGAGGACGCCTCATGCCCGCGGTAGTTCGCGGCGGTCGGCGACAGAGTACGGGTTCCTCGCGTGGCGCAGCCCCCAAGAAGGGAGAGCGTTCGCGCGGCGGCGCGCCCCGGCCTGCGTCCCCCATTCCCGGCAAGATGGCCGCCATCGGCCGGATCGACGTCTCCCCCCGCACCGTCATGATCGCCCTGGGCGCCGGCGCCCTTCTGGTCGTCGGCATTCTGGCGACGGGCGCGCGGGCCGAAAGGATCGGCCAGTCCGTCTCCCACGGGATCGACGGGATGACGGCCGGCATGGGACTGTCGCTGAAGCGGGTTCACATCACCGGCGCCTCGGCCGAGGCCGAGCCGGCCATTCAGCAGGCCCTGGGTCTTTATTCGGGCCAGCCGATCACCAGTCTGGATTTGGACGCCATTCGCGACCGGGTGCAGGGCGTGGGCTGGGTCAAGTCCACGCGCGTCGTGCGCCTGTTGCCCGACACCCTGATCATCGAGGTCAAGGAGCATGACCGCCTCGCCGTCTGGCAAGAGGCCGGTCAGATCAAGGTCATCGACACCCGGGGCCAGGTGATCAAGGGCGCCGACGCCCGCCGCTATCCCACCTTGCCGCTGGTCGTGGGCAAGGGCGCCGATCAGGCCGCCGCCGAAATCCTGCCTCTGCTGGCTCAACGGCCGCGTCTGATGAGCCGGGTGGATGCGGTGGTGCGGGTCGATGAACGCCGCTGGGATCTGCGCCTGAAGGACGGCAGCCTGATCCAGCTGCCCGCCACGGAACAGGAGGCGGCCCTGATCCGCCTGGATGCGCTGGATCAGCGCGAACGCCTGCTCGACCTGGGCTTCGCCCGGGTCGATCTGAGAACGCCGGACGAAATTGCGGTGCGCCCCGCCGCCGACGCTTAACAGGGACCAGTAGGAGTATGGCGGGAATGCAGCGTGGATCGGCGAACGACCAGGGCCGGGGGATGGACCCCCGCGCCGGCCGCGCGCCGGTGATCGCCGCCCTGGACATCGGCCAGTCCAAGGTTTCGTGCTTCATCATGAAGCCGGACGGCGTGCGTCACGCCGACCGCACCATCCGCGTCGCCGGCGCCAGCCACGTCCAGTCCAAGGGCGTCAGGGGCGGCGCCATCATCAATATGGACGAGGCGGCCCAAGCCATCGGCCATGCCGTCGAACGGGCCGAACGCGCGGCCCAGAGCCCGGTCTCCGGCGTCGTCGTGACGACCGCCATCGGCCAGATGGCCAGCCACCGCGTCCAGGCCCGGGTGTCCCTGGGCGCCAATCCCGTTGGCGACGCCGATCTGGCCCGCGCCATCGGCATGGCCCTGGCCCAGATCCGTCTGCCCAACCGTCGGCCCATCCACGTCCTGCCCATCGCCTGGTCAGTGGACGGGGCGCGCGGCGTCCACGATCCGCGCGCGATGCGCGGCGGGTCGCTGGGGCTGGATCTTCTGGTCGTCTCCATGGCCGAGAATGTGTTCACGACCCTGAGCCACTGTCTGGAGCTGGCCCATCTGGATCTCCAGGGGGTGGCCGCCGCGCCCGTCGTTTCGTCGCTCGCCGCCCTGGAAGAAGACGAGATGGACCTGGGCGCCGTCTGTATCGACATGGGCGGCGGCTCGACCAGCGCCGCCGTCTGGGGCGGACGGTCCCTGCTGCATGTGGAGAGCCTGAACGTCGGCGGGGACCATGTGACGTCCGACATCGCCCGCGGCCTGTCCACGTCCAAGGCGGGCGCCGAGCGGCTGAAGACCCTGCACGGTTCGGCCATGGCCAGCGCCAATGAGGACCGCGAAATGCTGGAGGCGCCGCCGCGCGGCGAAGACGCCTCGGCCGGCCCGGTCATCGTGCCGCGCGCCATGCTGAAGACGGTGATCGCCCCGCGCGTGGAAGAGACGCTGGAACTGCTGCGCGACCGGCTGAAGGCGGCGGGCGTCGGCCTTGAGCCCGGCGCCGGCCTGGTCCTGACCGGCGGCGCGAGTCAGCTGAACGGCGTGCGCGAACTGGCCGTGCGCGTCTTCGACCGCCCCGTCCGCCTTGGAAAACCCCAACGGGCGCCACATTTGGCCGACGCCGCGTCAGGACCGGCCTTCTGCGCCACCGCCGGGGTGCTGTTGCGGGCGGCCTATGGCCCCCGCGAGGCGGTGTCCGCCAGAAAGCTGATGGCGCGGCAAATCACGGCTGCGGATGCGCCCAAGGTGCATCGCGGCAATGTGGTGGGCCGTGTGGCGGGGTGGCTGCGGGATAATTTGTAGATCGTAGGTCTGCGGAATGAGGCCATATTGTCGCATTCTCGCTGCAATCCCGCCATGACGTATTGCCGCGCTGATACAATTCCGTAAACGTCCTCGAAACAGTGCCGCCCGTGGGGGGCGGACATGCTGCCTCGGGGCTATTTATGCGACACAAACCATACTTGTTGGGCACTTCGGTTTTGGCTGGAGTCCTAATCGTAGCCTCGGCTGCGGTGGCTCAAACGGCTCCGCAGACGCCCGCTGATGACGGCGCGACCAGCGAAGTCGAAGAGATTGTCGTCACCGGGAGCCGCATTCGCCGCCCCCAATACGAGGGAACCATCCCTGGCGCCCAGGTCGATCGTCAGGCGATCGAAGATCGCGGCTTCACCAACGCAATCCAGATTCTGAACGACATTCCGCTCGTAGGCCCGCCCGTTTCCGCGGTGTCGACCGGCACGGCTCAACCGGCCAACCTTGGCGCGCAGTATGTGGACCTTCTGGATATCGGGTCTTCGCGCACCCTGACGCTGGTCAACGGCCGTCGAATGGTTTCGAACAACGGCGGCACCATCTTCGTGGCGGGCAACGAACCTGGCAATCAGGTGGATGCGGGGACGATTCCTGCGGCCCTTATCGACCGCGTTGATGTTCTGACTGTGGGCGGCGCTGCCGCCTATGGCTCGGACGCCATCGCCGGCGTGGTCAACTATATCCTGCGTGACGACTTTGAAGGTCTGGACGTCCGCACTTCGATCCGTGGTTATGAAGGCGGGCAGGGTGAAACCTACTCCTTCGGCGTCACCACCGGCCGAAACTTCTTGGACAATAAGCTCAACGTCACCGTCGCGGCCGACATCTCCGAGACTGATGCGCTGTACTCAAAGGATTTCGACTTCCTGGGTAGAAACTCGGGCCTGTTCACCCAGCCCTATGGCGTGCGCAACCCCGCCTATACTCTGGGCGTGAGGCCATCGACGGCTCTAGGGGTCTTCCTTCCGGCCAATGCGGACGGGCTCTTCCCCAGCGTCTTCATTGACAGCTTCCGCTCGCACACGGCGCTGCCCGGCGGAACGATTTTCCGTGCGAACCCCGTGCGGACGCTGCAGCCCGGAGCGACGGCGCAAGTCTACGAAAATCCCTCCGCCGGCGGCGGCTTCAACAGCAACACGTCTCTGGGCTCGTTGGATGCGGCCGGATATTATTCCGGGAGCTATTTCCCTTCGGTCCCGAGCCTTTGTAATGCCGGCGCCTTCTCGGCGGCCCAAGCCCAGGCGGCGGCGGCCTCGAACGCCAGGATCTGTAACTTTGCTCCAGCCTCACTGCCGGGGACCACGGCGGCGCAACAGAATGCAAATGCGGCGCGGGTTTTCGCGGCGTATGGCGTGACGCCTCCCGCCGGCGCCACCCAGTCCGATTTGAACCGACTGGCGCTGGACATTTTGCAATCGCGGCTGCCGACGGCGCGGGAATACTTCCTTGCGAATCCCAACCTCGATCCGAATCTCTTCATCGGATCGTTCATTCAAGGTTATCCGGGCGTAGCCAGCGGCAACCCGCTGCTGCCGATCATCGCTCAGCCGCTGCGCTTCGACGCCAACGGCAATGTGGTGCAGTTCGCAGTTGGAGACCTGAGCTCGACCTCGCCGGGCAGCTTCGGCAGCGCCCCCGGCAGCAATCCTGATCTCTACAACGCATCCGACCGTAACGTTCAGCGCTTCAAGCAGCAGCGCTCGATCTTCAACGTCAACGCACGTTACGACATCACCGACAACATCACCTTCTTCACCGAAAACCTGTATTCGGAAATCACCAGCATCAACCCGGTGAACCAGCAGTCCGCCTTCAATTCTGTCGGCTCTGCGGGTATTGAGAACGGCGGTATCATTGTCAGTGTCAACAACCCCTTCCTGACGGCGCAAAATCGCGCTGATCTGGCCGCGCGTGGGATAACCTCTACTTTCGCTCTCTCCACCGATTTCTACGACATCTTCGGTGAAAACAACGAGGCGCGCGGCAAGTCGAAGACCTGGCGCTCGGTCAACGGCCTGCGGGGCGATTTCCGCGCCTTCAACCGCAACTTCAACTGGGACTTCGCCTATTCGACCGGCGGATCGGACTTCCGTTACGAAACCAAGTTCATCAAGGATGTGGAGTTCCTGCTCGCCATCGACGCCGTTGATGTCGGGGGCGTGACGCGGTGCCGCAGCCAAACGGCTCTCGGCGCCGGCATCGTCGGCACCAGCCCTCCCGGTCTGACCAACAACGTTGTGCGCGTCCCCTACGCCGTCAACGCCAATCCGACCGTGCCGGTCGTGGGCGATGTGCCGCAGGATCAGAACTATCAGCCGGTCGTCACCCAAGCTCAAGTCGATGCTTGCCAGCCGCTGAACCTATTTGGCGTCGGCCGCTCCTCGCAGGCTGCACGCGACTACATTCTGGCGGACACCTTCATAACCAATGAAGCCCGTCAGGATTACTTCCAGGGCACATTCGGCGGTGAGATCATCCAACTGCCCGCTGGCGCCTTGGCGTTCGCAGTCTCGGGCGAGCATCGCAATGAAAGCCTCGTCTACAGCGGTGATACGCTCGGCCAGCTTGGACGCTCGCGTTCGGCGCCCACGGCATTGACGGACGCCGAGATCAAGACGACCGAATACGGCGTCGAGTTGAACGTGCCCTTCGTCAGCCCGGACATGAATATTCCCTTCATTCACCGGCTGGATGTGAACCCGGCATGGCGCTGGGTGAAGCAGGAGGGGTCGGCCGCTGCGTTCCGGAACGCCAACGGCGTGTTGAATTCGCCGAAGTATGACGGTGACGTTCAGGACATCTATTCGATCGCCGTCAGCTACGCGCCCATTCAAGACATCACGTTCCGCGGCAACATCTCCCGCTCCGTGCGTCAGCCGGGCATCGTCGATCTGTTCCTCGGCAGCCAGCCGGCGTTCCTAAACAACTCGACCGACGTCTGCGGATCGACGAACATCGACTCGGGCCCGAACCCTGCAAAGCGCCGCGCGAACTGTGAAGCTCTGGTTCGGCAGCTCAACCCGGTTTCGAACGTCTATCAGAACGGCGTGATCGATCCGACCCTGTCGGACGCGGACAATACGGCGCGGGTCAAGAACTTCCTGTCTACCTTCGCGTCGGGCGTGCCGTCGTTCCAAACGATCGTCGCGGGCGAGCCGGGGCTGCAGCCGGAAATCGGCAACAGCTACACCTGGGGCTTCGTCGCTCAGCCACGCTTCATCCCGGGCCTGGTGTTCTCGGCTGACTATGTGAAGATAACCGTCAAGGGCCTGATCTCCAACCTGTTCGCCACGACCGCCAACCAGTTCTGCATGGACAGCAACACCTATCCGGACACGCGCCCTGACGTGAATGGTCTGGATCTGTGCCCCTATGTCGTTCGTGACTCGCAGTTCACGATCACGAACGGCTCCATCTCCGGCTTCTGGAACCAGGGTGGTATTCGCGTCCAATCTTTGAACCTTAACGCCGCCTACAACTTCGAGATCGGTGATCTGCTCGGCAACGGCCAGACCGATTTCGGCCGTATGGGTCTTCGTGCGTCGGCCTATCACCTGATCAAGTATCAGAGCTCGCCGAACGGTGAGTTCGACGGCACGACGACCTATTCTCAGGGCACTCTCGCTCGTCCGGATTGGGAGGTGCAACTGGGCGCCAACTACACCAAGGGCGATCTGCGCATGTCATGGACCGGCAACTGGCAAGATACGACCAAGGTGTATGCCGGTAACGGCACGCTGTTCCCGACGATCGACCAAGCGACCGTTCGGCAGTATCGTTCCTACTGGATCCATTCCGCCACGGTCGCCTATGACGTGACGAAGGAGGCGCGGGTCCAGCTGACGGTCGATAACCTGTTCGACACCGTCTATCCGGGCACCCAGTACGAGATCGGCGGGCAGCCGCAGAGCCTCGGCCGCACCTTCCTGGGGCAGTTGATCTATCGCTTCTGATCTAACGCCAGGAACCTCGACACGAGGGGTCAGCTTCGGCTGGCCCCTTTTGTTTTGAGCGTTGCCGCAATTGGGGCGTTGATCCAATCCCGACTCACATTATCGCCGTAACCATCTCTTAACCCTCGTGGGTGCAATCCTTAACGCGCTCATAACCAAGGTGATTCGGCGGGGTGTTCGCCTTGGGACGAGGGGCAGGGTCGGAAGGTCGGAAAACAGAATGTCGCTCTCATTGGTCAAGCCGCAACACACTGAACTGAAGCCCCGCATCGTCGTGTTCGGCGTCGGCGGCGCCGGCGGCAACGCCGTGAACAATATGATCGACGCCGGCCTCGAAGGGGTCGAATTCGTCGTGGCCAACACCGACGCCCAGCACCTGTCGTTCGCCAAGACCGACCGCCGCATCCAGCTGGGCGAGACCATCACCCAAGGCCTGGGCGCCGGCGCCCACCCCGAGGTCGGCATGAACGCCGCCGAGGAATCCGCCGACGAGATCCATCAGCACCTCGAAGGCGCCCATATGGTGTTCATCACCTGCGGCATGGGCGGCGGCACCGGCACGGGCGCGGCGCCTGTCATCGCCAAATGCGCGCGCGATCGCGGCATTCTGACGGTCGGCGTGGTGACCAAGCCCTTCACCTTCGAAGGCCGCCACCGGATGCGCCTGGCCGATGCGGGCGTCGCCGAGCTGCAACGCTATGTCGACACCCTGATCGTCATTCCGAACCAGAACCTGTTCCGCGTCGCCAATGAACGCACCACCTTCGCCGACGCCTTCGGCATGGCCGACCAGGTTCTGCACTCGGGCGTGCGCTCGATCACCGACCTGATGATCCTGCCGGGCCTGATCAATCTGGACTTCGCCGACGTGCGCGCCGTCATGTCCGAAATGGGCAAGGCGATGATGGGCACCGGCGAGGCGTCGGGCGATGATCGCGCGCTGATGGCCGCCCAGAACGCCATCGCCAATCCGCTGCTGGACGAGACCAGCCTGAAGGGCGCCAAGGCCGTGCTGGTCAACATCACCGGCGGTCTGGACATGACCCTGCTGGAAGTGGACGAGGCCGCCAACGCCATTTCCGCCGAGGTGGACGGCGACGCCAACATCATCTTCGGCGCCGCCTTCGACCCCGCGCTGGACGGCAAGATCCGCGTCTCGGTCGTCGCCACCGGCATGGACGAGAGCGTGGTGCAGCGCGCCGAGCCCTCGGCGCCGACGGCCCCCCTGGCCGATCACAGCGCCCGCCGCTCGGCCGGCGGCCTGTACGGCGCCCAAACGTCGCGGGCCGCCCCTGAGCCCGCCCGTGAGACCTATCGCGAGCCGGTCCGCGCCGAACGCGCCCCGGAGCCGCGCGTCGAGGCCCGACCCGAACCCCGTATCGAAGCCGCCCCCGTCGTCCCCAGCTTTCAGGCCCCGGCTGCGGCCGAACCCCGTCCCGAACCGGTGATCCGCGTCGCTGAACCGGCGCCGCGCACCCTGGAGCCGATCGTCGATCCGTGGGTCGAGGAGTATGAGACGCGCGCCCCGGCGGCCTCCGCCCAGCCGAGCCGCGCCCCGGTCGAACCCCAGGGGGATCTCTACGCCGCGCGTTCGCCCGAGCCGACCGCCGACGACTATGACGACCGCGACCATCGCCGCAGCGGCTGGAGCCTGTTCGGTCGGGGCAAGCGCGCCCAGCCGCAGCCCGAGCCGGTCTACAGCCGCACCCAACCCCAGATGCGCCAGTCGGCCCAGCCGCAGTCGACGCCGGAGCCGGAAGCGGGCCAGGCTGACGATGACCTGGAGATTCCCTCTTTTCTCCGCCGTCTCGCCAACTGACCGCCGGAAAAACTGACCACCACGCCCCGAAGCCCGGCTTCGGGGCGTTTTTCGTTCCGTCCGTATCAGAACGAAACAATCCGAAACCCGACTTTCATTTTCCTGTTGCCGGCCAACCGTTAGACCGGGCCTGTGCCGCAGTCCGTCCCCATGGGCTGCGGCGGTAACGAAGCGAGTTTGCCTTTGCCGGTCCGGAACGACCATCAGGAACGCACCCTCATCGCACCGGCGATTATCGCCGGCGTTGGCGTGCACACGGGCCGCCGGGTCCGGCTTGCGGTGCGGCCTGCGCCTGCGGGGACGGGGATCGTCTTCGTGCGCACGGACGTCACCGACCGCGACAACCGCATCCCCGTGTCGGGCGAGGCGGTCGTGGACGCGCGGCTGAACACCATGATCGAGAATGCGGCGGGCGTGCGCCTGTCGACGATCGAGCACCTGATGGCGGCCTTCTGTGCGCTGGGCGTATCGAACGCCGTGGTCGAGGTGGACGGGCCGGAGTTGCCGATCCTGGACGGGTCGGCGCTGGAGTTCGTGCGGCTGCTGGACCGGGCGGGCTTCCGGCCCCAGGCGCTGCCGCAGCGCTATATCGAAATCCTGGAGACGGTTCATGTCGTCGAGGGCGATAAACACGCCGCCCTTCTGCCGTGCGACCGCTATGAGATGCGGTTCGAGATCGACTTCCCCTCGGCCGCCATCGGCAATCAGGTGATCGACTTCGTCGTGGACGAGGCGACCTTCCGCCAGGAGATCATGGCCTGCCGCACCTTCGGCTTCGCCCATGAGGTCGAGGCCCTGCGCCAGGCGGGTCTGGCCCGCGGCGGTTCGCTGGAGAACGCCGTGGTCATCGACGGTGACGAGATTCTGAACCCCGGCGGTCTGCGCATGGAACGCGAGTTCGTGCGGCACAAGGCGCTGGACGCGATCGGCGACCTTTACGTCTTGGGCGCGCCCCTGCTGGGCCGATACGAGGGTTACAAGGCCGGCCATGCGGTCAACAACAAGCTGGTCCGCGCCCTGCTGGCTGCGCCGCATGCGTGGCGGGAAGTGACGCGCGTACCGGAGTTGGCCCAGGCGGGGTGATACACCCTCTCCCTCCCCGGACGGGGAGGGAGAGGGCAAGCGGATTAAGTCAGACCCCGATCACGGAAATCAAGCGCCCGAAATCCGGCTCTCCGCGTTGGAACGCCCTGCGGTTGGAATAGAAGCGGTCCGGGTCGGCGCAGGTGTCGTGGCCGGTCCAGACGGCCTGGCCGACCCTGGCCTGTTGCAGACGCCACAGGACGAAGCCCGGCAGGTCGAACAGGCGCTTGTCGTCCGCCGCGCCGGGCTTGAAGAAGCGTTCGCTGCCGGGGTCGTGGTGGACGAACCGCTCCTGGAAATCGACGCCGACCTCATAGCTGGGCTGGGCGATGCAGGGGCCGACGACGGCCAGGATGCGGCGCGGCGAGGCGCCCAGGGCCTCCATGGCCGAGACGGCGGAATGGACCACCCCGCCCAGGGCGCCCTTCCAGCCGGCGTGGACGGCGGCGACGATCCGGGTCTCAGGGTCCGCCATCAGAACGGGGGCGCAGTCGGCGGTCAGGACCGAACACAGCAGGCCGGGCTCGGCCGACACGACCGCATCGCCCTCGGGGCGGTCGCCGCGCCACGGACCATCGGCGACCCGGGCGACGGCCGAATGGATCTGATAGCAGCCGTTCAGATGATCGGCGTCAGCCCCGAAATGGGCGGCCACGCGGCGGCGGTTCTCGGCCACGGCGGCCGGGTCGTCCTTGGAGCCGACGCCGGTGTTCAGGCCCTTGTATATGCCGGTCGAAACGCCGCCCGCGCGGGTGAAGAAGCCGTGGTCGAACCCGGCGGCGGTCAGCAGCGGATGGGTGATGGGGGCCAGGCTGGTCATTGGTCCCACCCCGGGACGACCAATGAGCGGGGGGAGAAGATTGCGGCGGCCTTGAACAGGCGTCCCATCTGGTCCTCGGCGGTCAGGCGATTCAGTTGGCGGTCGATGACGGGGGCCGCATCGGGGCGCCCCGTTTTCAACCGTTCTGCGCGGGCTTCGATCCCGAGACGGCGCAGGAAGTCGCCCTGTCCCAGGCAGCCGGTGACGTCGGCGCCGGCGCGGACGGCGGCCTCCAGCACGCGCGGGAAGTCGGCCCACTGAGTCAGGTCGGCCTCGCCGGGACTGTCCAGCGGATCGACCTTCTGGTGGCGGCGCAGGGCTTGAAGGGTGTCGCCGGCCTCGGGCCGGGCGCGGCCGTAGTCGATCAGCAGGGCAGCGCCGGAGGCGGCCTTCATCAGCAGGGCCAGGTCGCGGCCGAAGATCGCCTGCTGTTCGGAAATCTCGAAAATCTGACCCGGCGTCATGTCGAAGCCGGGCTTTTCGAAGCCGCCGGTGATCGCGGTCAAGCCGAAGATCAGGTCGTTGTCGTCGGTGACGCCGATCCGCCGCTCGGCCCAGCCGCCCTCGGTGCGCACGAACTGGCGGGCGGGCATACAGTCCAGCACCTCATTGGCGATCAGGACGACAGGGACGTCGGTCTCGATCTGGGTCAGGTCGCGCACCCAGCGCGGCGACAGGTCGGCGCCGGCCAGGGCCCTGGCCTGCAGATCACGCAAGGGGCCGCTGGGCTCGATCAGGATCAGGTCGCAGGCTTCCAGAAAGCCGGGAACCAGGCGCGCGGCCCTCAGGGCGTCGCTGATCAATGTCCCGTCGCCCGGCCCCACCTCGACCAGACGGAACCGCTCGGGCGCGCCCAGCCGGTTCCAGGTCTCGACCGCCCACAGGCCGATCAGTTCGCCGAACATCTGGCTGACCAGGGGGGCGGTGATGAAGTCGCCGCCCTCTCCGAGGGCCGGGCGCGAGGCGTAGTAGCCGCCCTTGGGATCATGCAGGCAGCGGGTCACATAGTCGGCGACCGTCATCGGCCCTGTCAGGGCGATCTCGCGCGCCAGACGGGTCTTCAGGCTTTCGGCCGAACTCATGCGGAGACGGGCGGCCGGTTCCAGGCGCGCCAGACCAGCCAGGCGCCGACCAGGATCATCGGGATGGACAGCATCATCCCCATGGTCAGGCCCAGGGGGAAGTCGGGCATGCCGTAGTCGGGTTCACGCACATTCTCCAGCGCCGCGCGGCAGACGCCGTAGCCGACCAGGAACAGGCCGGTGATGTAGCCCCGCTTCTTCAGCAGGTCGAACTTCCAGACGCCCAGCGACAGGACAGACAGCAGGACGATCCCCTCCAGACCGGCCTCATAGAGCTGGCTGGGATGGCGCGGCGCGTCGCCGGCGGGACAGAAGCCGTACATCTGCTGGATACGGGCGTTGCAGAAGCGGATGGCCCAGGGAACGGTCGTCTCGCGGCCCCAGAGTTCGCCGTTGATGAAATTGGCCAGACGGCCGAACATCAGGCCGATCGGCACCACCGGCGCGACGACGTCGCCCAGACGCAGCATGTCGATCTTCTGGCCGCGCGAATAGAGGACGATGGCCAGGCAGACGCCCAGGAAGCCCCCGTGGAAGCTCATGCCGCCGGTCCAGAGCTGGAACAGCTCGAACCGTTCGCCCAGGGTCTGGCCCGTGAACAGCCGGGCGTACATGACCGGCTTGTAGAAGAGGGCGTAGCCCAGGCGGCCGCCCAGGATGATGCCCAGCACGATCCACAGCACCAGATCGTCCAGCTGGGTCGTGCTGATCGGCGGCTTGCCCGGCGCCCACAGGCGTTCGGTCTTGATCAGCCGGGCGGCGTACCACCAGCCCAGGACGATGCCGGCCACATAGGCCAGGGCGTACCA
Source organism: Brevundimonas sp. Br13 (assembly GCF_055391505.1). NCBI lineage: Bacteria > Pseudomonadati > Pseudomonadota > Alphaproteobacteria > Caulobacterales > Caulobacteraceae > Brevundimonas > Brevundimonas sp. Br13. The sequence goes on along the minus strand of NZ_AP044008.1, from coordinate 3,068,336 downwards.
GCGGATCGGAAGCGGTCCGAGATGGATCAGGACCGGATCGAATTCGGGAAAGGGCAAGGGGATTTCCTGTGCTGGCCGTTCTCTTGACGGGCGGTTTAGCAAGCGTCGCCGCCTACGTCGCCTGTGAAGACGCATCACGACGCCTTGATGGCGCCGCCGAAGCAGCAGAAAGAAAGGTTTCGTTCACCATAGTCGGTGACCCTCCGTTAACGACGTTCGAGTCGGAGCCTTTCGATGCAGACCCGCAATCCCCTTCTGGATGAGTTCGCCAAACTGACGACGGGCGCCATGGGCCTGGCCCAGGCCGCCGGCGAAGAGGCCAAGACCGCCTGGCGCGCCCAGACCGACCGGATCGTCGCCGAGATGGACCTGGTCCGTCGCGACGAGTTCGATGTGCTGAAGGACGAGATCGCCGCCCTGCGGGCCGAGATCGCCGAATTGAAGGCCGGCAAGAAGCCCGCCGCCAAGACCTCGACCAAGCCCGCCGCGGGAACGTCCACAGATGGAACTCAACCCGGGGACGCAGCCGGTTGAGCCGAATCCGCGAACAGGCTTACCACTCTGTTAACGGCCGTGATTCTGGCGGCCGCAGCCCGAACTGAGAGACTTGATGGACATCGCCCGGCCCGAGGAAACGGACGTGCCCTTCGACCCGCTGGAGGTCGTGGAGCATGTTCTTACGGCCGAGAACCTGCCGTTCGATCGCACCGACGACGGCGATCTGGCCTTTGCGCTCGCAGGGGACTGGAAGGATTACGAGCTTTGGTTCGCCTGGCGGCCCGAGGGCGACTGCCTGCAACTGTGCTGCGCCCTTGATCTGAAGGTGGCCAAGAGCCGCAAGACGGCCGCCCACGAACTGGTCGGCCTGATCAATCAGCGCACCTGGATGGGCCATTTCGAGGTCTGGGCCGAGGACGGCGAGATCGTCTTCCGCCATTCCCTGGCCCTGCCCATGGGCGAGCGGCCGACCCTGGCCCAGGCGGCCTCGATGATTGATGCGGCGATCGAGGCGGCGGACCGCTATTACCCCGCCTTCGACTTCATGGTGCGCGGAAACAAGAAGCCCCAGGAGGCCATAGAGGCCTGCCTGTTCGAGACGGTCGGCAACGCCTGATGCCTGATCGCCAGCCGGTGGAAGGCCCCCTTGTCCTGGTCGGTTGCGGCCGGCTGGGCTCGGCCATTCTGGAAGGCTGGCTGCTGAGCCAGACGGTCGCAGCCTCCGATCTGATCATCCTCACGCCCTCGCAAAAGCCCGCCGCAGAAGCCGCCCGGGGTCGAGGCGCGCGGGTCAATCCGCCCCTGGAGGCCCTGGTCGAGGCGCGCGTGATCGTTCTAGCGGTCAAGCCGGCCCTGTGGCGCGACGTGATGACGCCGCTTCTGCCCTTCCTGGGCGATCAGGCGGTGATCCTGTCGGTCATGGCGGGCGTCACGGCGCCGACCCTGGCCGAAGGGATCGGCGGCTGGCCCATCGTGCGGGTGATGCCGACCACCGGCGTCTCGCGCGGACGCGGGGTGGCCTCGGTCTGGTCGGCCGATGATCGGGCGCGCGCCCTGGGCCGCGCCCTGTTCCAACGGATGGCGGAGACGGTCGATCTGGCGGACGAAGCCCTGATGGACGCGGCGACGGCCGTGGCCGGATCGGGCGCGGCCTATTTTTACGCCTTCACAGAGGCCCTGGCGCGCGCCGGGGAGGCGGCGGGACTGGACGCGGGCACGGCTGACGTTCTGGCCCGCGCCACCCTGCGATCCGCCGCAGAGTCGATGGGCGATGATCCCTTGGACGCCCTTATCGGCCGGATCGCCTCGCCCGGCGGCTCGACCCGCGCGGGGCTGGAGGCCATGGCGCGGGACGGCCGTGTGACGGAGATGCTGAACGACACGGTCGCGGCGGCGGTGCGCCGCAACCGCGAAATGGGCGCCTAAGACCCTTTAGAAGCGGCCGCGTTCGATCTGGTCGCCGAACCGCTCGAACGCCCGGTCGGCGTCGCGCCAGACGCTGTAGCCCCAGACGTCGCGGATGTTCGGCGAGAAGTAGGAGAAGTCCACCGGCCGCGACTGGCCGTCGGCGGTGACGATTTCGCCCTTGATCGCGGCGCCGCCGATCGAGACGCTGCGGATGGGGTCCAGGCTCGGGTTCTGGCGGATCTGCTCCATGGTCGGCCGGTTCGGCTTCAGATCGTTCAGGACCAGATTGGCCTTGGCGCCGGGATAGCGTTGCTCCAGCGCCTTGCCCACCTCGGCCTGAAGGGCGGCGATCTGTTCATTGACTTCGCGATCGCCCAGTTTTTCGACCTGGCGCTGCAGGTCGGGGCCGATCGTGACGTTGACGTTCGGGTTCTGCGCCTGAGCCATGGCGGCGACGGCCAAGGTCGCGGCAAGCGGCGCAAGAAAGGCGAGTTTACGCATCGTGTTCATCTCCATGCCCTGTCCGAACTGAAGATGCGCCCTGGCCCCCCGTTTCGCTAGAGGGGGCGACGATGGAGGCCTGTCCGGGCAGGCGGATGATCGCCTTCAGTCCGCCCATGTCGCTGCGGTCCAGGGTGACGTCGCCGCCGTGTCCCCGCGCGACGTCCCTGGCGATGGCCAGGCCCAGGCCGACACCCTTGCGGTTCTGATTGCGGGATTCGTCCAGGCGCGAGAAGGGTCGGAAGGCTTCCTCATACATGTCTTCGGGAATGCCGGGCCCGTCGTCCTCCACCGCGATCTCCAGCCCGCCCGAGGCCAGGGCGCGGGCGGACAGCCGCACCCTTTCGCCGTGCGAAGCGGCGTTGCCCGCCAGATTGACCAGGGCCCGCTTGAAGGCCAGGGGGCGCAGCGAGGCCGTCAGCCCCTCCGGCGCCGCCAGCTCGACTTCGGCGCCGGCGCGTTTCGCGTCCTCGCCGGCCGTCTTCAGCAGATCGCGGATGGACACCGGCTTCGGCGGCTCGCCGGCTTCGCCGCGGGCGAAGTCCAGATATTCGTCGATCATATGCTCCATCTCGTCCAGGTCGCCGCGCATGGCGGACTGACGCTTGAACGGCGGGGCCAGGGCCAACTCTAGTCGAAGCCGGGTCAAGGGCGTGCGCAGATCGTGGCTGACCGAGGCGAGCAGGGCGGTGCGCTGGTCGATATGACGCTGGATGCGGTCGCGCATGGACAGGAAGGCGGTCGCGGCGGCCCGCACCTCGCGCGCGCCGTGCGGCTTGAACCGGGGCACGGTCTCGCCTCGACCGAAGGCTTCGGCCGCGTCGGCCAGACGTTCGATGGCGCGGACCTGGTTGCGGATGAACAGGATCGCCACCCCCATCAGCAGGATGGTGGCGACGGCCAGCCACAGGACGAAGATGTGGGCTTGGGTCGCCACCGCGCGCTCACGCGGGGCGATGATCCGCAGCACCCCTTGCGGCTCCTGCACCTGAATGTCGACATAGGCGGGGTAGCGGGTGGTGTCGAACCAGTAGGGACGGTCCAGGCGGGCGTCGAGGGCCCGGTCCAGCACCCGGTCCACCACCCCGATCGGCCCGCGTCGCGTTTCGGTCGGCAGGGTGCGCCCCTCCTGCAAGGCGATCGACAGGGACATGGAGCGTTCGGCCCGGCTGGCCAGCCGCTCCAGATTGCGGGGGCTGGGGTCGTCCTCATAGCTTTCGACGGCCCAGGCGATGTCGCCCGCCAGCCCCTCCGACAGGCGCGCCGTGACCGTCTGCCAGTGGGCGTCGAAGAAGATCCAGGTCACCACCACCTGCATCACCAGCACGGGCAGGACGATGATCAGCAGCGACCGGCCCCACAGCGAGGTCGGTATCCGCCGCTTCAGGAAACGCGGCCACAGATAGGCGGGCAGCAGCCGCATGGCGTCGGGTCCGCCCTCAGTCGGGCGCCAGCATATAGCCGACGCCGCGCACGGTCTGGAGATAGCGCGGGTTCTTGGGATCGACCTCCAGCTTGCGGCGCAGGCGGGTGACCTGGACGTCCACGGCGCGGCCGGTGATGTCGGCGGTGTCGGGCGACAGGCTCATCCGCTCGACCGGGGCATGGGCGTGAAGGGCCAGGGTCTTCAGAAGTTGGGCCTCGGCCTCGGTCAGGCGCTGGGGCGCGCCGTCGCGGATCAGCTCCAGCCGCTCCATGTCGAAGACCGCCGTCCCCAGCTTGATCTCGCGCGGGCCGATCGGCTTGCCGCCGGTGCGCCGCAGGATGGCGTCGATGCGCAGCGCCAGTTCGCGCGGCTCGAACGGCTTTGACATATAGTCGTCGGCGCCGCGCGACAGACCTTCGATCCGGTCCTCAGGGTCGCCCCGCGCCGTCAGCAGCAGGACCGGCGTCTTCGATGTCTCGGCCTTGGCGCGGACCCAGGAGGTCAGGTCAAGGCCGCTTTCGCCGGGCATCATGACGTCCAGCACGACCAGGTCGAACTCGATCAGCTCCATCATCCGCTTGGCCGCCGCCGCGTGGGCGGCGCCGGTGACGCGGTAGCCTTCCCGCGCCAGGAATTCCTTCAGCAGTTCGCGGATGCGGTCGTCGTCATCGACGATCAGCAGATGACGGCCCACCCCCGGTCCCGCGATGGGTCCCGAGCGGCCGTAAGAGCGGGTTTCAGTCAGGCTCATGCGCGATTCTCCCGATCCCAGCCGTTGACCTGAGCGATTCGGGGGGCTCTAACAGGGAGACTTCTGCAGGAGACGTGTTTCAATGGCCTTCGTTCCTTTCGACGATCGCGATGGATGGATCTGGTTTGACGGCGAATTCGTGCCCTGGCGGGAAACGAAAACGCATATTTTGACCCATGCCCTCCACTATGGCTCGTCGGTATTCGAGGGTGAGCGTATGTACGGCGGCGAAATCTTCAAGCTGACGCTGCATTCGGAGCGCCTGAAGCGGTCCGCGAACCTGCTCGATTTCGAGATACCCTACAGCGTCGCTGAAATCGACGCCATCTGTAACGAAACCTGCGCCAAGAACGGTCTGACCGACTGTTACGTGCGTCCGGTCGCCTATCTGGGGCCTGAACAGACCAGCGTCTCGGCCCTGAACAACAAGGTCCATCTGGCGGTCGCCGTCTGGGATTGGCCCAGCTATTTCGATCCCGAGGTCAAGGCGCGCGGTCTGAAGCTGGAATGGGCCAAGTGGCGCCGCCCCGACCCGGCGACGGCCCCGACCACGGCCAAGGCCGCCGGCCTCTACATGATCTGCACCATGTCCAAGAACACGGCTGAGCGGAACGGTTTCGCCGACGCCCTGATGCTGGACTGGCGCGGCTATGTGGCCGAGGCCACCGGCGCCAACGTCTTCTTCGTCAAGGACGGCGTGCTGCACACCCCCAGCGTCGAGCACATTCTGGACGGCATTACCCGTCAGACGGTGATCGAGATCGCCAAGGCCAAGGGGATCGAGGTCGTGGTGCGCGACATCCGCCCCGAAGAGCTGTCGGACTTCTCCGAATGCTTCCTGACCGGCACCGCCGTCGAGGTGACCCCGGTGGCCGAGGTGGGCGACTACCGCTTCACCCCCGGCGCCCTGTCGCTGGACCTGATGGAGACCTACGGCAAGCTGGTGCGCCGCCAGCTCTGAGGGCGGCTCACCAACGCAGGGCGAAGCGGCCGACGGCGGCGCCGATCAGGCCGGCGGCCGCGATCCCCAGCGTGTACCAGGTGGCGACGAAGGCGGCGGTCGCCTCGCCGCAGTGAAGCAGGCCGTAGGCGGTGGCGGCGAGGCCGCCGGTCGCCAGGCCCAGCGCCAGACCCGCCGTCGCCGGCCGCGTCGGGGCCAGTTTCCGCGCCGAGAGAAAGACAAACGGCGCGGCGAAGGCCGAGACCAGCACGATGTTACGGCCGCAGATGGTCCAGGTTCCGCCCAGCCAGTCGTCCATGCGCTGCTCAGGCGAAGTCAGGCTCATCTCAATCAGGCCCCACAGTCCCGCCGCCGCCACAACGGCGAGCAGGGCGAAGACCGCCGGGCGCGGATCGACGCCGGGGCGCCCCAGCCGTATCGCCAGCCAGATCCCGGTCCCCGCAAGGGCGGCGGTGTAAATCCCTTTCAGCCAGGGGATCGGCCCCTGAAGCGCCTGGCCCAGATCAGGCCGGAAGCCCAAGAACAGGCCGACCGCCGCCACGGCCGCCACGGCGGCGGCGGCCAGCAGGACAGGGCTGGGCATGGCGGGCTTGGCCGGCTCCAGCCCGGCGGCGAGGGCGTCGATCAGGTCGTCAGTCTTCATCGGGCGATACGCTGGCGACCAGCGTCTTCATGCTGCGGTGGACGCTGACCTTGGCCGCGCCCTCGGTAAAGCCGTTGCGCTTGGCCGCTTCGGCCAAGGAGAAGCCGCCGATCCGAACGTCCTCGATGAGGCGGCGCTGACGCGGCGGCAGAATGGACAGGACCTTCTTCAGATCGCGGCGCACGACGCCGTCCTCGACCGTGTGTTCGGCCAAAAGGACCGACGCCTCCTCCAGCGGCACGTCGGCGCGTCGTCCCAGGCGGCGGAAATGGTCGATCAGCTTGTAGCGCGCGATCGCATAGGCCCAGGCCGTGAAGGGCAGCGACCGGTCGTAGGTCGCCCGCTTGGCGTGGATGGCGATCAGACAGTCCTGCACGAGATCCTCCGCGTCGGCCTCGCAGCCGGTCAGGCGACGTTTGAAAAAGGGGGTCAGGGCGCCGCGCATTTCGGACAGCAGGGCGCGCCAGGCCACGGGGTCGCCGTCGAGACCCCGCAACATCAGACGTTTGAGCTCGGCTTCCTTGTCGACCACGCCCCAACCCATTCGCGTCGGACAGGGCGGAGGTTACACGGCGGACGACAATCGGCGAGAATTCTTTTTCTGATGGCGCCGGTAACCTTCGCCGTGCGGGCGTCGAAACCCTTCCTGTCAAGCGGGTCCGCTCCGGGCCGCTGTCACACAGGAAATGATCCCATGACTATCTCCGCCAAGATCCTGGTCGGCGCCGGCGCCCTGCTGGCCCTGGGCGCCAACGCCGCCGCTGCACAGAACCACCCGACCGCCCAGCAGGAAGCCGCCATGGAGAAGTGCTACGGCGTGGCCAAGGCGGGCAAGAACGACTGCGCCGCCGGCCCCGGCACCACCTGCGCCGGCACCTCGGTGCGCGACTATCAGGGCAATGCCTGGAAACTGGTCGCCAAGGGCACCTGCACCTCTATCGAGACGCCCAAGGGCAAGGGTTCGCTGAGCCCGATCCCGAACCGCTGATGTCCCCCGTTCCGACCGCTGGACTGGGCCTGAAGCCCCAGCACTACCCGGAGGCTGCGGCCTGTCCGGCGGCCGGAGCCCAGCGCGGCCTGTGGTTCGAGGTTCATCCCGAGAACTATATGGTTGCGGGCGGGCCGCGCCTGTCCTGGCTGGAGACGATCCGCGCCGCCCGACCGTTGTCGCTGCACGGGGTCGGCCTGTCCCTGGCCGGTGACGAGCGGCCGGATCGCGAACATCTGGCCCGTTTTCGCGCCCTGATCGATCGGTTCGAACCCTTTTTGGTGTCCGAACATCTGGCCTGGTCGCGACGCGGCGGGTTCTATCACCCCGATCTGTTGCCTGTCCCGCGCAGCCGCGAGATCCTGAACCTGGTGTGCGACCATGTCGACGAGGCGCAGCAGGCCCTGGGGCGGCGGCTGCTAATCGAAAATCCGTCCGCCTATCTGGCCCTGGCCGGACATGACTGGGACGAGGTGGATTTCCTGGTCGAGATGGCCCGGCGGACCGGCTGCGGCCTGCTGATCGACGTCAACAACGTCCATGTCAGCGCCTCCAACATGGGGTTTTCGGCCCAGGCCTGGCTGGACGCCGTGCCCGGCGGGCTGGTGGGCGAGGTGCATCTGGCGGGCCATAGCCCCGATCCCGTCTGGGGCGAGGCCCTGCTGATCGACAGCCACGACACGCCGGTTTCCGAGACCGTCTGGGCGCTCTACGACCGTCTGATCGCGCGCATCGGTTCCCGGCCGACCCTGGTCGAACGCGACGGCGATGTTCCGGAATTTTCGGTCCTGCTGGATGAGCAGGCGCGCGCCGCTGCGGCGCTGACCGCTGCGGAGGCGGTGGCGTGACCGGGTTTCACGCGGCTTTCGACAGGGCGCTGACCGGCGATCTGGAGTCTCTGCGGCCTCACCTGGAGGCGGGCGACCGGACGCTGGGTGCGCTGGCCGTCTATCGCAACACGACGATCAAGGGCCGTATCGACGCCCTGGAAGCCAACTATCCCACCGTGTTGCAGATGGTTGGCGAAGATTGGTTTCGCGCGGCCGCCGCCGCCTTTGTCGCCGACCAGCCGGGCGACACCCCGGTGCTGGTCGATTACGGCGCAGGCTTCCCCGATTGGCTGGCGCGTTTCCAGCCGGCGACGGACATGGCCTATCTGGCGCCCTGCGCCCGGCTGGATCGGGCCTGGACCCAAGCTCATCTGGCCAAGGACGCAGCGCCGTTCGAGCCGCGCGAGGCCGCCGCGCTCGGCCCCGCCTTGGCGGGCGTAACGGCCAATCTGCACCCGTCGGTTCAGTTGTTCTGGTTCGAGTGGACGGCGCCCTCGCTCTGGCTGGCGCATCGTTATCCGTCCCCGGACGCGTCTCTCGAGTGGCGGGCCGAGGCGGAAGGCTTGCTGGTGCACCGGCCGGGCGCCGAGGTGCAGGCGCGGCGGTTGAGCCGCGCGGAATGGGTCTTCCTGGACGCCTGTCGCCTTCATCGACCGTTCGGCGTCGCTGCGGCGGCGGCCCAGGCCGCTGCGCCCCACTTGGATCTGTCCGCCCTGTTCGCCGGCCTGATCTCGCTCGGCGTCTTCCTCTCACCCTCGATCCCGAAGGACCAACCATGAACCGTATCGCGGACATTCACCGACGCATCACCGCCGCCGCGCCCGAGGCCGCCCTGGCCCTGCTGCTGCGCGTCGGCATAGCCACGCCCTTCTTCCTGTCGGGGCGGACCAAGGTCGAGGGGCTGCTGACGATCACCCCCTCGACGCGCTATCTGTTCGCCGAGGAATACCGCGTGCCCCTGCTGCCCGCTGACCTGGCGGCGCATCTGGCGACCTATTCGGAACATCTGCTGCCGATCCTGCTGGTGCTGGGTCTGGCCACGCGGTCGGCGGCGGCGGGACTGCTGTTCATGACCCTGGTGATCCAGGTCTTCGTCGAGCCGGGCGGTTGGCCCGTCCATCTGCTTTGGGCCGGGCCGCTGGCCTATCTGATCGCGCGCGGACCGGGCGCCGTCAGTCTGGACCGTGTGCTGAAGATCGACTGATACGCGCACGCCTCTTGTCAGCCGCGTCACTTTGTCCTTGAAGCGGATGAAGCCGGCGCGGGCCGGGCAGGGATCGCCGTTTCATGTTCAGCCTTCTGAACCTCCAGAGTCTGTTCGGCCTGGTCGTCATCATCGCCGTCTGCTGGGCGATCTCGGAGAACCGGCGGGTCTTCCCGTGGAAGCTGGCGATCGGCGCCGTGGCGGTTCAGGCCGCGCTGGTGCTGGCCCTGTTCGCCATTCCGGGGTCGCGAACGGTGCTGGCCGCCGTCACGGGGGCGATCGACGGCCTGGCCGTGGCGACGGCGCAGGGCACGCGGTTCGTCTTCGGCTATCTGGGCGGGGGCGATCAGCCCTATGCGGTTCAGAACGAAGGCGCCCTGTTCACCTTCGCCTTCAACGTCCTGCCGCTGATCATGGTGATTTCCGCCCTGTCGGCCCTGTTGTGGCACTGGAAGATCCTGAAGTGGCTGATCCGGGGCTTCGGCTTTCTGTTTCAGCGCACCATGGGGCTGGGCGGCGCCTCGGCCCTTGCGGTGGCGGCCAACATCTTCCTGGGCACGATCGAAAGCCCGATCGTCATCAAGGCCTATCTGGACAAGCTGAGCCGGTCCGAAATCTTCCTGATGATGACGGTCGGTCTGGCGACGGTGGCGGGATCGACCATGGTGGCCTACGCCAGCATCCTGTCCCAGACCCTGCCGAACGCGGCCGGCCACGTCCTGGTCGCCTCCATCGTCTCGGCCCCGGCCGGGGTGCTGCTGGCGCGGATCATCGTGCCCGAGCCCGACAAACAGGCGGCCCAGGCCATCAGCTATGACTCGGCCCTGAAGTACGACAGCGCCATCGACGCCATTTCCAAGGGCACCTCGGACGGGCTGATGGTGGTGCTGAACATTTCGGCCGTGCTGATTGTGTTCGTCGCCCTGGTCGCCCTGGTCAACATCATGCTGGGCGGTTTGATCGTCTTCGGCGAGCCGCTGACGGTCGAGCGGATTCTGGGCGTCCTGTTCACCCCCCTGGCCTGGCTGATCGGGGTGGACGCGCGCGAGGCGGGGCAGGGCGGCTGGCTGCTGGGCGTCAAACTGGCCCTGACCGAGTTCGTGGCCTTCATCGACCTGGGCAAGATACCGGCCGAGGCGATGAGCGAGCGGACGCGGATGCTTATGACCTATGCGCTGTGCGGCTTCGCCAACATCGGTTCGGTCGGCATTACCGTGACGGGCCTGTCGGTCCTGATGCCCGAGCGTCGTCATGAGGTTCTGGGGCTGATCTGGAAGGCCCTGTTCGCCGGCTTCATGGCCACGCTGATGAGCGCCGCCATCGTCGGCGCCTTGCCAGCGACGGTCTTCGGGCAGTAGCGTTTCCCAAAACAACGGAGACGTCCCGATGAAGCTCTACACCTCGCACCGCGCGCCCAATCCGCGGCGGGTCCGCTGGGTCATGGCGGAGAAGGGGATCGAAGACGTCGAACTGATCGACGTCGATATACTGACGGGCGAGCACAAGAAGGCCGAATATCGCGCCAAGGTCGGCGTGCCTCACGTTCCGGCGCTGGAGTTGGACGATGGCGAGACCATTTCCGAATCCGTAGCGATCGGCCGCTATCTGGAGGCCCTGTACCCAGAGCCGAACCTTTTCGGCCGCGACGCCCGCGAACAGGCGGTGGTCGAGATGTGGACGCGCCGGTGCGAATTCTATCTGTCCAATCCGATCATGCTGAACGTGCGCCATTCCCATCCCGCCCTGGCGGCTCTGGAGGCGGTGCAGATCCCACAGGTGGCTGAGTACAATCGGGTTTCGGCCGAGCGGTTCATGAAGACCCTGGACCGGCATCTGGCGGAGCGGGAGTTCATCGCCCTGGACCGGTTCACCATCGCCGACATTGTCGCCGTGGTCGGTTTGGACTTCGCCCGGCTGGTCCGCTACCGCCCGCCCGCCGAGTTCGAGAACCTGCACCGCTGGTTCGACGCCTGCCGCGAGCGCCCCGCCGCCAAGGCGGGGGTCTGAGCCGCCTTGCGGTCGCTGACGCGATCGGATCGCTGGCTGGCCCTGCTGCTGGCGGGTCTGGCCGGCTATGTCGACGCCCTCGGCTTTCTGCACCTGGGCGGCGTGTTCGTCTCCTTCATGAGCGGCAATTCCACCCGGTTGGCCGCCAGCCTCGCCGAAGGGCAATGGCCGGCGGCCGCCCATCTGGCGGCCATATTGGCCTTGTTCGTCCTGGGCTCGTTTCTCGGCGCCCTGGTCGCCGGCGGCGAGGACGCTCCTTCGCGCAGCCGGGTCCTGATGTTCGAGGGGCTGCTGCTGGCCTTGGCCGCTGCTCTTGCGGGCGCGGGGCTGACGCCTGCGGCCGTCGGCCTGATGGTCATGGCCATGGGCGCCGAGAACTCGGTCTTCCTGAGGAACGGAGAGGTCGGGGTCAGCCTGACCTATATGACCGGAACCCTGGTCAAGCTGGGTCAGGCCCTGGCGGGCGCTGTAAAGGGCGGAGACCGGCACGCCTACAAGGCCTATCTGACCCTGTGGGCGGGGCTGAGCGTCGGGGCGGTGCTGGGCGCCCTGACCTTCGGCCGTCTGGGACTGGCGGCCCTCTGGCCCGCCGCCGGTTTCGCCCTCTTGATGGCTCTGATCGTGCGGTTCAGCCGCGCGGCGTGAACTTGCGGATCACGCCCGAGAAGGTCATCAGCAGCCGTTCGCCGGTGTTGATCTGGCCCCGCACGAAGATCAGGCTCTTGCCCGCCTTGGTCACCTGTCCGGTCGCCTCGATCAGTTCGCCGACATAGGCGCCGTCGATGAAGGTGGAGTCCAGCTGGACGGTCACGCCCGAGGCGCCCTCCATCTCCTGATAGGCGATCTGGAACATGGCGATGTCGGCGAAGGTCATCAGACAGCCGCCGTGCATCCGCCCGCCGGCGTTCATGTGTTTCTGTTCGGCGCGGAAGGCGCAGCGCATGTGGCCGTTGGGATCGAGCTTGCCGTAGAAGGGGCCGACCACGACGTCGAAGGTGTCGTGCAGGTCATAGGTCTGCCAACCGGCGAACTCGCCCTCGGTGACGGTGATTTTCTTCGGCATGACGACTCGGCCTTACTTCTGGTCTCGCGGTGCAGCATATAGGCGCAATGAGCGATCCGATCGAAACCGCAATCTTGAATAAACTCGCCGGGCTTGAGCCGGGCAAGAGCATCGAGCCGGCCGAGGTGGCCAAGGCGCTGCAGCCGGAACAGTGGCAGCGGATGCTGCCCAAGGTGCGGGCTGCGGCCCTGGGCCTGATGCGCCAGGGCAGGCTGACCATCACCAAAAAGGGCAAGCCGGTCGATCCGGACAATTTCCGCGGCGTGACGCGCCTGCGTCTGCCGACCGAGGAGGAGGCGGCCCTGGCGCTGAGCCGCCGTCCGCCGGTCGCCGAGGACGACATCGAAGATTGACCACTCCGCTCATCCCCGCGAAGGCGGGGACCCAGTCCTTTTCTTGAGGCAAGGCTTTTGGGATCGGCATCGCTGAAAATCGGCGAGACGGAAGCCCCCAATGATCTGGGTCCCCGCCTTCGCGGGGATGAGCGGGGCGTGGGAAGTCTCGACGCCCTTCTGAGCGACATCCGCGCCTGCCGCGCCTGCGCGGGCGTGCTGCCGCATACGCCGCGGCCGGTGGTTCGGGTCTTTGCCGAGACGCGGCTCTTGATCTGCGGCCAGGCTCCGGGGCGGCGGGTGCATGAAAGCGGCCTGCCCTTCACCGATCCGTCCGGCGACCGGCTGCGCGACTGGATGGGGGTGGACTATGAGACCTTCTACGCCGACCGTCGCATCGGGGTGGCGGCCCAGGCCTTCTGCTATCCCGGTACGGCGCCGAAAGGGGGCGATTATCCGCCGCCCGCGCGCTGCGCCGAGCTGTGGCGGCCGCCGCTGATGCAGGCCCTGCCGCAGATGGAATTGACTCTGCTGGTCGGCGGCTATGCCCAGGCCTGGGCCCTGGGCGCACGAACCCAACGTAATATGACCGAAACGGTGCGGGCCTGGCGGGACTACGCCCCCGACCATCTGGTGCTTCCGCACCCGTCCTGGCGCAATACGGCCTGGCTGAGACGGAACCCGTGGTTTGAGGACGAGGTGATCCCCTATCTGCGGATGCGCGTCGCCTCGATCTTAACGCCGATGAGGATGCGCGCATGACCTCCAGAGGACTGATCGCGGCCGCAGGATTGGTCTTGGGCCTGACCGGTTGCGCCGCGCCCCATATCCAGCCGCCGATGACGCCTCCGCCGGGCTTCGCCGGGCCGCACGTGGAGGATCACGCCCTGGTCATGTCGGACGGGGCGCGTCTGCCTCTGATGCGCTGGGGCCCGACCGACCGCGAGCCCTGGGCGGTCATCGTCGCCCTGCACGGTATGAACGACCACGCCGCCAGCTTCCGACTGGCCGGACCCTGGTGGGCCGAACAGGGAATCGAGACCTGGGCCTATGACCAGCGCGGCTTCGGCGCGGCGCCGGGGCGGGGCGTCTGGGCGGGGACCGCCAAGATGACCCAGGACCTGCGCGAGGCGACGGCCCTGGCCCGCGCGCGCCATCCCCATGCCGTCATCGCCGTGGTCGGCGAGAGCATGGGGGGATCGGTGGCCGCCGCCGCCTTCGGATCGGACGATCCGCCCGACGCCGACCGGGTGGTGCTGCTGGCGCCCGGCGTCTGGGGCTGGTCGACCCAGGGGCCGTTGAACAGCGCCGTCCTGAACATCGCCGCGCGTCTGGCGGGCGGCGTGGCCCTGGAGCCGCCCAGCTTCATCACGCGCGACATCCACGCCTCCAGCAACACGCTGGAGCTGGTCCGCAACGGCCGCGACCCGCAAAGCATCCTGGCCACCCGGTTCGACACCATCTACGGCCTGGTCGATCTGATGGAGACGGCGTCGCGCAGCCTGGGCCGCATCCGCGGCGACGCCCTTCTGATGTACGGCGCGCACGATGAGATCGTCAAAAGGGATCAGATGAAGAAGGCCCTGCAAAGGGCCGTGGCCGAGGGCGGCGCCCTGAAGACGGCCTGGTATCCCGACAGCTGGCACCTGCTGGACCGCGATCTGGACGCCGAGATCGTCTATCGCGACATCGCCGCCTGGCTGAAGGATCCCAGGGCGGCCCTGCCGTCCGGCGCGCCACCGGTCCTGACTGAGCTGGAAGCGGCGGTTCGCCCGTAAAGGTCTCTTAACGGCCCATTTACCATCGACACGGCATTTTCTGCCTAGCGGGGCGTCGGTGTCTCCCGTGAGTTTGGGGCGTGGGCGCGTGGGCGGCTTTACGGCGGCGTTGCAGAAGTTCGGGATCGGTCGTCTGGCCGCCGTCCTCGGCGTCGCCGCGGGCGTGACCGCCGTCCTGGTCGCCGTCATGCTGCGCGTGGGCCAGGCGCCGGACGCCTTGCTCTATTCCAATCTCGATCTGCGCGAGGCCGGCGAAATCACCGCCGCCCTGCAACAGGCCGGCATCAAATACGCCTCCAAGGGCGACGGCTCGACCGTCATGGTCAATCGCGACGACGTGGGCACGGCGCGGATGCTGATCGCCGAAAAGGGGCTCGTGACCTCCGGCTCGGTCGGCTACGAAATCTTCGACAATCAGTCGGTCCTGGGCCAGACCGAATTCCAGCAGCAGCTGAACGAACAGCGCGCCCTGCAAGGCGAACTGGCCCGCACCATCATGTCGATGCGCGGCATCACCGCCGCCCGCGTCCACATCACCATGCCGCGTCGCGAGATGTTCACCGCTGCTGCGGGCGAACCCACCGCCGCCGTGCTGGTCGGCCTGGGCGGGCGGGATCTGACGGCGGATCAGGTGCGGGCCATCCGCAATCTGGTGGCCTCGTCCGTGCCCAATCTGAAGCCGGACCGGGTCACGGTGGCCGATCAGAACAACCGCACCCTGGCGGCCGGCGACGACGGCGGCTTCACCTCGGCCTCTGCGGCCGAAACCAAGGGCAATACCGAGGCCCAGCTTCAGGCGCGCATCAAGGACATCGTCGAGGGCGTCGTCGGCGTCGGCTCGGCGCGGGTCCAGGTGACGGCCGACATCGACCAAAGCCGCTCCACCACCCAGGAACAGAAGTTCGATCCCGACGGCCAGGTCGTGCGTTCGACCACGGCCAACGGCTCGCAGTCCTCGGACACGACCGGCCAGAACGACGGCGGCGTGACGGCGGCGAACAACATCCCGGGCGGCGCCCCGCCCGCGACCACGCCGGCCGGCTCGACCACCGCCGAGAACGCCGAGACGACAAACTACGAAATCTCCAACACCACCACCACGACCACCAAGGAGCCGGGCGAGGTCAAGAAGCTGGCCGTCGCCGTCGCCGTGGACGGCAAGTGGACCCCGGCCGCCGACGGCAAGGGAGAGCCGACCTATGCGCCGCGCTCGGCCGAGGAGATCGCTCAGATCAAGTCCCTGGTCGCGGCGGCGGCCGGCATAGACGAGGCCCGCGGCGACAAGATCGAGGTCATCAACGTCCGCTTCAACCGCGACACCGGCCTGCCCGGGGGGCTGGACGACAAGCCTTCGCTGCTGGACTTCTCCAAGACCGACGTCATGCGCCTGATTGAATTGGGCATTCTGGCGGTGGTGGCGCTGCTGCTGATCTTCTTCGTCCTGCGGCCCCTGCTGAAGACGGCCGGCTCGGGCGGGGCGGCCGGTCCTGGAGCGCCGGCTCTGACCGCCCCGGACGGCACGCCGGTCGCCACCTTGACCACGACCGTCATCGGCCCGGACGGCCAGCCCCAGCTGGTGCAACTGCCTGCGCCGAACGAAATGGACCAGAAGATCGACATCGCCCGTATCGAAGGGCAGGTGAAGGCGTCTTCGGTCAAGAAGGTCGCCGACTTCGTCCAGGCCCATCCTGACGAGGCCGCCAACATCCTGCGCAACTGGGTGGCGGAAGGCTGATGGCCAAGCTGGTTTCGAAAAAGCCGGTCATCGAGGACCCCAATCGGCTGACCGGCCCCGAGAAGGCGGCCGTCATCCTGCTGGCCCTGGGCGAAGACCACACCGCCCTGTGGGAGAGGCTGGACGACGAGGAGGTCAAGGAGATCTCCCAGGCCATGGCGACCCTGGGCAATGTGACGGCCGAGGCGGTCGAGGCCCTGATGCTGGAGTTCGTGTCCGGCCTGTCGGGCACGGGCGCCGTCATGGGCAGTTTCGA
This sequence comes from Brevundimonas sp. Br13, assembly GCF_055391505.1. Classification (NCBI taxonomy): domain Bacteria; kingdom Pseudomonadati; phylum Pseudomonadota; class Alphaproteobacteria; order Caulobacterales; family Caulobacteraceae; genus Brevundimonas; species Brevundimonas sp. Br13. The sequence goes on along the minus strand of NZ_AP044008.1, from coordinate 3,051,956 downwards.
ACAGACCCAGAAGCTGCTCAGCGCCTTCCTGCCCAAGGATCGCGTCGACGGCTTGATGGAGGAAATCCGCGGTCCGGCCGGCCGGACCATGTGGGACAAGCTGGGCAATGTGAACGAGGCGGTTCTCGCCAACTATCTGAAGAACGAATATCCCCAGACCGTCGCCGTCATCCTGTCCAAGGTGAAGTCCGACCACGCCGCGCGGGTGCTGACGGCCCTGCCGGAGGATTTCGCCCTGGAATGCGTCCAGCGGATGCTGCGGATGGAGCCTGTCCAGCGCGAAATCCTGGACAAGATCGAGGCGACCCTTCGCACCGAATTCATGTCGAACCTGGCGCGCACCTCCAAGCGCGACAGCCACGAAATGATGGCCGACATCTTCAACAGTTTCGACCGACAGACCGAGGCGCGCTTCATCGGCGCCCTGGAAGAGCGCAACCGCGAATCCGCCGAACGCATCCGCGCCCTGATGTTCGTCTTCGAAGACCTGTCCAAGCTGGATCCGGGCGGGGTTCAGACCCTTCTGCGGGCCGTGGACAAGGACTCGCTGGGCCTGGCGATGAAGGGGGCCTCCGAAGGGCTGCGGGAGATGTTCTTCTCCAACATGTCCGAACGCGCCGCCAAGATCCTGCGCGAAGACATGGAGTCCATGGGGCCGGTGCGGCTGAAGGACGTGGATGGGGCCCAGATGGCCATGGTCCAGGTCGCCAAGGATCTGGCCGCGCGCGGCGAGATCATGCTGGCCGGCCAAGGCTCCGACGACGAGTTGATCTACTGACATGAGCACCCCCTTCGCCTTTGACACCGAGTTCGACGCCGACGGCGCGGTGGTGCGCGCAAGCGCCTGGAAGCCGGTCAAACGCAGCTACATGCCCGCAGAGGTCGAGGCCCTGGTCGCCACCGCCCGGCTGGAGGCGCGCCAGGAGGCCCTCGCCGAGGTCGAAAACATCCGGGCCATGGCCCTGACCAACATCGCCCAGGCCGCCGCCGCCGCCCTGCCGTCGCTGCGAACCGTCGCCCAGACCCATCGCGAACAGTCCGCCGACCTGGCCCTGGCGGCGGCGCGGGCCATCGCCGACGCCGCCCTGCACCGCTTCCCCCAGGCGCCGTTGCGCGCCGCCCTGGAGTCCCTGGCTCAAGAGATCGACGCCTCGCCGCGCCTGGTGATCCGGGCCTCGGGCCTAGACGAGGTGGTGCGCGGCCAAATCGAACAGGCCTGCGCCGACAGCGGCTTCACCGGCGTCGTCGCCTTCCGCGACGAACCCGGCATGGCGGTCGCTGCCTTCCAGCTGGAGTGGGCCGACGGTCGCGCCGATCACGATCCCGAAGGTTCCGCCGCCCGCGTCGCGGAGGCCCTGAGCGCCGCCCTGGCGGCCGAGGCGGGACACGCCGAACCCCCAATCCACACCGACCGGAGTGAGTTCTGATGGCCTCCGACGATCTATCGCTCGAGGAATTTCCCGACTCCACCGCCCTGGCCGTCGCCGACGACGCGGGCGAAAAAACCGCCGCCGATCTGGCGACGGTGTTCGAGGTTCCGGTCAATATCTCGGCCGTGCTGGGTAAGTCGCACATGTCGGTCGCCCAGTTGCTGAAGCTGAACAAGGGTTCGGTGCTGGAGCTGGACCGCAAGGTCGGCGAGGCGATCGACATTTTCGTCAACAACCGTCTGATCGCACGCGGCGAGGTCGTCGTGGTCGAGGATCGGCTGGGCGTGACCATGACGGAAATCATCAAGACTGAGGACTCGGGCGGCTGACGCGCGCTGCGCGTCGGACCGGGTGAAGGATTAGAGGAGAAGAACGATGCGTCTTCTGGTGGTAGGCAGACTGAGCGGACAGCTCGCTTCGGCGGTGAAGATGGCCATGGCGCACGGCGCCAAGGTCAGTCACGTCGAGCGCGCGGATCAGGCGACAGAACAGCTTCGACGGGGGCAGGGCGCCGACCTGCTGATGGTCGATTATCAGCTCGACATCGCCGCCTTGATCGCCGCGAACGAGGCCGAGCGAATCACTGTGCCGGTGGTGGCCTTCGGGGTCGACGCCGACGCCCGCGAGGCGGCCGCCGCCATCAAGGCCGGGGCCAAGGAGTTCATCCCCCTGCCGCCCGATGCGGAGATGATAGCGGCGGTCCTGGCCGCCGTCGCCGACGACGAAAAGCCGATGATCTCGGCCGATCCGGCGATGAAGGCGGTGCTGCAACTGGCCGATCAGGTGGCGCGCTCCGAAGCCTCCATCCTGATCACCGGCGAAAGCGGCGTCGGCAAGGAGGTGATGGCGCGCTACATGCACGACCATTCGCGCCGGTCCGAAAAGCCCTTCATCAGCGTCAACTGCGCGGCCATTCCCGATAATCTGCTGGAATCGGAACTGTTCGGTCACGAGAAGGGCGCCTTCACGGGCGCCGTCGCCCGCCGGATCGGCAAGTTCGAAGAGGCCGACGGCGGCACCCTACTGCTGGACGAAATCTCCGAGATGGACGCCCGGCTCCAGGCCAAGCTGCTGCGCGCCATCCAGGAGCGGGTGATCGACCGGGTGGGCGGCTCCAAGCCCGTGCCGGTGAATATCCGCATCATCGCCACCTCCAACCGCGACCTGGCCAAGGCCGTGGCGGAAGGCACGTTCCGCGAAGACCTTCTGTACCGGCTGAACGTCGTCAATCTGCGCCTGCCGGCCCTGCGCGAACGGCCGGGCGACATCGGGGTGCTGGCCGATCACTTCATCAAGAAATATGCGGCGGCCAACGGCGTGCCCGAGCGGCCGATGTCGGCGCGGGCGCGTCAGGCGATCAGCGCCCACCGCTGGCCCGGCAACGTCCGTGAGCTGGAAAACGCCATGCACCGGGCCGTGCTGCTGGCGACCGGACCCGAGATCGATGTGGACGCCATCCGCCTGCCGGACGGCCAGCCGCTGACGGCGGAAGGCGGCGGCATGATGGGAACGGCGGCCGTGGGGAACCCCTATGGCGGCGGCGTTGCGGCCCGGGCGGCCCAGGCGGCCGACGCCGTGACCCGCAGCTTCGTCGGCCAGACGGTGGCGGCGATGGAGAAGACCCTGATCCTGGATACCCTGACCCACTGTCTGGGCAATCGCACCCATGCGGCCAACATCCTGGGCATCTCCATCCGGACCCTGCGCAACAAGCTGAACGAATACGCCGAGGAGGGGACGGTCATTCCCGCCCCGCAGTCCGGCGTCTCGGCCTCGGGCTACGCCGCCTGAGCATGGGGCGCGGTCTGGACAGGCGGAGGCTGATGGCCGGCGCAGGCGCGCTGGGCCTGGCCGCCTGCACGCCGCGCAGCCAGACCAAGGTCAAGGCCGAGGCGGCCCCGGACCTGTTCCTGAACGATCTGGAGACGCGGTGGGGCGGGCGGCTGGGCGTCGCCGCCCTGGACGTCGGCAGCGGGGTGCGGGCGCTGTGGCGCAGCCAGGAGCGGTTTCCCTTCTGCTCGACCTTCAAACCCTTTCTGGCGGCGGGCATCCTGCAAAGGGTGCAGCGGGACGAGGAAAGGCTGGACCGGCCGGTCCGCATCACCTCGGCCGACATCATTCCCCATGCGCCCGTGACCGAAAAGGCGGTGGGGCGGACGCTCACCATCCGCGAACTAATGCAGGCGGCGGTGGAGGTCAGCGACAGTCCGGCCGCCAATATCCTGATCCGCGAGATGGGCGGAATCGGCGTATGGCGTTCGTGGTGGCCGACCTTCGGCGACACGACGACCGTCATCTCTCGGCTGGAGCCGGACTTGAACACCGCCCTGCCTGACGATCCGCGCGACACCTGTCTGCCGGAACAGACCGTCGCCAACATCCGCGAAATGGCCTTCAGCGATCGACTGACGCCGGCGCACGACGCCCTGTTGCACGGCTGGCTGACCGCCTCCCCGACCGGCCCCAACCGGATCAAGGCGGGCGCGCCCGAGGGTTGGAGCGTCGCGCACAAGACCGGTTCGGGCGCCCGCGGCACGACGAACGACGTGGGCATGCTGACCCCGCTCAGCGGTTCGCCGGTCATCATCGCCGCCTATTTCACCGGCGCCGCTTCGGCGACGGAGGATCAGCGCGACGCCGTGATCGCCGAGGCCACCCGCCGCGCCTTGAAGGCCCTGGGCCGTGACTGATGCGCCGATCATGATGAAGGACGGCATGGCGCGCCCCACCGGTCGCGACGTGCTGAGCTGGATCAACCGCGGCGAAGTGCTGATGGCGGTCGGCGTGATCGGGGTGATCATGCTGCTGATCCTGCCGGTTCCGAAGATGCTTCTGGACCTGCTGCTGGCGATCTCGCTGGTCTCGTCCGTGCTGATCCTGATGACCGCCGTGATGATGAAGAAGCCGCTGGACTTCGCCATCTTCCCGACGGTTCTGCTGGTCTCGACCCTGTTCCGCCTGGGCCTGAACCTGGCCTCGACGCGGCTGATCCTGACCCACGGTCAGGAAGGGCACGACAGCGCCGGCCAGGTGATCAACGCCTTCGGCGAGCTGATGATGGGCGGCAACTTCATCATCGGTGTGATCATCTTCGCCATCATCCTGGTGGTGAACTTCGTCGTCATCACCAAGGGTTCGACCCGGATCGCCGAAGTCTCGGCCCGCTTCACCCTGGACTCCATGCCGGGCAAGCAGATGGCGATCGACGCCGACCTGTCGTCGGGCCTGATCACCGAGGACCAGGCCAAGCTGCGCCGCAAGGAGCTGGAGCAGGAATCGACCTTCTTCGGGGCCATGGACGGCGCCTCGAAGTTCGTGCGCGGCGACGCCGTCGCGGGCCTGATCATCACCTTCATCAACGCCATCGGCGGCATATTGATCGGCACCCTGCAGCACGGCATGCCGGCCATGGACGCCGCCAACACCTATGTGCAGCTGACCATCGGCGACGGTCTGGTCACCCAGGTGCCGGCCATCATCATCTCGATCGCCGCCGGCTTCCTGGTGTCCAAGGCCGGCGTCGAGGGCACGGCGGACAAGGCCCTGGTGACCCAGCTGGCCACCAACCCCGTGTCGCTGGGCGTGGTGTCGGGGGCGGCGGGTCTGATCGGCCTGATCCCCGGCATGCCGCTGATCCCCTTTGCCGCCCTGGCCATCGGTTCGGGCTTCATGGCCTGGCGCCTGGGCCGCCAAAGGCTCAAGCCCCAGCCCACGGAGGCCGAGGTCGCCGCTGCGGCCGCCCCCAAGGAGGAGGTCGAAGAGCCGATCTCGAACGTGCTGACGATCGACGAAGTCAAGATCGAGCTGGGCTATTCGCTGCTCAGCCTGATCAATGATCTGGAAGGGCGGCGTCTGACCGATCAGATCAAGGCGCTCCGTCGATCGCTGGCCCAGGAATACGGCTTCGTCATGCCGCAGGTCCGCATTCTGGACAATATGCGCCTGCCGACCCAGGGCTACGCCATCCGCATCAAGGAGATGGAGGCTGGGGCGGGCGAGGTGCGTCTGGGGCATCTGATGGCGATGGACCCCGCCGGGGGGCAGGTGGAACTGCCGGGCGAACATATGCGCGAGCCCGCCTTCGGCCTGCCCGCCACCTGGATCAGCGAAACCCTGCGCGAAGAAGCGACCTTCCACGGCTATACGCTGGTCGATCCTTCCACGGTCCTGACGACGCACCTGACCGAAATCCTGAAGGAAAATATGGCGGACCTGCTGTCCTACGGCGAGGTGCAGAAGCTGCTGAAGGAGCTGGGAACCGAAGAGAAGAAGCTGGTCGAGGAGCTGATCCCCAGCGTCGTCAGCGTCACCACCCTGCAAAGGGTGCTTCAGGCCCTGCTGCGCGAGAAGGTGTCGATCCGCGATCTGCCCGCCATTCTGGAAGGGCTGGCCGAGGCCGCGCCCCACAGCACCAGCGTCACCACCCTGGTCGAACACGTCCGCGCCCGCCTGGCCCGTCAGCTGTGCTGGCAGCACCAGGGCGGCGACGGCGCCCTGCCGATCGTCACCCTGTCGCCCGAATGGGAGAACGCCTTCGCCGAAAGCCTGATCGGCGGCGGCGAGGACAAGCAGCTGGCCATGGCGCCGTCGCGGCTGCAGGACTTCATCCGCGCCGTCCGCGACACCTTCGAACGGATCGCCATGTCCGGCGAGAATCCCGTCCTGCTGACCGGGCCCCAGACTCGCCCCTATGTCCGCTCGATCATCGAGCGGTTCCGGGGCCAGACGGTGGTCATGAGCCAGAACGAAATCCACCCCCGCGCCAAGCTGCGCACCCTGGGTCAGGTCTAGTCGGCGACCGTCCAGCCGCCGGCGGAGGCGGCGCGCGCGGCCTCATTGACCGGGCGGGCGATCAGGCCGGACTGGGTGATCCAGACCTCATAGCGCGCGCCCTCGGCCATCGGCATATAGGCGGCCGAGCCGTAGAGGGTATCGGCGGCGTCGATGTAGCGCCGGTAACGCCGGATCGCGTCCCAGGCCTCGACCTTGTAGGGCAGGGCGCCGTTGCGGGCGTTTTCCTCGATGGCCGCCAGATCATAGGCGCTGCGTTCGGCGGTCAGTTCCTGTTCGACCGTGCGATAGCGACCCGACAGGCGTTCCAGCCGATATTGGGAATCCAGACCCAGCACATTGGCCCAGGGCTTCCATTTCAGCACCTGGGCGTCGATCCGCCAGTCGTCGCCGTGGACAGGGTAGAGGGTCGCTGAGGCCGGTCTGTCCTGCGACAGGGGCGTCAGCTCGATCTCATAATACTGCGGCCCGAGGCGCCTCAGTTCCAGGCTCGCCACCGGACGTTCATAGGTCAGCCGGTCGTAGGTCTGAAGGTTCAGGCCGAACAGGGTCGCCAGGGACGCCAGCCAGAGGACGCCGCCGCCGAGCGCCGCGCCCGCCACGCCCCGCACCGCCCTGCCGCCGAACAGGGCGCGCAAGCCGCGGACCAGCAGAACCAGGCCAATCAGGGCCGCCGCCGCCGGTAAAATCCACCACCACCAGATCATCGCTCTTCCCCCCGTTTTCCGCCCGCCGCAGACCGGCAAGCCAGACCATACTCATCAGAAGACGCGAAAGGCCCAAGAGTTTCGTGTGACTGCCGTTTGACGCAGCCTCGGTCGCCGCTAATGCTGCGCCGCATGAAACTTCCCTCGAGCCAAAGCTGGTCGCGGTTCAGCGATTTTGTGCGCACGCCCTCCCTGGCGCGATCCGTCACCGGCCTGCTGGTCCTGGCCTTCGTCCTGCTGCTGACGGTCAACATCTCGACCTTCGTCATGATACAGCGCACCGCCACGGTTAACGATGCGATCGAACACGCCCAGCAGATGCGCCGCCAGTCGCGCACGGTCCTGATCTCCATGCTGAATGCGGAGACCGCGCAACGCGGCTTTCTGCTGACCGGCCGCAGCGATTTCCTGACGCCCTTTGAGGAGGCGCGCGCGGAGCGCGAGCCTGCCCTGGCGTTTCTCGAAGAAGGCGCGGCGGCCGACCCGACGCTCCGGGCGCCGGTGGCCCAAATCCATAGGCTCTCCGACGCCAAGCTGAGGGAGATGGAGGCGACCCTGGCCTTGGCGCGTGAGGGCCGCATAGGCCAAGCGATCCAGACGGTGCGGTCCGGCGAAGGCAAACGCTATATGGACGAGCTGCGCCAGACCATCGACGATTTCGACGCCTTCAAGTCCGCGCGCATCGCCGAACGGACCCGCGTGTCCGAGCGCGCCGCCATGATGACCGTGGTGATGAACGCCATCACCGGCCTGCTGGTCCTGGTCCTTGCGCTGCTCTCGGCCTGGATGGTGCGGCGCTATGTCGGCGAGATTCAGCACGCGCGCGAGGAGGTGGCCGCCATCAACGCCGGCCTGGAGGACATGGTGCGCGACCGCACCGCCGCCCTGACCCGCGCCAATGAGGAAATCCAGCGCTTCGCCTATATCGTCAGCCACGATCTGCGCGCGCCCCTGGTCAATGTGATGGGCTACACCTCCGAACTGGAGCAGGCCGGAAAGATCATCGAGCGCGGGGTGGCCGAGGCCGAGGCGGAACGCGAGGTGTCGGCCGACATCGTCACCGCCGTGCGCGAAGACATGCCCGAGGCCCTGGGCTTCATCCGCGCCTCGACCGAAAAGATGGACCGGCTCATCAACGCCATCCTGCGCCTGTCGCGCGAGGGGCGTCGCAATCTCCTGCCGGAGACCCTGGACATGACCGCCATGGCTCGCAACATCGCCGACAGCGTTCACCATCAGACCGAGGCCGCCGGCGCCCAGATCCTGGTGGAGGCCCTGCCGTCGATCGAAAGCGACCGCCTATCGATGGAACAGATTCTGGGCAATCTGATCGACAATGCGGTCAAATATCTGGACGCCGGCCGCCCTGGCGAAATTGTCATATCCGGCGAAGACCTGCCCGGCGGCTGGGTCGTCTACCGGGTCGCCGACAACGGTCGCGGCATCGCCGCGCGGGACCACGAACGCATCTTCGAACTGTTCCGGCGCTCCGGAAAACAGGACCGAAGAGGCGAGGGCCTGGGCCTGGCCTTCGTCCGCAACAGCGTTCGGCGCATCGGCGGCACGATCGATATCGAGTCCGAGCTTGGCAAGGGCTCGACTTTCCTCCTGAAATTCCCCAAACGACTGATCCTGTCGGAACCTGGAGGCGTACTGTGACGCAAGCCGTCAAAATCATCATGGTCGAGGATGACCACGGTCACGCCAAACTGATCGAAAAGAACATCCGTCGCGCCAACATCAGCAACGAGATCAAGCATTTCGATGAGGGCGGGGCCGCTCTGGACTATCTGTTCAGCGCGGAAATCCTGGCCAACGGCCCGCTGCTGATCCTGCTGGACCTGAACCTGCCCGACATGTCGGGCACGGACATTCTGGAAAAGGTGAAGGCCGACGACCGTTTGAAGCGGGCGCCCGTCGTGGTTCTGACCACCACCGACGACAAGGTCGAAATCCAGCGCTGCTACGACCTGGGCTGCAACGTCTACATCACCAAGCCTGTCGATTATGAGTCCTTCGCCGGCGCGATCCGTCAGCTGGGTCTCTTCCTGTCGGTCATGCAGGCGCCGGAGATTTAACGATCGGACTGTCCGGCCCCATCCGTCTGCTCTACATCGACGACGACCGCGGCCTGTCGCGGCTGGTCGAGAAGGAACTGACCCGCCACGGCTATGCCGTCACCTGCGCCCCGGACGGCGACGCGGGTTTGGAGCTGCTCGCCGCCAACGAATACGACATCTGCGCCCTGGACCACTATATGCCCAGCCGGGACGGTCTGGACGTCCTGCCGGACATCCTGGCCCTGCCGGCGCCGCCGCCCGTGGTCTATGTGACGGGGGCCCAGGACGGGCGGATCGCCGTCGCCGCCCTGCGCGCCGGGGCGGCGGACTATGTCATCAAGGACGTGTCCGAGGACTTCACCTCCCTGCTGCGGTCGGCCCTGGAGGACGCCCTGCTGCGCCGGCGGCTTCAGCGCGAGAACGAGATCGCCCAGGAAGAGATTCGTCTGGCCCGCGACCGCGCCGAGGCCATGCTGCGCGAGGTCAATCACCGCGTCGGCAATTCGCTGCAGCTGGTGTCCAGCTTCATGTCCCTGCAGATGCGCCACATCAGCGATGAAGGCGCCAGAGAGGCCCTGCGCGAATCCCAGGCCCGGATCGAGGCCGTGGCCCACGTCCATCGCCGCCTCTACACCTCCGGCGACATGAGCCGGGTGGCCATGGACGAATATCTGCAAGGCCTGATGGACGAGCTGTCCAAGTCGCTCGGGCCCGGTGAAGGTTCGCCGCGTCTGGTCATCGACGCCGCTCCTCTTTGGGTCACGACGGACCAGGCCGTGTCCCTGGGCGTCGTCGTCGCCGAACTGGTCACCAATGCGGTGAAATACGCCTATCAGCCTGGGCAGGGCGGGGAGATACGCATCAGTCTGAAGCCGGACGGCGAGCATCGCGCCCTGTTGACGGTCGAAGACGACGGGCCGGGTCTGGGCGACGGAACACCCAAGGGCACCGGCCTGGGCGGCAAGATCATTTCGGCCATGGCCTCGGGCCTGCGCTCAGCCGTCGAGTTCGACGCGGCGCACAAGGGCGTGCGCGCCAAATTGGCGTTCGACCTCTAAGGTCGGATCTGCATCATGCTCCAGTTCGGCCTTCGTAATCCCGCGCTCGACTATCGCCACCGCGCCACGGCCTTCGGCGTGGTGGAGCGCGACGGCCTGATCGCCTGCGTCCGGGTCGAACGAGCGGCCGGCGCCTATTTCGATCTTCCCGGCGGGGCGGTGGACGGCGAGGAGACCGAGGTCGAGGCCCTGGTGCGCGAGTTCGTCGAGGAAACCGGCCTGTCTGTGACGCCTCTGAACCGCATCGCCGAGGCGGGCCAGTATCATCTGAAAAGCACCGGCGAGCCCCTCTGCAACGTCGGCGGCTTCTGGACCGCGACGGTCACGGCCGAGAACCCCCAGGCCAAGTGCGAGGACGATCACACCCTGGTCTGGCTGGACCCGACCGTGGCTTTGTCGCGTCTGCGCCACGACTCCCACGCCTGGGCGGTCGCGGTGTGGCTGCGTCGGGCAAGCTGAGCCTTACGGAACGGCCCGGACCCGCTCCCGTTTCTCCTTCACCTTGCAGCGCCATCGCGGCGTCGCTCGAAACAGGAGAATTCCCATGCCAGATCAAGACCGTATTGAAGGCTCCGCCAAGAATGTCGGCGGCAAGATCAAGGAAGGCGTCGGCAAGATGACCGGCGATTCCAAGCTTCAGGCTGAGGGCAAGGCGGACCAGGTCGAAGGCAAGGTCCAAAACACCGTCGGCGGCGTGAAGGACAGTCTGCGCGACAATCGCAACTGACGCGACCGACTATTCAAAGACGTTCAACGCCGTCCGCGATCGCGGGCGGCGTTTTCGTTCGGGTCAGTCATTGCCCCATAGCTTCAGCGTCAGCCCCTTGTCCTCGGTCGTCCCCACCGGTCGGCATTCCGAACTGAAGCCGCCCCGTTCGGGACGGGGGCGGCAATCCACCTCCTTGGGCCGGGGAGAGTCGGTCGGCGCCCGCGACTGAGGGCCGCACTGCAGGCCGTAGGACGAGCCGCCCTGGGCCGCCTGGGCCATCTGGCAGTCGCCCGCCATCCCCTCAGGGCGCAGGGCGTCGGGCAGATCCGGCCCCAGAGCCAGGGCCAGCTGGGCGCGAACCTCGGCCTGACAGACTTCCAGCGATCTCGCGCCGCGCAGCTGCGGGCTGCACCGCGCCCGCTCATAGCCGAACGGATCGGCGAGACCCCATTCCGGAACATTGTGGGCGGGACGCGGCGGCGGGGCTTCGGCGGCGGGCGGCGCCTCCCACACCACGGTCGGAGCGGCCTGTTGGGCCAGAAGCAGCAGGGCGAAGGCGACGAGCATTCTCAGGCCTCTTTGCACTGTCGCCAGGGCGGTTTCGCCCCGGACGCGAAACCTACCTTGTCAGCGCCCGCATCGCCTTGTCGAGCCCCTCCAGCGTCAGGGGGAACATTCGGTCGTCCATCAGCTCCCGCAACAGGCCGACCGAGGCGGTGTAGCTCCAATACCGTTCCTGCACCGGGTTCAGCCACACGGACTTTTCCCACTGCTGGCGGGCCCGCTTCATCCACACCGCCCCGGCCTCCTCGTTCCAGTGTTCGACCGAACCGCCGGGCATGGTGATCTCATAGGGCGACATGGTCGCGTCGCCGACGAAGATGGCGCGCCAGTCGCCGGGATATTTGTGCAGCAGGTCCCAGGTGGCGATCCGCTCGGTGTGACGCCGCCGGTTGTCCTTCCAGACACCCTCGTACAGGCAGTTGTGGAAGTAGAAGAACTCCAGGTTCTTGAACTCGGTCCGGGCGGCCGAGAACAGCTCCTCCACCAGCTTGATATGGCCGTCCATCGATCCGCCGATGTCCAGGAACAGCAGCACCTTGATCGTGTTGCGCCGCTCGGGCCGCATCTGGATGTCCAGCCAGCCCTGGCGGGCCGTGCCGTCGATGGTGCCGTCGATGTCCAGCTCTTCCGCCGCCCCTTCGCGCGCGAACCGGCGCAGGCGACGCAAGGCAACCTTGATGTTGCGCGTGCCCAGTTCGACCGTGTCGTCCAGGTTCTTGAACTCGCGCTTCTCCCACACCTTGACCGCCCGGCCATGTCGTCCGGGTCCGCCGATCCGCACGCCTTCCGGATTATAGCCGCCGTGACCGAAGGGGCTGGTCCCGCCCGTGCCGATCCATTTTGAGCCGCCGGAATGGCGTTCCTTCTGCTCCTCCAGCCGCTGTTTCAGCGTCTCCATCAGCCTGTCGAACCCACCGAGCGCCTCGATCTGGGCCTTTTCCTCGTCGGTCAGATATTTCTCGTTGAGCAGCCGCAGCCATTCCTCGGGGATGTCGGTGGTCAGGTCCTCGCCCGCCCCGACAGATTCCACGCCCTTGAATACGGTCCCGAACACCTGGTCGAACCGGTCATAGTGTTTCTCGTCCTTGACCAGCACCGCGCGCGACAGGTGATAGAAGGTCTCGACCTCGCGGCCCGCCAGATCGTGATCCATGGCCTCCATCAGATGGAGCCATTCCTTCATCGACACCGGAACCTTGGCGTCGCGCAGGGCGGTGAAGAAGGGCAGGAGCATGGGCTCTTAATGCCGCAAAGCCGAAGCTTTAGGGAGCGACTTTCTCTGTCGGGAGGCTGCGCGAGAACATGATCGCGCCCACGAGGTTTGTGGGCGTATCGCCTTCTGACGGTCCCGTCACACGCCCCTTGAAACTCCATTCGCCTTGATGGGTCACCAGAACGAGTGTGAGCATGGGACGACCGTCGATCTTGATATCATAGCCGGCGACGCGCTGGGCCGGGGCATCGTTGATGGTGGCTGTAATCAGCCCCTCGGCGTGGGGCTTTGCATCCGGCCATCGCTGCACAATCGCGTTCATTGTGTCTTGAATTATGGCTTCCTCGCTGAAGTATCGCGCATAGCGTGTGGCGTAGCTAGTGAAGTTAACTTCCAGCAGGCGCGTGTTGCATCCCACGTCCTCACCTTCCCCAATCGAGGCTGCAGCGGGGTAGATGGTGATCTTGTCGTATTCCGGGTCTGAGAAGGCGCACACCATGCCGCTGGCTTTGTGACGGACCGTGGGGGTAGCGTCGGTGGTGATATTCTCGAAATAGCGTGCCGCATTGGCCGAGGCGATCAACTGGTCGGCGTAGGATCGGGCGGTGGCGATCTCCTCAACATTCGGCGGTTTGTTGTCAGGCGCCGTGTCTTGAGTATGGGCTGCTGTAGAATAGGCAGCCAGCAATAGCGCAATTGCAGCGACGCGGTTTGACACCGTGAACTCCTCCCTTTTTTTAAGAAAAGCACGCAGCTCGCCGAACGTCTATCCGCGCCGCAAGATGAACTCGTGGTCGCGCCAGGCGCCGACCGGGTATTCATATTCGCCCGCCTTCTCGAACCCATAGGCGGCGTACAGGCGCTGGGCCTTCTCGTTGCCGCTCCAGACGCCGATCCAGAGGGGGCCGCCCGTGTTGGCCTCCATCCAGTCCAGCGAAAGGGTCAGCAGCTTCGTGCCCAGGCCCAGACCCTGGGCGGCTTTGGACACATACAGGCGTCGCAGCTCCATATGCTCCGGCCGCGCCTCCGGATGGGGCAGGCCGTTGGGGCCGGCGTTGGCGAAGGCCAGCAGTTCGCCGTCCCGCTCGGCCACCCACCAGGCTGCGTTGGGTTCGGCGAGCTTTTTCCGCGTCGGCTCGGGATCGAAACTGGCGTCCAGAAAGGCCGCCAGGTCCGCCTCGGGATAGGGAATGCCGAAGCCGGTCACGAAGGTTTCGACGAAGGTCCGACGCCCCAGGACGCCCAGGGCTTCGGCGTCTCCGGGGCGGGGGGTGCGGATCAGGATCTCGGTCATGACCCGCCCCTTAGCCTCAGAAGCCGTCCAGCGCGACCTTGCCGATCGTCGAGCCGCTTTCCAACTGGCGATGCCCGTCTAGAAGGGTCTCGACCGAAAGCCGGCCCAGGTTGCGGGTCAGGGTGGTGCGGATGGCGCCGGCGTCGACCGCCTCCGACACGGCGTTCAGGATTTCGTGCTGCCGGATCATGTCGGGGGTCTGGTGGACCGGGCGGGTGAACATGAACTCCCACACGAAACCGGCCGCCTTCTGCTTCAGCAGTTCGACCGGCAGACCCTTGAAGTCGTCAATGGCGCCGATGACCCCCTGGGGCGCGACGGCGCGGGCCAGGGCCTCGAAATGGCCGGCCGTGTGGGTCAGGGATGCGATATATTTCGGCGCCCGTTCGCCGGCTTCCGTCAGGGCTTCGTCGATGGGGCGGGAATGGTCGATGACGGCGTCCGCCCCCTGGTCCAGGCACCATTGACGGGTCTCAGGGCGAGACGCGGTGGCGACGACACGCAGTTTCGTCATGGTCTTGGCGATCTGGATCAGGATGGACCCGACCCCGCCGGCGCCGCCGACGATCAGCAGGCTCTCGTCCTCGTCCCGGTCGGCTTTCATCCGGTCGAACAGCAGTTCCCAGGCCGTGATGGCGGTCAGGGGCAGGGCGGCGGCCTCGGCATAGGTCAGGGACTGCGGCTTGCGACCCACGATCCGTTCGTCCACCGCCTGACGTTCGGCGTTCGAGCCCGGACGGTCGATCTGGCCAGCGTAGAAGACCTCGTCTCCGACCTTGAACAGGCTGACCTCCGCCCCGACGCCGATCACCACGCCTGCGGCGTCATAGCCCAGGATGCTGGGCTGGTCCGGCTGCCGACTGCTGCGCACCTTTGTATCCACGGGGTTCAGGCTGACGGCCTTGACCGCAACAAGCAGATCCCGCGGGCGCAGTTCAGGCTCGGCCGCCTCGAACGCGATCAGGGCGGCGGGATCCGAAACGGGGCGGGGGCCGGTCGTGCCGATGGCCTTCATGACAATGCTCCTTGGCTTGTGTCGTCGCGTCCCACATCGCCTTCAGCTACATTCGGCGCAAGAACGGCATTTTTCTATATGTAGTACCCAAATGGATACCGTCTTTTCCGAGACCTTCGTCGCGCCGCCTCGAAACGTGCGGCCGGGTGAATGCGTCGTCGACGCCGCCCTCAATCTGATCGGCGGCAAGTGGAAGGGGGTGATCGTCTATCATCTGCTCGACGGCCCCTTGCGGTTCAGTCAGGTGAAACGTCATCTTCCCGGCGTCACTCAGCGGATGCTGACAAAGCAGTTGCGCGAGCTGGAGGCGGCGGGACTGGTGCATCGGACGGTCTATGCTCAGGTTCCGCCCCGCGTCGATTACCGCCTGACCGAGGCGGGTCGGACGCTGTCTCCGGTCATCCTCGCCCTGCGCGCCTGGGGCGAGGCTCATCTGCGCATGGAGGCTGAGACATGAGCGGCCTTCCGCCCTCGACGCCGGCCCATGCGCCGGTCGCCCCCCTGCGGCGCGCGATCCGTTGGCGCATCAGTCGCTGGAAGCCGAGGATTTCGCCTGGGCGACCCGCGCGGTTCTGGAAATCGCGCGCCGGTCCTGTTCGGGCAAGGTTGTGTCTGCGCTCGAGGGCGGTTACGACCTTGAAGGACTAGGCCGCTCCGCGGTCGCACACGTCGCCGCGCTCGGGGAGGATTAGGACGTATAAGGCCTTGAAACCTTAAGCTTCGTCCCATCGCCATGTCAGCCCCCGCCCTGTCCCTCGATTCGACTGAAGAGACCGCCGTTCAGGTGGGCGGCTCTGTTGGCGCGCCTGCTGCGAGCGGCGTGCGGCCCGGCGCCATCATCCTGACGCGCCACGGCGAACCCGCCCTGTCGCGCAAGTGCCTGATCACTGCCCGTGAGTACGGTGACTGGTGGGCGAAGTATGAGGTCGGCGGTCTGCTGGCGGGCCAGACGCCGCCGCCCGAACTGGTCGCCGCCGCCCAGGGCGCCGGGGCCATCTACGCCTCCACCCGCCAGCGGGCCCAGGAGACGGCCGCCGCGGTCGTCGCCGGGCGGGAAGTGATGTCGGACGTCATGTTCATCGAGGCGCCCCTGCCGCCGCCGCCCATTCCCGACTGGATCAAGCTGTCGCCGAAATGGTGGGGGGTGGTGTCGCGCTTTTGGTGGCACGCCTTCGATCATCACGGCGGCCAGGAGACCCGCGCCCAGGCCGAGGTCCGCGCCGAACAGGCCGCCCAGAAGCTGATCGCCCGCGCCGAGACCGGCCAGGACGTCCTGGTCTTCGCCCACGGCTATTTCAACCATATGGTCGGCGCGCGTCTGAAGGCCGACGGGTGGAAACTGGTGCATAACCAGGGCTTCAAATACTGGTCGCAGCGCCGTTACGAAAAGCGCTAGCCGCATAACCGTTGATGCGGGGCGACCGGGTCTTTAGGGTCGCGCGCCATGACCGACGCCGCACCCGCCATTCCCGCCGACCTCAGCTTCGAAGACGCGCTGCAGCGTCTGGAGACCATCGTCTCGCGCCTGGAATCCGGCCAGGCCCCGCTGGAGGAATCCATCGCCCTGTACGAAGAGGGCGCCCGGCTGAAGGCCCATTGCGAGGCGCGTCTGAAGGCGGCCCAGCTGCGGGTCGAAAAGATCGTGGTCGGGCCGGCCGGCCAGGCCAAGGGCGTTGAGGCGGCGTCGTTCGAATGAAGCCGCATCGTCCTCTTGCGGCCAAGGGCGGTCGATCGTCTTGAACCGGGTCATCGCCGCCAATTCGCCCGAGCAGGCCGTGATCGACCGGGTCGCTGAGGTCGCCGATCTGGTGACGGTGGCGCTGGATGAGCTGTTGCCGCGCGCGGAAGGGCCGGAATCCCGCCTGACCGAGGCCATGCGCTATGCGGCCCTGGGACCGGGCAAACGGCTGCGGCCCTTTTTCGCCCTTGAGGCGGCGCGGCTGTTCGACATCGACGCGCGGTCGGTGCTGCGCGCCGCCTGCGCCCTGGAATGCGTCCATGCCTACAGCCTGGTCCACGACGACCTGCCCTGTATGGACGACGACGACATGCGGCGCGGCCGCCCGACCGTCCACCGCGCCTATGACGAGGCCACGGCGGTCCTGGCCGGCGACGCGCTTCAGACGGCGGCCTTCGACATCATTCTGCACGAGGACACCCACGACGATCCCGCCGTCCGCTGCGAACTGGCGGCCCGGCTGTCGCTGGCCTCGGGCGCGCGGGGCATGGCGGGCGGTCAGATGATCGACCTCCTGGGGGTTCGCGACGATCTGGGCGGGGTCGCCCGAATGCAGCGGCTCAAGACGGGCGCCCTGTTCGCCTACGCCTTCGAAATCCCGCTTATCATCGCCGAGGCCTCGGCCCAGCATCAGCACGCCCTGATCAGCTTCGCCCACGACGTCGGCCTGGCCTATCAGATCGTCGACGACATTCTGGACGCCGAGGGTTCGGCCGAGGAAATGGGCAAGGCCGCCGGCGGCAAGGACGCGGCCCTGGGCAAGACCAATTTCGTCACCCTGCTGGGGCTGGACGAGGCGCGACAGAGGGTCGCGCTGTTGTCCGATCAGGCCCGCGCCCATCTGGAGTCCTTTGGCGATGAGGCGGAAATCCTCAAGGCGAGCGTGGACTTTGTGCTAAGGCGCCGGTCCTGATACGAAACGTCGACCGCCCTCGCGGGTTGATTGATCAGACTTCCAAGGTTTTCCCGGCTGATGCCCGACACCCCGCTCCTCGACACCGTCAAGTTTCCCGCCGACATGCGGGGCTTCGACATCGCCCAGCTCAAGCAACTGGCGGAAGAAGTGCGGGCGGAAACCATCGACGCGGTTTCGGTCACGGGCGGCCACCTGGGCGCGGGCCTTGGGGTGGTCGAGCTGACCACGGCGCTTCACCATGTGTTCGAGACGCCAAAGGACATTCTGATCTGGGACGTCGGCCATCAGTGCTATCCGCACAAGATCCTGACCGGACGTCGCGACCGGATCCGCACCCTGCGCCAGGGCGGCGGCCTGTCCGGCTTCACCAAGCGCAGCGAGAGCGAATACGATCCCTTCGGCGCCGCCCACGCCTCGACCTCGATCAGCGCCGCCCTGGGCTTCGCCGCCGCGCGCGACCAGAAGGGCGAACAAAACAAGGTGGTCGCCGTCATCGGCGACGGCTCCATGTCGGCCGGCATGGCCTATGAGGCGATGAACAATGCGGCCGAGGCCACCAGCGGCCAGCTGATGGTCATACTGAACGACAACGACATGTCCATCGCCCCGCCGGTCGGGGGGATGAGCGCCTATTTGGCCGGTCTGGTGTCCGGCGGCGCCTATCAGAACGTTCGCCGCCTGGGCCGCTCCTTCGCCCAGCACCTGCCGCGCCCGTTCCGCAACGCCGCCAAGAAGGCCGAGGAATACGCCCGCGGCATGGTCACCGGCGGCACCTTCTTCGAGGAGCTGGGCTTCTACTACGTCGGCCCCATCGACGGCCACGACATGGAGAACTTGGTGCCGATCCTGAAGAAGGCGGCGGCCATCGAGGACCGGCCGGTTCTGGTTCATGTCGTGACGCAGAAGGGCAAGGGCTACGCCCCCGCCGAGAGCAGCGCCGACAAACTCCACGCGGTGGTCAAGTTCGACGTGGTCTCCGGCAAACAGACCAAGGCCGTCTCCAACGCCCCCAGCTACACCAAGGTGTTCGGGACCGAGCTGATCAAACACGCCAAGGCCGATCCGTCGATCGTCGCCATCACCGCCGCCATGCCCTCGGGCACCGGGCTGGACCTGTTCGGCCAAGCCTTCCCCGAGCGGACCTATGACGTCGGCATCGCCGAACAGCACGCCGTCACCTTCGCGGCCGGTCTGGCCGCCGACGGGATGAAGCCGGTCTGCGCCATCTATTCCACCTTCCTCCAGCGCGGCTATGACCAGGTCGTCCACGACGTGGCGATCCAGTCCCTGCCGGTGCGGTTCGCCATGGACCGGGCCGGTCTGGTCGGCTCCGACGGGGCGACCCACGCCGGATCGTTCGACATCGGCTTCATGGGCGCCTTGCCCGGCATGGTGCTGATGGCCGCCGCCGACGAGGCCGAACTGGCGGGCATGATCTCGACCAGCCTGGCCATCGACGACCGCCCCAGCGCCTTCCGCTATCCGCGCGGCGACGGCGTCGGGGTCGAGATCCCGGAACTGGCCGCTCCGTTCGAGATCGGCCGCGGCCGGATCGTGCGCGAGGGGACCGCCGTCGCCATCCTGTCCCTGGGCACCCGACTTCAGGAAGCGCTGAAGGCCACTGACCTGCTGGCGGCGCGCGGCGTGTCCGCCACCGTCGCCGACGCCCGTTTCGCCAAGCCGCTGGACGCCGATCTGATCCTGCGCCTGGCCCGCGAGCACGAGGCCCTGATCACGGTGGAGGAGGGGGCCATGGGCGGCTTCGGCGCCTTCGTCCTGCAACTGCTGGCGGAAAAGGGCGCCCTGGATCGCGGGCTGAAGATCCGCACCCTGAACCTGCCCGACGTCTTCCAGGATCAGGACACGCCGACGGCCATGTACGCCCAGGCCGGGCTGAACGCCGACCATATCGCCGCCGCCGCCGTCCAGGCGCTGGGCCTCGCGGCGGCGCGCGCCGTTCGCGCCTGACGCCCGCGCCCGTGGCCGCCGGCGTTCCAGCCCGGCCGGTCGGGCCGGCCTTCCTCGTCGGCTACGCCGTCGCCTATATCGGCGGCTTCATCGGCGTGGCGCCCCTGCTTCAGGTGCTTGCGCCCCTCCACGCCGAGCTTATCGGCGGCGAGGCCAAAGGCCCCCTGCTCAGCCAGGCCCTGTTCTGGGGCTGTATGGCGGCCGGGGTCGGCAACATCATCGGCGGCGCCCTCAGCGACCGCACCCGGTCCAGACACGGGCGCAGACGGCCCTGGATCATCGTCGGCGCGGTGCTGACGATCGCCAGCTACGCCGGTCTTCATCGCGCATCGACGCCCGTCGGCTTCGTTCTGGCGCTCGTCGGGTTTCAACTGGCGTTCAACATCCTGCTGGCGCCGCTCCTGGCCCTCTTCGCTGATCGGGTGCCGGAAAACCGGCGCAGCGCCATGTCGGCCGTCATGGGCATGGGCTATCCTCTGGCCGCCATGATCGGGTCGGTGGTCATGGCCTGGGGACCGCAGGGCGAGGCGGCGCGGCTGGCGGTCCTGGCCGCCGTCGTCGC
This sequence comes from Brevundimonas sp. Br13, assembly GCF_055391505.1. Lineage (NCBI taxonomy): Bacteria > Pseudomonadati > Pseudomonadota > Alphaproteobacteria > Caulobacterales > Caulobacteraceae > Brevundimonas > Brevundimonas sp. Br13. The sequence continues at coordinate 3,031,931 of NZ_AP044008.1, read as the reverse complement.
GGCGGCCACCGTGCCCTTCGCCCTGCTGTCGCGCGAAGACCCGCCGCCGTCGGCGCAGGTCCGCCCGGTGTTTTCGGGCTTCTCCCTGGCGAGCCTGCTCAGGCCCTTTGCAACCCGCGACTTCAGCCTGGCCTGGTCCTATCGTTTCCTGGTCGTCACCGGCTATTCGCTGGTGGCCTTTTATCTGCTCTTCTACATCGCCGACGCCATCGGCTTTGCTCGGCTGTTCCCCGGCCGGACGGCTGAGGCGGGTCATTCCCTTGTCACCGCCATCGCCGTGGTCGGGGTGGTCGCGGTCAGCGCCGTGGTCGCCGTCAACGGGTCGCGTGTGACGCGGCGAAAGCCCCTGGGGGTGACGGGGGCGGTCCTGCTGACGATCGCAGCGGCCGTCATGGCGGCGACCCCGGACTGGACCCTGGTCCTGATCGCCTTCGCCCTCTATGGCCTGGGCCAAGGCTGCTACGGCGCCGTCGATATCGCCTTGATGACCGACGTCCTTCCCTCGGCTCAGGATCGGGGCAAGGATCTGGGCCTGATCAACCTGGCCGTGACCCTGCCCCAGGCGATCGCCCCCTTGATCGCTCTGGTCCTGTTGGAGCGGCTGGATCTGGGCTTGCGCAGCCTGTTCGTGGCCGCCGCCCTGTGTTTCTTGGGAGCTGCCCTTGCGGTGGCGGCGATCAGGCGGGTGCGGTGACGTCTTCCAACGGCCCCAGGCCCGTCTCAGTCCGCGCCAGACGATAGCGTTTCAGCGTACGGTTCTCATACGGCTTGGCCAGGATGGTGGAGACGGTGCGCAGTTCGCCGACGGCCTGATCCCGCTCCAGGGTCAGCAGCACGAAACCCTTGGCCGACTGGTCGCAGAACTTGACCTCGGGATTGGCGGCTTGCAGCGCCAGACCCAGGGGCAGGCCGCCGACATGGTCGCCGGGCGAGGGGCTGGAAATGGCCGAGGTTCCGAACTCGACCGCCCGGCGCTCCCCTCCGTTGTCATACAGTTCATTGACCCAGAAGGCGTGGCTGTCGCCGGCCAGGACGATGGGCTCTACCCCCGCCTGTTTCATGGTCTCGTACAGACGCTCGCGTCCGGCCGGATAGCCGTCCCAGCTGTCCAGGTTGAACGGCAGGCCCAGTCTGAACAGCTGGATGGCGGTCTCGACCTGGGGGCGGACGTCGTCGGGCAGGCCGGAGACCATCTGGGCCAGCTGGGCGGGGGGCACCATCTGTTCAATGTTCGGCCCCTTGACCCGGGCCATAATGACCTGATTACCCAGGATCTGCCACGGCCGGCCGGCGGCCTTGGACTGGCGCATGGCCTCGCCCAGCCAGCGGCGCTGGGGCTCGCCCAGCAGATCGCGCGACGGGTCCTGGCGCTGGGCCTCGAAGGCGTCGAGGTCCGGCCGCCCGTCGGCGGTCTTGGGAATGTCGGCGAACTCCATCTGTTCGACGCGGGCCAGCAGCCGGGTCTCGACCATATGCAGGCTGGCCAGGTCGCCGAAGTGGAAGCTGCGGTTGATCGCCTCCTTCATGGTCCCGGGGCGGGCTTCGCGGATCGGCATCCATTCGAAATAGGCCCGTAGAGCCGCCGCCTTGCGCGCGGCGAAGTCGCCTTCGGTCGCGGGCTGATGGTTCTCGGCGCCTCGCATCCAGGTGTCGTTGGCGACCTCGTGGTCGTCCCAGACGCAGATGAAGGCGGCGCGGGCGTGGGCGGCCTGAAGGTCGGGATCGGTCTTGTACTGGGCGTGGCGCGTTCGATAGTCGGCCAGGCTGACGATCTCATGCGGCGGCAGGGGCGACCGGCCCAGCGGCGCACCGGTATTCATGCCGTAATCGTTCGGAGCGGCGCCGTATTCATAGATGTAGTCGCCGAGGTGGACGACGGCGTCCAGTCGATCCAACTGGGAGATGGCCTCATAGGCGTTGAACAGGCCGCCCGGATACAGCTGGCACGACACCACGGCGAGGTTCACCTGGGGCGTGGCGCCCAGAGGAAGGGTGCGGACCCGACCGACGGGCGAGGTCACGCCGCGGGCGATGAACCGGTAGAAATACTCATGGCCGGGCTCCAGGCCGCGCCCATGCAGATCGTGTTTGACGGTGAAGTCGCGCTCGGCCCGGGCGGTCAGGTCGGCGGTGCGGCGCACCATGTCGGTGAATTCGGCGTCCTTGGCCACTTCCAGAACGACCGGGATATCCCCGGCCGACGGATCGGCCGGGGTGACGCGGGTCCAGAAGACGGCCGAATGATGATCGGGATCGCCGCTCGCCACGCCGTGCAGGAAGGCGACCTGACCGGCATGGGCGGCCTGGGCGACGGCGGGCGTCGCCGCCCCCGCGCCCAACAGACCTAGGAGGCTGCGGCGATCCAGTTTCATCGTTCGATCCTTACAGCTTCAGCTTGAACACCAGACCATAGGCCGCCGGACGACCGGCGATGAAGGTCGGCATGCCCAGGGCGTCGCCGGTGTTGCCGGCGTCCTTGATGTACTTCTCGTCCAGGACGTTTTCGCCGAAGGCTTCGAGGCCCCAGTTTCCGCCTTCCGGCGTATAGCGGACCCGAATGTTCAGCAGGCCATAGGCGTCCTGATATTCGTCCTGGATCAGGTCCGCGACGAAGTTCTGCGTTTGCAGGGCGGGGATGTCGTTGTCGTCGCTGAAGAAGACCTTGGACTGCCAGGTGTAGGTCGGCTGGACCTCGATCTCGCCGCCCGTCGTCGGCAGGCGCCAGGTCGCGCCGATCGAGGCGGCGTGGTCAGGCGACAGGCGGAACTGATTTCCGTCGTAGATGCCGTTCTCGAAGCGCGAGTGGTTGTAGGCATAGGTGGCGAACAGGTCCAAGGTCGAGGCCACGGCGAAGTTCGCCTGACCTTCGAAGCCGTAAGACTTGGCCTCGCCCGCGTTCGTCGTGATGAACTGCGTGCCTTGCTGAATCGTCGTTTGGAAGTTTTCGTAGTTGTACAGGAAGACCGCGCCGTCGACGCGCAGGCGGCCGTCCAGCAGGGCCGACTTGGCGCCGACCTCATAGCTGTCCACGGTTTCCGCATCGACCGGGGTGAAGCGCGCCGCGCCGCTGGGCGCGGACGGCCCCGAGGCGCTGATGACTTCCGGGCGACGACCGCGGGCGTAGTTGGCGTACAGATTGGTCTCGTCGGTCAGTTCATAGCGGGCCGTGAGGCGCCAGGTCAGGCCGTCGTCTTCCGAGTCGAAGTAGGAGAAGTCGCCGTTGTTGGTCGTCGGCTGGGCGGTCAAACCGAACAGCGGGAAGAGGCCGGCGGGCAGGGCGGCGAAGCTCGGATTGGCCAGGGCCGCCAGGAAGCTGGGAACCTGGGTGGCGGGAACGGCGCCGGTCTGAAGACCCAGAAGAGCGCCCAGGGCCGAACGGCGCTCCACCGAACTGGCGTAGCCGGTGGTCTTGTCGTCGCGGGTGTAACGCAGGCCCGCCGACATCTCGAACCGGTCGGTGAAGGCGTAGGTGACGTCGCCGAAGACGTCATAGGAAGTCAGCTCCGACCGGTTGGTCGAGGTCTCGATATGGGCCGGGTCAAGATTGGCGGCGATCGGCGTGGCCAGGGCGCCCGCGCCCAGGGGCGTCAACAGGGCGGCCAGGGCGCCGCGCGCCACGGTGGGATAGGCGGCGAGCGGCAGGGTGCGGTCGCCGACCGTCGTCGGCGAACCGTCCAGCAGGCCGGCCAGCTGGGCCAGGGCCAGGCGTTCGTCGAACTGGGCCGGGGTGCGCTGATAGCCTTCTTCGTGGAACCAGCCGGCGCCGACAAAGCCGGTCAGGCGGCCGCCGTTGTCGAAGCCGAGGCGCAGATCCTGGCTCCATTGTTCGCCATGGGTCTCTTCCGCCGCCGTCAGGACGGGCAGGGAGACGCCGTCGGCGTCGAAGGTTTCGTAGTTGTCGAACTCGCGATAGGCGGTGGTCGAGTTCAGGGTCCAGGCGGCGTTCAGATTGATCCGGGCCAGACCGGTCAGGCCCCAGACTTCACGATCCAGTCCCAGGTCCTTGCCGCCGTCGAAGGCGCCGCCGCGCGTCAGGGCCGCGCCTTCCCAGGGCTCCTTGCCGCCCAGGACGGCGCCCGTGTCCGGGTCGGCCGGCGCATAGGCGATCGACTTGAACGAGGTGCCCGAGGCGTGGTCGTTCTGATAGTTGCCGATCACGTCGAAACGCAGGGCGTCCGACGGGGCCCAGGCGCCGGATAGGCGAACGGCCTTGGTTTCGATGCCGTTGAAGTCGTCGCCGCCCCGCAGGTTCTCGACCGAACCGCCGCGGGTCTTCAGCCGGGTCGCCAGGCGCAGGCCGGCGGTCTCGCCGACCGGCAGGTTCAGCGCGCCTTCGACCATGCGATAGTCTTCATTGCCCGCCTCGATATTGGCGTAGGCTTCGGTCTGGCCGGGCTCGGCGCGGTTCTGGACCAGGTTCACCGCCCCGATGAGGGCGCCGCGGCCGTACAGGGTCGATTGCGGGCCCTTGGCCACTTCGACGCGCGCCAGGTCGAACAGCTCGACATAGGAGCCGCGCGACTTGGAGATCGACACGCCGTCCTGGAACACCGAGACGCGGGGCTCGGCCGTGGCGGCGCCCGAATCGGAGGTGATGCCGCGCATCACGAAGCCGGGGTTGTTCGGCGACTGGTTCTGCACCAGGAAGCCCGGCACGAAGGCCGACAGCTGTTCGAACTCCTGGATGCCCAGGTCCTCCAGGAACTGGCCGGAATAGGCGGTCAGGGCGAACGGAACCTCGATGGTCTTCTGTTCGCGCAGCTGGGCCGTGACGACGATCTCGTCCAGATCCGTCGGTCCGGCGTCTTGGCTTTGCGCCTGAGCGGCCTGGGCCATGGCCAGGACGCCGCTCAGGGCGGCCGCGGCCATCAGCCGCGTCTTCAGTTCGTTCGCCATCATCATCCCCAACTTGGCTGAATGGCGCTCAGTAGCGGGGGGCGATGTCGTATGGACGACGAATAGGCGTCGTCTGCGTGACGCTAAGCTTGAAAATCCGCGACAAATCCACCGTGTGCGGAGGCTTTCAGCCTATCAGCCGCCGCGGCCCGCGGCGATGAAGGCGGCGATTGTCGGCCAGGTGTCGCCCCTGGGCCGCATGCTGTCGCAGGCGAAGCTTTTCAGGGCGCCGTAGATGCCGCCGGCCGGGGACGGCTCCCACGGCGTCTCCTCGGAATAGCGGTCGGTCTCCGCCCCGTCGGCCCCGATGGTCACGTTCGTCGTCGTGCGCGACTGGCCGTCCGAACAGCGGATCGAAACTTCTTCGATCTCATGGCTTTGATCCGCCGCATCGCCCTGAGACGGCACGCGGGCGAAGCGGGCGGCGACCACGCCGTCCACGGCGTTCAACTGGTCCAGATCGACCAGATAGGCGATCCGATCCGTCGCCGAAAAACGGCTCCAGCTTTCGGCCGCAGCGGATTGGGCCGTCAGAGTCAGGCCGGCGATCAGTGCGAATGTGGCGATTCCGCGCATCATATCCTCCCCAAGAAGAGGCGATTTGATACCCGTGATCGTCCAATTTCAAGCGGCCGCGACGTCGCGTCAGGGGCGGACCCGTTCAGGCAGGGCCTCGACCTCCGCCTCGGTCAGGGAACGGGTGATGAAGGCACGGCAGGTCCGGTTGCCTGGCGTGGCGCTGGGGACCAGGATGTTGACCGGATCGCCGACACAGACGTTTTCGGACACGTCCGCCGTGGGCGTGATGGCGATGGAGATCGCCGAATCCAGATCCCAGCAGCCGCCGCTGGTGTTGATCTCGAACACGTCGCCGCGGACCGAGCGCACATAGAGGTTCGCCGGCCGCTCGGCGCGGAAGTTGCGGACCTGATCGGTGCGGAAGCAGCGCGCCGCCTCGGAGCCGGTCTCGGCGAGGGTCTTCTGCGGGGCAGGGGCGGCGCAACACGTCAAGGCGGCGCCGGTCAGCAGGCAGGCGAGGGCGGGGGCGATCAGCGTAAAGCGCATGGCGTATCCTTTCAGCTTGGCGCCACGATACACGATCCGTCTCGTTAAGTCCGTCGGCAGGCGCGGTTCAGAAGCGATCCGGCGACACCCGTTCCGCCAGGCTTGCGGGGAGGGGCGAGGGCTGGCCGGCGATCAAGGCCGCGACATGTTCGCCCAGCAGGGGCGCGATGCAGAAGCCGCGCGATCCCAGACCCGACAGAATATGGAGGCCGTCGCTCCTCAGACCCGCGACGGGCAGGCGGTCGCGGGTCGTGGCGCGCACGGCGACGCGCCGCCCGCCCTCTTGCGACAGTCGCGCGGCCAAGTGCGGCAGACGGGCCTTCAGTGTCTCAAGATTTTGGCGGCTGTCCGCGTCGCGCGGGGTCAGGTCCACGTCTCCGCGTGTGTGGGTCGCGCCGTACAGCAGGCCGCCCACAGTGGGCGCGACATAGCCGCCCCAGGCCGTTCCCTCGACCGATGGACCGTCGCGCCAGTCCGCCTGACCTCTGACAGGCGACAGGGCGCCGGTCTCCAGCAGGGCCTCGACCCCCCAGCCGGCCGTCGCCACGACGGCGTCGGCCGTGACGATGATCCGACCCTGGGCGTCCAGCAGGTCCCAGCGGTCGCCCGCGCGCCGGATGCTTGCCACGGAGGCGGACAGGACGGGGGTCCCTTCCAGCCAGGCCTCCAGAATGGCGGCGGGGCGAACCACGCGGGCGTCGGCCATCATCAGACCGCCGTCGGCCTGGGCCTCGCCCAGACGGTGTTCGGCCGCAGCGGCGTCGATCACCGTCATGGCCCCCTCGCGCCACAGGGGCTGGTCGGCGATCTTGGCGAAGCGGGCCCGGTCTCTCTCCGCCCGGTCTCTCTCCGCCTGGGGCAGTTGCAGCACCCCTCGGCCCAGGACGGCGCCCGGCGTGGCGTCGTACAGATGTCGCGCCCGTTCCAGCGCCTGGGCGTAGAGGCCGGCGATGGCCGCGTCTCCCGCATCCAGGCGCGGCGTCGCCAGGCCGGCGGGGAAGCCCGAACCGCCTGCGCCCGGCCGATCGGCCTCGATCACCACCGCCGTCAGCCCCGCGGCCGCCAGGGCGCGCGCGACCGAGGCGCCGGCTATGCCCGCCCCGACGATCGCGACCTGGGGTCGGTGTTCGGCCTGTGGCAGCCCCGTCCGTCGCGCCTCCAGCCGTTCGCGCTTGCGCCCATGCCCCGGCCGCTTGTCGACGACGAAGCCCCGCTCGCCCAATCCCCGTCGCACGGCGCCGGCGACCGTGAAGGTGGCGAGACGGGCGTCGGGCGCGGATCGTTCTGCGATCCGGTCCAGGACCTGCGGCGACCACATGTCGGGGTTCAGGGCGGGAGAGAAGCCGTCCAGGAACCAGGCGTCGGCGGTCCCGCTCCATTGATCCAGCGCCCAGCCTACGTCGCCGACGGCGAGATCAAGCACGGCGTCAAACCCCGGCAGATCGACCCGGTGGAAGCCGGGCGTCGCCTCCGGCCAGGCCTCAAGCAGGGCCTCGGCCGGCTCGGCCAGTTCCGGCCAGTTGCTCAGGGCGCGACGGGCTTCCTCGACGGTCAGGGGAAAACCCTCGACGGAAAAGACGTTCAGCCGTGCGCCCTCAGGCCGCGTCCGTCGCCACAGGTCCAGCACGGCGGCGATGTTCAACCCCGTTCCGAACCCCAGTTCCGCCACGGTGAAGCCCTGACGGCCCGCCCAGGCCCCCGGCAGATCGCATCCCTGGAGAAAGACCGCGCGGCTTTCCGCCAGACCGTCGTCGCGCGAGAAATAGACGTCGCCGAACCGGCCCGAGCGCGGCTCGCCCTCTTCGGTCCAGGTCAGTCGGGGGGAGGCGTCTTGGGAACTCATGGCGCGGCTGTACACCCGGACGGCCGCAACGAAAAAGGCCGCCCCGAACGGAGCGGCCTTTCAGACGGGGTCTGGACCTTAGTGGCCGGCGTCATGACCGGCGTCGTGCGCCGGCTCGGCCGGCTTGGCCGCTTCCGAATGGGCGGCGTCGACGGGCGGAGTTTCGGTCGGCGTCGTGGCCGCGTTCGCGGCGTCGGCGTCTTGGGCCGCCTCATTGGCGGCTGCGGCGGCTGCGGCGGCGGCCTGGTCCGCGGTCAGGGCGGCGTCGGCTGCGGTCCCGGCGGCTTCGACCGCGTCGCTGGCGGCCTCGTCGGCCTTTTCCTCGGGGGCCTTGGAACAGGCGGCGATGGCGAGGGCGGCGGCCGAGGCGGCGATGAGGGCGGTGATGCGCATGACAATCCTCCAGAAGGCGGTTCGCAAGGTTTGAGGCCTTGCCCGAAACGATAGCGCCGCCGCAAAGGCCGGGGCAAGCGGCGATCGCGACGGCGCAGATCAGGACGAAAACACCCCGGCCTGGGGCGTGTTCCGGTTCAGTCGTTGGACACGTTGTTCAGCGTTTCTTCCATCTCGCTGAAGGACGGCTGGAGGGAGGAGGGGATGTCGCCCCGGCCGATCTCGGCCGAGATCTGGGCCGCATTGCCGTGCAGGTGGGCCACCAGGACCGACTGGATGATCTTATAATAGGCCGCTTCTTCGTTGATGATGGCCGTCAGGCGCGCGGCGAACGGACCGACCAGACCATAGGCCAGGAACACGCCCATGAAGGTGCCGACCAGGGCCCCGCCGATCATGGTGCCCAGCACCTCGGGCGGTTCGGTGATCGAACCCATGGTCTTGATGACGCCCAGCACGGCGGCCACGATTCCGAGGGCGGGCAGGCCGTCGGCTAGGTTCTGCAGGGCGTGGGCGTTTTCCAGATGCTCGTGGTGGTGCTTCTCGAGCTGTTTTTCCATCGCGTCTTCGACCTGGTGCGGATCTTCCAGGTTCATCGTCATCATCCGCAGGGTGTCGCAGATGAAGTCGACGGCGAAGTGATCCTTCAGCACCTTGGGGTACTTTTGGAAAATCGTCGATTCCTTGGGCTTTTCGATGTGGCTTTCCAGGGCCACCACGCCCTTGGACTTCATCGTCTTGGTCAGCTGGAACAGCAGGGACAAGAGGTCCTTATAGTCCTGCTTCTTCCATTTCGGTCCGGCGAAGGTCTTGCCCAGGCCGCCCATCGACCCCTTGATCACGGGCAGGGAGTTGGAGATCAGGAAGGCGGCGATGCCGGCCCCCCCGATGGCCATCAGTTCGTGCGGGGCGGCGTGGATGATGACTTCGAACTTGCCGCCGGAGATGGCGTAGCTGCCGAAGACGAGGCCGAACAGCAGCACAATGCCGATGATCTGAAACATGGGGACGCGACATCCTAGACGGAGAGGCGTCGACCATGGCGGTTATTGATTAAGACGGCGTTTCGCCAAACGCCGTCCAGCCGCAGTCAAAGCCGGCCTTCACCGTTCAGAATGGCCGTGCGCGCCGCCGCCGTCAGCTTCTGATAGCCGCTCTTGCCGCCGCGCACATACAGGGACGCCCCGACCCTTTCGGGATCGAAACCGTCGGCCACAAGGTCGGACTTGCGATATTTGAAGGTGCCGGTGGTCTCGGCTGCCTCGATCATTCGCAGGAAGACGGGTTGGGCGTAGGCTGGCAGTTTGCCATTGATGTGGTCGGCGAAGGTCTTGGGATCGAACTTGCCTTCGATCACCAGGGCGGCCATCCCCGCCTTGCCTTCCTGGCCGGGCACGGGAATGCCGTAAACGATGGCTTCGGCCACGCCCGGCGCATCCATCAGAACCTGTTCGACCTCGGAGGTCGAGACATTCTCGCCCTTCCAGCGGAAGGTGTCGCCCATCCGATCGACGAAATAGAAATAGCCCTCGGCGTCCTGGCGCATCAGGTCGCCGGTGCGGAACCAGCGATCGCCCTTCTTGAACACGTCGGTCAGGATCTTCTTCTGAGAGGCGGCCTTGTCGGCATAGCCCGAGAAGTCGTGACGGATGTCGTTGCCGATTTCGCCGATCGCTTCGCCGATCTCGCCCACGCGGGCCAGGCGGCACAGGCCGTCGGGCCCCCGGACCGGCTGTTCAGTCTCGACGTCGCACTGAACCAGACGGATGTTGATCTGCTTCTTCAGATAGCTGGGGACGCGGCCGATGGCGCCCTGTTTGCCGTCGAAGTTGAACAGGGAGACATTGCCCTCGGTCGAGCCGTAGAACTCCAGCACCTCGGGAATGTTGAACCGGCTCTGGAACTCAGGCCAGACGTCGCCGCGCATGCCGTTGCCGAAGGCGAAGCGCAGCTTGTGCTTCTTCTCATAGGCCTGGGGCGGACAGTTCACCAGATAGCGGCACAGTTCGCCGATATAGACGAACATGGTGGCGCCCGACGCCACGACGTCCGGCCAGAAGCTGCTGGCTGAAAACTTCTTGCGGATCACCAGGCGCGCGCCGTTCAGCAGGGCCGCGCCCACGCCCACCAGACCGCCGGTCGAATGGTAAAGCGGCAGGACGTTGAAGATGCGGTCCTTTGGGGTCGAACGGGTCGCCCCGGCGAAGGCGCGCATATAGGTGCGGGCGCGCGAATGCGGAATGCGGGCCGCCTTGGGCAGGCCGGTGGTGCCGGAGGTGTAGATGTACAGAGCCGTGTCGCGGTTGGTCAGACCCTCGCGTCCGCTGCGGGCGGGGCGCACCGAAGAGCCGCCGCGCACCGGCTTGTCCAGGCCCCGGCGTTCGCTGTTCTCGTCCTCGTCGTCCAGGCCCAGAACCCACAGCATCAGATTGTGGCCGACCAGGGGGCGGGCGTCCTCGATCTGGCGCCAGCAGTCCTCGTCCGCGACGACCTGGAAGGCATTGGAAATGGTCAGGCAGTGGGCCAGGCCTTGGCCCGTCAGATTGGTGTTGATCAGGGCGGTGGCCACCCCGACCTTCGAAAAGCCGATCCAGGCCGCCAGATATTCGACCCGGTTGGTCATCATCAGGGCGATGGTGTCGCTGCGGCGCAGGCCCCGGCTCTTGGCCCAGTGGGCGAAGCGGTTCGCCATGGCGTCCAGGTCGCGATAGGTCAGGCTGCGGCGCTCGTCCTCGACGGCGATGTTGTCGGCGAACTTGTCGACGGCCTCTTCGAAGTCGTCGCACAGCAGGACGTCGCTATCCAGCTCGATCGGCTTGATGCGCTTGAGCAGACGGAACAGGCCCCGCGCGAACCTCACGTCCCTGCGAATATTCGCTACCAAACCCATGCTCGCCGATTCTCCGGTCTGTGCGTTTCCACCCGTCTTCGTGATGAACGAAGCCGGTCCGTCGGGTCAACCGTGTGGCGGTCAATCACCTGCGAAAGCGCCACGATTGCCGACGGGCGTGTCCCAATTGTTCGCGTGACGTGACGTAAATCTAGACCTAAAAACGCGACAGCGACCTTATGCGTCGCCGACCCTGATCCTCAGCGGGCCGGAAGGGCAGGGTATTCCAGGCGGCTCACGTCATAGCCCAGGGCGCGCGCGCGATCCGTCAGGGCCTTGATCTCGGCCGCGCTCGGCACGTCCCGCGTGTAGATGAAGAGGCGGTGGAAGGTGGGATCGGTGGAGATGAACCAGCTGTAGTCGTCGGCGCGGTCCAGCACCCAAAAGTCCCAGGTGACGAAGCCGTGCAGATAACGCACGCGCAGCTTGGCGTTCGTTCCGGGGTCCAGGATGCGTCCGTCGCCGCTGATCGCCTTCTCCCTGCCCTCCGGCGTGCCGATCTGACAGGTGTCGCGCACCGCGATCCGGTCTCCGCCCAGCGGGCGATAGACCGAGGCGCCGGCGACGCATCCGTCGGTCAGCCGGTCGGGCAGGCGCGCGACCTCATGCCAACGCCCGGACCAGAGTCGATCGATTTCGACCGTCTTCAGCGGCTGCGGAGCCCGATATTCGGACGGAGAGGGGGCGGTGACACAGGCGCCCAAGGCGCTGCAAAGACTCAGAGACAGGACGAGGCGGGCGAGCGTTTTCATGACGGAAATCCCCTTTCGGTCATAAAGCCGCCACACGCGGCTCAGGTTCCGCCCAGGCTTGGCCGTTGGTCCGTCAGGTGCAAATCTCTCGACGGGCGACAGTATCATTCGCTTGCGACCCATTGCATGCTGGGCTTTCACGTCAGGGTTCGATGGAGACCTGACCTGGTGGACGCCGCCATTCTGACTGAACAGCCGACCCCGATCCGACCCTTGGCGATAAGCCCTTCGCGGCTGACCCATCTCCAGCGCCTGGAGGCCGAGAGCATCCACATCATGCGCGAGGTGGCGGCCGAGGCCGAGCGCCCGGTCATGCTGTATTCGATCGGCAAGGATTCGGCGGTGATGCTGCACCTGGCCAAGAAGGCCTTCTATCCGTCCACGCCGCCCTTCCCCCTGCTGCACGTCGATACGACGTGGAAGTTCCGCGCCATGTACGCCATGCGCGAACAGGCGGCGGCGGACCTTGGCGTCGAGCTGCTGGTCCACCACAATCCAGAGGCTGTGGCGCGCGGCATCAATCCGTTCGATCACGGCTCGGCCCTGCACACCGACCTGTGGAAGACCGAGGGACTGAAACAGGCCCTGACCCAGTACGGCTTCGACGCGGCCTTCGGCGGCGCCCGACGCGATGAGGAGAAGTCGCGGGCCAAGGAGCGGATCTTCTCCTTCCGCACGGCCGAACACCGCTGGGATCCCAAGAACCAGCGGCCCGAACTCTGGCGGCTCTACAACACCCGCAAACGGCCGGGCGAAAGCATCCGCGTCTTCCCCATCTCCAACTGGACCGAGCTGGACGTCTGGCAATACATCCACCTGGAGCAGATTCCGATCGTGCCCCTCTACCTCGCCGCCGAACGGCCGGTGGTGGAACGCGACGGCGCCCTGATCATGGTCGATGACGACCGCTTCCGCCTGCGGCCCGGCGAGACGCCCCAGATGAAGTCCGTCCGCTTCCGCACCCTGGGCTGCTACCCCCTGACCGGGGCGGTCGAGAGCACCGCTGCGACCCTGCCCGAGGTCATTCAGGAAATGCTGCTGACCACCACCTCTGAACGTCAGGGCCGGATGATCGACCACGACCAGTCCGCCTCGATGGAGAAGAAGAAGCAGGAGGGCTATTTCTGATGGCTCACCAGTCCGACCTCATCGCCCGCGACATCGACGCCTATCTGGACGCCCACCAGCACAAGAGCCTGCTGCGCTTCATCACCTGCGGCAGCGTGGACGACGGCAAGTCCACCCTGATCGGCCGGCTGCTCTATGATTCCAAGATGATCTTCGAGGATCAGATGGCGGTGCTGGAGGCGGACAGCCGCCGCGTCGGCACCCAGGGCGGCGACATCGACTTCGCCCTTCTGGTCGACGGCCTGGCCGCCGAGCGCGAGCAGGGCATCACCATCGACGTCGCCTATCGCTTCTTCTCGACCGAAAAGCGCAAATTCATCGTCGCCGATACGCCGGGCCACGAGCAGTACACCCGCAACATGGTCACCGGCGCCTCGACCGCCGACGCGGCCGTCATCCTGATCGACGCCCGGCGCGGCGTCCTGACCCAGACGCGGCGGCACGCCTATCTGGTCAGCCTGCTGGGCATTCGCCATGTGATCCTGGCGGTCAACAAGATGGACCTGATGGGCTGGTCGCAGTCCGTGTTCGACGCCATCGTCGCCGACTTCTCCGCCTTCGCCGACCAGATCGGGCTGAAGCGCTTCGACGCCATCCCGATGTCCGCCCTGCGCGGCGACAACATCACCGAAGCCAGCAATCATTCGCCCTGGTACGCCGGCCCGCCGCTGATGAGCCTCTTGGAAACGCTGGAGGTCGGGGACGATCTTCAGGCCGACCCCTTCCGCCTGCCGGTGCAATGGGTCAACCGGCCCAATCTCGACTTCCGCGGCTTCTCCGGCCAGATCGCCGCCGGGACCGTGCGTCCGGGCGATCCGGTGCGCGTCCTGCCGTCGGGCAAGGCCTCGAGCGTCGCCCGCATCGTCACCGCCGACGGCGACCTGGCCCAGGCGGTCGCCGGCCAGTCGATCACCCTGACCCTGGCCGACGAGATCGACGTCTCGCGCGGCGACGTCCTGGCCGGCGCCGACGCCCCGCCGGAGGCCGCCGACCAGTTCGAGGCCACGGTCGTCTGGATGGACGACGAATCCTTGCTGCCGGGGCGGCCTTACTTGCTGAAGATCGGCGCCAAGCTGGTCGGGGCGACCATCACCGAGCCCAAGCACAAGGTGAACGTCAACACCCTGGAGCAGCAGCCGGCCAAACGGCTTGAGCTGAACGAGATCGGCGTCTGCAACCTGTCGCTTGACGCCCCCGTCGCCTTCGCCCCCTACGCTCAGAACAAGGATCTGGGCGGCTTCATCCTGATCGACCGGATTTCGAACCGGACGGTCGGGGCGGGCCTGCTGCACTTCGCCCTGCGTCGCGCCCACAACATCCATTGGCAGGCCCTGTCGGTGGACAAGAGTTCGCGCGCGGCCATCAAGAACCAGAAGGGCAGGGTCATCTGGCTGACCGGCCTGTCCGGCGCCGGCAAGTCGACCATCGCCGACCTGGTCGAGAAGCGGCTGCACGCCGACGGCCGCCACACCTATCTGCTGGACGGCGACAACGTCCGCCACGGTCTGAACCGCGACCTGGGCTTCACGGAGGAGGACCGGGTCGAAAACATCCGCCGCGTCGCCGAGGTGTCGAAACTGATGGTGGACGCCGGCCTGATCGTCCTGGTCAGCTTCATCTCCCCCTTCCGCGCCGAACGCCGCATGGCCCGTGAGTTGCTCGGTCCGGGCGAGTTCGTCGAGGTCCATGTCGACACGCCCCTGGCCGTCGCCGAGCAGCGCGACGTCAAGGGCCTCTACAAGAAGGCCCGCGCCGGCGAACTGAAGAATTTCACCGGCATCGACAGCCCCTATGAAGCGCCCGAGGCGCCCGAGATCGTCGTCGACACCACGACCATGTCGGCCGAAGATGCGGCGGAACGGATCGTGGCCTGGCTGGACGGCCGGTTCTCGACCGAGGACTTCAGCATCTGAGGCGGGACTGCATCGCCGGGAGGAGCCAATATGGAACTGATCATCGGGCCCCGGACCTATTCGACCTGGTCCCTGCGGGGGTGGCTGGTGATGAAGCGCACGGGCGCTGACTTCACCACCGTGGACGTCCGCTATGAGACCCAGGCCCAGAAGGCGGCCCTGCGTCAGATCTCGCCCTCCGGCTTCGTCCCGGTGCTGAAGCACGGCGATACGCTGATCTGGGATACGCTGGCGATCGCGGAATGGGCGGCCGAGACCTATCCCGAGGCGCGGCTGTGGCCTGCGGACCCGATGGCCCGCGCCCTGGCCCGATCGGCGACGGCGGAGATGCATTCCGGTTTTTCGGCCCTGCGGACCTTTTGCGGCACGGGGCCGGACCGGCCCATGGTCGGCGAGGCCCGGTCCGAGACCCCGTCGGACCCGGCCCTGGACCGCGATCTGGCCCGGCTGGTCGATCTGTTTCGCCAGATGCGCGGCCGGTTCGGGCAGGCCGGGCCCTGGCTGTTCGGGGACTGGTCGATCGCCGACGCCTTCTTCACCCCGGTCGCTGCGCGCATTCGGCATTTCCAGATCGACCTGAGCGCCTATGGCGACGACGGCGTCGCCGTCGCCTATGTCGCCGCCTTGCTGGCCCAGCCCGACTTCCGGCAGTGGGAGGCTGAGGCCCTGGCTTAAGGGTTTCGCAACCTTGGCCGCAGACGGGCCGTTAAGATGACGTCGTTATCTTGACCGGCGTGGGACCGCCCGTTCCACCCGGAGGACGAGATGCCGCTTCACACCCCTGCGCCGACCAAGGCCGCCGTTCAGGTCAAGGCCTCGTCCGAAGGCCTCAGTCCGCTAGCCGGCTACGGCCTGGCGGCCCTGGTGGGAGCGGCCTTCTGGGCTCTTCTGCTGGCGGCGGTGTTCTGAAAACCTATTGGGCGCCGGCGATCGGGCTGGCCTGGGCCACCATCAGGGGCTGTTCCGTCGGCGGCGTATAGTCCAGGGCCAAGGGCACGAGCCGGGCGCCCGAAGCGACCGCATCCAGGGTCTTCAGCGGGCCGCCGAACAGACGCTGATAGATCCAATAGGCGGCGACGACCTTTTCCACATATTCGCGGGCCTGGGGCACGTCGATCGTCTCGATCAGCAGCAGGGGATCGGCGTCCGGCCCCAGCTTTCTCAGGGCCGCCAGCATGGGGCCAGGCCCGGCGTTGTAGGACGCCACCGCGCGCAACAGATCGCCTTGGAAGGCCGGCAGGTTCAGCATCCGGCTGACATAGGCCTGACCCAGCCGCATATTGGTCGCCGGAACCAGAAGCTTGGTCGGGTCGGTTACGAAGGTGCGGTCTCCCGTCATCTCCGCCGCCGTCGTCGGCATGACCTGCATCAGCCCATAGGCGCCGGCGCCGGACCGGGCGTCAGGATTGAAGTCGGTCTCCTTGCGCGCCAGGGCGTAGACCAGGGCCTTTTCAATGACGAAGCCGCCCTCCGGCTCCAGCACCGGCATGGGGAAGCGGGTCGCGTCGATCCGGGCGACGTCGGCGCCGCTGCTGGGCATCATCACCCGCGCCAGGGCCATCCACATCCGCGCGGCGTCGCCCACCGCCGTGCGAAGCCCGGCGCGCAGCTCATTCTCGCCCTCGGTGCGACGGCCGACCTCGTAATAGGCGACGGTGCGCCGGGCGCGGGCGTCGCTCTGCACGAAGGCGTTCAACTCATCGGCCCCGACGCGGCCGTCCTGGGGCACATAGACGGCGCGCTGCAGCCGGGGTTGGGCCTCATAGGGGCGGGGGCCCAGGTTTTCGATCGCCGGTTCTTCGCCCAGCTGACGCAGGGCGATCTGGCCGTAGAAGGTCGCCGGCCACTGACCCGCCAGACGCAGATAGTCGTTGACCCGGTCCTGGCGGCCGGACTGGGAGGCGGCCCGGGCGGTCCAATAGGCGGCGCCGGCGCGGACCCACGGGTCTTCGGTCGGATCGTTGGCGACGCGCTCGAAGGCGGCGAAGGCCTGATGGAACTGACCCAGCCGCCATTCGGCCAGGCCGACCGTCCACCAGTCGCCGATCTCGCGGCCGACGGCCGAGGCGCCGGTCAGGTCGTCGTTGTTGTATGCGACGCGCGCCGCCTTCATCGGATCGACGGCCGGTCCGCCCGAGACGGCGGCGACGACGCTGTTCCAGGTCCGTCCCAGAAGACCGCCCGGCTTGACCGGTTCCGGCGCCCCGTCGGGCCGACGCCGCATCGCCAGGGCGTAAACCCGGTCCGCACAGGGCAGGTCTGAATAGGATTCAAGCCAGGCCGTCAGCTCTTCATAGGTGGCGACATGGTCGGGGTGGAACAGGCTTTCGAACTCGACCTGACCCAGCAGGACGCGGTCCTGAGCCTGACGCGCCGACAGGCGGGCCGCCTCGATGTCGCCGCGCCGCAGGGCGTCGAAGGCGGTGGTGTAGGACAGGCGATCAGATGAACTCAGGGCCGTGGGGCGGACGGAACCGGAACTGACGTCAGCCATTCCCTCTGCAGGCGCCTCGGCCTGCACCGCGCCGGCGAAGGCGAGCGAAAGCACCAGAGTCGGGGCGATCAGCGCCCGGCGGAACATCAACATACGCGGCGGCCCCGTTGGCGTCGCCCTGCCCGTTCTCGTCAGGCGGGGATCGTGTGGCGTTGGTCGTCAAACGATCAGCATGCCTTAAAGCGGCGGTAACCTCAACCTGCGCCGTCCAGCCGAGCCGAAAGCGCCAACAGATCGCCCCAGACCAGCCGCTTGGCCTGGGGTTGGCGCAGCAGGAAGGCGGGGTGCAGGGTCGGCACGACAGGCGCGGACACGGCGCCCTCGTTCAGACGCCATTCCCGCCACTGGCCCCGGATTTTCATGATGCCCTCGTCCGTCTGAAGCACCGACTTGGCCGAGGCCGCCCCCAGCAGCAACACCGCCTTGGGCTGGAGCAGAGCAAAGGCGCGTTCGACGAAGGGGGCGCATACCGCCTGTTCCTGCGGGGTCGGGGTGCGGTTGCCCGGCGGGCGCCAGAAGACGGTGTTGGTGATGAAGACCTTGCCGGTCAGACCCGCCGCCACCAGCATTCGGTCCAGCAGCTTTCCGGCCTTGCCGACGAAGGGCTGGCCCATCCGGTCCTCTTCGGCGCCGGGACCTTCGCCGATGATCAGGACGGGCGCGTTCGGGTCGCCACGCCCGAAGACCGACTGGGTCGCCCCCATGGCGCGCAGCGGACAGCCTTCAAACGCCGCCACCGCCGCCGCCAGATCCTGGAGCGTGGCGGCCCCCGCCGCCAGATGTCTCGCCTCGGCGATCGCCTCGGCTGCGCCGGGTCCGGCAAGGGGCGCGGCCACCGAGGCCGTGGCCTTCTGCACCGCCTTCAGGGCGGGGGGCGGGGCCAGATGGGTGTGATCGACCGGCGCCTCGCCGTAGCAGGCGTCCACCCCCGCATCCCGCCAAAAGGCGAGCAGGCTTTCGATTGCAGCGATCTCGTGAGGTTGCGCGTTCATGTCTCAACACACCGATAAGCCTTGACCGCCCTCGCGTCACCTTCCGATAAGCGGCATAACCACACGAACAAGCAGGATTTCAGGGGAAGACATGGCCGAAGAAGCCATCGAGGGCGGCGCGGAAAACGCCCGCCAGGAAGCCATCATCGACAATCTGCCGCCGCTGGAGGCTCTTCAGGGCGTCGAGCGGGAGGTCATGGAGTATGACGTCGTCATCGTCGGCGGCGGCCCCGCCGGCCTGTCGGCGGCCATCCGTCTGAAACAGAGGGCGGAAAAGGACGGCAAGGACATCAGCGTCGCCGTGCTGGAAAAGGGCGCCGAGGTCGGCGGCCACATCCTGTCGGGCGCGGTCATCGACCCCAAGGCGCTGAACGAACTCTTCCCCGACTGGAAGGAGCGCGGCGCCCCGCTGGAGACGCCGGTCACCCAGGACCGTTTCCTGCTGCTGGGTCCGCAAGGGTCGGCCGCCCTGCCGATGGGGCTGATGCCCCCCTTCATGCACAATGACGGCTGCTACATCGCCTCCCTGGGCAATGTGGCGCGCTGGCTGGGCGAACAGGCCGAGGCCCTGGGCGTCGAGGTCTATCCCGGCATGGCCGCCAGCCACGTCGTCTGGGAAGAAGAGACGGGTCGAGTGAAGGGCGTCGTCGCCGGCGTCTTCGGCATCGACCGCGAGGGCAAGCCGACCGGCGACTTCCAGCCGGGCATCGAACTGCACGGCAAATATGTCTTCATCGCCGAGGGCGTGCGCGGCTCCCTGGCCAAGACCATCATCGCCCGCCACAAGCTCCAGGACGGCAGGTCGCCTCAGAAATACGGCATCGGCCTGAAGGAGCTGTGGCAGGTGCCGGCGGATAAGCACCAGCCCGGCCTGGCCCAGCACACCACCGGCTGGCCGCTGGACGAGCACACCGGCGGCGGCAGCTTCCTGTATCATTTCGGCGACCGCTATGTGGCGATCGGCTATGTCGTTCACCTGAACTACAAGAACCCGCATCTGTCGCCGTTCGACGAGTTCCAGCGCTTCAAGCACCACCCGGCCATCGCCTCGCACCTGGAAGGCGGCACGCGCATCTCCTACGGCGCACGGGCCATCACCGAGGGCGGTCTTCAGTCCATTCCGAAGCTCAGCTTCCCCGGCGGCGTCCTGATCGGCTGCTCGGCCGGCTTTGTGAACGTGCCCCGCATCAAGGGCAGCCATAACGCCATGAAGACCGGCATGCTGGCCGCCGACGCCGCCTATGACGCGGTTCAGGCCGGACGCGGCGGCGACGAACTGGTCGAGTATGAGGCCGCCTTCAAGAAGAGCTGGGTCTATAAGGAGCTGTCGGTCGTCCGGAACGCCAAGCCCCTGCTGTCCAAGTTCGGCACCACCCTGGGCGGGGCTCTGGGCATGTTCGACATGTGGTGCCGCACCCTGCTGGGCGGCTGGTCGCCGATCCCGACCCTGCAACACGGCAAGACCGACGCCGCCTCGACCGAGCCCGCAGCCAAGCACAAGCCGATCGCCTATCCCAAGCCGGACGGCAAACTGTCCTTCGACAAGCTGTCGTCGGTCTTCATCTCCAACACCAACCATGCGGAAGAGCAGCCGGCCCACCTGAAGCTGCTGGACCCGTCCAAGCCGATCCAGGTCAACCTGCCCAAATACGGCGAACCGGCCCGGCTCTACTGCCCGGCGGGGGTCTATGAGGTCGTCTATGCGGACGAGGTCGCCAAGACCGACCCCCGTTTCGTCATCAACGCCCAGAACTGCGTCCACTGCAAAACCTGCGACATCAAGGATCCGTCGCAGAACATCGTCTGGACCACGCCCGAGGGCGGCGGCGGGCCGAACTATCCGAACATGTGACGGGGCTCTTGCGGGGGCGGTGGAAAGCGTGAAGGGTCGGCGCATGATCGCCTCCCGTTCGCGCCTGTTCGCCGCCTCCCTGACCGTCCTCGCCCTGGCCATGGCCCAGGGGGCCGTCGCGCAGGAGACAAGACCGGCGTCGCCGTCCGTCAATCCGTCCCAGGACCATCCGCCCGCCATAATCCTCGAGCCGGGTCAGACGCCTGAAGCCGCGCCCGCAGAAGACGAACCCGAGGACGGCGCGCCCCAGGAAATGACGCCCGGCGGCGATCCGGCGATCGACGTCGCGGGCGATGACGAACCGGCCGAACCGCCCATCCCTGAGGTCTGGTCGCCGATCCCGACCGACGCCCAGGGCCGCAGCGCCTATGGGCTTTATCTCGCCGGCAAACTGGCCCTGATGACGGGGGAGGGCGAACGGGGCGCCGATCTTCTGGCCCAGGCCCAGGCCCTGACGCCGGAACAGCCGCGCCTGCGCGAACAGGCCTTCACCTCGGCCCTGCTCAGCGGCGATCTGGACGTGGCGGCGCGGCTGGCGCCGACCGCCGACGCCTCGCCGGCCTTCACCGAGGGCGGGCGTCTGATCGCAGCGGTCCAGACCTTCGTGCACGGCGACGCCCGCGCCGCTGACGCCGCATTGGCCGCCCGACCCATCGCCGCGCCGCACGCCCGCGCCGGGCTGATGGTCGCGCCCTGGATCGCGGGGGCGGCCGGCGACTGGACCCGCGCCCTGGCCGCGCCTCCGGCCCAGGGCGATCCCGTCACCCTGGCCTTTGCGCGTCAGAACCGCGCCCTTCTCTTGGAAAAGCGTCGCAAATACGCTGAGGCGGAGGCCGAGCTGAAGGCCCTGTCCGATCTGCCGACCCTGGGCGCCCTGTTCCACCGGCCCTATGGCGAGTTTCTGGAGCGGCGCGGCAAGCGGGATCAGGCCCTGGCCGTCTATCAGGCGGCGATGCAGGGACAGACCGATCTGGCGACCGCCCGCGCCCTGGCGCGCCTCCAGGCCGGCGATCCGCCTCCGCCCGCTCCGAACTTCCGCCAGGGCGCGGCCCAGGCCCTGGCCACGGCCGCCGCCCAGGCCGTGGCCGAACGCGGCAATGAGTTTGCGGTGGTCTATCTGCGCCTCGCCCTGAACCTGCACGAGGATGCGGCGACCCAGATTCAGCTGGCCCAGGTGCTGGACCGGGTGGGGCTGAAGGCCGCCGCCCGCACCGCCCTGTCGCGCGTCGGGCCGGAGGATCCGGTTCTCTACGCCAGCGCCCGCGCCCAGCTGGCGATCAATCTGGAGGAGGACGGCCAGTCCGAGGCCGCCCTGACCGAACTGCGCGCCGCCGCCGCCGCCCAGCCGGACGATCCGCGCATCGCCCTGGTCCTGGCGGGCCAGTTGATCCAGGCGCAACAGTTCGAGGCGGCCCTGACCCTGTTGAACGGTCCCTTGCTGAACACGGCGGACCAGGGCGCCCACATCCATTTCCTGCGCGGCGTGGCGCTGGAATCGCTGGACCGCATCCCCGAGGCTGAGGCCGAACTGTGGGCCGCGCATCAGGCGGACCCGAACAACGCCGACGTGCTGAACTATCTCGGCTATCTGTGGGTGGATCGGGGCCTGCGTGTCGATCAGGGCGCCGGCCTGTTGGCCCAGGCCCACGCCGCTGCGCCCGACAACGGCAATATTCAGGACTCCCTGGGCTGGGCCCAGTTCAAGCAAGGCTATTACGACACCGCCGTCGTCACCCTGGAGCAGGCGGTCGAGAAGGAGCCGGCCAACGCCGAAATCAACGACCACCTGGGCGACGCCTATTGGAAGGTGGGGCGTCGGCGCGAGGCGGTCTGGCTGTGGAACCGCGTCCTGAGCCTGGACCCGGAGCCCGAACGCAAGGTCGAGGTCGAACGCAAGATCGCCAACGGCCTGGACGGCGCCGGCCCCGCGACCGGCGTGTCGCAATAGGGGGCGCGCCACCGCACCCTCAGCCCCCGCGCAGACACACCCATGCCCGTCATCCTCGCCCTTGTGGCGAGGATCCAGACTCCCGGTGTGTCCGCAGACGTGCGCCCGCTCGAACACCGGGAGTCTGGATCCTAGGGACAAGCCCTAGGATGACGACCGGGAAGGGAGAGGGGCGCCGTATTCCCCGTTCCGACCCAGCCCCCAAGTCGCTAAGACCTACTCCATGCCACCACTCACGGCCCTGGCCCCGGCCAAGATCAATCTGTTCCTGCACGTCGGCCCGGTGGACGCCGACGGCTATCATCCCCTGTCCAGCCTCATCGCCTTCGCCGACGTCGGCGACCGGGTGACGGTCGAGCCGGCGGATCGCCTGTCCCTGACCGTGACCGGCCCGTTCGGCGCGGGTCTGGCGGCCGAGCCCGACAATCTGATCCTGCGCGCCCTTCGCGCCCTGGGCCAGGCGACCGGAACCGGCGAGCCGCCGCTGAGGGTGACGCTGGACAAGCGCCTGCCCATCGCCGCCGGCCTGGGCGGGGGGTCTTCCGACGCCGGCGCCGCCCTGAAACTGGCGCGTCAGGCCCTGGCGCTGGACATAGACGATGTGGAACTGGAGGCCGTGGCGGGGGTCATAGGCGCCGACGGCCCCATGTGCCTGCGGATGCGCACCGCCTGGGCCGAGGGCCGGGGCGACGTCCTGACCGACGAACAGCACCTGCCGCCGCTCCACGCCGTCCTGTTCAATCCGGGCGTCCCTTCGCCCACCGGCGCCGTCTACCGGGCCTATGACGCCGGTCCGCCGCGCGCCGCTGACCGTCCCGCGCCGCCCGCCGACTGGAGCCCGGCGGCCGTCATCGACTGGCTGGCCGGCCTCCGCAACGATCTTCAGCCGCCCGCCGAGGCCCTGACGCCCGCCATAGCCGATGCGGTTTCAGCGGTGGCGGCGGCCCCCGGCGTGGCCCTGGCGCGGATGTCCGGCTCGGGCGCCACCGTCTTCGGCCTGTGCCGGTCCGGCGAGGACGCGGCCGCCGCCGCCGCCGCCCTGTCGGCCGCCCATCCGGCCGCCTGGGTCGCCCCGACCCGCCTCGCCGCCGCCTGAGCCATAAATCCCCTGCGCGTGTTGAAGCGCGCGGCGCCGGGCCCTATGGTCCGCCGTCCTTTTTCCAGCCCCTCCCGAGCCCGATTTGACCACCTCGACCGAGCCGCTCGCCTTCCAGGACCTGATCCTGACCCTGCATCGCTATTGGGGCGAGCAGGGCTGCGCCATTCTCCAGCCCTATGACATCGAAGTCGGGGCCGGCACGCTCCACCCCGCCACCGTCCTGCGCGCGCTCGGCTCAAAGCCGTGGAAGGCCGCCTATGTCCAGCCCAGCCGCCGCCCCGGCGACGGCCGCTACGGCGAAAACCCGAACCGTCTCCAGCACTATTATCAATACCAGGTCATTCTGAAGCCGAACCCGGACAATCTTCAGGAGCTCTATCTCGGCTCGCTGGCGGCGATCGGGATTGATCCGAAACTGCACGACATCCGCTTCGTCGAGGACGACTGGGAGAACCCGACGGTCGGCGCCTGGGGCCTGGGCTGGGAGGTCTGGTGCGACGGGATGGAGGTGACCCAGTTCACCTATTTCCAGGGCGTCGGCGGCATCGAGGTCGATGTGGTCTCGGGCGAACTGACCTACGGGCTGGAGCGTCTGGCCATGTATGTCCAGGGCGTGGACAACGTCTATGACCTCAAGTTCACCAAGGAGGGTCTGACCTATGGCGAGGTCTTCCTGGAGAACGAGCGCCAGCAGTCGGAGGCCAACTTCCACGGCTATGACGTCGACGGTCTGAAACGCCGGTTCGAGGATATGGTGGCTGAGGTCTCGCGCCTTCTGGCCCTGACCGGACCCCAGGGCCAGCCCCTGGTCCTGCCGGCCTATGATCAGGTGCTGAAGGCCAGCCACCTGTTCAACCTGATGGACGCCCGCGGCGCCATCGCCGTCGCCGAACGCCAGAGCTACATCGGCCGCATCCGCGAACTCTGCAAAGCCTGCGCGACGGCCTATGTAGAGCGGGAACGGGCCGAGGCATGATTTCCCTTTCCGCTCATCCCCGCGAAAGCGGGGACCCAGTCCTGTCGCGAGGCGCGGTGTCTGGGATGGCGGTTGAAGCCCCTACGGCGCCGGTCGTGCGCCCACAGCGCTGGGTCCCCGCTTTCGCGGGGATGAGCGGACAGATTTGAGACTCTAATGCCCCAACTCCTCCTCGAAATCTTCTCTGAAGAAATCCCCGCCCGGATGCAGCAGGGCGCCGCGCGCGACCTCGACCGCATGGTCTCCGACCGGCTGAAGGCCGCCGGCCTGACCTGGGAGGCCCTGACGACCTACGCCGGCCCGCGCCGTCTGACCCTGGTGATCGACGGCCTGCCCGCCGCCACGCCCGACCGCGAGGAAGAGGTGAAGGGGCCCAAGGCCTCGGCGCCGGAACAGGCGCTGGAGGGCTTCCTGCGCAAGACCGGCCTGACCCGCGATCAACTGACCGAGCGCGACGGCGTCCTGTACGCCGTTCTGTCGTCCAAGGGCCGCGCGACCACCGATCTGGTCGCCGAGACGGTGGACCAGGTCATCCGCGCCTTCCCCTGGCCCAAGTCGATGCGTTGGGGTTCGGGAACCCTGCGCTGGGTCCGGCCGATCAAACGCATCCTGTGCCTGTTCGACGGCAAGGTGGTCCCGTTCGAGATCGACGGCATCCCGTCCGATGCGATCACCGAGGGCCACCGTTTCCTCGGCTCTGGCCAGCTGCTGAAGGTCAGCGACTTCGTCGACTACCGCACCCAGCTGGAGCGGGAGTTCGTCCTGATCGACGTGGCCGACCGCAAGCTGCGCATCCTGGAACAGGCCAAGGCCGCCTGCGCCGCGCGCGGTCTGGTGCTGGTCGACGACGACGGCCTGCTGGACGAGGTGGCGGGTCTCGCCGAATGGCCGACCCCGATCCTGGGCGACATGGACCCGCAGTTCCTGGCCCTGCCGCCCGAGGTCGTGCGTCTGTCGATGAAGGTGCACCAGAAGTATTTCGCCGTCCGTGACCCGTCGAAGGATGGCCTGGCCCCCAACTTCCTGGTCGTCGCCAATGTCGAGGCGACCGACGGCGGCAAGGCCCTGGCCGCAGGCAACAGCCGCGTCCTGTCCGCCCGCCTGAACGACGCCCGCTTCTTCTGGGACGAGGACCAGAAGGTCGGTTTCGACGCCTGGAACGAAAAGCTGAAGGGCGTCACCTTCCACGCCAAACTGGGCACATTGGCCGAGCGGGTCGACCGCATCGCGGCGCTCGCCCGCGAGATCGCCCCCCTGGTCGGCGCCGACGCGGACGAGGCCGAGATGGCCGCCCGCCTGTGCAAGGCCGATCTGGCCAGCGGCATGGTCGGCGAATTCCCGGAACTGCAGGGGATCATGGGCGGCTATTACGCGCGTCTGCTGAGCGCGCCCCCCTCGTCCGCTTCGCGGCCACTCCCCCCTGAGGGGGGAGATCGCACGGATCAATCCTCCCCCCTTGGGGGAGGGGGACCGCGGAGCGGTGGAGGGGGCTGGACGCCTCAAGTGCGCGACCGCATCGCCGACGCCATCCGCGACCACTACAAGCCCCAAGGCCCCGCCGACACGGTCCCGACCGCACCCGTCACGGTCGCCGTCGCCCTGGCCGACAAGCTGGACACCTTGGTCGGCTTCTTCGCCATCGACGAGAAGCCCACGGGGTCGAAGGATCCGTTCGCGCTGCGGAGAGCGGCGCTGGGCGTGATCCGGTTGGTGCTGGAGAATGGAATTAGGGAAAACTTACTAAGGCCTATTTCACGACAGCGAGCGCGCGTAATCGCGTCCAAACTTCCATTGAATACCGAAGATCTTGACGCCAGAACTTTTGCGGAGATCAAGCGGCTAGGCGTCGAGCATGCGGTCGAGACCGGCCCATTAATGTTGGAAGCGGTAGAGGCTATTAACCGTCTCTTGAGGGATACTTGGGAACTCGGGCGCGGCTATGCGCCTGACGAAAAAGACCATGAAACGCTCGCCTTCTTCGCCGACCGCCTGACCGTCCTCCTCCGCGATCAGGGCCAACGCCACGACCTCGTCGCCGCCGTCTTTGCTCTGGGCGACGACGACCTCGTCCGCATCGTGCGCCGGGTCGAGGCCCTGGCCGCCTTCCTGGCCACCGACGACGGGGCCAATCTGCTGGCCGGCTACAAGCGCGCCTCCAACATCCTGCGCGCCGAGGAGAAGAAGGGACCGCTGCCGACCGGCATGGTCCAGACCGGCCTGCCGAACCAGCCCGAGGCCGAGACCACCCTGGCCTTCGCCGTCGCCGCCGCCCGCACCGCGGTCGAGACCGCGCTGGAGACCGAGGATTTCGCCGCCGCCATGACCGCCCTGGCGGCCCTGCGCGCGCCGGTCGACGCCTTCTTCGAGGCGGTGATGGTCAACTCCGAGGTTCCCGAAGAGCGCGACAACCGCCTGAAACTGCTGGGCCAGGTGCGCGACGTCATGGGCCAGGTGGCGGACTTCGGCCAGATCGCGGGGTAGTCTTCAAGACCCTCTCCCGCTTGCGGGAGAGGTGGCCCGGCGTCCGGCGTAGCCGGACCAGGGTCGGAGAGGGGAGTCTTGTTTCGACAAGAAGACTTCCCCCATCGTCAGGCGTGTCGCTGCGCGCCACGACCTGACACTTCCCCCGCAAGCGGGGGAAGATCAGCACACTCTAGCCCGACGCCCCCAACCGCCCTAAACCTCGCGCTCAATCCGTCGGACCCGCCTTGACCCCAACCTCGGACATCGCCGCCAAAACTCCCGCCTGGGTCTGCGCGCCCGGCGTGCTGAAGGTCCCCTTTCTCGATGTCTTCCTGAACGACTACGACCTGCGTCGCCTGCCGGGCGCCGAGGTTCAGGCCGTGCTGGGCTGGGGCATGAAGCCGACGGCCGCCGCCGGTCGCCGCTGGGCGGAAGCCAACGCCCGCCCCTATGTCGCGCTGGAAGACGGCTTCCTGCGTTCGGTCGGCCTGGGGGAGGCGGGGGCGGCCAGCCTCAGCCTGATCGTCGATGATCTGGGCGTCTATTATGACGCCACCCGGCCGAGCCGCCTCGAACATCTGATCCAGACCGCCGACGTCTGGTGCGACGCCGCCATGACCGCCCGCGCCCGCGCCCTGATCGACCGGATCGCCGCCTCGGGCGTCTCCAAGACCAATATGGGCAGGCCGCTGGACCTCGGCCTGCTGCGGCCCGGCCGCCGCGTCCTGATCGTGGACCAGACCTTCGGCGACGCCTCCATCGGCTACGGCCTGGCGACGCAAGCCAGCTTCGACGCCATGGTCGCCGCCGCCCGGCGCGACGAGCCTGAGGCCCAGCTGATCGTCAAACGCCATCCGGCGGTGGCGGCGGGCAGGAAGCGCGGCTGCATCACCGACCTGTCCGGCGTCACCCTGGTGGACGCCGACGTCCGGCCGGCCGACCTGCTGGCGGCGGTGGACGCCGTCTATTGCGTCACGTCTGGGTTGGGGTTCGAAGCCCTGTTGCGGGGCCTGCCGGTCCGCTGTTTCGGGGCGCCCTTCTATTCCGGCTGGGGCCTGACGACCGACGCCGTGGACACGGGCCGACGCGGCGCGGCGCGCTCGGTGGAACAGGTCGCCGCCGCCGCCCTGATCGCCTATAGCCGCTATGTCGATCCCGTCACCGGCGAGCGGTGTGAGGCCGAACAGGCGCTGGAGCGATTGATCGCCCTGCGCGACCGCGCCGACCGTCTGGCGGGGCCCTGGTCCGCCGTCGGCTTCGCCCCGGCCAAACGCCCGCCGGTGCGCCGCCTGCTGAACTCGCCCAAGGCGCGGATGCGATACTTCATGTCGCCGTCGCGCGCCGCCGCCCACGCCGCCGCGACCAACGGCCGCCTGATCTGGTGGGCGGGCAAGGAGAGCGAGGCCGTGCGCCGCGCCGCCGCAACCTTTAACGGCCCGACGGTTCGCATGGAGGACGGCTTCATCCGCTCGCGCGGCCTGGGGTCCGATTTCGTCGGCGCCCTGTCGGTCGCTCTGGACGACCAGGGGGTCTATTACGACCCGTCGCGCCCGTCGCGGCTGGAGACCCTGATCCAGACGACGGACGCCACGCCGGAGCAGCTGGCCCGCGCCGCTGCGCTTCGGACCCGGATCGTCGAGGCGGGCCTGTCGAAATATAATCTGAAGGGTCAGGCGCCCGCCGACTGGCCCGCGGATCGCGACATTCTGCTGGTCGTCGGCCAGGTCGAGAACGACAAGTCCATCCTGCTGGGCTGCGAGCCCGA
Organism: Brevundimonas sp. Br13; assembly: GCF_055391505.1. Classification (NCBI taxonomy): domain Bacteria; kingdom Pseudomonadati; phylum Pseudomonadota; class Alphaproteobacteria; order Caulobacterales; family Caulobacteraceae; genus Brevundimonas; species Brevundimonas sp. Br13. The sequence continues at coordinate 3,003,462 of NZ_AP044008.1, read as the reverse complement.
TCTGTCGACCAACTCGGCCCTGGTCGAGGCGGCGCGGGCCGATCACCCGGACGCCTTCCTGGTCTATCGCAACCACCCCGACGTTCTGGCGGGCAACCGGCCCGGACGGCTGGACGCCTCGGCCCTGGCCTCGGTCGATGCGGTGGCGGACGGGCTGGACATCATCGACTGCCTGAACGCCTGCCGCCGGGTGGCGACCCTGACCTCCCTGACCGGATTCGAGGCCCTGATGCGGGGCCGGGCGGTGTCGGTCTATGGCCGCCCCTTCTACGCCGGCTGGGGCCTGACCGACGACCGGCTGGGCTTCGACCGCCGCACCCGGCGCGCCACCGTCGATCATCTGATCCTGGCCGCCCTGATCCACTATCCGATCTATGTGACGCCTCAGGGCTGGCCCTGCGAGGCGGAGGATCTGGTCCAGGCCCTGATCGCCGCCCGCGACCAGCCGCCGCCTCCGGCGCCGCGTGGCCAGATTCAGCGCTGGGCCGCCGGGATCATCGCCTCTCTCGACCGCAGGCCGCCGCCGTCCTATTGAAGGCGTTCGCAAAGGAAACTGTCTACCCGTGCAACACGCCGTCATCGCCGCAACCGGCCTCTTCACCCCCGAACAATCGGTCTCCAACGCCGAACTGGTCGACAGCTACAACGCCTGGGCCGACGGCTGGAACGCCCGTCACGCAGATCGGATCGAGGCGGGGGAACTGGAGGCCAAGCCCCATTCCTCGCCCGAGTTCATCGAAAAGGCCTCGGGCATCAAGCAGCGGTTCGTGATGGACAAGGCCGGGGTGATCGACCCCGCCCGCATGGCACCCAACTTGCCCGAACGCAGCAATGAAGAGCTGTCGATCCTGGCCGAGATGGCGGTCAAGGCCGCCCGCCAGGCCATCGAGGCCTGGGGCAAGCCGGTCAGCGAGATCGGCGCGGTGCTCTGCGCCGCCTCCAACATGCAACGCCCCTATCCGGCCATGGCCATTGAGGTGCAGCAGGCACTGGGGATCGAGGGCTTCGCCTTCGACATGAACGTGGCCTGCTCTTCGGCCACCTTCGGCATCAAGACGGCGGCCGACTTCATCGCCGGCGGCTCGGTCAAGGCCGTGCTGATGGTCAATCCGGAGATCTGCTCGGCCCACCTGAACTTCACCGACCGCGACAGCCATTTCATCTTCGGCGACGTGGCGACCGCCGTGATCGTGGAATCCTCGGACACCGCCGGGCCCGGCGGCTGGGACGTGCTGGGCTCGCGGCTGAAGACCGTCTTCTCGAACAATATCCGCAACAATTTCGGCTTCCTGAACCGCAACGCGCGCGACACCGCCCATCTGGATTCGCCGGTCGCCGACGACAGCGTTCAGAACGACAAGCTGTTCATCCAGCAGGGCCGCAAGGTGTTCAAGGACGTGGTGCCGATGGTCTCGGACATGATCGTCGATCATGCCGGCGAACTGGGCCTGGATCCGCACGAACTGAAGCGGCTGTGGCTGCACCAGGCCAACATCAACATGAACCAGCTGATCGGCAAGAAGGTGCTGGGTCGCGAACCGTCGTCGGAAGAGAACGTTATCATCCTGGACGACTACGCCAACACCTCCTCGGCCGGCTCGATCATCGCCTTCCACCTGCACAACGACGGCTTCGCCCCCGGCGAGACCGGCCTGATCTGCAGCTTCGGCGCGGGTTACTCGGCCGGGACGGTATTCGTGCGCAAGCGTGGCTAGGGTGACGAAACCAAAAGTGTCGACCGGCGTTACGCCAGGTTAATCCCGGTCTGCGACGATAATTTCTGAGGCCACGCTTGAATCCGGCGCCGGATTTTGCGAGGCGTTCGATTGTCGAGAACAGGGGAGTTCCCAGATGGCTCAGACGACGCCGAAGACAGTGCTGGAAAGCCTGGCTCAGGATATCGCCGCCGTGCTGAAGAGCATGGGCGGCTCGGCTCATCAGAATTTGGTCGTTGACTGCGTTGCGGCCCTCATGCGCCAGCGCGGCGAGGCGGTGGACGCCCAGGCCCTGCGCCAGAAGATCATCGAAGCCTTCGAACAGTACCGCGACTGGTTCGTGCGTCCGTTCGGCGAAGGCTCTCAGCGCTGGGCCCTGGCCCGCGATTTCGCCTGAAGTCCTCAAAGCAAAAGGCGCGCCCCTTTCGGAGCGCGCCTTCTTCAATCCGCCTGATCGCCGGGATCAGAAGCGACGGATGTAGCTGAGCGAATAGGCGTCAGCCTCGCCTGCATCATCGCGGTAGTCGCGGCGGGTCCAGTCGGCGCGCAGGCCGTTCACGCCGTCGAGGTAGTAGTTGGCGCCGGCGCCGTAGTTCCAGCTGTCGCCGCCCACGTCGGTGTTGGCGCCGGGGAATTCCTGCTTCAGCTCGGTATGGCCGTAACCACCGCGCGCGAACAGCTCCAGCTTGTCGGAAACCGGCACCTTGCCGACCACATAGCCTGCGGCGTCCCACTCGTGCTTGGTCGTGCCGTCCACGCCGGCGACGGTGAAGTCGTCGTCCTTCACGCCGACCGAGGCCTCGGTCTCCAGAGCCAGGTAGCGGTTCAGATTGACGCCCAGGCGGCCGGTCACGGCGCCGGTGGTGGCGTTGTCGCCTTCAAGATGAGTATAGCCCAGTGATCCGTAACCACGCGGTTCAGGATTGGTTTGAGCAAAAGCCGGAGCGGCGATTGCGGAAACGGCGACAGCAGCGAGAAGAATGTTGCGCATTGTTTCTTATTAACTCCTAGATGTGATGACCGGTTGGATCATCAGCCCCATCCAGCGAGTGCTTAAATAGGTGAGGGCGTTCTCTGTTCCAGAGGCCGCCAGAACAGTCCGTCGTCTGTGGACGGCGAGACACACACTGTGTTCTGTCAAGGTCGGCGACTTTGTGGCGATGCAACAAAAAGGGCGGCCTCGTCAGAGACCGCCCTTTCACATTTCTCACCCCTCCTCCTCAACTTGACCCGAGGATGACGAAGAATGGGGCGCCCCTAGCGGTCCTTCTCACGCTCACCGCTCAGGGCCGCCTGGGCCGCCGCCAGGCGGGCGATCGGCACGCGGTAGGGCGAGCAGGAGACATAGTCCAGGCCGGCCTTTTCGCAGAAGGCGATCGACGACGGATCCCCGCCGTGCTCGCCGCAGATGCCCAGCTTGACCTCGGGGCGAACCGCACGGCCTCGTTCGGTGGCGATCTCGATCAGGCCGCCGACGCCGTCCTGGTCCAGACGCACGAAGGGGTCCGTCTCGAAGATGCCCTTGTCCAGATAGGCCTGCAGGAACCGCCCTGAATCGTCGCGGCTGATGCCGAAGGTGGTCTGGGTCAGGTCATTGGTGCCGAAGCTGAAGAACTGGGCGTGCTCGGCCAGATCGCCCGCGCGGATGGCGGCGCGGGGCAGTTCGATCATGGTGCCGACCAGATAGTCGACGCTGTCGCCGGCCTCGGCGAACACCGCCTTGGCCGTGCGGTCGGTCAGTTCGCGCAGATATTTCATCTCCAGACCCAGGGCGACCAGCGGGTGCATGATCTCCGGGATCGGCGCCTGGCCCGAGCTCTTCTTCACCTCCAGCGCCGCCTCCAGCACGGCCCGGACCTGCATCTCGTAGATCTCGGGATAGGCCACGCCCAGCCGGCAGCCGCGGTGGCCCAGCATGGGGTTGGTCTCGTGCAGCTCCTTGGCCCGGCGCTTCAGCTTCTCGGCGTCGATGCCCGACGAGGCGGCCAGGGCGTCGATGTCCTCGTCCGTATGCGGGATGAACTCGTGCAGCGGCGGGTCCAGCAGGCGAACGGTGACGGGCAGCCCGGCCATGATCTCGAACAGTTCGACGAAGTCCGACTTCTGGAACGGCGCGATCTTGGCCAGGGCCGTGCGGCGCCCGGCCTCGTCGTCGGCCAGGATCATTTCGCGCACGGCGGCGATCCGGGTGTCGTCGAAGAACATGTGTTCGGTCCGGCACAGGCCGATGCCCTCGGCGCCGAAGCCGCGCGCCGTCTTGGCGTCCAGCGGGGTCTCGGCGTTGGCGCGCACCTTCAGGCGGCGCACCTTGTCGGCCCATCCCATCAGGGTCTGGAAGTCGCCGGTCAGCTCGGGCTCGATCATCGGCACGGCGCCGTCCAGCACCTCGCCCTTGGAGCCGTCGATGGTGATGATGTCGCCGGTCTTGAAGGTGCGGCCGCGCGCGGTGAAGACGCCCTTGGCCTCGTCGATGTGGATCTCGCCGGCGCCGGAGACGCAGGCCCGGCCCATGCCGCGCGCCACCACGGCCGCGTGGCTGGTCATGCCGCCGCGCGCCGTGACGATGCCGCGCGCCGCATGCATGCCGTGGATGTCTTCCGGGCTGGTCTCCTCGCGCACCAGGATGACGGCCTCGCCTAGGCCGGCCAGACGCTCGGCCTCGTCGGCGTCGAACACGATCTTGCCGGTCGCGGCGCCGGGCGAGGCGGGCAGGCCGGCGGCGATGACGGTGCGGGGCGCCTCCGGGTCCAGGGTCGGGTGCAGCAGCTGATCCAGCGCCGAGGGCTCGACCCGGCTCACGGCCTCTTCCTGGCTGATTACGCCTTCCGCCGCCAGATCGACCGCCACCTTCAGCGCCGACTTGGCGGTGCGCTTGCCGTTGCGGGTCTGCAGCATCCAGAGCCGGCCCTGTTCGACCGTGAACTCGATGTCCTGCATGTCGCGATAATGGCTCTCCAGCTTGTTCACCACCTCGACGAACTGGCCGAACACCTCGGGCATGGCCTCTTCCATCGAGGGAGCGGTTTCGCCCATCTCCTCGCGGCCGATCCTGGTCAGGGACTGCGGCGTGCGGATGCCCGCCACCACGTCTTCGCCCTGGGCGTTGATCAGGAACTCGCCGTACAGCCGCGCCTCGCCGGTCGAGGGATTACGGGTGAAGGCCACGCCGGTCGCCGAGGTCTCGCCCATATTGCCGAACACCATCGACTGGACATTGACGGCCGTGCCCCAGCTTTCGGGGATGTCGTGCATGCGGCGATAGAATTTGGCCCGGTCGTTCATCCAGCTTTCGAACACGGCGCCGACGGCGCCCCACAGCTGGTCCTTGGGATCCTGGGGGAAGGGGTGGCCCAGCTCGCGCTCGACCACGGTCTTGTAGTCCTCGACGACCCGCTCCCAGTCCTCGGCCTTCAGATCGGTGTCGACGCTGACGCCCAGCCGGTCCTTGTGGGCGTCCAGCACCTCTTCGAAATCGTCGTGGCTGAGGCCCAGAACCACGTTGGAATACATGGTGATGAAGCGGCGATAGGAATCGAAGGCGAATCGCCGGTCGCCTGACAGCCTGGCCAGACCCTCGACCGTCTGGTCGTTCAGGCCCAGGTTCAGCACCGTGTCCATCATGCCCGGCATCGAGGCCCGCGCGCCCGAACGCACCGAGACCAGCAGGGGATTGTCCACGTCGCCGAAGGTCTTGCCGACCACGCCCTCGACCTTGGCCAGGGCCGTCTTCACCTGGTCTTCCAGATCGGCCGGATAGGTCTCGCCGTGGGCGTAATAGTAGGTGCAGACCTCGGTGGTGATGGTGAAGCCGGGCGGGACGGGCAGACCCAGGGCGGACATTTCCGCCAGGTTCGCGCCCTTGCCGCCGAGAAGGTTCTTCATCGACGCGTCGCCGTCGGCGGAGCCTCCGCCGAAGCCGTACACCCACTGAGTCATCTTAAGCCCCTGAGCTTTGTCTTAAGGTTCGGCGGGTTGACCCGCTCGCACATGCGGCCTGCTCTAGCGCGGCGAAACCGGCTTGACCATGGCGTTTGTAACAAAGCGTGAGCCTGAAACCGGTTTCCGATCCTCGGTTTTTCGATCACGCCGAACCGTCGGACTGCGCCGTACAGGGACGATTACCAGCCGCGCCCGCCGCGACTCCAACGATCATCGCCATAGTAGCGGTTGTCCGGCACATAGCGGCCGTCCCGATCATACCAGCCATAGCCCTGCTGGTACCGATCATAGCCGTCCAGCGGATAGCCGTAGTCATAGTACTGACCGTCTTCCGCCTCCCACCAGTCGCGCGGATAGGGGCTGTATTGGCAGTCATAGCCGCGGTCGCCGCCGCCCCAGGAGGGGACGTAGCGGTCGCGGTAGCGGTTTTCGAAACGGGGGCGGCACAGGTCGCGCGACCACACCCGATTGTCGCGGGCCTCGATGCTGGCGCGCGGCTCGCCATAGATGGCGTCGCGGACGGCGGCGAAACTGTTGTTTGTGATCACGGCCCGGCCCGAGGCGGCGGCGACCCCGACCTGATCCACCCGGACGCGGTTCTGATCGAACAGCAGTTCGCCGTTATAGAGGACCGCGCCCTTGTCGCCCTTGCAGATCCGGCTGTTGGAGACCGAGACCGAGGCGCCCTCCACCGCCACCCCTTCGACATAGCCGCAGATCTTGGCGTTGCTGACGGCCACCTGACCGTAGTCGCGTGAGGCGCGGACGATCAGGCCGATGGCGCGGGGCCCGAAGTTGTTCGGCTGTTCCGAGCCGATCAAGGTGACCGAGGTCAGGCTGGAGGGGGCGGCGGAGCCCGGCGTCAGATCCACGCCCGACACGGCCCCGGTTATGGCGGTTTCGTACAGGGTGACGGCGGCGCCGTCGGCGACCACGGCGGCCGAGACGGTGCGGGCGTCGATCAGAACGTCGCGCAGGTCCAGAAGGCCGCCGTCGGCGTAGATCGCCGCCTCGTCCCCGGCGTGGCGGAAGCCGACGCGGCTCATGACGATTTCAGCGCCATAGCCGATGACGCAGGCGGCGTCGCCGGCGTGGGGCGAGGCGAAGACCAGGTCGCGGACCTCTACCCGGACGCCGGGGGCGGCGGTCAGGCAGGGCAGGCCGTCGGGCGCCTGGAGGGTGGGCGTGGCCGCATCCCAGCGGCGCGGATCGAAGCCGCTGTCGCCGATCACGGTCATGGGCTTGTCGATGTTCAGCCAGCCGACGCAGGCGCCGCCCTTGGCCCGGATGATCAAGGTCCCGCCGGGACGCACGCGCTGGACCGCGCTCTCGATCGCGCCGGAGCCGGGATTGCCGCCGCAATCGACCAGAACGACCTCTTCCTGGTGCGGGGGACGGGGCAGGGGACGCCAGTCGGGGCCGCGATACCGGCCGTAGTCGTAGCGGCGATGGGCGCGGGGCCGGCTGCGGGTCGGCGGGTCCAGCAGGACGCCGAAGTTCGGCCGGGTCTGGGCCTCGACCTTGGCGGCGACCTGGGCCTGGACCGGGTCGGGCAGGGTCGTCAGGGCGGCCAGGGCGAAGGCCGCCAGGAGCGAGACTTTCGCGAGCGAGCGGATGTTCATGCGACCAGACCCTCCGTTTCAGCGGCGCTGTTGTTGGGCGCGGGACACCTGCGACAACAAGGCCTGCAGGCGCGAAGCCGAGGGGCCGAAGCCCGACAGCGCGGATTCGATGCGGAAGGCGACGGCCTCGGCCTTGTCCTGGTCCGCCACCCCGGCGACGCCGAGGGCGAAATAGGTGGACATGGCGAACTTGGCCTCGGGGCTGCCCTGGCGGGCCGCCTCCTCGAACCATTTGAACGACCGGGCGTAGTCGGGGGGCAGGCCGATGCCTTCGGCGTACATGACGGCCAGGACCAGCTGGGCCTCCGACGAGCCGTTGACGGCGGCCAGCTGGATGGCGCGGACCCGTTCCAGCGGCGACAGCCGGCTCTCGGTCGCATGGCCGAGCATGGCTTCGAAGGCCTCGATCTGCTGGCGGGAGAGCTGTTCGGGGGCGGTGACGGCCTCGGGCGTCACGCCCAGATAGCGCAGGGCGCGGCCCACATGGATGAAGGGCAGTTCGCCCTGAAGCCGGGACAGGGCGTATTCATAGGCGTCGCCGCGCGGGCGGCTCTCGTCCGAGAAGGGGACGCCGGAGGCCGGGGCCTCCAGCGGATAGAATTCGAAGGGCGGGGTCCACTGACGCGCCTTGGCCTCGACGAAGCCTGCATATTGGGCGCGGCCGGGCGAGGAGCGCTCGAAGTCCTTCATCAGCACATAGGCGCCGACGTCGCCGGTCTGGACCGCCAGATAGTTGTAGAGATAGGCGTCGACGTCGTTCCGCTGGAACAGATTGACCGCCGCCCAGTAGCCGCCGCGCGAACGCGGCTGGCCCAAGCTCTTGCCCTCGGGCTTGCGGCCGAGCGCCTCACGGGCCTCGCGATTGTCGGCAGGCTCGCCGAAGGGGCCGTAGAGACCGTCGTGGAGGCGGGCCAGGGTGCGATAGCCCTCGGCGTCCTGGGTGGAGAGGACGTAGATGACGCGGTCGCGCACCGCCTCCTGCTCCTGCCGGCTCATCCGCGACAACTGGCGGTCCAGCACCTGATAGGCGCGGTGGCGTTCGAAGGCGCGGCAGTCGTCGTATTTCGACAGGCGGCGCAGACCCCCTCCGAACAGGCCGCCGCCCTGGGGTTCGACCCCGTTGATCGGGGCGTAGCCCTCGTCATTGGCCAGGGCCATGGCGTACCAGACCGAGCTTTCGATCGGATCCTCGATATTCTTGTCGGTGGCGCGGACGGCGGCGTAGCGCGAGCCCAGCTCCAGCTGGGCGAAGAAGTCGCCGCGGAAGGCGGCGCGGCGCAGGTGGCGCAGGCTCGCCTCCTGGGCGTTGAATTCGGATCCCGTCACCGAGGCTGGGCGGGGGCAGGACAGGGCGGCCTCGTTCTGGGCCCCTCGGCGCCAGAAGCCGGGGGCGCCGTCGCCGCAGCTGGCCAGAAGCAGGACGGCGATCAGCAGGACCAGAACCGCCACGGCGCCGCCGGCCAGGGGCATGCGATGCCGCTGGAGCTGGGATGGACCGTGACCGGCGTTGTCGTACTCGCCCATACCTTCCTGTCGCTCCCGCAATCCCAACTGGCCGACGCGACGCAGGACGGCGCGCCGACGCCGACGGGTCAGACCGCCAAACATGGTTAACAATGTTTTGCGACAAAGCGGCGCCACAGCAAGCGGCAAATTTGGCTACGCCGAACCTTGTTGTGCGATTTCCGGTATTTAACAAATTGAACCCTGTGGACGAAGGCTCGCTTCCGGTGGCGGGGGCGCCTATATCGGCTGCGAATCGAAGGAGCGCCCATGTCCTATGTCCCCCGCGACGACCGCCCCGCCGACAAGGCGGACCGCTATGCCGAGGTCGAGGCCGAGATCCTGGCGGTGCTGGACGGAGAGCCGAATTTGACCGCGCGGATGGCGACCGTGGCCTCGATGCTGGCCGACGCCTTCGACCACTATTTCTGGACCGGCTTCTACGTCGTCGCGCCGGACAAGACGCCGGATGGGGCGGACGAACTGGTGGTCGGACCCTATCAGGGGACGCTGGGCTGTCTGCGGATCGCCTTCGGGCGCGGGGTGTGCGGGACGGCGGCGGCGACGCGCCAGACCCAGCTGGTCGAAGACGTCCACGCCTTTCCCGGTCACATCGCCTGCGACAGCCGCTCGGCCAGCGAGATCGTCGTGCCGGTGCTTGACGTCTCGGGCGAACTGATCGCCGTCTTTGACGTGGATGCGACGACCCCGGCGGCCTTCGACGCCGTGGACCAGGCGGGGCTGGAACGCCTGATGGCCAAGGTCTTCGCCGCAGGCTGAGCCGACAGACGAGAGGGGCAAAGGGATGGAGGACGAGATGAAACGGGTGATCGCGATCACGGGCGGGCACGGGGTGCTGGGCCGGGCCGTGCTGGAGGCCGCCCTGGCGGCGGGGCTGGCGGTCGCCGTCATCGACCACGCCGAAGGCCATCCGGTTCCCGCCGGAGTGCTGGAGGTCGGCGGCGTCGATCTGACCGACCCGGCCCAGGCCGAGGAAGCCGTGGCCTCTGTCATCAGCCGCTACGGCCGGCTGGACGTCCTGGCCAATATCGCCGGCGGCTTCGTCTGGCAGACGACGGACGAGGCGCAGCCGGCCTGGGACCGGATGCAGGCCCTGAACCTGACCACCGCCCTGAACGCCAGCCGCGCGGCTCTGCCCTATCTGAAGGCGGCGTCGGACGGGCGGATCGTCAATGTCGGTTCGGCTGCGGCGCTGAAGCCGGGCGCGGGCATGGGGGCTTACGGCGCCGCCAAGCTGGGCGTCCACGCCCTGACCCAGGCCCTGGCGGAGGAGCTGAAAACCACGTCCGTAACGGTCAATGCGGTGTTGCCGTCAATCATTGATACGCCCGCCAACCGCAAGGACATGCCCGACGCCGATCCGGCCGCCTGGGTCGCCCCGGCCGATCTGGCGGCGGTGATCCTGTTCCTGGCCTCGCCCGAGAGCCGGGCCATGACCGGCGCCCTGGTTCCTGTCACCGGGCGGGTCTGATGTCGGGCGAACTGGCTCGCAGCGTCCTCTATCTGCCGGCCTCCAACGCCCGGGCGATCGAAAAGGCCCGGAACCTGGACTGCGATGTCGCCGTCCTTGATCTGGAAGACGCCGTGGCGCCCGAGGCCAAGATCGAGGCGCGGGTGGCCGCCGTGGCGGCGGTGAAGGCGGGCGGATTTCGTCCCCGTCTGGGCGTGCGGATCAACGCCCTGGACACCGACTGGGGCGAGGACGATTTGGACGCTCTGGCTCAGGCGGGCGCCGGCCTGATCGTCGCGCCCAAGGTGGAGACGGTCGAGACCGTCTACGCCCTGTCGGCCCGCGCGCCGGATGCGGCCCTGTGGGCCATGATCGAGACGCCGCGCGGCCTGATCGCCCTGAGCGAGATTGCGGCGGCGGGCGGGGGGCTTCAGGGGTTGATGCTGGGGGTCAACGACCTGGCCAAGGCCCTGAGGACGGGCGCGTCGCCGGATCGCGAACCGTTCAAGCCCTGGCTGGCGGCCCTGGTGGTCGCGGCGCGGGCGCACGGACTGCTGGCCATCGACGGGGTGTTCAACCGGATCGAGGACGTCGACGGCCTGGCGGCCGAGGCGGCGCAGGGCCGGCTGTACGGCTTTGACGGCAAGAGCCTGATCCACCCGTCCCAGATCGCCGCCGCCAACGCCGCCTTCGCCCCGTCCGAGGCTGAGGTCCAGGCGGCGCAGGCGGTGGTGGCGGCCTTCGCCGCGCCGGAAGCCGAGGGGCGAGGCGCGATCCGGGTGGGGGGCGCCATGGTCGAACGTCTGCACCTGGGCCAGGCCGAGGCCTTGCTGGCGCGACACGCCGAGGCGACGAACCGCCGGTAGAGCCCCGATCCGGCGTTTCCTAATCCGCCGGGACACTGTAGGAAGCCCGCCCTTCGAGGAGCCGGGTCATGACCACGCCGCAACCGATCACGATCGGCATAGACTTCGGCACGACCAATTCGGTCGTGGCCCTGGCCGATCCTGCGACCGGCGCCGAGCTGGTCCGTTTCACGGTTGACGGGGCGGGCGGCGTCTCCACCTTCCGCTCGGCCCTCAGCTTCCAGTTCCACCCGGCCGAGGACGGCGGCCGTCCCGAACGGGTGGTCGAGGCCGGACCCTGGGCCATAGACGCCTATGTGGACGATCCGGTGGACACTCGGTTCATCCAGTCGTTCAAGACCTTCGCCGCCAGCGCCGCCTTCACCGAGACCCGCATCCACGACCGGCGCTATACGTTCGAGGATCTGCTGTCCGCCTTCCTGCTGAAGCTGCGCCACCATGCGGGGGCCGCCATGGCCGCCCTGCCGCCCCGCGTCATCGTCGGCCGCCCCGTGACCTTCGCCGGCAATCGGCCCGACGAGGCCCTGGCCCTGTCGCGCTACGAGACGGCGTTCAAGCGGCTGGGGTTCCGGGACGTCCGCTACGCCTATGAACCCGTCGGCGCCGCCTTCTATTTCGCCCGCACCCTGGAACGGGACGCCACCGTCCTGGTCGCCGACTTCGGCGGCGGCACCAGCGACTTCTCCATCGTCCGGTTCGAACGCACGCCCGAGGGGCTGAAATCCACGCCCCTGGCCCAGTCCGGCGTCGGGGTGGCCGGCGACGCCTTCGACTATCGGATCATCGACCATCTGGTCTCGCCCGAACTGGGCAAGGGCAGTTTCTACACCAGCCTGGGCAAGACCCTGCCGGCGCCCCAGCGCTACTATTCCGCCTTCGCCCGCTGGGACCAGCTGGCCCTGCTGCGGGCGTCGCGCGACATGCGCGACATCCGCGCCCTGGCGACCACCTCGCTTGAGCCCGAGAAGATCGAGCGGCTGATCGAGGTGCTGGACGACAACCACGGCCACGCCCTGTACCGCGCCGTATCCAGCCTGAAACAGGATCTGTCGCGGGACGAGACGGCCGATTTCCGCTTCGTCGCGGGCGGGGTGCGGATCGAGGCGACGGTGACGCGGGCCCAGTTCGACGCCTGGATCGCCCCCGAACTGGCCGAGATGGAGGCGGCGCTGGACCAGGCCATCGACCGCTCCGGCCTGGACCCCTCCGCCATCGACCGCGTCTTCCTGACCGGCGGCACCTCCCTGACCCCCGCCGTCCGCGCCCTGTTCACCCGCCGCTTCGGCCCCGACCGGATCGAGACCGGCGGCGAGTTCGAATCCATCGCCGCCGGCCTGGCCCTGATCGGACTGGAGCCGGACGTCGAACGCTGGACCCAGGGCGGCTGATCCGCAGCAGCTTCAGTCTTCCGCCGCCGTCATCAGGCGACGCAACACCGTCTCCGCCTCCCGCCTCTGGGTTGGGTCCAGCGGGGCCAGCGCGCGTTCGGCCATCGCGAAGCGCGGATCAATAAAGCCCTCGACCAGATCCAGCCCCTCGGGCGTCAGCTGGGCCAATAGACGCCGACGGTCCTCCTGCACGCTGTGACGCGACACCAAGCCCCGCGTCTCCAGGCGTCGCAGGCAGGCCGTCAGGCCGCCCGAACTCAGCAGGACACGCTTAGCCAGATCCGTCGGCGACAGTTCGAAGGGCGCGCCGGCGCGGCGCAAGGTCGCCAGCACGTCATAGTCGGAATAGGACAGGCCGTGTTCGGCCAGCATCTGCACCACGGCTTCTTCGTACCGTCGCCCCAGCCACAGGATGCGTCCCACGATGTTCAGGGCGTCGGCCTGGGTTTGGGGCCGCGCGTTTCGCCAGTCAGCCAGGACGGCGTCGATCACGTCCGGCGAGGAGGGGGTCTGGATCATGGGGGGAGGATAGGCGGTGAAAACCACGCGCACAAACCTTTGTGTAAAATATCTTGACGTAAAATAATTTGATGCAAAGATATCTGGATGTGACGGAGGATTTGACGTGGCTTTGAACAAGACCTGGCGCGCGGCTGCCGCAGCTGCCTGCGCCCTGCTGAGCGGCGCGTGCGCGACCTCGATCCAGGCCGCCCAGCTCCAGTCAGCCCCGTCACCGTCCGCCGTCGCACCCGATCTGAGCGCGGCCTTCGACGCCTATATGAAGGCGGCGGTGCAGAACGCGGCCTTCAGCGGGACTGTCCTGGTCGCCGCGCACGGGAGGCCTGTCTTCCGGGGAAGCTATGGACTGGCGAACCGGGCCTTCGACGTCCCCAATGACACCGACACCGTCTATCAACTGGCCTCGGTCACCAAGCCCTTCACCGCCCTTCTGATCATGATGCTGCAGGAGGAGGGGCGGCTCAGCGTCGATGACCTGGCCTGCGACCACCTCGCCGACTGTCCCCCGGCTTGGCGGGCCGTCACCGTGCGGCAGCTGCTGACCCACACCTCGGGAATCCCCAACTACACCAGCCTGCCGGACTGGGATGAAACCCAGGACAGCCGAACCTACGGCCCGGGCGGCGTCGTGGCCCTGGTGCGGGACCGGCCGCTCGAATTCGCGCCGGGCCAGGGCTATCGGTACAGCAACACCGGCTACAACCTGTTGGGTACGATCATCGAACGGGTCGCCGGCAAACCCTATCCGGAGGTCCTTCGTGAGCGGATTCTGGCGCCGCTCCACATGGATCATACGGTCTTCAACGCTTCTCGCCGGATCATCCCTCATCTGGCGACCGGCTACTATTCGATCGGCTCCACCTTCATCGAGGCGACGCCGCAGTCGATGACCGGCGTCTACGGCGAGGCGGGGCTCAGCAGCACCGTGGACGATCTGTCGACCTGGGCCCAGGCGGTCGGCGCCGGGCGGCTGGTCTCGCCCGCCTCCCTGGCCCAGATGACCGACGGGGCGCGCAACAACTACGGCTTCGGCTGGGAGATCCGCTCCTGGCATGGTCGTCGTATGGTCGGCCATGCGGGCAGCGGGCCGGGATTTTCGAACATGGTCGCCCGCTTTCCTGACGACGACCTGACCATCGTGGTCCTCAGCAACAGCGACGAGGCCAGCGGCGGCGGGACGGCCCGGGCTCTCGCCGGCCTCTACTTCGGCGAGGCGACGTCCTTGCCGGATGTTCAGCCCAAGACGGTGATCCTGGACGCGGTGATGGCGGGCGGGGCCGAGGCTGGAATCCGCCAGTATCAGGCCATGAAGGCGGCCCAGCCCTCGGCCGAAGCCTTCGCCACCGATGAACTTTTGGTCGAGATCGGCTATGAACTGTCCGGCCTGCCCGCGATGGAGGAGGCGCGCCGCCTGTTCGCCTTCACCCTCGAACAGTTTCCGCAATCGGCCTTCAGCCATGACGGCCTCGCCGACCTTTCAGCGGCCGAGGGCGACTTTGCGGCGGCGATCGCCCATTTCGAAACATCGCTGCGGCTTGATCCAGACAATGAGTACGCCCGCGAGGGGCTGAAGCGCCTAAAAGGCCTCCCTGAAAGCTGACGGCGAGCGCTGTCGGACCGAGTCTTCCGCGAGTTCGAATCCATCCCCGCCGGCCTGGCCCTGATCGGACTGGAGCCGGACGTCGAACGCTGGACCCAGGGCGGCTGAGGCTCGCGCTGCGCGTTCGGCGCGACGTCTCATTTCTTCGCAGGCTTCTCCGCGGTCGGGGCTTGCGGCTGAGACGGCTTGTCCGCCGTCGGCTGCCGCTCCTTCCAAGCGAACAGGTTCCGATTGTTCCAGGCGACGCGGATCGTCGCGGATTTGAACTCTCGCACCGCCACCTCATAGGTGGTGAAGGCGCCCTCATGGCAAGGCGGCAAGGCCAGCCGCATCGCCAAATTGTCCTTGATCAGGAAGGCGGAGATGTCTTCTGGAGACGGCGCGGTTTCAGAATGGAAAAGGAACCTCAGTTTTACGTTCGTCACCGGATATCGCATCGAAGATATGGAGTAGAACGGTTCTTTTGCGTTGTATTCATCGACCAGATGAATGACAGTCGTTCTCTTGACGATCACATTGAAGAATGCGCCGAAATTCTTGTAAATCGAATGTACTACCTGGTTGGGCAGTATGGTTATGAGCGGATTTCGAGGCAGGGATTCGTTGTAGATCTCGATCACATTGATCGATTTTTCGTTGCCCTGCTTTATGATTTCCCCCTTGATCGAGCGATGTCCGACCTGGGCGTCAAAGACTTGGTGGTCGGGGTCTATCGACGCCTTTTCCCCATCCACCTTGGTGGTCGAATGATAGGCGCCCACGTCGGGTTGGTTGGCGTGGAAGAATTGCTTCCTCGTCAAAATTGCCCGCTTCATGTCGGGCTCGGCGAAGCTTAGGGTGACGTCGGTCTCCAAAACCGACAGTGGGACGCGCGCATTGTCCCAGTATTCGATCGCCTGTCGAACCCAGATGCCCAGCACCACCAAGGGTATGACGCTCGCCGCCAAGAACAGATAGCCGCCGATCGGCACGTCTGGATAGATCGGCGTCGGGATTTGCAGGAGGGCGATGAAGGTGTCGACGGCGTCGTGGGTGCAGACCTTGGGCAGTTCGCCTGCTTGGCCCGCCGCAACAGCGTTCAGCCGGTGGGCCAAGGCAGGATCGCTGATCGCCACGCATTTTCCATACTCTCGGATCGGCGGCCAAAAGATCGCCGCCCAGCCCGCGATCCAGGTTATGGCGCCCGCCAACCAACCCAGCCTGTCCCACCACCTGCCTTTGAACATCACGCGCCTCCCGGTGGCATAAAGCTCGTTTTCAGCGAACGCGGCAATCCAAAAAGGAAGGGCCAAAAAGCAAAAAGGACAGGGCTGGTGAGGCCCTGTCCCTTTCACTCGCCGTTCGGCGAAAAACCAGCAGCCCGCTGGCGGGGCTTAGATCGTTTCGGTCGCACGCATACTCATTGCCTCGCTTCCAGAGTCGGAAAATACCGACGTTCAGAGCCTAACGGCCCATGATTAAGAAAATCCCTTCGCCGCCGCCGTGTTCCCGACGGTTGGAAGAGAGAGAAGTGGGTGTTCGACATCGACCGCACAAGCGATCTGCTGTTTGACTACTTGTGTTCGGCCGTTTCGGCTAGACCCCTGAGGGCTGAGAAATTCAGAGAAAGAAGTCCCGTGGTAGGCCCGGAGGGACTCGAACCCCCAACCAGACCGTTATGAGCGGTCGGCTCTAACCATTGAGCTACAGGCCCCCAGGGACGCGGCCGAGAGGCGCGGCGCGGCGGGAGGAACGGCCTAGCAGGGGAGGGCGCGGCTTGCCAAGGGCCTGATCTTCGCCGCGTCCGTTTCGGCGAATTCATCAAGATGAACGGAAACCGACATCGACGACCGGACGTTCGTTCAGGCGTAAAAGGCCAAGGTTACGGCCATGGATCGACGACCCCGTCGGTCGGGATCTTCCACGGAGACATCTTCATGAAACGCGCCTTCCAATCCCTGATGCTGGGCGGGGCCCTGACGGCCGCTGCGGTGATGGGCGCCGTCGCGCCGGCTGCGGCCCAGACGGTCCAGCCGGGCGTCCAAATGATGCAGCCTCCGCCCTCGCTGAACCTGTCGGCCTATGGCGAGGTCAAGGCCGCGCCGGACATGGCGACCATCAGCTTCGGCGTTCAGACCGAGGCGGCGACGGCCCAGGAGGCGATGCGCGACAATGCGACCCGCATGACCCAGGTCATGGCCGCCCTGCGCCGCGCCGGCGTCGCCGAGCGCGATGTCCAGACCTCGGGCCTGAACCTGTCGGCGCAATATGACTATCAGCAGAACGAACCGCCCAAGCTGCGCGGCTATCAGGCCGTGAACCGGGTGACGGTGACGATCAACGACCTGACCAAGGTCGGGACCACCGCCGACGCCGTGGTGGCCGCCGGGGTCAATCAGATCGACGGCATCAGCTTCGGCCTGAAGGATCCCTCGGCGGCCGAGGACCAGGCGCGCCGACTGGCCGTGCAGGCGCTTCAGGCCAAGGCCCAGCTGTACGCCCAGGCCCTGAACGTCCAGCTGGCGGGCATCCGCAACCTGAGCGAAGGCGGCGGCTATGCGCCCCAGCCGCCGCAGCCGATGTTCGCCGCCCGCGCCGTGGCGCTGGAAAGCCGTGACAGCACGCCGGTGGCCGCCGGCGAACTGACGGTGCGGATCGACATCACCGGCGTCTACGACGTCGCCCGCTGATCCTGGGCGCAGAATGAGAAAGGCCCGCCGTCGCCGGCGGGCCTTTTTTGCATCGGCGACGATCTCGGCTCAGGCCGCGCGCTTGATCTCGTTGTTGTCGTCCAGCAGCACGACATTGGGCGTCCACTGGCGGGCTTCTTCCTGGGGCAGCTGGCCGTAGGTGACGACGATCACCTTGTCGTTCTTCTGGACCAGGCGCGCGGCGGCGCCGTTGACGCCGATGACCCTGGAGCCGCGCGGGGCCTCTATGGCGTAGGTGGTGAAACGGGCGCCGTTGGTGATGTTCAGCACATCGACCTGTTCGTTCGGATAGATTCCGGCCGCGTCCAGCAGGTCCATGTCGATGGCGATCGACCCCTCGTAATCGAGGTCGGCCTGGGTCACCGTGGCCCGGTGCAGCTTGGACTTCATCAGGGTGACCAGCATGGACGGCGGTCTCCGAAATAGGACACGGGGCGATAGGCCCCCGCTCGCAGGCGGCTCATATAGGGATTTCCGCCCTCCGCATCAATCGCGGCGCCGCATCGCAACCGCGGCCGTGTGCGGCGCCGAACTGCGCCCGCACGTTGCACGACGTTCATTTGACGGTGACTGTTCCCGCTCTATGGTGCGGCTGAGCCATTCCGGCCTCTTGCGAGCGCGCCTTTTCCCATGAAGCAATTCTTTCTGACGGTTCTGGGGGTTTTCACCGGACTGATCCTGTTCGTCGTCGTGGTCCCGGTCGTTCTGCTGACGGTCGCCATCGCCGGCGCCTCCAAGCCGACGACGCCCGCGACCATGGTGCTGGAACTGGACCTGCGCGAGGGGATCAGCGACCAGCCCTCGACCAATCCGTTCGCGGCCTTCGGGGGATCGAGCCTGTCGGTGACCCAGGTGGTGGACGGTCTGGCCCAGGCCCAGGAGGACGCCGGCGTCAAGGCCGTGCTGGTCCGCCTGCCGGAAAGCGGCATGACCCCGGCCTCGGCGGATGAGCTGCGCCAGGCGATCCGCCGCTTCCGCGCCTCGGGCAAGCCGGTCATCGCTCACAGCCAGGGCTTCGCCCCTGCGGGCGCGGTGATGTCCACCTATATGGTCGGCGCCTCGGCGTCGGAACTGTGGATGCAGAACACCGCCGGATTCCAGGCCACCGGCTTCTCGGCCGACAGTCTGTTCTTGGGGCGCGCCTTCGACAAATACGGCGTCCGCGCCGATTTCGAGCAGCGCTACGAATACAAGAACGCCGTCAACGAATACACCCAGAGCGACTACACCCCCGCCCACCGCGAGGCGATGACGGCCTGGATGACCTCCATCTATGACAGCGCCCTGGCCAACGCCGCCCAGGACCGCAAGACGACCTCGGCCGCCCTGAAGACGGTGATCGAGGCCGGCCCCTATTCGGCGGAACAGGCCCTGGCGAACAAGCTGGTCGACAAGATCGGCCAGGTCGAGGAGGCCGAGGCCGAGATCAAGCGCCGCGCCGGCAAGGGCGCCGAGATCGTCAAATTCGGCAAATACGTCTCTGAAAAGGGCGAACGGACCGGATCAGGCCGCAACGCCATAGCCATCGTCGGCGGGGAAGGGGCGATCGTGACCGGCCGCAGCGACGGCGGCGGCTTCGGCGGCGGCTCCTCCATCCATTCTGACGATACGGCCGAAGCCATCTATGACGCCATCGAGGACAAGAGCGTGAAGGCCATCGTCTTCCGCGTCTCCTCGCCCGGCGGCTCGCCCGAGGCGTCGGAACAGATCCTGGCCGCCGTGCGCGCGGCCAAGGCCGCCGGCAAGCCGGTGGTGGTCTCCATGGGCGCCTACGCCGCCTCGGGCGGCTATTGGATCAGCTCTGAAGCCGACTGGATCGTGGCCCAGCCCTCGACCCTGACCGGCTCCATCGGCGTGTTCGGCGGCAAGTTCGTGATCGCCGACGCCCTGGGCCGGTTCGGCGTGGACATGCGCGAGCTGACCGTGGGTGGTTCCTACGCCGACGCCTTCTCCCCGACCCAGCCCTTCACCAACAGCCAGCGCGCGGCCTTTGCGGCCTCGATGGACCGGATCTACGACGACTTCATCACGCGCGTCGCCACCGGCCGCAAGCTGGAGCCTGCGCGGGTGCGCGAGATCGCCAGGGGCCGGGTCTGGACCGGCGCCCAGGCCCTGCCTCTGGGACTGGTCGATCAGCTGGGCGGGCTGAACGAGGCGGTGGCCAAGGCCAAGGCCCTGGCCAAGATTCCGGCCGGCGAGTCGGTCCGCTTCAAACATTTCCCCAAGCAGAAGTCGCCGTGGGAGGCCCTGTCGGAAATGTTCGGGGTCCAGAGCGAGGCGGCCCAGGCCCTGGTCATGCTGGGCGGGGTCATGGCCGACCCTCAGGCCCAGGCCGTCATGCGCCGCATCGAGGGTGAGCGGATGCGCAGCGAGGGCGCGGTCATCCTGGCCGATCAGCCGCTTTTCTGAAGGAGGCGTGACGATCCATCGCACACAGGCGTGAGGGGGCGCTCCATTGACCGCACGGCTCAATGGACCGACATTGAGGCTTGGGCGTTCTGCGGAACGTCTGAAAGGATGATCCATGTTCCAGTCTGAACGTCTCGCCTCTCTGGGCGTCGCGGCCCGTCGCCGGCCCAACGGCCTGGTGTCCTCCATCCTGTGGGTCGCCAGCCTGATCGCCGCCGTCGCCGCCATGGCGGTGGGCGCGGTTCTGGCCGTCTTCACCGCCGCCGCGGTGGCCGTGATCGCCCTGTTCGCCGGCGTGCTGGTCTTTCTGGCGGGTCTGGCCATGCGGGCGCGCCGCAACCTGACCCCGCGCCGCCGCGCTGGAGACCCCGAGCTGATCGAGGCGCACAAGGTCAACGGCACCTGGGTCGCCTACGGCTGGGACCGCCACGGCCGCTGAGGCCCCCTGAACCATGGTTGAGCTGATCGCGGCGCCCTCGCCGAACTTCGATGCGCGCCGCGCGCCGCCCGATATGCTGGTGCTGCACTATACCGGGATGGAGACCGGCGAGGCCGCCCTGGCGCGGCTGCGCGACCCGGAGGCCAAGGTCTCGGCCCATTATCTGGTCGAGGAGGACGGTCGCATCTTCCAACTTGTGCCCGAGGAACGGCGCGCCTGGCACGCCGGCCGGGGCGTGTGGCGCGGCGAGGACGACTGCAACGCCGCCTCGATCGGCATAGAGATCGTCAATCCGGGTCATGAGTTCGGCTATCGCCCCTTTCCCGAGGCCCAGATCGCCGCAGTGATCGCCCTGATCGGCGATATCCGCCGGCGCTGGACCATTTCCGACAACCGCATCATCGGCCATTCCGACCTGGCGCCCGAGCGCAAGACCGATCCCGGCGAACTCTTCCCCTGGAAGCGGCTGGCCGAGGCCGGACACGGCCTGTGGTTCGAGCCGGCGCCCGAGCGGATCAAGGCCCTGGGCGGTCTGCTTCAGAAGGGCGACCAGGGGATCGGGGTCGTGGTCCTGCGCGCCGGCCTGCACCGGCTGGGCTATGGGCTGGCGCCCGGCGGCGACTATGACGCCGAGACCGAGACCACCATCCGCGCCTTCCAGCGCCACTGGCGGCCCGGCCGCATCGACGGCGTCGCCGACGGCGAGACCCGCGCCCGTCTGGTCGGCCTGTTGCAACTGGCCAGCGTCGAAAGCGTCACGGGCGTGCTGAATTAGACCGTTCGCGCGCGCGTCATCGCCGCCAGCAGTCCGACCCCCAGCCAGGCGCCCAGGATCGGGCTCATGCCCACCCCGACCAGGGGAACCGGAAAGGCGCCGAACAGGGGCGTGACCGCCCAGGCGGCCAGACACAGGCTCAGTGCGGCCCCGGCCAGTCTCAGTCGGCCTTCGGATCGTGTCAGGGCGGCCGGAACCGCCGTGAAGGCGGCCAGACCGATCAGGGCCAGCCCCCCGATCAGGGGCGAGATCTGGAAGGCCAGGCCGACGATCTCCTCAACCTCCGCCACCGGCTGCAACGGATCGGGCCGCATCCAGGCCGCCGCAGCCGCAAGTCCGGCGAACAGGATCAAGGCGGCCTTCGCTCCACGGCTGGGCGCGCGAAAGGCGGCGACCAGGATCAGGACCGCCGCCAGGGTCGTGGTCTGAGAAGCGTCCGGCTGGGCGACCAGCAGGATCAGGGCCACAACGGCGGCCGCCTGGGTCGCCCAGACCACCCAACGGTCCTCGGCCGCCGCCAGCACGACCGACAGGGACGGCAGGACGACCATGGCGATATTGACGTGCAGAGGCCCGGCTTCGATCCAGCGATGCACCCCCTCCTGGGCTGGATTGAAGAAGCCGGCGGCCAGCCCCGTCACGGCCAGTCCGGCGACCGCCAGCGCCGCCCCCGGCGAGACGACGCGCCGCCCCGCCGCCGCCAGGGCAGCGGCGATCACCGCCCCGACCAGCCAGGCCGCCAGGTTCCGTCCCCAGGAGGCCGCCGATACGCCGCTGAGGGCGCAGACGGCGGCGCCCAATCCCACGGCGGCCAGGGACGCCAGGCCGAATACCGCCATCAGCCGCACGCTCTTGTTCGTCGCCGTCTTCGTCATGGTCTCGCCCCTCCAGCCACGCCCAGCAGTCACGGCGCCCCCGGTCTCGTCAAGCCGCGAATGATCCGCCCGCTGTTGACCTGGGGGCCCAGGCGGCGCATCTACCCCCCCGCCAGACGGCCGGGCGGTCGCGGCGGACTTCGCGTCCGTCGAGGAAAGTCCGGGCTCCACGGTGAAAAGGCGGCGGATAACTTCCGCCCGGGGCGACCCGAGGGATAGCGCCACAGAAAGCAAACCGCCTCCCGTTCGCGGGCGGCAAGGGTGAAAGGGTGGGGTAAGAGCCCACCGCGGACCTGGCGACAGGGACGGCATGGCAAGCCCCGCCTGGAGCAAGACCAAATAGGGACATCGTGCGGGGTTCGCCTCGCGGGGCTCACCGCCCTGGATGTCCGGGTAGGTCGCGAGAACCGTTCAGCAATGGACGGTCCAGAGGAATGATCGTCGCCGTCCTTCGGGGCGGAACAAAACCCGGCTTACAGGCCGTCTGGCATATCTTTTTTGAGGGCCTATCGGCCTTCGGCCTGCTTGAGGCGGTTCTTTGGCCTACCGGCCTTCGGCCTGATTGAGGCCGGTCATTCGGCGCCGGTTTGCGCTTCCATCCCCATCTTTCGCCGCCGGATCGGACCGTCCACAGGGCGGGGCCCGTTAACCTCTTGTGGGCGCTGGACCGCCTACACTGATCCACAGCCTGTGAATACTTCGCATGTTCCATTTATGTTCTCTTTGTGCGTGGCGCTTCAAGTCCAATCGCGTGAAAACATGGTTAAGTAACACTGCTGATCCCATTGAGACCCATTCAATCCCATGCTATCCCATTCCCATGAGATGGGGCTGAGAGGCGGGCGCGGCGGGCGTTCGTCAGGCATCTAAGGGACGGGCCGAAGGGTTCGATTGGGCAGGGCGTGTTTCTCTCGACCTACGAGAAGCAGCTGGACGGCAAGCGCCGTCTCCTGATCCCCAATGATTTCCGCACGGCCGAAAACGGCGCGGCCGGCGGCGTCTTCATCTTTCCCTCCATCGAGGCCGACTGTCTGGAAGCGGGCGGGGATCGCCTGTTCGCCGTCTATGCCGAGATGATCGAATCCCTGCCGTTCGGCTCCGAGGAGCGTTCGGCCCTGGAATGGCAGGTCATGGGCGAACAGGTCCGCCTGGCCTATGACGCGGGCGGCCGCATCACCCTGCCTGAATCCCTGTGCGCCGAAGCGGGTCTGGAGGACACGGTCGTCATCGTCGGCTTGAACGACCGGTTCCAGATCTGGTCGCGCGAGAAGTGGGCGGCCCGTCGCGCCGAACAGCGCGCCCTGGCCAAGGCCGGCATGGCCCAGATCGGCGCCCTGAAACTGGCGGCCCAGATGAAGCTGGCGGGAGGCGGTTCGTGAGCGACGCGCCCCACGCCCCCGTCCTGCTGGCCGAGGTGATCGAGGCGCTCAAGCCCGCGCCGGGCGACGTCGTGATCGACGCCACCTTCGGCGCCGGCGGCTATACGCGCGCCATTCTGGCGACCGGCGCCGAGGTGATCGCCCTGGACCGCGATCCGACGGTTCAGCCCCACGCCGACGCCGTGGCGGCCGACTTCCCCGACCGGTTCCAACTGGTCCGCACTCCCTTCTCGGGCCTGGCCCAAGCTTTTGCCGACAGCGGCAAGGCCCGGCTGGACGGCGCCGTCTTCGACATCGGCGTCTCGTCGATGCAGCTGGATCAGGCCGAGCGCGGCTTCTCCTTCATGCGCGACGGCCCGCTGGACATGCGGATGTCCGATGAGGGCGAGACCGCCGCCGACATCGTCAACGGCTGGGACCACGGTCCCCTGGCCCATATCTTCAAACTGTACGGCGAGGAGCGTCAGTCGGGCCGGGTCGCCACCGCCATCCTGCGTCGCCGGGTCGAACAGCCCTTCACCCGCACCCTGGACCTGGCCGAGGTGGTCGAAAAGGCATTGGGCGGCCGTCGCGGCGCGCCGATCCATCCGGCCACGCGGGTGTTTCAGGCTCTGCGCATCGCGGTGAACGACGAACTGGGCGAGCTGGAGCGCGGGCTGGAGGCGGCTGAGGCGACCCTGGCGCCGGGCGGCCGTCTGGCCGTCGTCACCTTCCATTCGCTGGAGGACCGGATCGTGAAGGCCTTCCTGACCGAGCGGACCGGCAATACGCCGGCCGGATCGCGTCACGCCCCGATCGCCGTCGATCCGCGCAAGCCCAGCTTCACCCTGCAGTTCAAAGGCGCGCGCGAGGCCGGGGACGAAGAGCGGTCGGCCAATCCCCGCGCTCGCTCGGCCAAGCTGCGGGCGGCGATCCGCACCGAGGCCCCGGCCTGGGCGCCCCAAAAGAAGAGGATGGCGGCATGACCACGGCGCCCTTCTTCGGCTATTCCCGCAACGCCCTGCAGCGGCTGTTCGACTGGAAGATCCGCGGCGTCCGCTGGATCGAGATCATCGGCGTGGCCCTGGTCGCGGTGATGATCGTCTCGGTCTATGCGGCCAAGGCCGCCGCCGCGCGCGAAAGCAGCCGCATCGCCGAGCTTGAGCGCGACATTCGCGAAAACCGCCAGCGGGTCCGCCTGCTGCGCGCCGAGGTGGCCCGTCTGGAACAGCCCGCCCGGCTGGAAAATCTGTCGCGCCAGATCGGCATGGCTCCGGTCGACGTCCGTCGCCAGGCCGATGAAGCCCAGTTGCCGCACCTGAAGTCGGCCGCGGCGCCTGCGTCCCCGGCTCAGCCTCAGGCCGCCACCCCGTCCGCCGCCCCGTCCTCCGGCCTGTTTGCCGACGACTCATCCGATGAGGCGGCGCAATGACGGTTCAGGATCATCGCTATCACCGGCCGGCGCCGGGCGTGGATCTGCAAGGCCGGCTGTCGCCCTTCTGGCGCTGGCTGTCGGAACTGGTCTGGCGGCTGGAGCACGGCTTCGAACGCGCCCGCGCCGACGCCCGGCCGGAAGAGGACACCCGCGTCCGCATCTTCCTGATCCTGATCGTCTTCTCCTGCGTCTTCGCCGGTCTGGCGCTGGGGGCCTCCTACCGGGCCCTGTTGGCCCCGGCCGGCGCCCGCGGGTCCGGCGCCAGCCCCGACGCCCTGGTGCGCGGCGACCTGACGGACCGCAACGGCGAGCTGCTGGCGATCAACATCGTCCACTACGGCCTCTATATCGACCCGGCGGAGATCTGGGACCGCGGCCTGGCCTATCGCCAGCTGCGCCGCGCCCTGCCGCGCATTCCGGCCGAGCGGCTTCGGCGGGTGCTGGACGGCGACCGCCGCCTGATCGTGTTGACCGGTCTGACGCCCCAGGAGAAGGCCGCCGTCCACGATCTGGCCCTGGGCGGCGTCACCTTCGAGCCCGAAGATCGCCGCGCCTATCCGCTGGGAACCTCCGCCGTTCACCTGATCGGCGACGCCGATACGGGCGGGCAGGGGATCTCCGGCGCCGAACTGGCCTTCAACGACGAGATCCGGGCGGCGGGCCAGCGCGGCGAAAGCTTCCCCCTGTCGATCGACCTGCGGGTGCAGGGGGTGGTCGAGAACGAACTGGCCGCTGCGGCGATCAAGAACCAGGCCAAGGGCGCGGTCGCCATCGTCACCGACGTCCAGACCGGCGAGGTCCTGGCCATGGCCAGCTGGCCCAACTTCAGCCAGTCGAACCGCGGCGCGGCGCCCGACGGCGCGACCCTGAACCGGGCGGTGTCGGGCCACTATGAAATGGGCTCGGTCTTCAAGACCTTTACGGTGGCGGCCGGTCTCGACACCGGCCGGGCGGACATGGGCACCCTGTTCGACGCCTCCGAGGCGTTCCAGATCGGCGACCGCAAGATCAAGGACTTCCACGCCCAGAACCGGGTCATGACCCTGGAAGAGGTCTATCTGCACTCGTCCAACATCGGCACGTCCCAGCTGGCGGTGCAGATGGGGCCGGACACGATGCGCGACTATTTCCGGCGCCTGGGGCTGCTGGACGCCTCCACCATCGAGCTGAAGGAATCGGCCCGACCGGTCCTGCCGCGTCGCTGGGACAACTCGACCCTGGCCTCGCTCTCCTTCGGCTACGGCATCATGATCACCCCGGCCCAGATGGTTCAGGCCATGGGCGCCCTGACCAACGGCGGGCGGATGGTGCCCCTGTCCCTGCGTCGCGGCGGCGCGCGCGGCGCCAAGCCGCAGCAGATCGTCACCGAGGACACCTCGCGGGCGGTGCTGGAGCTGATGCGCGCCAATGTGGTCAAGGGCTCGGGCGGTTTCGCCGACGCGCCGGGGCTTCGTGTCGGGGGCAAGACGGGCTCGGCCAACAAGCTGGTCAACGGCCGCTATGACCCCAGCCACGCCCTGGGCTCCTTCGCCGCCGTCTTCCCCGTGGACGGGCCTCTGACCGCCAAACGCTACGCCGTCTTCGTCCTGATGGACGAGCCGGGAACCTATCCCAAGACCGGCGCCTATGTGGCCGCGCCCGCCGTGCGCAACATCGCCGACCGGATCGCCGGCTTCCTGGGCGTCGAGCGCCGCGCCGACCGCTGGCGCACGGCCTCGGGCGAGAAGATCCCGCAATATCAGGACGTGCAGGGGGACGGGCTGTGAGCGCGCTTCACCTGTCCGATCTGCTGCGCCGCGACCTGGCGTCCGATCCGATCATCACCGGCGTGACCGCCGACAGCCGCAAGGTCGCGCCCGGCGCCCTGTTCGTCGCCCTGCCGGGTACGACGGCCGACGGCCGCGCCTTCATTCCCCAGGCCCTGGCCCAGGGCGCCGCCGCCGTCCTGGCGCCGGCCGATACGCCCGACGGCGTCGCGCCGGTCCTGGTCACCTCGGGCGACGTGCGCCGGACCTACGCCATCGCCGCGCGCGGCTTCTACGGCGCCCAGCCCAAGACCTGCGTGGCGGTGACGGGCACCAACGGCAAGACCTCGGTCGCCGCCTTCTGCCGCCAGATCTGGGCGGGCCTGGGCCACAAGTCGGCCAGCATGGGCACCCTGGGCGTCGTCGGTCAGAAGGGCGACAAGACCTACGCCCTGACCGGCCCCGGCCTGACCAGCCCCGACGCGGCCGAGGCCGCCCGCCTGATGGCCGAACTTGCCGCCAAGGACGTGACCCATGTGGCGGTCGAGGCCTCGTCTCACGGCATCGACCAGCGCCGTCTGGACGGGGTGGCCCTGACGGCGGCGGCCTTCACCAACCTGACCCAGGACCATCTCGACTATCACGGCACCATGGACGCCTATCGCGCCGCAAAGCTGCGCCTGTTCGAGGCCCTGCTGCCGCGCGGCCGCACGGCGGTGCTGAACGCCGATTCCGACGCCTATTCCGCCTTCGCCGCCGCCTCCATCATGGCGGGCCTGGGGGTCATGGGCGTGGGCGAACGCGGGCGCGACCTGACCCTGATCGGCCGCCAGGCGACGCCGGAGGGGCAGCGCCTGACCCTGGACGTGCAGGGCGAGGTGCGTGACATCCTGCTGCCCCTGGCCGGCGCCTTCCAGGCCTCGAACGCCCTGGTGGCGGCGGGCCTGTGCATCGCCGCCGGCGACCGGCCCGACGCGGTGATCGGCGCGCTGGAGGGCCTGACCGGCGCGCAAGGCCGGCTGCAACGGATCGGCGCCGAGACGGGACGCGGCGAGGTCTATGTCGACTACGCCCATACGCCGGACGGGCTGGAGACGGTGCTGACCGCCCTGCGCCCCCACGCGACCGGCCGTCTGATCGTGGTCTTCGGCGCCGGCGGCGACCGGGATCGCGGCAAACGGCCCCTGATGGGCGAGATCGCGGCGCGTCTGGCCGACGTCGCCATCGTCACCGACGACAATCCCCGCTCGGAAGACCCCGCCGCCATCCGCGCCCAGGTCCGCACCGGCTGCCCCGATGCGCTGGAGATCGGCGACCGCCGCGCGGCCATTGAAGCCGCCATCGAAATGATGCGCGACGGGGATGTGGTGGTGATCGCCGGAAAAGGGCATGAACAGGGCCAGATCGTCGGCGGGACGACTCATCCCTTCGACGACGCCACCGTCGCGTCCGAGGCCCTGTCTTTGTATGCCTGATACACCCGCCCGCCCGCTCTGGACGGCCGCCGAGATCGCCGCCGCCACGGGCGGCGTGCTGCACGGCGACGACCGCCCCGTCACGGGCCTGACCTACAACAGCCGCGAGATCGTCCCCGGCGACCTTTTCCTGGCCCTGAAGGGCGCGCGCGACGGGCATGAGTTCGCAGCCTCCGCCTTCGCCGCCGGCGCGGCGGCCGCCCTGGTCGACCGACCGGTCGAGGGCGGACCCTATGTCGTGGTCCCCGACACCCTGGACGGGCTGGAGGCCCTGGGCGTCGCCGCCCGCGAGCGCGCCCCCCAGGTCAAGCGCGGCGCCGTCACCGGCAGCGTCGGCAAGACCAGCGTGACCCAGGCGATCAAGGCGGGGCTTGATCTGGCCGGCCCGGCCCACGCCTCGATCAAGAGCTACAACAACCATATCGGCGTGCCCCTGACCCTGGCGCGGATGCCGGTCGAGACCCGGCGCGCCGTGTTCGAGATCGGCATGAACGCCCCCGGCGAGATCGCGCCCCTGTCGCGCTTCGTCGCCCCCCACGCCGCCTGCGTCACCACGGTCGGCCCGGTCCATATCGAGGCCTTCACCGACGGCGAGGCGGGGGTGGCGCGCGAGAAGGCCGCCATCTTCCAGGGTCTGGTCCCCGGCGGGACGGCGGTGGCCAACGGCGACGTCGCCTTCTCGGGCCTGCTGTGCGACGCGGCCAGGGCGGTCGGGGCGCGCCTCGTGACCTTCGGGACCGATCCGGGCCATGACGCCCGCCTCAAGGACTTCCGCCCGGACGCCGAAGGCGCCACCGTCTTCGCCGAACTGTTCGGCAAGCCGCTGGAGTACCGCCTGGCCCAGTCGGGCGCCCACTGGGGGCTGAACAGCCTGTGCGTCCTTCTGATGCTGAACGCCCTGGACGTCGAACTGGAGACGGGGCTTCAGGCCCTGGCCGGCTTCCAGCCTCTGGCGGGACGCGGCCAGACCCGCACCGTCGCCGTCCCCGGCGGCGCCTTCACCCTGATCGACGAAAGCTACAACGCCAATCCCCTGTCGATGACGGCGGGGTTCAAGAGCCTGGGCGCCCGCCCGACGACCGGTCGTCGGATCGTGGTTCTGACCGACATGCTGGAGCTGGGCGACCAGAGCCGCGCCCTGCACGAGGGTCTGGCCCAGCCGATCGAGGCGGCGGGTCTGGATCTGGTCCACGCCGCCGGTCCGCAGATGCGTTGGCTCTACGAGGCCCTGCCGACCTCGCGTCGCGGCCTGTGGCGCGAAACCGCCGCCGAACTCGCCGCCGAGGCGTCCGTGCTGGCGGGCCCCGGCGATATCGTCATGGTCAAGGGATCGAACGGGTCCAGGGCGTCCCTGGTCGCCAAGGCCCTGGCCGATCTTCAAACCGCCCCTTCAAGCCCTGACACGCCCCCGGCGCCCCGATAGAGACCCCGCATGTTCTATCTTCTGTACCTCTATTACGCCGACGTCGCGCACCAGTATCCGCTGCTGAACCTGATCCAGTATCAGACCGTCCGCACGGCCCTGGCCCTGGCCACGGCGGCCATCGTCGCCGTGGCCATGGGCAGCCGCTTCATCAACTGGATCCGCGCCAAACAGGGCCGGGGCCAGCCGATCCGCGACGACGGTCCGGTCTCCCACCTGTCCAAGGTCGGCACCCCCACCATGGGCGGTCTCATGATCCTGGCGGGCATAGGCGTGGCGGTCTTCCTGTGGGGCGACCTGACCAATCCCTATATCTGGATCGTCAGCTTCGTGACGGCGGCCTTCGGCGTCCTGGGCTTCATCGACGACTACGCCAAGGTGACGAAACAGACCTCGGCCGGCCTGACCTCGAAACAGAAGCTGGTCGCCCAGACCGCCGTGGCCGTGATCGCCGGCGTCCTGACCGTGCTTTGGATGACCGCCTCGCCGACCTCGCCGGGACTTGAGACCTCGATCGCCTTCCCCTTCTTCAAGGCGGTCCTGCTCAATATCGGCTGGTTCTATGTGGCCTTCGCCGCCTTCACCATCGTCGGCTTCTCCAATGCGGTGAACCTGACCGACGGTCTGGACGGGCTGGCGACCGTGCCGGTGATGATGGCGGCCGGCGCCTTTGGCCTGATCTCCTATCTGGCCGGCAACTTCGTCTTCTCCCAGTATCTGCAGATCCACCACGTCCCGGGCGCCGGCGAATTGGCCATCTTCTGCGCCGCCATGATCGGCGGGGGCGCGGGCTTCCTCTGGTACAACGCCCCCCCGGCCAAGATCTTCATGGGCGACACCGGATCCCTGGCTCTCGGCGGGGCGCTGGGCGCCATCGCCGTCACCACCAAGCACGAGCTGGTGCTGGGCATCGTCGGCGGCCTGTTCGTGATGGAGGCCGCCTCGGTCATGATCCAGGTCGGCTATTACAAGCTGACCAAGAAGCGCATCTTCCTGATGGCCCCGATCCACCACCATTTCGAAAAGATGGGCTGGCCGGAATCCACCGTCGTCATCCGCTTCTGGATCATCGCCGGGGCCCTGGCCCTGCTCGGCCTGTCCACGCTGAAGCTGAGATGAGCGGGCTCCCCCATTCTCCGTCATCCTCGGGCTTGACCCCAGTTTCGTCATCCTCGGGCTTGACCCGAGGATCGGGCGTGGACCTGACTGTGCGACGGGCCCTTCGCACCAGCGGCGGACCCTCCGATCCTCGGGTCAAGCCCGAGGATGACGGAAAAGGGAGCGTGGAATGATCCCGGTTCCCGGCTATGAGGGCAGGCGGGTCGCGGTCTTCGGCCTGGGACGGTCGGGGATCACGGCGGCGCGCGCCCTGAAGGCCGGGGGCGCGATCCCCGTCCTGTGGGACGACGGCGTCTCGGGCCGGCTTCAGGCCCAGGCAGAGGGCTTCGTGGTCGAGGATCTGACGACCGCCGACTGGTCCGGCTTCGCCGCCCTGGTCCTGTCGCCCGGCGCGCCCTTGACCCATCCCAAGCCGCACTGGACCGTGGACAAGGCGCGCGAGGCCGGCGTTCCGGTCGTCGGCGACATCGAACTGTTCGCCCGCGCCCTGGACGCCCTGCCGCAGGGGCGGCGGCCGAAGGTCGTCGCCATCACCGGCACCAACGGCAAGTCCACGACGACCGCCCTGATCGGCTGGGTGCTGCAGCAGGCGGGCCTGACCGTCTATGTCGGCGGCAATATCGGCATCGGCGTCCTGGCCCTGCCGGAGCCGACGCCGGGCGCCGTCTATGTGATCGAGGTCTCCAGCTATCAGTTGGACCTGACCACGCGCTTCGCGCCGGACGTGGCGATCCTGACCAATGTCTCGCCCGATCATCTCGACCGGCATGGCGGGATGGAGGGCTATGTCGCGGCCAAGCGACGGATCTTCCAGGCCCAGGGGCCGGAGGCTGTGGCGTTGGTGGGGGTCGACGAGGAATGGGGGCAGGGGATCGTCCGCGACCTGGCCTCGCGTGTTCTAACCATTTCTTCCGCTCATCCCGGCGAAAGCCGGGACCCAGTGCTTTCGTCAGGACACGATGCCGGGGATCAGCGTGCTGCCGCATCGCACCCGTCGGAGCGCCCACAGGACTGGGTCCCGGCTTTCGCCGGGATGAGCGGAATAGAGGTGCGATCAACCTCGATAGAGTCGGACGGCGCGATCCTCGCCGACCTCTCCGCCGCCCGCTCTCTCCCCGGCCGGCACAACGCCCAGAACGCCGCCTTCGCCTATGCCGCCGCCCGCGCCCTGGGCGTGTCGCATGAGGCCGCCGTCAAAGGCCTGCTCACCTTCCCCGGCCTGGCCCACCGGATGGAGGCCGTCGGCCATATCGGCCCGGTCCGCTTCATCAACGACTCCAAGGCCACCAACGCCGACGCCGCGCGTCAGGCCCTGTCCGCCTATCCCAAGGTCTTCTGGATCGCAGGCGGCAAGCCCAAGGACGGCGGCATCGATGATCTGACCGACCTCTTCCCGCGCGTGGCCAAGGCCTATCTGATCGGCGACGCGGCCCAGGCCTTCGCCGACACCCTGGGCGACACGCCCCACGTCATCTCGAAAACCATGGACGCCGCCGTCGCCGCCGCCGCCGCAGACGCCCAGGCTGCGGGCGGCGACCAGATCGTGTTATTGTCGCCCGCCTGCGCCAGTTTCGACCAGTTCCCCGACTTCGAGGCGCGGGGCGAGGCCTTCCGCGCCGCCGTCCTGAACCTCGGCGCAATCCCGGAGACGGCCCGATGAGCGCCTCCTACACCCCCGCCTTTTCCCGAAACGACCAGAGCCCGATCGCCCAGTGGTTCTGGACCGTGGACCGCGGCCTCTTGGGCGCGGCGCTTGCCCTGATGGGGCTCGGCGTGGCCCTCAGCTTCGCCTCCAGCCCGGCCGCCATCCTGGCCGATGAATCCATCACCGATCCCTTCCACTATTCCTGGCGGATGATCGTCTTTTCAGGGGTCAGCCTGACCCTGATGCTGACCACCTCCCTGATGTCGCCGCGCGGGGTGCGGCGGATCGCCGTCCTGGCTCTCCTGGGCGCCATCGTCGTCATGATGGCCCTGCCCTTCATCGGCGATACGGTGAAGGGGGCGGCGCGCTGGGTGAATTTCGGCCCCTTCAGCCTGCAGCCCAGCGAGTTCGCCAAGCCGGGCCTGATCGTCTTCGCCGCCTGGATGTTCGCCGAGGCGCAGAAGGGGCAGGGGGTGCCGGGCGTGACCATTGCGTTCGGCTTCTACGCCCTGACGGTCTGCCTGCTGCTGATCCAGCCGGACATCGGCCAGACCCTGCTGATCACCACCACCTTCATGGCCGTCTTCTTCATGGCCGGGGTGCCGTTCAAATGGATGGCGGTCCTGGCCAGCGCCGGCATGGCGGGGTTGGTGTCGCTCTATTTCGTCTTCGGCCACATGCGCGACCGCCTCAGCCGCTTCTTCTCGCCCGAGACCACCGACACCCACCAGATCGACGCCGCCGCCGAGGCCATCCGCGCGGGCGGCCTTCTGGGCCGCGGGGTGGGCGAGGGGGTGATGAAGCGCCGGGTGCCGGACCTGCACACCGACTTCATCTATTCCGTCGGCGCCGAAGAGTTCGGCCTGATCCTCAGCCTGATCATCATCGGCCTTTACGCCTTCATCGTCGTCCGGGGCATGCGCCGGGCCATGAAGCTGACCGATCCGTTCGAACAGACCGCGTCGGCGGGCCTCTTCATGCTGATCGGGCTTCAGGCCTGCATCAATGTGGCGGTGAACCTGAACCTGATCCCGACCAAGGGCATGACCCTGCCCTTCGTCAGCTACGGCGGCTCCTCCATGATCGCCATGGGCCTGACCATGGGCTTCGCCCTGGCCCTGACCCGGCGTCGGCCGGGCGCCTATGAGCCGGGCGCCAGCCTGTCGCGGCCGGGGCGGCGGCTGCTTTAGGGCGGCGGCGCGTGAAGGCCCTAACCTGGGTCGTGAACTTGCGTCTTATCAAGGCGCTGACCCCGAACGACCGCCTTCTCCCCATCGCGCCGAAAAACCGTGGCATTCTATAGGGGGCGAAGGGCTCAAACGGCCCAACCGGACACATCGGACACATCGGACACATCGGACACTCTTTTTTCCGCCCGCCGTCCTCAGACCGGACAAATCGGACTATTCAGACACTGTTTCTCCCGGAGGCCCCATGTCCAAACTTTGCGTCGTCGCCGCCGGCGGCACCGGCGGCCACATGTTCCCGGCCGAGGCCCTGGCGCGGGAGCTGGCCGGGCGCGGCTGGCGCCTGGTCCTGGCGACCGATCATCGAGGCGAGCAGTACGCCCACGCCTTTCCGGCCGAGGAACGGCTGGCCCTGGACGCCGCGACCGGCTCCGGCCCCTTGGGCCTGATCACGGCAGGGGTGCAGATCTTCAAGGGCGTCATGCAGGCGCGGGCCGCCTTCGACCGGCTGGGCGCCGATGTCGTGGTGGGCTTCGGCGGCTATCCGTCCGCCCCGGCCCTGGTGGCGGCGGTGACGTCGCAGCGGCCGACCGTCATCCATGAGCAGAACGCGGTTCTGGGCCGAACCAACCGCATACTGGCCCCCTATGTGGGCGAAGTGGCCTCGTCCTTCCCGACGCTGGAGCGGGCGCCGGCCCAGGTTCAGGGACGGTCCCACGTCGTCGGCTCGCCCGTGCGCGCCGACATCCGCGCCCTGTTCGATCGCCCCTATGTCGCCCCCGCCGAAGGCGGCCCCATCCAGGTGCTGGTGACGGGCGGCAGCCAGGGCGCCCGCATCCTGTCGGAGACCACGCCCCGAGCCCTGGCGGCCCTGCCGGAGGCCCTGCGTCGTCGCCTGAAGGTGCAGCAGCAGTCCCGGCCCGAAACCCTGGAGGCCGCTCGCCAGATCTATCTGGAAGCCGGGATCGAGGCCGAGGTCGCCCCCTTCTTCCGCGACATGGCTGAACGGCTGTCCAAGGCCCATCTGGTGGTCGGCCGCTCCGGCGCCTCGACCTGCGCCGAACTGGCGATCGCGGCCCTGCCTTCGGTCCTGATCCCGCTCAAGATCGCCACCGACGACCACCAGCGCCTGAACGCCAAGGCCCTGACCGAAGCCGGGGCGGCGGAGGTCATTCTGGAGGACGCCCTGACCGTCGAGAGCTTGACCGCAGCCCTGGATCGCGTCCTGTCCGATTCAGCCCGCCTGGCCGCCATGTCCGCCGCCGCTCGCTCGGTCGCCATCCCCGACGCCGCCGAACGCCTGGCGGACTTGGTCGAGGCGACGGCGGGGGCCGCCTGAGACCGACAACCGTCCCGCTTGTCGCGCGTTTAGGAGCCCATGCCTCCCGAAATCATCGCCCTGACCCGTCAAGTCCGCGCCCTGTGGCGTCAGTTCGACTGGCTGCCCGAATGGGCGGTGATCGGCCTCGTCCTACTGGTCTTCGTCGGCGGCGGCTGGCTGACGCACAAGGTCGTCTTCGCGGTCCTGCGCCGCATGGTCAGGAACAAGGACGTCTTCTGGCGCGGGATCGTCGAGAGGGCGCGGGTCAAGCTGCGGGTGCTGATCATCATCATCGGCGTCGGCATCGGCGTGACCGTGTCGCCGATGCATCCCGAACCCTCGGCCGACATCCGCGCGGTGCTGCTGTTCCTCTCCATCCTGACGCTGGGCTGGATGGCCTCGGGGGTGCTCGACATGTGGTCGGTCATGCATCTGAAGCGGTACAATATCTCAGTCGAGGACAATCTGCTCGCCCGCAAACACCTGACCCAGACTCGCATCCTGCAGCGGGTCGCCAAGGTGATCCTGTTCATCGTCACCGTGGGTCTGGCCCTGATGACCATCTCCGGCTTCCGCCAGTGGGGCGTCAGCCTGCTGGCCTCGGCCGGCGTCGTCGGCATCATCGCCGGTCTGGCGCTTCAGCCGATCCTGACGAACATGGTCGCCGGCATCCAGATCGCCTTGACCCAGCCGATCCGCCTGGACGACGCCGTCATCGTCGAGAACGAGTGGGGTAATGTGGAGGAGATCACCGCCACCTATGTGGTGGTCAAGCTGTGGGACTGGCGGCGTATGGTCCTGCCCCTGTCCTATTTCATCACCAAGCCCTTCCAGAACTGGACGCGCGAGAACGCCCGCCTGATCGGCACGGCCTTCTTCTACGTCGATTACGAGGCCCCGATTGATAAGCTGCGCGAGGCTTTCGAGGGGATCGTCAAGAACTCTAAGCTCTGGGACGGCGACGTCCAGGTCATGCAGGTGACCGACATCACCGAACGGGTGCTTCAGGTCCGCTGCCTGGCCAGCGCCCGCTCGGCCCCGGTCGCCTTCGACCTGCGCTGCGAGATTCGCGAGAAACTGATGGCCTTCATGCGCGACCAATGCCGCGAAGCCCTGCCGCGCGACCGCCTGGAATGGCCGCAGGGGGAAGAGCGGCCCCCTAATCTCCCTCCCCGCTCCGGGGAGGGTGGCCGCGCAGCGGCCGGGTGGGGCGGCGTCAGTCCTTCAACGCCGCCTGGCCCCGAGCGATCGCCTGATCCAGCGTGAGGATCTCCCGCGCCGGAGCCTCCCCGCACGCTACGGCCAGCAACTCCGCCGCATCCCCGCCGGGCGCGGCCTGATAGGCGGGCGCGGCGTCGGGCGTGGCCGGCCCCTCTGTCCCGTCTTCGCGCAGGGAGGCGAAATCCAGCCGGTCCGCCGTGCGGGCCCGGCAATCGAAAACCCAGCGCGACCAGCCGACGACATAGGTCACGTCCCCCACCTTGAAGCCCGCCTCGGTGACCTGAAGCTCGCGCATCCGGGCCAAGTCTCCGTGCCGCTCGATTGAGGCGACATCGGCGTAGACGGCGAACCGGCCGACGCCGGTCTCGACCAGTTGGGGATCGGCGAATGCGAGCAGCAGGGCGATCATGCGACCAGCGTCTCCGCCTGTTTCAGATCCACGCTGACCAGCTGGCTCATGCCACGCTCGGGCATGGTGACGCCGTACAGCCGATCCATCCGGCTCATGGTCACCGGGTTGTGGGTGATGACGATGAAGCGGGTGTCGGTCCGCGACCGCATCTCGTGCAGCATCTTGCAGAACCGGTCCACGTTCGCATCGTCCAGCGGGGCGTCCACCTCGTCCAGCACGCAGACGGGGGCGGGGTTGGCCAGGAAGACGCCGAAGATCAGGGCCGCCGCCGTCAGGGCCTGTTCGCCCCCCGACATCAGGCTCATGACCGACAGCCGCTTGCCGGGCGGGCAGGCGTAGATCTCCAGCCCCGCCTCCAGCGGATCGTCGCTCTCGACCAGTTTCAGCTCGGCCTGGCCGCCGTCGAACAGGGCCTCGAACAGGGCCTTGAAGTTGGCGTTGATCACGTCGAAGGCGGCGATCAGCCGTTCGCGTCCCTCGGCGTTCAACTCGTCGATCCCGTCGCGCAGCTTGGCGATGGCCTGGGTCAGGTCGATCCGCTCTGACTTCATGCTGTTCAGCCGCTCGCCGTATTCGGTCGCCTCGTCCTCGGCGCGCAGGTTGACGGCGCCCAGGGCCTCGCGCTCGCGCTCCAGCCCGTACAACAGGCTCTCGGCGCCGGCGGCGTCAGGCGGCCGGGCCACGGCCTCATCGGTCAGCTTGCGGGCCAGGTCTTCGGGCGACATCTGGGCGGTCTCGCGCAAGGTCGCCTCGGCTTCGGTCAGTTTCTCGGCCGCAGCCTCGGCCCGAGCGGCCAGACCGGCGCGGGCTTCGCGCGCCTGGGAGGCGGCGGCGTCGGCGGCGCGGGCGGCGCGGTCGGCCTCGGCCGCAGCGCTCTCGGCTACAGCCATGGCGTCGGAGGAAGCCTGTTTGCGCTGTTCGGCGGCGGTCAGTGTGTCCAGCAGCTTGCCGCGTTGTTCGGCGAACCCCTGGGGCGCGACCTCGGCCTGTTTCAGCAAGGCGGCCGTCTTTTCAGCGTCCTTCTCCAGCGTGGCCAGCCGGCCGCCGCTGTCCTTGGATCGGGCGATCCAGCCGTCGCGCGCGCGGGTCAGGCCGCCCAGACGTTGCTCGCGTCCCTGGCGGTCGCGGGCCTCGGCGTCACGGTCCGACCGGGCGGTCTGGGCGGCGACGCGGGCGGCTTCCGCGGCGGCGCGGGCGGCGGTCAGATCGTCGCGCAGGCCGGCCAGGGTTTCCGACGGGGCCTCGACCGTCTGTGCGGCCGCCAAAGCGGCTTCAGCCTCGGCCACTTCGGCCGCCAGCCGCGCCAGGGCCTCATCCAGCGCCTGGGCGCGGGCTTCGCGGCGGGTCTGGTCCCGCGTCAGGCTTTCGACGCGGTCGCGGGCGGCGGTCACGGCCTTGTCGAGGGCGAAGGGCTTGAGACGGGCGGTCTTCACCGCCTCCTCGGCCGCACGGAAGGCTTCGGCCGCCGCCTTCTGCTGGGCCTGAGCCTGCTCAAGGGCCGGCTTGCCCTTGTCGATCTCGGTTTCCAGCTCGGCCAGCCGGGTCCGTTGCGCCAGACGCACGGCGGCGGGACGCGGCGCCTCGGCCCGGCTGACGAAGCCGTCCCAGCGGAACAGGTCGCCCTCGGGCGTCGCCAGACGGGCGCCGACCGGCAGGGTGCGGGCCAGTTCGGCCGCCTGGGCGCGCGGCGCGACGCCGCACTGGGCCAGACGCGCCGCCAACTGGTCGGGAGCCTGGACATGATCCGAAAGCGGTTCGACGCCTGCGGGCCAGACGGGCGGGCGAGGTTCCGCCCCGCCCCAGTAGGCGGCGGCGCGGGCGTCCAGGGCCGCGTCCAGGTCTTCGCCCAAGGCGGCGGCTAGGGCGGCCTCATAGCCTCGGTTTGCGCGGACCTTGTCGAGCGCGGGCGGATGGTCGCGCTTGCCGCCGACCAGCAACTGGGCCAGGCCGCGCGCCTCGGTCTGCAACCGGCCCAGCCGGTCTTCGGCGGCGCGGGCGGCGGTGCGGGCCTCCTGCTCGGCGCGGGCCAGGTCGCCGCGTCTGACTTCGGCCGCCTCGACGGCCTCGCGGGCGGCGGTCAGTTCGGCCTGGGCGATCTCCAGCGCCTGACGGGCGGCCTCCAGCTCCGGCGTTTCCAGCGGACCCAGGGCCTCGCGTTCGCGCCTCGCCTGTTCCAGCTGTGCGGCGACGCGGGACAGGCGGGTCTCGGCGTCGCGGCGGCGGGCGGCCTCGGCGTTGGCGCGGGCCTCGACGGCCGCGAGGGCGGCGGCCAGGCGTTCGACCTCGGCGTCGGCGGTCTTGCGGGCCTCCTCGGCGGCGGCCAGGGCCTTGTCCAGTTCGGGGCCGCGAGCGGGGGCGGCGGCGATCTCGGCCTGGAGGCGGGCCAGTTCGTGATCCAGCCGGTCCAGCTCGCGCTTGGCGTCGGCGGCCATATTGGTCTCGCGCTCCGTATCGGCGGCGATGCGGGCGGCCTCGGCCTTCAGGCGATCCACCTCGGCCCGGGCGGCCTGTTCGGCCATGTCGAGCCGGTCGCGCTCCAGACTGGCCCGGTGCAGCAGGGCGGAGGCGACGGCGTCCTCCTCCCGCGCCGGCTTCAGGGCCTCTTGGGCGGCGAGGGCGGCGGTCTGGGCGGCGGCGGCGGCGGTCGTCGTCTCGGCCACGGCGCGGTCGGCGGCGCGCAGCTCCAGGGCTGCGGCCTCGGCGGCGATCTGGGCGTCGTTCCAGCGGGCGTAGAGCAGGGCGGCCTGGAGGGCGCGGATCTCGGCGGAGATCTTCTTGTATTTCTCGGCCTGACGGGCTTCGCGCTTCAGCCGATTCAGCGCCGTCTCCAGCTCGCGGCCGATGTCGTCCAGCCGCTCCAGATTGGCCTCGGCCGCCTTCAGGCGAAGCTCCGCCTCGTGACGGCGGGTGTGCAGGCCGGCGACGCCGCCCGCTTCCTCAAGGATCCGGCGGCGGTTCTGGGGCTTGGCGGCGATCAACTCGCTGATCTGGCCCTGGCGGACCAGGGCGGGGGAGTTGGCGCCGGTCGAGGCGTCGGCGAACAGCAGCTGAACGTCGCGGGCGCGCACCTCCTTGCCGTTGATCCGGTAGGTCGAACCCTGGCCCCGGTCGATCCGGCGCGACACCTCCAGCACCGGGCTGTCGGTGAAGGGCTGGGGCGCGCGACGTTGCGCATTGTCGATGGTCAGCTGGACTTCGGCGTGGCTGCGCGGGGGGCGGCCCGCTGCGCCGGCGAAGATGACGTCGTCCATCCCCTGACCGCGCATGGCCTTGGCCGAGTTGGCGCCCATGACCCAGCGCAGGCTCTCAAGGACGTTGGACTTGCCGCAGCCGTTGGGTCCGACGATGCCGGTCAGGCCGGATTCGATGTGCACCTCCGCCGGATCGACGAACGACTTGAAGCCGACGAGCCGGAGGCGCTGGAACTGCATCGGTCCTGGCGCTTACCGGCGCAGCAGCGGATCGACGGCGGCCGACAGGGCTTCCAGCGAGTAACCGGCGACAGGCTTGCCGTTGACGAACAGGGTCGGTGTGCCCTCGACCCCGGCCGCCTCGGCGCCGGCGATCTGGGCCTGAAGCGCGGCGCGGGTGGCGGGGTCGTTCAGGCAGGTTTCGACCTGTTCGCGCGTCTTGCCGGTGGCGGCGAGGCCGGCGTCGAACCAGGGCTTGGCGCCGGTGGTGCGCAGATTGGCCTGGTCACGCATGAAGACCTCGGCCACGTCGAAATAGCGGCCCGGCGCGGCGCAGATGGCCACGGCGGCGGCGGCGGCGGCGACATTGGCGGGCGGGGTCGGCAGGTTGCGATGCACCAGCCGGACCTTGCCCGTGTCGATGTAGCGGGCCTTGAAGGCCGGCAGGACGTCGTTGTGGAAGACGGCGCAGTGCGCGCAGGTGAAGCTGGCGTATTCGATCACCGTGACCGGCGCGTCGGCCTGACCCAGAACATGGTCCTGGGCCGTGACCGGCGGCGGGGGCTCGGCGGCCGAGGCCGGACCCGCCAGGGCGGCGGTCAGAGCAAAGGCGAGGACGGCGCGCCGGACCATGGCTTACTTCGCCAGCTCGGCGTCGATGGCGGCCGACAGGTCGGCCAGGCTGGCGCCTTCGCCGCCGGGGGTGATGACCTGGGTGTCGTTCACGTAGAAGGCCGGAGTGCCCGTCACGCCTTGGGCTTGGGCGGCCTGGACGCGCTTCTCCATGGCGGCGACGGCCGCCTTGTCGGTGACGCAGTCGTTGAACTGCTGCTCAGACAGGCCGGCGGCCTGGGCCGTGCGCAGCAGCCAGTCGCGCGGCGAGGAGGTCAGCATCTCCTGCTGGGTCGCCATCAGCTGGTGGACGACGTCGAAATACTTGTCCGGCCCGGCGCAGCGCGCGACCAGGAAGCCGGCGGTGGCGGCGTCGACCGGCGGGGTCGGCAGTTCGCGGAAGACGTAGCGCACCTTGTTGGTGTCGACGTATTTGGCCTTGAACGCCGGCCAGGTGTTCTTCTGCCACAGGGCGCAGTGGGGGCAGGTGACCGAGGCGTATTCGACCACGGTGACCTTGGCGCCTTCCGGCGCGCCCAGGCCCATGTCGCCCTCGACGGCGCCCTTGGAGCCGCCGCCGCAGGCGGCCAGGGCCATGGTCGCCATGGCGGCGCCGGTGATGGCCGCACGGCGGCTCATGCGGGCGAAGCGGGATTCGGTCGGGGCCATGGGACTTCCTTGGTCGGATCGTTGGCGATCGGCGGCGTGATTCCGGGCGAACCGCGCAACCTTGATCATTCGAGAACAGGTGCGGCGAAGATTTGTCAATCGCGGTCGTTCGAACGCGATATCGCCGCTCGGCCCAGTTTGGCCAGGGCCGCCTTCAGTTCCTCGGGTGCGGCGGCCAGGGAGGCCGCCAGTTCCGCCTCGGCCGAGGCGGGCAGGGGCGGTGGGACAGCGGCGCGTTTGGGGCGGGCGGCCGGCTCGGTCAAGGGCTTGATCGGTCCCTGGGCGATGCGAAGCCGATCGACCGAACCGGCGCCCAGAAACAGGTTCACCCGCGCCAGGATGTCCTCTGACTGATGCTGGACCAGCAGGGCGGCGGCGCCGGCGACGCGCAGCTCCAGCACGCCGGGCTGGCCGCCCTTGCCCTTGGTCAGCTTCTGGGGCCGGGTGACGCGGGCCAGGCGGTCTCCGACGATCTCGCGCCAGCGCGGCTCAAGGGCGCCGGCGCCGCGGCCGAATTGTTCGTCCAGCTTCTTGATCAGGGGCGTCAGGGCCTGGCCCGCGCGCGGCGCCGGGCGCGGCGCCGGGCGGGTGCGGCGGCGCGACAGGATCTCGCGGACCTCGGCGTCTGTGGGCAGCGGGCGGCGCATGGGCCTATATAGACCGATCCCATGACTGACGTCTCTCCCGACATCGCCCTGATCCGCGCCCGTCTGCTGGACTGGTACGACCGCCATGCACGCAGCCTGGCCTGGCGCGCTCCGCCGGGGACGCGGCAGAGGCCCGACCCCTATCGCGTCTGGTTGTCGGAGGTCATGCTGCAACAGACCACCACCCCGCACGCCACCCCCTATTTCCAGACCTTCACCAGCCGCTGGCCGACGGTGTCGGACCTGGCGGCGGCCCAGGACGCCGAGGTCATGGCCGCCTGGGCGGGACTGGGCTATTACGCCCGCGCTCGCAATCTGCTGGCCTGCGCCAGGGCGGTGGCGGGCGAACATGGCGGGGTGTTTCCCGATACGGAGGCGGGGCTTTCAGCCTTGCCCGGCGTGGGCGCCTATACGGCCGCAGCGGTGGCGGCCATCGCCTTTGGCCGCCCCGCTAATGTGGTCGACGGCAATGTCGAACGGGTCATGGCGCGGCTGTTCGCCGTCGAGACGCCGGTCCCCCAGGCGCGGCCCGAACTCCGGCGGCTGGCGGGCCTCTTCGTCAATGATCAAAGGCCCGGCGACTGGGCCCAGGGCCTGATGGACCTGGGCGCGACCGTGTGCCGGCCCAAGTCGCCGCTGTGTGGGACCTGCCCGATCGCAGATCACTGCTCGGGTCTGATGACAGGCGAGCCTGAACGCTATCCGTTCAAGACCAAGAAGGCGGACCGGCCGCAGCGGAAGGGCGTCGCCTGGGTTCTGTTCGACGACCAAGGTCGAGTGGCGGTGGAGACAAGGCCGGAGAGAGGGCTGCTGGGCGGAATGCTGGGCCTGCCGACCAGTGACTGGACGACGGGCGAACCATTGACGCCGCCGCCGATCGACGCCGACTGGCGAGACGTCGGATCGGTCGAGCATGTTTTCACCCATTTCAGCCTGACCTTGACGGTGATGACGGCGCGAGGCGAGGCGAGGGCGGGTTGGCGATGGATGCCTTTCGAAGCGGCGCGCGCGGCCCTGCCCACCGTATTCGCCAAGGCCCTGGATCGGGCGACCGTTGAATCTGACCTATTTTTGTAGTAACAAAAATCTGTGCGCATCACCTTCGATCCCAGCAAGCGTGATCGCACGTGGATTGAGCGTGGACTGGATTTCGCCCAGGCGTCGGCTGTGTTCGACGGTGATCATCTGACGTTTGACGATGATCGTCGGGACTATGGAGAAAGACGTCTGATCACCATTGGGCGTTTGACCGACCGTATGGTGGTTCTGGTGTGGACGCCGCGTGGCGAGGCGCGCCACATCATTTCGATGAGGAAGGCGAATGACCGTGAACAGCGACGCTACGAAGACCGATTGGGTCGATCCTGACGAGGCGCCGGAACTTGACGACGTCTGGTTCGACAAGGCGGATCACTATCGAGGAGAGACGCTGGTCCAACGCGGACGCCCCAAGGGCGCGGATAAGATCTCGACCACCATAAGGTTCGACGCCGACGTGCTGGCCGCCTTCAAACAGGACGGGCCGGGATGGCAGACGCGCATGAACCAGGCGCTGCGCGACTGGCTGAAACGGAAGTCAGACGCCGCCTGATCACCGCAGGGTGCGGATGGCGATCCCGCCCTGTTTGCGACGAGGCACCACCACGGCGCGGCCGTCCACATGCTGGATGTCCAGATCGACCGAGGCGTTTCCGACTTGAAGACCCTGAATCTTCAGCGTCTGCAACCCGGCGGGCAGAACCGGGTCGATCAGATCGACCGTTCCGCTCCAGGCGTCGATCGACAGGCCCAGCGACGCCTGAAGCATCAGAAAGACCGACCCCGCCGCCCAGGCCTGGGGCAGACAGGCGACCGGATAGGCGATCGGCGGTTCGCCCGGCGCGCGCGGGAAGCCGCAGAACAGCTCGGGCAGACGCAGATGGAAATGGGCGGCGGCGGCGTAGATCTCGGCCAAGATCTCGGCCACCGCCTGGCGTTCGCCATAGGCGGCCATGCCGGCGGCGGCCATGGCGGTGTCGTGCGGCCAGACCGAGCCGTTGTGATAGCTCATCGGATTGAACCGGGCCTGGCCCAGCTCCAGCGTCCGCACGCCCCAGCCGGTGCGGAACCGTGACGACAACAGGCGTCGGGTCACGCGCCGCGCCCGTTCTGGCGACGGCAGGCCGGTGAAGAGCAGATGGCCGGCGTTGGAGGCGATGGCCCGGCACGGCTCCCCGTCTCCGTCCAGGGCGACGGCGTAGAAGCCCTCGTCCTCCATCCAGTACTTGTCCTCGACCAGGGCGCGGACCTGTTCGGCGCGGATGCGCCATTCCACCGCTCGGTCGTCGTGCAGCCGCTCGCCCAGATCCGCCAGGGCGCGCCAGGCGGCGAAGGCGTAGCCTTGAACTTCTAAGAGGGCGATCGGCCCCTTGGGAAAGCGGCCGTCGGCGTGGAAGATGGAATCCTCGGAATCCTTCCAGCCCTGGTTGGACA
Organism: Brevundimonas sp. Br13; assembly: GCF_055391505.1. NCBI lineage: Bacteria > Pseudomonadati > Pseudomonadota > Alphaproteobacteria > Caulobacterales > Caulobacteraceae > Brevundimonas > Brevundimonas sp. Br13. The sequence continues at coordinate 2,959,500 of NZ_AP044008.1, read as the reverse complement.
GGCCGGTGTCGGCGCCGCGCTGATAGTCGATCAGGCCGTCCCCGTTGGAATCCCCATAGTCGCGCATCCAGTCGGCGGCGGCGATCAGATTGGGCCACAGTTTGCGGATCAGCTCCAGATCGCCGGTGCGCCCGGCATAGGCGCCGGCCAGGGCGATGAACAAACAGGTGGTGTCGACCCCGCCGTAATAGAGGCCGAAGGGCACCTCGCCCAGGGCGCTCATTTCGCCGCCGCGCGTCTCGTGCAGGATCTTGCCCGGCTGGCTGTCCTGGAACAGCGACGTCTCAGTCGCCTGGCGCGAGGCCAGATAGGTCAGGACGCCCTTGGCCAGGGACGGGTCCAGCCACAGCATCTGCCAGGCGGCGATGATGCCGTCCCGCCCGAACGGGGTCGAGAACCAGGGCGTGCCGGCATAGGGGTAGGGGCCGGTCGGCAGGTCGGTGGTCAACAGGGCCATGTCCGCCCGCGACTGGTCCAGCCAGTCGTTGAACCGCGGGCTGCGGGGGCCGCGCACCGAGGCGCCGCGCCGCCGCTTGGCCCGCATCGCCAGACGGGCCTGGATGGCGTTCAGCCGCCAGCGACGGGCGTCCGGCGCTTCGCAGGAATCGACACCGCATTCGATGAACAGCTCCATCGACCGGCCCTTGGGCAGGCTGAACATGAACTCGGCGCGGTTAGGGGTCAGGCGGGCGGGCGGTTCGGAAAAGGCGAGGCAGCTGCCGCGGTCCACCCCGTCCAGGCCGGTGTAGCGGAAGGTGACGCGGCGCCCGTCGGTGGTGGGGGCGTGGATCGTGCCGCGCTTGGGCCGCGGCGTCCCCCGCACCTGGAAGATGTCGGCGAAGTCGGCCCCGAAGTCGAAGGCGAGGGGCAGAAGTATGTCCTCGACCCCGTGGTTGACCATCTGGATGCGTTCGAACATGCGCCGGTCCCACAGGAAGCGCCGCCGTTCGATATGCATCACCCCGGCCGGGGCCGAGCGTCCGCCCATCGGCGGCAGGGGACGATTGGTCGTGTGGCAGGAAAAGAAGACGTTGTCCTGGCTGACGCCGGACGACAGCCGCGACGGCTTCAACAGGCCCACGGTCATCGTCCAGCGCGATAGAACCCGCGTGTCCCCGGCGAACAGGCCGTCGGCCCCGCCCTTCATGTCGCCCCAGCCGTCGGCGACCAGGAAGGCGTCCCCCGCCTTCAGCGCCATCAACTGTTCCAGGCCCGAAGCCTCGACGGACTCACCGGCGGTCAGCTGGGTGGAATAGGCGTCGTCCATGCGGTGTCTGTCCCCGTCGCTGTTGCAGCCTGCGCGAAACGTCTCATTGGAATGCGGCGCTCAAGGGCCGCTCCGATGATGAAATGAAGCCGGCGGCGGAGGGTTTCACCCTCCGCCGCTGAACCTCGACAATAAGACGGGGATCAGGCTATGGCCGCGAAGCTGCGATCTTCCAAGGGGCGCAGGGGCGTCACCACGTCCGCCAGCGGGGCCTCGGCGAACGGACGGCGCGCCAGAAGGTCGCCGTAGACGTCCAGATAACGGCGCGCCATGGCGGCGGCCGAGAAGCGCAGTTCGAACCGGGCGCGGATGGCCTCGCGGTCCAGGAGGCGGGCACGGTCGGCGGCGGCGACGGCCTGTTCCATGGTGTCCACCAGGAAGCCGGTGGCGCCGTCCTCGATGATTTCCGGCGTCGATCCGCAGCGGAAGGCCACCACCGGCGTGCCGCAGGCCATGGCCTCGATCATCACCAGGCCGAAGGGTTCGGGCCAGTCGATCGGGAACAACAGGGCCTCGGCGCCGCCCAGGAAGGCTGATTTCTGATGGTCGCCGATCTCGCCGATGAACTCGATCAGGGGATTGGCCTCGACCATGGGACGGATGGTCTCCTCCCAATAGATCTTGTCTGCGGCGTCCACCTTGGCGGCCATCTTCAGCGGGCGGCCCAGTTTGGTGGCGATCTCAATCGCGCGGTCGGGTCGTTTCTCGGGCGAGATGCGGCCCAGGAAGGCCAGATAGCCCTCTGACTTCGGCGAGAAGACATATTGGTCGCCGGGCATGCCGTGATGCACGGTCGCCTTCCAATTCGCATGGGGCAGGGGGCGGCGCTGGTCGTCCGAGATGGAAATCAGGCCGAAGTCGCTCCAGCGATCGTAAACGCCGGGCAGATCCTTCAGATCGAGCCGTCCATGCAATGTGGTGATGGTCCGGTCCGCATAGGGCCGGAACAGGGGGAAGTGGATCATGTCGGTGTGGAAGTGGATGACGTCGAACTGATCGACGCGATCCAGGACCTCGCTCAGCATGGTCATATGGGCGGCGAGATCGGACTTCAGCGGGGCGGGGTCCAGGCGGATGGCCTGGTCGCGGACGGGGACCAGCCGCGCCCGCGTCTGGGCGTCTGCGGAGGCGAACAGAGTGACCTCATGGCCCAGATCGACCAGGGCGTCTGTGAGATGGGCGACGACCCTTTCGGTGCCGCCATACAATTTGGGAGGCACAGCCTCATAAAGCGGTGTGACCTGCGCGATCTTCATCGATGTGCTTGCTCCAGCCCGGCGCTGCGGGCCTGTTCACATCAATGTTCACGCGGGTGCGCGGTTCCGTCGCGGAGACGAAATTTCCGTCGCAAATCCGGCGAGTTACAGAGCTTTACCGTAGGGCGGCTACTGCATCCCCGCCCGGACTTCCGCACGCAGGGCGTCGATCGACTTCAGCCCCTGGTCGGTCTTGAAGCGCCAGTAGGTCCAGCCGTTGCAGGCGGGGGCGTTCTCCAGCAGGGCGCCCAGCTTGTGGATCGAGCCGGTCAGGGAGCCCGACACCAGGGAGCCGTCGGCGCGGACGCGGGCCTCGCGCTCGCCCTTGGGGCAGTACAGACGGTCGCCGGGGTTCAGCAGGCCGGCCTCGACCAGGGCGCCGAAGGGCACCTTGGGCTCGGCGCGCTTGGAGCCCATGACGGCCAGGTCTTCGGGACTGGCGGGAATGACCGAGGCGATGCGGGTCTCGGCGACGGCCGCATAGGTCTCGTCCCGCTCGATGCCGATGTAGTGGCGACCGAGGCGTTTGGCGGCGGCGCCGGTGGTGCCGGTGCCGAAGAAGGGGTCCAGGACCACGTCGCCGGGGCGGGTGGCCGACAGCAGCACGCGGTGCAGCAGGGCCTCGGGCTTCTGGGTCGGATGGGCCTTCTTGCCGTCGGCGTCCTTGATCCGCTCCTCGCCGGTGCACAGGGCGAAGGTCCAGTCGGACCGCATCTGGGTGTCTTCGTTGAAGGCCTTCAGGGCGTCGTAGTTGAAGGTGTAGCGCTTCTGGTCGCGCGAGCGGGCGGCCCAGATCAGGGTCTCGTGGGCGTTGGTGAACCGGGTGCCCTTGAAGTTCGGCATTGGGTTGGACTTGCGCCAGATGATGTCGTTCAGCACCCAGAAGCCCAGGTCCTGGATCGCCGCGCCCAGGCGGAAGACGTTGTGATAGGAGCCGATCACCCAGATCGAGCCCTCGGGCTTCAGCACCCGGCGGCACTCGGTCAGCCAGGCGCGGGTGAAGGCGTCGTATTCGGCGAAGCTGCCGAACTTGTCCCAGTCGTCGTCAACCGCATCGACCTTGGAATTGTCGGGCCTCAGCAGGTCGCCGCCCAGCTGAAGATTATAGGGCGGGTCGGCGAAGACCATATCGACCGAGGCGTCGGGCAGGCTTTTCAGAATCTCGATGCAGTCGCCACGGTGAATGACGTCGGTCTGGAATTGGGACATGGAACGCGGCCTCGGAACGATGAGACCGGCATGGTGAATCCTTACGGTTAAGGCAGTGTTGATTCCGCCCTGTTCGGCGTCAGCCCGGGACCACCTTTACCCGACCCGCCGCCTCCCGCGCCCGTTCGCGGGCTTCGTCCACATCGGCGCCGCGCGCGGTCGCCACGCCCATGCGGCGGCGTTCATAGGCTTCGGGCTTGCCGAACAGGCGCAGGTCGGCAGTGGGGACGGACAAGGCCTCGGCGACGCCCTCGAAGGCGACGCCTTGGGCATCCATGCCGCCGTAGATGACGGCGCTCGCGGCGGGTTCGCGCTGGGTCGCGTCGACGGGCAGGCCCAGGATGGCGCGGGCGTGGAGGGCGAACTCGCTCATGGTCTGGCTAGCCAGGGTGACCAGGCCGGTGTCGTGGGGGCGGGGCGAGACCTCGGAGAACCAGACCTGGTCGCCCTTGACGAACAGTTCGACCCCGAACACGCCGAAACCGCCGAGGGCGTCGGTGACCTTGCCGGCGATGTCCTGCGAGGCGGCGAGGGCAGCGGGGCTCATGGCCTGGGGCTGCCAGCTCTCGACATAGTCGCCCTTGACCTGACGGTGGCCGATGGGGGCGCAGAAATCCGTGCGGGTCGAGCCGTCGGCGGCGCGCGAGCGGACGGTCAGCAGGGTGATCTCGAAATCGAAGTCGATCCGGCCCTCGACGATCACACGGGCGCCGGCGACGCGGCCGCTGTCTTGGGCGTAGGTCCAGGCGTCGGCGATTTCATCGGGGCTTTCGGCAAAGGACTGGCCCTTGCCGGACGAGGACATGACCGGCTTGACGAAACAAGGGTAGCCGACGGTTTCGGCGCCGGCGGCCAGTTCCTGGGCGCTGCCCGCGAAGGCGTAGGGGCTGGTGGGCAGGCCCAGCTCTTCGGCGGCGAGACGGCGGATGCCCTCGCGGTTCATGGTCAGTTGGACGGCGCGGGCGGTGGGAATGACGCGAGCCATGCCGGCGGCCTCGATGTCGGCCAGGACCTCGGTGGCGATGGCCTCGATCTCGGGCACGATGATGTGCGGGGCCTCGGCCATGATCAGGCCGTTCAGCACCTGGGGATCGGTCATCGGGATGACGTGGCTGCGGTGCGCGACCTGCATGGCTGGGGCGTTCGGATAACGGTCGACGGCGACCACCTCGACGCCCAGGCGCTGAAGCTCGATGGCGACCTCCTTGCCCAGTTCGCCGGAGCCCAGCAGCATGACGCGGACGGCGGTGTCGGAAAGCGGGGTGCCGAGTTTCATGGGGGGCTCCGGGGTTTGGATCAGGGCGTGGGGACGGCGTAGAGCTTGCGGAAGGCGTCCAAGGCCGCGCCGTGGTAGATGGTGGCGTGGGTCTCGGTCGGGCGGGGGGTGAAGCTCCAGCTCAGGCCGGGCAGGGCGTGGTCGCGCAGATTGGCGGTCAGGACGTCCATCGGGGCCTGCATCTCGGGGCCCTCGTCGCCCAGGGTCAGGATCAGGGTGCGCGGGTCGTTCGACTGGTCACGCAGACGGGCGCCGGACTGACGCGCCAGTTCGCCCCCGTCCCACCACAGGCTGGGGCTGACGGCGACATAGGCGTCGAACATCTGGGGTTCCTTGAGGAAGGTCTCGACCACGAACAGGCCGGCCAGGGATTCGCCCATCAGGGCGGTCTCGCCGCTGGTGCGGAAGCGCGTCTCGACGAAAGGCTGGACCTCTTCGGCCAGGAAGCGGCGGAAGCGGTCAGAATGGCCCTGGGTCGGATAGCGGGCGATCAGTTCGGGGTCTTGCGTCGGCAGGGCCAGTTCGTTGCGGCGGTCGATCGAGGCGATACCGACCACGATCACGTCGCGGGTCGTGCCGACGACGGTTCCGAGCTGGGCGAGGCCCGAGATGTGGTGGAAGTCCTGATCCTGGCCGCCGTCGAGGACATAGAGGACAGGATAGGTCTTGCCGCTGTCCGCATAGCCGGGCGGCAGCCAGACATTGATCTCGCGCGTCGCGCCCATGACGGCGGAGGGGAGGGCGTAGGACCGGCCGATGACGATGGGGGTTTCGGCGGGGGCGGGCGTCTGTGGAGCGGTCTGGGCTTGCGCCGCAGTCGCGGTCATGCCGAGTGCGAGAAGAAGACCAAGGACGCCGGGTTTCATCGTCAGCTCCACCTGATCCCTCTCCCCTTGCGGGAGAAGGTGGCCCGAAGGGCCGGATGAGGGGTTGGATGATGCGAAACGGCTCGGCCGGCGTGACCCCTCGCCCGACCGCGCCAGGACGACGGCTGACGCCGCCGTGCGCGGTCTCCCTCTCCCGCAGGGGGAGAGGGAGATGAAGAGAGATTACAGCCGCGCCTTCACCGCTGCGACCACCGCATCCGCCGTGACGCCGAACTTGTCGTACAGCACTTCCGCCGGGGCCGAGGCGCCGAAGCCGGTCATGCCGACGAAGGCGCCGTCTTCGCCGATGAACCGCTCCCAGCCTTGCTTGATCGCGGCCTCGACGGCGACACGCACCGTGCCGCGGCCGATGACCGAGGCCTGGTAGGCGGCGTCCTGCTGCTCGAACAGTTCGAAACAGGGGACGGAGACGACGCGGGTCGGCACGCCTTCGGCTTCCAGGGCTTCGGCCGCCTTCAGGGCCAGGGCCAGTTCCGTGCCCGTGCCGAACAGGGTGGCCTTGGCCTCGCCCGAGGCCGCCTTGATCTCATAGGCGCCCTTGGCGGACAGGTTTTCCGTCGCTGCGACCGTGCGCACTGCCGGGGTCTTCTGGCGCGACAGGGCCATGGCCGAGGGGGTGGTCTTGGCCTGCAGGGCGATCTGCCAGCACTCCATGGCCTCGACCGTGTCGGCGGGGCGGAAGACGTTCAGGTTCGGGATGGCGCGAAGCGCCGCCAGATGTTCGACCGGCTGGTGGGTCGGGCCGTCCTCGCCCAGGCCGATCGAGTCGTGCGTCAGGACGTGGATGGCGCGGACCCCCATCAGGGCGCCCAGACGGATGGCCGGGCGGCTGTAGTCCGAGAAGACCATGAAGGTGCCGCCGTAAGGAATGATCCCGCCGTGCAGGGCCAGGCCGTTCATGGCGGCGGCCATGCCGAACTCGCGGATGCCCCAGTTGACGTAGCGGCCCTCATAGGTGGGCTGGTCGAAGATGGGGGTGCCGGCGACGAAGGTGTTGTTCGAGCCGGTCAGGTCGGCCGAGCCGCCGACCAGTTCGGGGATGGCGGCGAAGACCTGGTCCAGGGCGGCGCCCGAGGACTGGCGCGTGGCCTGGGCGGGCTGGGTTTCGATCAGTTCGGCGATCTTGGCGTTCAGGGCGTCGAAGGCGCCCTCGGGCAGGTCGCCCTTCATGGCGCGGGTGAAATCGGCGGCCTGGGGCGAGGCGGCGAGGCGGGCCTCCCACTTCTTGCGGTCCTTGGCGCCGCGACGGCCGACCTTGGCCCAGGCGTCGGCGATGGTCTGAGGCATTTCGAAGGGTTCGTGATCCCAGGCCAGGCCCAGGCGGGTGGCGGCGATCTCGGCGGCGCCCAGGGCGGCGCCGTGGGTCTTGTGGCTGCCTTCCATGGTGGCGGCGCCCTTGCCGATCTTGGTCTTGCAGGCGATCAGGGTGGGCTTGTCCTGGCGCGTCGCCCACTTCAGGGCGGCCTTGATGGCGTTCATGTCATGGCCGTCGATGGCCTTGACCGCCCAGCCGGCGGCCTTGAAGCGGGCCTTCTGGTCGGTGGCGTCCGACAGGGAGACCTTGCCGTCGATGGTGATCTCATTGTCGTCCCACAGGACGGTGAGCTTGTTCAGACGGTAGCGGCCGGCCAGGGCGATGGCCTCCTGGGACACGCCTTCCATCAGGCAGCCGTCGCCGGCGATGACCCAGGTGCGGTGATCGACCAGGTCCTCGCCGTATTTGGCGGCGAGGTGACGCTCGGCCATGGCGAAACCGACCGAGGTGGCCAGGCCCTGGCCGAGGGGGCCGGTGGTGACCTCGACGCCCGGCATATGGCCGTACTCGGGGTGGCCGGCGGTCTTGGAGCCCCACTGACGGAAGTTCGACAGCTCTTCCTTGGTCGCGGCCTTGTAGCCGGTCAGGTGCAGAAGCGCGTAGATCAGCATCGAGCCGTGGCCGGCCGACAGGATGAAACGGTCGCGGTCGGCCCAGTCGGGGCGGCTCGCGTCGAACTTCAGAAACTTCGAAAACAGCACCGTGGCGACATCGGCCATGCCCATCGGCATGCCGGGGTGGCCCGACTTGGCCTTTTCGACTCCGTCCATGGCGAGGACGCGGATGGCGTTGGCCATCTGCTGGGGCGTGGCCTTGGGGGCGGATTTGACGTCGTTCACGAGGCGAGACCTTTCGGCGGGAACGGAAATTCAGAGGCGCGCCGCTTTACCCCGGCGCGTCCTCGGGTTCTATACGCAATTTGAAGGAGCGACCGATGGCAGACGCCACCACGGCCGCACGGGCCCGTATCGACCGGGCCCTGGCCGAACTGGAACGCAAGATCCTGGCGCTGAAGGCCCGACCGGCTTCGGCGCCGCCGATCGCCGACGACGATCTGTTCGCGCCCCGCAGCGATGCGAACGGGGCGGCGGACGCCGCACGCCTGGCCGAACTGGAGGCTGCGGGGCGCGAGGCGTCTGAAGCCTTGGGGCGGGCGGCCGAGGCCGTGCGAGAGGTGCTGGTCCAGGGCGAACGTCAGGCTCGCGATGAAATCGAAGGCGAGGCCGACTGATGGCGACGGTGACGGTGGAGGTGAACGGTCGCCCCTATGCGGTGGGCTGCGCCGACGGACAGGAGGAGCGGGTCCGCATCCTGGCCAAACAGTTCGACAACCAGGTGCGCCAGGTGGCCCAGGACGTCGGCCATGTGGGGGATCTGCGGCTTTTCCTGATGTCGGCCCTGATCCTGGCGGATGAGCTGCATGAGGCCCGACTGAACGGCGGCGGAGCGCCGGCCCCGACGGGCGACCCGGCGCCCACCCGTGACGGCGTGGCTGAGGCGCTGAATGCGGTTGCAGCCCGGATCGAGAAGATCGCCCAATCCATCTGAAGGCGGCTGATCGGATTACGCCGCTTGAGAAGGCGGGGCGCAGGCCCTATCTTGTGCGACGGCGGGTCCTGCTGCGGCTCACGTCGGAGGCAACATTTCCTCGCGACCTTAATTCACTCGAAGGGATCTGTCCCTGTCCGGGCTCGAGGGCCTGGGCATATGGAGCCCACCTGGCTACCCAGGTCGAGAGGATTTAAACCGCTCTTCACGGTTCACGCGGCGCCGCCAACCCTTTCCCCTTCTTCGCCCTGCGCGTGAGACGCGCGCCAGCTGAGCGCACCCATGTTCGACAAGCATGAACTCCGGTCCGCCGCCCGCGCGCGGCGCAAGGCCCTGGCCGGGACCGATCCGACCGCCGCCCAACGCGCCGCCGACCACATCGACGCCCTGCCGCAGGGGGCTGTCGTGGCCCTCTATCGCGCCATGGGGTCCGAGCTGGACACCGGAGCCCTGGCTGTAGCGCTGGAGGCGGCGGGGCGGCGGCTGTGCCTTCCGGTGGTGCTGGAGCGGGACGCGCCCATGGTCTTTCGCGCCTGGTCGCCGGGCGAGCCTTTGGAGCTGGACGCCGCCGGCTGTCCCGCGCCCCTGCCGCTGGCCGAGTTGGTGGAGCCGGACCTGATCATTACGCCGCTACTGGCCTTCGATGCGTCCGGCGGCCGGCTGGGGCAGGGCGGCGGCTTCTACGACCGCACCTTTGCGGCCCGGCCCGATGTGATCCGGGTGGGCTTCGCCTATGCGGGGCAGGCGGTGGAGGCGCTGAACCTGGAGGCGCACGACATGCGGCTGCACGGGGTGCTGACCGAGGCGGGGTATCAGGCGTTTTGAGGGATATGCCATTGACATATCCGTGCAGCAAGCCGATAGGGAGGCCATGAGCGCCCCGCTGAAAGCCACGGTCTTCAAGTCCAATCGCTCGCAGGCCGTGCGACTGCCCAAGGCCGTGGCTTTTCCCGATGACGTGAAGGAGCTTCGCGTCATCAAGGAGGGCAAGAGCCTGCGCCTGGTGCCGGTGGATGCGCTGTGGGATGACTTTCTCGACCAGCCCGGCATTTCGGATTGGCCGGATCGCGACCAGCCCGAGATGCAGAAGCGGGAGGACTGGTGAGCACCGGCTATATGCTGGACACCAGCATCTGTATCGAAATCCTGCGGGGCCGCAGCGCTGCGTTGAATGCGCGTCTGAGGTCTGAGCACGAGCCGCTTCATGTATCGACGGTGGTCGTCATGGAACTGGCGGTTGGACCCAGCAAGCTCGCGGACTCTCGTCGCGCCGAACGGCTGGAGTCGTTCCTCGCGCGGCTGGACATTCTTGCTTTCGACGAAGATGCGGCCCGGCATACGGCGGCTATCCGTGCGGATCTGGAGCGTCGCGGTCGCCCCATCGGACCTTATGACTATCAGATTGCGGGTCATGCTCGCAGTCGGGGGCTGACCGTCGTCACCCGCAACACTGGCGAGTTCGAGCGCGTTGCCGGCCTAAGGGTCGAGGACTGGTCGGATGTTGGTAAAGGCGTACACGAATGAGATTGGCGTTTTTCGGCGACGTTATCGGCAAGTCCGGCCGTGACGGGATCAGCGATCATCTTCCGGGCCTGAAGCGCGACCTGAAGCTGGACTTCGTGGTGGTGAACGCCGAGAACGCCGCGGGCGGCTTCGGCATTACCGAGAATACGGCGCGTGAGTTGTTCATGGCGGGGGCGGACTGCCTGACCCTGGGCAATCACTCGTGGGACCAGCGCGAGGCCCTGACCTATATCGTGCGCGAGCCGCGTCTGATCCGGCCGGCCAACTATCCGCGGCTGATGGATGCGCCGGGCGCCGGGGCCAATCTGTTCGAGACCGACACGGGCCGCACCGTCTTGGTGATGAATGTGCTGGGCCGGGTGCATATGGACCCGATGGACGATCCGTTCGGGGCGGTGGAACGCGAGCTGGCGGCGGCGCCCCTGGGGGCCGTGGCCGACGCGGTCATCGTCGACATGCACTGCGAGGCGACCAGCGAGAAGATGGCCATGGGCCATTTCTGCGACGGGCGAGCGTCGCTGGTGGTCGGCACCCATACCCACGTCCCGACCGCCGACTGCCAGATCCTTCCGGGCGGCACGGCCTATCAGACCGACGCCGGCGGCTGCTGCGACTATGACAGCGTCATCGGCAACGAAAAGGAAGAGCCGCTGCGCCGTTTCACCACCCGGATTTCGGGCGGGCGCTATACGCCGGCGTCCGGGCCGGCCACCGTGTGCGGCGTCTTCGTGGAGACCGACGACAGGACGGGGCTGGCGACGCGGGTCGAGCCGATCCGGGTCGGCGGGCGGCTGAGCCAGGCGGTGCCGGTTCTCTGATCCGCACGGGAGAAGTCGCCGCGCTCTCCTGGCCGAGGCGGATCCTATCTCAGTGGCTGATGTCGCCCATGCCCGTGAGGTGAAGGACGCCCTTTCCGGGCAGTTCGACGCGCAGTTCAAGGGTGCCGCCGGCCGCCTCGACGAACCGGCGCAGAGTGGACAGGTAGAGATCGGCCTGGCGTTCCATCTTGAGCACCGAAGGCTGCTTTACTCCAAGCGCCTGGGCGATCTGCTCCTGGCTGCGTTCGGCGAGCTCGCGCAACGCCTTCAGGCCTTCCACTTCGCCCACGAGTTCGGCGGCGCGGGCGTCGATGCGCGCCCGGCGGGCCTCGGGCAGCGCAGCCATGATCTCTTCGCGCGTGCGACCCATCTTATGTCTCCTTCAGCGCCCTCAAGTGGCTGGTGAACCGGCTGTCTGCCTTGGCGATAAGGCCTTTGTAAAATCGCTTCTGGGCCACGCCTGCCTTGTCGCCGGCGACCAGCAGGATGGCCTGCCGCTCCGGATCAAATGCGAACGCAACCCGCCAGACCCCGTCGGCCGCCTTGAACCGAAGTTCCTTCATGTTGGCGTGCCTTGACCCTGCCAGGGTGTCGGCATGGGGGCGGCCCAGCCGGGGCCCATAGACTTCCAACAGCGCCGTCATCGCCAATAGCTCGTCCTGGACTTCGACTGGGAGGGCGTCGAACTCTGGGTCGAACTCATCATGGTTGCTGACGGCCCATGGCATGTCGCTATATAGCTGAGAGGCTATATCCTGTCCATAGGCTCCAGCCTATGTGAGGTCATCACGCCGGCGTCAGCGTGTTCGATCCCGCCTCGATCGCGAAGGTCTGGCGGGTCGTCAGCACGCCCGAGCGGTCCGATACCTTGTCCAAAACCTTGAATTGAGTGGTCCAGACGGTCGGCGTGGCTTCACAGACCACATAGCCGCGCTGGGAGTTGCGGAACTTCAGCTGGGGATTGACGGCCATAAACCGGTCGTAGTCGGCGCCGCGGTCCGATCCGTCGCCGCGCGAGCTGATCGAGGTGCCGACGAACTCGACCGCGATGGGGGCGCCCTCGGGCTGGCTGCCGTCCAGCCACAGGCCGCCGGCGTAGTTCTGATGCTCGTCCCCGGTCAGGACCACGACATTGTCGATGCGGCGGTCGCGGATGTGGCTCAGCAGCCGGTTGCGGGGCACGCGATAGCCGGCCCAGCTGTCGGTGTTGACCCCCTGGCCGCCGGAGGTGTTGCGGTTCAGGTCCATCATCATGACCTGCTGAGCCAGGGCCTTCCATCGGGCCTTGGAACGGTCGAGGTTGGTCAGCAGCCAGGCTTCCTGAGCGTCGCCCAGAACCTGGGCCGTCGTCGCCTCTATGCCGGGGCAGTTGGCGTTGAAGCGGTCATTGCAGGGCTGGTCCGTGCGATACTGGCGGGTGTCCAGGAAGGCCACGTCCAGCAGGTCGCCGTACTGGGCCCGGCGATAGGCCTGCATGCCCGCGCCGCGCGGGAAGGCCGATTTCCGCATCGGCATGAACTCGTAGAAGGCCTGCATGGCGGCGGCGCGACGCAGCAGGAAGACCTCAGGCGGCGTGCCGTCCTGATCAATGTCGCCGACCCAGTTGTTGTCCACCTCGTGATCGTCATAGGTGCAGAACCAGGCAGCCGAGGCGCGCGAGGCCTGAAGGTCTGCATCCATCGTGTACTGGGAATAGCGGCGGCGATAGTCGTCCAGGCTGTAGATTTCGCCGCCCAGGTGGACGCGGGTGTTGTCCTGGGGGCCGGCGCCCGACTGATAGATGGGGTTGGCGCGACCCTCATAGATGTAGTCGCCGTAGCAGAAGATGAAATCCAGCTCCTCTTCCGCCATCTTGCGGTGGGCGGTGTAATAGCCCTGTTCATAGGCTTGGCAGCCGGCGACGCCGAAGCGGACGGCCGAGACGGAGGCGCCGGCCAGGGAGGCGGTCTTGGCGCGCCCGACGCCGCTACGCTCGGTCCCGCACTGGAAGCGGTAGAAATAGGGGCGGGCGGGCTCCAGCCCCTCGACCTCGACATGGACGGAATGGCCCAGCTCCGGCCGGGCGATCGCCTCGCCGGAACGGACGACGGTGTTGAAGCCCCGGTCGGCGGCGACCTCCCACTTCACGGCGACGGGCGCCTTGGGCATGCCGGAACCGTAGGCGAGCGGGTCGGGGGCCAGGCGCGTCCAGATGACGAAGCCGTCCGGGAGCGGGTCGCCCGCCGTCACGCCCAGCCGGAAGGGGTTCACATCGAACACGGCCTGGGCCAGGGCGGGGCCGGTCGGCGACAGGGCCAGGCCGCCGCCGAAAGCCGCAAGCATGGAACGGCGGGAAAGAGCGAGGCGGGTCATCGGCGCATCCTGAGTTTTCGTCGCCCTTATCCCTACAATGTGACAGGTCTTCCGACTGCGGGGGGCGTCAGGCCGCGTCTCGGCGTTTCCGGCTTTCGACCAACTGGCGGCGCACCTGGGCCAGTTCAGCGGCGCGCCTTTCGGGCGTGTGGGTCTTGAGCACATAGTGCTGGGCCGCGCGGGCCAAGGCCAGGCGGCGGTTCGGCTCCCGGATCAAGGCGTCCAACGCGGCGACCAGGTGACGGGGGGTCACGGCCTCCAGATAGTGGGCGTGGTCGCCGCTGGCTTCGCGAAGGCCGCCGCGCCCGGATGATATCAGGGCGGCGCCCGCCGCATGGGCTTCCACCGCCGTCAAACCGAAGGGCTCGTCCCAGGTCGAGGGCGTCACGGCGATGGCGGCGGATTTCATCTGTTCGCGCACCTGGTCCAGCGGGGCGGACTGCAGGACGGCGACCCGGGGGCCAAACCGCTGAAGCGGCGTGAGGTGCGGGGCGGCCCAGTCCGCGTGCGCGGCCCAGTCGTTCAACATCAGGACCGCGCGCCAGCTCGGGTGGCTGTCCAGCACGGCCGGCAAGGCGGCGCACAGGACGTCCAATCCCTTTTCCGGCATGGCCCGTCCGGCGAAGGCGATGATCGGCTGGCGATCTTCCGGCGGCGCCAGCCAGGCGCCGGCGTCGATGGGATTGGGCACGGCGTGGGCGCGATCGGCCAGCTGCGGATAGGTCCGGGCGAAGGCCGTCTTCTCCGCCTGGCTGACGAAGATGAAGCCGTCCATCCGGCTGTAGCGCAAGGCGTAGCGCCACCGATCAAACCACCGGCGCGCGGGCTTCAATGCATTGTGTCGATAAAGGACATGCACCGCCTGGGGGAAACGCGCCGACACGGCCAGGGCCTGTTTCACCTGCTGATGGTGTTCGATCAGTTCCGGCTGAAGCGCGCGCAGGGCGTCGAACAGACTCTGTTGGGTGTTGCGTCGTGGAAGGGCGATCACGCGGGAGGCGTTGTGGTCCTGGGCGCCCTCCTGGCAGAGAATTCGGGTGTCTGGATCATGATCGCAGCGGGCGAGCGTCCGCACGACCGTCTCCATGGAGTTGGGGCGCGCTTCGGAGAAGAGCGAACCCGGCGGCAGCAGAATGGCGGTTCGCAGCGCGGTCGTCCTGAAGCTGATGGCAAGCTGAACAATGGCGCCCGGTCGGCGACACCTGTGTTTAACGCGCCGGGCGGCGAATTCCGTCGCGTGAATTCTTCAGCCTCGGCGCATCCGCAGCCGAAGTCGCATCGGTTCGCGACTGCGCAGGGTGATCTGGTGCACGGGGCGGGGTTCGATCGTCGTGATCGGCTCGATCTCGGCGGCGCGCAGGATGGAGGCCAGGGCGATCACCGCCTCCTGAATGGCGAAGGCGGCGCCGATGCAGACGCGGGGACCGGCGCTGAAGGGGATGTAGGCATAGCGGTCGATGGACTTGCGGTTCTGGGGCAGGAAGCGTTCGGGCTTGAAGGCGTCCGGGTCTTCCCACAGCAGGCTGTGGCGTTGCAGGATCCACGGGGAGATGATGACGGTGGCGCCGGCCTTGATCGGCTGGCCGCCGATCTCGTCGTCGGCCAGGGCCTTGCGGGCCATGGTCGGGGCGGGCGGGAACAGGCGCATGGTCTCGTCCAGCACGGCGCGGGTCCAGGGCAGGGCCTCGGCCCATTGCGGATCGGAGACGTCGAAGGCGTCAGCCTCGGCCTGAAGCCGGGCGAGATATTCGGGCTGGCGCGACAGCAGGTGCAGGGTCCAGCCCAGGGCGCGGGCGGTGGTCTCGTGCCCCGCCAGGATGAAGGTCAGGATGTTGGCGGCGACTTCTTCGTCCGACAGGCCGGGTCCGCCGTTCTCGTCGCGGGCCAGCAGCAGGGCGCTGAGCAGGTCTTGGGGCGGCATGTCCCCAGCCTCGATGCGGGCGCGGCGGGCCTCGACCAGGCGGGTGACGCGCTGTTCGAAGAAGCGGGCCGAACGGAAGCTGGCCAGCCGGCCCAGGCGCGGGGCCCAGTCCGGGGCGCCCAGCACGTCCAGCGGATCGATGCGGGCGCCGTTGGCTAGGAACTGATTCAGGGCGCGTTCGAAGCCGCGGGCCTCGCCGCCCAGGTCGTCGGAGAACATGGTGGCCGACAGGATGTCGAAGGTCAGACCCGACATTTCGGAATCGATGTCCAGCACCCGGCCGCGCGCAGACAGGGACCAGCCGGCGACGCGCGCCTGACATACCTCGGCCATGCGGGCGTTCAGGGTGGTCATTTTTGCGGGGGTGAACAGGGGGGCCAGGATGCGGCGGGCGCGGCGCCATTTGTCGCCCTCGGTCAGCAGCAGGCCCTCGGCCAGCATGGGGCCCAGGACGCGGCGTTGCAGGTCGCCCTTCACATAGTTGGCCGCGTTCTCGGTCAGGACGTGGCGGACGCCCTCGGGGTGGCTGACCACCAGGATCTCGCCGAAGGCGCTGTTTCCGTAGAGCTGCGGCTCGGTGAAATGCCGCTCGGACCACATGCGGAGGGGGTCACGCCAGCTGATCCACAGGAAGGGCAGCAGGGACAGCGGGCCGCCCGTGCGACGGGGCGGGATGGCAGGGCGGAAGACGGCGTCGGCGGCCAGGGTCATGTCCATGCCTCCAGTGAGGCCCTAGACTTGGGGTCCGGTCGAGGCGGAACAAGGGCCGTGGTGCGACGGCCCTTATCCGTTTGTAACCCGGCTAGGTCCAATCGACATTCAGGGATTCACGCGGGGCTTGATGCGTGATTCATAGGTCTCCGCTTTGGCGGAGGTTTGTGATGGGCGTGAAGCGTTATGAGCTGGACGAGGCGCAGTGGTTGCGGATCGCGCCGTTGCTGCCGGGTAAGGCGTCGGACCCCGGGCGGACGGGGTCCGACAACCGACTGTTCGTGAACGGGGTGCTCTGGGTGCTGCGCTCCGGTGCGCATTGGCAGGATCTCCCGGAGCGCTACGGCAAGTGGAAGACGGCGCACAAGCGCTTCAGCCGCTGGGCGGCGGCGGGGGTTTGGGAGAAGGTGTTCGACGACCTGATCAAGGATCGCGACAACCAGTATCTGATGCTGGATTCGACCCTTGTGCGGGCCCACCAACAAGCGACGACCGGCCGGGGCAGCGGCCAAAAAAAGGGGGCCCCGACCCGGCTGTGGGGCGTTCCAGAGGTGGACTGACGACCAAGGTCCACATGGCCTGCGACACGCTCGGACGGCCCGTTCGCTTCCTTATCGCAGCCGGTCAGAGCCACGACATCCTGGCGGCGCCGGCCCTTCTGGAAGGCCACCGCCCCGCCGCCGTGCTCGCCGACCGCGCCTATGACGCCAACAGCCTACGCGCCCATCTGGCCAGGATCGGAGCCGAGGCTGTCATACCCTCGACCCGATCTCGCAAGGCACAGATCCCGCACGATCCCCTGATCTACAAGCTGCGCAACCGCGTCGAGCGTTGCTTCAACAAGCTCAAGCACTTCCGCCGCTTCGCCACCCGCTTCGATAGGCTGGCGCGACACTACCTCGCCTTCGTCCACATCGCCGCTTCCATCCTCTGGATGCGCTGAATGTCGATTCGTCCTAGTCCAGACGGCTCAGGCCGCGTCGCCGAGCCAGCCCGGCATCCAGCCCTCGTGCCATTCACGCAGGTGGGCGACGGGAATGCTGAACAGTTCACCCTTGTCGCCGCGAGAGGCGAAGGCGTCGCCACCGGCGTGGCCGACGACGGAGGCGTGCAGGCCGGCGGCCTGGGCCTTGGCGATCAGGGCGTCGGCGTCGGGGACGGCGACCAGATAACGGGCCTGGTCCTCTCCGAACAGGAAGATGTGGGCGTGGGCGGCGCTGGAGGCGTCCAGGGTCACGCCGACGTCGGAGGCCAGAACCAGATCGGCGGCGGCGCCGATCAGGCCGCCGTCGGACAGGTCGTGGACCACGGTCAGGTCGCCGGCCTCGATCAGGTCGCGCACGAAGTCGCCGGTCTTCTTCTCCAGCTTCAGGTCGACGGGCGGCGGGGCGCCGTCCTCGCGGCCCAGGACCTCGCGCAGATAGATGGAGGCGCCCAGTTCGCCGACGGTCTGGCCGATCAGGACGAGCGCATCGCCCTCGGCCATGCCGGAGAAGCCCGTCACCACGTCATAGTTGGGCAGCAGGCCCACGGCGCCCACGGTCGGGGTGGGCGGAATGGCGACGCCGTTGGTCTCGTTATAGAGGCTGACATTGCCCGAGACGACGGGGAAGGACAGTTCGCGGCAGGCATCGGCCATGCCGTCGATGGCGCGGACGATCTGGCCCATGATCTCGGGGCGCTGGGGGTTGCCGAAGTTCAGATTGTCGGTGATGGCGATGGGGCGCGAGCCGACGGCGGTCAGGTTGCGCCAGGCCTCGGCCACCGCCTGTTTGCCGCCCTCGTAGGGGTCGTTCTGGACATAGCGGGGGGTGCAGTCGCTGGTCACGGCCAGACCCTTGTCGGTGCCGTGGACGCGGACCACGCCGGCGTCGGCGCCGGTGGCCGAGTCCTGAAGCGTGTCGGCCATGACGTGGCGGTCGTACTGTTCCCAAATCCAGCGCTTGGAGGCCATGTCGGGGCAGGCGACGACCTTCATCACCGCATCGGCCCAGTTCTCGGGCGCGGGGATGTCGGCGTGGTTCAGCTTCGGCTGCAGCGCGGGCTGGACCCAAGGGCGGTCATACAGGGGCGCATCGTCGAACAGGGGGGCCAGCGGCACGTCGCAGACCGTTTCGCCGTGATGCTTCAGCACCAGTCGGCCGGTGTCGGTGGTGACGCCGATCACGGCGGCGTCCAGGCCCCACTTTTTGAAGATGCGGTGGCCGTCTTCCTCGCGGCCGGGCTTCAGGACCGCCAGCATCCGCTCCTGGCTTTCCGACAGCATCATCTCATAGGCGGTCATGCCCTCTTCGCGCTGGGGCACGGCGTCCATGTTCAGCTCGATGCCGACGCCGCCCTTGCCGGCCATCTCGACCGAGGAGGAGGTCAGGCCCGCCGCGCCCATGTCCTGGATGGCGGCGACGGCGCCCGAGGCCATCAGCTCCAGCGTCGCCTCGATCAGCAGCTTCTCGGCGAAGGGATCGCCGACCTGGACGGTAGGGCGCTTCGATTCCCACTCATCGTCGAACTCGGCCGAGGACATGGTGGCGCCGTGGATGCCGTCGCGGCCGGTCTTGGAGCCGAAATAGACGACCGACAGGCCCGCCGAGGGGGCGGCCGAATAGAAGATGCTGTCGGCCTTGGCCAGGCCGACGCACATGGCGTTGACCAGGATGTTGCCGTTGTAGCCGGCGTGGAAGTTGGTCTCGCCCGCCACGGTCGGCACGCCGACGCAGTTGCCGTAGCCGCCGATGCCGGAGACCACGCCCTTGACCAGGCGTTTGGTCTTTTCATGCGACGGATCGCCGAAGCGCAGGGCGTTCAGCAGGGCCACCGGCCGGGCGCCCATGGTGAAGACGTCGCGCATGATGCCGCCCACGCCCGTCGCCGCGCCCTGATAGGGTTCGATATAGGAGGGGTGGTTGTGGCTCTCCATCTTGAAGATGCAGGCGTCGCCGTCGTCGATGTCGATCACGCCCGCGTTCTCGCCCGGACCGCAGATGACGCGCTCGCCGGTGGTGGGGAACTTGCCCAGGTGGATCTTGGAGGACTTGTAGGAGCAGTGCTCGGACCACATGACCGAGAAGACGCCCAGTTCCACCTGATTGGGCTCGCGGCCCAGCCGGTCGAGGACGACCTGATATTCGTTCGGGGCCAGGCCGTATTCGGCGGCCAGTTCGGCCATGGTCTTTTGAGGAGCGGTCATGGCCGCGCCTTCTAACGGCAGACGGGACGATAAGCTACATTCTAGACAGCATTTTGGGCGTTCTGGCCTGAGACTCGGCGTCGACCAGTGATGTCGCGGCCGTGATCTGAGCCAGGGAAGGACGGACGGAACGGGTCGGGCGCCGCGCCATTGTCTCCTGGCGATAAAGGAGCATCCGCATGACCGACACCCCGATAGACCCCGCCGCCACACCTGAAGACGAAGACCGGGCCGAGATCGCCGCCGACGACGCCGGCGCCTCCGCCATGGCCGAAGAGGCCCAGAACGAGGCCGATGAAGAGACCGAGGAAGACGGAGAGGGCATCTGATGGCGTCCCACGATCTGACCAAGCCCAGCCCCGCCGAGCACCAGCAGATGGACCGGTCCAACGATCCCGAAACGACGCGGGAGATGGACGCGGCGGCGCCGGAGGCGGCCCTGGCCAGCCGCCGCCAGCGGATGACCGGAGAGGCGACCGGCGTCGGCAGCGTCGGCTATGACGAGGACGGCGCCTTCGACGTGGGGGCGGGCAAGCCCGTCTCGCCCACGCCCTAGGCGGTGCGTTCAATCCCCGGCTTGAGGCGGAAGACCAGGAGAACGCCGCCGACCAGCAGGATCACGGCGCCGGCCAGGGCCGTGAAGGCCACCGCCGGCTTTTCCGCCTGTTCCGCGACGAAGGCGCCCAGCAGGCCCCAGGCCGTCGGGAGGGGATAGGCCAGGGTCCGCAGCGCCGCCGTCACCGCCAGGGCGACCCCCGTCGTGGCGACGATGGCCAGCACCGCCCATCCCGTCGGCGACAGTGCGGCGGGCAGGGCGTCGAAGGCGGTCACGGTGGTGATCAGGTTCAGCGGCGCCGCCACCGTCAGCCAGCCGGCCAGGGCGGCGAGGGGCCAGACCAGCAGCAGCCGGTCGCGGTCCGCGCGCGAGAGCCGCCGCACCTCGCCCGACAGGGCCAGCAGCGGCGCCAAGAGGGCGATCAAGGTGGCGAAGATGATGATGACGCTGGCCGCCTTCAGGTTGAGGGCCGCCACGATGATCCAGAGACCCAGGCCGAAGAAGGCCACGGCCGAGGGCCAGCCCATCCGGTTGATCAGGACGCTCTCGCCCGTCTGGGGCAAGACCTGACGCACGGCGTAGGCCAGAAGCCCCAGATAGATCAGGCCCCAGATCGAAAAGGCGTAGCCGGCGACCCGCAGGGTCTGGTTCCCTTCAGCGGCGAACTCGGCTTGGGTCAGGCCCAGCCCGGCCAGGTTCTGAACCAGGGGGACGACCACGGCGAAGACGGCGGCGGCCAGGACCACCAGGCGACGGGTGCGCTGAGCGGGCGTGGGGCGAAGGATCGAAGACATGGGGGTTCCACTTCACGGTTCAGCGCTCTGTACGCCCCACGGGGACGGAAGGTTCACCGGCCTGGGTTGAAAATGTGAAGCTTGCGAGAGAGGGACGGCCCATGCTGGTGTCGCCGGATGATCCGTTTGCGCCTTCACGCCTGCGCCGGCCTGGCCGTTCTGCTTCTCGGGGCGTGGGGGAGCGACCCGGCCCTGGGCCAGACGCAGAGCCAGGCCCAGGCCCAGACCCAGGCCCAGGCCGCGCCCGCGCTGGTTCTGAACGCCTCGGCCGAGGCGGCCTGGGCCGAGGTGCGCGCGGCCCTGACGCCGCCGCAGCAGGCCCTGGCCGTGCGGCGCTTCATGGCGGCCCTGGCGAACGCCAACGGGCGACCGGTCGTCCCGCCGATGGACGCGCGCGAGATCGCCTCCGGCCGGGCGGCGGCGGCGGACGATCCCGCCCTGCTGCAAAGGCCCCAGGCCTATGAGGCGACCTTGAGCGTGGGCGGGCGGTTCCTTACCTTCCGGCCCTTGTCCCGCGCCAGTCTGGAGCCCTTGACGCGACGGGGCGCCCCCTAAAACAGTGTCCGATGTGTCCGATGTGTCCGATGTGTCCGGAACCGGCGCCGACTCCGTCAAAGACCCCCTGAAACATACGCCCGCTTGCCGCAGCGGCGGGTCGTTTGGGTTAGGGCTTCGCCAAGCCGTTGAAGCGCGGAGGGTTACATCCGAGAATTGCGCCGACGTCAGGAACCGGCGGCCGTGCGGCCGGTTGTCAGTCCAGTTCCAACTGGAGAGGCGACATGGCCGATCAGACCGAAACCCCGCATTTCGAAACCGATGAAGTCGCCGCCAACCGGGCCATCGAAAACGGCCAGGGCGTCGGCGCCCGCGAACTGGCCGCCCAGCGCGACCCAGGCGGCGTCAACACCGCCGATGAAGACCCCGAACTCGAGAACGGCGTGTCGGTGATCGAGGACGGCGACGAGTTGGACGAGAGCTTGGCCGTTCAGGGTGTGGAGGAAGACGCCGACGGGAACCGCACATAAAGCGCGCAGAGACTTGACCTCACGGTTAGCTAAAAGCTCATACTGAGCGCCGGCATGGAGGCCGAAAAAAACGCAGGCTAATTCACCTTGAACGTGATGGTGAATGCGACCACGCGGTATTCGAAAGGCGGCGCCGGTCCTTCTTCAGGCGTAATCCGCCGCATTCTGGCGCGATCGATCGATCGGAGCGCAGCACGCCCTATGCCGAGGCGCCGTGGCCATTCGCCTTCTATTTGACAATCGGAGATGCGGCCGTCCGGCTGCGGGACGCAGGTCAAGGTCGCATAGCCTTCGCCCGCGTTCAGCGCCTGCATCGGAAAATCTGGACGCGGTTGTCTCTCCCAAGCGAAGGGAGGCGGCAGGCCATCTTGGCCTGCGCCTTCGGTGTGACTGTCGCGAGGATCTACCAATGGCCGTCCGCAAGCCTGCAAGGTCTGGGCGATGGCGGTGCTGGACGGATTGATGTCCATCACATAGCGATAACGCCGGTTGTCCGGTCCCGACGCCGTGATCTGGAGAGCGCCGCCCTTGGCGAGGCGGCGTGCCACCAAGGCGGGCATGCGGCTGAAGGCGGTCTCGCCGTTTTCCCCCGCGCTCCAAACCGTGGGTTTGCCCTCCTCTTCCCCTACGCTCAGCCCGAGGGTTCGTGTCGTAGAAGGGGCTGTCATGGGAGGCAGGCCGGCGATGAAAAGGTCGTAGTCGCCGTCCATGCACCGCGCCGCCAGTGTGATGCCCGAGGTGAACTCGGCGATGGCCAGGGTGGCCTTTCGCTCGGGTATGGTCGTCAGCACCCAATCCTCACCAGGCGGCGGGGCGTCCTGCGCCTTCGCGGAGACGGCGCCGGCCAAGAGGGCGGAAACGGCGAGGGCGGGGAGGAAGGCTTTCATGACCCCACTCCGCCTCAACGCATGATTGCCGTCAAGCCGCCGCGTAGATGCTTTGGAACAGAACCGCGCCGTCGGCGGAGCCCAGTTCGGCTTCGAAGGCGCGGTCGGGGTGGGGCATCATGCCGAGCACATTGCCGCGGGCGTTCTGGATGCCGGCGATGTCGTTGACCGAGCCGTTGGGGTTGTCGACGTAGCGGAAGACCACCTGGCCCTCGCCCTCGATCCGGGCCAGGGTCTCGGCGTCGGCGAAGAAGTTTCCGTCGCCGTTGCCCTGGGTCATGACCACTTCGCGCTGCCCCTGATAGCCGGCGGTGAAGCGGGTCTGGCCGTTGGCGACGGTCAGGGCGATGGGCTTGCAGACGTATTTCAGGCCCTTGTTGCGCAAGAGGGCGCCGGGCAGCAGGCCGGCCTCGCACAGGATCTGGAAGCCGTTGCAGATGCCGACCACGGCGACGCCGTCGTCCGCCGCCTTCTTCACGGCCTGCATCACCGGCGACTGGGCCGCCATGGCGCCGCAGCGCAGATAGTCGCCGTAGGAGAAGCCGCCGGGAATGACGATCAGGTCCAGGCCCTGGGGCAGTTCGGTCTCGGCGTGCCAGACCATCGAGACGGGCTCGCCGGTGGAGCGTTCGACGGCGACCTTGCAGTCGCGATCACAGTTGGAACCGGGGAAGACGATGACGGCTGCGCTCATGGCGCGGGCCTCTAGCACCGTTTTCGGGAAATGTCAGTGCGCGGGTTCAAGAAGTCCGAGGCGGGTCTCGATCCGGCCGAGACGGGCGTCCTGACGATCAACGATCTGATAGAGGTTGGAGACGTCCTGGTTCAGGCCGTTGAGGTGGAGGCGCATGGCCTGAAGTTCGCCCTTCACGTCGGCGATGTTGCCGTCGATCCGATCCAGGCGCGTCTGCATCGACTTCAGCACTTCGTAGATGAGGTCATTGGTGACGTCCGCCATACGCCCATACTACCATAAACTGTGGTTACGCCAAACGCTCCGCCGCAGCACGCTTGCGCCCCGCCAGCCAGGCGATCACGAAGATCGCAAACCCGCCCAGGGACAGGCCCATGCCGACCCAGCCGGTCGAGGTCCAGCCGTAGCCGGCGGCGATGGCCAGACCGCCCAGAAGCGGGCCCAGAGCGTTGGCGGTGTTGAAGGCGGAGTGATTCAGGGCCGCCGCCAGGGTCTGGGCGTCGCCGGCGACGTCCATCAGACGGGTCTGAAGCACCGAGCCCAGGCCGCCGCCGCCGCCGATCAGAAAGACCACGACCATGACGGCCCACAGGTGCGGTGCGGCGAAGGGATAGAGGGCCAGGGCGGCGGCGCTCCACAGCAGCAGGCCGCCCGCCGCCGGAAAGCCGATCCGGTCGGCCGCCCAGGCCCCGAGTATATTGCCCAGGAACATGCCGACGCCGAAGACGGCGAAGACCCAAGGCAGGATGTCCGGCCCCACGCCGGTCACCGCCTGAAGCGTCGAGGCCAGATAGGCGTAGACGCAGAACATGCCGCCGAAGCCGATCGCGCCGACGCCGAGCGTCAGCCAGACCTGGCTGCGCTTCAGGGCGCCCAGTTCGCGCAAGGGGCTGGCGTCGGCATGGGCGGGGTCGCGCGGGGCGAACAGAGCGACCAACCCCATGGTGATCACGGCCAGGACGCTGACGATGGCGAAGGTCCAGCGCCAGCCGAAGGCGTGGCTGACCAGATTGGCGAAGGGGACGCCGATGACGGTGGCGACCGTCAGCCCCATCAGAATGGTCGAGACGGCGCGGGTGCGAAGATGCAGCGGCACGATGGAGGCGGCGACCAGGGCCGCCACGCCGAAATAGGCGCCGTGCGGCACGCCGCTGAGGAAGCGGAAGACCAGCATCCATTCATAGGTGGGCGCCATGGCCGACAGGCCGTTGCCGACGGCGAACAGGGCCATGAAGCCGATCAGCAGCAGCCAGCGGGGGCTGCGCGCGCCCAGCACCGCCAGGATGGGCGCCCCGACCACCACGCCGGCCGCATAGGCGCTGATCACATGGCCCGCCGTCGGGGCGTCGACGCCCAGGCCGGCGGCGAAGTCCGGCAGGATGCTCATGGCCGCGAACTCGGTCACGCCGATGGCGAAACCGCCCATGGCCAGGGCGATCAGGACCAGGGCCACGCGGCCCCTCGCCATGGGTTTTACGGCCACGTCAGTGTCGGCCACGGCGCCGGTGACGGCCATGCGAAAATCCTGCGGCGAGAGAAGGGAGGGGTGTTGCGCTGCAACATAGGCGGCCCCTCTCAGGCTTCAACCCGCTGGAAATGATCGGCGATCACATAAGGTTGCGGCGCGACCGCCGAGGGGCGGGCTCAGCCCGGGTTTTCATAGGTCGCGGTGATCGAGGCCTTGGCCAGGGTGTGGAAGTGCAGGTTGAAGCCGAAGACGGCGCCGGAATCGTCGGCGGTCACGTCCAGCCGCTCCACGTCCACGGCGAAGACGGTGAAGATATAGCGGTGCGGGCCGTGGCCGGCAGGCGGGGCGGCGCCGCCGAAGCCGGCCTTGCCGTAGTCGGTGCGGCCCTGGACCGCGCCGTGGGGCAGATCGCCGCCGGGCGAACCCGCGCCGGTCTTCAACTCGGTCACATCAGCCGGAAGATTGGCGACGGTCCAGTGCCAGAAGCCGGAACCCGTCGGGGCGTCGGGATCATAGCAGGTGACGGCGTAGCTCTTCGTGCCCTCAGGCGCGCCGGACCAGGCGAGATGGGGCGAGGTGTTTCCCTTGGCCTGAACCTGGGCGTCGGGCAGGACGCCGCCGTCCTGAATGTCGGTGGAGGTGAGGGTGAAGGGCATAGGTGCTCCGTCGTTCAAGCCGTTAGCTTAACTAGGAGTCCGCTGTATGGATGCAAGCGCCTCTTCCGCACCTTCGCGCGGAAGAGGCCGAATGCTTCAAGCCGCCTCGATACGGTAGCCTTCGATCACCGTATTGGCGAGCAGCTGCTCGCACATCTTCTTGGCCTCGCCTTGCGGATCCTCGACGCCGTCGAGGTCGAACTCGATCAGCTTGCCGACGCGGGCGTTCGATACGCCCGACCAGCCCAGACCCTGAAGGGCGCCTTCAACGGCCTTGCCCTGGACGTCCAGGACGCCGGGCTTGAGGAAGACGTGAACCTTGATTTTGGCCATCAGTGCAGCCCCCCCTGAATCACCGTCGGCATGCCCTTCATGATGCCCAGGCGACGCGCGACTTCGGTGTAGCTTTCGATGACGTTGCCCAGGTCGCGGCGGAAGCGGTCCTTGTCCATCTTCTCGCCGGTCGAGGAGTCCCACAGGCGGCAGGAATCGGGGCTGATCTCGTCGGCCAGGATGACGCGGCTGAAGTCGTTCTCCCAGATGCGGCCGAACTCGATCTTGAAATCGACCAGGGTGATGCCGACCGCGCTGAACAGACCTGACAGATAGTCGTTGACCCGAACCGTCATCGCCAGGATGTCGTCCAGTTCCTGGGTCGAGGCCCAGTTGAAGGCGGTGATGTGCTCTTCGGTGACCATCGGGTCGTTGAGCTCGTCCTTCTTGTAGTAGAATTCGATGATCGAGCGGGGCAGGGGCGTGCCTTCCTCTATGCCCAGACGCTGGCTCATCGAGCCGGCGACGATGTTGCGGCAGACGACTTCCAGCGGAATGATCTCGACTTCGCGGATCAGCTGTTCGCGCAGGTTCAGCCGCTTGATGAAGTGGTTGGTCACGCCGATGCCGTTCAGGCGCGACATGATGAATTCGCTGATCTGGTTGTTGACCACGCCCTTGCCTTCGAGAACGGCCTTCTTCTGGGCGTTGAAGGCGGTGGCGTCGTCCTTGAAGTACTGGATCAGGGTGCCGGGCTCGGGCCCTTCGTACAGGATCTTGGCCTTGCCCTCGTAGATCTTCTTGCGTTTGCTGTTCATATTCCGGTCCCGGCTTACGGGCGCCCTCCAGAAACAAAAATCGCGCGGCCATGGTGGAAAGGGGAAGACCCGGTCCTGGCGGCGCGTTTTGGAATCGTTCGGGCAGTCAATCTCGTTCGGCGTCTCCTTAGCGGAAGGCGGCCCTCGACACAAATGAACGCCGCGTGCGACGCCGCAACAGGACCAAGGTCTATGCAAGCCATGTTGCGTTCGGGCGCGGGCGGGCTATAGACGGCGCTTGCCCCGAGGTCAGGGGTGTGCGGAGCTTGCTGAGCGACATGACGACGTTCGACGATCGGGAAAAGGGCTTTGAGGCCAAGTTCGCCCTCGATCAGGAGCAGGAATTCAAGGCCATCGCCCGGCGCAACAAGATGCTGGGCCTGTGGGCGGCCGAGAAGATGGGCCTGTCGGCCGACAGCGCGGACCAGTACGCCGCCGCCATCGTGCGCGCCGACATGGAGCAGCCGGGCGACGAAGACGTGTTCCGCAAGGTCGCCGGCGACTTCAAGGCCTCGGGCCTGACGGTCTCGGAGGGCGAAATCCGCTCCAAGATCGACGAACTGGCCTCGATCGCCCGCGAACAGATTCGCGCCGGCGAATAGGACTTTCGGCCTTCGGGCCTTCAGACGTCGAAAGGGCCGCACCCGGGGGAAAGTGCGGCCCTTTCTTTTTGCCGGGGACGTTGGGGGATGTCTCACCCGGCTTACTGTGCGTCTCGCGCCCCCTAAGAACACGGGGGGCGGGATTTGGTTTCCGCCGGTTCCGGGCGGATCGTAAATATTTTTACGGCATCAGAACCGTATCTACGACATGGACCATGCCGTTCGATTGAGCCACGTCCGCCTGGGTGATGGTGGACTTTCCGCCCTTGGCGTCGGTGATGACCCAGGTATCGTTCGGGCCCGCCGAAACCTTCAGTTCCTCGCCCTGAACGGTCTTCAGGGTCGCGGTTCCGCCGTTCGCCTGGGCCTGGGCGGCGATGTCGGCGGCCGTCAGACGCCCGGCGACGACGTGATAGGTCAGGATCTTGGTCAGATCGGCCTTCATGTCAGGCTGCATCAAGGCGGTGCGGGTGGCTTCGGGAATCTTGTCGAAGGCGGCGTTGTCGGGGGCGAAGACGGTGAAGGGGCCGGGGCCTTGCAGGGTTTCGACCAGGCCGGCGGCCTGAACGGCGGCGACCAGGGTCGACAGGTTCGAGGCCTTGGAGGCGTTGGCGACGATGGTCTCGTTCGAGCTCATGGCGGCGCCGCCGACCATGGGTTCGGCCGCCATAGGCGCCATGGCGGTCCCTTCCGCCGGCGCCATGGCCGTCGATTCGGCCGGGGCGGTCTCGTTGTTGTTGCAAGCGCCGAGCGCCATCAAGGCGCCGCCGGAGGCGGCGACGAGCATAAGTGTCCGAAGATTTGGCATGGTTGTTCCTTCCCTGTTGGTCCGCACTGCGGCGTTGACGGAAAGGTTACGGCTTGAGGCGGGTAAAGGATGCCTGCGGCGTGACAAGAGGACGCAGCTTGGCCGTTAGTCCTCGAAGACGACCGTCTTGGCGCCATGCAGCAAAACCCGGTCTTCCAGGTGCCGACGGACTGCGCGGGCCAGGACGCGGCGCTCGATGTCGCGGCCTTTTCTGATCAAATCTTCGGGCGTGTCGCGGTGGCTGATTCGCTCCACGTCCTGTTCGATGATCGGACCTTCATCCAGGTCGGCGGTGACATAGTGGGCCGTGGCGCCGATCACCTTCACCCCGCGCGCATGGGCCTGGTGATAGGGGCGGGCGCCCTTGAAGCCGGGCAGGAAGGAGTGGTGGATGTTGATGCAGCGCCCCGCCAGCCGACCGCTGAGATCGTCGGACAGAATCTGCATGTAGCGGGCCAGAACGACCAGTTCCGTGCCGGTCTCCTCGATCAGGCGCAGAAGCTGGGCCTCCTGGGCCGGCCTGTCGGCGGCGCTGACGGGCAGGTGATGGAAGGGCAGGTCGCCCAGATCGACGTGGCCGATCATCTCGCGCGGATGGTTCGAAACGACCGCCGTCACATCCATGGGCAGTTCGTCGATCCGCCAGCGGTACAGCAGGTCCGCCAGGCAATGGTCGAAGCGCGAAGTCAGAATCATCACCTTGCGCGGTTCCGGCCCCCTCAGGGTCCAGTCCATGTCGAATCGCCCAGCCAGAGGGGCGAAGGCGGTGCGGATCGCGGCCGGGTCGTCGCCTTCGCGCGGTTCGAACACCACACGCATGAAGAAGGTGGCGCCGGCGGCGTCGCCGAACTGCTGGGCGTCGGAGATGTTGGCGTCCCGCTCCAGCAGGAAGGCGGACACGGCCGCCACAATGCCGTGGCGGTCGGGGCAGGAGAGGGTCAGGATCATCAGACGGCAGGCTTATCCGGGAGAAACTTGCCGAGTATGGCCCAGGTTTCCGCCTTTGCCGACAAGGATATTGCATGGGCGGGGCTGGACGACGGCAGATCGACCAGGGCTAGGCCGGCGAGGTCGGCCAGGATCCGCCGACCCAGCTTGGCCGCCAGACCGCCGTTGAAGGCGACGGCGCGCAGTTCGGGGAGGTCCTGGATCAGACCGCGCAGATCGGCGGCCTCGGGCGACTTGATCGCCGCGTCCAGACTGCCGGATCGCCGGGCCGAGGCAATTACGTCCCACAGGCCGACGCCGCGCGCCTTCAACCGCTCCAGGCGGTCGGGGTAGGGCAGGGCGGCCAGGGGCTCGTCCAGCACCCCGCCGATCAAGGGCCAGAAGCCGTTGCGCGGGTGGGCGTAATATTGCGCCGCCTTCAGCGAGGCGTCGCCCGGCAGGCTGCCGAGGATCAGCAGGCGGGTGGCGGCGTCGACGACGGGGGGGAACTGGCTCTTGGTCATTCCCGACGCGCCGCGTCCCGATACACCTGGCTGCGGTCGCGTCTGCCCACCGCGACGACGGTCACCGTGACGATTGCGTCCTCGACCCGATAGACCAGCCGATATCCGGCGTCGCGCAGCTTGATCTTGTAGTGATCGCGCATCCCGTGGAGCGCATCCTTCGGAACACGCGGACTCTCCAGTCGTTCGGCGAGCTTTTTCTTGAACTGGACCCGGACCGGAGCGCCCAGCTTCTCCCACTCCTTCAGCGCGGAGGGGAGGAACTGAAGATCAAAGGGCATCGAGCGAGACGCGCACCGGCGTCTCGTCCTGCCGCTGGCGGACAGTCTCGATCAAGGCCAGATCGTCCAGGCGTTCGATCATCGCCTCATAGGCGGCGGCCGGGACCATATAGGCCATGACCCGGTTGTGGTTCAGCACGGCCACGGTCTGGCCCGCCGCGTCGTCCATGACGGCGCTGGGGCTCTTCTTCAGGTCAGAGACGCTGACCGCGATAGAGGCTTCGACGCGTTGCATGATGATAGAGTACGAAAATCGGTGCCATTTTCAATACTGAAGATCATCCCTCGCCGAATACCCGCTTGAACACCACGTCCACATTCTTGGTGTGATAGCCGAGGTCGAACAGGGCTTCGAGCTGATCGTGGGGCAGGGTGACGCGGTCGTCGGCCTTGAGGAAGTCCAGGAAGGCGCCCTCGCCGCGCCAGACCTTCATGGCGTTCTCCTGCACGGCGGCATAGGCCGCCTCGCGCGAGACGCCGGCCTGGGTCAGGGCCAGCATGACCCGTTGCGAGTGCACCAGACCGCCCAGGCGGTCGAGGTTCTTCTGCATGTTCTCGGGATAGATGTTCAGCCGCTCGATCACGCCGGCCAGGCGTTGCAGGGCGAAGTCAAGATGGATGGTGGCGTCGGGACCGATGCCGCGTTCGACCGAGGAATGGCTGATGTCCCGCTCGTGCCACAGGGCGACGTTTTCCATCGCCGGGGTGACGGCTGAGCGGACCAGACGGGCCAGGCCGGTCAGGTTTTCGGTCAGGATGGGGTTGCGCTTGTGCGGCATGGCCGACGAGCCCTTCTGACCCTTGTCGAAGAATTCCTCGGCCTCCAGCACCTCGGTGCGTTGCAGGTGGCGGATCTCGACCGCCAGACGCTCGACCGAAGAGGCGACCACGCCCAGGGCGGCGAAGAAGGCGGCGTGGCGGTCGCGCGGGATGACCTGGGTCGAGACCGGCTCGACCTGGAGCCCCATCTGTTCGGCCACATAGGCTTCGACGGCGGGATCGACATTGGCGAAGGTGCCGACGGCGCCGGAAATGGCGCAGGTGGCGATCTCTTCCTTGGCCGTGATCAGGCGGCGTTTGGCGCGCTGGAACTCGGCGTGATAGCCGGCGAGCTTCAGGCCGAAGGTCACGGGCTCGGCGTGGATGCCGTGGCTGCGGCCGACGGTCGGGGTGTACTTATGCTCCTTGGCGCGGGTTTCCAGCGCGGCCAGGACGCGATCGACGCCTTCGATCAGCAGGTCCGACGACCGGGCCAGCTGGACCGCGAAACAGGTGTCCAGCACGTCGGACGAGGTCATGCCCTGGTGCAGAAAGCGCGCCTCTTCGCCGACGATCTCGGCGACGTGGGTCAGGAAGGCGATGACGTCGTGTTTGGTGGTGCGCTCGATCTCGTCGATGCGGTCGGCGTCAAAGGTCGCGTCCTTGCCCTTGGCCCAGATGGCGTCGGCGGCCTGCTGGGGGATGACGCCCAGTTCGGCCATCTTGGTCGCCGCATGGGCCTCGATCTCGAACCAGATCTTGTACTTGGTCTCTTGCGACCAGATGGCGGCGGCGTCGGGGCGGGAATAGCGCGTGATCATGGGGCGGTCGTGTCGGTCCGGCCGCCGTCGGAGTCAAGGTTTGCGGTGCTCTAAAGCTGTCCCATCGTATTGTCGTGATCGACGGCCTGCCGCTTCAGCCAGGCGACGAAGGCGGTGGCGCTGGGCGAGGGCGGGCGGTCGCGGGGCTGGACGACGTAATAGGCGAAGCCGACCGCTTCCGAGCCGTCGGGGAAGGGGGCGACCAGACGGCCCGAGGCCAGGTCGGCCTGGGCCAGGGTGCGTTTGGCCAGGGCGACGCCGCGGCCGGAGACGGCGGCCTCGATCAGCAGGCTGGACTGGTTGAAGCGCGAGCCCCGGCGCGGGTCGGGGTGGCGCACGCCGCGCGCCTTCAGCCACATGGCCCAGTCGGGGCGGCTGGGGTCGCCGTCGTTGGACATGTCGTGCAGCAGGGTGTGGCGCATCAGATCGGCGGGTTTGCGGATCGGATGTTCGCCGTTCATCAGAGACGGGGCGCAGACGGGCAGGACCGTCTCGGTCATCAGCCGGTCCACGGTCAGGCCGGGGTAGTCGCCGGGGCCGTAGCGGACGGCGAGATCGACCTTGCCCTCGGTCAGGTCGGCAGTCTCCATGTCGGCCGAGATCCAAAGCTCGATCTCGGGATGGGCGGCGTGGAAGTCGTCCATGCGCGGCATCAGCCATTTGGAGGCGAAGCCGGGGGCGATGCTGATCGACACCTGTTTGCGGCGCGGCGGCTCGCGCAGCAGGGCCGAGGCGTCCATCAGCCGCTCGAACCCCTCGCGCAGCAGGGGGACCGAGGATCGGCCGAGGTCGGTCAGCTGGAGACCGCGCGCCTCGCGCACGAACAGGGGGCCGCCGACAATGTCCTCCAGCAGGCGGATCTGCTGGCTGACGGCGCCGGGCGTCACCGCCAGTTCGTCGGCGGCGCGCGAGAAGTTCAGGTGACGCGCGGCGGCCTCGAACGCGCGCAGGGCGTTGAGCGGGAGCAGGGAACGGGCCATCGCCGTTAGAAATCCTATCAGCGTGCCAAAGGCAATCTGGTTTGCGGGTCTGGACGGGGAGGCCGATGGTTCGGGCTCCGCCGCCGTCCTCCTTCCCCGACGCCGGCCCTGAAAGCAAGACGATGCGTGTATTTCTCGCCTCCATTCCGCTTGAGGCCGCCAAGATCGTGATCATCGGCGGCGGTGAGCCCGCCCTGGCCAAGCTGCGACTGTTCCTGAACACGCCGGCCCAGCTGCTGTGGTTCGCGCCTGACGGCGCCCCGCCCCGGATGGAAATCCCGCTGAGCGCGCCGGAGCCGGTGCTGCGCGCGGCCCAGGCCCAGGATCTGGCGGGGGCGCGTCTGGTCTTTATGGCCTTGGACGACGCGGACGAACTGACGCGGCTGGGCGCCCTGGCGCGGGCGGCGGGGGCCCAGGTCAATGTGGTGGACAAGCCCCATCTGAGCGACTTCCAGACCCCGGCCCTGATCGACCGGGACGAGGTGGTGATCGGGGTCGCCACCGGGGGATCGGCGCCGATCCTGGCCCGCGACGTGCGCACGGCCGTCGAGGGCGTTCTACCCGCCGGTCTGGCCCACGTCGCCCGGCTGGCGCGCGAGCTGCGCGATACGGTCAAGGCCAATGTGCCGGACTTCATGGCGCGGCGACGGTTCTGGGAGAAGGCGTTCCGGGGACCGGCGGCGGCCTTGGCAGCCGAGGGGCGCACGGCGGAGGCGCGGCGCGAGATGCTGCGTCTGCTGAACTCGGCCGCGCCGGAGCAGGGGATGGTCCATATCGTCGGGGCGGGGTCGGGCGATCCGGAGCTGCTGACCCTGAAGGCGCTGCGGGTGTTGCAGGACGCCGACGTCATTATTCACGACCGGCTGGTGCCGGATGCCGTGCTGGAGCGGGCGCGACGAGACGCCAAACGCCTGTACGTGGGCAAGGCGCGCGGCGAACATTCGGTACCCCAGGATCAGATCGAGGCCCTGATGATCGAGGAGGCCCGCGCCGGCCACCGGGTCGTGCGGCTGAAGGGCGGGGATCCCTTCGTCTTCGGGCGCGGCGGCGAGGAGCTGGAGGCCATGCGGGCGGCCGGGGTTCCGGTCTTTGTGGTGCCGGGCGTGACGGCGGCCCTGGCCTGCGCCGCTTCGGCGGGGATCCCGCTGACCCATCGCGACTACGCCCAGGCGGTGACTTTCGTGACGGCCCAGGCCAAGCCGGGTGGGGGCGACGCCGACTGGGCCAGGCTGGCCGCGCCCAATCATACCCTGGCCATCTATATGGGCGTGGACCGGGCCGAGGAGACGGCGGCCAAGCTGATGGCGGCGGGGCGTCTGGGCTCGACCCCCGTCGCGATCGTCGAGAACGGCAGCCGGCCGGACGAGCGGGTTCTGACGGGTCGGCTGGACGCGCTGGGCGCCCTGGTGCGGGGCGCCCATCTGACCGGTCCGGCCCTATTGTTCGTCGGCGAGACGGCGGCGTTTTCGGCCGCTCAGCTGGACGTCCGGGCGGAGTTCGCGGCGTGAAGATCGTGACCGCAAACCGCCTGTCGGACGGCCGCGTCATCTATGCCGGCCTGAACAATCAGCCGGTCGAGCGCCTGGACGAGGCTTCGACCCTGGACGAGGCGGCGGCCGAGATCGTGCTGGCGGAGGTCGCCGGGCGGCCCGACGTCTTCGTCAATCCCTATCTGGTGGAGGTCCAGGGGGGCGCCCCCTCAGGCCGGGATCGGCTGAAGGAGCGGATTCGCGCGACCGGTCCGACCGTCGGCCACAGCGTCGCGGGAGGCGTGGGCTGATGTATCGCTATGACGAGTTCGAC
The DNA here is from genome assembly GCF_055391505.1 of Brevundimonas sp. Br13. Taxonomy (NCBI): domain Bacteria; kingdom Pseudomonadati; phylum Pseudomonadota; class Alphaproteobacteria; order Caulobacterales; family Caulobacteraceae; genus Brevundimonas; species Brevundimonas sp. Br13. Next base: position 2,925,553 of record NZ_AP044008.1, on the reverse strand, counting down.
CACGCCCTGGTGCGTGAGCGGGTGGCGGAGTTTTCCGACCAGGTGGCGCGCCGCGCCTCCGGCGCCCTGACCGAGGACGAGTTCAAGCCGCTGCGGCTGATGAACGGGGTCTATCTGCAGCTTCACGCCTATATGCTGCGGGTCGCCATTCCCTATGGAACGTTCAACAGTCGGCAGATGCGCCGGCTGGCCCATATCGCCCGCACCTATGACAAGGGCTACGGCCATTTCACCACGCGGACGAACATCCAGTACAACTGGCCGGCCCTGACGGACCTGCCGGCGATCCTGAGCGATCTGGCCGATGTCGAGATGCACGCCATCCAGACCTCGGGCAACTGCATCCGCAACACCACGACCGACGTCTTCGCCGGGGCGGCGGAGGACGAGATCGAGGATCCGCGGCCCTGGTGCGAGATCATCCGACAGTGGTCGACGATCCACCCGGAGTTCAGCTTCCTGCCGCGCAAGTTCAAGATCGCGGTCATCGGCGCCGAGAAGGATAGGGCGGCGATCCGCACCCATGACGTGGGGCTGCAGATCGTGCGCGGCGAAGACGGCGGGACCGCCTTCCGCGTCTTCGTCGGCGGCGGGCAGGGGCGGTTGCCCCATATCGGCCAGGAGATCGCCTCGGCGGTTCCGGCTGCGGACCTGCTGGCCTATCTGACCGCCATATTGCGGGCGTGGAACCTCTTGGGACGGCGCGACAATATCCATAAGGCGCGGATCAAGATCCTGGTCGCCTCGGTCGGGCTGGAGGCCTTCCGCGAGGAGGTGGACAAACACTACGCCACCCTGCGCCTGGAAGACCTGCGGATCCCCGAGGACGAGGCCGAGCGGATCAAGGCCTATTTCGCCCCGCCGCCGTTCGAGGATCTGCCCAAGGCCAGCGCTCCGTTCGAGCGCGCCCTGCTGGCCGATCCGGACTTTGCGCGGTTTGCGCGGAACAATGTGCGGCGTCACCGGCAGCCGGGCTATGCCTCGGTGGTGGTGTCGCTGAAGCCGGTCGGCGGGGTGCCGGGCGACATCACGGCCGACCAGATGAACGCGGTCGCCGACCTGGCCGAACGCTACGGCTTCGACGAACTGCGCGCCGCCTATGAGCAGAACCTGGTCCTGCCCCATGTGAAGCTGGACGATGTGCCGACGGTCTGGCGGGCGCTGCTGGAGGCGGGGCTGGCCACGGCCAACGCCGATCTGGCGACCGACGTGATCGCCTGTCCGGGGCTGGACTATTGCAGCCTGGCCAACGCCCGGTCGATCCCGGTCGCTCAGGCCTTGTCGAAGCGGCTGGCGGACTTGGACTATCAGGAGAAGCTGGGGCCGGTCCGGATCAATATGAGCGGCTGCATCAACGCCTGCGGCCACCACCACGTCGGCCATATCGGCGTCCTGGGCGTCGACCGGAAGGGCGAAGAATACTACCAGATCACCGTCGGCGGTTCGCCCGACGAACAGGCGGCCCTGGGCGACATCGTCGGCAAGAGCCTGCCGGCCGACGAGGTCGCGCCCGCCATCCAGCGGACCCTGGACCGCTATCTGCAAATCCGCGCCGAGGGCGAGCGGTTCATCGACACGGTGCGCCGTGTCGGACCCGATCCCTTCCGCGACGCCATCTATGAGACGCTCGATGCTGCAAACGCTTGAGGGAGTTCAGAACGGGCCGCGCCTGTCGGTGACGACCCCGCTGGAAGAGGTCGAGGCGGCCGCCGCCGCAACCGACGTCCTGGTGCTGGAGTTTGACGCCTTTCGCGACGGGCGCGGCTTCTCGCTGGCGGCGGTGCTGCGCGAGCGGGGCTATGCCGGGCGGCTGATCGCGGCGGGCAAGGTCCTGCCGGACCAGGCGCGCCATCTGCGGCGGTCGGGATTCGACGCGGTGGAGCTGGCGCCGGGGGCAGACACGGCGGCCTGGGCGCGGATGGATCAGGCCTTCAGCGGCTCCTATCAGCCGGCCGTCGATCCCGCCCCGACCATCTGGCAAAGGCGGCGAGCGGCGTCGAACGATCGGGATCTGCAGGCCCTGGCTGATCGGCTGAACCGCGAGACCGAGGGCAAGGCCGCGTCGGACATCCTGAAGGCGGCGCTGGATCCGGCCCTGGGCCTGCGGACCGGGACCATATCCTCGTTCGGGGCGGAATCGGCGGCCCTGCTGCACATTGTGGCCCAGACCAATCCGGACGTGCCGGTGGTCTTTCTGGAGACCGGCCAGCATTTCCTGCAGACCCTGTCCTATCGCACCCAGCTGACCAAGACTCTGGGACTGACCGACGTGCGTCTGGTCACGCCGGATGCGAACGAGAAGGCGACCCTGGACGCCCGCGACGACCTGTGGAAGACCGACGCCGACGCCTGCTGCGACCTGCGGAAGGTGCGGCCCCTGGCGCGGGCGACGGTCGGGTTCAACGCCCTGATCACCGGGCGCAAACGCTATCAGGCCGCGACCCGCGCGGCGTTGAAACCGTTCGAGGTGCTGGACGGGGTGCTGCGGATCAATCCGCTGGCGGACTGGGACGCCGACGCCGTCGAGGCCTGGCTGGAGGCGCACGACCTGCCGCGCCACCCGCTGGTGGAGCAGGGCTACCGCTCCATCGGCTGCTGGCCCTGCACCCGCGCCGTCGAAGACGACGAAGACGCGCGGGCCGGACGCTGGTCGGGGATGGACAAGGTCGAATGCGGCATCCACCTAGGCAAGCGTCAGGTCGCCGCCTGATCGTCCTCCCGTTCGACCTCGCCTGAAAGCTGAAACGTGTCCGTCACACCGTCTGTCATCGACCTGATCGGCCATACGCCGCTGGTCCGCCTGAATCGCCTGTCTGACGAGACGGGCTGCGAAATCCTGGGCAAGGCCGAGTTCATGAACCCCGGCGGCTCGATCAAGGACCGCGCCGCCCTGTCCATCGTCCAGACCGCGCGGGCGTCGGGCGCGCTGAAGCCCGGCGGGACCATCGTCGAGGGAACGGCGGGCAACACCGGCATCGGCCTGGCCCTGGTCGGGGCGGCCCTGGGTCATCCCGTGGTCATCGTCATGCCCCGCACCCAGTCGGAGGAGAAGAAGTCGGCCATCCGTTCGCTGGGCGCGCGCCTGGTCGAGGTGGACGCCGCCCCCTTCTCCAGCCCCAATCATTTCGTCCACTATTCCGGACGCCTGGCCTCTGAACTGAACGAGAGCGAAGAGGCCGGGGCGATCTGGGCCAACCAGTTCGACAACACCGCCAACCGAGACGCCCATTATACGACGACAGCGCCGGAAATCTGGGAACAGACGGGCGGCCAGATCGACGCCTTCGTCTCGGCCGTGGGGTCGGGCGGCACCATCTCGGGCGTCGCGGCCTATTTGCGCGAGAAGAAGCCTGATGTGACCATCGCCCTGGCCGATCCCGCCGGCGCGGCCCTGTTCAACTGGTTCACCAAGGGCGAGATGACGGGCGAGGGCTCGTCGATCACCGAGGGGATCGGGGTGGCGCGGATCACCGGCAATCTGGAGGGGTTCAAGCCCGACCACGCCTACCGGATCGAGGATGCCGAGTTCCTGCCGATCCTGTTCGATCTGGTGAAGCACGAAGGTCTGTCGCTGGGCGGATCGGCCGGGGTCAACATCGCCGGGGCTGTGCGGCTGGCGCGCGAGATCGGGCCGGGCAAGACCATCGTCACCTGCCTGTGCGATCCGGGGTCGCGCTATGCGTCCAAGCTGTTCAACCCGGAATTCCTGACATCGAAGGGCCTGCCGGTTCCGGCGTGGGCTTAAGACCCTCTCCCGCTTGCGGGAGAGGTGGCCCGGCGTCCGCGCAGCGGACTAGGGTCGGAGAGGGGAGTCTCGTTTGAACAGAAGACTTCCCCCATCGTCAGGCGTGTCGCTGCGCGCCACGACCTGACACTTCCCCCGCAAGCGGGGGAAGGTCCTATTTCTCCGCCGCGATCCAGGCGTCCATCCGCTGGTCCAGAAGGGCCAGCGGCAGCGGGCCCTCCGTCAGCAGGGCGTCGTGGAAGGTGCGGACGTTGAACTTCGGCCCCAGCTCGCGCTCGGCCCTGGCGCGGATTTCGCGCAGGCGGATCTCGCCGATCTTGTAGGCCGTGGCCTGGCCGGGCCAGCCGATGTAGCGCTGAAGCTCGGTCTCGATATTGTGGGGCGCCAGGGCGGAGTTGTCGCGGAAACAGGCGCGGGCCTGCTCTTCCGACCAGCCCATCCAGTGCAGGCCGGTGTCGGCCACCAGGCGGCAGGCGCGCCACATTTCATAGGACAGGCGGCCGAACCGCTCATAGGGCGTGCGATAAAAGCCCATCTCCTCGCCCAGGAACTCGGAATAGAGACCCCAGCCTTCGGTGAAGGCCGTCACATTGGCCTGGCGGCGGAAATAGGGCTGGTCCTCGGCCTCCTGCTGCAGGGCGATCTGAAGGTGGTGGCCGGGCACGGCCTCGTGCAAGGTCAGGGCCGGCAGTTCGTACAGGGGGCGCTGGTCGAGCTTCGACGTGTTGACCACATAGTGGCCAGGGACGCCGTTCTGCATCGAGCCGGGATTGTAGCGGCCGGTGGTGTAGGTCGCCTCGATCTGGGGCGGGACCGGCTGCACGTCATAGGGCAGGCGGGGCAGGGTGGCGAACAGGGCGGGCAGGCCGCCGTCCGCGCGCTTGGCCATCTCCGACGCCTTCTCCAGCAGGTGCTCGCGCGTCTGGGCGTAGAACTGGGGATCGGTGCGCAGGAAGTTCAAAAAGCCGGCGAAGTCGCCGGTCCAGCCGGCGGCCTTCATCTCGACCTCCATCCGGGCGCGGATGCGGGCGACCTCGGACAGGCCGATCTGGTGGATCTGGTCCGGCGTCAGGTCCGTGGTGGTGTGGCCGCGCACCAGATAGGCGTAGAGGGCCTTGCCGCCGGCGCGGTTGCCCAGGCCGGGCTCGATCGGAGCCTTGGGCAGGTATTCGGTCTCCAGAAAGGCCAGCCAGGCCCGGCGTGCGGGGACGATGACTGCGGCGACCGCAGCGGCGGCCTCGGCCCTCAGCCGGTCGCGGTCGGCGGGGGCGATGGTGGTCGGCAGGGTGGCGAAGGGTTTGAGCAGGGGCTCGTCCTCGGGCGTGATCGCCACGTCATTGCGCGCCCCGGCCAGGGCGCTTTCGGTGACGGAGCGGGGCTGGACCATGCCGGTGGCGAGACCCCGCCGGGCGTTGTCGGTGGTCTGGGCGTAGATGTCGCCAAAGCCCCGTATGCGCCGGATATAGGCCTGAGCCTCCGCCACCGTGTTCAGTCGGGTGCTCTGGCCGACATAGAGGGCCCAGGTTCCCGGCCCGCCTTCGCTGTCAAAGGCCAGGCGAGAGGCGTCGTAATCCAGACCCTCGACGCCGCGCTTCAGGCTGTACAGCAGAAAGGCGTGATTGATCCGCGCCGCCTGGGAAAGACTTGCCGGGTCGATGGCCTCGACCCGGGCGACGAAGGCTTCCAGCGGCGCGCGCTGGGCCAGTTCGAAGGCGCGCGACAGGTCGGGAACCCGGCCCATGGCCTCCACATCGCCCTCTCCGCCCGCAGCGAAGGGGTCGATCGCCTTCAGATAGGCTTCGTAATCGGCGATCAGGGCGTTCAGGGCCGCCTCAGCCGGGCGGGCCGTCGCCGGCGCCGCCACGGGGACCCCCATCTGCGCAGCCTCCGGGGCCGCAGCCGCGCCGGTCGCCGCCGTCGCCAAACCGGCCGCAACGGCCAAACCGATGATCTTCATGACGCCCTCCGCTTTCAGCCGCCACGCAAGCGGAGCGGACGGGGGGCGTCAAGCCGTCATCCGCAGGCGGCGAAGAAGCGTTCGATCTCGGCCAGGGCGGCGGGGCGGGCGGCGTAGGCGTGACGTTCGTCCCCGTCCCAGACGGCGATCCAGCCCAGCCGGCGGAACCGCTGGAAGACGGGGTCCTTGGTGCTGGCGCGGGCCTGGGCGTAGTAGCCGTCGCTGATCGCCGCCTCTTCAGAAGTGGCGCGATAGGTTTCGGTGTCGCCGCCGGACTCCAGCCGCAGCTGGCGCGCCGGCTTGTCGAGTATGGCGGCCAGATCCAGGGTGTCGGAACCGGGACGGCAGAAGAGCTGAAGCTTGACTTCGTCGCTGTGGGCCATGCCGTAGACCAGAGCCTGTTGCGGCGGCTCGTCCGTGTTGCGGATCCAGTCGTAGCCCGGCGTCGGGGCGGGGGCGGATGCGGCCGGGGACAGGTCGGCCGTCGGCGGCTGGGTCGCGCAGGCGGCCAGGGCCGCGACGGACAGAAGGGGCGGGATCAGCTTAAGCCGGGACATCGTCGGTCTCCTCAACCGGCGCAACGGTCCGCCAAACGGCGCAGCTTGGCAAGATGGGCGCGGGGGATGGCCACCCGGTCTGTTCGATCGCCCGTCTGAATGGTCAGATCGCCCGAGCCGACGAAGGCGGCGAACAGCGGATGGTCGGTGCGGACCGTCACCTGCAGCCGTCCCCGCCGTCCGAACCGGGCCGGACTGGTCGCGGCGACGTCGCCGGAGCTCAGGCGCGCGAAGGCGGCGCCGGGCGCCGGGGCGTCTTCCTTGTATACCGTAAGGTCCACGACGCCTGAGCGCGGATCACATTCCACGGTGGCGCGAAGATTGGGCGTGTCGGGCGCCTCATTGGCCAGAACGACCGGACCCTCGTTCTCATAAAGGGTCCAGGTCCAGACCGGGGCGGCGCGCGGAGCTCCCGCCTGGCCGAAAGCCAGGAGGGCGGCGAGAATGAGGTTCATCGGTCGGCCCTGCTGGCGGTGGAACTCAAGCCTGCGTCAGCCGCGTATTTTGTCAAGCGCGCGAAGACCCGCAATAGGCCAGAAAGTCCGCGATCATCCGCCGCTCGGCCCTGTCAGCGGTCAGGTCGAACTGGCCTGCATCGCCCTGAACCCGCATCACGCCGCGGTCGGCGAGACCCTTCAGACTGGCGTCCTGCAAGGACAGGCGCGACTCCGTAGCGTCGCCGCCGGTCAAGGGATCGATCAGGCTGGGACCGTGCGAGGCGTTGATCAGGCGAGGCGTGTCCGGCTGGACGTCGCCATAGACCACGGCCGTCCGGTCTCCAGGCGAGCAAGTCACCATCAGGGCCAACTGATCGGAGTTGGCGACGCCGTAAGCCAGCTTGGCCATGGCGCCCTCGTGGCTGAGATGCCAGGCCATGGCCGGCGCTTCCGCCGACATCGGGGCCGAGGGCTCGGTCGCCTGCGGCTTGGCGGCGAAGGCGACCAAGGCGATGGCGGCGGCGGCGGGGATCAGGACCTTGAACATTTCATTAACTCGCGTCTGACGGTCAAACGCGGGTATTCGTCAACAGTTCACGGCTCCGCTTGCGCGGCTGATGGTTGTGGCTTTCGCGCCGCAGCGGGTCAGAAGGGGCTGAAGCGCTCCACCAGGCTCTGGGCGGCGGGCGTGGCCTGCATCCGGCTGATGTCGCCGCGGCCGCCGTAGGAGATGCGGGCCTCGGCGATTTGGGTGTGGTTGATCGAATTGGCCGAGGAGATGTCTTCCGGCCGCACGATGCCGGCGACGGTCAGCTCGCGAACCTCACGGTTGGTGCGGACCTCCTGCCGGCCCTGGATGACCATATTGCCGTTGGCCAGAACCTCGGTGACGACGGCGGCGATGGTCAGAGAGACCTTTTCGGACCGGTTGACCGAGCCCGAGCCCGAGGCGTTCGTTTCGCCTTCCAGCCCGACCATCTTGGACGGATCGAAACCGCCCGGCAAGGCGCGGCCCAGGCTGCTTTCCAAACCGAAGAAGTTGGACACTCCGGTCGAGGCGTCGTTGGACCGCGACCGTTGGGTCGTGTTCTGGGTCTGGGCGCGGTCGTCGATGTCGATGCGGACGGTCAGGATGTCGCCGACGTGACGGGCGCGCTGGTCGCCGAAGAAGGTGCGGGCGCCGACCCGCCACAGGCTGTTGGCGCTGGCGGGGGTCGATTCAGTCCGCATCGCCGGGGCGGCCATATAGGCCTGCTGGGTGGGAACCAGGGCGGCGGGATAGCCGATGGGCGCCAGTTGGGGGCCGCGCACCGCCTCGACGGCGGTGGAGCAGGCGCCCAGGGAGGCGGCGGAGACGGCGGCGGCGAGGACGAGCTTACGCATGACGGACTTCCCTAGCGGGCGGCGAATTGTTGAGGATTGGCGCGGACCATGTCGGCGGCGGGACCGGCAAGGGCCTGGCCGGGACCGGAGGCCACGGCGTCGATGATGCGGTTGGAGGCGGTGTTCATGACCGCCACGGGCTCGCCCAGGGCGGCGTTGCGCAGCGCCTTGCCCATGACGCTGAGATTGACGCCCCCGACCTGATAGGTGACGCGCACCATGTCGTTGCGGGCGATGACCTGGGCGCCGGCGGAGACAAAGGCGGGGCGGGCCGTCTGGCCGGCCGAGGCGGCGGCGGTCTGAACCGGGACGGCGGCGGCGCGACGCACGGCGACTCGACGGAGGCCCGTCGGATTGTCCCAGTCCAGACCCGCCTGACGCGCCTGGGCCTGAAGGGCGCCGGCTTCCAGAACGACGGACGGGCCAACGCGCTGGGCCACCACCACCTCAGAGGCGGCGCCCGCGCCCTCGAACAGGTCGCCCAGCGTCACCCGGCCGTCGTCGTCGACAGGGTTGGACTTCAGGACCACCGAGCCGGCTGAGGCGGCGCCGGCGATCGCGGCGAAGACGGCGGTCAGGGCCAGGGCGTTACGAACGATCTTCATGGCTCAGCCCTTCACCTGGGAGGTGACCGACATCATCTGGTCCGCCGTCGATATGACCTTGGAGTTCATCTCATAGGCGCGCTGGGCGATGATCAGGGCGCTGATCTCGGACACCGCATCGACGTTCGAGGCTTCGGTATAGGCCTGCAGGATCTGGCCGAAACCGACGTCGCCGGGCGAGCCGATGTTGGCGGCGCCCGAGGCGGCCGTCTCCAGCAAAAGATTGTCGCCGATCGCTTCCAGCCCCGCCTCGTTGAAGAAGGTCGCCAACTGGATCTGGCCCACGGTGGTCGGCGCCGTCTGACCCTGCTGCGTCGCCTGGACCAGGCCGGTCTTGGAGATGGTCAGCTTGACCGTGTCCTGCGGGATCGAGATCGCCGGTTCCAGAGGATAGCCGTCGTCGGTGACGATCTGGCCTTCGGGGCTGAGCTGCAGATTGCCCGCGCGAGTGTAGCCGATCTCGCCCGAGGGCAGGGTCACCTGGAAATAGCCGCGGCCGTCGATCGCCATGTCATAGGGATTGCCGGTCTGCTGGGGCGTGCCCTGTTCGGTCACGCGATAGACCGCCCCGGCCTTGACGCCGGCGCCGATCTGAATGCCCGTCGGGACGACCGTGCCCTGGCTGGAGGACTGGGCCCCCATCCGTTCGACGTTCTGATAGAGCAGATCCTGGAACTCGGCGCGCTGCTTCTTGAAGCCCACCGTGTTCATGTTGGCGATGTTGTTGGAGATGACCTCCACGTTCAGCTGCTGGGCGGCCATGCCCGAGGCGGCGGTGCGAAGTGCGCGCATGTCCAGGGTTCCTTATGCGACCTTGCCGAGGCGCTCGACGGCGCGACGGCTCAGGTCGGTGGTGTTCTCGATCATCCGGGTGACGCTCTCATAGGCGCGGCTGATCTCGACCAGGTTGGTGATCTCGACGAGGGAGTTGACGTTGGAGGCTTCCAGAGCGCCCTGATGGACCTGGGCGTCGTTCGCCTCGACCGGCTGGGTGTTGGAACCGTTGCGGTAGAGGCCGTCGCCGCCCTTCTCCAAAACGCCCAGGGTGTCGAACCGGACGACGGAAAGGCGGCCGGTGATCTGGCCCGCCTGGGTGATGGTCCCGTCCGCGCCGACCGATATGGCGCCCAGCGCAGGGTCCAGCACGATCTCGGCGCCGCCGCTCAGCACAGGCGCGCCCTGTTTGGTCGTCAACCGGCCCTCGGGGTCCAGGGTGAAGGCGCCGTCGCGGGTATAGGCCTCGCCGTTGGCGCCGTCGCGGACGGTGAAGAAGGCGCCTTCTCCGGCGATGGCGAAGTCCAGCGTGCGGCCCGTCTCGGACATGGCGCCCTGGCCGAAGTCCCGGCCGACGCCGTTGTCCAGCACGAAGCTGGCGGACGGCCGGATGGCGTCGTTGCGCGCCCGCTGGCCGATTTCCGTCCCGACCATCAGCTGCTCCACCTTGAAGCCGGTGGTGTCGGCGTTGGCGATGTTGTTGGCCACGATGTCCAGCTCGCGGCGCAGCGTCATCTGACGGGACAGTCCGATATAGGCGGCGTTTTCCACGACGAGGCTCCTTCGGAAATCCCTTACGCAATGACCGTGCCAACAGGGTTAATTCAGGCGCGGCGGGGCTTTGCGGGGGAGGAGGGGCGGGTTCGCCCGGCAAAAACTGCCGTTTGTAAACGTCGCATTAACCAAGCCGGGCCGATCTTCCCCTGTAGATTCTCCGGGGCGAGCGCATGTTGAAACTTGGCAAGAAGAAGGGCGACCCCAGCGCCGACGCGACCGAGGCCGAGGCGGGCGCCGAGGGCGAAGAAGGCGCGCCCAAGAAAAAGAAGCTGCCGATCCTGTTCATCATCGCGCCGGTCGCCCTGCTGGTCCTGGGCGGCGGCGGCGCGGCGGCCTTCTTCCTGATGAAGCCCAAGCCGGCCGAGGCGCATGGCGAGGAAGCCGCCGCAGCGGAAGGCGGCCACGGCGAAGCCAAGGCCGAGGAAAAGGGCGGTCACGGCAAGGAAGAGAAGAAGGGCGAGGAAAAGGGCGGCGGCCACGGCGGGGGCGGCAAGGAGGGCGAGGCCGATCCGTCGCTGGGCAAGATTTCGGAAGGGCCGGACGGCGTCACCTTCTACACCCTGCCGGACATGGTGATGAACATCCAGTCGCCGGACGGACGCCCCACCTTCCTGAAGCTCAAGCTGACGCTGGAGATGCATGACGCCGAGGTGGCGACGCATCTGCAGGAAGAAATGCCGCGCCTGCAGGACATGTTCACGGGCTTCGTGCGGGAGCTTCGCCCCGAGGATCTGAGCGGTTCCGCCGGCACCTATCAGCTGCGCGCCGAGCTTCTGCGCCGCATCAATCTGGTCGCCGCGCCGGGCAAGGTCGACGCCGTTCTGATCGAAGAAATGCTGGTGCAATAGGCGATGACCGACGCGCCGATCGATTCCCTGGCCGGACTGGGCGATCCTGCGGACGCCCTGTCCGAGCGCGTCCTGAACCAGGACGAGATCGACAGCCTGCTGGGCTTCGATCTCGGCGACGACGACGGGTCGGAAAAGTCCGGCATTCGCGCCATCATCAACTCGGCGCTCGTCTCATACGAACGCCTGCCGATGCTGGAAATCGTGTTCGACCGCCTGGTGCGGTTGATGACGACCAGCTTGCGCAACTTCACCTCGGACAACGTCGAGGTGTCGCTGGACAACATCTCGTCGATCCGGTTCGGCGACTATCTGAACTCCATCCCTCTGCCGGCCATCCTGGCGGTGTTTCGGGCCGAGGAACTGGACAACTACGGCCTGCTGACCGTCGATTCCAACCTGATCTATTCGATCGTCGACGTGCTGCTGGGCGGCCGTCGCGGCACGGCGGCCCTGCGGATCGAGGGGCGGCCCTACACCACCATCGAACGGGTGCTGGTGCAGCGGATGGTGGAGGTGGTGCTGAACGACGCCCGCCAGGCGTTCGAGCCCTTGACCCCGGTCACCTTCAATCTGGACCGGCTGGAGACCAATCCGCGCTTCGCCGCCATTGCGCGCCCGGCCAACGCCGCCATCCTGATCAAGCTGCGGATCGACATGGAGGATCTCGGCGGACGGATCGAACTGCTCCTGCCCTATGCGACGCTGGAGCCGATCCGCAAGATGCTGCTGCAGCAGTTCATGGGTGAGAAGTTCGGCCGCGACAACATCTGGGAAGGCCACTTGGCCACCGAAATCTGGACCACCGAAACCGAGGTGCGGGCGGTGCTGGACGAGCAGGTCATGCCCCTGTCCAGCGTCTTGAACCTGAAGGTCGGGGACACGATGATGCTGAACGCCACGCCGGATTCGGAGGTTTCGATCCGTGCGGGCTCCATCCCCCTGACGACCGGCCGCATGGGCCGAAAGGGACAACATATCGCCGTGCGCGTCGAAGGGCCGATCAGCCCTGAATCCGCCGCAAGAATAAAGGGCGCGCGCTGATGGCTGGAATGATCATGGACGCCGTCCTCATGCTGCTGCTGGTCGCGGCGGTCGGCTACGGGATCAAGCTGGAGCGCAAGCTGGCGGCCCTTCGCACCGGGCAGATCGCCTTCGCCCAGGCGGTGACCGAGCTGAACGCCGCCGCCGGCCGCGCCGAGGCGGCCCTGGCCAATCTGCGCGCCTCGGGCCAGGAGACGGATCTGCTGCACGACCGGATCATCAAGGCGCGCGAGGTCAAGCAGCAGCTGGAGGTTCTGATCGCGCGGGCCCCGACCGCGACGAGCCGGAGCCGGGAAGAGGAGGCGGTCGCCCGTCCCGAACCGGTTCGTTCGGCCGCGATCGCCCCTTCGCCGGCCGCCCTGGTCAATGACGACGACGAGCGCGCGCGCCGCATGGCCGCCCTGGCCGAACGCATCCAGGGCATGACCCCGACCGTCGCGAGCGCCGCGACGGGCCGGGCGCCGGCCGGGCGCGACAATGTCGCCGCCATCGTCCAGGCCCTGACCGCCGTCGGCTCCGCTAACCAAACCGCAAAACAAAGCCTCAACGCCGCGCGTCGTAATCTGGACGACGACCTGTTCGCCGCCTGAGTTCGGAACCTTCTTTCATGGCCCGCATCCCCCGCCTTCTCCCCCTGATCGCCGTCGCCATCGGCGGGGTCGTCGCCGTGCGCGCCGTCGGCGTCGCGCCGGGCCTGTTCGAAGGCGCCAAGGCCTGGGCCGAGGAGGCTGCGCCGGCCGCCGCCGCTGCGGCGCCCAAGCCCGCCCCGGCCGGCACCTGCGCGCTCTCGCCCGAACAGCTGGCGCAGCAGGCCGGCATTTCTCCGGCCGAGCTGAAGATCATCCAGTCCCTGTCGGCGCGCCGAACCGAGCTGGACGCGCGGGATCAGGACTTCGCCACCACCCTGCCGCTGATGGTCGCCGCCGAGCAGAAGCTGGACGCCAAGGTCAAGGCGCTGGAGGCGCTGAAGGCCGAGATGAAGCAGATGCTGGGCCAGGTCGACGAGCGCGAAAAGGCCGAGATCGACCGGCTGGTTCAGGTCTATTCGGCCATGCGGCCCAAGGACGCCGCCCCCGTCATGGCTTCGCTGGAGGATCGGGTTCGTCTGCCGGTCGCGGCGGCCATGCGGCCGCGCACCCTGGCGGCCGTCATGGCCCAGATGACGCCGGCCCAGGCCAAGGAGCTGACGGAGAAGATGGCCGCCCGCTTCCAGGCGCAGCAGATGGCGGCCCGCGCCGCCGCCGCCGAAGCGACCCCCGCCCCGGCCGCCGCCGCGCCCGCGACGCCGGGTTCTGGTCCGACGGCTGCGTCCCCGGCGCCGACGCCTGCTGCGGCGACCCCGGCGCGTCAGACCCCGCGTCCGGCCGCCCGCCGCCCGGCGAACCGTCCAGCCGCCCGCCCGACCGCGACCCCCGCCGCCGCTCCGGCCAGCGGTCCCCAAGCCTATCAGCCCTCGGCCGCCGACGCCCAGCCGCGCCAGACGGTGCAGTGACGTCCCTTGCGGATTCATCCCTAGTGGGATGACGGCGATCCGCTAACCCATTTGGGCGCATCCTCCCTTCACGCCCGATTTGGGGGCGAGGCATTGAGGATGGTCCGCCATGCTCGGGGAAGTCTTGTATATTGCGCACCGCCTTCGGCGCCCGCTGGCGCGCGGCCTGCTGACGGCGCCCCTGTGGCTGGCCATACCGCTGGCGCGGCTCTGGCTCGGGTTCTGAGCGGCGGTTTCGGTTGGCAGGGCGGCCGGGCGCGGCTATCACCGCGCCTTTCCGACCTACGAGCCCTCTGACCGACCATGTCCGACACGCCTCCCGACCGCCTCTCCGTCGACCCGTCCAGCCCCTATCACGACGCCGAGGCGTTGCAGCGCGGCGTCGGCGTCCGGTTCAAGGGCGAGGAAAAGACCAATGTCGAGGAATATTGCGTCTCCGAGGGCTGGGTGCGGCTGGCTCTGGGCAATCGCGTGGACCGCAAGGGCAAGGCCCTGACCGTCAAGTTGCAGGGGACGGTGGAACCCTATTTCCAGAACGGCTGACTCTTTCTAGGGTCGCGGCTTTCCAAGTGGAGCCGCGCCCATGTCCCTTCGTCTGCTGACCGCCAGCGCCCTTGCGCTGGGCCTTGTCGCCTTTGCGCCCCTGGCGTCGGCCCAGGACGCCGCGACGGTGGAGCGGGCGATCGCCATTCGCGACGCGGCCCTGCGCTCCAACATCGCCCTGGACTACGTCACCCAGCTGACGACCCGGTTCGGCGCGCGCCCGGCGGGATCGAAAGCCGAACAGGACGCCGCCGCCTGGGCCGCCGACTATCTGCGCGCCCACGGCTTCCAGAACGTCCGGATCGAAGAGTTTCCTCTGGTCGGGTGGGAGCGGGGCGAAAGCTCCGCCGCCATTGTCGGCGACCACGCCCAGGCCCTGGTCGCCGCCGCGCTGGGCCATTCGCCAGCCACCCCCACAGGCGGAGTCGAGGCCGAGATCGTCCGTTTCGCCTCGATGGAAGACCTTCAGGCCGCGCCGGACGCCGCTGTGCGGGGCAAGATCGTCTATGTCGATTTGGGCCAGATGCATCCGATGCAGGACGGCTCGGGCTATGGTCCCCAGACCCGCGTGCGCGGGGCCGGGCCGGGCGTCGCCGCGGCCAAGGGGGCGGCGGCCTTCGTGATGCGCTCGGTCGGGTCCGACGAGGACCGGATGCCGCACACCGGCACCACCCGCTATGTGGACGGCAAGCCGACGATCCCCGCCTTCGCCCTGTCGGCGCCGGACGCCGACCAGGTCAGCCGCCTGGTCGCCCTGGGCGAGCCGGTGCGGATGCGCCTGACCTCGACGGCCCATACCTATGAGACCCACAGCCAGAACGTGATCGGCGACCTGCCCGGCGCCAGCCGTCCGGACGAGATCATCGTCCTGGGCTCGCACATGGACAGCTGGGACCTGGGCACCGGCGCGATCGACGACGGAGCGGGCGGCGCCATTACGGTGGCCGCAGCCAAGGCCATCGCCGACAGCGGCCGTCGCCCGGCGCGCACCCTGCGCGTCATCTTCTATGGTTCCGAAGAGGTGGCCCAGCCGACGCCCCGGACCGGCAACGGCGGCGGCGTCTACGCCCGCAACCAAGGCGCCGCCCTGGACAAGCACATCATCGCCGGCGAGAGCGACTTCGGCGCCGACCGGGTCTATGCCCTGCGGCTGCCGGCCGGCGCGCAAGGCTCCGACTTCCAGAAGGCCGCCACGCGCGTCCTCTATCCGATCGGCGTCCTGGCCTCGGACCGCGTCGAGACCGAGGGCGGGGTCGATGTCGGGCCTATGGGGCCGTTGGGCGTGCCCTTCTTCGGCCTGGCCCAGGACGGAACCCGCTATTTCGACCTGCACCACACGGCCAACGACACCCTGGACAAGATCGACCCGGCCCAACTGAGCCAGAACGTCGCCGCCTGGGCGGGGCTGCTGTGGCTGATCGCCGATTCGGACGTCGATTTCCGCGCCATGCGCCCCGCCGCCCCGGCCACGCCTGCGCGCTGAGCCGCTTGGCCCCGGCCGCCGGTTCTGGCTATAGAGCCGGACCGGCTCGCGGGCGTGGCGAAACTGGTAGACGCAGCAGACTTAAAATCTGCCGGGCGAAAGCCCTTGCCGGTTCGATCCCGGCCGCCCGCACCAGCAGCCCCGTCCGCGCCGCTGGATCAGATGACCCGATGCAGCACGGCGCCTTCGGCGATATGGCGTATCACGGCGTCGCGTCCTGGCGCGTCCAGGCCCGCCGACAGGCCTATGGCCTTGCAGTTCTGCCGGGCCAGGTCGCATGCGGCGTCGATCAGGCCCTGGACGAGCCGCTCGGGCCTCAAGAGATCGAAGGCGACCAGGGCGTCGACGATGAATTGACGCTCGCCCTCCGTCGTGGTGGCGATCGTATAGGCCAGGACCGCGCGCACGACCCCTCCCGCCACGGCCGCCATCACTCCGCCGGCCGCAGGCGCCGCCGCGACGCGGGCGCGCCAGGCGTCCATCGTCAGGGTCGAATCAGCCATGCGCGCGATGACATAGGCCTGGTCGGCCTCGTCGCCGCTCAGGCGTCGGTATTGGAGTGCGCTCATTGTCGGACGTCTAGGGCTTAGACGAAAGGACCGCCTTGATCCGCGTCAAAAGAATTGCGTCTTAGGCGGACAAGAGCATAATCGCGCCATCATGCTGGAACTTCGCGCCCTGCCGACCGACTGCGCACAGCGCCGACAGGAATCGGTCTGCGTCGGCTGCGGCGCGCGCGCCTTCAGCGTCTGCAGCAGCCTGGATCCGGCGGACCTGGCCGGCCTGGACGCCATCGCCGAAAGGGTGTCGCTGAAGGCGGGCGAGGCCCTGATCCGCGAGGGCGATCCGGCCGTCCATCTGTTCAACATCACCTCAGGATCGGTGCGGATCTATAAGCTGTTGCCCGACGGGCGGCGCCAGATCACGGGCTTCCTGTTCGCCGGCGACTTCGTCGGCCTGGCGACCGGCGAGGACTACGCCTTTTCAGGCGAGGCGATTGAGGATGCGACCCTGTGCCGGTTCCGCAAGAGCGAATACCGCGCCCTTGTCCGTGAGCGGCCCCGGCTGGAAGAGGCTCTGCTGGATCGGGCGACCCACGAACTCGCCGCCGCCCAGAACCAGATGCTGCTGTTGGGCCGCAAGACGGCGCAGGAACGAATCGCCTCCTTCCTGCTGGAGCTGCCCAGCCGCGATCCCTTGCGGCCGCAGGCCGAGGATCAGGTGCGGCTGCCGATGACCCGATCCGAGATCGCCGACTATCTGGGCCTGACCATAGAGACGGTCAGCCGGGTCCTGACCAAGTTCAAGACCACAGGGGTGATTCGTCTGCTGTCGCTCAGCGAACTGCGGATCGAAGAGCCCGAGCGGCTGCGCGATATCGCCGAGGGCGAGGCCTAGAGCCTGATCGGTTGAAGTGGAATCGCTTCGCGATTCCGCTGACGCCGTGAATCAGGCTCCAGATTAAAGCGAGAGCATGATTCACGCTTCTGTCGGAACCGCGAAGCGGTTCCGTCCGAAACGATTATGCTCTAGGCGGGCGTGAGCCGGCGGGCGGGCGCCAGGCCGACCCGGCCGTCTTCCCCCACGCCCTCGACCCGGATCGTCCGGTCGCACAACTGAGTTGGGGCGGAGCGGTGGCTGACCAGGATCAGGCCCTGACCGGCCTGTTTCAGCCGTCGATCCAGGGCCTTCAGCACCTGGGCCTCGGTCGCCGGGTCCAGCCCCTCGGTCGGTTCGTCCAACACCAGCCAGGCGGCGGGCCGCAGATAGGCGCGCGCCAGACCCAGCCGACGCCGTTCGCCCCCGGACAGCCGTTCGCCGTTGGGGCCGATGCGGGCGTCCAGACCCGCCGGGTCGGCGCGCAGACGTTCGGCCAGGGCCGCGTCGTCCAGGGCGCGCCACAGGGCGTCGTCGTCGGCCGGGCCGGCCAGCAGCAGGTTCTCGCGGACGGTGCCGTCGATCAGCCGCACGTCCTGGGCGGCATAGGCGAACAGCGGCCGTCGGTCCTCGGGGGTCAGGTCGGCGACGTCGATGTCGCCCAGGCGAGCTTCGCCCGGCTGGGCGTCCCGCAGGCCGATCAGGCGTTCGATCAGCGTGGTCTTGCCGGCACCGGAGGGGCCGATCAGGCCCAGGCGCGCCGGCGGATGAAGGGCCGCGCCGTCGGCCTGGAGCACCAGGGTCGGGGCGACCGAAACCGGCGCCCGATTCGGGTGAAGAGCCGAGGGCAGGGCCTCCAGGCGGCGAGCGGCTTCCTCGGCGGCGCCGTTCTGTTGCAGGGCGCCGACCAGGCCGCCGACCGATTCGACGCCCATGACCGCCGCCAGGGCGGCTAAGGCGGTCAGGGCAAGGGGCGCGCCCAGGGTGGCCGGGATCACGGTCGCGACCGCCAAACCCGTCGCTGCAGCCTGCCAAGCGGCCATCCAGCCTCCGGCCTGGGTCAGGGCGACCTGGGCTTGGTCCAGGTCGGCGGCGGCCCCGGCTGCTTCGATCGCCGCCCAACGGTCCAGCCCATAGGCCTTCAATTCGGGGGAGACGGCCTCCAGGGCGGCCAGCCGGTCTTTCAGTCGGCCAACGGCGATCTGAACCGCCCGCCCGGCGGGGGCGGCCAGACGTCGTGCGATCAGCAGGGCGCCGGCTGCGCAGAGGGCCATTGAGGCCAGCAGGAGCGCGCCCGCCCATGGACTGGCCAGGCCGGCGAGGAGGGCGGCGGACGCGGCGCCGGCTCCCAGGGCCCAGGGCGCCGACAGCCGCACGAACAGGGTCTGAACCGCGTCCACATCCTGGACCAGCCGCGCCGAGGCCTCGCCCGAGGCCAGGGCCAGGGCGCGAGCGGGGGGAGCCGAAGCCAGGGCGTCGAACAGTTGCGGACGCAGCCGCGCCAGGGCCTTCAGCGCCGCCTCATGGCCGGAGACCCGCTCGATATAGCGAGCGCCGGTCCGCAGGATCGCCAGCAGACGGATGGTGGCGCTGGGCACCATATAGTTGAAGGCCTGGACCGCCGCCGATCCGGCGACCCCGGCGAGGGCGGCGCTGGTGATGAACCAGCCCGACAGCCCTAGAAGACAGGTTGCCGCCACGGCGACGATCGCGCCGGTCGCAGCGGCGATACGGAGACGCAGCCGCTGGGCGCGACGCTGGGCGGCGATCAAGGCGCCTATGCGGGAGGACGAGGGACGGTTCATCACAGGCGCACCACGCGGTCGGCCATGGCCGCGACGGCGGCGGAATGGGTGGCGATCAAGGTCGTGCGACCGCGCGTCGCCTGGCGGATCAGATCCAGCATGGCGTCTTCCGCAGCGGGGTCCAGATTGGCCGTGGGCTCGTCCAGCAGCAGGATGGGGGCGCGCTTCAGAATGGCGCGGGCCAGGCCCAGGCGGCGCCGTTCGCCGCCCGAAAGGCCGCCGCCGCGTTCGTCGATGGGCCGGTCCAGATCGCCGAACAGGCCCGCCTCTCCGGCGGCGACCAGGATCCGGCCGGGGCAGGCGGACGGATCGGCGATGCGGATGTTGTCGCCCAGACTGCCCGGCACGACGACGGGGTTCTGGCTGGCCCAGGCGATCTGACCGGCGAAGTCGCCCGCCTGACTGAGGCGCGCGCCGCCCACCTCGACCTCTCCGGCGGTCAGGGGCGACAGACCCAGGAACAGGTGCAGCAGGCTGGACTTGCCCGAACCGCTGGCGCCGACCAGGGCGACGATCTGGCCGGGCCGGACCTCCAGGTCGAAGTCGGAAATCACCGGGGCGGCGTCGCCGTAAGCGATAGAGACGCTGGAGAAACGGATCGCCGGGGCGTCTTCCGGCAGGATATGTCGGTCGCGCGCGACGGGCTCGGGCGTGATCAGGGCGGGGACGGCGGCCTCGGCCGCCTGGCGGTCATGATAGGCGGCGGCGAGACGACGCAGGGGCTGATAGACCTCGGGCGCCAGGGCCAGCACGAAGAAGGCGCGCGGCAGGTCCAACTGCTCCGGCGCGGGGAAGGGCAGGAGCTTCAACAGGTTGAAGCCGCAATAGACGGCGATCAGGGCGACCGACAGGGCCGAGAAGAACTCCAGTACCCCGGAGGACAGGAAGGCGATGCGCATGACCCGATTGGTGCGCCGCTCCAGTTCGTCGGAGGCGCGGGCGATTTCGACGGTGGTGCGGGCGCGGGCGTCAAAGGCCAGGACTGCGGGCAGGGCGCGCACCCGATCGACGAACAGGCCCGACAGCCGTTCCAGCGCCTGGAATTGACGGCGGCTTTCACCGGCGGCGGCGGTTCCGGCCAGGATCATGCCGAAGACGAAGGGCAGGAGGGTGAACAGGAGTATGCCGGCGGAAAAGGGGCTGGCGACGGCGGCGACGGCGATGATCAACAGGGGCGAAAGGCCGGCGGCCGTCTTCAGGGGGGTGAAGCGGGACATATAGCCGTCCAGCGCGCCGACCCCTTCGACCACGGCGGTCAAACGGTCGCCGGACCGGGCGCCCCGGCCGAAAAGGTCGGCCAGCAGCCGGTCGCGCACGCTGGTCTTGACCGACCGACCCAGGCGCGCGCCCACCACCACCGCCGCCTGACCGATCAGGCCGCGGGCGATCAGGCTGACGACCGCCAGCAGCAGCCAGGGCAGGGCGGCCAGGGGCGAGGCGCCGAAGGTCGCCACCGTCATGGCCAGACCGCCGGCGAAACCGACCGCCGGAACCACGTCCGCCACCGCCAGAAGACCCGCCAGGGCGGTCAGACGCCGCCAGGGCGCGGCGGACCGTTTCAGCCAGACGGCGGGAGGGGCGGCGGGAGAGGAGGCCGAAATCGGCGCAGAGGTCATTCGAACACTCCAGCCTCGGGACAGGGCCGAAAGCCATTGGACAAACCGTCGTTGGGCGAAATGTCCAAGGACGATCAGTCCACTACGATCCCGAGGGCAAGGGGGCTTTGATCGAAATCAAGGCGACCGCCCCGCCTTGGTTCTAGGGCGGGACGAACGTCGGTCGTCGGGGCCGGCTACAAGGAGCCTAGAGCCATGATCGACCTCGCGGTCGTCGACCTATCCAGGCTGCAGTTCGCGCTGACAGCCCTTTACCATTTCCTGTTCGTGCCCCTGACCCTGGGGCTGTCGTTCATGCTGGTCATCATGGAGTCCATCTATGTGATGACCCGTCGGCCGATCTGGCGGACGATCACGCGCTTCTGGGGCACGCTGTTCGGCATCAACTTCGTGCTGGGCGTCGCCACCGGTATCACCATGGAGTTTCAGTTCGGCATGAACTGGAGCTATTACAGCCACTATGTCGGCGACATCTTCGGGGCGCCTCTGGCCATTGAGGGCTTGATGGCCTTCTTCCTGGAGGCCACCTTCGTCGGTCTGATGTTCTTCGGCTGGGACAAGCTGAAGCCGTCGGCCCACCTGCTGGTCACCTTCATGGTGGCGCTGGGTACGAACCTGTCGGCCGTGTGGATCCTGATCGCCAACGGCTGGATGCAGAACCCGGTCGGCGCCGCCTTCAATCCGGACTCGATGCGGATGGAGGTGACGGACTTCATGGCCGTGATCTTCAACCCGGTGGCCCAGGCCAAGTTCGTCCACACCGTCAGCGCCGGCTATGTCTGCGCCTCGGTGTTCGTGCTGGGGGTCTCGGCCTTCTATCTGCTGCGCGGCAAGCATGTCGGCTTCGCCAAGCGGTCGATGACGGTGGCCTCGGCCTTCGGCCTGGCGGCCTCTCTGTCCGTCGTCGTCCTGGGCGACCAGTCCGGCTACGCCCTGACCGACAACCAGAAGATGAAGCTCGCCGCCCTGGAAGCCATGTGGCACACCGAGCCCGCGCCTGCCGGTTTGACCCTGATCGGCATCCCCAGCATGAAGGACCGCGAGACCCACTACGGCGTCCACGTGCCGTGGATCATGGGTCTGATCGCCACCCGCACCATCGACAAGCCGGTCCAGGGCATCTTCGAACTGGTCGCCACCGCTGAGGACCGCATCGAATCCGGCGTCATCGCCTATGACGCCCTGGAGAAGGTCAAGGCCAATCCGGCCGATCCCGTCGCCCGCGGCGTGTTCGAGACCCATCGTCGCGACCTGGGCTACGGCCTGCTGCTGAAGCGCCACGTCGCCGATCCGCGCATGGCTTCGCCCGAGCTGATCAAACAGACGGCCTGGGAGACGGTGCCGAACGTGCCGGCCCTGTTCTGGAGCTTCCGCATCATGGCCGGCATCGGGATGTTCATGATCCTGTTCTTCGCCACGGCCTTCTTCCTGTGCACCGTGCGCAAGCATGACACCCGCTGGTTCCTGCGTCTGGCGGTGCTGATGATCCCGCTGCCGTGGGTCGCGATCGAGTTCGGCTGGATCCTGGCCGAGTTCGGGCGTCAGCCCTGGGCAGTCGAAGGCGTGCTGCCGACCTTCCTGGGCGCCTCGACCCTGACCGTGCCCCAGCTGTGGGGCACCATCATCGGCTTCACCGCCCTGTACGGCGCCCTGGCCGTCGTCGAGGTCAGGCTGATCCTCTACGCCATCAAGAAGGGGCCCTTCCACGAGCAGGAAACCTTCGGCGCCCCCGCCCCCGAGGCGCCCGCGACCCCCGTCGCCGCCCCGGCCGTGGCCTGAACCAGACAGACTGAGGACATCCGACCATGGATCTTCCAATCGACTTCGCAACCCTTCGCCTGATCTGGTGGGCCCTCTTGGGCGTGCTGCTGATCGGCTTCTCCCTGACCGACGGTTTCGACCTGGGGGTCGGGGCCCTGCTGCCCTTCGTCGCCAAGACGGACGAGGAGCGCCGGATGGTGATCAACACCGTCGGCGCCACCTGGGAAGGCAACCAGGTGTGGTTCATCCTGGGCGGCGGCGCCATCTTCGCCGCCTGGCCCTTCGTCTACGCCGTCAGCTTCTCGGGCTTCTACCTGGCCATGTTCCTGGTCCTGTCGGCCCTGATCCTGCGGCCGGTGTCGTTCAAGTACCGCTCCAAGCGGCCCTCGCCCAAGTGGCGGTCCTTCTGGGACTGGTGCCTGTTCATCGGCGGCTTCGTGCCGGCCCTGGTGTTCGGCGTCGCCGTCGGCAACGTCCTCTTGGGCGCCCCCTTCCGTCTGGATAGCGACCTGCGCTCCTTCTACGACGGCAATCTGCTGGGCCTTTTCACCCCGTTCAGCCTGATCGCCGGCCTGCTGTCGGTGGCCATGCTGGTGCTGCACGGCGCGGCCTGGCTGTCGGTCAAGGCGGAACAGGGACCGGTGCTGGAACGCGCCCGTCTGTTCGGCACCATCGCCGGCCTTCTGGCTCTGGTCCTATTCGCGGCGGGCGGCCTGTATATGGCCTTCGGCAACGTCGGCTATCGGATCGTGGGGGACCTGGACATCCAGGGCTTCTCCAACCCGCTGCGCACCACGGTCGAGGCCGCGCCCGGCGCCTGGCTGGACAACTACAAGGTCTATCCGTGGATGATGATCGCGCCCACCCTCGGCTTCGTCGGGGCGGTGGTCGGCCTGTCGGGCATGTGGCTGCGGTCCGCGCCCCTGGCCTTCGGCGGGTCGTCGATCTCGACCGTCGGCATCATCTCGACCGTCGGCCTGTCGATGTTCCCCTTCATCCTGCCCAGCTCGATCGACCCGCAGTCCAGCCTGACGGTCTGGAACGCCTCGTCCAGCCACGTGACCCTGTTCATCATGCTGATCTGCACCCTGGTCTTCCTGCCCATCGTGCTGGCCTACACCAGCTGGGTCTACAAGGTGCTGTGGGGCCGGACCTCGACCGCCGCACTCAAGACCAACCCCGACCTGTACTGAACCCGAGGAGCATCAAGCCATGTGGTATTTTTCCTGGATCCTGGGTGTCGGGCTGGCGGTCGGTTTCGGCGTGCTGAACGGCCTTTGGCACGAGTTCCACCTGTTCGACGAAGGCGATCAAGGCCTGTCGGTCGATGCGGCGAAAGAAGGCGATGTCCCTCTCTAGCCCGGCCGGCGCCGACGTGCGGACGACGCGCGAGCTGATCGCCCGCTACGACGCCCACGCGCCGCGCTACACCTCCTATCCGACGGCGGCGCAGTTCACGCCCGCCGTCGGGGCCGCCGATTGGGGGGCGTGGCTGTCGGCCGCGCCCCTCGACCGCGCAGTGTCGCTGTATCTGCACATCCCCTTCTGCAAGCGGCTGTGCTGGTACTGCGGCTGCAACACCCGGGCGATGAACCGGGTCGCCCCCATGAGCAGCTATGTCGATCTGCTGCTGAAGGAGGCCGATCTGGTCCTGGCCCGGATGGGCGGGCTGAACGGTCGACGCCTGAGGGTCGGCTCGATCCATCTGGGCGGCGGCACGCCCAATATGCTGCCGCCGGACGAGCTGGAGCGGCTGTTCGCCGGCCTGGCCGCCCGGTTCGACCTGGGCGACTGTTTCGAGATCGCCGCCGAACTGGACCCCGAAGTCCTGACCCAGGACTGGATCGAGGCCGCCGGCCGCATCGGCCTGAGCCGCGCCAGCCTGGGGGTGCAGGATCTGTCGCCCGTGGTTCAGGCGGCGGTGAACCGGCCGGAATCCTTCGAGACCATCCGCTGGGCGGCCCAGGCGCTGCGGGCGCAGGGCGTGACCTCGCTGAACCTCGACCTGATGTACGGCCTGCCGCTTCAGGCGGTCGAGAACGTCGTCAATACGGTGGCCCAGGTCGCGACCCTGCGGCCGGACCGGATCGCCCTGTTCGGCTACGCCCATGTGCCGTGGATGAAGCCGCATCAGAAGCTGATCAAGGACGCCGATCTGCCTGGGGCCGAGGCGCGCTTCGCCCAGAGCCAGGCGGCGGCGCGCTATCTGGTGCAGAAGGGCTGGCAGGCGATCGGACTGGATCATTTCGCCTTGCCGCACGATTCCATGGCCGCCGCCGCGCGGGCCGGCCGGCTGCGTCGCAACTTCCAGGGCTATACGACCGACGAGGCGCCGGTGCTGATCGGCCTGGGGGCGTCGTCGATCAGCCGCACGCCGCTGGGCTTTGTTCAGAACCACACCCAGGAGCGAGACTGGCGCGCTGCTGTGGAGGCTGGAGACCTGCCGGTCGCACGAGGCGTGGCCCTAAATCCGCGCGACGCCTTCGTGGGCGAGATCATCGAACGGCTGATGTGCGACTTCGCCGTCGATGTGGCGGATCTGGCGCGCCGACACGGGCGCGCTCTGGCCGAGGTGGACGCCGCCTGGCCCCGGCTGCTGCCGTTCCAGCTGGACGGGCTGGCCGAGGTCAGCGGGTCTGTGGTTACGGTCACGGACCTGGGGCGTCCGTTCGTGCGGGCGGTCTGCGCCGCCTTTGATCCCGCCGCCGTCGACATCGAGAAGCGGCACGCCCGGGTGGTCTGAATGGACAGATTGTCCAACCCCTGCATGGGTTTGCGCTGGATCAAGGCCGAACCTTTGCAGGGGGCGCACATCCCTCTCAAGACGCTCGGAACAGGTCGCATGAGGCGGCAGCGGGCGTCGGGGATGAGCAAGATGAAACTGAAAACCCTGATCCTCTCAGCCGTCGCCGCCGCCGCCTTCGCCGCGCCGGCCATGGCCCAGACCGCCGTCTGGGAAGCGCCCAAGAAGGGCGACTGGGTCATCACCGGCCGCGTGACGGACGTCTTTTCCGAAGCCGACAACGCCATCACGACCGCCGCCGGCGCCGACTCCGGCCTGCACGTCGATGTGGGCGACAGCGTGATGCCGACCCTGGGCTTCACCTATTTCCTGACCGACCATCTGGCGGTCGAGGCGATCCTGGGCACGACCAAGCATGAGATCCGCGCCCAGGGCGGAACGACCGACGTCGCCGTTCATGAGACCTGGGTCCTGCCGCCGGTCGTCACCCTTCAGTATCGCCCGCTGACCGAGGGCCGGTTCAGCCCCTATGTCGGCGCGGGCGTCAACTACATGCTGTTCTACAGCGGCGAGGACAAGAACGGCTTCAAAGTCGATCTGGACGACAACTTCGGCTACGCCCTGCAGGCGGGCGCCGACATCGGCATCCAGGGACCGTGGAGCCTGAACGTCGACGTCAAGAAGGTGTGGGTCAATATCGACGCCGACGTCAACGACGGCGCTCTGAAGAGCGATGTGGATCTGGACCCGTGGGTCGTTTCTGTGGGGGTTGGCCGTAAGTTCTAAAAAAAACCGACATCGGAAATGCGTTCGAATGGAAGCCCCGCCGGTTCGCCGGCGGGGCTTTCGTCGTCGTGCGGATGCGCTCGACAAATCCGGCGGCGCGCCCTAGGGCCGGGAGCGACCGCCTATTGCGGCGCAACTTGGGGATTCTCGCATGCCTTCCGGTTTGATCGCCTTGCTCGACGACGTGGCGGGCATCGCCAAGATGGCGGCGGCTTCGATCGACGATGTCGGGGCGGCGGCGGGCAAGGCCTCGACCAAGGCCGCCGGGGTGGTGGTGGACGATGCGGCCGTGACGCCGCGCTATGTCACCGGCCTGTCGCCCAGCCGCGAACTGCCGATCATCGGCAAGATCGCCCTGGGGTCGTTTCGCAACAAACTGCTGCTGATCCTGCCTGCGGCGCTGTTGCTGAGCGCCTTCGCCCCCTGGGCCATAACCCCGATCCTGATGTGCGGCGGGGCCTATCTGTGTTTCGAGGGCGCCGAGAAGCTGATGGAGGTCTTCGGCGGCCATGGTCCTGACGAAGAGGTCGCCGCCGAGGACGATCCCGCGTCGCTGGAGAAGGCGACCGTGGCCGGGGCCGTGCGGACCGACCTGATCCTGTCGGGCGAGATCATGGCCATCGCCCTGGCCGATGTGGCGGCCCAGCCGATCCTGACCCAGGCGGCCATTCTGGCGGTGGTCGGCGTCGCCATGACGGTCGCCGTCTATGGGGTCGTGGGCCTGATCGTGAAGATGGACGACATCGGCCTGCATCTGGCCGAGCGCCCCAACGGCGGGGTTCGCGTCCTGGGGCGCGGCCTGGTCAAGGGCATGCCGGTGGTGATGAGCGCCCTGTCGATCATCGGGACCGCCGCCATGCTGTGGGTCGGCGGCGGCATTCTGGTGCACGGAACCCATACGCTGGGCCTGCACTGGCCGGCCGAGCCGCTGGAGCATCTGGCCCATGCGGTCGGCGCCGCGACGGGTCCGCTGCACGGCGTGATCAGCTGGGCGGTGACGGCGCTGGGCTCGGCCATTATCGGGGTGATGGTCGGCGGGGTGATCGCCGTCGCTGTGCATCAGCTGGGACGGCTGCGGTCCCGACCGGCCCACTGATCCGCTGTCACGCCATCGCCATCGGCGGCCTTTAAGAAGCCGAGCCACGCTGTTTCGGAGTAAGCCCATGTCCCTGTCGCGCATCACGCTGGCGGCCCTGGCCGCCCTGTCGCTGGGGGCGGCCGGTCCGGTCCTGGCCCAGACCGCCCAAACGGCGGCGCCGCAGACCGCCCGCGCGGCCCTGACGCCGCCCAAGCTGATCGTGACCATCGTGGTGGATCAGTTCAGCGCCAATCTGTTCGACCAGTATCGCAGCCGCTACACCGGCGGCCTGCGCCGGATGGCGGACCAGGGACTGGTGTCGATCAACGGCTATCAGACCCACGGCCTGACCGAGACCTGCCCCGGCCACTCGACGATCCTGACGGGCCTGCATCCGTCCGAGACCGGCATCCCCGCCAACGACTGGATCGACGCCAAGACGGGCAAGGAGGTCTATTGCCTGGCCGCGCCGCAGAACCACCTGGCCCACGGACGGGACGATACCGACAACGGCCCGGTGGGGCCTGAGCAGCTGCGCGCCACGACCCTGGGCGACTGGCTGAAGGCCGTGAGCCCTGAGAGCAAGGTCGTCGCCGTCTCGGGCAAGGATCGGGGCGCGATCAATCTGGCGGGCCATCAGGGCCAGGCCTTTTGGTTCACCGGCGACTTCGGCCTGACCACCTATGTCGAGCCCGGCGAGACGGCCGAGGCCAAGCTGGCGCCGGTGGCGGATTACAACCGCGCCTTCCGCCGGGGGATGAGCCTGGCGCCGGTGACGTGGGACTACGCCCATGACCAGTGCCGGGCCCTGGCCGGGGACTGGACCATTCGCGGCCAGACCTTCCATTCGACCCTGCCGCCGGCGGGCCTGAAATTCGACACCTCGCCCCTGCTGGACGAGGCGACGCTGGAGGCCGCCGAATATCTGCTGGACAGCCAGAAGCTGGGGCAGGGGGCGACGACCGACATGTTGGGCGTCAGCCTGTCGGCCACGGACCGGATCGGTCATATGTACGGCACCCAGGGGCCGGAGATGTGCGAGCAGATGCTGCGGCTGGACGCGGCCCTGGACGTCTTCCTGGATCGGCTGGCCCAGGTTCCGGGCGGGGTCCTGGTGGTGCTGACGGCCGACCACGGCGGGTCCGACTTCGTCGAGCGGCTGCACGACCACGGCTATCCCCACGCCCGCCGCGCCGACATGGCGGCGATCCAAGGGGTGAACGACGCGCTGAAGGCGCGTTTCAACCTCAGCGCGGATCCGCTTCAGGTCGGGGGCAGCGGCCTGATGGTCGCCGACGCCCAGCACCGGTCTCTGCCCGATCCGCTGCGGACCCAGGTGGCCGAGGCGGCGGTCGAGCTGCTGCGCGCCCTGCCGGACGTGGCCTTCGCCGAGACCCGCGACCGGCTGCTGGCCGAGCCCCTGCCGGACAGCCGTCAGCCCGAGATGATGAGCTTGCGCGAGCGGATGCGCCTGTCGACCGTGGCCGAGCGCTCGCCCGACATCCAGTTCGCCTTCGCCCAGAACGTCACGGCGGGCGGTCGGGTCGGCTCGACCCTGGCCGGTCACGGCACGCCGTGGGAATATGATCGTCGGGTGCCGATCCTGTTCTGGTGGCCCGGCGCGACGGGCGAGGAGCGGTTCCTGCCGATCCGCACCATCGACATCGCCCCGACCCTGGCCCATGTGATCGGGGTGGCGACGCCCAAGGTCGAGGGCCGCTGCATCGACCTGAACGGGTTCGCGGTGGCCGACTGCCCGGCGACGGAGACGACGCCGGCGCGATAAACTCCTGTTTCGGGGCCGTAAACTCGTGTTTCCCGAAGGGAAGCCGGGCTTACGCCCTTGACGTTTCCTAGGCAGAAGAGGGCAAATCGTCCCGGATCGGCGCCGCCGTGCGCCGCCGGGCGGCCCAGAAACCAGCAGGAAACGCCGTCATGAACAGAGCCCGCCGCGCCCGCATCGTCGCGACCCTGGGGCCCGCCAGCCGCGCGCCCGGCACGGTCAAGGCCCTGGCCCAGGCGGGGGTGGACGTCTTTCGGTTGAACTTCAGCCACGGCTCGCACGAGGACCACGCCGCCGCCCTGAAGGCCGTGCGGGGCGCCGAGATGGCCTTGCAACGGCCGCTGGGGGTTCTGGCCGATCTGCAAGGGCCCAAGCTGCGGCTGGGCCGGTTCAAGGACGTCGAAATCGCGGTCAAGCCGGGCCACAAGATGCGGTTCGACCTGGACCCGACGCCGGGCGACGAGACCCGGGTGCAGATGCCGCACCCCGAAATCTTTAAGGCCCTGCGCCCGGGGATGCTGCTGCTGCTGGACGATGGCCGGGTGCGGCTGCGCGTCGGCGAACGCACGGACGAATGGGCCGATGTCACGGTCGAAAGCGGCTCCAAACTGTCGGACCGCAAGGGCGTGGCCGTGCCCGAGGCCGTGATCCCGGTCTCGGCCCTGACGCCCAAGGACCGCGAGGACCTGGCCTTCGCCCTGCGCCAGGGGGTGGACTGGGTGGCGCTGAGCTTCGTCCAGAAGCCCGAGGACATGGCCGAGCTGAAGCGGATCGTGAACGGCCAGGCGGCCTGCCTGGCCAAGATCGAAAAGCCCGCCGCCGTAGCCGATCTGGAGGCCATTCTGGACTATTGCGACGGGGTGATGGTGGCGCGCGGCGACCTGGGCGTCGAGCTGGACCCCGAGGACGTGCCGGTGGCGCAAAAGCAGATCGTGCGGGCGGCGCGCAATCGCGGGGTGCCGGTGATCGTGGCCACCCAGATGCTGGAATCCATGACCAGCGCCCCGGCCCCGACCCGCGCCGAGGCGACCGACGTCGCCAACGCCGTTTACGAAGGCGCCGACGCCCTGATGCTGTCGGCCGAGACGGCGTCGGGCGACTATCCGCTCGAATCGGTCGGCATCATGAGCCGGATCATCGAGCGGGTCGAACGCGATCCGATGTGGCCCAAGCTGATGGGCGCCGAACACGCCGGCATGGACGAACATGACGTGGACGCCCTGGTGGCGGCGGCGGGCATGGCGGCCAGCGCCCCCTCGACCGGCTGTCTGGTGGTCTTCACCACCCTGGGCGGCACGGCCCGGCGGATGGCGCGCGAGCGGCCGCTGAAGCCGATCCTGGTCCTGACCCCCAATCCGAATACCGCGCGGCGGCTGGCCCTGGTCTGGGGGCTGGAGCCGCGGCTGGGGGATCAGCCGGACTCGCTGGAGGCCGTGACCGACGATGCGGTCGACAGCGCGGTCCGCTATGGGCTGGCCGAGCCGGGCCAGCGCATTCTGATCCTGGCCGGCACGCCGTTCGGCGCGCCGGGGGCGGCCAATCTGCTGCGCCTGGCCCATGCGCCGGCCAAGGCCAAGGGCCGCAAGAAGGGCTGAGGATCAGGCGCCGTCGGACGGAAAAAACAGTCCGATGTGTCCGTTGAGTCCGGTGACCGGGGCGAAGGCGGCGGGATCGGACACGAAAAAACAGTGTCCGATGTGTCCGATCTGTCCGATTGAGCCGGGCGCTGGATGGGGGCGAAGGATGTCAAAGACCTGAGACGTCCTATAGGACGCCGTCGGACCCAGGGGCGTCGAAGGCGGGTCGATCCGTCCAAGGCCTTGACGGTCCTGTCTGATTTTCGCTCCGTCGTGCGGATCGGCGGCGACGGAGCCGGAGCGCCAGCATGCCCTGATAAGTCGGCTGGCGGATGATCAAGCATATCGGCTCCCGACGCGCCGCTAATGCGTCAGCTCGTAAAGAGATATAACAGGAACAATTTGCCGCTTTACCGAGGAACCGTCTTCAGGAAATCGCGACCAGCCAGTGTGATTTGGATGCCGTTTCCTGTATAGATTGCATATCCCTTAGCAAACATGCTGGTGGGAGTTTTGCGGTTGCTTACCAAGTTGCCCACTATTTGATCAAACAGCGGTGTGTATCCATTTGCGGTTGGGATCGCATCACCTTCTGTGGGTTTAAATTTGTCGATCAGGAACTTTTTCAAGGCCGTCGTCGATATTGTTCCGTTGGCGCGTTGGGCAGCTAGCTCCAGCGCTAAAACCGCAATGTCGCCCTGCTGGATGCGAGTGCGTTGAATCTTACGAGGCGGCATTAACCCTCCCTCCATACTTGTTAACCATGATTGGCTATCTGAGGTTGTGAGAGTCAAGGGTTATGATCAAGTATATTGGCTCTAAGCGTGCATTGCTGCACCACATAATCGCTGCGGTTGATCAAGCCCTTCCGGATGGCGGCCGGGTATGCGACCTTTTTTCCGGCACTTCGAGAGTTGGACACGCCCTCAAAGGTGAGGGGTTTCAAGTTTGGTCGAATGATCTGAACGCCTACGCTCATGTGCTTGCCACCGCCTATGTCCAGGCCGATCGAGAGGTCTGGATCGACCGGGCCGAGGCGGTGCTGGCGGAACTGCGGGCCGTGAAACCCGAGGCGGGCTGGTTCACCCAGACCTTCTGCCGGGACGCCCGCTACTTCCATCCCGACAACGGCGCCCGGATCGACGCGGTGCGCGACCGGATCGAGGCGATGGAGCTGGAGGCCGAGCTGAAGGCGGTGGTCCTGGTCAGTCTGATGGAGGCGGCGGATCGGGTGGACAGCACCGCCGGGGTGCAGATGGCCTATATGAAACAGTGGGCGCCGCGCGCCCTGAAGCCGCTGGAGCTGCGTCTGCCCGACCTCCTGCCGGGCGTCGGGGCGCCGTGCCGGGCGACGCAAGGTGATGCGGTCGAGATGGCCGACCAGGTGGAGGCGGACCTGGTCTATCTGGACCCGCCCTATAACCAGCATTCCTATCTGGCCAACTATCACTGCTGGGAAAGCCTGGTGCTGTGGGACCGGCCCGAGACCTATGGGATCGCCAACAAGCGGGTGGATGTGAAGACGCGCAAGAGCGCCTTCAACAGCCGCCCCGGCATCGGCCCGGCCCTGAAGTCGGTGATCGAGCGCGTCCGGGCGCCGAACCTGATCGTCAGCTTTAATGACGAGGGCTATCTGAGCCGTCAGGATCTGGTCGAGATGCTGTCGGCGCGGGGACGGGTCCAGGTCGTGGAGATCGCCCACCCCCGCTACGTCGGCGCCCGGATCGGCATCCACAATCCCAAGGGGGAGAAGGTGGGGCAGGTGGGGCGGCTGAGGAACGTCGAACACCTGTTCGTGGTCACCGACCGGCCGGTGGATCTGTCGCTGGCGGCCTGACGGGGCGGGAACCCGACTCGGGCGGACGCCGTTGAGGGTCCATGCAACCGCCCGTCACACACACTGGAACGCCCGCTCGCGAAGACGACTATCGCTTGCGCCCGGCCGCCGAGCCCAAGTCGTGGGTGACGGATC
Source organism: Brevundimonas sp. Br13 (assembly GCF_055391505.1). NCBI lineage: Bacteria > Pseudomonadati > Pseudomonadota > Alphaproteobacteria > Caulobacterales > Caulobacteraceae > Brevundimonas > Brevundimonas sp. Br13. The sequence goes on along the minus strand of NZ_AP044008.1, from coordinate 2,893,410 downwards.
AGCCCATTTCCGATTTTCCGGCGGATCGCATGACGTCGCGCCTCTATACCCACAACGCCGAGCGGTTCGGCCGCCGCGAGCCCGAGCCGGTCGAGACCGTCGAACCGGAGGCGGAACCGGCCCTGAACCCGCCGCCGCACTGGATGATGATGATCGCCGGCGCTGCGGTGGCCGCCCTGATGGGCGCCCTCCTGGGCGGCTTCATGCACATCTGAGGTCAGGCCTCTTCGAGCAAGGCCTTGATCGGTCCCCAACTGCGGCGATGGGCGGGGCAGGGGCCGAGGGTCTTCAGCGCGGCCTGATGGACGGGGGCGTTATAGCCCTTGTGGCCGGCGAAGCCGTAGCCGGGATACTCGGCGTCCAGTTCGATCATCAGCCGGTCCCGCGCCGTCTTGGCCAGGATCGAGGCCGCCGCGATGGACAGGGACAGGCCGTCGCCGCCGACCACGGTCTGGATCTCGCACGGCAGTTTGAACCGATAGTTTCCGTCCACCAGGGCGGCGATCGGCTGGACCGACAGGGCCTCGATGGCGCGGCACATGGCCAGGCCGGTGGCGTGCAGGATGTTCAGCGCCTCGATCTCCTCTACCGAGGCGAAGCCGACGCCCCAAGCGACGGCGCGGGCCTTGATCTCGGGCTCCAGCGCGGCGCGGCGCTTTTCGGTAAGGGCCTTGGAATCGTCGATGCCCGGCGGCAGGTCGTCGGGGTTCAGGATCACCGCCGCCGCCGACACCGGCCCCGCCCACGGCCCGCGCCCCGCCTCGTCCACGCCGCAGACGGGGCCGTTGACGCGCTGGATCAGCAGGGTCTCCAGCGCGAGCGTGGGAAAGGCCTTCGGATTCGCGGGGGCTTTAGCCATGGGCCGCCATCGCACGAACCTGGGCGTGACGGAAGCAGGTCGTCTGGTGATCATTGACCATGCCGACCGCCTGCATAAAGGCGTAGACGATCACCGGGCCGCAGAAGTTGAAGCCGCGTTTCTTCAGGGCCTTGGCCATGGCGACGGACTGTTCGGTCTGGGTCGGGGCTTGGCGATAGTCGGCGAAGGGGGTGTGGATTGGTTCGCCGCCGACGAAGGACCAGAGCCACGCTGAGAAATCCTCTCCGTTGTCGCGCATCTCAAGCCAGATCTGGGCGCCGCGGATGGCGGCCTTGATCTTGGCGCGCGAGCGGATGATGCGGGGGTCGCCCAGCAGGCGCTGGATGTCGGCCTCGTCATAGCGGGCGACGATTTCGGGGTCGAAGCCGTCGAAGGCGTCGCGGATGCCCTCGCGCTTTCGCAGGATGGTGATCCAGGCGAGGCCGGCCTGGAAGCCGTCGAGGACCAGCTTCTCCCACAGGGCGCGGGGGTCGCGTTCGGGCACGCCCCATTCGGTGTCGTGATAGGCGATGTAGAGCGGGTCGGTGGTCCCGCACCAGCCGCAGCGGCCCGATGTGTGTGAGTCGGTCATGCGGCGATGTTGCCGGTTTGTTCGAGGTGTTCAAGACCCTCTCCCGCTTGCGGGAGAGGTGTCGCGTCGATCGCGAAGCGATCCAGCGACGGAGAGGGAAGTTTTACTTGAAGAAGAAGACTTCCCCCATCGTCAGCCGTCTCGCTCCGCTCGACGAGCTGACACTTCCCCCGCAAGCGGGGGAAGGTCTGGTGAGATCAATCCCGCACCAGTCCCCCGTCCACCACCAGGTTCTGGCCCGTCACCGCGCGGCTCCAGGGGGAGGCGAAGAACAGGGCGGCGTCGGCGAATTCCTCCGGCGTCGTGACCGACCGCAGCGGGGTCATGCCGGCGATCAGGTCGAAGACGGCGTCCGGCGTGGCGGCGCTGGCGTCGGTGGTGCGCAAGAGGCCGCCGGAGACCATGTTGACGGTGATCCCGTCCGGACCCAGGTCGCCGGCCGCCGTGCGGGTCAGGGACAGGAGTGCGGCCTTGGCGGCGGTATAGTCGTGATAGGGCACGACCGGGTTCTGGAACAGGTTGGTGCCGATGTTGATCACCCGCCCGAACTTGCCGGCGGCCATGCCCGGCGCCGTCGCCTGGATGGTGTTCAGGGCGCCGCGCACGACGGTCGAGAACTGGGCCGCCAGTTCGTCCCAGCCGATGTCGGTCATCTGCGAGCGGGCGTCGCCGTTGAAACTGTAGTCCAGGGCGTTGTTGACGACGGTGGTGACCGGGGCGCCGAAATGGCCTTGAGCGGCGGCGACCAGGGCGTCGACGGCGGCGCGGTCGGCCACGTCGGCCTGAAGGGCGACGGCGCGGTCGCCGATCTCGGCCGCCAGGGCCTGGGCGGCCTCGCCGCTGGCGCGCCAGTTGATCACCACGCGGGCGCCTTCGCGGGCGAAGGCGCGGACGGCGGCGGCGCCGACGCCGCGCGCGCCGCCGGTGACGAGGACGATCTGATCGGCGATCTTCATGGAGGGTCTCAGTCGGTGGAGGAGGGGAGGACGTCCTGACCCATCCAGGCGGGCCGACGCAAGCGCACCGGCCGGCCCTCGACGGTTAGGTCGCCGTCGAGACGGTCGATGCGCAACAGGGCCATGGCGGAGCCGCCTTTGCCGGACAGCACCTCGCCCGCGCGCAGCTCGCCCTTCAGCACCTCGGCGCCGAAGGGGGGCGGGGGGCCGTCGAAGTCGAGGACCAGCATCCGGTTCTTGATCGAACCCCGGCGTTTCATCCGCGAGGTGGTCTCCTGGCCGACGAAACAGCCCTTGTGGAAGTCGATCCCGTTCAGCAGGTCGAAATCGGCCTCGATCGGATAGGTCTTGTCCTGGGGGGCGTCGGCGGTCGGGTCGGGCACGCCGACCGACAGGCGATGGGCGTCATAGTCGGCCTCGGTCGCGTCGGCTTCAGCTTCTCCATAGCGGCGGCCGCCCATCAGGGGCGTGCGGGGGTCGGGGATGAAGCCTGTGGGAGCGTCGGGCCAGGCGGCGAAGACGGGGCGGTCGTCGGCGGCGACCTGGACCTTGGCGCGGAGCCTGTACATCGACAGCCGCTGGATCAGGGCGTCGCGGCGGTCGGCGGCGACGTCCAGCAGGACGCCCTCGGCCTGGCCCAGGATGAACAGGTCGAACAGCAGCCGACCGGGCGGGGACAGCAGGGCGCCGAACCGCAGTTCGCCTTCGGACAGGGTCTCGATGTCCTGGGTCAGCAGATTGTGCAGGAAGGGCCGCGCCTCGGGGCCGGTGACGGCGATCAGGGCGCGGCTGGACAGGCGGACGACGGGCATGGCGCCTAGATAGGCAGGCCCGAGCCTGGGCATAAGGCGGCGGCACGGAAAATCTGCGGTGTCAGACCACGGCGTAGCGGGCGACCACCCCGTCCGGCTGGAAATCATGCCGGTCCAGCCGGTCCAGCGACCGCATCAGCCGATCCAGGAAGTCGGCGGGATCGCCCTCCTCAACGGCCGGGCGCAGCCAGTCGGTGACGACCGCGCGGGCGGGATAGGTCCCAACGGGGCCGGGGACGCTGAGCGCCACCTCCACCCCCTCGGCGATCCAGCCGGCGATGGTGGCGAACAGGTCGACGGAGGCCAGGAAGTCGCTGCGCCGCAGGACGTACAGGGTGATCACCCCGTCCTCGATCCCATCCGGGCGGACGATGACGCCGCTGCGGTCCGGCCGCCAGTCGTCGGACAGTTCGACGACCCGCCACAGGCAGAACCAGATGCGGCAGGTCTGGGGGCGTACGGCATGGACCGAACAGCCCGTCGCCTCGACGCAATAGGCGCACAGCTCGCCGGTGGGCTTGGCCAGTTCGGGCAGGTTCAGCGGAATGGCCCGACAGCATTCGACGCAGGCGCCGCAAGCTCGGTCGGGCAGGAGGGGCAGGCTCAACCGACCGACCGCTCCAGCCGGGCGATGCGGCGGTCCATGTCGGCGACCACGGCCTGAAGCCGCGTCTTCTCAGAGGCCATGTCCACGGGCGTGCCGTCCTCATAGGTGATGACCGCGCCCTGGTCGATCAGGTCCAGCCGATAGAGGGCCGTGACCCGTTGAGCCTTGAAGCGTTCGAGGGCGGCGACGGCGGCCGGATCGGGGGTTTGAACCATGGCCGGGCTCTAAACCATTGCGGCCTGCGGGGAAACCGTTGGACGAGGCGCAGACCCGCAGTTGGGGATTGGCGCTGAATCCCGGCGAGAATCCCCTTATACGGTGCACGGATGATCGGGCGCTTTCCCATCCTCTATATCGCCGAGGCGGACGCCGAGGACGCCGTCCTGTCTTCGGGCGTGCTCGCCTATCTGGTGGAGAGCCTGCCCAACGCCGTCTTCACCGTGGTGGGATCGGCCGCCAGCGCGCCCCTGTTTGCCGACACCCCCCGGCTGGAACGGCTGCTGGTGCTGGAGCGCGAGGGGCGGTTCGACTGGATCGCCCTTTGGAACCAGGTGCGGGGGACCCACTGGGGTCTGGTCGTGGACATGCGCGGCTCGACCCTGTCGGGCAAGCTGAGGCGCCAGAAGCGGGCGGTGCGGGGGCGCGATCCCGAGGGCCTGCATGCGGTCGAGGCCGCCGCCGCCGTGCTGAAGCTGGAGCCGCATGAGGCGCCGGCGCCCCGGCTCTATGTCTCCGACATCACCCAGGCCCAGGTCGAGGCCCTGATCCCCGCGACCGGCGGCGACGGCCCCATATTGGCGGTCGGGCCGGGGGTGGAGTGGATGGGGCGGCGCTGGCCGGCCGAACGCTACGCCAAGGTGGCGACCAAGCTGTTGGCCGACGACGGCCCCCTGGCGGGCGGGCGTCTGATGATCGTGGGCGAGGAGATCGACCGGGAGGCGGCCCACACCATCCGCTATGCCGCGCCGCGCGCGCGGGTGATCGAGCTGCAAGGAAAGCTGACGCGGCTGCAGACCGTAGCGGCCCTGTCCAAGGCGCGGCTCTATATCGGGGCGGATTCGATCTGGACCCATCTGGCGACGGCGGCGGGCGCGCCCGTGGTGGCGGTCTTCGGCCCGTCGGACGAGACGCGGCGCGGCCCCTGGAAGGGGGTGACGGTGCGCGGGCCCCGATCGTTTGCGGAGTTCAAGACCCTGGACCCCCGGCTGAACCAGGCCATCCAGCATATGATGGACCTGCCGTGGGAGCGGGTGCTGAAGGCGGCGGTGCGGCTGTTGAAGGAGAGGGGCTAAAAGCCCCCACACTCCGCTCATCCCCGCGAAAGCGGGGACCCAGTGCTTTGGGCGATCAGTGCCTGAAGGGACTTGCAGCAAGCAAACCCACTATTCGAGTCCTGGCGAAAGAACTGGGTCCCCGCTTTCGCGGGGATGAGCGGAAATGTAGAAACGCGGCATCGGATAGAAGGACGCCGCCCCATGACCCAGACCTATGACCTGATCGTCCGCGGCGGCGAGGTGGCCAACCATGCGGGGCGGGGCATGGCCGACGTCGGGGTGATCGACGGCAAGATCGCCTTCATCGGCGACCTGTCCCAGGCCTCGGCCGGAGAGACTTTCGACGCGACGGGCCTGACCGTCCTGCCCGGCGTCATCGACACCCAGGTTCATTTCCGCGAACCCGGCCTGGAGTGGAAGGAAGACCTGGAGACGGGCAGCCGGGCGGCTGCCCTGGGCGGGGTCGTCGCCGTGTTCGAAATGCCGAACACCAATCCCAACACCACCGATCCGGACACCATGGCCGACAAGCTGGCCCGGGCGAAGGACCGGATGTGGACCGACCACGCCTTCTATGTCGGCGGCACGCATGAGAACGCCGACTATCTGGGCGAGCTGGAGCGGCTGCCCGGCTGTTGCGGGGTCAAGGTCTTCATGGGCGCCTCGACCGGCGACCTGCTGATCGCCGACGACGAGGGGGTCAGGAAGGTCCTGTCCAACGTGCGCCGCCGCGCCACCTTCCACTCCGAGGACGAATACCGGCTGGTCGAACGGCGGGGCCTGGCCCGCACCGGCGACTGGACCAGCCATCCGGAGGTGCGCGACGCCGAAAGCGCCATCCGCTCGACCCGCCGTCTGGTCGGCCTGGCCCAGGAGACGGGCGCCCGCATCCATGTGCTGCACGTCACGACCAAGGACGAGATGGAGTATCTGCGCTTCCACAAGGATGTCGCCACCGTCGAGATCACGCCGCAACACCTGACCCTGGCCGCGCCCGAAGCCTATGAGCGGCTGGGCGCCTATGCCCAGATGAATCCGCCGATCCGGTCGCAGGAGCATGTGGACGCCCTGTGGCTGTGGGGCATGCAGCAGGGCGTGGCGGACGTCATCGGCTCGGACCATGCGCCGCATACGAAGGAGGAGAAGGCCAAACCCTATCCGGCCTCGCCGTCCGGCATGCCGGGGGTGCAGACCCTGGTGCCGCTGATGCTGACGCACGTCGCCAACGGAGGGTTGAGTCTTGAGCGGTTCATCGACCTGACCTCGGCGGGGGCGCAGCGGGTGTTCGGCACGGCCAACAAGGGGCGGATGGCCGTCAGCTATGACGCCGATCTGACCATCGTCGATCTGAAGGCCAAGAGAACAATCACCCACGACCAGCAGGCCTCGCGCTGCGGCTGGACCCCCTTCGACGGGGTCGAGGCGACCGGCTGGCCGATGGCGACGATCGTGCGCGGGCGGGTGGTGATGCAGGACGGCGAACTGATCGGCGCGGCCCACGGACGGCCGGTGCGGTTCATGGAGACGCTGTGAGGCCGCCCCGCTCCCATACCCCCGTCATCCTCGGGCTTGACCCGAGGACCGGGTGCGGATCGGGCTGTGCGCCCGCCGCTGACGCAATGCGGCGGACCCGCCGGTCCTCGGGTCAAGCCCGAGGATGACGGGGGTGTTTGCGGCCAAACCCCGCCTCGGCCTGATCGGCTTCGGCGCCTTCGGGCGGCTGACGGCGCGGCATCTGTCGTCCTGGTTCGACATCCAAGCCCATGATCCGGCGGCGACGGACGGCGAGGGCCATGCGACCCTGACCGATCTGGGGATCGCCGCCGCCTGTCCGACGGTGATCCTGGCCGTGCCGGTCGAGGCGCTGGAGGCGACCCTGGGCGCCATGGGCCCCCATTTGGCGCCGGGCGCCCTGGTCCTCGATGTCGGTTCGGTCAAGGTGAAGCCCGCGCGACTGATGGACGATAGGCTGGCGCCCGGCGTGCGCGTCGTCGGAACCCACCCGCTGTTCGGCCCCCAGAGCGGCAAGGCCGGGATCGCCGGGCTCAGGATCGCCGTCTGCGCGGTGCGTGGCGACCGTGACGCCCGCCGCGTCGCCGCCTTCTGCCGGAAAGCCCTGAAGCTGAGGGTCTTTCTGGTCACGCCCGAAGATCATGACCGGGAGGCGGCCGTGGTTCAGGGCCTGACCCATCTGATCGCCCGTGCGCTTCTGGCCATGGAGCCCCTGCCGACCCGCATGACCACCGCCAGTTTCGACCGGCTGATGGAGGCGGTGGACATGGTGCGCCACGACAGCCCGGCCGTCTTCCGCGCCATCGAACGCGACAATCCGTTCGCGGCGGAGGTGCGGGAGCGGTTCTTCGCCTTGGCGGATGAGGCGCGGGGGAAGGCGGGGGAGGGGTAGGGGCGTGTCTCTTTTTGGAGAGTAGGTTGGATGGGCGCTTTCGACCCATTGCGGAAATTCGTCGGCGTCATTTGCCGACGCCGGTTCCACCGATACACTCGCTGTGGACGAGAGGTCCGGATGTGAGGATTGGTGATCATGGGCGACCACCCTATCGACCCGCTGGTGGGCGCATTGATGTCATGCGGCATCCAACCGGAAGACGTGAAGGTAGACCGGGATGACCTCTGCCAAGAGGATGTCCTCACCTTTTCGGCGGCCAACATCCCAGACGCAGTGCTGATCAGACTCGCCGACTTATACCTGTCGTTTCCGAGCCGCTTCGTGTTTGCATCTGAAGAACTCCACGACGCATTCCAACGCATAGTTTCAGCTTCGCCAAGAATGGTCGCGCTGCGAGATCAGGCACGCTGGGAGCAACACGAATGGCTCACGACGCGTGGCTTATCAGGTTTTCCGCCGTTCGACCCCGAAAGCGAAAGCGCGAGTGAGTTTGCTGCACGTGTCGAAATCGCATGCGGCGCCGAACAAGGCGACTTGCTTTCGGTGAGCGGCGACGCGATTTCAGTCGATCCACCAGAACCCCGCAAACTCACTCTTGATCGCATGAAAACCCTGATGGCTCTCTTGGATACATGCGGTCCGAACCGTCCTTATTTCATCATGGGGCAAGATGCGGGTGATGTCCGATAACCACCCATGAGCGACGCTGAGTATGTCCGCTTCCCAAGTTGAACTCAGTGTTCATCGTTCGCCCGAATAAACGCCCCCACGTCCTCCGCCACGCCCGGCGCGAGCGGCAACGCCGGGTCGGCATAGGTGGCCAGATTGGCGGCGCGGGCGGCGGGGGCGGTTTTCAGGATGTGGTTGACGCCGTCCCACAGTTTCAGCGTCGCCTTGGGGTCGGCGGCGGCCAGGGCCTGGGCGTCGGCGATCCCGACCTGAAGGTCCGTGGTCCCCTGGCCGATGAAGACCGGGCCGTCATAGGCGGCTATCAGGGCGGCGGGGTCCAGCGGCAGCCAGGAGATCAGATAGGGCTGGACCGAGGGGCGGAACAGGGCCGCCAGGGCCGGGGGCGGATCGGCGACGGTGCGGCCGGCCTCCAACTCGGTCAGGGCGGCGAAGGCCGGGGCCTTCAACGGCTCGGGCAGGCCCTTTTCCAGCTGTTCGCGCAGGACCACGCCCGCGGGGCGCCCGGCGCCGGACAGCAGGATCAGGCCGCAGACCTTATCGTCTCCACCCTCGACGGCCTTCAGGGCGACCAGGGCGCCCTCGCTGTGGCCGATCAGCCAGGCGCAGGGCTTGTCGGCGCGACGGGCGGCCTCGGCGGCCCAGGCGCGGGCGTCGGCCGCATAGGCGTCAAAGCGCAGATCGGCCTCGGCCGGACCGGCCGCAGCGCTGGCCGCTATGCCGCGCTTGTCGATCCGAACCGTGGCGATCCCCTGCGCCGCCAGCCCCTCGGCCAGCAGGCGATAGGTCGAGGCGGAAACGCCCATGGGGCTGTTGCCGTCGCGGTCCGTCGGACCTGAGCCCGGCAGGATCACGGCGACGGCGGCGGGGCTGTCGGGCGCCGACAGGGTTCCGTGCAGGGGCGCGGGCTGTGCGGGCAGGGTCACTTCGCTGGAGACGGGGCCGGCGAGCAGGGCGAGGGCGAGGCTGAACATGGCGGTCTCCTTTGAAGAGGGGGCGTTCAGAAGGGTGGCGGCTCTCGACCCTAGTCCCCTGAGCCGGTGCGGCAAGATGGCCGGGCGCCGAACACCGCCTTGCCATTGCAAACCAGTTGCAGAAGCGCGTATGGAGCCCGCCTTTCTGTTCTTGAGAATATGTTGCAGATCATGGCCCGCCCGATCCGTCTCGCCTGCGCCGTCAGCCTTCTGGCCCTGAGCCTCGCCGCCCCCGCCTTGGCGCAGCAGGGGCCGGCCGCGCCGACCGAGCTGGGCGAGATCGTGGTGACGGGCTCGCAGGTGAATCTGACGGCGCCGGCGGCGGGCGGTCAGGTGGCGCGGGGCGGCCGGGTCGGGCTGTTGGGCAATCTGGACATGATGGACACGCCCTTCTCCACCACCAGCTACACCGAAAAACTGGCGCGGGATCAGCAGGCGCGCGGGATCGGCGACGTGTTGCAGAACGATCCGACGGTGCGGGTGACCAAGGGCTTCGGCAATTTCCAGGAACTGTATGTGATCCGGGGCTTCCCGGTCTATTCGGACGACATGAGCTACAACGGCCTGTACGGCGTTCTGCCGCGCCAGTTCGTGGCGGCCGAGCTGATCGAGCGGGTCGAGGTCTTTCGCGGGGCCAGCGCCTTTCTGAACGGGGCGGCGCCGGGCGGAACCGGGGTGGGCGGCGCCTTCAACCTGACGCCCAAGCGGGCCAATGGACCGCTGACCCGTCTGACGGCGAGCGTGTCCGGCGCCGATGAAATCTACGCCGCGGCCGATCTGGCGCGCCGGTTCGGCGATCAGGATGAATGGGGCGCGCGCCTGAACGTCGCCGGCCGGGGCGGCGAAGCCTCGGTCGAGGACCAGACCAACAGCCTGCGCGTGGTGGGCCTGAACCTGGACCGGCGGGGCGAGCGGGCTCGCTTTTCGGCCGATCTGGGCTGGCAGGACCACCGGATCGACGCCCCGCGCCCCAGCGTGACGCCCGGCGCCGCCATCCCTGAAGCGCCGTCCGCCGATCGGAATTTCGCCCAGCGCTGGACCTATACGGATGAGGAACAGCTGTTCGGCGCGGTGCGGGGCGAGTTCGACATCACCGACAGCGTCACCGCCTGGGCCGCCTTCGGCGGGCGTCACGGCGAGGAGGACAACAGCCTGGCCAATCCGCGATCCGACGCCGCGGGCGCCATCCGGGGCTATCGGTTCGACAATATCCGCAAAGACACGGTCTGGTCGGGCGACGTCGGCCTGCGGGCGGACCTGACCACCGGCCCGGTGGGACACCGGCTGGTCGCCTCGGCCTCTCAGATCCAGTCCAAGTCGAGGAACGCCTGGGCGGGGTCGAACTTTGCGGGTTACAGCTTCGGAACCCTGACCGATCCGGTCCTGTCGCCGGCGCCGGCGATCGCCAGCGTCTCGGGCGACCTGAGTGATCCGAAGGTGACCGAGCGCGTCAAGAACACCAGCGTCGCCGTGGCGGACAGGCTGTCCTTCCTGGACGGCCGTCTGCTGGCGACCGTCGGCGTGCGGTATCAGGAGATCGAGACCAAGTCCTACGCCTATGCCGACGGCGCCTTCGGCTCGGGCTATTCCAGCGAGGCTGCGACCCCGGCCTTCGCCCTGGTCTACAAGCCCAGCGACCGGGTTTCGCTGTACGCCAACTATGCCGAGGCCCTGACGCCCGGACGGGTCGCGCCTGCGGTGGTCAACGGCGCAGCCGTGGCGAACGCCGGCGAGGTCCTGTCGCCCTTCCGCGCCGAACAGGCCGAGGTCGGGGCCAAATATGACGCCGGAACCTTCGGCGGGACGCTGAGCGTCTTCAGGACGACCCTGCCCAGCGCCTTCTTCGATCCCGCCACCCGCGTCTATTCCGACGGCGGCGAACAGGAGAACCGGGGCGTTGAACTGACCGTCTATGGCGAGCCGATCGACGGCCTGCGGCTGATCGGCGGGGCGACCTGGCTGAACGCCGAGGTCAAACGGTCGCTGACGGCGGCGAACGAAGGCAAGTCGGCCATCGGCGTGCCGGAGGTCCAGACCAATCTGAACGTCGAATGGGACGTGCCGCGCCTCAGCGGCCTGACGCTGGAGGGGCGGGTGGTCCACACCAGCGCCCAGGCGGCGAATGCGGCCAATACGCTGGAGCTGGACGCCTGGACCCGGTTCGACGCCGGGGTTCGCTACGCCTTCGAGGCCGGCGGGCGTCCTCTGACGGTCCGGGCGCGGGTCGAGAACGTGGCCGACGAGGACCAGTGGGTCGCCGTCGGCGGCTATCCGGGCTCCAACTATCTGACGCTGGGGGCGCCGCGCACCCTGTCCCTGTCGATCTCGGCGGAATTCTGATCGGATGAGGACGCGGACGATCCGCGCCTGGTCGTGGACGCACAAATGGTCGAGCCTGATCTCGACCGTGTTCCTGCTGATGCTGTGCGTCACCGGCCTGCCGCTGGTCTTCACCCATGAGATCGAAGAGGTGCTGCTGGAGCAGGCCTGGACGCCCGCCGCGCCCGACGGGCCGTTGTCGAGCCTGGACGAGGTGCTGGCGGCGGCCCTGGCGCGTCATCCGGGCGAGGTTCCGGCCTTCATGAGCTTCGACGTGGATCGGCCGGTGGTGAACGTCACCAGCGTCAATCCGAACGGCCCGGCCGGTCGCTACAGTTTCGAACCGATCGACCAGACCAGCGGCGCCGTCGCCCCGCCGGTCGCCGGCCATCCGGTGATGGAGTTCCTGCTTCAGCTGCACACCGACATGTTCCTGGGCCTGCCGGGCATGCTGTTCCTGGGCCTGATGGGGCTGATGCTGATCACGGCGGTGGTGTCGGGGGTGGTGCTGTACGCCCCCTTCATGCGGCGGCTGCCATTCGGCACGGTGCGGGCGACGAAGTCGGCGCGGACCCGCTGGCTGGACTATCACAACCTTCTGGGCGTCATCACCGTGGCCTGGGTGCTGGTGGTCGGGGCGACGGGGGTGGTCAACACCCTGGCGACGCCGATCCTGGCCTATTGGAAGAATACGGCGCTGAAGGAACTGACCGCCGCCCATGAGGCCCCGGCCTCCGTCGGCGAGCGGGCCTCGCTGGACCTGGCGGTGGAGCGGGCGAAACAGGCCCTGCCGGGCAGGACGCTGCAGTTCATCGCCTTTCCCGGAACCGACTATTCGACCGATCACCACTACGCCGTCTTCTTCCACGGCGACACGCCGCTGACGACCCATCTGACGACGCCGGCCCTGATCGACGCCCGGACAGGCGAACTGACGGCCGTGGCCCCGACGCCCTGGTATGTGAAGGCCCTGTCCCTGTCCCAGCCGCTGCATTTCGGCGACTACGGGGGGCTGGGGCTGAAAATCCTGTGGGCGCTGCTGGACCTGGCGACCATCGTCATCCTGGGGTCCGGCCTCTATCTGTGGCTGGGCAAGGGACGGCGGACGCCGTCATGAGCCGCAAGGATCGCAGCCTGTGGGCCATCTTCGGCGCGCCGCTTTGGGTGTTCGTGCTCAGCCTGACGGGGCTGATCGGGGCATTGCTGGAGGACGGCGCCTGGGACGCCGTCTTTTCGGCCCTCTTGGCCTCGACCGTGATCGTCACCGTCTGGGCCCTGATCCGGCGCCGACGGTGATCGGCGTCAGATCGAGAAGCTGACGCCGCAGCCGCAGCTTGAGGCGGCGTTGGGATTGCGGACCACGAACTGGGCGCCGGCCAGTTCATCGACATAGGCGATCTCGGAATTCTTCAGAAAGGGGACCGAGACGGGGTCGATCAGGGCCGTCTGGCCCTGGGCCTCGATCCTAAGATCGTCGTCCTCGGCCGTCTCGACCAGTTCGAACCGGTACTGAAACCCCGAACAGCCGCCCCCGTCGACAGCGACGCGCAGCATCAGGGCCTTGCCTTCGGCCGCGCTGAGCCGGGCCAGACGATCGGCGGCGCTGGCGGCCAGGACGATCCCTTCCGGCGCGCGCGTGGCGACGCTGAAGGCGGGTGTGGACGGTTCTGTGGATTGGACGGTGCTCACAGCTGTCTATATGAGGCGCGTGCGGGCGTTCGCAAAGGGCCCGTCCGATCAAAGCCGCTTCAAAGTTGACGACTTGAGCCCGATGACTCTCGCCCCCTACGCCGAACGCGCCGATCTGACCAAGGGCCGTCGCTTCTTCGAACCGCCCAGCCGCACCCGCACCGCCTTCGCCCGCGACCGCGACCGGATCATCCACGCCACCGCCTTTCGTCGCCTGAAGGAGAAGACCCAGGTCTTCGTGGCCCATGAAGGCGACCACTATCGCACCCGCCTGACCCATTCGCTGGAGGTGGCCCAGATCGCCCGGTCCCTGGCCCATGCCCTGCGGCTGGACGACGACCTGGCCGAGACCATCGCCCTGGCCCACGACCTGGGCCATCCGCCGTTCGCCCATGCGGGCGAGGACGAGCTGGTCATCCAGATGGCCGACTACGGGGGCTTCGACCACAATGTGCAGAGTTTCCGCGTCATCACCGAGCTGGAGACCCGCTATCCCCAGTTCGACGGGCTGAACCTGAGCTGGGAGACGGTCGAGGGCGTCATCAAGCACAACGGCCCGGTGTCGCATCGGCTGGACGAAGCGGCCTGGTCGGTGGTGCGTCCCTATCGGACAGGCGGAGAGGCGAACTGGGACCTGCGTTTGGACAGTTTCGCCTCGCTGGAGGCCCAGTGCGCCGCCATCGCCGACGACATCGCCTATAACAATCACGATGTGGACGACGGGGTGCAGGCCGGGCTGATCACGCTTCAGGATCTGGATCAGGTGCCCCTGATCGGCCCGACCCTGGCGGAGGTCCGCCGCGACTGGCCCGCCATCGACGACCGGATGCTGCGGATCGAGGCGGTGCGGCGGATGATCGGGGTCATGGTCGAGGACGTGCTGGCCGAGACGGCGCGACGGCTGGAGGAGGACCAGATCGGCTCGACCGAGGATGTGCGCAACGCCTCGCGGACTTTGGTGGACTTCTCCCGGTCGATGCACGCGGACCTGGCGATCCTGCGCAAATTCCTGTTCGAGCGGATGTATCGCCACTATCGCGTCAACCGGACGCGCAGCCAGGCGCGGCGGGTGCTGTCGCAGCTGTTCGAACTGTTCATGGCTGAGCCGGAGGTCATGCCGCCGGAATGGGGCGTGCCGGCCCAGACCGAGGATCGGACCCGCAGGGCGCGCGCCGTCTGTGATTACATCGCCGGCATGACCGACCGCTATGCGATCGAAGTCCACCAGAAATTGTTCAGCCTCGACCTGGCGCTCGATCTGTGATTCGAAAGACGGCGGCGGGGCGTTAAACTAACCGTTCGACGCGCCGATTCGCTGCGTCGGACAGACGGCGGAGCGACACCATGTCTTTCGATGACGAGAACCGACCCGGCCGAGGCGCCTATACGCCTCCGACCGACGACGACCTGCCGTTCCGCCGGAACACCTATGACCCGCGCGGCGGCGGCCGAAACGTCGGCTCGGGCGGGGGCAAGGCGCCGCCCGTGACCCTGATCGTCAGCGGCGTGGTGCTGCTGGTGCTGATCATCGCCGTCATCTTCTTCTATCGCTCGGGCATGCGGGCCTCGACCGACGCCCCGCCGGCCGTGGGCCAAGCCGTCGGCGAGATGAAGACCGCCGCCCCCCTGGACGCCCAGCCGGTCGATCCGGCCGAGGGCGTGCGGGTCTATCGCGACGAGACCGAGACCGCCGACGCGCCCGTGACCTTCACCCCGCCGCCCGAGACGCCCCAGCCGCGCCCGGCCGCACCGCCGACCGCCGCGCCGACCGGCCAGGGCCTGCCGCCCGCCGCCGCTGCGCCCCGTCCGGCCACCCCGGCGCCCAAGACCGAGGCGACCACGCCCGCCGCTCCCGCGCCGACGGCTCCCGCCGCCGCCGGCGGTTCGGCCTCGGTCCAGATCGGCGCCTTCTCCTCGACGGAGATCGCCGACCGGGAATACGCCGCCGTCGCCGGCCGTTTCAGCCAATATGCGTCGGGCGCCGAAAAGCGGGTGACCGAAGTGACCTCGTCCAGCGGTTCGACCCTGTACCGCACCACCTTCACCGGCCTGTCGCGCGAGCGGGCGGTCGCCTTCTGCAACGCCCTGAAGGCCGCCGGGCGGGATTGCATCGTTCGGTGACCTCCGCCGCCATCTACGGCTGCGCCGGCCATCGGCTGACGGAAGACGAACGCGCCTTCTTCGCCGAGGCGCGGCCGTGGGGTTTCATCCTGTTCCGGCGCAATATTGACAGCCCGGAACAGGTGCGGGCCCTGACGGACGAGCTGCGCGCGGCCATAGGCGACCGTGACGCGCCGATCCTGATCGACCAGGAGGGCGGGCGGGTCCAGCGGATGGGGCCGCCGCACTGGCCCAAATATCCGCCGGGCGACGCCTATCTTAAGGCGACGAACGACCCGGCGGACGCCCGAGACCTGGTCCGTCTCGGTGCGCGGCTGATGGCGCACGATCTGCGCGAGGTCGGAATCAATATTGATCTGCTGCCGGTGCTGGACGTGCCCGTGCCCGGGGCCCACGACATCATCGGCGACCGCGCCTATGGCCGCGACCCGCAGAACGTGGCCCTGCTGGGACGGGCGGCGGCGGAGGGTCTGCTGGCGGGCGGGGTCCTGCCCTGCATCAAACACATGCCGGGGCACGGTCGCGCCTTCGCCGACACCCACAAGGACCTGCCGACGGTCCATGCCGATCTCGAGACGCTGGACGCCTTGGATTTCGCCCCGTTCAAGGCCCTGTCCGACATGCCGATCGGCATGACGGCCCATATCGTCTTCAGCGCCATCGACCCCAAACGCCCGGCCACCCAGTCCAAGAAGGCGATCCGGCTGATCCGCGAACGGCTAGGCTTCGGCGGTCTGTTGCTGTCGGACGATCTGGTGATGAACGCCCTGTCCGGCTCTCTGACCCAGAGGGCGCACAAGGCGCTGAAGGCGGGATGCGACGTCGTCATCCATTGGAACGGCGACATGGACGAGATGCGTCAGGTCGCCGAGGGCGTCGGTCCGCTGAAGGGCGGTGCGAAACGGCGCGCCGAGGCGGCCCTGGCCCGGATCGTTCGGACGCCGGAACCGCTGGATCCCGTCGCCGGGCACGAACGCTTCTTCCGCGCAATGGCGGGCAAGACGGACGCGGCTAAAGGACCGGACGTGGGGGAGGCGCAGGCGTGAGCGAGGCGTTTCAGCCGAACCTCGATTTCAACGCCGAGGAGGTCGAGGAGCGCGAGGCCTTCGTCGTCGATCTGGACGGCTATGAAGGGCCGCTGCACGTCCTCCTGGCCCTGGCGCGGACGCAGAAGGTCGATCTGCTGAAACTGTCGATCACCCAGCTGGCGGAGCAGTATCTGGCCTTCGTGCACGAGGCGCGGCGGCGCAACTTCGCCCTGGCGGCCGATTATCTCGTGATGGCCTCCTGGCTGGCCTATCTGAAGTCCCGGCTGCTGCTGCCCCGCACCGAAAAGGGCAAGGGGGAGGAGCCGCCGGCCGAGGCCATGGCCGCCGCCCTGGCCTTTCGCCTGCAGAAGCTGGAGGCGATGCGCAAGGCGGTCGAACAGCTGATGGCCCGTCCCCAGCTGAAGCGCGACGTCTTCACCCGGGGCGATCCCGAGGCGACGGTGATCGTGCCGTCCGACCGGATCGACGCCAGCCTGTATGAGTTGATGAGCGCCTATGTGACCCAGCGCCGACGCGAGGAGGCGCGACGCTATTCGCCCGGCCAGCGGGTCGAGGCCTTTCCGCTGGAGGCGGCGCGCGACTGGCTGCGCGAGATCATGCCGCGTCTCGCAGACTGGACCCCGCTGGACCAGGTCGCGCCCCGTCCCGAAGACCCTGAGGGCCCCAGCCAGGCCAGCTATACCGCCTCGACCCTGTCGGCCAGTCTGGAGCTGGTGAAGGAGGGGGCCATGGACATTCGCCAGACGGCGCCGTTTGCGGACCTGTATCTGAAGCGGCGGGGCCTGGGGCAGCCGCTGGAGCTGACGCCGTGATGCGTGTTGGTTTTTGCACCGTCAAGGCCGTCATCCTAGGGCTTGTCCCTAGGATCCAGAATCCCGGCGCCGGGCATGGGCGCATCTTCGGAGAAACCGGGAGTCTGGATCCTCGCCACAAGGGCGAGGATGACGAACTTTGGGCTAGGGGCGTCGGCGCCGAAAGTCGGGAGTTGGCCCATGTCTGACCTGTCCTTCCAGCCCGATGAGGCCGAGATCGAGCGCCGGGTTGAGGCCCTGCTGTTCGCCGCCGCCGGCCCGCTGAGCGCCGCCGAGATCGGGGCGCGCCTCCCCGAAGGCGCCGACGTCGGCCGGGCTCTGTCGGGCCTGCGCGCCCGTTACGAGGGGCGGGGGGTGGAGCTGGACTGCGTGGCCGACCGCTGGCGGTTCCGCACGGCGGCGGACTTGGCCTTCATGATGAGCCAAGAGCGGGAGGAGCCCCGCCGCCTGTCCAAGGCGGCGCTGGAGACCCTGGCCATCATCGCCTACCACCAGCCCGTGACCCGCGCCGAGATCGAGAGCGTGCGCGGCGTCAGCCTGTCCAAGGGCACGCTGGACCTGTTGCTGGAGATGGGGTTCGTGCGTCTGCGAGGGCGGCGGCGGACAGCGGGTCGGCCCGTAACCTACGGCACCGCCGACCGGTTCCTGGAGCATTTCGGCCTGGCCAGTCTGTATGACCTGCCGGGGGTTCAGGAGATGAAGGCCGCCGGGCTTCTGGACCTGTCGGCCCCCGTCGGGTTCGAACTGCCCGACCCCAGTCGTGCGACCGGGGCGGATGAGGAGGAGGCGCCCCTGCTGGACGAAGACAGCCCCGAGTTCGCCCAGGACTTCGTCGGCGAGGAGCGATAGCCGTCGGACGCCGCGCTCAGGCGGTCAGCTGGCGCGGCAGTTTGAAGGTCACGGTCTCACGCGCGCCGGCGTCCTCGGTCACGGTGGCGTCGAACCGTTCGGCGATGGCGTCCACCAGGGCGGCGATCAAAGGCTCGGGCGCCGAGGCGCCGGCGGTGACGCCGACCGTCTGAACCCCGTCGAACCAGTCCCAGTCCACCTGGGAGGCGTCATCGACGAGGCGGGCGTCGCGGGCGCCGGCGCGCATCGCCACCTCGACCAGCCGGGCCGAGTTGGACGAGTTCTTCGATCCGACCACCAGCACCAGTTCGCAGCCCTCGCCCAGCACCTTGACCGCCTCCTGGCGATTGGTGGTGGCGTAGCAGATGTCTTCCTTGTGCGGATCGGGCAGTTCGGGGAAGCGCCGCTTCAGCACCTTCAATATGCCCGCCGTGTCGTCGACCGACAGGGTGGTCTGGGTCGCATAGGCCAGGGGGGCGTCGCCGGGGCGTTCGAAGGCCTCGGCGTCGGCCTCGGTCTCGACCAGGCTGATGGCGCCGGGCGGCAGCTGGCCCATGGTGCCGATCACCTCCGGGTGGCCGGCGTGGCCGATCAGGATGATATGGCGACCTGCGGCATGATGACGCTCGGCCTCGACGTGGACCTTGGACACCAGGGGACAGGTGGCGTCCAGGAACAGCAGCTCGCGCGACCGCGCCGCCGCCGGCACGGACTTGGGCACCCCGTGGGCCGAGAAGACGACCGGTCGGTCGTCGGGGCATTCGTCCAGTTCCTTGACGAAGACGGCGCCCATGGCCTTCAGCCGCTCGACCACATGGCGGTTATGGACGATCTCGTGGCGGACATAGACAGGGGCGCCGAACTTCTCGATGGCGCGCTCGACGATCTGGATCGCCCGATCAACCCCGGCGCAGAAGCCCCGCGGCGTCGCCAGCCGCACGGCGATCGGGCGGCGTTCGGGCGCAGGGGAGGGGACGTGCATGTTCATGACCGCCAACCTAGTCGTTCGCGGACCATATCGCCATGCGGGGCGAGCGAATCCGCACCTCAAGGCAGCGACGCATCGCCACGGTCGGCTGGTTCTCATTGAAAATCCATTCGGAACAAAGATTTAGACTAAGTTCACGACGCCTTGACCAACCGGCCGCTCACGATTAGTTTCCGCGCCGAATTCAGACCTGCCTCAACACATTGTTCGGGCGCTGAGCGCACAGGCCATGTCCCCAATGTCGGAATCGCGCGAAGAGGCGATCAAACGCCTCCAAGACAGCGCATCCGCGTTGGAGGACAAGACGGTTCAGAAGGCGTCGGAGCACCTCGCGGCTCAGGCGGTGACGAGCCAGGCCTACAAGATCGTCGCCGAACTGCTCGGCGGGGTCTTCCTGGGCTTGGGGCTAGGTTTTGGGGCGGACCGACTGTTTGGGACCAATCCCTGGGGTATCATCGGCGGAGTCCTTCTGGGCTTCGCCCTGTCGATTTACATGGCGCGCCGCACAGCCAACCGGCTGATGGCGCAGGCGAAGGCGAGCGGGATCGAACCGAAATCGGTCCCCTTCGACGACGAGGAAGACGAGGACCGATAGGCTGATGGCCGATCCGCTTCACCAGTTTAAGATCCAGCCGCTCGTCGATTTCGGCGCGGTGAACCTGCCTGTCTTCGGCCACACCCAGCTGGCGATCACCAATTCGCACGTCGCCATGACGGTCGCCTTCGTGGCCATCGTCCTGTTCCTGCAACTGGTCACCTCGAGCGCCAAGGTGGTGCCGGGACGGTTGCAGACGGCCGGCGAAAGCCTGTTCGACATGATCGACGGGGTGACCGATTCCATCATCGGCCACGACGGCCGCAAATATTTCCCGTTCGTCTTCAGCCTGTTCCTCCTGGTGCTGGTGATGAACCTGTTGGGCATGTTCCTCAGTTTCACCGCGACGTCGCAGCTGGCGGTTACGGTCACCTTCGCCGCCCTGACCATCCTGCTGGTCATCGGCGTGGGCTTCCTGAAGAACGGCCTGGGCTTCTTCAAACTGTTCTGGCCGGCCAGCGCGCCTCTGGTGCTGCGCCCCGTCGTCGGCGCGATCGAGTTCCTGTCCTTCCTGCTGCGTCCGGTGACCCTGGCTCTTCGTCTGTTCGGCAACATGCTGGGCGGCCACGTCGCGCTGAAGATCTTCGCCGGCTTCGTCGTGGCCCTGGGCGCCGGCGCCTTCGTCGGCGAGGGCCTGGGCCTGTGGGGCCTGCCGATCGCCGCCCTGTCGATGACCATGGTCGTCGCCCTGACCGCCCTCGAATTCCTCGTCGCCTTCCTTCAGGCGTTCGTGTTCGCCGTTCTGGCCAGCATCTATCTCAATGATGTGGTCAACCTGGGTGAAGGCCATTAAGGCCCGGCCCAGTTCGAGAACTCCCTTCTTCCAACCCACCTGACTGAAACAAGGATACTCACCATGGAAGCTGAAGCCGCCAAGTACATCGGCGCCGGCCTGGCCACCCTCGGCATGATCGGCTCGGCCATCGGCGTGGGCAACATCTTCGCCAACTTCCTGAACGGCGCGCTGCGCAACCCGTCGGCCGCCGCCTCGCAAGTCGGCAACCTGTTCGTGGGCGCGGCTCTGGCCGAAGCCCTGGGCATCCTGGCCTTCGTGCTGGGCATCCTGATCCTGAACTCCTGATCTATCCGGGGTTTAGGGCGGCGGCGGCTTCTCGCTGAGGCCGTCGCCGCCTTTCTGCTTTTCGGACGAACGGACACCATGGCCGCACCCAATTCTAACGACACGCACGCGACCACCGAGGCCGAAGGCCACGGCGGCGGCGGACTGCCCCAGTTCGAGACCCAGCACTGGGCCGGGCAGATGGGCTATCTGCTGGTCCTGTTCTTCCTGCTCTATTTCCTGATCGCCAAGGTCTTCGCGCCGCGCCTGCGCCGCGTCATGGATGAACGTCGCGAGACCATCTCGGGCGCCGTCGCCACCGCGCGTCAGGTCCAGGCCGAGGCCGCCGAACAGGCCGCCCAGGCCCAGGCCGATCTGGCCAAGGCCCGCGCCGACGCCCGCGCCACCGCCGCCGCCGCCAAGGCGCGCGTCACGGAAGAAGCCAACGCGCGCCAGGCTGCTGAAGAAGCCGTGGTCAATGCCCGCATCGCCGAAGCCGAGGCCGCCATCGCCAAGACCCGCGACGCCGCCATGGGCAATGTCTCGACCATCGCCTCCGACGCCGCCGCCGCCATGGTGGAGCGCCTGACCGGCCAGGCCGCGACCAAGGCCGAACTCGACCTCGCCAAGGGAGCCGCCTGATGAACCTGATCTTTGAACCGGGCATCTGGGACCTGTCGAATCCCGAGATCTGGGTCGGCGTCGGCCTGCTGATCTTCTTCGGTATTCTGATCGCCGTCGGCGTGCCCAAGATGGTCGCCGCCCAGCTGGACGCCAAGGGCGCCAAGATCCAGGCCGACCTGGACGAGGCCGCCCGTCTGCGCGCCGAGGCCGAAGCCCTGCTGGCCCAAATCCGCAAGGAGAAGGCCGAGGCCGAGGCCCAGGCCGCTGATATGATGGCCCAGGCGGAAGCCGACGCCCGTCGTCTGGAAGTCGAATCCAAGGCCAAGCTGGAAGAGACTCTGGCCCGTCGCCAGAAGATGGCCGAGGCCCGCATCGCCCAGGCCGAGGCCCAGGCGTCCGCCGAGGTCAAGGCCGCCGCCGCCGACCTGGCCGCCAAGGCCGCGGAACAGATCCTGGCCGCCCGCCTCGCCGGCGGCGCCAAGGATCCGCTGCTGGACGCCGCCATCGCCCAGATCGGCGACCGCCTGAACTGACGACCTCAAGTCTGACCGGGTCTCAACGCCCGTCCTTCGGCCGAAATCGCTCTGGCGGTTTCGGCCGAAGTCGTTTTGGGGCGGCCCCTCAGCGCCCGATGACGCCGCTGACCGTCAGAACCACAGCGATCATCACCAGGATGAAGACGATGACCCCGCCCATGATGCGGAAGGGCGGGCCGCTTTCACTGCGGCGGCTGAAGCCGTCCGGATCGCGGTCGGGTTCAGTCATCGGTCTGCATCGGCTGCGGGGGCGGCGTCGAGGTGGTGGAGCCGTTCAGGGGCGTGCCGTCGCCGCGCACGGCAGACTGGCCGCGCAGGGCCGGATTGTCGCCGGGCGCCACGGCGGGCGCGCTGGGCGGGACGGCACCGCCGGGCGGCGGCACGACGGCCGGTTGGACTACGGCCGTCTCGCTGTCGCTGGCGGCCTGAGGATTTCGCCATATCACCTCCGCGACGAGGTAATAGGCGACCAGGGCCAGGACCACCCCGCCGATCAGCAGAGGCTCCCAGCGGATGCGCCCTCGGCGCGTCGGATCTTCCTTGCGGTTCATCGCAGGGGAAGCCGTCGGCCCACCGTCCGGTTCGTCTGTGTAGAAAGCCGGACGCAGGGACGGCCTGGAGACCAGGCCGTCCGGCCCGCCGAGATCAGTGGGCCGTGGCGCCGCCGATCACATGGGGCGTCTGGCGCTTGTCGCGCGCGACCAGCCGGGCATAGACATTGCCCAGGACGATCCCGAACACGGCATGGGTGACCAGAAGCCAGGCGATGGTGCCGAAGCCCGAGCCGGCGTTGAAGGTACGGTAGTCGCCGACGATGAAGACGCCGGCCATCATCACCACCCAGGCGCCGACCGCAAAGACGATGCCCTTGGTCTCGGGCGTGTCGGTGGGCAGTCGCGGGCAGAGGTAGGCGAACAGGGGGCCCAGGATCAGCACCCCGGCCACCGCATGAAGAACCCAGCCCACGGCCAGGGCGTCGGGCATGCCGATCAGGGCGGCGATGACGCTCTGGAACGGGTCGAACCAGTTCAGGAACAGATTGGGTATTTCCAGCAGGGACACGGCGACCGTGGCGGCGAAACCGGCGATCAGACCTTTTTGTAAGCGTGACATCATGACCTTAGCGCCTCCCAACGCTTTTCTGGTTCTCTGATAACGCTGGGACAGAATACGCCTGACTCGGACGGTCGGCGTTCACGTTGCCGTGGTTAGCGAACGCAGCAACGCAAGCGCGAAATGATCGCTGATGCGCGCGCGGTCAGCGGAACAGTTTGCGGATGTAGCGGCGAAGGCCCTTGCGCAGACGGATCAGGCCGCGCCGACGCCGGGTCAGGATCACCTTTTCGGCGCGCAAGGCCTGTTGCCAGAAGACCGGCGCGAACTCCGGCTTTTTCCGCATCAGCCGCCGGAAGGGATAGACCCATTTGGGCCGGGCGTACTGGGCGCGGATGAACTGTCGCTTGGCCCAGAAGGAGCTCTTCAGGATCAGCATCAGGCCGACCGCGATCACCGGGACGCCGCCGGGGCCGGGCAGGGGGGCGATCAGAATGCCAAGCAGGACCACGAACAGCCCGCCCGCCATCAGGGCCCAACGCTTCAGCACCCGCAGCTTGCGGCTGCGAGGCGAGGCGGAGGACAGGACGAGAGCGGGTGCGGAGATCACGAGGGCGCCGGGAGGGAGGAGGACTGACTGAGGTGTGACAACGGTCGCCACGCCCACCCGATCCCAAGCCGGGAAGGGAAAGAGCGACCGTGGCGAGGTTGTCACATAACCCCTTAAGATCCGGTTCGATGGCCGATCCGTGGCTTTCCTATGAAGCTTTGGTCATGAAGCCGGATTGTCGCAGTCTGTGTCCCACAGGACGCGGCTGGGCCTTGGTCAGCCGTAGTGGACGCCGGTCAGGCGTTCGGACTCGGACCACAGGGCGCGGGCGGTTTCGACATCCAGCGCCTGGGGCTTGATGAGGGCGCGGCCGGGCGCACCCCGCATCTCCTGCCAGCCCTGAGGGCCGTAATAGGCGCCGGGTTCGGCCTGGGGCAGGGTCGCCGCCATCAGAATCGGCAAGGCGCCGTCGGCCGCCGAATGGCTGGCCACGCGCGCCAGAAGGCGG
This sequence comes from Brevundimonas sp. Br13, assembly GCF_055391505.1. Lineage (NCBI taxonomy): Bacteria > Pseudomonadati > Pseudomonadota > Alphaproteobacteria > Caulobacterales > Caulobacteraceae > Brevundimonas > Brevundimonas sp. Br13. The sequence goes on along the minus strand of NZ_AP044008.1, from coordinate 2,869,489 downwards.
CTGACCAAGGCGAAAAGTCCGGGCGGGCTGCCGGCGTGGCCGTTGGCGATCAGATCCGTCCGGGCGAAACCGGGATGGGCGGCCACGCTGGTCAGGCCCCAATCTTCGCGATCGCTGCGGCGCTGAAGCTCCAGGGCGAACATCAGCATCGCCAGTTTGGACTGCTGATAGACGGGCCAGGGCCGGTAACCGGAGCGATAGTTCAGATCTCTGAGCTGAATCCGACCGCCGCGATGGGCCACGCTGGACAACTGCACCACTCGCGCCTGAGCCGCCGTCAGCAGTGGCAGGAGCCGGCCGGTCAGGGCGAAGTGGGATAGATAGTTGGTTCCGAACTGCATCTCGAAACCATCGATGGTCGTTCGGCGACGGGGCACGGCCATGACGCCCGCATTGTTGATCAGAATGTCGACCGGCCGACCCGCCGCCAGGAGGGCCTCGGCGAAGGCGGCGACAGAGCTGAGGTCCGCCAGGTCCAGCCGTTCGAACCGCACGAGGGCCTCAGGGTGGCGACTGCGGATCAGCCTTTCCGCCTGATCGCCCTTGTCCGGATTGCGCGCGGCCAGAACGACCTCGGCGCCCTTTCCAGCCAGAACGAGCGCCGCCTCCAAGCCGATGCCGCCGGTCGCCCCGGTGATGATGACCAGCTTGCCGCTCTGGTCGGGAATATCGGCTGTCGTCCATTGGGTCATTGCGGCTATCCTGGGGTGAACTGAATTTCCGAAGGGCTCCGGCTTGCATATCTGCATCCGGTGCAAATATGCAAGAAGTGCAAGAAAAAGTTTTTCCTGACGAGCAGGGTCTGCGTGCGCGGAAGCGGCTGGAAACCCACGCCCGCATTCAGGCCGAAGGCCTGCGGCTGTTCATCGAAAAGGGATTTGACGGCGCCACCCTGGACGAGGTGGCGGCGGCGGCGGGCGTATCGCGCCGCACCCTGCTGAACTATTTCGGCTCCAAGGAAGAGATCGTCTTTTCCCTCAAGGCCCAGATCCCTGAGATGATCGCCCAGGCGGTGGCGGCCCGGCCGTGCGACGAACCGCTGCTCGATATGGTGGAGGGGGGGCTGGCCGATGTCGCCGCGCGCTTCCAGACGCCCGACATGCTGGACCTGACGCGGCTGATCCATCAGACGCCCGCCCTTCAGGCCGGTGATCACGCAAAGTATGAAGGGGTGGAGCGGCTGCTGGCCCAGACGCTGGCCGAGCGGAAGGGATTGGCCCCGGACGACGTCGCCTGTCGCGTCGCGGCGGCGATCGGCGTCAGCATCATGAAACTGGCCGGCGAGGCCTGGCTCGCCCATCCGGGCGAAGGGCCTGAACGGTTCGGCCGCGAAGCCTTCGCCGTCCTGAGACGCATGGCGGGCCAGCGTCCGCCGCCCTGATCCAGGACGGCGGACGCCAAGAGCGGCTTAGGCCGCCTGGTTCGAACCCGCAGGGGCGGTCCAGCGCAGCACCGGCGAGCGGGCGGCGCGGGTTTCGTCCAGACGACGCAGGGGGGCGTGGAAGGGGGCGCCCTTGAAGCGGTCGACGTCGCCGGCCTTGGCCGCCTGGGCCAGCAGGCGCATGGCCTCGATGAAGCGATCCAGCTCGGCCTTGGACTCGGTCTCGGTCGGCTCGATCAGCATGGCCCCGTGGACGACCAGGGGGAAATACATGGTCATCGGGTGGAAGCCCTCGTCGATCATCGCCTTGGCGAAGTCGAGCGTGGTGACGTCCGTGCCCTTCAGCCATTCGTCGTCGAACAGGGCCTCGTGCATGCAGGGGCCGTCGGGGAAGGCTGCGCTCATCAGGTCCGACAGGCGGGCCTTGATGTAGTTGGCGTTCAGCACCGCATCCTCGGCGACCTGACGCAGGCCGTCGGCGCCGTGGCTCATCATGTAGGACAGGGCGCGCACATACATGCCCATCTGCCCCTGGAAGGCGCACAGGCGGCCGAAGGCCTGGGCTGCGTCGCCTTCTTCCCGTTCGATCAGCGCGTAACCGCTATCGTCATGCACGACCCAGGGGGCGGGGGCGAAGGGCGCCAGGGCCTGTGACAGCACCACCGGACCCGCGCCCGGCCCGCCGCCGCCGTGCGGCGTCGAGAAGGTCTTGTGCAGGTTGATGTGCATGGCGTCCACGCCCAGATCGCCCGGACGCACCCGGCCGACGATGGCGTTGAAGTTGGCGCCGTCGCAGTAGAAATAGGCGCCCGCCTCGTGCGTCAGGCGGCTGATTTCCAGAATGTCGCGCTCGAACAAGCCGCAGGTGTTGGGGTTGGTCACCATGATGGCGGCGACGTCGTCGCCCAGCTTGGACGCCAGGTCGGCCACGTCCACGCGGCCGTCCTCGGTCTGGGCGACCTCGACGACGGTATAGCCGACGAAGGCGGCGGTGGCCGGGTTGGTGCCGTGGGCGCTGGTGGGCACCAGCACCTTGCGGCGCTTCTCATGCTGGCCCGAGGCCTCGTGCGCGGCGCGAATGGCCATCAGGCCGCACAGTTCGCCGTGCGCTCCCGCTTTCGGAGATAGCGCGACGGCGGGCATGCCGGTCAGGGTCTTCAGCCAATGGGCCAGCGTATCCATCAGCTCCAGCGCGCCCTGAACCGTCGACATCGGCTGCAGGGGGTGGATGTCCGAAAAACCGGCCAGACGCGCCATCTTCTCGTTCAGGCGCGGGTTGTGCTTCATCGTGCACGAGCCCAGCGGATAGATGGCCAGGTCGATGGCGTGGTTCTTCTGCGACAGGCGCACATAGTGGCGCATGGCCTCGGGCTCCGACAGGCCGGGCAGGCCGATCGGATCCTTGCGGACCAGGTCGCCCAGGTCCGACGCATCGGTCTTCGGTTCGGGCAGGTCGACCCCGGTCTTGCCCCAGCCTTCGCCTTCGAAGATCAGCGGCTCGTTCTGCAACAGGCCGCGCCCGCCGGTCAGGGTGGCGGGCTTGGTCTGTACCTGGTTCGGGGCGGTCGGGCGGCCGACGGTGTTCATGGTGCTCATGGTCTTGTCTCCGCTCAGGCCGCCAGCACCTTGGCGAGGGCGGTCGCCAGGAGCTTGATGTCGGCGTCAAGGGTGGTTTCGGTCGCAGCGACCAGCAGGACGTCGTCCATGCCGGCGTCGGGTGCCAGGCGGCTGTAGGGCACGCCGGCCAGGACGTGATGGGCGGCCAACTGATCCACGACCTCGGCCGCGTTCTTGGGCAGGCGCACCGCGAACTCGTTGAAGAAGCGGTCGGTCAGGATTTCGACGCCCGGAACGGCGGCCAGGGCGTCGCGCGTGGCGAGGGCCTTCTCGTGGTTCAGCAGGGCCAGTTTGCGCAGGCCCGTCTCGCCCAGCAGGCTCATGTGGATGGTGAAGGCCAGGGTGCAGAGGCCGGAATTGGTGCAGATGTTCGACGTCGCCTTGTCGCGGCGGATGTGCTGTTCCCGCGTGGACAGGGTCAGGACGAAGCCGCGCTCGCCGTCGGCGTCCACGGTCTCGCCGGTCAGGCGGCCGGGCATCTGGCGGATCAGCTTCTCGCGCGTGGCGAACAGGCCGACATAGGGGCCGCCGAAGTTCAGTGCGTTGCCGATCGACTGGCCCTCGGCGGCGACGATGTCCGCGCCCATCTCGCCGGGCGACTTCAGCAGGCCCATAGACACGGCTTCCGTCACCACGACGATCAGCAGGGCGCCGGCTGCATGGGCGGCCTCGGCGATCTTCGTGACATCCGTTGCGGCACCGAAGACGTTCGGGGTCTGAACCACGACGCAGGCGGTGTCGGGACCGATCTGGTCGATCACGGCGGCCTCGGCGTCGACGGCGGGAGCCAGGACTTGCGTCTCGACGCCGACGGCGTGGACCACGGTCTCGGTCGCCTTGACGTAGTGGGGGTGGACGCCGCCCGAGATCACCGCCTTGTTGCGACGGGTCACGCGGGTCGCCATCAGCACGCCCTCGGCCATGGCGGTCGAACCGTCATACAGCGAGGCGTTGGCCACCGGCATGCCGGTCAGGTTCGCCACCTGGGTCTGGAACTCGTACAGATACTGCAGCGTGCCCTGGGCGATTTCCGGCTGATAGGGGGTGTAGCTGGTCAGGAATTCCGACCGCTGGATGATGTGGTCCACCGTCGCCGGGACATGGTGTTTGTAGGCCCCTGCGCCGCAGAAGAAGGGCACGGCGCCGGCCGTGGCGTTCTTGGCCGCCATGGCGAACAGGGCGCGCTCGACCTCCAGCTCGCCCGCCACCCGGGGCAGGTCCACGGGGCCGTCCAGACGCGCCGCCTCGGGCACGTCCACAAACAGGTCGTCAATGGATTTCACGCCGATGGCGGCGAGCATCGCCGTGCGGTCGTCGGGCGTCAGGGGGAGATAACGCATTGCCGGTTTCCTTCACCCGTCATCCTCGGGCTTGACCCGAGGATCGGATGTTGTGCGGCTCGTGCGTCTAAGGCTTCGCACGAGTGGTTGATCCTCCGGCCCTCGGGTCAAGCCCGAGGGTGACGGAGTTTGAGATTAGAGGGTGGCGAGGAAGGCGTCGTAGGCGGCCTGGTCCATCAGGGCGTCCAGCTCCGAGACGTCCGACACCTTGATCTTGGCGAACCAGCCGTCGCCTTCCGGAGCGGCGTTGACGGTTTCCGGGGCGGTCGACAGGGCGTCGTTGGCCTCGACCACCTCGCCCGAGACGGGGGCGTAGACGTCGGAGGCGGCCTTGACGCTCTCGACCACGGCGAAGCTGGCGCCCTTGGCGACGGTCTTGCCGACCTCAGGCACTTCCACGAACACCACGTCGCCCAGGGCGTCGGCGGCGTGTTTGGAGATGCCCACGGTGGCGATGTCGCCGTCCAGGCTGACCCACTCGTGATCCTTGGTGAACTTCATGATCTGATCCTCAGACGGTCTTCGGTTTGCGGTAATAGCGTTGCGCCACGAAGGGCATGGCGACGACTTCGGCGGCGGCGGACCTGCCGCGCACGATGACCTTCAGGTCCGTGCCCAGGGCCGCAAAGGCCGGCGGCACGAAGCCCATGGCGATGTTCTTGCCCAAGGTGGGGGAGGGGCCGCCCGAGGTGACCTTGCCGATGACATTGCCGTCTGCGTCGGCGATCTCGGCGCCTTCGCGGGCCGGGGCGCCTTCCTTGACGATCAGGCCGATGCGGACGCGAGACGGGCCATCGGCCAGTTCCTTCAAGATGCGGTCGGCGCCGTTGAAATCCGCCCGCTCCTTGCGCGACTTGGACAGGGCGAAGGTCAGAGCCCCTTCGACCGGCGAGGTCGTCGGGTCGATGTCGTGGCCGTGCAGCGGCAGGCCGGCCTCCAGGCGCAGGCTGTCGCGGGCGCCAAGGCCGATCGGCTTGACGCGGGCGTCTTCCAGCAGGGTGTTCCAGACGCGCTCGGCCTGGTCCGCCGGGACCGAAATCTCATAGCCGTCCTCGCCGGTATAGCCCGAACGCGAGACATAGCAGTCGACGCCGAACAGCATCAGCCGGGCGCATTCCATGAAGCCCATTTCCGCCAGGATCGGTTCGTGGGCGGCCAAGACCTCGGCGGCCTCCGGCCCCTGGATGGCGATCAGGGCGCGGTCGTCCAGCACCGTCAGCTTGGCGTCGCCTTCGAGGTTCGCCTGCCAGAAGGCGAAGTCCTCGTCCTTGTTGCCGGCGTTGACGACGACGAACAGGCCGTCGTGATCCGGGCGGCCGGCCATCAGGTCGTCGATGATCCCGCCGTCCTTGTTCAGAAGCAGCGAATACTTCTGCTTGCCCGCCTTCAGGATTTCATAGTCGCCGGGCACGAACCGCTCGAACTGGGCGGTGGCGTCGGCGCCGGTGATCTTGCACTGGCCCATGTGGGACACGTCGAACAGGCCGGCGTGTTCGCGGGTCCAGCGGTGCTCGGCCAGGACGCCCTCATATTGGACCGGCATGTCATAGCCGCCGAAGCCCACCATCCGGGCCCCCAGGGCGCGGTGCGCGGCGTTCAGGGGCGTGATCTTCAGGGTCTGATCGGTCATGGTTCAGGCTTTCACGGTCGCGTGTTGTGGCGGAGCTCCGCCGTCCTCGCGCCCCCGCTGTCCTGAAGCCTGAGAGATTCCGGCGACCAAATCATGTCGCCTTGCTCCGTCGGCGCGCCCGTGAAGAGCGGCTTTCCAGCGTCCGTATGCTTCGCGGTCCGTTTGCCTGAGCGTTTCCGGGGCGGTTGCGCCTTCGGCGTCGACCCGCCGAGGCGCGCCGATCTCTCCCGCGAGAGCAATCGACCTAAGCCACCGACTCCGGCCGCAAGTCAAGCGCAGGCGTGTTTTGACGCCGCCTTGTCGCACTTCCTGACGTCCGGCGTCGGCTCGCCCTTGCTCTCCCTGCGTCCGCCCGCCAAGAACGGAGCGTCCCTCTCCGCCGCTCCGGACCGATCCCATGACCGCCGACCGCACCCGCCTCGACGCCCACATCGCCGCCCTGGAGGTTCCGGAAGGGCTGAAGACGGTCCTGACGGTCGCCGCCGCCACCTGCGCCGACATCAGCACTCTGGTCGCCGGCGGCGCCCTGGCCGGGGCCTTGGGCGCCTCGGGCCAGATCAATGTTCAGGACGAGGAGCAGAAGAAGCTCGACGTCATGACCAACGACATGCTGACCGACGCCCTCCTGGCCTGTCCCGCCGTCGCGGGCGTCGCCTCCGAGGAAATGGACGAGGTCCAGCCGGCCTCCCATTCGACCGGCGAATATCTGGCCCTGTTCGATCCGCTGGACGGCTCGTCCAACATCGACATCAACGCCATGGTGGGGACCATCGTCTCGGTGCTGAAGTCCGCGACGCCTTCGCCGACCGAGGCCGACTTCATGCAGCCGGGCCGCAATCAGGTCGCCGCCCTCTACGCCCTGTACGGCCCCCAGACCATGCTGGTCCTGACCACGGGCGCCGGGGTCAAGGGCTTCACCCTGTCGAACGACGGCGACTGGATCCTGACCCACGACGCCATCGCCATTTCGCCGGACACCAAGGAGTTCGCCATCAACATGTCGAACCTGCGCCACTGGGCCGAGCCGGTGCAGCGTTATGTCGACGGCGTGCTGAAGGGCGCGGACGGCCCCCGGGGCAAGAATTTCAACATGCGCTGGGTCGCCGCCATGGTCGCCGATGTCCACCGCATCCTGATGCGCGGCGGTGTCTTCCTGTACCCCTGGGACAAGCGGGAGCCGAACAAGCCCGGCAAGCTGCGCCTGATGTACGAGGGGAATCCCATGGCCTTCCTGGTTGAACAGGCCGGGGGCAAGGCGACGACGGACGGGGTTCAATCGATCCTCGACATCCAGCCCGAGCATCTGCACCAGCGCATCCCCGTCGCCCTGGGCTCGGCCAACGAGATCGACGCCTACGCAAGCGCATGATGAAGATCGGTCCGACTGACGCCCTTCTGGTCATCGACCCGCAGAACGACTTCTGCGAGGGCGGGTCTCTGGCGGTCGCGGGCGGGGCGGGGATCATGCCGCTGATCAACCGGCTGGCCGAACGGTTCGACTGGGTGGTCCTGACCCAGGACTGGCACACGCCGGACCAGATTTCGTTCGCCTCCAACCATCCCGGCGCGGCTCCCTTCACCGAGATCGAGGTCGCTTACGGCCGCCAGATGCTGTGGCCGGACCACTGTACCCAGGGCTCGCCCGGCGCCGACTTCCATCCCGACGCGGCGCCCACGGTGCAAAAGGCCCTGGCCGTGATCCGCAAGGGCTACAACCCGGCGGTCGATTCCTATTCCGGCTTCTTCGAGAACGACCATCGCACCCCGACGGGCCTGGCCGGCCTGCTGCGCGACCTGGGCGTGACTCGCGTCTTCCTGTGCGGTCTGGCCTTCGACTACTGCGTCCGCTTCACCGTCGAGGACGCGGTGCGCGAAGGCTTTGAGGCCGTGGTCATCTCCGACGCCAGCCGCGCGATCACGCCACAGACCGAGGCGACGGCGCGGGACAGTTTCCGGGCGATTGGGGTGGCGGAGGTGGGGGCGGCGGCCTTCCTCGGCTAAACCCCTTTTTCTTTCGTCATTCCGGGCGAAGCGCAGCGGAGACCCGGAACCCAGCGGCGCGCGAGAGCGCGAAACTGTCGCGGACGCGCTGTTCCAGCACAGTGCGGCGGACCCATTTCGCCTTCGGCGCCGCTGGGTTCCGGGTCTTCGGGCCAAGCAGGCCCTTCGCCCGGAATGACGAAAGGACGTCAGCCCGCCTTGGCGTAGGCCTCTACCTCCGCGACGAACGCCGCCTTCTCCGCCTCGCCCAGGAAAGACCCCTCGAAACTGTTCTTCGCCAGCAGCGTCACCTGTTCCTTCGTCAGCCCGACCGCCGCCGCCAGCCGGCTGTAGTTGTCGTTCACGTACCCGCCGAAATAGGACGGATCGTCCGAGTTCAGGGTGACGTGCAGGCCCCGGCGCAGCATCTCGGGCACGGGGTGGTCCTTCAGGTCGTTCACCACGCACAGTTTCAGGTTCGACAGGGGGCAGACGGTCAGGGTCATCTGCTCGCGCGCCAGCCGCTCCACCAGAACCTCGTCCTCCATCGAGCGATTGCCGTGGTCCATTCGGTCGATGTGCAGCAGGTCCAGCGCCTCGTGCACATAGGCCGGCGGGCCTTCCTCGCCGGCATGGGCGCACAGTTTCAGGCCCAGGTCGCGGGCGGCGGCGAAGACGCGCTGGAACTTGGACGGCGGATGGCCGACCTCCGACGAATCCAGCCCCACCCCGATGAAATGATGTAGATAGGGCTTGGCCGCCTCCAGGGTCGCGAACGCCTCTTCCTCGGTGAGGTGCCGCAGGAAGCTGAGGATCAGGCCCGAACTGACGCCCAGTTCCGCCTTGGCCCGGTCCATCCCCGCGATCAGCCCCTCCACCACCACGCCGAAGGGCACGCCCCGGTCGGTATGGGTCTGGGGATCGAAGAAGATCTCGGCGTGGCGCACGTTATCGGCGGCCGCCCGCTGGAAATAGGCGAAGGCCAGATCTTCGAAATCCTGGCGCGTCAGAAGGACCGCCGCCCCGGCGTAATAGATGTCCAGGAAGTCCTGCAGATTCGAGAAATCATAGGCCGCCCGCACCGCCTCGACGCTGTCGTAGGGGATTGAGACCCCATTGCGCTTCGCCAGCTCGAACATCAGCTCCGGCTCCAGCGAGCCCTCGATGTGAAGGTGCAACTCCGCCTTGGGCAGGCCGGCGATATAGGCGTCGAGGTCAGTCGGCATCGAGGACGGTCTTCCAGTTTGATAGATTGAGCACGCGGACAGATGTGCGCTCGAGCGTCGCTTTGGACATCAGTTTGGCGTCGGCGGTGATCAAAGGCAGGCTCAGGCGTTCAGCAAGGGCCAGATAGAAACAATCATAGACGGCATGGTCGAGCGCGCGACCGATATCGAACGCGCGCGAGGCCAATCCATAGGCGGGCGACAGGCTTATGTTCGCTCGCTCAATCGCCCCGAGGGCCAAGACTGCGTCGTCGGCTTGGTATTCCTGACGTCGAACCTTCTTCCAGAACACATTGGCGCATTCCACGAGCAGAAGGTCCGGCGCAGCCAAAGGCTGAAAACGGAGGTCGAGCGATTCGTCCGCACCATCCTCCTTCACGAACCATTTGATCACGACGCTGGAGTCGATGATCGCCTTCATCTTTCGTCGCGGCTTTCCCGAACCAGAATTTCGGACGGCGTGTGGCTGAATCCGGCCGAACGCGCTCGCAGCTCATCCGACACCTGGATCCAGTCGGACCTGTCCGCCATCTCGACCGCCGCAGCCGCCGTCAGAATGGCTCGCACTTCCGCTTCGGCCGAACGGCCGTTGCGCGCGGCCCTCTGTTCCAGGGCGCGGACCGTTTCTTCATCAAGATTGCGGACATGGAGGTTCATGACGACGCGATCATATCATCTCGGCTAGGCGTTCGACACCACCAGCCGCAGATGTCCAGCCTTGGTCTTCCCCGCGTCGTTCGTCGGCGGCGGATCGGGGGGCGGGGGCAGGCTGGGGCGGGCGCTCCAGGCCTCGGGCCGTTCGACCCAGCCCCTGGCCGTCTTCAGCCGGTCGGGCAGCATGGACCCGGCCAGCAGATTGGGCCCGATCCCGACCAGTTCGTCGGTCCAGGCGGCGATCTGGCGATTGTGCGCCCGGCCGGGCGGGGCGACGCTGACGATCCGCTTTTCCGGATAGGCCTCGCGCACGTACCGCACGGTGGCGGCGTGGTCGCCGTCGGTGGTCAGCAGATAGACGGAATCGACCCGGTTCGCCGCCACATCGTCCGCCACCGCCAGGGCCAGGTTGACGTCGCTCTGCTTCTCCGTGGACGCGCTCCAGACATTGCCGCAGGCGCGGCAGTGTTCGCCATGGACGATGAAATGGCCCATCAGGCAACGAACCTTGCGCGCCCTCAGCGCCGCCTCATAGCGGAACAGGGCCTCCATCCGCGAGCGGGATTGGGGCTTGTGGGCGCTGACCCAGACCACGCCGGCCAGCCGCTCCGTCGGATCGATCAGGCCCCGCCCCAAGGCCTGCAAGTCCAGCCACAGCCATTCGCGCCGCTTCTGGTTCAGCAGGGCGTGGAAAAGGTTGTAGCCGTCCACATAGAGGATCGCCCGGCGCTTCAGGAACGGCGGCGTCAGATCGCGGGGGCCGAACGGCCGCAGGGCGCCGTCCGCCACGCGGATGCGTCCCCGATGCTGACCCCAGCGACGCCCCTTAGACTGCTGACCGCCGGTCCCCATCCGTCGACCGCTCCCTGAACCCGGCGAAGGTTAATCAGAGCTGAAGAGCAGAGTCCGCGTCTTTCAGGTCACAGAACGGCGGTCACATCCGTTCGGGAGTCTCGATCCCCAGCAGGTTCAACGCCGTTTCCAGCTGCAGCAGCGCCGCCGCCGACAGGGCCAGGCGCGAGGCCCGCGTCGCCTCGTCCGGCGCCACCAGCACCGGGCAGGCGGCGTAGAATTTCGAGAACGATTGCGCCACCCGATAGGCGTGCTCGGCTGCCAGATGCGGCATCCGCTTGTCATAGGCGTCCGACACGGCGGTCGAGAAGGCGTCCAGCGTCAGGGCCAGATCGCGCTCGGCCTGTTCGGCGATGACGATGGCGCCAGGCGCGGCGCCCTGTTCGGCGGCCTTCCTCAGCAGGGATTTGATCCGGACCGACTGGTACAGCAGATAGGGGCCGGTCTTGCCCTCGAAGCTCATGAACCGGTCCAGGTCGAAGACGTAGCTGGTGGTCCGCGCGTTCGACAGGTCGGCGAACTTCAGGGCGGCGATGGCCACCTTGTGGGCGATGGCTTCGAACTCTTCCGGCGACAGGTCGTCGCCCAGCTTGGCCTCATGCAGACGCTCGCGCGCCTTGTCCGTCGCCTGATCGATCAGGTCGCGCAGCTTCAGCACCCCGCCCGCGCGGGTCTTGAACGGCTTGCCGTCGGCGCCGTTCATGGTGCCGAAGCCCAGATGCTCCAGCGACCCTTCCGCGGCGTAGCCGGCCAGATAGGCGGCGCGGAACACCTGTTCGAAATGCTCTGCCTGGCGTTCGTCGACGACGTACAGGGCCAGGTCCGGCGCCAGGGCCTTCTTGCGGTCCAGGATCGTGGCCAGGTCGGTCGTGCCGTACATGGCCGAGCCTTCCGAGCTGATCACCAGCAGGGGCGGGGGCGAGGGCGTCTCGATCACCGAGCCGTCGGCCAGCTTCTTCTTGCGGGTCTCGCCCGGCTTGGCGACATGGACCACCTGGGCGCCGTCGTCCTCGACCAGCAGGCCCTCAGCCTTAAGATGGGCGATCATCTCGTCCATCAGGGGATCGGCGTCGCTCTCGCCGTTCCACAGGTCGAAATCGACCGACAGGTCGCCGTATTCGCGCTTCAGGGCCTCACGGCTGACCGCCACGAAATGCGACCACAGGGCGCGATAGCCGGGGCGGCCGTTCTGCAGTTCCGCCGTCGCCTTGCGGGCGCGGTCGCGAAAGGCCGGGTCTTCCTTGGCCTTGCCGGCGGCCTGAGGATACAGCCGGTCCAGATCGGCCAGGGTCACCGGGCTTTCGGCGGGGAAGGGGCCGTCGCCGTCGGCCATGAAGGCGTCGGCCAGACCCTCGTCGCCGCAGGCCGTGATCAGCAGCCCCATCTGGAAGCCCCAGTCGCCGAAATGGGCGTCGCCGGTCACATGATCACCGCGGAAACGGAAAAGCCGCTTCAGGCTCTCGCCGATGATGGCGCTGCGCAGATGGCCGACGTGCATCGGCTTGGCCACGTTCGGACCGCCGTAGTCGATCACCACCTTGCGCGGCTCGGCCACGAGGGCGGCGCCCGCGTGTTCGGCGTCGGCGGCGACTTCGGCGGCGCGTTCCGCCAGAACGGCGTCGGCGATCTTCAGATTGATGAAGCCGGGCCCCGCCACCTCGACCGAGGTGAAACGCGGATCGGCGTTCAGCCGCTCGGCGATCTTGCCGGCCAGTTCGCGCGGATTGGCCTTCAACGCCTTGGCGGCGGCCAGGGCGCCGTTCGACTGAAAGTCGGCCAGATCCGGCCGGTCGGACGGGGTGACGCGAGCGAGAGCCGGCTCCACGCCTTCGGCGGCGAAGGCGGCGGCGACCGCTTCGCTGAGGACGGTCTTCAGATCAGACATTACTGGCTCGGCGCAGAGGCTTGGGCGGCTCCGGCGTTGACGCGGAAGCGACTGCCGGACCGGTTGAACTCGGCCATTTCGGGCGTGACGTCGAACCCGATCAGAACTTCGAAATTGCCGCCGCTGGTTGTGGCCTCGGCGCGGGGAATGATGATGGTCCGCTGTTCGTGGACCGAGGCGGTGCGCGATCCGTCGAACTTCACCGGCAGGTCGAAATATTCCTTGGCCAGGACCGCGCTGTTCCGTTCCGTCACCGCGACCCAGTAACGATAGGTCTTCTGGTCCTCGGTCGCCTGGGCGCCGCGGCCCAGCTGGAACAGGATGTCCATGTCCAGCCGGATCGGATCGGCTTCGCGATATTCGCAATCGGCCGAGACGCCTTCGATCTCGCCGGTGTAGCCGACGTTGGCGATGGCGGCGCGACCGCCTTCCAGCTCCACATAGCGGGCGGCGTCGTACAGCACCTTGACGAAGGGGCAGGGGCCGGCGTTGGCGCGGCGGCGCAGGGGCGCGATCCGGGGCGCGCGGGTGGACGGCGCATTCTCCGACCCGTCCGCCTGCTGTCCGCTGGAACCGCGTTGACGCTGACGTTGCTGCGCCTCGGCGGCGACAGGCAGGACGGAGGCCGCGATGGAAACGGCGGCCAGGGCGGTGAGCAGGCGACGCATCAAATGATTTCCGACAGCGAAAGGACCAACGCCGCAGCCGGCGTCCGACAAGGGTTCGACCGGTTTACAGACCCGGCAGTTTGAAACCGCCGCTGCGACGCGGGGTGATGGTGATGGCCTCACGACCGCCCGTCAGGGCCTGAAGCCGGGCGGCCTCGGTCGAGGCGTCGATCGTCTGCTGGCCCTCGGCGGTCTGGCGGGTGGTGGCCGCCTGGGTCGAGGCGTCGTCCTTGCGCCAGAACATCACGCGGTTGGCGAAGCTTTCGTCCTTGTGGGCGATGTCGCCGAACTCGTCGTCGACGACGTAGCGGGCCAGGGGGTCGGCCTGATCGGCGCCGGCCTGGGCCACCAGGACCTGTTCGCCGGGGGTGCGGGTGACGGCCTGACGCTGACCCAGCAGGATCTGACGCGCGGCGCTTTCGGGCGCCAGTTCCTGCGGGCGGGGCTGGCCGGGCGCAGGCGGACGCAGGCCGTATTCCGGCGGCACGCTGAGCGGCGCGGTGGAGACGGTCACGAACTCATCCGGCACGACCTTGGTCAGGCCGATGCCTTGCTTGAGGCTGCCGCAGGCCGAAACGGCGAGGGCGGCTGAGGCGGCGAGGGTCAGGACGGCGACGCTGCGGATACGCATGGGTTCAGGCTCGATCGGCTGATGCACGGAACGCCTCTGCGGGCGCTGTTGGCATAGTGAAGACGGGGTGATTACGACTTTTCGGGGGCCGCGCCAACCTTGCAGCCGTTTTCAGGCCTTGGAGGCCCGGTCGGACAGGAAGCTGTCGATGATCAGAAGGACGACGCCGATGGTGATGGCGCTGTCGGCGACGTTGAACACCCAGGGAAAGACGCCTGTGCCCGAAACGTCGATGAAGTCGACCACATAGCCGAACCGCACCCGGTCGATCACATTGCCCAGGGCGCCGCCGATCACCAGGCCGATGGCGGTGATCAGCAGGCGGCGATCGGCCCGCGTCGCCCACCAGGCCAGGGCGCCCGAGACCAGGACGGAGAAGATGGTCAGACCCCAGCGCGCCTCGCCCCCGCCGAACAGGCCGAAGCTGACGCCGGTGTTCTGGACGAAGGTGAACCGCAGGATCGGCGGGAAGACCTCGGCGAAGACGTAGCCGACGGGGATTTGCTCGATCGAGGCCACGTCCGGCAGACTCAGGATCCAGGCCTTGGTCAGCTGGTCCAGGACGATGATCAGAAGGGCGAAGCCATAGGCGGCGAAGGCGATGCGGGGGATCTTCATGCGGCGGCGGTTAGCAGGAAGCGGCTCAGGGGCGAAGCGGAAAAGCGGGACCGGACGTCAGAAGAGGTCGCCCTGGTCCGGCGCCGGTGGCTTGGGCCGAGGCGTCGGTCGTGGGGTCGACTGAGGCTTCGACTGGGGCGTCGCAGAGGGCGGCGTCGGCGAAGGGTTATGCGCCGCGCCGTCGATGACGGCCTCGCGGGCGCCGTCGCCGAACACCAGTCGGACAGTCTGGCCCGATTCCAGCCCCGCCGCTGCGGTGATCCAGCCACCGTCGGCGCGCTCGACCCGGGCGAAGCCGGGTTTGGGGCGGCTGGGATCAAGCGTCGCCAGGGCGCGGGACAGGGCGTTCAGTCGGGCTCGGTCGCCGTCCAGTCGACGGGGGATGACGCCCTCCAGGCGCGCGGAGACCGCGTCCAGCCTGGCCTGGCGCTGGTCCAGGCGGCGGTGCAGCGGTTCGGGCGACAGGCGGCCGCCGATCTGCAACAGCCGTCGCTCGCCGCGCGCGACGCCCGCCTGAAGCGCCGCCCCCAGCCGGTCCCCCGCGCCGCGCAGTCGATCCTGACCCCGCTCGATCCGGGTCCGCAGCAGCCCGGGGCTCAACTTGCCGCCGGTCACGGCCAGACGGCGTTCATGCAGGGCGATGTTGCGTTGCAGGCCCGAACCCAGGCGGCTGGACACATGGTCCAGCCTCTGTTGCGCCAGGGCCGTCAGGTCCTCCGGCCGGGCGGGCAGTCCGCGCGCCACGGCGCGCAGCCGGGTCCGTCGATCCTCGATCAGCCGCCCGCCCGCCAGAACCAGCCGTCGATCCAGGTCGGCGACGGCGTATCTCAGGTCGGCCAGCACAGGCGTGGCCATCTCGGCCGCCCCCGTGGGCGTCGGCGCGCGCCGGTCGGACACGAAGTCGATCAGGGTGGTGTCCGTCTCGTGTCCCACGGCCGAGATGATCGGAATGCGCGCCGCCGCCACCGTGCGGGCCAGCCCCTCGTCGTTGAAGCACCACAGGTCCTCTACCGACCCCCCGCCGCGCGCCACGATCAGCAGATCCGGCCGGGGGATGGGCCCGTCGGGCGTCATCGCATCAAAGCCGCGAATGGCGTTCGACACCTGGCCGCACGCCGCCTCGCCCTGGACCACCACAGGCCAGACGATCACCCGGCACGGCCAGCGTTCGGCGATTCGGTGCAGGACGTCGCGGATCACCGCCCCGGTCGGGCTGGTGATCACCCCTATGGTGCGGGGAAACGGAGGCAGGGGCGTCTTGCGTTCCGGCTCGAACAGGCCCTCGTCGCGCAGGCGAACCTTCAGCCGCTCCAACTGGGCCAAGAGGGCGCCGGCACCCGCCGCCTCCATGCTCTCGATCACGATCTGGTACGAGGACCGCGCGGGATAGGAGGTGATCTTGCCGGTGACGATGACCTCCAGCCCCGCCTCCGGCTGGACGCCCAGGCCGCGCACCGATCCCTTCCAGATCACGCCGTCGATGGCCGACTTGTCGTCCTTCAGGGTCAGATAGACATGGCCCGAGGCGTGACGATTGACCTTGGACACCTCGCCCCTCAGCCGGACGTGGCCGAATCGCTCCTCCAGCGTCCGCTTCAGGGCAAAGGACAGTTCCGAGATCGACAGGGGCGGATTGTTGTCGCGCGGGGCGGCGGCCTCGGCTGGGCCTTCGAACACATAGGAGTCGTCGCTCATGACGCCACTCTAGCCCGAGGCGGATCGTTTTCGCACCCGTTTCGAGGGGGGAGGGCGTATCAGGGCGACCCCGCGCTTGACCGCCTCGCGCGGTGCGGTCATTGCCGACCTTATGAACATTCTCCTCGTCGGATCGGGCGGGCGTGAACACGCCCTGGCCTGGAAGATCGCCCAGTCGCCGTTGGTCACCCGCCTTGTCGCCGCGCCCGGCAATCCTGGGATCGAGGCCGTGTGCGAGCTTCGTCCGGTCAAGGCCGACGACGCCGAGGGCCTGGCGGCCCTGGCGCGCGAGATCAAGGCGGACCTGGTGGTGGTCGGGCCGGAGGTCGCCCTGGCGGCCGGTCTGGCGGACCGGCTGGCCGCCGCCGGCATCCCCTGTTTCGGCCCCACCGCCAAGGCCGCGCAGCTGGAGACGTCCAAGGCCTTTTCCAAGGCCTTCCTGGAGCGTCATTCCATCCCCACCGCCGGCTACGGCGTCTATGAGACGGTTCAGGAGGCCAAGGCCGCGCTCGACGCCTTCCAGCCGCCCTATGTCATCAAGGCCGACGGCCTGGCCGCCGGCAAGGGCGTGGCCATCAGCCCGGATCGCGCCGACGCCGAGGCCGAGGTCGAGCGGATGCTGGGGGGCCGGTTCGGCGCCGCCGGCGCCCGCGTCGTGATCGAGGAGTTCATGGACGGAGAGGAGGGCTCGCTCTTCGCCCTGTGCGACGGCCGACAGGCCCTGCTGTTCGGCGGCGCCCAGGATCACAAGCGCGCCTTCGACGGCGACTTAGGGCCGAACACCGGCGGCATGGGCGCCTATTCCCCTGCGCCCGTTTTCACCGCCGACCTGGTCCAGCAGGCTGACGAACGCATCGTTCAGCCCACGATCCGCAAGATGGCCGAGGAGGGGGCCCCCTATCGCGGCGTTCTCTACGCCGGGCTGATGGCTACGGCCGACGGACCCAAGGTGGTCGAGTTCAACGCCCGCTTCGGCGACCCGGAATGCCAGGTGTTGATGATGCGGATGGCCGGCGACATCGTCCCCTATCTGCTGGGCTGCGCGCGGGGCGACGTCTCCGGCCTGCCGGCGCCGGCGTTCAAGCCCCAGACGGTCATCTGTGTCGTCATGGCGGCCAAGGGCTATCCCGACAGTCCGCTGGAAGGCTCGATCATCCGCGGCGCCGATCAGGACTTCGGTCCCCATGTCCAGGTCTTCCACGCCGGCACCAAGCGTCGCGACGACGGCCAGCTGTGCGCCGCCGGCGGCCGCGTCCTGAACGTCTGCGCCGAGGGCGACGACATCGCCCAGGCCCGCGAGCGCGCCTACGCCGCCATCCGCCAGATTGACTGGCCCGGCGGCTTCAACCGCTCCGACATCGGCTGGCGGGCGCTGGAGCGGGGCTGACCGTATCGGCGGGGTGTGGTAGGCTCGCGCCATGGCTGATCCCGCGTACCACGAAGATGACGACGAGCCGGGCGTCTTCGACATCGCCGACGACGCGGCGGACGAGGCGGCGACCCTGCGTGGTCTCGCCGACGCCGAGGCGGGACGGGTCGTGAGCCATGAAGCCGTAAAGCGGTGGCTTCTGTCTTGGGGAACGGACAATCCGCTCCCGCCGCCGAAATGCGGCGAGTAGTCTGGACCGAGCAAGCTCGGGAAGACCTGATCGCCATACAATCCTATGTGCAAGGTTTCAGCCCGCCGGCGGCGATCCGCCTGGCGGTGCGCCTGATCGATCTGGCCGAAAGTCTGAGCGCCTTTTCGGATCGCGGCAGGCAAATACGCCATGGGCTTCGCGAGGCGGTCTCGATCCGCCCCTATGTGATCCGCTACGCCATCCTGCCCAGCGAGATTCGCATAATCACCATCCGCCACTCGGCCCGACGGCCCGAGGGATAAGCCTTACGCCCAGGCGAACAGCAGCCGGCCTTCGCCCATCCGCTCGCGCAGCTCCGGCAAGTCGGTATGGGCCACCGAGAAACAGCCGTAGCTGCGGCCCAGCTTGCCTTCGCGCGCCAGGAAGTCCGGGTCGGCGTAGTCGGCGCCGTGGACGATGATGGCGCGCTCGCGGGCCTTGTCATTGGTGTATTCCAGCCCGTCCAGCAGGACGTTCGGCCCCTGCTGCTTGCCCCAGCTGGCGCCGGCCGTGGCGTAGGCGCCGATCGAGGACATGTTGGAATCGGGCGTGTTGGAAAAGCGGCGCGCATAGCCGGAATGGTCGGGGTCGGAGCCCCGGCCGTGGCAGGTCCGCAGCACCTTGACCTCGCCTGCGATCAGATCGACCTCGTACAGCCGCTCGTCGCCCGAGAACTTCTTGAAATCGACCAGATACATCCGGTCACGCAGGGGGAGTTTGCGGTGGTGGATGTCCAGGGCCGCCATGGCCCGGTCCATCAGATCTTTCGGAACGGCGCCGCGAGGATCCAGCGGCGGCGGGGTCACGCTGACGGTCTGAACCGGGGGAACGACCACCGGGGCCGCGACGGGCGGGAGCGCCGCCGTCGTCACGGGGGCCGTGGCGCTGGCGCTGGCGCACCCCGCCAGCATGGCCGAGCCGCCCAGAATGAGTCCTCGTCTCGAAAGCCGCATGCGACGCCCTCGTTGCGGTTTGTCTTCGGAGGTGTTTGTTTCAAACCGTTACGACCGAGGCAACCTGAGCCTTGTGGGGCGATTTTGCGGCGAGGCGTCGCGGGAGGGCGATCAATGAAGCGTTTGATCTTGGCTTTGTCGGTGCTGCTGGCGTCCGCTTCGGCGGCGGCGGCTCAGCAAACCCCCGCAGGGGTTGGACTTTCCGGACCCCCTGTGGTCACCTTCGTCGAGGCGGGGCGGCTGCTGGCGGATCCGTCGAACGGCGTTGTGCAGCGCAGTAAAACTCTCGTGATCAGCGGGAACCAAGTCGTCGATATTCGCGACGGCTTCGTCGGCGATCCGGCGCAGGGCCGGGTCATCGACCTGCGGGACTCCTTCGTTTTGCCGGGGCTGATCGACAGCCACGTCCACCTGACCGGCCAGCAAAACCCCAATTCGCGGCTGGAGGAGGTGACCCAGTCAGAGGCCGCCCAGGCCATGGTCGGCGCCCGCTATGCGCGCCGCACCCTGATGGCGGGCTTCACCACCGTCGCCGATCTCGGGGCCGACAACGAAGCGATCTTCGCCCTGCGCGAGGCGGTGAAGGCGGGCGACGTGCCGGGGCCGCGCATCATTGCAGCGGGCTCGGCCGTGTCGGTTCACGGCGGCCACGGCGACGCCAACGGCTTCCGCGCCGACGTCCTGCACCTGCTGTCGCCCGAAAGCGTCTGTTCGGGACCGGAAGACTGTATGCGCGCGGTCCGCACCCAGATCCGCGCCGGCGCCGACATCATCAAGATCACGGCCACCGGCGGGGTCCTGTCCAACACCGCCGCCGGTCTGAACCAGCAGTTCAGTGATCCCGAACTGACCGCCATCGTTGAAAGCGCTCACCGGATGGGCCGCCAGGTCACGGCTCACGCTCACGGCGTCGACGGCATCAACGCCTTCCTGCGCGCCGGCGGCGATTCCATCGAACACGGCACCTATCTGGACGACCAGTCGATCCGCCTGTTCAAGCAGAACGACGCCTGGCTTGTGCCGACCCTGCTGGCGGGGGATTTCGTCGCGCGCGTCGCCTCCGGGCCCGACAACTTCTTCACCCCTGCCCAGACCGCCAAGGCGCTGGAGGCGGGGCCGAAGATGCTGGAGATGGCGCGGCGCGCCCACCAGGGCGGCGTCAAAATCGCCTTCGGCACCGACAGCGGCGTGTCCGCCCACGGCGACAACGCCAAGGAGTTCGCCCTCTTGGTCCGCGCCGGCCTGACTCCGCTGGAGGCCGTCCAGGCCGCCACGGTCGGCGCCGCCGAACATCTGCGCATCTCCAGCGAGGCCGGGCGGATCGCGCCGGGCATGCCGGCCGACATCGTCGCCGTCTCGGGCGATCCCCTGAGCGACGTCGCCGAACTGGAGCGTATGAAGTTCGTGATGAAGGGCGGGGTCGTTTATCGCGCCGACTGAATCCGGTCGGCCCTGATCTTCTCGACCAGGAAGGCGGCGAAGCCGGCCTCATCCTCAAACCGGGCGACGACGGGCCAGGCGGTCACATGCGAGCGCTGATCGGGCGTCAGCCGCACCCAGTCCTTTTCCGTGGTGACAAGGCCGGCCTGAAAGACCGCCGCCCGATCTTTCAAGAACGCCATATCCTTGTCGCTGTAGGCCGCATGGTCGGGGAACGGGACGAAGTCGACCAGATCGCAGCCCGCCGCCTTCAGCGACCGCTCGACCTTCCACGGCTTGGCGATGCCGGCGAAGCCGACCTGTGGGCCGGTCGGGGGCGGACCCTGCGGCGTCAGTCTCGCGAGATAGATCGGCAGACCCTCGAAGACCGCCAGCAGTTCAGGATCGGCTGTCTCCAGATCGGTCGGCAGCATCACCACAACGGCGTCGGCGCGCGCCAGCCCCGCTTTCAAAGGCTCGCGCATCGGGCCGGACGGAAATACCGAGCCGTCCCCGAACGGCCATTCGTCGCCGCGGGTCTCTCCATCCACGACGATCAGGCTGACGGTCTTCTTCAAGGCGGGGTTCTGGTGTCCGTCGTCCAGCACCAGGGCGTCGGCCCCGTCCGTAACGGCCGCCTCGGCGCCGGCGACCCGATCTCGTGAAATCCAGACCGGCGCGTCCCTGGTCAGCATCAGGGGTTCGTCGCCGACGTCCTCGGCCGTATGCAAGGCGGGATCGACGCGGACCGGCCCTTCCAGCCGCCCGCCATAGCCGCGCGACAGGCCCTGCGCCTCCACCCCCGCCGCGCGCAGCAGCCGCAGCGCCTCGCGCGCAACCGGCGTTTTGCCCGATCCGCCGACCGTCAGATTGCCGACCGAAATCACCGCGCAGCCGGGATCAAGGGGAACGGTGCGCGCGATGCGCCGCGCCGTCACCCCAGCCCAGATCCAGCCCAGCGGCTTCAACAGGGTGCGTGTCATCCGGGCGTGATCGCGGTCGCGCACATACCACCAGCGGGGCGTGTTCAGCTTCATCGCCGGGGTCTCTTCTGCGGCGTAAGCGGAGCGAGCCAGGACCACAGCCGCTCCAGATCCCCGCCCGCCTCGGCCGCCGCGCGGCGGGCGCGCTCGCCCATGGCCTTTGCCGCCGCCGGATCGGCCAACAGGGGGCCTATCGCCTGGGGCAGGTCCCAAGGCGCCTGGACGGGGATCAGCCCGCCCGACTGGGCCAAGGCCGCCGTCACGCTGGCCCAGTTGGAGGCGTCCGGTCCCGTCACGACGGGCCGCCCCAGCCGCGCGGGCTCCAGCGGATTGTGACCGCCGACCGCCGGCAGGCCCAGGGCCGGAGCGAAGGAGCCGCCCATCACCACCACATCGGCCAGACGCAGGAACAGCCCCATCTCGTTCAAGGTGTCGGCCAGATAGACGTCCGTGTCGCGCCCGATGGTCTCGCCCCGCGAGCGCATGGCGAAGGCTGCGCCGTCCCGGTGCAGGGCCTCCGCGATCAAGGGACCGCGCTCGGGGTGGCGCGGCAGCAGGATCAGGCAGACGCGCTCGCTCAGCTTGTCCAGGGCGCGGACGATGGCGATCTCTTCGCCCTCATGGGTGCTGGCGGCGACGATGACGGGCCGGTCGCCGATGGCGGCGCTCAGACGGCTGAAGGCGGCCGTATCATGGGGCAGGGGCTCGCCCGCCAGCTTCAGATTGACCAGGCCGTCGATACAGGCGCCCATCCGCTCCAGCCGCTCGGCGGAGGCGGCGTCCTGGGGCAGGACAAGGTCGAAGGCGCGCGTCACCGCCTGAGCCGAGGCCGGAAACCGGCGCCAGCCCTCGACCGTCTTGTCGGTGATGCGGGCGCTGACCAGGGCCAGCTTCACCCCGCGCCGGTGGGCCTCCAGCAGCAGATTGGGCCATAGTTCGCTCTCGACGAAGACCGCCAGCCCAGGCCGCCAGTGATCCAGGAAACGGCCGACCGCGCCCGGTCCGTCCACCGGCGCATATTGGTGGATCACCCCCTTCGGCAGCCGGTCCTCAAGAATCCGGGCGGACGTCACCGTGCCCGACGTCACCAGAACCGTCAGATCCGGCCGCGCCTTTACGAACCGTTCGACCAGGGGCAGCAGGGACAGGGTCTCGCCCACGCTGACGCCGTGCAGCCAGACCAGGTCGCCCTCGGGCCGTTCGATCCGGGTAAAGCCCATCCGTTCATCGACACGGGCGGGGTCCTCCTTGCCTCTTGCGGCGCGGGCGTCCAGCAGGCGCGGCGCCAGGGGCTCCAGGGCGCGGGTCAGCAGCCGATAGGCCAGCAGGGGCAGGGGCGTCACGGCTTCAAACCCGTGATCGCATCCGCCCGCGCCTCGACCGCATTCAGCCGCGCCGTCCAGTCGCGCGTCACCTGGGCCATGTCGGCTCCCTCGGGATAGTCGGCCCGATCCCAGACAATGGCGCCCTTGCCGAACGGCAGGGGCAGGACCGCTCGATCCCAGCTGTTCAGCCGGATCGCCGGATTGCAGGACAGGCCGATGAACAGGACAGGGGCGCCGGACAGTTTCGCCATCAGCGGCAGGCCCTCGGCCATGATGTTGACCGGGCCGCGCGGGCCGTCCGGGGTGATGGCCAGGGCGCCGACCTTGAGCTGCTTCAGCCCGTCGCGCAGGGCCTGGGAGCCGCCCTTGGCCTTCTGCGCCTTGTCCTTATTGGCCGATGAGCCGCGCACGGCGGGAAAGCCCTGGCGCGCCACCGCCTTGGCGATGAACTCCCCGTCGGCCGACAGAGAGATCAGGGCCTTGGCCGGCTGGGCTCGGTCCAGCGGCCAGCAGGCGGGCGACAGGCCAATGCGCGAATGCCAGAAGACGCACAGAACCCCGCCGCCCTGCGCCCAGACAGCCTCGGCCGCCTGCTGGTTCTCATGGGTCCAGCGGATGGTGGCGAAACAGACCTGCATCCATTTGGCCAGGGTCCAGGCCAGGGCGGACTGGATGATCGGATTGCGCAGCGGCCTCACGCGACGGCCTCGACCGCCGGGGTTCCGTCCAGCGACTGTTGCCGGGCCAGGCGGGCGTAGAGTCCGCCACGGGCCACCAGGGCGTCATGCGTCCCTTCCTCGACCACCCGCCCGGCCTCGATCACATAGATGCGGTCGGCGTTCCTGACGGTGGACAGACGGTGGGCGATCATCAGGGTGGCGCGCCCCTCCATCAACCGCTCCAGCGCCGCCTGGACCAGGGCCTCGCTCTCGGTGTCCAGGGCGCTGGTCGCCTCGTCCAGCAGCAGGATCGGCGCGTCCTTCAGGAAGGCGCGGGCGATGGCGATCCGCTGGCGCTGCCCCCCCGAAAGGCGCAGGCCCGCCTCGCCCGCACGGGTGGCGTAACCGTCCGGCAGGCTCGTGATGAAGTCATGGGCGGCGGCGGATCGCGCGGCGTCCTCGATCTGGGCTTGCGTCGCGCCCGGCCGGCCATAGGCGATGTTGGCGGCGATGGTGTCGTCGAACAGGAAGGGCTCCTGGGTCACGAGGGCGATGTGGTCGCGCAGATCGCTGATCCGCACCTGACGGATATCCATCCCGTTCAGCCGCACCGCCCCGGCCGTGACGTCATAGAAGCGCGGCAACAGGCTGAGGATGGTGCTCTTGCCGCCGCCGGAGGGGCCGACCAGGGCGACCGTCTCGCCCGGCGCGACCCGCAGGGAGACGGCGTCCAGGGTCGGGGCGTCCGTCCCCGCATAGGCGAAGGACACCTGATCCAGCGCCACCTCGACCGGGCCGGACGGCAGGGTCTCGGCGTCGGCCGCCTCACGGATTTCCGGCTCGATGTCCAGGGCGGCGAACAGGCGACGCGCGGCGGTGAAGCCTTCGCTCATCACCGTGGCCAGGTTCGTGACCTGGCGCAGCGACTGGCCGGCCGCCAGCAACAGGCCGATGAAGGCGGCGAACCCGCCCACCGTCATCTCGCCCGACTGGGCCCGCCATCCGGCATAGGCCATGACGGCGGCGACGACGACATAGGCGACCAGATCGCTGGACGGGCCGGCGAAGGCGCGGGCGTTGGCGCCCTTGATGACGTGGCGCTGGCGACGGGCCACCACCTCGGCCACGCGATCCTGCTCGGCCGCCTCGCGGTTCTCGATCTTGATCAGGCGAACCCCGTCCAGATTCTCCATCAGGGCGGTGGACAGGTTCTCGGTCTCGGCCATGGCGCCGACGGCGGCCTTGCGCGTCCTTCGCCCGAACCGGCGCAGCACCAGGGCCACCAGGGGCACGCCCAGCAGGACCACCATGGTCAGCTGCCAATCAATGATCCCCATATAGATCAGCACCGCGATCAGGGTCAGCAGGTTCTGGGTGTAGTTGACCACGCCCGAGGTGAAGGCCTCGCGCACCAGATTGGCGTCGAACAGGACCGAGGAGACGAAGCCGCCCGAATGCTGGCTGCGCAGTCGGGCCAGATCGGCGCGGATCATGGCGCCGAACAGGCGGATCTGGATGTCGCCGACGATCGTATGGCCCAGTCGATTGACCAGGGCGGCCTGGCCCAGGGCCGCCAGGGTCCGCACCACCGCCACCGTCAGAATGGCGGCGGGGATGACGATCAGGGCCTCGTCCGCCGGGAAGCGGAAACGGCCGAACAGGACGATCGGCTGGTCGCCGCCGAGGAACAGGCCGTTCACCGCCGGCTCCAGCAGCTTCAGCAGGGCCGCCGTCAGCAGACCTGTCGTGGCGGCGCACAGGATCGACAGGATCAAAGATCCCTTGCGGCTGCTCAGATAGTCTCGCCAAATCCGCGCCAGCAGGGCGCTCAGGGGCATGGAGGGGGCGGGCTCGCTCATCGGCCTTCGGTCGTCCGAGCCGCCCCTCAAGTCAAGGCTTGTCAGGCGAGGGTGGAAGAGGCCGCCCCTCTTCGTCGGCCCGGATCAGGGTTTCGCCCGGCGCATCGTCGATCCTCGTCGCCGGGGGGACGGTGGGATTGGAGGCGTAGCGTCGCCCGTCGAACGGCACGGCGGCCTCATAGCCCTGGATGATCCCGCCGCCCGCCACTTGCACGCCCAGAGCGCGCCGGCCGTGATCCTCGCGTTCCAGAAGACGAATGGGCGCGCGGGCCACGCTGATCTCGCCGACCGAGCGATAGGAGGACCCGTCGCGGTCCAGAACCAGCAGGCGGCATCCGCCCGATCCGCACCAGGCCGGTCCGGTCAGATAGACCAAAGCCGTCTTGCCGTCGGGAGTCAGGGCGGCGGTGTAGCGGGTCGTGGCCGCCGCCTCGCCGGCGCGCTGTTGCAGATAGGCGATCAGGGACGGGTCTTCAGGCGGCGTGCTCTGGGCGACGGCGCCGCCCGGCAAGGCGACGGCGATGACGGCGGCGAAGATCTTCATGGCGGCCTTTCGGGGTGAGGAGCTTGGATGTCTGAACGCCTGAACGCCCAGGTGGTTGAAGATCAAGCGGCCCCTTTCTAAGTAGGGCGGGCAGGTTCGCCTGCGGTGTTCTCAGGGCGGGGTGCGATTCCCCACCGGCGGTAAGGCGGCGACGCCAAGCCCGCGAGCGCTCCCCCCGCTTGGGGAGGTCAGCAGATCCGGTGCGATTCCGGGGCCGACGGTATAGTCCGGATGAAAGAGAACGGGACCCAACGCCTCGCGGCGTGCGTCGCTCTTGCTTGAGCGGCGGGCGCGGCGCGTCGTCGCCCGTAACCCTGGAAAACTGGTTACGGAAAGGACGACCAATTGAACCAGATTTCCTCGTCTTCGCTTCGCGCCCCCGCCTTGGGGGCGCTGTTGATGCTGTCGGCCAGTCTCGTCTTCGCCTGCGGCAATATCCTGCAATCCCTTTTGCCCCAACGGTTCGGCATGAGTTCGACCGGAATGGCCTTCTGGCAGTATCTGATCGCCTCGGTCCTGATGCTGCCCATCGTTCTGCGGATCGGCCTGAACAGGCTGAGGACGCGCCGTCCTCTGGCCCATCTGATCCGCGCCTTCGCCTCGGCCCTGGGCGTCCATGTCTTCGTCTACGGCTTCGCCTCGGGCGTGCCGATCTGGCAGATGGTGACCCTGCTGGCGACCGGCCCCCTGTTCGTCATCATCGGCTCGACCCTGTGTCTGGGCGAGCGGGTGTCGAGCCCCCGGATCGTCGCGGCCATTGTCGGCTTTCTCGGCGCCGTGATCGTTTCGGGGGTCGGGTCCGAAAGCCTGGGGTGGGCCGCCCTTACCCCGGTCCTGGCCGCCGCCCTGTGGGCCGTCACCGATGTGATGACCCGCCGGCTGGCGAGGGAGGAGACGCCCGAGACCCTGACCCTCTCCCTGCTGGTCCTGATCACGCCCAACCATCTGGCGCTTCTGTTGCTGGCGAACGCCTTCGCCTTCGCCTTGCCGGCCGGGGTGGCTACGGACCTGCCCCTCGCCCTGCCTCAGGGTGCAGGCCTGCTTCTGTTGCTGGCCCTGGGCGGCCTGACGGCGGCGGCGCAATATCTGCTGGCCTTCGCCTACCGGCTGGCCGACGCGGCCTATCTGCAGCCCTTCGCCGATCTGAAGGCGCCGCTGGCCGGACTGGTCGGCTGGCTTCTGCTGGGACAGACGCCCTCGATCTGGTTCTGGCCGGGCGCCGCCCTGATCGTCGGAGCCTCGATCTTCATCTTCTGGATCGAGGGTCGGGCGCCGCAAGACGGGGCGGCGACGGCCCCGGTTGCAAGCGGAGGATGACGCGGCGGCCCCGGATCGCTATCTGGCGGCCATGGCGCGCTTTGACCTTTCGACCGCAATGGGCCGTTTCCGGGCCCATTGGCATTATTTCTGGGCGGATCACGCCTTTCTGCGCCTGGTCTTCTCCAACGCCCACTGGCTGGGGCCGGACCTTGTCCGCACCAACCAGCCGTCGCCGCGCCAACTGGCCTATTGGAAGTCCAAGGGCGTCAGGACCGTCATCAATCTGCGGGGCGAGCGGGACGAGGGCTATTACTGGCTGGAGAAGGAGGCCTGCCGGCGGCTGGGCCTGACCTTGATCGACGCCCCGCTGGACTCGCGCGACCCGCCCCAGAGGGACCGCATTCACCGGGCGCGCGACCTGTTCAAGACCATCGACTATCCCGTCCTGATCCACTGCAAGTCCGGCGCGGACCGAGCCGGGATGATGGCGGTCTTCTATCGCCACTTCCATCTGGGCGAGCCCATATCGGTCGCCATGAAGCAGTTGTCGAAGAAATATCTGCACTCGCGCGAAGGGCTGACCGGCGTTCTGGACTTTACGCTGGAGAAGTACGTCAAGGAGGTCGAGCCCCAAGGCGTCAGCTTCATCGACTGGGTGGACAGTCCCGACTACGACCCCAAGGCCATCCGCGCGGAGTTCAAGGCCGGCTGGTGGGGCACGCTGCTGACCGAAAAGCTGCTGAGGCGGGAGTAGGGGCCGACACCGTCAGCCCCAGGGGCCGGTCTTCGGTCTTTCGTCGTCTTCGCCGGCCTGGCGCGCCTCGGCGGCCAGTTCGGCGTCCCGTCGCGCCTTGCGTTCGGCCTCCCACCGCTTGAACCAGCGCGCATAGCCGATGTGGCCTCGCAGCGAAAAGCTGAACAGGGCCAGGACAGCCAGCAGGCTGACCAGCTGAAAAATCTGTTGGGGTTCCAGGTTGATCACGGTCGTTCAGCGTCCGTGTCAGGGAACAGGTTCCCGCTCCCTGACGTCGCACTCAGGCCGCGTCGCCGCGCGGGTCGATCAGCTTGTGGGCGTGCAGGATGAAATAGCGCATGTGGGCGTTGTCCACGGTCGCCTGGGCGCGCGCCTTCCAGGCCTGTTTGGCTTCGTCATAGCTGCCGTAGGCGCCGACGAACTCGACCTGCGACAGGTCGCGGAAGACGGGCTCCTTCGGGTGGCGCAGTTCGCCGCCGATGACCAGGTGCAGCAGTTGCGTGGGGACGGAGGATTGGTCGACCATCGGATGTCCTTGAAAGGCTCGGGTGGGGCTCTGGCCGGGGCATAGGCCGAGAACGGCTAAGGATCAATGTATGACGGGGTTTTCAGACCCTGCCTTACGTCGAAAGCGGCACGTTTTTACAGCCGCGCTCCCGTTTGCCCGTCATCGCAGCTTGGGGCATTATGCGGTCATGAGCAGTGATCCGGAAAATCTGACGCTGGTGTTCCTGCGGCGGATCGACGCCAAGATCGATACGCTGGCGCTTGATCTGCGTGAGTTGAAGGAACGGGTCTCCGGCGTCGAAATCGGGCTGACGTCCGTGCGGCGCGACATCGCCGGGTTGGCGGAGACTGACGCTCGCCTCTAGGTGTCTCTGGACCGAATGCGGGACGATGTGGGCCGTATTCAGCGTCGGCTCGACCTGCATGAAGAGCCGGCTGCCTAGGTTTCAGGTCGACAGCGGCACGTTTTTACAGCGCCGTATGATCAGCGGGTGCAGGGCCGGGGCGGCGCAGACCAGGCTGGCCTGGCGTGGATCGGCCCGGTTGAACCGCCAGGGGCGGCCGTGGTGATCGCTGACCCGGGCCCCAGCCTCTTCGGCGATCAGACTGCCCGCCGCCACGTCCCAATCCCATTTCGGCGTCAGGGCCAGGGCCGCGTCGAAGGCGCCGGCGGCGACCAGGGCCATCCGATAGGCCAGGGCGTTGCGCTTTGAGAACCGCAGGGGCGGCCAGGGCTCGTCCCAGTGCGGCCCCTCGATCATCCGCGCGTCGCCCAGCACCGAGGCGTCGTCCAGCGTGTCCACGTCCGAGGCCCGCACCCGGGCGCCGTTGCGCCAGGCCCCGCCGTTCCGAACCGCCGCATAGGTTTCCTGAACCTCCGGCGCATGGATGACGGCGGCGACGACCTGGCCGTCCTCGACCACGGCGATGGGGGTGCACCACCAGGGTTGGCGCTTCATATAGGCCACCGTGCCGTCCACCGGGTCCACCACGAAGATCCGTCGCCTCGACAGGCGGTCCGGCGAGTCCGCCGTCTCCTCCGACAGCCAGCCATAGTCAGGCCGGGCGGCCAACAGACGGTCCTTCAGCATGGCGTCCACCGCCAGGTCGCCGCTGGTCACGGGGGAGCCGCCCGCCTTTGACTCGATCTTCAGCCCCGCCTCGCGTTCGGCGACGGCCAGGGCCCCGGCGTCGATCGCCGCCTGGCGGATCAGGTCGAGATCGGCGTCCAGCTCCGTCATTTGCCCGCTATGGCCACCGCGTCGAACATCAGGCTCGGCACGTTGAAACTGCCCCGGAACTCCAGGTCCGAGCCCCGAACCAGCCGCAGATAGAGGTCAGGCAGCTTGCCCGCCACCGTCACCTCATTGACCGGATAGACGATCGCGCCGTTCTCGAACCAGAAGCCCGACACCCCGGCGGACCAGTCGCCGGTGTTTCCGTTCAGCGACGGCCCGAACATGGAGGTGACCAGAAGCCCGGTCCCGGCGTCGGCCATCAGCCCGGCCAGATCGCGCTCGCCCGGCTCCATGTGCAGATTGTGGGTCGAAACCCCCGCCGATCCCGCCAGGCCGCGCGAGGCGTGGCCGGTGGACTCCAGCCCCAACTGCCGGGCCGAGGCGCTGTTCAGCAGCCAGGTGGTCAGCACACCGTCGTCGAACAGGGCGCGCCGTTCGACCACGACCCCTTCATCGTCGAACGGGGTCGATCCCAGGCCGCGCGGCCGGAATGGATCGTCGATCAGGGTCACGCCTTCGGCGAACACCCTCTGGCCCATCCGGTCCTTCAGGAAGGAGGTGCCGCGCGCGATCGACGGCCCCGAAATCGCGCCGATCGCCGGCGAGACGATCTGGCCGGCCATGCGGTTGTCGAAGATGACGGGGGCGGTGGTCGAGGCGATCTTGCGCGCCCCGGTCCGGGCTGCGGCGCGTTCGCCGGCCGTTCGCCCGATGATTTCGGCGCCCGGCAGGTCCGACAGATGCCGGGTCGAGCGGCTCTCGCCGCCGCGCTCCATCGCTCCGTCCTTCTCGGCGATCACTCCGACGCCCAGCGAGAAGGCCGAACCCTGATAGTCCCCGTCGAATCCATGCGAGGTCACCAGTCGCCAGCGGCTGGACGACCAGGACGCATGCCCGCCCTCGGACCGGGCGACGCCCTTCACGGCCAAAGCCGCGGCCTCTGCCTCGGCGGCGGCCTGCTCCAGCGCTTCCGCACTGCGTTCGCTGGGATCGAACAGGTCCAGTTCGGCGAAGGGCGCCTGCGCCAGCCGATCCTGCGGCGCCAGACCGGCGTGGGGGTCTTCCGGCGCCAGCCGCGCCATGGCCACCGCGCGTTCGACCAAACGTGTGCGAGTCGCCGGCGACAGGTCCGAGGCGGAAACCGAGGCCTGCCGCTGTCCGACGAAGACCCGCAGGCCCAGATCGCGCGACTCTTCGCGTTCGACGTCCTCCAGCCTTCCATTGCGCACCCCGACCGACAGGGCGCTTCGGTCGGCGCTGACCGCCTCGGCGGCGTCCGCGCCTGCTTTCAGCGCGGCCTGGACGATGTCATGCAAAAGATCGGCGGAGGCGGAGGCGTCGCGGGCTTCAGTCATGCCCCGATATGGCGGACCCTTTGCTGCGTCGCAACCTCGCGCCTCAGACCACGGCGAAGGCGATCAATCCGACCGCCGCCGTCAGCAGGGCGACCCAGGTCAGCAGCATGCCGATCACCCGACCCAGCGACGGCCCCGTCTGGAACAGAAGGCCCAGGGCATGGGCCGACCGCCCCACGAACAGGGTCGCCCCCACGCCATGCACCATCCAGGCGGGCGCTCCCACGGCGGCCAGAAGCAGCATGGCGATCATGCCGGGCGCGGCGTATTCGGCGCAATTGCCGAAGGCGCGGGTGGCGGCCGCTAGGTCCGCGATACCGCCGTCCCCCAGCGACACCATATGTTTGCGGCGGCCGCTGACCACAATGCCCGACAGAACCAGGAGCAGCAGGATCAGCAGGCCGCTCCACAGGGCGGCGGCCTGGACGGCGTACATCATGGGGGTGGTCATGGATCAGTCCTCGCGCCCGACGGGATAGAGCAGATAGCGGTCGTCATAGAAGGGCGTCCGCTCATAGAACCAGGCCAGCCGCGCCTGCGGATCAGCCGCGAACGCCGGTTCGGCCGCCAGCTTGGCCTCGAACTCGGCCTTCAGCGCCGGATCGGCCGCCAGCATCTTCTCGGCCAGGGGCGCGATGGCGTAGGCCTCGATATATTCGACCCGGCTCATGACTTCGGGGAACAGGCCCCAGGCGAAGAAGCTCTCGCTGGACTGCGGCTCCAGCAGCAGAACGACGACGTCGCCCAGCGGCTGATCGGTCGGCACGCGCACCGAGCCGGTGGGGAAGGTCCAGTCGCGGCGTTCGGCCTCGACCGTCTTCACCGAGGCCTGGACGTGGCCCTCGTTGGCCCGCGTCGCCAGTTTCGGCTCGACCAGGCGCAGCATCGACAGGTTCACCGTGCGCGGCGCAGGCAGCGTCTCCATCTCGACGCCGTGGATTTTCAGCCGCTCGATGATGTCGGTACGATAGCTGGGCACCCAATAGGCGGTCGGACGGCTCAGGGTCAGCGTCGGCTTGGATCCGTAGAAGGGCATCTGCCACGGTTCGGGATCGGGCCGGCCCAGCCAGCGCACCTCGTCGCGACCCGAGGCGGGGCTGTGA
This sequence comes from Brevundimonas sp. Br13, assembly GCF_055391505.1. NCBI lineage: Bacteria > Pseudomonadati > Pseudomonadota > Alphaproteobacteria > Caulobacterales > Caulobacteraceae > Brevundimonas > Brevundimonas sp. Br13. The sequence continues at coordinate 2,837,734 of NZ_AP044008.1, read as the reverse complement.
TACATCTCGTACAGCATCCCCTTGAACGGGCGGGTGGAGGAGGGGGTCTCCTCCGCCTCGAAATTCGCCAGGATCTGCGCCGGTCGCAGGGTCAGGTCCTGATCGGTGGCCGCCTTCAGCGCCGCGCCCTGATCGGCCAGCAGCCGCATCGCCTCCTCGATGAAGACATAGGTCCCCAGCACCCGCTGTTCGTGCGGTTTCAGACTGTGGTTTTCGATCAAGATCGTCGGCACATGGGCTGCGGCGCCCCAGCCGTTGGAGTAGCGTTCGCCCAGGCCGCCGTCCGACAGCCCCTTCTTCGGTTCGTCGTCGTCGATGCCGAACACCAGTTCGCCGGGGATATGGCCTTGGCGCTCCAGGGCCGCGTTCATCGCCGGTTTGAACACCGTATCCAGCCAGGCGGAGCTGTTCGGCGAGCGGCTGAACGATCCGTCCTCGCCGTTGAAGCCGTAGGTGACGTCGTACTGATAATCCAGGCCGTCGGTGACGTGGACGTCCACATAGAGGTCCGGCCGGTACTTCAGGATCAGGCCCCGCACTGCCCGCATTTCGGCCTGGTCAAGCTTCAGATAGTCGCGGTTCAGGTTCTGATTGGTCGCCGTATTGCGCCAGCCCTGGATGCGTGGTCCGCGCTGGTTCGGGCGGGAATAGGCGCCGGCGCGCTCATGCCCGTCCACGCTCAGGATGGGGATCAGGATCAGATTGACCCGGTCCAGCAGGGCGTCCTTCCCATAGAAGGCGATGTCGCGCAGCACCATCATGCCCGCGTCCTTGCCGTCGATCTCGCCCGGATGGATACCCGCCTGGATCATCAGCACCGGCTTGGCCGGATCGAAGGCCGCGCCGTCCTTGGAGGCGATCACCGCATAGACGGGCCGCCCCTCGGGCGAGACGCCGAACTGTTCGATCCGGATCAGGTCGCTGGCGGCGTCCAGTCGGTCGAACCAGGCGCGGGTATCGACATAGTTCGGCGAAAAGTCATGGCCCCGATCGGCCTCAAACGGCGTCACCCAGGGATCGCTCGCATCGCGCAGCAGGGCCTTCGACGCCCCGTCCCAGGCCGGCGCGGGCGGCAGGAAGGGCTGGTCCCAGGGCGCGATATTGGAAAGAACGGGCGGACGGCCCGGCGATTGGGACATGGCGGGACTCGAGACTAGGGCCGCGACGGCGGCGAGCAGAAGCGCGTGACGCATGGATGAAGTCCTCGACCGATCCGGTCCTTATGGCAAGCCTGCGGGCCTCAGCCGGCGACGGCGGCGGGCGTGGCCGGGGTGGGGACGGCGAGGGTCGCCGGCATGCAGGCCAGGATCAAATAGATGGCGACGTGCAGGCCCAGCAGGATGGCGAAGGTCCGCCTGCTGCGGGTCAGGGCCGCCGGAACGACCAGCACCAGATACAGCGGATAGGCGATCGCATAGTTGATCAGCAGCATGGCCGCACCCGGCTTGCCGAGTATTTGAGAGATCGAGACCGCCACCATCAGCGTATTGGCCACGGTGGTCAGGATCAGCACGATCCTCTTGTTGCCCCAGAAATGGTCGTCCAGGTCCATCCCGTCTTCGATCTGGTGCGGAAAGACCAGGGAGGCCGCGATGAAATAGACCATGGCGATCGCCAGGCCGATCACCAGCATGCCGTAGCTGAACGGGGCGTCGCGGAAGGTGTGCCAGGCGGCGTCCCAGAAGGTGGCGATGTCCAGGCCGACGAACAGGGCCAACAGGGGCGTCAGCCAGCCGATGCGCAGGGTCGTGCGATGCTGGATCGCCGTGGCCAGGCCCGTGGCGATCACCGCCACCGACAAGCCGAGCGCTAAGCCATAGAAACTGAAATAGAATTCGAACGCGCTCACCTGTCCCCCGATCTGACGCCACGCCCAGATATGGAGTTATCACGCTTGTCTTGGCAAGCGCGCCTCGGCGGCCGATCCGCGATCGGCGGACTATTCCTTCGCCACCAGGGACCAGCCGCCCTTTTCAACCAGGGGCGCCGCAGCCCGGCTGATGTTCAGGCCGTAATAGGCCAAGAGCGCGATCAGCGCCGCCTTCACGATCCAGGGGCGGCGCGCCAGGGCGGCGATCAGCGTCAGACCGGTGAACAGACTCACGCCGAACCAGAAGAACCAGCTCTTGGCCACCAGATGCAGTTCGCCCTGGGCGGCCGCGACGCCGACGATCAGGCTGGCGACAATGACATTGGCGCTCAGCAGAAGCAGAAGGATGGTGCGCTTGTTGCGCCAGAAATGGGCGTCCAGATCCTCGACCTGATCCTCGTCACGCGGAAAGACCAGGGTGGCCGAGATGTAGAACAGGCCTGCGATCACCAGGCCCAGCATCAGAAGGGCCAGATTGAACGGGGCGGGGCGGAAGATGATCCAGGCCTGGAACCAGAAGGTGGTCACATCCAATGCGGCGAACACCACCAGCAGCGGCGTCAACAGGCCGAAGCGCGGCCTTGGATTACGGTTCAGCGTCCGCGCGAACCCGCCCAGCAGTTCCGCCACCGACAGGCCCAGGATCAGCCCATAGAAGCTGAAGAAGAATTCGAACGCGCTCACATCGCCCCCTCGGCGTGAATCAAGGCTTCCGCCCTATTTCCAGATCGACGTCTTGTCGCCGGGCAAGCCGAGCGTGTCCCAGATGGCGTCGATCCTTTCGACCACCGCCTGGTCCATCCGGATCTCCTCGCCCCATTCGCGCTTGGTCTCGGGCGGCCATTTGTCCGTCGCGTCCAGGCCGATCTTGGAGCCCAGGCCGCTCTCGGGGCTGGCGAAATCCAGATAGTCGATCGGGGTGTTCTCGATCACGGTGATGTCGCGCGCCGGGTCCATCTTGGTCGAGATGGCCCACATGACGTCCTTCCAGTCGCGGGCGTCGATGTCGTGGTCCACGACGATGACCCATTTGGTGTACATGAACTGGCGCAGATAGCTCCAGACGCCCAGCATCACTCGCTTGGCGTGGCCCGGATAGGCCTTCTTCATCGACACCACCGCGATCCGGTAGCTGCACCCCTCGGGCGGCAGCCAGAAGTCGACGATCTCGGGGAACTGCTGGCGCAGCAGGGGGATGAAGACCTCGTTCAGCGCCTCGCCCAACACGCTGGGCTCGTCCGGCGGCCGTCCGGTGAAGGTGGTCAGATAGATGGGGTTCCGCCGCATGGTGACGGCGCTGACCTTGAAGACCGGGAACTTTTCGACCGAGTTGTAATAGCCGGTATGGTCGCCATAGGGGCCTTCGTCCTCGAACGCGTCCAGCAGGACGTGGCCCTCCAGCACGATTTCGGCCTGGGCCGGGACCATCAGCGGCACGGTCTTGCACGGGACCAGCTCGGCCTTGGCGCCGCGCATCAGGCCCGCGAACTGATATTCCGACAGGGTGTCCGGCACCGGCGTCACCGCCGCCAGGATGGTCCCCGGATCGGCGCCCAGGACGACGGCGCAGGGCAGGGGCTCCTTGGGCCGCGCCTTCTTGTGCCGGGCGTAGTGTTGCGCCCCGCCGCGATGGGCCAGCCAGCGCATGATGGCCCGGTCCTTGCCCAGGACCTGCATCCGATAGATGCCCAGGTTGAAGTCGTCCTCGCGATCCTCGCTGGGCCCCTTGGTCACGACCAGACCCCAGGTGATCAGGGGCGCCGGCTCGCCGGGCCAGCATGTCTGGACGGGCAGGGCGGCCAGATCGATCTGGTCGCCCTTCAGCACCACCTCCTGCACCGGCGCCTTCTTCACCGTCTTGGGCCGCATCGACATGACGGTCTGCGCCAGGGGCAGCATCTCCATGGCGTCGCTTAAGCCCCGCGGCGGCGTCGGATTTCTCAGGAAGGCCAGCAGTTCCCCGACCTCGCGCAGCTCGCCCGCCGTCGTGCGGTTCTTGCCCTCCAGCGTCACCCCCATGGCGACCCGTTTCACCGTGCCGAACAGATTGGCCAGGCAGGGGACGGGGCTGATGGTCCCGTCCGGCATGACCGGCTTTTCGAACAGCACCGCCGGGCCGCCGTTGCGCAGCAGCCGGGTCTGGATTTCGGTCATCTCCAGCACGGTGGAGACGGGTTCGGACACCCGCACCAGCTCGCCGTCGGCTTCCAGCTGGTCGATGAAGTCACGCAGGGATTTATAGGCCATGGCTCCGCCTAAAGCGCCGGGGCCGAACTGTCACGCCTCGTTCGGCTTAAGACCCGGTCCATCCCGACCAGCGCCGATCCGACCAGCAGGAAAAAGACCAGCAGCCCGCCGAAAGTCGCCAGCACCCGGCCCAGCCCCAGGGCGTCAACATTGACGAACCCATAGGGCCACCAGTGGGTGGCGAGCCCGTGACCCAGGGTCCATGCGCCGAAGATCAGCGGAAATCCGAGGGCCTTCACCGGGTCGATCCACCGCAACGCGCCCCTCGGCGTGAACCAAAGCCAGTCCAGCAGGAAGGCGGCCGGCATGACGTAGTGCAGCACCAGATTGACGGCCAAGGTCAGCCCCTCCGGCCGCCAGTAGGGGGCGATCATGAAATGATACACCAGCCCGACGATCAGAATGTAGGTCGTCACGGCGGCGCGGAAGGTCGGCGACGCCGTCCAGCGGGCCAGGGGCCATGTCGGTTTCAGCAAAGGCCCGGTCAGGGCCAGGGCGACCAGTATATTGGTCAGAATCGTGAAGAAGCTGAAGTACTGGACGGTCCGCGTCGCAACCGCCCAGCCGTCCGCCGGCCCCGCCATCAGCAGATACTGCAACGCCAGCGCCGCCCAGCCGATGACGGCGAAGGCGGCGCGCCACAGACGCGGCCGATCTCTTTCCCGCAACATGCGCGCCTCTTCTGATCAGGCGGCGGACTTGTCCCATTCGTAGGCGGGGTCCAGCCAGTCGCCCAGCCGTTCGCCCCGGTCCAGGGCGTCCATCCGCTGCATCTCCTCGCCCGACAGTTCAAAGTCGAAGATGTCGAAATTCTCGCGCGCCCGGCTTTCCTTCGTCGTGCGCGGAATGGCGATGATCCGGTTCTGGATCAGCCAGCGCAGGGTGATCTGGCCGTTGGCCTTGCCATGGGCCTGGGCGATCTCGGAAATCGTGGCGTCGTCTGCGATCTTGCCTTGGGCCAGGGGCGACCAGGCCGTGATCGACGACCCCAGCTCGGCCGCCGTCGCGACCAGGGCGTCAACGCCCAGATAGGGATGGTGTTCGACCTGATTGGTGATCAGCCGCGCCTTGGACAGGGCCTGGGCCTGCCGGAATTCCTTGGACGGGAAGTTGGACAGGCCGATGTTGCGCGTCAGTCCCCGGTCCTTGGCTTGGTTCAGCGCGCCAAGGGTCTCTTCGAAGGTCGGCGTCGGCTTGGGCCAATGCAGCAGCAGCAGGTCCGGCGTGGTCCCCAGGCTCTCGGCCGATTCCTCGGCCTGTTTCAGCAGGGCGTCATGGGTGAAATGCTCGACCCAGATCTTGGTGGTCAGGAAGATGTCCTCACGCGGCACGCCCGAATCCCGGATGCCTTCGCCCACCGCCTTCTCGTTCTTGTAGATCCAGGCCGTGTCGATGTGGCGATAACCGATCCGCAGGGCCTCGGCGACCATCCGGCGCGCGTCCGCCGGCTCCAGCTGCCAGGTGCCGAAGCCGAGCAGGGGAATCTCGACGCCGTCGACGCTGAGGGTGGGCTGATCGCCATAGGCCATGGGGGGAACACCTTCTCACTGGGGGAGCCGAACAGTTAGGCGCCGGGTCCAGCCTTCGAAACCCCTGCGTCGAACCAATCCAGAATTTCCTGCCACAGCGGCTCCAGTCCCTTGCGGAAGGCGCCCTCGTGGCCGATCCGTCGGGCGCCGTAGTCTTGGGAGCGTCGCACCACGATCTCGGACGAGGCGTTGGGATAGGCCTTCAGCAGGGCCGCGCCTGTGCCCGGTGTGGCGATGGGGTCGTCGGGAAAGATCCAGGACCGGATCGGCGCCCGAACCTTGTCGAACCCCTGGGGCTCAAGGGCGCCGGACCTCAGCTCGTCCAGGAAATAGGCGGGCTTCAGGCACCACCGCCTCCACGTATCGAACACGCCGCGCGGCAGGTCGGTCCCGCGCCACAGCCGGCCCGCGCGGATATAGCCGTGGCGGCGCAGCTGGTGCGGCCCGAAACCGAACCAGAAGAACAGCTCCATCGGATTATAGGTTCGGTGGTGTCCGCCCCACCATCCGGTCCCGACCGAGACGAAGGCGTGGCGGGCGATCTCGCCCTGGTTGGACATGAAGCCGACGAAATGACCCCCGACGCTGTGTCCGACATGGAAGATCGGCAGGCCCGGCGCCGCCTTCTTCAGAGCCTTCAGCGCCGCCGGCATGTCCAGCCGACCCCAGTCGGGATAGTCCATCTCCATGGCCGCCAGATCCTCGGGCCGCGACCCGCCGATGCCGCGATAGTCATAGGTCAGAACCACGCCGCCCCGTTCGGCCATCCACCGCGCGAACCGGGCGTAAAAGCCGCGCGGAAATCCCGTTCCGGCCGAGACCAGCACCGCCATTCTCGGCCTGTCGCCCCGAAACAGGGTCGCTTCCAGCGGCCAGCCGTCCTCGGCCTTGATCGACCGGTCTTCGACCGTCAGCCCCATGTCGTTTCCGTCCGTTGCTATTTTCAACGGACCCTGACTTATTTCCCCGACGTCAGGTCAAGCCGCGTCATGGGCCTTTGCCAGGCGCTTCGGCGCGACCTTGCGCCACCGTTTCCACAGCGCCGCCTTCAGCCAGACGGGATCGACATGGGCGATGCGGGCCAACACGATCGGATAGTCGCGGTAGTGGTCCGTGAAATGAAAGGCGTCGGGGTCCATCTCGATCAGCAAATCCCGCTCGTCCAGATTATCCAGGTGCACCACGATACTGTCGTCCAGCTTCGGACGCAGCCAGGTGAAGAACTTCCCCGCCACCTTGAACGACGGTTCCCCATAGGAGACGCCGTCCTCGACGCCGGGAAAGGACAGCAGCAGAGCACGCACCTCTTCGTGGGTCATTTCCGAACGCCAATCTCAATAGGCCCAACCTCAATAGGCCAGGGCGATCCCGTCCTTGCGCATTTCGGTCGCCGCGCCATAGGTCCAGCGCCCGCCCGGGTTCATCTGCTTCATCACGTTCTGATAGCCGCCGAAGCCGCCGTCCGGCTCGCCCAAGGTCCAGCCCATGGCCCGCAGCTGCGCCTTGGTCGCCTCGGGCACGCCGCTCTCAAGGTGCAGCACTCCGGTTCCTTCCTGCGGCTGGCCGGTCGGTTCCGACGAGCCATAGTGCTGCCAGCGCGGCGCATCACCCGCCGCCTGGGGCTCCAGCCCATAGTCGACCATGTTGATGATGATCTGCGCCTGGCCCTGGGGCTGCATGGCGCCGCCCATGACGCCGAACGCCATCCAGGGCTCGCCGTCCTTGACCGCGAATCCGGGGATGATGGTCTGGAACGGCCGCTTGCCCGGCGCATAGATGTTGGGATGGCCGTCGGTCAGGGCGAACAGTTCGCCTCGATCCTGGAACATGAAGCCCAGCGGCTCGGTCCCATTGTCCGGCGCCAGGCCCGAACCCATGCCGCGATAGTTGGACTGGATCCAGCTGACCATCATGCCGTCGCTGTCGGCGACGCTGAAATAGGTGGTGTCGCCGTGATGCGGCGCGTCGCCGGGCATGACCCGGTCCATCACCCGATCCGGCCGGATCAGCTTCGCCCGCTCGGCGGCGTAGGCCTTGGAGTTCAGCCATTCGACCGGGGTCCTGGAGAAGCGGTCGTCGGCGAACCAGCGCGCCCGGTCCTCGAACGCCAGCCGCTTGGCCTCGGCCTGGACGTGCAGCGAGGCGGCGGACTGGAAGCCCATGGATTTCAGGTCGAACTGTTCGCAGATGTTCAGGATCTGGTTGGTCGACAGGCCCTGGGTGTTCGGGCCCAGGCCGAAGACGTCCACTCCGCGATAGTTGGTCTGGATCGGCTCGACCCATTCGGTGTGGTGGGCCGCCATGTCGGCGCGGGTCATCCAGCCGCTGATCCGTTTGAAATAGGCCTCGATCTGATCGGCGATGGGGCCGTCATAGAAGGCGTCGCGCCCGCCCTCGGCGATCATCCGCAGGGTCTCGCCCAGATACGGGTTGGCGAAGACTTCGCCCACCCGGGGCGTCGCCCCGCCCGTGGCCCAGATGCGCTTCCTGTTGTCGTTTTCCTCGATCGGGATACGGCCCCGGTCGAAGGCGGCCATGTTGCGTTCCAGGTAGTAGGCGATGACCTGGGGCACGGGCGCGCCCTGTTCGCACAGTTCGGCGACAGGCAGCAGGACCTCCTTCCACGGCAGTTTCCCATACTGCTGGTGCGCGCTCCACCAGGCGTCCACCGTGCCCGGCACATTCACCGTCACCGCGCCGTAGCGGGGCAGATAGCCGTCGATGGCCCTGGACCGCGCGGTCTCCAGACTCAGGCCCTGCGGGCTGGGGCCGGACCCGTTCAGCCCGATCACCTTCTTCTGCTTCGGGTCCCACAGCATGGAAAAAGGCGTCGCCGCCGATGCCGTTGGCCACCGGCTCCAGAAAGCCCAGGGCCGCGTTGATGGCGATGGCGGCGTCTATGGCCGATCCGCCGCGTCTCAGGGTGTCGATCCCGATCAGGCTGGCGGTCGGATGGGCCGTCGCCGCCGCCCCGTTCATGCCCCAGACGGTCGAGCGGCCCGTGAACCTGGGTCCCGTAATCCGATCTCCGATGCCCACCCCCGCATAGGGATCAGCCGGACGGGCGGTGGAGGGCGTTACGGCCGCCGCCTGTCTCGCCTGGGTTCCGGTCGCGGCCAGGGCGCCGGCGGCCAGGGTTCCTGCGGGCAGGGCGGATAGGAAGGTGCGACGGCGCATGGGCGGACTCCTCGAACAGCCGGGGCTTATCAAGTCCGCCTCGGGCGCGTCCCACAAGCTTCGCCGCAAAGAAAAAGGCCGCGTCCCTTCCGGAACGCGGCCCTGATCCTGGATAGAACCCAGTCCTATTCGATGTCTTCGTTCAGCAGGCCGACCTTGAAGAAGCCGTTCTCCTGCATCTTGTTCATGACTTCCATGAACTGCGAATATTTCACTTCCGGCTGGGCGCGGACGAAGACGCGCTCTTCCTGGCAGGCGCCGCCGCCCAGGGCGGTGCAGACGTCAGCCGCCAGGTTGTCGATCGAGGTCTGCTTGTCGGAGATGAACAGCTGACCGTTCTCCTGGATGGTGATGTACACCGGTTCCTTCTCTTCGGTCGGATTGGTAGGCGGCTGCGCCGGCGGCAGGTCGAGGCGGATCGAGACGGTCGCCATCGGCGCGGCGACCATGAAGATGATCATCAGCACCAGCAGAATGTCGATGAACGGCGTGATGTTGATATCCGCCGTCTGTTCGATGGTGTGCTTGTCCCCGCCGGAACCACCGATCTTCGCAGCCATGCACCGTCTCCGTTACTCGCCGGCCGTCATATGCGCCGACATTCCCTATGGATCGCCCGAAAGCTTGATCGGTTCTTGGCGTTCCGATCGCCGCTTGTAAAGCGCTTCTAAACGATCGCGCCTTCCTGCACGTCAATTATATGCGACACCCATATGCGACAGGGTCGCCGGCTCAGCCCTTCGCCAGCTTCAGGAAACGCTCCGCCAGGGCGGGATCGGACTTGAAGGCGCCGGTGAAGCGGGTCGTGACGGTCGAGACGTGCCGGTGATGCACGCCGCGGGTGGTCATGCACTGGTGGGCGGCGTCGATCATGACCGCGACGCCCCGGGGCTGAAGCTGCGATTCGATCGCTTCGATGATGTCGTTGGTCAGGGTTTCCTGATTCTGCAGCCGCCGGGCGAAGATCTCGACCACCCGCGCCAGCTTGGAGATGCCCACCACCTTCTCGCCGGGCAGATAGGCGACATAGGCCTTGCCCAGGAAGGGGGCCAGGTGGTGCTCGCAGTGGCTCTCCACCTCGATCTCGCGCAGGATGACCATGTCGTCATAGCCGGTCACGTCCTCGAAGGTGCGGCTCAGCTCCTTGGCCGCGTCGGCCTCATAGCCGTCGAACCACTCCCCATAGGCGTCAACCACCCGCTTGGGCGTGTCGATCAGGCCTGGCCGGTCGGGATTGTCGCCGGCCCAGGCGATCAGGGTCCGCACCGCCTCCAGCGCCTGTTCGCGGCTGGGACGCTGCACAGCCGCATCGCTGACGAGGACGGGTTTGGCGGGGGTGACGCTCATGGACTGGATTTCCGGCCGGCGCGGGCGAGGGCGCCCGGTTGTATCTCAGGCCGCTATATGGGACGGACCCTCCGTCCTGCAAGAAAACCTGCCGAAGACCGCTCCATGCCGCTGCACATCCACGACACCCTGCGCCGTGAAAAGCGCCTGTTCGAACCGCGCGATCCGAACCGGGTGACCCTCTATGTCTGCGGCCCGACGGTCTATGACTACGCCCATATCGGCAATGCGCGCCCGCCGGTGGTGTTCGACGTCCTGGCAAGGCTGCTGCGAAGGCAGTACGGGGCGGACAAGGTGCTCTACGCCCGCAACGTCACGGACGTGGACGACAAGATCAACCAGAAGGCCGCCCGCGAAGGCGTGCCGATCGGCGAGGTCACGGCCCGGTACGAGGCCGCCTATCTCGCTGACATGGCCCTGCTGAACGTCTCGCCGCCCGACCTGGCCCCCCATGTCACCGACTATATACCGGCCATTGTCGATCAGATTCAGGCCATCATCGACGCCGGCTGCGCCTATGCGGCCGAGGGGCATGTCCTGTTCGACGTCTCGGCCTATCCGTCCTACGGCGCCCTGTCGGGCCGGAACCTGGACGACATGATCGCCGGCGCCCGGGTCGAGGTCGCGCCCTACAAGAAGAACCCCCACGACTTCGTCCTGTGGAAACCGTCCAAGCCGGACGAGCCGGCCTGGCCCTCCCCCTGGGGCGAGGGGCGCCCCGGCTGGCACATCGAATGCTCGGCCATGATCGAACAGACCCTGGGCCTGCCCATCGACATCCACGGCGGCGGCGTCGACCTGGCCTTCCCCCACCACGAGAACGAGATCGCCCAGGGCGTCTGCGCCCACGGCTGCGCCCACGCCGAGAACGCCCACGACCACTACGCCCGCTACTGGATGCACAACGGCTTCCTGACCGTGGACGCCGAGAAGATGTCCAAGTCGATCGGCAACGTCCTCTTGCTGCACGACCTGGTCCAGTCCATGCCGGGCGAGGTCGTCCGCTGGGCCCTTCTGTCAGCCCACTATCGCCAGCCGCTGGACTGGAACCAGGGACTGTTGGAACAGAGCCGCAAGAATCTGGACCGACTCTACGGCGTCCTGCGCGACGCCGACGCAGCCCTGGCCGACTTCGATCCGGCCACGCTGGACGAGGCCGAGCTGGAACTGGCCGAGAACGCGCTCGATCCAGTGCTGGACGCGCTTGAGGACGATCTCAACACGCCCGGCGCAATAGCTCAGCTCTTCGGGCTGGCGAACGCCTTGCGCGATCTGCTCAATGACGCCGAGACCGACATCAATGACGTCGCCATGGCTCGCTGGAGCCTGAAAGAAGCCGCCGGCCTGCTCGGCGTGCTGTCGCTGACGCCGGACGCCTGGTTCGAGGGCGGTGATCCCGCCCTGAAGGCCGAGGTCGAGGCCCTGCTGGAGCAACGCGCCGCGGCTCGCGCCGCCAAGGACTGGCCCGAGGCCGACCGCATCCGCGACCGCCTGAACGAACTGAACGTCGTCGTCATGGACGGCCCCGACGGCGCCGCCTGGCGGCTGAAGGGCTGACGGTCAGGCTGCGGCCAACTGCCGGATCAGCGCCGTCTCGAACCCCTTGGCGTCCGGTCCCGGCAGGGCGGTCTTCAACGCGCCGCTCTCGAACAGGGCCATCACCTTCGGATGGACGTAGGCGGTCCGGCACACCGTCGGCGTATTGCCCAGGAGGCCCGCCACCGCCTTGACGCAGACGGTGATCTTGCGTTTCGCGTCGGTGGGCGAGGTCGGGGGCTCCATCTCGCGCAGGGCCCGCGCCGCCGAGACCGTGCCCGCCCAGGTGCGGAAGTCCTTGGCCGAGAACTGCTCACCCATGGCCGCGCGGATATAGGCGTTCACATCGTCCGAGGTGACGGGGCACAGATGGCCCTCGGCGTCGCGGTATTTGAACAACTGGCGCCCCGGCAGCTCCTCCAGGGTCCGGACCACCCGCGCCAGCCGCCGGTCGCGGACGCTGACGCGGTGGTCCTTGCCGCTCTTGCCGCGGAACTCGAACGTCAGGGCGGCGCCGTCCACCTCCAGATGCCGCTTGTTCAGGGTGGTCAGTCCATAGCTGCGGTTCTGACGGGCGTAGGTCGCATTGCCGACCCGGATCAGGGTGATTTCCAGCAGACGCACGGCGGTCGCCAGCACCTTCTCCTTCACCGGTCCCCGCAGCCCCAGATCATGCTCCACCTGGGCGCGCAGCCGGGGCAGGGCGCGTGAGAAGGCCGGCAGCTTGTCGAACTTGTTCTCCGACCGGGCCGTGCTCCAATCGTTGTGATAACGGTACTGTTTGCGGCCCTTCAGGTCTCGGCCCGTGGCCTGGATATGGCCGTTGGCCTTGGGGCAGATCCAGACGTCGGTCCAGGCGGGCGGAATGGCCAGGGCGCGGATCCGGTCCAGAACCTTGGGGCCCTTGACCGGCCGCCCCTCGGCGTCGCGATAGGACCAGCCCTTGCCGGCGCGGCGGCGGGTCAGGCCGGGGTTGTCGTCGCTGCACCAGCTCAGCCCCTGCGGAACCTCGACCACCGGGTCGAAGCCATGCGATCCGTCCGCCATCCCGGCGTTTCCTTTTCAGCGGTCTTTCAGCGGCTTGCCTCAGACCTGCGACGAACGCGGCGCCGCCTTGGCGAGTTCCCCTTGACCCTGCGCGCCCGGCGCGACACGAGGCGGCATGAACTATCGCCACAGCTTCCACGCCGGGAATTTCGCCGACCTGGTCAAACACGCCCTGGTCCTGTGGCTGGTGAAGGCCCGCGCGGCGGCGGGACCGCTGACGGTGCTCGACACCCACGCCGGCGCCGGCCTCTATGACCTGTCCGGCGACGCCGCCCGGTCAAAGGAGGCCGAGGCCGGGGTCGCGCGTCTGATGACGGACGCTGATCTGTCGCCCCTGATGCAGGCCCTGGCGGACCGGGTGGCGGCGCTGAACCCCGACGGCGGCGCCCGTTTCTATCCCGGCTCGCCGGTGCTGATCGCCGACGCCCTCGGGGCGGGCGGAACCTATGTCGGCTATGAGCTGAACCCGCCCGTCCGCGCCCTGCTGGCCCAGGCCCTGACCGACCGCCCCAACGCCGAGGCGCGCGAGGGCGACGGCTACGCCCTGGCCACGGCCGAGGCGGCGCGGGTGCGCGGCCCCTTGATCCTGATCGACCCGCCGTTCGAAAAGCCCGACGACTATATCCGCTCGGCCGAAACCGCCCTGGCGGTGGTCCGCCGCGACCCGGCCGCGACCATCGCCATCTGGACTCCGCTGAAGGATCTGGAGACGTTCGACGCCTTCACCCGTCGGCTGGAGGGCAAGGCCGGTCCCACCCTGGTCGCCGAGGCCCGTCTGCGTCCCCTGACCAATCCGATGAAGATGAACGGCTGCGCCCTGGTGATCGTCAATCCGCCGCCGGGCGCCGAGGATGCGGCGCGCCAGGTCTGCGGCTGGGTGGCCGAGCGTCTGGGCGATGCGGGCGGCCGAGCTGAAATCTGGTCCTTCTGATCCGCGCGCGGCGCCCCTATGTTGGCGCCATGACCCGCATCGCCATCCTGGAAACCGGCCATCCGCCCGAGGCCCTGAAGGACAGTTTCGACGACTATCCGGCCCGGTTCCGCGCCCTGCTGGGCGAAAACGTCCCGACCACCCGGTTCGACGTCCAGTCCGGCCATCTGCCGTCCGACCCCTCCGCCTTTCAGGGGGTGATCGTCACCGGCTCGGCCGCCGGGGTCTATGACGACCTGCCGTGGATCCCTCAGCTGGTCGACTGGCTGCGCGCAGCGCGGGGCCGGACCAGGATCGTTGGCATCTGTTTCGGCCACCAGGTCCTGGCCCACGCCTTCGGCGGCGAGGTCGTAAAATCGGACAAGGGCTGGGGCGTCGGCCTGCACCGCTACGACGTCCTCAGCAACGAGCCCTGGATGCACCCCCGCGCCCGCACCATCGCGATTCCGGTCTCGCACCAGGATCAGGTCGTGGCCATTTCGCCCGACGCCCGCGTCATCGCCTCCAGCGGCTTCACCCCCTACGCCGGCCTGGCCTGGGGGGAGGACGCCATCTCCTTCCAGTGCCACCCGGAGTTCCAGCCCGACTACGCCGCCGCCCTGGTCGAGACCCGGCGTGGGTCGCGTATCCCCGAACCCCTGGCCGACGCCGCCCTCGAAAGCCTGAAACGCCCCAACGACCGCGCCGTCCTCACCGCCTGGATCCGCGCCTTCCTGCTGATCACCCCGCCGCCGGTGGAGGAGCAGGGCAGCGGGATCTGATCTTCGGCGTGCTTTGACGAGCCCTGCGTTACAACCGATCCGTGCTTCCAATCCATTTGGAACTTGCAGCTTGCCCCAGTTAACGTAACTTTAGCTGATAATGGAGGGCGTTCCGTGGGTGTTTTCAGCATCTGGCACTGGTTAATACTAGGCATTGTCCTGTTCGTGTTGGGCTATCCAGCAGCGCGTGTGTTGAAACGGCTAGGCCTTTCGCGCTGGTGGGTTGTGGTCGCTTTGATCCCCTACGTAAACGTTGTCGGTTTGTGGGTTCTGGCTTTCGTGAAATGGCCGATCGACCGCAGCCAGGTTCCGCTCGCCACAAGCGATGGCGGGACGTCTTCCCTGCACGATTGATTGAAGCTGTGCTGCTGGGTCCGGAGGCGGAGAGCTAAACCCCCAACACCCCGATCAGCCCCAAGCTCAGCCCCACCAGGGCCGCCAGCGACAGCACCACGGCCGCGACCACCCGCCCGCCGGCGCGCGCCACGGCCCGGATGTCAGTCTGCAGCCCCAGGGCCGCCATGGCCGCCACGGTCAGCAGGCCCGACGCCGCCGTCATCGGCTCCAGCGCCGCCTGCGGGATCAGGTCCAGGTTCCGCAGGGCGATCATCGCCAGAAAACCGACGATGAACCAGGGCAGCAGCCGGTGCAGTCCCGGCCCCTTCGCTCCCGCCGCCCGATCCCTGAACATCAGCGACAGCGCCAGGATCACCGGCCCCAGCATCAGCACCCGCGCCAGCTTGACCACCGTCCCCGTCTGGGTCGCGACCGCGCCGAACGGGGCGGCCGCCGCCAGCACCTGGGGCACGGCGTAGACGGTCAGCCCTGCCAGGGCGCCGTACTGCAGTCCGCTCATGGACATCAGCCCGCCCAGCAGCGGCAGGGTCAGAACCACCACCACCCCCAGCACGGCGGTGAAGGCGATGGAGGCGGCGACCTCCTCGCCGTCGGCGTCGATCACCGGGGCCACGGCGGCGATGGCCGAGTTGCCGCAGATGGCGTTGCCGCACGCCGCCAGCAGGGCCATGCGTGGGTTCAGCCCCAGCAGACGGCCGATTCCGAACCCGGCCAGGATGGCGGCCGCCACCAGGGCGAAGACCCCGGCCACGAACCCCAGGCCCAGCGACGACAGGGTCGCCGCGCTGACCGAGGCGCCCAGCAGGACCACGGCGACCTCAAGCAAAATCTTGGCGCTGAAATCGATCCCGACCCTGAACCGGTCGTCCGGCGTCCAGGCCGCCCGCACCCCGGCCCCCAGCAGAATGGCCAGGACCAGCGGCTCCAGCCAGACCTTGCCGACCGCCTCGCGTTCCAGGCCGCCCAGGCCTACCGCCGCCAGGGCGACCACCAGACTCATCATCAGGCCAGGCCAGACCGAACGACCGAACGCGCCCAGCCGCGCCGCCAGGCCGACGGGGCGGGGCAGGGGCGGGGTCGCGACGGCGGCAGAGGCGGCGGACTTCATGGTCCAGCTTGATGCGCGCCCGCTCGACCTCGGTCCAACGGATTGTTATGGTCGGTTCAATCCGATTTGGAGATTGATCGTGACTTTGGAGCGCCTGCGCATCTTCGTCGCCGTGGCCGAGCGTCAGCATGTGACGGCGGCGGCGCGGGCGCTGAACCTGACCCAGTCGGCGGTTTCCAATGCCATCGCGGCGCTGGAGGCCGAGCACGACGTCCATCTGTTCGACCGGGTGGGGCGGGGCGTGGTGCTGAACGCCACCGGCCAGGCCTTCCTGCCCGAAGCTAGGGCCGTTCTGGCCCGCGCGGCGGCGGCCGAGGCGGCGCTGGCGGATCTCAGCGCCCTGCGGCGCGGCCGCCTGACCGTCTTCGCCAGCCAGACCATCGCCTCCTACTGGCTGCCCCGTCGTCTGGTGGCCTTCCACGCCACCCATCCGGGCATCGAGCTGGACGTCCAGATCGGCAATACGCGCCAGGCCGCCGCCGCCGTCCTGGGAGGCGAGGCCGAGATCGGCCTGGTCGAGGGCGCGGTCGACGACCCCATGCTGGAACAGGCCCGGATCGGTTCGGACCGCCTGGCGGTCGTGGTCGCGCCCGATCATCCCTGGGCGGGCCTGCGCCGTCTGTCGGCGACTGATCTGACCACATCCCCCTGGGTTCTGCGCGAAGCGGGCTCGGGCACCCGTTCGACCCTGGAGGAGGCGGTGCGTCAGGCCGGGATCGATCCCGCAGACCTGCCCGTCGCCATGACCCTGCCGTCGAACGAAGCGGTTCTCGCCGCCGCCGAGGCCGGGGCCGGCGCCACCGCCCTGTCCGAAAGCGTCGCCTATGCCTCCGTCGCCGCCGGCCGCCTGGTCACAGCGCCCTTCCAGTTGCCTGAGCGCCCTTTCCGCCTGCTGCGCCACGCCGAACGCTATCGCAGCCGCGCCGGCGACGCCTTCACGGCGGCGATGGGGTGAAGCCGTATAGCAATCGCCGACTCATCCAAATGGTACCGTCAATCATCGGTCATTGCCCATCGCAATGAGGATTTCGAAGTCCACTGGAGCCGAAGCGTCATGGTCCACGGGCTTTGCCGAGTGGAAACGGGACGATGCGACGCTCAAGATCAGCTCACGCTCACCAGTAGATGTGAGCTTGAGCAAAGGATGGTCCCAGGCGACTACCTTGTAGGAGGCCGTGCCAAAGCCGTTTTCGTCCTCAGTGGTGAAGCTGTAGGATTTGCCAACCTCAAACATCACACCGTCCTGTTCGAGTAGCCGCCCGTGGCCTGTAGACACTCAGCGTAAAGATCGAGGATATACTTTCGATCAAGGACATCGGTATCGCCGAGGACTGGCCTTTCCTCGGCGCGCGCTACCAGCTTGAGAAGCTGAAGGGCGACCTCTTCCTTGGTATCGGCACTGGGCCAGTTGGTGACTCTTACATCGTCAGACATACTGTTCCGGCGCTTTGGCCAGCCTCTTTATGTGGTTGGGGGGTATGCAACTGAAGCGATTCATGGCGTTCCCGTTGCGTTCGCGCAAGTATGGTTAAGCCTTGAGCGGTGGATTAGAGCAAAATCGGTTCAGTTTGACCCGATTGGTTCAACTCAGACTTCGCTCCAGCATCAATCTGGAGTCTGACTCACGGCATCAGCGGAACCCCAAACCGCCGTCATCCTCGGGCTTGACCCGAGGACCGGGCTGTCCGCCGCATTGCGTCAGCGGCGGGCGCACAGCCCGATCCGCATCCGGTCCTCGGGTCAAGCCCGAGGATGACGGGAGTGTGGGGTGCGGCGGCTTACAGCCCGAACCGGGGAAACACGAACCGCTCCAGCAGCAGCGAGGCCGCGAAGTAGAAGCCGATCACCACAAACAGGGTCAGCGGAATATCCGGCTGTTTCGACAGGGCCAGATAGATTCCGTACAGCACGGCGAACAGCACCGAGGTGGCCAGGGGGCGCAGCAGGATCTTCGCAAGGGGGGATTTCACGGCCATTTCACCACCGGGGGCATGGAGCTGAGGATCGAATCGACGTTGCCGCCGGTCTTGAGGCCGAACATGGTGCCACGGTCGTACAGCAGGTTGAACTCCACATAGCGCCCGCGCCGCACCAGCTGCTGCTCGCGCTCCTCCGGCGTCCAGGCCTCGGCCATCCGGCCCGCGACGATCTTCGCATAGACGTCCAGGAAGGCCAGGCCCACGTCGCGGGTGAAGGCGAAGTCCCGGTCGTGATCGCCGCTGTCGTGGTGGTCATAGAAGATGCCGCCCGTGCCGCGCGGCTCCTGCCGGTGCGGCAGGAAGAAATACTCGTCACACCAGGCCTTGTACTTGGCGTGCCAGTCGGGGTCATGGGCGTCGCAGGCCGCCTTCATCGCGGCGTGGAAGGCCAGGGTGTCCGGGTGGTCCTGGCGCCGGTCCGCCTCCAGCACCGGCGTCAGATCGCCCCCGCCGCCGAACCAGCTCTGGGTCGTGGCGATGAAGCGGGTGTTCATATGCACCGCTGGAATCCGGGGGCTGACCGGATGGCAGATCAGGCTGATCCCGGTGGCGAAGAACCGGGGGTCTTCCGCCGCCCCCGGAACCGTCTTGGCGTAGTCTGCAGGGAATGTTCCGTGCACGGTCGAAACATGGACCCCGACCTTCTCGAACAGCCGGCCGTGCATCATCCCCATCACGCCCCCGCCGCCTGCCTCGCGCGCCCAGGGGGTCCGCACGAACCGCCCCGGCTCCCCCGGAAACAGATCGTTGGGCGCCGCATCCTCCAGCGCCTCGAAGGCCGAATGGATGCGGTCGCGCAGATGCTCGAACCAGGCGCGGGTCTCGACCTTCTTCAGGTCGAGCGGATCGGAGAAGGCGGCGTCGCTCATGCCGTCTCTTAGACCTTCCCCCGCTTGCGGGGGAAGTGTCAGGTCGTGGCGCGCAGCGACACGCCTGACGATGGGGGAGGTCTTCTTATGGGCGAGACTTCCCTCTCCGTCGCTGGATCGGCTTCGCCGATCGACGCGACACCTCTCCCGCAAGCGGGAGAGGGTTCTTTTCTCCAGATCCGTCTGCCAGTGTGCGTCGCGACATCAGGGAGTCGCATCATGATCCGTCGTCTTCTGGCCGGCGTCGCCGTCGCCGCCTTCGCCACCTCCGTCCAAGCCCAAACGACCAGCGAGGCCCGGGTGCTGGAGATTCTGAAGACCACGCCCCTGATCGACGGCCACAACGACCTCCCCTGGGCCCTGCGCCAGCAGTACGGCAATGACGTCTACGCCGTTGATCTGACGACCGATCTGGAGGCGACGACCCCGCTCCACACGGACATCGCCCGCCTGCGCGCCGGCGGCGTCGGCGGCCAGTTCTGGTCGGTCTACGTCCCCGCCAGCCTGACCCCGCTCGAGGCGGTCGAGGAGACCTTCGAACAGATCGACACGGCCAAGCGGATTATCGCCGCCCACCCCGACGTCTTCGGCCTGGCGACCACGGCGGACCAGGTGGACGCCGTCTTCGCCTCGGGTCGGATCGCCAGCCTGATCGGCATGGAGGGCGGCTATTCCATCGACGACTCTCCGGCCCTGTTGCGCGAGTTCCACCGCGCCGGCGCCCGTTACATGACCCTGACCCACTCCAAGACCACCACCTGGGCCGACAGCGCGACCGACGCCCCCAAATGGGGCGGGCTCAGCCCCTTCGGCGAGGATGTGGTGCGCGAGATGAACCGCCTGGGCATGATGGTGGACCTCAGCCACGTGTCGGAGGACACCATGCTGGACGCCATGCGGGTGTCCGACGCCCCGGTCATCTTCTCCCACTCCTCGGCGCGGGCGATCACGGCCCATCCCCGCAACGTCCCCGACCGGGTGCTGCGGATGATGCCCGAGGACGGCGGGATCGTGATGATCAATCTGGCGCCCGGCTTCGTCTCCGAACGGGTCCGCGCCTGGAACGCCGACCGCGCGGGCGAGGAGGCGCGGCTGAAGACCCTGAACCCCGGCGATCCGACCGCCGTCGAGGCCGGCCTGGCCGCCTGGTCCGCCGCCCATCCGACGCCGGAGGCGACCCTGGCCGACGTCGTCGCTCACATCCAGCATGTGCGTCAGGTCGCGGGGATCGACCACGTCGGCCTGGGCGCCGACTTCGACGGCATCGGCAGCCTGCCCGAGGGCATGACCGGGGTGGACGCCTATCCCCGCATCCTGGCCGCCCTGATGGACGCCGGCTGGACCGAGGCCGATATCCGCAAGATCGCTGGCGAGAACCTGCTGCGCGTCATGCGCGCCGTCGAAGCGACCGCCGCCGCCAAGGCCGGCGAGCGACCGTCGCTGGCCAAGCCGACTGCCGGATAGGCGGTCAGCCCCAGGCTTCGACCGCGCCCCGGCGTCGGATCGGCGCCGCGCTGGCCAGCTGGGTGCGCGGCTCGGCCTCGGCGCGGCCAAACAGCCAGCCTTGGCCGTATTCGACCCCCAGGCTCTTCAACTGATCGGCGACCGGGTCCGTCTCGATCATCTCGGCGATGGTTTCCAGCTTCATCGACCGGCACAGTTCGACCACGCCCCGGATCAAACCCTCGGTCAGGGGATCGCTCAGACCGCGCACCAGATCCCCGTCGATCTTGACCGCATCCACAGGCAGTTTGCGGACATAGTCATAGGAGGTGGCGCCGGCGCCGAAGTCGTCGATGCAGACCTTGATGCCGGTCTCACGCAGGGCGGTCAGCCGCCGGTTCGCCGCCTCCAGATCGGCCAGGGCCGAGGTTTCGGTCACTTCCACGATCAGACGTTTGCGCTCTTCCGTCGAGCCGGAGGTCATCTTCAGCAGGTTCTCGACATAGGTGTCGTCGCCAAGCGACGCGCCGGAGACATTGATCGCCATCTTGAGCAGGCCGGCGCCGGGCGCCCGCATCCGCTTCAGCACCTTCTCGGCGACGGCTAGGTCGAAGGCCTCGATCATTTTCAGCTCTTCAGCCATGCGGATGGCTTCGGCCGGGCCGTTGGGGGTATTGAACCGCGCCAGGGCCTCGAAATGGTGGACCGCCCGCGAGTCCAGTCGGACGATCGGTTGGTAGTGGACCTGGAAGTCGCGAGCCTTGACCACGCCGCGGAACGCCTCGGCGTCGCGGAAGGTCCGCTTCAGGGACTCGGTGAAGGCGATCTGAGGATTGGCCAGGCCGCCGTCCTTCAGACATCCCTCAATGGCGAAACGCATGGCGCGCAGCACGCACAGGCTGTCCGCGCCCTGGGGAACGGGGGCGGTGAAACTCTCGGCGGCCAGTTCGGCGCCCTCCGCTCGTCCGGCCTCGACCACTTCCGCCGCCAGGTCGCGTTTGTCGGTTTCCGGCCGCAAGAGGGCGAAACGCTCCTGGGTGATCTGGGCGGCGGAGGATCCGTGAACGGCGGCCGACTGAAGCGTGGCCTCGATCCGGCGTTGAACCCGGTCCGCCAGCGCCTCCGGCAGCTGCTCCAGGCCGTGAACGTCCAGGAAGCCGAACGCCAGATCGCGCGAATTGTCGATGATCCGGGGCGCGTCGATCAGGAAGCGTTCGGCGTCGATCAGCGGCGGAACGTCCAGTTCGCCCAGCGGGATGGCCGGACCCTCATAGGCGATGGCGCAGGATATCGCGGGCGCCAGCTGGGGCAGGACGAAGGCGCGGATCGAAGCGCGTCGCACTCGGTCGGCGCCGGCGGTCAGAAGAATCTGCAGGGGCGCGCTGCGGGCGCCCGCTTTGCTGTTCATCAGCGTCTGGAGGACATGATCGCCCTGATGAAGCAGTTCGGTCAGGGGTTTGCCGGTCCACAGGGCGCCGACGTCCTGTCCCGCAGCGGGGCCCGCGCCCAGGGCGAAGCCGACGCGCCCTTGGGCGTCGATTTCCACCAGGGCGTCGGCGGACGCAAAGGCAAGTCCCAAAAGGCGCGTGGTGATCGGCATGGGGCGACTATGATCCCCGTCGCTTAAAAAACCCGCAACACGGCGGGAACGAGGCCCGCAGAAATCAAAAAATGTCGCTTAAGCCTTGCGGTTGAACGCCACCGCGCGTCCGTCGCCCATGGCCGCCCGCCCATCGGCGGCATAGGCGGCGGCCGGCGTTCGGGCGGCTGCGACCTCATGGGCGATGGCCCGCACCAGGCCCTCGGAAATACGGCGGGCGGCCTCAACAGCGCCGGCGTGACGGGCCAGGACGGCGTCGAAGGCGCGGGTGGCCTCGATCAGAGCGGACCGATCAGCCGAAGGCGCGTCGGCCAGAAGGGCGGGGTTGGCCTTCACATGGGCGGAGTCGCGGCGATAGAGGTTGGCCATCTCCTGGGTTTCGGCCAATCCCTTGGCGACCTCCTGGGGGCGCCCCTCTTGGAAGGCGCGCGTCTCGGCCGCCAAACGCTCGGTCAGGCGCCGCGTCAGATCCAGCAGTTGGCGCACGCGCGCCCCGGCCAGTTCAGCGTCGCTCATGGCCGCGCCTCCTGCATCTTCAGCATTTCGTTCATCACCGGCCCGGCTAGGCCGATCCCGCCGGCGGCCACGGTCTTCTTGGCCATTTCGTCCAGCAGAAAACTGCGCCAGGTCGCCTCGCCCTGACCGCCGCCGAACAGGCCGTCGGTCGACAGGCCTTCGAACATCGGTTTCAGCATCTGAGACAGGAAGCTGGCCTCGAAGGCTTCCGCCGTGGCCTTGATCTTCTCACGGCTCGCGCCGGCTGCGGCCGTCGCAGCGGCGGGCAGGGGCCGGATCAGTTCGGCGGGGGCGGACAGGTCCGTCATGTCACATCACCTCGATCTCGGCCTGCAAGGCGCCGGACGCCTTGATCGCCTGCAGGATGCTGATCATGTCCCGCGGGCTGACGCCCAGGGCGTTCAGGCCGTTCACCAGGGTGGACAGGCTGGTTCCGCCGCCCACCAGCCGCATCTGGGTGCCCAGATCTTCTTCGACATTGACCTGGGTGCTGGGCACGACCGCCGTCTGTCCCTGGCTGAAGGGGGCGGGCTGGCTGACAAAGGGCTGTTCATCGACCGAGATGGTCAGATTGCCCTGGGCGATGGCCACCCGCGAGATCCGCACCGCATCGCCCATGACGATGACGCCGTTCACCTCGTCGATGATGACCTTGGCGGGTGAATCGACGGTGACGGGCAGGTTTTCCACGCGGCTGATGAAGCCGGCCATGCCCATCTGTCCGGGAGCCCGCAGGGCCACGACCGTTCCGTTCTCGGCCAGGGCGGTTCCGGGGAAGGCGGCGTTGACGGCGGCGGCGACGCGCTGGGCGGTGGTGAAATCCGGATTGCGCAGATTCAGCCGGACCTCGTTCATGTTGGCCATTTCGAAGCCTGTCTCGCGCTCGACAGAGGCGCCCGAGGCGATCCGGCCGGCCGTCGGCACCCCCCGCGTCACCGAAGAACCTGATCCTCCGGAGGCCGAGACGGCGCCGGTCTGGACCGAGCCCTGGGCCACCGCATAGACCTGACCGTCCGCGCCCTGAAGGCTGGTCACGACCAGAGATCCGCCCAGCAGGCTCTTGGCGTCGCACATGGAGGAGACGTTGACGTCAATGCGCGAACCCGGCGTGGCGAAGGCCGGCAGTTCGGCCGTGACCATGACTGCGGCCATATTCTTGGTGTTGGCGTTTGCGCCGCGGATATTGACCCCGAGCCGCTCGGTCATGCCTTCCAGCGACTGCCGGGTGAAGGGACAGTTGCGCAGCGAATCGCCGGTGCCGTTCAAACCCATGACCATGCCGTAGCCGACCAGTTGGTTGCCGCGAACGCCTTCAACGGCGGCGATGTCCTTGATCCGCGACTGGGCTGCGGCCGCGGACGCGCTGACGCCCAGGGCCAGGACGGCCAAGGGCGTGACGAGGCGGGCGAGCAGATTCTGCATGGGTCGGACGTCTCTGAGGCTTCTTCTGATGCCTTATGCCAGGATCGTGCCGTGATCTAAGCTGTTGAAAATATGGTGGTGTGGCGGCTTGCGGGTGGATGGTGAGGGCAGATTCTGCCCAGCTGTTAACCAAACGGTCACTCCGTTCCTCAAGGATGGGATCATGAGCCGGAGCATGCGCGGATGAAGGTCACAGGGACCACGGGCCCCCAAGCCCCGACCAGCGGCAAGTCCGCTCGCTCGGCCAGCGGCTTTTCGCTCGGTCAAGCCGGCGGGGCGTCGGCGCCCACCGCCGCTTCAGCCGCCGCCGCACCGACGAGCGTCGCCGACGTCTCGGCCCTGATGGCTCTCCAAGGCGTGGAGGGGCCGCTGGAAAAACGTCGGCGCGCCATCAAGCGGGGCGCAGGGCTTTTGGACCGGCTCGACGAGATGAAACTGGCTCTGTTGTCCGGCGAGGGCGATCCCGCCTTGTTGGAACGGCTGGCCCGCAATCTGCGCGAAGAGCGCCCCGATGGCGGGGATGCGGGGTTGAACGCCGTGCTGGATCAGATCGACCTGCGCGCCGCTGTGGAACTGGCCAAGGCCGAACTGCGTCGCGGCGAGGCTTGATCGTAAAAGCTTCGGCTTTTCAAGATCGAGGACGGGGCCTTAGCTGGGTTCCTATTTCATCAAGGCGCTCACGGAATCATGATCACGGAATCGCGAACGCCGTTGCCGCGACTCGTCGGGCTGACTATACGGCCCCTACGCCACAGGGGGGCGTGATTAGAGAGCGTGAGTGGGATGAGCGCCTTGGCGTCCGTTGTGTCCGACGAAACCGGTCCTTACCGCCCGTCGGACGACGAGCCGTTCATGAATGAGCGGCAACTGGCTTACTTCAAAAAGAAGCTGCTGGACTGGAAGGATGAAATCCTTCGCGAGTCCAAGGGGACGGTCGTCAACCTGAAGGCGGAGACGGAAAACCATCCCGATCTGGTTGATCGCGCCTCTTCGGAGTCGGATCGCGCCCTGGAGCTGCGGACCCGCGATCGGCAGCGCAAGCTGATCTCCAAGATCGACGACGCCCTGCGGCGGATCGAGGACGGCTCCTACGGCTATTGCGAGGACACCGGCGAACCCATTGGCTTGGGTCGTCTGGAGGCTCGCCCCACCGCGACCCTGTCGGTCGAGGCGCAGGAGCGCCACGAACGCCGCGAGCGGGTTCACCGGGACGACTGAAGTTCGAGGGACCCAAGCCTTGACTTCGCGGGGTTGCGGCGCGACCTAGCCGCCTCGCTTTTGAGGTCTAGGTCTTCATGTCCGTCAAGGTTCGTTTCGCCCCGTCGCCGACGGGTAAGCTGCACGTCGGCAATGTCCGCACCGCCCTGGTGAACTGGCTGTTCGCGAAGGGGCAGGGCGGATCCTTCGTGCTGCGGATCGACGACACCGACCTGGCGCGCTCCACGCCGGAGTTCGAGCAGGGGATCGAGGACGATCTGACCTGGCTGGGGCTGACCTGGGACGAGCGCTATAACCAATCCAAGCGCTTCGACCGCTATGAGGAGGCCGCCGCCAAGCTCAAGGCGTCGGGCCGGCTCTATCCCGCCTATGAGACGGCCGACGAATTGGATCGTCGCCGCAAGGTGCAGCTGTCGCGCGGCCTGCCCCCCATCTACGACCGCGCCGCGCTGGACCTCACCGACGCGCAGAAGGCGGCCTATGAGGCCGAGGGCCGTCGTCCCCATTGGCGGTTCAAGCTGGAGGGCAAGCGGGTCGCCTGGGAAGACCTCGCGCGCGGCCACGCCGAGGTCGACACCGCCTCCATGTCCGACCCGGTTCTGATCCGCGAGGACGGCCTGTTCCTCTACACCCTGCCGTCTGTGGTGGACGACATCGACATGGCCATCACCCACATCATCCGGGGCGAGGATCACGTCACCAACACCGGCGCCCAGATCGAGATTTTCGAAGCCCTGGGGGCGACGGTTCCCGGCTTCGCCCACATGCCCCTGCTGGTCGGCGCCGACGGCGCGGCCCTGTCGAAACGGTTGGGCTCCCTGTCGATCAGCGACATGCGCGACCAGGGTTACGAGCCGATCGCCATCACCAGCCATCTGGGCCGGATCGGCACCTCCGACCCCTTGGAGGTCGCCGCATCGGTTCAGGCCCTGGGCGAGAGCTTTGCCTTCACCAAGATGGGCCGGTCGCCGGCTCGGTATGACACGGCCGATCTGGACCGGCTGAACGCCCAGGCGCTGCACGTCATGGACTATGCTTCGGCTCAACCCCGGCTGCAGGCTCTGGACGCGGATCTAGGCGAGACCTTCTGGTCCGTGGTGCGGGGCAATCTGAACAAGTTCGCCGATGTGGTTGAAATGGCGAAGGTCGTGCGGGGGCCGATCCAGCCCGTCATCGAGGACGCCGCCTTCATCGAGGCCGCCGCCGGCCTGTTGCCCGAGGTCATTGATGAGACGGCCTGGTCCGCTTGGACGAACGCCGTCAAGGCCGAGACGGGCGCCAAGGGCAAGGCCCTGTTCATGCCCTTGCGGCTGGCGCTGACGGGCCAGGCCCATGGGCCGGACATGGCGGCCCTGGCGCCGCTGATCGGTCGCGAGACCATCCAGCGGCGCCTGAAAGGCGAGGCGGCCTAAGCCGCCTCACGCCTGGATCAGGCGTTGCAGGCGGCCAGTTCTTCGGCGCTGAGCGTCTTGCCCTTGTAGGAGAAGGCCGTCACCGGGCCGAACTTCTGCACCACGCGGCGGCAGGCGCGCGTCGCCGGCTGTTCCGTGCCGCCCGAGGCGGTGCAGGCCGAGCCCTCGCAGGACCAGCGCGCGCCGTCGATGATGGTCGGGCGGGCGGGGGCCTTGGCCGCATCCGCCAGGACCAGGCTGGTGGGGGCGGGCGTCTGGGCGACGGCGGGGGCGGCGGCGAAAACGGCGGCGGCGATCAGCAGGACGCGCATGAAAACTCTCCGAAATTGAAGAACGGCGTCGTGCCGTCGGGCGTCAATGTCAGTTTTCGATAAAAACTGTCAAGATGCGCGGCGTCGATTGTGACCGGCGATCACCTATCGGCGATCATAGATACGCGCCCCGTCCATGGGATCCGTCTGAATCTGCTCCAGCGCAGCCTCCACCGTGTCCGCCACCGTCCAGGCGTTCAGGAAATCGGCCGGCGTCATTCCCTCGTCGACGCTGTGACGCATCAGATCGAAAAAGCCGTTCCAGAAGCCGTTTAGGTTCAGGAAGACCACGGGCTTCTGATGGAGATCCAGCCGCTTCCAGGACAGCAGTTCGACGACCTCTTCCAGGGTTCCGATGCCGCCCGGAGCGACCACGAAGGCGTCGGACTGGTCGTACATCAGTTGTTTGCGTTCATGCATGGAGGTCACGACGACCGTCTCGACCTCGTCGAACAGGCGCTCGCGGCTGCGCAGGAAGGCGGGCATAATTCCCAGCACTCGCCCGCCCGCCTCATGGGCTCCGCGCGCCGAGGCGCCCATCAGACCCACGCCGCCACCGCCATAGACCAGACGCCACCCCGCCTCGGCCGTCGCCCTGCCGAAGTCTCGCGCGGCCTGGATATAGGCGGGATCGGCCCGATCGGACGAACCGCAGAACAGGCAGACGGAGGGGCCTTCGAAAGGCTGGATCGAAACAGGGGGCAGGGACATGAGGCCTCGAAATGAACGGATGCGCCGTCGGCCATGGCCAAACGGGCGGCGATCGAGCTAACAGACTCTCGGCCGCTGGGCGCCAGCCATATCGTGTCGGAACCAAGGATGAAACGCTGGATCGTCGCCAAGGCGGCCCTATCGACGGCTCTGGTCCTTGTGGCGCCGACCTTGAGCGCCTGTTCGGAAAAGAAGGACGCCGCCGTCGCGTCCGAGCCGGGCGCCCCGGTGGAATCGCCCTGGACGCAGCCGCCGACGGTTGACGCCGCTCGGCGCGAGGGGGGACAGGTGGTGGTTCGAGGCGCGGCGGCGCCCGACGCCCGAGTCGTGCTTCGCGCGGGGGACGGAGCGGCCGTGGCGGTCAGCGCAGACGCCGCCGGCCGGTTCGAACTGCGGGCGCCCTTGACCTCAGGCGACATGCGGTTGAGGCCGGAGGTGCAGATCGGAGAGGACGCCGCGCCCTCGCCCGAGACCTTGGTGCTTCTGCAAGGCGGCGCGGGGCCGATCATCCTGATCGCGGCCGGAGAACCCACGACCCGGCTGGACGGCCGGGGTCGGTTGGATGCGGTGGATTCCGACGGCGCGGTCCTGATCGTCTCCGGTCGCGCGAACGGACCGCCGCCGGAGGTGACGATCAACGGAAGGCGGGTGCCGGTCCTGAGCCGCACCGGCGGCAGTTGGCGTGCGACGGCCCCCGACGGGGGTGCAGCGTCGATCGTCGTGGACGGCGAACGGTTCGACTATCCCGGCGTCGGTTCTCAGGCGGACTTTCAGTCGCAACGGGCCGGCGACGGATGGCGGCTGACCTGGCCGACCGGACCGAGCGGTCGTCAGACCACATGGCTGCCGGATCGCGGCGGTTAGGACTTCGTTAACCGAAGCGGCGGACAGATGAATCTGTCCCGTTCTGGGACACACCATCACCGAACTTCCATTCAAAGCCCGGCGCCTGCGTCGGGCTCTTTTTTCA
The DNA here is from genome assembly GCF_055391505.1 of Brevundimonas sp. Br13. Classification (NCBI taxonomy): domain Bacteria; kingdom Pseudomonadati; phylum Pseudomonadota; class Alphaproteobacteria; order Caulobacterales; family Caulobacteraceae; genus Brevundimonas; species Brevundimonas sp. Br13. The sequence goes on along the minus strand of NZ_AP044008.1, from coordinate 2,809,373 downwards.
GACGGCCAGGTTGTCGATAAGCCGCGTCTTGCCCAGCCAGGCGGCGGCGAGAATGCGGGCGGGGGCGTCGACCACGCCGTCGCGAAAGACCGACAGGTCTTCGGCCCGCCGGACCGCCACATAGTCGATGCGCTCAAAGCCGGCCTTCAGCACGGCGGCATAGGCGTCTCGTTCGACGCCGGGCAGGGGACGCCCCGACGCGGCATCGGCCGCCGCCGCCGCCAGGATGCGGTTGAGCCGGCGGGCCACGGCCAATTCGTCTTGCGACAAATAGGCGTTTCGCGACGACAGGGCCAAGCCGGCCTCGTCCCTCTGGGTCGGAACGGCGACGATGTCGATCGGCAGATCCAGGTCGCGGACGAAGCGCCGGATCACCATCAGCTGCTGATAGTCCTTCTCGCCGAACACGGCCAAGTCCGGCTGAACCTGGTTGAACAGCTTGGTCACCACCAGGGCGACCCCGCCGAACATCTGAGGCCTGAAATCGCCTTCCAGGCCCATCGCCGGACCCGTCACGGCGATGCTGGTGGCGAAGCCTTCGGGGTACATGTCCTCTGGCGCGGGCGCGAACATCAGAGGGCAGCCGACGCCGGACAACAGCCGCGCATCCTCCGCCTGCTGGCGTGGATAGCGGGCCAGATCCTCGGTCGGGGCGAACTGGGTCGGATTGACGAAGTTGGAGACCACCACTCGATCGGCGCGCTGAACGGCTTCGCGCACCAGGGCCAGATGGCCGTCATGCAGGGCGCCCATGGTCGGAACCAGGCCCACCGTCAGGCCTTGTCTCTTCCAGTCGCGTACCGCGGCGCGCAGTTCCGCGACGGAACGAACGACGAGGAGCGAAGCGGGCTGGGTCATGGTGAACCGGTTAACCTTGTGCCTTAAGCGTGTCGATGCACCAGACCTCAAGCCCTGGCGACTAGGGTGGTGCTTATGACGCCAGCAGCAGCGACCCGTCCAGTTCTGATCGCCCTCACCCTCGGGCTTGCCGGGTGCGGGGCCGTCGAGGGCGACCGTCATTCCTTCCAGTCCGCCGCCGATCGGATCGCTGCGATCGAGATTCCGATGGACCCGGACGCCCCCAGGCCCGCAGCTGCGCAAAAAACTCGCGCCGAAACTCAGGGTTTGCGGCCTGCAAAATTCTCGCCCGTGAAAATCGCCCTGATGACGCCCTATGAGATGTGGGACGCCCGCGACGCCATGGCGGGGCGGCTGGGCGCGGACGAAAGGCGGACGGAACCCGAGCCTGACCGGGAGCCCGGTCTAAGGGGTGCGGTGACGCGGATGGTCCAACCGGCCGTCCAGCCCGCCATGCGCGCCGCCGCTCCTGCGCTTGTCGAGGCGGTCGATCGTGCCGACAGGCCGGTTCTGCGCCCCGCCGTCATCCGGTCGGAGCCGCGGCCGACCTCGTCGGCGGAGGGCCGACTGATCCAGCTGGGCGCCTTTTCCAGCGAAGCTGCGGCGCGGGCCGCCTGGGCGCGGCTGAGAACTCAGGCGGATCTGTCCGACTTTTCGCCGCGATTCGAGGACGTCGAGGTCGCCGGTCGTCGTCTGACCCGGCTGCGGGTTGGGCCTATTCCAACCGAGACCGCCAGCGCCCTGTGCGCGGCCGCCCAGGTGGCCGATCCCTGGTGCCGTCGCGCCGGCTGACCGGCGGGCGTCCCTTCCACCAGAGCAAAGTCCACAGATGGCCGTTAACGCCGCGTTGACGTTTGGCCTCTGTGCGCCGAGTCTAAGGCGTCCGAAGGCCGCGCTGCACTGAGTCGCGTCGGCCGCCACAGAGGGTTTCCTCCATGACGCAGCCACACGTGATCGTCCTCGGCAATGAGAAGGGCGGGGCGGGCAAGTCCACCCTGGCGATCCACATCGTCACCGGCCTGCTGCATGCGGGGCGGACGGTGGCGATCATCGATCTGGATCTGCGCCAGCGCTCCATGCAGCGCTTCTTCACCAACCGTCAGGCTTGGCTGGCCGCGAACGGCCAAACGCTGCCCCAGCCGTTCATGCCCGACATGGGCGACGGCAAGGCCTTGGCCAAGGGCGGGACAGATGAGCAGATCGCGGCCTTCGAAAAGGCCTTCGCCGAGGCTGCGGCCGCAGGCGTGGACGCCATATTGATCGACACCCCCGGCGGCGACACGGCCGTGTCCAGCGCCGCCCATGCGCGCGCCGACCAGATCGTCACCCCGATGAACGACAGTTTCGTCGATTTCGACCTGCTGGGCGAGGTGGACCCAGTCTCGCTGGAGCTGCTGAAGCCCTCTATCTATTCCGAAAGCGTCTGGGAGGCCCGCAAGGTCCGGGCGATCACCCAGGGCCGGCAAGCGACCATCGACTGGCTGGTCGTGACGAACCGTCTCGCCGTCGCCGAGGCGCGCAACCGCAAGCGACTGGAAGAGCGGATGAACAAGCTGGCCAAGCGGGTCGGCTTCCGCGTCGGGCCGGGCTTGCGTGATCGGGTCATCTATCGCGAGCTGTTCCCCTTCGGCCTGACGGTTGCAGACCTGTCCAATGAGGTGCGGCCGGTGGCGGTGTCCCTGGCCCATGTCGCGGCCCGCCAGGAGCTGCGCAATCTGATGAAGGCCATGGGTCTGGAACAGGCCCTGGCGCCGCTGGACGTGGCGGCCTGAAAGGCCGGATGACCGCGTGGCTCTGATTGGACTGGCCCTGGCGGCCGTCGCCGTCTGGGCCCTGGTGCGACTGGGACGACAGACGGAAAGACGTGGTCGGGCCCATTGGCGGGTGACGGCGACCCTGCTCGCGTCTGCGCTTCTGGCCGGCGGGGCTTTGGCGGCCTTCAGGGGCGCTTGGCTGTGGGGCGCAGGCCTCGCGGCGGCGGGCCTCTATCTGGTCTGGTCGTCGCGGATGCGGACGCCCGTACGTTCCGAGCCGATCACCGAGGCCGAGGCGCGCGCAGTGCTCGGCGTCCCTCCGTACGCGGACGAGGCGCAGATTCGCGCGGCTTGGAAACACGCCATGAGCCGCGTCCATCCCGACCAAGGCGGCACGGCCGGGTTGGCGATCCGAGTCAATGCGGCGCGGGACCGCCTCCTGAAGAAGAACAGAGGCGCTTGAGACGCGCTATCAGCTGACCAGGCGAAGCGGCGGCGGCGCGTCCAGCAAGGCCTCCAGGCCTTCCCGCCAACTGGGATAGGCCGGTCGCCAGTCCAGTTCGGCCTTGGCCAGGGCGTTCGAGACCCGCTTGGAATCGAGATAGAAGCGGCGCATCGCCTCGCTGACGCTGTCATCGGTCCAATCGACTTCCGGCGGACGGGGCAGGCCCATCCGGTCGGCCGCCCATTCCACCACCATATTGGCGGGCGAGGGCTCATCGTCGGTCAGATTATAGGCGGCGCCGGGCCTGGGCCGGTCCATGGAGGCGAACAAGGCCGACACCACGTCATCGACATGGATGCGGTTGAACACCTGGCCCGGCTTCCGAACGAGTCTCGCCGTGCCGTCTCTCAGCCGATCGATGACGCTGCGACCGGGGCCGTAAAAACCGGGCAGACGGAAAATCTGGACTGTCAGCCCCATGCCCTGCGCCCCGTCCAGCCAGTCGCGTTCGGCCCGCACTCGACGGGCGCCCTCCAGGCTGGCGGCGTTCAGCGGCCCGTCCTCGAACACCCAGCCGCCGGCTCGGTCGCCATAGACGCTGGTTGATGACACATAGCCGATCCAATCCGGCCAAGCCTGGGACGCGACGGGCGCCAGGGCGCGCAGGCCCGGACAGCCATGGGCGTCCGGCGCCGCGGTGATCAGCACTGCCGTGGCCGATTCCAGCGCAGTCTTGAGGGCGTCAGAGTCTGCAGGATTGATCGCGGAAACACCTTCCGCCGCAAGGGAGCGTCGGCGTTCGGGATCGCGAGAGGTCGCCGCCGCCTGTCCCCCTCGCTTCAAGGCTTCGCGCGCTGCGGCCCGCCCCAGATAGCCGCCGCCGAAGACCAGTAGGGAGGGGGCGGTGACAGGGCGGTTCATCGGCAGGCTCAGGCGGTCAGGATGTTGGGCGAACCGGGCGAACTCGCGCACGGCCGCGCTTGGCTTTCCAGCGCCTTGGCGCGGCGTTGGTTCCAGGCCGAGACGCAAGGAATGCGGCTCAGATCGGCCCGCTCGGCGTAGCGCCGGGCGATCTCGGTGACGTCCTGCATCAGACCTTCAGCCAAGGTGATCGGCTTCAGCCCCAGTTCCCGGAACTGGTCGTTGGCGACGACCAGATCGTTTTCGTCGGCCTCTTGGCGGGGGTTGGGCACATTGTGGACTTCGGCACCGGTCATGTCGGCGACCATCCGGGCCAGGTCGCGCACACGCCGACTCTCGGTCATCTGGTTCAGGATCTTGACCCGATCGCCGCGCTTGGGCGGATTGTTCAGCGCCAGTTCGACGCAGCGCACCGTGTCCTGAATGTGGATGAAGGCCCGGGTCTGGCCGCCCGATCCGTGCACCGTCAGCGGATAGCCGACCGCCGCCTGCATCAGGAACCGGTTCAGCACCGTGCCGTAGTCGCCGTCGTAGTCGAAGCGATTGATCAGACGTTCGTCCAGCCTGGTCTCGGCCGTTTGGGCGCCCCAGACGATGCCCTGATGCAGGTCTGTGATCCGCAGGCCGTCGTTGCGGGCGTAGAACTGGAACAGCAGGGCGTCCTGAGTCTTGGTCATGTGATAGATGCTGCCGGGGTTCGGCGGGAACAGAATCTCCTGCTCGGCCGGGCCGTTGTCGGTCTGGACCGTCACCTTCAGATAGCCCTCGGGGATGCGCAGGCCCGCAGTGCCGTAGCCATAGACCCCCATGGTGCCCAGGTGGGCTAGATGCACGTCCAGCCCGCTTTCGACGATGGCGGCCAGCAGGTGGTTGGTCGCATTGATGTTGTTGTCGACCGTGTACAGCTTGTGCCGCGCCGACTTCATCGAATAGGGGGCGGCGCGCTGTTCGGCGAAATGGACCACGCTGTCGGGCGTCAGGTCGCGGATCAGGGCCACCAGACGGTCGAACTCCTTGCCTACGGTCATGTTGACGAAGCCGATGTCGCGGCCCGACACCTCTTTCCAGGCCTTGATCCGCTCGCCCATGGTGCGGATCGGCGTCAGCGACTGGACCTCCAGCTCATTGTCGATATTCCGCCGGCTCAGATTGTCGACGATGGTCACGTCCCAGCCCTGGGCCGAGAGATGCAGGGCCGTCGGCCAGCCGCAGAAGCCGTCGCCGCCTAGAACCAGAACCCGCATGGGAGAAAGCCTCATCGTCGCCTTAAAGAGCCTGCCTAGCCCACCCGAGGGCTGTCGGCAAAGCGGAGCCGTGGCCCAAGGTGCGACGCTTTGTCGAAAACCCCTTGGAAAGGGACGGCGCACACGCTAAGTCTCTCTCGTCTCCCACTCAAACGCAGCTTTACGGGTTTTCGCCCGGCTGTTCGCGGCTTGAGCCGGCCATGACGGTCGGTCCCCACAGGGCCGGCGCACCATGCGGGCGACAAGGCATTCCGACAGATCGACAATCGGGGATCGGCCCCGAGCGAAACGGAACCACGAAACGGACGGACCCGGCCCGACGGCTTGGCTCCATCCCTGCACACGGTAGCGCGAATGAGAGATTTCAAGGGCATGAAGCGTCAGCGCGGACGCAATCGGAACAAGGCGGGCGCCAATAACGCCAACAACGCCAATCCGAATCGTTCGTGGGATTCGCAAGGGCCCGAAAACATCAAGGTCCGCGGCAACGCCCAGACCGTTTATGAGCGCTATCAGCAGCTGGCCCGTGACGCGGCGTCCAGCGGCGACCGGGTGTTGGCCGAGAACTACCAACAGCACGCCGAACACTATTACCGGGTTCTGCGCGCGCTTCAGCCCCAACGCTCCTTCTCCGACATCGCCGCGCGCGAACTGTCGAACCAAGGCTTCGACATCGATTTCGAAGACGAATCCGGCGCCCAGGCCGCGGCCTTCATGGCGGCGCAGCAGGCGGCGGATCGCCAGGCTCAGGAAGCGGCGGAGCGCGCGGAGCAGTCCCAAAACCGCGACCAGAACCGGGATCAAAACCGGGAGCGCGACTACAATCGCGACCGCGACCGCGACCGCGACCAAAACCGCGACCGCGACGGCCAGTCGTCGCGCGACGACGGCGAGATGCGCGCCGAGGGCGAAGGCGGCGGTCGCCGCGAAACCCGCCGTGAGCGCTGGGAGCGGCGTCGCGAGGAGCGGCAGCGCCGATTCGACACCCAGGGCGAAGGCCAGTCGGGCGAAGGCCGCCCGGTCGAAGCGGTCGCCGATGACGCCGCCGCCGCGGCCCAGACCGAGTCGGTGGCACCGGTCCCGGATCAGAGCGAAGTCCCTCAGACGGACGAGCGGCCGGCGCGCCGGTCGCGTCGTCCCGCCGTTGCAGCCGAAACGGGCGACGATGAGACTCCGACGGCTCTGCCCGGCTTTCTGACCCGCTCGTCCGCCCCTGCTCCGACGGTCGAGGAGGGCGAGCCCGCCCCGCGCCGCCGCGCGCCCCGCCGCAAGGCGGAGGCTGCGGCCGAAAGCGAAGGCTGATAATCCGAAGGGGGATCTGCGACTGCGGTCTTGACGCCGACCGCCGACCAAGGGCCTAAAAGGCCGACTTCGCCGCAAGGTCCGTCCATCGGACGCCTTTTCACAGGGAAGCGTTGATGCGCCAGATTCGCCCGTCTCGTCGTACCTCGCTTCGCCGCCAGGCCTCTGGCGCGGGGCCGAAGGGCGGTCTGGCTCTGGCGGGCCTTCTTGCCCTGGCGGCCTGCGCCTCCACCCCGCCGCCGCCTCCGCCCCCGCCGCCGCCCTCTTCCGGAACGGGCGGGGTTCTGATGGATTGGCGCGGCGTCATCACCTCGACCGATCGGGATCGCTATCAGCGTCGTGACGCCGCCTGGGATCTGGCTCTGCAACAGGCCCGACGCCAACGCGGTTCGGGGGACCTGAACAGTCTGGGCGATCTGATCGACCCGTCCGCCGGACGCCCCGGCGTGACCCCGCCGACCGGCGACTACCGCTGCCGCACCGTGAAACTGGGTTCCCAGGGCGGCGAGGACGGACTGGGCTATGTGGTTTACGGCTGGTTCGCCTGTCGCATCGAACAGACGCCGCGCGGCCTGAAGTTCACCAAATTGACCGGCTCCCAAAGGCCTTCGGGCCTCCTGTTCCCCGAGAACGACCGGCACATGCTGCTGCTGGGATCCATGGCCCTGGCCCAGGAACCGGCCGCCAACTCCTATGGCCGTAACAGTGATCGTGATCTGGTCGCCGTTCTGGAACGGATCGGCGAGGCGCGCTGGCGTCTGGTGCTGCCGTGGCCGCAGTATGAGTCGAACCTGGACCTGATCGAACTGGTTCCGGCCAAGACCGACTGAACCGCGCGGCGGCTTGACCGTTCGTCTCCTGAACCGATGGAGACGCCGATCATGCGCCGCACCCCGACCTTCTTTGCGCCCTTGCTTCTCGGCTTGGCGGTGTCCGCCTGCGGTGAGAACAGTCCGGGCAGCCGCGCCGAAACCTCGCCGGCCGTCAGCGCGCCCGCCAAAGGCGTCCCCCCGCGCGTCGCGCCGCCCGCGACAGCCGCCGCCGCAGCCGCACCTTCCGCAGCTCAAGGCGGGCTTCAAGGCGGAAGCGACGATTGGCGTCAGGTCGCCTCGGCGGCCGACGCCAGCCTGCTCGGTCGATTGGACCAGGCCTGGCGTATGGCCCGCGCCGAGGCCGAGGCCGCCGGCTTCGCCTCTGAGGTCGAGGCCCTGGGCCCGTTGGTCGATCCCAACGCCGGCTTGCCCGATCGCCTTCAGCCGCCTCCCGGCGCCTATCGTTGCCGAACGATCAAGCTGGGGCGGCGCGGGGAGGGCGGCGGTCTGGCCTATGTCGACTATCCCTGGTTCGCCTGTTCGGTGGAGACGACCCCAGGCGGGGATCTGGTTCTGACCAAGAAGACGGGGTCGCAGCGGACTCAGGGCCTGCTCTATCCCGACACGGATCGTCGCCTCGTCTATATCGGCGCCCAGGCCCTCAGCGACGCCGAGACCGGCTTTCCCGCCTATGGCGATCGCCCGGAACGCGATCAGGTGGGCGTTCTGGAGCGGATCGGCCAGAGCCGCTGGCGGCTCGTCCTCCCCTGGCCCAAGCAGGAAGCCAAGCTGGAGCTCCTGGAAATCAGGACCTGAAGTCCGCAGGCGCGGCTTCAGGTCTCTGGGTCAACGATTGCCGGTGGAACGCGAAATCGCCGCGCGCATCCCCTCGGCGTGCAGGGCGCCCGAGGGAGCGATCTTCGTGTTTGGGGTCTCGACCGATCCTTGATCCGCTGTGCGGTCTTCGGGCCCGGTCCAGGTCGGGTTCTCGGCCTTGCGCCGGACCGCCTGTCGAAGATTTTCGGTCGCCGTCTTCGCCTTTGCGCCGCCGCTCCGTGGAGACGCCAGGGCTTCGGCGACGCGAGCGATCGCCTCTGTCAGCAGCGCCTTCTTCTCCCGCGCGCCTGTGTCGGCCCCGGCGGTTTCGCCCCGCCCCTGAGCCGAGCGGGCGCGCGTGCGAATCTGGCGCTGCGCCCTGTCCCGCCGCGCCCGCAGTCGGCCGATCAGCTCCCGCAATTCGGCGGGCGATCGGTCGTCTAGGGCCTGGCTCTGCTGGACCATCTCCGCTTCGTCGCGGTCGAGCGCGCGGGGAGTGTCTGACTTTGACATGGCTGTCCTTCCTTTACGTTGATGGAAGGACAGCGCTGCCTCGGTCAGGACGTTCCGCCTTGCGCGCCTAGGTCACAGGCCGAACGTTCAAATCCGCGTCAGTCTCAAATCCTGGTAATCGTAGGAGAAGTCGATGTCCGGCGAGACGCCCTTCATCGTCGCCGTGGCGGGCTTGGCGGTCTGGATGTCGAACGTCACGAAGGCGTCTTCCTCCCGCTTGTCCGGGAAGCGGGTGCGGAAGGTCTCGCCGTCATAGGGCTCCAACCAGCCCTGCAAGGCCGGCGTATGGGTGAAGGTCAGCCAAAGGCCGGGCTTGCGGTCGCGCCCCCGGCCGCGGGTCTTGGGCGCGATGACGATGTCGCCGTACCAAGGGTCGCGCCAGGTTCCGGCATAGGCGTCCAGAGGCATGGAGGGCGGCGCCCCGGCCGCCTGTTTGGCGTCGATCTCGGCTGCGGCGGCGATGGATTTGGCGTTCCCCTCCGCCTCCAACCGCTTGGAATCGGCGATCCAGTCGACATCCACCTTGCCCAGGCAGAGGTCGGCGATGCCTGAGCGAAGGGCGCGCAGCAGGAAGCTCTCCTCGGCGTTCGAAAAAATGCTGAACCCAACCTTGCGGCCGGGGATCAGAACGGTCGCGGAAATGCCGCCGGGCGAACCGCCGCCGTGGCTGATCAGTCGCTCGCCGCGATAGTCCTGAACCTGCAGGCCCAGGGCGTAGGTCGAGGCGATGGAGCGGTTGGGCAGTTCCGCCGTCGGGCCCGGCGAGCTGCCGACGATGATGTTGGGACGATACATTTCCCTGGCGGACTCTTCCGAGAACAGTCGCGTCCCGTCGGGCAGCCGCCCCTCGTTCAGCCGCACCGCGATCCATTTGGCCCAGTCGGCCGGGGTGGTGCAGATCCCGCCGGCTGCGGCGGCCGAGTCCCAGTTCCAGACCTCCACGATCGAATCCGCGATCGGAGTCATGGCGCCCTGATAGCGCAGCGGCGGCCCGACCCGGCCGTGGGGCAGGGCGGACTTGGCCGGGTCAGCCAGGCGCGCCAGGGGCACGGTCTCGCTCATGCCGACGCGGTCCAGAATCCGCGTCTGGATGAAGTCTTCCCAGGTCTGGCCCGAGACGGCCTCGATCACCGCCCCCGCGACCACGAACATCAGATTGCAATAATGGTATCGAGCGCGGAACCCGTCCTCGATCGGCACGAAGGCGGCCTGGGCCAAGACCTCGGCGCGGGTCCGGTCGCTGTTGGGCCAGAACAGCAGATCGCCGGCGCCCAGGCCGAAACCGGCGCGGTGGCTCAAGGTGTCGCGAACCGTGATGTGGTCGGTGATGTAAGGATCGACCAGCCGGAAATCGGGCAGATAGGTCTTGATCGGCGCGTCCCATTTGACCTTGCCCTCATCGACCAGAATGGCGAGGGCGGCGGCGGTGACGTTCTTGGTGTTGGAGGCGATGGCGAACAGGGTGTGTTCATCGGCGACGGCCGGCTTGCCCTGAACCTTCACCCCATAGCCGCGGGTCAGCACGGCGGCGCCGTCCTTGACCACGGCGATTCCCAATGCGGGCTGGTCGGGCCAGGCGGCCATCGCCTTCTTCACATAGGCGTCGACCGCCTCGGCCAGGGCCGTATCGTCGTTGGCGGCGTTCCAGGCCAGAGCCGGGCGGGCCGCGACGCTCAGCGGGAGGGCGCCGGCCAGGGCGCGACGACGGGTCAGGTTCAGGGGCAAGGCGCAGGCTCCAACTCTCGATGCGGCGACACGCTAACGCGCCGCTTCGCGCGCGTCACCCATCGCTTTCGGAGCAAGCATGACGAAGGTGTAATGGACCTGTCCAAGATGTAACTTTGCATTGCAAAGCAGGCTCGATACGCAACGATTATCGATAAGCGTCGGAAGCCGTCCGCCGCACCTTCAGGATCATCGGGGATGACGTCGTCCAAACTCGTTCTGCTGCTCGGCGCGGCCTGGGCCGTGCTGCCCGCCGCCGCCCTGGCCCAAGCGCAAACGCCGCAGCCGTCGCAGACGCCCGCGCCTGCTCAGCAGAGACCGGCCCAGACGCCGGCCGGGCAGGCGCCGGCCGCCTCTGACAAACCGGCGACGGTCGGCGACGTCACGGTGACGGCGCGCGCCGACGACGTCCGCACCTCGATCGATTCCGTCAGCTACAGCCTGGCCAATGATCTGCAGGCGACCACCGGCAGCCTGGCCGACGCCCTGCGCAACGTGCCCTCGGTCGATGTGGATTCGGAGGGCAATGTCTCCCTGCGCGGCGACGCCAATGTCACCATTCTGGTCGACGGCCGCCCGTCCGGCATTCTGACCGGCCCCGGTCGCGGGCAGGCGCTGATCCAACTGCCCGCCAGCCAATATGCGCGGATCGAGGTGATGACCAACCCCTCGGCCGCCTACAGCCCCGAGGGGTCGGGCGGGGTCATCAATCTGATCACCAAGCCGACGGCGCCCAAGCCGGGTACGCAATCCACCGGCTCGGTGCGGGCGAACGTCGGCGACAACGGCCGCTGGAACGCCGGCCTCAGCGGATCCTGGCAGAAGGACCGACTGACCCTGTCGGGCGACGTCAGCTATCGGTCCGATCCGACGGAGCTGAGCTTCACCCGGACGCGCGAGCAACTGGACCCGACCACCGGCGCCGTGGTTTCGACCACCACCGTCGATCAGCCGATCGAGTCCGAGCAGAACGGCGCCTTTGGCCGCTTCACCGCCGAATACAAGCTGGACGACAAGACCCAGATCACCGGCGAACTGCGCGGCGTCGCCTTCGACGGCACAGGCTCGGCCTCCAGCCTGTTCGAAACGCGCAACGCGGGCGGGGCGGTGACGAACGCCTATCGGCGCGAGGGATCGTCGGACTTCGACTTCGCCAACTGGGGCGCCACGGCCCGCGTGCTGCGTCGCTTCGACGGCGACGGCCACGAATGGTCCAACGAACTGCGTTACGATTCCAACAGCAATGAAAACACCAGCCAGGCCCTGACCACCTTCCTGACGCCGGCGGCGGCGGCCCTGTACGAGCGCACTCGGACTGACGTCGATCAGGTCACCTGGGGCTTCACCAGCGCCTATACCCGCCCGATGTCGGACGGCGGCAAGCTGCGCCTGGGCTATGAGCTGAACCTTCAGCGGCCCGAGCAGGACGCCGGCTTCCTGCGTGGCCCGTCCGAGGCCGCCCTGACGCCCGTCCCGGCCCTGAACAACCGGTTCGAGGCCGAGCAGACGGTGCACGCCCTCTACACCACCTACGAACGTCCTCTGGGCGAGAAGCTGTCGGCCCAGCTGGGGCTGCGCCTGGAACAGGCCGACATCGAGATCAAGGATCTGACCGGCGGCGCCTCGGCGTCCCAGGACTATTTCCGCGCCTATCCGACGGCCCATCTGCAATATCAGCTGTCGGCCGAACAGACGCTGCGCGCCAGCTATTCGCGCCGCATCCAGCGGCCCCAGCCCAGCCAGTTGAACCCCTTTGTCGTCTATCAGGACCCGTTGAACGTCCGCTCGGGCAATCCGGATCTGGAGCCGCAGGAGACCGACAGCTTCGAGGCCATGTGGCAGATGCGCAAGGGGCAGAGCTTCTATCAGGCGACGGCCTATCTTCGGAACACCGACAAGGCCTTCACCGATGTGGCGACCGACATCGGCGGCGGCGTCTTCCTGACCCGGCCCGAAAACCTGGGCTCGCGCCAAGACGTGGGCGTCGAGGCGACGGCGAACGGGCGCCTGCTGTCGACCCTGCGCTACAGCGCCGGGGTCAACGTCTTCCGTCAGGAGATCGACTCGGGCGCCGTGGTCGGCGGCGGAGACCGCGAGGCGACCCTGGCCAGCGGACGCCTGAGCCTGAACTGGCAGCCGACGGCCAAGGACTTCGTCCAACTGTCCAGCTTCTGGCAGGGCGACAGTCTTCTGGCCCAGGGGCGGCGCGAGGCCGGCGGCATGGTCAATCTGGGCTATCGTCGCAAGCTGAACGAGCAGCTGTCGTTCAACTTCACCGCGCGCGACCTGTTCAACACCTTCAACACCACGACGATCTATGAAACGCCGCAGTTCCGCGAACGCTCGGAGCAGGACATCAAGCTGCGGGCCTTCTACGTCGGCCTGACCTGGAACTTCGGCGGGCCGCGCCGCCAGCCGGAACAGTTCGACTTCTCGACCGGTCCGACAGGCGGCTGACGCCCTCGGACGGTTCTGAGCGGGCGGGGTGAAATCTCCCGCCCGCCACCCCTTGTGTGCCCGACGGGTCACACCATCTGGATTTCACAGACCCGTGTCGTCGCTTCCTGAAAGGGCGGCGCGGGCGAAATCCGCCTGATGAGGGGACACCTATGAATCTCGATCTCTATTCCGACCGCGCCAAACAGGCGGTCCAGTCGGCCCAGTCGCTGGCCCTGGCCCGTCGTCACCAGCAGTTCGCCCCCGAACATCTGCTCAAGGTCCTGCTTGAGGAGCGGGACGGCCTGGCCCGCAACCTGATCACCGCCGCCGGCGGCGACGCCCGCCGCGCCGAGGCCGATGTCGAAACCGCGCTGAAGAAGCGCGCCCAGGTCACCGGCGGCTCGGGTCAGCTCTATCTGGACGGCGACACCGCCCGCGTCTTCGCCGCCGCCGAAGAGTCCTCAAAATCCGCCGGCGACGCCTTCGTCACCACCGAACGCCTGCTGGCGGCCCTGGCCAAGGAGGGCGGAACCGCCGCCGAGGTGCTGAAGGCCTCGGGCGTCACCGCCGACAAGCTGGAGGCCGCCATCGCTGACGTCCGCAAGGGCAAGACCGCCGACAGCGCCGCCGCCGAAGACGCCTATGACGCCCTGAAACGCTATGCCCGCGACCTGACCCTGGCCGCCCGCGACGGCAAGATCGACCCGGTCATCGGCCGCGACGAGGAGATCCGCCGCACCATCCAGGTCCTGGCGAGGCGGACCAAGAACAACCCCGTCCTGATCGGCGAACCCGGCGTGGGCAAGACCGCCATCGTCGAGGGCCTGGCCCTGCGCATCGTCAACGGCGACGTGCCCGAATCGCTGCGCGACAAGACCGTCATGGCGCTGGACATGGGCAGCCTGATCGCCGGCGCCAAATACCGCGGCGAGTTCGAGGAGCGGCTGAAGGCCGTGCTGTCCGAGGTCTCGGCGGCCGAGGGCGGCATCGTCCTGTTCATCGACGAGATGCACACCCTGGTCGGCGCCGGCAAGGGCGACGGCGCCATGGACGCCTCCAACCTGCTGAAACCCGCCCTGGCGCGCGGCGAACTGCACTGCGTCGGCGCCACCACCCTGGATGAATACAGGAAGCACGTCGAAAAGGACGCCGCCCTGGCCCGCCGCTTCCAGCCGGTCTTCGTCTCCGAACCGACGGTGGAGGACACGGTGTCGATCCTCCGTGGGCTGAAGGAGAAGTACGAGGTCCACCACGGGGTCCGCATTTCCGACAGCGCCATCGTCGCCGCCGCCACCCTGTCGAACCGCTACATCACCGACCGCTTCCTGCCGGACAAGGCCATCGACCTGATCGACGAGGCCGCCAGCCGCGTGCGCATGGCCGTGGACTCCAAGCCCGAGGCCCTGGACGAGATCGACCGCCGCCTGGTCCAGCTGAAGATCGAGCGCGAGGCCCTGAAGAAGGAGACCGACCAGGCCTCTCAACACCGGCTGGAGAAGCTGGAGGACGAGATCGCCGATCTGGAAGGCCAGTCCGACGACCTGACCGCCCAGTGGAAGGCCGAGAAGGAAAAGGTCGGCCAGGGCGCCCAGCTGCGCGAAACCCTGGACCGCCTGCGTCTGGAGCTGACCAACGCCCAGCGCGCCGGCGATCTGGGTCGCGCGTCCGAGATCGCCTACGGCCAGATCCCCCAGATCGAGAAACAGCTGGCCGAGGCCGAGGCGAACGAGGCCGACAAATCCGGCCCCCTGACGCCCGAGGTGGTCGACGCCGAACAGATCGCCGCCGTCGTCAGCCGCTGGACCGGCGTGCCGGTCGACAAGATGCTGGAGGGCGAGCGCGAAAAACTGCTGAAGATGGAGGAGGCCCTGTCCGCCCGCGTGGTGGGCCAGGACGAGGCGCTCGCCGCCGTCTCCGACGCGGTGCGCCGCGCCCGCGCCGGCCTGAACGACCCGAACCGGCCGCTGGGCAGTTTCCTGTTCCTGGGCCCGACCGGCGTGGGCAAGACCGAACTGACCAAGGCTTTGGCCGACTTCCTGTTCGACGACGAGGCGGCCATCACCCGGCTGGACATGTCGGAATATATGGAGAAGCACAGCGTCAGCCGCCTGATCGGCGCCCCTCCCGGCTATGTCGGCTATGACGAGGGCGGCGCCCTGACCGAGGCCGTGCGTCGCCGCCCCTATCAGGTCGTCCTGTTCGACGAGGTCGAAAAGGCCCACCCCGACGTCTTCAACGTGCTGTTGCAGGTGCTGGACGACGGCCGCCTGACCGACGGGCAAGGCCGCACCATCGACTTCCGCAACACCCTGATCATCATGACCTCCAACCTGGGCAGCCAGTATCTGGCCGATCAGGGCGAGGGCGAGGATGTGGAGGCCGTCCGCCCCTTCGTCATGGACGCCGTCCGCGCCCACTTCCGGCCCGAGTTCCTGAACCGGATCGACGAGATCATCCTGTTCCACCGCCTGGGCCGCGACCAGATGGGCGGCATCGTGCGGATCCAGCTGTCACGGTTCGAAAAGCTGCTGGCCGACCGCCGCATGACGCTCGACCTGGACGACGCCGCCCTGGCCTGGCTGGCCGACCGCGGCTACGACCCGGCCTATGGGGCGCGGCCGCTGAAACGGGTGATCCAGAAGGAGCTGGTGGACCCGATTGCGCGCAAACTGCTGGCCGGCGAGATCGAGGACGGCGGGGTGATTGCGGTCACGGCCGGCGAGGGCGGGTTGGAGATCGGGAAGGCGCGGGTGCATTGAGATAGTACTTAAGAAGGCCGTTCTCATTCAAAGTCGTTGAATCCTAGAATGGCCTTCTTTTGTTCTCCAAGATTCTCAAGAACATCAGCGCCAAGTATCTCAGACAGCAATTCGTTCAGCGCTTTCTTTCGTTCAGCAATCAGACGGTTTAGGAAGTCATCGCCGTTTTTAACAAGAGACACAGCGCCCTTGTGACCGGCAATCATCGAGTCCAAGGTCTGCGAAATATGAGCCACTGTTCTCTTCCGCTTGATACACTCTTCGACAGAAGCGATTGACCTCATTTTTTCCGCGATCTGCGAGAGCTTCTTGGAGGGGGCGACGAGGTGGTATCCTGTGGCGTCTCGGCGCATCTCAAGACCAAGGAATTCGGCGTCTTCGCTCGGCCCGTAGATCACACTTTTGGAACCACCGAGATCTGGGACTGCAAGCTTAAGACGCCCAAGCTCTTGTTTGATGAATTCTAGTGCTGTCACGCAGTCGGGTCGGCTTTGGCAGAACACGGCAATATCGTCAGCGTAGCGAACGGCGGACAGCCCCGCCCGGCTGATAGCAACGTCGAACTCTTTGA
This sequence comes from Brevundimonas sp. Br13, assembly GCF_055391505.1. Classification (NCBI taxonomy): domain Bacteria; kingdom Pseudomonadati; phylum Pseudomonadota; class Alphaproteobacteria; order Caulobacterales; family Caulobacteraceae; genus Brevundimonas; species Brevundimonas sp. Br13. Next base: position 2,793,214 of record NZ_AP044008.1, on the reverse strand, counting down.
GCATCAAATTCGACAGAACAGGGGACAGAGGCATACCTTGCCGAAGCCCCTCTCCGACCCTGATGCCGTTGGCTTCTGCTTGTGCGACATGTGACGCGAACCGTTTGTCGATTTCGCAATTGATCGCTTGTGTAAGAAGATCTCTGACCGCCGGGGAACGTATAGGCGCGATTTTCTGCCGCAGGATTGATCGATCCAGTCTGTCAAAGAATTGGATGATGTCTACTTTCAACACCCACGGCTTTAGCTTCCGAAGTTCCAGTGCTCGAGTGTGCGCCATTTCAATGCCGAACCCTCGGCGAAAGCCAAAGCTGATCGGCGTAGCGACGCTAAAGCGACTATCGGCATTTAAATGCTCCACGACAGCTCGTTGTACGAGGCGATCCTGAACTGTGGGGATCGCTAAAACTCGAAAGCCTGTTCCTTTAACGAGCAGGTGCGGTTTTAGAGGGGACAGGCGATACCGCGCCTGCCCAATCTCATGTCGTATGCGCGCCAAATTGCTCGAGAGATGGCTTCCGAACTGATCGGCGGTAACGCGGTCGATGCCAGGCCCGCCGGGCTTGTAGCCCCTACCATCACGGCTTCCACGCCATGTCTCTCGCAGGCAAGAATCTGAAAATGCGCGAGGTAAACGTCTAGTCATTGCCACCTCCTACTTCCCCCGAGGTTCCAGGTGAGCTCCCCCGGGGAATACGGTAGGTGGACGATCCCGACGACGACGCGTGATCCGCATCCCCGTCCAAACCGGTTTCCGTGGCGCCCGCCTCGAACCTTGCGGCCGCGACGATCGACACTTTGACGAGTGATCGATCTCGATCAGTTTGGGAGAATCCCCACCCTGCACTCGAAGTCGAAAACAGGACCGCGAAAATTACGATCCCTCTCGCGATTGTAACGCGGATTCGCCCCGTTCGTAATGGAACAAATCGTGAACGCGATGCAGCCTTGGCGCGAAAAGCGTCCCCTTCGGACCCGCCTCCGTCATTTTCGCCACTAGCCTGATCCTGGTTACGCATATCCGGCATCGTGCATCCTTCCCTTGATGACGATCCCGACGACGACGCGTGATCCGCATCCCCGTCCAAACCGGTTTCCGTGGCGCCCGCCTCGAACCTTGCGGCCGCGACGATCGACACTTTGAGAAGGCGACGAAGGCCCGATTCAGAAGCAAATCAGACCTAAAAGCTGCTTAGCACATAGTCGCGTTGCTCCAAAGTAGGCGGGTTAAGCTTGATGCTCGCCTTTCGTTATCCTCCGGACGCGCCTGAGGGTCGCGAGGCGGGCGCATGCTGGTGATGCGGCGTAGAACCCCACCGTCACGCCGCTTCGCGTCGCGCCGCCTCCCCATTTCATGGGGAGGAGACAGGCAAGGGCCGGCGCACCGTCTCCTCCCCGCCTGCGGGGAGGGGGACCGCCGCGCCGCTTGCGCGGGGGTGGAGGGGCTCTGGACGCCGCACGATGCGGATCGCCCCCACGCCGGGTCATAGGCGAAAGACCCTCTCCCGCTTGCGGGGGAGACCATCCCCGGCGTCCGCGTAGCGGACCAGGGTCGGAGGGGGAAGTGTCGCCAAAAAGGAAGACTTCCCCCATCGTCAGGCGTGTCGCTGCGCGCCACGGCCTGACACTTCCCCCGCAGGCGGGGGAAGGTCCGTGTCGCCCACGGGCGCCTCAGGCGTAGTTGAAGCTGATCGAAATCCGGTCGGACTTGGCCTGGTTGGTCGGCACCTCGTGGCGCAGCCAGCTTTCCCACATCAGCACCGTCCCGGCCTGGGGCCGCAGATAGACGAAGGGGCGTTCGGCCTCGGGGGCGTCGTCGGTGAGGCCGGGGCGGGCCATCATGAAGGGCAGGCGGGGGTCTTCCAGCTTCAGCGCGGAGGCGCCGTCGGGCACGTCGATATAGACGGTGCCGGACAGATAGGCGTGGGGGTGGATATGGCTGGTGTGGCCGCCGCCGGGCTTCAATATATTGACCCACAGATTGTCCAGACGCGGCTTGCGGGCCAGGTCGAAATTCAGCGCCTGGGCATAGGCCAGGGCGTGGCGGTCCAGGTGGCGCTTCAGCTCGGCGAACTCGGGGAAGCGCTGGGGCAGGTCGTTCAGAGAGGCGTAGGAGGTGTAGCCGCGATAGGCATTGTCGCGGCACCAGCGGCGGCCGGCGGCGTCTTCTTCGGCCATCATGCGGACCACCTCGATCAGCTGGGCGTTGAAGGCGGGCCAGCCGCTTCCCTCGGCGAGGGAGGCTTCATAGACCTGGGTGACGAAGAGGGGGCGCAGGGACATGGGGCCGGGATAGCCGGTCTGGCGCGGGGCGCAAGGCCTCGCCGTCGCAGCCGGGGAGAACCGCTGGGCAGGGGCGCACGATCCGGCTAAGACCGGGGCATGTTCAAGTCCGTCCTTGTCGCCAATCGCGGCGAAATCGCCTGTCGCGTCTTCCGCACCGCCCAGCGGATGGGGATTCGCACCATCGCCGTCTATTCGGAGGCCGACGCCCAGGCCCTGCATGTGCGGGCGGCGGACGAGGCGGTGCTGATCGGGCCGGCGCCGGCGCGTGAGAGCTATCTGGACGGGGCCAAGGTGCTGGCGGCGGCCAAGGCGACGGGGGCCGAGGCCATCCACCCCGGCTATGGCTTCCTGAGCGAAAACGCCGACTTCGCCGAGGCGGTGGCGGCGGCGGGGCTGATCTGGATCGGGCCGGACCCGGCTTCGATCCGGGCCATGGGGCTGAAGGACGCGGCCAAGGAACTGATGATCCAGGCCGGGGTGCCGGTGACGCCCGGCTATCAGGGCGCGGACCAGTCGCAAGAGACCCTGACGGCCGAGGCGGCGCGGATCGGCTATCCGGTGCTGATCAAGGCGGTCGCGGGCGGCGGCGGCAAGGGGATGAAACGGGTCGATGATCCGGCCGATTTCGCCGCCGGCCTGGCCAGCGCCCGGCGCGAGGCGGCGGCCGCCTTCGGCGACGACCGGGTGCTGATCGAACGCTACATCACCCGCCCGCGCCATATCGAGGTGCAGGTGTTCGGAGACCGGCACGGCGACGTCGTGCATCTGTACGAGCGCGACTGCTCTCTCCAGCGCCGCCACCAGAAGGTGATCGAAGAGGCGCCGGCGCCGGGCATGAGCGAGGCCGTGCGCGCCGCCGTGACCGGGGCCGCGATCAAGGCGGCCAAGGCGGTCAACTATGTCGGGGCCGGGACCATCGAATTCATCGCCGACGCCTCGGACGGGCTGAAGGCGGACGGCGTCTGGTTCATGGAGATGAACACCCGGCTTCAGGTCGAGCACCCGGTGACCGAGAGCGTGACCGGCGTCGACCTGGTCGAATGGCAGTTCCGGGTGGCGGCGGGCGAGCCCCTGCCGCTGAAGCAGGATCAGATCCGCCTGAACGGCTGGGCCATGGAGGCGCGCCTCTATGCCGAAGATCCGGCGACCGGCTTCCTGCCGTCGATTGGGCGGCTGGACCATTTCGTCATGCCGGACGGGATTCGGGTCGATACGGGCGTGGAGCAGGGCGGCGAAGTCAGCCAGTTCTACGACCCGATGATCGCCAAGCTGATCGTCCATGAGGACACCCGCGAGGCGGCTGCGGCGCGCCTGGCCGAGGCGGCGGGCGAGGTCGAGGTTTGGCCGGTCAAGACCAATGCGGGCTTCCTGAAGCGCTGCCTGGAGCACCCGCGCTTCGTCGCCGGCGACGTGGATACGGGCTTTATCGCGGCGGAGGAGGCGGCGTTGCTAGGCGACGGGCCGTCTTCGGACGCTCGGATCGCCGCACTGAACCTTATCGCCGACAATCAACATCTGGCGCCGCAACTGGGCGAGTATCGGTCACCTTGGTCGACAGATTCCGACAGCGCGGCTGTTGGTTTCCGCCTCAATGGACCTTCACGTGCGCTGTTTCAGGCGCAGATCAACGGCAAGAGTGTCGAGGGCTCGGTTCTGACTACCGGGCGCGGAGATTTCAGCTGGAAAATCGAGGCTGATGGCAGAATGGTTGTCAGCCGCGCCGATGAAAACCGGATAGTCGTCGGTGACGGCGTAAGTTTCGGTTACGCCGGAGCGTTGTCAGGCGTCGAGGGCGTCATCTTCGAGCAGGGTGACGCTTGGCCTGTCACAAAAGCCAGCAATGCGCGCGGATCGGATGACGGATCCGCTTCCGATGGCTCCCTGCGCGCGCCCATGCCGGGCAAGATCGTGGCTACGCCGGTCAAGGCCGGCGATGCGGTGACGAAGGGCCAGCCGGTCGTGGTGCTGGAAGCGATGAAGATGGAACACGCCCTGACCGCGCCGTTCGACGGCGTGGTGGAAAGCGTCGCGTCTCTTGGCGATCAGGTCGTCGAGGCGGCCGTGCTGGCGGTCGTGAAGGCGGACTAAAGCCCCACGCCGCCGATCGGGCGTGTCACGACCGTATCGCCCCACAGCGCGATCAGGCCGAGCGCCGGACGCATCACCCTGGATTCGCGGATCGTGTTGAACCAGGCATCGTGCGAGGCCTTGCTCATCCAGACCTCTGTGACGAGCAGGGCGTCGGCGTCATTCACGTCGTGCGCCACCACGTAGCTGTGGCAGCCTGGTCGCTTCACATTGGGGTCCAGCAGGCAGAGGCCCAGTTCGTCGCGGCGGCCGGCATGGGCCGTCAGGCGGGTAATCAATCCGTACATACTGGTCCTAAGCGCGCTAGGCGAAGTGAACTGCGCCGGAGAATGGTTAGGGGCCTAAGATTAAGAATCTGGCCAATGCGCCTAAGGGGCTCTAGGTGGGCGCCATGCCGCTTCATATGATCAAGCTGGGCGTCGGGGTGCCGGACGTCGAATGGCTGGAGGCCCGCGCCGCCAGGGGCGGGGCGCTCGTCGTCCACACACGCATGACGCCGAAACGGGCGACCGAGATCGAGGACGGTGGCTCGCTTTACTGGGTGGTGAAGGGGACGATCGTCTGTCGCCAGCCGGTGCTGGACATCGCCACCCTGGGCGAGGGCAAGCAGAGCCGATGCGAGATCACGCTCGAACCCAAGGTCATCCGCACGGCGCCCATGGCCCGGCGACCCTTCCAGGGCTGGCGCTATTTCGAGCCCAAGGATGCGCCGGTCGATCTGACCGACCTCGACGCCGGCGAGGCCCCGGAGGAACTGGTGCGTCAGCTTCGCGAACTGGGCGCCTGGTAGGCCAAGTCCTCAACGTTTTTGGGAGTTGACCCCGACGGGTCGGCGTGGCCTGTGCCGCGTCCGATGATCGCGCTCAGCCCCCAGACCCGTACCGCCTTCCGCGACCTGCTGAACCTGGCATGGCCGGTGATTCTGGCGCGCATCGGCATCATGACCATGGGGCTGACCGACGCCATCGTGGTGGGCAACTATTCCAGTCGGGAACTGGCGTTCCATTCGCTGGCCTGGGCGCCGACGTCGATCGTGGTGACGACGGCGGTGGGCCTGATGCTGGGCGTGCAGGTGATGACGGCGCGGACGCTGGGCGAGGGGCGTCGGCACGCGGTCGGCTCGGTGCTGCGTCGCGGCCTGACCTATTCGTTGCAGATCGGGGTGGTGTCGATGATCGCCCTGATCGCCATCGGCCCGTGGGGGCTGGGCAAGCTGGGGCTGGAGGACGGTCTGGCGGAAGGCGCCGGGCCTGCCCTGATCGTCTTCGCCCTGTCCATGCCCTTCTATCTGATCTCGGTGACGGGCCAGTTCTTCCTGGAGGCTCTGGGCCGGCCCAAGCCCGGCATGGTCGCCATGTGGGTGGCGAACGGGGTCAATCTGGCGCTGAACATCGTGCTGGTGCCGGACCTTCTGGGCTTCGGCTTCGACGGCGCCTTCGCCTCGGCCTGGGCTACGTTCGGGGCGCGGGCGGCGCTGGCGATCTTCCTGGTGATCTACATCCTGCGTCTGCCCGAGGCGCGGGCGCTGGGCATCTTCGACAAGCCCGAGCGCGATCCCAAGGCCGCGCGCGAACAGGTCAAGGTCGGCCTGGGCGCCGGGGCCTCCTATTTCATCGAGGTCGGGGCCTTTTCGGGCTTCACCTTCTTCGCCGGTCAGATCGGCACGGCGGAGACGGCGGCCTGGGCGGTCGTGCTCAACGTCTCGGCCATCGTTTTCATGCTGCCCATGGGGTTGTCGTCGGCGACGGCGGTGCTGGTCGGCCGCAGCTATGGCGCCGGCGACGGGCGAGGGGTGATGCGCGCCGGGCTGGTGGGGCTGGGCGTCGTGACGGCCCTGACATTGGTGGTCGCCCTGCTGGTCTGGCCCAGCGCCTATCTGATCGTCGGCGCCTATAATCGCGATCCGGCCCTGCTGGCCATCGCGGCGCCGGCCCTGGTGCTGGCGACGCTGTTCTTCGTTGCGGACGGCATCCAGGTCGTGGCGGCCCAGGCCAACCGCGCGGCGGGCGACGTCTGGTGGCCCACCATCCTGCATTTCGCCGCCTATGGCGCGGTGATGATGCCGCTGGGCTGGGTGCTGGCCCACCAGATGGGCGTCAACGGCCTGGTCTGGGCGGTGGTGATCGCGAGCCTGGCGTCCTCGACCCTGCTGACCGGGCGTTTCATCCGTATTGCGCGCCGTCTGCCGCAAGGCGTTTGAGGAAACCGCGCCGCCGCTCTATATCCCTGCGCTTCCCCGAACTCCTGGACGATCATGGCCCGCATCCTCATCACCTCGGCGCTGCCCTACATCAACGGCATCAAGCACCTGGGGAATCTGGCGGGCTCGATGTTGCCGGCCGACGTCTGGGCGCGGTTCAAGCGGGCCCAGGGGCATGAGGTCCTCTATATCTGCGCCACCGACGAGCACGGCACCCCGGCCGAGCTGGCCGCCGCCGCCGCCGGCCAGGATGTGCGCACCTATTGCGACGAGCAGCACGAAATCCAGAAGGCCGCAGGGCACGCTTTCGGCCTTAGTTACGACTGGTTCGGCCGGTCGTCGAACCCGCAGAACCATCGCCTGACCCAGCATTTCGCCGAGGCCCTGGAGAAGAACGGCCTGATCGAGGAGCGGGTGGATCGGATGATCTATTCGATCGACGACGCCCGCTTCCTGCCCGACCGCTATGTCGAGGGAACCTGCCCCCACTGCGGCCATGTCGGCGCGCGCGGCGATCAGTGCGACAACTGCGGCCGCCTGCTGGACCCGACCGACCTGATCGATCCCTACTCGTCCGTGTCGGGCTCCAAGAATCTGGAGGTGCGCGACACCCGTCACCTGTATCTGCTTCAGACCAGGATCGAGCCCCAGATCCGCGCCTGGGTCGACGGCAAGACCGGTTGGCAGACGCTGGCCAAGTCCATCGCCTACAAGCATCTGGACGAGGGGCTGATCGACCGGGGCATCACCCGCGACCTGGCCTGGGGCGTGCCGGTGACCAAGGACGGCGTTCCGCGTCCCGGAATGGAGGACAAGGTCTTCTACGTCTGGTTCGACGCCCCCATCGAATATATAGCCGCGACCGAGGAGTGGGCCGAGGCTACGGGCCGGACCTGGCGCGACTGGTGGCGTCTGGACGAGGGGGCGGACGACGTCCGCTACGTCCAGTTCATGGGCAAGGACAATGTCGCCTTTCACACGGTCAGTTTCCCCGCGACCATCATCGGCTCGGGCGAGCCGTGGAAGACGGTGGACCAGCTGAAGGCCTTCAACTGGCTGAACTGGTATGGCGGCAAGTTCTCGACCAGCCAGAAGCGCGGCGTCTTCATGGACCAGGCGCTGGAGCTGCTGCCGGCCGACTACTGGCGATGGCGCCTGACGGCCTATGGGCCGGAGCACGCGGATTCGGCCTTCACCTGGGAGGATTTCCAGGCCTCGACCAACAAGGACCTGGCCGATGTGCTAGGGAATTTCGTCAATCGGATCGTCAAGTTCGCCGAGTCCAAGTTCGACGGCGTGGTGCCCGAGGGCGGCGAGGCGGGACCGGTCGAGATTAAGCTGGAGGCCGACATCCGGGCCGCCGTGGCCGAGGCGACCGAACAGTTCGAGGCGATGGAGTTCCGCAAGGCCGCCGTCGCCGTCCGCGCCGCCTGGGTGCTGGGCAACGAATATCTGCAGGTCGCGGCCCCCTGGACCGCTCTGAAGACCGATCGCGACAGGGCGGCGGTGGGCGTGCGCACCGGCCTGAATCTGGTGGCCTTGTTCGCCCGGCTGGCGGCGCCGATCCTGCCCTTTTCGGCTGATAAGATCGCCGCCTCGGTCGGTTCGACCGATCTCAGCTGGCCCGCAGCGGACGAGGACTTGCTGAACCGTCTGCCGGTCGGCGGCAAGGTCGAGGCTCAGGGCGTGCTGTTCGCCAAGATCGAAGACGCCCAGGTGGCGGAATGGTCCGAACGCTTCGGCGGGGCGGAGTAGGGCGACCGCCTCAGTCCGCCTGCAGGCTCCCGCAGAAATGGGCGTGCAGCACGTCCATGACCTGAACCGCCGCCGGATGGACGATGAAATAGGTCAGGGTGCGGTGGTCGCGGCGAACGTCGATCACCCCCTCGTCCTTCAGCTTGGCCAGATGCTGGGACATGGATGTAGGGGCCATGCCGGTCTCGGCGATCAGGGTGGAGACGTTGCGCTCTCCCTGGGCCAGGGCGCACAGGATCAGCAGCCGGTGCGGACTGGCCAGCCCCTTCAGAAACGCCGCCGCCTGATCCGCTCGGGCCGGAAGGCCGTCGAAGACAGCGGTCATCGGTCGGTCTTTACATTTCATATTTCGATCATATCATAAATATCGAAATTGAAAAGGAGGCCGTTATGGCCAAGGACTATACGGCGCTGACGCGCGATATCTCGGCCTATATCGGTGAACTGCGCCGGGCGCAGCCGGGGCCGATGCAGGCCTTTTCGGAACTGGCCAAGACGGCGACCGCCGACGGCGCCCTGGACAAGAAGACCAAAGAGCTGATCGCCCTGGCGATCGGCGTGTCCCAGCGGTGCGACGGCTGTATCGGCTTTCATGCCAAGGCGCTGAAGGATTTGGGCGCGACGCGCGACGAGATCGCCGAAGTCATGGCCATGACGGTCTATATGGGCGGCGGCCCGGCCCTGATGTACGCCGCCGACGCCCTGCGCGCCTACGACCAGTTCGCCGAGGCCGACTAACCCTCGATGATCGGCAGACCGGCGGCGTACCAGGCCTGGATCCCACCGGTCAGGTTGAACAGCGGCTGACCCTCCGGCCCGGTCGGGCCGATGAAGGCGCAGACCTGATGGCTGCGACCGCCCTTCAGGCACATGACCACGATCTTGCGGTCGGCCGGAAGGTCCAGCGCCTGCCAGGCTGCGGGCATGGCGCTGAGCGGGGCCAGGATCGCGCCCTCGACGTGGGCGGCGGCGAACTCGTCCGCCTCGCGCACGTCGATCAGCACGGCTTCGCCGGACTGAAGCCAGGCCGCCGCCTCTTCAACGGTGACGGTCGCGACCGTCATGCGGCCGGAACCGACGCAGGCTCGGCCGGGGCTTTAACCGCGCTGTCTTCTGCGCGCTTCTGACCCAGATGTTTGGCGGCTTCCTCGGGGTTGATCTCGATGAAGGCCGGCGCCGAGGCGTTGAACTGCTCCATATTGCCGGTGCGGACCACCACCTGACGCGCGCCGTCCCAGATCATGTGCAGGGCGACGTACAAGACCACGACCAGACCGAAATAGCCGATCCAGCGGAAGCGGTGCAGCAGTCGGGCGATATAGGTCGCCGCAACCCCCATCAGGGCGATCGACAGGATCAGGCCGAAGACCATGATCCAAGGATGTTCGTGGGCGGCGCCGGCGACGGCCAGCACATTGTCCAGCGACATGGTGATGTCGGCGATCATGATCTGGAGCAGGGCGGCGCCGAACGACTTGCGCTTGACGCCAAGCTCTTCGGGCGAGGGGCCGGCGCCGTGCTCTATGCTCAGGGCGAGCTCCAGCTCCTTTTCCGCCTCGGCCTGATCGTGGGTGCGCTGCTCCTGCAGTTCGCGCCACATCTTCCAACAGACCCAAAGCAGCAGAAGACCGCCCGCCAGCAGCAGCCCGACCAGGGCCAGCAGCTGCACGGTGATCAGGGCGAAGCCGATGCGCATGACCACGGCGGCGGCCAGGCCGATCAGAATGGCCTTCTTGCGCTGCTCCTGGGGCAGGGCGGCGGCGGCCAGGCCGACGGCGACGGCGTTGTCGCCGGCCAGGACCAGATCCATCAGCAGAACCTGGCCCAGCGCGGTCGCTTGGCTGGCGAGTTCGGGAGAAGAGAGGAATTCCATGGCCGCTCCTTAACCTCGCCCGCGCCGTCTGTCAGCCGCGTTGCGCGCGCGCAGCCTCATAAAGCGCCACGGCCGCCGCATTGGAGACGTTCAGGCTCTCGAATCCGCCCGGCATGGGGATCTTGGCCAGGACGTCGCAATGTTCGGCCACCAGACGACGGATGCCGTCGCCTTCGGAACCCATGACCAGGACCGTCGGCTGGGCGTCCAGCGCCTCTTCCAGCGTCTGGTCGGCCGAACCGTCCAGGCCGACCGCGCGCCAGCCCAGATCCGCCAGTCTTTCCAGGGCGCGCGACAGATTGGTCACTCGCGCATGGGGCAGGCGTTCGGTGGCGCCGACCGCCGCCTTGGCCAGGGCGCCGGCCAGGGCGGGCGCATGGCGATCCTGAACGACGATCCCCCGAGCCCCAAAAGCCAGGGCGGAGCGGAAGACGGCGCCGACGTTCTGCGGATCGGTCAACTGGTCCAGCATGACGATGACCCCCTGGGCCGGATCGGCCAGATCGTCCAGCGACACTCCTTCCAGCGGCTGGACCTTGAAGGCCAGGCCCTGATGGACGGCGCCGGGCGGCAGCATGCGGGTCAGGATCTGGCCCTCGACCACTTCGATCTTGTGGCCGTGCGCCAATCGGCCCTCCTCGATTTCGGCGGCGCGCTCGGGCGTGGCCAGCAACCGGCCCATGCCGCGCCGCGCCGGATTCGCCAGGGCGGCGAGGACGGGGTGACGGCCCCACAGAAAATTATCGGCGTCCGCCTTGCCGCGATCGGGCGAACGCGGGGTTCGGCTCGCATCATCTCGGCCGGAAAAGCCTTTTGCGACAGGCTTTTGGCCCCTTTCCCGCGGGCCGGAAGATGGGTTTGCTGGGATTGGCTTTTTACCGCTTCTACGGTCGTTGCGTTCTGATTTCGACGACACTATAAGACGCCCTCCGATTTGGAGCCCCAAGGGCTTTCGGGTCTGGGCGCCCCCTCTATCGCAGAGGAGGCGACATGCCGAAGGCTTTTGTTTCGTCCCGCTTGATTATGGGCGGAACGAGGGGTCCGGCGGTTCGACAAGGCGCGTTGGGGGAATGTCCCGAGCGGCAAAGGGGGGGGACTGTAAATCCCCTGCGTAAGCTTCGAAGGTTCGAGTCCTTCTTCCCCCACCACGCGCCTTCGAACACGACGGATCAGGACGACGGAGAGGAATCGGCTGCGGCGTTCCCCGGAACTTCCGCAGTCTCCGCGCGGGTATAGCACAATGGTAGTGCAGCAGCCTTCCAAGCTGAGGATGTCGGTTCGATCCCGTCTACCCGCTCCAGGTTTTTAGATCAGCATCGCGCCCCTCAACCCGGGCCATCAGGAGTTTGGCCATGGCCAAGGAAAAGTTCGAACGCACGAAGCCGCACTGCAACATCGGCACGATCGGTCACGTTGACCACGGCAAGACGACGCTGACGGCGGCGATCACGATGACGCTGGCGAAGGCCGGCGGCGCCAAGGCGATGAACTACGCCGACATCGACGCTGCGCCGGAAGAGAAGGCGCGCGGCATCACGATCAACACGGCGCACGTGGAATATGAGACGGCGAACCGTCACTATGCGCACGTCGACTGCCCCGGCCACGCCGACTATGTGAAGAACATGATCACCGGCGCGGCGCAGATGGACGGCGCGATCCTGGTGGTTTCGGCCGCTGACGGTCCGATGCCGCAGACGCGCGAGCACATTCTGCTGGCTCGTCAGGTGGGCGTGCCGGCCCTGGTGGTCTTCATGAACAAGGTCGACCTGGTCGACGACGAAGAGCTGCTGGAGCTGGTCGAGATGGAGGTGCGCGAGCTCTTGAGCTCGTACCAGTTCCCGGGCGACGAGATTCCGATCACCAAGGGTTCGGCCAAGGCCGCGACCGACGGCGTGAACCCGGAGATCGGCGAGCAGCGCATCCTGGCCCTGATGGAAACCGTCGACAGCTACATCCCGCAGCCGGAACGTCCGGTGGACCTGCCGTTCCTGATGCCGGTGGAAGACGTCTTCTCGATCTCGGGCCGCGGCACCGTGGTGACCGGTCGCGTCGAGAAGGGCATCATCAAGGTCGGTGAAGAAGTCGAGATCGTCGGCATCCGTCCGGTCCAGAAGACGACCTGCACGGGCGTTGAAATGTTCCGCAAGTTGCTGGACCAGGGTCAAGCCGGTGACAACGTCGGCGTTCTGCTGCGCGGCACCAAGCGTGAAGACGTCGAGCGCGGTCAGGTTCTGTGCAAGCCGGGTTCGATCACCCCGCACACCAAGTTCGTGGCCGAGGCCTACATCCTGACCAAGGAAGAGGGCGGCCGTCACACCCCGTTCTTCACCAACTATCGTCCGCAGTTCTACTTCCGCACGACCGACGTGACCGGCATCGTGAAGCTGAAGGAAGGCGTCGAGATGATCATGCCCGGCGACAACGCCGAGCTGAACGTCGAACTGATCACCCCGATCGCCATGGACCAGGGCCTGCGCTTCGCCATCCGTGAAGGCGGCCGCACCGTCGGCGCCGGCGTCGTGGCCAAGATCGTCGAGTAATCGACGGTCCAAACGACCCGAAGACCTCAGCGGCCCCCGGAGAAATCCGGGGGCCGTTTTGCTTTCGGTCCCGTTGCTCTACGGTGAAGCCTGGGGGAGATCCAATGGCTTACGGAGACGAGGACTATAAGACCGCGCGGCTGAGGTTCGCCCCGCCGCCACAGACGTTTCCGCAGCGTGCGATCGACCTGGGCGATCGGGATCCGTTTGCGCTGAGCAAGAGGGGCGTCTGCTACATCCTGTCTGAGACCCTGGTGGACGTATGCGGACCTGTTCCCGTCTATAGCTCCCGCCTGGTGCAGAAGGTGACCGGCGGCGACGGCCTTCAGACCTGCGCCAGCTTCGAGATTACGTTTGATCCCGCTCACGAACATCTAGTCGTCCATACCGCCAGTGTCTTGCGGGATGGAGTGCGCCGGGAGGCCGCCAGTCCGGCGGCGTTTGAACTGCTGCGGCGGGAGTTGAACCTCGAACGGGCCATGTACGACGGTCGTTTGACGGCGCACATGATCATTCCCGATGTGCGCATCGGCGATGTCGTCGAAACAGCCTTCAGCATCGTCGGGGCCAATCCAGCCCTGGCAGGACGCCTAAGTCAGCACTTCCGCCTACAGTGGTCGTCGCCTGCGATCGAGACGGATTGCCGCCTTCGCGCTCCCGAGGACCGGCGCCTCGCGATGCAGACCCGGGGCGCGGTTCCGCCGGTCGAGGACACGGTCGAGGACGGGGTGCGCCAACTGCGCTGGCGCATGATCGACGCGCCGGTCTACATCTATGACGCGGATACGCCCGCATCCTTTGTCGGCCACGCCGAGGTCCACATCGCCGACAGCATGACCTGGTCGGACGTCTCCGACCTGTTTCGCGAGGCCTATGCGACGGACGTTCTGCCGGCGGGCCTGGAAGACGCGGTCGCCGAAATGGCCGCCGCACCCCACACGGCTGAGGGGCGCGTCGCGGAGGCGCTGAGATATGTCCAGCGCCTGTTGCGGTATCATTCGATCGGCGTGGGCGCGGGCGGTTTTCGTCCACGCACCATCAGGGACATCTGGGACAGCCGGTATGGCGACTGCAAGGACGCGTCTCGTCTTCTCGTCGCCATTCTCACGCGGCTGGGCTTCAAGGCTTGTCCCGCCCTGGTGAATACGCAGTTGCGCGAGGGGCTGGCCGAGGCGCTGCCCCATGCAACGGCCTTCGACCACTGTATCGTGCGGGTGGAGGTCGACGGACAGGCCTGGTGGTTCGACCCGACCTGTTCGCCGCAGTTCGGAAGCCTCTCCCATCTGACGCGCCCGCCCTACAAGGTCGGCCTGCCGCTGGCCGAAGATGCGGAGTTGGAGAAGATTCCGGAAGCGGCACGAAAAATGATCTGCGAGACCACGGAGCACTGGACCTTCGGTCACAAGGCCACTGATCCGGCCGAGCTCAAGCTCAGGACCGTCTATCGAGACTGGCGCGCCGACGACATGCGTCGCTGGCGTGAGAACGAGGGGGCTGACGGCGTCAGCCTGCGGATGCGCGAAGGGCTGGAGTCGGCCTATGGCGAGCTATCGGAGCTGGAGCCGCTGATCTGGAGCGACGATCCCGCAGCCAACCGGCTGGAGGTCCTTGAGCAATATCGGGTTCACAGGCCCTATGCGGTCAATGAAGGGGGCGACAAGGGCGTCCGTTTCGAGTCCCGCGACGACGTGGTCGGAGAGACCTTGAAGACCCAGTACCGTCCCCGCCGCGACCAGCCCATCGATCTGGGATCGCCGCGCATCGTCAGGACGGAACGCCTCTTCGTCTTCCCCATAAAACCACAGATCACGCCGTGGCGGCTGCGTTTCGAGGGGCCAGGCGTGCACGGCGTCAGCGAGTTCAGATGGCTGGATGAATACAAGGGGCGACATCTGATCGAAGTCGATGTCGAACGCCGCATTGTTCCGGTCGAGGCGGTTCAGGACTACTTCGCCTTCTTGCAGAAAATGCGGGCGTCCAACGGCGTCAGCTTCGACCTCGCCACCAACAGGTCCGGAAAGCTGAAGAGCCCGTCGACCGGCGCGACGGGCTGGAAAAGCTGGTTGTTGGTGCTTGGGCTGGTTTTCGCCTTCGGCGCCCTGCGCTTGCTGCTGCAGGCCGCCTGATCCGCGGCGTGCTGTCGGGCTTCAGCCCGCTGGCGCCCTGAACCTCATCGCTTCGCCGCCTCGATCATGCGGGCGATTTCGGCCGGGTCGATGCTGGCGGCGGCCTTGCCGTTGACGAAGAAGGTCGGGGTGCCTTGAAGCTTCAGGGCGGCGGCCGTGGTGTGGATGTCGGCGATGTGGCGGGTGGTGTCAGGTGCGGCCAAGGTCGCCTTGGCGCGGGCCAGATCGACGCCGTGTTCGACCAGGATGCGGTCGATGGCCTCTGGCGTCAGGGCCCGCTCGGTCATCAGGGCGTCATAGACCTCGAGATACTTGCCCTGCTGATGGGCGGCCAGGGCGGCGCGGGCGGCGTATTGCGAGGTTATGTCCTCTCCCCGGTCCAGGATCGGCCAATCCTTGAAGACGAACCGGACGTCCGGATGCGCGGCCATCAGGGCGCGGTACTGGGGCGCCACCGCCTTGCAGCCGGGGCAGCGGAAGTCGAAGAATTCGATCACCGTGACCTTGGCGTCGGCCGGACCGAAGGCGGGGTCGCGGCGGTCGGGGGCCAGAAGCGCGGCGTTGGCGGCGGCGGCCTGGTTGGTTTCATCGACCCGGGCCTGCCCCTCCTTGGCCTGCAAGGCGAGGCTGGCTTCCTGCAGGACTTCGGGATGTTCCAGGAGATAGGCGCGGACATCGCTGGACCCGCCGCCGAGATAGGGCGCGGCGGCCAGGCCCAGGGCGACCACCGACACCCCCAGGGCGACATAGCCGGCGACGGCCCCGTTCATCCGCCGGGCCGGGGCGGGCGGAGCGGCGGGTGTCTCGGGCGCGGGGGCGTCGTGGGTCATGAAGTCTCGCAACAGGCGGGGAGGGGGATCAGTTCAGGGTGGCGGGACGACGGCCGGCTTCGCGGCGATCGAGGTCCAAAAGATCATCGGGCGTCGCGCCGGACGCCAGGACGATATCCACCGCCCGGCGCCATTCAATGGAGTTGGGGTCCAGCATGCTGCGGGCCCGCAGGGCGAACTGGGTGGCCTGCTGTTCCTGGCCGGCGGCGAAATAGTATTCGGCGGTCGCCAGCCGGGCCTCGCCCTCCTTGCCCTGGGCGGCGTAGGCCTGTCCCAGCAAACGCCAGGCCATGGTGTTCTCGCGCTCGGCGACCGTGGCGTGTTTGAGCTGGTCGATGGCCTCGTCGAGGTTCTTGGGGTCCTCTGTGCCGATCAGGGCGTGGGCCAGGTTGATCCGCAGCAGGGGGGCGTCAGGCTTCAGCCGCACCGCCTCGCGGTGGGCGGTTACGGCCTCGGTCGGGCGGCCCTCTTCGAAATAGATCTGGCCCTTCAGTTCCGCGAAATAGGGGTTCTGAGGGTCTTCGGCGATCAGGGCGTCCACAGCCGTCAGCGCCTTGTCGGTCTGGCCGTCCCGATACCAGGCGATGGCGCGGGCGTAGCGGCCGGGCAGGCTGACATCGGAAGACGGATAGGCCCGCAGGGTGGTGTTGGGCGGGTCCATGAAGGCGTGGATCTTGGCCAGGATCAGGGCGTGCTGGGCCATCCGCTCGGGACTGTCGCGATGGTCGTAATGGGGCTGGTCCTGCACGAAACGCCGGAGGGATTCGATCCGCTGCGACGACAGGGGGTGGCTGCGGAAATAGGGATAGCGGCGGGCGTCGGAGAAGACCTCCTGGGCGCGGAAATTCTCGAAGAAGGACACCAGGCCCGCGCCGGATTCACCGGCCGCCTCCAGGGCGCGTGCGCCGGTCAGATCGGCCTCGCCCTCCTGGCTCTGCATATATTGCAGGGCACCGATCGTGCCGAAATACTGGCTGGAGCCCAAGAGGGCGACGCCCGCATCCGGCGCGCCTGCGGCGATGGCCAGGGCGCCCAGGGCCATGGTCATGAACATCGGCTGTTTGGCCGCGTTTTGGGCCCCGTCGCGCTGGGTGTGGCGGTTCTTGATATGGCCCGCCTCGTGCGCCATCACGCCCAACAGCTCATTGGGGTTCTTGGTCCGCAGGATCAGGCCGGTGTTCACGCCCATGATCCGCCCGCGCGTGGCGAAGGCGTTCAGCTCATTGTCATTGACCAGAAGAACCTCGACGTCGGACGGGTTCAGACCCATGGAGACGAAGACCGGATCGACCCATTCGCGGATGATCCCCTCGATCTCGGTGTCGCGGATCAGGCTCTGGGCCGAGGCCTGACCGGCGGCGACGAGGGCTGCAAAGCCCACCGCCGCCGCGGTCAGAAGGCGGGATGCGGATCGGGGAAGCCACGTCATGGCGTACTCCAAAAACGACCGGCCCCCGCCTGCATCCTGACAGCTTAATCGTGACCGATCAGCGGCGCCACCACCCGCGCTTGGGCTTTTCAGGCGGGGCGACGATTTGATTGGGGTCTTCGGCGATGATGGCTTCGATATCGACCTCGGGCTTGGGCGCCTCGAAGGTTTCCAACTCCGCCGTCGCGGCCGTCAGCACCGGCTGGTCGGCCTCGACCGCCGTCGGCGTCGCTTCCGGCTGGACCGGTTCAGGCTCAGGCGTGACGGCGGCGGCTGGCGTTTCGCTTTCGACTTCGACCTCGACCTCCGCCTCGGCCGGCGTCGCGACGGCTGGGGCGGCGGCGGTCTTGCGGCGCACGCGACGGCGCTGCGGCTCGGGCTGTACGGCGGATTGCGGTTCGGCTTGCGCCTCCGGCTGAGCCTCGGCGGCGACGGTCTCGGTCAGGACCGCCGCCTGCGGGGTCTCGTCGGCGGTTTCGGCGACGGCGGCGTCCGCCTTGAGGTCCTGGGCGTCGCCGCCTCGGCCCCGACCGCGTCTGCGACGGCGCCGCGAACGTCCGCCCTCTTCGCCGCCGCTTGCCGCAGCGACGACGTTCAGACCTTCAACCTCGGCCTCGGCCGCCGCGGGGCGATCGCCGCGCTCAGCACGGTCGGAGCGGGGCTCTGGCCGTCCCGGATTCAGCGGATCGAACCAGACATAGGGATTGTCCAGCGACGGCGTGCGGCCGCGCACCCAGCTGTAGACGTCGCGCTCGCCGTCCTCGCGCACCCGGCGCCCGCCGCGGCGGCCACGGCGACGGCGGCGACCGTTCTCATCGTCCTCATCGTCCGAGGCGTCGGCGACATCCATCGTATCGGCGGTGTCCGTTTCCCCGCCTTCCTCGTCGCGACGCCCGCCGCGACGACGGCGACGGTTCCGTCCGCGACCGCCCCCGTCGTGACGTTCGGCCCGCTCGCGCGGCTCGTCATCGTCGCTGTCCTCGCGGTCCAGGGCGTCCAGATCGTCGTCCTCGTCGTCGGTGATGATCTCTTCGTCGTCCTCCTCATCCTCGTCTTCATAGAGGGAGGCGTCGAAATCGTCGTCGAGGTTGGGCATCTCGATCTCGGGCGCGACGAAGTCCTCGTTGGTCTCGGTACGCTCGATATTGTGTTCGCCCTGGCCCAGGCTGTCGTCGATCTGGACGATGACGTTCAGACCGCGACGCTCCAGCAGCGACTGCAGATAGGCGCGCTTGTGGTTCAGGATGTAAAGGCCGACGGCGGTGCAGACCTTCAGCACCACGACGCCCGCGCCGTTCTTGCCGGCCTCGATATCGACAGCGCGCAGGGTCATCAAGGCGGCGGATTCGGCTGAGCGGATGCGGCCGGTGCCCTGGCAGTGCGGGCAGGCCTCGGTTGCGCCCTCGATCACGCCCAGGCGACGACGCTGGCGGCTGATCTCCATCAGGCCGAAGGGCGAGATGCGGCCCATCTGGATGCGGGCGCGGTCGGTCGACAGGGCCTCCTTCAGCACCCGCTCGACCGTGCGGTTGTTCTTGCCTTCATCCATGTCGATGAAGTCGATGACGACCAGGCCGGCGAGGTCGCGCAGGCGCAGCTGGCGGGCGGCTTCTTCCGCCGCTTCCAGGTTGGTCTTGAACGCCGTCTGTTCGACGTTGCGTTCCTTGGTGGCGCGGCCCGAGTTGACGTCGATAGCCACCAGGGCCTCGGTCTGGTTGATGACCAGATAGCCGCCCGACTTCAGCGGCACGACCGGCTGGTGGATCTGGGTCAGCAATTCTTCGATGCCGTTGGCCGCGAACAGGGGGCGCGAGCCGCGGTACAGGTGAACCTTCTTGGCCTGGGCGGGCATCAGCACGCGCATGAAGTCGCGCGCTTCCTTGAAGCCCTCGACGCCCTCGACCTGAATGCCGTCGAAGTCCTTGTCGAACATGTCGCGCACGGCGCGCCGGACGAGGTTCTCTTCTTCGTAGATCAGAGAGGGGGCGTGGGAGGCGAGGGTTGTCTCGCGGATCGTCTCCCACAGACGCAGCAGATATTGATAGTCGCGCTTGATCTCGGCCTTGGTGCGCTTGGCGCCGGCGGTGCGGATGATCAGGCCCATGCCCTTGGGCACATCCAGGGCCGCGACGGCGCTCTTCAGCCGGCGACGGTCCGAGGTGTTGGTGATCTTGCGGCTGATGCCGCCGCCCTTGCCGGTGTTGGGCATCAGGACGCAGTAGCGGCCGGCCAGCGACAGCCAGGTGGTCAGGGCTGCGCCCTTGGCGCCGCGCTCGTCCTTGACGACCTGCACCAGCAGGATCTGGCGACGCTTGATGACGTCCTGGATCTTGTAGCGGCGCATCAGCCGGCGCTTCAGCCGCTCTTCGTCGGCCAGGGCGGCCTCCGGATCGACGTCGTCGCCGGTGGATTCCCGATCCAGATCGTCCTCGTCCTCGTCGTCATGCGCCTCGGCCATGATGGCTTCGCGGTCGGCGACGGGGATCTGGTAGTAGTCCGGGTGGATTTCGTTGAAGGCCAGAAAGCCGTGACGGTTGCCGCCGTATTCGACAAAGGCGGCCTGTAGGCTGGGCTCTACGCGAGTGACCTTGGCAAGATAGATGTTGCCGCGAAGCTGGCGCTTCGCGCGGGATTCGAAATCGAATTCCTCAATCTGGCGTCCGTCTACGATCGCGACCCGGGTTTCTTCCGGGTGGGCCGCGTCGATCAGCATGGTCTTTGACATGGAAAGTCTCTCTCTGGCGCGCACAGGCCGACCGTCCCGGAACACCGGGCAGGGTCATGGCGGCTCGCCGAATGGGGGTAGGGGCCGGCGCGTGCGACTTCCCTTCGCCGAGGAGGGCGAAAGAGGCTTGGTCAAGCCGTAGGGGAAGGCAGGCGGAAAGGCCCATGGAGGTCGTCGGTCCTGAACCGGGCGCGCCAAACCTGGGGGGAAGGCCGCGACCCTGGTCCGCTCTTCGAACCATCGGCGACGCCGGGGCGGTTCTCGGATTGGTGAAAGTCAGCGCCGCGAGGAGGGCGCACCCCTATTCGCACAGGCGAAAGGGCGCGATCGGTTCGCGGACGGTTCACAGCATAGTCACGCCGCATGCGAATTAAAAGGTGTTCGGCCTTAACCCCCTGAATACGAGCCTCTGGCATGATGGATCCGAAGTCGCAGTAGGAGTGGTTTGCAGGCGTCATGGGTGGTCGCGCTGTCACAGGGATGAGCCGTTGGGGCGCGAAGGAATGGGCGATGACCGCCCTGGCCTTCGTGGTCATCTGCGCCTGCGTCCTGTTTGCGACGCGCGGTTTCGCCTGGGGCGCCCAGGGCGACGTGCTGGCCGTGCGGTTCGGCGCCGACCGGGATCGGACCCGTGTGGTCATTGATCTGGACAAGTCCACACAGGGGCGCGTGATCAACGCGGGAGACGGCGGACGGATCACCCTGGCTCTGGCCGGAGTGGCGCCGGGAAGCGGCCTGAACGGCGGCGGATCGGGCCTTGTCCGCGCCTATCAGGTGACGGCGGTCGGCGGCGCCTCTCGCGTCGAGTTGGAGCTGGCGCGCGACAGCCAGATCGAGCGACGCTTTCTTCTGCCGCCTGGCGACGGGGTGGCCCACTATCGCTATGTGGTCGATCTAAAGGCGAACGGAGGCGCCGTCGGCCCCGCTGCGCCGCGTGTCTCGCCGACCCCGGCTCCCCGACGCGCCGAGAAACCGCTGGTCGTCATCGACGCGGGCCACGGCGGCCGCGATCCGGGCGCAAGCGGCGCGAAGGTGAGTGAGAGTGAGGTGACTCTTGCCGCAGCCCTGGCCCTGAAGGCCGAGCTGGAGCGCACGGGCCGGTATCGCGTTCTGCTGACACGCGAAACCAACACCTATGTCGATCTGTATCGCCGTGTCGCCATTGCGCGTCGGGCCGACGCGGATCTGTTCATCTCGCTGCACGCGGATGCTGGGACGGACCCGGCCGTGCGGGGCGCCAGCGTTTACACCCTGTCCGAACAGGGCGCAGGGCGGGCGGTGCGCGAGTTCACGCGGAGCGACAACTGGCATCGCGAACTGCATCTGCCCGGCCGCGACCCTTCGGTGGACCGCATCCTGCTGGACATGACCCAGCGTGCGACCCAGAACCGATCAGCCCAGTTCGCCCGTGTGCTGCTGACGCATTTGGAGGCCTCGGACCATCCGCTGCTGCGCCGCAGCCATCGCGATGCGGGCCTGGCCGTGCTTCTGGCGCCGGACGTGCCGGCGGTTCTGCTGGAGATGGGCTTCATCACCAATCCCGAGGACGAACGGCTGTTGACCGATGAACGGGCGCGTCGCCGCCTGATGAGGTCGGTCGCCGACGGCATCGACCGCTATTTCCGCGAGCCCGCTGCGGCCCTGGTGACCGCCTCCAACGACGGACCCGCCGGTCAGCCGTGACCGGTCGGCAACCAAGCCGGGGCTTGGCGGTTGTCGGATCATGAAGAGAGCAATCGTCACGGGAGGCGCCGGCCTGATCGGCGCCGGCATATGTCAGGCTCTGGCCAGCGAAGGCTGGCAGGTCGTCTCATTCGACAAGAAGGCCGCCGCGCCGGGCACGCGGCAGATCCTGTGCGACGTCGGCGACGAAGCCTCGGTCGCCGCCGCCTTCAAGGATCTGGGGTGGTCCGAGCTCGATCTGCTGGTCAACAACGCCGGCATCGCAGATCCCGCGAATGGTCCGTTGGCCGAATTGTCGCTGGAGGCATGGCGCCGCACCCTGGACAGTCACCTGACCGGCGCCTTTCTGATGAGCCGTGCGGTCATTCCCCGCCTGAAGGAAGGGGCAAGCGTGGTCAACATGGCTTCGACCCGCGCCTTCATGTCCGAGCCCGAGACGGAAGCCTACGCCGCGGCCAAGGGGGCCCTTGTCGCCCTGACCCACGCCATGGCGATCAGCCTGGGGCCAAAGGTGCGGGTCAATGCGATCGCGCCGGGGTGGATCGCTGATCCTGACGATGTGACCGCTGCCGACCACGAGCAGCATCCGGTCGGTCGGGTGGGGCGGGCGAAGGACGTCGCCCAGGCCGTGCTCTATCTGGCGGCGGCCGAGTTCGTCACAGGACAGGTGCTGACCCTGGACGGCGGGATGACGCGAAAGATGATCTATGCCGACTAGGGGCGAGCTGCCCTAGGCCAGGCCCGCCTTCTTCAGCGTCTTCCAGGCCTTGATCACCCGCTGTAGCTTGGCCTCGGCGCCGCGGTCCCCGCCGTTGGTGTCGGGATGAAAGCGCTTCAGCATCTCGTGGTAGCGGGCCTTGACCGCCGCCTTGTCCGCGCCGGGCTCCAGGTCCAGATCCGCCAGGGCGCCGCGCTCCAGCTTGCCGACGCGCCGATCCTCGGTCGGCGACTGGGGCGCCTGATCGCCGCGACGGCCGAAAAGGCCGAAACTGTCGCGCCATGAGCCGGCGCCTGTGGTGTTCGACGTACCCATCTTCGCCGAGAAGGCGGCGGCTTCGCGCGTGAATCGACCCGCCTTCATCTCCCAGGTCGGGCGTCCGCCCGTCATGGCCTCGTTTTCCTGAGCCGCGCGAATCTCGCCTTCGGTCATGCCGGCGTAGAAGTTCCAGCCCTTGTTGTACTCACCCGCATGGGCCTGGCAGAACTCATAAAAGTCGTTCAGTCGTTCGCGCGACTTGGGCGCCTTGGCGGTCGCGGCGCGGCGGCAGTCCGGCCACTGGCACGGCTTTTCGCCGGGCTTGAGATGCAAAACATCCGCCTGGGCCGCTTCCTCCTCGGCCTTGGGCGGTTTCACGCGGATGTCGGTGAATCGCGGCTTGTATTGAAAGGAGGCGGACATCACACGAAGTGTAGTTCGGATTTGGACCTCTTCAAGGAAACGATCATGTCAGACGGGCCCGTGGCGACGATTATCCGTGAAAAACTGACCGCTGCGTTGTCGCCGCAACGTCTTGAGATCGAGGACGACAGCTGGCGGCACGCCGGCCACCATCACGAGGGCGGCATGGACGCCCAGCCGGGTGGGGAGAGTCATTTCAACCTTGTGATCGTGTCATCCGCCTTCGAGGGCGTTTCGCGAGTGCTGCGCCAGCGCCGGATCAACGACCTGCTGCGCGCCGAACTGGCCGGGCCTGTACACGCCCTGTCCATAAAGGCCCTGACGCCGGCGGAGGCCGTTCACAGCGTCTGATTGCGGCGGAGACCAGCGTTCACTCCGTCTTAGAACCTTCGTACTAGCGTCGCGCCTTACAAAGAACGTGGGGGCGGGTTCATATGGTTGAATCGGACGGTGTTGCTAAGACATTTCCCGGTGATCGGCGCGCGGGCGACCCGGCCCAGGCCCTGACAGCCATCCTGCAAACCCAGTATCTGCGCTATGTCATCATCGCCTCCTGGGCCCTGGCGCTGTTGGGCACCGCCCCTTGGTGGCAAGCCCTGATCTGGTTCGTGATGACCCTGGGGGCCGGCACGATCCGGGGCGTGGTCGAGCACAAGCTGCGTGATCGGGTGGAGGCGGGCTGGGGCATGGTCTTCCCAGCGGTCGCGACCGTCACCACCGCCGCCTGGGCCGTCGCCCCCCTGATGGCCTGGTACTCCGGCGCGGTTTTCGGCCAGGCTTTGGCGGTCGGATTCATCATTTGCGGCTATGTGCTGGTCTTCGCCCAGCTTCGTAATTCGCCGCTGCACGCGATCATCGTCTCGTCGCCCTATGGGGCGGCGGCGGCGATCATGTTGCTGAGCTGCTGGGGCGAGCCTCAGTTCTGGTCGATGATTGCGGTGCTGCCGTGCGTGGTCGCCGTGCTGTTCGTGCTGGTGACCATGACCATGTTGCGCGAGAGCCGGATCGAGGCCTTCCAAGCCCACCAGGCCCATCTCATCGAAGAGCTGGAGGCCGCCCGTGACAAGGCGGATGCGGCGAACCAAGCCAAGTCCAACTTCCTCGGCGTCATTTCGCACGAGCTGCGAACGCCGATGAACGGCGTCCTCGGCGCGGCGCAGCTGCTCAGCGCAACTCGACTGGAGGCCGCCCAGCGCGAATATCTGTCGATCATCCGCAACTCCGGCGACAACCTTCTGTCGCTGCTGAACGACATTCTAGACATGACCAAGATCGAGGCCGGCAAGATGACCTTCGAGGTCGTCGATGTTGTGGTGGAGGACCTTCACCGTCGGATCACCGGACCCTTCGAGGCCCAGGCCGAGGCCAAGGGTCTGACGTTCGCGTCTGAACTGGAAGGCGAGATTCCGGCGGTCGTGCGCGGCGATCCGCTGCGCGTCTGTCAGGTCGTGCAGAACCTGTTGTCCAACGCCGTGAAATTCACCGACGGCGGCGAAATTCTCTATCGCGTGCGCGGCACGCGCATCTCCGATCGGCGCGTCGGCTTTGAATTCTCGGTGACGGACAGCGGATCGGGCATATCCGAAGCGGATCTGGCCCGGCTGTTCCAGCCCTTCACCCAGGTGGACGCCTCATCCACGCGGCGCTTCGGCGGAACGGGCCTGGGTCTGACCATCGCACGCCGGATGGCCAACATCATGGGCGGCGACATCACGGTGGACTCCGAGGTGGGGCGCGGATCGTGCTTCACCCTGACCGTAGAGGCCGAGGTCGTGGAATGGGTTCGTCCTGTCGCGACCGGCGCCGTAGAGGCCGAGGTCGAGGAAGGCGTTGCGCTGAGAGTGCTGGTGGTCGAGGACCACCCCGTCAACCGCATGATCCTGGAAGCCTGGATGAGCACGGCCTCCCACGCCGCCGTCACGGCGGAGAATGGACAGTTGGCCGTAGAGGCGGCGTCCGAACAGCCGTTCGATCTGATCATAATGGACGTCAACATGCCGGTCATGGATGGGCTGACGGCGACTCGGCGCATTCGGGACGGAGACGGGCCGAACGCCGACACGCCGATCGTCGTGCTGTCGGCCTCAGCCCGCAGCGAGGATCACGAAGCCGGGCTGGAGGCCGGCGCGGACGCCTATCTGACCAAGCCGATCGACTTCGCCGCCCTGGCGGAGATGATGGGCCGTGCCGCCGGCGGGCGCGCAGCCCTGAGCGCCGCCGAGGATTCGCCGAGCCAGTCGGCCGCAGCCTGACGCGACTGATTTAAGGGGGCGCGCAAGGCGCGGCGGCGGGAAACCTCCGTCGCCTTCTTCGTTCTGGGCTGACGGCGCCGCTCGCCGCGGCCAGACTGGATCATCATGCGCGCCTTCGCCGAACTTCTGGATCGCCTGTCTTTGACGGCGTCGCGCAACGCCAAACTGGTGCTGGTCCGGGACTATCTGAAGGCGACCCCCGATCCGGATCGGGGCTGGGCCTTGGCGGCCCTGACGGGGGATCTGACCTTCGACGCCGCCAAGCCGGCCATGATCCGAAAGGCGGTCGAAGGGCGGGTCGATGCGACCCTGTTCGGCTGGTCCTACGACTATGTCGGCGACCTGGCCGAGACCGTCGCCCTGATCTGGCCCGGTCAATCGGATCATCGCCCCAACCGCGAACCGGAACTGGGCGAGGTGGTGGACGCGCTGCGCGCTGCGGGCCGCACCGAGGTTCGAGGCTTGCTGGAAACCTGGTTGGACGCTCTGGAGCCGAAGGGGCGATGGGCCTTGCTGAAGCTGATGACGGGCGGACTGCGGGTCGGTCTGTCGGCGCGCCTGGCCAAGACGGCGGCGGCCATGATGCGCCCCGCCGAAGCGGTTGCGCCTCCTAAGGCGGAAGGCGGGGAGGCGCGTGCGGTCCTGGAGCCGGTGGATGTATCGGCGGTGGAGGAGGTTTGGCATGCTGTGGACCCGCCTTACGCCGATCTGTTCGCCTGGCTGGAAGGTCGCGCCGAACGGCCGAGCCCCGATGCGCCTGGACGGTTCAGGCCGGTCATGCTGGCCGTGGCCGTCGATGAGACGGCCGATCTGCCGCGGCTCGATCCAGCCGACTACGCCGCCGAATGGAAGTGGGACGGCATCCGCGTTCAGGCGGTGGTCGAGGGCGGTGTGCGCAAACTGTGGTCGCGCACCGGCGACGAGATTTCAGCCGCTTTTCCTGACGTGATGGAGACCCTGGCCTTCGCGGGCGCCTTGGACGGCGAACTGGTGGTCTGGCGGGACGGGGCCGTGGCGCCCTTCGGCGATCTGCAGCAAAGGCTGAACCGCAAGACGGTCGACGCCAAGGCCATGGCCGCCTTTCCCGCCGCCGTCATCGCCTATGATCTGCTGGCCGATGAGACCGGCGATTTACGGGCGCTGCCCCTCAGAGACCGCCGCGCCCGGCTGGAGGCGCTGGTCGGCGCCCATCCCGAGGCGCGCCTGCATCTCTCGCCTCTGGTCGATTACGCAGACTGGACGGAGTTGGCGCGGCTGCGGGCCGATCCGCCGGTCGGGGCGGCGGCCGAGGGCTTGATGCTGAAACGGTGGGACAGTCCCTATGTGGCCGGCCGACCAAAGGGGCCGTGGTTCAAGTGGAAACGTGATCCCCACGTCATCGACGCCGTTCTGATGTACGCCCAGCGCGGTCACGGCAAACGGTCGAGCTTCTACTCAGACTACACCTTCGGCGTCTGGACCGAGGCGGGCGCGCTGACCCCCGTCGGCAAGGCCTATTTCGGCTTTACCGACGAAGAGCTGAAGCAGTTGGACAAGTTCGTGCGGGACCATACCGTCGAGCGGTTCGGACCGGTGCGGTCGGTTCGGGCAGAACGGGATTTCGGCCTGGTGCTGGAGATCGCATTCGAGGGCCTTCAACGATCGTCGCGGCACAAGTCCGGCGTCGCCATGCGCTTTCCCCGCATCAGCCGAATCCGCTGGGACAAGCCGGCGCGCGAAGCCGACACCCTGGACGGGGTGATGGATCTTCTGGACGCCCTGGAAAGCGGCGGCGGACGGGTGGCTCGGAGTTGACGACCCGCGCCGGTTGCGGCGTCAGTCCGGGCGCACGACCATGCAGGTGACGCGACGTTCCGACAGAGCCTCGCACGCCGCCTTGGCGGCGTCCTCGGTCAGTCCGGTGAAGCGCGACCGGTACCATTCGCCCGCCGTCTGAACATTGCGTTCGGCGTTGGCGAATTGGGTGCGGAAGCGGCGATTGACCTCCGTCAGCCAGTCGGAAGCGACCTTTTCATCCTTGAAGGCGCCGACCTGAACAGCCCACCGGCCTGAGGCGCGTGATGGGGCGGCCCTTGCGGCTTCGCGGGCGGGCGGCGGCGTGGTTCGGCGCGCAGGCGCCGCAGCGCCGGATCCACCGTTCAGAGAGGCGGTGAGGTTGGCGGGCGCCCGACCGGCGGCGTCGGCGGCGGCGCGCCGTTCCGAAGGGGCGGGCGTGACGCGTGTCGGCAAAACCGCCGGGGCCGGCGCCGCCGTATAGGCCACGGCCGAGGTTTCGCCCCCGATGCCGTCTTCGTCGTCCGACAAGGCGGCGTAGGCCACCGGAGCGCTGGGCGACAGGGCTTCGGAGCCGACGCCGAAGCCGCGCTGTTCGAAGAAGGACTGGGCGATCTGGATCGACTCGCCCTGCGCCCGCCGCCGTTCGACCTCAAAGCCCGTGTCCATCAGTTCGGCGACATGGGCGTTGCGGCTGGCGCTGGAGCGACCGCCCAGCACGACGGTGATCAGCCGACGTCCGTCGCGCACCGCAGAGGCGGCGAGATTGTAGCCCGAGGCGTTGGTATAGCCGGTCTTCATCCCGTCATAGCCGTTTCCAGTGGGCAGGAGACCGTTGGTGTTGCGATAGCTGCGGCCGTTGTAGGCCCAGTCATGCAGGCCGAAATAGCTGTAGTACTGGGGAAAGTCCCGCATGATGGCGCGGGCCAGGATGGCCTGGTCGCGGGCTGAGGTCACTTGGCGCGCGTCGGGCAGGCCGTTGGCGGTGAAATAGCGCGTCTGGGTCATGCCCAACTGTTGGGCCTTCTGCGTCATCAGGCTGGTGAACCGGCTTTCGGAACCGCCCACATGTTCGGCGATGGCGACGGCCATGTCGTTGGCCGACCGCACGGCGGTGGCGCGCATGGCGTCGTCCAGGGTGATGGTCTGACCCGCCGCCAGGCCAAGTTTCGACGGCGGCTGGGAGGCGGCGTGGGGCGAAACCGTCAGGACGTCGTCAGCCTTGACCCGGCCCTGCGACAGGGCCTCGAAGGTCAAATAGAGCGTCATCATCTTGGTCAGGGAGGCCGGATAGCGACGGGCGTCGGCATGGCGCGAAAACAGAACCTCGCCCGAGGCGGCGTCTATGACGATGGCGGCGTAGCGGCTGTTTTCCTGGCTTTGAGCCTGGGCTTCGATCGGCCGGACGTTCGCGCTGAACACCAGCGACAGGGCGAGAACGGCGAAGAGACCACGGCGGAACAGTGAAAGCATGGGCGGATACGACCCTCGGTGAGCAGGGTGCGACAGGCCCCCCGGCCGACGCGATTGGAGGTCTAGCATAGGAGAGGCGGGTTTCAGGGTGGTTAACCGATCATCAACGCGAATTTGAAGAGCGAGTCACGAAATGGTGCAATGCACAATGATCCTTGATTTTTGTTCGCTTGTGCAGCATAAAGGTGATGACCCTGGGTCAACTAGATTGCGCCGTCCCTCCAAACCAATCGGAAACATGACCATGGCCGACACCGCCGAAACCATTAAGAAGACCGCCGATTCCGCCGCCAAGGCCCAAAACCAGGCTCAGGCCCATGCCGCCGATTTCCAAGCCGCCGGCGCCAAGGCGCTGCGTGAAGGCATCGACAAGTCGGTCGCGTCGCTGACTGAACTGAACGCCCACGGCAAGAAGAACCTGGACGCCGTGGTCGAGTCGGCCACCGTCGCCCAGAAGGGCGCCGAGGCCCTGTCGCAACAGGCTCTGGGCTTCGCCAAGACCAGCTGGGAAGACGGCGTCGCCGCCGCCAAGGAACTGTCGACCGCCCGCTCGGTCCAGGAGTTCTTCGAACTTCAGACGACCTGGGCCAAGAAGTCCATGGAACGCTATATGTCCGAACTGGCCAAGACCAACGAGATCGTCACCACGACGGTCAAGGACAGCCTGAAGCCCATCAATGAGCGCGTCACCGCCTCGGTCGAGACCTTCCAGGCCGCCCGCTAAGTCTGGCGATCGAAGCATTCGAAGGCCCCGAGGTTCGCCTCGGGGCCTTTTCTTTGTCTTCAGGGCAGGGGCGTGTGGTCGTAGCTGAAGACGCGCGCCAGCTTCCAGGTCTCGCCCTCGCGCTTCCACATCTGGGTGAAGCGGGCGCGGCCGACGCGGGTTTCGGGGCCGTCCCCGCGCCTCTCATAAAAGACGTGTTCGCCGGTTTCGACGGCGCCGTAGTTTTCGATCGGATAGACCGCCACCGCGTCCGCAAGCGCTTCGCGTCGAGACCGCCAGGCGTCCGGCGCAAGGCGGTCCTGACACCGATCGGCGTACTGGGCCACGAAACCGTCCGCATCCGTCGCCACCCGACCGCCCCTGTCGTCGAAGAATTCGAAATCGTCCGTAACGAGCGTCCGCAGGGTCGCAGGGTCGCACGCTTCGAAGAAGACGGAAAAGAGCCGGGCGTCCGCCGCCATGACCGACTCGCGCAGGGTCTGGCCCGGCGAGGGGGCGGCGAGCAGCGCCAATGCGGCCAATGGCGCGGCGGCGAGGGCGACGGACATGGGGGCGACCTTTGATTGGGGATGTCCCAACCTGTGGCGAAAGGGTTGCGGGATCACGTGAATCTTTCGTCAGCCTCCGCTCACGAAAGCCGTGACTGGACGCCGCTTCAAATCAGGCCATCATTCCCTATCTGATAGACAAGACGACTCCCCGATACGGAACACGAATGCCCATACAAAGGCCCGGTGAAACAGGCGGCGGACAAGGAACCGCCGTCGTCACCGAAACAAAGCCCAAGCTTCAGAAGCCCTCGCTTTACCGAGTGCTCATACTGAACGACGATTATTCGCCGATGGAATTCGTCGTCTATGTGCTGGAGCGGTTCTTCCAGAAGAGCCGAGAAGAAGCCACCCGCATCATGCTGCATGTGCATCAGCATGGCGTGGGGGTCTGCGGCGTCTACACCTATGAAGTCGCCGAGACCAAGGTCGCGCAGGTCATCGAAACCGCGCGCCGCCACCAGCACCCTCTGCAATGCACGATGGAAAAGGACTGAGAGGAGCCTCCCTATGCCTTCATTTTCCCGTCCTCTCGAAGAAACCCTGCACCGCGCCGTCGGCTACGCCAATGCGCGTCGGCACGAGTACGCCACGCTCGAACACCTGTTGCTGGCCCTGATCGACGACCCGGACGCCGCCAATGTCATGCGGGCGTGCAATGTCGATCTGTCGGCCTTGAAGGCGGCGCTGAACCTCTATGTCGACAATGATCTAGCCGCCCTCGCGACGGCGGACGGCGAGGACGCCAAGCCGACGGCGGGCTTCCAGCGCGTGATCCAGCGCGCGGTCATCCACGTCCAGTCCTCGGGTCGCGAAGAGGTGTCCGGCGCAAACGTGCTGGTCGCCATCTTCTCGGAGCGCGAGAGCCACGCCGCCTACTTCCTGCAAGAGCAGGACATGACCCGCTATGACGCGGTCAACTTCATCGCCCACGGCATCGCCAAGAAGGCCGGCGCCGGCGAGACCCGTCCGGCCAAGGGCACCTCGCCTGAGGAGGCCGAAGACCAGTCGGCGGTCAAACAGGGCGGCGAGGCGCTGGAAGCCTATTGCGTCGACCTCAATGAGAAGTCGCACCAGGGCAAGGTCGATCCCCTGATCGGCCGTCAGGCCGAGGTCGAACGCTCGATCCAGATCCTGTGCCGCCGGACCAAGAACAATCCGCTGCTGGTCGGCGATCCCGGGGTCGGCAAGACCGCCATCGCCGAAGGTTTGGCCCGCAAGATCGTCAACGGCGAGGTGCCCGACGTCCTGAAGGACGCCACCATCTATTCGCTGGACATGGGCGCGCTGCTGGCCGGCACCCGCTACCGCGGCGACTTCGAAGAGCGGCTGAAACAGGTGGTCAAGGAGCTGGAGAACCACGACAACGCCGTGCTCTTCATCGACGAGATCCACACGGTGATCGGCGCCGGCGCGACCTCGGGCGGGGCCATGGATGCGTCGAACCTGCTGAAGCCGGCCCTCGCTTCGGGTTCGCTGCGCTGCATGGGATCGACGACCTATAAGGAGTATCGCCAACACTTCGAGAAGGACCGCGCCCTGGTGCGCCGCTTCCAGAAGATCGACGTCAACGAGCCGACGGTCGAGGATACGGTGAAGATCCTGAAAGGTCTGAAAACCTATTACGAACAGCACCATAAGGTTCGTTACACTGACAGCGCCGTGCGGACGGCGGTCGAGCTGTCGGCGCGCTACATGACCGACCGAAAACTGCCGGACAAGGCGATCGACGTGATCGACGAGGCCGGGGCGTCGCAGATGCTGCTGACCGAATCCAAGCGCAAGAAGGTCATCGGCCAGAAGGAGGTCGAGGCCGTCATCGCCAAGATGGCGCGCATCCCGGCCAAGTCGGTCTCCAAGTCGGACACCGAGAGCCTGCGCGAGCTGGAGGTCGATCTGAAGCGGGTGGTCTTCGGCCAGGAGCAGGCCATCGAACAGGTGTCGGCGGCGATGAAGCTGGCGCGGGCGGGTCTGCGTGATCCGAACAAGCCGATCGGCAGCTTCCTGTTCAGCGGTCCGACCGGCGTCGGCAAGACCGAGGTGGCGCGTCAGCTGGCCTCCACCCTCGGCATCGAGATGCAGCGTTTCGACATGTCCGAGTACATGGAGCGGCACACGGTCAGCCGCCTGATCGGGGCGCCTCCCGGCTATGTCGGCCATGACCAGGGCGGTCTGCTGACCGACGCCGTCGATCAGCATCCCCATTCGGTGGTGCTGCTGGACGAGATCGAGAAGGCGCACCCGGACGTCTACAACATCCTGTTGCAGGTGATGGACAACGGCTTGCTGACCGACGCGGTCGGCAAGAAGGTGGACTTCAGGAACGTCATCCTGATCATGACCACCAACGCCGGCGCCGCCGACAACGCCCGCGCCTCCATCGGCTTCGGCCGCGGGAAGGTCGAGGGCGAGGACGAAAAGGCCATCCAGCGTCTGTTCGCGCCGGAGTTCAGGAACCGCCTGGACGCCATAGTGGCCTTCAAGCCGTTGCAGGCCGACACGATCCGCTCGGTGGTGACCAAATTCATCCTTCAGCTGGAAGCCCAGCTGGCGGACCGGAACATCACCATCGAACTGACGGACGAGGCGGCCGACTGGCTGGCCAAGAACGGCTTCGACGAACTGTACGGCGCGCGTCCGCTGGCGCGGGTCATCCAGGATTCGATCAAGAAGCCGCTGGCCGACGACATCCTGTTCGGGCGTCTGACGCGCGGCGGACACGTCAAGGTCCAGCTGAAGGACGGCAAGATCGACTTCGACATCAAGAGCGCCGGCGGCGTTCCGGCGAAGTCGGAGGAAGAAGAGACGGCCTGATCAGCCCGAGCGACGACGAGCGGAAGGCCCGGGCGGAGACGCCCGGGCCTTTTTTCATGCGCGGCGCGCTCGGCGGCGGCATACTGGGTCGATGGGGCAGGTTGAACAGATTGAAGAGGCGGCGGCCTTGCTCGCCCAGGCCGAGCGGCGGCAGGCGGACGGAGACCTGCACGGCGCCTTTGCGGCCTACAAGGCCTGTCTGAAAGCGGCCCCGGATTTCGCCCCCGGACTGGCGGGGCTGGGGCTGTTCCTGGTCGAGCACGGCGACCCCGGAACGGCGGCCAAACTGCTCAGCCGCGCTACGACTGTCGGGGATGACGTGCTGCGGCGGCGGGTAGAGCCGACCTTCGCGCGTCTGCTGGCGGGCCTGACGCCCAATGCTTGGAACGCCGTGCTGGATCGCGACCTGCAGACGTGCCTGGCCTCTCCAGCCGTCGACCCGCAGACGCTGGCGCGGGTGACCGCCGAGACCCTGTTGCTGAAGCAGGCGCGGTTCGATGGATCGGCGTCGATGTTGTCGGACATGGGCCGCGATCCGCTGTGGCTGGCCTTCCTGACACGGTGCGTGAACGTCAGCCCGGCCATGGAGACCCGACTGGAGACCGTGCGCGACGCCCTGGTGGAGATGCTGACGGAGGGGGACAGGCCGGACCCCGCGATAGGCGTTCTGATCGCCGCCTTGGGCGTCAGCGGGTTCGCGTCCGAATATGTCGCGTCGGCGCGGCACGCCGAGGGGGCGGCGGCTATCTTGTACAGGCCGCCGGCCCCGGCAGACCTGTCCGCCCTGGGCGAGGGCGAGATCCAGGCTCAACTGATCCGCCGCGCCGTTGACGAACCGGCGCGCGAGCGGGATCTGGCCCGGACGGTTCCCGCTTTCACGCCCCACGGTGGAGACGCCGTCTCCGAAGCGGTCAAGGATCAGTACGAAGCCAATCCTTATCCGCGCTGGTCGGCGCCGCCTTCGCCTCGACCTCGACCGCTTCGTGAAGTCGTTTCAGTCTTGCCGGGGTTGGATCGTAAAGCCTTCGGCGATCGTGTGGAGACGATGCTGATCGCCGGATGCGGCACGGGCTTCGAGCCCATCGACCTGGCGCGGATGGACCCTTCGCTGGCGATCACCGCCATGGACCTGAGCCGCGCCAGCCTGGCCCACGGCATGAGGGTGGCCGAGGACCTGGGTCTGACGCAGATCCGGTTTGTTCAGGGCGACATCCTGAAGCTGGACCAGGTTCAGGCGCGGTTCGACGTCATAACCAGCACCGGGGTGATCCACCATATGGCGCGACCGGAGGACGGGCTGGCGCGGCTGGCGGGCGTTCTGCGGCCCGGAGGCGCGGTGCGGCTGGGGCTCTACAGCGAGCGGGCGCGGGCGGTGGTGCGGGCGGCGCATGATCTGATCCGGGAGCGGGCCTGGACGCCGGTTGAGACGGACATCCGGGCGTTCCGCGCCCATGTTCTGGCCTTGCCGGACGGCGAGCCCCTAGCGGCGCTGAAGGAAAGCGCGGACTTCTACAGTCTCAGCGGATGCCGTGATCTGGTCTTCCACGTGCAGGAACATTGCTACACGCCGCCCCAACTGGACGATCTGCTGGCCGTCGCTGGTCTCCGCCTTATCGGTTTCGACGCCCCGCCCGAGGCTCAGTCGGCGTTCCGTTCGGCCTTCGGGCGCGCCGATCCGCTGGACCTGGACCTATGGGACAAGC
This sequence comes from Brevundimonas sp. Br13, assembly GCF_055391505.1. Classification (NCBI taxonomy): domain Bacteria; kingdom Pseudomonadati; phylum Pseudomonadota; class Alphaproteobacteria; order Caulobacterales; family Caulobacteraceae; genus Brevundimonas; species Brevundimonas sp. Br13. The sequence goes on along the minus strand of NZ_AP044008.1, from coordinate 2,758,990 downwards.
TGGAGGCACAACACCCCAACCTGTTCGCCCGCATGTATCATCTGTGGGCGCAGAAGCCGGCCTAGGTGGACCTTCCCCCGCTTGCGGGGGGAAGTGTCAGCTCGTCGAGCGTAGCGAGACGGCTGACGATGGGGAAGTCTTCTTCCAGCCAAACAAGACTCCCCTCTCCGACCCTGGTTCGCTTCGCGAACGACGGGCCACCTCTCCCGCAAGCGGGAGAGGGTCAGTTTTCTTTTTTGAAGGGCGACAGTTCCTCAGTCATCTCCAGCCGTTGGGCCTCGACGGCTGGGCCTTCGCGGCGAAGATAGTCGGCCACTGGATCGCAAAGCGCCGGATCGGCGATGAAATGGGCGGAATAGACGGGAGAGGGCAGATAGCCCCGCGCGATCTTGTGCTCGCCCTGGGCGCCCGCCTCGACGCGGGACAGGCCGTGCGCGATGGCGAACTCGATCGCCTGATAATAGCAGAGCTCGAAATGGAGGAAGGGCACGTCTTCCAGCGCACCCCATTGGCGGCCGTACAGGGCGTCGCGGCCGATGAAGTTGAGAGCGCCGGCGATGGGCTTTTCGTCTCGGAAGGCCATGACGAGGGCGATCCGGTCCGCCATGGTCGCGCCCACGCGGCTAAAGAAGTCCCGGGTCAGATAGGGTCGCCCCCATTTCCGGTCGCCCGTGTCCATGTAGAAGGCGAAGAAGGCGTCCCAGTGGGCCTCGGCGATGTCGGCGCTCGTCAGGATGCGGATGTCCAGACCGGCCTGGGCGTCGCGGCGTTCGCGGCGGATGGTCTTGCGACGGTTGGCCGACAGGGCGGCCAGGAAGTCGTCGAAGGTCTGATAGCCGTTATTGCGCCAGATGAACTGGACGTCCTGGCGGGGCAGCAGGCCGGCCTGGGCCATATCCGTCCATTCCGTCTCGGTTGGGAAGTTGACGTGCAGGGACGAGACGCCCAGCCGCTCGACCAGGGTCAGGGCGCCCTGAAGCAGGGCCTGCCGCACCGTCGCGGCGTCCGTATCCGGGTGGTTCAGGAAGCGTGGGCCGGTCGCCGGGGTGAAGGGCACGGCGCCCAGCAGCTTGGGGTAATAGCGACCGCCGGCGCGCTCATAGGCGTCGGCCCAGCTGTGGTCGAAGACATATTCGCCCTGGCTGTGGCCCTTCAGATAGAGGGGCATGACGCCCAGGACGGCGTCATCCTCGTCACGCAGGGCCAGGTGTCGCGGCGCCCAACCCTGGTGCGGCGCGGCGCTGCCGGACGCCTCGCAGGCGTGCAGAAAATCGTAGGAGACGAAGGGATCGCCGGTGGGACACGCGCAGGCGTCCCAGGCCTCGCGGCCGATGTCGGCGATCCCGTCGTGAACCGTCAGTGTGAAGGTCAACGGATCTCCACGACGGCGTCCACCTCGACGGCGAAGCCGAGGGGCAGCTTGTAGACGCCGACGGCGGAACGGGCGTGGCGGCCGGCGTCGCCGAACACCTCGACCATCAGGTCCGAGCAGCCGTTGATGACGGCGGGAATGGCCTCGAATTCCGGTCCCGCCTGGACGAAGCCGCCCAGCTTCACGATCCGCACGACCCGGCCCAGGTCGCCGTCGCAGGCGGCCTTGATCTGGGCCAGCAGGTTGATCCCGCACAGGCGGGCGGCGGCGGCAGCCTGTTCCGGCGTCACGTCTACGCCGACCGTGCCCTTGATCCCGCCCGAGGCGTCGTTCGACAGCTGGCCCGAGATGTGGACGACCGCGCCCGACTGGACGAAGGGCACATAGTTGGCCACCGCCTTGGCGGGTTCCGGCAGGGTGATGCCGAGTTCGGCGATACGGGATTCGATGGTCATGGGGGCTCCTTGATCTGGTCGGCGGTTTAGCGCGGCGCAAGGGCGGCGTCACCCGTCCGGCGTCTTAAGCCTTCGCCAATCGCCATATGCCAGAATGGCGCTCATGGATCTGCACCTGACCTCTGACGTCGCCGCCTTTCAGGCCGTGTTGGCGCGCCTTTCGCCGTCGGACTGGGCGCACGTTGATGCAGCCATGGAGCCCGCCGCCGCCAAGGCCGCAGAGGCCGCGCCCCACTGGGATTTCGAAATGCCAGCCAGGGCGGTGGACGCCGTTCTGGGCGCATCCGCCTCTGACGCGGTTCGACGCGGCCTCATCGCCAGTTGGGCCCTGCGCTTGCCGGATCGGGTCGCGACCCTGGCTCTGCCGCCCGAAGTGCTGTCCCTCTATCCCTATTGGATCGAACAGCTGGCGGCCTTCCTGACCCAGGCGGAGGGCGATTACGACTTCGACCACTGGGCCAAGGATGTTCGCTTCAGCCTGGCGCTCAGCGTGCCGGCGGCCAAGAGCCAGGTCATCGACCTGAGTTCGCCGGTGGGGCCGGGACAGATCATCAAACATGTGCGCGACGGCTGGGGTTTCGGCCCGCTGTTCCGCTATCTGAAGGCGGGCGCCAAACGCGAGCCCTGGCTGGAGGTCCATACCGAGAGCCGCTGGCTGCGCGGCTTCAACGAGGAGGGTTGGAACGACGCCTGGGCCACGGCGGCGGAAATCTGTCGGACGCGACCGGAGCTGGCGGGGATGATCGGCTCCAGCTGGTTCTACGACCCGCCCCTGACCGAGATCAGCCCCCGCCTGGCGCACCTGCGGCTCAACCCGCTGAAGGGCGGGGCCTTTATGGTGCATCAAGGGCCGGGCGAGATTCACACGCAGCGGGCGGCAACAGCCTCTGCGTCGCGAAAGGCGTTGATCGACAGCGGTGAATACACCGCGCGGTCATGGCTGATGGTCTGGCCGAGGAAGGAGCTGATCGCCTGGGCGGATCGGCGCAAGGCCGTCGCCCTCGTCTGAGAGCCGGCGATGTTCGATAGCCCGATTATCGATTAGTGTGCTGACATTTTCGGATTGGAGCGACGGCATGTCGATGGCGGCGAAGCGTGCGGGCGGGGCGCATCCTCTGCGTTTGGTCGGCTGGGGCCTTGTGGCCTTGGCCCTATCGGCGCCGCTGGTGGCCATGCAGTTCACTCGCGAGGTCGCCTGGACGGCGTCGGACTTCCTGTTCGCGGGCGTCTTGCTGGTCGGAGCGGGCGTCTTGATCGAACTGACGCTGGCTTTGATCAAACGTCGTTCCTTGGCTCTGGCCGTCTGCGCCGCGGTGGTCCTGGCGGTTCTGCTGATTTGGGCCGAGGGCGCCGTGGGCGTTTTCTAAGCCGTTTCAGCCGGTGACGCGGCCCCACGCCGAGGCCACGGGTTGAATGTCCAGCCCGGCGGCCTTGGCTAGTCCGATCAGCCGGTCGATGTCTTCCGGGCGGCAGCCATAGGGGGTAGGCGCGTCGCTGACGTCGTGGCCGTAGGCGATCAGCCAGCCTCTAGAGCCCGCCGTGTCTGCGACAAGCTGTTCCAGATCATAGCCGGGCAGGCGACGGCTCTCCAGGCCGATGGCCTGCACCAGATTGCGATCCACGCGGCCGGTGTTGATCCCGTCGCGCACGCCTCGGCCGCACAGGAAGCGCCGCTCAATCACCGCCTTGGACCCCAGGGCGCAGTCGCCGAACGGATAGGCGAAGGTCTGCATCCGATAGCCGTCCAGCCGTTCCGACACCCAGGCGGCGTTACGGGCCAGGCTGGCGTCCAGTTCGGCCGGCGACAGGCGCAGGGTTGAGACGTGTTCATAGGTGTGGCAGCCGACCTCGTGTCCCGCCGCGTGCAGGGCCTGAAGGTGCTCGGTCTCGAACTGCGGCAGATCCAGATTGCGCCCGCCCGCCAGACCGCCGCAGACATAATAGGTGGCCTTCACCTCGTGCTGGGCCAGCACCGGCCCGGCTTCCAGCCAGGCGGAGGCGGGGATGTCGTCGAACGACAGGCTCAGCACGCCTCGCGGGGGCCGGATGGTCGCGGGGCGGACATCCAGATAACGGCCCGCGCGGCGGCGCATCTTATCGACGAAGGCGTTCATGCCGCCCTTATGGCTGATCGGGCTTAAGGCCGGGTTTCAGACCGTAACGGGTCGAGCGGTCAGGCCGCGCTCGCCGAAGACGCGGCGATAGCGTTGGATTTCGGCCGGATCGCCCACGGCCTTTTCCGGATTGTCCGACAGTTTGACGGCGGGACGCCCCCCGGCCTCGACCACCTTGCAGACCAGGGAGATGGGCTCAAGCTCGGGGGCGAAGGCGGGCGAACACTCGCGGAAGTCATTGGTCAGATTAGTGCCCCAGCCGAAGCTGAGCCGGGTGCGGCCATGGAAATGGGCGTGGGCCGCTTCGATACCGTCGATGTCCATGCCGTCGGAGAAGATCAGCAGCTTCTCGCGCGGATCGCGGCCCCGTTCGCGCCACCAGTCGATCAGCCGTTCGCCCGCCGGGATCGGCGGGGCCGAGTCGGGGCGGAAGCCGGTCCAGTCGGCGACCCAGTCGGGAGCCTTGTCCAGAAAGGCCTCTGTGCCGAAGGCGTCGGGCAGGACGACCAGCAGATTGCTGCCGTAATGCCGCCGCCACTCGTCCAGCACCGCATAGGGTGTCTGGGCCAGGCTGGCGTCGTCGGGGGCCAGGGCGGCCATGACCATCGGCAGTTCGTGGCCATTGGTGCCGATGGCCTCCAGATCGTTCTCCATGGCGTGGAGCACATTGGAGGTGCCGATGAAGGACCGGCCCAGGCCCTCCTTCAGGGCCTGAATGCACCAGCGTTGCCACAAGAAGCCGTGACGACGACGGGTGCCGAAGTCGGAGAGAGCCAGGTCTGGCAGGGCGCGCAGCCGCTCGACCTTGGACCACAGCCGGGTCTTGGCCCGCGAATAGAGGACGTCCAGTTCGAACCGTCCCAGCCGACGCAGCCCTGTGCGGCAGCGAAGTTCATTGAGGATGGCCAGGGCGGGGATTTCCCACAGGGTGACCTCGGCCCAGGCGCCGGAGAAGGTCAGGACATATTGGCCGTCCTGAACCGACAGGTCGTAATCGGGCAGGCGGTAGTCGGTCAGCCAGGCGATGAAGTCCGGCGAGAAGATCTGCTTCACGCCATAGAAGCTGTTGCCCGCCAGCCAGACCAATTCCTTGTTGGTGAAGCGCAATGTGCGGGCGTGGTCCAGCTGGTCGCGCAGTGCAGCGACGTCGATCTCGTCCGCTATACGGACCGACCGGGTGCGGTTGATGACCTGGAAGACCACGGGCGTGTCGCGATGTTCACGCCAGATCATCTGCAACATCAGCAACTTGTAGAAATCGGTGTCCAGCAGGCTGCGGACGATCGGGTCCAGGCGGAACCCGTGGTCGAAGGCGCGTTTGGCGAGGTCCATGCGCCCTCTTAGGTCTTAAGCGCCCGACCCGCCACCACGGCGTCCTTGCCGAACTTTTCCCGCAGCCGGTCGATGGCCCGTTCGGTCTTCAGGAGGCGGGTCTCGGCGCTTTGGAACAGACCGACAGGCGCGTCTTCCGCATCCTGAATATCCGCCATGCCGATACCGATCAGCCGATAGGGCGGCCCCAGTTCCGGTCGCAGCAGATCGCGACCGGCGGCGAACAGGGCGCGGGCGGTCTGGACCGGTTCGGCCAGGCTGATCCGCCGGGTGACGATCTTGAAGTCGGTGCGGCGCAGTTTCAGCACCAGGACGCGGCTGGCGACGCCATCGCGCCGCGCCTTTGACGCCAGTTTCTCGCACAGGGGCCAGAGCTCTGCCTCCAGGGCCTCGGCCGTGCTGAGGTCCTCGCTGAAGGTGGTTTCGGCGCTCATGCCTTTGCGGTCCCGCTCCGGGTTCACGGCCCGAGCGTCCCGCGCGTGGGCCAGGTCGTAAAGACGTAGGCCGGACTCGCCATAGCGTTTGACCAGATCGCGGACGTCGGCGCGCGCCAGATCGCCGATGGTGGCGTAGCCGTCGCTGCGCAGCGCCTTGCCGAACACCGGGCCGACGCCGGGCAGGGCGGTGACGGAGCGGGGCGCCAGCAGGGCCTGCGCATCCCCTGCGCCGATCACGGAAAAGCCGCGCGGCTTGTCCATCTCCGAGGCCATTTTCGCAAGGAAGCGATTGGGCGCCAGGCCGATCGAGACGGTCAGGCCGGTCTCGTCCTCGATCTGCTTCTGGAACCGGATCAACTGAAAGGCCGCAGGCCCGCCGTTCAGTCGCTCCGTGCCCGACAGATCGACCCAGGCCTCGTCCAGCGACAGCGGCTGGATCAGGGGCGTCAGCCGGCCCAGGGCGCCCAGGATGCGATCTGACTCAAAGACGTATTTGGCGAAGTCCGGCTTGATCACCACGGCCTCGGGACAGGCCTTCAGGGCCTTGAACATCGGCATGGCGCTGCCGACGCCATATTGGCGGGCGACATAGCAGGCGGTCGAAACCACGCCGCGCTTTCCCCCGCCGACGATCACCGGCCGGTCGCGAAGCTCGGGCCGATCGCGCTTCTCCACCGAAGCGTAGAAGGCGTCGCAGTCCATGTGCGCGATCGTCAACCGATCCAGTTCCGTGTGGGCGACGATGCGGCGCGATCCGCACGACGGGCAGCGCCGATCCGGCGGCCCGGCGGGGTCGGTTCCTGTCCACAGACAGTCGCGGCAGACGGCCTTTATGGCCACGCTTAAGGTCTCCGTAACCTTGGCTTCACCCCAACTTAAGACTGGGCAGGCAGTATGACGTTCAACGCGGCGTCGCCAATTCGCCGGCGACCCAGGTCAGGTGATGATGTCCAAGAAAGTCCTCATCGTCGAGGATAACGAGCTGAACATGAAGCTTTTTCATGATCTGCTCGATTCCCAGGGCTACGAGACCTTGCAGACCCGAGAGGGGCTTCAGGCCTTGGCCCTGGCGCGCGCGCACCATCCGGACCTGATCCTGATGGATATTCAACTGCCTGAAATTTCGGGTCTCGAAGTCACCAAATGGCTGAAGGACGACGAGGAGCTGAACCATATTCCCGTCATCGCCGTGACCGCCTTCGCCATGAAGGGCGATGAGGAGCGGATTCGTCAGGGCGGTTGCGAGGCCTATATCTCCAAGCCGATCTCGGTCATGCACTTCCTCCAGACCATTCGGCAGCATCTGGGATGAGCGCGCGAATTCTGGTCGTCGACGACGTAGACGTGAATGTGCGTCTGCTCGAGGCCAAGCTGACCATCGAATATTATGACGTGCTGACCTGCCACGACGGTCAGACGGCCTTGACCCTGGCGGCGAAAGAGCAGCCGGACCTGATCCTGCTGGACGTCATGATGCCTGGCATGGACGGTTTCGAGACTTGTCGGCGGTTGAAGGCGCGAGCTGAGACGCGGCACATTCCGGTGGTGCTGGTGACGGCTCTGGACGGACGAGCCGACCGCATTCGCGGCCTGGAGGCCGAGGCCGACGACTTTCTGACCAAGCCGATCGACGATGTGGTGCTGCTGGCGCGGGTCAAGTCGCTGACGCGGCTGAAGCAGGTGATGGACGAGCTGCGCGAGCGCGAGGAAAGCAGCCGGCGCATGGGCGTGGGCGACGAGGCTGCAGCGCGTCTGAGAACCGAAGGCGGCCGGGTTCTGATCGTCGATGACGACGAAAGCCAGGCCGCAGCGGTCGCTGCCGAACTGGGCCGCGAACACCGCGTGGTGGTGGAGACCGATCCCCAGGCGGCGCTTGCGGCGGCCAAGGGGCCGCTGGATCTGATCATCGTCAATGTGGCGGCCCAGAGTTTCGACGGATTAAGGGTCGTGGCCATGCTGAAATCCGGCGACGCGCGGCGCGCGCCGGTCCTCGCGATCGTGGAGCCCAGCGAGCGACCGCGGATGGTCAAGGCGCTGGAGTTGGGGGCTACCGACATTCTGCCGCGTCCGATCGACACCGAGGAGCTTTCGGCGCGTGTCCGCACCCAGATCCGGCGCAAACGCTATACGGACTTCCTGCGCCAGAAGCTGGACAGCAGTCTGGAAATGGCCGTCACCGACTCTCTGACGGGCCTGCACAATCGGCGCTACATGGCCGGCCAGCTGCAGGCCCTGGTGGGGCGCGCCACACACGGCGGCTCGCCGGTGGCTGTGCTGGTCTTGGATATCGACCACTTCAAGGCGGTCAACGACGGTTTCGGCCACGACGCCGGCGATGAGGTTCTTGCCGAGTTTGCGGTCCGGCTCGCCACCAATGTGCGCGCCGTGGACCTGCCCTGCCGTATGGGCGGGGAGGAATTCGTGGTGGTCATGCCGGGCGCGGGTCTGGAGGACGCCCGTATGGTGGCCGAGCGTATTCGCCGCGACATCGCCGCAGCGCCGTTCCGCGTGATGGGCGGCGAGGAGTTTTTGACCATCACCCTGTCGATCGGCGTCGCCGCGACCACCGGCGCCGGGGACACGCCCGAGGCCCTGCTGAAGCGGGCCGATGAAGGCGTTTATGAAGCCAAGGCCGGAGGCCGCAACAAGGTCGTCGCGCGCGCGGTCTGACGTCGCACCGGCGTAGCCGCAACGAAAAACGCCCGGCTGCGACCAGCCGGGCGTTTTCCTTTGTCAGCGGATCAAGGCGTTACTTGATCTTGCCTTCCTTGAACTCGACGTGCTTGCGCACGACCGGGTCGTACTTCTTGACGACCATCTTTTCGGTCATGGTGCGAGCGTTCTTCTTGGTGACGTAGAAGAAGCCGGTGTCGGCCGTGGAGTTCAGGCGGATCTTGATGGAAGCCGGTTTGGCCATCGGAATTACCTCTGCGACGGCGAAAGCCGCTTAAAATAAGAGGCGCGGAACATACTCAGACTCGATCCAAAGTCAACGGCCCAATCTCAGACGGCCGTCCACGGCCGAAGAGGCCGCACAGTCGCGCAGGCGGGGCCGCCGTCGCGGGCACGGCCGGGCAGAATCACCTCAAGCGTCTGACCGGCGCGGGCCTGGGCCAGAAGGGCGGCGGGAATGTCGTGGACATCGATCTTGGCGCGACGGCTCCATTCGCCGTGCTGTCCAGCCGATGTGCCGATGGCGATATAGATGAAGCGGCGCAACGGTCCCTCGCGTCGAACGAAGGGGCCGGTCAGCCGCCCGTCGTCGGACAGGGTCACGGGGACGTCGAAACTGATCGGACCGTCACCGGCGATACGGGGTTTGACCGGCGTGTTGGCCTTGTCCTGCAGGCTGTAGGCGACGCCTGGGACCGGGTCTGCTGTGGTCAGGCGCAGGGTGATGGCGCTAGGCATGGTCAGTCCCTGTGATCGACGATGTGGCGGCCGCGCACCATGCGGACGAAGGGGAGGGGGCGGTCGGGGCTGGTTCGATCCTGGCCAAGCCGCTCGGCCAGTTCGCCCAGCACGAAGCGGGTGATGGCGGGCAGATCAAGGGCGCGAGCGTCTTCCAGGGGAAGCCAGGCGATTTCGTCCAACTCGCCCGACCCTGTGGTCGGCTCGGGCGTCAGCAGGGCCTCGGCTGGGGCCATGAAAAAACGAGCGTCGAACCGGCGCGTGCGGCCGGGCGGCGTAACGGCGCGGGCGATGTAGGACAGGACCGAAAGATCGGGCAGGGCGCCCGCTTGGCGGTATTCGCGCCACGGTCCAGCGACGCTGGCGGAGGGCGCGGCGCGCCCCAGGATCAACCCGGTCTCCTCGAAGGTCTCGCGGATCGCCGTCAGGGCCAGGGCGCGGGCGCGGCGGGCGGGAACCTCGGCCTCCAGCCGACGCGCGACGTCTGACGCCAAGGCGCCGGTCGAGGCGGCGGTGAAATCCGCCCGGTCGATCCGCCCACCGGGAAACACCCACTTCGACGCCATGAAGACATGGCCCGGCGCCCGCCGCCCCATCAGCACCTCAGGCCGCGACCCGCCCCGTGTCACGATCAATGTCGCCGCGTCCTTGGGGCGTTGGGCGCCGCCGACGCGAGGCGCGTCGGTCAGGTCCTGCGCGGCGTCGAAGGGGGTCACCTCCGTTTGCCTTTGCGCACGCCCTTCAGCCCGCCCGAAGGTTTGGAGCCGTTGCGGGGCTTGGGGCCGCCCGGCCGGTTCTTGCCGCGGATCGGCGGGCCGTCGCCGCCTCGTCCCCGGACGCCGTAGCGAGGGGGCGGGGCGTTGGGATCGCGCGGCTCCGGTTCGCTGAGCATTTCGAACACCAGTCCGCCGGTGACGGGGGTGGCCTCCACCAGCCTGACCTCGACCATCCGGCCCAGGGTGAAGCGCTTGCCGGTGCGTTCGCCGACCAGGGCGTGGGCGCGGTCGTCATGTGCGAAATACTCGCCGCCCAGGGTGGAGACGGGAACCAGGCCGTCGGCGCCGGTCTCGTCGAGGCGGATGAACAGGCCGAAGCGGGTCACGCCGGTGATCCGTCCGGTGAAGTTCGCGCCGACGCGGTCCTCCAGGAAGGCGGCGATATAGCGGTCCATGGCGTCCCGCTCGGCCGCCATGGACCGGCGCTCGGTCATGGTCACGCCCTCGGCGATGGCCGGCAGTTCGGCGATCTCGCGGTCGGTCAGCCCGTCCTTGCCGAGGTTCAGCGCCCGGATCAGGCCGCGGTGAACGATCAGGTCGGAATAGCGCCGGATCGGCGAGGTGAAGTGGGCGTAGCGGTCCAGGTTCAGACCGAAGTGGCCGACGTTTTCCGGCGAATAGACGGCCTGCATCTGGGTGCGCAGAACCACTTCGTTGACCACATCGGCGTATTCGCCGTCGCGGGTCTCGTCCAGCAACTTGTTGAACCGCTTGGTGGTGCCCGGCTCGCCCTTGTTCCACGGCTTGCCGATGGTCGAGAGGAAGTCGGCCAGGTTGAAGATCTTCTCCTGACTTGGGGCGTCGTGGACGCGATAGATCAGGGGCGTCTTCTTCTGCTCCAGGGTCTCGGCGGCGCAGACGTTGGCCTGGATCATCATCTCCTCGATCAGCCGGTGCGCCTCCAGCGAGGCGCGCTTCTCGATGGAGGCGATCCCGCCGTCGGGCGCCATGCGGATGCGGCGTTCGGCGGATTCGATCTGGAGCGGACTGCGCTTCAGCCGGCCCTTCAGCATGGCGTGATAGGCGTTCCACAGCGGATAGAGGATGGTCTCCATGATCGGCCCGGTCGTGTCGTCGGCCCCGCCCCCCTTTTCAGGCCCGTCTATGGCGGACTGGGCCTGTTCGTAGCTGAGCTTGGCGTGCGACCGCATCAGGCCGCGCACGAACCTGTGGCCGGTCTTGCGGCCGTCCTTGTCGAACATCATCCGCACCGCCAGACAGGCGCGGTTCTCGCCCTCCTTCAGGCTGCACAGGCCGTTCGACAGCACCTCGGGCAGCATCGGCTCGACGCGGTCGGGGAAATAGGTGGAGTTGCCCTTGTCGCGCGCCTCTCGGTCCAGCTGGCTGCCGGGGCGGACGTAGGCGGCGACGTCGGCGATGGCGACCCAGACGATCCAGCCGCCGGGGTTTTTCGGATCTTCGTCGCGGGCGGCATAGACGGCGTCGTCGTGGTCACGTGCATCGGCGGGGTCGATGGTGATGAAAGGGATTTCGCGCAGGTCTTCGCGCCCCTTCAGCGTCGGCAGTTCCTGATCCTCGGCCTCACGCTCGACGGCCTCGGAGAAGCCGGTCGGGACGCCGTGGGCGTGGATGGCGATCAGGGAGGCGGCGCGGGGATCGTCCTCCTTGCCGATATGCTCCAGGATCTTGCCGCGCTTGGGCCCATAGCGCTGGTCGCCCTTTTCAACGGCGGCCAGGACCAGATCGCCGTCGCGCAGATCGCCGGATTGGGCCTGGGGCACCAGCAGCACGTCCTTGGAGCGACGGTCGACCGGCTCGACGCGGGTCTCGCGCGCCGACTTGCGGATGACGCCCAGGACACGGTTCGTCCCGGCGTCCAGCCGTTTGATCAGTCGCGCCTCCCAGCCGTCGTCGCCGCGCTGGAACTTGACCAGCAGCCGGTCGCCCAGGCCGGGGGCCGGACCGGGCTTTGCCTTGTCCGGCATCAACAGGGCGCGGGGCGCATCGGCGCCGGCCTCGACCAGGCGGACGTACAGTTCGCCGTCGCCGTCGCGTTCGATCACGTCGGCGACGCCGACGGGGGGCAGGGCGCCGGCTTCTGAGAAGCCCTTGCGGCCGCGCTTGCCCAGCCGGCCCTCAGCCTCCAGCTCGCGGATCATTTCGCGCAGGGCCCGGCGATCGCCGCCCTTGAGGCCGAAGTGGCGGGCGATATCGGTCTTCTCGGCCGATCCGGCCTCGCGCAGGAAGGCGAGGAGGGTGTCTTTGTCGGGGAGACCGGCGGGCGGCCTCTTGGGTGATTTGGTCATTGCGTCTTTCGTAGCGCGGAACCGCGCCCTTGGGTCAAATCTTGCGTGAGTTGACCATGTGAATGTGAGGCCTCAGCCTCGCTGCGTCCCGAACCGGAGCCTACGATGTCCCTGAACGCCCCCGCCCTTAGCGTGACCGTGAAGTCGCCGCTGGATCTGATCGGCCGGACGCCGATGGTGGAGGTGACGAAGATCGACACCGGCAAGTGCCGGCTGTTGCTGAAACTGGAGTCCCAGAACCCGGGCGGTTCGATCAAGGACCGGATCGCGGTCGAGATGCTGGATGCGGCCGAACGTGAGGGATGGCTGAAGGAAGGCGGCACGATCGTCGAGGCGACGGCGGGCAACACCGGCCTGGCCCTGACCCTGGTCGGGCGGGCGCGTGGATATAAGGTGCTGCTGGTCATTCCGGACAAGATGTCCAAGGAAAAAATCCAGCATCTGCGGGCCATGGGCGCCGATGTTCGCCTGACGCGGTCGGACGTTCCGCACGGACACCCGGAATATTACACCGACATGGCCGAGCGTTTGGCCCAGGCCATCCCCGGCGCCTATTACGTCAACCAGTTCGCCAACCAGTCGAACGCCGACGCCCATGTGAAGACCACGGGGCCGGAGATCTGGGAACAGACGGGCGGCGACATCGACGCCTTCGTCGCCGGCATCGGCTCGGGCGGCACCATCACCGGCGTCGCGCGCTATCTGAAGAGCGTCGGCTCCAAGGCCCAGATCATCCTGGCCGACCCGGTCGGATCGACCCTGGCCGGCATCGTCAACGACGGCGTGCCGGGGCCGGACGGCAGCTATACGGTCGAGGGCATCGGTCAGAACTTCGTGCCCGATACGGCGGACATGAGCCTGATCGACAAGGCCTATTCGATCCCGGACGCGGAAGCCATCGCCACGGCGCGCGAACTGCTGCTGAAGGAAGGCATTCTGGCCGGATCGTCTTCGGGCACTCTGATCGCCACGGCCCTGCGCTGGTGCCGCGAACAGACTGAGCCCAAGACCTGCGTCACCTTCGTCTGCGACACCGGGGCCAAGTATCTGTCCAAGGTCTATAACGACGCCTGGCTGGCGGATCAGGGCCTGGGCGAGCGCGAGCTGCACGGCGATCTGTCGGACCTGATCAACCGCAAGTACGAGCGGGGCGACGTGGTCGTGGCCGGGCCGGGCGACACCCTGGACACGGCCTTCAAACGGATGAAGGGCGCCGATGTCTCCCAGCTGCCGATCATCGAGGACGGGCGTCTGGTCGGCATCCTGGACGAGAGCGACCTGGTCCAGGTGATGAACACCGATGAGATCACCCGCAAGGAGCGGTTCGCCAAGCCGGTCGCCGACGCCATGACGCGCGATCTGGACACGGTCCAGGTCAATGAGCCGCTGGACGCCCTGATCCCCCTGTTCGACCGCGACCGGGTGGCCATCGTGCTGGACGGCGAAAAGTTCGTGGGCCTGATCACCCGCACCGACCTGATCAACCACCTCAGCCTGAACCGGTAATCCCATGGCCGACAAGAAGAACAGCCAGGGTTTCTCGACCCGCGCCATACATGCCGGACAGAAGCCGGACCCGACGACGGGGGCGGTGATGACACCGATCTACGCCACCTCGACCTACGCCCAGGAAAGTCCGGGCGTGAACAAGGGCTATGAATACGCGCGGGGCAAGAACCCGACGCGCGAGGCGTTCGAGGCCTGTATCGCGGACCTGGAGGGCGGCGCCCACGGGTTCGGCTTCGGCTCGGGCATGGCGGCGACCTCGACGGCGCTCGAACTGCTGGATGCGGGCGATCATATCGTCACGGGCGACGACCTGTACGGCGGCTCGTGGCGCCTGTTCGAGCGGGTACGGCGGCGGACCATGGGACTGGACTTCGCCTATGTGGACCTGAGCGACATCGCGGCGGTCGAGGCGGCGATCACGCCCAAGACGAAGATGCTGTGGGTCGAAACCCCGACCAATCCGCTGATGAAGCTGGCCGACATCGCCGCCCTGTCCAAGTTGGCCAAGGCGCATGGCCTGCTGCTGATTGTCGACAACACCTTCGCCACACCCTTCTGCCAGCAGCCGTTGATGCTGGGGGCGGACATCGTCATGCACTCAGCCACCAAATATCTGAACGGCCATTCGGACATCATCGGCGGCGTGCTGGCGACGGCCGATCCTGAGCTGGCGACGCGGATCAAGTTTCTACAGAACTCGGTCGGCGGGATCATGGGGCCGTTCGACGCCTTCCTGGCCAACCGTGGCCTGAAGACCCTGGCGCTGCGGATGAAGGCCCACTGCGAGAACGCCCTGACGGTGGCGCGCTGGCTGGAGACCCGGTCGGGCGTGGCGAAAGTCATCTATCCCGGCCTGATCGCCCATCCGCAGCACGAACTGGCGGCGCGCCAGATGCGCGGCGGTTACGGCGGCATGGTGACGGTGATCCTGGACGGCGACCTGGAGCGGACCAAGCGGGTGCTGGAGCAGGTGCAGGTCTTTACGCTGGCGGAGTCGCTGGGCGGGGTTGAAAGCCTGGTGAACCACCCGGCCATCATGACCCACGCCAGCGTGCCCAAGGAGGTCCGCGAGAAGGGCGGGATCACCGACAGCCTGATCCGCCTGTCGGTCGGGGTCGAGGACGTCGAGGACCTGATCGCCGACCTGGATCAGGCCCTGGGCTGATCTCAGCCGGTCGGCAGAGCCGTCTGGTGGCCGGTGACGGGGGGCAGCTTCTTCTTGGGGACGGCGCGCTTCGCCGGCGGGGCCTTGACGGGCTTGGGCAGGGCGGCGCGGCGGGCCAGTTCGTCGTCGATGACCGGCAGGATGTCGCTGGCGGCCATCACCTGAGTCGAGGCGCCGTGTTCGACCAGACGGGCGGCGTTGGCGCGCAGTGTGGTCAGGTCGGCGTCGGTCATGGTGGGGATCATGTCGGCGAGCGGGGTCATGTCGTCATCCGTGCAGAAAGGCTTCAGGGCCGGCGCGCGAGGCGCCAGCCCTTCAGCTGATTGAAGGCGATCTCGACCACGACACGGTCGCCGAGCAGGGACACGCCGTTCGGCGCACCCAGGGTCGGCAGGACCGTGACGATGTGGCCGTTGTCCAGGCGGACCTTCCGGCCGCCCAGAGGCAGGAGCTTCGTCACCTCGCCGTCGAAAGCGATGGCGGGCGAGCCAAGAAGCTTGTCCTACTCCGCCGCCGAAAGGCGGCCGGCGGATTCCTTGCCGGAGCGCTGGTCGCGCTCGATCTCGTAGCCGATCTTCTGGCCTTCGTTCAGCGAGCCGAGGCTCGAGGTTTCGACCGCCGAGGCGTGGACGAAGACGTCCTTGCCGCCGTCATCAGGGGCGATGAAGCCGTAACCCTTTGTGGGATTGTACCATTTTACAGTGCCGGTAGCCATTTGGAGACCTCCGTCTGGCGTTGACCGAAGGGAGGGCCCCAAGCGGTCTGTCGGGTCTGAATGGGATCGGCGTTTGGACCTCGGTGCGTGATGCAAAGGGAGCAGCGGCGTTACGCAGAGAGATCGACGCCCTCGATATGGGAAGCCCAAGGCGCGGGCGCAAGGGTGCGGGTCAGAAGGCGTAGGCGACCTCGGCCACCAGGGCCTCCTCGTACTGTTCGCCGAATGTATGGGCGTCCGTGTCGTGGTAGCGCAGATCCAGCGCCAGGGCGTCCGTCAGGGCGTAGGTCACGCCCGCGTTCCAGCCGGTGTAGTCGGGGGCGCCGTCCTGTTCGCGGCGGCCGACGGCGGCGGAGCCCTCCAGACGGGGACTGAAGGCCCAGGCGAGTTGGGCTTCGACCCAGGTGAAGGACCGTGCTGAGCCGGCCGCGTCGGGCGAATACTGGACCTGCAGCCGGGCCTCGGCGGGGCCGACGGCGCGGCTGATGTCGCCGGTCAGCTCCCAACCGTCGGCGTCATAGCCGGGATCAACGTCCCATCGGTTCTTGTAGGCCAGGCTGAGGTCGAAGGCGTAGCCCCAGGCTTCGGGCCGGTAGCCGGCGACCAGTTCGGTCTCGAACCGGGAACCCCCGGTTTGGATCGTCTCGAACCCGGGACCGGCGTAGAAACGGCCGTCGGCGGACTCCCAGGTCGCAGCGCCGAAGACATAGCCGTCGTTGCCGGACTTGGACGCCGCCTTGGATCGGTTGTCCGTCCCAGCCCCCAGCTCGAAACCCCAGTCCGAGGAAGGACCGGAGGTCTGGGACAGGGCGGGGGCGGCGAGGCCCGCAAGGGCGACGGCGAGGGGAACGGAGAGGCGGGCAGCGCGTGTGTTTCGGATCATGGGGGCTCCAACGCGCGAACCGCGCGAAAGAGCCCCTTAGCCTGTCGGGAACCGGGCTGAAAACTGTTCCGTGGCCTGAGCGAACTCTTGTCGCAGGCGGGCGACCAGTTCGGCGGTCGGAACGACGTCGTGGATGGCCCCTGCGCCCTGGCCGGCGGACCAGACCGTCTTCCAGGCCTTGGCTTCGTCGCCCATGTCCAGCTTGTGCTCGGGCAGATGTTTGGGATCGATCCCGTTTTCGACCAGGGACTTGGTCATGAAGTTGGCGGGAATACCCGAGACCGCCGGGGTATGGACGATGTCGGTCGAGCCGCTGTCGATGACCATCTGCTTATAGGCCTCGGGCGCCAGGGCTTCGGCCGTGTTGATGAAGCGGGTGCCCATATAGGCGAAATCGGCGCCCATCATCAGGGCCGCCGCCACGTCTCGGCCCGTCGAAATGGCCCCGGCCAGGATGATGGTCCCGTCGTAGAAGGACCGGACCTCGTTGATCAGGGCGAAGGGATTGATGATGCCGGCGTGGCCGCCGGCGCCGTTGGCGACCAGGATGAGGCCGTCGACGCCCGCCTCGGCCGCCTTTCGGGCGTGACGGATGTTGGCGATGTCGTGGAAGACCACGCCGCCGTAGCCGTGGACCGCATCCACCACGTCACGCACCGCGCCGAGGGAGGTGATGATCAGGGGCACCTTCTCCTCGACCGACACCATCATGTCGGCCATCAGCCGGGGGTTGGTCGGGTGGACGATGTGGTTGACGCCGAAGGCGGCGGCGTCGGGGGACAGGCGACCCTTGATCTCCTGCAGCCAGTCCCGATAGCCCTCGGTGGTGCGCTGGTTCAGCGACGGGAAGGTTCCGATGATCCCGGCGTTGCAGGCCTCGACCACCAGATCCGGCCCCGAGACCAGGAACATCGGGGAGGAGATGACCGGCAGGGTCAGGCCTTTTTGAAGCGAAGCGGGAATGGCCACAGGCGTCTCCTTCAGTTTCGTTTCAGGACGCATACCGGGCTGTCGTGGCGTAAGGCAATCCGTTCCGAAGTCCGACCGAAACCTTCAGTCTGTCAGGAAAGGCGCCAGCAGGGGATGGGCCAGGACGGGCGCGGCCAGACGAACCACGGCCTGCGGATCTTCCAGCCGGACGGCGGCGGTGGCGTCGGCGACGATGAAGTCGGCGTGGGTGCGCGACGGCTCGGTCAGCCGCTCATGGCCCGGCCGCACGGTCGCCAGATACTGGGCCACGACCGAATCCGCCGACCGACCCCGCTCGGACTGGTCGCGCAGCAGGCGCCGGATGAAGCGGATGTCGGCGGGGGTGTCGACGAAGACCCGGATGTCAAACAGGGCAGTCAGCTCGGGCGTACAGAGCACATGGGTGCCTTCGACGATCACCACCTCGGCTGGCGGGATCGGTTCGCCGCCCGGCTCGCGTCCATGATGGATGAAGGAATAGACGGGCGCGGTCACGCCCCGACCCGACTTCAACGCCTTCAGGTCTGTGATCATCAGCGCATGGTCGCGCGCGGCTACATCGTCGAAGTCGAAGGTCGCGGGGTCGAAGCCGGGCAGGGCGGCGGCGTCCTTATAATAGGAGTCTTCGCGCACCAGCACGGCCGCCCCGTCGGGCAGGCTGGACACAAGCGCCTCCGCCAGCGTGCTCTTACCGGAGCCGGAGCCCCCCGTGATTGCGATCAATATGGCCATGGACGGCCTTCTACGGCGCCGGCCGGCGCATCGCCAAGCGCCGGTCCGACGGGGCGATCGGTCGCGCGACGGCGCGCCGGGGTCGCATTGCTTATCGCTGATCACCCCTATAGCGTCTCATCAAGCGTCGCGGGCGAGCAGACGCATCAAGGGACAAGGAAGACGCACATGCTGGGATTGATGCAGGATTGGCCTCTGACGGTCGATAAGATCCTCGACCATGCCAAGAACTGGCACGGCGACCGCGAAGTGGTCACCCGTTCCGTCGAAGGCCCCATCGTCCGCACCACCTATAGCCGGATTCACGACAGGGCCAAGCGGGTGTCCAACGCCCTGAAAGCCTGGGATATCGAGCCCGGCGATCGCGTCGCCACCCTGGCCTGGAACACCGACCGCCATATCGAGACCTGGTACGGCGTCATGGGCATAGGCGCGGTGTGCCACACCCTGAACCCCCGTCTGTTTCCCGAGCAACTCGTCTATATCATCAACCACGCCGAGGACCGGGTCATCTTCACCGACCTGACCTTCGTGCCGCTGCTTGAAGCCATTCTGCCCCACATCCCGAAGGTCGAGCGGGTCATCATCATGACCGACGACGCCCACATGCCGCAGACCCGGCTGCCGCGCGCAGAATCCTATGAAAGGATCGTGGCTGAACAGTCCCCCGACGTCTTGTGGGGCGACTTCCCGGAAAACACCGCCTGCGGCCTGTGCTACACCTCCGGCACCACGGGGAATCCCAAAGGGGTGCTGTATTCGCACCGCTCCAACTTCCTGCACACCTTCATGGCCCTGCAAGCTTCGGTGGTTGGGGGCAAGACCAGCGACGTCATACTGCCGGTGGTGCCCATGTTCCACGCCAACGCCTGGGGCATCGCCTTCGTCGGTCCCGCATCGGGCTGCAAGCTGGTGATGCCGGGCGCCCGGATGGACGGGGAGGCTCTGTATGAGCTGCTCGAGACCGAGGGCGTCACCTTCTCGGCCGCCGTGCCCACCGTGTGGCAGGGGCTTCTGGCCCATATGCGGCAGAACGGATTGAAGCTTTCTACGGTCAAGCGCGTGCTGATCGGCGGTTCGGCCGTGCCGGAAAGCCTGATCCGAGCCTTCCACGACGATTATGGCGTCGAAGTGCTCCAGGGCTGGGGCATGACCGAGACTTCGCCGATCGGCACCCTGTCGAACATGACGCCGGAGACGGCGGCCCTGCCGTTCGAGGAACAGCTGAAATACCGCACCAAACAGGGTACGCCCCCACTGGGCATAGAACTGGCGCTGAAGGACGACGCGGGTCAGAGCCTGCCGCATGACGGGGCCACCTTCGGCCATTTGATGGTCAAGGGGCCGACGGTCGCCCGCGCCTATTTCCGTGAGGAGAGCTCGATTCTGGACTCAGACGGCTTCTTCGATACGGGCGACGTCGCGACCGTCGACGAGCTGGGCTTCATGCAGATCACCGACCGGTCAAAGGACGTGATCAAGTCGGGTGGGGAGTGGATCAGCTCCATTGAGATCGAGAACATCGCCGTCGGCCATCCCAAGGTCGAACTGGCGGCGGTGATCGGCGCCCCTCATGCCAAATGGGACGAGCGCCCGGTCCTGCTGGTCAAGCTGAAGGCGGGAGAGATCCTGAACAAGCAGGAGCATCTCGACTTCCTGAAGGGCAAGATCGCCAAATGGTGGATGCCCGACGATGTGGTGGCGCTGGACGAGATCCCCCTGGGCGCCACAGGCAAGATCGACAAGAAGCTTCTGCGCGAGCGGATGAAGGACTATCGTCTGCCCGACGTTCAGCCCGCCTGACCTGCCGGAGCGCCGATGCGATCGACCAAGCCCGTCCCCGCCTTGATCCCTGTCCTGACCGCCGTAACGGCGGCGGCCCCGGTCCTGGCGGTGGCGGCCATGGCGGCGACCCTGTTCGGCGGGGTCGATCGGGCGGTCACCTATGATCTGCTGACCTGGACGGTGGGGCGGGGCATGGCCTGGGTCGGCCTCGGTGCGGCCTTGGTCGTCTCGGTCCTGGCTCTGCGCGACCTCGGCCGACGTGGGGCCTATGCCGCGACGGCCCTGGTGTTGGCGGGAAGCGTGCTGGGCGTCTTCCTCTATCAAGGGGCGCGTCTGGCCCAGCCGACGCCGCGCGACGTCAGCACCAGTGTGGAAGAACCGCCGGCCTTCAGCCGTTTGGCCGCCCTTCATCCTCACGCGGATGACGTTCAGGGCGAGCCGGCCTGTCCCGCCGCCCGCTCCATTCCCTCGCAGATCTTGGCGCAGCAGGCGGTATCGGCCCTGGTGGACGCTGGTTTTCCAGTGGTTCGCGCCGCGACCTTCGAGGTCGAGGGGGTGCATGAGGGCGCCTGGTTCGGCTTCGCCTATGACGCGGTGATCCGCATCCGGCCCGGACGGACCGACATTCGAGTTGCAGCGCGCGATCCGCGCCCCGACGGCGGCGCGACCTGCCGTCTGATGGGCAAGATCGTCGCGGCCCTGGAGGAGGAAGTCCGCTAGAGCATGATCGTTTCGGACGGAACCGCGCAGCGGTTCCAACAGAAGCGTGAATCATGCTCTCGCTTTGATCTGGGGCTTGATTCACCGTTTCAGCGAACCGCGTAGCGGTTCCTCCTCAACGGATCAGGCTCTAGGCCGGACGAAACTCCGTCGTCACGCTGGGCGGGCCCGAAACGGTCGCCGTCCCGTCTTCGACCAGTTTGATCAGATGGGCCAGGACCGACAGGGCGGCGGCCGGCCACAGCCGCTGATCCACGGCGGCGTAGAGAATCGGCGTCATCTCCGCCGCCGTTCGGTCGCCCGCCCTCAACCGCGCCGCCACCTGGGCCTCGCGCTCCAGCCTGTGGGCGCGATAGGCTGACAGAAAGGGCCCAGGGTTCGTCACAGGGGCGCCGTGCGTGGGCCAGAGAGTGGTGAAGTTCCGCGCGATCACGGCGTCCAAGCTGGCCATATAGTCGCGCATGTTTCCATCCGGCGGCGCCACCACCGTGGTGGACCAGCCCATGACGTGGTCGCCGCTGAACAGGGCGTTCTCCTCCCGTAGAGCGAACGCCATATGGTTCGAGGCGTGGCCGGGCGTGAACAGGGCCTCCAGCGTCCAGCCGTCGCCCTCGATCCGTTCGCCGCCCGTCAGCACCGTGTCGGGGGCGAAGTCCGCATCCTCATCCTCATCCAGCGCGCCCGAGGCGTGGGTTTCTCGCACCGGGGGCCGCGCCGCGACAATCGTCGCCCCCTTACGATCGGCGAAGGGGCGGGCGAGGGGGGCGTGGTCGCGGTGGGTGTGGGTGACGAGGACGTGGCTGACGACGCGCCCTTCCACCGCCGTCAGCAGGGCGGCCAGATGCGCCTCGTCCAGAGGGCCGGGGTCGATCACCGCCACCTGCGCCCCCGGCTCCGCCCGCCCGACGATATAGGTCCCCGTCCCCGTAAAGGTGAAGGGGCCCGGATTGGCGGCGATCACCCGCTGAATCAGCGGCGAGACCTGATCGCGCCGCCCATAGGCGAAGTCGAAATCGCGAACGAAGGGAATCACGCCGCCGCCCCCGTCCTCTGGCGCGACCCTTGCCTTAACTCCTCGGTAACCTTCGCCGGAGCGCCCGTCATGGCTCGTTCGATCGCCTTCGCTGTCTCAAATCGGCTCCAGCCTATCGCGGCGGCGCTGCTGTGTCTCATGGCGGCGCAACTCGTCACAGCGTCGTGCACGCCCGAGCCGGCGCCTTATGCGTCGAGGGTGGCGGTGGAGCGGTGATTTGAGCGGAATGCTCCTAGGGACCACCTAGAGGGCTGTGGGGGAAATATTGCGCATTCGATGACGCAGCAGACGACAAATCTCAAAGTGTCGCGTTCTTGCGGGCTCAGATTGATGAATTGGTGGATTTCGCCGCAATAACGACGTATTGTGGCCTTCCTCGCCTTTCTGTGGCCATATTGCGACAGGTGGACGACTAAAGGGTTACGGGCCTGTAATAGACGTAGCGCGCCCTATGTGGCGGATTAAGCTCTCCTCCGATCTACGTGCATGGGGACGTAGAGTTTAGGCGGCATTTTAGCGTCGCCCGATCGTTTCAGGAGGATGATTTTGAAAAACCGATCCATTCGGCAGCGGATGCTCGCTACGACCATGATGGGCGGCGTGGCGTTCGCCATGATCGTGGCAGCGCCTGTCCTGACGCCAACGGCTGCTTTGGCTCAAAGCACGACGGGCGGCCTTCGCGTGACCGTCAATGGCCCTGACGGCGCGCCCCTGGCCGGCGCAACGGTCACTGTCAGTTCGCCGCTCTCGCTTGTGTCTCGTACTGGCGTGACGGATAGTGCGGGTTTTGTGCGCTTGTCGGGCCTTGACCCGGCCGCCAACTACACGGTCTCGATCTCGGCGCCCAACTATGAAACCTTTACGGCGACCGGCATTGCGGTGACGTCGAACAGTGACCTGTCGCAGACGTTCAGCATCGGTGGTGCGTCGACCGTGGACGACATCATCGTGACCGGCACCTCTTTCGCCGCTGTCGATGTGACTTCCGCCACGGTTCAGACTGTTTTGACGCTGGACACTGTGGAATCCCTGCCTACGGGCCGGAGCTATCAAAGCTATCTGCAACTCGTTCCTGGCGTGAAGCCTGGCTCGAACCCGTCTTCAAAGTCGGGCATTAACTCGTCAGTCACTGGTGTGGTGGGTTCGTCTTCGGACAACGTCTACTACATTGATGGCGTAAATGTCACCGACCCCGTCACCGGCACCTTTGGTGCCAACCTGAACAACGAAATCATTCAGGAGCAGAAGGTCATTACTGGCGGTGCACCTGCTGAGTACGAAGGTGGTTCGGGTCTCATCTCACAAGTGGTGACAAAGTCCGGGTCAAATGAGTTCCACGGTTCTGTCAACTACTACTTCCAGAATGACAGTCTCGTTCAGGAAGACAAACATAATGAGTCGGCTGGATTCTCCACCTACGACACGGCAGTGACGCTCGGCGGACCCATTCTTCGTGATAGGCTGTGGTTCTTCGGTTCTTATCAGCGCACGCATCGCGAAGACGACGTTCTGAACAGAACCACCGGCGCGGTTCAGCGGACGGTCGAACGCGACGCTGAGTACGGCTTCGCGAAGTTGACTTGGCAGATTACCGACAATGACCGGTTGACCGCGACCTACCTGAGCGATCCGACGGAAATCAGCGGCAGCTCCTCGGCATCTGTTCGCAACTATCGTGACTCGGCGACGGACCAGGGTGGCGAGCGTTACAAGATCGATTACACCAAGACCTGGGGCGATCTGACGCTGAACGCTTACTACTTCAACCACGAGTCTGAGCTCAACACGATCGCCGCCGACAGCTCCACGCGTAATAACGTCGTGTTTGCTCGTGGGGCGACTTATACCTACGAAGAGCAGAACATTGGTGGTTCGGGCGGGAATACGCTTCGTAACCGCAATCGGGATGAATGGGGCGTCAGCGCCGAGTACTTCCTGGACACGTCCTTCGGCAGCCATACGTTCAAGGCGGGTTACACATCGACCAAGAACGAAAACATCGTCGAGGGTACGGTGAACGGAGGCGCGACCTATACCTCGCTGTCGAGCCGTTACCCGGGCACGACCTTTGCTCAACTGGCGGGCACGGGCTTTACGAGCGCTGTCTTCTCCGCCGATGACCGTAGTCGTATCATCGATGGCATCAACGCAGCCTCGAACCGGGCCGCGCTTTATGCGATCGTTGACACCAACCGTGACGGATCCCTGTCGCTGGGTGAGATCGACGCCATCAGCTTCTCCGATACGGCAGGAAACCCGGGCGGCCAGATCAACTCGTATCGCTCGCTGCGGACACAGAACGGCATCAACAATGTGGGTTCCGAAGGCAAGGCCTTCTACATCCAGGATAGCTGGACCAAGGGACAACTGACGGTGAACGCCGGCGTGCGAGCCGAGGAGTGGACCCACACCGATTCGAACGGAAGCGAACTGTTTACGTTTGAATGGGAACTCGCGCCGCGTGTCAGCGTCGTCTATGATTTGTTCGGGGACGGCCGCACCAAGGTCTGGGCCTTCGGCGGTCGCTATTACGATCCCGTACGTAACGACATGACCGCCTTCGCCGGCAGCCTGTCAGGGGCAGTCGATGAAGAGCAGATCAACATTGGCGGCAACTGGGTGACTTATCGTACCCGCGGTGGCGCTGCTGTGCTCGACTCCATCTTCTCGCCCAGCACCAAGACGCCCTACACGGATGAATTCCTGATCGGCTATTCGACCACCTTTGGACGTGACATCGGTCTGTCGGTGGTCGCCACCCAGCGGAACACCCGTAACATCTTCGAAGACTACGATCTGCACGTCTATTCGGACCCGACCAATACGGGTCTGGACGGCAACGCGGTTCCCGGTGGGCCCTTCTTCCTGGACTACAACTACTTCGGTTTGAGCGCCGCTCAGATTGCTGACGTCCAAGCGGGTCGGATCAACTATGTGTTGGGCACCCTCGCCGGCGGCAAGCGTGACTATCGCGGCATCGAAGTGGCGCTGACGAAGTACCGTACCGAAAACTGGTTCGGACAGCTGTCCTACACCTTCAACGACGCCAAGGGTAACTCGAGCTCGGACGGCAATGCAGGCGTGCAGGGTGACTTCATCTACCTGGATCCCCGCGCTCCGAACGCCTGGGGTGATCTGCCTGGGAACATCAAGCATCAGTTCAAGGCTTACGGCGGTTACGAGTTCGACTTCGGCCTCGAAGTGGCTGGCGTCTTCAACTGGAACAGCGGTGTAATCTACACCCCCATCTCGTATCTGTATGGATATGTGGCGGGACCGCGCGATCCCGCTTACAACTTCGGCGGCACGACCTCGACTTGGCTTTCGCCCGGCTTCACCGGCTCGGAGACGGGCCCGTCGTACTTCACCTTCGATGTTCGGGCGACCTACACGCTCGACCTGTCGTTCGGTAAGGTCGAGCTGTTTGCGGACATCTTCAACATCTTGGATCAGCAGTCCGCGACGTCGGAATTCACTGACGTGGCTGGTAACGCTGACTTCGACTACCAGGAAGCGAATGCTTGGGTTGCGCCTCGCCGCGCCTATCTGGGGGTGCGCTACTCCTTCTAAGACGAGAACCTCAGGATGTCGGCGGCTCCGCCGTCATCCTCAAGGCCAAGTCATAGCGGAAGAAGCACTGGGCGGCGGACTTCGGTCCGCCGCCCTTTCTTTTTGAGCGCCGCACTGGCGCCATCTTGGCGGTGGAGCGTTACAGCTTGGCTGGGCGCTGGGGCGCCCTCTCGTCTAGGATTGCAATGCTGAAGTTTTCCGCCGCCGCGCTCGCCGCGACCCTTTCGCTTTCCGCCGCCGCCGCCGCCTTCGCCCAGTCCCAGGACGGGCCGATCGTCACGGGCAATCGCACCGCCGAGACGGCGGAGGCCTTGAAGGTCCGTGAGGCGATCGCCTATTCGCACACGCTGCCGCGCGGGGCGCCGACACAGGATTATCCGCTGGTGGCTTGGTGCGACGCCCTGGTGACGGGGCACGCGGATCTGGGCGACAGCCTGACCAACCGCTCGCCGGAGGATACGGAGCTGGTGCGGCTGGGGCGTCTGGAGGCCCAGGATTTCCGCAGCGCCCTGGCGGCGGCGGAGCCGAGGCAGACGGCGGCGACCAAGGCGGCTGCGCAACAGGCGGCGGCTGCGGCCAAGGCCCAGTGGGCGCCGCTTCTGGCGAGCGAGGACGAGGCGGCGCGGAGCCAGTCGTTCGGCCTGTTCTACGGCCTGCCGGGCCGGTGCGAACATGCGGCGCGGCGCATCCGGAACAACATCACCAATCCGCCGGCGACCCCGGCCGAAGTGGGGCTTGAGGCGCCGGCGCCCGCAAACTAAGCGGCAGAATCTCGAAGATCAGCGACGGCGGCTTGGGTCCGGCTCAGGCCGCCGTTTCCCGTTTGGCGACGTAGGGATCGTAGTTGAGGATGGGGGCCAGCCAGCGTTCGCAGGTGGCGACGTCCCAGCCCTTGCGACGGGCGTAGTCCTCGACCTGGTCCAGGTCGATCTTGCCGACGCCGAAATAGTGGCTGCCGGGATGGCCGAAATAGAGGCCCGAGACCGAGGCGGGGGGCCTCATGGCGAAGCTCTCCGTCAGGGCCATTCCGGCGTTTTGCTCGGCCTGAAGCAGGCGGAACAGGGTGGCCTTTTCCGTATGGTCGGGCTGGGCCGGGTAACCGGGCGCCGGGCGGATGCCCTGGTATTGTTCGGCGATCAGATCGTCGACGCTGGTCGCCTCGTCGGCAGCGTAACCCCACAGCTGGGTGCGGACTTCCTTGTGCAGCCGTTCGGCGAAGGCCTCGGCCATGCGGTCGGCCAGGGCGGTGGCGAGGATGGCGGAATAGTCGTCGCCCGCGTCCTTGAAGCGTTTGGCGATCTCCAGCTCGCCGTGGCCGGCGGTGACGGCGAAGGCGCCGATATAGTCCTGGTCGTCGTCGGCGATGAAGTCGGACAGAGCCAGGTTCGGTTTGCCGTTCGACTTCTTGATCTGCTGACGCAGCGTGTGGAAGCGGGCGATCTCGGCGTCGCGCGTCTCGTCGGCGAAGACGATGATGTCGTCGCCGGCGGCGCGGGCGGGCCAGAAGCCGACCACGCCCTTGGCGGTAAACCACTTCTCGTCGATGATTCGCTTCAGCATGGCTTGCGCGTCGGCGAACAGATCCCGGGCGGCCTGGCCGACGATCTCGTCGTCAAGGATCAGCGGATAGCGGCCGATCAGCTCCCAACTGGCGAAGAATGGGGTCCAGTCGATGTGGTCGGCGAGGTCCTGAAGATCCCAGGACTCGAAGGCCCGCACGCCGATGAAGCCGGGCTTGCCGGGGCGGGGCTGATCGGGGTCGAGCTTGAAGCGGTTCTCGCGCGCCTGATCCAGGCTGGCGCGGGCCTTGACCTCCTGGCCCCGGGCGTACTGTTCCCGAATGCGGATGTATTCGTCGCGGGTGGCGGCTTCGTTCCTGGCCCTTTCGGTGGGCGACAGCAGGCCTGAGACCACGCTGACGGCGCGCGAGGCGTCGACGACATAGGTTGTCGAGCCCCGGCGATAGGCCGGCTCGATCTTGACCGCCGTATGGGTGCGGCTGGTGGTGGCGCCGCCGATCAGCAGAGGAATATCGAAACCGCGCCGCTCCATCTCAGCGGCGACGAAGACCATCTCGTCCAGCGACGGGGTGATCAGGCCGGACAGGCCGATGATGTCGACGTTATGGGCCTTGGCCTCGTCCAGGATCCGGTCGGCCGGGACCATGACGCCCAGGTCGATGACCTCGTAATTATTGCACTGGAGCACGACGCCGACGATGTTTTTG
Source organism: Brevundimonas sp. Br13 (assembly GCF_055391505.1). Classification (NCBI taxonomy): domain Bacteria; kingdom Pseudomonadati; phylum Pseudomonadota; class Alphaproteobacteria; order Caulobacterales; family Caulobacteraceae; genus Brevundimonas; species Brevundimonas sp. Br13. The sequence goes on along the minus strand of NZ_AP044008.1, from coordinate 2,731,518 downwards.
CCGATGTCGTGGACGTCGCCCTTGACCGTGGCCATCAGGATGCGGCCGGCCTGTTCGCGCGGTTTGCCGGCCTTTTCAGCTTCCATATAGGGCTCGAGCCAGGCCACGGCCTGTTTCATCACCCGGGCGGATTTCACCACCTGCGGCAGGAACATCTTGCCCGAGCCGAACAGGTCCCCGACCACATTCATCCCGTCCATCAGCGGACCTTCGATGACGTGCAGCGGCCGTTCGGCGGCGAGACGCGCCTCCTCGGTGTCGGCCTCGATGAACTCGGTGATGCCGTGGACCAGGGCGTGCTCGATCCGCTTGCCGACCGGCTGTTCGCGCCAGCTGAGATCGACGACGCGAGCCTGACCCTTTTCGCCCTTGTAGCGGGGCGCCATGTCGACCAATCGCTCGGTGTTCGAGACATTGGTCCGCTGCGGTCGATTCAGAATGACGTCCTCGACCGCCTCTCGCAGCTCGGGGTCGATGTCGTCATAGACGGGCAGGTCGCCGGCGTTGACGATGCCCATGTCCATGCCGGCGTTGATGGCGTGGTACAGAAGGACGCTGTGGATCGCCCGGCGCACCGGCTCATTGCCGCGGAAGCTGAACGAGACGTTCGACACACCGCCCGAGATGCGGGCGTAGGGCAGGGTGGCCTTGATGACCTTGACCGCCTCGATGAAGTCGACGGCGTAGTTGTCGTGCTCCTCGATCCCCGTCGCCACGGCGAAGATATTGGGATCGAAGATGATGTCCTCGGGCGGGAAGCCGACCTCGTTGACCAAGATATTATAGGCGCGGGTGCAGATCTCGATCTTGCGGGCGGCGGTGTCGGCCTGTCCCACCTCATCGAAGGCCATGACCACGACGGCGGCGCCGTAGCGCAGGCATTTGACGGCCTGTTCGCGGAACTCAGCCTCGCCCGCCTTCATGCTGATCGAGTTGACGATGGGCTTGCCCTGGACGCATTTCAGGCCCGCCTCGATCACCTCCCATTTGGAGCTGTCGATCATCACCGGCACACGGGCGATGTCGGGCTCGGCCGCGATCAGGTTGAGGAAGGTCCGCATGGCGACGGCGCCGTCCAGCAGGCCCTCGTCCATATTGATGTCGATGATCTGGGCGCCGGCCTCGACCTGTTGCCGGGCGACGTCGAGCGCGGCCGAGTAGTCGCCCTCGACGATCAGCTTGCGGAATTTGGCCGAGCCGGTGACGTTGGTTCGTTCGCCGACGTTGATGAAGGTGGGTCTCATGACTGTCCTCCCTCTCCCATTGGGAGAGGGCTTGAGCGCACGGCGGCGAAGCCGTCGTTCTGGCGCGAAAGGGCGAGGGATAGGCGGTGCGAGTTGGCCCACCGGCGAACCCTCATCCGGCCCTGCGGGCCACCTTCTCCCAATGAGAGAAGGAAAGAAGGCGTCGCCATCACGCCACCATCTCGAACGGTTCCAGCCCCGAGAGCCGCAAGGCCACCGGCCGCTCCGGGATCGCGCGCGGTTTCAGCGGCGCGACCTCTTCTGCGACATGCTTGATGTGATCCGGCGTGGTGCCGCAGCAGCCGCCGACGATATTGACCAGGCCCGACGCCGCCCATTCTTCGATGAAGTGGGCGGTCTCGTGCGGCTCCTCGTCGTACTGGCCCATGGCGTTGGGCAGGCCGGCGTTGGGATAGGCCGCGACCAGGGTGTCGGCGACGCGGCTCAGTTCGGCGATGAAGGGCCGCATCAGGTCGGCGCCCAGGGCGCAGTTGAAGCCCACGGCGAAGGGCTTGGCGTGGCGCACGCTGTTCCAGAAGGCCTCGGCCGTCTGGCCCGACAGGGTGCGGCCCGACCGGTCGGTGATGGTGCCCGAAATCCAGATGGGCAGGGCGTCTAGCCCATCGTCTTCCAAATCCTTGATCGCCTTGATCGCGGCCTTGCAGTTCAGCGTGTCGGTGATGGTCTCGATCAGATAGAGGTCGACGCCGCCCTCGTTCAGCGCCTTCACCTGATGGCGATAGGCCTCATAGACCTGATCGAAGGTCACGCTGCGGGCGCCGGGGTCGTTCACGTCGGACGACATGGACAGCATCTTGTTCAGCGGGCCGATGGAGCCGGCGGCGAAGCGCGGCTTGTGCGGCTCCTTCTCCGTCCAGCGGTCGGCGGCGGCGCGGGCCAGTTTGGCGCCTTTCAGATTGATGTCCCACACCGCCTGGGCGTCCAGGGCGTAGTCCTCCTGGGCGATGGTGGTGCCGGAGAAGGTGTTGGTCTCGGAGATGTCGGCGCCGGCGGCGTAATACTGGTCGTGCAGGTCCGAGATGATGTCGGGGCGGGTGATGCAGAGGATGTCGTTGTTCCCCTTCATCTGGTGCGTTTCGTCATAGCCGTTGGCGGCGACGAAGCGGTCGGCGCGGAAGTCGGCTTCGGACAGGCCCCTACGCTGGATCATCACGCCCCAACTGCCGTCGAGGACCAGAATGCGTTCCTTGGCCGCCGCATGCAGGGCGGCGATCCGTTCTGCCCGAGTCAGGGGGCGGGTGAGGGGAGAGGTCATTACGCCACAGCCTTTGTTTCACGCACGCCCAGCACGCGGCAGATCGCATAGACCAGATCGGCGCGGTTCAGGGTGTAGAAGTGGAAGTCGGAGAAACCTTCTTCCTGCAGACGGGCGCAGGTCTCGGCGGCGATGGAGGCGGCCAGCAGTTTGCGGGTCTCCGGGTCGTCGTCCAGCCCGTCGAAATGAGCTTTCAGCCAGTCGGGGATACCCGCGCCGCAAGCGCCGCACATACGGACCAGGCCGGCGAAGTTGGACACGGGCATGACGCCGGGGATCAGGGGAATGGTCACCCCCGCCGCCCGCACCCGGTCGCGGAAACGCAGGAAGGCGTCGATGTCGAAGAAGAACTGGCTGACGGCGCGGGTCGCGCCGGCGTCCACCTTGGCCTTGAGCACCTCGATGTCGTGATCGATGGACGGGCTCTCAGGATGTTTCTCGGGATAGGCGCCGACCGTGACGTCGAAGCCGCCGATGCGGCTGATGGCGGCCGTCAGTTCGGTGGCGTTGGCGTAGCCGTCGGCGCGGGGCTGATAGACGCCGCCGATGCCGCCGCCGCCGGGGGGATCGCCACGCAGGGCGACGATATGATCGACGCCGATGGTCTTGTAGCCGGCGATCACCTCGTCCACCTCATCCCGACTGGCGTCGACGCAGGTCAGGTGGGCGGCGGGACGTAAAGCCGTCTCGGCGATGATCCTTTGCACGGTCCGGTGGGTGCGTTCCCGCGTCGAACCACCCGCTCCATAGGTGACGGAGACGAAGGCGGGGTTCAGCGGCTCAAGCCGGCGGATCGCCTTCCACAGATTGACCTCGGCCTCGTCGGTCTTGGGCGGAAAGAACTCAAAGGAAACCCGCACCGTTTCGCGGTTCGATCCGGCGCGCGCGACCGGCCCCAGCGGCGAGAGCAGCAAGGCCCGCGCTTCCGCCAGATTGGTGGAGGAACCGGTCATCATGCGCTCTTTCTGCCTTGGGCGGCGGCCGGCGCCGCCCGGCGTTCGGCCGTCCAGATCGTTACAGTCAGCCCTTCGTTATCGGGGGGCAGGGCGATGGGCGCAGAGGGAGCCAGGCCGTTGTCGACCAGCCAGCCGGTGATTTCTGCGTCTGCGAAGCCCAGGCGGCGGTGCTGATGGGCCTCGCGCATATGTTCGAAGTCGTGCGGGGCGAAATCGACGATGACCAGCCGCCCGCCCGGGCAGACCAGACGCGCCGCCTCGGCCACGGCGGCGGAAGGGTCGGCAAGATAGTGCAAGACCTGATGCACGATCACCAGATCGGCGCTGCCGGCGGGCAGACGGGTGGCGAAGATGTCGCCGTGACGCAGTTCGACCTTGCTCAGCCCGGCCTTGGAGACATTGGCGCGGGCGATGTTGAGCATGTTCTGGCTCAGATCCAGCCCGACCGACATCTTGGCCTTCTTGCCGAACAGGGTCAGCATACGTCCCGAGCCGGTGCCCAGGTCGACGACGCGCTTGAACGGACCGGGCCCCACCGCCCTTTCCAGTGCGGCTTCCACGGCGCTTTCGCTGACATAGAGGGAGCGCAGTCGGTCCCATTGCGGCGCAATCTGTTCGAAATAGCTTTCGGCCGCCTGCTGTCGGTCCTTCTGCACCTCGCTCAGTCGCCGATGGTCGGCCTCTCCGGCGTCGTCGGCCAGAATGTCCAGTACGGTGTCGATCAGCCGCCGCGCATGGGGATCGTGCGACAGGCGGTAATAGACGCGGGCGCCGTCGGGAAACCGCTCGATCAGCCCGGAATCGGTCATCAGCTTCAGGTGACGCGAGACGCGGGGCTGGCTTTGGTCCAGAATGCGCGACATCTCCATGACCGACAGCTCTTCACTGGCCAGCAGAGACAGGATGCGCAGGCGGGTGGGTTCGCCGGCGGCGCGAAGCGCTTCGACAGTCTGATCGGCGTTCAAGCTCATATGATCATATAAAGATATCTTTATATGATTTGGCAAGCAAAAACCTGCTCGCAAAGGCCGCGACGGTAAGGCTTCCTTTCGCCGTTGAAGGAGATGCAATCCCTTTGGAGTGGTTCCATGCGCAGTCTTCTGATCTCAACCTTCGCCCTCCTCGTCGCCGGACCGGCCCTGGCGCAGAGCGATTTTCCTGAGCCGCCGATGGGCGGGGGGCAGATGTCCGGCCCGCCGCCGATGGGCGGGATGCGTCCGCCGGAGCGCGAGACCCTCGCTGACATGAAGGCGAGGATGGGCGCCATGTTCGACCGTATCGACGGCAACCATGACGGCGCGATCAACGCCTCGGAGCTGTCCGCCTCGCCGGGCGGTCGGATGCTGAGCCGCGCCGATGCGGATGGGAACGGACTCATCACCAAGGCTGAGATGGAGGCCGCCGCCGAAGCCATGTTCAAGACCATGGACAAGAACGGCGACGGCGTCGTCACGGCCGATGAACGCCCCCAGCGTCCGCAACGCCCGGACTGATCACCCGACCGGCGTCTTCAGCGGCTGGCCCGCGAAATGCGCCTGAAGATTCTGCATCAGCAGCATCAGCATGCCCTGCACCCCGGCGGACGTCGCGCCGGCGGTGTGGGGCGTCAGGACGAGGTTCGGAACATCGGCCCAGCGTGAAGGCTCGGTCGGCTCCTCCATGAAGACGTCCAAGGCCGCCTGACCCAGGGCGCCGGATTTCAGCATGTCGATCAGGGCTTCCTCGTCGATCAACTGGCCGCGCGCGACATTGACCAGCAGGCCGCCCGGCCCCAGGGCCTGAAGCACCTCGCGAGAGATCAGGCCGCGATTGGTCTCATCGGCCTTGCAGGCGACGACGAGGATGTCGCTGGCCTCGGCCAGGGCCGACAGGCTGTCGGCCCGGGGCCATTCGGCATCCTTGAGGCGAGGGCCCCACCAGCTCACATCCATGCGGAACGTCTCGGCGCGCCGGGCTACCGCCGCGCCTATGGCGCCCAGGCCGACGACGCCCAGTTTCTGGCCGCCGAGCGAGGGGGTGATGCTGCGGGTCTCGGCGGTCCAGCCGCCCGACCGGACCTGGCGGTCGCCCGAGACGATCTGCCGACGCGCGGCCAGGATCAGGCCCAGGGCGTGGTCGGCCACGTCTTCGTGGTTGACGCCCGGCGCATGGGTGACGGGCAGGCCGCGTTGCCGGCACCAGTCGATGTCGATCCCGTCATAGCCCGAGGTGAAACAGGCGATCAGATCGAGGGCGGGGAGGCGTTCGATCAGCCCCTTGTCCAGCGGCGCCTCGCCGGCGACGATCAGGGCGCGGATGTCATGGGCGGCCTCAATGGGCGGGCCTTCCCAGAAGCGGTAGACGTCATAGGCGCTCTCTAGGATCGGCGAGAGCGGGGCGAGATGCCGTTGCATGATCAGGACGGCGGGGCGTTGGGTCATGCGCGCACCTCGATCAAATGGAGGCCGTCGAGGAGACCTTGTTCGATCCTGGCCCATCGGGGTTCAAGCCATTCGATCAGCACACGCCGGGTCGCGTTGCCAAGACGAAGCCAGACGATCTGAGGCCCTAGCCGGCGGTCCGCCGCCCAGATGGCGAAGTCCCGATCCTTGGTGATGATGACGCGCGATTCCGCTCGGGCCAAATCCCAGATGTCCTGGTCACGCGCATGTACCGCCAGAAGCGTGGAAACATGGTCGGCCGCGTGCCCATTAGCTCTCAGCCAATCGGCAAGAGCGATAGGCAGCTGGGCGTCCACGATGAATTTCACGCGGCGATCACGCCGGTGTCGCCGATGCTTGCGGCCGCATAGGCAAGGCTGGCCCGAATGTCGTCAGCTTCCAGGTAGGGGAAGTCCGCGAGGACTTCCTCCGGGCTCGCGCCACCGGCCAGCATGTCCAGAACGTCCTGCACGCGAATTCGCATGCCTCGAATGCACGGACGGCCCCCGCACTGGCTGGGATCAATGGTGATGCGGGACAGAAGATCGTCGCTCATGTCCCGCATCCTATCACAGATCAATCAGCGCCCGAACTTCTGGTGTTGCAGGCGCTTGGGAATGATGCTGTCGGCGCCGAGACGACGCATCTTGTCCTGTTCGTAGGCTTCGAAATTGCCCTCGAACCATTCCACATGGCCGTCGCCTTCGAAGGCGAGAATGTGGGTGGCCAGACGGTCCAGGAACCAGCGGTCGTGGGAGATGACTACGGCGCAGCCGGCGAACTCTTCCAGGGCCTCTTCGAGGTTCTGGAGCGTCTCGATGTCCAAGTCGTTGGTCGGTTCGTCGAGCAGGATCAGATTGCCGCCGGCGGCCAGGGTCTTGGCCAGGTGGACGCGGTTGCGCTCACCGCCCGACAACTGGCCGACCTTCTTCTGCTGGTCGCCGCCCTTGAAGTTGAAGCTGCCGACATAAGCGCGGGTGTTGATCTCGCGCTTGCCGACCATCATCACGTCGGTGCCGCCGGAGATGGCCTGCCAGATGGTTTCGTCCGGCTTCAGGTCGTCGCGCGACTGGTCGACATAGGCCAGCTTCACTGTCTCCCCGACGCGGATCGAGCCGCCGTCGGGCTTTTCCTGACCGGTGATCAGCTTGAACATGGTCGACTTGCCGGCGCCGTTGGGGCCGATGACGCCGACGATGCCGTTGGGCGGCAGTTTGAAGGTCAGATTGTCGAACAGCAGCTTGTCGCCATAGGACTTCTGCAGGCCCTCGACCTCCAGCACCACATTGCCCAGGCGCGGGCCGGGCGGGATCTGGATATGGGCGTGGGTCTGGGCCCCGCGCATCGATTCCTGTTCCTCGACCATCCGTTCGTAGGCGGCCAGACGGGCCTTGGACTTGGCCTGACGGGCCTTGGCGCCCGAACGGACCCATTCCAGTTCGCGGGTGAGGGCGCGCTGGCGGGCTTCGGATTCCGACTGTTCCTGAACGACGCGCTTCTGCTTGGCTTCCAGCCAGGAGGAATAGTTGCCCTCGTGCGGGTGACCCTTGCCGCGGTCCAGCTCCAGGGTCCACTTGGTGACCTGGTCCAGGAAGTAGCGGTCGTGGGTGACCAGGATGACGCAGCCGGGGAAGTTCTCCAGGTGGTGCTGCAGCCAGGCGACGGATTCGGCGTCCAGGTGGTTGGTCGGTTCGTCCATCAGCAGCATGTCGGGCTTGGACAGCAGCAGGCGGGCCAGGGCGACGCGGCGCTTCTCACCGCCGGACAGGTTGGTGACTTCCCAGTCGTCGGGCGGGCAGCGCAGGGCGCCCATGGCCATTTCGATGCGGCTGTCGATGTCCCAGACGTCGGCGGCGTCGATCTTCTCCTGGAGGCTGGTCATTTCCTCCATCAGCTCGTCGGTGTAGTTCTCGCCCAGTTCGGCGGCGACGGCGTTGAAGCGGTTGACCCACTGCTTCTCCTCGCACCAGGCCTCGACGTTCTCGCGAACATTCAGGGCGGGATCGAGCTGGGGCTCCTGCTCCAGATAGCCGCGCTTGATTCCGTCGGCGGCGCGGGCCTCGCCGGAGAACTCGGTGTCCAGGCCGGCCATGATCTTCAGCAGGGTGGACTTACCCGAGCCGTTGACCCCGACCACGCCGATCTTGGCGTCGTTGTAGAAGCTGAGCCAGATGTTCTCGAAGATCTTGCGGCCGCCGGGGAAGGTCTTGGTCAGACCCTGCATCTGGAAAATATATTGCTGCGCCATGAGGTGCGATTTCGCCCTTGGGGTTTCGTCGAATGGGGGAGGTTGCCGCGGATGTAGCGATCCTGAGGCGCGAGAGCAAATAAGGCGAGTATCGGCGGGTCGGGCGCCCTGTGTCGGGACGCGGCCTCTCACCAGTCCAGAGCGGCTTCGCCTCTCAGAAGGGCCTCGGATTCGGGCGTGTGTTTGGCGCCAGACCGGTCGTGCAGCACCAGCGGCGGCAGGAGGCGCAACGGCGCCTTGCCGGTCTTGATCGCCCGGACCAGCACCCGTTTGGCCGGTTCCTCGGCGAAGGGCTGAATCGGTCGAATGGCGAAGGACCCGGCCTTGTCTCCCAGCAGGGCCAGCAGATCGGCCAGGCGGTCGGCGCGGTGGATGATCACGATCCGGCCGCCCTCGCGCACCGCTTTCAGCAGCAGACCGGTCCAGGCCGCCAGGCCGTCGTCGGCCATCCAGGCGCCCTGTTTGCCCGGAGCGGGCGCGCGCAGGGCGCCGGGGTCGTCGAAGAAGGGCGGATTGGACACGGCCCAGTCGAAGGGCGGCAGTCCCAGCGAACGGCAACCGGCCGCGACGTCGCCCTCGATGACGGTGATCCGATCCCCGAAACCGTTCAGCCCCGCATTCTCGCGCGCCAGGGCGGCCGACGACGAATCACGCTCCAGCCCCGTCAGCGAAAGAGCGTCATGACGGGCGGCGATCTGCATCAGCACGGCGCCGGCTCCGCAGCCGGCTTCGAACAGCCGCTCGCCCGGCCGTGGCGCGACGGCGGCGGCCAACAGGGCGGCGTCCATGCCGGCGCGATAACCCCGCGCGGGCTGTCGCAAGCGCACCCGCCCGCCTAACAGGGCGTTCTCGACGACTTCCGGCGCGGCGGGAACGCTGTCCAAGCCTCAATCTCCTTGACCCTCCGGGGGGTGATCACCATTGTGCGCGCCATCGCGATCCGGCAAGCGGACGCGGTCGGAATTAGCTGCGCGGCGGACGTTGCGCGACCTGCGAAAGAGTATCCCCTTGGACCTCGCCCCTGCCGTGTTTCCCCGTCCGAAGGGGGATGTGAACGCCCTCGTCCGGCTGGCCGGAACCGATATGGCCGAGGTGGACGCTCTGATTATCGACCGGATGCAGTCGGATGTGCCGATCATCCCAAAACTGGCCGAACATCTGGTCTCGGCGGGGGGCAAGCGGTTGCGGCCCCTGCTCACAGTCGCCGCCGCCCGGGCCACGGGCGCGCAGGGGGACATTCTGTCGCCCAAGAAGCTGGCGGCGGCGGTGGAGTTCATCCACACCGCCACCCTGCTGCACGACGACATCGTGGATGCGTCGGAGCTGCGTCGAGGCAAGGTCGCCGCACATCTGATCTGGGGCGCACCGACCAGCGTCCTGGTCGGCGACTTCCTGTTCGCCCGCGCCTTCGAACTGATGGTCGAAACGGATTCGATGCGGGCTCTGGGCATTCTGGCCGAGGCCTCGCGCGTGATCTCGGAAGGCGAGGTGCTGCAGCTGACCCGCGCCCACGACCTGAACCTGGACCAGGCCACCTATCTTCAGATCATCTCGGCCAAGACCGCCGAACTGTTCGCCGCCGCCGCCGAGGCGGGGGCCGTGGGCGCCGGGGCGTCGGCCGAGGCGGTCAAGGCCCTGCGCGATTACGGCATGGCCCTGGGCATCGCCTTCCAGCTGGCCGACGACGCCCTGGACTACGGCGCGACCGCCGAGGCCCTGGGCAAGAACGCCGGCGACGATTTCAACGAGGGCAAGGCCACCCTGCCGCTGCTGCTGGCCGTGGCCCGCACCCGGGGCCGCGAGGACGCCTTCTGGGAGCGGACCGTGACCAAGGGCGAACGCACGCCCGACGACTTCGCCCGCGCCCGTGAACTGGTCGTCGGCTCCGGCGCCATCGGCGCGACCCTGGACCTGGCCGGCGACTACGCCGATCAGGCCAAGGCCGCCCTGTCGGTCCTGCCCGCATCCGACTGGCGCGCGGCCCTGGAAGACCTGGCCGATTTCGCCGTTTCGCGTGCCGCCTGAACCTGCTCCTGCGGCAGGGGGGGCAGGCCTGGACGCCCAGGTTCGCGCCGCCGATCTGGACCGCTGGCTGTCCAGCCGACTGGTCGCCGATGATCGCTCCCGCGCCGATCTGATCACCCTCTACGCCTTCGAGGCCGAGCTGATGGTCATACCCACGCGCGTGACCCAGCCCCTGCTGGCCGAGATGCGCTACACTTGGTGGGCCGAACAGCTGGATGGAGTCTTCGCCGCCGTCCCGCGCAAGGGCCATCCGGTGCTCGAGGCCCTGACGGATCTCGTCGCCCGTCACAGCCTGGACCGCGCCCCCTTCGACGCCCTGATCGAGGCCCATATCGGCCGCGTCCACAGCCAGCCCCATGATCTCGACGCCTTCTACGTGGGGCCCATGCAGACGGCGGTCCATGTGTTGGCCGGTCCTGGCCATGTGGATAAGGTGATCGAGGCCGGACGGGTCTGGGGCCTGACCCAGGTCGGGCGAGCGGACGAGGCGAGGGCCGGGCGCAAGGCCGCCAACGCCGCCCTGAAGACCCTGCCGGTCGCCGCCTTCCCCGCCGTGGCCCACGCCGCCCTGTCCGGGCGTGACCGGCCCGAGGCCTTCCGGCGGCTGCGGTTGATCCTGGCCGCCTTCGTCGGGCGGATTTGATCCAGATCGGGCTTGCGCCCACGGGCTTTTGGGTCTGGTCTAGAGGTGCAGACACACGGAGGCCGCCATGGCCCGACCCCATTCTGAACGCCACCTAATCGAGCGTATCGGCTGGCTGAGAGCCGCTGTCCTTGGGGCTAACGACGGCCTCGTCTCCACTGCAAGCCTGATCGTCGGCGTCGCCGCCGCCGAGGCCTCGAAGGGCTCGGTTGTGGTTTCGGGCGTCGCCGGACTGGTCGCCGGCGCCATGTCCATGGCCGCTGGCGAATATGTCTCGGTCAGCTCCCAGTCCGATACGGAGAAGGCCGATCTGGCCAGAGAGGCGGCCGAACTGGCCGCTGCGCCTGAGGCCGAGCTGGACGAGCTGGCGGGTATCTATGTCGCGCGTGGGGTCCAGCCCGACACGGCCAGAGCCGTGGCCGAACAGCTGATGGCTCACGACTCCCTCGGCGCCCATGCGCGCGACGAACTGGGCATCTCCGGCTTCACCACCGCGCGCCCCATTCAGGCGGCCCTGACATCCGCCGCCACCTTCGCCGCAGGCGCGGTTCTTCCCCTGGCCGCCGTGGCGATCGCGCCGACCGACGGCCTCCTTATCTGGGTCTCCGCCAGCGCCGTTGTCGGTCTGGCGGTCCTGGGCGGCATGGGCGCGCGTGCGGGCGGGGCCGACATCCCCCGCTCGGTGGTGCGCGTCGTCTTCTGGGGCGTGCTCGCCATGGCGGTCACCGCCGGAATCGGACGTCTGTTCGGAACGGTGGTTTAAGCCGTCACCGCGTCCCGCCAGGCCTTCAGGCTCTCCATCGCCCGAATGCTCTGCAACCGCTTCTTCGCCCGGCCGCGTTCCTTGGGATGGATGCGCTTGCCGTCTTCATCGACCTTGGGGGCCTCCAGCGGGGGCAGCAGGCCGTAGTTGATGTTCATCGGCTGGAACTTCGAGCCTTCCAGGTGTCCGCCGGTGATGTGTTCGACCAGGGCGCCCATGGCGGTCTCAGGCGGGGGCGCCGACAGGTCGCGACCCAGGGCCTGGGCGGCGGCCAGGCGGCCGGTCAGCAGGCCCATGGCCGCGCTCTCGACATAGCCTTCGACCCCCGTGACCTGGCCGGCGAAGCGCAGGCGGGGCATGGCCTTGAGCCGCAACTGCTTGTCCAGCAGCTGGGGGCTGTTCAGATAGGTGTTGCGGTGCAGGCCGCCCAGGCGCGCGAACTGGGCGTTCTGAAGCCCCGGTATCATGCGGAAGACCTCGGCCTGAGCTCCGTGCTTCAGCTTGGTCTGGAAGCCGACCATGTTGAACAACGTACCCAGCGCATTGTCCTGACGCAGCTGGACGATGGCGTGGGGCTTGACCGTCGGATTGCGCGGATTGGTCAGCCCGACCGGCTTCATCGGCCCGTGCCGCAGGGTCTCGCGCCCCCGCTCGGCCATGACCTCGATCGGCAGGCAGCCGTCGAAATAGGGGACGTGCTCCCAATCCTTGAACTCGGCCTTGGGGCCGTTCAGCAGGGCGTCGATGAAGGCCTCGTACTGGGGCTTGTCCATCGGGCAGTTGACGTAGGCGGCGGCGTCTCCGCCGGGGCCTTCCTTGTCATAGCGGGACTGACGCCAGGCGATGTCGAAGTCGATGCTGTCGGCATGGACGATGGGGGCGATGGCGTCGAAGAAGCTGAGGCTTTCCTCGCCCGTCGCCTTCAGGATCGCCTCGGCCAGGGCGGGCGAAGTCAGGGGGCCGGTAGCGACGATCACATTATCCCAATCCTCAGGCGGCAGGCCGGCGATCTCCTCACGCACGACGGTGACCAGGGGGTGGGCTTCCAGCTTCGCCGTGACCGCTTGGGAAAAGCCGTCGCGATCCACCGCCAGGGCGCCGCCCGCCGGCACCTGATGGGCGTCCCCGCAGGCCATGATGACCGAGTCCAGCGCCCGCATCTCGGCGTGCAGCAGACCGACCGCATTGTACTCCCAATCGTCCGAGCGGAAGGAGTTGGAGCAGACCAGTTCGGCCAGTCCGTCCGTCTGGTGGGCGTCGGTCTTCACGCCGGGCACGCCTCGCATCTCGTGCAGGATGACGGGCACGCCGGCCTGAGCGATCTGCCAGGCGGCTTCCGAGCCGGCCAGGCCGCCGCCGATGACGTGAACAGGAGAAGGAGATGTGGGGGAAGCGTTCATCGCGGCCTTCTAGCGGCCGTCTGGCGGGATGTCATGATCCCCTGCTATGTCGCGGCGGGGATGAGGGGGTGCGCGTGAACCGTCACAGACAGTTGCCGTTAGGCGAGACCCTGAAGGCCGCCTTCGCAAAGCTGCCGCTGGCCTGGCGGGGCGCGTGGGGCGCGATCCTGGTCTGCGCCGTCGTTTGGAGCGTCGCCGGGTGGAGCGCCAATGCGGTTGAAGCCTCGTGGGCGATGATCGGGCGGGGTGTCGGCCAGATCGCCGGCCTCGTCGCCGGCTTGGCCCTGGCGGGCGGCCTGACGCGGATTGCGGTCAGCGTCGATCTGGATGAGGCGCGGCGACGCGGACTGGGTCCGGCCGGTCTTCAGTTCGGATGGCCGGAACTGCGGTTGCTGGGCGCCGCCCTGCTGTGCGCGGTCTTCATGGCCATGATCCTGTCGGTTGCGGCCCTGCTGCTTCTGGCCCTGTTCGGAATGGCGGGGCTGGACGCTGAGGCGATCAACCAGCGGAACTGGGCTGCGGTCGGTCCGGTGTGGAAGCTGGTGCTGCTCGCGGTCGTGACCCTGCTGGTGGCCTATGGGGTTCTGGTGATGGCCGTGCGGCTGTCCTTGTTCGCCCCGGCCACCCTGGGGCGCGGGCATATGGTCTCGCTGAACAGCATGGGCGTCGCCCAGGGCAGTTTCTGGCCCCTGCTGGGCGGGCTGATCGTGGTCGGCCTGCCCAAGCTGGTCCTGATCGGGCTCTCCGCTGCGGGCTTGCTGTCCGGCGCCGCCAGGGACGTGGCATCCGCCCTGGTCCTGTCGGGGCTGGAGGCGCCCTTGGCCGCCGTCTTCCTGGGCGAAGCCTATCAGCGGCTGGAATATTGGGCTCCGGACGCGCGCGATCCGGGCTGACGCCTAACGGATCGAAACTGAGCGTTCCAGGCCATACAGGGCCTCGACCACGTCCTCCGCCTTCTGCTGGACCAACTGCTGGGCGTCCTGAACGCCGCGATTGTAGAAGATCGCGCCGATTTCCTTGCCGATGAAGTCCAGCAACATCTCGGCCGGCAGTTGAGCCAGCTCCTGCTCCAGCTCGTCGCGGAAATAGGCGCGCAGCCTGGCCGTGGCGGCCGCGCGCTGATCCTTGGACAGTTGAACGGGCTTGATCATCACGCCACCTCGGCCAGCGCCTCTTCCGCCGCGATCCAGGCGGTTTCAGCGGCGTCCAGATCGGCCTGGGTCTTGGCGCGGGCGCGGCCCAGGCTTTCCAGCTTTTTCGAGTCATTGGCGGCTGCCGCAGCGGCGAGGTCGGTGTCGATACGGGCCAGGTCGGCGGTCAGGCGCGCCATCTCCTCTTCTGCCTTCTTCACCGCATGGCGTAGGGTAGAGGGGGAGGGGCCTGATTTCTTTTTCTCCGCCTTGGGCGCAGCGACAGGCGCCGCTTCGGCCACGGGCTCATGCTTGATTTGGCTGGGTTTCATCCCGGCCTGTTTGGCGCGGTCGAGCACGAACCTGGCGTAGTCGTCCATGTCGCCTTCGAACGGCTTCACCGTGCCGTCGGCGGCCAGCCACAGCCGGTCGGCGACCAGCTCCATCAGCGACCGGTCATGGGTGATCAGGATCACGGCGCCCGTGTACTGGTTCAGGGCGTCCAGTAGGGCGCGGCGGCTGTCGATGTCCAGGTGGTTGGTCGGTTCGTCGAGGATCAGGATGTGGGGAGCATCCATGGCCACCAGGTTCAGCAGAAGACGCGCGCGCTCGCCCCCGGACAGGGCGCCGACCTTGGTGTCCTGCTTCTGGAAGGGCAGGCCGAACTGGGCAAGGCGGCTGCGCCGGCTGCTTTCGGACGCTTCGGGCATGGCGCGCAGGATGATCTGCAACGGCGTGTCCTCGGGGTCCATCGCCTCGATCTGATGCTGGTGGAACCAGCCGACCCGCATCTTGCCGTCGCGGTGGAATTCTCCGGCGTCGACGGTCAGGGCCTTGGCGATCAGCTTGGCGAAGGTAGACTTGCCGGCGCCGTTGACGCCCAAGAGGCCGATGCGGTCGTCCAGGTCCATCCGCAGGTTCAGGTTCTTGAGGATCGGCTTGCCCGGCTCATAGCCGACGCTGGCCTTCTCCAGCCGGATCAGGGGCGGGGGCAGGGGGCGTTCCGGCGAGGGCAGGACGAAGGGGGCGACGCGCTCCTCGGGCGGCAGCTCGATCCGCTCCATCTTCTCCAGCTTCTTGACGCGCGACTGGGCCTGGGTGGCCTTGGAGGCCTTGGCCTTGAAGCGGTCGATGAACTTCTGAAGGTGGGCGCGCTCGGCGTCCTGCTTGGACTTGGTGGCCTCCATAAGCCGCAGCTTTTCGGCCCGGGTGCGCTCGAAGGTGTCGTAGTTGCCGGTGTAGAGCTCCAGCTTGCGGTTCGAGAGCTGAAGGATGTGGGTGCAGACCGAGTTCAGCAGATCGCGGTCGTGCGAGATCATCAGGGCCGTGTGCGGGTATTTCTTCAGCCGCGCCTCCAGCCACAAGGCGCCTTCCAGATCGAGGTAGTTGGTCGGTTCGTCCAGCAGCAGCATGTCCGGTTCGGCGAACAGGGCGGCGGCCAGGGCCACGCGCATCCGCCAACCGCCCGAGAAATGCGACATGGGCCGGTGAAGATCCTCCTGGCTGAAGCCCAGACCGACCAGGATTTCAGACGCGCGCGCCGGCGCGCTCTCTGCGTCGATCTCGATCAGACGACCCCAGATCTCGCCCATCTCCTCGGGATCGGCGGTTTCCAGCCGCGTCATCAGCTCGTGGCGCTCGACGTCGGCCTCAAGGATGGTCTCCAGGACGCTGACGGGCGTGGCGGGGTGTTCCTGATCGACGGAGGCGATGCGGGCGGTCTTGGGCAGGCTGATCTCGTCGCCGTTGGCGGCCAGTTCGCCCAGGATCACCTTGAACAGGGTGGACTTGCCGATGCCGTTGCGCCCGACCAAACCGACCTTGGAACCGGGCGGCAGGCTGACCGAGGCGTCGTCCAGAAACTGGCGGCCCCAGGCGTTCAGGGTCAGGTTGTTGATCTGGAGCATCAGGGCGCGTGGACTTTCTGACCGGTCATCTCTATATGACCAGTCATGACGTATGATCTTGTAAGCGGCGAGGTCGTCATAACGGCCACGGAGTTCAAGGCCAAGTGCCTGGACCTGCTGGATCGTGTAAACTCGGGCGAGATCCGTCGAGTTCGCATCACCAAGCGCGGCAAGGAAGTGGCGGTGGTGAGGTCTCCCGATCACCCAGCGGAGAAGCCGTGGGATCCCAACAGCATCTTCGGCGGTATGAAGGGCACAGTGATCATACCCGAGGGCTTGGACATCGATGGCCCAATCTACGACCCCGCCATACACGGGGTGTGCGATCCGCAGCGCGGCCTGTGGGATGAAGAATGAGCGGCGTCCTTCTGGACACGAACGCCTTCATCCGCATGGTTCTTGGCACTTCGATGCGTAAAGAGGCGCGCGACGTCATCGCCAAGGCGGCGCAAGCCGACGATCTCTGGATTTCGTCGGTCTCGGCTTGGGAAATCGGCCTGCTGGCGACCGCGACGCGAACGGGACGCCTGCTGCAGATCACTGGAGATCCTGTCGTCTGGTTCGAAGCGGCGATGTCCAGCGCCACTGCGCAGGCTTTACCTCTTTCCACGACGGCGGCTTTGACCGCCGCAAGGCTGCCTGAACCGTTTCACAAGGATCCCGCTGACAGACTGCTCGTGTCGCAGGCGCGTGTAGACGATCTGGTCGTCGTCACCCGAGACCGCGCCATTCTGGACTACGCCGCCCTGGGTCACGTGCGCGCCGTCGCCTGCTGAGAAGACGCGGCTTGGCGCGGGGCTGGGGCGTCGCTATAAGCCCGCGACACTCAATCTCCCAAACAAGAAGTCACCTCCCATGACCGAACGCACCTTCTCGATCATCAAGCCCGACGCGACGCGCCGCAATCTGACCGGCGCGATCAACGCCGTGATCGAAGGCGCCGGCCTGCGCATCGTGGCCCAGCGCCGCGTCAAGCTGACCACCGACCAGGCCAAGAAGTTCTACGAAGTCCACGCCGAGCGTCCCTTCTACGGCGAACTGGTCGAGCAGATGACCGCCGAGCCGGTCGTCGTCCAGGTTCTGGAAGGCGAGAACGCCGTGGCCAAGTACCGTGAAGTCATGGGCGCCACCAACCCGGAACAGGCCGCCGAAGGCACGATCCGCAAGCAGTTCGCCCTGTCGATCGGCGAGAACTCGGTCCACGGCTCGGACAGCCTGGACAACGCCAAGCTCGAGATCGCCCAGTTCTTCACCGAAGACCAGATCGTCGGCTGAGCGCTCAAGTCGCGAGGGACCGCGTCCCGAGCGTAGCGCGAAGTCAGCGCTCAAGTCGCGAGGGACCGCGTCCCGAGCGTAGCGCGACGAGACAGAGGCCCGCGTCCGGAACCGGACGCGGGCCTTTTCGTTGGGTCAACATCATCTCATCCCCCCGGAGAAGACCTATGAAAACTCTGCTGAAACTGACCCCCGTCATCGGCGCCGTGGCCCTGCTGGCCGCCTGCGGCCAGACCATGGAACAACGCGCCGCCACCGGCGCCCTGGGCGGCGCCGTCGCCGGCCAAGTTGTCGGCGGCAACACCGGCTCGACCGTGGCGGGCGCCGCGATCGGCGCCGTCGCGGGCGCGGCGACCACGCCGAAGTAAGGCTTTTCGCCTTCGGCTGAAAAAGAAAGGCCCGGAGCGACGCTCCGGGCCTTTTTCGTTCGGGCTCGTGTGACCGCTTACCAGATGCGGGCGCGGGCCTCGGGGGCGATGTATTCCTTCTGATCCGGCGAGACCCCGAAGGCGGCGTACCAGGCGTCGATGTTGCGCGGCGAGGTGGCGGCGCGGACCGCGCCCGGCGAATGCGGGTCGGTGGTCAGCTGTTCGCGCAGCGCCTCGGGACGCGACTTCTCGCGCCAGACCTGCGCCCAGCCCAGGAACACCCGCTGGTCGCCGGTCAGGCCGTCGATCACTGGCGCCGGCTGGCCGTTCAGCGACTTGTGATAGGCGTCCAGCGCCAGCAGCAGGCCGCCGAGATCGGCGATATTCTCGCCCATGGTCAGGTCGCCGTTCACATGGACGCCGGGAATGGGCTCCAGCGAATTATAGATGTCGCCCAGCACCTTGGCGCGCGCCTCGAACCGAGCGGCGTCTTCCGGCGTCCACCAGTCGCGCAGCACGCCGTCGCCGTCGGACTTGCGGCCCTGGTCGTCGAAACCGTGGGTGATTTCGTGGCCGATGACCGCGCCGATGCCGCCGTAGTTGACGGCCGGGTCGGCCTTCGGATCGAAGAAGGGCGCCTGCAGGATGGCGGCCGGGAAGACGATCTCGTTGCGCGGCGGATTGTAATAGGCGTTCACCGTCTGGGGCGTCATGCCCCATTCCAGCGGATCGACCGGCTTGCCGATCTTGCCTCGCTGATAGGCCCATTCGAAGGCGTTGGAGCGTTCGACATTGCCGTACAGGTCGTCGGCGGTCAGCTCGAGACCATCATAGGACCGCCACTTGTCGGGATAGCCGATCTTCACCCCGAACTTGGACATCTTGTAGAGGGCCTGTTCGCGGGTCGCCTCGCTCATCCAGTCCACGGTCCGCAGACGCTCGGTCATGGCTGCGCGGATGTTGTCGACCAAGGTCTCCATTTGGGCCTTGGATGAGGCGGGGAAGTGCAGACGGACATATTCCTGGGCCAGGACCTCGCCCAGCTGACCGTCGACCAGGGCTACGCCCCGGTTCCAGCGCGGCCGGTTCTCGGGCTGGCCGCGCAGGGTCTTGCCGCGGAATTCGAAGCGGGCGTCGACGAAGGCCTTGGACAGATAGGGGCTGGCCTGATCGACGATCTGGGTGGCCTCCCACGCCTTCAGGGTCTCGATCGGGGTGTCGGCGAAGACCTGGGCGATGCCGGGGATGGCCGTGTTCTCCATCAGCACCAGGGTGTCGAGATTTCCGACCTGGGCGCCGTCGAGGAAGGCGGCCCAGTCGAAGCCGGGGGCCAGGGCGGCCAGGTCGGCGACCTTGCTGGGGTTGTAGAGCTTGTCGATCTGGCGACGCTCGACCGTGGTCCAGTGTTTCTCGGCGACCTTGGTCTCGAAGGCCAGGATGTCGGCGGCCGTCTCAGCCGGCTTGGTCCAGCCGATGGCGGTCAGGGTCTGGGTCAGATAGGCCAGATAGGCCTCGCGCTGGGCGGCGAAGTCCGGCTTCAGATAATAGTCGCGGTCGGGCAGGCCGAGCCCGCCTTGGCCCAGATAGGCCGAGTTGATGTTCGGGTTCTGCAGGTCCTCGAACACGGCGACGCCGAACAGCGAACCGCCGAAGCCCGAATGACTGGCGCCCATCAAACGGGCCATGGCGGCGTGGTCGGAGACGGCCTTCACGGCGGCGAGATCGGCGGCCATGGGCGCGGCGCCCAGTTGTTCGACGCGGGCCTCGTCCATGAAGCTGGCGTAGAGGGCGCCCACCTTCTGGGCGTTGGCGTTGACCGGGTTGGCGGCGCTGGACTCGATGATCGCGCGCAGCTGGGCCTGGGCGTTTTCATAGAGGACGTCGAACGGGCCGAACCGGGCCTTGTCAGCGGGGATCTCGGTGGTGCGCAGATAGGTCCCGTTGGCGTATTCGTTGAAGTCGTCGCCCGGCTTCACCGCCGTATTGCGACCGGCGAGGTCGAAGCCCCAGGCGCCGAAGCCGGGCGCGGCGTGGGCCCCGTGCGAATGGTCCTGGGCCGAGGCGCCGCCGGTCAGGGCGACGAGGATGCAGGCCGAGCAGGCGGCCATCAGGCGAATACGTTGCATGAAAGATAAGGTCCCGATTTTGGTCGGCGGCACCTTTGCGCCGGTGCGGCGCGGTGTCGCATGAAGTTTTCGTAATCTGGGGGCGGAGGTGTTTAGAGAACGGGGACGCGCCGCCGACAAGTCATCATCCTAGGCCTCATGCCTAGGATCCATAAACTCAAGACGGAGGGACGAGCGCACGCTCGCAGACCATGCCACACGCCATAAGCCGAGCGTATAGATCCTAGGCACAAGGCCTAGGATGACGGGCCTTTGGTAGAGGGCTTCAACCCCGCGCCAGACCCTTGCAGAAATCACCCAGCACCTGCGGATACAGCCGATGCTCCGCCGTCTTGACCCGTTCTGCCAGGCTCGCGGGCGTGTCGCCGTCGACGATGGGAACGCGGGCCTGGCCCAGGATCGGGCCTTCGTCGACACCTTCGGTGACCAGGTGGACGGTGCAGCCGGCTTCGGCGTCGCCCGCCGCTATGGCGCGGGCGTGGGTGTCGAGGCCGGGATAGAGGGGCAGAAGACTGGGGTGGATGTTCAGCATCCGACCCTCCCAGGCGCGCACCAGCCAGGGCGTCAAAATGCGCATATAGCCGGCCAGGGCGACCACCTCGACGCCGACGGCGCGAAGGGCCGCGTCCACCGCCCGCTCATGCGCCTGGCGGTCCTTGCCGAAGGGCTTGTGCGGAACGGCGACTGTTTGAACCCCCTTGGCCGCAGCGATGGCCAGACCGCCCGCGCCTTCGATGTTGGACAGGACCAGGGCGACCTCATAGCCGCTGTCCGCCGCCTGACCGGCGTCGATCAGGGCGGCCATATTGGAGCCGGTCCCCGAGATCAGGACCGCAACGCGCGTCTTCACGAGATCAGGCCGCTTCCAGCTGTCCGCAGACGAAGGCGACCTCGCCCGCGTTGAGCAGGGCGGCCAGCACCGGCTCGGCGTTCTCGGGCGAGACGATCAGGATAAAGCCGACGCCGCAGTTGAAGGTGCGGCGCATCTCGTGGTCGCTGATGCCTCCGGTCTCGGCCAGCCACTGGAAGACGTGGGGCATGGGCCAGGCGTCCCAGTCGAATGCGGCTTTCAGCCCCTCGGCGATGCAGCGCGGCGGGTTTTCGATCAGGCCGCCGCCGGTGATGTGGGCCGCGCCCTTGACCAGGCCCGCCTTCATCAGGGGCAGGACCGGCTTCACATAGATGCGGGTAGGCTCCATCAGGGCCTGGGCCAGGGAGCGGTCCTTGGCGAAGGGGGCGTCGTCGCCCCAGCCGAGGCCGGACTTCTCGACCACCTTGCGGACCAGCGAATAGCCGTTCGAGTGAGGACCGGTGGAGCCCAGGCCGATGATGATGTCGCCGGCGGCCTGGCGATCCAGATAGGGCAGGGCGTGGCCGCGCTCGACCGCGCCCAGGCTGAAGCCGGCCAGGTCGTAGTCGCCCTCGCTGTACATGCCCGGCATTTCCGCCGTCTCGCCGCCCACCAGGGCGCAGCCGGCCTGGCGACAGCCCTCGGCGATGCCGGCGACCACGCGGCGGGCGGCGTCGATCTCCAGGCGGCCGGTGGCGTAATAGTCGAGGAACAGCAGCGGCTCGGCGCCCTGGGCCAACAGGTCGTTGACGCACATGGCGACCAGGTCGATGCCGACGCCGTCATGACGGCCGGTTTCGATCGCGATCTTCAGCTTGGTGCCCACGCCGTCGGTGGTGGTGACGATCAGCGGATCCTCGAATCCGGCCGCCTTCAGATCGAACAGGGCGCCGAAACCGCCCAGCGAAGGCTCGGATCCGGGGCGCGCCGTGGACTTGGCCAGGGGCTTGATATGTTCGACCAGCATCTCGCCTGCGTCGATGTCCACGCCGGCGTCGGCGTAGGTCAGGCCGTTTTCGAGAGGTTTTTGGGTGTCGCTCATGGGTCTCGGGCCTGGAATCGGGGCGGAAATGCAGCGCGGCTCTTGCCACAGGTGGGTTGCGGGGGGCTATAGCATCGGAATGACGCCGATCACCACCAATGAGGCGCTGGCCGATTTCTGCGCCCGCCTCGCCGCCGCCCCGTACATCACGGTCGACACCGAGTTCATGCGGGAAACGACCTACTGGCCCAGGCTGTGCCTGATCCAGGCCGCGTCCGCCGATCACGCCGGGATCATCGATCCCATGGCCGAAGGTCTGGATCTCGAGCCCTTCCTGGATCTGCTACGCGACCCGAAGATCATCAAGGTCTTCCACGCCTGTCGACAGGACGTCGAAATCTTCGTGCGCCTGGGCGCCATGCCCAAGCCGCTGTTCGACACCCAGGTGGCGGCCATGGCGGCCGGCTTCGGCGAACAGGTCGCCTATGATTCCCTGGTGCGGCAGATGCTGCGCGTCGAACTGGACAAGGGCAGCCGTTTCACCGACTGGGCGCGACGCCCGCTGTCGGACAGCCAGCTGGTCTATGCCCTGGGCGACGTGACCCATCTGGCGGCCCTGTATCCCAAGCTGCGCGACCGGCTGAAGAAGGAAGGCCGGCTGGACTGGGTGATGGCGGAGATGGAGAACCTGGTCGATCCGGCCTTGTACGACACCAATCCCGAGAACGCCTGGAAGCGGCTGAAGCCCAAGAAATTCTCGGCCAAATATCTGGCGGCCTTCAAGGCCGTGGCCGTCTGGCGCGAGCGGGCGGCCCAGGAGCGCGACCAGCCGCGCGGCCGCATCCTCAAGGACGAGGGGATCGACGAGGTCGCGCAACAGGCGCCGACCGACCCCGACGCCTTCAACCGGCTGCGCTCGGTGCCCAAGGGGTTCGGCGGATCGCGGCTGGGGCTGGAACTGGCCGAGGAGCTGAAACGCGTCCTGGCCGATCCGGAATCCCATGCGCCCGAGATGGAGCGCCCCGCCCATCGCCAGCCGGCGCCCCCGTCGGTGGTCGAGCTGCTGAAGGTGCTGCTGAAGGCCAAGAGCGACAACGCCGGCGTCGCGCCCAAGCTGATCGCCACGGTTTCCGACCTGGAGAAGATCGCCGTTGCGGACGACGCCGACGTGGATGCGCTGAAGGGCTGGCGGCGCCAGATCTTCGGCGAGGACGCGCTGAAGCTAAAGCGGGGCGAGATCGCCCTGGTGCTGAGCGGCGCCCGGGTCGAGGTGGTCGAGATCGAAGGCTAGAGGCCGGGGCTCGACGCGCCGTCGATCCTCTAGGTCTGGATCTTCAGGCCCAGGTCCATCGCCTCGGCCAGAGCCTTGGCGCGTTTGCGCGTCTGTTCGCCCAACAGAACGTCGGCATAACCTTCCGTCGCCGTCAGCCGAAGTTCTCCGCCCTTCACACGCGCCGTGGCGTTGGCGAGAAGTTGCGGCGAGCGGCCGGACAGATCGCAGGCCAGGCGGATGGCCAGGCCCAGGGCGCGGGCGCGTCTGGCGGCGACGGCGTCCAGCAGCCGGTCGATGACCTCGGGCTGGGGCGTGGCTGCACCGCCGCCGTAGCGGGCGTTCAGGGCGCTGGCCAGAAAGGCGCGTTCGTCGTGGCTGATCCCCGCCACGGGCGCGCGCAGCACCTGGTCGAACACCAGCTCCAAGCGGTGATCAGGGTGCAGCCGCGCGCCCAGATCCGCCAGACGGCAGGCGGCGGCGACCAGCACGTCGTCGCGCTTGGCGCCGAAGACGGAAGGAAGCGCTGCGACGATCTCGGCGATCCACCCCTTCAGAGCGCCCGGCAGGGCGGGCGCCACTCCTTGACGGCCGCCCAGGGCCGCACAGCCGGCAAGAAGAGGATCAGCCGTCCGGGTGGCCTTGTCCAGGGTTTCGAACAGGAGGCCCTCACGCACGCCCCAGGCCGACATTTCAATGTGTTTGAGGCCCAGATGATTGATCAACCCCTCCAGCACCAGTCCGGCGTAGGGCAGGGTTTCTGCGCGGGTTTTCGAGACGCCGGGCAGTTTGGCCAGGCTGACGGCGGATTGTCGGGACACCAGCCGCGCGGTCTCCAACGCCTCGTTCGCCGACATTTGATATTGATGCACCACCTTCAGCGGATAGGATTTCAGCCCCATGTGAACCTGGGCCAGGGTGCGCCAAGCGCCGCCGACGGCGTAGAGCCGGTCCGTTCGGAACCGTGAAGCGACCGGCTTCAGCTTCTGGTCGATGCGGCCCCTGATCCGTTCAGCGTCAAAACCGCTTCCCTCGGCCAGGGCGAAGGGCCCGAGCGGCAGGGTCAGGCCCTGTCCTCGAGTCCATTTCAGAGCCTTCAGACCCTTCAACTGAGTCAGCTCCAGGCTGGAGCCGCCCATGTCGGCCGAAACGCCCTGGGCCGTCGGGGCGCCCGCCAACACGCCCATGGCGGCGTACTTCGCCTCTTCCTCGCCGCTCAATACGCGGATGTTCAGCCCGGTCTCCGCCGCCACCCTCTGGCAGAAGTCAGGCCCGTCTTCGGCTTCTCGCACCGCAGCTGTGGCGGCGATCAGGGTCGCGTCCGGGCGCACACCTTCCAGGACGGCGGCGAAGCGGCGAAGCGCCGTCAGGGCCATGGCGACCCCCTCGGGCGACAGCCGGCCCGTCGCGGGCAGATCGCGGCCCAGGCCCGCCAAGACCTTTTCATTGAACACCGTCCAAACGGCGCGGCCTTCCAGATGGTACAGGACCAGGCGAACCGAGTTGGAGCCGATGTCGATGGCCGCGATGTCACGGCCGGCTGGGGCGATGTCACCCATCAACGGCCGGGGCGCTCGTAGCGGAGGACGGCCGGCAAGGTCTTCACCTTGCGCCCGCGGCCCGACAGGCTGGGATTGGTCATGAAGTAATCATGGGCGGAGAAGGGGCGTTCCGGATCGGCGGGGGAAACGCGCGTATAGCGTCCTTCGGCGTCCAAGACCCAGCTCTGCGCATCATCCTTCAGATTGGCGACCATGATTTGATCCAGCACCTGATCATGGACGGTGGCGTTGAGGATGGGGGTCATCACTTCGACCCGCCGATTCAGGTTCCGGGTCATCCAGTCGGCTGACGAGATGAAGACCTTGGCCTTGTCGTGCGGCAGATCCTTGCCGTTGGCGAAACAGACGATCCGGCTGTGTTCCAGGAAGCGGCCGACGATGGACTTGACCCGGATGTTCTCCGACAGGCCCGGCACCCCGGGACGCAGACAGCAGATGCCGCGCACCACCAGGTCGATACGCACGCCCCATTGGCTGGCCCGGTACAGGGCGTCGATGATCTCGGGATCGACCAGGGCGTTCAGCTTCACCCAGATGGCCGCCGGCTTGCCCATGGCGGCGGCCGACATCTCCTTGCCGATCAGTTCGATCAGCTTGGCCTTCATGTTGAGCGGGGAGACGATCAACGCCTCCAACTCGTCCGGGGTGGCGTAGCCGGTGATGTAGTTGAACACCCGGCTGGCGTCGCGCGCCAGAGCCGGATCACAGCTGAAAAGGGACAGGTCGGTGTAAACCTTGGCCGTGACCGGGTGATAGTTGCCGGTGCCGTAGTGGCAATAGGTTCGCAGGCCGTCCCCTTCACGTCGCACCACGACGCTCAGCTTGGCGTGGGTCTTGTATTCGACAAAGCCGAAGACGACGTGGACGCCGGCCCGCTCCATCGCTCGCGCCCAGCGCAGGTTGGCTTCTTCGTCGAAACGGGCCTTCAGCTCGACCAGGGCGGTGACGTTCTTGCCGTTCTCGGCCGCCTCGATCAGGGCGGCGACGATGGGGCTGTCCTTGGAGGTGCGGTACAGGGTCTGTTTGATGGCGATGACGTTCGGGTCACGCGCCGCCTGACGCAGGAACTGCACCACCACGTCGAAGCTCTCGAACGGGTGGTGAATCAGCATGTCCTTTTCTCGGACGGCGGCGAAGATGTCGCCCCCATTGTCCCGAACCCGTTCCGGATAGCGGGGCTCATAGCCCTTGAACTTCAGATCGGGATGGCCGCCGGGTATCAGGTCCGACAGCTGAGCCAAGCCCAGCATGCCGTCCACCAGCACCACGTCCTGGGGCGTCGCCTCCAACTCGCCGATGATGAAGTCGCGCAGATCGGCGGGCATGGAGGCCTCGATCTTTACGCGCACCACCGAGCCGAGGCGCCGCTGCTTCAAGGCCTCCTCGAACTCCAGCACCAGGTCTTCAGCCTCTTCCTCGATCTCGATGTCGCTGTCGCGGATCAGACGGAGCAGGCCCTTTTCCAAGACCTCACAGCCGGGGAAGAGGTGGTTGATGAAGAGCAGAAGCACGTTCTCGAGGGTGATGAACCGCTTGCGACCCGGCGCCGAGCGACCGTCGGTCGGCAACTCCCAGAAGCGGCGCACCTGGGTCGGCACCGGCACCAGGGCGTAGAAGGTCTTGGCCTCGCCCTTGCGCTTCAGCTTCAGCGCCAGGGAAAAGCCGAGGTTGGGCAGGAAGGGGAAGGGGTGAGCCGGATCAATGGCGAGAGGCGTCAGAACGGCGAACAGCTGGTTCAGGAACTCGGGCTCCAGCCGCTCCCTTTCGGTCTTGGTCAGGCGGTTGCGATCGACCACCTCGATCCCCGCCGCAGCCAATTCCTTCTTCAGCTGACGCCAGCGGACCTGTTGTTCGGCCATCAACTGGCCCGCAGCGATATTGATGCGCTCCAGCTGTTCGGCCGGGGTCAGACCGTCCGCGGACAGGATTCTGAGTCGCTCGCGCAACTGCCCCTTCAGGCCTGCGACCCGCGTCATGAAGAACTCGTCGAGATTGTTCGCCGAGATCGAGACGAACCGCAGCCGCTCCAGCAGCGGATGGTTCGGATTGGCCGCCTCTTCCAACACGCGTTCGTTGAAGGCCAGCCAGGAAATTTCGCGATTGAAGAAGCGCGACGGCGAAATCATCAGATCTTCGTTCAGGGCCAGCTGAGGCGCGCGGGAGGCTGGAACTTCTTCGCCCCGGGTGTCGTCTTGAATCGCAGCGTCGGTCATGCGCCGGTTGTCGCGCGCGACTGTGACGGCCGCAAGCGGACGAGCCGGAAATTTGCAGGGGCCGGGAAGATGGTAGGGAGGGGCCGCGTCAGGCGGCGTCTGCGTCTCCGAGCTGGTCCAGAACCTCGCGGGCCAGGGGGCGGGTCACCGGGCGATGCAGGGCGTCCAGCCGATCCACCACCTTCACGGCCATGTCCGCTGAACGGTCCAGGCGTCGCACCAGATAGTCGATGACGTCGTCGGCGGGGGCGATGCTGCGCTCTGCGAAGCGGGCGCGAAGAATGGCCGACAGCACCTTGTCATCCGGCGCCTCGACGGGCACGGCCCGCACCGCGTCCAGACGCGAGCGCAGGTCGGGCAGGGCTGCTCGCCATTGCCGCGGGGCCGCCCGATCCACCAGCAGGAGGGCGCCGCCGGAGACGTTCGCCAGATTGATCAGATGAAACAGGCTTTCATCATCCGCATCAGAGGCCGAGTCCAGCAGGACGGGGCGGCCTTCCAGCTCCAGGGGGTCGATCACAGCTGCTTCCGCGCCGTGCAGGGGCAGGGCGCCGACCCGTTCGGCCCAGTCGGCGGCCAAACGGCTCTTGCCGGCTCCCGCCGGTCCATAGAGCGCCAGGACAGAACCCACGCCGTCCGGCCAGGCCGCCAGCACCCGCGCGGCCTCGGCGTTGCTGTCTGAGACCACGAAGGCGTCGCCTACGGGGCGTTCCAGCGGCAGACGCAGCTGTTCGGCGGGCTTTGGGCTCAGGGCGCTCGGCGCGGACATGGTTCTGTCATAGCAGAGGCCCGGTCGGCCTGTGTCAGAGCGGGCCTGTTGGTAATGGGGAGGGACGTTAGACCCTGTGGAGCGTTTCAGGCGAAATCGGCCAGGGCGGGGTTCAGCTTGCCCGCCTTGAACTCGGTCACCTTGTAATCGGCCAGGCCGTGGACCTGGAAAGGATCGTCCTTCAGCAGGGTTTCCAGCGCCTCCTTCGTTCCGCCGCTGCGCACCACCAGAATGCCGCCGGTGCGCGGAACCATCGGGCCGGCGGCGAGGATCAGGCCGCTGGCGACGTGCTGGTCCAGCCAGGCGCGATGCTCGACCGTCTTTTCCTCGATGGCCTCGATCGGCTGGGTATAGGTGATGGTGACGATGAACATGGGCGCCTTCAGCTTTGACTGGAACCGCTATTGCGCGCCGCAGCGGGGTTTGCAACGGCTGAAACCTTGACTTTCCGGGGCGATGATGCGCCCTACGCCGCTTCGATTTCAGGCGCCGAAGGCGTCAGATTCCACCGCCAGATTTCCAGACGGTCTGTTCATGCACGCCTACCGCTCCCATACCTGCGGCGCCCTGCGCGCCTCCGACGCCGGTTCCGCCGTCCGCCTGTCCGGCTGGGTTCACCGGAAGCGCGACCACGGCGGCCTGCTGTTCATCGACCTGCGGGATCACTACGGCCTGACCCAGCTGGTGCTGCACCCGGAGACGCCGGGCTTCGCCGCCGTGGAGCGTCTTCGCGCCGAGAGCGTGATCAAGGTGGACGGCGAAGTGATCGCCCGCGACGCCGCCGTGGTGAACCCCAATCTGCCGACCGGCGAGATCGAGGTGCGGGTCCAGGGCGTCGAAGTCCTGTCGGAAGCCGCCGAACTGCCGCTGCCGGTCTTCGGCGAGCCGGAGTATCCTGAGGAGATCCGTCTCAAGCACCGCTACCTCGATCTGCGCCGGGAGACCCTGCACAAGAACATCGTGCTGCGCTCGCGCGTGATCCAGTCGATCCGCAACCGCATGTTCGACCAGGGCTTCCTGGAATATCAGACGCCGATCCTGACGGCCTCGTCGCCCGAGGGCGCGCGCGACTTCCTGGTGCCCAGCCGCCTGCACCCCGAGAAGTTCTACGCCCTGCCGCAGGCGCCCCAGCAGTTCAAGCAGCTGCTGATGGTCTCGGGCTTCGACCGCTATTTCCAGATCGCGCCCTGTTTCCGCGATGAAGACCTGCGCGCGGACCGATCGCTGGAGTTCTACCAGCTCGACGTCGAGATGAGCTTCGTGACCCAGGAAGACGTCTTCGCCGCCATCGAACCCGTCATGCACGGCGTCTTCGAAGAGTTCGGCGAGGGCAAGCCGGTCTCGCCCATCGATCAGACCCACAGCTTCACCAACGACTTCGGTCAGAGCTTCGAACACAAGGGCTTCGAACGCCTGACCTACGCCCAGTCGATGGCCTGGTACGGCTCGGACAAGCCGGACCTGCGCAACCCGATCAAGATGCAGGTGGTGTCTGACCACTTCCGCGACGGGGGCTTCGGCCTGTTCGCCAAGATCCTGGGCGCGGACGAGAAGAACGCCGTCTGGGCCATTCCGGCCCCGACCGGCGGATCGCGCGCCTTCTGCGATCGCATGAACTCCTGGGCCCAGGGCGAGGGCCAGCCGGGCCTGGGCTATATCTTCTGGTCCGACGACCAGGGCGGCTGGGGCGGCCCCATCGCCAAGAACCTGGGCCAGGAGCCGACCGAGGCCCTGATGAAGTCCCTGGGCCTGGGCCAGGGCGACGCCGCCTTCTTCGTCGCCGGCCTGCCGTCGGCCTTCGCCAAGTTCGCCGGTCTTGCCCGCACCCGCGTGGGGACGGAGCTGAAGCTGGTTGACGAGAACCAGTTCAAGTTCTGCTGGATCGTCGACTTCCCGATGTTCGAATGGTCGGAAGAAGAGAAGAAGGTCGACTTCAGCCACAACCCCTTCTCCATGCCCCAGGGTGGGCTGGAGGCCCTGGAGACCCAGGATCCGCTGACCATCCGCGCCTATCAGTACGACATCGTCTGCAACGGCTATGAGCTGTGCTCGGGCGCGATCCGGAACCACAAGGCCGAGATCATGCTGAAGGCCTTCGAGATCGCCGGCTACGACGCCTCGGTGGTCGAGGAACAGTTCGGCGGCATGCTGAACGCCTTCCGCTTCGGCGCCCCGCCGCACGGCGGCCTGGCGCCCGGCATCGACCGGATCGTCATGCTGCTGGCCGGTCAGCAGGCCATCCGCGAGGTGATCGCCTTCCCGCTGAACCAGCAAGGCGAAGACCTGCTGATGAGCGCCCCGGCCCCGGCGCAAGAGCGCCAGCTGAAGGAGCTGCACATCCGCACGGCCCCGCCGATCAAGGTCTGATCGGCCTATCTGAGCGAAAGAAAGGGCGCGCCGAGAGGCGCGCCCTTTTTTCATTCGACCGCGTTCAGCCGGGCGTCAGCGCTCTGCAGCCACGAAGTTGCGGACGCGCGGCGGCGCGGGCGGCGTCGGCGGCGCGGGAACGGCGCGGATGACGCGGATTGCGCCGCGGCAGGCCTGAGCCGTCAGACGGCCGGGAAGGCGGGTCGATCCATCGCCGCAGGCTTCCCGCACCTGATCCTGGGTCAGATTGCGCGCGCCGGACAAATCTGCGCCTCGAATATCGGTGCGCCGCAGGGAGGCGTCTCTGAAGTCGGCCCGGCTAAAGACGCCGCCGGTCAGCCGCGCGCCGTCCAGGCTGGAATCCCGGAAGGAGGCGCCGGTGAAGTCCCCGTGGGTCAGGTTGGAGGCGTTGATCTCGGCATCGCTGAAATCGGCCCCGGCGGCGCGGACATTGGCCAGGGTCGCGCCGAATAGCTCGCTGCCCGAAAAGTCGGCCTCGATCAGGGTGGCGCCGTTGAAATTGACCCCGTGCAACTCGCCTCCGGAAAGGTTGGCGCGGGAAAGGTTGGCGCGCACGAAGGAGGCGCCCTGGGCCTCTGCTCCCGTCAGGACGGCGTTTGCGAAGCTGGTGGAGGTGAAGTCGGCGCCGACGATCTCGACTCCGGTCAGATTGGCGCGGCTGAAGTCGCTGCCCGTGAAGTTCGACCCCACCATTTCCGCGCCACGCAGATTGGCCCCGACCAGGGTGGCGTTCATGAAGCTGGCGCCGGTGAAGGTCGCACCGGAAAGATTGCGCCCCGACAGCTCGCAGCGATTGCAGGATCCGCCGAGCGAGACTGACCGGGCCACGTCGCGATCTTGCACCGTCATCTCGACGCCGGCGAAGGCGGACGGCGCCAGCAGAAGGCCGCTCGCCGCAGCCAGGGCGGGCAAAAGGGCCGAAAGGGTGGGGCGGATGATCTGTTTCACACCGCCTGAATGCCCTGAAACCGTGACGGGACCTACTTAAATCGAGGTAATTTCGTTAAATGCCGGCAAGATTGGCGGCCTTCAGCAGGCCGGAATACGCAGCCCGTGAGGCAGGACGGTGGAGCCGTCGCCGCAGGCTCGGTTGAGCTGGCTCTGCGTCAGACCGGAGGCGCGCGACAGATCGGCGCCGGAGAGATTGGTTCCCTGGAGCGTGGCCCCCGCGAAGTTCGCCCCTTGCAGATAGGCGCCGACGAAACTGGCGTTGGTCAGGTCCGCGCCTGAAAAGCTGGAGCCGGAAAAGACCCCGCCATAGGCCTCCACGTCGCGCAGATCGGCGTTGGAGAAGCGGGTGCGGTTCATCACGCTCAGGCTCAGGTCCGCTTGGCGCAGACGCGACCGCGACAGGTTCAGGCCCCGCGCCTCAAGTCCTGAAAAGTCTCCCTGAAAAAGGTTGCAGCCCGCGCAGGACGCGCCACGACGCACCGAGGCGATCTGACCGGCGTTCTGGGCCGAGGCGGGGACGGCCAGGGTCGCGAGAAGGACGGCGGCGAGGGATAGGGCGGTCAGGCGGGACATGGGGTCGCTCCGGCGAAGGCGTCGCATTGATCCAAGCCTAGGGGCGACCCGTTAACTTAGCCCTGATCCCCGCCTTGCAAGGCCGGCGCCGCGCCGCAGGTGTCGCAGGTCCAGCCGGCGCCGCGTTGTTGCAGGCTGAAGTCCCCGCAGGAGGGACAGGCCGCCGCCTCCGCCTCGCCGCCCGGCCGGGGCTCTGTCTCCAGCTTGCGGCCGAAGGGCACGACGACCAGATTGTCCGGCGCCGAGCCGCGCGCGAACCCCTTGGATATAAAGCGTGCGGCGGGGACGGCCTCGCCGTCCTTGGGCTTTCCATCGCCCAGTTCGCCCCAGTTTTGGCCCTCGGCCTGGGTGTGATCCGCCTGGGCGTTGGCCAGTTCCTGGCGGCTCAGATAGGAGACGCCCAGTTCGCGGAAGATGTAGTCGAGGATCGAGGTCGCCGAACGGATGGAATCATTGCCGGTGACCCGTCCCGCCGGCTCGAAGCGGGTGAAGACGAAGGCGTCGACAAACTCGTCCAGCGGCACGCCGTATTGGAGGCCGATGGAGATGGCGATGGCGAAGTTGTTCATCAGGCTGCGGAAGGCGGCGCCTTCCTTGTGCATGTCGATGAATATCTCGCCCAGTTCGCCGTCTTCATATTCTCCGGTGTGGATATAGACCTTGTGGCCGCCTACGGCCGCCTTCTGGATATAGCCCTTGCGACGGTCGGGCAGTTTGCGGCGGGCGCGTTCGCGCTCCACCACCCGTTCGATGATCCTTTCCTTGGGGGCGGGTGCGGCGGCGGCGGTCTGGGGCGCGGCTTCGAAGCGCGGCGCCGGGTCGGCCTTGGGCAGGGTCAGCAGAGGGCCGGGGGGAGGCGCGGCGCGGTTCAGGCGGATGGCGCGCCGTCCGTGATCCGCCGCCTGGCTGAGCGCGCGCGCGGCCTGGGCGGCGGTGGCGCGCCAGTCTAGGGTTTCAAGCGCGATGTCCGGGGCGTCGCTGAAGGGTTCGAGCGCCAGACGCAGGCGACCCTCAAAGCCGGCGGGATCGGCGAGAAGGGCTGCGACGTCGGTCGGCGCGTCCGTCCAATCCCTCAGATGCCCCTGGCCGAACACCCATTGAGCCGCAGCGGCCTCAGCCTCTTCGGGCACCCCGAGCAGGTTCAACAAGGGGCCGTCGCCGTCTTCCAGTCCCAGAACGTCGCGGATGAAGCCGGGGTCGAGGACGGGGGCGGTGAAGACGGCGTCGAAGCTGTCCGCCGCAGCCAGGGCCTGTTCCACGGCGGCCAGTTCCACATCGGTGAAGCCGAAGGCGCGAAGCGCGGAATGATCCACGCCCGGCGCCTCGACCAGGGTGCGTCGGCCGAACAGGCGACGCTCGGCCGCCTGGACGTCCCCACCGCTGCGGACCAGGGCGGCGGCCAGGGCCGGGGCCAGGCGGCGACCGATCCCACCGTCTGCGGTCTCGAATAGATCGACGACGGCGGGCGCGCCCCGGCCGAGACGCAGGCGGGCCTCGGCGTCGTCAACGAACAGATCCACGGCGACGTGGCGGCGGGGACCGGACGTCCGATCCAGAATCTCGATCGCCTGGGCGGCGAGGGGAGAGGGATTGGCCGACAGCCGGTCGCGGCGCGCCTTTTCGACGTCGATGATCTGGGCCTTCAAACCCTCCCACTCGCCACAGGGACTGCGCAGCCGCGCCAGCTCGACCGAGGTTTGGACTGCGACCGACGCCGTCAGGGCGCCCAAGGCCTCGGCGCGGGCGGCGGGATCGCCGTCGAGCGGCGCCAGGGCGTCCAAAAGCCCCTCCAGTCCCAGCGCGAGCACGGCGTCGTCCGATTGGAGGTCCAGGGCCGTCACCCACAGACGAACCAGATCGGGCAGAAGATCGAACGTCCCATCGCTCAGGGTCGCGACCGCAGCCAGGTCGATCAGAACCCGATTGGCGGCGGGTTCGGCCAGAACCTCAGCGTCCCGCGGGTCGAAGACGACGACCAGGCCGCCGTCCAGGGCGGCCTCTGCAGCGGCCAGAACTTCAGGGGAGCCGGCGGCGGTCTGGGTCCGGTCGGCCAGGACCACCAGCTGGGCGCCGTCCGCCAAGGGGCGAAGCGTCAGGCTGGGACGCTCACCATCGACGGCGCGCAGGATGTCGGCGTCGGTCGCCCCGCGGCCGCGGGCGGCGGCGGCGGCCCGGCCCAGCGCGGGATTTCGCATCGGGTCGGCGCAATCCCCCCGGGCCCCCTCGCAACGATCGACCGCGTCGGCGACGGCGCAGAGGGCGTCGGTCAGGGCCTCCGCTGATTGTCGCGCCAGCCGCTGGGTCGTCCGATCGGCCCTGTGGGCGGAAAGCCGGGCGGCGGCGGATGGATCGGCGAGGTCGACGACGCCGGCCGTTGCCGCGTGTCCCACCGGGGTCGCCAGGCCGAGCTGCATCGTAGCCGCCAGCTCCGCCGCAAAGGCCCCCGCCGCCTTGGTGTCGGCAAAGACGCCCTCGGCCAATCCCTTGGCCGCCAAACGCCCAGCCCAGGCGTCCGGCGCGCCGTTCAGCCAGCCGCCTGCGACGGACGGCGGGGGCGAGAGCGAATCGCCCCAGTCCAGCCAGGCTTCGATCCGGGCGTCGGACCAGCCGGCGGGCGCCAGAACCTCCTGGACCAGGAAGGGGCGCTCTATGGCGCGGGTCTCCATCGCGACCCGCACGGCGCGAGCGACGAAGCCGGATTGAAAGCGCATAAACCGCATCTCCCCTTAGAGCTGGCGCCAGATTACGGTGTCGCGATGACCCGCGCTACTAGATGTAGTCGTTATCAACCGCTGAATTCGCGGTGGATCATGCCGCCCGACCCCAGGGATCGCACCCAGGGGCGGTGGCGGCCGAAGCCTGGACGGGAACACCCGTCGGGGGAGGAGAAATCGAGAAGGGGCGACATCTCGCCGCTTGCGGTGACTGAGCCTCCTGTGTCATGTAACCGATTACATTTGTTATCGACGGACCTTCGATAAGTGGGCCGGCACGATGAACGCTCAGAGAGGAAACCGTGGACGTCTCCACCCCGTCAGCCGTTAACGGACATGCGCCGGCCGCCAAGGCCGCCACGATCCGTGACGTGGCGGAGCGGGCGCAGGTGTCCGTCGCCTCAGTGTCGCGCGTGCTTAACGGCTCTGACGCCATCACGGAATCGACCCGACGTCGGGTGCTCGATGCGGTCGAATATCTCCGGTATGTGCCTCACGTCGGCGCCCGCAGCCTGTCGACCAGCCGCACCGACACGATCGGCGTCATCCTGCCGGACCTGTACGGCGAGTTCTTCTCCGAGCTGATCCGCGGCATGGATTTGGCCGCGCGCGCGCACGGCAAACATCTGATCGTATCCAGCTCCCACGGCGATACCGAGGAGACCTTGGCCGCTCTGCGATCGATGCGCGGTCGGGTCGATGGAATGATCGTCCTGTCGCCCCATCTGCGCGCCGCCAACCTGGCCGCCGATGTGGCGGGCCGCATGCCGGTGGTGTTGATGAACGGCGGCCTGGACGAGGCGGGCCGCCCCTCCATCGCGATCGACAATCACGGGGCGGCCGTCACGGCGGTCGAGCATCTGCGCGCGACGGGCCGGCGCCGCATCGCCCACATTCGGGGCGCGGCGGGAAACCTTGAGGCGGACATCCGCGCCGAAGGCTACGCCAGCGCCCTGGTCGACCAGGAACCGATCATCGTCGAGGGCGACTTCACCCAGGCCGCCGGGCATCGCGCCGCCACCCGGTTGCTGGCTCTGGACCAGCGCCCCGACGCGGTGTTCGCGGCCAACGACATGATGGCCCTGGGCGCCATGCTGGCCTTCCAGGAGGCGGGCGTGCGCTGCCCTGAGGACGTGGCTGTGATCGGATTCGACGACGTGCCGCTGGCGGCCCTGGTCCGACCGACCCTGACCACGTTGAGAGTGAATATTGCGGAAATGGGCCGAAGGGGCGTGGAGCGCCTGATCGGCCTGGTCCAGGCCGGCCCGAACGGGGCGCCGGATTCCGCCTGCGAAATCGTTCGACCGCTCCTGGTCGAACGACAATCCACCGCGGCGGCTGAAACCGCCGGGTCGACCACCGTCAATCCAACCGCACAGCCGTTGTGAAACGGGCCCATCAGGAGGGGAAAACAGGATGAGAAAGTTCAATACACGCAGCACCGCCTTGGCGGCCGCGTCGGCTCTGGCCATCGCGGCCGGTTTCGCTGGGGCGGCGACCGCGCAAAACGCAACGACTACGCTCCGCGGCGCCGTTTACGACGGCGCGACCGCTGAAGCCGGCGCGCAAGTCACAGCCACGGAAGTGGCGACCGGCTATGTGGCGCGCGCCCGCGTCGGCGCCGACGGCCGCTACGTCTTTTCCGGTCTCCGTCCCGGCACTTATCGCGTTCAAGTGACCAGCGCGGACGGCCAGACGGCTGAAGAAACCGTCACCCTGGCCCTGGGCCAGGTCGGCACGCTGAATCTGGACGTCGCCGCCGCTTCGACCGCGCCTGCGACCAGCGGCGCGACCGAGCTGGGCGACATCGTCGTGACCGGCCGTCGGGTGTTTGAAGTCCGCACGCCCGAAGTCGCCACCAATGTGACCCAGCAGCAGATCAACAACCTGCCGCAGATCAGCCGCAACTTCCTGAACTTCGCCGCCCTGGCCCCCGGCTTGCGTGTTCGCGAAGACGATACGGAGCGGACCATTTCGGCCGGTGGTCAGACGGCTCAGGCCATCAACGTCTTCATCGACGGTCAGAACCGAAAATCCCTGATCAACGACGGCGGCGTGGCTGGTCAGGACGACAGCCGCGGCACCCCTTTCCCGCAGGGCGCGGTTCAGGAGTTCCGCGTCATCAGCCAAAACTTCAAGGCTGAGTATGAACAGGCCGGTTCGGCCATCATTACGGCCGTGACCCGCTCTGGCACGAACGAGTTCCACGGTGACGCCTTCGTCTTCTATCAGGATCCAGACTGGATCGCTCAGGATGAGATTTCGGAACGTCGTGGAGCCGAGAAGGCGCCGCTGAAGCGACTGCAATACGGCGCCAGCCTGGGTGGCCCGATCATCCAGGATCGTCTGCACTTCTTCGGCGCCTACGAGCGCAAGGATGAGGACCGGATTTCGCAGTCCTTCCTGAACCGCACGGAATACAATGACTTCTTCGCCGCCGATCTGGGCACAACCTCGACGCCGTATGAACAGGACATCTTCTTCGGCAAGCTGTCGTGGCAGATCAACGACCGGCAGCGTCTGGAACTCAGCGCCGAGTACAAGACCGAAGAGGATATCCGTGGGGCCAGCGGCCAGAACGCCCCCAGCCGCGCGGCGCGCAACAGCGGTGAGAACAAGGCGTTCAACCTGCGTCACCAATACCAGGGCGATCGCTTCCTGAATGAGTTCGCGATCGATTACCTGCAGTCCAGCTATGAGCAGTCGGTGATCAACGGCGGCGACTACGGCCGCCGGTATGTCATCTTCCGGGACGACAGTCCGACGACGCCCGGCTTCCAGTACAACATCAACAACCGCGAGGCGACGGTCTTCACGGCTGGCGGTCGCGCGGACTCTCAGTTCCTGGAGCAGAAGAGCACGACGATCCGGAACGACCTGACTATCCCCGACCTGTCCTGGATGGGTACCCACACCATCAAGATGGGTGCGAAGTATTCGATGCAGAATTACTTCGTGCAGAAGGACTTCGGCCGCAACCCGACCTTCACCTACGACATCGAGGCGCGTCCTGAAATCAACGGAAGCCGAACCATTCCGGTCTCTGTTGACCTCGGCGTGGCCGTTCCTCCCGCTGACGCTGACAACAATGTCATCGGACTGTACATTCAGGACGACTGGCAGATCACCGACAAGCTGGAACTGAACCTAGGCATCCGCTGGGACTACGAGGACAACGCGGTCAACAACGACTACCGGACGCCGGACTCCATTCGGAACATGCTGGCGGCGATTCAGAACCTGCCGAGCTACGATTTCCCGTCCTACTTCAATCCGGCTGACTATATTTCCGACGGTGATCGTCCTGCTTTCAAGGACGCCTTCCAGCCTCGCTTCGGCTTCTCCTATGACGTTTTCGGCGACGAACGCACTGTGCTGTTCGGCGGTGCAGGGCGCTATTACGACCGGATCGGCTTCAACTTCGCCTTCGATGAACGGTTCAAGCCGTTCCAGTTCAACAAGACTATCTACTTCTCCAACACCGGCGGCCTCGTCGGGGGGCAGCAGACGGTAGCCTGGAACCCAGCCTATCTGACGCCGGCCGGCCTTGATCCGCTGCTGGCCGCGTCGCCGGGCGCCGGAGAGGTCTTCCTTGTCAAGAACAACTTCGAACCGCCGCGCACCGATCAGTTCAATATCGGCGTGCGCCAGAAGTTCGGCCAATGGCAGACGGCCCTTACATTTGCGGCCGGTCATACGGAGGGTGAATCTGCTTGGTACATCGCCAACGCCCTGACCGAGACGGGTGGTCGCTTCAACGGACCGTCGCCCACCTCGGTCGGCTTCCCGCAGTTCCGGAACACCATCTTCTTCCAGAACACGGACAAGGAACGCGACTATAAAGCGATCTATTTGACCGCTGATAAGCCGTACAACGCTCAGGACGGCTGGGGCTTCAATCTGGCCTACACCTATATGGACGCGACCCAGAACGGCAGCCGTGACAACGGATATGCGGCCTTCGACTTCGACTACAATGTCCCCAGCCAATCGCCGGAATATCGATCGGCGACGGACGAGCGGCACCGCATCGTCGCCTCGGGCACCCTGGGTCTGCCGGCCGATTTCCTGCTGTCCGGCATCGTGACCTTGGGTTCAGGCCTGCCGTATAATGTTTTCAACTGCCCTGACGCGCCGGCGGGTGGTCCCAACATCTGCTGGAATGCCGGGAACCCCGAAAAGCGCGCCTTCCTGCCGGGCCTGAACTTCGCCTATCGGCAAGTGGATCTGCGCTTGACGAAGGCCTTCGAAGTGTTTGGCGGACAGCGAGTGGAGTTCATTGCTGACGCCATCAACCTGTTCAACTTCACCAACTACAGCTCGTTCGAAGGCAGCTACACCAGCCCGCGCTTCGGCGCTGGCACCGGAGTCTTCACGCCGACCCGCAGCTTCCAGGTCGGTCTGCGCTACTCCTTCTAACCACCCTGAGCCTGGGCCGCCTTCCGCTTGCGCGGAAGGCGGCCTTCTTTTTTCAGATATTCAGTGAGCGTGCCTATGAACCGCCGAAACTTCCTGATGCGAACCACGGCAGGTGCGGCGGCCCTGGCGGTCTGGGGCGTCGTCGCGGGCCAGGCGGCGGCGCAGCAGGCGGTCACAGGCGCGGTAAACGGCACGCAGCGCCGGCCTCTGCGGCTGGACCGCGAGGTCGATGAGCTTCAGGAACGCACCTTCCGCTGGTTCGAAAAGGTCACGGACCGGGCCACCGGCCTGACGCCGGATCGCTGGCCCAGCAAATCCTTCTGCTCTATTGCGGCGGTCGGTTTCGCCCTGACCTGCTGGCCCATCGGCGTCGAGCGCCGCTGGATGAGCCGGGACGAGGCGCGCGAGCGGACCCTGATCACCGTCCGCTATTTCCACAGCCTGCCCCAGGGGCCGGAGCCGACCGGCACGGCGGGGCACAAGGGCTTCTTCTATCATTTCCTCGATATGGAGACCGGTCTTCGTTACCGGACCAATGAGCTGTCGACCGTCGATACGGCCCTGCTGATGGCCGGCATGCTGTTCGCCTCCCGCTATTTCGACGGCGACCACCCGGACGAGGTCGAGATCCGCAGCCGGGTCCAGGCCCTGTACGAGCGGATCGAATGGGACTGGGCCGTTATCCGCGACAACCGCATCACCATGGGCTGGCATCCCGAGAGCGGCTTCATCCCCTCGGACTGGCACGTCTACAACGAGGGCATGCTGGTGCTGCTGCTGGCCATCGGCAGCCCGACCCATCCGGTCTCGGTCAATGTCTGGCACGAATGGGCCGCCAGCTATGACGAGAGCTGGACCGATCGCTGGGGCAGCTGGCACCTGAATTTCGCGCCGATCTTCGGCCACCAGTACAGCCATATGTACGTCGATTTCCGCGGCATCCAGGACGCCTGGATGCGGGGCCAGTCGGCCCAGATGGGCGAATATCTCGACTATTTCGAAAACAGCCGCCGCGCCGTCTACGCCCAGCAAAAATACGGGCACGACAACCCGGGCCAGTGGGTCGGCTATTCGTCCGAGACCTGGGGCCTGACGGCCTGCGACGGGCCGGGCGATTTCAAACAGACGATCAACGGCGTCGAGCGCGAGTTCTTCAGCTATTCGGCGCGCGGCCCCGGAGACCGCGACGACGGCACCATCGCCCCCACGGCGGCGGCCAGCTCCATCGCCTTCGCGCCCGAGATCGTCGTGCCCTGCATCAAGGCGATGAAGAGCCGGTTCGGCGCGGGAATCTATACCGAGTGGGGCTTCCTCGACAGCTTCAACCCGACCCTGACCCAGCGCGACGGCCCCTTGCAGCACGGCAAGATCATTGACGGGGTGGGCTGGGTCGCCGACGACTATCTGGGCATCGACCAGGGGCCGATCGTCGGCATGACCGAGAACCATCGCTCCGACTTCATCTGGCGCTACATGCGCGGCGAGCCGCACATCCGTAAGGCTCTGGAGACAGCGGGCTTCACCGGCGGCTGGCTGAACGCATGACCTCTGGCCCGCACAGGCGGGGCGCCCTGGCGCTGCTGGCGGGCGGGGCGGCGGCGGCCTGCACGCCGCGTCGTGACGGCGAGACCGTGCTGCGCTTCTGGGCCATGGGCAATGAGGGCGGGACGGTGGGCCAGCTGATGCCCGAGTTCGAGCGCCGCAACCCCGGCGTCCGCGTCGCGGTCCAGCCCCTGCCTTGGACGGCGGCGCACGAGAAACTGCTCACCGCCTATGCCGGCGACTCCCTTCCGGACGTCAGCCAGATCGGCAACACCTGGGTGTCGGAACTGACCGCCATCGGCGCCCTGTCGCCGACCCCGTCGGCCGCCGCCGACCTGCTGACCGATCAGTTCGAGGCGGTGCTCGAGACCAACGAGGTGGCCGGCCGAGCCATGACCACGCCCTGGTACGTGGATACGCGTCTGCTGTTTTATCGCACCGACCTTCTGGCCCGCGCGGGCTTCGATGCGCCGCCGCAGGACTGGGGCGAGTGGAAGCGGGCCATGCACGGGATCAAGCGCGTGGCGGGCGGCGAAAACTACGCCATCCTGCTTCCGTTGAACGAGTTCGAGCAGCTTCTGACCTTCGGCCTTCAGACCGAGGAGCCCTTGCTGCGGGACAGGAATACGCGCGGCAACTTCTCCAACCCCGGCTTCATCTCGGCCCTGGCCTTCTATCGCAGCCTGTTCGCCGAGGGCCTGGCGCCCCTGGCGTCGGCGGCGCAGATCTCGAACGTCTGGACCGAGTTCGCGCGCGGCTATTTCAGCTTCTATTTCTCCGGCCCGTGGAGTGTCGGCGACTTCCGCAGCCGCCTGCCGGCGAGCTTCCAGTCCAGCTGGGCCACGGCGGGCGTGCCGGGACCGACCGGCCTGGGCGCCTCGGCGCCGGGCGGCTCCAGCCTGGCGGTCTTCCAATCCTCGCCGCATCAGGAGGCGGCCTGGGCCCTGGTCCGCTACCTGTCCGAGCCGGCGGTCCAGGCCCGGTTCAACACCATCGTCGGCGACCTGCCGGCGCGGAAAAGCGCCTGGGACATCGCCCAGGTCGAGCGTGACCCTATGCTGGCGCCCTTCCGGGGCCAGCTGGAGCGGGCCAAGGCCGTGCCCAAGGTTCCGGAATGGGAACGGATCGTCACCGAGATGCAGATCGTCGCCGAACGGATGGTGCGCGGCGAATATACGCCCGAGACTGCGGCCGCCGAGATCGATCGCCGGGCCGACCGGCTGCTGGAGAAGCGCCGCTGGATGATGGAACAGGGCAGGGCCGTATGACCGTCG
The DNA here is from genome assembly GCF_055391505.1 of Brevundimonas sp. Br13. Lineage (NCBI taxonomy): Bacteria > Pseudomonadati > Pseudomonadota > Alphaproteobacteria > Caulobacterales > Caulobacteraceae > Brevundimonas > Brevundimonas sp. Br13. The sequence goes on along the minus strand of NZ_AP044008.1, from coordinate 2,690,230 downwards.
CCGATCCGACATTGGTCCAGCCGAGACCGTCGCGTGGCCTCGCAGCCCGCGAACGCGCCGCTTGGGGCTTCGTCGCCCCGGCCATGATCGCCATCGGCCTGTTCTTCGCCCTTCCGGTGATCGCGGCCCTGCTGCTCAGCCTGACCGACTTCGACATCTACGCCCTGGCGGACCTCGACAATCTGCGCTTCGTCGGTCTGCAGAACTACGAGCGGCTGATGACCAATCCGCTGTTCTGGGGGGCGATGAAGAACACCCTGACCTTCGCGGTCCTAGGCGTGCCCGTGTCCATCGCGGCCTCCCTGGCGGCGGCGGTGATCCTGAACGCGCGGGTGGTGAAGTGGCGGCCGATCTGGCGGGTCATGTTCTTCGCCCCCTATGTCACCACCCTGGTCGCGACGGCGGTGGTCTGGCGCTATCTGCTGCACACCCGCTACGGCGTCATCAACTGGGGGCTGGAGAGCATCGGCCTGCCGGCGGTGGACTGGCTGGGCCAGCCCTCGACCTCGATCCCCGCCATCCTGATGTTCGTGGTCTGGAAGATCTTCGGCTACAATATGCTGATATTCTTGGCCGTGCTTCAGACCGTGCCGGACGACCTGTACGAGGCCGCCCGCATCGACGGCGCCGGGCCGTGGAAACAGTTCCGCCATGTCACCCTGCCGGCCATCGCCCCGACCATGCTGCTGGTCTCGATCATTTCCGTCGCCAGCTTCTTCCAGCTGTTCGCCGAACCCTATGTCATGACCCAGGGCGGCCCGGCCCAGAGCACGGTGACGGTGCTCTACTTCATGTATGAAGAGGGCTTCAAATGGTGGAACCTGGGCTCCGCCAGCGCGGTCGCCTTCGTCCTGTTCCTGTGCATCCTGGCCATCACCCTGGTGCAGCTGGCCGTGGCCAAGCGGGTGGGAGCGTATCAGTGAAACTCCGCTCCATCTTCCTCAACCTCGCCGTCGCCCTCATCGCCCTCATCGTCCTGTTCCCGCTGGCCTGGATGGCGTCGGTCAGCTTCATGCCCACCGGCGAAGCGGCGACCTTCCCGCCGCCCCTGGTCCCTTCGCGCTGGACGCTGGAGCATTACCGCGACCTGTTCCTGAACCAGGGCATGGGCCGCTATCTGTGGAACAGTTTCGCCCTGGCGACCCTGGCGACGACCCTGGCGCTCAGCTTCACCGTCCCGGCCGGCTACGCCTTCGCCAAGCTGAAGTTCACCGGGCGCGAACGGTTGTTCCAGTTCCTGGTCGCCGCCCTGGTGGTGCCGGCCCAGATCGGCACCCTGCCGCTGTTTCTGATGCTGAAGGGGATGGGGCTGGTGAACACCTACGCCGGCGCCCTGGTGCCCTGGCTGGCCTCGATCTTCGGCCTGTTCCTGGTGCGCCAGTATGCGCTGAGCATTCCCGACGAGATGCTGGAGGCGGCACGGATTGATGGCGCCAGCGAGGGCCAGATCTTCCGCCGCATCGTCCTGCCGACGCTGCAGCCGATCATCGTCACCCTGGGCCTGTTCGTCTTCCTGGGCAGCTGGAACGACTTCCTGTGGCCGCTGATCATCCTGACGGACCAGTCGAACTACACCCTGCCGGTGGCGCTTGCGGCGCTCTCTCGCGAACATGTCCAGGATGTCGAACTGATGATGGCGGGCGCCGTCGTCACGGTCGCGCCTGTGCTGATCCTCTTCCTCGCCCTGCAACGCTACTACATCCGCGGCATGCTCGCGGGCAGCGTGAAGGGGTGATGCTTGTTCCCATTCTCACCCCTCCAAAGCCGTCATCCTAGGCCTTGTGCCTAGGATCCATAGACACCGTCGAGGACGGGACGCACGCCTTCGACACCGGGCGTATGGATCCTCGGGACAAGCCCGAGGATGACGACAGGAGGGGCCATTGGAGTAATCCGAATGCGTATCCTGACCTCCACCCTCGCGCTCAGCGCCGCCCTGATGGCCGCCCCCGCCGTCGCCCAGGACACGCGCGTTCTCGACAGCATGGACGACGCCTCGCGGTGGCAGGCCAGCGCCTCGACCGACGTCCACGCCGCCGTCTCCGCCGTGGCGGGGCATGACGGCCGCGCCGTGCGGCTCGATTATGATTTCGACGGCAAGGCCGGCTACGCCGTGCTCAGCCGCGCCCTGCCGGTCGATCTGCCCGACAATTACGAGATCAGCTTCTGGGTGCGCGGCGCCGGGCCGACCAACACCTTCGAGGTCAAGCTGACCGACGCCTCGGCCGAGAATGTGTGGTGGAAGCAGACGGCCCGTTACGACTTCCCCGACGGCTGGACGAAGTTCGTGATCAAACGCCGCCAGGTGTCCAAGGCCTGGGGGCCCAGCCCCGAGACGGTGCTGCGCCGCGCCGAACGGGTCGAGTTCGTCGTGGTGGCGGCCGAGGGCGGCAAGGGCACCGTCGAGATCGATCAACTGAGCCTTCGCGCCCTGCCGGTCGAGCCCCTTGTGCCGCCCCCGCCGATCGCCGCCGACGGCCGGGCGCAGACGACCGCCGCCAACGCCGTCGATCTGGACCCGAAGACCGCCTGGACCCCGCCGGTGGGCGAACCGTCGGCCCTGACTCTCGACCTGGGCTATGAGCGCGAATTCGGCGGCCTGACCCTGCGCTGGGGCGAGCGGGGCGCGGCGGCGGACTATAGGATTTCAGCGTCGATGGACGGACGGGACTGGCGCGAGCTGACATCCGTGCAGGGCGGCAACGGCGGCGTCGACTGGCTGCGCACGCCCGAGACGACCGCCCGCTGGCTGCGGCTGGAGCCGCTGAAGCCGGTCCCCGCCTCGGACGTGGTCGGCTCGTCCGGCGCCGGCCAGCGGCTGGGCGCGGGGCAGGCGACCACCTATGCGCTGAACGAGATCGAGGTCGAACCCCTGGCCTTCGGCGAGGACGCCACGGCCTTCGTCGAGGCGGTGGCCAGGGAGAACCGACGTGGTCTCTATCCGCGCGGCTTCTTCGGCGAACAGCCCTACTGGACCCTGGTCGGCGTGGACGGGGGCGGGGAGAGCGGTCTGATCGGCGAGGACGGCGCCATCGAACTACGCCGCGCCGGGCCGAGCATCGAACCCTTCGTGGTCGACAACGGCCGGCTGATCACCTGGGCCGACGTCGATATCGAACAGGGGCTGAGGGACGACGACCTGCCCATACCGTCCGTGACCTGGACCGCCGACGACTGGACGCTGAAGATCACCAGCTTCGCCGATGGTTCACCGGACCAGGCGCGTCTGTGGGGCCGCTATGACCTGACCAACACCTCCAACCGGCCGCGCAGCCTGACCCTGGCCCTGACGGCGCGGCCGTTCCAGGTGAATGGGCCGGTGCAGTTCCTGGCCATTCCGGGGGGCGTGGCGCCGGTCGAGCGGATCGCCTGGGACGGCGCGAGCCTGACGCTGAACGACGACGTCCGGGTCCAGCCCCTGACCGCGCCGGACGCTGTGGCGGCTTCGAGCTTCGACGCCGGGGCCGATCCTCAATCATTGATTTTGCCGACGGCGCGACGGCCCGCCGGTGAGCCGGTCGCCGTCTCCGACGCCGCGGACCTGCCGGCCGGCGCCCTGCTGTACGAGGTGACGCTTCAGCCTGGCGAGACGCGCACCTTCGGCTTCCTGTCACCCTTGGCGGGCGATCCGCCCCTGGCCGGGCAGGGCCTCGCCGCCCTGGATCAGGCCGAGCAGGCTTTGGCCGCCGAATGGCGCGCGAAGCTCGACCGGGTGGACCTGACCCTGCCGCCCGCCGCCCAGCGGATCGAGGACGCGCTGAAGTCGTCGCTCGCCCATATGCTGATGTCGCGTCAGGGGGCGATCCTCCAGCCCGGCACCCGCAGCTACAACCGCTCCTGGATTCGCGACGGGGCCATGATGGCCGAGGGGCTGAACCGGCTGGGCATGGCCGAGCACTCGGCCGACTATTTGCGCTGGTACGCCCCCTACGTCTTTGAAAACGGGAAGGTTCCGTGCTGCGTCGACGCGCGCGGCGCCGATCCGGTGCCCGAGAACGACAGCCACGGCGAGTTCGTCTTCCTGGCCGCCGAGACCTATCGCTACACCGGCGACGAGGCCCTGCTGCGTCAGGTCTGGCCCCAGGTGCAGAAGGCGATCACCTATATGGACGAACTGCGCGCCTCCACCCGCACCGCCGCCTTCCAGGCCCCCGACCAGCGCCACCTGTACGGCCTGCTGCCCCCGACGATCAGCCACGAGGGCTATTCGGACAAGGCAGCCTATTCCTACTGGGACGATTTCTGGGGCCTGCTGGGCTACAAGGACGCCGTCTTCATCGCCCAGACCCTGGGCGACGCCGAGGCCGCCGCCCGCTACGCCGCCGCTCGCGATCAGTTCGCCGCCGACATCCGCGCCTCCATCGTCGCGACGGCCGCACACCACGACATCGACTGGATCGCGGGCGCCGCCGACCGCGGCGATTTCGACGCCACCTCGACCACCATCGCCCTGTCGCCGTCGGGCGACCAGGATAATCTTCCGCCCGAACTGATGGCGCGAACCTTCGATCTCTATTGGGAAAACTTCCAGAACCGTCTGGCCAACCGCACGGCGTGGAAGGACTATACCCCCTACGAATGGCGGCTGGTCGGCGCCTATGTGCGGCTGGGCCAGAAGGACCGGGCTCTGGCGGTGCTGGACTTCCTGATGGCCGACCGCCGGCCCGAGGCCTGGAACGGCTGGGCCGAGGTGGTGGGGCGCGACAAGCGCGAGCCGCGCTTTATCGGCGACATGCCCCACGCCTGGATCAGCTCCGACTATATCCGCTCGGCCCTGGACCTGTTCGCCTACGAACGCGACCGCGACCACGCCCTGGTGCTGGCGGCAGGGGTGCCTGAGGCCTGGCTGGACACGGCCGAGGGCGTGGGGGTGAAGGATCTGCGCACCGCCTATGGGGCGCTGACTTACGCCTATCGCAAACAGGGGGCGGCCTATGTGCTGACCTTGGGCGAGGGCGCGACGCCGCCGGGCGGCTATGTGCTGCAATGGCCGGCGGGCGAGGGGCGGCCGGAGCGGGTCCGCATCGACGGGCGGGCCGCGCAATGGTCTGGCGACGAGCTTGCGATCCCAGTGGGCGCGCGGCGGATCACCCTCAACTGATCCTTCTCCCGCAAGGGGAGAAGGACGTCAGCCTTCCGCCTTCGCCTTGGCCTTCTTCGCCGGCGCCTTCTTGGCGGCGGGCTTCTTCGCAGCCGCAGCCTTCTTCGCCGCTGGCGCCTTCTTCTTCGGCGCCGCGCCGGCCTTGGCGGCCAGAAGCGGCAGGGCGGCTTCCAAGGTCAGGTCTTCGGGCGCCGTGCCTTTGGGCAGGGTGGCGTTGATCTTGCCCGACTTCACATAGGGACCGAAGCGGCCGGCCATGACGTGGATCGGCTCGCCCGTCTCCGGGTGTGCGCCCAAGTCCTTCAGCGGGGCCGCAGCGGCGCCGCGACCGGGACGACCCGCGCGCTTCTCGGCCAGCAGGGCCACGGCGCGGTTCAGACCGACCTCGAACACCTCGTCGATGTCCGAGACGTTCGCATAGGTGCCGGCGTGCAGGACGAAGGGCCCGTAACGCCCCAGGCCCGCCGTGATCATCTTGCCGTCCTCGGGGTGAACCCCGACCTCGCGCGGCAGGGCCAGCAGGCGCAGGGCCTGGTCCAGTGTCAGGGACGCCGGCGACCAGCCCTTGGGCAGGGACGAGCGTTTCGGCTTCTCGCCGTCCGGCGGCGCGATTTCGACATAGGGGCCGAAGCGGCCGATCTTCAGCTGCACGGGGTGTCCGGTCGCCGGATCGACCCCCAGTTCGCGATCGCCGCTCTCGGCCGACCCGTCCTCGGCCGAAGGACTGGCGACGGGGCGAGTGTATTTGCAGTCAGGATAGCGCGAGCAGCCGATGAAGGCGCCGAACCGGCTGGTCTTCAGGCTCAGTTGGCCCTGATGGCACAGGGGGCATTCGCGCGGGTCGGACCCGTCGCCCTTGTCGGGGAAGATATGGGCGCCCAGGCTCTCGTTCAGGGCGTCCAGAATGGCTGTGGTGCGCAGTTCCCCCGCGGCTTGGGTCGCGGCGTGGAAGTCCTGCCAGAACTCGCGCAGCAGCACCTTCCAGTTCAGGTCGCCGGCCGACACCTCGTCAAGCCGGGTCTCCAGAGCGGCGGTGAAGTCGTACTCGACCCATTTGCTGAAGAACTGCTCCAGGAAGGCCGTGACCAGCCGCCCCTTGTCCTCGGGATAGAAGCGGTTCTTGTCCACCCGCACATATTCCCGGTCGCGCAGGGTCGACAGGGTCGAGGCGTAGGTCGACGGGCGGCCGATGCCCAGTTCTTCCAGCTTCTTGACCAGGGTGGCTTCCGAATAGCGCGGGGGCGGTTCGGTGAAATGCTGATCGGTGCGGATGGCGTCGACCTTGGCCTTGGCGCCCTCCTTCAGGGCGGGCAGGCGGCTGGTGTCGTCTTCGCCCTCGTCGCCTTCCGCGCCCTTCTGCTTCTCGTCGCGGCCTTCCTCATATACGGCCAGGAAGCCGTCGAAGGTCACCACTTGGCCGGTGGCGCGCAGGCCGGTCTGGCCGTCGGAGGTCTCGATCTCGACCGTGGTGCGGTCCAGGCGCGCGGCCTCCATCTGCGAGGCGACCATCCTTTTCCAGATCAGCTCATAGAGGCGCTGAAGATCGGAATCGAGGCGCAGGCTGTCGGGATGGCGGGCGATGTTGGTCGGCCGGATCGCTTCGTGCGCTTCCTGAGCATTCTTCGCCTTCACCTTGTAATGGCGAGGTTCGGCCGGGACATAGGCGGGGCCGTACTCCTTGCCGATCACCTCGCGCGCCTGGGCCAGACCCTCGGGGCTGACCGAGACGCCGTCGGTCCGCATATAGGTGATCAGGCCGCCGGTCTCGTCCACGCCCTCATACAGTTTTTGCGCCGCCTGCATGGTGCGCTGGGCGGTGAAGCCCAGCTTGCGCGCAGCCTCCTGCTGCAGGGTGGAGGTGGTGAAGGGCGGCGCCGGGTTGCGACGGACCGGCTTCTTCTCGACCGAATTGATGGTGAAGTCGCCGGCCTGGATGGCGGCGCGGGCGGCTGCGGCGGTCGCCTCGTCCTTGATGTCCAGACGCTGCACCCGCTTGCCGGCGTGTTTGACCAGACGGGCGGTGAAGGGCGGGCTGTCGGCGTTCAGGTCGGCCTCGATGGACCAGTATTCCTGAGGCTTGAACTTCTCGATCTCCATCTCGCGATCGACGACGATGCGCAGCGCCACCGACTGGACGCGACCGGCCGAGCGCGCGCCCGGCAGCTTGCGCCACAGCACGGGCGACAGGGTGAAGCCGACCAGATAGTCCAGCGCGCGGCGCGCCAGATAGGCCTCGACCAGCTCCATATCCAGCTGGCGCGGATTGGCCATGGCCTCGAGGACGGCGGACTTGGTGATGGCGTTGAAGGTGACGCGTTCGACGTGGGTGTCTTTCAGCGCCTTCTTCTTGTTCAGCACTTCCAGCACGTGCCAGCTGATGGCTTCCCCTTCGCGGTCAGGGTCGGTCGCCAGGATGACGCGGTCGGCGCGCTTGGCGGCCTCGGCGATTTCGGACAGGCGCTTGGCGCCCTTGGCGTCGGCCTCCCAGTGCATGGAGAAGTCGTCGTCGGGCAGGACCGACCCATCCTTGGACGGCAGGTCGCGGACGTGGCCGTAGGACGCCAGAACCTCGTAGCCGGAGCCGAGGTATTTATTGATGGTCTTGGCCTTTGCGGGGCTCTCGACGATGACGAGGTTCATGCGTGTTCGGTCTCGGGAAGGGGCGCGAACGTGGTTGGAGCGGAGCCATGTGTCAATGCACCGGCCCCCGGACGCCCGTAAACTTGCGAAATATCGGGTGACTATCACGGATCGAAGACGAATCCGGAAGAGACTTCACTATATGGACGCCAGACCGCCCGGCAGCAGCTCGGCGCGGCCCGCCAGGCTCAGCTCCAGCAGTGCGGCCGCCACCTGGCCCATCGGGGCGTTCAGGGCGCGAGCGATCTCGTCGCGCGGCGTCGGGGTGGGGGAGAGCAGGGCGGCGACCCGGTCCAGGAAGGCGTCGTCCACCTCGCCATAGTCCATGGGATCCGACGGCGACGCGCGCAGGCTGCGCAGGGTGTTGAAGGCGCGCTCGATGTCCTCGATCCCCTCGCACAGGATGGCGCCCTGGCGCAGCAGTTCGTTCGGCCCCTTGGCGCGCGGATCCAGCGGCGAGCCCGGCACGGCGAAGACGTCGCGCCCCTGTTCGGCCGCCAGTCGGGCGGTGATCAGGGATCCCGACTTGATCTCCGCCTCCACCACCACGACGCCGCGCGAAAGGCCCGAGATGATGCGGTTGCGGCGGGGGAAGTCCCGCGCCTGGGCCCGCGCGCCGACGGGGCTTTCCGACACGACGCAGCCCTGGTCGATCAGCCGCGCGTAAAGATCCGCGTGTTCGGGCGGATAGACGTCGTCCACCCCGCCGCCCAGGACCGCCACGGTCCCCGTCGCCAGGGCGCCTTCGTGGGCGGCGGCGTCGATGCCGCGCGCCATGCCCGAGACGACGACATGACCGGCCTGCCCCAGTTGCAGCGCCAGGCCGCGCGCGATTCTCTGCCCGCCCGCCGAGGCGATGCGGGCGCCGACGATGGCGACGCTGGGCATGTTCAATAGATCGATCCGACCCCGGGCCCACAGAATCGGCGGCGGCGGGTCCAGGTTTGCCAACATCTCAGGATAGTCAGGATCGCCCAGCACCAGCAGGCGCGCGCCGATCCGCTCGCCGTCAGCCAGTTCGCGCTCAATGCCTGCGACGGGCGGCGGAATGGAGGCCGCGCCGGACTTGCGGACCAGGTCGGGCAAGACCTCCAGCACGCGGACAGCTGACCCATAACGGCCCAGCAGCTGGGAAAAGGCGACGGGACCGATGCGGTCGGTCCGGGCGAGCCGCAGCCTGGCGAACCGTTCGTCCGCCGCCGGGGTCACGCCTTCTTGGCCCCGATGCGCGGCTCCTCGCCTTTCAGCAGCCGGGCGATGTTCTGATGATGGCGGATCCAGATCAGCACGGCGGCGAAGACGGTCAGGGCCAGGATCGGCATGTCCACCGGCAGGCCGACGGCGGCCAGCGGCAGCAGGGCCAGAAGGGGCGCAGTCGCCGAGGAGATCAGCGCCGCCAGCGACGAATAGCGGAAGGCGAAGGCGCTGATCAGCCAGACCGCGCCGGCCATCAGGCCCAGGGGCCAGGCGGCGGCCAGCAGCAGACCATAGAAGGTGGCAACGCCCTTGCCGCCCTTGAACTTCAGCCAGACGGGAAACAGGTGGCCCAGGAAGGCCGCGCCGCCGGCGATGGCGCCCGCAGCCTGGCTGTCGAACAGGGCGCGGGCGATCAACAGGGCGACCGCCCCCTTGCCGGCGTCCAGCAGCAGTGTGGCCAGGGCCAGATCCTTGCGCCCGGTGCGCAGCACATTGGTCGCGCCGATATTGCCGGAGCCGATGTTGCGCACGTCGCCGGCGCCGGCGGCGCGGGTGATCACCACGCCGAACGGAATCGAGCCGAGCAGATATCCGCCCAGCGCGACCAGCGCCAAGGTCCCGACCGCGGGCCCCACCAGATCCTGCACTTTGATTCTCTCCCCGCGAATTGTTGCGGCAAAATGCGTCGGCGCGCCTTACGGAGCAAGGGCGATCCGACCTCTTGACCCGATGAATGACGCAGGGTCAGGTCCGCCCGCCTTTCCGGAGACTCTCATGAGCCGATATTCCACCGCCGTTGCCGCCTCGATCCTGCTGATATCGGTTTCGGCCTGCGTCGGCGCCCCGACCGGCGGGGAGGGGCCCGTGTCCCGCCCGGCCATGGCCGCCTATTTCGACTGTGTCCGCGACGGCGGCGTGGCCATCTCCGCCCATAGGGCGGTCTCGGCGCCGGATCAGCCCGAGAACTCCATCGCCGCCATCGAGGCGACCGGGCGAGCCATTCCCGGCGCCATCCTCGAACTGGACGCGATCCTGACTAAGGACGGCCATCTGGTGCTGATGCACGACGAGACGATGGACCGGACCACGACCGGGCGGGGCCGCGTCGCCGACCTGACCCTGGCCCAGGTCAAGGCCGCCCGGCTGAAGGCCTCGAACGGCGCCTTGACCGAAGCCGCACCCCCGACCCTGGCCGAGGCCCTGGACGCCGCCGGCCGCGTCGGCGCCATCGCCAGCCTGGATCTGAAACCGGCCGAAGGCGCGACCACGGTCGATCTGGCGAAAACCATCATCGCCCAGGTGCGGCGCTCGGGAGCGCAGAACCGGGTCATCCTGATCACCTATAATGACGCCGACGCCCGCGCCGTCGCGGCTCTTGCGCCGGAGATGATGATCTCGGCCGGTCTGGACGGCGTGGAGGATCTGGAGGGGCTGAACCCGGCCCAGATCCTGGCCTGGACCGGCACGCGCGAGGAGCGGCCCGCCCTGTGGTCGGCCCTGCGTCAGGCGGGGATCGAGGTCCAGTTCGGCACCCTGGGGGCGGAGGGGCGCCGCCGCGACGACCGCTACGCCGCCGACGGCGACGTCTCCGAATACCGCGACCTTTTCCGCCAGGGCGTGACCGTCATCGCCACCGACACCCCTCTGGCGGTCCAGTCGGTGCTGGGCGCCGAAGTCGCCAAGGCTGCTGCCTGCCGCCGCCCGCGCTGACGCGACGATTTGCGCTCGATCAAGGAGCGGACGAACCGGCTAGGGCAGGAGGACGATCAGGAGTTCAGCATGCGCGATGATCTGATGTTCGACGTGGCCGTGGTCGGGGCCGGCCCGGCCGGCCTGGCCTTCACCCGGTCCCTGGCCGGGGCGGGGCTGACGATCGCCCTGATCGAGGGACAGGACGAGGCGGCCTTGCGCGATCCGGCCTTCGACGGACGCGAGATCGCCCTGACCCACAACTCGATCCGTCTGTTGAAGTCTCTCGGCGCCTGGGACCGGGTTCCGGCGGAAGAGATTTCGGATTTGCGCGAGGCGCGGGTGCTGGACGGCGGCTCGCCCTTCGCCCTGACCTTCGACGCCGGCGGCGCCGACCGGCTGGGCGTCCTGATCCCCAACCACCTGATCCGCCGCGCCCTGTTCGAGGTCGTCGAGGGCCAGGCGGGCGTGACCCTGATGGCCGGGCGGCGGGTGGCCAGCTGCGCCGTCCAGGGCGCCCCCCCGCGCGGCCGGATCGTGCTGGACGACGGCGTGACGATCCGGGCCAGGCTGATCGTGGCGGCGGATTCCCGCTTTTCCGGCGTGCGCGACCAACTGGGCGTCGGGGTCGAGATGAACCGGCTGGGCCGGTCGATGATGGTCTGCCGGATGCGCCACGACCAGGCGCACGGCCATGTCGCGACCGAATGGTTCGACCATCGCCAGACCGTCGCCCTGCTGCCGGTCGCGGACGCCCAGGAGCGGGTCTCCTCCGTCGTCCTCACCCTGGCCGCCCCCGCCATCGCCGACCTGATGCGCCTGTCGCCCGACGCCTTCGCGGTCGAGATGGAACGGCGGCTGAAGGGCCGGCTGACCGGGCTGGAACTGGTCAGCGAACGCTGCGCCTATCCGCTGGCCACCACCTGGAGCCGCCGGTTCGCGGGCGAGGGTTTCGCCCTGATCGGCGACGCCGCGGTGGGCATGCACCCGGTCACCGCCCACGGCTTCAACCTGGGTCTGCGCGGACAGGACGTCTTGGCCAAGGTGTTGAAGTCGGCGCGGGGCGGGGACATCGGGTCGGAACGTCTGCTGGCCCGCTATGAACGCGACCACCGCCTCGCCAGCTGGCCCCTGTACCAGGGCACCAACGCCCTGGTCCGCCTGTTCACCCAGGAAACGCCCCCGGCCCGTCTGGCGCGCGGCGCCGCCCTGCGCGCCGGCCAGGCCACGGCGCCGTTCAAACGGGTGGTGAAGCGAATGCTGACGGTGTGATCGATCCTTCTCCCGTTGGGAGAAGGTGGCCCGAAGGGCCGGATGAGGGACCGGCGGCGGGCCAGTTCGCACCACGTACCCCTCACCTTTGGCTGCTTCGCGCCGCCCTTCGGGTCGCGCCAGGACGATCGCTTCGCTCTCGTGCGCTCAAGCCCTCTCCCAGCGGGAGAGGGAAGGGTGGGTCAGAAAACCTTGCGGCCGCCCACCCAGGTCCCGATCACCTTGCCCTGCAGTCTGCGTCCGTCGAACGGCGAGTTCTTCGACTTGGAGCGCAGCGTATCCGCATCCACGATCACCGGCGCGCCGGGGTCGAACAGCACCAGGTCGGCCGGCGCGCCTTCGGCCAGCACCCCGGCGTCGAGGCCCAGCAGCGCCGCCGGTCCCTGGGTCAGGGGCCTCAGCACGTCCAGCAGGTCCAGACCGTCCTCGTGGTGCAGGGTCAGGGCGGCCGACAGCAGGGTCTCCAGGCCCACGGCGCCGGGCGCGGCCTCGGCGAAGGGACGGCGCTTGTCCTCGGCGGGGGCAGGGGCGTGGGCCGAGGTGATCACGTCGATCAGCCCCTCGCGCACCGCCTCGATCAGGGCTTGGCGATCAGTCTCCGACCGCAGCGGCGGGTCCAACCGGTAGAAGGTGCGATAGTCGCCGATGTCCACCTCGTTGAAGCACAGGTGGTTGATCGAGACGCTGACGGCGACCTCCAGCCCCTTGGCCCGCGCCCGCGCCAGGGTCTCCAGCGCCCCCTCGGTCGAGATCTGATCCACCAGGAACCGGGCGCCCGTCTGTTCGACCAGGGCCAGGTCGCGCTCCAGCCCGATGCGCTCGGCGATGGCCGGGCTGCCGGACAGGCCCAGGCGCGTGGCCAGTTCGCCCGAGGCCGCGACAGACCCTTCCGTCAGCCAGGGGTCGGACGGACGACAGGCGATCAGGGCGTTGAAGGCGGCGGCGTAGCTCATCACCCTTTGCAGGGTGCGGCTGTTGACGATCACCTTGTCGCCGTCGGTGAAATACAGGGCGCCAGCCTCGTCCATCAGGCCGATCTCGGCCATCCGCTGGCCGTCCAGGGCCTTGGTCGCGGCGCCGGCCGCACGGACATTGACCAGATTCAGGGCCGCGCCGCGCCGCTGGATGAAGTCGACCATGGCCGGGTCGTCCACGGCGGGATCGGTGTCGGGCTGGACCACGATGGTGGTCACGCCCCCGGCCGCGGCGGCCAGGCTGGCGGACTTCAGCGTCTCTTTCGGTTCAGCGCCGGGTTCGCCGGTCTTGACCCGAATGTCGATCAGGCCGGGCGACAGGCAAAGGCCATCGGCGTCGATCACCTGATCGGCGTCGATCTGAGCCGCACCGTGAACGACGCGCACGATGCGGCCATTCTCGATCAGGACGCCGCCGGGGCCGTCATAGTCGCTGGCGGGGTCCAGCAGCCGGGCGTTGAGGATGGCGAGGGTGGTCATCACTTGTCCCCCCAGCGGGCCGACAGGGAGGCCAGCACGGCCATGCGGGCGGCGACGCCCATCTCGACCTGATCCTGGATCAGGGAGACGTCCAGGTCGTCGGCCACGTCGGAATCGATTTCGACCCCCCGGTTCATCGGCCCTGGGTGCATGACGCGGGCGCCCGGCTTGGCCCAGGCCAGCTTCTCGCGGTCCAGGCCCCAGAAGCGGAAATATTCGCGGGTCGAGGGCACCAGGGCGCCGGCCATCCGCTCCAGCTGAAGCCGCAGCATCATGACCACGTCGCAGCCCGCCAGCCCCTCGCGCATGTCGTGGAAGACCTCGCAGCCCCAGCGGTCGGCGTCGCCCGGCACCAGGGTCGGCGGCCCGATCAGGCGCACCCGCGCCCCCATCATCTGCAACAGGGCGACGTTCGAGCGCGCCACCCGGCTGTGGGTGATGTCGCCGCAGATGGCGACCGTCAGGCTGGTCACATCCCCGAAAGCGCGACGCATCGACAGCAGGTCCAGCAGGGCCTGGGTCGGGTGCTCATGCCGGCCGTCCCCGGCGTTGACGACGGCGCAGCCGACCTTCTGGCTCAGCAGCTCCGCCGCGCCCGAGGCCGAGTGGCGGATCACCAGAATGTCCGGCTTCATCGCATTCAGCGTCACCGCCGTATCGATCAGGGTCTCGCCCTTCTTCACCGACGAAGAGGCCACCGGCATGGTCACCACGTCTGCGCCCAGCCGCTTGGCGGCGATCTCGAACGAGGAGCTGGTGCGGGTCGAGTTCTCGAAGAACAGGTTCACGACCGTGCGCCCGTGCAGCAGATCCAGGGCCTTGGACGACTGGCGATTGAAGTCGACGAAGGCGTCGCCCAGGTCCAGCAGCTGCGGGGTGACGAAGGGGTTCAGATCCGAGGCGGCCAGGAAATGGGCCTTGGGGAACGGAATCAGCCGCTCTCGAATGGTCTGGTCGGTGACGTCGTGGGGCTGGGTCATCGAGACGCGCCTATAGGCGGGAGTCGCCGCAAACGCCAGACCGGGGGCCGGCCGGACCGCGGATCAAACGAAGTGGAACAGGGCCAGAAGCACCGGAATCACGACCGCGCTGCCGACGGTGGTCGAGGCGATGATCCCCGCGATCAGGGGCGCATCCCCGCCCATCTGCCGCGCCAGCATATAGGAGGCGGCCGATCCCGGCGCCGCCCCGCAGATCAGGGCCACCCCCTGGGTCAAGCTGTCGCCGCCCAGGGCCCAGGCGATCAGCCACATCAGCGGCGGCATGACGCCCAGCTTGACCAGGGTCACGGCGGCGATGGTCCCCTGGCGCCGCCTGACCTCGGCGAAGGACAGGCCGGCCCCGGCGACGATCAGCCCCAGGGGCAGGGCGGCCGCGCCCAGCAGGTCCATCGCATCCGACAGGCCGGGGATCAGCGGGACCCGCAGCAGGTTCAGCCCCAGACCGATCAGACAGGCCAGCAGGATCGGATTGGCGATCATCGACTTCGCCAGACCCAGCACCGAGGGCTCGCGCTTCAGCGCTCCCCACTTGGCCAGAACCGCCACACAGGTGATATTGGTCACCGGAATGATGAAGGCGATGGCCACCGCCGCCATGGCCGTCCCGGTCGAGCCATAGACCGACTGGATCACCGGCACGAAGACGAAACTGTTCCAGCGGATCACCCCCTGGAACACGCTGGTGTAGGCCGGCCCGCCCAGCGGGATCAGGGGCTTGGCCGCATAGGCCGCCGCCGCCACGATCAGGGTCGCCCCGACCGCCGACGCCCCCGCCACTGTCGCCCCGCCGCCGGCCAGATCGGCATGCCAGATCGCGGGGATCAGGAAGCTGGGATAGAAGATATTGATCGACAGCTTCTCGATCGGCCGCCACGCCTCATCGGGCAGGAAGCCGGACTTTCGCAAGCCATAGCCCAGGGCGATCATCAGAAAGACCGGCAGGACGCCGGCGATCAGCCCGGTCAAATCCAGCTCGCCTGATCCCGCACCCGGTCCAGCGCGCCCTGCAGAAGCCAGGCGGCGGCGGTGCGGTCCACGACCTCGGCCCGGCGCTTGCGGTTCAGGTCCAGGTCCTCGATCAGGAACCGCTCGACCGCGCTGGTGGACAGCCGCTCGTCCCAGAAGGCGACGTTGATGGGCCGCAGCCGCTCCAGATTGCGGGCGAAGGCGCGGCACGACTGGGCGCGCGGCCCCTCGGTTCCGTCCATATTGACCGGCAGGCCGATCACCAGGGCCGAGACCTTGCGATGGGCCATTAGCTTGAACAGCTGTTCGGCTTCATGCGTGAACTTGGACTTACGGATCAGCTCCAGCGGCGAGGCGATCAGGCGGGTGGCGTCCGACACGGCCACCCCAATGGTCTTCTCGCCCAGATCCAGCCCCATCCACGGGGTCTCGGGCGGGCAGGCGGCGGGCAGGTCGAGGAGGTCGAGAACGGGCACGGTCGGGCGGTAGTCGCGCCTAGGCGAAGTGTCAAAGCCTAACGCGCCTTACAGCCCTCATAGGCCTCGTCGTAGCTGCGACCGAAACAGGCCAGCATATTGTCCAGAACGTTGAGATTCATGGGCCATTTCATCTCCACGCCGAACCGCTCCCGAAACGCAGCGACGGTCTCCGCCCAATTGTCCGGAGGCGGCGTTGCGGCTAAACGATCACGGGCGGCCTGGAGCGCCTCTCGATCATTGTCCAGAAAAGCCACTGTGCCGATCGCATAGTCCTGGAACCCGTCGCTGGTGATGGCGGGGTTGACCCCGGCGAGGAGCAGTCGCTTCGCGCGGAGGCGTTGGTCCAAAGACGCTCTCAGCTGGCCTTCATGCCAATAGTTCACATGCAGCTCCCCCGGTGTCAGCGACCCCCAATGGGCCGTACGGTAGGCCGCCAGCAGATCGGCCGCAGCTTCGGTACATCCCGGCTTGTACGAGAGGGCCCGCCAGCCGCCTTCTATATCCTGGTCGAATTCATCGGGAGACAAGGCCGTCATCGCCTCCTTGTCGTAGTCACATGAGTCCGGTGCAGAAGGGGTTTGCGCCAGCACAGCGACGGCTAGGATGGCAACGGCGAGCATTCGATCTTCTCCAGCGGCCCAGATCTTAGGGAGAGCTTTGCAATATGGCGGCAGTTGGGCGGCTTCTGATCCTTGTGAATCCCAGTCGGGACCGCTAATCCGACCCCTTCGTTTCATTCTGTGTGTTGGAGGGCCGCATGGCCATCGACGCTGCGACGGTGCGCAAGGTTGCGCATCTCGCCCGCATCAAGACCCCCGAGGATCGGCTGGAGCCGCTGGCCCAGGAGCTGAACGGCATCCTGCAGTGGATCGAGCAGCTGAACGAGGTCGATGTCGACGGCGTCGAGCCCATGACCTCGAACGTCGCCCAGCCCCTGCGCCTGCGCGAGGACGTGGTCACCGACGGCGGCAAGATCGAGGCTGTCCTGTCCAACGCCCCGAAGTCCGCCGACGGCTTCTTCGTCGTGCCCAAGGTGGTCGAGTAATCATGAGCGACCTGACCAAACTGACCCTGAAAGCCGCCGTCGACGGCCTGAAGGCCAAGGACTTTTCCTCGGCCGAAATCACCCAGGCCTTCCTGACCTCCATCGAGGCCGCCAATCCGACGCTGAACGCCTATGTCGAGGTGACGGCGGACAAGGCCATGGACATGGCCCGCGCCTCCGACGCCCGCATCGCCTCCAGCCAGGGCGGGGCGCTGGAAGGCGCACCCCTGGGCATAAAGGACCTGTTCTGCACCGAGGGCGTCCAGACCACGGCCGGGTCCAACATGCTGCGCGGCTTCGTGCCGCCCTATGAATCGACCGTCACCGCCAATCTGTGGCGCGACGGGGCGGTCATGCTGGGCAAGCTGAACATGGACGAATTCGCCATGGGCTCGTCGAACGAGACCTCGGCCTTCGGTCCGGTCAAGAATCCGTGGAAGTCGACCGGCTCCAACGCCGATCTGACGCCGGGCGGGTCTTCCGGCGGTTCGGCCTCGGCCGTGGCGGCGGACCTGTGCCTGGCCGCCACCGCCTCCGACACCGGCGGCTCGATCCGCCAGCCCGCCGCCTTCACCGGCACGGTCGGGATCAAGCCCACCTATGGCCGCGCCAGCCGCTTCGGCATGGTGGCCTTCGCCTCATCGCTGGACCAAGCCGGCCCCATCACCAAGACGGTCGAGGATGCGGCCCTGCTGCTGCAATCCATGTGCTCGTTCGACGCCAAGGACTCCACCAGCCTGGACGTCCCGACGCCCGACTGGACCCAGTCGGTCGGCCAGTCGGTCAAGGGCCTGCGCATCGGCGTGCCGCGCGAATATGTGGTGGACGGCATGTCCGCCGAGATTCAGTCCCTGTGGGACCAGGGCGTGGCCTGGCTGAAGGACGCCGGCTGCGAGATCGTGGACATCAGCCTGCCGCACACCAAATACGCCCTGCCGACCTACTATATCGTGGCGCCGGCCGAGGCCTCGTCCAACCTGGCCCGTTATGACGGCATGCGGTTCGGGCACCGGGCGGATGACTTCAAGTCGCTGGACGACCTCTACGCCGCTTCGCGAGCCGAGGGCTTCGGCAAGGAGGTCCAGCGTCGCCTGACCATCGGCGCCTATGTGCTGTCGGCCGGCTTCTACGACGCCTACTACGTCCGCGCCTTGAAGGTGCGTCGCCGCATCGCCGAGGACTTCGACAATGTCTGGGGCCAGGTGGACGCCATCCTGACCCCCTCGACCCCGTCGGCCGCCTTCGCCCTGGGGGACAAGCAGATCGACCCCCTGACCATGTATCTGAACGACGTCTTCACGGTGACGACCAATCTGGCCGGCCTGCCGGGCCTCTCGGTCCCCGCCGGCGTCGATTCCAACGGCCTTCCGCTCGGCCTCCAGGTTATCGGCAAGGCCCTGGACGAGGCCACGGTCTTCCAGGTCGGCGCGGCGCTGGAACGGGCGGCGGGCTTCACGGCCAAGCCGGGTCAGTGGTGGTGAACTGATCTTTCCCTCTCCCGGAGGGAGAGGGAGGGGCCCGCTCAACGCAGTTGAGTGGGAGGGTGAGGGACCGACCTCACCCGTCTCGCATGATCGCGGACCGCATCGGTGATCTGATGCGGCTCCCCCAGGGCCTGAGCATTGGTAAACCTTATGACGACCCACCCCAGCGCTTCGATGTCCAGCTGGCGATAATGGTCGTTCAGCACTACCTCGTCCCGCTCATGGACCGGGCCATCCAGTTCGATGACCAGCCTCAGCGCCTCGCAGGCGAAGTCCGCACGGTAGCGATCGATCGGATGCTGCCGACGGAACTTGAACCCGTCGCACCGCCCGCCGCGCAACAGAGACCAGGCACGTCGTTCCGCCAGACCGGACGTCTGTCTCAGCGTCCGCGCTCGATCCGTTCGCTCTTGTCTCGTCATGGTTGCGGCTCCATCTCCCGGAGGGAGAAGGTGGCCGAAAGGCTTAGGTGAGGGAAGACCATGTTATTGACGGCCAACGTCTTTCCCTCACCCTCCCACGCCTGCGGCGTGGGCCCCTCCCTCTCCCTCCGGGAGAGGGGAAGATTAGGCTTCCGGCAGCGCCTTCAGATCCGCGTCGATGGCCGCGATCTTCTCGTCGGTGATGGCCCCTTGAGAATAGGGGGCGACCTGCCGAAGGGTCATGGCCTTGAACTGGCCGTAGGCGGGATGCTTGTCCATGCCGGGCAGGTGCTTCTCCAGCACGGCCTTGGTCGCCGGATCGTTCACCAGGGCCTCGATCGGGCTGTCGATGGTCGGATGGGCGTGATGCTCGGCATGAGCATGGTCTTGGGCCGGGGCCGTAGCCGGCGCGGTCTGCGCCGAGGCGGCGCCGACCAGCAGCAGGGAGGCCGCAGCGGCGGCGATCAGGGTCTTGGACATGGGATTCTCCATTGAGGCGACCGAAGTTGAGCGCGATTTCGCGACACCCTCAAGACAGCCTCTTTCTCGCCGCCGCCGACGGCGCTAGGACGACCCCATGACCGACACTGTTCCGAACCCGAAAACCATCAAGGGCCGCACCGGCGATTGGGAAATCGTCATGGGGCTGGAGATCCACGCCCAGGTGGCCTCCAAGGCCAAGCTCTTCTCCGGCGCCGCCGTCGGCTTCGGCGCGGGGCCGAACGAACAGGTCTCGCTGGTGGACGCCGGCTTCCCCGGCATGCTGCCGACCCTGAACAAGCACTGCGTCGAACAGGCGGTGAAGACCGGTCTGGGCCTGCGTGCGCAGATCAACAAGCGCAGCCAGTTCGACCGCAAGAACTACTTCTACCCCGACCTGCCGACGGGCTATCAGATCAGCCAGCTCTATTACCCCATCGTCGGCGAAGGCGTGGTCGAGGTGGAGGCCGAGGACGGCAGCTTCTTCAACGTCGGCATCGAGCGGCTGCACCTTGAGCAGGATGCGGGCAAGCTGATCCACGACCTGTCGCCGACCGAGAGCTATGTCGACCTGAACCGGGCCGGCACGGCCCTGATGGAGATCGTCTCGCGGCCTGACCTGCGCACGCCGGAAGAGGCGGTCGCCTACGTCAAGAAGATCCGGACCATCCTGGTCTATCTAGGCACCTGCGACGGCGACATGGAGAAGGGCAACCTCCGCGCCGACGTGAACGTCTCGGTCTGCCGCGCCGGCAACTATGAGAAGTTCAAGGCCACGGGCGACTTCAGCTTCCTGGGCACGCGCTGCGAGATCAAGAACGTCAACTCGTTCCGCTTCATCTCCCAGGCGATCCAGTACGAGGCGCGCCGCCAGATCGAGATCCTCGAGGACGGCGGTTCGATCATTCAGGAAACCCGCCTGTTCGATCCGGTGAAGGGCGAAACGCGGTCGATGCGCTCCAAGGAAGAGGCGCAGGACTACCGCTACTTCCCCGACCCCGACCTGCTGCCGCTGGACCTGGAAGAGGCCTGGATCGCCGAGATCAAGGCGTCTCTGCCCGAACTGCCGGACGACAAGCGCAAACGTCTGATGAGCCAGTACGGCCTGTCCCAGTACGACGCCATCGTGCTGATCTCGGAACAGGCCAAGGCCGACTATTTCGAGGCCGCCGCTCAGGGTCGCGACGCCAAGCTGGTCGCCAACTGGGTGACGAACGAGGTGTCGGCGCGTCTGGCCGCCGACGGCAAGGACTTCAGCGAGAACCCGCTGCCGGCCGCCCATGTGGCCCAGCTGGTCGAACTGATCGAGACCAACGTCATCTCCTCCAAGATCGCCAAGGAGGTGTTTGACCACGTCTGGAACGGCGAAGGCTCGCCGGCCGAGGTGGTGGAGAAGCACGGCCTGAAACAGGTGACCGACACCGGCGCCATCGAGAAGGCTGTCGACGAGATCATCGCCGCCAATCCGGACAAGGCCGCCGCCGTCGCCGAAAAGCCTCAGGCTCTCGGCTGGTTCGTCGGCCAGGTCATGAAGGCCACGGGCGGCAAGGCCAATCCGGCCGCCGTCAACGACATCCTGAAGGCCAAGCTGGGGCTTTGACCTCCGCCTCCGCCCCGTCTGACGGAACCTCTGAAAAAAGGCCCGGAGATCGCTCTCCGGGCCTTCTTCATTCGAACCGCGCTTCAGCCCCGGGTCGGATCAATAGACGTTCGAAAGGACGCTGGCGATCAGACCCGTCGCGACGGCGACCAGAAGAATGTCGCTGCCGGCATGGACGTAGCGATAGCCGTGCGGCGCCGGACGCAGGCCGTAGAAATAGGGGTCGCGGACATAGTAGGTCCGATACCGGGCCGGCAGATAGGCGCCGGTCCGCCACCGATAGCCGTAGTAGCGCGGCTCGACGCGGTAGTAGCCGTAGCTGGGGGCGTACCAGTAGCCCGACCGAGGCCCGTTGTAGCCGCGGAACTCGGACCGACCTCGCCACCAGTCGCGATTGTTGCGGTCCCAGCGGTCGTTACGCCAGTCGCGACGATCATCCCGGCGTTCGACGCGATAATCGCGGCGGTCATCGCGGCGATCGTGGCGGTATTCCTGGCGATCCCGGTATTCGCCCTGACGCCAGTCACGTCGATCGTCGCGGCGTTCGTTGCGATAGTCGCGGCGGTCGTCCCGGCGGTCTTGGCGATATTCGCGCCGGTCGTCGCGGCTCTGCGCCTGGGCCATCATCGGAACGGCGGTAGCGGAGAGGGCGAGGGCGACGACGGCGGCCTTGGTAAGGCGTTTCATCAGCGTGCTCCAATCTGGGCCTTCCGCCGAGAGGACGAAAGCACCCGTTAATGACGTCAAAGTCCGGCTTTGCGTCTGAACGCCTCCTGAATGACCGTGTCAGGATTAATCGACGGACGTTGCGCAGGCGAGGCCGCCGACCCAGATGTCCGCAAGGCTCAATGGAGATCGTCTAATGAACGCGCCGATCCAGCTCTGGTACTGGCCCACACCCAATGGGTGGAAGGTCTCCATCGCGCTGGAGGAGATGGGCCTGGCCTATGAGGTCAGGCCGGTGAACATCGGCGTCGGCGAACAGTTCGAGCCGGCTTTCCAGGCGATCAGCCCCAACGGTCGGATGCCGGCCATCGTCGATCCGGACGGACCCGGCGGCGCGCCCATCTCGATCTTCGAATCCGGCGCCATCCTCCAGTACCTGGGAAACAAGTCGGGCCTCTTCTATCCGACCGACATGCGGGCGCGGGTAGAGGTCGATCAATGGCTGTTCTGGCAGGTCGGCGGCCTCGGGCCGATGGCCGGACAGACCCACCATTTCCGCCAATATGCTCCGGCCATGATCAAGGATCAGCGCCAGATCGCCTACGGCGTCCGGCGCTATACGAACGAGACCCATCGTCTCTATGGCGTCATGGATCGCCGCCTGCGGGATCGAGACTATCTCGCCGGAGACTATTCCATCGCCGACATGGCCGCCTGGCCCTGGATACTGCCCAGTCTCCAAGGTCAGGATCTGGCCGAGTTCCCCCGTCTGGCGGCTTGGCTTGAGCGGGTCGGCGCCCGGCCGGCTGTCAGGGCGGGCAGGGCGGTGCTGGAAGACCGGCGCGGAAACGCCGGCGGGTCTGGAAAGGCCGCCGAGGCGGCGCGGGCTATCCTCTTCGGCCAGCGGGCGCGCCCCGCGTAAACGACAGGTTTCCGAACGATTTCGGATTTATGAATCGAGTCTGGAGTATTCATTCTCGCTTTACTGAAAAGTCCTGCACGGGCTTTCGGCGTTAACTTTAACTTCAAACCAGCGGTATTTGATGCGTCATCAGAGACGGACCCAGAAGGGCGTTCGTTCAGGAGATGTGGTGATGCAAGCGCAAGAAATGGCGCACGACCTGGCGGCCGGCGCGCAGACGGATGAACTGCCCCTGCCGACTGCCGACATGTCGGGCGACGAGCTGTTCAAGCTGGGCATGATGTATTCGGCCGGATCGGGCGGCTGTCCGATGGACCGGGTCTCGGCCCACATGATCTTCAACCTGGCGGCCATGAAGGGTTCGATCGAGGCGCGCGTTTACCGCCGCGAGATGAGCCAGGAGATGGATCGCGAAGAGATCGCCGAGGCCCAGAAGGCGGCGCGCCGTTACATCGACACCGGCGTGGTTCGTCTGGTCGCCTGACCGCAGAGACGGTTACGCCTCAGAAGCTGGCGTAACCCGCGCCGTTCGAGCCGTTGATCGAATAGCTGAAGCCGATCGGCATGGCCGAGCGCACCTGGGTGAAGAAGGCGGCGAGTTCGCCAAGGGTCGAACGCGGCACGAAGATGATGTCGCCGCGCCTCAGGGCGACGACCTCGCCCCGCCGGGGACGCAGATCGATCACCCGCATCATGCGCGCGCCGCCAGGGCCGCGCCGGATCAGGGCCGCCCGTTCCGCCTTGCCTGTGGGCAGCAGGCCGCCTGCCTGAATGACGGCCTGGTGCGCGTCCAGGTCTCCGACCATTTCGATCACGCCCGGCGTGCGGACCTCGCCATCCACCCAGACCCGAATGGGCCCGGCCTGGCGCAGGGTCACCTCCACCGTCGGGCGCAGCAGTTGCGACCCATAGGCCGCAGACACCGCATGTTCCAACTCAGAGAGGCTCCGATCCGCCGCCATGACCTGGCCGATCAGGGGCAGGGCGACGCGGCCGTCAGGTCCGACCTTCAGCGTTCGCGTCAGTTCGGCGGCGGTGGGCAGGGCCACCTCGATCTCATCGCCGGGGTAAAGCAGATATTCAGGCTCTTCGTCGGTCCAGTCGGCGAACGGTATGTTGGGGAAATCCCCGCGGCTGGAAGGCTGGACCCTTTGCGTGCGGTCGATGGGGCGGGGCATTCGGCCGGCAGCCCCGCCGCCGCATGCCGCCAAGGTGGCGGCGGCCGATCCGAGGGCCAGCAGGAACAGTCGGCGATCTGACGTCATGGAATCGGTTGGTCCGCCGGGAAAGAGGATGGATCACAGCCTCGCCCCTTATGGGTAACCGATGGTTAACGCCGGTCAGCGAAAGGTGGCGTCGATCAAGAGTTTCCTGGATTCGCTCGCCATGCGTTCGACGGCCTATGTCACGACTCGACCGCGCTACGGCGTGCTGGACGTCGTCGGCCTGCTGTTCCGCGAACTGCTCTTGATGGTCGTCGTCTTCCTGCTGATCTTCGTCCTGGGAGCCGCCGCCGTCTTCACCTTGAAGAAGACCTATACGGCCCAGGGCGCCGTCTTCGCGGGCGTCGGCCAGGAATATGTCTATCAACCCCGCGTGGGGACGGCCGAACGGGGGCAGGCGCCGCAGGGCGACGAGGTGGCGAACTCCGAAGCGGCCATCCTCAGTTCGGGCCAGGTGCGCCAGCGCGTCATCGACGCCTTGGGCCCCCAGGTCATTTTGGGCAGGGCGCCCAAGGGCGCGCCGGAAAAGTCGAAGGCGGCGGCCAGCAAGGTGCTGGGCTCCAGCCTGAACGTCGCGACGGCGCCGGGCAGCGCGGTCATCCGCGTCAGCTACAAGGCGGATAATCCTCAGCAGGCGGCCCGCATCCTGAACAGCGTGATCGATCAGTATCTGGCCTATCGTCGCGAAGTCTTTCAGGACAAGACCCCGGCCATCGCCAGCCAGCGCCTTGCGTTTGAAGAGGATCTGAACGCCGCGGACCGGGCCTATGAGCAGTTTCTGACGTCGAACGACATCGGCGACTTCGCCGCCGCCAAGGCCACCTTGGCAGCGACCTATCAGACGACCTTCGCCGATCGGATGGCGACGCAGAGCCAGTTGAACCAGACCAGCCAGAGGCTGAGCACGCTCGTGGCGCTGCAGGCCAGTACGCCGGCCGAGGTCGCCCTGCAGCAGGACCTGAACATCTCGGCCCAGGATCAGGTGCTGCAACTGCGCACCGAACGCCAGCAGCTGCTGTCGCGCTATCAGCCCGACGCCCAGCCGGTGAAGGACATCGAGGCGCGGATCGCCCAACTGCAAGCCTATGTCGCCAGCGGAACGGCGGTCGGGCCTAAGGAGGTTCGCACTGGACCCAACCCGGTCTGGACCGAGCTGGAGACGACCCGAATCAACACCCAGGCCGACCGCGACGCCCTGGCGGCCCGGTTGGCGGTCCTGGATCGGCAGCTCTCGGACATTCGGTCGCGACAGGCGCGGCTGACGGCCCTGGAGTCTGAGAATGCGACCCTGGCGGGCAACCGCGAGGTCCTGACCGCCAACATCCGCGAGTTTCAGCAACGCGAAAGCCAGAGCCGCGCCGACAACGCCCTGGTCGCCGCCGGCGCCGACAACGTCACCGTGATCGAACGGGCCCAGCCCCCGGCGACGGGCAAGAGCCTGAAGGCGCCGGCCCTGGCCGCCGTCTTCCTGTTCGCCGCCTTCACCGCCCTGTGCATCGGCCTGCTGAGGATCTTCACACGGCGCGGATTTTCGACGCCCGACTCGGTGCGCCGTACTCTGGACGTGCCAGTCCTGGCGGTCGCTCCCGCCAAGGCGCACTAGGTCGGTGGGGCTTGGGCGGGCGGCCGTGATACTGTGGCGCGTGGTGGAGCGCGCATAGCGATTCGATGGTCGATCTGACGTCCGAAATGGCCGGTCTGTGGGCGGCGCTGGGGCCGGCCCCGGCGCATCGCGCCCGGGTGATCCAGTTCGCCGCCGCCACGACCGGTGAAGGCGTATCGACGGTCACGCGCGAATACGCCCGGCTGGCCGCCGTGCGGGCGCGAAAGCCGGTCTGGCTGGTGGACGGCGATCTGGCGCAGCAAGGACAGCTTGAAGCCATCGCCGCCGAACCGGACCGGTTCGGGCAGCTGGGCAAGCCGGCCCAGGCCTCGCCCGATGGCTCCAGCTTCTTCGCGGTCACGCCGGCGCCGACGGGGCGGGACGGCAAGCCGGTTCCGCCGGCGCGCCTGCTGACCGCGCGGCCCTGCCTGGGCGGACGGCTGTGGACGACGCGGTTTCACATGGAGGCCCTGCGCTCGGGACACCGCGTCGAGGCGGTGGGAGAGCCGCGCTACTGGGACGCCCTGAGGCCGCACGCCGACACCATCGTCATCGACAGCCCGGCGGCGGACCGCAACGACATGGCGATCATTCTGGCGCCCTTCGTCGATATGACGGTTCTGGTGGTCGCGGCCGGCGGGGCGAGCGCGAGCGCCCCGGTCATCCTGCGCGACGAGATCGAGGCTGTCGGCGGTCGTATCGCCGGGGTGGTCATGAACCGTTCGACCTATAAGCCGCCCAAATTCCTGTCCCGGCTGGCGGGTTAAGCGGCTTTGCGAAGCATGGCCGCGCCGTAGAGCTTCGGCTCCAACCCTTTTGTCCAGAAGACCTTGCCCAGGCCGCGCGCGGTGCGGTCCAGGGTTTCGGCGCGGGCGGGGCGGCGGAGCAGGGCGAGGGTCAGGGAGACGAGGCCCCAGACGGCGGTCTGGGCAGCGCCGATCAGCATCCAGCGGGCGACGCCGGGCCAGTCGCGGCGGGCGGCGGCCAGCTGGCTGGGGCTCTGGCCATAGGCGAAGGCGCGCAGCAGGGCGTAGTTCAGGGTGGCGCGGTCGGGGGGCGCGAACTCGTCCACCCAGGCGTCGGCGGCCCAGCCGAACCGGCCGCCGCGCGCCTGCAGGGCGGTGAACAGGCGGTCGTCCTCGCCGCCGGTCTCGTTCATGGCCGTGTCGAAAGGGGCGTCGCCGGGCAGGGCCGTGGCGCGGACCATCAGACTGTTGCCGCAGCCGTGGATCTGGTCGGTCAGGCCGGTCTTAGCCGGGCCGTCGCGGCCAAAGAACCGCTCCAGATAGGCGGTGGTCCAGCCCGTACCCTCGGGCACGCGGCCCCGGATAGGACCGAACAGGACCTCGGCGCCGGTCTGGGCCTGGGCCCGCAAAAGGGCGGCCAGCCAGCCGGGGGAGGCGGCCTCGTCGTCATCCAGGAAGGCGATCAGGGGGGCGTCCGTGGCGGCCAGGCCGACATTGCGGGCGGTGGCGACGCCGGGGACGGGCGCGTGGGCGTAGGTCAGGGGAACCGGCGCCTCGCCCCGCAGCCGCTCCACCACGGCCGAGGCCGAACCGTCGGGGTCATTGTCGGCGACGACCACGGCGGCGATTCGGTCCAGCGACCCGACCTGGGCGAAGACCGAGCGCAGGGCCCGCTCCAGCATGGCGGGGCGACGCAGGGTGGGAATGAGGACGGCGACGTCCCGCATCAGATCGCGTCCGCATAGACGGCCGCCCGGTACAGGCGCAGGGCGAAGGCGCGGGTGCGGGTCGGCAACAGAGGCGACAGGGCCGCGCCCCTGGCCAGGCGACGGATCAGGGGCAGGGACGGCAGGCGTTTCAGGGCGCGGGCGGCCCTGTAGCTGGGGTAGTTCTGGACGATGTCGGGGTGCAGGGCCACCACGCGGGCGAAGTTGGCGGCACCCTGGTCGAACTTGCGCGCCAGGTCCGGCACCGTGTCCAGGCCCATATGGGTGGCGGGATTGTCGATGTGGATCACCTGGAACCGGCGGGCGACCCGCATGGCCCATTCGACGTCCTCCCACCCCCAGCCGGTGAAGCCGGGGTCGAAGGATTCGACGGCGAAGACGTCGCGACGCACCAAGAGATTGGAGGTGTAGACGTATTTCTCGGGCGTCTTGGCGCGCTGGGCGGCGCGGACGCATTCGCTGGCGCCGGACAGGGCGCGGTGGACGGCGAAGCGGCGGTCGCGCGGCGCCTGCTTCAGCGAAAAGCCGCCGAAGGCTACAGCCGGATCGTCGCGCGCGATCAGCTCGATCCAGGTCTGGAGAAAGCGGGGGCTGTCGGGCTTCATGTCGCTGTCGAGGAACAGCCACGAGCCGGCGCGGGCGGCGATGGTCAGGCGATTGCGACCGCGCGCCCGGCCTTCATTGGCGGACAGGGTGACGAGGCGGGCAGGCAGGGCCAGGGCGTCCAGCGTCGCCTTCAGCCGGGCAGTCAAACCAGGGTCGCCCGTGCCGTCGTCCAGCAGGATCAGCTCGGCCCGGCCGGCGACGGCGGCGCCTTCCGTATCCAGCCGGCGCAACAGGGGTTCGGGATCGTCGCGCAGGAAGGGGATCAGGACCGACAGTTCGGGCCGGGCGCCGACCCAGCCGGGGTTGTCGTGGATATCGGCGCGGGAGCCGCTCATGCCGTCGCGCTCCGTCGGGCCTTGATCAGTCGGTTCAGCACGTCGCGCACCCCTGCGGCGTTCAGCGTCAGCGCCAGGGCCGCATAGACCAGTCCGCCGACGCTCGCGTCCAGCATCAGTTCGATGAAACCGCCCAGCGGCGGAAGGCGCCAGACCACCAGGGCCATGCCGGTCGAGGCCAGGCCGCAACGGACCAGGGCCTCCCACGGAATGGGCAGGGCGATGGCGCGGCGGCTTATGAGCAGACAGGCGACCAGGCCTATGGCGAAGCTGAGGGCCGTGGCGACGGCGGCGCCCAGCACGCCGAGACGAGGGATCAGGATCAGGTTCAGCCCGATGTTGGCGACGGCGGGGACGGCCATGGTGACCAGCAGCAGGCCGGTCTTCTTGCCCAGGGTGAAGCCGAAACCGAAATAATAGGCGATCAGGCCGGACAGAAAGGCCGAGGCCGCGATCCATGGCGTGACGAGGGTCGCGGCGACGCGCAGCTCGGGGCCGATCATCAGCTCGGCCAGGGGGCGGGCCACCAGGGCCAGGCCGACGGCGGCGGGCAGTCCGATCAGGATCAGGGTCGAACCCTGTTCCAGCGCCGTCTGGCGCAGGGCCTCGCGGCCGCCGCGCTCCAGCGCCATGACCATGGCCGGCGCGCCTGCCGCGCCCAGCCAGATGAACATCACATCCAGGGTGCGGTTCGCCAGACTGTAGCTGGCGTGATAGGCGCCGACCGCCGCCGCATCCAGGAAGGCCGCCAACAGGAACCGGTCGGTCGAGGCCAGGACCAGGGCCAGGGTCAGCGACGCCGCGATGGGATAGCCGTAGGCGGCGTAGGCCTTCAGCCGCGCACGATCCACGGTTCCGCCGGCCGACTGGCGCAGTTCGCCCGGCAGGATGAAGGGCAGGGCGAACAGGGGGGCGATCATCAGGCCCAGCAGGGGCGAGGCGGCGCCCGCGCCGGCCAGGGCGAACCCGGCCCCGACCAGAAAGCCCAGGACAGCGACGGCCATATCGACCGTGGCGGCCTTGGACACCTCGCCGGCGGCGCGATACCGCTCCTGCGCCAGCTTGGCCAGGTTGCGGATGGGCGCTCCGGCCAAGCCGAAGGCCAGGGCCAGTTTGAAGGCCGGGCTTAGGGGCAGAAGCCAGACGGCGAGGGCGGCGACCGGCGTGAAGACGGCGATGACGGCGAAGGAGGTGCGGTACAGGCTGGCGAAATGGGTCGCCAGGCCGCCCGGCGTGCGCTCGGCCGCCCAGAAGCGGGCCATGGCCGCCTCCAGCCAGCTGAAGCTGACGGTATGGGCCAGGCTGGTGACCGAAAAGGCCAGGGCGTAGCGGCCGAAATCCTCGGGGCTGAGCAGGCGGGTGAAGACGACGATGGTCAGGAAGCCGACCACGCCCTGAACGATCTGGGCCGGCAGATAGCCCCAGACGCCGCGCCAGAACATGCGTTTCTCGCTCACCTGACGGCGGTCCGGTCGCCCAGCAGAACGGGCACGGTGATCAGCAGGATCCACAGGTCCAGCCAGAAGGACTGGCGCTGGATATAGTCGATGTCCAGCTCGACTCTGCGGCGCACCTCGGCCTCGGTGTGGACCGGGCCGCGCGAGCCTTTGACGGCGGCCCAGCCGGTGATGCCGGGCTTGATGCGGTGACGGTGGGCGTATTCGGCCACCATGAGGGCGGATTCGGTCTCGCCGGTCTTCATGCCGATGGCGTGGGGCCGGGGACCGACCAGAGACATTTCGCCGGACATGACGTTGAAGATCTGGGGCAGCTCATCCAGGCTGGTGGCGCGGATGAAGCGGCCGACGCGGGTGACGCGGTCGTCGTCGACGGCCACCTGGCGGCTTGCGGTGGCGTCGGCGGCGGCATGGCGCATCGAGCGGAACTTCCACACTACGATGGCCTCCTGGTTGAAGCCGTGTCGCCGCTGGCGGAAGAAGATCGGCCCAGGACTGTCCAGACGGACCGCCAGGGCGATCAGAATCATCAGAGGCGCCGAGGCGATCAGGGCCAGGCCGCCGATCACCAGATCCTGAAGCCGTTTGACGAAGGCCCGGCGCTCGTCGCTGGGCGTGTTGCCGAGCGGCGCCAGGCGGCCCCCGGCCAGCCGCTTCAGCGCATCGTCGCGGCCGGCTTCGGAATCGACCAGGATGGCCACGGGCGTGGGCAGGGTCTCCAGCCGACGGGCCAAGTCGCGCCCGCGCGGCCCGGCCTCAGGGTCGATGGCCAGTACGATATGATCGACATAGGGCAGCATCCGGTGGCTCAGCAGGGCGTCGGCCCGGCCCAGCACGGGCACTCCGGCCAGCCGGCTGGGCGAACGCGCCAGCCGATCGTCGAACACGCCCAGGACGTTCAGGTCCCGCCGCTCCAGCGCGCGTTCGATCAGGGCCTGGGCGTTTCGTGTGGCTCCCACTATGACGATGTTGGGCGACAGGGCGCCCTGGCGGCGCCAGCGCCCGACCAGGATCAGCCACAGACCGTGCAGACCGGTCAGGGCCGCCGCCGCCGTCAGGCCCCAGGGGAGGACCGGACCCAGGCCGTCGCCTTGCAGCGCCCAGCCCACAGTCACGGCGGCCGCAATCGCCAGGCCCAGGGCCGCGAGCACCGCCGCCAGATGGACCAGGGGCGACCGCTCCGGCTCGAATCGATACAGGTCCAGGCCCCGCAGCAGGGCCAGAACCGCCGTCACTCCGACGGCGAGGGGCAGGACAGCGCCGACCGGCAGGGTTCGCAGATCGATCGACTCCAGCGCCCACAGGACGAGCGCCGCCAGGCCGACGGCGACCGTCACGTCGAGGGCCCGAAACCAGTGGGCGGCCAGGCGCACGCTGGAGCGACGGCGCGCGTTCAGCCAGACCTCGGGCCGGAACGGACCCCGCTGGGCGCGCGCCTCGCCCGCGTCGCCCGGCGGCGTCGCGGCGGCGGGCGCGGCGAGAGAGGAGGCGCAGTCAGGCATGGATATCCGTGGCGTCGTACAGTCGCCACCCTGCACGCCCGGCCCTCTATGTGACGTTAACATCGTCGTTTCGCGCGAAGCGGATTGCACGACGCATCAGGCTCCGCTATCGAGCCCTTCGCTGGAGACGTGGCCGAGTGGCTGAAGGCAACGGTTTGCTAAATCGTCGTACCCCGTAAGGGGTACCGAGGGTTCGAATCCCTCCGTCTCCGCCACCACCCCGTCCGCAGGGGTCCGCAGCAATCCACAGACAATCCCGGCAGGCCCTAGAAATCAGGGCTTTTTGTCCGTCGTAGTCCACAGCAGTCCGCAGCAAGCCAGCGTCCGATATTAGGGCGGAGCTTAGGGCGGGCTTAGGGTGGCGTCCGGTTCTGTCGCTGCTCTATGTTCTCTTTACGTTCACGGAGGCCAGGGTGGCGCGGACCACGAGCAGATTGACCAGCAAGGGCGCTCTCGCCCTCAAGGAGCCAGGCCTCTACGCCGATGGCGACGGCCTCTATCTGCGCATCGACCAGACCGGCGCCCGCCGATGGGTCTGGATCTTCCATCTGCACAAGAAGCGGCGGGAGATGGGTTTGGGGAGCCTGGACCGCGTCGGCCTCGCTGATGCCCGAAAGGCGGCTGAGGCCGCGCGGCGGATGCTGGCGGACGGGCTGGATCCGATTGAGCAACGGCGGCTGTCGCTCATTCCACCTGCCTCTCGCACTTTCTCTGCGGTCGCCAACGACCTGATGGATTCGCTCGAGCCCAGCTGGCGATCCCCCAAGCAGAGAGGCCAGTGGGAGGCGTCCCTGACCCAGCACGCGCCCAGGATTTGGAAAGCGGACGTGTCGTCGGTCGACACGGAAATGGTTCTCGAGGCGCTGAAGCCGATCTGGTCATCCAAGGCTGAGACGGCGACGAGGGTCCGGTCTCGGATAGAGCGGGTGCTTGACGCGGCCAAGGTCCGCGGATTGCGCGAAGGTGAGAACCCGGCCCGATGGAAAGGGCATCTGTCTGCTCTTCTGCCCCGCGCCGAGCGGAACAAGGATCACTTCGCGGCCATGCACTATACCGACGTGCCGGCCCTCGTCACCCTGCTGGCCAGCCGATCAAGCGGATCGGCGCGAGCTCTGCGTTTTCTGATCCTGACAGCCAAGCGCTCGGGCGAGGTGAGGGGCGCGGATTGGAGCGAGATCAAAGGCGATCTCTGGGTTATCCCGGCGGAGCGCATGAAGGGGGGCAGGGATCATTACGAACCGCTCTCTGGCGCCGCGCTCGCACTGCTGAATGAGACCCCTGCGAGCGTGCGGTCCGGCCTGATCTTTCCTGGCTGGAACGGGCCCATGAGCGACATGACCCTGTCGAAGGTGCTGAAAGCCAACAAGATCGAGGGAGCTACCGTCCACGGATTCCGGTCTTCCTTCCGAGATTGGGCCGGCGACTGCACGAGCTTCGCACGGGAAACGATGGAAGAGGCGCTCGCCCATCTCGTCGGGGACAAGGCGGAACAGGCCTATCGGCGGAGCAGTGCCCTAGCCAAGCGTCGGATGCTCATGGAAGCATGGGCCGATCATTGCACCGGCGTCACGCCAGCCACGAACGTTCACCCCCTCAGAGCCCGCTCATGACCGAACCCCTGCCGCTCTCTGAGCGCCTTCGGCTGATCGCCGAACTGGAGGCGCGCATTGTCTGCCTGCCACCGCACCCGGATTTGCCGCCGACGCCCGCGCCGGGGTCGAACGTGGTCTATCTGCACCCGGCCGAGAACGCCCGCCTGATCGCCGACGCCGCCAGGCTGGGTCTGCTGTCGCCGGCGACGTGATCCCGCGATGCACCGTCGGCGAGCTGATCGATGAGGAAATCCGGACCACGCGCCACTGTGAGTGCTGCGGCGACTTCGCCGACGTCGATCTGCAACGCATCGCCGCCGCTAAGGGGCGCGACTTCTCCCTGGTCGATCGCCTGCCGTTCTGCACGAACGGCGACTGTCTGGGCATGATCCGGTTTCAGATCCACCGGGGCCTTCGCGCCCAATGGCTGCTGACCCCGGCCGGGGTCGCGCGGTTTCAGGCGCACAGCGACTGGCTGTTCACCTATCGACAGGTCCAAAGCCGACGCGCGGCCCAGAGAGCGGCGCGACGGACTCCACAAACCTGACGCGCCGTGTCAGCGTTCGCCCATGTGCAACCTCTATCGCCAGCGCACCGGCCCCCAGGCCATCATGGACATGGCCAAGGCCATGACGTCCTCGGTCGGCAACCTGGCGCCGGGCGACGTCTATCCTGATTACGCCGCGCCGATCGTGCGGACCGACGCGAACGGCGTGCGCGAACTGGCCCTGGCCCGCTGGGGCATGCCGTCGTCGGCCAGGGCCGTCTATGAGGCGGCGACCAAGCGCGCCGATAAGCTGCGCGCCAAGGGCGCCGAGTTCGACTTCCAGGAGCTGCTTAAGAGGGAGCCGGACAGCGGCACGACCAATGTCCGCAACACTGCCTCGGCTCATTGGAAACGCTGGCTGGAGCCGGCCCACCGTTGCCTGGTCCCCTTCACGGCCTTCAGCGAGCCCGGCCGCGACGCCGCCGGCAAGTATCGGCCGGTGTGGTTCAAGCTGGCCGGCGACGATCCCGAGCCCCTGGCCTTCTTCGCCGGCATCCACCTTCAGGGATGGCAGGGGGTGCGCAAGATCAAGACGGGCTTGGAAACCGCCGACCTCTTCGCCTTCCTGACGACCGACCCCAGCGAGCCGGTGAAGTCGGTTCACCCCAAGGCCATGCCGGTGATCCTAACCAAGCCGGATGAGATCGAAGCCTGGATGACGGATCCGTGGCCGGAGGCGCAGCGGCTTCAGCGGGCGTTGCCGGACGGGGCGCTGGTAGCGATCTAGCGGTGCAGATCATTTGGATCAGCACTACCACTGGGGCTGCCATCTAGGCTCTATCCAACATCACTGGCCACAAACGCTGTTGCGAGATTATCCATGGTTGTGCAACACCATGGAACAGCTTGGGGGGAAGAATGTCAGATTCGAGCGACGTCACTGCGTCCAACAACTACATCGACAGCGAGCTGATTGAGCGCCTGAAGAAGGTGGAGGAGTGTGCAAACGCCGACGTCATAGCGTGCATCCATCCAATCATGACGCCGTTCGATGATATTATCCGCCAGCTCATGGATGACCTTGAGGGCAAAAGAGAAAATCTTTTGATAGTACTCGAGACCGATGGCGGATCCATTGAGACGACCGAGCGTATCGTCTCGGTCCTTAGGCACCATTATCCGCGCGGCGAAATCTCGTTCCTCATCCCTAATCGGGCCATGTCGGCAGGCACCATCCTAGTCATGAGTGGTGACCGGATTTTGATGGATTACTACTCGGTGCTGGGGCCCATCGATCCGCAGATTGAGAACGCAAGCGGCGCATGGGTGCCAGGGTTGGGATACCTCGAAAAATATAAGGAAATCATTGATAAGTCAGCCCGGGGCGACCTCAGCCAAGCCGAGCTAGCGTTCCTGCTCGACAAGTTCGATCCTGCCCAACTCCATTGGCTCGAGCAGGCCCGCGAGCACGGTGTCGATTTACTTAAACAGTGGCTGGTGCAATACAAGTTCAAGAACTGGACAATCACCAATGGGCGTCAAATTCCAGTCACGCCTGAAATGAGGACCGAACGCGCAGCGAGCGTGGCTGAAAAGCTGAACGATACCAAGCTCTGGCGTTCCCACGGACGTGGTCTCTCGATCGACGTGGTGCGAAATACGTTGGGCCTTGTGGTCGAAGATTTTGGGCGAGACCCGGAACATGCCGAACTGAATAGGCGTATTTCCGCCTATTATAGGCTCTTAAAGGACTATATGGGACGACGCGGTTGGAACTACGCCGTCCAAACTCACGAAGGCCGTTTCGTTTTCTGAAGGATGCAAAGCATGGCTGATATTAACGAAATCCTCCGCCTGAACCCTACCGCCGCTGCCGGCATTGACGGGGTCCGACAAGTGCTGTCAGACGTACAGAAACTTCGGGAAGCCGGAATCGCCAAGGGGCCCGCGCTTCCGTCGTTTGGAGCGCCTAAATCCATCAGCGATTTGAAGGTCGGATCCAAACGCGCGATTTTCAACCGGGCAAGCATCTAAGACGAAAGCGCGTCGCCCTTTCGGACGACGGGCGCTCGATAGCGGAGCTTAGGCTCGACGCTGTTTTGCATTGTCTGCAAATCGGGACCCTAGCCCGGTCGCGGCGGCACCCGCGGAGGCGGCTCACATGGCTCCGCCGCGACCGCCGCCCGCTCCCATCCCTCACGCCCCCAGGCGCGCGCCTCGGCGTCGCTCGCCAGGTGATCGCGGGTGGCGTCCGCCTCGGCCGCCGTCACCGGCTGGACGATGGAGCCCTCGACCGGTGGCTCAGGCTTCAGCGGGGCGCAGAGACGGGCATCGATCGACTTCGCCGCCGGCTGGACGATGGGCTCAGTCGGCAGGCTGGAGCGCCCGCCGCAGCTCGCCAGGATCAACGAGGCTGCGGACAGGACAACGGGTCTCATCATAGGTCGGCTCCTTGGTGACGATGCGTTCGATGACGCGGGCGGATTGACGGGCCTGGGCCACGCGGGCGTCGCACTGGGCGGCCAGCTGTTCGGTCGCCATGCGGCTGTTCTGGCGTTCGTCGCGACGGATGCCCTCGGCGGCGTGGAAGCTGGCCATCCAGCCGCGCGCGTGGGCCTCCCACGCCTTGGCGGCGGCGGCCTTGGCGTCGCGGTCGGCTTCCAGACGGGCGTAGCGGGCGGCCGGTCCGATGAGCGGCGTCCAGGTCCAAAGCAGGGCGCCGACGACGGCGGCGAGCGCCCAGGGAGCTAAGGCGGCGAGAAGGGCGCGGATCACAGGACGAGCTCGAAATGCGGGCCGTCGGTGAAGGCCTTCTTTCCGGCCCTGCGCCGCTCGGCGCCATAGGCGGCCACCGCCCGTTCCATGTCGTCAGGCGCGGCGCCCTTGATCTGCGACAGTTCCTGCCAGCAGCCGCCCCACCGGATGCGCACGTTCAGATCCGCCGCCGCGCGCTTCGCGGCCGCCGCGATCACATAGATTGGCCCCCATTCCCAACGCAGCTTTCCGTTGATGAACGGCACCAGGTCCACGGCATGGCCCCAGCCGTCAGCCTGCTTGCGGTGCAGGCTGTTCATGGTCTGAGACGCGCCGGTGCGGACATATTCCCGTTGTTCGGCCTCGGTTCTCAGCCCGTCGTGGACGCTGAAATCTTGCGTCGAATATTTGAGCGTCAACTCGACGAACCGCACGACGTCGGGGTGAACCCCGTTCAATTCGGCGCGCGACTTCGCGCCTAGGACAAAGGCCATGGTGGACTCTCCAGTTTCAGATGAGGGCATCAGCGGGCAGGCCGCGTTCTCGCCGTCCGGCCATCCGGCCGGGCAGGGACGCAGCCTGCACCAGAAGGGGTTCAGTGGCGGGGGATAGAAGGCGCGCGGGCACCAGGTCCGCCCGTGCGCCCAGATGTTCAGCGCATCGCTGTCCAGCGGCTTGAACCGCTGCCGGCGTCGTTTCGGCCAGTCGTAGATGAACGGCGTATCGTCTTCCAAACCGCCCCACGCCGCCTGGTGACGCAGGGGTCAGCCATGACTTGTGGTCGTGGTGTGCCGCATCTATGGTTGTCGCGAAAGACGGGGGTTTTACGATGTCGGAGGAGCGGTCGACGGGCCTGAAACAGCCTCAGAACGACAACAGGCGGTCATGGC
The DNA here is from genome assembly GCF_055391505.1 of Brevundimonas sp. Br13. Lineage (NCBI taxonomy): Bacteria > Pseudomonadati > Pseudomonadota > Alphaproteobacteria > Caulobacterales > Caulobacteraceae > Brevundimonas > Brevundimonas sp. Br13. Next base: position 2,653,670 of record NZ_AP044008.1, on the reverse strand, counting down.
CCTGGGCTGCCGTCCTGGGCGGCGCGGCTCTGTGGCTGGCGGTCGCCATCGGCGCCTTCGCCCTCGCCCGAATCCTCGCCTGACGCGCACGCCGTTCGCGAACCGGGTTCGTCAGTCGCCCGTCTCGACCGTCAGCCCGGCCGGACCGGCCTTGGCCTCGACCCGCTTCAGCCCGCCGGACGCCAGCCGGAAGACGACGACGCCCAGGATGGCGACCAGAGCCCCGGCGATCCAGGCCAGGGCCTGAACCCGGACGGCGGCGACCTCATCGGGCCATTCGGGCAGACCCAGCCAGCGCCAGGCCGGTGCCGACGCCAGGGCCGCCACGATCGACATGATCATGACCGACAGGGCCGGACCGGCCCAGGCCAGCATCTTGACCGCCGCTTCCGGCGGCCGGGTGACGACAGAGGCGGCCTCGGGCGTGTCGGCCCCCTTGGTCGCGGCGGCGACGGCCTCCATGGCCTTGGCGGCTTCCGGGTCGGTCATGGCTGTTCCTCCGTTCGCCTCAGCGACGTGATCACCTGTTGCAGCTGGCGAACCTCGCCGTTTGCGATCTCGGCCTTTTCCAGCGCCTGGTCCCGCTCCCGCCGCACCCGCTCCAGATCCGCCGTCAGTTTTCGCACCTGGGCCTCCAGGGCCACGGCGCGCTCATGGGCGGCCGCCAGATCGGCTTCGAACGTCACCGCGACGCGCTGAAGCCGCTCGATCTCTTCGCGGAGGCCGCTGGTCACTTCGGTGAAGGCGTTGGCCGTCGCGGCGATCACGGCGGCCCCGCCGGTGGCCTCATCTTTCGCCGCCGTGGCGTCCACCGCCCGGCGCGACGGCCGGTTGATCAGGGCCGTCAGCACGCCCCCGAACCCCACGGCCGTCAACAGCGCGGCGATACCGCCCGGCGACGCCAGCGGCGCCGTGATTTCGTCAGGCATCTCGCCTCCAGGGTTCAATATCGGCTGAAGTTCAGGGCGACGGCGAAGAGGCAGATCAGCCGCCAGCCCAGTGGCACCCGATCGACGCCCAAGGCTTCGAAGAAGACGTAATCGCCCAACAGTTTCGGCCATCTGCGGTCGGTCCGCATCCGATCATGGACGACGGCGGATCTGGCGATCTGATCCGCCAGTCGCATCCCGGCCGACGTGCGCGCGAACCAGCCGGGCAGGCTGGCCAGGTCCGTACAGAACCCCTCCGGGGCGGTGATCGTCCATCCCGATCCCAGGAAGCCGATTTCATAAGCCAGCGGCGAGGTGAGGAAGTAGACCGGGCGGGCGTTCTTGATCTCGCCGGTTCGCTCCCAGGTCGCCTCGGTGAAGCGGCTCACGACGGTTCTGGCCATCCCGCCAGGATGTCGACTGATGCCGGGTCTTCCGCCGCTCGGATGGCGCTCTTCAGTGCGCCGCCGTGGAACAGCAACGCCGCGCCATATGCCGTCATGGTCGCCAATACCTGCAACACCTGCGCCGCATTCGTCTGGATATTCCAGTTGTCCTCAGCCCTAATGGGCAGGATTGTTTCAGGCGCGCCGCCGACCACTGCCGTCAACGCCGCGCCTTGCAAGGTTTGCCAGTTTGAACGGTCCAGGGGGCTCATCTGGAGACGGCGCTCGCCGGCTTGGATCTCGTCTCCGCTGTCATCGACCGCTTGCGTCTCTCCGAAGTCATAGATGAAATCCAAAGCGAGACGGCGATCACGCTCGGCATCAACGGCCATGTAAAGGCGCGCCACCACCTCTTCCGGCGTCAGGGGTTCCGGCGGCGTCAGAGTGGACGCCATGGTGGCGGAAAACCGCATCGCTCGAGCGAGCGATGCCGGCAAGCCGGCCGGGTACAGCGCTGGATTGACCCCGACCGCTGACAGGATGGCTGAAATCTCTGAGAATCGAGAACGGATCGCCTCTTCTACGGCGGCCTTGGTTCCAAATGACGCAGGCAAATCAGTCATGAGAATTTCCAGTTCTGAACAGAGATTGACGATCACGCCACGGGAGAGGTCTTCAGTGTGACCTCTACGGTTGACTGCCCGTCCTTGCTGACCGGCCCACTGCCGCGCACCTTGACGCGATAGGTAGGGTAAGAGCCCTGAACCGGTGCGAAGGTGTAGACCAGGGGATCTTCCGGCAGGCCCGATCCCATGGACTTGGTCGCCAACACGGTTTCGACGCCGCCGCTGCTGACGCCGACCACGTCGGCCGTGACGATCGGTGCGGTTACGTCGTCTTCACTGGTGCTGGTCACGGACGCCTCGACCAGGACCGTACCCGTGGACGTCAGCTGGGCCGCCGTCGTCGAAGACGTGGTCCGGAAGACTGTCACCGTGCCCGCGGCGAAGCGCGCGGCAACCGTGACGACGACATTGTCAAACACGTAGGGCGCCGTCGTCATCCGGCCATTAAGGCCGTTCGCTGTGGTCATGGATCCGATCGCGATGCTGGAGGGACCCCACCATTCCAGCAAGTTCCCTCTGGCGCCGAACGGAGCGCCGAAGGCGAGGACACGGATATTGGGACCAACAGTCGTCTGAAGCGTGTCGGTCGCGTCGTCGAAAACGGTGTTGTCGCCCCAGAAGATATAGGGGGCGTCGATCGCCACGTAGCTTCCAGCCGTGGACGAGACGAGGGCGAACCGGGCGGGCTTGCCCCCCGTCGCCGACGCGATCAGCTGGTAGGAGGCCAGCGCCTGCTGGGTCTCCAGATCGATGATGGCGAGGGACTGTTCGGTGACGGAGGCTTCGATCACAGCTTGGCTCGCGTCGGCGCTGTATCGACTCGCAGGCAGCGAGCCACGCTCGGTCTTCACCTGTCGGACGGCGATGTAGGATGGGTTACTGTTCTGAGCCTCTACGATGAACCGGCTGCGCACCCGGACGGTCCCTGCTGGCGTCGTGAACGACACCGCATAGGCGTTTCGGTTGGCGTCATCTGGTGAAAAGTCATGCGAACCGTAGATGGGGTTCTGGTCGCCATCCCCTCCGGGAACGAGGTTGCCGTTGCCATCCAGACACTGGATGTCGAAATAGCTGCGATCCTGCGCCGCGAGGCCCAAGACGGCAGCATCCCCCGTAATCGTGAATGATGTGGACGCGACCGCGGTCACATTATCCCACTCTAAGATGTATGTTCCGCCGCCGAATGGGCCAATGCGGATGATCCGACCCCAGCTGGTATCTTCGGCGAATAGAGCCAGCGGCGTCACCACGCCGCCCCCGCCGATATGGATGCAAGAAATCCCTCGCAAACCCAGCTCGCCCGAGCCGTTCGCTAGCATGTTGGGACGATTACGGCTGCTGGCGCTGACCTGCTGGATCGCCTGCGCCCGCGCGCCTGTCTCCGTCGCGAGCGCAAGCTCCAGATCGATGATGTCGGCTTCTGTGTTCGCCGTGCGAGCTTCGACCAAGGCGATGGCTTGGGCGTTCGACGTGTCCCCCTCGATCCGCGCCTGGTTCACCTGAACGATGCGGCTGTTCAGGCTAGGCTGATCACCACGCGCCGCCGCGATCTCGGCCCCTTGGGCGTCGATGTCGGTTCGGGCCTGACTGACGAGGGCGGACACGTCGAAAATGTCGCCGAAGGCCGCAGTGATGTCGGCGTTAATCGCTTGGATGGTCGGCGCGTTGGGTGACGGGTCCAGCAGAGGCGCCGTGTAGGGACCGTAGACGTAGCGGTCCGAATAGTTCTGGTTCCTCTGGTACTGAACCGCGACATAGTAGGTCGCGCCGGGCTGAAGCCCCTCGATCGGGATGTTCGTGACGGTCGGCGGGCCCTGATAGGCCTGCTTCCACGGTCCCGTCGCCGTCGGACCATATTCCACGATGATAGCCGTCGCGGTGTCGTTAGAGACAACGCCGGTAAGGTCGAAGCTGGGGAGGCCGCCGCCGCCGGGCGCCGGGGGTCGCGGCGTGATGGTCCAATCGCCAGGGAGGGGAGGGGTGACGTAGCGCGGATCGACCGGCGTCAGAACCTGCGGTTCCGGCGGGGTAGGGCTCTGACCCAGGGCGAACGGATACTTCCCGTCCGTCTCGCTGACGAACGACACCCGCACCACGCCCGTCGCCGGATCATAGTCCGTACTCAGGCACAGGCATTTCAGCCCGTTCAGGACAAAGCCCGGTTCCGTGATGGTGAAGGCGTCGCCCGGCCGGATGCGTTGGAGGTGCGGCTTCAGCGGGATCACGCCCGCGATGCCCTCGCGCGTATTGGCGATCTGGAGCGCCGCCAGCTGGGCGGCCTGGACCGCGTTCGAGACATAGGGATAGTCGACCCCGCGCGACCGAACCGCGCCGTCTTCCTCGCGATAGCTCTCTGCCGTGACCTCGCCGTCCAGCGCCGTCATCTGCCACCGGTGCGCCGGGCTCCAGAAGCGCGGACGCAGGGTGTTGATGCGGTCGATCCGACTGGCGGCGGCGTCGATCTCCAGAGGCCCGGCCGTGTCGGCGGCCGAGAGGGTGACGATGCTGGTCCGGGGCGCGGCGCGGCTGATGCAGCTGATCTTGCCCGCCCGCTGCGAATAGATGGCTCCCCCGGCCTGGAGGAAGGACTGGAGCACCTGGTGCTTGTCGTCGTCCGTGTTCGGATAGGCCGATACGGTCCAGCCGTTGGCCTTGGCGATGTTCGACGCGGCGACGAAGGCCGGAACGTCGATGCCCGACAGCTTCGCCCCAATGCCGCCGACCTGATAGTCCGTCGTGCTGCCGTGCGCCGGCGCCCCCTTCAGAGTCGGCCCTTCCCACAGGCCCAGCGCCCACTTCAGCCCCCACAGGATGGGGCAGGTCAGGGTGACCCAGGTACTGGAATCGTGCAGACGGCAAGGGCCGGAGCCGCCCGGATAGGTGCTGTCCAGGGTCGGGTCCCAGCCCTTCAGCCCCATCATCTGAACCAGCGGCTTGATCTCGCCGGTCGGGAAGGCCGAACCCTTGGAGTTCTCGGCCATGAAGATGACGCCGGCCGCCTTTCCGGACAGCTTGTGCGCCGATGTCCAGCCGGGCAGGGTCGCGCCGTTCTTGAAGCCGGAGGGCGTCGTCAGGGCGACCGGGGCGGGCTGATGCCCCAGGACGTAACGGAAGAACAGCTCCTGCCGATACGGCTCGGTCGTCGCGCCGCCGTTGGCGTCGAACGACATCGGATAGTCGTCGGCCTTGAACGACTCGATGGCCGTGATCGGCCCCGCGCCCGACAGGACGAACGGAACGCCGTAATACATAAGGTCCGGGCCGAAGGTGTCCCGGTGGATGACCGACCCCGCGACGCCGACCCGACCCGCCGCGAACGGGATCGGTCCATCGGGGTCGATCACGAACTCGAACGTCCGGCCCGACTGCCCCACCTGCGGCTGAAACACGGACAGGGCCGTGCTGATCGCCAGATTGGTCAGGGCGTTGAAGGCGACGCTCTTCAGCGTCGTCATCAACGTCGCCTTGGCGGCCGTCGCGGCGGCGGCCGGTGCTGCGGCGGAGATTGCGCTGGCGGCGGCCGGAAGGGCGAAAGCCATTCACACCCTCCAGGCGCAGACGAACATGTGGGGGATCATCGGTTCTATCAGGCCGCTGACGCGGTTCAGGGCCAGCACCCGGCCGTTGTCCAGGGCCACCGCCAGGGAGCATCCGAACCCGTCGCCTTCTTCGGACGGCAGGGCGATCAGATCGCCGGGCAGGGCCGCCGCCGGCGCAATCCGCTCCAGCTCCATCGCGTCGATCAGATCGACCAGCGACGCGAACCCGGTTCGCTTCAGATAGGCCAGCGCGCCGCGCCAGGTCTTGTGGCGCGAGGCGTTCAACAGCTTGGCCGACCGTCCCTGCTTATGCAGGGCATGCGCCGCCAGCTTGCCGCAGTCGCGCACGCCGGGTTCGACCGGCTTATAGGCGAACCGGTCCATACAGGCCTGCGTCGCCGCCGCCCGTTTCAGCATCGTGGTCATGGATCAGTCCCTAGTCGGGCAGGAAGGGCACGAAGGACTTCAGCAGGCGCTTGAACACGCCGGGGTTTTCCGGACGGCTCCGCCATTCCTTCTTGCGGGTCACGCCGTCCACGAACGAGAGGCCCAACTCGCCGGGCCAGATCAGCTGATGGAAGGCGTTGTTCAGCCGCCAGTCGGCGTTCGGCTCCAGCTGGCGTTCCGCCTGGGTGCCGCACTCCAGGACCAGAAGCCAATTGTCGCCGACCTGAAAACGCGGCTTGTCGATCTCGCCGTCGAACTTCAGCTCGGGTGCGCCGATCAGCAGGCCTGCGCTTGGATCGACCGCGCCCTCCCACCACTGGACCCGGACGCCTTGGACGTTCGGAGAGCCCAGCGCCGCCGCGGCGGTGTCTGAGGCCGGCAGAATGCCGATGTCGATCCGGGTTGTTTGGGCCTCGGCGCCGTCCTTAGCGTTGCCGATCGTATCTAGCGATCCATAAACCGGATGATGGGCGACATAGGGCTCCGGGCCTTCACCTTCGCCAGCGTCGAAGACCACGAAGCCGCCGTCCGTCAGGCAAATGGCGCCGCCGGGCATGTCCAGGCGGACGAGGGTGCATTTGACGAACGAGGGCTGCTGAAGCGCGGCGACGAGGTTGCTGTCCATCAGCGCTCCCTCACCGTGAACTGGAGTCCGACCAGCCTGTTCACGCCGACCGACCACTCCCCAAGATCACGGACGAAGCCCTCGATCATGGGCTGGGCGATTTCCACTACGTCATTGTCGGCTGGCGGGAACCGCAGCATGGTCCGCAAGGGCACCGTTGCGGAACCGTCGGACGCCGCGACGCTGGATCGGGCGCGGTACAGGAATCGCCGACCGGACGTCACCACAGACAAAAACTGACCCTTGCGGATGACATACCCGTTCGTCAGCCCGTCGATCACCAGAGACGACCCGGATTGTCCGGCTCCGTTCACGCGCGGCGTCCCTGGCGCGCCTGTGTCGAAGCCCGGCTGATGCACCTTCATGACGACCGTGTCGCCTTCCGCCATCAGGTCGTCCCAATCCATCGACGTGACGTAGGACATCGGCGGCATCTGAAAGGTGAGGGCGTAGCGGCTGCCCTTGCGGACAAGCTCTTGCTCTCCGTCCCCGAAAGCAGGGGCCAGTGTGTTCTTCGCCGTGATCAGCCCGATCACCATATTCGACGGAGCCGGATCCGTCGGCAGGATCAAGACGGCCATCAGCCGCGACGCCCCAGGCTGTAGCGGTTACGACGCGCCAGATCAGAAGGGACGGTCTGGCGGGCGCCACTGAATGCAGCGCCGCCGGACTCAGCCGCCATCACCTCCATCTGCGACAGAAGGTCAGCCGTCATGACCGCGCCTCGGAGATCGAACATGACAGCTGTTCCTCCGCGTGAGGCTCCGCCCATGCTGCCTGCCATGCCGCCCATGGCCCTGACAGCATGGGCAGGAATGATGTCAGTCCCAGCCGACAGATTGGCCAGCACCTCGCCCCGGTGGACGTAGGCCAAGCCGCCTTTGCTGATGGAGCCGCCTGAGGCAAAGCCGGGGATCATCCCTTTGATGCCGCTGAATATCGACCCAAGGAAACCGCCGTTACCGCCTCTGTTGGCGTTCTGAAGCACATCGAACAGATCGTCGGCTAGGTTTTCCAACATCCGATCTGTGAACCGATCAGCAAGGCTCTCGAATAGGCCTGAGACATCGCCATCAAGAGCGGCACGCATCCCATCAACGAAAGATCGCCGGAACTCGTCGCGAAGTCGGCCTTCGCGTTCCGCTGATCCCAGCGTGTCGGCTTCATTGGTCGCTTGGGCCGTTGCTGCGGCGAGGTCGGCGGCGGTAATCAGCCCTTCCTTGTCTCGCAGCAAGGCGTTGACCCGTTCGGCGATGTAGAGCTCACGCTCTGCCGCCTCGATGATTTTAGGGTTGCCTCGTAGCCCTGCAATCTGGGCCTCATAGCGAACGCGCTCAAGGGCTTGGTCGTTGTTACGACGCTGGGCCGCGACTGCCATTTCAAGATAGCGCTGACCCTGCTCCCTCGCATTATTCAAGCCGCGCTGGCGGGCTTCTGCCTCAGTCAGAGCATCGACTTGCTGCCGGGCCACCTCAGCGGCGTTTTCCACCCCAGCCGACTCGAGCTGCTTGGTCAGGGAAAGGACGTCCAGGCGGCGTTGGACGGCCTCGGCTTCGTCGCTCAGCCCCTTGGCCCGCAGAAGGCTGATCTGCATCTGAAGCTGGAGCGCTTCGCGCTGCGCGGATAGATCGCGCAAGGTGTCCGACGCGCGGCTGCTGATGCCGGATGAGCGGGTTGATCCGCTTTGGCTACTAAGCCGGCGGCTTTCCGCCTCCCGTTCCTTTCGGATGCGCTCTCGCTCAGCCGCTTGGTTGGCCTGTGCCGTAGCGGCTGCGGACGCGTTTCGTTGACGCTCAGCGAGAATTGCTGAGCCTTCACGTCCCAGGGTGTCATAAATGCCTTGGGTTCTGGCATCTAGGGGACGACCGCTTGCGCGTTGCCCTCGTTCGATGCTGCTGCGCCTGTCGATGATCTGTTGAAGGCGCTCGGATTGCGTCGTGTAGAGAAACTGGCCCGCCTTTTCGATGGCGTCCGAGATCGACCGGCCTATGGCGTCCCAGGCGCTTTCGATTTCGCCCAATTTATCCGCATGTCCGGTGACGGCTCCGCTCAGACCCTCTAGCAGGACGCGCTGGGCGCCCAGAAGATCGCCTTGCTCCATCATGTTGTCGATGTCGCGAAGCTGCGCCTGGTCTAGCAGCCCGAATTGCTCGGTGAGAGCGTGACCGGCCTTGGCTGGGTCGGCCATGGCCTTCGCCAGTTGTTTGGTTGCCTCCGCAGCGTCCACGCCCATGAAGGCCGAGTAGTCTCGCCCTAGCGCGATAAGCCGGGACAGGGTTTCGCCGCCGACCTGACCAGTCGCAAGGTACGCTGCTGCTTGTTCGCGTGCCGCCTTGATCGACACCTCACCCTGCTCAGCAGCGACTTCAGTGAGTTCCTGGAGCTGTTCAGCGGTGAGGCCGGCAACGCGCCCGACGCCTGTCGCGGCCCGCTCGTATGCGAGAGCGGAATCTTCGCCTCTCTGCCAAGCAGCCGCCAAGACGACGACGCCCGCTGCGGCTGCTGTCAGCCCGGCACCCAGCGTGACCATCGCGCCATTCGCCCTGATCCCACTCGTCGCCAGAGCGTCGAGGATCTGTGGTCCCTGCTGAAAAGCGATCATGCTCGGACTGGCGCCGCCGGCGGCCGACGTGAAGACGTCCGCGCCCTGGCGGGTCAGGTTGAGCCGGCTGGCTCGTTGCAGCTTCGTGAGTTGCTGGGTCGCTTGCCGCTCGGTTCGGTCAAGCGAAGCCTTCACTTCGCGCTCTTGCTCGCGGAGATCATTCGCCAACTTGGACCGATTGGCCCGAACTTCGAACTCGGCGGAACCGACTACGGTCATGCGACCCCCAAAGAAAAAAGGGCTCCGAAGAGCCCTTAGATTGGTCGTTTCAATATGCGGTAACGCGTGGTTCTCTATCTGCCTTCGCGGTATCGCCGAACATGCTCTGCCGCAGCGTTCGCCACCATGTCAGGATCGTCGAGCGGCCCCTTGTACATGGCCTTCATGCTATCGACACAGGCTTGAGCCTCTGCGGGTTTTTCAGATGCTAGTTGGCAGGGATAGGTGAATGCCTCGTCCTCCTTTGCCTGCTGCTTGCCGCTGTTCCATGCGGTCGCAAGGAAGATGCCAACTATGGCCAACACCACCAGCAGAATGAGTATGCCCACTCGGTTCGGCTGATCCCCCTCTGACTTGGGCCGCGGCTTCGCGCTCGCTGCCTGCTGCATCCCCTCAATCTGGCCCTTGAGCCGCGCGATCTCCACGTCCTTGTCGTCCATGCTTCCCTCCATTTCAGCGGAGGCTACTTCCGAGCGAACCTCGCGTCGACGCCTTGAGCCCAAGTTCTTAGACGGGCCGCTTCATCGACTTCTTCATCAGCCTCGTCGTCCAGATAGGCGGAAAGCGGAGAAAGCACCTTTTCGCGCGCAAACCGCTCCGTCCACCAGCCGACAGCGGTAGCCATCGTGGCGTCTCTGCTCGCGGCGCCCATGACTGCAAGCCGCAGGGTGAAAAAGGTGTGGTCGAATATCTCGGTGAGCGTCAGGCCGGCCCGCGCACCCGCCTCCAGAGCGTCTTCAATGACGTCCAGAGGCGCTTTAGAGGGTTTTTCTCACGCTGACCCTGCGGCTTACCCTTGGGGCCGAAGCGGGAAAGCGCCCATGCGTCGTGTAGGGCGATCAGGGCTGTATCAAAGCCCAACACCTGATCAACCAAGTCCACTGCCTTCAGTTCTCCGCCTGACGCAAGCTCCAGCAGATCGGCAAGGGCTTGTCCGTCTCCCTCGCCGCCCCGGGTGGCCAGCGCCAGTTTCATGACGACGGTCTCTCGCCCCATTTGGGCGATACGGCCCAAGGTGAAGCGGAGCGGGATCGTTCGACCTTCATGAGGAAAGTGAACAACTCCGAGATAGGCGTCGCTCATCAGGCGACGTCGGCCCAGGTACCAGCGGCTGCGGGCTGCAGTTCGAAGGGAACGGACAGCTTGCCTTCAATGGGGCCGCGCGGAACACCATAGGAGCTGACGAACGCGGTGAAGGTGTAGGTCTCGGGGTTCGTGTCGTCCGCCTCGCCAAAGACCAGACGGAAGGTCTTTGTGGTGCCGGCGGCGTTGGCGGCGCGGATGGCTTCCTGCACCGCGTTTCCGGGCTGATAGTGAAGCTCAAACGACAGAGGTTGCTCCTCGGAAAGGCCGCTGATGTACTCACGGCTGTTTCCAACGGTGTCGAAGTCCGTCACGTCCACGCGGTCGGTCGTGGTGCCGCCGCCATCGTTCGAGAATACGCCCGGAACCTTGGTGAAGGTGGGGCCTCCGGAGGTGGCGGTGTCCATTTCGAGGGCGACATTGCCTTTGGTCTTGATAGCCATGATCAGATCCTTTCGAGTTCAAGGCGAAGCGAGATGCGTCGGCCGACCAGGGACGGATCGGTCGTTGGGGAGACAGTGGGTCCGGCGGCCTGACAGATGATCGGCACGGCGCCGGTCATGGTCAGGGCCTCTGGCTGGTTGTGGAATAGGTCGCGGACAGCGCGGGCCAGGGCGTGAATGGCGGCGGTCGAACCGTCATCCTTGGCGTAGATTCGGATGTCCTGCCGGATTTCGCGGCCCGCCTCGGTGAAAGTCTCGGTTGGGTCGTCGCCCGTCGGCGCTGCGATGATGAGCGCAGCTTTGTTGTAGAAGACGAAGGCGTCCGGAGCGCGGTCGTTGAAGATCGCGGGTGCGCCTTCGAAGACTTCGAGCTCAGCTATGATGCTGGAGTCTGCCGATAGCCGGTCGAAGATAGCCTTGGTGCTGTTCATTCCTTAGCCCCTCGGACAAAGGCCCGATGGAGATCATCGCGATGATCGCTTGCCAGCGGACCCATAAAGGGCCTTGCCGCCATGCGCTCCGTCCCGCGCTCCAATGCCTCGGAATACTCGGTGTTGGACACGATTGACCCGACCAGATCGGTGCCGTCTTGTCGGATGGCTGGATCGGCATTGGTGTTGGCGCGGAGATTGCCTGTGTCTGCGGCCGGCGGACGGCCTGGCGCCGATGCCTGGTGCGTCCGTCCGCCACGATCATAGATGCGTCCGGTTCCTTCTTGGGCGAGGATATTGCGCTTGAGGATCGTCTCGCCTTCGCCAAGCGCCGCACGAATCCCACCCTCAGCCGCCCGATATGACAGCTTGTCGATGGCTCCCAAATCCAGCGTGACCTTGGCCACTACCGGGCCTGTAGTTCAGCGAGAGCGCCGGCAAGGTCTCCGGTGCGCTCGATCACGTCGAAGGTGGTCATGGCCAGCCCTTTGGCGGGGTCTGGAGCGGTGATTTTATGCCCTTTGGCTGGATAGACACCGGCGGGGAGGCTTGCCGCCAGGACCAGGACGCGGCGGTCTGTGGCGGGGATGCCTAGACTGATCCGGCGATAGTCCTTGTAGCTGCTGACCAGGGCCTTGCAGGGGTAGTCGGTCGGTTCACCCGCCGTCCAGCCGCCTTGCCCGTCGGAGGTACGCTCCCCGGGCACGGAAAGGACGCCGTCCTCGAAATCGTCGCCGAAGTCAGCCAGCGCTTCTGCCGCGACGCCAGTGATGATGCTCATAGTGGCCACCTGCGTCTGATCGCGATGAACTCGTCGCAGCGACAGGCGACGATCTCCTTGGCCGGAGCGCCGAGTGAGGTGTCGCCGGGAAACCTGAAGCGCGCGCCGCTTGGGCTGACGAACGGCGCATCCAGACCCCGGACCTCTTGCCGGTTCATGGCGCCGTGGGTGTCGCGCTCGCGACCGTCCGTCGTGGTGGACCATCCGCGCACGATGTCCATGACGTCGACCCGGCCATCGTCGGCGAGCTGCTGGAATGCCTCATGCTTGGCGGCTCGGATCGCGGGAAGGCCCTCAGTGCGGGCGATGACTTCGCCGCGGAGCCGGACCAAACGGGCAGAATAGCGGGTGATGGCTGCTCGGGCGGTCTCGGCCGGAATGGGCTTGCCGGTCTCGATGGCTCGGGTCACGGCCCGGTCGTAGCGACGGTCGCGCTGTTTGCGGGTCAGGTAGTTGCGGAGTAGGACAGGGTCCGTCGACGCCAGTTCGGCGCGGGCAGTGGCGACGTAGTCACGAAGGGGGCCAGACAGACCGATCAGACCGCCTTCGCGGTGACCCGTCGCCCGGCTGATGCGTCCGACCAGATCCAGGGCTACAGAACGAGGACCGGCGCCGCTCGCCATGCCGTCGGCGAGGAATGCGCGAGCTTGTTCAATCTCAGTGTCGATCAGCCCTGTGATGAGACGGGCCGCCCGTTCTCGGATGATCGCGGCCGCGCGCTGATTGCCGGGGTCGAACCTGAACCCGATGGAGACGGCGGCCGGCATGGATGCGACCGCGCCTTGACCCCCGGCCGTAAATGCCTCCGTGAGTTTGGCCTCCAGGGGCTGGAAGGCGGCTCGGTTGAGGTGAAGGGCTTGCATCGCCGCTTCGAGGTCGCGGCGCTCCAGAGCCAGCAGCAGCTTCTGGACCTCGATCTGCCGGGTGATGTCCCGGATCGAAGCGAGGAACGCCTCAGCGACCTCCACGCCATACTTCGCCGCCAGCTCCCGAAAGAGCCGTCGTTGGGACGGTCGTCTTGCCATGTCGTTTAGGGCTTCAGGGCCCGAGCGTGATGGGCCGCCTGAGCCATCAGATCCAGGTAGGCTTCAAACTGAGCGCGGGCGACCTCGATGATCTTCTGCTGCTGCTCGACCGGGTTATCGCGGATGATCGCCTTGGTCAGCAGATCGGCCGACGTGACGATGTCCAGCAGAATCTCCGTCGCCATCCGCGCCGCCATGTCGGGGGCGGTCGCGCGAGGATCATCCTTGTCGATGCGGCGGGTCACGGACTGGACAGTCGCACAGGTCAGCATGTCAGCCAACCGCCCATAGGCCGAGCGCGGCTGGCGCGTCTTCTGGAATGAGGAACGGGGCGAGCAGGCCTTCGACGGCGCTCAGCCGCAGCGTGTTGTCGGTGACAGCGTTGCCGCTGCCCTCGAAGTATTCCTTTTCGAGGGTGTCGATCTTCTTGCGCTTCAGGGCGCCGGAGTTAGCTGCGGAAATCGAGAGCGAGCCGGGCTTCAGCGCTTCCTGGATGGCTGCATGATAGCTGGCGACGATGACGTTGCGTGGGACCACGCTGGCGGCGACCGGCGTCTTCCATGCCAGAGCGTTGACGCGGGGCCAGGCGCGCTCCTGGTCAATGCCTCCAGCTGGCTCGCCGCGGAACCGAGCACCGTAGAGGCCGTCGAGGTAGTCGCTGGCCCGCTGGCGCAACTGGGCTACGGTCAGGTCTCCAGTCGAGGTGGAATAGCCGTTCTCGACCGCCCACTCGTTGAACCCTTCGTCTGAACCGTAGCCCGCCACGTCTTAGGCCTTGGCCTGCGAGGCGACGAACGCCTGCTTGTCCTCGTCGGACAGGGCATTGAAGGCATCGGCGTCGGCCTTCGAGATGCCTTCCAGCAGCACCTGTTCGCCTTGGATGATGTTGAACTTGCCGCCGCCGTGATGCTCGGCCTTCAGGGCGCCGTCGTTGTTGACGCCCTTCTTGCCCTTCTTGCCGCCGCCGATCGCGACAAACCGGCCGCTCCAGGGGTGCGGCTCGACCGGTTGGCCTTCGTCGTTGACGTCGAAGTCGGTGACATCGAGTTCGGTGCCGACCGGGATTTCCTTGCCTTCGCCATCGTAGATGCCGCCGGCGGTGATGCGAATGCGCATGGAGCGCTCCTTTCCTCGCGATGAGGGAAGGGCCCAGCCGGAGCCAGGCCCCGCCGGGTTAGACCGTGGTCGAGGCGAAGACGCCCGACTTGCCGTTGTAGTCGCCGCGGATCTCCAGCCCCATCGCGCCCATGTTCAGGAACTGGTAGTTGTCCGTCGGGTTCAGGCGCGTCATCGCCGTGGTGTTCACGGCCATGCCGATGATCGGGCGGATGTACCGAGCGTTCGGCACGAAGCCGAAGAACTGGTTGCCCGTCAGGCGCCACGTCACCTCGATCTTGTTGATGCGACGATTGCGAGCGACGAACTCGCGGATCGTGCCTTGCTTGAAGCCCTGGGCGTTCGAATAGGAACGGTCCCAGGCGCGGGCGATGTCGGGGCTGATGTAGAGGTTGACGGACTCGGTGATCAGGTTGGCATCCAACATCGCGCCGAAGGGCCCGACGAAGAACGCTTCCAGCTGATCCGGGGTCGCCGTGGTCAGGTCGATATTCGCCCCGCCCGCGCCGATGTTGATCAGTTTGGTCAGCGGCGACGTGCGGATGCCGTAGCCGGTGTAGCCCTGGAACTTGATGGTGGTGTCGCCGTCGAGGGCATAGCTGGCCATGTCGCGGTTCAGCTTGTCGATCGAGCCTTCCTGATCGTCAGCCAGGGCGTCGAAGTTCTCGGACTGCAGGGTGTTCCATTCCCTCCATTCGCGGCCGTAGCCGTCAGCAAAGATCGGAACGACGGTGCCGGCGTAGTTGTAGACCGTCTTGTCCATGGCGACCGGCACCTGGCCCGACAGCGAGCGGAACACCGGATTGGCGGTGTCCGAGGCGGTGCGGGTCATGTGGACCAGCTTGCCGATGTTCACCGGCTTGGCCAGCGGCATCAGGTCAGCCATGAAGACGCTGCCGCCATCGTCCCGCATGACGCGGGTGGTGATGGTGTCCAGCTCCAGCCAGGCGTCGCGCGGCAGGACGGCCGAGGCGTTGGTGACGCCCGACATCTCGCCGTAGAGGGCGGCGTGCTGGTCTTCGACCCGGTGGAAGTGTTCGCGCGCCACGCTCAGCTCGCCCCACCATTGCTGGTGCGGGCGGGAGTTGGCGACGAGCTGTTCGTCGAAATAGCGCATGTTCGCCCTCCTTAGGCGGCGACCACGTTCCGGCCGGCTTTGCGCGCACGCACAAGCTGGTCAGAACCGGTGTTGTTGTTGAAGGCCTCTTCGGCGACGAAGGCGACGTTCTGGCCCGTGGTGGCGAGGACGAACTTGCCGGCCGCGCTGGTGGTCAGTTCGGCGCCGCGAGCGACATTGGTGCCGGTCGGGACGCGGATGTTGAAGAACTGCTCATCCAGCGCTTCCATGCCGATGACGGTGTCACCGGCGGGCCAAGCGTCGTCGGTGCCCTTCAGCGCCAGGTAGTTGTCCTGAGCGATGTAGAGCTTGTCGCCGCTGTTGGCGCCCGCGATGGCGAAGGCCGAACCGGATTCCACCAAGGCTATGCCCGGCAGGACCACAGCAGCGCAGATGCGCTCCTGGACCTGGGGCGTGACCTCGGTGACGGGGCCAGCGTAGATCTTGTTGAAGCGGGGCATGTGCTTAGGCCTCCGTCTTCTGAGCGGCCGGGGCCTTGAAGGCGGGCTTGCCGCCATTGGCGCTCGGCAGCTTGAAGCCGCTGTTGGCGATCGGCGCGGCCTTGCCGGGCTCAGCCTTCGGGGCCAGCTTGCGAAGGGCGTTGAGCGTCAGCTCCTTCGCCGTGTCTTCGTCCAGCAGGTTGGCCTTGACCACCTTGCCCACCAGTTCGGCGTGCTCGGCGTCGTCCTTGGCCTTCTGATTGGCCGCGTTCGCCGTCAGTTGATCGGTGACGGGCTTCAGCGCGTTGGCGACGGCCTCGGCGACCGAAGTGCCGATGCTGGTGCCAATGTTCGCAACGCTTTCCGAGAGGGTCTTCACCTCGCCGGACAGCGCATCGAACTGTTCTTTCGAGACAGTCATGTCAGCGTCCTTGTTTTGCTGTTCAGAGGGGACCCGCTCGGAGCCTTTCAGGGCTTCGATAAGGGCGGTTTTGACGCGCTCCAGCCACGACGCACGTTCGCGCCGGTCCAGAGCTTGGGCGAGGTGATCCAGCGCCCAATCCACCCCACGCTCAGCATCCTCGGTGAGGGTGCTGTTGATGACGTCGATCTCTTTGCCCGCCGAGTTGACCATCATGCCGACGCCCTGGTCGGGAGTGGCGGCGCCGTCTTCGTCCAGAAGGATGGCGTCGTGGTCGAACTCGATGTCGCGAGCGGTGAACTTGTAGGGAACGTCGCCATTCGCGGCGTCCATGATGGCCAGCAGCCCGGTCGAGGTGTGGACAGGGTCGCCGGCGTCGATGGCCGCCAGCACGCGCTTGCCGCCCTCGGACTGGTTGGCGCGCTCGACGTCTATCACCTTGTCCAGCAGGACGCGGCCGCCCTCTTGACGTACGTTCTCGTTCCAGGCGCCGATCCAGCCTTGGTTCAGGCCCTCGGGGTCGCGGGCCGAGAGGAACTTGCCGTTGACCGACGGGTGACCCAGCGGAGCAGGTGTGCGCTCCAGGGTCTTGAATGACTTGGCGATCTCGGCGGCGGGATAGAGGATGTCGTTCATGACGACGTCGTCCGGCAGGGTCGCCGAGGGGACGATGATCACGTCGCGACCGTTGCGCTTCTCGCGCTTGATCGCCGCCGAGTTGGCCAAGGTGCGGATGTTGACGCGGACCTGTGCTCCGGCAATGAGGGCCTTGTTGACGCGGACAGCATCATTCATGGACGCCATGTCACCGCGAGACGATGACTCGCCGGTCAAGGCGCTTAGTGCCTCGACCATCATGTCCATCATCGCCTGCTGCGATTCCTCACCGGCTGCGCCTGTAGTGGGGGCCGTGCCGTTCATATGTTTCTTGTGAAGAGCAATCGCGTCCTGCAATTTGGCTTTGGCCAGCGCGATATCTTTCGTCCGATCCTTGTTCACGACGAACGTGCGGGCGTTCACGTCATGCTGTTGCACGCGCGCCTCCTTCGGATTGTGGGTGGATCAGGCGGCCTGAGCCGGCTCATCTTCGGTCTTGGGCAGGTCGAGGGCGTCCTGCTCTTCGTCGGGGTCGGGCTGCTCGTCCCGATACTTCTCGGCGTCCTTCAGCGGCTCGCGCCCGGTCACACCGCGCATTTCCTCGGTCGTGAAGACGAACTCGCCTGTGTCCTTCATCTTCTGATTCACGTCGGCCATCTTGTCGGCCAGCGCGACTTTGGCTTCCTGCGAGGTCTCGGTGAGGTCCGACCAATCGAGGTTCCAGTCCTTGTCGGCGAGGATGCCGAAGCGGACCAGGCGGCGGACGATGTCCATTATGTTCGGGATGACGATGCCGGTGCGGCGCGCCATCACGGTCTTGTTCCACTCGGCAGCGTCTTCGGTGCTGGCCCGCTCGCCGGACTGCGACCCGACAAGGATCTTCAACGGCATCGAAATCGAGGCGGCGTAGGACTGAAGCGGCGCGGCCCAGAAATGCTCGGGCGAGGGCAGGGACACCTGCATGGGTGTGGCGGTGATGCCCTGCATCAACAGCGAGGCGTCGAAGCCCGCGTTGAAGTCCTTCACCTGCTCTTCCATCTTGTCGACGACTTCAGACACCTCGACATTCATGGCCTGGGCCATGTTCGTGATGTTGGCGTCCTTGTCGATCTGCAGGCTGAGGCCGGACTTAGCGTTCTTCCAGAAGCCCTCGCCGCCGGCGCCGCTGATCTTCTCCAGCGTCAGCAGGTCGTTGTAGCCCGGAGCCAGAAACGACCGGCCGTTGACCGATCCGTCCTTTGACCAGATCACGACCCGGTCGGGGTGGACGTTGAACTGCCGAGGCTGAGAGGTCGAGCGATCGACGGCCGCCTCTTGGAAGGCGAACATCTTGGGCTTGCCGTAGGTCTTGGCGTCGTTCTGGTTGGTATGCCACTCGCTGATGGTGAGCTGGCCTTCCCAGGCTGGGATGATCTCGACCAAGCCCTCAAGGCCGCCGTTGACCCGCGTGACAGGCTGATCAAACGCCCGGTCGTCCGCTAGCTGTAAGATGACGCCGGCATAGGCTCCAACGAGGCCGCGCCGATCCGCCTCGGCGAGTTGCTGCCAGACGCGCAGTTCGGCGAAGCGCTTGCGGATTTCGCCTTCGAGCTTGGTCTCTGGGGTGTCGTCGCCGTTGTCGCGGGCGAACTCCTGAAGCCAGGGCGCATCCTGCCAGGTCTTGGCGACCGTCTTGTCCACCCCGGCGCTGCCGAGGCCGGTGCGGGTGTAGGCGTGATAGGCCAGTTCGAACGTGACCTCAGCCGGATAGCCGAAGTCCTTGTAATGGTCGTGCTTCGCTGTTCCGAAGAAGCCGGGGAACATGCCCTGCAGGGTGCGGGTCGCCCGGTTCACGAGCATCTGACGCGCGCTCATCCGCGGTGCCGGCTCTTCAGGAACATGGCGACGGTCGAGACCTGGGCCAACGCCAGTTCGTTCACGGCGTCTGCGAACGCATCGACTTGGTCGTCATGCGTGGCGGCGGGGAAGGTGCAAAGCTCGTCCATGAAAGCCTCGTTCCATTCGCCGCGGAGCAGCTTGACGTTGCCGGCCTCAGCCTGGGCGGCGGCGGGAGTGGCGCGGGTGGCCTTGTCGCCGGTCGGGGCGACGGTCTTAACCGGATAGCCGGCCAGCATCTTCACCAGCGTCTGGGCGTAGGCCTTGCCGGATGCGCCCGGATCTTGGGGAAGACGGATCGTGACGTTGGGCCCATCGAGCGATGCCGTGGCGAGGATGGTGCGCTCGACCTCGGACGGGCTTTCCTGGGCCCGGTAGACGTCGGTGACGTAGAACGTGCCGTCGCGACCGCGTCCGATCTTCACGCCTGCTGTCGGGTCGCCCCCGCCCTTGGTGGCCCCGATGTCCCAGGCCCTGCACCACGACACGATGTCATTGGGGATGGCTTCGACAACTGGGAGCCAGGATCGCTTGAACAGGCCGCCATCTCGCGGAGCCGGACGCTGCTGGTACTGCCCGGCATAGGCGTAGGAGCCGAGGCCCTTCTTCAGGTCGTCCACCACCTTGCGGGGGAAGCGGACGGGATCGAGCAGCTCTCCGTCTTCGGTGCGCGGGTCGCTGAAGCCGATCCGGGTCTCACATCGCCGCTGCGGCTCGAACTCCATCGGGAGCATGAGGATGACGAACCCCAGGCCCAGTTTCTGGATGGCGCCGGTGACGTCCTGCTCGTGCAGGCGCTGCATCACGACGACGATGGCATCTCGATCCTGGTCGTTCAGCCGGTTCAGCGAGCCTTCGCGGAACTGGCGCACCGTGGCCGATCGTTCCGCGTCGCTCTCTGCGGTTTTGGTCGAGTGCGGGTCGTCGATGATGAGGCGGTTGCCGCGCTTCGAGGTCAGAGAGCCGAACGCCGTTCCTTCGCGGGTGCCAGTGTCCTGGTTGGCGAAGCTCATCTCGCCGGTGCGGGTCAGCACGACCTCAGGCCAGAGCGACCGATACCAATCCGACAGGGTCAGGTCCCGGTGCTTCCGGGTGTCCCGCTTCACACTGTCTTCGGCGAAGGAGGTAGTCAGGTAGCGGAGAGAGCGGCGCCCCCTCGGCCCCCATTCCCAAGCGGGCCACAGCACCGAGACGATCATCGACTTGGAGGAGCCGGGCGGGACGTTGATGGCGAGGCGGTTGATCCGGCCGTCGGTCACCGCCTCAAGGTGCTGGCAGATCGCGTCGAGATGCCAGTTCCAGACCAGCTTGGTGTCGGGCTCCAGGATCGGCCAGGCCTCGCGGACGAACCCGGCCAGGGTTTCGCAGCGCTCGCGGATGGCGAAGAAGTCTCGCTCCAGGCGCTGACGCTCCGCGGCAAGCCGTTCCTCCGCCTCCCTCAGCCTGACGATCTCCGCCTTCCGCTCCAGAAGGGCGAGGACTTCAATCTTCTTCGGAAGGGGAAGCCGGCTCAGAACCTCCGGCGAGAGCTGCGGCGAGGCGAGCGTCAATCTCTGCCTCCGTCATGTTCGCGAACTGGACCGGGCCGCCGTCGGCGCCGGTGTGTTTGAGCGTTTGACTGTCGCCGTAGGCCTTGGGCTGACGCTTGCCGGCGGTCCACTTCAGAGCATCGATGGCGGCACGGCCGGCGGCGGGGTCGATCTCGCCCTTGATGATCCGCTTGGCGATGTCCACGATGGCGTCAGCGTCGGCGTGGCCCTGATCCTCGCGCGCGGACGCGTAGTTCTGCCGAAACGTCAGGTCGTCCTTCAGCCACCGCATGACCGTGCGATAGGCCGGCATCTCTTCGTCGCGGCAAATCTCGGCCAGACTGTCCCCGCACATGATGCGGATGCAGATTTCCTCGGCTGTCGCGTCGTTGAATAGGCTGGGTCGAGCCATTCGGCCTCCTTGCACCCACAGGGATGACGAACTGTCCACATCCGCGCGGCCCAAAAACATCTACAGAACGCCGCTACGGGTGCACGCTGCAGGTGTCGCGACATCGCGCGACCTATCAGGGAGCCCCAAATGGCTCAGCACACAATCCGCATCGTACTTCACCGCGCCACCGAGAAGAACTACGAGGACCTTCACGTAGGCATGGCGCGGTTAGGCGCAAGCCGGACTATCCGAGGGGGCAACGGCGTCACCTATGATCTGCCGGACGGGGAGTACGATCTGTCCAGCACCAGCGGTGCAGTCGCAGTTCGGGACGCGGTCTACAGGGTGGCCCGGGCGGTTAAGCCAGAGACTGACCCTAGCGTGCTCGTGACGACATCGGCGGCCAGGGCATGGAGGTTGCGCCCGGTTCCCGGTCAATCCTAGCCCGCCAGCGCCAGCCTTCGCCGTAGCTCCGCACATGGGCGGCGGACACGAAAAAGCCCCGGCCGTTGCGGGTCGGGGCTGATCGGGCGCGTCTTGCGCACTTGGCGTGTGTCCGCGATTACCGTTCCTGAGTCAACCCTCAGGTCTTCTTCCCGATGACGAACCCGAAGGCGCCTGACACTACGGTCCCGAGAATGGTCAGGGCCTGAGGCTTAGATTCATCATTGGCGGGCAAGATAAAGAGGACCCCCAAAAGTGCGACAAGCGAGAGGGCGAAAGCTACGGCGCCGAAGTTTCCTGCCTTTTCCTCCCCGCCACCAAACAGCTTTCCTACGAGCCCAAGTTCAAGTTTGCGGGCCTCCCGAGCGTCCGAGGAAATTGATGCATCACGGGCCAAGTCTTTAGCTGGCTTGAGTACGTCAGCCATTAGCGTACCGTGAACGTGTATGCGAAGAATCGGCTAGTGCCCTTGGCTCCATGCACAGATTGCCAATACAGGGAAAATCCTAGCTGTCTCCCGCCAACTGTGCCGACATCCGGGACGGTGTAGGTCGCTCCCAGCGAATTTTCCGCGTTGATCAAGGTGATACGGACTGAGCCGGGCGAGATATCCTCGGCCTCAACCCTTTGTTCTCCGTCCCCCTGCTTCCAGTGTAGTTCAAATCTTAGACCGGATACAGTGATCGTGGCTGTGTTCTCTCCGACGTTGACGTGACCCCCGTTTCTCATCCAGCCATAACGAGAGTCCTAGGTTGATCTGAGCTGTGATCGGCTGGGTTGGCAAGAGGCCGGTCTGCGCAGCCATCAACCAGCGCAGCAGGCCGGCCGATGTGTCCGGTGAGCGCTTCTGCATAAGCCTGCGGCGTCAGCCACCCGAGCTTCGAGTGCGGACGCTGCTCGTTGTAATCGCGTCGCCACGCCTCCAGCACGGCGCGAGCGTGCGGCAGCGAGCGGAACAGCGTCTCGTTCAGCAGCTCGTCACGCAGCCGCCCGTTGAAGCTTTCGTTGAAGCCGTTCTGCTGGGGCTTGCCCGGCGCGATGTAGTGCCAGCCGACGCCGGTGTCGTCGGCCCAGGCCAGGACCGCGTTCGAGGTGTACTCCGTGCCGTTGTCGCTGACGATGGTGTCGGGCCGCCCTCGCTGCCGGATGACGGCGTCCAACTCCCGCACGACCCGCGCGCCCGACAGCGAGGTGTCGGCCACCAGCGCCAGGCACTCGCGCGTACAGTTATCGATCACCGTCAGGATGCGGAAGCGCCGCCCGTCCGTCAGCTGGTCTGCGACGAAGTCCAGCGACCAGCGCTGGTTGGGCGCCAGCGGCAGGTCCAGCGGTCGCCGCGTGCCCATCGCTCGCTTCCGGCCGCCGCGCCGGCGCACCGTCAGTTGCTCGTCGCGATAGATCCGCTGGACCCGTTTCCTGTTGACCGCATGGCCCTCGCGCCGCAGCAGCACGTGCAGGCGACGATAGCCGAACCGTCGACGTTCCTGGGCCAGGGCCTTCAGCCGGTCGCGCAGAGCGCCGTCGTCCGGGCGCGTCGCCTGATAGCGCACGCTCGTCCGATCGACGCCCAGAACACGGCACGCCCGCCTTTCGCTCATCTCGTAGGCGGCCTGCAGATGGCCAGCCGCCTCGCGATAGCCGGCGGGCGTCACCACTTTTTTCCCAGCAGGTCCTTCAGGGCCACGTTGTCCAGCATCGCGTCCGCCAGCATCCGCTTCAGCCGGGCGTTCTCATCCTCGAGCGCCTTGAGCCGCCGAGCCTCCGACACGTCGAGCCCGCCAAACTTGGCCTTCCATTTGTAAAAGGTCGCCGAGCTGACCCCGTGGCGTCGGCACACCTCCGCCGTCGCTACACCGGCCTCCTGCTCCCGCAGGATCCCGATGATCTGCTCTTCCGTGAACCTCGATCGCTTCATTCTGTCCGTCCTTCGTTGGGCGGACTCTAGCTATTCCTGGAGGAGTTTCAGGGGGTCACGTCAACGTCCATCACGACAGAGCCGTTCTCAATAATATCACGCCCGACTATAGCTACTGGCACGTCTCCTCCTTTCAATCTAACCCGTAGGCGATAGCGCACGCCTCTAACGCGAAAATCAAGTCCTCCCGGATACGCGCCTTCACCGATCCACTGGAAGTTAGGTCGCTCAGGTTCTGCCCCTTCCCGGCGATCTCCGTCAGCGCATGAATCGCCCGCATGGCCGGATGCCCGGCCGGCAGCCTGGGCAGGGCCCGCCGCTCCGTTTCCGTCGGCGCATCGACGCCGCAAATCATGAGGTGGATGCCGAAAACGCGTTCCTCGATCTCCCGGCGTTTGTGGTCCCAGCCGTCTCCGCCTCGGACGACGTTCAGCTTCTCCGGGTCCAGCTGGGGCGGGGTCAGCATCTTTTCCGGGTCGATCCGCTCGTAGTCGGCGCGGTAGAGCATCCCGGCCGCATGCTGGGTGCGAGTGATGGATCCGGCAGTGAGCAGGGTCTCCAGCCCGTCACGGGCGATACGCGGCGCTCCGACGGCACCCTCGACCTTTGACTTGCCGATGGCGTAGCCGCGCAGGGCCTCTAGGTCTCGGCGCTCTCCTAGCGCCGCTTCGACGTCATGGGCCGTCTGCTTGGCCTCGATCTCCTGCTCCAGCGCTTCCATGGTTCGGTGGCCGGCGCGTTGGACGTCGAGGCGCGGGCTGGCCAGCTGGTCCTGGGCGGCGGCGAACCGGCGAGCCTGGCCCTCGGTCAGCCTCACGCCGCGGATCATCACCGGTGCCGCATTGTCGTTCACTGCCGCGGGATGGTTGTCGTTGGCGCCGATGACGCGGGGCAGGGAGGGTTTCGCGTAGCGGCCCTTGCGGAGGCGGGCCTTTTGTTTCGAGAGCTTGCTCATGGAGCGAATCCTTGGATGACAGAGTGACGGGCCGACCGATCGGCTGGGAGGGGCGAATGGACCAAGAACTGCTGGTGGCGAGCCAACAGGCCGCGTGGGCTGCCCAATCGGCCGCCGAGGCCGCCTGGTGGGCGCTTCTTTTTAATGGACTTGCGGTAGCCGTGACCGGCGGAGCGTTTTGGTTCGCAGCCAGACAGTATTTCAAAGCCGCTCAGTTTGATCGCTTCCGGGCGACTGCGGCGTTGACCCGCTTCCTTGAGTTGGTCGAGCCAATCGCAGAATCGACAGCTCACGATGAGGATGGAATGATATGTGCCGACACCGCTTGGCCAGCCGTTTCGAACGGGCTGTTCGAGCGCGCTTTGGAACGTCTTCCGCTGATCAGCTTGGACCACGTCCCCGACCACGACATCGTCAACTACGCCGAAACGCTCCCCATGATCCTCACCCAGCTCAAGGAACAGTGGATGGGACTTCAGTGGGCCAATGCGAGAGTCCCAGCCAACACTCCGCAGGTTGTCTATATTCGAGAGGCTACAGATTACGCTCGGGCTTTGAGGAAAGCGATTCGATCCGGGGCGCGTCGTGATTGGAAGGCCCTGGCGCACTTCAAAACCATCTGTTGAGTTCAAGCGGCTTCTCCTCCGGCGAACAGGTCGGGTTTGGGATCGTTGGCGGCCGCCAGTCGCACGGTGAAGTTCCAGCGCTCGCAGATCGGGGCGAGGTCGGACTTGAGTTTTCCGAGCGCGAAAGGGTTGGCGGCGAGCAGAGCGCGGTTGGCGCCGTCCCATCGGGCCGGATCGACGTAGGACCGGGCGTAGGGCTCTCCGAGGCGGTCGGCAGTCCAGGCGCGAATATCGGGCGGGCCGTCGAACAAGGCGGCAGGCGCCGGGCCTGACGCTTGGTCCGCACTCGTCCCAGCCGGAAGCCAATGCTCCCATCGTCCATCCCTGAGCCAGCGGTCAAACGCTGGGGGGCCGCACTCGCCCTTGTGGGTCGTGTCTTCGGCGACGTAGCGCCGCACCGCCGCCAAGAGCCGATCATCGCCGCCGGCGCTCTTTGCCGCCGCGCGCCAAATCGGTTTGGTCTTGGCTTGCGATTTGGAGCGTGATCGACCCAGCGCAGGATAGGCTTTCCATGCGAGCGTGAACGCGTCGTCCGGCACCGGCCGGACAGAGGATGCGTTAGCATCCTTCTTTTCTTCTCTTGTCTTCTCTAGCGACTTAACCGCTTGTTTTTCCTCATTTGAGGTGTCGAGAAGTGCCGGGTTCTGTTCGACACTTGCCGACTTCTCCTCGACTTCTCCCGACTTCTCCCCGATCTGAGCCCGTCCAGAGCGTGTCCCAGCACCGCCCTTGACGGCCTTCCGCTCGGCTTCGAAAGCCTCGTCAGAGATGTAGGTGCGCCCCCCCTCTTCGAAAGAGATGAGGCGTCCTCGCTCCAGCAGGCGATTGATGATCGGGTTCAGCTTCTGGACCGCACAGCCGCACCAGTTCGCGATATAGCGGCGGTCGTCCTCAAGCGGGCGCCACGTCTGATAGAGCATGTCGAGGACGGTATTGTAGACGCCGCGCTCCTCGAGGCTGAGACCGATCATGCCGGACAGAGCCTTGTTTGGGTCGCGCCGATAGAAGTTCTCCCTCTTGGCCATCAGTCTTCACCATAGGGCATACGCGCGGTCTCATAGTCTGACCCCCGCGCGAGGTTTCCAAACCGGGTCGTTTCGGCGTCGAAGGCGAGTTTGACCGTGCCGATGGGGCCGTGACGTTGTTTGCCGATAATGACCTCGGCCTCGTGCTCCTTGATGGCCATTTCGGCTTGCCATTCCATGTGCTCGGCCGTGCCTTCTTTCGGCTCCGAGCGGCTGAGGTAATAGGCCTCGCGATAGACGAACATCACGGCGTCGGCGTCTTGCTCGATCGATCCCGACTCCCGAAGGTCGGAAAGCTGGGGCCGCTTGTCCTCGCGGTTCTCGACCTGGCGGGAGAGCTGCGACAGGGCGATGATCGGGACGTTCAGCTCCTTCGCCAGGGCTTTTAAGCCGCCGGTGATGGCCGTGACCTCTTGAACCCGTCCGATGCCCTTGGCGCCGTCTGTGGTGACGAGCTGAAGGTAATCCACGACGATCAGGTCCAGGCCGAACCTGCGCTTGTGGCGCCGGGCGCGGGCGGCGAGCTTGGCGATGTGCAGCCCGCCCGTCGCGTCGATGTGCAGCGGGATATTATCGATCAGGTCGCGGCATTCGCGGATGCGGCGAAACTCGGCCTCGTTGATCTGGCCTTTCCGCATCCGGTCGGACGACACGCCCGAGGCGTCGGCAAGGATGCGCTGGGCCAACTGCTCCTTGGACATTTCCAGGGACGCGAACAGAACCCGTCCGCCGGCAACGGTCTTTCGGCCGTCTGGCGCGTCGGCGTCCTCGACCCAGCGATAGTTCTTGGCTACGTTGAAGGCGATGTTGGTGGCAAGACTGGTCTTACCCATGGATGGACGACCGGCGAGGATCAGCAAGTCACTGTCGTGGAGGCCGCCTAGCTTCTGGTCCAGATCAACCAGATTGGTTGCAATGCCGGTCAACTGGCCATCGGAGCGGAAGGCGCCCTCAATAGCCTGCATGGCGCCGTCCAAGGCGCTGCTGAAGGTCTGGACGCCCTCTGACACGCTCCCGGTTTCAGCCAGGCCGTAGAGCGCCCCTTCGGCTTCCGACAGCAGATCCTTTGCTGCTCGATCCGGGTCCGGGGCATTGGTGATGATCTCGCCGCCGATGCGGATCAGCTCGCGGCGGATGGCGAGGTCATAGATCGACCGGGCATAGTCCTTGGCGTTTGCAGCAGGCGGGGCGCGGTCAACGAGGTCCGCCAGATAACGGAGCCCTCCGAACTCAGTGAAGGCCGGGTCATTGGTGAACCGCGTCATAAGGATGGTCGGGTCCGCCGCCGACCCTGCCGTGATGCTGGACGAAATGGCGTCGTATAGGCGCTGATGGAACGGCTCGTAGAAGTGCGAGCCGCGCAACCCATCGGGCAGGCGCTCGAACACGGCGTTGTCGAACATCAGGATGCCGAGAAGCGATTGCTCAGCCTCAAGATTTGACGGCAGGCTCTTGATAGCCTCGGCTTGGTCGCGGGGGTCCATCATGCCGCCTTCTCCGTGTCGAAGAGGGGGCCGCATTTGATCGCCTCGACGCGCTGGACGGCGGCGTCGGCGAAGCGGTTCAGTTGCTCTGCTGCGGCCGGGTTCTGCTTCTGGCGAGCCTTAGCCTCGCGGCGCAGCATGCGGGCGTAGTGGAGCTCGAGGTCGATGATGTCGCGGCGGTTCACGCTGCGCTCTCCAGCGGACCGTCGTCGTTGGCGAACAGGTCGAACAGAGAGGGGATGGCTAGCTCGCGCTCAGCGATCTGCAGGTGCTTCACGCCGTCGAGGAAGTAGGTCGGGTTCAGCTCGGCGGCGCGGCCTTTACGGCCCAGGCGGATGGCGCGATTGGGGACCGTGAACAGCCCGCCGAACGGGTCGTAGACGGTCTCGCCCTTCATGCTCCACCGCTCGATGCAGCGGTCCACGATGTCGAACTGCAGGGGACAGATGTGGTTCTCAAGGCCGCGCTTGGACTGCTCGCCGTTCAGCGTGAGCATGCGGGTCACGTCGTGCCAGACGTCCGGGTCGTTCGATCCTGGCGCCAGGGCCATGAACGTCGACGGCAGGGCCCCGCGCAGCTCCAGGGCTTCACCGATACGGATGTGGGCCTCGTAGTCGTAGACGCCGGCGAGGCTGGCGGCCGTGAAGGCCTTCACCAGCTTGTCGGGCGACAGCTTCGCCATCTCGTCGGGCGACAGGTGCCGATCGCCCGAGGACCGCCAGAATGCGTGAGCATCGACCTGCCAGCGCGCCAGGCTGTAATCCGCCTTCGACCGAGCGATGCGCTGGTCGGCATAGCCCTTCGACAGATCCGTCTGCGGCTTGAAGAACAGGCAGACGTATTCGGGCGAGCCGACGCCCATCTTCGACCCGTCCTTGCACATCTCGGTGTAGCCGAGGCGGTAGGTCTGATTGTTCTCGCGGACCACGTCCGTCACGACGGTGATCATGCCGGCGAAGACGAAGCCGTGCTTCTGGTAGTGGGCGATGGTCTCGGCGTGGAAGGGCGAGACGGACGGCCGACCGTAGCCGGTGACGCTGCCGAACAGGATCCGGTCCTTAACGTGGATTGCAGCGATCCGGCCGGGCGCCAGGACGCGGAACAGCTCCGGCGTCAGGAAGTCCATTTGGGACCAGAAGTGGCCGTTGTCGTCGGTGTGGCCGAAGTCGGCGTAGTTGGGGCTGTACTCGTAGTGGTTGGCGAAGGGGATCGAAGTCACGATCAGGTCGACCGAGTTCTCCGCCATGGAGCGGGTTTCCTCCACGCAATCGTTGTTCGCGACGATCCAACCCTCGCCGGACGCCTCCACTCGCTCAACGCCCGTCGCCCTGGCGAACTCGGCGCCCATCTCACGATGGTTCAGCCCGTACTTGCGGATGATGTCGGACATGATCTGGCGAAGCTCCTTGTCGCGGGCCCACTTCGCTTCCAGGTCGCGGCGGACCTCGCGCTCGGTCTCGGCGTAGACGATGTCGATCTCGACGGGCTGCGTCTGGCCGAAGCGCTGGATGCGGTGGATGGCTTGGATGAAGTCGTTGAACTTGAAGCCGACGCCGGCGAACACGGCGCGATGGCAGTGGCGTTGAAAGTTGCAGCCGGATCCGGCGATCACCGGCTTGGCGGCGAGGTCGCGAATTTTGCCGTCGGAGAAGTCGATGATCGCCTGCTCTCGGGCGTCCAGGTCCTGCGTGCCGTAGATCGACGTGACGCCCGGCACGGCTGCTTCTAGAGCGCGGCGCTCGTCCTCGAGGTCGTGCCAGAGGATGAAATGATCACCAGGGCTGGCGGCACGGATCTCGGCCACCTTGGCGATCCGAGCCGGCAGGGTGTCCCGCCGCTCTTTCGCCGCCTGCGCCAAGCCCATCGCCGCGTTCTTGAACAGGGCGATCTGGCCGTCGCGGTCAGCTTCGGTGGCGGTCAGGTCCGTCTGGACCTCATGCCAGCGCACGCTGATCTCGGGCAGCTCATAGCCGTCATCGCTGAAGCCGAGGTCGGTGGGCTTCTGCAGGAAGATCGCCCAGCTGTTCACCCACAGCCAGAACTCGCGTTCTTTGTGCGGGTACAGCGTCAGATCGCCGGCCTTCTCGCTGTTCCGCTGGAAAAAGCGGGTCAGGGCCTGGCCGGTGTCCATGATGCCCAGGAAGCCGGCGTAGTGGATCAGCTCCTTGAAGCGGTTCGGCGAAGGCGTGGCCGTGGCGACGTGGCGGTAGGGTACGGCGTCGAACAGCGGCAGGAACGTCTGGAAGGTCTTGGAGCCGAACGAGCGAAGGCAAGACGCCTCGTCCAGCGACGCCCAAGTGAAGGCGGCCGGGTCGACCTTGCCGTCCCTTACGCTCTCATAGTTGGTCAGGCTGATCCCGGCGCCGGCGTCGTCGGTCGACCGGATGAAGCGGGGCTCGGCGTCCCATCCCAGGACCTGCACGGCGTCGCGCTTGAACTCCTGGCGCACGCCGAGGGGCAGGACAATCAGGCCGCGCTGATCCATGCCGTGGACGCGATGCGCTTCCTCGAGCATCAGTCGGCCTGTCTCAAGCTGGATTGTCGTCTTGCCGAGGCCGAAGGCGGTGAAGTAGGCGCGCCGGCCGCCACGGACGCCCCAGCGGGTAATGGCGGCGGCGTGCGGCTTCATGGCCGGGTTGATCCGGGCCGGATCGATGTCGAAGCCCGTCTCCTGCGCCGGCGGCGACTTGGCGACGATGAACTCGCGATAGGCGTCACTCATCGGCCGCGCCCCTATCGTTCGCCGCCTTGGTCAGCTTGGCGAAGGCCTGTTCGGCCGCGGCGCTCTTGATGGCGCGGGGCAGCCTAAAGACGGCGCACACATCGGCGGCGACGCTGTTCAGGGCCGTGGCGGTCTCGACCCGGCCGATGATGGGCCAGCGATATTCGGCTGCGACGTCGATCAGATCTCCAAGGATAGCTGCCCGCTCCCGGGGGCATTCCAGGCCGGCGAGAATGGCGGTGACGGCCTTCCGCGCTTCCATGCGTAGGTACATGGCGCGACGGGCCCGCTTGGCCTTCGAGGCTGGAGCCTCGCGGGCCCGGTCGATCCGGTCGACGATGATGCGTTCCTGACGGCTCATCCGATCCAGTCCCCGTCGTCGTTGGCTCCGGTCACCCGGGCGAATTCGGTTTGCAGGATCGATCGCAGACCGTGGCGGCCGCATTGGTCGTGGATCGTGCGCATAATCCCGTTCAGACGGGCGCGGTTGATGGCGATGTCGTCGGCCTTCCGGCGCATCTCCCTGGCGGCTTCCAAGGGCGTCATGCGACCGCTCTCCCGTCATCCCAGATCGATCCGAACGGGTCGTTGGCGGGCTTTGCTTTAGGCGTGGCGATCCGGTCGTGACGGGTGAAGCTCGAGACCGGCGAGCGGGATCGATAGGGCTGGATCGAGGACACCGCCATTTCGTGGTGGCCTTCGCAATAGACCTTGGCCGCGCCGACCCCGCCGACGACGGGATTGCAGCAATAGTGCAGGGCCAGGCCGGACCCGATGGGCCATTTGCAGCCGCGCGTCGCTTGCAAGAAGGGCGTGGCGTTCGGGCTCTTCACCTCGGAACGTTCGACCCTGGCGATAATCGCTTGGCCCTGCGCAGACTTCTCGGCGCGCTGTTGCGGGGTCGAATCCGACCGGGACTTTGTCAGGTTGATGGGAGCAGCCGCCAGGCTCTTCGGGGTAGCGGATGCTCTCGACGGCTTCCGCACGGGCGCCGATGGTTTGCCGCGACCAGCCTTTGCCCAGCCGCGGCGGGTGATCTGGCCAATGACGATGTTCCGGTTCCAGTCGCCTCCCATCCGGCGGGCGATCTCGGATGCCGAAAGGCCTTCATCGCACCACAGCCTTCGGATCGTCTCCATGTCCTGGGGGCTGTATTTCCGCTGCTGGGAGACGTGGCGGGCCGACAGACCGAGCCGAACGCGCCAGTCATGCATCGTTGCCCTGGCGATGCCGATTTCGGTCCCGATGTCTTCGTATGAGGCCCCTTCGTTCCAAAGCCGGATGAAGAGGTGTTCCTTCTGCGTCAGCGGTCTGTTCATGCGGCCCTCCCGGCCATGAAATTGATGGGATCCCAGCGGCCGGCCAACTTCGGGTGGCGCATCCGGAGAGCGCAGAGCCAGACACCGAAGGCGTCGGCTTCATCCGAGGCTTCTTCGCCCTGGTGGGTGTAGGTGTGGGGGTTCAGGCCGAAGGCGCGGCAGGCGCGGACCATTTCGGCCTTCTTGGCGTTGCCCTTGCCGGTGAGCGCCTGCTTCACCTGCGAAGGTTGAAGCTCCTTGCACTCCAGCTTCTCGCGGTCAGCGATGGCCTCAAGCATTGCCGCCAAGCCCTGCAGCTTGCGGGTCGTGATGATGCTGACGCCGCCTTCGACCTTCTTGGTCTCGCGATTGAACTTGGCGCGGGGCAACACGGGCGCCTCGAAGACTATCAGCGTCGGCTCTACGAGAGCGATCAGCGCCCGGATCCGGTCTTCGAAGTCATTGACGAAGCGCCCGACCTCGTCCCCCGTCGAGGGCAGCCGGAAGTGTTCCAACGTCGGGACTTCGCCGGTGTCGGCGGCCCCGAAGCAGACGCCCGTTTGGGTGGCGAGGTCGAGCGCTAAGATCATCAGGCAGCCGCTTCCTGATCCGAGGCGGCCTCGTCGTCGTTGACCGGCTCGAACGAGACGGCCGACGGCTTTATGCCGGTGTCCTTATGGTCGGGCTTGCCGCCTGCTTCTGCGAACGCCCACGCCAGCTTTTCCTGACCGGCATGGTATCCACGCAGCCAGGCCTGAGCGTGATGCGGGGCGTACTGATCCGGCATGGTGCTGTCGTCGCCACGAAGGCCGGCGGTGTAGCCGTGGCCCTCGACCGTCAGTTCGTCGATGGCTGCGGAAGGGGTGTTTTCGAACAGATCGGCCTGGGAGCCAGCCGGGAGACCAGCCCAGGTCCGCAGTTTCGCCCGGCGCTCTTCCTCGGCCGTCAGATCACGGCGGCTGGCGGCGCCGTCGTCCAAGATCGCCTGCAGTTCCTTGCGAGTGAACTTGTCGGCCTTCGCCAGGGCAAACAGGTCGTTCATGACCGATCGTTCTGCGTCGTAGGCAGCCTTGGCGGTCGCCACCTTGTTCTGCTGGGTCCGCAGCTTGTTCAGATGCGACAGGAAGACGGCTTCCATGTTGTCGCTGTTCGGGATCGACTTGGCGTCGTCTCCGTCGGGGGTGGCTTTCAGCTTTTTGGCCATCTGGGCCTCCATCAAGACCGCTCAACGGGGCGGTCGGTCCCGTCGGTCAGCGCTCTCGCGGATCGTGCGAGGCGAAGGAGATCAGGCCGGTGACGCCATGGGCGAAGGCCTGGAATGCTCTGTGGAGGCCGTAGAGGAGGGCGCCGGCCATCACGCCACCCTCCGGCCGTCGGTCGCGTTCTCGGCGGCCCGGCGGACGGCGCGAACCCGCTCGAGGGCGTCTTCGGCGTCGCGCTCCGCCCGGGCGATGGCGTCGAGATCGTTGGGGGAGAGGCTGCCGTCGGTCAGGGCTTCCCGCACGGCCGTGACGACGTCCATGCTCTCCTGGGCCAGGTCGAACGCCAGCTCCTTGAGGCAACCCGTGACCTTAGTTGGCAACATCCGGCGCTCGGCGATGGCGCCGGAGTAGACCGGGCCCTGGCCTGCGTATTCCTCTAAGGCGTCCATGACGTCGGCCGGCATGGTCGAGGGGTCTTCGGGATTTTGATACCCGGACAGGGCCGACTTGCGGACCCGGCAGGCGGTCGCGGCCTCTTCCAGACCGCCGCAATGGTCGATCAGCTCGCGGGCGAGCCGGGCGTGTTCACGATGGCTGAGCTTGTTCATGGACTGCGGATGTTCCGGGCGGGTTTCCAGATGACCGTCGGCGCCGGTCAGGCGACAGACGGCGAAGGTTGTTCGGGAGTGGGCGCGTGTTCAGAGTTCGCGGGGTCAGGCTGTGGCTGGGCTATGCCGATGCTGGCGAGGACCCGGACGTTGGGCCGCTGCGCGAGATCGAGGTGCTCTGCGGCTTGGCGCTGGGCGGCGATGACGCCCCGGAGAATGGGGCGGTGCGCCTGGACCGCGTCAGCGAGGTAAGCCAGCGTCGCCAGGGCATCCGCTTGGCGGCCCTCGGCGGCCATCTTCTCGATGTCGCAGATCAGCCCATAGGCAGCGTCGGCGGTGCAGAGCGCTTCGACGACCAGAGGGAGGCGGGGCGGTGAGGGGCGCACGTCAGGCCGCCTCGCCGGAGCGGGTGTCGTCGTTGGCGGCGTCTAGCCAAGCCTTGGGCGGGATTCCGAACTCAACCTCGACTTGGACAGCGAGCTTCAGGGAGGGCGTGCGCAGACCCGCGAGCAGCTGGTGAGCGTACGGCTTGCTCACGCCAATGCGCTGCAGGTCGGTGGCCTTGAGATCGCTCGGATGCTTCGTCATGCGAGTGAAGATATGCAATATGCATACCTGCTGGCAAGCGGAAAGGTATGCAATCTGCGTGACGACCCGAAAGCGGGGAGGATGCAGAATGCCTACATGGCCGAGGACACCAACCATCTTGCCGCGTGGCGCGCCTTCCGGCACCTGACCCAGGCTGAACTGGCTGAGAAGGTGGACACTACGAAGGCCGTCATCTCCAACCTGGAGACCGGCGCGAGGGGTCTTTCAGATAAGTGGCTACGGCGCCTGGCGCCCGCTCTGGGGACTACGCCGGGGATGCTGCTGGACCACGATCCCAACGATCTGCCAACCGGCGTGCTCGAAACTTGGGCGGCGATCCCCGAGGAGAGCAAGGCTCAGGCGTTGAGGGTGCTGGAGAGCTTCAAGCGAACGGGGACGGAGGGCTAGAAGCTTGGATGCGATTGACGAACTGCGAATGAAGATTTCCATTTTGGAGTCTCAAATCGCAATGCTGAGCATCGACCGGTCCACCAACGAGAGCGTGAAGGCTCTTGAAGAGCGGGTGACCAAGTTAGAGGCTCAGCTGCCTGCCGTAGAGATGCGCGCCCTTGACGCGGAGATGCAAGCCGTCGTTTCCGGTAGCCAAGCCTCCTTGCTTAGGGATGCGCTGCTCCGGCTTACAAATCAGGTAGCAATCGTTGCAGCGACGCTGGGATCGGCGATCCACGCCCTTAAGCGTGGAGACGCGCAACAGTCCACATCTGCCTTGGCCGACGCACTCGATAGCCAAGCGCGCCTTGGTGCCATGTTGAACGAGATCTCGGGGAAACACCGTTGACCGTTCACAGCTTCGAGGAGGCGCGGCGAGAGCGCGAGGAAGCCTTCTTCCCAGACACCGATCCGCCCTTGAAGCGAGGCAACGGCGGTGGCACATCTGACGGGATGGACGGATGGCAACAATCAGTCGAGACGCGACTTGCCGATCTGGGGAATGATGTTCGAGACCTCCGCCGCTGGTTTGGGGGTGGTGTGATCTTGCTGCTGGGAGCTTTCGCAGCGGGTTTTCTAGCTCTGCAAGCCGAGACCCGGCACCAGTCTGACCAAACTGATGACAAGTTGACAGCGATTGATCAGAGGCTCGACAAAATGGCCGAAAGTCAGGCTCGGATAGAGACTATGTTGGCCGAACGGCAGCAGAGCAGCCGCACTATCCGTTAGACTTGGGGGTGCGGCGCTTCCCCATAGGTGGCCAGCACATCCGCTTCATCCCAATGATCAGCCGCCGGTTCTCCACGTAGCGTGAATACGGCCACGCCTGAAGCGTCGCCGGCCTTGAACTCGCCGTAGGCCTTCGCCGCCTCTTCCGTCAGGAACTGTTCGACTGGGCCGCCCTCCAGGCGCCCGTCGACGCGCCAGAAGATCTGCACGCAGTGGATCGTCTTTCTGGCCATCCGCCTGTCTCCTCTTCCCCGGTAACGACTCGTCGGTTTCTCGTGAGAGTCGAGTCCCAGATCGCATCCCTGCGTCCAATCCTGACGTACCGTGCGAGCGGACAGTATGCAAAATGCAAACTTTCTTGTTGCGCCGGCGATATGCAATATGCATACTCACTCCATCGAAACGGAGTGACCCATGTCCCTCAAGACCGCCACCATCTACGTCGTCTCGCCCGACCAGACCCACGTCGTCTGCGGCCCGAAGACCGACACCATCGACGCGAAGTCCTACGGCAAGCTGACCATCGCCAACGCCGCGGCGCTGCGGATCATGGGCTTCAACCCTGACTGCGCCGAGCAACTGTCGGAAGCCGAGCTTTCGGACTTCATCGACTTCCACATCATCGACCGCGTCGGAACCGCCACCCGTCACCGATACGAAGCCGGCGCCGCGCGCTGGGCCGCCCGCGCCTCGGTCGCCAACGACAATTCTCTGACGAACGAGGCCGCCTGATGCGCCGCCTCGACAGCATTATGAACCCGCTGGTGGACCGCCTGTCGGTCTCTGTCCTGGCCAGCGCTGCAAACGAAATCGCCCCGCGCTTCGTCGCAGAGGGCAGGGAAGTGGTCGCCACCGGATCAGGCAAGCGCCGGACCCCGCAACAGGCCCGCGAGTATCTGCAGCACGTCATGGAAGACGCGCTGTCGGTGCGTGACGACGTCACCGCGGAAGCCGACGTCATCATGATCACCGATCTGATCCGGGCGATCCGGGAGGCGGAGCGGAACGATCCGCTGCCTCCGGCAAACATGGCGCGAGCCGCGTGATGACCCTCCGCCACCCCATCACTGGCGCCCTGTCCAACCCCGAATGGGACCAAGTCAGGGACCGCTGGAACGAGCGGCATTGCAACGCCGTGCTGGCCGCAAGCCGCCCCGAACCTCGCCGCTACCCCGTCAACCTGATCCGCGCGTCGCTCGCCCTGGCCGCCGGCTGCGTCGTCCTCGGCGCGCTCTGGCTGCTGTGACTGCCTTTCAAATCCTCGTCGCGGCCGTGGCGCTGCTGGCGATCCTCTCTTTGCCGCTTCGGAGGAAGCCTTGAGCCTTTCCAACCCCTTACCGCTTCCACCTTCGGGCAAGGTTTCGGTCCCCGGCGTGTATGCGCTGTCCATGGCCGAGTATCATGGCGACTGCTGCGACGGGCCCTCCATCTCTTCCTCCGGTCTCCGCACCATCTGGAGCCAGTCGCCGGCGCACTATTGGTACGACAGCCCCTACAATCCGAACCGACCTGAGCCGAAGGACCGACCACACTTCTCCATCGGCAGGGCGGCGCACCATCTGCTGTATCTCGGCCGGAAGGGCTTCGACGCTGAGTTCGTCATCCGCCCTTCGAAGTGGAAGGACTGGCGCACCGACGCGGCGAAGGAGTGGAAGGCCGAGCAGATCAAGGCTGGCCTGACGATCATCACCGATGCCGAGCTTGAGGCGATCACCGGCATGGCCCGGTCTTTGGCGGCGCACCCTCTGGTCAAGGGCGGGGAGGGGCGTCTCGGCATACTCGACGGCGCCGTGGAGCGTTCGCTGATCTTCAGGGACGAGGCGACCGGCATTTGGCTCAAGAGCCGACCCGACAACATCCCCGGCCATTCGGGCCTGTTCGCAGACCTCAAGACGGCCGACAGCGTGTCCGACGAGAGCCTTGAGCGGTCGCTGGCTTCCTACGGCTACCACATGCAGGCCGCCCTGGTAGGCATGGCCTCTGAGGCGGTTCTGGGACACCCGATGGAAGAGTTCGCCTTCGTCTGGGTTGAGAAGGCCCCGCCGCACTGTGTCCGCGTCACCGTCCTCACCGGAGCCGACATTGAACGGGGACGGATGCAGCTTCGCCGCTCCATCGACCAGTTCGCCAGATGCGTCGAGACCGGGGAATGGCCGGGACCGGGCGGGACTAGATCTGACGCCGAATACCTGACCCTCCCGCCATGGGCGGTGAAGCGGATCGACCAGCAGCTTGAGATCGCCGCCGCTGACGCGAGCGACAACGATAATAGCCCCGACAAGGAAGCCGCCTGATGAACGCTCTGGTTCAGACCCAGGAACGTAACCTTCCGCCGGCCGCCGCTGTGCGCGCCGAGCTGGAGACCATGAAGCCTCAGTTTGCGATGGCGCTGCCTCCGCACGTCACGCCGGAGCGGTATGTCCGCGTCGTTATGACGGCGGTGCAGTCCAACCCCGCGCTGCTGTCGGCGGATCGCCAGACGCTGTTTCAGGCCTGCATGAAGTGTGCCCAAGACGGCCTGCTTCCCGACGGACGTGAAGCCGCGCTGGTAATCTTCCGGACGAAGAAGAAGATCGACAACCGGGACGTCTGGGTCGACGCCGTCCAATACATGCCGATGGTCGCCGGCGTGATCGCCAAGGTGCGACGCTCGGGCGAGCTGCTGACGATCGCCGCGCATGTCGTCCACGCCAACGACAGCTTCCTCTACACTCTGGGGGACGATGAGCGGATCGAGCACCAGCCGTTCATGGGCGAGGACCGGGGTCCGGCGGTAGCCGCCTACGCGGTCGCCAAGACCAAGGACGGTGGCATCTACCGCGAGGTCATGTCGGTCGCGGACATAAACAAGGTGCGCGACGTCTCCCGGTCCAAAGATCGCGGCCCTTGGGTCGACTGGTGGTCAGAGATGGCCCGCAAGACCGTCATCCGGCGCCTGTCCAAGCGCCTGCCTATGTCGACTGATCTGCAGGCCGTCATCGAGCGCGACGACGACATGTACGATCTCCGGTCCGCGTCGACGTCGCTGCCGCCGCCCGGCCTCGCCGCCCGCCTATCCGCGCCAGCGGCTGACGTCCCCCGCGAAGGCTTCAACACCGTTCAGGGCCTCGACCCTGAAGACACCATTCCGAGTTTCGAAGCGGACCCCCCTCCCGCTTCGGAAGAGCCCTCATCCGATGGGACTAGAGGCCCGCGTACGGATGAGGGCGACGACTTCCCTGGCGATGCTCCCCCGTCGCTTGGGGAAGACGAGACGGCCGAACCCGCTGAGGCAGATCAAGCCAGCGAAGGGACGGGTTCGGCCGTCGATGTCGTTTCCGGCGTCGATCGGTTCATTTCTGATCTGGCGTTCAAGTCCCTTGCCGAGCTGAAGACCGTCCAGGCCAGCCAGCACTACAAGGCCCGCATCGCCCTGCTGACGACCACGGCGCCGGAACAGGCCGAACGGGTCGAGAAGGCCATGCGGGAAGCGCTGGAGAGCTTCGGATGAGCGCCTGCGTCTGCATCAGCCGGGGCAATGGTCCCGAGGGCTGCGGTCTCTGCAATGAGACTGGAGTCCATGGCGGCACCTATGCGACCGGCAAGCCCCTGCCGCCTGAGAGCGAGTGGGAGCCCCGCATCTTTGT
The DNA here is from genome assembly GCF_055391505.1 of Brevundimonas sp. Br13. Lineage (NCBI taxonomy): Bacteria > Pseudomonadati > Pseudomonadota > Alphaproteobacteria > Caulobacterales > Caulobacteraceae > Brevundimonas > Brevundimonas sp. Br13. The sequence continues at coordinate 2,615,373 of NZ_AP044008.1, read as the reverse complement.
CAGGGAGGGGGGCTTCTACATCATCAACCTGCCGGCCGATGACGACCTGAACCGCCACGCCGAACTGAACCCCGGAACGCTTCGGATCGAAGACGTGGACGGGACGATCCTGTGGGGGCTGCAATGAAGCCCGACCAATCCATCATGCCCCAGCGCGCCCGCGTCGTCGTCCCGCCGCGCCCCAAGTTCACAGCGAAGCGGCGCCTCGCAATCTTCATGGCCCATGGCGGCCGGTGCGGCATCTGCGGCCTGAAGATCCACGGCGACGAATACGACATTGAGCACCGCATAGCGCGGGCCATCAGCGCCAATGACGCAGATGACAACCTCTATCCGGCGCACAAGGGTTGTCACGCGACCAAGACGCCCCAGGACCGCAAGGACATCGCCAAGGCCCGTCGTTTGGCTGGTGAGACCTGCCAGGGCGAACCCGCGCGCAAGCTGCAGGGCCGGGGCTTCGGCTCCGTCTCTCGCGGCTTCGACGGTCGGCCGAAGCTGACGAAGAAGGCGATGCGAGAGCGCGCCGCCAACGACCGCACCCCTCAATCAGAAGGCTCTGAGAAATGACCACGCCTGACGAAATCAAGGCCATCAAAGGCTTCAACGCCGACCTGACTTGCCGAGATTTTCAGTTCGCCATCGGCGAGACCTATACACACACCGGCAAGGTGAAGGCCTGCGAGGGCGGCTTCCACGCCATTATCAGCGACGCTCACCCGCTGTCGGTGTTTGAATACTACGCCCCGGCTGGTTCGCGCTTCTGTCGGGTGACGCTTTCCGGCGCCACGGACACCGACGACAACGTCAAGGTCGCGGGTGAAATCCTGAAGGTCGGCGAGGAAATCGGCCTACGCGATCTGACGCTAGAGGCGGTCAAGTGGGTTATGGACCGCGCGATCCCGGAGGGTCCAGTCGCCGTCAACTCGAATGGCGCGGCCACCGCCACCGGCACTCGGGGCGCGGCCACCGCATCCGGCTATCAGGGCGCGGCCACCGCATCCGGCTATCAGGGCGCGGCCACCGCATCCGGCGATCATGGCGCGGCCACCGCATCCGGCACTCGGGGCGCGGCCACCGCATCCGGCACTCGGGGCGCGGCCACCGCATCCGGCTATCAGGGCGCGGCCACCGCATCCGGCTATCAGGGCGCGGCCACCGCATCCGGCGATCATGGCGCGGCCACCGCATCCGGCACTCGGGGCGCGGCCACCGCATCCGGCTATCAGGGCGCGGCCACCGCATCCGGCTATCAGGGCGCGGCCACCGCATCCGGCACTCGGGGCGCGGCCACCGCATCCGGCACTCGGGGCGCGGCCACCGCATCCGGCTATCAGGGCGCGGCCACCGCATCCGGCTATCAGGGCGCGGCCACCGCATCCGGCGATCATGGCGCGGCCACCGCATCCGGCTATCAGGGCGCGGCCACCGCATCCGGCACTCGGGGCGCGGCCACCGCATCCGGCTCTCGGGGCGCGGCCACCGCATCCGGCACTCGGGGCGCGGCCACCGCATCCGGCTCTCGGGGCGCGGCCACCGCATCCGGCTATCAGGGCGCGGCCACCGCATCCGGCACTCGGGGCGCGGCCACCGCATCCGGCTATCAGGGCGCGGCCACCGCATCCGGCTATCAGGGCGCGGCCACCGCATCCGGCGATCATGGCGCGGCCACCGCATCCGGCGATCAGGGCGCGGCGATGGCGCCGGGCAAGGACGGGCGCGTGATGGGCTCTGATGGCGTCGCGCTCTTCGCCGTTGAGCGTGGTGAGTGGGACGGCAAGGGATATCCGGCCCTGTCCACCGCCAGCGGCATCGTCGGCCAGGACGGCCTGAAGGCTGACACTTGGTACCGCGCTCGGGGCGGGAAGCTGGTCGAGGTTTCACAATGACTGACCTAATCGCAAGACTTGAAGCGGCTGGTCCGTATCCGCTTGATCGGCCGTTTTGGGCCGTCACCGCCGATGAGACCGTCGAGCGGCTGACCTATTGGGCGGGCGGGTCTGCCTGGGCTGGCGAGCGTCTGTTCTCCTGCATGGACGACGAAAGGGGAGCCTACTCCGAAACCGATCTCTTCGGCTGGACGGACAATGCAGCTGAGGCATTGCAGGCTGCTGCAATCCTTCGCGCGAAAGGCTCTGACCAATGAGCGGGGGACATACGCCGGGGCCTTGGAAGATCTTCACTGTGCAGGACGGCCCGAACAAAGGGCAGCTTCTTGGCGTTGGCCAGCAGACTGGAGAAGGCGTCACTGACGCATATGGCGGCCTGTGGGGTTCCGGCCCGGAGCAGATGGCCAACGCCCATCTAATCGCGGCGGCTCCTGATCTGCTGGAGGCGCTGATCCTTGCTCGCCGTTACGTCGCGGACGTTCCGATTGTCGGCGACGCAGACCTGGCCGTCATCGACGCCGCCCTCGCCAAGGCCCGCCAATCCACCCCCGCACCGGACTGTGATGGAGGGGGAGGATGAGGCTCCTTGACCTATTCTGCAACGCAGGCGGGGCCGGGATGGGCTATCACCGCGCCGGGTTCGATGTCTTCGGCGTCGATCTGTATCCGCAGAAAAACTACCCGTTCGCATTCCATCGGGGCGACGCCATCGAGGTTCTGCGCGCGCTGCTGAGGGGGGAGCAGATCGCCTTCCGTCATCCAGACGGCCGAGTTGAAATGCTGGGACTGGCAGATTTCGACGCAATCCATGCTTCGCCGCCTTGTCAGGGCTACACGGCCCTTCGCCATGCGCCCGGAACACGGGGGGCGCCGCTCATGATCGAGGACGTACGCAATCTCCTGATTATGTGCGGCTTGCCTTGGTCCATTGAGAATGTCGAAGAGGCGCGGTGGGCGATGGTCGATCCGATCACCCTCTGCGGGTCCATGTTCGGCCTGGGCGCTCAGGGCTGTCAGCTCCGACGCCATCGGCTGTTCGAAAGCAACATCTCGATCAGCCCGCCGTCGCCCTGTCAGCACGACGACCGTCCGGTGATCGGCGTCTATGGCGGCCATGCCCGACGCCGCGCCGCATCGGCCGGCGGGCGGGGAACCCGTGACGTTTGGGTGGACGGACACCGCGCCGCGATGTCGGAGGCCATGGGGATGACCTGGGCTACCTGCGCCGAAATGAGCGAGGCCATTCCTCCCGCCTACACTGAACACCTGGGACGTCAATTGATGGTCCACATCCAATACCAGAGGGCCGTGGCATGACCCCCGAACAATGGGAAACCATCCGCAAGAACCATGACGCGCTGAAGGCCAGAGAGGCCGAGCTGATGGTTCTACTCAACCGCGCCCGACTGTTCGTGACCAGTTCCGAGCTGGACGCTGAAATCCGCGTCGCCCTGGGCTTGGCGCCGAACTCCGAAAGGACAGCCGCATGACTCAGTCCTTGGGTTTCTCGCGGCGTTGGAGTTCAGCCTCGACGGCTTCGCGGATGAACTTGGAACGCGCGTGTTTCTTGCCGCCGACCTCCGAATCAACGCGCGCAAGCAGTTCCGGCGTCATCTGCACATTCACAGGCACGGCCCCATTCGGCCCAAGCGGAGGTCTTCCCATGGCGCGGCCTGTAGCGGGGGCGTCAGTCGAGGGCAAGGACAAAACAGCACCGTTATCTGTTGACGGGGTAAATCGTGCGGTTTATATAAATCACACTGTTTACGAGGACAACCCCATGACCGCCAATCACCGGAACGACTACGGCGTCAAGAGCGCCATTGACCTGTACCGGACGTTTGGAGACGCCCGCTACGTCCAATGGGAGAGCGAGCCGTCTGCTGAATACGTGGCGGCCCTTCGCGCGGCCGGCGTCCGGTGCCGCCGCGTCAAGGCCGAACTTTTCATTCATCACGAGGACCAGGCGCTCGCCGGTCCCGTTCCCGGAGCCCGCTGACATGACCACCCAAGACAAGCCCGCAGTGGGTCCGCTGAGTGCGGAAGATGTGAAGCGCGGCGATTTGCTGTCGTGTGCCGAAGGTATCGGCATCGTCGGGATCGCAACAGCGGATTACATCACGATCTTCATCAACGATGCCGCCTATTCGCGCGTCCCCTCACGCTTCACCTTCATCGGCCGCCCCGGTCCTGACGGGTGGGTCAAAGCACCTGAAGGCGGGTGGAAAGAGAACCCGGTGCCGGGGCAGGTGGTGTTAACGCGCACCCGCCGGGCCACTGCGCCTGAGCCGGTCAAGTCCGAATGGATTGACTGGAACATCATCATCGCCTTCCGCCTCGCCCCCGCCGCTCCGGTAGAAGCGGGCGGGTCGGAGGATAAGCGGCGACGCGAAATCACGGCCGTCATGTCCGCGTTGGACAGGTTCGAAGATCTAGCTGGGCGGGTGACGGCGACACAGGCGGAACACGTTCTCGCTTCTCTCGCCGCCCTCCGCCCCCAACCGAGCGGAGAGACGCGGGAGGCTGTGGCGCTGCTCATTCGCGAAAGAGTCGGGCACTACGCTAAGCGTCTCGAAAACTACAACATGCGGCCTGACTCCCGCGCAGCATTCTTCGACGATTTCACCGAAAAGGTCCTCGCCCTTTTCCGCCCCGCCGCGCCCGATGGGGGAGGGCTTGCGGACCTAGCTGCTCGCGTGACGGCCGAAGTTAAGCGCGGCGCGGACGGATCGCACGTCCAAGCGCTCGGAGCCCTGTCCAACATTGAGACGATGGTCTGCGCCGCCATCCCCGCAAGCGAAGGGGGCCGGGGATGAGCGCTTGGACCTCATGGCAACCAGACAAGCCGGGCGAGATACTCCGCGAAGAACACGTCAACGGCTATCGCATTTGTGAGATGCGGGGAGGCGGGGTGCGCGTGACCAAAGACACCTACTTCGCATGGTCGAATCCCGGAGACTTTGAGCGCGAGAAGTCCATTGCGCTGCTGACCGGCAAGCTCGCCCCCACCCAATAGGAGGACCGCTCTAATGGCGCAAGATGAGAAGATGCTGGTTTCTGTGCCGGATCGGGCCGCCGCCCTGAGAGTCGGCAAGGCTATACTTGAAGCACATGGCGCGTGGGAAACCGAGAACGTCATGCACGGAGGTCAGGCGCCATGGTGCGAGCAACACTGCATCCTTTTGGGTCAGGCGGCCATGCTCGAAGCCCTCTCCGCAGCCCCCGCCCAACCCGCTCCCGCCTCTGTGCTCTCCGCAACCGACCTCGCCTGTTACGAGTATCCCGGTGAAGATCAGGCCAAGGAGAGAGCGGCCTTTGTTGCGGGCGCAATGACTGCCCAACCCGCTGCTGTGGAAGGGGCGGAATGGCTTACGGACGAAGATCACGCGGTCATCAAACGCTGCGTTGAGCGCCAACCCAAGCTCTGCATGCGCGGTCAACACGAGGGGTATTACGTCCATTCCGACATCGCAGACCTGATCAACATGATCGGCCGCGCCCGCCCATCCCCGCCCGCCGATGACGCGCTTAGGGTGGCGGTGGAGAAGGCGCTGGAGCCCTTTGCAGCTGTCGCAGCGGAATATGACGAACGGGAAGACGACACTTTTGAGGTCTGGAAAGATGCCGGGCCGATCATGGTTCGTGAGGTAGGCCGCGCTTTGCGGCTGGTGAACTTCCGCCGCGCCGCCGAAGCCCTCGCAGCACTGAAAGCGGAGAAGAAGTAGATGGCCGCTCTGACAAAGCCGCAAGCCGATTTGCTTCGAGACATAGAAGCCGAGGACACCCCGGTTTCCATGTCTTACGCCCCAGCGAAAGCGCTCGTGAAGCTGGGCTTGGCCTCCTGGAAAGACGCCATGTTCTGCGACGTGCTTTCGATCACAGAGGCAGGCCGGGCAGCGCTGAAAGCGGGAGGGGTGAAGTGAGCGCGAAGCCCACAAACACGGCAGGGCTGGAGGCGGCGGCGAAGCTGGCGGACCATCTACGGCCGTTCGAACATCACGCAGTCGGCTCGCTTCGGATCGACATGAACGAAGTGAGGAACGTCATCGCCGCCTGTGACTTCGCCGCATCTGCACAAGCCGCAATAGACGGTTGGGTTCGCTGGGCAGACGAGCGGCTTCAAGAGGCCCAGGCCGAAACACTGTCAGCGATGAAGGAGCGAGACGCAGCAGAGGCCCGAGCCGATAGGCTGGCTGACGGGATCACGGCCGCCATGCTGATCCTGACGCCAGAGCCCGGCGACAAGTCGCTGACCGAACGCGAGAAGACGGCTCGCCAACTCTTAGCCGCCCTACAGGACCAACCCAAATGAGCGCCATCGCCCTGATCTGTCTGACCCTGGCGATGTCAGATGGCGACTCCGGCCGATGCCTGACCAAAGACGGCGAGCGCCACCGCATCCGGCTGGCTGGCGCCGACGCGGGCGAGGTCGCGCCCTTCACCCGGTGCCGCCAGCGGCCCAACGTCTGGGCTTGTTCGCCGGTCGCCAGGACAACCGGGTCCGAGGCCGCGCGTCGGGCCCGGCAGTTGGCCAGCGCCGGCGCCCGCTGCACGGTGACGGATACCGATCGCTACGGCCGGAACGTCGCCGTCTGCACGGTCGCTGGCCGCGACCTGGGCGGGCTGCTGGTCCGCGAAGGCCTAGCTATTAGCGAGACCAACTACGGCGATCCGTACAGGCGCGAGGAAGACGCAGCCCGGCGCGAGAGGAAAGGGATCTGGAGATGAGCGCGGCGAACGACAACAAGCTGGCCTTCTCTGTAAAGGAGGCGAGCGAAGCCTTGGGCGTCGGCCGCTCGACCATCTTCGAATTGCTCGCCGATGGGCGCCTGACGCGGGTGAAGATCGGATCGAAAACGGTTATCCCCAGGTCTTCACTGCTGGCTCTTCTGGGCGAGACCGACAACGCGGCTTAGGGCGCGGCTTAGGGCGGATCGACAAATCGCCCCGCAAACCCAAGCACAGAAGGAAGGTAGCGCGCCCTCCGTCTCCGCCACCTCCTTGGAAGCATGAGTGAAACGGAAGCTCGCCCCGGAGCTGTTCGCCTGCGTCCAGTCCGTCAACGCGCCGCTTCTAGACGCGCCGTCTCCAGTTCATCGCGGGCTATGCTGAAGTCGGCCTGGAAGGCGGGATTCGCCTTCAGGGCGGCGACCAGGGCGGCGCCGACCAGGCGGCCGGCCTCGACGTCGCTGGCGTAGTGGACGCCGCAGATCATTCGGCTGTCGCCATAGGCCAGGCCGCGGGCCAGGACGGCGTCGGCGCGGTCCGGCGCCATTTCGGCCAGGACCAGGGCCCAGGCCCAGCCCAGGGCGGCGTGGCCGGAGGGGTAGGAGCCGCTGTTCGCCAGCCAGGGCTCGGGCGGGAAACAGGTTTCGGCCGGTTCCGCGACGAAGGGACGTGGGCGGAAGAAGCCGCGTTTGGCGGGGGTCTGGACGATCTCAAGGTCCCCCAGCATCCGGCCCAGGAGCCGGGTCAGGGTCGGCATGCGCGCGGGCTCGAACCGAATGCCGAGCGCCTCGTCAAAGACCCGAGGCGCGGTCGGCGTCTCGATCTCATTGTCGGCGCGGGCCTGATCCCAGCGGGGCGTGTCCTTCAAGGCGCGGGTGGCGCGGTACCGGTCGACGTCATCCTGATCGCGCAGCGACCCGGCCTCCGGCGGGGGCGGCAGGAAACGGGAGGCGTCAGGGGCCGCGCCTGCGGTCAGATAGCCCTTCGGGTGATCGCGGAAGCCGGTCCAGAAGGTCGGGGCGGGAGAGGGGCTGGAGGCGCATCCGGCCAGCACGATCAACGGGGCGAGCGCCAGGGCCGCCACGACGGCGCGGCCGCGCAGGGACAGGATTCGAATCATGAAATCAACTCTGGACGGGATCAGGCCGGTTGGGCCCCGGGGCGGCCATCCTCGACGACCCAGCGATTCAGGGTGGAGATCGACGCCTTGGGATCGCGCACGTCGCTGATCGCCTGATAGCGGGTGATCATCCGCTCCGGGGTGACGTCCATCGCCATATAGCCGCGCACGCGGCTTTCGAAGAAGCGGATGTGCGGATTGGCCGGCATGGCCGCCATCAGCCCCTCATAGGGCGGGCCGCCGGAGGTGATGGAGGTGCCCACAAACTCGGTCGCCACCACCGGCGAGGTCTCGTCGCGGCTGTCCAGCAGGACGTCATTGGTCCAGAAGGAGTGATAGTCGCCGGACAGAACCACGGGATTGCGCGGCTTCAGCTGATGCAGGGCCTGGGTCATGCGGTCGCGGGCGGCGGGGAAGCCGTCCCAGGTGTCGGTCCAGTAGCGGGTCTCGCCATTGGGGTTTTCGAACCGCAGCCCGGCCATGACAAGGTCCTGGCCCAGGATGGTCCAGCGCGCGTCGCCGCCCGCCAGACCGTCGTACAGCCAGCGTTCCTGTTCGAAACCCAGGAAGGTGCGTGACGGGTCGGCGCGGTCCAGGCAGAGGCTGTCGGGGACGATCTGCCCCTTGGCCCCGCCTTCGTCGACGCAGGCCCCGCGCGACCGATACTGGCGTCCGTCCAGCATGAAGAACTCGGCCAAACGGCCGTAGCGGACGCGCTTGTGAATGGGCATCTGAAGCCGGCGGTCCAGCCGCGTGCGGCGGATCGGCATAGCTTCATAGAAGGCCTGATAGCCGGCGGCGCGGCGGCGCAGAAAGTCGTCGGGCCGCCCGCCCTCGTCGGGCCAGACGCCGGAATAGTTGTTGAGCACCTCATGGTCGTCCCAGGTCACCAGACAGGGAGCGGCGGCGTGAAGACGTTGAAGGTCCGGATCGGTGCGGTGCAGGGCGTAGCGGTTGCGATAGCCGGCCAGGGTGGTGGCGTCCTCAAAGCCGTAGTGTCGCACCACATTGGCCGCCCGCGCGCCGGTGCGGGTGTATTCATAGATATAGTCGCCGAGGAACAGGGTCAGGTCCGGCGCCTCGTCGGCCATATGGCCATAGGCGCTGAAATAGCCGACCTCCCAGTTCGAACAGGAGGCCACGGCCAGTTTCAGCCGGTCCACCTCGGCGTGGGGCGCCGGCGCCGTGCGCGCCAGACCGACGGGGCTGCGCTGACCGGCGGCGGTGAAACGGTACCAATAGGGGCGGCCGGGAAGCAGGCCCTGGACTTCGACATGGACCGAATGGGCCTCGGCGGGCTGGGCCGTGGTTCGGCCAGCAGCGACGATGCGGTTGAAACCTTCGTCGGCGGCGACCTCCCAAAGAACCTCCATCGGCTCGCCGAGACCGCCCCTGCCGTCCGGCGCTATGGGATCGGCGGCCAGGCGGGTCCACAGAACGAAGCCGTCCGGCCAAGGGTCGCCGCTGGCGACGCCCAGGGGGAACAGATCGGCGGCGCCCGCCTGGGCCCGGCCGAACCGGAGGACGACCGGCGCGGCGACCAGCCCCCCGATCAGGGCGCGGCGCGACAGTGGATCGTTCAGGCCGATCATCGCCCGGCCTCGTCGGCGCCGGGGCCGAAGCGGGTGCGGAAATCTTCCAGGCGGATGACGAAGTCGTCGGCGGCGACAAAGGCTTCGTCGGTCATCTGGGGCTGTTCATTGGGCTTGTAGCGACGGGCGTATTCGGCCTGGTCGGACGCATAGACCCCATAATAGGTCGAATAGGTGCGGACTCGCACGGTCGGGACATCGCCGCCCATGTCGAAGATCATCAGCCGCAGCCAGCCGTCGCCGATCCCCGGCGCGCGGCCCGGCGCCAGCCCGGTGTCGAGCGCCGTCTGATTGCGGTCCTGATAGTCGGACAGAAGCTGATAGACGGCGCCGCCCTGTCGATTCAGGTCGGTACGGAAGGCCTGGCCGTTATGATGGCCGCTCAGCACCATGAAGATCTGCGGATTGCGGCTGATCAGCTTGTCCCACACGCCCTGGGCGCTGTTGTCGAAGGGATCGAGGGCGTTCAGATCGACCACCGGATGGGCGCGGCGCTGGCCGGTCTTGTCGATGAAGTCGTGGGTGGTGATCAGGGTCGGCAGGCCGGCGTGGGCGTGGATGACCGTCTCCGCCCATTTCAGGCTGGCGTCGGACGGCGCCATCTGCAGGCCGATGTGCAGGAAGCGATAGTCGCCCGCCTCGAAGACCTGGGCGCTGTCGGCGCCGTCGTCATGAGAGGCCACATACCAGGGCCGGTCCTTGAAATATTTCGAGGTCGCGCCGAAGGCCTGGGTGAAGGCGGTCAGGCCGCCGATGTGGATCATGCCCAGACGACGCAGGTCGCCCGGCGGCGCCGTCAGATCCTGGGGCCACTGCTCGTCCCACCATTGGCCGTCATAGTCGTGGTTGCCTGACACGACAGAGAAGGGCAGGACGCCGTCGATCCGGTCGTAGGCCGCGATGGCCGCCGGGATTTCGACATTCCGCACGCCGTCCGCCCAGGCCGCGACCCCCGCGCCTGACGGCGCAGGGCGAGGGCGGAAGCCCCGGGCCGCGTGGTCCGGGTCAATTGCGATGATCGGGTGCTGCCAGACATCGCCCACGGCGGTCGCGAAGACGATGTCGCCGCCGCGCGACACAGAGTTGTCAGCGATGAATTGAAGCTGCTGATCCATCAGGTCGCGGGCGTCGAAGGCGAAGCCCTCCGCACGCTGATGGGTGAAGTCGACGTAGTTCTGAGTGTCGGGAATGACGGCGATGGTGAACCGCTGCGGCGCCGGTTCGGCCATGACGGCTCCGGCGGTCAAGGCGGTCAAGGCGGCGAGGGCGGCGGCGGTCCCGCGCAGACGTGTCCAGGGGAATTGCAAGGCGTGTCTCTCCCAACGAAGAAGGGCGGGCTTCGGCCGACCGACCGAAGCCCGCAAGGCGTCAGTACCGATAGCTCAGGCGCACGCCCCAGGTGCGGGGCGGGTTCGGCGAACCGGTCGAGGCCGAGATGAAGCGATTGCGCGACTCCTCGGAATAGTCGTCCGTCAGATTGTTCACATAGACGCCCAGGGCGTAGTTCCCGTCCATCGGCCGCACCGTCAGGCCGGCGTTGACCAGCCAGAAGGAGTCGATGATCGAGTTGGCCGAGGTGCTGAACTTCTCGTCACGGAAGGCGTAGTTGGTCTGGGCTTCGACGCCCCAGTCGCCCATCCGCCAGTCATAGGCGATCGAACCCTTGTAGTCCCATTTGGGGAAGGGCAGACGTTCGCCTGCGCGGTCGCTGTAGACGATGGTGTTGTACTCGCCCGTCACCTTGTCGCGCGCCGCCTCCGTCGCGGCGCTGTTGACGAAGAAGAACTCGTCATACTCCCCGTACTTGTAGGCGAGGGCCTGGGTGACGGTCAGATTGGGGAGGGGACGCCAGACGGCCTCGATCTCTGCGCCCTGGATGTGGGACTTGGGCACGTTGATCATACGGCCCACGCGGCCCGTGCGGGTGTAGAGGATGCCCTGCAGCTGCTGATCGCGATAGTCGTAGTAGAAGGCGGCGGCGTTGAACTGAAGCTTGCGCTGGAAGAAGCTGGACTTCAGCCCGGTCTCATAGGCGATCAGCTCCTCGAGCTTGAAGGGTTCCAACTGGTCCGGCAGGCCGCTGTTGTAAGTGGTGAAACCGCCCGACTTCACGCCACGCGAAACATTGGCGTAGGTCAGTATGTCGTCGCTAAGGGTGTATTCGACGCCCAGTTTGCCGGTCCACTCGCCCATCTCTTGCGACTTGGAGGTGGTGGCCCGGACGGACGGGGTGGGGGCCAGGACCTCGGTCTTGAAGTTGTTCAGTTCGCGGGTTTCATCCTCATAGCGCAGGCCGCCGACCAGGGTCAGGCGGTCGGTCAGGCGATAGTCCACATTGCCGAATACGCCGGTGGTCTCGACCTTCTGGCCGTAGGTGGTGCTCATCCAGAAGGCCAGGCTCTTGGCTTCGGAGAAGTCCGAATAGAAGCCGCCGTCCACGGATTCATTGGCGTGATAAACGCCGGCCAGCCATTGGATCCGACCGCCGGCCGGCGAGGCCAGGCGGACCTCCTGGGACGAGGTGTCGATGTCGTTGAAGAAGAAGGTGCCCGCCTCGTTCGACGCGGTGGCGTCCCAGTCGTTGAACTCCTGGCGGTCGAAGGTCTCATAGCTGGCGATGGCGGTCAGGGTTGCCCAGTTCAGATCCTGGTTCAGCCGCAGGCTGACGCCCTTGCCCTCATTGTCCCGGAAGGGCTTGGCGTTGGGCGAGGCGCCGATCAACTGGGCGAAATAGGGCGAGATGCCCCAGCCGGTGATGCGGTGATCGGTGTCGATCGGATAGACCCGCCCGCCGCCGGCGGTGAAGGGGGTGGTGATCAGACGCAGGCCCCGCCCGTCGGACTCGTCGCGGCTGTAGTGCAGGTTCAGATCGACGTCGGTCTGGGCCGAGGGACGCCAGGTCAGGCGCAGGCGCGCGGCCTTGGTGTCCTTGTCGCCCAGGCTCTCGCCGGTGTCGCGATTGTACTGCCACGCCCCGCCCGATTCAGCCGCGACCGAAAGGCGGGCGGTCAGGGTGTCGACGACGGGGCCGGAGACATAGGCTTCCATCTTGGCCGCGTCATAGCTGCCGTAGCTCAGGTTCAGACCTGCGGCGACGTGATCGGTCGGGGCGTTGGTGATGACGCTGACCGCGCCGCCCGTCGTGTTGCGGCCGTAAAGCGTGCCCTGCGGGCCGCGCAGCACCTCGATGCGGGCGATGTCGTACAGCAGCCCTTGGGTCATCACGCCGTAGGGATAGGCGACTTCGTCCACATAGATGCCGACGGTCGAGGTGTTGTTGGCGGCGTAGTCGGTCAGGCCGACGCCGCGGATGCGGAACTGGGGCTGGCCGCCGCCCAGCTGGCTGTCGACCTCCAGGCTGGGCACGGTGTTTTCCAGATCGTTCACGGTCTGGATGTTGCGGTCGTCCAGCGTTTCGCCGGACACCACGGTCAGGGCCAGGGCGACCTTCTGCGACGATTCGGAGCGACGCTGGGCCGTGACGATGACGTCATCGACCGAGGCCGTTTGAGAGGCGGTTTGGGTTTGGGCGGAGGCGGGCAGGGCCGCCGCCGTGAGGACGGCGACCGAGGCGCCGAGAAGAAGACGTTGCATGTTGACCATCCATCGGGCGACGCGCGGGGCCCCCACCCTCGCGTGTCGATGTGTTGCTGAAGGTCGTCGAACAGCCGTTTGGTCGCCTCCTGATCGAAGCGGGCCCTGACCCTGGGGAGAAGTCCGGCCGCATCGTCGCGTGGAAAAACAGATGTTCGACAACGATGCGGCATTAGATTGCGCGCGCAATGCTTTTATGAAGCTTGTTAGAACTGTTCTTGTCAGCCGCGGCTAGGGCTGGGCATGCACGACGATAACGTGTGTTCTGTCACGCCCGGCTTGCAACCAACCGGGTTGCGGCCGCCTTGAGCGCCGCCTCATCGAGGGGCGCTCCGCTCGCCCGAGCGGTCAGGGCGGCGGCCTTGATCCAGAGGGCGAACCGCGTCGCCGCCAGCCGATTGAGATCGAAGTCGGCGGGCCAGACGCCGGCCTGATTGTAATAGGTGCCTCCGCCTTCGGGACCGCGCAGCAACATGGCCAGGTCACGCAGCGCGGGGTCGCGCCGCGCCTCCATGCACACGCCCGCGATCAGCCTGGCGTATCGCACGTAGAAGCCCTCTGACTGTGGTGCGATGGCGACTGTCGGCGCCATCAGCCGCGCCCAACGCTCCAGGTCCGCCGACGCCGGGTCGCCTTCCGGACGCTGACCGGCCAGATACAGCGGCATGTCGCGGAAGACGCTGTGCCAGACCGCGTCCAGGACGAAGCGGCGCATGTCGGGCCAGTGATAGGCGATGGTTGAGGTCGATGTTCCCGCCACGGCGCTGACGGACCGGTTGGTCAGGGCCCCCAGACCCCGCTCCAGTATCTGATCCGCCGCGATATGCAGAAGCTTAAGCTTCATCGAGTCCGGTTCCAGTCCGGCCGCCGGCGCCTGAGGTATGATCAGGGTTTCCCTGTGCCAGAGGGTCGCCGCCGCCGGCCTTTCGGTCTCGCCGAAGGCGCGATCGACGAGGCCGCCGAGACCTTCGGACGCGATCACCTCATAGTCTGCGCGTTCGCCCAGGGCTCCGGCGTAGAACTGCTCCATCGTGGTCCAGGCCACGATGATGGAGGCGAAGTCGACCAACCGGGGATCAGCCGCCAGATAGTCGGCCCACGCCGTTTCCCGCATCGCGGTCCAGCGCCGAATGAGATCGCGACGCTCGGCGCAGGCGTCTCCGTCGATCAACAGCGCCTCCCAGATCCGCGCGAAACCGGCGCTTTCGGAAGCGCGCAGGCGCAGATAGTGCCGCAACAAGGCCAGCAGAGCGTCTCGGCTGGGCGGCAGGCCGACGACGGGGGCGAAGAAGGCGGTGTGAAAGGCCGTGTCCTGCCGTAGCGCCTCTTCTCCCACCGCCTGGATCAGCCCGGCCTTCGATCCGAAGAGGTTGACGATGACCGTCGTGCTCTTGCCGACGGCGTGGGCGAGGTCCCGCATCGTCAGGCTGTCGAGCCCGTTGGCCGCCGCCTGGGCGATGGCGGCCTTGATGATCTGAAGGGCGTCGGCGGCCCGGCTGGGCGCTTGGACTTGAGACATAGGTTTCAATGAAGTCTCGATGATGAGCTGTCGAGTGCGCGGCGCGAGGTTCGGGGAAGACGGCCCTGTCTTCAGCGACGAAGCGTCGCGGACCGAGCGCGGCTTAATCTCGGATTGTGTAGCGGAGATGATGGCGCCGGCGACAGCATTTCCGCCAAGGCCCGCGCTCCCCCGATGATCTGATGAAACCAAATCCCGCAATGGAGGATTGGGCTCGGACAGACGAAGGCCGGACGAGGAGATTGAAAGTCGATGATCGCCGCCACAGGGTCGGAGCGCCCCGCCCACAATCCACTCCACGCCATACTGTTGTGTTTTCCGATCGCCCTGTTCACCTCGGCCCTGATCAGCGACATCGCCTATCTGCGGACCGCTGAGATGCAGTGGTCGAATTTTTCGGCCTGGCTGATCGTCGGCGCCCTGGTGTTCGGCGGCGTCGCAGGACTGTGGGCGATCGTCCAGCTGGTCCTGGCCTGGCGCACCCCTCAGCGGCTGGCGACCCTGATCTATGTGGTCGCCCTGGCCTTGGCTTGGCTTTGCGGCCTGATCAACGCCTTCAAGCACAGCCAGGACGCATGGAGCTCGGTCGGGGCCCTGGGTCTGACCCTGTCCATCCTGTCCACCCTCTTCGTCCTTGTCGCAGGGTGGTTCGCCTATAGCGCCGCGCCGGTTCGGGGGATTGCACGATGATCAGACACCTTCTCGGCGCGACCGCCGTGCTCCTGGCCCTGACGGCTTGCAGTCGCAGCGATCCCAACCTCAGACAGACCGGTCCCAATCCCGATCTGCCGGCCCAGAACCAGACCCTGGTTCCACCGATGAAGATCGCCGAGCCCGTGGGCTGGAACGGCGAGCGGCCCGCCGTTCCCGCCGGCTTCGCCATCACGCCCCTGGCGACTGACCTGAAGATTCCGCGCCAGATTCTTGTTCTGCCGAACGGGGACATTCTGGTGGCGGAAGGGTCCGGCGGCCATGCGCCCAAGCTGCGTCCCAAGGACGTCATCGCCGGCCTCATCAAGGCCAAGGGCAAGAGCAGCGTGAAGGGCGGGGATCGGATCACCCTGCTGCGCGACGCCGACGGAGACGGACAGGCCGAACTGCGCACGACCTTCATCGACAATCTGGATGCGCCCTATGGCCTGGCCTTCGTCGACGGCGCCCTCTACGTCGCCGAGCAGGGCGCCTTGCTGCGCTTTCCCCATGAGCCTGGACAGACGCGGATCACAGCGCCCGGCGCGGTCCTGACCGAGCTTCCCTCGGCCATCAACCACCACTGGACCAAGTCACTGACCTCCAGCGCCGACGGCCAGACCCTTTACGTTGGCATCGGATCCAACAGCAATGTCGGCGAGCGCGGCATGGCGGTGGAGCAGGACCGCGCCGTGGTCTGGGCGATCGACCGGCAGACCGGCACCCACCGCATCCTCGCCAGCGGCATCCGCAATCCGACGGCCCTGGCGATTGAGCCGACCACCAGCGCTCTCTGGGCCGTGGTCAATGAGCGCGACGAATTGGGCCCGCAACTGGCTCCCGACTATTTGACCTCGGTGCGGCCCGGCGCCTTCTACGGCTGGCCCTACAGCTATTGGGGGCAGAACGTCGATCCGCGCGCCCATCCGCAGCGGCCGGACAAGGTGGCCGAGGCGGTCAAGCCCGACTACGCCCTGGGCTCCCATGTCGCGGCCCTTGGCCTGAGCTTCGCCACCAACGGTGGTTTCGGCGGCGCCTTCAGCCAGGGCGCCTTCATCGGCGAGCACGGCAGTTGGAACCGCCAGGACCTGTCCGGCTATAAGGTGAGCTGGGTGCCGTTCAACGCCGGTCGTCCGGCGGGACAGCCCGTCGATTTCGCTACGGGCTTCATCAAGGACGGCAAGGCGAGGGGACGGCCGGTCGGCGTCACCTTCGACCCTCAACGTCGCATCCTGCTGATCGCCGACGATCTGTCGAACACCGTCTGGCGGGTCGCGCCGCAATAAGGCGGAGACGGTCGGCGGGGTTCAGGCCGCCGCCGACTGATCCGGTCCGAGGTGCGCCTCCACCAGGGCGCGCACGCGGGCGAAGGCGGCTGTGGCGCCGGCCGTTGCCCGATCCTCTTGAGCCTGCGTCATCTCCGCCGCGTCCAGGGCGGCGGTGAAGCTGCGCCAGTGGTTGGCGCGACCGTCCGGAGAGGCGGCCAGATGCCGGGCGCCGAACGCCTCTGACAAGCCCAGGCCGGCCGCAGCCTTCAGCAAGAACGCCGCGCCCAGGTTCGATCCCTCCGCCACATAGAGCCAGCCCAGCGCCGCGGGAATGTCGGCGATCTGATCGTCAAACACGGGGCTGTCAGACTCGACGCCGGGTTCGGCCTCCAGGTCGGTAAGGTCTGCGATCACCGCGTCATACCTTCGCCGCGCGGCCAGATCCGGGATCAGGGCCGTCAGAGCCTCGTTCTGATAGAGGGCCGCCACGTCGCGATGGAACAGTTGCTGAATTCGCAGGAACTCCGCATATCGCGCGCGACTTTCGAAGGGGCGAGCGGCCATGACGGCGTCGTCCAGGCCCTGATGCACGCCTTGCGTCGCCGCCTTCAGTCGTTTGGCTCGGCTTGTTTCAGCTTCGATCATCAGCAGCTGCCATCCAGGCGTGGGTCTGAGAGTGGTGCGAGCCGATCGCTGTTTCCGGTTGAGCCTCAGTCACGGATGAAGTGCGGGACAAAGCGTGAGGTGTCGCGGGTGATCCGGCCCGCGTCCTCGCGCAGGCTCATGCCCGCCGGTTCGTCGCCGACGACCCAGGAGCCGACGATGACGTGGGCGTCGTCGAACCGGGGCGTGTCGTGCAGGGCCTGACGGATGAAACGGCCCTGGCCGTAGCCGCCGTCCACGACCGCTTCCGCGCTGACGCCCTGGTCGATCAGTTCGACATTGGCGCCCTCGCGGGAAAACAGCGGCTTGCGGACGTAGGAGTCCCCGAGAGCAGCCTGCGCCGGATCGCCCTCGAAATAGGCCTCCAGCAGATTGGGATGGCCTTTGTGGCGTTCCCACAACAAGGGCAGGATGGCCTTGTTGGACAGAATGCTCTTCCAGGCGGGTTCAAGCACCCGGACATCGGCGGTCGGCAGGGGGGCGGCGTAGTCGTCGCGCAGCATCTGCTCCCACGGATACAGCTTGAACATAGCCTGGATGATCCAGTTCTCATGGTCGACGAAACGGCCGTCGGCGTTCAGGCCGATCTGGTCGATGGCGACGAACTGGGGCTCAAGCCCGGCCTGCTGGGCCAGGTCTTCCAGGAAGCGGACCGTCTGACGATCCTCCACGAAGTCGGCGTCCGACGAGAAATGGACGAAGCCGCCGTTCGGGAAGATGGCGCGGAAGCGGGCGACCAGTTTTTCGTGCAGGCTGTTGAACTGGTCGGCGTCGGCGGGCAGGACGCCGGCCCGGATCTGATCCTCCAGCCACAGCCACTGGAAGGCGGCCGTCTCGTAGACGCTCGTCGGGGTGTCGGCGTTGTATTCGTACAGCTTGGCCGGACCCCGGCCGTCGTAGGCGAAGTCGAAGCGGCCGTAGAGGGACGGATCCCCGCGCGTCCAGCTGGCGGCCACATAGTCCCGCATGGGTTCGGGGATATCCAGCTGCTCCATCAGCCGCTCGGACTGGACGGCCTCCTTCACCAGCTCCAGGCAGAGGCCGTGCAGTTCGGCGGTCGGCGCCTCGATCCCGTCCTCGACCTCCTCCATGGAGAAGGCGTAGGCCGCCGTCTCGTCCCAGTAGATCTCACCGTTGATGTGGCGCCAGGTGAAGCCCAGGCGCTCGGCCGTGGCTTCCCAGTCGGGGCGGGGATCGAAGCGCAGACGCTCCATGGATCAGGCCGGGTCCTTGTCGGGCGTGGCCACGCCGGGGGTGGATTGGCCGATGCGGGGCGTGACTACCGTCACTTCCGGCTGGCTGAGGCGGGCCAAAACGTCGTCGGCCGACGAATGACCGGGCAGGATGCCGGCCTCGCGCAGCTTGGCGTCCAGATCGGCGCCGGTGCGGCGATCTTCCAGGGCCTGGCTGGCGTTCAGCTTTTCTTCCTGGATGGCCTGGCGCTGCTTGATCCGTTGCAGGCTGTCCGCCGCCGAGCCGATGCGCGAATGGGCGCCGGCCGAGTTCAGGGCGACCGAGGTCTGGGCTCGCTGGACTGAGTCATTGACCTTGACGATGTCGATCTCGCGACGGAGCGTCTCGATCTTCTGGTCGGTGGCGGCGATGGCCGTGCGCAGACGCGTCTCTGCCGTCTTCATGTCCTCGATCAACGGGCCGCGGCTGTTTATCTCGACCTCCAGCTCGGCGATGCGGGCGGCGACCTCGCGGGCCAGATCGGTCTTCCCCTGAGCCAGGGCGGTGCGGGCCGAGCTTTCGTACTTGGCGATCTGGTCGCGGAAGCTGGCCATCTCGTTTTCGGCCATGCGGCGGCGCGCCACCAGGCCGGCCAGGTCGTCGCGCGCCTTGCCCTGGGCGTTGTCGGCGTCGCGGATTTCCTGATCGAGGATCTTCAGGGCGTTGGCGTCGACGACGCCCTGGGCCGCGTCATGGGCCGTGCCGCGGAACAGGGCGGAGAGTTTTCTGAGCATGGACATGGTCTGGCTTCCGGATCAGGCGGCGTCGGCGCCGAAGGTTTCGCGCAGTTCGGTGGCGTCGATCGCATTCTCGGCCAGGGTGCGCAGTTCGATCAGTATGGTCTGGAGCGTCGTCTTGCACGACAGTTCGCCCATCAACTCATACACGTCTTCGCCGCCGACGTTGGTGATGGCGAAGTTCGACAGGGGCACCACCCGCTGGGCCTTCAGGAGAAACTCGTTGAAGGCATGGCGATCGGTCTGTTCCGACACCGGCCACAGCAGGACCGAGCAGACGATCTGGGCGCCCCCGACGCTGAGATAGACCGGCAGGTCGCCGTATTCATGCATGGTGGCCAGCAGTACGGGGTCCGCCCCCTCCAGCACGCGCAGGGTCATTTCGCCCTCGCGCACCAGGGGGGACTGGTCCAGCGCCGCCTTGATGGCGGGCACGGTCCAGGGGGTTTCGATCACGGCGTCCATAGGGTGGTCGTCTCCAGGGGTGATGGGGTCAGAAGTGGGGATCCGGCGGCGCCCGGCAAGCTCCGGGCCGCGGGTGGAGTCCGTGACGATGGCGCGGACGGCGGCCTTGACGTCGTCGCGCGCGGCCTCCGGCACCCAGAGCTCCAGCTTGACGAGGCCCGCTTCCCGGCGCGCCTGTCGCCACGCGCGAATGCGGTCGTTGGCGGCGGAAGAGTGCGGGGCGCGGTTGGGCATGGCGTTACATGAAACGTGTAACATGAACGCTTGACATGATGCAAGATCGGGCTGAAGTTGCGCGTATGAACCGCTTCGTTCCGTCGCTCTTGCGTCCGAGGCTCGCCCTTGGCGTCCATGGGGCCTAGATAGTCGCCATGTTCAAGAAACTCTTCGGATCGTCGAACAAGGCTGAGCCCGCGTCGAAGCTGGCGGCGGTGCGCAACATCACCGTGGGTCGAACCGTGTCGCTGGACCCGTTGGCCTGGCGGCGGCTGGGCGAAGAGACCCGTTTCGCCCTGGACCGCGACGTGCTCGACATCTCGGCCCAGGGGCTGATCAGCCTGGAAAGCGGCCAGTTCGTCCATCGCTTCTACACCGACGACCACGTCATGCTTCAGGCCATGAGCGACGACGAGGCGGGGCTGGAGAACTATGACTTCAGTCTGTTTGTGCCCTGGACCTCGGCCTATCCGCCGGGAGAGCGGGAACGGCGGGTCTGGCGCGACCGGCTGTCGGCGCCGGTCTTCCACGGGGCGGCCGAGGACCTGCCCGACTATCCGCGGTTCTGGTTCTCCGAGAGCGACGCGATCCAGCCGCCGGTCACCCTGTGGGAGACCATCTGGGACGACCGCGCCGCGACGAAGCCCTACGCCAAGATCTTCCAGACCTGCATGCTTTATACACGCGAACTGGCGGGCGGGCGCGAACTGATGATCGCCCTGGAGCAGCAGCCCGAGGGCGGCGAGACGACGCACGAGATCATGATCGGCATTCCGCTGGAAATGGCCGAATTCCGCGCCTGAGGGCGTGTTTAAAGAGGGGAAGACCGAATGTTCGACTGGTTCCTGTTTCAGCAGGGGGCGATCGCCTTCCTGATCGCCTTCGCCGTGGCGGGCGGCTTCACCCTGGCGTTCAAGCTGGTCTACCAGTGGGTCACGCCGTACCACGAGCATACGCTGATCCGGCAGGGCAATACGGCCGCCGCCATTGCGTTGGGTGGCGCCCTGATCGGCTATGTCCTGCCGCTGGCCTCGGCCCTGTCCCATACGGTCAGCCTGGCCGAGTTCGCCGCCTGGGCCCTGCTGGCCGGGGTGATCCAGATCGTGGTCTTCGTCACCATCAGCCGCCTGGCCTTCCGCAATCTGGTGGCACGGATCGAGGCGGGCGAGATCGCGGCGGCTGTCTATCTGGCCTCCATCTCGATCTGTGTCGGCCTGCTAAACGCCGCCTGCATGACCTCGTGACCGCCATGACCGACCACAACAATGGATCGGGCGATCTGCCCCAGACAAGGACGATGCGACGGCTGAAGCGGTCGCGTGTCCTGCACATCGGAAGCCTGATGGCCACGGCCGGCTTTACGCTGGCGGCCTGCGATTCTCCGGACGTTCCAGCCCCGCGGGCCGAGGCCGAGCCGGCGCTGGTCTATGCCTCGCTGGATGAGTGTCGGACCGCCGACGTCATACCCGACGCCCAGTGCGACGCTGCCCTGGCCAAGGCGCAGGAGGATGCGGCGCGGACTGCTCCACGCTACGCCACGCGCGAGGAGTGCGAGGGCCAATGGGGCCCATCGCAGTGCCAGCCGAACAATCAGGGCGGGGGATCCTTCTTCACCCCGCTGCTGGCCGGCTTCGTCATCGGCCAGATGCTGGACGGCGGGCGATACTATGGCGGGGGTCCGCTGTATCGGGATCGCGAGGACCGCTATGTGAACGGATACGGCGGCGGCTATGCCTATCGCGACTACCGGACCGGTCGGATGGTGACGACGCGCGACAACGGAGATGTCGTGAAGCAGGCGCCGACGCGGGTACAGAGCCGGACCACGGTCGTCTCGCGCGGCGGCTTCGGCGGCGGGGGGCGCAGTTTCGGCGGCTGAACTCGTCCCTTCGCCAGAATCGGACGACGGCCCGCAGGTTGCGCCTGCGGGCCGTTTTGCTTGTGTGAGAAGGTCGAACGCGACAGGGCCGTGAAGTTTGAATGAAAAGGCCTGTCACACATTGAGGGGGCCTGAGAGCCCGTCGTTGAAGCGCCTAGAACTCACTGGGGGCTACTCACATGAAGAACCGAATTCTGGGCACGACGGCCTTCGCCGTGGTCGCTGCAACGCCGTTCGTCGCCTTGGCGCAGACCGCCGAACCGGCCGCCGTCGCGAGCCAGGCCACAGCCACTCTGGACGAGATCGTCGTCACCGGCTCCTATCGCCGCAGCCTTGAAGAGGCGGTCGACATCAAGCGCAAGACGGTCGGCTTCTCGGACTCCATCGTCGCCACCGACGTCGCCAACTTCCCCGAACAGAACCTGGCCGAGGCGCTGCAGCGCATCCCGGGCGTCACCATCGAACGCAACAAGGGCCTGGGCCAGCGCGTCAACGTGCGCGGCCTGCCCAGCGAGTTCACCTTCGTCAGCATCAACGGCCTGGCCACCGCCTCGGGCAGCGGCGGCCGGGACGTCGAGTTTGACATCTTCGCCTCGGAAATCATCCAGCAGGTGACGGTGCAGAAGTCGCCCCGCGCCGCCGACGAAGAGGGCGGCATCGCCGGCTCGGTCAACATCTCGACCGCCCGTCCGTTCGACTACGCCGGTCGCCGGCTGGTCGGTTCGGTCGAGGGGGCCTACAACTCCATCTCCGAAGAGATCGATCCCAAGATCGCCTTCCTGGCCAGCGACACCTGGGGCGACTTCGGCGCGCTGGTGTCCTTCTCGACGGCCCGCCGCACCAATCGCACCGACTCGGAATCGGGCATCAACTTCCGGCCGATGACGCGCTTTCTGGCGACGTCCACCGGCGCGCGCGGCACGCAGGCGGCCGCGGTTCTTCTGCGCGACGCCGGCGTCTCGGTGCCGAACCGCGCCGACACCAGCGTGACCAACCGGATCATCTTCCAGGACAAGGTCGGCGACCGCGCCTATCTGAATACCCAGGACCAGTGGGGCGGCACGGTCGCGCTGCAATATCGTCCCTCGTCCAACTTCAGCCTGGCGTTCGACGCCATGGTGGGCGGCTACGACACCACCGAGGACGAGTATGATGCGGCCGCCTATTCGGCCTCCAGCCGCTCGACCCTGGAGACCATCCACGAGTTCGACAAGACCACACTGGCCGACTACGGCATGGTGGTGCTGCGCGACGTCTCCTACACCGCCACCCAGCACGAATTTCTCAGCAAGGAGCGGATCAACCACACCGACTACCAGCAGTTCGGAACCGAGCTGAACTGGAGCGGCGACAGCTGGAAACTGCACGCCATTGCCGGCTATTCCGGCGCTGAAAAGACTCTGGACAACTCCAACCTGAAGCACGTCGCCTATGCACCGTCGCGGACGCGCTGGACGGCTGAGGGCGGCGAGACGATCAAGAGCGCCAACCCGGCCTCGATCGACATGTACAACTCGCCCTCGCGCTATCTCTTCGAGGCCTATGAGACCACCTACGAAGAGATCAGCGACGACAAGTACGCCGCCCAGGTCGACTTCACCAAATATCTTGACCTGGACTTCTTCCCGGCCCTGACCAGCGTCCAGTTCGGCGCCCGCTATACGGACAAGTCCAAGGAGCGGCAGTACGGTTCGCTGAACATCCAGGGGCCGAGCGCGGGCAGCACCGCCTGGCTGAATACCCGCACCCTGGCGCAGAGCGAACTGACCCCCATCGGCGATCTGGTCCCCGGCGGCGACTTCAGCATCCGCGACTTGACCTGGAGCCAGGTGTCGAACGACTACGCGCGTCGCACCTTCCGCTACGACGGCTTCTACACCCCGTTCAACGTCGGCGACTATTATGAGGTGACGGAAGAGGTTCTGGCCCTCTACGCCATGGCCGACCTGAATTTCGACATCGGCCCCGTGCCGGTCGCCGTGAACGGCGGCGCGCGCTATGTCGACACCTCGATCACCTCGGCCGGTTATCACCAGATCCAAAATCCGAACGGCTCGACGGGCTACACCCCGGAGCCCGTGTCCAGCGACGGCAGCTACGACAAGGTCCTCCCCAGCCTGAACATCACGGCCGACCTGACGGACAGCCTGATCTTCCGCGCAGCCGGGTCCGAGACCCTGATCCGCCCGGCCCTGACCGACCTGGCCTACAAGCGCACGGCCAGCTGGAACTCGTTCCGCTTCACCGACGGCAACCCCAATCTGAAGCCGACCTACGCCAAACAGTGGGAAGCCGGCCTGGAACAATATCTGGGCGACGGCGGCCTGCTGGCGGTCTCCTACTTCTGGAAGGAGATCGAGGGCGTGGTGCGTCAGGCCCTGACGGGCACGGTGCCGAACGTCACCAAGTACAACGCCAACGGTACGGTCGACGGCGTCTACACCTTCGACGTCTATCAGCCGATCAATGAATCTGGTTCATATAAGGTCAGCGGCGTGGAACTGGTCGCCGTGGTGCCCTTCGGCCAGTTCTTCTCGCCGCTGGAAGGCTTCGGGATCAACGCCAACTACACGGTGCTGGACAGCTCCCTGACCGGCTCCTCGACCCTCGGGATCCCGACGCCGCCTATCGGTCTGGCCGACAACACCTACAACGTCACCCTGTTCTATGAGAACGATAAGCTTCAGGCGCGCGCCTCCTATAACTATAAGGACGAGTATGTCGAAGCGATCGGCTATGAAATGTACCCGATCACGCGCGAGGGCTATGGTCAGGTCGATCTGTCGGCCAGCTACCGCGTGACCGAGAGCCTTCAGCTCAACCTGGAAGGCATCAACGTCACGGACGAGGCGACCAAGGGCTACACGATGGATCCCTCCTTCCCGACCATGTACGAAAAGTCGGGACGCCGGATAAACTTCGGCCTGCGGATGGAGTTCTGATCCATTCCCACAAGCGAACCTCATGTCGAAAGCGGGGGGCGACCGACGTCGTCCTTCGCCTTCCCCGGCCCAACCCGCCGGGACAGAGGCCGGCGCGACGCCCCTTCCGCGAGGAGGGGGCGTCTTCGCTTAGTCGCGTCTGAGTGTCCAGGTGGGCGGGGCGACCATGTCGCTTGATCAGGTCTTCGCCGGCCTGCGGCGCGATCTCATGGCCTATGTGCAGCGCCGGGGCCTGTCGGCCGAGGACGCGGAGGACGTGGCGCAGGAAGCCTTCACGCGTTTCCACCGCGCGGGCCACGATCTGACGGGGCCGGACGCCCGCCCCCTGTTGTTCGTCATCGCCCGAAACCTTCAGGCGGATCGTTGGAAGGCCGCCGGTCGGACGGGGGTTCGCGGCACGGACGACATCCACGCCCTCGACGCCTCGCCGCGCGCCGTGGCCAGCGAGGCGCCTGCCGCCGACCAGCAGCTGATCGGCAGGGAGAATCTGGCTGCGGCCGCCCGCGTCATCCGCGCCCTGCCGCCGCGAACCCGCGACGCCTTTCTATTGCACCGGTTCGAGGACCAGACCTACGCCCAGATCGCCAAACGTCTGGGCGTGTCGGTCAGCATGGTCGAAAAACACATTGCCGAAGCCCTCCGTCAGCTGAAGATTTCACGAGATGGCTGAGGGGTTTGGCGAAACTGTCGTTGTGAGTCTTGAAGGCGTCGGCGCCCCATCCGCCCGCCGCGTCCCGGAGCGTTCTGTTTGCGCATGATCCAGCGCCTGACATCCCTGTTTGATCGTCGGCCGCTGACCGCCGAATCCTGGCTGGCGCGCATGCGACGGCCGGACGTCTCCGCGCGCGACCAGGCGGCCTTCCTCGAATGGCTGGAGGCGGACGACGCTCATCTGGACCAGTACGAGGCTGCGAAGAGCGGTCTGGCGGAACTCTCGCCGTTGGGCGATGTCTTTGCGCCCGATCTGGCGCGTCTGCGGGGACGACGGACTGTCGTGTCCCAGAGACGTCTGCTGATCGCCGGCGGGCTGGCCACAGGCGCGGTGGCGGCGGTGGTCGCCGTCGCTCTTGTCCTGCCCGGCGCGGGGCAGGAGCCCGCCGTCGCGACCGGTCGTCTTTATGCCAGCGCGCCGGGCGAGATCACGGATGTGACGCTGGAAGACGGATCGCGCGTCACCCTGGATTCCGGCACGCGGATCCAGGTCGCCTATGGCCGCGACGCCCGCCGCCTAACCCTGATGCAGGGCGCGGCCTATTTCGACGTCGCCCACAATGCCGAACGACCCTTCCAGGTCGCGGTCGAGGATCGCTACGTCATCGTGACAGGGACGCGGTTCGCGGCGGCGTTGAGAAACGACCAGGCGGAGGTGTCGTTGCTGGAGGGACGGGTCGCCATCGGGCGGACCGACGTCGGCCGCGCCCGCGCGCTGGAGCGCGCCGTCGCCCTGGCTCCGGGGCAGCAGGCCGTCTTCAAACGGGGCGTCAACCGCGTCAGTCTTCGTCGGATCGACGTCGAGGCGGCCACCGCCTGGCGCGAGCGCAGACTGGTCTTCCACGATGCGCCCCTGTCGGTCGTGGTCGAAGAGGCCGGGCGCTACGCAGGCGCGCCCCTGGTGATCGCCGACCCCGCCCTCGCCGAGATGCGCGTGACGGCGGTTTTGCCCCTGACGGACGAGGCGAAACTGATCGACCGGCTGGACGCCCTGTTGCCGATCTCGATCGAACGCGGCGAGGACGGCCGGGTCCTGATCCGCCCCGAATAGGTCTATCGCAGAGCTGTCACGCAAGCGCGCTAAGCGTTGCGTCTTCGTTGTTCGCTACCCTGGCTCAAGGCGCCGTTCGCTTGAAACCGCCCGCACGATCGACGCCGTTCGATGCGCTACGGGGAGGCGTCGCCGCCGCCGCTCTGGCGATCGTCGCCCTCGGCGGCTGGGCCCCGGCCGCCCGGGCGCAGGATCGCGCGCAGGTTTTCGACATCCCCGCCCAGGACGCGCGTCGCGCCTTGGTGCAGCTCTGTGTTTCGGCGGGCTGTGACCTGGCCTTTCTGACGCCCATGGGCGAGGCGCGGCGCACGCGAGCGGTTCGCGGGCAAATGTCCTGGCGCGCTGCGGCAGACCAGATGCTCCAAGGCACCGGCTTGCGGCACCGTTTCATCGGCGACCGGGGGCTGCGGGTCTGGATGGAGGCTCAAAAGCCCGCCGAGATCCCGCCCATTCCCGCCGCAGAGCTGGAGTCGATCACGGTCGTGGGGCGGCTGTCGGAGCAGATCGAGGAATCCTTGCGACGCAAGGCGGCGGCGGACGTCATCCTGGACAGCGCGTCCGCGACCCGGATCGGCGAACTTCCGGCCGCGAATCTGGCCGAGGCCTTGCAGCGGGTCCCCGGCGTGGCCATCGAACGCGAGGTGGGCGAGGGGCAGTTCGTCAGCGTTCGGGGGCTGGGGCCGCTGTTCCAGTCGGTGACCCTGAACGGAGCGCCGGTCGCCTTCAACGAGAACATCCGCAACTCGACCCAGAGCGGTCGGCAGTTCCGCTTCCGCGCCCTGTCGGCCGATCTCCTGGCGGGGGCTCAGCTCACCAAGTCGGCGACGCCCGATCTGATCGAGGGCGGGATCGGCTCCAACATCGACATCGAGACGATCGGCGGCCTGGACGGCGATCCCTTCCTGAGCCTCAGGGCGGGCGCCTCCGTCGAGGCGCGAACGGGCCGGCCGGAAACAGACGTCTCCCTCGCGGGCCGGTTCGTGTCCGAAGGCGGCGCATGGGGTTTGGTCGGCGGCCTGTCCCAGGAGGGGCGGTCGGTCCTCTACGACCGTTTTCAGGTGGGACGCTATACGCCGGTCGTCGTCGAGGGGCAGCCGGCGGTCGCCCCCAGCGATGTGAGGACGACGGTCGAGCACGAGGATCGGCTGAGGCGTAGCCTCTTCCTAGGTGGAGAGTGGCGGGCCTCCCCTTCGCTCAGGCTGCGGTTCGACAGCCTCGTCTCCACCTTCGACAACACCATTCGCGAGGACCGGATCGCCTATGGGGTCGGCGCCCTTCTGGAGACGCCCGGCGCCACGGCCACGGTCACGGACGGCGTGGTCACGGCCGGCTCGATCCGGGCGGGCGTGATCGACAACAACACGGAGTTCTCCGCCCAGGCGCATCTGAACATCGTGGTGTCGGGCAGGGCGGATGTGGTGCTGGGCGATTGGAGCCTGACGCCGCGTTTCAGCCTGTCCCGCGCACGATCAAAGCTGGATACGCCGCTGGAGAGGATCTCCTTCCGTTCGTTACAGGCCCCCGCCTATGCGTTCGACGTCAACGGGGCGGCGAGCGGCCGGCAGGCGGCTCTGCTTGCGACCGATCTGGACCTGACCGACCCGGCCGGCTTCGCCTTCAAGCGTTTGGGCGTGCGCGCCATCGAATCCGTCGACGAGGACCTGACGGGCCTCCTCGATCTGCGGCGTCCCGTGTCCGTCGATCTGGGCAGGACGGTCCTGACCGAAATCGCCTTCGGCGCCCAGATCAGCGATCGGTCCCGCGATTACCAGAGACGCGACCGTGAGGCCGCGCTTCGGCCGGGCGCCGTGGTCACCCCCGAGTTTCTCGGATTTCGCGTGGCCGACGACGTGTTCGATTCCCTGATCGATCGGCATCCGGGATCCTGGACCGCCGCCGATTTCGACCGGTTTCAGCAGGCCTTTCACATCGCAGGGGAGAGCGACGTCCTGGGGATCGGGCCGGACGCCTTGGTCCCCACCGGGGCGGATCTGCAGAATTCCTATCGGGTCGGGGAGCGTGTCGGCGCCCTTTATGCGCGAATGGACTTCGACGGAGCCGCCGCAGGCGCGCCCTTTTCCGGGAACCTGGGGCTTCGCCTAGTGACGACGCGCACGGCGGTGGAGGGCGCGTTTCTGAACGCCGGAGAAAGCGGCGGCGGCGCCATTCGTCCGGTCTCCAAGGTCGGGACCGACACCGCCCTGCTGCCCAGTTTCAACATCGCCTTCGATCTTGATCAGGGCCGCCGGCTCCGGCTCGCGGCGTCGCGGACAATGACGCGGCCCTCGCTGGCGGACCTGCGTCTGGCGACGGTGCCCGCCAGCTCCCTGGTCTCCAACATCTACGAGCGCGGGCAGGCGGAGATCGACGCGCCGTCGCCCGGCTCGATCTTCACCGGGGTCGGCGGTAACCCGGATCTCAGCCCCTATATGTCGACCAATCTCGACGCCTCGTATGAGTGGAGCTTTCCGCAGGGCGCGCTCAGCCTCGCCGTCTTCCACAAAAGCATCGACGACTTCATCGGCCTGGTGGAGGCGCCCGAGATGCTGGTGTTCGAGACCCGCGCCGGTCCCCTGGTGCGGGCCGAGGTGATGATGTCGCGGCCGGCCAATCTGGGGCGCGCGATCAGCCGGGGCGTGGAGGTGGGGCTCCACCGGCGGCTTCCCTCCGGCTTCGGCCTGTGGGCCAGCGGGACCTTCACCGACGGCCACGGACCGGGCGGACGCAGTCTGGCCGGAGTGTCGCGCCTGGCCTATTCGATCAATCCCTTCTTCGAACGGGGGCCGGTCGCGATCGGCCTGTCCTGGTCGTGGCGCTCCGCCTTCCGGTCCGAGGCGGACATGCAGGGGGGAGGGGTGGCCGACTTCACCGTCGGTCCCGCCGGCTATCTGGACGCTCAGGCCTCGTTCGAGATCGGGTCCGGCGGCACCCTGGTCGTCGCCGCCTCCAACCTGACCGATACGACCGACCTCGCCTACGAATACGACACGCGGCGCTTGCTCCAGCTGGGCCGCGTCGGCCCCAGCCTGACCGCCAGCCTGCGTTGGTCCCTGTGATCCCTTTTCCCTTCTGCTTGTGACTTCCGAGGATTTTCGATGCTCAATCTGATAGCGGCCCTTATGGCCGGCTCCGCTCTGGCGGGCGCGGCGCCGGCCTGCGACCTGACCGCAGCCGATCTACGCGCGGCCGGCGGCGACCCCTGCGCCCAAGCCTGGATGGATCGCAATCTGGGTATGAACGATCTGACGGCGGTGGGCACCCACAACAGCTACAAGCTGCCGATCCCGGCCGCCGAACTTCAGGCCATGATCGCCGTCAATCCCGGCGCCGTGGCTCTGGACTATTCGCATCGTCCCCTGACGGAACAGCTGGACGCCGGGGCGCGCCAGATCGAGATCGACGTGCTGAACGATCCGCAGGGCGGACGCTACGCCCACCCCCTGTCGGCCCTGGGACGGCCGGGCCAGGGCGCGCCGGTAAGCGCGGCCTTCGCGGAAGCCATGGCCCGGCCGGGCTTCAAGACCCTGCACATGCCCGACGTCGATTTCCGCAGCACCTGCCTGACCTTCGTGGCCTGTCTGACGGAGATCCGCGACTGGTCGCGCGCTCATCCGGACCATGCCCCCATTCTGATCATGCTGAACGCCAAGACGGGCGGCCCGGCCATGCCCGGCGGAACGACGCCGCTGGATTTCGACGCCGCCGCCTGGGACGCCCTGGACGCCGAGGTGCGGTCGGTGTTCGACGCAGATCACCTGATCACGCCCGACCTTGTCCAGGGGCGGCAAGCCACCCTGCGTGAAGGGGTTCTGGCCGGAGGCTGGCCGCGGCTGGGGGCGGCGCGCGGCAAGGTCTTCTTCGCCCTGGACGAAGGCCCCGAGAAGGTCGCCGCCTATCGCGGCGCGCGGCGTTTGCTGGAGGGCCGGGTCTTCTTCGTCAACACCGACGAGACCTCGCCCGCCGCCGCCTATCTGACCTTGAACGACCCGGTAGCTGATCAGGCGCGCATTCGCGCCGCCGTTCGCGCCGGCTTCATCGTCCGCACCCGCGCCGACGCCGACACCCGGGAGGCGCGGACGGGCGACATCTCCATGCGCAGCGCCGCCTTCGCCAGCGGAGCGCAATATGTGTCTACCGACTATATGACGGCGGATCCGCGTTTCCCTGCCTATCAGGTGCGACTGACCGGGGGTGCGGCGGCCGTCTGCAATCCGTTGCGGACCGAAAAACGGTGCGACGGGCTCGCCGTGGAGCTGACCGACGAAGGGACGGAGCGGGGCTATCTGACCCCGGTGGAACGACCGGATCTGACCCAGGTGCTGGCTCCGCCGCCCCCACCGGGTTCGCCCCGCGCCGTCGCCGACCAGGGCGTGTTCCGTGAGACGCGCGCCCTGCAGGGCACGCCGCGTTGGGCGCTGGCGACCTCGGACGTGTCGGGCGAAATCTATGACGACTTCGCAGAGGCCCTGGGGGTGCGGCTGACGCCAGAGACCGCGCCGGTTCTGACGGCCTTGCTGGATCGGGCCGGCGAGGACCGGTCCGTGGTCGGAGACGCCAAGACCCACTGGGGCACGAAGCGGCCGTACATCGGCACGGACCAGCCGATCTGCGAAGCCAAGACCGAACATCTAGCCGGCAATCCCGACTATCCGTCCGGCCATTCGGCCCACGGCGCCCATGTGGCCATGATCCTGGCGGAACTGGCGCCCCAGCGCGCCGACGCCCTCTACGCCCGCGGACGCGCTTTCGCCGAAAGCCGCTACATCTGCGGTTCTCACAGCTACAGCGCCGTCGAGGCCGGCATATTGTCGGGCATGGTCATTTACGGCGCGGAACAACGCTCGGACGTCTTCCGCCGCGACATGGAGGCCGCGCGCGCCGAGGTCCAGGCGGCGCTGGCGCGGGCCAGCCTGCCGCAATAGGGGCAGCCCCGCCGGTCGAAAGACCGGCGGCTCCCTGGGCGCAGGGCTCCGAAACATGCAGTGTTCGAATGCAGTTCTTCTGTTCGGTGAGGCGGGGCCCGCCTCGCCTCGGGACAGCAGGATGATGGCGGAGAGGGTGGGATTCGAACCCACGGTACCCTTCCAGGCACGCCGCATTTCGAGTGCGGTACATTCGACCACTCTGCCACCTCTCCGCGGCGCATCAGTCGCTTGGTCGAGCGAGCGGCTTCTCTAATGGCAGAGCGGCGGCGCCGCAAGCTGTCTGTGAAAGAAATCCGAACCTATCTTTGCGCCGGCAGCGACAGGCCGGGCGCGGCGCCGGTTTCCGGGTCCAGGCCCTTGAAACGAAACAGCTCGGCGGGGCGGCCGCCCGTGGCCGACGACATCCGGCCGGTGGGCTCGACCAGGCCTGCCCGCTCCACAGCGCGGCGGAAGTTCTGCTTGTGCAGGGTGAGGCCGGAGACGGCCTCGGCGGACGCCTGAAGCTCGGAAAGGGTGAAGGACTCAGGCGTCAGGTCGAACAGGACGGGCCGGTACTTCAGCTTGCTGCGCAGCCGACCGAGGCCCGTGGCGAGAATGCGCCGGTGGTCGGAGCCCATGACGGCGCCGGGGAGGGGCGGGAGATCGTGCGGCGTCTGTCGGGCGTCGCGCCAAGCCTCCGCAACCAGGCGCGCCTCATAAAGAAGTTCATAGCGCTCCAGAACGCGCTCCTCGTTCCAGCGATGATCCGGCGTCAGGGCGAAGAGGGCCCGGGCGCGGCCCAGGCGTCGTTCATCCGCCCCGGCCCAGCGAAGAAGGGCGTCGATCACCGAGCCATGCAGAGTCGATCGGCCGCAACGCCGATCCTCCCAGGGGAAGATGTCGAAGACGGGGGTCCATTGGGCGTCATGGGCCGGCGGAGCGGCGGCTTCCGAGGTCAGGGCCAGATAGCCGACCGACACCTCGCGCATCTGGTCGGGGCCGGGCGCTGCGCGGGGCGAGGCGCGGCCCGCGTCGCCGAAGGTGTAGAGCTGTTCGACGAAGCCGAGCCGGAACCCCGTCTGATCGGTCACGAAGTCGCGCAGCGCTCGCTCAAAGGTACGGTCCCGCGCCGGGTCGAAAGGCCCGAAGGGCAGGGCGCGAACGCCGTCTTCGGTCTGGGTGGTCAGGACCACGGCCCGACGGTCCTTCAGCGTCATGACGACGGCCGACAGACCGATTCGCACGCCCTGATCCGTCGGCCCGGTCACAGCTCTATTCCGTGTGCCAGGCGTCGTCGGCGGGCAGAAGGCCCACGGCCTTGGCCAGCACCTGATACCGCTCCAGATAGCGAGCCTGAGCGAGAGAGGCCGGCAGGGGCTCGATGGTCAGGCTGTATCCGGGCGGCGGCGCGCCGAAGAAGCCGAGCGATTCCCTCTCGCTGAAACCCGCCAACTGCGTCGCCTCGAAATAGGCGCAGGCCTTGTCCGCCTTCTTGATCAGGGTCTTGATCGTTTGGGGCGTCTTGGGCGGCAGGCCGTAGCGGACGTGGATGGCGGCTTCCAGCCGCGCCTCGAAGTCCTTGTAGCCGGATCCCAGGGCCGCCTTGAACGGCGAGATCATGTCGCCGATGACATATTCGGAGGCGTCGTGCAGCAGAGCGGCGAGGCGCCATTTGGGATCGAGCCCCGGCTTGATGTGGGCGGCGATCTCCTCGACCACGACGCTGTGCTGGGCCACCGAAAAGGCGTGCTCGCCGATGGTCTGGCCGTTCCACCGCGCAACCCGGGCCAGGCCGTGGGCGATGTCCTCGATCTCAATGTCAAAAGGAGAGGGGTCGAGCAAATCCAGGCGTCGGCCCGACAGCATGCGCTGCCAGGCGCGGACTTCGGTCTTTTTCTTGGGGCGCTCGGCCAAATCGTCGATCCTGCTCGCTGGTGGGCTGGTCAGGTGACGCAAAGCGCCGTCAGGATCAAGGCGTCCGGCCGTCGGCGCTTGTTTTCGGCGTGGATTTCAGTCTCCGACGTTCAGGGCGACCAGATCCTTGGCCGTTTCGAACACCCGGTCGTGCCGTGACTTGGAGCGAACCGTGGCGATGACGAGCGGGCCGCCGGCGGGCCCACGCGCCTCGAAGCCGACCTGACGCCATGCGCCCGCCGGCACGTCGTCGTCCGCCAGGATGAAGCTGGCCCGCGTGGCGTCCCCTGGCGCCTGGGTGCGAATCTGGGTGGTTTCGCCGTTAGAGTCGATCTTGACGCTGCTCTTTTCGGTGCGGACGCCTTCGCCGTCCTTGGACTGGATGTTGATGCCCGCGATGCGAACGCTCGCGCTGTCGCCCCGGGTCTCGATCTGAAGCCCCGGAAGCTTGACCGAGGCGTCATCGCCCTTGGCCTGGATGTTCACGCCGGGCGCGGCGACAGTGGCCTCTTCCGTACCGTTTTCCGTCTGGCGGGCGTCGATACGCATCGCCGCCTGGGGCATGTCCGACGAGACGCGGCGTTCATATTCGCGCAGCACGTCCTCGGCGGACCGATCTTCAAGCTTGACCAGATAGAGCACCACCTCCGCGCCGCGAGGGCCGCCGTAGGTGCAGGCGGCCCCGCCCGGGTCAGCAAAGCCCTTGCGCGTCAGCACGCCCAGCGTTTCGGGGCATTTCAGACCTTCGACGACCTTGAGCACGCCGGGCTCTACGTCGTTGGAGGCGCTGGTCGTGGTGGTCTTGGTGATCCGAACCGCGTTTTCGCCGTCACAGGCGACCAGGCCTGCACCGAGCCCGACGATCGCCACGCCGGCGATCAGCAAACGATACGGGGGTGTAACGCTCATGGTCTCTATTTTGAGCCGTCGAAGAGAGTGGTCCAGTGAAATCGCGGTAATGCCGCTCAGCCGCCCGGGCGCGCGCCGTCTCTGCGGCCCAGGAAGGCCAGACGTTCGAACAGGTGAATGTCCTGCTCGTTCTTGAGCAGGGCGCCGTGCAGGGGCGGGATCAGCTTGTTGGGCGTCTTTTCGCGCAGGGTTTCCGCGTCAATGTCTTCGACCAGCAGCAGCTTCAGCCAATCCAGCAGTTCGGAGGTGGAGGGCTTCTTCTTCAGGCCGGGCGTGTCGCGGATCTCGTAGAAGGTCTTCAACGCCTCCGAGACCAGGCGCGGTTTGATGCCCGGAAAATGGACGTCGACGATGGCCGCCAGGGTCTCGGCGTCGGGAAAGCGGATATAGTGGAAGAAGCAGCGGCGCAGGAAGGCGTCCGGCAGCTCCTTCTCATTGTTCGAGGTGATGATGACGATGGGCCGGACCTCGGCGCGGATCGTCTCGTCGATCTCCTGAACATAGAACTCCATCCGGTCGAGTTCCTGCAACAGGTCGTTGGGGAATTCGATGTCCGCCTTGTCGATCTCGTCGATCAGCAGGACGGGGCGCGTCGGGGATGTGAAAGCCTCCCACAACTTGCCCTTCTTCAGATAGTTGCGGACGTCCTGAACCCGCGCCTCGCCGAGCTGGCTGTCGCGCAGCCGGCTGACGGCGTCGTACTCATAGAGTCCGTTATGGGCCTTGGTGGTCGATTTGACGTGCCAGGTGATCAGGGGCGCATCGAAGGCCTTGGCGACCTCATAGGCCAGCACGGTCTTGCCCGTTCCCGGTTCCCCCTTGATCAGCAGCGGACGTTCCAAGGCCACGGCCGCATTGACGGCGACCTTCAGGTCGGCCGTTGCGATATAGCGATCAGTGCCTTCAAACCGGCTCATGAAAAAACCCGCCTCGTGAGTGCCACGAAGCGGGTTAGCCGATCGGCAATCGCCTGAACAGCGATCAGGTGATGTGTTTTGGCGAGATGGGATCGCTGGCGGGGAAGGTCTCTTCCACGCTCTCGTCGATCAGCGCCTCCTCGCGCCCTTCTTCCGGATTTACGCGGTGTTCCAACTGGTCGGGCTTGCCTTCGCGCGGTTCGACCCTTTTGGCGTGGGGTGTGTCCGTCGAGGCGTCTTGTTTAGCGTTCGCGTCCTGCATGTGCGCTCCTTTCAGGATTCTTGCGTGCGGGCGTCGTCGGCGCCGTAGCCGAGCTGTTCGATATCGTCGTCGTCGAGGCGTCGCGCCTCCCAGTGCGCCGCACTGGCCTGGGCGCCGCGCTCATTTTCCATCAGGCCCGAGTAGACCAGTTCGACTTCGCCCTCGGCCGCCAGATCATTGCTGTCGGCGTCGGACTGATTGACCTTTTCGCCGTCCATGCCGAGCAGGGCGTCCGCCTCGCGCTCGATCCCATCCAGGGCCAGTTGATCGTCGATGTCGAGGTCGTCCTCGTCGAAGGCGTCTTCGTCCGCATCGCCGTCGGCCTGGGTGACGTCAAGAATTTGGTCAGCCTCATCCAGCAGAAGGTCGCCTTCGCCTTCATCGTCCAGATGGGTTTCGTCAAAGACCTCGGCCTGTCCCTGATCGTCCTGATAGTCCATGTCGGGCATGGTCGCCTCCTGTCTGGTGACGAAACGTCGCCCCGAGGCAGGTGTTCCGCGCAGGCTGGGGACAAGGGATGATTAACCCTCAGCCTTTAAGGTTTCGAATCGTTAGGGGCGGTCCATCTTCGATCGGTTCCGACCTGCTGAAGGAGTTCGGTCGTCAATGGCTTTGAAACTGTCGTTGAAACCCGGCGAAAAATTCGTGTTGAACGGCGCGGTGGTTCAAAACGGCGACCGTCGCGGCGTTCTCATCCTGCAAAACCGCGCCAGTGTTTTGCGTGAAAAGGACATCATGCAGGCCGATGAGGTCACGACCCCTGCGCGCCGCATCTATTTCCCGATCATGATGATGTATCTGGACGAGGCGTCGGCGTCGAAATTCTACGACGAGATGGCCCTCCGCATCACCGAATTCATGGGGGCGACCAAGAACCCGGACGTCTTGGCCGAATGTGTCTCCGCCTCGCGCCATGTGCTGCAACGCGAATACTATAAGGCCTTGATGGCCGCCCGTAAGATTGTCGATTACGAAGAGAAGGTGCTCAATGTCGCTTCAGGCGTACGCAGCGGCGGCGACGCGGGCTGAGACGCCCCGCGACCTGGAATACCGGCTGTTCGGTCAGGTCACGCGCGCCCTGGTCCAGGCGTCCAAGTCTGATGAGCGCGATCTGGCCACCCGGATTGACGCCTTGGATTGGAATCGCCGTCTTTGGTCGGCCCTGGCGGCGGACTGCGGCGATTCCGCCAATGTCCTGCCGCAGGCCGTGCGCGCCCAGATCATCTCGCTGAGCCTGTTCGTCAATCGCCACTCTTCTCTGGTCATGCGCGGAGAGGAGTCGTTCGAGGACCTGATCGACATCAATCGCATGATGATGCAGGGCCTGGCGCCGGGCGCGCAGCAGGCGGCCTGACGACCGACTTCACGAAATCGCGAAGCCTATTGGCGCAAGGCCTTGAGGCGTCTTACCTTTCGAGTCCCTGTTCAACAGTCGAAAGGAGGTGATCCAGTGTCTCATTGTCATCAATCGCGTGCGGTGGCCGCGACCCTGGTCCTCGTTGGAGGCCTGGCCTGATCCTTTCGGGCTGAGTTGCGGTCCGGCCGTTCGCGGTCAGACAATGAAGGGCCGTCGCGGCGACGCGGCGGCCCTTTTGTCGTTCAGGGCAGAACGCCCGAGAACCATCCGGCCGCGTGATGGGCGATCTCTGACACCGTGTGCCAGATCAGGAACAGGTAGAGGCCGCAGGCGCTGGTCGCCAGTGCGCCCAGCAGAATGGCCACACCGTCTCTCTGCATCATCCCCAGGGCGAAGAAGACCAGGGCGATGCCCGGCAGGGCGTCTCCGAACGGAATCGGCAGGGCCATGATCAGCGCCAGCAGGACGCAGACGAGGCCCGTGATGGTATCCGCGACTTCGCCCGTCAAAAGGGGCAGGCGAGGCTGAGTCAGGTTTTCGACATAGCGCACCGTCTTCATGATCCGCGACACCCCGGCGCGATAGGCGGGACGGCTGATCGAGGTGCGCAGCGCCCAGCGCGGCAACCAGATCGAACTGCGCTGAAAGGCCAGTTCCAGCGACATCAGAATGATGGGCACGGCGAACACCGCCTTGCCGCCCGGCGGCCACGGCAGCAGGGCCAGCATCGACAGGATCAGTATCATGGCCCCGAAGCCCCGTTCGCCGAAAGCGGCGACCAGCTCTTCCAGCTTCAGTTTGGGGTCGTCGCCTTCGCCCAGTTCCTCGATCACGTCGGAGAAGAGCCGCAGGTCGTCGTTCGGCTTGTCTTGGGCGGGCATCAGCGGCGGGCTCGGCGAAAGGAGTTCGCCCATTTAGGCGCACAGAGGTTTCACCGCCACTTACGGAACGGCAACAATGCCGAAGAATCGCGCCGAACCGGCTATTTCTCGGCCGCGTGTTCGGGTTTGCCCTTGCGTTCGGTGTGGGCGAAGTCTTCCAGCTGTTTTTCCGTCATGGACTCGGCCATGGACTTGGACGCGCCCTTCAGCTCCGACTTGGGCGTGTCGCCGCGCTTGGCCGACAGGGCGGCGCCGGCGGCCTTCTGCTGGGCTGCGGATTTTGCGGGCATGGGTGTCTCCTTCCGTCCGGAAGAAGCCGTCAGCCGCCCAGCAGTTCCCGACCGATGAGGAAGCGACGGATCTCGTTGGTGCCGGCGCCGATGTCATAGAGTTTGGCGTCTCGGACCAGACGTTCGACAGGCCACTCCTTGGTGTAGCCCGCGCCGCCCAGGGCCTGAACGGCCTCAAGCGTGACCTTCACGGCGTTTTCGGACGCCAGCAGAATGGCGCCCGCGGCGTCATAGCGGGTGGTGAGGCCTGCGTCGCAGGCGCGGGCGACCGAATAGACATAGGCCCGGGCGCTGTTCAGGGCGACGTACATGTCGGCCACCTTGCCCTGCATCAGCTGGAAGCTGCCGATCGGCTTGCCGAACTGTTTGCGGTCGCGGACATAGGGCAGGACCACGTCCAGGGCGGCCTGCATGATGCCCAAGGGGCCGGCGGCGAGCACCGCGCGCTCATAATCCAGGCCGCTCATCAGCACGCCGGCGCCGCCGCCGACCGGGCCCATGACGTTCTCCTCGGGCACTTCGCAGTCCTCGAACACCAGTTCGGCGGTGTCGGAGCCGCGCATGCCCATCTTGTCCAGCTTCTTGGAGACGCTGAACCCCTTCATGCCCTTTTCGATGAGAAGGGCGGTCACCCCGCCGTTGCCGTCGCCCGTGCGGGCATAGACCACCAGGGTCTCGGCGTGGGGGGCGTTGGTGATCCAGAACTTGGTCCCGTTCAGGACGTAGCGGTCGCCCCGCTTTTCGGCCCGGGTGCGCATGGACATGACGTCCGAGCCGGAACCGGCCTCGGACATGGCGAGCGATCCGACGTGTTCGCCGCTGATCAGCTTGGGCAGATATTTCTGTTTCTGCTCAGGCGTGCCCCAGCGGCGGATCTGGTTGACGCACAGATTGGAGTGGGCGCCGTAGCTGAGGCCGATCGAGGCCGAGGCGCGCGACACCTCCTCCATCGCCACCACATGTTCCAGATAGCCCAGGCCCAGGCCGCCGAACTCTTCCTCGACCGTGATGCCGTGCAGGCCCAGTTCGCCCATCTCGGGCCAGAGTTCGCGGCGGAAGCTGTTCGTTTCGTCGATCTCGGCGGCCAGGGGCGCCAGGCGATCCGCCGCCCAGCGCGCGGTGGTGTCGCGAATGGCGTCCGCGTTCTCGCCGAGGCCGAATTCCATGGATTGGGGTGCGAAGGGAATGCTCATGCCATTCGGCGTAGCATCGCGCACGGCCTTTCGCAAAGCGCAGGACGACCTGTCCGTTTCAGCCTGTGACGATTCCGTCCGTCAGGCCGTCGGATCCGTCGGGCGGCCCCAGCGCTGAAACAGGTTGTAGCCCGAAACCCCGACGCAGGCCAAGGCGATGATCGCCAGCACCCAGCCGATGACGGCGGTTTCGCCCCCCGTCGCCTTCGAGGCTTGTCGGAACGCCGCCATGGCCGCGCCGAAGGCCAGCATGCCTATGCCGCCCATCACCAGGAAGGTCGCGGTTTCGCCCCAGTCGAACCGCTTGTCGGGCGTCGCCTCCCGGTCGACCGACAGATGCAGGCCGTCCTCCGGTTGAACCTCCGTGTCGAACAGGGCGGTCTGATCGAGGTCGGTGATTTCCGTCGCATCAGTCGCGGCGTCGGGAGGCGGAGCGGCCTCCAAACGCCCCGCCGACGCCTGCTCGCTGTCCGGCTCGGCGGGCGGCTCGGTCGGGGCGATCAAGAACATGGGCACCTGAACCGTCTGTTCCTCCACGTCGGGCGCATCGGCGGATGCCAGGGTCGGCGTGGGGCTCGGGGCGTTGGACGGCTCGAAGGCGGGCTGATCGACGGAGGCCGCTTCCGCCTCGGCGGCCGGCGCCGCCACAGCCTCCTCCGGAAGGCTCACGCCGTCGTCGTTCGCCGGCTCCGCTTCTGCGGCAAGGGTCTCAAGCGGGACGGGCGTCAGCGCCGCCGGGACGGCTGAGGCGGAGGCCGCCGGGGGCGACGGGGGGGGCGAGGAGAGGAGGGCGAGCGGTCCGGTCACCCGAATCGCGTAGGGAGAATAGAAGGCGGCCGCGCTGGGCGCCGGGCGGGCGGCAGGGGGCGTGGGGGACGGCTCCGCTGAGGCCGGCTCGGGTTCCTCCGACGCTGTGGGCAGTTCGAGGGTCGGAGCGACGAACTCACCTGCATCAGCCTCCACGGGGGGCTCGCTTTTTTCCGCCTGATCATATGAAGATTCGGCAGGCGTAGGCGCGGCCTGGGCCTCTTCGGGTTCCGCTCTCGACGCCCGC
The DNA here is from genome assembly GCF_055391505.1 of Brevundimonas sp. Br13. Taxonomy (NCBI): domain Bacteria; kingdom Pseudomonadati; phylum Pseudomonadota; class Alphaproteobacteria; order Caulobacterales; family Caulobacteraceae; genus Brevundimonas; species Brevundimonas sp. Br13. The sequence continues at coordinate 2,575,398 of NZ_AP044008.1, read as the reverse complement.
TCGTCCGGAAGAAGCGCAGCAGAGGATTCAGAAGCGGGCGAGGCGGAGTCTGCGCACGGCTTGCCCGCATCGACCAAAGGTTCGACCGTCGTCACCGGCTCGGCTTCCACCGGTTGAGCTTCGCCGTTCGCCATGGGGGTTTCGGCGTCCTGGCTCGCAGGTGCGTCCGCGGCGTCGTCTGCAGGATGAGACGCCTGATCGGGACCTTCGTCGACCTCTTCATCCGCTTGCTTGAGATCCGACTCGTTCAGCAGGGCGGATATTGCGCTTTCCCACGTCATGGGCTCCGACGCGTCATGGGCCGGAAAAGGCGCGACATCGACCGCGTCGAAACCGGTCGAACCGGCCGCCTCCGTCGTCTCCAAGATCGTCGCCGTCGCCGGGGGCAGGGGAGCGGACAGCAGATCGGCAAGGGAGACCGGGGCGTCCGGATTGGCGACGAACAGGGCCCGTTCGGTCGCGCGGCGACGCGGGGGCGACAAGGGGCCGCCGTCGTCGATCCAGGCGGCCAGGGCTTCGGCCGCAGCCTGGGTCTCACCCGCGTTCAGTCGCCTCAAGACCTCGGAGGAGCGGAAGCGATCCACCCCGATGGAGAAGACGAAACTGGCGAGGGCGTCGTACTGGTGCTGGTTCAGCGGCGCCTGGACTTCGTCGATCGCCTTGACGACAGGCAGCAGGTCGTACTGCAACAGCAGTTCAGCATCGACTTCCGAAACGGTCAGCCCCTCGCGGGCGGACGCCGTATGGCCATAACCGATCATCCAGCGGCCGTCGTCGCGCTGGATCGCCCGAGGGCGGAAACCCTCGAAGCTCTTGATCAGAATGACACCCTCGCGGGAGATCTTGGTCGGTTTCAACGTGTCTGACACAGGTGTTGCCCCAAAGCGAGACGACGGCTCGGCCCTGAGCCGTCCCGCAGCAAGCCTGGGGCCAAGCGTTTACAACAGAACGATCGTCGCAAGACCCAGGAATATGAGGAAGCCGAAGAAATCGGTCGTGGCGGTCACGAACACCGCCGAGGAGACGGCGGGGTCGAACTTCAGCTTCGACAGGGTCAGGGGCGTCAGAACCCCGATACAGGCCGCGACCAGCAGGTTCAGGATCATGGCGGCGGCGATGACGACGCCGATCTTCCAGTCCTCATCTCGGAACCAGATCCCCGCGGCGACGCCGATCAGGGGCGCCAGGATCAGGCCGTTGGCCAGGCCCACGACCAGTTCGCGGAAAAACGTGCGGGTGGCGTTGGCGGAGTTCAGTTCGCGGGTCGCGAGGGCGCGGACAGTGACGGTCAGAGCCTGGGTGCCTGCATTGCCGCCGATGGCCGAGACGATGGGCATCAGGACCGCCAGGGCCACAATTTGTTGGATCGTGCCCTCGAACAGGCCGATCACGCTGGCGCCCAGGGCGGCGGTCGCCAGGTTGATGGCCAGCCAAGGCACGCGGCCGCGCACGATCTCGGTCACGGACGAGCCGCGATCCTCGTCGGAGACACCCGCCAGACGCAGGATGTCCTCGCGGTTCTCCTCCTGAATGATGTTGACGATGTCGTCGACAGTGATCTGGCCGACCAGCCGGCCGGCCGCGTCCACGACCGGCGCCGAGATCAGATGGTATTTTTCGAAGATGTAGGCGACCTCTTCCTGGTCCTGATCGACCGCGATCTCATTGATCGGCTCCATCAGGTCGGACAGGGCGGCGCTGCGCGGGGCACGCAACAGGCCGCTAATCGGCACCCCGCCGACGGGGCGGTTCAGCGGATCGACCACATAGATGTCGAAGAAGAGCTCCGGCAGGTCATCGCCCTGTTTGCGGATATGGTCGATGGTGTCGCCCACGCTCCAGAACTGGGGCGCTGCCATCACCTCGCGCTGCATCAGGCGGCCGGCGGACTCTTCCTCATAGCCCAGGCTGTTCTCGATCGCGGCGCGATCGACGTCGGGCATGGCGGCCAGGACGCGTTCGCGCTGGTCGTCTTCCAGATCCTCGACCACGGCGGCGGCGTCGTCGGAATCCAGTTCCTGTAGGGCCTCGGCCAGGGTGCCGTGCGGCACCCGCTCCAGCACTTCTTCCCGAATCCCGTCGTCCAGCTCCGGCAGGGTCTCGGCCAACAGTTCCGGCGGCAGCCACAGCACCACGACCGCGCGGTGCTCAGCCGTCAGGAAGCCCATCAGATCGGCGACGTCGGCGGGGTGCAGATCCTCCAGCAGCGACCGCAGTCGCATGCCGTCGCCGTCGTCGGCGGCGTCCACGACCTTTTCGACGAATTGGGGCGTGAGGACATAGTCCTCGTCCAGGGCGGCGTGGTCTTCGGTTTCAGGCGCTTCGGCTGGAGCAAAGGCGGTGTCCGTGGTGCTCACGTGGTCGCCTCCCTTGGTAGAATGTCCAGCCGTAGTTAGCCGATGAATCGCCCTGTTTAGCCAGATGGTGCGGTCGAGAAGACTCGAACTTCCACGGGTTGCCCCACAGCGACCTCAACGCTGCGCGTCTACCAATTCCGCCACGACCGCTCGCATCGGAGCGGCGGCGAATAGACGAAGCCGCTGGAAAAGGAAAGTCTCTCTTTTGAGCCGAGCGCGCTTTGTGCGGTTGACGCCGTTCGGATGTCAGGCCGCGCCGGCCATGAAGTCATAGACGTCGGCGGGCCGGGTGACGGTGATGGCGATCCGGTCTTCGCGAATCTCGATTTCGCCGCGCGCGACGGGGTGGTTGTTCGCCAGGATCCAAACCTCGTCGCCCTCGGAGGCGTCCAGCGGAATCACCGCGCCCCGACCCATCTTCAGCAGTTGGGACATCGGCAGCACCATACGCCCCAGCACGACTGAGATTTCGACGTTTACGGCGTTGATCTGGGACACGGGCGCTCTCGTTCACTAAGAGGTCGTCCCTTGCGGAAACGCCTCCGCCTGCACATTGAAGCCTTATGCTTGCCGACCCGTTAAGTCCCGACCTTCAGAAGCTGCGTCGCGGCGACGGCCGCCCGGTCGAATGGACCGTCTCTTCGACCTATGTCGATTACGCCGCCGCCGAGTCGTTCATGGAGGCCCGCGTCGCCGCCATCGCGGCGGGGGAGGCGGCGGAGCTGGTGTGGCTCTTGGAGCATCCGCCCCTCTATACGGCCGGAGTGTCGGCCAAGGACGAGGATCTGCTCGATGCGGCGCGCTTTCCCGTTCATCGCACGGGGCGCGGCGGGCAGTTCACCTATCACGGACCGGGTCAGCGCGTGGCCTATGTGATGCTGGACCTGAACCAGCGCGGCAAGGACGTGCGCGGTTTCGTGCGTGGGTTGGAGCAATGGCTGATCGGCGCCTTGGACCGGTTCGGCGTGGAGGCCGGGGTGCGCGAGGGCCGGGTCGGGGTCTGGGTCGAGCGCAAGGGCGCCGGCTGGTCGCGCGAGGACAAGATCGCCGCCATCGGGGTCAAGGTCCGCAAATGGGTCAGCTTCCACGGGATCAGCCTGAACGTGGAGCCCGACCTGGAGCATTTCGGCGGCATCGTGCCGTGCGGCATCCAGGAGCACGGGGTGACCAGCCTGGTGGACCTGGGAATCCTGGCCACGATGGATGAGGCGGATGCGGCGTTGAAGAACAGCTTCCGACAGATATTCGGTCCGGTAACGGAAAGTTCCCCGCCACTCTGAGCCGTATCGGCGCTCGGCGCGGGATGCGACAATCGCGCCAAAGGGCGCCGATGGGGGTTGGCAAGCCCGGCGGCCATAAGGTTTAACGGCGCCACCTCGCTTTAGAATCCGAGCCCAGGAGCCTCCATGAACCGCTTGATCGCCGCCGCCTCGGCCGCCGTCATGTCCCTCAGTCTGGCGGCTGGAGCCGCATCGGCCCAGGATTTCCGCGCACTGGCCCAGCAAGACCTTCAGGCCGCCCGAGACGCCCTGGCCGCCAACCATCCGGCCGCCGTCATTCCCGGCGCGCCGGGCGAAACCTTCCGCAACTGGATCGACGCCGGTTATCAGGACGCCATGGGCCGCGTCGGCCGCGTCAACAGCGGGGACAGCCACGCCTATCTGTTGCGCTACTATGCGAACGGATTCCGCGATTCCAACACCGTGATCCGGCCGACCTATGAAGGGCAGGGGCCCTTCTTCGCCATCGGCTGGCCGGGCCTGACGACGGCCTGGCGCAACGGCGAATATGTGGTCTCCTACGTCAAGCCGGGCGTTCGGAACCTGCCGCCTGTCGGCTCGACCCTGGTCAAGTGCGGCGACAAGACTGCGGCCGAGTTGGCCGAAGAGCGGCTGGACCGTTGGGAAGGCGATCTGACGACGGAAGCCGGGCGCGTCCGCACCGCCCCCTATCTGCTGTGGAACCGCAACAACCCCTTCACCGGCGGGGTGCCGTCGCTGTGCAGCTTCAAGGTCGGGCGCCGGGACCGCGAGTTCCAGATGCAGCCGCAACCCGCCGACGCGGCGTCGCTGGAAGCCGCCTATCGCGCGACCGTCTATGTGCCGCCGGCGACGCCGCTGGCCGTCGAGACCGTCAACGGTCGTCCCTGGGTCCATGTCCACAGTCTGGCCGACGACGCCGGCTGGGACGCCTTCTTCGCCGCCGTCGAGGCGCAGCTGCCGGCCATTCGCGGATCGCAGGGCCTGGTGATCGATCTGCGCGGCGCCGACGGGTCGTCGCTGAACGCCACCAGCCGCGGCTACGGCTTGGCCAATCGCATCTGGACGCCGGAGTTCACCGTCAGCCGCCAGCCGGAAGCCGGCTCCATCACCTATCGCGCCACCCCGGCCAATCGCCAGTGGTTCGTCGACACCCTGGGCCGCATGCAGGCCGATCCTCGCTTCGTGCAGGAATCCAGCGCGGTGATCGACCAGACCCAGGCCATCGTGGCGGCCTTCGATTCGGCCCTGGCGGCCAATCAGGCGACCTTCACCATGCCGGGTCGTCCGTCCGTGCCGGACACCGGCGCGGCCAATCCGGTCGCCGGACCCGTGGTCGTTCTGGTGGACGCCGGCTGCAGCGGGGGCTGCCTGGACACCCTGGATCTGCTGACCCGCCTGCCGAACGTGCGTCTGGCGGGATCAACCACGGCTGAGGACACCATCTTCATCGAGCCGACCGTGCTGCGTCTGCCGTCGAACTACGCGGAACTGACCTATGGCCATAAGGCCTGGACCACCCGCCAGCGCGGCAATGACGCCCCGTACACGCCGACGCAGGGCCTGGCTTACTCGGGTGATGCGGCCGACGAGACGGCCGTGCGCGCCTGGGTCGCCAGCCTGTTCCAATAGGACGTCTCGGCGATCGGATCTGAAGGGGGCGGGTCGGGGTGGAACCTCGGCCCGCCCCTTCCTATTTCGGGGTCATGACCGATATCGACCTTTCCGATTCCCTAGCCCCCCGACGCTCCTCGGCCGGCTATGATCTGACGCCGCCCGATGATCAGGAACGCGCCCGGCTGGAGGCGGACCTGAACCCCGAGGAGAAGCGCGTCCTCCTGTCCCACGGCACAGAGGCGCCGTTCTGCGGAACCCTGCTGGGCGAAAAGCGCGCGGGCGTCTTCTGTTGCCGGGAGTGCGGTCTGCCCCTGTTCCGCAGCCGCACCAAGTTCGAAAGCGGAACCGGCTGGCCCAGCTTCACCGAACCCGTCGATCCGGCCCACGTCCATGAGGTGCGCGACACCAGCTACGGCATGATTCGCATCGAGACCCAGTGCGCGCGCTGCGGCAGCCACCAGGGCCACGTCTTTCCCGATGGCCCGCCGCCGACGGGAAACCGCTATTGCATCAACTCGGTCGCTCTGACCTTCGTGCCCGAAGGCGAACCCTTGCCGGACCCGTTGCAACGGGGCGACGGAAACGCCTGACCATGGCCGCAATCGGCGTGCTAGGATGAGGCGGAAGGAGACGGCCCATGCTGATGGCAGGACTTGTGGCGAGCTTGGCGCTCGCAGCTTCGGGCGCAGGCGCGGACGGCGATCCTGACGGCGTCGTCGCGACCGCCCCGACCAACGCCCCGACCCTGGCCCAGGCCATGGCCGCCGCCCCGGAAGCCGCTGCTCCTGCGCCGACCGCGCAGGACGCTCAACCCCATGGGATGACGACGGAACAGCAGATTCAGGCCTGGCTCAGCAACAGAACGCCCGGCGTGGATTTTCAGGAGCCCCTCCCTGAAGGCCCCATGGACGACCGCCAGATGCACGGCATGGTCGAGGCGGGCGTCGGCACCGGCGGCTATCGCAGCTATGGCGCCGCCGTCTCGATGCCGATCGGCGAAAACGGGCGTCTGGACCTGGCCTATCGCGAGGGGCGCAACGAACCCTGGGGGTACGGCTATGAGGCTTACGGCTATGGACTTCGGGGGCCTGGTTTCTATCCGCCTTACGGGCGGGTGCGCGGCTACGGCGGCGATTCGAGCCGCAAGTCCCTGTCGATGGGCTTCAGCTGGAGCAAGGACCGGGACGCTGAAGACGGCGCGGTCTGGCCGCGAGGCGCGACGGCTTCGGACTGAAGCGGCGCGGCCTTCCATCAAGCAAAAGGCCCGGCTTTCGCCGGGCCTTTTTCGTCTCAGATGGTGCCGCCGGGGGGAATCGAACCCACGACCTCAGCCTTACCAAGGATGCGCTCTACCACTGAGCTACGGCGGCCCCGACTGAGGAAGCGGCCGTATAGCCAAACCGTTCGGGGGAGGGAAGCGGCTTTTTGACGATCTGAAAGAAAGTTTGGACAAGCCCCGTTATCACGGCATTCTAAGCCCATGACTCGTCCGCCGCACGACACCGACACCCCGCCCGTCGAGACCTCGCCCAGCTTGACGCCAGAGGGCGGCGCGTCGTCCGAGGCGGCGCGGGCCAAGGCCGAACGCGCCATTCGCCTGGCGGCGGCCCTGCGCGCCAACCTGAGACGCCGCAAGGCGCCCGCCCGAACCCCGGCGGCGCCCAAGGACAGCAACTGAAAGTCATCGCCCGGCGGACGCTCCGCCCTTTGGCAAGCGCGCGCCGGCTTGCTAGAGAACCCTCCCCCCGAGGCGTTTCCTTCGGGCGCGCTTCAAGGACGTCATGGACAGTATCGCCATTCAGGGCGGCGCTCAGCTCTTCGGGGAGATCCCCGTCAGCGGCGCCAAGAATTCCGCCATCAAGCTGATGGCCGCCTCGATCCTGACGGATCAACCCCTGCTGCTGACCAATATGCCGCGGCTGGCCGACACCCGCTTCTTGGGTCAGTTGCTGCGCCAGTTCGGCATTGAGGTGACCGAGCGCGACGGCGCCGATGGGCAGGAAAGCCTGTTCCACGCCCAGACCCTGACCTCGACCTTCGCTCCCTATGACCTAGTCCGCCAGATGCGGGCCTCCTTCAATGTGCTGGGGCCGCTCTTGGCCCGCACCGGCGAGGCCAAGGTGTCTCTGCCCGGCGGCTGCACCATCGGCGCCCGGCCCGTGGATCTGCATCTTCAGGCGCTCACGGCCCTGGGCGCTGAGATCGAGCTGGAGGAAGGCTATGTGACCGCCAAGGCGCCGTCCGGCCTGAAGGGCGCCGAGATCGAGTTTCCGTTCGTCTCCGTCGGGGCGACCGAACACGCACTGCTGGCCGCCGTCCTGGCCCAGGGCACGACGGTGCTGCGCCGCGCCGCGCGTGAACCCGAGATCGGCGATCTGGCGCGCTGTCTGACCGCCATGGGCGCCAAGATCGAGGGGATCGACACCGACGTCCTGACCATCACCGGCGTCTCGTCGCTGACCGGGACGACCTGGTCGGTGATTCCCGACCGTATCGAAATGGGCTCCTACGCCGTCGCCGCCGCCATGGCCGGGGGCGAAGTCCGGTTGACCAAGGCCAGGGCTGATCTGATCGGCGCCCTGACCGACAAGATGATCGAGGCCGGGGTCGAGGTGTCGCCGACGGACGACGGCGTCCTGATCAAGCGCGACCCCAAGGTCCGGCTGAAGGCGGTCGATGTCGAGACGGCGATCTATCCGGGCTTCGCCACCGATCTGCAGGCCCAGTTCATGGCGCTGATGACCACGGCTGAGGGCGTCAGCACGGTGCGGGAGACGATCTTTGAGAACCGCTTCATGCATGTGCCGGAACTGGCGCGGCTGGGCGCCGACATCTCCGTCCATGCGGGCGAGGCCCGGGTGCACGGCGTCGAGACGCTGCACGGCGCCCAGGTCATGGCCACCGATCTGCGCGCCTCGATGTGCCTGATCATCGCCGGCTTGGTCGCCGAAGGCGAAACGACCGTCGGTCGCGTTTATCATCTGGATCGCGGGTTCGAGCGTTTGGAACAAAAGCTCGGCGCCTGCGGCGCGGAGATTCGGCGGGTCAAGGGTCACAGCGAAGGGATGGAGTGATGACAGCGGAGATCGACGGCGCCCTGTCCGAAGCCAAGACGGCGGTCGAACCGCTGCGTCTGCTGGCCGAGGACGCCGACGATCTGCAGATCATCTCGGCCGCCCTTCAGGACGCCATACTCCGGCCGATCGACATCGTCTGGGAAAAGGGCGCGCGCACCCTGACCATCGCCTTCAGCCGCTTCTGTTGGGAATGCGGCGGAACGCGCGTCATGTCCGCCATGCAGTTCGGCGATGTCATGGGGGTAAAGAGCCGGCGGTTGCCACGCAATCCGGACGCCACGCTGGAACTGCTGGCGCTCGACTTCATACCGACCGAGGCGCCGAGCGGTCGGGTCATACTGATGTTCGCCGGGGGCGGTGATCTGAGAATCGACGTCGAATGCCTGGACGCCGTCGTCACTGACATATCCGAGCGCTGGCCGGCCCGAATGGCGCCGACCCATTTGGACGACGCAGGGCTGGACGAAGGGAAGACGGTATGAGCGCCCCCCACAAGCTGGCGTCCGTCGAGTTGGACGCCGCCACCCTGCCGGCGGCGACGGCCGAGATCGAACACGAGCGCCGCGTCGCCATCTTCGATCTGGTCGAACGAAACAGTTTCGAACCCGTCGGCGCAGAGGGCGGGTCCTACCGGCTGAAGCTGTCGCTTCAGGACAATCGTCTGGTGTTCGACGTCACGGGCGAAGCCTTCGCCCGCACCTACGCCATCAGCCTGACGCCGCTGAAGGGCGTCATCAAAGACTATCTACTGATCTGCGACAGCTATTATGAAGCCCTGCGCGGCTCCTCGCCCAGCCAGATCGAATCTGTCGATATGGGTCGAAGGGGACTGCATAACGAAGGGGCGGAACAGCTGATGAACCGCCTGGAAGGCAAGATCGCAGTCGACCAGGAGACGGCGCGGCGGTTGTTCACCCTGCTGTGCGCCCTCTACCGTCGCGGCTGACCTCGACTATCTTGCCGTTTTGAGGCATTAGGCCCCTCCATTCCGCCCCTCGCGCCCGCCCGGCGTGGGGCTGAACGCATATCAACCGGGCGCGAGAGGCCGCATGGCTAAGGAAGAACTGCTCGAGTTTCCCGGCACCGTCAGCGAACTGCTGCCGAACGCCACCTTCCGCGTGACGCTCGAGAACGACCACGAGATCATCGCCCACACCGCCGGCAAGATGCGCAAGAATCGTATCCGCGTGCTGGCGGGCGACAAGGTTCTGGTGGAAATGACCCCCTACGACCTGACAAAGGGTCGCATCACCTACCGCTTCAAATAAGGAGCGGCGTCGTTTTCGTGTCGGAAGGGCGTCTGGAGCTTGCGCTGGCCTCGTCCAGCCCACGCCGCATCGAATTGCTGGCGCAGGTGGGAATCAAGCCGGATCACATCGACCCTGCCGATATAGACGAAACCCCGCTGAAGGGGGAGACGCCGCCGCGTCTGGCCGAGCGGCTGGCGACCTCCAAGGCCCAGGTGGTCGCTTCGCGTCGCCCCCAGGCCGTCGTTCTGGCCGCCGACACGGTGGTCGCGGTCGGTCGTCGGTTTCTCGAAAAGGCGGCGGACGAGGCCGAGGCTGCACGTTTCCTCAAACTGCTGTCCGGGCGCAACCATCGCGTCTTCACAGGGGTGGCGGTGGTGCGCGACGGCAGGACGGCCGTGCGGGTCAATGAGACCCGCGTCACCTTCAAACCGCTGTCCGATCATGAGATCGCGACCTATGTCGCGACGGGCGACTGGCGCGGCAAGGCCGGCGGCTACGGCATCCAGGGCCCGGCCGGCGCCTTCGTTCAGCGGATCGTCGGCAGCCATCCCTCGGTCATGGGGCTGCCCCTGTACGAAGCCGTCCAACTGTTGCACGGCGTCGGCTGGCGCGCATGAGCGGCGCGGTCGAGGTCTTCCTCGACGACACGCCTGGCGAAATCCGCGGCGTGGCGTCCCGGAACGGCCGCTACACCCATCTGATCATCCATCGCGACGACGACGTCGCTCAGTGCCGTTTGGGCGCGCGGGCCGTAGGCCGTGTGACCGACGTCATTCCAGGCCTTCGCGGCGCCTTCATGGACCTGGGCGCCGGCCCGCCGGCCTTCCTGCCGCTGAATCGGAAGGATCGCGTCGATCAGGGCGAGCGGTTGGAGGTGGTGGTGATCGCCGAACCCCGCGCCGGCAAGGGGCCGGTCGTGCGTCGTCTGGGGCCGGGGGAGGGCGCGCCGCGTCTGCTGCAAGCCGCGCCCGGCGTGGCGGAACGTCTCCAGGCCCTGGCTCCGAATAGTCACTTGATCGAGGGCGTCGCCGCCATCGACGCCGCTGTGGAAGCGGAGGAAGAGGCCTTAGCCGCCCGATGGGGCAGCGCGGCCCATGGCGTCGATCTCGCCTTGGAAAGGACGCGCGCCCTGGTCGCCGTCGACATCGACTATGCGCCCAGTCCCGGTCGAGACGCGCGGCAGGGGCGGGCGGCGGCCAACCGAGAGGGGCTCCATCAGGCCGCGCGGCTGATCAGTCTCAGACAGTGGGGCGGGCTTGTGGTCATCGACCTGGTCGGGGATGGGCAGGACGCGGAGGCTCAAGCCCGCATCGCCCGCGCCGCCTTTTCCCATGAACCGCAAGCCGTCTTCGGCCCGATCAGCCGGTTCGGCCTGCTGCAGATGTCGCTGCCCTGGCGCATGACGCCGGTCGAGGAACGACTGTGCGACGGCGGCGGACCGTCGGTCGCCACGCGCGCCCTGGCCTTGGTTCGGGCGTTGCGTCGGCGGCTGCTGAGCGAAACGACGACGCCGAGGCTGAGCGTCCGCTGCCCGCCGGAGGAAGCCGCCTTGGCCGCGCCCCTGGTCGCCCGGCTGGGGCCGAGGGCCGGCCTGCGGTCTGACGACGCCCTGCCGCCCGGCCGGGGCCATATAGAAGAAGGCTGACCCATGAGCGCCTGTCCCATTTGCCGCAAGGCCGAGGCCGATCCGAAATATCGGCCCTTCTGCTCGCGCCGCTGTTCAGAGGTGGATCTGCAACGCTGGTTCAGCGGGGCTTACGTCATTCCGGTTCCCTTGGAAGAGGGGCTGAAGGAGGATGACGAAAAGGACTGAAACGGCGCTGGACAGTGCGAAAAGTGTCGCCTATAGACCCGCCTCTCGCGACGCCGCGTCGGCGCCTGGATAGCTCAGTTGGTAGAGCAGCGGATTGAAAATCCGCGTGTCGGTGGTTCGAATCCGCCTCCAGGCACCATTTTCCCTTCGGGGCTTCCCAGATTCCATATCTTTTCCCGGCAAGCGCCTTCACGCGTGCGATCGTCGCGTGCAATCGTCGACTCGCGGGCCGGATGACCTACGGAACGCTGCTGAAAGAGTTAAAAACTTCGCCGAGGCGCGTTTTCGAACAAGCTTCCCCTAATCGACAGATTAGCATCACAAAAATGTCGTGCTGCGCCATTCTGGGCGCGACAAAAGGGCGAGATTCTCATGAACCTTCTCCCCGAAGGCGAAATCCGGCTGTTGTCCCTTGACGCTCCGGTAAGGGTTCGTCAAAGGGGTTGGGACGCCCTCCCATTAAGGCGTCAAACGGATTCTAGGAGGCGTGTTCTCCCGCGGTTCGAACATCGGAGGCAGTACGGGCGACCGCATATGTCTCCATCCAAGAATTCAGCGGCCGGCGATCCCGCAGGGACATGGCCTCTGAAGGAAACATTTCAGGTTGGGGGGCGGCCCTTTGACACGGCCGCACCTTTGGTTCCACGAGTCAGACCAAGCAGGAACTGGCGAACTATGCTGAACAGCAAAAAGACGAACATCCTTCTCGCCGCGGCCGGCGCGGCCGTCCTGATGGCGAGCTCGCCGGTTCTGGCCCAGGCCCCGGCCGAGCCGACCCCGGCCGCCGCGCCCGCCGAAGCCCCGACGGCCATGGCTCCGGCCGCCGATGCGGCCAACCCCTCAACCGTCGGCGAATCCGTCGGCGGCGGTCATTCGGGCGGCATCACCCCGATCTCCATGTTCATGGAAGCCACGATCATCGTTAAGGTCGTGATGATCGGCCTGCTGCTGGCCTCGATCCTGTCGTGGACCCTGCTGCTCATCAAGCTGTTCGAGTTCGGCGCCCTGAACCGCAAGACCGACAACTTCCTGGAAAACTTCCGCGGCGCCCGCACCATCGCGGACATGCGCGCCGTCGCCACCCAGGAAGAATATGACGGCAACCCGCTGGCCGACATGGCCGCCGCCGCCACCGACGAAATCGAAATGTCGCGTCAAGCTGGCCTTTCGGTCACCGGCGACCACCTGGACAACGCCATGGGCCGCGCCACCGCCGCCGTCGCCGCCGTTCAGTCGGGCCTGGCCAAGCGCCTGTCGGGCGGTCAGCAGTTCCTGGCCTCGGTCGGTTCGACCGGTCCGTTCGTCGGTCTGTTCGGCACCGTTTACGGCATCATGAACTCCTTCATCGGCATCGCGGAATCCAATACGACCAACCTGGCCGTCGTTGCTCCGGGTATCGCCGAGGCCCTGCTGGCCACCGGTATCGGCCTGTTCGCCGCTATCCCGGCCGTGGTCTTCTATAACTACTTCAACACCCGCATCGCCGCCTACGGCACCCGCGCCGACGGTTTCGCCGCTGAGCTGCTGAACGGCATCTCGCGTCAGCTCGACAAGGGGGCGTAAGACGGATGGCCGCCAAGATTAAATCAGGCGGCGGCGGCAGCCAGGTCGAGGCCAACAGCGATATCAACGTCACGCCTTTCGTTGATATCATGCTCGTCCTGCTCATCATCTTCATGGTTGCGGCTCCGCTCGCATCCGTGTCGGTGCCGGTAGAGTTGCCGATCGCCGTCGCCAAGGCGGCCCCGAACCCGCCCAAGCCGGTCTATATTTCGATCCAGAACGACGGCGACGTCTTTGTGGGCGACTTCCAGACCAGCATCGGGACGCTGGGAGAAGATCTGACCAAACAGATCGGCTCCCGGAACCCGGCCGATGAGCGGATTTTCATTCGGGCTGACCAAAACACCCGCTACGGCGACTTCATGCAGGTCATGAACGCCTTGCAGGATAACGGCTTCTACAGCGTTGCACTGGTCGGCGAAGACCAGGCGACGAGCTAGATGGCGGAGATAGTATGACAGACGTCACTTATCATCGCAGTCGTTACGACGTACCCAAGGCCAAGGGCTTCATGGGGGTTTCCTACCCCGTGCTGATCGTGTGCCTGCTGATCGTCACCCTCCTGTTCGCCCTGCTGATCTTCTTCCTTCAGCAGTCGAAGTTTAAGCTCAAGGAGTTCAACTACGTCGACGAGTCCGTCGAGGTCGAGTTGGTCGAGCCGGTCCCGCCGCCTCCGCCGCCTCCGCCTCCGCCGCCTCCGCCGACGGACACGCCTCCGCCGCCGAAGCTTCAGGTTCGCGTGCCTGCGCCCGTCCCGAACATCGTTCCGCCTCCGCCGGTGAACATCACGCCGACGAAGAAGGAAGATCGGGTCGAGTACACCGGTCCGCCCGTCGTCGTTCCCGGCCCGCCGCCGCCTCCGGCTCCGCCGGCGCCGGTTCGGCCTTCGACGATCACCAGTGTCAGCTGGTCGCGGCAGCCTCGTCCTGAATTCCCCGCCCGAGCCCAAGAGCGTGGGATTGAGGAAGGCACGGTCGTGTTGCTGTGCTCGGTTCAAGCCAACGGGTCGGCCACGAACTGCAGCATCGTTTCCGAAACGCCTGCTGGCGCGGGCTTCGGTCGTGAAGCCCTGTCTTCAATGCGGTCGGCGAGATTTTCGCCGGGCACAGTTGACGGGGTTGCCCAAGGCGGCCAAGCGCGCTTCACGGTTCGCTTCCGCCTTCAGTAAGCTGGCCAGCCAGAACCAGACGCCCCGGAGAGCCATCTCCGGGGCGTTTTCTTTTGTCCCGCGTCGCCACGAAATCGCATCAAGCCGCTTGATCCCCTGTCGCAGGACCGGTAGAGAACGCGCCTCGCGATGCGCGGGCCGCCTTAGCTCAGTTGGTTAGAGCGCCGGTTTGTGGAACCGGAGGTCCTCAGTTCAAGCCTGAGAGGCGGTACCATCGCAGAGGCCGGGCGGGCTTGATGCCCCGGCCTGTAGCTCCCATCTCCTGATCGTCGGCCTCCATTTTCCGTTTTTGGGCCGATCCCCCACATCGACAGGAGAGCGCAGATGAAGACGCGCAAACTGGGTCCAAGCGGACCCGAAGTCTCGGCCATCGGCCTGGGCTGTATGGGCATGAGCGCCTTCTACGGCGGCGCCGACGAGGCCCAGTCCACCTCCGTCATCCACCGGGCCCTGGACCTGGGCGTGACCCTGTTCGATACGGCCGAGATGTATGGGCCCCATACGAACGAGATCCTCCTCGGCAAGGCGCTGAAGGATCGGCGCAACCAAGCCTTTATCGCCACCAAGTTCGGCATCAATTACAACGCGGACCGGTCGAAGCTGATGGTGGACGGCAGCCCCGCCAACGTCCGCCGGGCCATTGAGGGCAGTCTCCAGCGGCTGGGCGTCGATCACGTCGATCTCTACTATCTCCACCGGGTCGATCCCGACACGCCGATTGAAGAGACGGTCGGAGCGATGGCGGAGCTGGTGACCGAGGGCAAGGTCCGTTTCCTGGGGCTGTCAGAGGCGTCGCCTGAGACCCTGCGCAAGGCCCACGCCACCCATCCGATCACGGCGCTTCAGACGGAGTATTCGTTGTGGAGCCGCGAGCCCGAAGACGAGCTGTTCGCCGTCACGCGCGAGCTGGGGATCGGTTTCGTGCCCTACAGCCCGCTGGGCCGGGGCTTCTTGTCCGGCGAGATCAGGTCGGTGGACGATCTGGCCCCCGACGACTTCCGCCGCACCAATCCGCGCTTCATGGGCGAGAATTTCCAGAAGAACCTGGATCTGGTCGAGGCGGTGAAGGCGATCGCGGCCGACAGGGGCGTCACGGCCGCCCAACTGGCCCTGGCCTGGGTCCTGGCTCAGGGGGACGATCTGATCCCCATTCCCGGCACCCGCCGCGTCGCGACCCTGGAGCAGAACGTCGCCGCCGTGGACCTGGCGCTGACGCCCCAGGATCTGGCGCGAATCGACGCCGTCTTCCCCAAGGGAGCGGCGGTGGGCCATCGCTACGCCGAGGCGGCGCGGGCGGCCCTGAACCGCTGAGGTTCTGGCTCTGAACGCCATGAAAAGGCCCGGCCGGAGCGATCCGGCCGGGCCTTTGCTGTTCTGCGCCGAAGAGGATTACTGGATGCGGGTCCAGGTCTGGGTCTTGCACAGGGGAGCGACGACACAGCCACGCAGGTTCAGGCTGTTGTCCCCGTTCATGGTGATGGTGCCGCGATAGGTGCGGCCGTCAGCCGGATTATAGACGGAGCCGTTGCGCCATTCCGTGGGGCCGCCGGTAAAGCCCGAAAGCATGGGCAGATTGCGCAGGGTCCGGCCCCGCAGGCTGGCGTCGCGATTGTGCTCGTCGCGCACATTGGGGTCGGCGCGGATGTGGTTCGACGTCACCAGCGTCCCGCACAGGGCCTGGCCGCAGCGGCTGATCCGCACCTGGCCGCCATTGGTGGGGGTCTGCCACAGGCCAGTCGGATCGCCGGCCAGGGCGGGGGAGGCGAGGGCGGTCGCCAGGGCGGCGGCGGCCAGCATGATCTTGGTCTTCATCGTCGTTTCCTCTGTTCGGGTCGGCGACGCCGCCCGTTGGGCGCAAGGTGATCCCGGTTTTGGATCAAAACAAGGCTCTGCCGATCACCTTATCGCCAACAAAAACCGGACCTTAGGGAAGCTTTCGGCGGCTGGAGCAGCGGGTGTTCCGCGCGCGGACCGGCTAAGCCCCCACCTATCCCCCGATCAGAGCCAGCCACTCGTCCTCGGTCAGCACCCGAACCCCGTGCTTTTCGGCGTCCTTGAGCTTGGACCCGGCGCCGGGGCCGGCGACCAGGTAGTCGGTCTTTTTCGAGACGGAACCTGAAACCTTGGCGCCCAGGCTTTCGGCGCGGGCCTTGGCCTCGTCGCGGGTGAAGCGTTCCAGGGCGCCGGTGAAGACGACGGTCTTGCCCGCGACCGGGGTGTCGGACTTGGGCCGTTCGGCGTCGAGGATTTCGGTCAGCTCGGCCTCGAGCGCGGCGACGACCTTCAGATTGTGCGGCTCGTGGAAGAAGTGGGCCAGGGCCAGGGCGGCGACGGGGCCGACGCCGGTGACGCCGGCGATCTGGTTCAGGATTTCGGACGGGGCTTCCTCACGCGCCACGCGGGCCAGTTCGACCAGGCCGGACCAGTCCTGAACCATCGTCGCCAGCGAGCGGCGGGCCGGGGCGGCCATGCCGGGGAAGGCCTGACTGATCTTCATGTCCATCGTCGCCTCGGGCCAGGGATCGACGGCGGGGGGCGTCGCCTCGGCCATCAGGGTCAGGACGCGGGGCGATATGGCGTGGGCGGAGGCGAGCGTGGTCCAGGCGTCGGACGGCACACCCGAGGCGGCCTGGACGCAGGCGGCCTTCAGCGCGGACCAGCTTTCGAAGGCCCGAGCCAGGACGATGGAGGTCTGTTCGCCGATGTCGCGTATGCCCAGGCCGAACAGGAACCGGTCCAGCGCAATGACGCGCCGGGCGTCGATGCCGGCGACCAGGTTGCGGATGCTGGTCTCGCCATAGCCATCTTCGCGCTCCAATTCCTTCAGCCGGTCCGCATCGCGCGCCAGGCGGAAGATGTCGGCGGGCTCCTTGATCCAGCCGCGGGCGTGGAAGGCGACAAGCTGTTTCTCGCCCAGGCCTTCGATGTCGAAGGCGCGGCGGCTGACGAAATGCTTCAGCCGCTCGACGATCTGGGCGTCGCAGATCAGGCCGCCGGTGCAGCGGCGCTTGACCTCGTCGCCCTCCCGCACGGCCTCCGAGCCGCAGACCGGGCATTTGTCGGGGAAGACATAGGGGACGGCGTCGGCGGGCCGCAGGTCCGGGACCACGCCCAGAATCTGAGGAATGACGTCTCCGGCGCGTTGCAGGCGGACGGTGTCGCCGATGCGGACGTCCAGACGTTCGATCTCGTCTTCATTGTGCAGGGTGGCGTTCCTGACCACGACCCCGCCGACGGTGACGGGGTGGAGCCGGGCCACGGGGGTCAGGGAGCCGGTGCGGCCGACCTGGATGTCGATCCCCTCCAGCACCGTGGTCGCCTGTTGCGCCGGGAACTTGTGGGCGATGGCCCAGCGGGGGCTGCGGGCGACGAAGCCCAGCCGGCGTTGCCAGTCGATGCGGTCGACCTTGTAGACCACGCCGTCGATGTCATAGCCCAGGGTCGCGCGGTCGCGTTCCAGCTCGCGATAGACGGCGATCAGGCCCTCGGCGCCCTCGACCCGGCGCGAGCGGGCGTTGACGGGAAAGCCCCAGGCCTTGAGCTTTTGCAGGGCCTCCCACTGGGTCTCGGCGAAATCGCTGGAGTGTTCGCCCCAGGCGTAGGCGAAGAAGTTCAGCGGCCTTTTGCCCGTGATCCGGGCGTCCTTCTGGCGAAGGGAGCCCGCAGCGAAGTTGCGGGGGTTGGCGTAGGTGCGGCGGCCCTCGGCCTCGGCGGCGGCGTTGAAGGCGGCGAAGGCGTCATTGGGGGCGTAGACTTCGCCCCGGATCTCGATCCGGTCGGGCCAGTCGTCGCCGGCCAGGGCCTGTTTCACATCGGCGATGGTGTTCAGATTGGCGGTCACGTCCTCGCCGGTGCGGCCGTCGCCGCGTGTGGCGCCGAGGGTCAGGCGGCCGTCGACATAGAGGAGGTTGGCGGACAGGCCGTCGATCTTGGGCTCGGCGACGAAGGCGATGGGTTCGTCGGCCGGCAGTTTCAGGAAGCGGGCGATGCGGGCGACGAAGTCGCGCACCTCCCCCTCGTCGAAGGCGTTGTCCAGCGACAGCATGGGGACGCCGTGGCGCACTTCGGCGAACTGGCTGGAGGCGGCGGCGCCGACCTTGTTCGACGGGGAGTCGGGTCGGACCAGATCGGGGAAGGCGGCCTCGACCGCCAGGTTCCGGGCGCGCAGGGCGTCATAGTCCGCGTCGGAAATCTCGGGCGTCGCCTCATTATAGAGGGCGTCGTGGCGAGCCATTTCGGCGGCCAGCCAGGCCAGCTCCTCAGCCGCCGTCTCGGCGGTCAGGTCTTCGACGGGCGGAAAGGCGGGAATCGCGCTGGACATGTCGAACTCCCTATCATCTGTTTCAAAGCATGCGCAGCGTCAGGTTCATCCCGTCAACGCGGCTGACGGCGCCGCGGCGCCGCGCTAAGTTGCCGTATCGACCCCGTGGAGCCGCCCATGCCGACCGTCCGTTCTTTCGTCAGCGCCGTCATGGCGGCGGGCCTCGCGGTCGGGGCGGCCGGCTGTGTCACGCCGACCGCCACGCCGGTCGGCCAGACGGTCGCCGCGCCCGCCTCCGTCTATGATCAGCTGCTGGCGGACGTGCGGATCCTGTCGTCGGACGAGATGGAGGGGCGCGACACCGGCTCGCCCGGTGGAGAGCGGGCCAGGGCCTATCTCGTGTCGCGGCTGGAGGCCCTGGGCGTGGCGCCGGCGCCGTTCGGGCGGCTGCAGCCGTTCGAAGCCGTGGGCGATTCGCCCAACGGGCCGACAACCTATCGCGGCGTCAATATTCTGGGGCTGATTCCCGGCCGCCGGGTCAGCGACCGCTATATCGTCGTGTCGGCCCACTATGATCACGTCGGCGTCCACGGCGGTCAGATCTACAACGGCGCAGACGACAACGCCTCCGGCGTCGCGACCGCCCTGGAGCTGGCCAAGCGGCTGAAGGCCGAGGCGCCGGAGCACAGCGTTCTGCTCGTCTTCTTCGACGGGGAAGAGCGCGGGCTGCTGGGAGCGAAAGAGTTCGTCAAGGCCCCGCCCATGCCCCTGTCCGCCGTCGCCTTGAACCTGAACTTCGACATGACGGCGCGGGCCGAGACCGATGGGCGGCTATGGGTCACGGGGACCTATCAGAATCCGAGTCTACGCCCGATCCTGGAGCCGATCGCTCCGGTAGGGCCGGTCCGCCTCGCCTTCGGCAAGGACACGCCGCAGGACGAGGGAGAGGACAATTGGGTGGACGCCTCCGATCACGCCCCCTTCCATGAGGCCGGGGTTCCCTTCCTCTATATGGGCGTCGATTATCACCCCGACTATCATCGCCCCAGCGACGACTTCGAGCGGATCCGGCCGGAGGTCTTCGCCGCCTCGACCGAACTGGCCATCGCCGGATTCCGGGCTCTGGACCGGTCGTTGGATCGCTGATGCGGCGCCTGGGCGGGATTCTTCTCTGTATTGCGGCCCTGGCGGGGTGCGAAGGCCGGGAGGGCGGAGTGCGCCGGGGGGCGGAGACCGCAGAGCGGGCGCCGGTTGAGGCGGCCTTCCGTCACCAGCTGAGCGGCGACGTCTCGGGCCAGTATCGGCCGGTTGGGGGCGGGGCTGCACCGGGGGACTTGGCCGGGCTGTTCGTCGGCCAGATCGCGGCCTTTGAAGCGTGGGAGCGGGGATCGCGGGCGGGCGCGCCTTTGATCCTGACCCTCGCCGGGTCGGACGGCTCGCCGCCGGTGTCGCTGCAGGCCTATGAGATCACGGACGATAGGCTGCGGATGACGGGAACCGCTGCGCGCGGAGAGGCGGTGCGTCTGGATCTGCGGATCGACCAGGGCGCCCTGGCGACCGCCAGACGCAATCTGGGCGACCAGACGCCGGTTATGAGCGGGGCCGTTCAGGTGGGCGATCGCCGGTTCCCCGTCAGCCTGACGTGGTGGAACGGCGACTGATCAACCGAGGGCCCGCGCCGCCAGCCAGGCCGCGCCGGCGATCGTCAGCCAGATGAAGGCGCCGACGGCGCCAGCCAAGATGATCGACCCGCGTCGCCGCCCTGGGTCGGCGGCGCGCCGGTCTTGCGCGGGACGTGGAGGTCCGGATTTTATTTCGGGATCGCGCGACACGTTGCAACCTAAGATAGATTTCCAGATTGGGTCAAGGCCAGACCGAAGAAGGCGCGCCGCCGCAGGGCCTTGGACGAGAGCCAGTGATCCGAAGGCAGATCGTTTGTCGTAAAATGGATCGCAATCCGCAGCAAAAGCTCCGCTGAAGCTTCACGCAACAGCGCATGCGCCTTCACACAGCATCCCTAATGACTCCACTCGGGCAGGAGGGGCGATCACGTCTTTGCGGCCGGGCATGGGCTCGGGCGCCCCCTGTCATAGCTCTTTGACCAGACACGGTGGACTGACGATGACCGGCCTTCAGATGAAAACCCTGCTCGTGACGGCGGCCAGCGCCCTCGCGCTCGCCGCCTGCGGCTCGGCGGAAGTGGCTTCGCCCGGCGAAGGCAACTTCGGCAACGGCGGCAACAACGGCGGCAACAACGGTGGCGGCAACACGCCGGCCCCCGGCACGCCCGCTGCGGATTGCCCGACCGGCCTGGCCAATGTCGGCACCATCGCCAACGGCTCGCTGCGCGTTTGCCAACTGCCGCAGCAGATTCTGGGCAACCTCAGCCTGGCCGTCCGCGCCGGCACCATCTATTCGATCAGCGGCCGCACCGAGGTGGGCACCGACCGCGGCATCGATCCCGCCTCGACCACGGGCACGCAGGGCATCCTGACCATCGAACCGGGTGTGAAGATCTTCGCCTCCAGCGGCGGTGACTATCTGCTGGTCAACCGCGGCTCGCAAATCTACGCCGAGGGCACCTCCACCAAGCCGATCATCTTCACCAGCCGCCAGGACGTCGAGGGCACGGCCACGGCGACCTCGCAAGGTCAGTGGGGCGGGATCGTCCTGGCCGGCCGCGCGCCCCAGGCCAACTGCCAGCTGACGGCGCCGGTCACCTGCACCGGCCAGGTCGAGGGCACCAACGCCTTCTACGGCGGCAATACGGCGACCGACAACTCGGGCCGTCTGCGCTACGTTCAGATCAAATATTCCGGCTTTGAAATCTCGACCGGAAATGAGCTGCAGGCCCTGACCCTGGCCGGCGTCGGCTCCGGCACGGTTCTGGAGTACATCCAGTCTTACAACAGCTCCGACGACGGCATCGAGATCTTCGGCGGCAACGCCAACCTCAAGCACATCGTCATCAACGGCGCCGACGACGACGGTCTGGACACCGACACCGGCTGGCGCGGCGGCGCCCAGTTCGGCATCGTGACCCAGCGGGCCCCGAACTCGACCAGCCGGTCGGCCGGCTTCGAGTTCTCGTCGGCTCCGTCTTCGACGCCTTATGCTTCGCGCTATCTGTCGCAGCCGAAGATCGCCAACTGGACCCTGGTCGGCCGCAACGCCCCGACCGACGCCCACACGGTCATGCACTTCGACACCGGCACCAACCCGACCCTGATCAACATCGTCGCCACCTCGACGACGGGCTCGGTCGCCGGCTGCTTCGACATCGCTGACGCCGACACCCAGACGAGCTTCGACGGGGGCACGACGCCTTCGCTGCGTTCGATCTACATGTCCTGCTCGGTCTCCTACCGTCCGGCCAACGTCGCCCGTTCGACGGCGGTGTTCACCAACGCCCGCAACACCAATGTGACGGCGGCGGGAACTTCGACCCTGACGGCCCCGGCTTCCGGCACGACCATCGCCAACCAGAACCTGGCCTTCATCAACGGCGCCAATGAGAACGCCGTGACGGCGATCGATCCGAAGACGGTCTACAGCTTCTTCGACAGCGTCAACTACATCGGCGCTGTGCGGAACGCCCAGGACACCTGGTGGCAGGGTTGGACCTGCGGCCTGACGGCCGGCTCTCCCTGCTGATGACGACAGCGCCGGCGGCGGCCTTCAGGGTCGCCGCCGGTTCTTCGCGTTTCCTGACCCCTTCAAGGCGCAGACCATGAATAGACTTTCTCTGACCCTGAGCGGGGTCCTTCTCGCCACCAGCGCGCTGATTGCGCCCGGCCTGGCGTTCGCCCAAGCCGCACCTGAAACCGCCCCGACGGCCCAGAATCCGGCCCAGACCTCGGCGGAACAAGTCGATCAAGAGCCCGCCGAAGTCGGCGAGATCGTCGTCCTGGGGCGCTATATCCCCGAGCCAAACCGCGAAAGCTCTGAAGTCGCCGCCTTCCTGACCTCGGAAGACCTGGAGCGCACCGGCGACAGCAACGCCGCCGCCGCCCTGACCCGCGTCACCGGCCTGTCGATCGTCGAGGGCCGGTTCATCTACGTCCGCGGCCTGGGCGAGCGCTATTCGTCGGCCCTGCTGAACGGTTCGCCACTGCCCAGCCCCGAGCCTCTGCAACGGGTCGTGCCCCTGGACCTGTTTCCCTCCAGCATCCTGGACGGCGTGACGGTTCAGAAGACCTATTCGCCCAACTTTCCCGGCGAATTCGGCGGCGGCGTGATCGATCTGCACACGATCGACGCCCCGAACGAACCCTTCTTCAACATGAAGCTGTCGCTGGGCGGCAACACGGAATCGACGGGCAAGGAAAGCCTGATCTACTACGGGTCGCGCACCGACTTCACCGGCTTCGACGACGACACCCGCGACGTGCCTGGCGCCATCCGCATCGCCTTCGACCAGGGCAAGCAGATCAACACCGCCAACTTCTCGGCCGCCCAGCTTCAGGCCATGGGGCAGTCGTTGGAGAACGCCCCGCTTCGGCTGTTGCAACGCGAGAAGACCCCGATCGACGGCGGCGTCGAGCTGGCCGGCGGGTTCTCGCAGGACACCGGCCTGGGGACGCTGGGCCTTATCGCGGTCGCCGGCTACGACAACAGCTGGCGCGCCCGTCGCGGCGTTCAGCAAGAGGGCCAGTTCCAGGGCGACGCCCTGGAGGTCTCCTCTTCCTATGACGTCGAATCGAACCAGAACGACATCCGGTTGAACATGCTCGGCGGCCTGTCGCTGAAGACGGTCGATCATGAGCTGAAGTGGACCAACCTGTACGTCCGCAACACCACCAAGGAAGCGCGTTCGGCCGCCGGCCCGGACTTCGACGCGGGCGGAAGCGTCATCCGCAACGACTATACGGAATGGTTCGTGCGCCAGCTGTTCACGAGCCAGCTGGCGGGCGAACACCAGTTCATGGACGGTGCCCTGGAGATCGACTGGCGGGCCGCCTACGCCAAGACGTCGCGGGACGCGCCCTATGAGTCCCGCTTCCAATACGGCGTGGACGCCGCCGGCGACTACATCCACAACTTTCAGGGCAATCTGATCTCGTTCAGCGAACTGGACGACGACATCGTCTCGGGCGGCGTGGATGTGGCCTACACCCTGCCGTTGTCCTCGATCCGCGAGGCGATCATCAGCGCCGGCGTGGCCTCGTTCGACAACAATCGCGAAGCCACCCGTCACGATCTGCAGTTCGAAGCCGTCAACGGCCTGACCGACAGCCAGCGTCACGCGCGGGTCGATTATCTGTTCTCAGACTACAACATCAATCCGAACACTCTGCAGCTGCGCGAAATCGCCGGCAGCAACGGCGCCAGCGCCTATGACGCCGAGCTTCAGGTCAATGCGGCCTATGCGATGATTGATGCGGAGATCATCCCGCTGGTTCGCACGACGGTAGGCGTCCGCTTCGAGGACGGCCAACAGAGCGTCACCCCGCGCGACGTTTTCGGCGGCACCTCGACCTATAAGGCCACCGAAATCGAGGAACAGTATTGGCTGCCCTCCTTCACGGCGACCTGGAACTTCGCTGAGGATCAGCAACTGCGGTTCGGCGCGTCCAAGACGATCGGTCGCCCGCAGTTCCGCGAACTGGCCCCCCAGGCCTATACCGATCCGGAAAGCGACCGCATCTTCATCGGCAACCCCTACCTGGTGGACACCGAACTGCTGAACCTGGACGCACGGTATGAATGGTACTTCGCCCGCCAGCAGTTCATCACGGCCGGCGTCTTCTACAAGGACATGGACAAGCCGGTTGAATCCGTCATCGTCGACGTCGGCAACCAGCGCCAGCAGTCCTTCCTGAACGCGCCCAAGGCGACCATCATGGGCGCCGAGGTCGAGGTGAAGAAGTATTTCGAGTTCCCCGACCAGCCCATGGCCTTCATCGCCAACAAGCGTTGGTTGGTCCAGGCCAACTACACCTACTCCGACTCTGAGGTGAAGGTGAGCTCGGGCGATACGGTGCTGACCCTGGGCGGCGCCGGTACGCCGGAACAGGCTTCCTTCTTCATTCAGGACGGCAGCCGTCTGCAAGGCCAGTCGGATCACGTCGCCAACCTGCAACTGGGGTGGGAAGACGACACGGCCCGGTCTCAGGCGACGATCATCGTCAACTATGTCAGCGATCGCATCACCGCCCGCGGCGCCGGCATCAGCACCAGCCGCGAACCGGATTTCATTCAAGATCCGGGCGTCTTCCTGGACTTCGTCTATCGCAAGGACTTCACCGTCATGGACCGCGACATGGGCTTCGCCCTGGAACTGCGGAACCTGCTGGGAACCGACTTCGACGAATACCAGGAGCGGGGCGCCAAGATCCGGGTCAACAACTATGACCTGGGTCAGAGCGCCTCGGTGAGCCTGACCGCGCGCTTCTGATCCGTCAGAACCGCAAACCATCGACGGCCGGGAGGCGAACGCCTCCCGGCCGTTTCGATTTAAATGTCCGTACACGGTTGAACTGTCACGAGAAGTTATCCGCGTCTTCACACTTCGGTGAGGCCCGCATACGGACGATTGTTCTACACGCCATTCGCGGCCGTCGGGGGCCGGCACGGGCTTGGCGTCGTGATTGCTGACATCCGCAACCTCAGCCTCTCCGCCGCCCTGGACAGGGGGCGTCGTCTGCCGCTGCGCCGCCTCGTGGAACTCCTTCTGATCGCCCTGCTGCTGGTGCAGGCCGGCCGTCTGATCTGGCTGTTCGCCGCGCCCAGGCCCCAGGCTGAGGCGCCGGCCGCCGCCGCTGCGACTAGGCCTGTCGACGTCAGCATACTGTCGCGGTTTGACGCCTTCTTCCGCACCGGAGGGCAGGGGGCCCTGGCCGGCGCCTCGGGCGCGGAGGCCAGTCAGGTGCGTCTGTTCGGCGTCCGCGCGGGCGGCGTGGGCGGCGGCTCGGCCATCATAGGCCTGGCTGACGGGCGTCAGATTTCCGTCGGCGTCGGAGAGGAGGTCGAGCCCGGACTGGTGTTGCAGTCTGTCGCTCCCGACTTCGTGACCCTGGCGCGGGGCCAGTCCCTGACCCGGTTGGAGTTTACGGATGCGCCTGCCGGGGCCGCGTCGCCCCCGCCGCCGCCCTCGACCCCCCAGATCGTGACCCCGCCCGCCGCTTCCCCCGCCTCGAACGCGGCCGCAGCCGCAGTCGTCAATCCCCAACGCCTGATCGCTCAGGCCGCTTTGCGCCCAAGGCTGCAGGGGCTGGGCGTCAAAGGCCTGACCGTCTCGTCCGCCGGAGACGGGTCGGAGCTTCGCAGCGCGGGTCTTCAGGCGGGCGACGTCATTCTGTCGGTCAACGGCGTGGCCCTGAACAGCCCTCAAGCGGTCGGCGCCCTGAGAAGTCAGCTGGCCGACGCTTCCTCTGCCGAAATCCAGTATGAGCGCGGGGGTCAGACCCGCACCACCACCATAAGGACGCGACCATGACCGTCTCTCTGCGCCACCGGCTGATGCGCTCCGGCGTCGGGGCGCTGGCCCTGGTTCTGGCTTTTCAGGCGCCGGTCGCGGCCTCGCCGGTCCTGGCCCAGGAGGCGCGCCAGACCCTGAACGTCCAGGGTGCCGACATTCGCGCCTTCATCCAGGACGTGGCCCGCACCACCGGCCGCACCTTCATCGTCGACCCGGCCGTGACCGGTACGGTGACGGTGACCAGTGAGCGCCCGCTGGGTCGGGCCCAACTGTTTGAAGTCTTTTTGTCCACCCTGCGGGCCAACGGCCTGGTGGTGACGCCGACCCAGTCGGGCGCCTATCGGATCAGTCCCGCCCAGGGCGCGGCCCAGGGACCGTCCACCGTCGGGGCCGAGCGGTTCTCGACCGAGGTCTTCCAACTGCGCAACATCGACGCGGCCTCGGCTGCGGAGACTATTCGGCCCCTGGTCGGGGCTCAGGGCCAGGTTCTGGCCAATCCGGGCGCCAACAGCGTGGTGGTGGCCGATTTCTCGGACAATCTGGCGCGCATCCGCTCGCTGATCGGCCGGATCGACGTGGATCGGTCCAGCTATGAGGTGGTCGCCCTAGAGAACGCCTCCGCGCGCGAGATCGCCGGGGTGCTGCAACAGGTGATGGCCGCGCCCGGGGGCGGGCAGGGCATGGTGACGGTCACGCCGGTCGAAAGCTCCAACTCCATCGTCCTGCGCGGCGACGGCCAGGCCCTGGCGCGGGTGCGCGGCCTGATCCATGACCTGGACGGCCGGTCGAGGGCGAACCAGGATGTGAACGTCGTTTTCCTGGAACACGCCAACGCCGAGCAGCTTCTGCCGGTGTTGCAACAGGTGGTGGGCCAGCCCGTGACGGCCTCCAACAGCACGAGCCAGGGCTTGCGCACCGCCGCGACCGGATCGACGACCAGCGCCTCCAGCGGCCTGTCGCGCGCCGCCGCCAGCTTGGGGAGCGGAGACGCCGAGGGCGGCGCCATCGGCTCGTCCTCCGTCACCGCCACCGGCCAGCGCGCCACCATCGCCCGCTTCCCCGGCGCCAACGCCCTGGTGATTTCCGGGCCGGCCGACATGCAGCGCACCTTGGCCGACGTCATCCGTCGCCTGGACGTGCGCCGCCAGCAGGTGCTGATCGAGGCCATTGTGGTCGAGCTGAGCGACAACGCCGTGCGCGAACTGGGCGTCCAGTGGCTGTACGGCGGGGAGAACGGCGTCGGCCTGACCAACTATACTGACAACGCCACCCCGTTGGTGAAAATGGCCGGCGGCGCCTATGCGGGGCAGCTGGACGAGGACGATCCTCTGCGCGAACAGCTGCAGACCCTGGCCCTGAACAGTCTGGTGGGCGCCAACGGCTTCGTCGGCGGCGGCGGGTTCGAGGTCGGAGACGGCCTGTTCGGCTTCATCATCAATGCGGCCAAGACCGATAAGGGCTCCAACCTGCTCCAGACGCCGTCGATCATGACGCTGGACAACGAAGAAGCCACCTTCCTGGTCGGGCAGGAGGTGCCGATCACCACGGGCCAGACCCTGCTGGACGGAAACTCCAACCCCTTCACCACCACCGACCGCAAGGACATCGGGGTGCGGCTGACGGTGCGGCCCCAGATCAACGCCGGGGGCTCCATCACCCTGACGCTGCGTCAGGAGGTGTCGGCCATCAACGGCGGTCTGACCAGCAGCACGACGGATCTGGTTTTCGACAAGCGCGAGCTGCAGACGACCCTTGTCGTCGACGACGGCGACATTGCGGTGGCCGGGGGGCTTCTGGACCAGAACGACATCATTCAGGCGGACAAGATCCCCGGCCTGGGCGACCTGCCCGGCGTCGGCGCCCTGTTCCGCTCGAACAGCCGTCAGCGCGGGCGGACCAATCTGATGGTCTTCCTGCGCCCCACCATCATCCGCACCCGTGAAGAGGCTCAAGGTCTGGCTGCGGACCGCTGGGGCTATATCCGCGACCAGCAGCAGGCGGTGCAGCCGGATCGCGAGCCCAGCCTGGACGCCCTGGTGCGAGACTATATGCGGACCCAGGCCCCGGCCGCCCCGGCGACGGGCGAGCCGATGGTGATCGCGCCGACGGGCGTGACCGCCCCGGTGGCCCCGGTCGAGGCCGCGCCCCTGCCGTCGGCGGGACATTGACGCCATGATCACCTTGGTCGGCCCAAGCCTGCCCTACGGCTTCGCCAAACGGCACGGCGTCCTGCTGCTGGACGCCGGCGATGTGGCGCGGGTGGGCCTGCGCGAGGGCGCCGACCCCAGGGGGCTGATCGAGGCGCGGCGGGTGCTGGGTCGGCCGCTGGCGGTGGAGCCCCTCAGCCAGGCCGCCTTCGACCGGCAGCTGTCCGAGATCTATGCGGGCGATCATCTGGCGGCGGCGGACGGCGAGGATCTGGACATGCCGGCCGGGCTGGACAGTCTGATCGACGACATCCCGGCGGCGGCCGACCTGCTGGATACGGCCGACGACGCCCCGGTGATCCGGCTGATCAACGGGATCATCGCCGAGGCGGTGCGGACCGGCGCCTCGGACATCCACCTGGAGACCTATGAGAGCGCGCTTCTGGTGCGGATGCGGATCGACGGTGTGCTGCGCGAGGCCCTGAGCCTGAACCCGCGCATCGCGCCGCTTCTGGTGTCGCGGATCAAGGTCATGGCCCGCCTGGACATCGCCGAGAAGCGGGTGCCCCAGGACGGGCGCATCCCCCTGGCTCTGGGCGGCAAGACGTTGGACGTGCGGGTCTCGACCCTGCCGTCGCGCGGCGGCGAGCGGGTGGTTATGCGGATCCTGGACAAGGATCAGGCGGGTCTTACCCTGGACCGCCTGGGCATGGCGCCCGACGCCCTGGCCGCCTTCCGCGCGGCCCTGGCCGAGCCGAACGGAATCATCCTGGTCACCGGGCCGACGGGGTCGGGCAAGACCACCAGCCTGTATGCGGGCCTGGCCCTGTTGAACGACCAGACGCGCAACATACTGACGGTCGAAGACCCGGTCGAATACGCCATCGACGGTGTCGGCCAGACCCAGGTCAACACCAAGGTCGGCATGACCTTCGCTGCGGGCCTGCGGGCCATTCTGCGCCAGGACCCGGACGTGGTCATGGTGGGCGAAATCCGCGACGTCGAAACCGCCGCCATCGCTGTCCAGGCCGCCCTGACCGGCCATCTGGTCCTGTCCACCGTCCACACCAACGACGCGGCGGGGGCGGTGACGCGTCTGCGCGACATGGGGGTGGAGCCCTTCCTCCTGGCCTCGACCCTGCGGTTGATCGTGGCCCAGCGACTGGTGCGACGCCTGTGCGACCATTGCCGCACGCCCGAGGTCGCCGACAAGAAGACCGCCAAGCTGATCGGCGCCAAGGCCGGGGTCACGGTCTGGCGCCCGCAGGGGTGCAGCCACTGCGGCGGCTCCGGCTATGTCGGTCGGATCGGCCTTTATGAGGTGATGAAGGTCGGCAACCGCCTGCGTCGCCTGATCGCCGCCGAGGCGGACGAGGACGCTCTGGTCGCTGCCGCCTTTGATGGGGCGGGAACCCTGGGGCATAGGGCGCGGGCCCTGGTGCTTGAGGGAGTCACCTCGGTGGAGGAGGCGGTGCGCGTGGCCCGCCAGGAAACGGCGTCCGACCCGGCGGAGGCGGCCTGATGGCGGGCTTCGACTATGTCGCCGTCGATGCGGTCGGCCGGACCGTGTCCGGCGCCCTGACCGCGGCGGACGAGACGGCGGCGAGGGGACAGTTGAGCCGTCGCGGCCTGATGGCGTTGGAACTCACGCCGGCTGGTGTCGGGTCGCGGGGCGAACGGCCCCTACAGGGCGGCGCCGGCGTCCGTCTGGGGGCGAAGACCCTGGCCCTGACGACCCGTCAGCTGGCGACGCTGATTTCCGTCTCTCCGGTCGAGGAGGCGCTTCGGACGTTGGCCCTCCAGGCGGACCGGCCCGCCGTGCGTCGCGTGCTGGAAGGCGTTCATGCCGGGGTGATGGAGGGGCGGCGGTTGTCCGACGCCATGTCGGTGCAGGGCCACGCCTTTCCGCCGCTCTACCGGGCCATGGTCTCGGCCGGCGAACAGTCCGGTGCGCTGCAACCCATTCTGGAACGGCTGGCCGACGGGCTGGAACGCGACCAGCAGGTGCGGGGCAAGGTGATCACGGCGATCGTCTATCCCGCCGTCCTGGCGGTGGTGGCGCTGGGCGTCATCGCGGTGCTGATGACCTTCGTCGTGCCCAAGGTGGTCGATCAGTTCGAAAGCATGAACCAGACCCTGCCGCTGCTGACCCGGATGGTGATCGGCCTGTCGACGCTGATGCGGCACTGGGGCTGGTTGCTGATCCTGATCCTGGCGGCCCTGATCGGCGGGGGCGTGGCCGCGCGGCGCCATCCTGCAACCCGTCTGCGCATGGATGAGGCGATGTTGAGATTGCCGGTCGTCGGCCGGCTGACGCGCGACCTGCACGGCGCGCGCATGGCGCGGACCCTGTCGACCATGATTCAGGCCGGCCTGCCCGTGCTGGAGGGGCTGACGATCACCGCCCGAACGGTGTCGAACCGGGCCCTGAGACGCGCGACAGAGACCATGGCCGAGGCCGTTCGCGAGGGCGGGGGCCTGTCGGCCGCTATGCGCCGCGCCGGCGTCTTCCCGCCGCTGCTGGTCTATATGACCGCTTCGGGCGAGAGCAGCGGCCGGCTGGAGCCCATGCTGGAGCGCGCCGCCGACTATCTGGAACGCGAGTTCGCCACCTTCACCGCCGTGATGCTGAGCCTGCTGGAGCCGGCCATCATCGTCGTCATGGGCGGGGTAGTGGCCCTGATCGTCCTGTCGATCCTGCTGCCCATTCTTCAGATCAACACCCTGGCGATGGGGTGAGGAGCATTTAGTGATGACTTCAGAAAATCAGAACAAGAGACGGAAACGTCAAGGTTTCACCCTGGTCGAACTGATGGTGGTCATCGTCATCATCGGCCTGTTGGCGACGGTCGTGGCCATCAATGTCCTGCCCAGCCAGGACCGGGCCATGGTGGCCAAGGCCAAGGCGGACATCGCGGTTCTGGAACAGGCGATCGAGACCTATCGCCTCGACAATCTGAACTTCCCCACCGATCAGCAGGGGCTGCAGGCCCTGGTGTCGGCGCCGGCCGGCCTGGCCCAGCCGGAACGCTATCGCCAAGGCGGCTATGTGCGTCGTCTGCCCGAAGATCCTTGGGGCAATCCCTATCGCTACCGCCGCCAGAGCACGCACGGCCAGCCGTTCGACGTCTTCTCCCTAGGGGCGGACGGGAAGGAAGGGGGCGAGGGCAATGATGCGGACCTCGGCAACTGGCAGGGCTGACCGCGCTCAAGCAGCGCGCCGCCGCGCGGCGAGCGGTGGCGCCAAAAGAAAAGCCGGTTTCACCCTGGTCGAGCTGATGGTCACGATCGCGGTGATCGGGCTGGCGGCTGGGGCGGTGGTGCTCTCCATGCCCGATCCTCGACCGGCCGTCGGGGTGGAGGCCGAGCAGTTCGCCGCTCGGCTGGCGCGCGCCCGAGAGGAGGCCATCATGACCAACCGTCCGGTGGCGGTCGAGGCGGACGCATCCGGCTATCGGTTCGCGCAGTTCGACGGGACGGCCTGGACGCCGCTGAACGGTGTCTTCACGCCTCGAACCTGGGCGGAGGGCGTCGCGGCGCCCGCCGGCCCTGTTCGCATCGTCTTCGATCCCACGGGAATCGCCGATCCGGCGCAGGTTCGGCTGAGCCGTGACGAACAGGTCCGCACCATCTCGATCGACGGCGCGGGCGAGGTGTCGATCAATGGTTGAGGCCGTCCGATCGTCAGCGGCGGGCCGCGCCGGCTTCACCCTGATCGAGATGCTGGTGGCGTTGGCGGTCTTCGCTCTTGCGGCGATGGCCCTGTTGAATCTGTCGGGAGAGGCGACACGCTCGGCGGTCCGGCTGGAAGCCCGGACCCTGGGCGGGGTCGTCGCTGAAAACGTGGCGGCAGAGGCCATGCTGGCGTCCAGCCTGCCGACCGGTGAAACCTTGGGCCAGGTCGAGCTGGCGGGCCGCGTGTGGCGCTGGCGGCGGGTGGTGACGGGAACCGAGGTTCCCGGCCTGGGCCGGATCGACGTTCGCGTCTTCACCGACGAAGGCCAGGTCGCCGACCGGGTTCTGTTCCGCGCGGCTGCGGCATGAGGCGCGTGGGCCACAGGCTTGGGAGGCGCGGCGGCTTCACCCTGGTGGAGGTGCTGGTCGCCTTGGCGATCTTCGCCCTCCTGGCCGGTGCGGGCGCCCTGGTGCTGAGCCAGACGATCGACACCCGGTTCGCTCTGCGCGCCGAGACCGACCGGATCGGCGATCTTCAGCGCATGCACGTCCTGTTGAAGGCCGACCTGGCCCAGGCTGCGCCGCGCCGCGTTCGCGCCCCGACCGGGCGGCCTCTGCCGCGCGCCCTGATGGGGCAGGAGCAGCCCGGCGATCCGATCCTGACCCTGGTTCGGAACGGCTGGTCCAATCCCGGCCAGGCCCCGCGGGCGTCGTTGCAGAGGGTCGAATATCGGGTGGTGGAGGGGCGTCTGGAGCGCCGGGTCTTCCCCTATCTGGACGGCGCGCGCCCGGGACCGCCTCAAGTCCTCTGTCGCGGGGTCAAGGACGCCGCCGTGACCTTTATTCAGGATGGGTCGGAAGCCCAGGCCTTCATCACCTCCAGCGACCGACCGCTGCCCGATGCGGTTCGTATCGTCATGACCCTGGACGGGGTGGGACGGCTGGAGCAGCTTTTTCTGGTCGCATCGGCATGAGGCGGGGGCGGACGTCGCGCGAAGGGATGGCCCTGCTGACCGTCCTGCTGCTGGTGGCCGTCATGGCCGCCGTGGCGGTCGTCCTGTTGGACGACGTGCGCTTTTCCGTGCGTCGCACCACCAACGCCGACGTCCAGGCCCAGGCCCAGTGGTACGCCGCCGGGGCCGAGAGCCTGGCCCGTCGCCAGATCGCCGACCTGATCAAGGCCGATCCGCTGCGCACCCCTCTGGAGCCGCGCTGGAACGGCCGTGTGCTGAACTTCCCGATCGAAGAGGGGGCGATCCGCGCCGTCGTCACCGACGGTCAGGCCTGTTTCAACCTGAACTCGCTGGTCTATGGCCAGAGGGAAGATCTGTTCGCCCGGCCCGAGGGCGCGGCCCAGTTCATCGCCCTGGGGGCCGCCCTGGGCGTGTCGCGCGCCCGGATGGCCGCCGCCGCCGCCGCCCTGACCGACTGGATGGACGCCGATGCGGAGGCCGCGCCGGGCGGGGCCGAGGACGCGCGTTACGCCGGCCTCGCCACGCCCTACCGGACCGGCGGAATCATGCTGGCCGACGTCAGCGAGATGCGGGCGGTCGCCCACATCGACGCCGGTCTCTATGATCGGCTTCGACCCTATGTCTGCGCCCTGCCGACGGCCCAACCGGCCAAGTTGAACGTCAACACCTTGACGCCGGATCAGGCGCCGCTTCTGACCATGCTGACCGGGGGCGCGGTCGGGGTTCAGGGCGCGCGGGCCGCCATCGCCGCCCGACCGCGCCAGGGCTGGGCCTCTACGGACGCCTTCTGGGGGCAGCCGGCCCTGCAAACCTATTCGCCGGATGATCAGACCCGTGAGCAGGTGACGCTGGTCACGCGCTATTTCGATCTGACGGTCGACGTCGACTATGCGGGCGGTCGCGCCGTCCGAACCGCCTTGATCCACGCCGCGCCCGACGGCGCGGTGCGCACCGTCATTCGCCGCTGGACCCCTGAAGAATGAGCCAGACCCGTATCGTCATCATCCCGCCGGCCGCCTCCATGCCCGCGCCCTTCCTGACCTTCGACGAAGGCGGGCGGGTGTTGCAGCGCGGGTTGCTGTTGCTCGAAGACCCGCTGACGACGCCCGATGTCCGCACCGTCGCCGTGGCGCCGGGAGCCGATGTTCTGGTGCGCTGGCTGGATCTGCCGGTCGGCGGCGCGGCCCAGGTGCGGGCCGCTGCGCGCTGGGCCTTGAAGGACGAACTGGCCGGCGATCCCGAAAGGACGGTCGTGGCCGTGGCGCCGGCGGCGCGCGGCGAAGAGACCGCACCACGATTGGTCGCCGCCGTCAGCGCGGGTCTATTGGAAGCCTGGATCGACTATCTGGCCGCCCTTGGGGTGCGGCCGGTCGCGGTCACGCCCGACTGTCTTCTTGCGCCGCCGCCGTCGGGCGATGAACTGGTCGCCGCCGTCTTCGGCGGGGATACGGCCCTGCGGGGCGAAGGCTTTGCGGCCACAGTGCAGTCCGACCTGGTTGACCTGATCGCCGGCGATCGCCGCCTGGTGCGAATCGAGGACGCCGAGACCCTGGAGCGCTGGCTGGCCGCCGCCGCCGTCGCGCCGGCCGTCGATCTGCTGTCGGGCCGGGAACGCAAGCGCGAGCCGGGCCGGGGCGACTGGCGTCTGGCGGCGGCCTTGGCGGCGGCCCTGCTGGTCTCGCCCCTGATCCTGACCGCAGCGGGCGGCTTGCGCGACCAGGCCGCAGCGCAGGACGCCGAACGCCGGACCCTGGCCCTGATCGAGGCCCGGCTGCCGGAGGCGGCCGGCGCCCCCGATCCCGTTCAGGAGGCGCGTCGGCTGATCGAGGTCGCGCCACCGCCGGGCGGGCTGGCGGCGGTCTCGGCGGCCTTGTTCGCGGCGGTCGAACAGGTGGAGGGAGCCGAACTGGACAGTCTCAGCGCCGGCCCGGGCAAGGGGGTGCGGGCGACGCTCAGCTATCCCGCCTTTTCGGATCTGGACGCGATCCGCGCGGCCCTGACCGCCTCGGGTCTGTCGATGACGGACCAGTCCACGGTCGAGGACGGCGGTCGGGTCGTCAGCGAAGTGATCATCGGAGGGATGCAATGAACGGCCTGATCGCTCAAGCCGCCGCCTGGTGGGACGGCCGCACCTTGCGGGAGCGGCGCATGCTGACCGTGATGGGCGTGGCGATCGCCGCCGTCGTGGCCTGGTTGCTGATCGTTCGGCCGCTGGCGAGCTGGCGCGATGAGGCCGCGCGGACGCGCGCGACGGCCGAGGCCGAACTGACGGCCATCGAGCGCGGGACGGGGAGCCTGGCCGTCGGCGATGCCAAGGCAGGAGAGGTCGACGTCTCCGCCGCCGTCGCCGAGGTCGGGGCGGCGACCGGATTGACGCCCCAGATGGGGATGTCGGCCGAAGGGGGGCTGGGGTTCAGCCTGACCAATGTGTCGACCACCGCCGCCTTCGGCTGGCTGGCGGCCCTGCATGACCGCAAGGTCGAGGCGACGACCCTGAATGTGGTCGAGAACGCCGACGCCACGATCAGCCTGGAGGGGACGCTGACCACCGCGCCTTGAACCCGCCGCGTCGTTAACCCGCCTCGTCAGCCCCGCGTCAGGGTCTCAAGCCGCAGCAGTCGGTCGCCGGCGGTGATGAACAGGGTGCGGCCGTCTTCGCCGAAGGTGCAGTTGGCCGCCGCGCCCGCCGTGTCGATCAGACCCAGGCTGCGGCCGTCCGGCGTCAGCACATGGACGCCGCCCGGACCGGTGGCGAACAGGCGTCCGTCCCGATCGACCGCCATCCCGTCCGGCAGGCCCGGCGCCGAAGGGCCGGCCAGGGCGGCGAAATCCTTGAACACCCGGCCGCCCGTGATCCCGCCCGCGCCGTCCAGCTCATAGGCCATCAGGACCGGTCGCGCCGGATCGGAGACCGAGACATAGAGGGTGCGCTGATCCGGGGACAGGGCGACGCCGTTGGGGAAGGTCAGATCATCGATCAGACGATGCACGCCGCCGTCGGGATCGAGGCGGTAAACGCCGTTCTCCGCCATCTCCTTCAGCGGCGAACGGTCCATGTCCTTGAGGCCGTAGGGCGGGTCGGTGAAGAAGATCGCGCCGTTCGACGCCTGGACCAGATCATTGGGCGAGTTGAACCGCGCGCCGCGGTAATGGGTCGCCAGCAAGGTCTTGACCCGGGTCGCCAAATCCACGCGGGCGATCGCCCGATTGCCGTGATCCGCCATCAAAATCGTCCCCGCCGGGCCGACGATCAGGCCGTTCGACCCCGGCTCGCGGAAGACCGACGGATCGGGCCCGTCATAGCCGGACGGCGCCATGAAGACCGAGGGACCTTCCATCCGCGACCAACGATGGATGCGGTTCTCCGGCACGTCGCTGAAGAGCAGATAGTCCCCGTCGGCGATCCAGACCGGGCCTTCGGACCAGGTGAAGCCCGACGCCAGGCGCTCGAGCCGCGCATCCGGGGCGACCACCCCGTCTAAGGCTGGGTCCATACGGCGGACGCCGCCCGCTGTCACGGCGAGGGAGGAGCAGCCCGCAGCGGCGAGACCGCCGACGAGCACCAGACGACGAGAAGCAGGCAAGACGGACTCCTGAAAAGAGCGGACACTGTAGCGATCCTCAGGTCCAAGGCCATCCGTCTTCAAAGAAGGGGAATGGTGCCGGTTGCAGGAATCGAACCCGCGACATCCAGTTTACAAAACTGGCGCTCTACCAACTGAGCTAAACCGGCCGCGTCCGTATGACGGAACTGCGCGCCTTATGCGGACGGATCGCGCCGGACGCAAGACGCCTCGCGCGGCCTCAGTCCAGGGCGGCGGCGATCCTGTCCGCGAGAGGCTGCAGCGTCGCCGCATCGGCCATGGGAGCGTGACCGTGGCCCTTCATCGGTCGGTCCGCCCAGCGCGGGATGATGTGGAAATGCAGATGGAAGACCGTCTGGCCGCCGGCGTCGCCGTTGAACTGCATGATCGACAGGCCGTCTGGCGACAGCGCCCTTTCAACCGCGCGCGCCGTGCGTTGAAGCGCCGCCGTCATATGGGCCAAGACGTCGGGCTCGACCTCCAGCAGGTTCCGCGCCTGGGACTGTTTGGCGATGATCAGGACGTGGCCCTCCGACTGAGGAAAGACGTCCATGAAGGCCAGGACATGGTCGTCCTCCCAGACCTTCACCGAGGGCAGTTCGCCGCGAAGGATTTTTGCGAAGACATTGTCGGGGTCATAGGCGCCGTGAAGGCTCATCTGCAGTCTCCGTCTCGGGTCGTTTCGCGAATCTAGCAGGCGCGACGGATCGAGGGGAGCCTTTTGCCGGGATCGCGCGTTATGGTGACGCTTCCAGCCCTGAGGACATCATGATCCGCTTCATCATTCAGGCCGTCGTCACCATGATCGGCCTTTGGCTGTCGGCCCAGGTGGTGCCCGGCGTCGCCTTCACCAACAACGGCTCTTTGATCGCGGCCGCCCTGATTCTGGGCCTGGTCAATGCGGTGGTGCGGCCCTTCATGGTGATTGTGACCTTCCCGATCACCATCGTGACCCTGGGGCTGTTTCTGCTGGTGGTGAACGCCGCCATGATCGGCCTGACCGCCATGTTCCTGGGCGGTTTCGCCGTGAACGGCCTGTGGGCGGGGATCGGCGCCGCCATCGTGACGGGCGTGGTCAGCTGGATCGCCGGCGCCTTCATCGGCGACGAGGAAAAGCGCGGCTGACGCCGCGCGGTCCAGCCTCGGTCACAGGCGGGGGAAGGCGCAACCCTCTGCGTCGAACAGATGGACGTCTGCGGGCGCCGCCGACAGGCTGACGGTTTCGCCGACCGTCAGACGGCGCTCGCCGGGCGTCTGGACCGTCAGGGTCTCGTCGGAGGCGGGATGTTTCAGATGGGCCATGGTGACTGCGCCCAGGGTTTCGACGAACAGGACCTGGGCCGACAGGCTGTCGCGACCGTCGTTCAAGGCGATATGTTCGGGCCGTATCCCCAGGGTGACGGCGGCGCCCGGCTGGGCGGTCGAGGCGTCCACCGCCGCCCGCACCCTTTCGCCTCCAGCCGTCTTGACGACTGCGCCTTCTTTCGAAGCCTCGACGATCTCGGCCTTCAGAAGGTTCATCTTCGGGCTGCCGATGAATCCGGCGACGAACAGATTGGCCGGATGCTGATAAAGCGCCATCGGCGCCCCGACCTGTTCGATCCGTCCCCCGTTCAAGACCACGATGCGGTCCGCCAGGGTCATGGCCTCGACCTGATCATGGGTGACGTAGATCATGGTCGTCTTAAGCTCGCCGTGCAGCCGCGCGAACTCGTAGCGCATCCGCACCCGCAGTGCGGCGTCCAGGTTGGAAAGGGGCTCGTCGAACAGAAACACCTGGGGCTCGCGCACAATGGCGCGGCCGATGGCGACGCGCTGCCGCTGGCCGCCGGACATGGCCTTGGGTTTGCGGTCCAGATAGTCGGTGATGCTCAGGGCCTCGGCCGCCGCGCGCACGCGCCGATCAATCTCGCCCTTGTCGGTCTTGGCCAGTTTCAGTCCGAAGGCCATGTTTTCATAGGCCGTCATGTGCGGATAAAGGGCGTAGGACTGAAAGACCATGGCCACGCCGCGATCCGAGGGCGACAGGTCGTTGACGCGGCGGCCGCCGATCCAGACGTCTCCCGTCGTCGCCTCTTCCAGCCCGGCGATGGTCCGAAGCAGGGTGGATTTGCCGCATCCGGACGGGCCGACGAAGACGACGAATTCGCCGTCCGCGATCTCCAGATCGACGCCCTTCAGCACCTCTACGGCGCCGAACGCCTTCTTCACGTCGATCAGACGGACGTCCGCCATGCTTCTTCCCTAGGTCGCTGCGTTTTGGCCCACCGTAACCGGTTACATGGCGGGATCAATGGGCGAGGTTTGGTTCGGCTGTCGTAGTGGCGCAAATCTGCAAAACTGCAAAATCGAGTCTTCACAAGCCGCGCGGTGTCGGTAAAACCCCCGGCTGGGACCACGGGGAAGACCGATATGACGAAGCGCAGACTCTGGATGGCGACCGCCGCCGCCGCCGGCTGGGCCGTCGCCGCCGCGGGCGCGGCCCAGGCGCAGCAGCCCGCTCAGGTGCAAGAGGTCGTGGTGACGGGATCGCGTCTGGCCGGGGGAGATCGGGTTGCGTCGGTGGAAACCGTGAACCGCACGGTGATCGCCGCCGCCGGAGTAGGCGATGCGGGTCAGCTCACCCGGCTCGTGACGGCCAATTCGGGTTCTGAGGCGCAGGTCGATCAGCTGAATCAGCCGCAAAGCTCGGGCACGGCGCAGTTCAATCTGCGAAACCTCGGCCTGGGTTCGACCCTGGTCCTGGTGGACGGCCAGCGTTGGACCTCCAGCGCCGTGGTCGCCACCGACGGTTCGGCCTTCGTGGACATCAACGCCCTCGTTCCCCTGATCGCCCTGGAGCGGATCGAGGTGGTCAAGGACGGCGCCTCAGCCGTCTATGGATCGGATGCGGTCGCCGGGGTCGTCAACTTCATCACCCGCACCGCGGTCGATCATCCGGAGTTGAGCGCCCGTTACGCCTCAGCCGACGGATCGGAAGAAACCCTGGTCCAGGGGCTGGGCGGCTGGACGCTGCTGGGCGGCGATCTGACGGTCGCGGCGTCCCGCTTCCACCGTTCGGCCCTGAGCACGGATGAAAGGGATTTCGCCCAGGCGCAGACCTATGGCCGGGCCCCTTGGACCGCCGTGACCAGCTACGGCCAGCCCGGCTCCTATTACCGGCCCAGCCGCCGCGCCTATTCGCCCGATCCGAGCTGCGGCGACCCCGCCTTCCAATCCGCCTATCTTAACTCAGCGTCCGACGCCTTCTGCCGGCTGGACTATTCGGACTTCTTCGACCTGGCGCCGGAAGAGACGCGGACCCAGGTTTTCGCCGATTATCGACGCCCTGTGGGGGACATGCGCCTGTCCTTGCAGGCGGCGGGCTCGGCCAGTTCGACCACGGCGCGCCAGACGCCGTCCCTGCCCATTCTGGCGCGGTCCCTGAGCGTCCCGGCGTCCCATCCCGACAATCCGTTCGGAGAAGACGTCCTGTTTCGCGGTCGGCTTCTCGGCGCCGAGGCAGGGGCGTCGAAGGCTCAGTTCGACTATCGCACCTGGCGGGTCGCTGCAGTGCTGGACGGTGATTTCTCCGGCGGCTGGCGCTGGAGTCTGGCCGCCACGGCCAGCCGCCAACACGTCGCCTATGACAAGCCGGACGTGATCGGCAGCGCCCTGCAAAACGCCCTGAACGGCCTGGGCGGTCCGGGGTGCGACCCGGCGACTGGGACGCCCGGCGTCGGCGCCTGCCGATATTTCAACCCGTTCGGAAGCGCCTATCTGGGGACCGGCGCGCCCAACAGCGCCGCCCTGATCGACAGTCTGATCGGCTCTGCGGGTCTGCGTGGCGCCGCCAGCCTGACGACTGCCGACGCCTCGACCTCGGGTCAGGCCCTGGGCTGGGACGGCGGCTCTGTCGATCTCGCCATGGGGCTTCAGTTTCGCCGCAGCGCTTTCCGCCACGACTGGAAAGATCTCGTCAACCGCGGCGACCTGCTGACGGCCGGCTATTCGCCGGACTTCGACGGCGACCAGCAGGCTTTGGCCGCCTATGCCGAGGCGCGTCTGCATCTGGGAGACCGGATCGAGGCCCAACTGGCCGGCCGCTATGAAGCCTATGACGGGGAAGGCCGGTTCAATCCCAAGGCGGCCGTTCGCTGGGAGGTGGTGGACGCCCTCGCCCTGAGGGCGTCCTGGGGCCAGGGCTATCGGGCGCCCTCGGTCTACGCCCAGTCCGGCGCTCAGGCGGCGCAGCCTTCGGTGCTGGATCGCGGCGCCTTCGTCTTCGTCAACACCCTGACTTCCGGCGATCCGGAGCTGAAGCCTGAGAAGTCGGAAAGCCTGACCTTTGGCGCGCAGTGGCGTCCGCTGGACGGGCTGGAGCTGTCCCTCGACGCCTGGCGGTTCGACTATAGAGATCAGGTGGTCAAGGAATCGGCCCAGGCTGTGATCAACCAGGCGGCGGCCGATGATTTGGCGGGACGGACGGGTACGGACGCCCAGTCGCGTCTGACCCGGTCCGCGAGCGGGGCCCTGACCTTCGTTCAGCTCTATTTCATCAACGCCTCGTCGATCGAAACCCAGGGGGTGGATCTGTCGGCCCGCTACGGCCGCGATCTTTGGGGCGGACGGGCGTCGGCGGCGGCGGACTGGACCTATGTCGATCGCTACGACATCCGCCTGAATGCGAGCGCCGACGCCGTGTCCGGCGTGGGGTCCACCAATCTGAACAACATCGGTCGATCCTTGCCGCGCAATCGGGGAGAGTTGGTTCTGGACTGGCGCGACGGAAGGCAGGCTTTGACCGGCCTTGTTCATTATACGGCGGGCTACGCCAACGACCGCAGCGGGATCACCGACGCCTCGATCGCCAGCCAAACGACCATCGACCTGCTTTACACCCGCTCCGTCGGGACCGACGTCGATGTGACGTTGGGCGCGGTCAATATCGCCGACAAGGCGCCGCCCCTG
Source organism: Brevundimonas sp. Br13 (assembly GCF_055391505.1). NCBI lineage: Bacteria > Pseudomonadati > Pseudomonadota > Alphaproteobacteria > Caulobacterales > Caulobacteraceae > Brevundimonas > Brevundimonas sp. Br13. The sequence goes on along the minus strand of NZ_AP044008.1, from coordinate 2,534,283 downwards.
GCCCAGTTCGCCTTCGGATACGACCCCGTCGTGGCCGACCCCCGTGGTCGGGTGATCAGTCTGGGTCTGACGAAGCGTTTCTGATCAGGCGGCCTGGGCGCGACCATCGGTCAGGGCGGCGGTCATGGCTTCGATCAGGGTGTGGATGTCCAAGGGTTTGGACACGAAGCCGTCCAGCCCCGCTGAACGTCCTTCTTTCTGAACATCGGCCGACACGTCGCCGGACAAAAGCAGGAGGGGGGTGCGGGCGCCGTGCGTCTCTTGCGCACGGATGCGGCGCGCGGCTTGGAAGCCGTCGCAACCGGGCATGCGAAGATCCAGCAGGACGAGGTCATAGGACGCGGCCCGCCAAGCCGCGACGGCCTGATCTCCGTCCTCCACCAGATCGACCTTCACGCCCAAACTGGTCAGAACGGACGAGAGGAAATGCCGGTTCACGGGGTTGTCGTCCGCCGCCAGGACCCGCAGATCGACCAGATCGGGCGCGGCTTCGACCTCCGCCTCTACGCGCCGCCCACGCTCCAGCGGGAGATCCACGATGAAGCACGATCCCTGACCCGGAACGCTTTGGACCGTGATGTCTCCGCCCATAAGTCGGGCCAAGGAGCGGGAGATCGACAAGCCCAGTCCGGTGCCGCCGTATGTGTGGGCGGTGCCGGCGCCGGCCTGGCTGTAGGGCGTGAACAGGCGCGCGAGGGCCGCCTCATCCATGCCGATCCCTGTGTCGTGCACTTCGAACCGGAGACCGCCGGTCACCGGCGCGCTGACGGACAAGCGGACCTTGCCGTCGGCGGTGAATTTCACTGCGTTGGAAATGAGGTTGGCCAGAATCTGACTGATGCGGACCCGATCGCCCTTCCAATCGCCGGCGGCCTCGGGCTGAACCTCGACCTGGAAGCCGACGCCCTTGTTGCGCGCGACCGCCCCGAACGCCGCCTCCTGCCGAGCCAGAAGCCGGTCGAGATCGAAATCCTCTTCCAGCAGTTCAAGGCGGCCGGCTTCCAGCTTGGAGGCGTCGAGCAGATCATTGAGAAGGGTCGTCAAGGTCTCCCCCGACTCCAGGGCCACCTCGAGCCGGCGTCTCTGAGCGTCCGACATCGGTTCGGTCGCCATGACCTGCAACATGCCCAGCATGCCGTTCAAGGGCGTGCGGATTTCGTGGCTCACGACCGCCAAAGTCTGGGCCTTGGCCTTGGCGAAGCCGAGGATTTCGCGTTCGCGCCGAACCGAGGCGCGAACGCCCCATAGGCCCAGGCCCAAGCCGAAGGCCAGCGCCGTCACGCCTGCCGCCAGGACGGTCGAGTAGGCGATGAAGAAGGCGCGGTCGCGCTGGCTTTCCCGGACGCGGGCCAATCGCGCCTCCTCCGCCCTGAACGCGTCTGACAGGGCGATGAGGTGCGCCGTCTGCTGAACCCGTATGTGTTCGCTCGTCTCCTGCAGCTTGGTGTGTTCGGATAGGATGTCTGCTCTTCTGTGGCTTTCTGCGATCTGACGCAGCGCCTCCAGACGCGCGTTTTGAACGGGGTTGTCGCGGGTCAGTGCGATCAGTTCGTTCAGCGCGCTTTCAAAGCGGACGTTCGTCTGGTCGTCCAGGGCGGCGGCTAGGACCTTCGTCGTGGCGGTTTCCACTGCAAGCGAATTCTGAACGCGCCGATCCGCCGCGCGAATGACCTCAAGATTGCCGAAGACGATGAGGACCATGATGATCATCGCGGCCGTCAGAAACGATAAAAAGATCGAAGCGCTCAGCGCCGCCCGCGTTTTCATCAGGGCTGAGGTGTGTTGCAGGAACGGCTGAAGCATCAGGGATGTCGTTGAGGATTGCGAACCCAGCCTGTGTCGGCGAAACCCTCTCCACATAGAGTTTCTCCGCATGTAAGGAAAAGCACCTACAACAGCGGCTTCATTTGAGATCATCGTCCATGACCGTGACACTTTTTGGCATTCCCAACTGCGATACAGTCAAAAAAGCACGTGTCTGGCTGGAGCAGAACGGCGTCGACTATCTGTTTCACAACTACAAGACGTCAGGCGTGAGCTCGAAAGCTTTGTCCGATTGGGTCGATGAACACGGCTGGGAGGCGGTGCTGAACCGCGCCGGCACGACCTTCAAGAAGCTGCCGGATTCCGACAAGGCGGGCCTGAACCGAGACAAGGCCGTCGCCCTGATGATCGCCCAGCCTTCGATGATCAAACGGCCGATCCTGGACTTGGGGAATCGGCGGCTGGTCGGATTCAAGCCCGACCTCTACGCCCAGGCCTTCAGTTGAAGGCGACGGTCGCGGCGACCCCGAAATGATCTGACGGATATTCCCCGCCGGTGGGCTGATCCCCGAACAGATGGGCGGCGGCGGGAGTGAAGAAGGCCCGCTCCACGAAGATGTGGTCGATGACCCGGTTCGGATGCCCCTTGGCCGGATTGAGGGTCGTCTCGGCCGCGCCGGCGGGCAGGGCGCTGATGAAGCGCGGGCCGGTCAGAGCCGCCAATCCCGAATCGTCCTGGGCGGCGTTGAAATCGCCCATGACGATCAGCGGCGTCCCGTCCTGAGGCAGCCAGGACAGCAGATGGCCGATCTGGCGGGCGCGCACGGCTCCGGCGTCCTGCTGCCAGGCCAGGTGGGTGACCGCGACGTCGACGGGCCGGCCGCCGACGGACAGGCGCAGACGCAGCGCCGTGCGGTAGTCGTCCAGGGGCTCCAGCCGCACCGAGTCGCGCGCCAGTACGGGCAGACGGGTCAGAAGGGCGCTGCCGTAGCGACGCCGCGCGTCTTCGGGATCGGTGGAGACGAAGGCGACCTGATAGCCGCCCAGTTCGCGCGCCAGGATTTCGGCCTGATTCTCCAGCCCCTTGTCCGCGTCCTCCAGCACCTCCTGCAAGGCGATGACATCGGCGTTCTGAGCCCGGAGCGCCGCGATCAGAAGCGGCCGCCGCGCGGGCCAATCGCCCATGTCGTGCCAGATGTTGAAGGTCGCCAAGGTCAGGGAGGGGATCGGCTCCCGGTCAGCGGGTCCGCCGGCCAAGCCGCTGTTGGCGCAGGCCGCCAGCGGCAGGGCGGCGGAGGCGGCGAGAAGGGCGCGACGCGAAATCAACACCGTCTTCGCCTCAGTCTTCGACGTCGGTGACCGGCCGGTCGTGTCCGTCCGCCGTTTCGGTGACCCAGCGACCGTCCGCCGTTTCATATTCGATGGCGGCGTTCTCGTCCGGAACCTTCTGTTCCCGCGAGGCCTGGACGGCGGCAGCCTTGGCCGCCTCATGGGTGGAATAGGTTTCGGAATAGGTGTCGCCGACCTGATAGGCCCAGCCCCCGTCGTGTTCGACGATCCGGTAAACGACATGGGCCATGGGACGCTCCTTAGAATGACAATGAAGACGACCCTAGTCGCCTCGACCGGACGCGTCAGCCGCATTCGTGAGACAGCTTACCGATATTTCATCTGGGCTCCCGCATCCGTTTGCGCGGGCCGGCGCCTCTTGTGATCAGAAGGCCGCCGCATCAGGCTGTCACAACGGATCAAAGAGAGTTCGTCATGGAACTGACACCCATCTTCATCGTCTTCATCGTCTTCGGCTCCATCGTCGCCGTGGTCGTGGGCCCCTCCTATCTGAAAAGCCGCGAGCGCACCGAGATGCAGCTGACCGTCCGCCATGCGGTGGACAAGGGCCAGACCCTGCCGCCCGAACTGATCGACGCCATGACCAAGGACGTGCAGAAAAGCCTGCCGTCGCGGACCAAGGACATCCGCAAGGGCGTGCTGAGCCTGGCCTCGGGTGTTGGGATCGGGGCGTTCGGCCTTGTCAGCGATCTAGGGGGCAACGGATGGAACGGCGGCGTGGCCAATCCTCTGCTGGGTCTGGCGTGCATTCCCGTCGCCATCGGGATCGCCTTCATCATCCTGGGCTTCTTCAACCCGAACAAGGCCTGACGTCGACCGGAGGGGGACGTCATGAGCAAGTCCTTGCGTGATCTGCACGACGTCGAGCTGGCCGCCCAGGCGGCGGCCGGCGGACGGCGGGAATATGGCGAACTGGTCCGGCGGCACGGTTCGGCGGTCCGGGGGCTGCTGCGCCGCATGGGCGCGGCGCCGTCCCTGGCCGACGACGTCGCCCAGGACGCCTTTCTGCAGGGTTTTCAGCGCTGTTCGGAGTTTCGGGGGCAGGGGACCTTTGCGGGCTGGATCAAGAAGATCGCCGCCCGGCTTTATCTGAAGCGCGTCGCCCGCGAAGCCCGCTATGTGGCCGAGGCGGAGGCCGATGAGGCGGCGCCGGCGCAGGATCAGGCCGGCTCCATGGATCTGGACGAGGCGCTGAGGACCCTCAGCGAAACGGAAAGGGTCTGCGTGTCCCTGTGCCACGGCGCGGGGATGTCTCACCCGGAGATTGCGGCAGCCATGAATTTGCCACTGGGCACGGTGAAGTCACATGTCAAACGTGGTCTGGATAAACTCCGCGCGCGGTTGCAACCCGTGGCGGCGGACGGGAGGTCGCTCCATGTCGGCTGACGAATTCGATCCGATGATCGAGCGCCTTTTTTCGCGCACTCCGACTCTGGCGGACGAGGCGCTGTTCGTGGCCACCTTGCAGGCCCGGCTGGAGAAGCGGTCGCGCTGGCGCGGTCTGGCTCTGACAGCGGCCGGCTTGGTCGGCGGCGTCCTGGCCGTGCGGGAGGGCGTGAACTTCAACTTCAGCGGCGACCCCGACACGACCCTGACGCAGGGGGTGCGGACCGCCGCAGCCGCGGCCCAGGGCGCGGCCCAGACAGGCTTGGACAGCCTGGGACTTGGGTCGATCGACCTGATGGGCGGCTCAGGCATGCTGGCCTTCTGGATCGCGGCGGGCGCGGTGGCGGCCCTGCTGGCGGCGGGAGCTGTGAAGCTGTCGCAGGACGTCTGAGGGTGACTTGCGTCTTCGGCGCGCCTATCTGACGCCCCTCAGGTCAGGAGGCGCCCAATGTCCGTTCATGTTCAAGAGACCGTCAAACGGATTTCGGTCCCCGACATCGCGGGACGAAAAGGCGGCGAGCCGATCGTCTGCCTGACCGCCTATGACGCTCCGATGGCGGGGCTGCTCGATCCCCATTGCGACGTTCTTCTGGTCGGCGACAGCGTGGGGATGGCGGTGCACGGCCTGCCCAACACCGTCGGCGTCACCCTGGACATGATGATCCTGCACGGTCAGGCGGTGGTGCGTGGATCGCGCCGGGCCCTGGTCGTGGTCGACATGCCCTTCGGCTCCTATGAGGGGGGCAAGGAAGCGGCCTACGACAACTGCGTGCGGGTGATGAAGGAAACCGGCGCCCAGGCGGTCAAGCTGGAGACCAGCGTCGAACTGGCCGAAATCGTAGCCTTTCTGGTGAGGCGGGGCATTCCGGTCATGGGGCATGTCGGCCTGCGCCCTCAGGCGGTGCTGGCCGAGGGCGGTTTCCGAGCCAAGGGCCGTACAGACGTCGAGCGGGATCGGGTCCTGGCGGAAGCCAGGGCCACGGCCGAGGCCGGCGCCTTTTGCATCGTCATCGAGGGCGTCGCCGAATCGCTGGCGCGCGAGATCACCGAGGCCCTGGACGTTCCCACCATCGGCATCGGCGCCTCGGCCGCCTGCGACGGCCAGGTCCTGGTGGTCAACGACATGCTGGGCCTGTTTGACTGGGCGCCGAAGTTCGTGCGGAAATACGCCGATCTGCGCACCGAGATCGACCGTGCGGCCGCCGCTTTCGCCAATGATGTGAAAACCCGCCGTTTTCCTGCCGAAGTCGAGACCTACTTCTCGAAAAAGCCGGCTTCGCAGTAACGGACGACGTTGCGGGCGAGGGGCCGACCTTCTAGGGTCCGCGCCGGTTTGCTTTTTGCGATTTTGGGGCGACGTTTCCGTGGTTGATGTCTTCGAACAGGTCGAGGAGGAGCTTCGCTCCGACCGGTACAAGCGCCTGGCCCGCACCTGGCTGCCCGTCGTGGGCGCCGTTCTGGTGGTCGCCCTTGTCGCCGCCCTGGGCTGGTGGGGCTGGGACAGCCTGAACTCGAGCAAGGCCGCCAAGGCCGCTGAGGCCTATGATCGCGGCATGGAGGCCCTGCGGGCCGACAAGCCCGTCGATGCGCGCGCCGCCTTCGAAGAAGCGGCCAAGGAAGGTAACGGGGCCTATAAGGTCATGGCCCTGCAACAACAGGCGGGGCTGGCGGTCAGCGCCAACAAGATTCCGGATGCGGTTCGCCTGTTTGACGAGGCGGCCAAGGCATCGGGCGATCCAATCCTTTCGGACCCGCCAGCCCTCAAGGCCGCCTTCCTGGTGATGGATACGGCGCCCCTGGCCGATCTGGAGGCGCGGTTGACGCCCCTGGCCGAGGACGATCGCCCGCTGCACGCCTTCGCCCAGGAAGCCCTGGCCCTGGCGCGGCTGCAACACGGCAAGACCAAGGAGGCGCGTGAAGCCTTCGTTCTGCTGCAACTGGGCCAGGACGTGCCCGACGACGTCCGCCAGCGCGCCAATATCGCCGTGGCCACGATCGACGCCGGTACGGCCGGCGCCCTCAAGGCCATCGTCGATGCGGCCAAGTCGGCGCCTCCGCCGGCCGCCCCCGCTCCGTCCACCGCTCCCGCCCAACAGTGACGACCCCCGACAGGACGCCCCCGATGAACCGAGTTCTGAAAGTCGCGCTGATCTGCGGCGTCGCCGCCACCATGGCCTCCTGCGGCGCCGTCAGTCGCAACCTGCCCTTCGGTCTGGGCAAGAAGGGCGATCCCAAAGCGACGGCGTCCGAAGGCCAGCGCATCTCGGTGCTGGAGTTCGAACAGCAACTGGCGCCCTCGGCGGCCTTGTCCGGTCGGACTTATTTCCTGCCGGGTCCGCAGGCCGCGACGGCCTGGACCCAGCCGGGCGGCACGGCGGAAAACCTGGTCGAGCACGTCATCGCCGCGCCGGACTTCAAGATCGCCTGGAAGCGCGACATCGGCCGCGGGTCGGCCCGCGTCGGCAACGTCATGGCGCCCATCGTCGCCGCCGACGGCAAGATCTTCGTTCTGGACGGCGAATCGACCGTGTCGGCCGTTTCCGCCGACACGGGCGCGGTTCTGTGGAAGACCGACGTGAAGAACGGCGAGCGCGACCGCAACGGCGGCTTCGGCGGTGGCGTCGCCGTGGCCGGCGGCAAGGTCTTCGTTTCCTCCGGCTATCGCTCCATGACGGCGCTGGACGCCAATACCGGGACCGTCGCCTGGACTCAGCCGGTGGACGCCCCCATTCACGGGGCGCCGACGGTGGTCGGTTCGCACGTCTTCGTCGTGGACGTGGACAGCCAGCTGTTCGCCTTCGACGTCGACACCGGCGCCCAGGACTGGACCTATCGCGGCATCGCCGAGCCGGCCCGTGTGATGCGCGCCTCCAGCCCGGCCGTGACCGGAAACACCGTCATCGCCCCCTTCGCCTCGGGTCAGCTGGTGGCGCTGAGCGCCCTGAACGGCCAGTCCCTGTGGGAACAGACCCTGTCGCGCACCAGCCGCACCAGCGCCCTGTCCGAGGTCCGTGACGTGGCCGGTCGCCCCGTGATCAGCCGCGGCATGGTCTTTGGCGTCAGCCATTCGGGCGTGCTGTCGGCCCTGGACCTGCGCTCGGGCCAACCCAAATGGCAACTGCCGGTCACGGGCGTGAACGCGCCCCTGCCGGTCGGGGACGTGGTCTTCGTCGTGTCCAAGTCCGGCGAGCTGATCACCGCCAATCGCGACACCGGCCAGATCTACTGGACTCGCGAGCTTAATGAAGGCCGCGCCCGCAAGGTCGGCGGCTTCCTGCGCTTCGGCCGTCGCACCATCACGCCGCAGTGGTCCGGCCCGCTGCTGGCCTCGAACCGTCTGGTGATGGTCAACTCCTACGGCGAAGCGGTCGCCTTCGATCCGAAGACGGGCGTCGCTCAGACGACGTTGAAGCTGGGCGCGCCCGCCTATATCGCGCCTGCGGCCTATAACGGCGCCCTTTATGTGCTGACCGACACCGGTCAGCTGATCTGTATCCGCTGATTTTCAGCCAGAATTACGTTAGAAGGCCGACATGGCTCTGAAGGTCGCCATCGTCGGCCGCCCCAATGTGGGCAAATCGACACTGTTCAATCGTCTCGTCGGCAAGCGCCTCGCGCTGGTCGACGACCGGCCCGGCGTGACCCGCGACCGGCGCTATGCCGACGGCAATATCGGCGACATGGACCTGACGCTGATCGACACGGCCGGCTATGAGGACGTCACTGACGAAAGCCTCGAGGCGCGGATGCGCGAACAGACTGAGGCGGCCATCGACGACGCCGAACTGATCCTGTTCATGATGGACGCCCGCGAAGGCGTGACTTCGCTGGACCGGATCTTCGCCGAACGCCTGCGCAAGGTGCACAAGCCGATCATCCTGCTGGCCAACAAGTCCGAGAGCCGTGAGAGCGGCGGCGGCGTGGGCGAGGCGCACGCCCTGGGTTTCGGCGAGCCCGTCGCTATCTCCGCAGAGCACGGCGAGGGCATGGCCGACCTCTACGCCGCCCTCCGCGCCGGTTCGGAGGACATCTTCGTCGAGGAGATCGACGAGCCGGACAAGCCGATCCGTATCGCCGTGATCGGCCGGCCCAACGCCGGCAAGTCCACCCTGATCAACCGTCTGATCGGCGACGACCGGCTGCTGACGGGGCCGGAAGCCGGGATCACCCGCGACTCCATCTCGGTGGACTGGACGTTCGAGGGCAAGAACATCCGCCTGATCGACACGGCCGGGATGCGGCGCAAGGCCCGTGTTCAGGAGAAGCTGGAGAAGCTGTCGGTCGCCGACACCATCCGCGCCATCACCTTCGCCGAGGTGGTGATCCTGGTCATGGACAAGGACGACGCCTTCGACACCCAGGATCTTCAGCTGGCCGATCTGGTCGAGCGCGAAGGCCGCGCCCTCGTCTATGTCGCGTCGAAATGGGACCTGGAAGACGAACCCCAGTCGCGGCTGGCCAAGCTGAAGACCCTGGCGGAAGACAAACTGCCTCAGTTGAAGGGTTCGCCCTTTGTGGCCCTGTCTTCCCACTCGGGGCGGGGCGTCGATCGGCTGATGCCGGCGGTGCTTCAGGCCTATGACACCTGGTCGGTCAAGGTGAAGACCAAGGATCTGAACACCTGGCTGTCCATGGCGACCCAGCGCCACCCGCCGCCCGCCGTGGACGGCAAGCGGATCAAGCCGAAATACATCGCCCAGACCAAGGCCCGTCCGCCCACCTTCGTGCTGATGGCCAATCGGGCCGAGGCCATGCCGGATCACTACAAGCGCTATCTGGTCAATTCGATCCGGGAGAGCTTCGACCTGCCGGGCACGCCGATCCGCCTGAACGTCAAGTCCAGCGGCGCCAATCCCTATGCCGAGGGCGGCGCCAAGTCCGGCCCGGAACGCTACAAGGGCGACGCCAAGACCGCGCCGCGCCGCGTCAAGAAGGCCGAGAAGGAAGAGGCCTTGTCCAAGCTGCCCGGCAAGGCGCTGGAGCAGAAGAAGACCCGCAAGGCCCAGCCCAAGGTGCTGGGCGGCCTGAAGGCCAGCGCGTCCAAGAAGGCCGGATCGTCTGTTGCGATCCAGAAGGGCGCGCGCGGCGGCGCCCGTCAAGTGTCGCGCTCAGGCCGCATCCGCACCGGCCAGAAGGGCGGCGCCAAGAAGTGACCTCATGAGCGAGGTCGCGTCCGTCCTTCCCGACCGGCCGACCTCGCGCTGGCTGATCCTGGACGGGCAGGGGCGGGTGCTGCTGTTCCGTTTCGCCTTCGCCGACGGCCCCCTTGCGGGATCCGAATTCTGGGCCACGCCGGGCGGCGGCTGCGATCCGGGCGAGACCTACGAGGACGCCGCACGCCGCGAACTGTTCGAGGAGACGGGCCTGATCGTCGCTGATCCGGGCCCCCAGGTCGCCCGCGTCCGCGTCAGCTTCCGCCTGCCCGACGGCTGCATGGCCGACGTCGATCAGCGCTTCTTCCTGCTCCGCAGCGACGACTTCGACCTGTCCTCCGCCGGCTGGACCGAGACGGAGCGGCGCGTCCTGGCCGAGCACCGCTGGTGGAGCCTCGACCAGATCCGCGCCTCCACCGAGACGATCTGGCCCCAGGAACTGGCGGACATTCTGGAGCGGCTGACGCCGATGGCGAGGGGTGTTGATCAAGGCTAGGGTCTTGGTCCGCCTCGTTCGCCATGCCCGCCCTGATCGTCGCCATCCTGCTGAGCCAGCCTGTGGATCAGACAGGCTGGGCGCGGGGCAAGCACGGGAATTGCGGCTGTCTGAAGTTCCCTCCGATGGCGTCCTTTTTCGAGAGGGATATTCGTTTGCAATCATAGGGCTTGCAGCAAGGCCCACTGCGGCGCTTGATCCCTGGAGGATAGGAGAACACCATGACGACATCCCCGATCTTCGATCTTCAAGCGGTGCAAAAGGTGCGTAAGGGCGCCGTGCTCGTCGCCCTGCTGGGTCTGGTGGGCCTGACGATGGTGTCCCAGTCCGCCACGGGCCTGGACAGTCCGCTTCACGAGGGCGTCGAGGCCGTGGGTCTGGCCGCGATCGTCTTCGCCATCGTCGGCCGGGCCTGGTGTTCCCTCTATATCGGAGGGCGCAAGAAGGCCGAGATCGTCTCGCGCGGCCCCTATTCGATCAGCCGCAATCCCCTCTATATCTTCAGCTTCTTCGGTGCCTTCGGCGTCGGCGCCCAGAGCGGCAGCCTGACGCTGGCGGTGCTGTTCACCCTCGCGTCCGTGGCGGTCTTCTATCTGACCGTTCGCCGCGAAGAGGCATGGCTGGGCGCGACCTTCGGCGCCGCCTATGCCGATTACAAGGCGCGGACGCCTCGTTTCCTGCCTGACTTCTCCCTCTGGCGGGACGAGCCAGAGCTGTCGGTGCGGCCCAACTTCTTTCTGACCACGATTAGAGACGGGCTGGTTTTCCTGCTCGCCATACCGCTGTTTGAGGCCGTCGACCTGGCCCAGGCCCAGGGCTGGTTGGCTACGCTGGTGCGCCTACCCTGATTGGCGGCGATCAGAAGGGCTCTGGCCTCGCATGACTTCAGACCAGAGCTTCCGTCGTTAACCCGGCCTTCCAGTCACGGAATCGGATCGTCGGCGGAGGCGTCAGGTCGCCTCGCGCCAGTTCGACCACCAGGGGACCGATTTCCGATGGATGGGGCACGGTCTGCGGGTCTTCTCCGGGGAAGGCCTGGGCGCGCATGGCGGTGCGCATTCGGCCCGGATCGACGATGCTGACGCGGATCGGGGTGCTCTCCACCTCGTCCGCCCAGGCCTTGATCAGAGCTTCGGCGCCTGCCTTGGTGGCGGCGTACATGCCCCAGAAGGCGCGGGGCGTCGTCGCCACGCTGCTGGTGAAATGGATCGCCCGCCCGGCGTCCGAGGCGCGCAGCAGCGGCTCCAGCGAGCGGATCAGCCGGTAGACGGCCGTGAAGTTGACCTTCTCCACCTTGGCGAACTCGCGCGGGTCGGCGTGGGCCACCGGCGTCAGGCCCGACGGCCCCATGGTCGCCGCCGCCTGGACCCAGACATCCAGCTTCTTGAACCGTTCGAAGATCGCTCCGCCCAGCCGGTCGATGCCGCCCCCGTCGACCAGGTCAAACGGGACCAGGGTGGCGTGTTTGCCGGTGGCGGCGAACACGGCGTCATCCAGCTCTTCCAGTCCGCCCTGGGTCCGGGCCGTTGCGACCACGTGCGCCCCGGCCTTGGCCAGGGCGAGGGCGCTCTCATAGCCGATGCCGCGCGAGGCCCCGACGACGAGGGCGATACGGTCTTTGAGGGGCAGGTCTGACATCCGCCATGATTAGCGTGCGTTTGCGGCGGCCGCCAAGCGGGATCGAGCGTGCGGCGATCACAGGCTGAAGCTGACGCCCTGATGTGACTCAGTTTCCGCCGAACGCTGCTTTAGCGAGGCCGTATGACGCCTTAGTGGCGACCAAGATCATCACCAAACCGACGCCCAGCCAAACCATCGACGGCACGCGAAAGCGGCGCTTGCCGAAGAGCAGATGCCCGGCGCCCACGCCCGTCGTCAACCCAGCGAGGGTCGAAGGCGATAGTGCGGACTGGTTTGCCGCCAGGATCAGGTTCAAGACGAAGAACATCCCGACAATCGCCAGAAGGCGGTCGCCAAGCCTGATCAGGACGAGCCTCCCCTCCTGCAGTTGGCTGTTTTGAACTGGGTTGTGCGCCATCAACCCGTGATATCATGCGCTGACCAGCAGCGAAAGCTGTCGGGCTGAAAACTCCCGGCCGCCTTCCTCGATCTCCCGGTCCAGCAGGCGGGTGGGGTAGTCGCCGGTGAAATAGTGGTCGGTGAACTGGGGCGCGTCATTGTTGCGGCCGGGCTCGCCCATGGCCTGATACAGGCCGTCGATGGACAGGAAGCCGAGCGAATCGACCTCCAGCATTTCGCGCATCTCCTCCAGCGTCTTGTTGGCCGCCAGCAGTTGCGCCCGTTCGGGCATGTCGATGCCGTAGAAGTCGGGGAAAAGGATCTGCGGGGAAGCCGAACGCAGATGAACCTCCTTGGCGCCGGCCGCCCGGACGGCGCGGACCAGTTTGACCGAGGTGGTGCCCCGCACAATGGAGTCGTCGATCAGCACGACCCGCTTGCCGGCCAGGGCAGACTTGTTGGGGCTGTGCTTCATCCGCACGCCCTTCTGCCGGGCGCCCTGGCTGGGCTGGATGAAGGTGCGGCCCAGATAGTGGCTGCGGATGATGCCCATCTCATAGGGGATGCCGCTCTCCTGGGCATAGCCCAGGGCGGCGGGCACGCCGGAATCGGGCACCGGCACGACGATGTCGGCGTCCACGCCCCATTCGCGGGCCAGACCCCGGCCCATGTCCTTGCGGACTTCATAGACCGAACGGCCGTTCACGACCGAGTCGGGACGCGAGAAATAGACGTATTCGAACAGGCAGGGGCGAGCGGCGCGCGCGGGGAAGGGTTTGATCGATTCGACGCCGTTCTCGTCGATGACCACGACCTCGCCGTGTTCGACGTCGCGCACGAAGGCGGCGCCCATCATGTCCAGGGCGCAGGTTTCTGACGCCAGGACCCAGGCCTCGCCTATCTGGCCCAGCACCAGGGGGCGGATGCCCAGAGGGTCGCGCGCGCCGATCATCTTGTGACGGGTCTGGGCCACCAGGGCGTAGCCGCCCTCGATCCGCGCCAGGGCGTCGATGAAGCGGTCGACGATCTTGGCCTTACGGCTGCGTGCTATCAGGTGAAGGATGACTTCGGAGTCCGAGGTCGATTGAAAGATGGCGCCTTCGCTGACCAGCTGGCTGTGCAGAAATTTGAAGTTGGTCAGGTTGCCGTTGTGGGCGATGGCGATGCCGCCCTGGTCCAGGTCGGCGAACATCGGCTGGATGTTGCGCAGGAAGGACCCGCCGGCGGTGGAGTAGCGAGTGTGGCCGACAGCCGCGCGACCGGGCATGCGCGTCATCAGGTCGGCGCCGCCGAAGGCCTCGCCCACCAGCCCCTGATGGCGTTCGGTGTAAAAGCGTTCGTCCTTGATGCTGGCGATGCCGCAGGCTTCCTGACCGCGATGCTGAAGCGCATGCAGGCCCAGGGCGACGACGGCGGAGCCTTCGTCTTCATCCGCGCCCCAAACGCCGCAGACGCCGCACTCCAGACGGAGCTGATCATCCTCCGGCTCGCGCCAGTGCTCGCGGTGAACGACGGGATCGGCGATATGGTGGCGCATCGAGGGGCTCCGATGACCGGGGGAAACTTACGGGGCGGCTTCGCGCGGCGAGTTAGTCTCGGATTGCGTCCGAGGCAAGGCTTCGTCGTTCGAAAACCCTTTGCGCACGGATGAATCCACCACAGGCGTGATCGCATCGGCGCCGCGCCCGATGCCGGGCAGGACGATCTGAATGGCGCGGGCGCCGACGGCGCTGACCTTATAGAGCGCCGCCTGGGTCAGCCATTTCGGCGTCCGTTCGCCCGGCATGGCGGCTACGATGACCAGATGGACGGCGCCCAACAGGACCAAGGCCCGGCCTGCGCCGACGAACACTCCGATGAACCGGTCGATTCCTCCCAACTGCGGATGGGCCTGGGCCTGTTTGGACAGGAAGGAGCCGAAGATGCGGATGCCGAAATAGACGACCATGAAGGTCACGATCGCCGCCAGGATCGTCCCGGCCCAGTCGGGATTGACCAGGGCCCGCCCCAGCATGGCCGTCCAGGGCAGGGTCACCAGGGCGATCAGCGCCGCCAGCAGGGCGCTGAGCAGGGTGATGATCTCGCGCACCCCGCCGCGCACCCAACCGGCGGCGGCGGAGAACAGGATCACCACTATGGCGAAGACGTCGTAACCGGTCACTCAGAGGTCCAGAAACTGTTGCGCCCGTCTAATAGCGGTTTTGCGAGATTCGTTCGACCACATCCGTCAAACGCGTCGCCGACGTCACCTTGACCCCGTTTGTCTTCCCCGCGCTCTGGGGCAGGGGCGGGCACAGCAGATGGTCGAAGCCCAGCTTCTGAGCCTCGCGCAGCCGCGCCTCGGCTCGGCCCACGCTGCGCACCTCGCCCGACAGGCCGATCTCGCCGAAGACGACGCAGCCCTGGGGCAGGGGCATGTCCAGCGCCGAGCTGATCAAGGCCGCCGCCGCCGCCAGGTCCGCCGCCGGCTCGTTGATCCGCAGCCCCCCGGCGACGTTCAGATAGACATCTTTGTCGCCGAAGCCCAGGCCGCACCGGGCCTCCAGCACCGCCAGCAACATGGCCAGGCGACCGGAGTCCCAACCGACCACCGCCCGCCGCGGCGTGCCATAGGCGGACGGCGCCACCAGGGCCTGGATCTCGACCAGAACGGGCCGCGAGCCTTCGATCCCGGCGAAGACGGCGGCGCCGGGCGCCCGGTCCTTGCCTTCGCCCAGGAAGAGGGCCGAGGGATTGGCGACTTCGCGCAGGCCGCTGTCGCCCATTTCGAACACCCCGATTTCGTCGGTGGCGCCGAACCGGTTCTTGCCCGCGCGCAGAATGCGGAACGGATAGCCGCGCTCGCCCTCGAAGGTCATGACGGCGTCGACCAGGTGTTCGACCACGCGCGGCCCGGCCACCTGGCCGTCCTTGGTGACGTGGCCGACCAGGACGACGGCGATCCCTTGCGTCTTGGCCAGTCGGACCATTTCGCCGGCGCAGGCCCGGACCTGGGTGATGGAGCCGGGCCCGCTCTCATGAACGTCGGACCACAGGGTCTGGATCGAATCGACGATGACGATGTCGAACTGTTCGCGCTTCAGCGTGCCCAGGATGTCGCGCAGCGCCGTCGCCGCCGCCAGATTGACCGGCGCCTGGTCCAGCCCCATCCGCTTGGCCCGCGCTCGGATCTGCTCGACGGCCTCTTCGCCCGAGATATAGGCGATACGCCCGCCGCGAAGCGCCGCCTTGGCCGCGACCTCGAGCAGCAGGGTGGACTTGCCCACGCCCGGATCGCCGCTCAGCAGGATGGCCGAACCCGGAACCACGCCGCCGCCGCAGACCCGGTCGAACTCGGCCACGCCCGTCGTGATGCGGGGCGGTTCGGGGGTGTTGGATTGAAGGGTTTCAAACTGCAGGCCGCGTCCGCGCGCCGAAGCGGCCGCCGAAGGCTTGATCGCGCCCGGCGGCGCGGAACGGCTCTCTTCGGTCAGGGTGTTCCACTGCCCGCACGATGAACACTGACCCGACCACTTGCCGTGGACCGAGCCGCAGGATTGACAGACGTAGAGGGCGGAATCGCGAGCCATGGACTTCCTTAGCAGAGACAGCCGACGTCGGGTGACGGGCCGAGCTTCGGGCCTTCATCGGCCTCTTCTACGTCAGTCGCGGTCGCATTCGCCTCAATAGGCGCGAGGCACCCGGTCGCCGATTGCAGTCAATAGTTCATAGCTGATGGTTCCGGCCGCGGCCGCCGCCTCATCCAGATGACGGTTCGCGCCGAAAAGCTCGACCCGATCGCCGACCGCGACGTCCAGGCCGGTGACGTCCAGGGTGCAGACGTCCATCGACACCCGGCCCAGCAGAGGGCGGATCTCGCCCGACACCCAGGCGGCGCCGCCTTGTCCATAGGCCCGCATGACACCGTCGGCATAGCCCGCAGCCACCACGGCCGCTCGCACGGGACGGTCGGCGACGAAGCCTCTGGAATAGCCGATGCTTTCCTCCGCCCTGACGTCTCGAACCTGCAAGACCTCGGCGGTCAGGGTGGCGACGGCGGCGATCCTGACATCTGGCCGACCCTGCGGCCCGCCGCCATAGAGACAGACGCCGGGGCGCACGGCGTCGAAGCTGTAGTCCCGCCCCAGAAAGCAACCGCCCGAATTGGCCAGGGATCGCGTGATGCCCGGATATCGCGCGGCCGCCGCCGTGAAGGCGTCGCGCTGGCGCCGGTTCATCGGCTGGTCCGGTTCGTCGGCGCAGGCCAGGTGACTCATGACAAGGTGGAGGCCCTCGAACGGCTCCGGCGCGTCTTCGGGGCGGAACCCCAGCCGGTTCAGGCCGGTGTCGATCTGGATGCCGCAGGCGCCGCCGCCGACCTGGCTCCAAGCCTGCATCTGTCGGGGCTGGTTCAGCACTGGACGCAGGTTCGCCGCCTTCAGCACGCCGGCCGCCCCGTCGTGGCAGCCGTCCAGCACATAGACGACCGGCGCATCGCCCAGCGCCGCCCGCAAGGCCAGGCCCTCATCGGCGCGGGCGACGAAGAAGGTCCGCGCCCCCTCGGTCATCAGCCGGGTCGCACAGGCCTCGGCGCCCAGCCCGTAGGCGTCGGCCTTGACCACCGGATGAACCGGCGCGCCGGTCACGGCTTCCAGCGTGTGGAAGTTGCGGGCCAGGGCGTTCAGATCGACGGACAGCAGGGCGGGGGAGGGCATGGCGGCCTTATGGCGCAAGTCGGCGGTTAGGGAAGAGCCCTATTCGTAGCTGACTTCCTCATAGCCGTGCGCCAGGTTGCCGAAGCGGACCGTGTCGGCGTCGAAGGCCAGTTTGACGATGCCGATTGGGCCGTGGCGCTGCTTGCCGATGACGACCTCGGCCTGGCCTTGCAGCCGGTCCATGTCCTGCTGCCATTGCAGGTGTTCCTCAGTGCCTTCGCGCGGCTCGGCCCGGCCCAGATAGTAGCTCTCGCGATAGACGAACATCACGCAGTCGGCGTCCTGTTCGATCGAGCCGGACTCCCGCAGGTCCGACAGCTGGGGCCGCTTGTCGTCGCGCTGTTCGACCTGACGCGACAGCTGCGACAGGGCGATGATCGGGACGTTCAGCTCCTTGGCCAGGGCCTTGAGGCCGCCGGTGATCTCGGACACTTCCTGAACGCGGTTCTTTTGCCCGCCGCCTTCGCCGGTGGTCACCAGCTGAAGATAGTCGACGATGATTAGGTCCAGCCCGTGCTCCATCCGCTTCAGCCGCCGCGCCCGGGCGGCCAGCTTGGAGATGGAGATGCCGCCGGTGGCGTCGATGTAGAGGGGCGCCTCGCCGATTTCGACCGCCGCATCGCGCAGCTTGCCGAAGTCCGAAGCGTCAATCTCGCCCTTGCGCAGCTTGTCGGATGAGACGCCGGACGCATCGGCCAGGATCCGCATGGCCAACTGTTCGGCGCTCATTTCCAGCGAATAGAAGGCCACCACCCCGCCGTTGACCGTCTTGCGGCCCTCCGGCGTCGGCTCCCACTGATAGGCGCGGGCCACGTTGAAGGCCATGTTGGTCGCCAGAGCCGTCTTACCCATCGACGGGCGTCCGGCGAGGATCAGCAGGTCGGATGGGTGCAACCCGCCCAGTTTTCGGTCCAGGTCGTGCAGGCCCGTGGCCAGACCGGCCAGCTTGCCCTCGCGCTGATAGGCTTCCGCCGCCATCTGAACGGCGCCGGACAGGGCGTGGGAGAAGCTGACGAAACCGGACGAGGGCTTGCCCGTCTCGGCCAGAGAATAAAGGGTTTGTTCGGCCTGTTCGATCTGTTCGTCGGCGGGGACGTCCGGATTGGGCGCCTCCTTGATGATTTCACCGCCGATGCGGATCAGGTCGCGGCGCAGGGCCGTGTCATAGACGACGCGGGCGTAGTCTGGGGCGTTGGCCGCCGGCGGGGCTCGGTCCACCAGATCGGCGAAATAGCGCAGGCCGCCGAACTCCTGGAAGGCGGGGTCCTGTTTGAACCGCTCCATCAGGATGGTCGGCTCGGCCAGCATGCCCTGACGGATATGACCCTCGATGGCGTCGAACAGCCGCTGGTGGAAGGGCTCGTAGAAGTGGGAGCCGCGCAGACGGTCGCTGAGACGCTCGAACACCCCGTTGTCGAACATCAAGGCGCCGAGCAGCGCCTGTTCGGCCTCCAGGTTATGAGGCATGGAGGCGACGCCGTTGGGGTCCAACGGGGAGGACGAGAAGGGCAGGGGGGCGAAGGCGTTCATTGTCTTAACGCTTTACCCCTGACACGCGCCTGCGTCAGTCGCGGACGCCTCCACGACCGTGGACAGATCGTCCCCCCTGTGGGTGAAGTGAATCCGTCGTCTGCGGGGCTCGTGGATTCGACGCCGGGGCGCGCAACTGAGCGCGCCCCGGCCGAACGCCTCAGAAGCTGTAGCTGAGACGAGCGTACAAGAACCGCCCGTTGAAGCCGAAGGGCGAATAGCTCGGGAAACCGACCGAGCCGGTGGCGCCGTTCAGAGTGGTCGGCGTGTAGGTCGGGTATTCGTCGAACAGATTGTTCGCCCCGACGGCCAGACCGACCCCGTAGGGGAACTGATAGCGGGCTTCCAGATCGAAGAGAGTGTGGTCGCCGGTCTCATAGTCCAGTGTCGAGGCGTTATTGGCGACCAGGACGCTGGCGTAGTAGGTCGCCTTGGCCGAGACCGCCCAATCGCCCAGGGTCCAGTCCAGTCCTCCAACCACCTTGGTCTTCGGCGTGCCATCCTCGAAGGCCAGAATGTTGGACCGATCGAACAGGAAGTTGGGAGAAACGGGGATCGACAGGCCGGCGGGCGTGCCCGGCGTCTTGTCTACTGTCGTCTCATTGTAGTTCCCCGCCAGGGTGAAGTCGAAGCGTCCGAAATCCGTCGGCAAGCGATAACGGCCGACGACATCGACCCCCTGGGTGGTGGTGTCCACCCCGTTCAGGAAGAAGCGCGCCGCGCTGACCCCAAAGGGCGCCAACAGGGTCTGGACCGCCGTAGTCGTGGCCGCCGACTGGCTCGGGCGGGTTGTACCCAGGCTTTCCGAATAGATGATCCTGTCCTCCACCTCGATCTGATAGGCGTCAACCGTCAGTTCGAAGCCGCCAGAGCGGAATACGGCGCCCAGCGAATAGTTGATCGAGGTTTCCGGCTCTAGCGGCTTGGAGCCGAGAGCCAGGGCGACCGGATCATCGACGCGGAAGGTCCCGGCCTGGATCAGGCTGGTGGTGGGCACCCCGCCGATGACCTGTGTAACCAGATTGGTCGCCGTATAGCTGAAATACTGTTGCTGAAGCGCGGGGGCATGGAAGCCTGTAGAAACCGCGCCGCGCAGCGCGAAGGCGGGCGAGAAGTCATAGCGCGCCGAGATCTTGCCGGTGAACTGGTCGCCGAAATCGGAATAGTCCTCGTAACGCCCGGCGACGCCGAAGGTCAGGGCCGGGGTCAGCCGACCTTCCAGATCAACATAGGCGCTCCAGTTATTGCGGTCTTCATCGGCCTCGTTCGAGGGGGCAAAACCAGGGAAGCCCTGGGCGCCCGCGCCGCCTGTCCCGCCCGTTCCGCGATTATAGGAGGCCGGTTCGCCAGCGTAGACTTCGAAACTTTCGGTTCTGTATTCGAGCCCGAACGCGACGTTCAGCGGTTCGATCAGTCCGACCTCAAGCGGTTTCACGCCATCGATGCCCAGGGTGAGCTGGTCATATTTCAATCCGCCGGCGTTGAACTCTCGCTTGGACCCCGCCCCGTATGAGGCGTTCAGGGAGTTGGTGACGCGGTAATCCAGCGAGTTGCGGCCATACCCCACCGACAGGTCCCATTCGATCCCGGCCGCCTCGCCCTTGACCCCGCCGTACAGATTGCGATCGACGATCTCGGTGTTGATCAGAGGCAGAAAGCCGTTCGGATAGATGGCGACGACATTGTTAGCGTTGTTGTAGGCGCGGGCGGTGGCGCCGGATTCGCTTACCTTGTGCTGGATTCCGCCGAAGGCGTAGGCTTCCCAGTCCGCACTGATCGGTTTTCCGGCGTTGAACCACAGCGACTGCGACTCCACGGCCGGGTCGCCGAACCGGCCGAGCACGGTCGTGGTGGAGGTGTTGCCGACGACGGCCGAGGGGGCTGCGTAGTCGGAACGGTTGGTCGGGTCGCGTTTTTGCAGCTCGCCGGATACGGTGACGAAGCCGTCGTCGCCCAAGGGCAGACCGACCCAGCCGGACAGGGAGGTCTGTTCGCCGTCTGTCGCCTCATGCGATCCGCGCGCGGTGTCATATTCGGTGTCGTAGCGGCCGTAGTTCAGCGTCAGACCACCGCCTTCGCGCGCCTGTCGCAGGCGCAGGTTGATCACCCCGGCGATGGCGTCCGAACCGTACTGGGCCGAGGCGCCGTCGCGCAGCACCTCGACCGAACCCAAGCTGACGGACGGGATGGTGTTCAGGTCGAAGGCGGTCGAGCCCCGTCCCAGGGCGCCGTTGACGTTGACCAGGGCGCCCACATGGCCGCGCTGGCCGTTGATCAGCACCAGGGTTTGGTCGGGCGCCAGGCCTCGCAAGGTCGCCGGTCGGACATGGTCGGAGCCGTCCGAGATGGCGGGACGCGGAAAGTTGATCGACGGCGCGGCGGCGGCGAGGGCTGCGGCGGTTTCCGTGCCCGTGCCTGTCCGGGTCAGGGTCTCGCCGGAGATGACGTCCACCGGCGCGATGGTGTCCAGCCTTGTCCGACCCGCCGTTCTCGTGCCGGTCACGACGATCTCGCCTATGTCGGCCGCATCGTCGGTCGAAGGCGGTGTTTCTTGGGCGAAGGCGCACGGCGCCGACATCAGTGCGCTGGTGGAGGCGAACGCGAGCAAAACAGAACGACCAGAAATCAGCTTCATGACTATCCCCAATGACAGCGACCTCTGGTCTTGGACGGCGACGGCCGCAAAACGACGTCCAGGGCCAGGCCGGCGCAAAAAACAACTATGGAGAAGCCTGAAATCGAGCCCGAGTGAAATGTGTTCATCGCAGGGGCAGGGGGTCAAGGCACGGTTGTGCACAAGGCGCCTCGGCGGCGCGGAAGCGGAATGGTCTGTTGCAAACTTGTCATATCAGCGGCGACGGGCGACGGCTGGATCGGGTCGCCGCTTTGCAGCAAAAAAGGCGCGCTCCTTGTGGAACGCGCCCTTGATGTCTTTGCGATTCGCCTTGGATCAGGGCAGGCCCTGATCCGGCGGACCAGGATCAGGCCTCGTCGCCGAAGCCTTCCTGTTGACCGGCGCCGCCTTCGATCAGCTCCTGGGCCGATTGCTCGGCGGCCTGGCGCTCATCGTCGAACTGGCTGCGGATCACGTCCTCGCCCTTGGCTTGGCGCTCGGCCTCGTCCATGGAGCGGGCGATGTTGATCTTGACCGTGGCGCGGACCTCGGCGTGCAGGCGGACCGGCACTTCGTGGACGCCCAGGGTCTTGATCGCCGTGTTCAGGACCACCTGCGAACGTTCGACCTTGCCGCCTTCGGCCTGGATGGCCTCGGCGACGTCGCGACCGGCGACCGAACCGTACAGCTGGCCGGTTTCACCGGCCTGACGGATCATGATGTAGGTCTGGCCGTCGATCTTGTCGGCGATCTTCTGAGCCTCGGCCTTGTTCTTCTCGTTGCGCTGCTCGATGGCGGCGCGGTCGAGTTCGAAAGCCTTCAGATTGGCGGCGGTGGCCCGGCGGGCCTTGTCGCGCGGCAGAAGGAAGTTGCGGGCGAAGCCGTCCTTGACAGTGACGACGTCGCCGATGGCGCCGAGGTTATCGACGCGTTCCAGCAGAACGACCTTCATCTTACTTCACCACATACGGCAGGAGGGCCAGATAGCGGGCGCGCTTGATGGCCTTTGCCAGTTCGCGCTGCTTCTTCTGGGAGACGGCGGTGATGCGCGAAGGCACGATCTTGCCGCGTTCGGAGACGTAGCGCTGCAGCAGCTTGACGTCCTTGTAGTCGATCTTCGGCGCATTGGCGCCCGAGAACGGGCAGACCTTGCGGCGACGATAGAAGGGGCGGCGGCCGGCGGAGCCGGAGCCGGCCGGGGCGCCCGGGGTGGGGGCAGTCGTGTCGGTCATGATCCGGTTTCCTTATTCGGCGTCTGCGGCGTCGGCGTCGTCACGCGGGGTGCGCTCGCGTTCACGCTCGCGTTCGCGCTCGCGGCGGGCCAGAAGCGGCGACAGTTCCAGGTCCAGTTCCTCGACGCGGACGGTCAGCCAGCGCAGCACGTCTTCGTTGATCGACAGCTGACGCTCGACCTCGGCCATGGCGGCGGGAGGGGCGTCGACGGCCAGCAGCGAATAGTGAGCCTTGCGGTTCTTCTTCACGCGGTAGGTCAGGTTGCGCAGACCCCAGTACTCGATCTTGGCGACGGAGCCGCCGCCTTGCACGATCAGGTCCTTGATGGTGTCGTTCAGCGCTTCGGCCTGTTGCGCCGAGATGTCCTGGCGCGTCATGACCGTGTGCTCGTAAAGAGCCATGCGGTAGTCTCCCTTGTAGGCGTCGGCGCGGAAACGACCGGGTAAGTCGATCTCCACGATGGCTCCTGGCGCGGCGGCGGGACCGGTTGTCCAACCCTTTGGCGTTCCGCGTCAGGACCGAAGCCCTGGAAAGCGGGGGCGTATAGGGGAAAAGGCGGGAACTGGCAAGGACGGCGGGCGTCGGGGGTGAAAAGCGCCTGTGAGCAGGAGGCGAGCCTTCACCGCGCGCCTCGGCGCACGTCTCACTCACTAGCGCTTTTCGCCAACCGCCCCTAAACCACCCCCCATGCCGAAGCTGACGTCAGCGGTCGATCCGCAAAGCCCCAAGTACAAGTCCCTGCACGCGCATAACAGCGCCCTGGTCGCCGAACTTCGCGACCATGTGGCCAAGGCCGCGCGCGGCGGCTCCGACAAGGCGCGCGAGCGTCACGTCGCCCGCGGCAAGTTGCTGCCGCGGGATCGGGTGGAGCGGTTGCTCGACCCCGGTTCGCCTTTCCTGGAGATCGGCCAACTGGCCGCCCACGGCATGTATGACGGCGAAGCGCCGGGCGCCGGCGTCATCGCCGGGATCGGGCGGGTCTCAGGGCGCGAGGTCATGATCGTCGCCAACGATCCGACGGTGAAGGGCGGCGCCTACTTCCCCATGACGGTGAAGAAACACCTGCGCGCCCAGGAGATCGCCGAGCAGAACCGTCTGCCCTGCGTCTATCTAGTCGATTCCGGCGGGGCCAACCTGCCGCACCAGGCCGAGGTGTTTCCCGACCGCGACCATTTCGGCCGCATCTTCTTCAACCAGGCGCGGATGAGCGCCAAGGGCGTCGCCCAGATCGCCTGCGTCATGGGCCTGTCCACCGCCGGCGGCGCCTATGTGCCGGCCATGTCGGACGAGACCGTGATCGTGCGGAACCAGGGCGCCATCTTCCTGGCCGGCCCGCCGCTGGTGAAGGCCGCCACCGGCGAGGTCATCTCGGCCGAGGAACTGGGCGGGGCCGAAACGCACGGCCGCCGCTCGGGCGTGGTCGATCATGTCGCCGAGAACGACGAACACGCGCTGGAGATCGTGCGGTCGATCGTCGCCAATCTGAACACGACCAAGGCCGTGGAGATGGATGTGCGCGAACCCCGCGCGCCGGCCTTCGATCCGGCCGAACTGTATGGGCTGATCCCGGAGGACGTCCGCGCGCCCTATGACGTGCGCGAGGTCATCGCCCGTCTGGTCGACGGCTCGGAGTTCGATGAGTTCAAGGCCCTGTACGGCTCGACCCTGGTGTGCGGCTTCGCCCGCATCTGGGGCTATCCGGTCGCCATACTGGCCAACAACGGCGTCATCTTCTCCGAGAGCGCCCAGAAGGGCGCCCACTTCATCGAACTGGCCTGCAAGCGTAAGATTCCGCTGCTGTTCCTGCAAAACATCTCGGGCTTCATGGTCGGCGGCAAATATGAGGCGGGCGGCATCGCCAAGGACGGCGCCAAGCTGGTGACGGCCGTCGCCTCGGCCGAGGTTCCGAAGTTCACCGTCCTGATCGGCGGCAGCTTCGGGGCGGGGAACTACGGCATGTGCGGCCGCGCCTATTCGCCGCGCTTCCTCTTCACCTGGCCCAACAGCCGGATCGGGGTCATGGGCGGGGAACAGGCGGCCAGCGTCCTGGCCACCGTCCACCGCGACGCCGAGACTTGGTCCGCCGAGGAGGCCGAGGCCTTCAAGGCGCCGATCCGCCAGAAGTATGAGGACGAAGGCAATCCCTATTACGCCACCGCCCGCCTGTGGGACGACGGCGTGATCGACCCGGCCCAGACGCGCGACGTGCTCGGGCTGGCTATATCGGCGAGCCTGAACGCCCCGATCCCGGAGACGACCTTCGGCCTGTTTAGGATGTAGCATAAGACAGCTGTACTTCTCGCAGGGCGCCTCATATCGTCGGTCTATCAGATTTGGGGATCTTTTATGCCGACGGTTACGCCTGCCCAAGTTGCAGCCAAGCTGGCTCCAATCCTTCGCTTGCATTCTCAGGATCCGCATCGGCCGATAGCTGTCGAGACATTTCTCAGCCGCTGCCAGTTGGTCAGCGGTAGCGGAGAACTTTCATCCGGGGGCGCTGACTTACCCTCAGGCATGTCCGTTCTCGACGCCGGGCCGATGACTCCGGATAAGTTGAAAGCGGGATCCTCCAGCACTGCCTTCGGCGGTGGAGAGATCGACAATATTTCATTGTTTCCTCTTCCGGCTGCGCCGGGCTCAGCACCGGTCGCTGATTGGAGCTGGGTGTCGCTTTGGCAAGGTTATTTCAGCGATATAGGCGAGCTTCTCCCCTCGTCTCCGTCGGTGATCCCCGTATCCGACCCTCATTTCTATAACTATCAGCTCGAAACGTTCTTAGGTCAGCATGGACCTACAAATAGAACGATCACCGCGCCGATGTACGTCCGCATCGCAATGCGGGACGACTACTATCTTATTTCTTACTTCGGCTTCTTTGCATATAATGGGGGGCTGGGTCCGCAGACGTCTTACGCCTCACGGCCGCTGGGTTCGGGCTCCGGATTCGGCGCTCACATAGGGGACTGGATTCGTCTCACCGCCAAGGTGAAGATCAATCAGGACAAGGTGTCGTTGCTCTATGTCGATTATGAAGCCCATGGCGATCCCAACATTGTCACATCTTCGAATTTTTCAGACCTGACGCTTGACCAAGTGCCTCGTCTGAACGGCTATGCGGCTTGGCACAGCCATGAGCTTTACACGACCGCCGGCGTCCATATGAGGACGGAGACCGGCTTTACGGCGAACGATTATACAGACGATGTGGGGCCAGTCTGGGACACGGCGCCGAACCTCACCTTCATTTCCGATGATGGCCCAGCATGGGTTTTCTACAACGGCTTGTGGGGCGCCAACATCACCGTGTCCGGCTTCATTCAAAACTATCTCAAGAACGGGCCGCAGGGGCCGGCATTCCACTGGTATTGGACCTCCGAAACGAAAGACGGCCAGTCGCCGATCGTGCAGTGGAGGGACAATCAAGCTCCGCAACTGCCTCCCACCACCGGCGTGAACTGGAGTCTCTCGCCAGGGACTTACGTCTATCCACGCACGCCGATTACGGCCTCGTGGGCGGCTGTGCCACAGGCCACATCATATGTGCTCAACCTGTATAGGAACGACGCCTGCATTCTGACAACAACAGTGTCCGGCACGCAGTTCACCTATAATATAACCGGCCCCGATATGTACTTCAGTCTGACCTTGGAAGTCATCGCCATGGGCCTCAACACCCAGCCAGGCGTGCCGTGTCGGTCCAGCTCCTTCTATTGCGGCAACTCCACGGGCTAGTTTCCCATGAAGGCTGAGCGAGTTGGCGATCGAATCGAGGAGGGTTGCGTTTCCGTTTGACGTGGAGCGCGTTAGGCTCTCGTCAATCGAATATCCGAGATCAAGACATGGCCGATCAACCGAACGACGCCGACATCAACGCCCTGGACGTCACCGACGCGGAGGCGGCGGAGATCAACAGCATCGCCCATCCCCTGGTCGCGGACCCCGCGCCGGATGCGAACGATGATCTGGTTCGGATCGACGCCACGACCGACGGCGTCGTCTTCGTCACCCTCAACCGGCCGGAAAAGAAGAACGCCTTTGACGCCGCCACCATCGCCGCCCTGCATGAGGCGTTCGAGACCCTGCACGGCGCCGACCATGTGCGCGCGGTCTTCATTCGCGGGGCGGGCGGAACCTTCAGCGCCGGGGCCGATCTGAACTGGATGCGTGACGCGGCGGACTGGTCCGAGGCCGACAATCGCGACGACGCCCTGGGGCTGGCGCGGATGCTGAAGGCCCTCCACGACGTCCCCGCCCTGACCTGCGCCGTCGTCGAGGGCGCGGCCATGGGCGGCGGGGCCGGAATCGTCGCCGCCTGCGACATGGCCGTGGCGGTCGAGGGCGCGCGTTTCGCCTTTTCCGAGGTCAAGCTGGGCCTGATCCCGGCCACCATCGCCCCCTATGTGATCGAGGCCGTCGGGGCCCGCCGCGCCCGCCAACTGTTTCTGACCGCCAACAGTTTCGACGCCGACTACGCCGCCCATGCGGGACTGATCGACCTGGTCCTGCCCCAGGGTTCGGTCGATGAGTTCATCACCATGTTGACCGACAGCCTGGGCGGCAATGCGCCCGGCGCCATGGGCGAGGCCAAGCGGCTGGTCAACGACATCGCCGGCCACAGGATCGATCACGGCCTGATGGACGATACGGCCCGACGGATCGCCCGGGCGCGCGTCTCGGCCGAGGGGCAGGAGGGGGTTCGCGCCTTTCTGGACAAGCGCAAGCCGAGCTGGACGGTCTGACCGCCATCGCCTTGATGCCGCCAGAAAAGCCGTGCGGTATAGCCCGGCTTGAAGCCTCCATTCCTTGGATGACGATGAAGACCCGACCGATCGTGCTCGTCGCCGCCCTGGCCCTTTCGGCCTGCGGCAATCCCACCTCGACCAAGGCGCAGGAGGGCGAGTTCGCCCAGCCCACGCGCACCGCCCCCAGTGATGCGGCGGGGATGAAGTCCAGCTTCGCCCCTGTGGTGCGCTCGGCCGCTCCGGCTGTGGTCAATATTTCGGCGCGCAGCGTGCAGCGGGTTCAGGTCGATCCCTTCTTCCAGTTTTTCGGCGGCGGCATCCCCCAGGCGCGGGTGGCCGAATCCGTGGGGTCGGGGGTCATCGTCCGGTCGGACGGGATCGTGGTGACCAACAACCACGTCATCGACGGCGCCCAGCAGATCAAGGTGGTGCTGAACGATCGGCGCGAGTTTCCCGCCACCGTCATCCTGGCCGACGAGCGCAGCGACATCGCCGTGCTGCGGCTGGAGAACGTCAGCGACCGCCTGCCGGTCCTGGCCATCGACGATCAGGAAGAACAGCAGGTCGGCGATCTGGTCCTGGCCATCGGCAATCCGTTCGGCGTGGGCCAGACGGTGACCAACGGCATCATCTCGGCCCTGAATCGGACCGAGACGGGCATTTCCGACTCAGGCTCCTTCATCCAGACCGATGCGGCCATCAACCCCGGCAATTCGGGCGGGGCGCTGGTGGACATGGACGGCGACCTGATCGGCATCAACACCGCCATCTTCTCGCGCTCGGGCTCGTCGGCCGGGGTCGGCTTCGCCGTGCCGGCCGCCATGGTCAAGCGGGTGGTCGACAGCGCCCTGGGCGGCGCCAAGACGGTGGTGCGGCCCTGGCTGGGGGTGAAGGGCGACACGGTCACCGGCGACATCGCCGGCAGCCTGGGCCTTTCCCGCCCGCAGGGGCTGGTGGTCACCGACGTCTATCCGAACAGTCCCGCCGCCCGTGCGGGGGTGCGTCAGGGCGACGTGATCACGGCGATCGACGGCCAGGAGATCAACGACCAGGGCGGGCTGAACTACCGCATCGGCTCCCGCGCGCCCAATGATCAGGTGCAGGTGGCCATCCTGCGCGACGGGCGGGTCCAGACGCTGACGGCGCGGGTGCAAACCCTGCCGGGCGAGGCTGATCCCGACAAGGGCGTGATGATCCAGACCGGACCTTTCGCCGGCGCTGAGGTCGTGGCGCTGAACCCGGCCCTGGCCGACCGCCTGGGCGGCGATCCTTTCGCCTCTGGCGTCATCGTCACCGGCGTGTCGGGCCGGGGCTACGCCGCGCGTGCGGGCTTCCGCCAGAACGACCTGATCGTCAGCATCAACGGTCGCCCCATCGCCACGGCGCGCGACGTCGAAGCCGCCGGGGCCGGTCGCGGCCCATGGGAGGTGGTCATCAATCGCGGCGGTCGGCAAATCCGAGGCGTTCTGCGCTAGGCCGCTCCGCCATGGGACAAAAAAAGGTGTCCGATGTGTCCGATCTGTCCGACGGGTTTCATTTTTAATGAGAAATGTCCAGACGCCGATCGGACTGTCCGGCGGCCGCCGCGCTCTGCTCCTTCTGCGATGTCAAAGACCGGGCGTCATTATAGGGGCCTCGGGAGGGGCGCCGGACAATTCGGCGGGCGAAGCCGCAAGCCGTTGAAACAAGGAGCGGGTTTTCGCGATCTCGGACGAGAAGCCCAGGGATGGCCGGCAGGCAGAGGGTTGGGGATCAAGCGCTGCGAGGGCTCTCGCTGACCGGACGGGGCGAGAGCCTGATCGTCTCAACTCTTCGTCGGCCCGCCGATCGACCAGGTATGGCCGAAGGGGTCGCGCAGGACGCCGTAGCGGTCGCCCCAGAACTGGTTCGCCATGTCCATGACCGGCTCGGCGCCCCCGACGGTCAGGGCGCGGGTCCACCAGGCGTCCGGGTCTTCGACCTGAAGGTGCAGGGTCACGCCGGCGGGGCGGACGTCTTGGCTGCCCGTATATTCCGGGAACTCGTCGTTCAGCATCAGGCTGGCGCCGTTGATCCTCAGATGGGCGTGCATCAACCGTTCCCCGTCGTCCGCCAGCCGCCGATCCAGCACTTCCGCGCCGAAGGCGATGGTGTAGAAATCGACGGCGGCGGCGGCGCCCCGCGACGGAATGGTCAGGTGCGGGGTCAGGCCGCCAGTCGGGCCTTGGTTCGGATGGGCGTCGGTCATAAGGGCTCTCTGTGGCGCTGACCCATACTAACGGGTGAAAACCGCTTTAGGCACGACTACATAGGTCGCAATGAGCGACCTTTTTGAAGCCTCCGGCATCCTGCCCCCCGATGCGCCCCTGGCGGACCGTCTGCGACCGCGCACGTTGGAGGAGGTGGTGGGCCAGGATCATCTGTTGGGACCGGGCGGTCCGATCCGGCGGATGATCGAGGCGGGGCGGCTGGGCTCGATGATCCTATGGGGGCCGCCGGGCACCGGCAAGACCACCATCGCCCGGCTGCTGGCCCAGGCTGCGGGCTACGAATACCAGTCGATCAGCGCCGTCTTTTCCGGGGTCGCCGACCTGAAGAAGGCGTTCGAGGCGGCGCGGATGCGGCGGGCGGCGGGGCAGAGCACCCTGTTGTTCGTCGACGAGATCCACCGCTTCAACCGCGCCCAGCAGGACGGCTTCCTGCCCTTCGTCGAGGCGGGGATCGTGACCCTGGTGGGGGCCACGACCGAGAACCCCAGTTTCGAACTGAACGGGGCCCTGCTGTCGCGGTCCCAGGTCTATGTGCTGAAGCGGCTGGACGATGCGGCCCTGGATCAGCTGCTGGCGCGCGCCGAGGCCCATATGGAGCGGCTCCTGCCGCTGTCGCCGGAAGCGCGTCAGGCCATGCTGGCCCTGGCCGACGGCGACGGCCGCTATCTGCTGACCATGTCCGAGGTGCTGTTCGACCTGCCCGCCGGCGAAACCCTGGACGTCCAGGGCCTGGCGGGGGTGCTGCAACGCCGTGCGCCTGCCTATGACAAGTCGCGGGAAGAACACTACAACCTCATATCCGCCCTGCATAAATCGGTGCGGGGATCAGACCCGGACGCCGCCCTCTATTGGCTGGCGCGTATGCTGAACGGGGGCGAGGATCCGCTGTATCTGGCGCGGCGCATCGTGCGGATGGCGGTCGAGGACATCGGCGAGGCGGACCCCCTGTCGATCCTGGTCGCCAATGCGGCCAAGGATGCGTATGACTTCCTGGGCAGCCCGGAGGGCGAACTGGCCCTGGCCCAGGCCGTGGTCCACCTGGCCACAGCGCCCAAGTCGGTCGGGGTGTACGAAGCCTTCAAGGCGGCCAAGAAGGCGGCCTATGAGACCGGCTCGCTGGCGCCGCCCGCCCATATCCGCAACGCCCCGACCAAGCTGATGAAACAGCTGGGCTACGGCAAGGGCTATCAGTACGACCCGGACACGCCCGAAGGCTTTTCCGGCGCCGACTTCTTCCCCGACGAAATGGAGCGCCGCACCTTCTACAAGCCCAAGGGCGAGGGGCATGAGGAGAAGGTCAAGGCGCGGCTGGAGCGCTGGGCCGAGATGCGGGCGCGAATGGCCAAAGAGGGGGCGGTGGACGGGGCGGGGGACTGACCTCTAGAAGCCCCCGATGACCACCCGCACCCCCGTCGCCCTGTCCGAGGATGAGATCGCCGCCGTCCGGTCGTGGGTGATCCACGAGGACGCCCATGTGATCGCCTTCTCCAAGCCGTCGGGCCTGTCCAGCCAGGGCGGGCGGATCAAGGCCCATACGCTGGATGATCTGCTGTGGGCCTTCGCCCGGTCCAACGGAAAGCGGCCGGAGCTGGTGCATCGGCTGGACCGGGACACCTCGGGTGTGATCCTGGCGGCCAAGACCAAGCCGGCGGCGGGCTTTCTGGGCAAGGCCCTGCAGATGCGGCGGTTCCGCAAAACCTATCTGGCCCTGTTGTCCGCCGCGCCGGAGCCGAGGTCTGGCAGTATCGACGCCCCGCTGCGGCGCGAGGAAATCGGGCGCGAGTCCTATGTGCGCGTCGTCGCCTTCGACGCGCCCGGCGCGCAAGGGGCGCAGAGCCGCTATCGGACCCTGGCCGCCAATGATCAGGGGGCGGTGGTCGAGCTGGAGCCGCTGACCGGTCGGATGCACCAGTTGCGGGTCCATATGGCCCATCTGGGCCGTCCGCTGATCGGCGACGTCCGCTACGGCGGCGCCCTGACGACAGAGGTCGGGCCGGCGCCGCGCCTGATGCTGCACGCCGCCAAGCTGAGCTTCCCCCATCCCGAAGGCGGGACCACCACGCTCGAGGCGCCGCCGCCCGCGGACTTTGCGGGTTTGCGCGCGGCGCTTGGCCTGTAGTGGGGCCTCTAGTCTGGGCCTCTGGACGGAACGCTCCGGCTCAAACAACGCTATCTCAGCCAAAGGAGACCCCGCCATGAAGCGCCTCGCCGTTCTCAGCCTCGCCGCCTCGACCTTGGCGCTTGCGGCCTGCGCCAGTCTGGCGCCCTACGGCGCCCAGCGCGGGCCGGGCGGTCAGGGCTATTCCGACCAGAGGATCGAATCGAACCGCTATCGGGTGACCTACAACGGCGTGGGCGCCCCCGGCGCCGTAGCCGACTTCGCCCTGTTGCGGGCCGCCGATCTGACGACCGAACAGGGCTATGACTGGTTCGAGGTGACCCAAAGCTGGACCGACGGCCGCCCCGGCGGCGCCGGCGGGGTGCGCCCCAGCGTCTCGATCGGCGGCGGCTCCAGCCGGTACGGCGGCTATTCCGCCTCGGGCGTCGGCGTCGGCCTGGGCCTGAATTTCAGCGGCCCCAGCCCGACCTCGACTTCTCTGGAGATCGTCATGGGACGGGGGCGAAAGCCCGATCGTCCGAACGCCTATGACGCCCGCTCGGTCCAGGCCTCCATCCCACGCTGATCAGCGCCCCCTGGTCAGGGCGCGGTATTCGACCAGCCGTTCCTTGTCGCGCCGCACCTGGTCGCCGACCGTGTTGTCCACGTCCAGCGAGGCGTAGCGGACCCAGCCGTCAGCGCCCAGCTTGTCCTGAATGGCGTTTGCCGGGGTCTGCCAGCGGAAGTAGGACAGCCAGGACACGCCGAACGCCAGAACGACGGCGACCAGTTGAAGGACGCGGAACCCGACCTCGTTCGCCTGCGGCGCCGGAAAGAGGGCGAAGGCGATGAGCCAGATCAACAGAACCGCCGGGGTGGTGATCCGCCCGAACCAGCGCATCCAGTAGCGTTCGCGCCGCACACGCCAAAGCTCCATCTGGATGAACTTCTCCAGATACTCCATCCGCGCCCCGATCCACATGACCAGACGCGTCAGATAGAGGGCGCGCTGGCCCCAGGCCTTGCCGTCCATCTGATAGGTGGTCTCGGCCTGGTCCGACAGGGCGCGGGCGTTGGTGAACAGGTTTTGCAGCTCCCGCGTCCGCAGCACGATCTCGCGCGACAGCTCATAGGAGTCGTTCTCCAGCCGGAACCGGTACTGGATGAACAGGATGGTCGAGACGCCGAAGAAAATCCCGCCCGTCACCAGCATGGCCAGCACCCCCAGACCCAGACCGGCCGGTTGGCCGCCCGCCCATTCGGCGAACAGGGTCGGCCCCATCTCGGCCAGGACGGCGAAGGCGATCAGGGCCAGGGCCTGGGTCAGCCGCTTGATCCCCACATGGACGCACAGGGCGCGGAAGATCCGCCGCCCATAGGCGTGAACCCGGCCGCGGATGTCGCGGTCCGCCGGAAACCGCTCCTCGATCTGGCGTGAGAACAGGACGTGGAAGCGGTCGGGCTTCTTCTCGTTCTCCCAGAAGGGAAAGATGTCGAGGGGCTGGTTGAAATAGAGGTCGATGTTGCCGGAGATGCGCGCGATCGCCGCGTCGTCCAGGGTGAAATAGTCGCTTTCCTGGATCGGACGCAGAACCCCTTCGTCCGATATGGCGGGGGTGTCGGTGGGGGTCGGCGTCGGCGGCGCGGCGCGCGGGGCCTCCGCCGGGGCTTCGGCCAGATCGTGCGGCTGCTCGGCCGCCGGCGCTTCGGGTTCGACGACGGGCGGCGGCGGGGTCATCGTCGGCGTGATCGCCGGGCTCTGGCTGTCTTCCTGCGACATGAAACATCCCCGACCTGAACTAGGCTGTTTCGGATATCGCCGTTAACCACGTCCGAGGGCAAGTGAAGTTTCGGTCAGACGGGCGGCGCGGGCAGGGAGACTTCGCTTTCGGCGGCGGCGGCGTATATAGGCCCGGATCATGACACGGTTTCTTCTCGTCGCCGCCGGCGGCGCCCTGGGGTCCATGGCGCGCTTCGGGCTCGGTCTCCTCGCCACGCGGCTGGCGCCCAATACGGCCTGGCCGATGGGCACCTTCGCGGCCAATATCCTGGGCGGCCTGGCCATGGGCTTGCTGGTCGGCTGGCTGGCCTTCAAGGGCGGGGCGCATCAGGAGACGATCCGCCTGTTCGCCGCTGTCGGCGTGCTGGGCGGGTTCACCACCTTCTCCTCCTATTCGCTGGAGGCGGTGATGATGATCGAACGCCGAGATTACGCCCTGGCCGCCGCCTATGTGGTCGGTTCGGTGGTCCTGGCCGTCGCCGCTCTCTTTATCGGCCTGATGGTCGCCCGCCGCGCTTTCGGAGCCGCCCTTTGACCGACCAACCGCCCGCAGACGCGCCCAAGCGCGAAGTCCTGACCCTCTATGTGGCGGAAGACGAGGACGGCATCCGGCTGGACCGCTGGTTCCGCAGGCGCTGGCCGCACCTGTCCAACATCCAGGTCCAGAAGATGGCCCGCAGCGGCCAGATCCGCGTCGACGGCGCCCGGATCAAGCCCGAGGGCCGTCTGACCGCCGGCGCCGCCGTGCGCGTGCCGCCGATTCCCGACGACACCTCGCGCCAGGCCGGCGACCCCCACACCCTGACCGAACGCGACATCGCCTTCGCCAAGTCTCTGGTCCTCTATGAGGACGACATGGTCATCGCCCTGAACAAGCCGCACGGCCTGGCCGTCCAGGGCGGCACCAAGACCAGCCGTCACGTGGACCGTCTGCTGGGCGCCTGGGGCGAGGGGATGGAGCGGCCGCGCCTGGTCCACCGCCTGGACCGCGACACCTCCGGCGTCCTCCTGCTGGGCAAGGGGCCTGAGGCGGCCAAACGTCTGGCCGGGGCCTTCGCCCGCCGTCAGGCCAAGAAGACCTATTGGGCCATCGTCATCGGCAATCCGAAACCCTATTCGGGCCAGATCGACATGCCGCTGAAGAAGACCGGCATCAACGACTTCGAGATGATGCGCCCGGCGGATCGCAAGGATCCCAAGGCCGAACCGGCCGAGACGGCCTTCAGCACCATCTCCCGCGCCTCCGATCGCGCCGCCTGGATGGCCCTGCGCCCCTTCACCGGCCGCACCCACCAACTGCGCGCCCATATGGCGGGCATAGGCCACCCGATCCTGGGCGATCCCAAATACGGCGACGACAAATCCCGCGAACTGTCCGGTCCGCTGAAGCTGCAACTCCACGCCCGCAGCATCGAACTGGACCACCCGCGCGGCGGCCTGCTCAAGGTCACCGCCCCCCTCAGCCCCGAAATGAAGGCCGGCTTCGCCCACTTCGGCTTCTCCGAGGACGAGGCGGAAGACGATCCCTTCCTGGGCGTGAAGCGAATTCGATGAGCCATATTCCCCCGCTCGACCCCATTGTCGCCGCCCGCAAGGGCTTTCGCGAAGTTCAGGAGACGGTGCGCCGCTTCTGGAGCGATGTGACCGTCGGGAGCCATTCCGACGGCGGCTGGGCCGTGCTGCTGGACGGGCGCACGCCCAAGACCCCCGCCAAGGCGCCCCTGGTGCTGCCGACCGAGGCCGCCGCCCGACTCGTCGCCGATGAGTGGGCCGCGCAGGGCGAGATCGTCGAACCCTCGACCATGCCCGCCACCCGCCTGGCCTCGACCGCGATCGACCGGATCGGCCAGGCGCGCGAGGCGGTGGCGGACGAGATCGCCGCCTACGCCGGATCGGACGTGGTCTGCTATCTGGCGGAACACCCGACGCCCCTGGTCGAACGCCAGCAACACGCGTGGGGACCGTGGCGTGATTGGGCGGCGCGCGAGATGGGAGTGGTCCTGGCGCCCGTCTCCGGCGTCATCCATCAACCCCAGTCGCCTGAGGCCGTCGCCCGGGTGAAGGCCCACGCCCTGTCGCTGGACGACTTCCGCCTGACCGGCCTGGCGACCGCCGTGCCCCTGTTCGGTTCGGCGGTCCTGGCCCTGGCGCTGGAGCAGGGCGCTCTGGAGGGCGGCGCCGCCTTCGACCTGTCGCGGATCGATGAGCGGTTTCAGGAGGAGCAGTGGGGCGTCGATGCAGAGGCTGCGGAACGCACCGAGGCGCGCCGGGCCGAGGCCGAACTGCTCCAGCGGTGGTTCGAGGCGCTGGGTTGATTTTCCAATCTGGAAACTTATGACTTGACGATATGGAAAGTCTCTATCATTTTCCATTGTGGAAAGTGAGAAAGCCGCCATGTCCCAGAACGACCCTGAAACCCACGAACAGATGCTGGCCGAGATCCGGCGTTCCCAGGACCTGGTGCGCGAGCGCGTCGGCAAGAGTTCCTGGTCCTATGACCTCGTCTATTCGGCGGTCGCGGCCGCCTTTGTCGGCGGCCAGGCTGCGCCGATGCCCTTCAACGTATTGGCCTCGGCAGCAGCGACCCTGGCCTTCGCCATCCTTTGGCGGCGATGGTCCGAGAAGACCGGCGTCAGCGTCACCGGCCTGTCGCCACGCCGCGCACGCTGGGTCGCCATCGCCCTGGGCGTCGTCTTCCTCGCTCTGGCCCTGGCCAGCGTCTATTTCGGACGGACGGGCCAGTATGTCTGGGTTCTGCCGCTGATTGCCGCCGCCTTTGTCCTCGCTCTGGTCTTCTCGCGCCTTTGGATGCGGGTTTATCGCGCAGAAACGGTGACGCGACCGTGAGCGCCCCGGTCCTGGACGCCGTCATCCACGCCCCCGGCCGTCTGCAGATCTGCGCCATGCTGTCGGCGGCGGACGAGGTCGAGTTCGGCGTGGTCCGCGACGGGATCGGCGTGTCCGATTCCGTCATGTCCAAACACGTCAAACAGCTGGAAGAGGCCGGCTATGTGAAGCTGCGCAAGGCGGCCCTGGGCGGGCGACAGCGCACCTGGCTGGCTCTGACGGGGGCGGGGCGCAAGGCCTTCGCCGGCCATGTGGCGGAGCTGACCCGGCTTGCCGGCCTGGCGGGCGTGTCAGTTCCCGGCTGACTGCCGGATCAGGGCGTCGCGCTCGTCCGGGGTCAGGTGACGCCATCCGCCCTCGGGCAGGTCGCCCAGCAGCAGCGGCCCCACGCGGATGCGGTAGAGGTCCGTGACCTCCAGCCCGACCAGTTCGCACATCCGGCGGATCTGGCGGTATTTGCCCTCGGTCAGGATGAAGCGCAGCCGCTGGGGTTCGATCTGGGTGACGCGGGCGGGCTTCAGCGGCTTGCCGTTCAGCTCCAGCCCGTGGCGCAGCTTGCCCAGCTTGGCCTCGGTGATCTGGCCGTCGACGACCACCAGATATTCCTTGTCCAGTTCGGACTGCGGCCCGATCACAGCCTTGGCCACCACCCCGTCCGACGACAGCAGCAGCAGGCCGCGCGAATCCTCGTCCAGCCGGCCGATCGGGGGCAGGGAGGCGTCGCGCGCCGGGACCTCGCCCTCGCCGACGCGGTTGGGGGCCTTCAACAGCCGCACGGCCGGGATCTTGCCGGGATCAGGCTGGCCCGAGACATAGCCGACCGGCTTGTGCAGCAGTATGGTCATGCCCGCCGCCAGGGCCGACTGGGCCGTGTCGTTCAGGGTCAGGGTCTGGCCCGGCTCGATCTTGCGGCCCGCGTCTCGCACCACCTCTCCGTCGATGGTCACCAGTCCGTCTGCGATCAGGCTCTCGGCCTCCCGGCGCGAACAGACGCCGGTCTGGCCCAGCCACTTGTTGATCCGGACCGGCGCGTCGCCGTCATAGGTGCGGGAAAAAGCCATTACGGTCCGTCGTCAAAGGATGCGGCTGTCTAGAGCATGATCGCTTCGGACGGAACCGCGAAGCCGTTCCTCCTCACCGCATCAGGCTCCAGGCGGGGCGGTCGTATGAGAAAATCGCGGGGGTCGTGAATGACCATGATCAGGACGTTCCGAGCCGGCGAAGGTTGATATTGCCGACGATCCGACTATATCAGACCTCATTCCACAAACGATGCAGATTGCGGGGCGGCCACGGCCGATCCCGATCATTTTCGTTTCTCTGGAAATTTTCCAGAAGCGTCTTCGGATTCGGCGACGCGATCTGATGACATATTGAAATTGAAAAGGAGACGTCTTGTACGCACAACGTAAATCTTCCTCCGGTCCTCGTCGTTCGAGCTATAATCGTCCCGTGCCCACCCGTCTTCGGATGGGGTTGGTGATGCGCCGGGACATGGACTTCGGTGAAATGGGCGATGTCGAGGGCGCACTGCGGGCTGAAGGTGTGGGACTGGCGCCCATTTCGACCGGCGACGCCAGTTTGGTTGCGGGCGGGGTGACGGTCTTGGCGACCGCAACCGCATCCGACATCGCCGAGGGGCGTTTGAAGGGTTTGATCGTGCCGGGCGGCGCGCAGGACGCGACGGGCCTGGCGGCCGTTCGGGCTCTGATCGATCTGGCGCGGGCAAACCAACTGCCCGTGATCGCCTTCGCCGACGGCGTGGATGTGGCGGCCGATCGTTTCGGCGTGGCCGCACAGGCGCCCGGCGCCCTGTTTAACGGCGAACAGGTCCAGCTGGTGAACGCCCGTCCGGATCTGGCGGCCGTGGTCGCCGCCCTCTGATCAGGCGCGCCTGAACAGCAGCATCAGATTGTTCGACGGCATCTGGACCCGGCGCGTCGCGACCAGCCCCTGCGACCGGGCCAGATCCTCCACGTCCTCGCGCGCCCTCAAGCCCCAGCTCGGGTTTCGCGCCTTCAGACTCTCGTCGAAGGCGGCGTTCGACGGGGACAGGGGGAGGTCGGCCTCGCGATAGGGGCCGTAAAGCGCCAAGAGACCGCCGGGGCCGCGCAGCATCCGTCCCGCCAGAACCATCAGCCCCTCGGTCGCCGACCAGGGGCTGATGTGCGCCATGTTCGCGCAATAGACCGCATCCCAAGCCGTTTCGGGACCCGCCGTCGGGGGCCATGTCGCCGGGTCGGCGGCGTCCAGCGGAAGGGGCTTCCGCAGATTCGACGGTCCATCCCGCCGCCAGGCGTCGATGCTGTCGCGCGCCTCACGGCTCGGATCACTGGGCGTCCAGGTCACGCCGGGAAGGGCGCAGGCGAAGATCAGGGCGTGCTCGCCCGATCCGGCGGCGACCTCCAGCACGCGGCCTTTCTTGGGCATATGGGCCTTCAGCACGCCGAGAATCGGCGCGGCGTTGCGACGCGCCGCCGGAGAGGACAGGGCGCCGGGCGGAAGGGCGGCGCCGTCTGTGGCGACGAGGGAATCCATGGTCTGCATCTCGATCCTGTAGACGCCGCTCGGGCTGTGGCGTCTCTTTTTCGCTTCCGGCGGGTGTCGGCTTGAACCAAATCTTAATCCATCGTTTATGACGGTTGTCAGTATTAAGCGATTGGTAACCTTATGCGACGCGCGCTTCGCACCGGACTGTTCATCGGCACGCTTTTGGGCATGAGCGCCTGCGCCGGCGCCCATGACGCCGGTCGCGCCTCGACGTCCGGCGCCTATGGGGCGATAGAGGTCGGCCGGACCGGCTGAAGATCAAGGAAAACGTGGCGTCGCGCGCAAACCTGTCATAGTATAGGCGCGCGGACGCCGAATGTCGCGCCGCGTCGGTCCCCAAAAACCCCTAGATGTTACTCATCGCTATTGCCGTCGTTCTGCTCCTTGTGGTGCTCAACGGCCTGTTCGCCATGACCGAGTTGGCCGTGGTCTCCTCGCGAAAATCCCGCCTCCAAAGCCGGGCTGAAAAAGGCGATCGCGGGGCGCGCAAGGCGCTGAAACTGTCAGAGGAGCCGACGCAGTTCCTGTCGGCGGTCCAGGTGGGCATCACCCTGATCGGCATTCTGGCCGGCGCCTATGGTCAGGCCACCATCGCCGCCGAACTGGACCATATTCTGGAAGTCAGCTTCCCGGCCCTGTCGGCCTACACGGAAATCGTGTCCACGGCCCTGGTCGTGGTCTGCATCACCTATGTTTCGCTGATCGTCGGCGAACTGGTGCCCAAGCGGCTGGCCCTCATCTTCCCTGAAACCATTGCGGCGAAGATGGCCGCGCCCATCTCCACCCTGGCCGTCGCTCTGAAACCTTTTGTTCTGCTGCTGACGGCCTCGACCTCGGGCATTCTGAAGATTTTGGGCGTCAAGGATCGTGACGGTTCGGACGTCACCCAGGAAGAGGTGGCGACGATCCTGGCCGAAGGCACCTCCGCTGGCCTGATCGAGCCCGAAGAACAGGTGATGATCGAGGAAATCCTGCGCCTGGGCGACCGGCCCGTGCGGGTGGCCATGACGCCGCGCCACGAAGTCTTCTGGATCGCCCTGGACGATCCCGAGGCGGTGTTGCGCGAAGAGATCCGCACCTGCCCCTATTCCCGGATCGTGGTGGCGCGTGAGAGCGACGTCGATAATCCCCTTGGGGTGGTGCACAAGAAGGATCTGCTGGACGCCCTGCTGACCGACGGCACGTTCGACATCGAACCCCTGGTGGCCGAACCGGCCTTTATTCCCCAATCGACCTCGGTCCTGAAGGCCCTGGAGATCCTGAAGGGGTCCCGGGTTCATATGGCCTTCATCGTCGATGAGTTCGGCGCCTTCGAAGGCGTCGTCACCGCCACCGACATTCTGGAAATGATCGCGGGCGACTTCAACGAGGGCCACGATGAAGACGACGCCTGGATTCATCAGCGCCCAGACGGCAGCTGGCTGGTGGACGGACAGACCGATCTCGACGATCTCGCCGATACCCTGGGCGAGGACTTCGGCGAGCATGAGGGTTTCCACACCGTCGCGGGCCTGATTCTGCATCAGATTTCGCGCGTCCCGGACGAGGGCGAGATTCTGCAGGTCGGCCGATTCGAGGTCGAGGTGGTCGATATGGACGACCGCCGCATCGACAAGCTGATCTTCAAGGAACTGGTGAAGGCCGAGGCCGAGCGGGAAGCCATCGCCGCCCATCTGGAAGACTGAAGCGGAACTGCGACATCGCCCTTGAAATGACGGGCGGCGTGGGGCATACGCCCCCCTCTGGCGAACGCGCGGGCCGGACGGTTCGCGCGATTGTCTAGGAGTTTAGCTCAGCTGGTAGAGCACCGGTCTCCAAAACCGGGGGTCGTGGGTTCGAGTCCCCCAACTCCTGCCAATCCCCCCTGTCGCTTCCGGATGGGACTACCCATCTGGGGCGACAGGAACAATTGTGTGAAGAGCAACTGATGGCCAAGGCCAAATCACCCGGCAAGCGGCCCCAGGCCGGCTCCAAGCCCCAGGCCGTCGCGGCCGGCGCCACCGTCGTCGTCGACCCGATCGAGCCCAAGAAGCCCCGCACCAGCCCGGCGCAGTTCTTCAGCCAGGTTCGCGCCGAGGCCCGCAAGATCGTCTGGCCGACCCGCAAGGAGACCTGGATCACCTCGGTGATGGTCTTCATCATGGTGGTGATCGCCTCGATCTTCTTCTGGGTCGTGGACACCGGCCTTGGTTTCGCCTTCCGCTACATCATCGCTCTCGGATCCTGAGAAAGACGCGCCCATGACCGATGCAGCGCCCGCAAAGCCCGCCAACCCGCGCCACAAATGGTATATCGTCAACGCCTACTCGAACTTCGAGAAGAAGGTGGCGGAGCAACTGCGCGAGCAGGCCAAGCAACAGGGGCTGGAAGACGCCTTCTCCGAAATCCTGGTGCCGACCGAGGACGTCGTCGAGATCCGTCGCGGCCGCAAGGTGAACTCGGAACGCAAGTTCTTCCCCGGCTATGTGCTGGTGAAGATGGAAATGACCGACCAGGCCTATCACCTGGTCAAGAACACGCCGAAGGTCACCGGCTTCCTGGGCGCCGCCGGCGGCACCAAGCCCCTGCCGGTCTCGGAACGTGAGGTTCAGAACATCATCGGCCAGGTGGAAGAGGGCGTCGAACGTCCCAAGCCCACCATCCGCTTCGACATCGGCGAGAAGGTCAAGGTCATCGACGGTCCGTTCGCCAGCTTCGACGGCTCGGTCGAGAGCGTCGACGAAGAACAGGCCCGCCTGCGCGTCGCCGTCTCCATCTTCGGCCGCGCCACGCCGGTCGAGCTGGAATACGGCCAGGTGGAGAAGGTCGCGGGCTGAAGCCGCGCCCCTGCCGGGATTTGAAGCCGCGTCCGACTGGGCGCGGCTTTTTTGTTGTGGCGTGTGGATCGTTTCCCGCCGTCATCCTCGGGCTTGATCCGAGGATCGGATCGTCAGTCGCATTGCGCCTCGGACGACGCACAGCCCGATCCGCATCCGGACTTCGGGTAAAGCCCGAGACGACGAAGCGGGGGATGGGAGCGCCAGTCGCGTTTGCCTT
This sequence comes from Brevundimonas sp. Br13, assembly GCF_055391505.1. Classification (NCBI taxonomy): domain Bacteria; kingdom Pseudomonadati; phylum Pseudomonadota; class Alphaproteobacteria; order Caulobacterales; family Caulobacteraceae; genus Brevundimonas; species Brevundimonas sp. Br13. The sequence goes on along the minus strand of NZ_AP044008.1, from coordinate 2,492,742 downwards.
TCCAGCCCCGCTCTGTTACACGCGCGCCTTCGCTCGGCGGGCCTCGGCTCGTGGAGCGTCAAATCCGTGGGAGGCCGCCATGCCGCACCACGGCTCACCGGCTCGTCGTTCGTTCGTCGGGTCATTCATAGGAGAGACCAATGGCCAAGAAGATTCTCGGCTATATCAAGCTGCAAGTGCCGGCCGGTTCGGCCACGCCTTCGCCCCCGATCGGCCCGGCGCTGGGTCAGCGCGGCGTGAACATCATGGGCTTCTGCAAGGAGTTCAATGCGCGCACCGAGAAGGAAGCCAAGGGCACCCCGCTTCCGACCGTCATCACCGTCTATCAGGACAAGTCGTTCACCTTCGTCACCAAGACGCCCCCGGCGACCTGGTACCTGAAACAGGCCACCGGCCTGAAGTCGGGCTCCAAGCTGGTCGGTCGTGAAGTGGCCGGCAAGATCACCGTGGCCCAGCTGCGCGAGATCGCCGAGAAGAAGATGAAGGATCTGAACGCCAACGACCTGGACGCGGCGACCAAGATCATCGAAGGCTCCGCCCGCGCGATGGGCCTCGAAGTGGTGGAGGGCTAAGCACATGGCCAAGCAAACCAAGGCCCAGAAGGCCCGCACCGGCGTCACCCAAGACCTGCTGCCTTTCTCCGACGCCATCAAGCTGGCCAAGGAAAACGCCAAGGCCAAGTTCGACGAGTCCCTGGAAATCGCCGTCAACCTGGGCGTCGATCCGCGTCACGCCGACCAGCAGGTCCGCGGTGTGGTCAACCTGCCGTCCGGCACCGGCCGTGACGTCCGCGTCGCCGTCTTCGCCAAGGACGCCAAGGCCGCTGAAGCCGTCGCGGCCGGCGCCGAGCACGTCGGCGCCGAAGACCTGTACGAGAAGATCGCCGGCGGCTTCATGGAGTTCGACCGCGTGATCGCCTCGCCGGACATGATGGCCCTGGTCGGCCGTCTGGGTAAGGTGCTGGGCCCGCGCGGCCTGATGCCGAACCCCAAGGTCGGCACCGTGACCCCGAACGTCGCCCAGGCCGTCAAGGACGCCAAGGGCGGCGCGGTCGAGTTCCGCGTCGAGAAGGCGGGCATCGTCCACGCCGGCGTCGGCAAGGTCTCCTTCACCCAGGAAGCCCTGGAAGCCAACGTCAAGGCCATCGTGGACGCCCTGGTCCGCGCCAAGCCGTCGGGCGCCAAGGGCACCTATGTGAAGCGCATCAGCCTGTCCTCGACGATGGGCCCGGGCTTCAAGGTCGATCCGGCCTCGCTGGGCGCCTAGAGCCTGATCCGTTGATGAGGAACCGCTTCGCGGTTCCGCTGAAACGGTGAATCAGGCTCCAGATTGAAGCGAGAGCATGATTCACGCTTCTGTCGGAACCGCGAAGCGGTTCCGTCCGAAACGATCATGCTCTAAGCCGTCTGCGTCGAAAGACGATCGGTATCGAAGAGCGGCGGGGAGCGATCCCCGCCGCTTTTTTCTTGTCTCGAACCGGACGGCCCGGCAGGGTGGGCGTCTAACCGGGGGTTTAGGATGAGACACGTTTTCGGCGGGCTGATGTTGGCCCTGACACTGTTCTGCGCGCCGGCCGCCCTGGCCGAGACGCGCGATGACGGCGCGGCGCGGCTGGCGCTCGCAAACAAGTTCGTCTCCTTGATGCAAGGAGAGGAACTGGGCGCCGCCCTGGGTCAGATGACGTCGATGATGATGCCCGCCGAGCTCGAAGGCATGTCCGAAGATGAGGCCGCCAAGTTCCGTGCGGTCATGGGGGAGGTGACGGCGCGCATGATGCCGCGCATGTTCGAGGCCATGGCGCCGATCTACGCCGACATCTTCACTCTGGAAGAACTCCAGGCCCTGGTCGACTTCTATCAGAGCGACGTCGGCCGCTCCATGGTGACCAAGAGCTATCAAGCCGCGCCGCGTTTGGCGGAGGCGGTCCAGGCGATCATGCCGGAAATCATGGCCGAGATGGGCAATGTGCTCTGCGACGAGTTTGAATGCACAGCCGAACAGCGCCGTGAATTGAAGGCGGCGATGTCTCAAGCCGTGGGGCGGTGATTTTCAGGCGACGATCACGGGGACTGTTTCACCTGTGACCTGGAAGACGGCGGCGGATCAAGACCCGCCGCCCAGCCCTCAATAGGCCGCGGTGAAACGCGATCGCGAGTGGTTGTGCTGCTCCAACTCATCCACCATGGCGATGGCGTAGTCGGCGAAGCTGATGCGGCTCTGTCCGTCGGCGTCGACGATCAACTGATCGGTTCCCGTGCGGAAGACGCCCAGGCGCGGTCCTTCCTCGATGAAGGCCGCAGGGGAGAAGAAGGTCCAGTCGATTTCGGTCTCGCCCCGCAGATCCTCCAGGAAGGCGACGCCGGGCAGGGCGTAGGGTTTGAATTCTTCCGGAAAATCGGGAGTGTCGATCAGGCGAAGACCCGGCGCGACCTCCAGGCTGCCCGCGCCGCCGGTGACCAGAAGGCGCGGCACGCCCGCAGTCTTCAGCGCCTGAAGCAGGGTCTCGGCCTTGATGTCGTGGTGCAGGGCGCTGATCACGGCGTCGCATCCCTTGATGAGGTTCGCCAAGGCCGCAGCGTCCGAGGCGTCGCCCCCAAGCGCCGTCACGCCGGGCGCTACGGGAATGGCTTCCGGCTTGCGGGCGATCGCCACGACTGAATGGCCGCGAGAGGCCAGCTCCTTGGTGATTTCCGATCCGGCGCGACCGCTGGCGCCCAAGACTGCGATCTTCATGAAAGTCTCCATAGGTTTCCAATGGAGACCAGGTGCGTTATGGAAATCGGCTATGCAAGACGGCACCTTTCTCTCACCTGGTCACCCACTGGAAACCAGACTGCGCGGCGACGTCTTTTGCGCCGCCTGTCCGACGCGCCAGCTCCTGGATCGGATCGCCGACAAATGGAGCACCCTGATCCTGATCGTCCTGGGCGACGGGCCGATGCGTTTCAATGCGCTGAGGCATAGGATCGACGGCGTGTCCCAAAAGATGTTGAGCCAGACCCTGAAGGCTCTGGAGCGCGACGGGCTGGTCTCCCGATCGGTCGCGCCGACCGTGCCCGTGTCCGTCACCTACGCCATGACGCCCTTAGGCCGATCGCTTCTGGCGGCTCTGCAGTCGATGATAGACTGGGCGGAAACCCATATGGACGAGGTGGAGGCGGCCCAGGCCGCCTATGACGGACGCGATCATCCCTGAGTCCCACGAACCTGGTCGAACTCTTTTCGTCATCGCTTCGAACGGCGCCGCTCCGGCGGCGTTGTAGGCAGGCGAAACAAGGGAAGCGAATGTTCGGTTTGGGAAGAGCGGCGCAGGGCGCGCCGGCGGATGAGGGCGGACGCGATCCATGGAAGGGAAGGCTGGCCTTCGGCGCCGTGGTGCTGGTGGGCGTCTATTTCGCCGGCCAACTGATTGTCACGCTACACACCCTATGGTTGTTGGTTTTCGGTGCAATTCTGGCCGCGGTCGTTCTGAGGGCCCTAGCCGACCCTATCGTCCGGTGGTTCAACCTGCCCGATCCCGCTGCGGTTCTGCTGTCCCTGTTGATCGTCATTTCGATCCTGGCGGGGGTTCTGACCCTCTTTGGCGCCCAGATCGCCGAACAGATCGCGGCCCTTGTGGCGGTGCTGCCTCAGGGCTGGGATCGGGTGCAGTCCTGGATTCAGGCCCAGCCCTACGCCGCCCAACTGCTTGACCAGCTGAAGAGTCTGGGCGGACAGACGGGGCAGGCGCTGCAAGTGGCGCAGAAGTTCGCAGTGGGCTTCGCCTCCGGGGCCACCACCTTGGTTCTGGTGATGGTGGCCGGGGTTTTCCTGGCCATCGAGCCCGCCAAATCGCGCGAGGGCCTTCTGTCCCTGGCGCCCAAGACCCACCGGCCGCGCCTGCGCGAGGTGCTGAACAGCTGCGGCCGCGCCTTGAAGGGGTGGTTGAAGGCGCAGCTGTTCTCGATGGTGCTGGTCGGGGTCTTGACGGGGACGGGACTGGCGCTGATCGGCGTGCCCTCGGCGGTGGGTCTGGGGCTGCTGACGGGCGTGGCGCAGTTCGTGCCGATCGTCGGCCCCATCGTCTCCACCATCCCGGCGGTCCTGGTGGGCGCGACCCAGGGCTGGGAGACCGCCTTGATGACCCTGGGGCTTTACGTCGCCGTTTCCCAGCTGGAGAGCAACTTCATCACCCCCATGGTGCAGAAGAACGTCGCCAATCTGCCGGTGGTCCTGGGCATCTTCGCCGTCGTGGGGATAGGAACGCTTTTCGGGCCGCTGGGGGTCCTGTTCGCAACGCCCCTGGCCCTGGTTCTGCACACCGTCATCACCATGATTTACCGACAGGACATTCTGGGCGACGAGGAGGCGACGGCGCCTGGCCAAACCTGATCCCTTATCGGGTTTACCAGTGTCTTGACGCCGCCTGCCGGATGACGTTTGGGAAGATGTGGTCGATCGACCGTCTTGGTACGGATGGTCGGGCGAGCCGGGGACGAGGCAAGGGGTCTCGACCGGTCTTTCGGCCTTCTGCGGTGGAAGGGATCTGACGTATGGCCAGCGGAGCCAAGCGCACGGCGCGCTCGGAAATGCGTCAGGTGGCGGCCCTGCCCTGGCGGGTGGAGGAGGGCGAGCGCCGAATCCTCATGATCACGTCGCGCCAGACCGGACGCTGGGTCATACCCAAGGGCGGCCGTATGGCCGGCAAGACCGACGCCCAGGCGGCGGTGCAGGAGGCTCTGGAGGAGGCGGGCGTCAAGGGGGCCGTCGAAGACGCGCCCATCGGCGTCTTTCGCTACGCCAAGACCCTGAAGGACGGTGGGCAGCGCAAATGCGTGGTCTCCGTCTATCCGCTGCAGGTGCTGATCCAGCTCGGAGCCTGGCCTGAGGACCATCAGCGCCAGCGGCGATGGATGACGCCGCAAGCCGCGGCGGCGGCGGTCAACGAACCGGATCTGGCGGCCTTGATCCTCGAATTCGCCGCAACCCTGCCGACGGACGAACAGCCGGCTTGATTTCGCCGGGCCGCGCCTGTATTAGCGCGCCTTCCCGTCACAGGTTCACGCCTTTGACGGTCCTGTCCGAGAACTTCGGGGCGTGGGGGTCACCCAGGCCGTAACTGTCAGAGAGCCCTCTGGCGCCGTGGGGAGATGGGGACGCGACCTTGCCGATGTCAGCCCGCATTCCGGGACGGACGCAGTCAGACGCATCCTTCGGACAATAAGACCGGCCTCAACGCTTCGCAGCGATGCGCGGCGCTTTGGCCAATCCGTCGTCGGGAATAAGCCCGGCGGCGAATACCAAGACTGGAGACCGCAATGGACCGCGCACAAAAGGCCGAGTCGATCGAGACGCTCAAGGGCGTGTTCGCCGACGCCGGCTCCGTGGTCGTGACCCACAACCTGGGTCTGACCGTTGCGGAAATGGAAGATCTGCGCGGCCGTCTTCGCAAAGAAGGCGGCGCGTTCAAGGTGGTCAAGAACCGCCTGGCGCTGAAGGCGCTCGAAGCCGAAGAAGGCAGCGACTACCACGGCCTGTTCAAGGGCCCCGTGGGCATCGCCTATGCCGAGAACCCGGGCACGGCCGCCAAGGTCGCCACCGAGTTCGCCAAGGCCAATGATCGTTTCAAGATCATCGGCGGCTTCATGGGCGAAACCGTCGTCGATCAGAAGGGTGTCGAGGCTCTCTCGAAACTCCCGACGCTCGACGAAGTCCGCGCTCAGCTCATCGGCCTGCTCAATGCGCCCGCGACCAAGGTCGCCGGCGTGCTGCAAGCGCCCGCCGGTCAGCTGGCTCGCGTGTTCAACGCCTACGCCACCAAGGAAGCCGCGTAAGCGGCGGACCCTTTCATCTCTGCATCATTCTCTGAAACCAATCCTCCGAAGGAAAACTGACAATGGCCGACCTCGCCAAGATCGTCGAAGACCTGTCCGCGCTTACCGTTCTGGAAGCCGCTGAACTCTCCAAGCTGCTGGAAGAAAAGTGGGGCGTTTCCGCCGCCGCTCCGGTCGCCATGGCCATGCCGGCCGGCGGCGGCGCCGCTGCTCCGGCTGAAGCCGCTGAAGAGCAAACCGAGTTCACCGTCGTCCTGGTTGACGGCGGCGACAAGAAGATCAACGTCATCAAGGAAGTCCGCGGCGTCCGTTCGGACCTGGGTCTGAAGGAAGCCAAGGACCTGGTCGAAGGCGCTCCGCAGAACGTCGTCGAAAACGTCTCCAAGCAACAAGCCGACGAGATCGCCAAGAAGCTGACGGAAGCCGGCGCCAAGGTCCAGATCAAGTAATCTGGGTCTCAGCTCCGCTGAAGATCGGAAAGGCCCGGCGGGAAACCGCCGGGCTTTTTTGTTGGCCTACCGCGCTTCGCGCTGCTTGAGGCCCGTGAGCGCTATGGCTGGGGCCTAGTCCGTATCAGTTCTGCGGGCGTGTCCGCGCGGCGAAGAAGGCCCACATGGCGTCGTTGTCGGCGACCCAGCTGTGGCCCCCGCCGGCGGTGATGCGGCCGACGACGTCGGCGCCGTCTCGGCAGGCGGCATAGCCTTCTTCATAGACCTGGGCCGTGACCCAGACGGTGGGACGCGGGGCCGCGCAGCCGTTCAACTGGGCCCAGCGCTGTTCGGCCGCATGCATGGTGTAGCTCCAATATGGGGCGCCGCCGCCCTGGATCGGATTGGTGGTGTCGGCGTCGCCGGCGAAGGCCATCACCGGCATGGGGCGCGACGGCCGGCAGGTGGCGGGATCAGGGCGCTGAGGATCACGCCGATCGGGCCGTCCGGCGCGCAGCCCGACCACGGGAGCGATGGCGGCGAACCGGTCCGCGGCCGCGCAGCCCAGCCAGGAGGTCATCCGGCCGCCGCCCGACAGGCCGGTCGCATAGACCCTGGACGGGTCAATACAGCCCTGATCGGCCAGGGCGTCGATGGTCTCGGTCATGAAGGCGACATCGTCGGCGTCGTTCGGGCCGGGAATCGTCCCCGCTATGGTGGGCACGCCCGGCACGTTCCAGACGAAGCCGCGCTCCACCGGAATGCCGCCGTCGGGCGCAATGACGATGAAGCCGTGCCGATCCGCCGTCTCGGCCAAACCCGAGGACGCCAGAATTTCGGCGCCCGTGCCGCCGCTGCCGTGCAGCAGAAAGACCAGGGGAGCGGGGCGGTTCGGGTCAAATCCGCGCGGCGTATGAAGCTGAACCGTCCGACCGTTCGGACCCAGGGCCAGGGCGCGGGTCGTTCCGGCCGGCGCCAGGCCGCAATCGGCCCGAGCGGCTGAAGCCGACGCCAATACACCCATCACAAGAGGCAGGGCCAGGGCCGCGATCCACGCTCTCATCCGTCCGTCTCCATTGGGGGCAGGGAAGGGGGCAGGCTTGCCCCAGGCCGACAGGCGTCGCAAGCGCGGCCTTGGCGGATCGGTTCGGCTTCCCATCTGTTACGCCTGAAAAGGAGCCCCCGAAATGAAGATCCTGATGGTGCTGACCTCGCACGACCAGCTCGGCGACACCGGCAAGAAGACCGGTTTCTGGCTGGAGGAACTGGCCGCCCCCTATTATGCGCTCAAGGACGCCGGGGCCGAGATCGTCCTGGCCTCGCCCAAGGGCGGTCAGCCGCCGCTGGACCCCAAGAGCGACGATCCCGACGCACAGACCGAGGACACGCGCCGCTTCAAGGCCGATGCCGAGGCCCAGGCCGCCCTGGGCTCGACCGTCGAACTGTCGTCGGTCAAGGCCGAGGATTTCGACGCCGTCTTCTATCCGGGCGGCCACGGACCGCTGTGGGACCTCGCCAACGATCCGGCCTCAATCGCCCTGATCGAAGCCTTCGCCAAGGCGGACAAGCCGACGGGCTTGGTCTGCCACGCGCCGGGCGTTCTGAAGTCGGTCAACGGTCCGGACGGACAGCCCTTGGTCAACGGCCGCAAGGTCACGGGCTTCACCAATACCGAGGAGGAGGCCGTCGGCCTGACCGCCGTGGTGCCCTTCCTGGTCGAGAACGTGCTGAGCGCAAACGGCGGCGACTATTCGCGCGGCCCCGACTGGGGCTCCCATGTCGTCGTGGACGGCAAACTGGTTACCGGTCAGAATCCCGCCTCCTCGCGCGACGCGGCGGAGGCCCTGCTGCAACTGCTGAAGTCCTGAGACCGAGCGCCGTCAAAGCCCGTCCAGGGCGGCGGCCATGCGCGGCTTGAAATCGGCCTGTTGCGGCACGTCGCCATGGTCAGCCTGAGGGAAGACCAAATGTTCGACCCTCAGACCCTCGGTCCTCAGTTCGCGCGCCAGACGGCGGCTGAGCGCCGGGGGCAGGGTCTTGTCGCGGCCGGCCTCCAGCACCACCACCTTGCCGGAATAGGTTTTGAGCGCCGCCGGCACGTCGATAGCATCCTGGTTCGGGGCGATGTTCACCCGGACGAAGGGGCGGGCCCAGCCGACCATCGTGTCCACCGCCGCACGCGTGCTGGGGGTGGTGGTTTCCAGAACCAGGGCGTCAGCGCGCATATGGGTTGCGGCCTGGGCGCAGACGGGTCCGCCCAGGGAATGGCCCCAGGCGATCAGCTGGCGGCCTTCGGCCTCTGCCTGGGCGCGCGCCGCGTCCGCGACTGCGACGCCGGCGGCGAGAAAGTTGGCGTAGTCCGCCTGGCCCGCCGTATCGCCATAGCCCGGATAGTCGAACATCAATACGTCGCCGAACGGCGCCAGTCCATTGGCGACCGTCCCGGCGCCGCTGCTGCGCCGAAACAGGTTGCCGCCGCAGTAGAGGATCAAAGGCGCGTCGCGGCGGCCGGTCCTGATCCGCGTGGCCCCAATGTCGCCGCCCGCATAGCTCAGTCGGACGACTTCGGCGGGTAAGACCATGGGGGCGTCGGTCGGCAGGTCGATCTTTTCGGCCGCCACGCGCGCGTCCGGATAGAAGAAGGCGTCCTCCGGCACGTCCAGCGACAGGCAGCCGCCCAGCAGCAGGGCGCACAAGGCCGAGGCGACAGCGCATTGACGAGCGTGGTTCTGCATCTGAGCGGTTCCCCCTGACGCCATCTCTTCGGCGCGACCCGCCCGTCCGTCAATCCGCCTTAAATGCCTTGGCGAATGGGCGCGAAAATATGGGGCAGGGGCCTTTATTTCGCCGCGGAAGCGAGTATATGTCCGCATTCCGCAACACTCTTAAAGAGTCTGCGCGCAAGCGCCGAGGCCCGGTCCGTCGCCCTCCGACCGGAGCGAAGGCGCGGCTCCTTCCCCAGGGAGCCGGTACATTTCAGGCGTCCTGGCCCGGCAGCGGGTCGAGGGTGGACGCCGAAAACCTGGCTGCGGACGCTGAAAACGCGCGCCGTGGCTGCTGCATTTCGCGCGCGACTTCCCCGGGTCGTGCGTCATGGGAAACACTGAATGACTGACGTCGCCCACGATCTCGCCATCAACGGTCAGATCGCTTCCGCCACTTCGTTCACCGGCAAGAAGCGCATCCGCAAATCCTTCGGACGTATTCCCGAAGCGGTGCAGATGCCGAACCTGATCGAGGTCCAGCGCGCCTCCTACGAACAGTTCCTGCAACGCGAGGTCCGTCCGGGCCAGCGCAAGGAGCAGGGCATCGAGGCAGTCTTCAAGTCGGTGTTCCCGATCAAGGACTTCAACGAACGCGCCATCTTGGAATACGTCTCCTACGAGTTCGAAGATCCGAAGTACGACGTCGAGGAGTGCATTCAGCGCGACATGACCTATGCCGCGCCGCTGAAGGTCAAGCTGCGCCTGATCGTCTTTGAGACCGACGAGGAAACGGGAGCCCGTTCGGTCAAGGACATCAAGGAGCAGGACGTCTACATGGGCGACATCCCGCTCATGACGGACAAGGGCACCTTCATCGTCAACGGCACCGAGCGCGTGATCGTCTCGCAGATGCACCGTTCGCCGGGCGTCTTCTTCGACCACGACAAGGGCAAGACGCACAGCTCGGGCAAGCTGCTGTTCGCCGCGCGCGTCATCCCCTACCGCGGCTCCTGGCTGGACTTCGAGTTCGACGCCAAGGACGTGGTCTATGTCCGCATCGACCGCCGCCGCAAGCTGCCGGCCACGACCTTCCTGATGGGTCTGGGCATGGACGGCGAAGAGATCCTGAAGACCTTCTACGAGACCGTGCCTTACGAGAAGCGCGGCGAGGGCTGGGTCACCCCGTACAAGGCCGAGCGCTGGCGCGGCGTGAAGCCGGAGTTCGACCTGATCGACGCCGACACTGGCGAAGTGGTCGCCCAGGCCGGCCAGAAGATCAGCGCCCGCGCCGCCAAGAAGCTGGGTGAAACGGTCAAGTCGCTGTCGCTGGCGGCCGACGCCCTGGTGACCAAGTATCTGGCGAACGACGCCGTCAACTTCGAGACCGGCGAAATCTTCGCCGAGGCCGGGGACGAGCTGGACGCCGCCACCATCGCGGTGCTGGAAGAGAACGGCTTCACCACCATCGAGGTGCTGGACATCGACCACGTCACGGTCGGCGCCTACATGCGCAACACCCTGCGCATCGACAAGAACGACAACCGCGAAGACGCCCTGTTCGACGTCTATCGCGTGATGCGTCCGGGCGAGCCGCCCACCCCGGAAGCCGCCGAAGCCATGTTCAACTCGCTGTTCTTCGACAGCGAGCGCTACGACCTGTCGGCCGTGGGCCGGGTCAAGATGAACATGCGTCTGGAGACCCCCGAGGTCTCGGACGAGATCCGCGTCCTGCGCAAGGAGGACGTGCTGAAGGTGTTGCAGATCCTGGTCGGGCTGAAGGACGGCCGCGGCGAGATCGACGACATCGACAACCTGGGCAACCGCCGGGTCCGTTCGGTCGGCGAACTGCTGGAGAACCAGTACCGCGTCGGCCTGCTGCGGATGGAGCGCGCCATCAAGGAGCGCATGTCCTCGGTCGATATCGACACGGTCATGCCGCACGACCTGATCAACGCCAAGCCGGCCGCTGCGGCGGTTCGCGAATTCTTCGGCTCGTCGCAGCTGTCGCAGTTCATGGACCAGACGAACCCGCTGTCGGAAATCACCCACAAGCGTCGTTTGTCGGCGCTTGGCCCGGGCGGTCTGACGCGTGAGCGCGCGGGCTTCGAAGTCCGCGACGTCCACCCGACCCACTATGGCCGCATCTGCCCGATCGAAACGCCGGAAGGCCCGAACATCGGCCTGATCAACTCCCTGGCCACCCACGCCCGCGTCAACAAGTACGGCTTCATCGAGAGCCCGTACCGCCGCGTGAAGGACGGCAAGGCCCAGGGCGAGGTGGTCTACATCTCCGCCATGGAGGAGTCGAAGTACACGATCGCCCAGGCGAACATCGAACTGAAGGACGGGGTGATCGTCGAGGACCTGGTCCCCGGCCGGATCAACGGTGAATCCCAGCTCCTGAACAAGGACGCCGTGGACATGATGGACGTGTCGCCGAAACAGGTCGTTTCGGTCGCCGCCGCCCTGATCCCCTTCCTCGAAAACGACGACGCCAACCGCGCACTGATGGGCGCGAACATGCAACGTCAGGCCGTGCCGCTGGTGCAGTCGGACGCGCCCCTGGTCGGCACCGGCATGGAAGCGGTCGTGGCCGTGGACTCCGGCGCCGTGGTGGTGGCCCGTCGTGACGGCGTCGTCGAACAGATCGACGGCACCCGGATCGTCGTGCGCGCCACCGGCGAGGTGGACGCCGCCCGCTCGGGCGTCGACATCTATCGCCTGTCGAAGTTCCAGCGTTCGAACCAGTCGACCTGCATCAACCAGCGCCCGATCGTGCGCGTGGGCGATGCGGTGAAGGCCGGCGACGTGATCGCCGACGGCCCGTCGACGGACCTGGGCGAACTGGCCCTGGGCCGCAACGCCCTGGTCGCCTTCATGCCCTGGAACGGCTACAACTTCGAAGACTCCATCCTGATCTCCGAGCGCATCGTGCGCGACGACGTCTTCACCTCCATCCACCTCGAGGAGTTCGAGGTGATGGCGCGCGATACGAAGCTCGGGCCGGAGGAAATCACCCGCGACATCCCCAACGTCGGCGAGGAAGCCCTGCGCAACCTCGACGAGGCGGGCATCGTGGCCATCGGCGCCGAGGTCCAGCCGGGCGACATCCTGGTCGGCAAGGTGACGCCGAAGGGGGAGTCGCCCATGACCCCGGAAGAGAAGCTGCTGCGCGCCATCTTCGGCGAGAAGGCTTCCGACGTGCGCGACACCTCCCTGCGCCTGCCGCCCGGCGTCGCCGGCACGATCGTCGACGTCCGCGTCTTCAACCGTCACGGCGTGGACAAGGACGAACGCGCCCTGGCCATCGAACGCGCCGAGATCGAACGCCTGGGCAAGGACCGCGACGACGAGCTCAAGATTCTGGAGCGTAACGTCTACGGCCGTCTGAAGCCGCTGCTGCTGGGCAAGACCGCCGTGTCGGGTCCGAAGGGCATCGGTCGCGGCGAGCTGACCGAAGAGAAGCTGGCCGAGGTCAGCCGCGGCCTGTGGTGGCAGATCGCCCTGGACGACGAAAAGGCCATGGGCGAGCTGGAGGCGATGAAGCGCCAGTTCGAGGACGCGCGTAAGCAACTGGACCGTCGTTTCGAAGACAAGGTCGAGAAGCTGCAACGCGGCGACGAACTGCCCCCCGGCGTGATGAAGATGGTCAAGGTCTTCGTGGCCGTGAAGCGCAAGCTTCAGCCCGGCGACAAGATGGCCGGCCGTCACGGCAACAAGGGCGTCATCTCCAAGATCCTGCCGATCGAGGACATGCCGCACCTGGAGGACGGCACCCACGTGGACGTGGTTCTGAACCCGCTGGGCGTGCCGTCGCGCATGAACATCGGCCAGATCTTCGAGACCCACCTGGGTTGGGCCGCCGCCGGCCTGGGCAAGCAGATCTCCGGTCTGCTGGAAGCCTGGCAGCAGGGTGGACAGAAGCAGGCTCTGATCGATCGTCTGACCGAAATCTACGGCCCGGAAACCCCGCTGCCGGAAGACGAGGAAGAGCTGATCGAACTGGCGAAGAACCTGTCCAAGGGCGTGCCCTTCGCGACTCCGGTCTTCGACGGCGCGCACATCGGCGACATCGAGCGTCTGCTGGAAGAGGCCGGCCTGCACAAGTCGGCCCAGTCGATCCTGTACGACGGTCAGACCGGCGAGCAGTTCAAGCGTCCGGTCACGGTCGGCTACATCTACATGCTGAAGCTGCACCACCTGGTCGACGACAAGATCCACGCCCGCTCGATCGGCCCGTACTCGCTGGTCACCCAGCAGCCGCTGGGCGGCAAGGCGCAGTTCGGCGGTCAGCGCTTCGGGGAAATGGAGGTCTGGGCTCTGGAAGCCTACGGCGCCGCCTACACCCTGCAGGAGATGCTGACGGTGAAGTCCGACGACGTGGCCGGCCGGACCAAGGTCTACGAGGCCATCGTCCGCGGCGACGACAGCTTCGAGGCCGGCATTCCCGAGAGCTTCAACGTGCTCATCAAGGAAATGCGTTCGCTGGGCCTGAACGTGGAGCTGGAGAACAGCTGAGGCGCGTAGCGCCTCAGAGTGGCGAGTAATGAGTGGCGAGTGGCGAGTGAAGAAATTCAGCGCCGTGATCCCCCTTCTTCCTCGCCACTCACCACTCGCCACTCGCCACTAAGTTTTTCGCGGTCTCCGACCGCAGCAAGGAACCCAAGATGAACCAGGAAGTCCTGAACATCTTCAACCCGGTCCCGGTCACCCCGACCTTCGACCAGATCAAGATCGCCCTGGCCTCGCCGGAGAAGATCCGGTCGTGGTCGTTCGGCGAGATCAAGAAGCCGGAAACCATCAACTACCGCACGTTCAAGCCCGAGCGTGACGGCCTGTTCTGCGCCCGTATCTTTGGCCCGACCAAGGACTACGAATGCCTGTGCGGCAAGTACAAGCGCATGAAGTACAAGGGCATCATCTGCGAGAAGTGCGGCGTCGAGGTCACCCTGGCCCGCGTCCGTCGCGAGCGGATGGGCCACATCGACCTGGCCGCCCCGGTCGCCCACATCTGGTTCCTGAAGTCGCTGCCCAGCCGCATCTCGCTGATGCTGGACATGGCGCTGAAGGACGTCGAGCGCGTCCTGTATTTCGAGAACTACATCGTCACCGAGCCGGGCCTGACCCCGCTGAAGCAGAACCAGCTGCTGACGGAAGACGAGTTCTATCGCTATCAGGAAGAGTACGGCGACGACGGCTTCACCGCCGAGATCGGCGCCGAGGCCGTCCGCAACCTGCTGATGGGCATCGACCTGAACGCGGAAGCTGAAAAGCACCGCGCCGAACTGGCCGACAATCCGTCGGAGATGAAGGCCAAGAAGGCGTCCAAGCGCCTGAAGCTGATCGAAGCCTTCCTGGAATCGGGCAACAAGCCCGAGTGGATGATCCTCACCATCGTGCCGGTCATCCCGCCGGAACTGCGCCCTCTGGTGCCGCTGGACGGCGGTCGTTTCGCGACCTCCGACCTGAACGACCTGTATCGCCGGGTCATCAACCGGAACAACCGTCTGAAGCGCCTGATGGAGCTGCGGGCGCCGGACATCATCATCCGTAACGAAAAGCGGATGCTACAGGAATCGGTCGACGCCCTGTTCGACAACGGCCGTCGCGGCCGCGTGATCACCGGCGCCAACAAACGCCCCCTCAAGTCGCTGGCCGACATGCTGAAGGGCAAGCAGGGTCGCTTCCGTCAGAACCTGCTGGGCAAGCGCGTCGACTATTCGGGCCGTTCGGTCATCACCGTGGGTCCGGAGCTGAAGCTGCACGAGTGCGGTCTGCCCAAGAAGATGGCGCTGGAGCTGTTCAAGCCCTTCATCTACGCGCGTCTGGACGCCAAGGGCCTGTCGGGCACCGTCAAACAGTCCAAGCGCATGGTCGAGCGCGAGCAACCCGCCGTCTGGGACATCCTGGACGAGGTGATCCGCGAGCACCCGGTTCTGCTGAACCGCGCGCCGACGCTGCACCGTCTGGGCATCCAGGCGTTCGAGCCCAAGCTGATTGAGGGCAAGGCCATCCGCCTGCACCCCCTGGTCTGCACCGCCTTCAACGCCGACTTCGACGGCGACCAGATGGCCGTTCACGTCCCGCTGAGCCTTGAGGCCCAGTTGGAAGCGCGCGTCCTGATGATGTCGACCAACAACATCCTGTCGCCCGCCAACGGCAAGCCGATCATCGTGCCGTCGCAGGACATCGTCCTGGGCCTGTACTACCTGTCGCTGGTCAAGGACGGCGAGCCGGGTGAAGGCAAGCTGTTCGCCAACATCGGCGAGATCGACGCGGCGCTGGACGCCAAGGTCGTGACCCTGCACAGCCGCATCAAGGCGCGCTGGACCGAGCTGGACGCCGAGGGCAAGGAGGTGACCAAGGTCATCGACACCACGCCGGGCCGGATGAAGCTGGCCGCCCTGCTGCCGCGCAACCCGAACGTCGGCTATCGCCTGCTCGAGAAGAACCTGACCAAGAAGGAGATCGGGAACCTGATCGACGTGGTCTATCGCCACTGCGGTCAGAAGGCGACGGTCATCTTCGCCGACCAGATGATGGGTCTGGGCTTCCGCGAGGCCGCCAAGGCGGGCATCTCCTTCGGCAAGGACGACATCGTCATTCCGGCGAAGAAGGCCGAGCTGGTCGCCGAAACCCGCACCCAGGTCGAGGAGTACGAACAACAGTACGCCGACGGGCTGATCACGCGCGGCGAGAAGTACAACAAGGTCGTCGACGCCTGGGCCAAGGCCACGGACCGGATCGCCGACGCCATGATGGGCGAGATCGCGCAGCCGCGCGTGCTGATCGAGGGCGAAAACCCCGACATCAACTCGGTCTATATGATGGCCAACTCCGGCGCCCGGGGTTCGCAGGCCCAGATGAAGCAGCTGGGCGGCATGCGCGGCCTGATGGCCAAGCCCTCCGGCGAGATCATCGAGACGCCGATCACCTCGAACTTCAAGGAAGGCCTGACCGTCCTTGAATACTTCAACTCGACCCACGGCGCCCGTAAGGGTCTGGCCGACACCGCGCTGAAGACCGCCAACTCGGGTTATCTGACCCGCCGTCTGGTGGACGTGGCGCAGGACTCGATCGTCACCGAACAGGACTGCGGCTCGACCCGCGGCATCACCCTGCGTGCGGTGATGGAGGGCGGCGACGTCCTGGTCTCTCTGGGCGCCCGTATCCTGGGCCGTTATGCGGCCGAGGACATCAAGGAGCCGGGTACGGACACGGTCCTGTTCCCCGCCGACACCTATCTGGTGGAAGAGGTGGTCGAGGCCATCGAAGCCGCCGGCGTCCAGTCGGTGAAGGTGCGTTCGGCCCTGACCTGCGAAGCCGAGGCCGGCATCTGCGCCCACTGCTACGGCCGTGACCTGGCGCGCGGCACCAACGTCAACATCGGCGAAGCGGTCGGCGTCATCGCCGCCCAGTCGATCGGCGAGCCGGGCACCCAGCTGACCATGCGGACCTTCCACATCGGCGGTACGGCCCAGGTGGCGGAAACCTCCTTCATGGAGGCGACCAACGCCGGTACGGCCAAGGTCACCGGCCCGACCGTCGTTGCGGCCCACGGCGACCTGGTGGCCATGAGCCGCAACGTCATCGTGACCGTGGTCGTGGACGGCAAGGACCGCGAGACGCACAAGGCTCCGTACGGCGCCCGCATCCGCGTCAAGGATGGCGATCCGGTCAAGAAGGGCCAACGCTTGGCCGAGTGGGACCCCTACACCACCCCGATCCTGACGGAAGTCGGCGGCGTGGTGCGCTTCGAGGACCTGGTCGAGGGCCTGTCGGTCAAGGAAGAGACCGACGAAGCCACCGGCATCGCCCAGCGCGTCGTCAGCGACTGGCGGGCCAGCCCGCGCGGCTCGGACCTGCGTCCGGCCATGGGGATCACCAGCGGCGACGCCTACGCCAAGCTGTCGTCGGGCTCCGACGCCCGCTATCTCCTGCCCGTCGGCGCGGTTCTGTCCGTGGCGAACGGCGACGAGGTCAAGCCGGGCGAGATCATCGCCCGCGTTCCGACCGAAGGGGCCAAGACCCGCGATATCACCGGCGGTCTGCCGCGCGTCGCCGAACTGTTCGAAGCCCGTCGTCCGAAGGACTGCGCCGTCATCGCCGAGATGGACGGTCGCGTGGAATTCGGTCGCGACTACAAGAACAAGCGCCGCATCAAGATCACGCCGGAGCCCAACGCCGACGGCGTTCAGGGCGAACCCGTCGAGTTCCTGATCCCGAAGGGCAAGCACATCTCCGTCCACGACGGCGATCTGATCCAGAAGGGCGACTACATCATCGACGGCAATCCGGATCCGCACGATCTGCTGCGCATCCAGGGCGTCGAGGCGCTGGCCGAGTATCTGGTGAACGAGGTGCAGGAGGTCTACCGACTGCAGGGCGTGCCGATCAACGACAAGCACATCGAAGTCATCGTGCGTCAGATGCTGCAAAAGGTCGAAGTGATCGACGCCGGTGAAACCACCCTGATCCGCGGCGACACCGTCGAGGTGGCCGAGGCGGCTCTGGAGAACGCCAAGGTCGAGAAGCGCGGCGGTCGTCCGGCCGTCACCCAGCCGGTCCTCTTGGGCATCACCAAGGCGTCGCTGCAGACCCGCAGCTTCATCTCGGCGGCGTCCTTCCAGGAGACCACGCGCGTCCTCACCGAGGCCTCGGTCCACGGCAAGAAGGACATGCTGGAAGGCCTGAAGGAGAACGTCATCGTCGGCCGTCTGATCCCGGCCGGTACGGGCGCCTATCTGCGCTCGCTGCAGAAGATCGCCAACGAGCGCGACGCCGAACTGACCCAGGCGCGCGAAGACGCGATCGAGCCACTGCCGGCCGATCTGCAACTGGAGCTGGAGAGCAGCGAAGGCTGATCTCCGGGTTCGGATGTGATGAACTGAAGAGGGGCGGCGCCGGCGACGGGGCCGCCCTTTTTCCTTCAGTCCTTCCAGGGTTCCATGGGCGCCGACGCCCCGGGCGTGATCGGGGCGCCCGCCGCGCGGTGGCCGTCGCGCCTTGTTTGAACATTGCGGGTCGAATCCGGCGCCAGCGAAGGGTTCAGGTGCGCGCCCGCGCAGCCTGTGCCGAAGTTCGAGCCGACACAGTCCGCCGGGCCGACCACGCCCACCCCGCCGGACAGGGGACGGCGCGTCGCCTCCCACTCCGCCAGACGGCGCGCCCCCTCGCGGGCGAAGCGGGCGTCGCGCTCGGGGTTGCCCGAGCCTGTGATGGGCGCCGCGTTCTCGGCCCTTCGGGCGAACTCATTGCGGCAATGCTGACGCTCCATCTCGTTCAGCAGATCGGGCGAGGCGCAGCCCGGCAGGCCTTGGCGCAGGGTGCGGGCCATGGCCCCGCTGCGGTTTGAAGGATCGACCCGCCAGACGTCGGCCGGCGGCGGCGCGCCCGGCGGCGTCGGGGCGGCGAGGCGGGGACGCAGGGGGGCAGGGCGGGGAACGGCCTGGGCCTCAGCAGCGGGAGCACGAACCGAGGGGGAAGACGAGGCTGTCGGAGCCGCTGCGGGCTCGACGTCCGGCGCGGCTCTGGCGGGGGCGCGAGGGCGTTCGTCGGGCAGCAGGGGGCGAGGCTCGATGTCCAGATAGATCGGCGGCGGCTCGGCGGCGAAGTCTTCCCCGTCGATCCCCAGCGCCGTGAAGGACAGGGCGGCGATCAGGGCGATGTTGATGGCGGCGGCCACCGTCGCCAGACCCGCCTTGCGCCAAGTCTCGTCGCGGATGCGGTTCGCCTGTATCGCCAATGCCTTCATCCACCCTCCCTGGCAGTTAAGCTGTGCGGCGACGATGGCGACATCGGGGCGGATAATCGACACAGTATGAAGATTGTCGCGCAAGTCCGTTTTCTGGTGAGCGAGTAGTTTCTCGCCTGCTAGATAATCTGCGGCCGTCTGATATGACGGCGGTATGGGGAAGAGAGCGCGAACAGATCGAGTAGCGGCCGTCACGGGCTGGTTCGTTCGGCTATGGTCGGGCATTCGTGGCCAAGGCCTCGCTGGTTGGGTGGCCAGCCTCTTGACGGCATTAATTGTTGGAGCCGTGGCTTGGGCGCGCGACCATCTGCCGCTGTCTGTCGTTATGCTTATGGTGGTTGGTGCGCTCGCGCTTACTTCGTTTGCCTATCTGAGATTCATGGAGGCGCAGGCGATCCGCGGGTTTGATCCAAAGAACTTACGCGAATTGGGACGCGATTTGATCGACTTTAGCCGTCGAGCAAACGCAACACTTTCCGATTATGAGACGCGAAATCCGCAACCCAGTAGGCTGCCTAATTTCGACCCTCATGCTAGTTGGCAAATGGATCGAGACCGGGAGGCTGCTCGAGCCGGTGATTTCCTTAGGCGGCACGGAGCGGAGGCGGTCGGGCGGCTTGCTACACTGCATAAAATTGGCATCGATACGCCTTTCCATGTGACTGCAGGGGCGGGCAGCCGTCCAGACGTTCTCGTGACCTACCTCGGCGCGATAGGTCATTTGCTGAGCGAGGGGCAGCTTGCTGAGGCTAAGTCGTTTGGCGACGATCAAGGGTTCCAGCTCACTACGATGATTAGGTAGCTTGTACCTCTTGTATTTTGATGGCCGTTAAGGACGGATGCGCTTAGCCGTTGGGAGGTCATCCTTGACCTTGCCCCTCATCGCGCGTAGAAGCCGCGCACTTTCGAGGCGTGGCCGGTTCGCCGGTCGCCGAGATCGTGACAATCGAACGGACGGGCTGTGCCCGCCGGAACGCCCAAAGCGCGCGTTCCGGCCCTTTGTGTTTTCGTGTTCCGGTCGGCCGGAGCGGACCGAGGGACTGTTTGGATCACGCCCTCAGTCTCGATGACACCCGGGCGGGGGAATGGTCCCTCGTTCACAAAAGAAGGCGTGGGGCGCCTCGGTCGAAAGACACACGCCCCCCATAGAAGTCGAGACCTGTCTCAATGCCCACGATCAACCAGCTGATCCGCAAGCCGCGCAAGCCCAAGCCCACCCGCAACAAGGTGCCGGCTCTGGAGGGTTCGCCCCAGCGTCGCGGCGTCTGCACCCGCGTCTACACCACGACCCCGAAGAAGCCGAACTCGGCTCTGCGTAAGGTCGCCAAGGTCCGTCTGGCCAAGAACGGCTACGAGGCCGTGTGCTACATCCCCGGCGAAGGCCACAATCTGCAAGAACACTCGGTGGTTCTGATCCGCGGCGGCCGCGTGAAGGACTTGCCCGGCGTTCGCTACCACATCCTGCGCGGCGTGCTCGACACGCAAGGCGTCAAGGACCGCAAGCAGCGCCGTTCGCACTACGGCGCCAAGCGTCCGAAGTAAGCCGTTCGCTTCCGGGCCGTCGCGCCCGGAGGCCTTTTCGAGATCTACCCGGCGTCGGCCGGGCCCCAAGAGGAATAACCCATGTCGCGTCGTCACCGCGCCCAGAAACGTGAAGTCCTGCCGGATCCCAAGTTCGGCGACCTGGTCGTCACCAAGTTCATGAACTACGTCATGTACGAAGGTAAGAAGGCCGTCGCCGAGAACATCGTCTACGGCGCCTTCGACATCCTGGCCGAGAAGAAGAAGGACCAGACCGCGGTCGAGACCTTCCACTCCGCCCTCGACAACGTCGCTCCGGCCGTCGAAGTCCGCTCGCGTCGCGTCGGCGGCGCCACCTATCAGGTGCCGGTCGAGGTTCGTCCCGACCGTCGTCGCGCCCTGGCCATCCGCTGGCTGGTCAACGCCGCCCGCAAGCGCGGCGAGAACACCATGACCGAGAAGCTGGCCGCCGAGCTGCTGGACGCCTCGAACAACCGCGGCACTGCGGTCAAGAAGCGCGAAGACACCCACAAGATGGCCGAGGCGAACCGCGCCTTCAGCCATTACCGCTGGTAAATGTCTTAAAACCGTCTCCCTTTCGAAGGTATGGGGCGGTTCCTATCTAAGACTATCCGGCGCGGGCGGTTTCAGCTAAATCGCCCGCGCCGTCATATCCGACATTTCGAAGGGCGCATCTGCGTCCGAAGCCCTCAAGGGACGCTCTAATGCCCCGCACGCATAAAATCGAAGACTACCGCAACTTCGGCATCATGGCCCACATCGACGCGGGCAAGACGACGACGACCGAGCGGATCCTGTACTACACGGGCAAGTCGCATAAGATCGGCGAAGTTCACGACGGCGCCGCCACCATGGACTGGATGGACCAGGAGCAGGAACGCGGCATCACCATTACGTCGGCCGCGACGACCGCCTTCTGGAAAGAAAAGCGCCTCAACATCATCGACACCCCCGGCCACGTCGACTTCACCATCGAGGTCGAGCGTTCCTTGCGCGTCCTCGACGGCGCTGTGACTGTTCTGGACGGCAACGCCGGCGTCGAACCGCAGACCGAAACCGTCTGGCGTCAGGCCGACAAGTACAAGGTTCCGCGCATCGTCTTCGTCAACAAGATGGACAAGATCGGCGCCGACTTCGACAAGTCGGTCGAATCGATCCGCGACCGTCTGGGCGCCAAGGCCGTGCCGATCCAGTTCCCGATCGGCGCCGAGTCGGCCCTGAAGGGCCTGGTGGACCTGGTCCGCATGAAGGCGGTTGTCTGGGACAATGACGGGCTGGGCGCGTCATACGAAGATCAAGAGATCCCCGCCGACCTGATGGACAAGGCCGTCGAGGCCCGTCAGTACCTGATCGACAACGCCGTCGAATTGGACGACGAGGCCATGGAAGCCTACCTCGAAGGCAACGAGCCTTCGGAAGAGACCATCAAGAAGTGCATCCGTAAGGCCGTTTTGACCGGCGCCTTCTATCCGATCCTCTGCGGCTCGGCCTTCAAGAACAAGGGCGTGCAAACCCTGCTGGACGCCGTCGTCGACTATCTGCCGTCGCCGGTGGACATCCCCCCGACCAAGGGCATCGACTACAAGACCGAGGCCGAGGTCGAGCGCAAGGCGTCCGACGACGAGCCCCTGTCGGTTCTGGCGTTCAAGATCATGGACGACCCCTTCGTCGGCTCGCTGACCTTCTGCCGCCTGTATTCCGGCAAGATGGAAACGGGCATGGGCCTCTTGAACTCGACCCGCGACAAGAAGGAACGCGTCGGCCGCATGCTGCTGATGCACTCCAACAACCGCGAGGACATCAAGGAAGCCTACGCCGGCGACATCGTCGCCCTGGCCGGCCTGAAGGACACCCGCACCGGCGACACCCTGTGCGACCCGATCAAGTCGCCGGTCATCCTGGAGCGGATGGAATTCCCGGCGCCGGTGATCGAGATCGCCGTCGAGCCCAAGTCCAAGGCCGACCAGGAGAAGCTGGGCGTCGCCCTGGCCAAGCTGGCCTCGGAAGACCCGTCCTTTACCGTCTCGACCGACCACGAGTCGGGCCAGACGATCCTGAAGGGCATGGGCGAGCTGCACCTGGACATCAAGATCGACATCCTGAAGCGCACCTATAAGGTCGAGGCCAATATCGGCGCGCCGCAGGTGGCCTATCGCGAGTCCATCAGCCGCAAGGCCGAGATCGACTACACCCACAAGAAGCAGACCGGCGGTACGGGCCAGTTCGCCCGCGTCAAACTGGTGTTCGAGCCGGGCGAGCCGGGTACGGACTTCGTCTTTGAATCCGCCATCGTCGGCGGCGCGGTGCCCAAGGAATACATCCCGGGCGTCGAAAAGGGCCTGAAGTCGGCCAAGGACAACGGCCTGCTGGCCGGCTTCCCGGTGATCGACGTCAAGGCCACCCTGGTGGACGGCGCCTTCCACGACGTCGACTCCTCGGTCCTGGCCTTCGAAATCGCCGCTCGCGCCGCCTTCAAGGAACTGCGCGAGAAGGGCGGACCCAAGCTGCTGGAGCCGATCATGGCCGTCGAGGTCGTGACCCCGGAAGAGTATCTGGGTTCGGTGATCGGCGACCTGAACGGCCGTCGCGGCATGATCCAGGGTCAGGACATGCGCGGCAACGCCACCGTCGTGAACGCCTTCGTGCCGCTGGCCAACATGTTCGGCTATGTGAACACGCTGCGCGGCATGTCGCAGGGGCGCGCCCAGTTCACCATGCAGTACGACCACTATGAGCCGGTGCCGCAGCACGTCGCCGACGAAGTGATCAAGAAGTACGCCTAAGCTTTTCCTTTCGGAAAAGCGCACCTAAAAGCGCCCGGTCCCAAACCGGGCGCCCTTAACCCCCAGACTGCAGGAACCCCCGGTTCGGGGACCTAGGAGCTAGAGAATGGCCAAGGAAAAGTTCGAACGCACGAAGCCGCACTGCAACATCGGCACGATTGGTCACGTTGACCACGGCAAGACGACGCTGACGGCGGCGATCACGATGACGCTGGCGAAGGCCGGCGGCGCCAAGGCGATGAACTACGCCGACATCGACGCTGCGCCGGAAGAGAAGGCGCGCGGCATCACGATCAACACGGCGCACGTGGAATATGAGACGGCGAACCGTCACTATGCGCACGTCGACTGCCCCGGCCACGCCGACTATGTGAAGAACATGATCACCGGCGCGGCGCAGATGGACGGCGCGATCCTGGTGGTTTCGGCCGCTGACGGTCCGATGCCGCAGACGCGCGAGCACATCCTGCTGGCCCGTCAGGTCGGCGTGCCGGCCCTGGTGGTCTTCATGAACAAGGTCGACCTGGTCGACGACGAAGAGCTGCTGGAGCTGGTCGAGATGGAAGTGCGCGAGCTCTTGAGCTCGTACCAGTTCCCGGGCGACGAAATCCCGATCACCAAGGGCTCGGCCAAGGCCGCGACCGACGGCGTGAACCCGGAGATCGGCGAACAGCGCATCCTGGCGCTGATGGAGACGGTCGACAGCTACATCCCGCAGCCTGAGCGTCCGGTGGACCTGCCGTTCCTGATGCCGGTGGAAGACGTCTTCTCGATCTCGGGCCGCGGCACCGTGGTGACCGGTCGCGTCGAGAAGGGCATCATCAAGGTCGGTGAAGAAGTCGAGATCGTCGGCATCCGTCCGGTCCAGAAGACGACCTGCACGGGCGTCGAAATGTTCCGCAAGCTGCTGGATCAGGGCCAGGCGGGCGACAACGTCGGCGTTCTGCTGCGCGGCACCAAGCGTGAAGACGTCGAGCGCGGTCAGGTTCTGTGCAAGCCGGGTTCGATCACCCCGCACACCAAGTTCGTGGCCGAGGCCTACATCCTGACCAAGGAAGAGGGCGGCCGTCACACCCCGTTCTTCACCAACTATCGTCCGCAGTTCTACTTCCGCACGACCGACGTGACCGGCATCGTGAAGCTGAAGGAAGGCGTCGAGATGATCATGCCCGGCGACAACGCCGAGCTGAACGTCGAACTGATCACCCCGATCGCCATGGACCAGGGCCTGCGCTTCGCCATCCGTGAAGGCGGCCGCACCGTCGGCGCCGGCGTCGTGGCCAAGATCGTCGAGTAATCGTCTTGGTGCGCTAACGCGCGCGAGCGGTCGCTCGCTTCTTGAGCGCTTCGACCTCAAGCGGCGAGCCTCCGCGAGGCGAGCGTAGGCTACAAAAAGAACGGCCCCCGGAGAAATCCGGGGGCCGTTTAGCTTTGGGCGACTGTCTTACGCGCGGGGGCTACAGCAATGGGGTGAGGGTGACAGCCTTGAATCCAGGAAGGCGCCTCTGGACAAGGCAGCCTTTCACGGCAAATCAGTTCCAGGTGATAGATAGAGCGCGATCAAGCGGATCAACTCCTCGCGCATCCGCTCGTCGTCGAGGGCGCTGCGACTCGCCGCATTGTGGATCACGCCGTCAACGGCGTCCGAGAGGACACGCCCCGCAACCGCGTCAGCGGGACTACCCTGTCTGCTGCGGAAGTCCGCCACGATTTTCGCGTATAACGACAGGTAGGCGACTTCATAGTCGCTCGCCGGGTTGCGGCGCGCCCTCGCTGTCGGGATCTCTTGAAGTAGGACGGGATGAAGGCCAGGATGAATGGAATGGGCTTCGATCCTCGCTGCGACGATCCGGACCGCCAGTTCATGTGGCGTCAATCCTACGGCACGAACCCTTCGCATCGCTTGCATACCGTTTTCCAGATGGGTCTGACGGATGGCGTCGACCAGTGAAAACTTGTCCTCAAAATACTGGTAAAGCGAGCCGATGCTGACGCCGGCCCTCTCAGCGACGCGGTTCGTCGTGAACCCCGCCCATCCGTCATCGCTGAGAATGCGAGCACCGGCTTCGATGATGGCATCGACCGTGGCGCGCGAGCGCGCCTGACGCGGGGTTTTGCGGGTCGCCGCTTGCGGATTTTCAATGCGAATAGACAGGAACGCCGCTCCTTCTGAAAATGTGTGCGGATTGCTCGCATTCGTCACCAGCAAAGTAAGGCCTGACAATGGGAAATATGCTGCAGATGTTGGTTCGCTATTCTGCCTGGGCCAATCAGGAGCTGTTTGACAAACTGGACGCTCTTGATGCTGTGCAATGGGAGGCGGAGTTGCTGATCGCGCGGCGACTCATCGGCCACCTTCACGTTGTGAGCCGGATTTTCGCAGGACATCTGCAAGGAGAGACGCACGGCTTCACCTCTACAAATTTCGAAACGGCGTTGCCGCTCGGCCAGTTGAGGGAGGCCGTTGCAGCGACCGACCAGTGGTACATCGACTATGTGGATGCTCTGTCTGCCGAAGCTCGGATCGAGCCCGTCGCCTTCACCTTCACTGACGGCGACCGCGGCTCGATGACGCGTGAGGAGATGCTGGTTCATGTCTCGCTGCACGCCGGCTATCACAGAGGCGAGATCGGCCGCCTTCTCACTCAAGCATCCGTCACGCCGCCCTGGGACACGCTTGCGGTGTATCTTCACCAGAACGAGCCCGCGCGGCGAGACAAGGGATTCAGTCAAGACGGGTCCGGCGCAGGCTGATCCTGGGCAGTATACCGAGCTGGAGACGAGCTGACGCCTTCGTTCTGAGAAGCGTTATCAATTAAGGGCTTGGGCGATTTGTCCATACGGAAGACATGGACAAGCCAGGCCGTCGGGCGCAAATAAACCGTCAGACACGCCATAAGCGAAAGAACGACTATCGTGTTCGACTATAAGGCCGCCTTTGAAAGCTCGGTGGAGCAGGTGCGCAGCGAAGGCCGGTATCGTGTCTTCGCCGATCTGAAGCGGGTGAGCGGCGCCTTTCCCCAGGCGGTGCGCCGTCGGGAAGACGGGTCCGAACAGGACGTCGTGATCTGGTGCTCCAACGACTATCTGGGCATGGGCCAGCATCCGGACGTGCTGAAGGCCATGCAGGACGAGATCGCGGCGACCGGCGCGGGCGCCGGCGGCACGCGCAACATCTCGGGCACCACTCGCTCGGCTGTGGATCTGGAGACCGAACTGGCCCACTGGCATCAGAAGGAGGCGGCCCTGCTGTTCACCTCCGGCTACGTCGGCAATGAGGCGACCCTGTCGACCCTGCAGAAGATCCTGCCGGGCCTGATCATCTTCTCCGACGCCCTGAACCACGCCTCGATGATCGCCGGCATCCGTCACGGCGGGGGCGAGCGGCATGTGTTCCGCCACAACGATCTGGAGCATCTGGAGCAGCTCCTGGCCTCAGCCCCGGCCGAGGCGCCCAAGCTGATCGCCTTCGAAAGCGTCTATTCGATGGACGGCGACATCGCCGACCTGGCCGGCACCATCGCCCTGGCCCGGAAATACGGCGCCATGACCTATCTGGACGAGGTCCACGCCGTGGGCCTGTACGGCGCGACCGGCGCCGGCGTCGCAGAGCGGGACGGGGTCCTGGACCAGATCGACATCATCGAATGCACCCTGGGCAAGGCCGTGGGCGTCATGGGCGGCTATATCGCCGCCGACGCCGTGATCGTGGACGCCGTGCGCAGCTGGGCCTCGGGCTTCATCTTCACCACCAGCCTGCCGCCGGCCCTGACGGCGGGGGCCCTGGCCTCGGTGCGCCATCTGAAGGCCCATCCCGAACTGCGCGAACGCCATCAGGAACGCGCCGTGACCCTGAAGGCCCGTTTCGCCGCCGTCGGCATTCCGGTCATGGAGTCCGAGAGCCACATCGTCCCGGTCCATGTCGGCGACCCGGTCCACTGCAAGATGATCTCGGACATGCTGCTGGAAGACTTCGGCGTCTATGTGCAGCCGATCAACTATCCGACCGTGCCCAAGGGCACCGAGCGGCTGCGCTTCACGCCCTCGCCCAACCATACGGACGCGATGATGGATCATCTGGTCCAGGCGATGGACAAGCTCTTCTCCCACTGCAACGTGGCGCGCCGGCCCGTCGCCGCATGACGACCGGCGACGACCTCGGCGAGATCATCGTCGAGTTCGTCCGCAACGGTCCCTATGTCAAATGCTCGGCCATCCACGTCGCGACCGGCCGCGAGGTCAGCGCCATGGGGCCGGCGAACGAACCCAAGGCCGTCGAGCGGGTGGCGATCGCCAAGCTGAGGCGAGCTTTGGAGGCTGGGCGATAGCGCAGCCGCTCTCTTGACCCTATAGCGGCGGCATGCGCCCGACGCCCACCCTTCATACGCCCCGCTTCCTGATG
This sequence comes from Brevundimonas sp. Br13, assembly GCF_055391505.1. Taxonomy (NCBI): domain Bacteria; kingdom Pseudomonadati; phylum Pseudomonadota; class Alphaproteobacteria; order Caulobacterales; family Caulobacteraceae; genus Brevundimonas; species Brevundimonas sp. Br13. The sequence continues at coordinate 2,465,315 of NZ_AP044008.1, read as the reverse complement.
CGGCCGTTGGTCCGCGAGGACGCGGCGGCGCTGTTTCCAACCCTCTCGCGCGACGACCAGTGTCTGTATATGTCGCGACCCGCCTTCCGTAGCGAGGCCGATCTGGCCGATTGGCTGGTCGATCCGACCTGGCCGGGCCGAAGCTGGACGGCGGTGGACCGCGAAACCGGCGCGGTCGCTGGGCGCTACGTCGCCTTTCCAGGACGCGACGAGGGCGTTCTGGAGGTCGGCTATGTCACCGTCGTCGACCGCCAGGGGCAGGGCGTGGCGCGGGAGTGCATGACGGCCCTGGTGTCCCATCTCTTCACCGATCCGTCGTGCCGTCGGATCTATGCGGAGATCGATGCGGACAACCGGCCGTCCGCCGGCTTGGCCGAGCGCCTGGGCTTTTCCTTGGAAGGACGGTTGCGGGAGCATGAAACCACGCACAAGGGCCTGTGCGACATGCTGGTCTACGGCCTGCTGCGGCGTGAATGGGCGGCTGGGACACAAGATATTGTGGTTCGCTCCGCTGGGGACTAGATAGGCGGCCTTCTCAGATGCGGGGATTCCGACGTGACCGCCTTCACCCATGACGCCTATTTCACCAAGACCCTGGCCGACGCCGATCCGGACGTCTTCAAGGGCATTCAAGGGGAGTTGGGCCGGCAGAAGGAGCAGATCGAGCTGATCGCGTCCGAGAACATCGTCTCCCAGGCGGTGCTGGACGCCCAAGGCTCGGTTCTGACGAACAAATACGCCGAGGGGTATCCGGGGCGCCGCTACTACGGCGGCTGCGAATATGTGGACGTGACCGAGGATCTGGCGCGCGAACGGGCGAAAAAGCTGTTCGGCGCGGCCTTCGCCAACGTCCAACCCCACTCGGGCGCCCAGGCCAACCAGGCGGTCTTCTTTACGCTCTTGCAGCCCGGCGACACCTTTTTGGGCATGGACCTGGCCTGCGGCGGGCACCTGACCCACGGGTCGCCGGCGAACCAGTCGGGCAAGTGGTTCCGCCCGGTGACCTACAAGGTCACCGAAGACACCCATCTGATCGACTATGACCATGTGGCCGAAATGGCCGAGCGCGAGAAGCCCAAGCTGATCCTGGCCGGCGCCTCCGCCTACAGCCGCCACATCGACTTCAAGCGGTTCCGCGAGATCGCCGACAGCGTCGGCGCCTATCTGATGGTGGACATGGCCCACTACGCCGGCCTGGTGGCCGGGGGCGCCTATCCCGATCCGATCCCGCACGCCCATGTCGTGACCACGACGACGCACAAGACCCTGCGCGGGCCGCGCGGCGGCATGATCCTGTCCAACGATGTCGAACTGGGCAAGAAGATCAACTCGGCCGTCTTCCCGGGCCTCCAGGGCGGGCCGCTGGAGCATGTGATCGCGGCCAAGGCCGTGGCCTTCGGCGAGGCGCTGCAGCCCGAGTTCAAGCTGTACGCCCAGCAGGTGGTCAAGAACGCCCAGGCCCTGGCCGGCGTCCTGGTCGAGCGCGGCCTGGCCATCGTCTCGGGCGGCACCGACAGCCATCTGATGCTGGTCGATCTGCGGCCCAAGGGCGTGACCGGCAAGGCGACCGAGCACGAGCTCGAAAAGGCGCTGATGACCTGCAACAAGAACGGCGTGCCGTTCGACACGGCGCCCTTCACCGTCACCTCGGGCGTTCGCCTGGGCACGCCGGCGGGCACCACGCGGGGCTTCGGCGAGGAGGAGTTCAAGGAGATCGGTCACTGGATCGCCGACGTCGTCTCCTCGATGAACGGCGGGGACGAGGCTGATCCGGCCGTGGTCGCGGGCGTGGCGGCCCAGGTGCGCGAACTGACGAACCGCTTCCCCATCTACGGATGAGATGACCGATGAAGTGCCCCTTCTGCGGTCATCAGGACACCCAGGTTAAGGACAGCCGGCCGTCGGACGACGGCTCGGCCATCCGACGGCGGCGGTCCTGTCCGAACTGCAACGGGCGCTTCACCACCTTCGAACGGGTCCAGCTGCGCGAACTGGTGATCCTGAAACGCAACGGTCGGCGGACCCCGTTCGACCGGGACAAGCTGGAGCGGTCGCTGGGCGTGGCCCTGCGCAAACGCCCGGTCCAGGCCGAACAGGTCGAACAGATGGTCAATCGGATTGTCCGTCAGCTTGAAAGCCTCGGCGAGACCGAAATCGCCTCCAGCGTCGTCGGGGACTTCATCATGAAGGCGCTGAAGGGCGTGGATGAGGTGGCCTATGTCCGCTACGCCTCGGTCTATAAGGACTTTCGGCACACGGGCGACTTCGCCAAATTTTTGGGCGATGAAGGCTTTGACGAGCCGTCCGGCAAGAGCTGATGCGCGTCACCCTGAAGCTGGCCACCTCGCTGGACGGCCGCATCGCCACGGCCTCGGGCGAGAGCCAGTGGATCACCGGCGAGGCGGCCCGGCTGGAAGGGCACAGGCTGCGGGCCGCCCATGACGCCCTTCTGGTGGGGGTCGAGACCGTGCTCCACGACGACCCCGAACTGACCGCCCGTTTGCCGGGCCGCAGCGTGGACCAGCCGCTTCGGGTGGTGCTGGACAGCCGGCTCAGAACCCCGGCGACGGCCAAACTGGCGGGGCCGAACAGTTTGATCCTGACCGCCGTCGCCCCCCGTCCGGTCGGAGGCGCCGAGGTGCGGCAGGTCGAGGCACAGGACGGACGCCCCGCCGTGCCGGCCGTCCTCAAGGCGCTGAAGGCGGTCGGCGTCGCCTCGGTCCTGATCGAGGGCGGAGGCCAGGTGGCTGCCGCCTTTCTGCGCGCGGGGGCGGTGGATCGTCTGGAATGGTTCCGGGCGCCGATCCTGTTGGGCGGGGAGGGGCGGCCGTGCGTAGCCTCCCTGGCCCTTGCAAAGCTGGCCGAGGCCCCCAACTTCCGACGCCTGGATGTCCGGCCCGTCGGGAACGACCTGTGGGAAAGCTACGTCCGCATCTGACGGCGATCGGACAGATCGGACACTTTGGACACTGTTTTTCGGTGTCCGGATCGGACTGTTTCAGACGATCTGGACACATTAGATTGTATTTTTCGGGTCCGAAGGGGGACCGGTCGTCTCATGTTCACAGGCATCGTCACCGACATCGGCCGCGTCCGCGACGTTCGCGAGACCGCGCGCGACCGCCGCTATGAGATTGAGACCGCCTGGGACGTGGCCTCCATCGACCTGGGCGCCTCAATCAGCCATGCGGGCTGCTGCCTGACCGTGACGGAGAAGGGCCCCGACTGGTTCGCCGTCGAGGTGTCGAACGAGACCCTGTCCAAGACGACGCTGGGCGGCTGGAAGGCCGGCGACGGCGTCAATCTGGAACGGGCCGCCCGCCTGGGCGACGAGATGGGCGGCCATGTGGTGTCGGGTCATGTCGACGGCCTGGGCCGGGTCGTCTCCATCACGCCCGAAGGGGGCTCGCACCGGATCGAGGTCGAGGCCCCGGCGCCGCTGCACCGCTACATCGCCGCCAAGGGTTCGATCACGGTGGACGGGGTGTCGCTCACGGTCAACGCCGTGCAAGACCGGGTCTTTTCGTTGAATATCATTCCGCATACGTGGGAAGTGACGACCCTGGGCCGCCTGAAGGTCGGCGATCCGGTCAATCTCGAGATCGACATGCTGGCGCGCTACCTGGCGCGGTGGCAGGAGACGGCCTGATGCCGAAGGAACGCCAGATGCTGGCCGCGAACATGAACGACAGCCCGATCAGTCCCATCGAGGACATATTGGAGGACGCCCGCAACGGCCGTCCCTACATCCTGGTGGACGCCGAGGATCGCGAGAACGAGGGGGACATCATCATCCCCGCCCAGTTCGCCACCCCGGATCAGATCAACTTCATGATCCGTCAGGCCCGCGGTCTGGTCTGCCTGGCCCTTACGGCCGAGCGGGCGCAGCAGCTGCGGTTGCCGCCGATGGCGGCCGAGAACCGCGAGAGCATGAAGACCGCCTTCACCGTCTCGATCGAGGCCAAGGAAGGCGTGACGACGGGGATTTCCGCCGCCGACCGGTCGCGCACCATCCAGGTGGCGACCGACGCTTCGAAGGGCATGGACGACATCGTCTCGCCCGGCCACATCTTTCCCCTGGTAGCGCGTGACGGCGGGGTGCTGGTCCGCGCCGGCCATACCGAGGCCTCGGTGGACATCAGCCGCATGGCCGGCCTGACCCCGGCGGCGGTGATCTGCGAGATCATCAAGGACGACGGCGAGATGGCGCGGATGCCGGATCTGGTCGCCTTCGCCCAGCTGCACGGGCTGAAGATCGGCACCATCGCGGACCTGATCGCCTATCGCCGCCGCACCGAGCGGTTCGTCGAACGGATCATGGATACGCCGTTCGAGAGCGTCCACGGCGGGCCGTTCCGGCTGATGCTGTACAAGAACACGATCGAGGGGGCGGAACACGTCGCCCTGGTCCATGGTCGGATCGACCCGTCCAAACCGACCCTGGTGCGGATGCACCAGGTGGACTTCGCCTGCGACCTCCTGGGCCATGTCGAGACGCGCCAGGACTATGTGCCGAAGGCTCTGCGCCAGATTACCGAGCATGACAGCGCGGGCGTGGTCGTCTTCCTGCGCGATCCGGCGCTGAACGCGTTGGCCGAGCGGCTGGCGGGGGTCGACAAGCCGGCGGCGGTCGATCGGTCGCTGCGGGCCTATGGCGTGGGCGCGCAGATCCTGCTGGACCTGGGCGTCAAGGATATGATCGTGATGAGTTCGACGCGACCTGAACCGACGGCGCTTGAAGGCTATGGCCTGCGCATCGTTGGCTGGCGCGACATGGATGGAGAAGACAAGGCGTGACCGACGCACCCCGTATTCTGATCGTCGAGGCGCGCTTCTACGACGAACTGGCCGACGCTCTGCTGGAGGGCGCCAAGGAGACGCTGAAGGCGTACGGCGCCGCGTTCGACGTCGTCACCGTGCCGGGCGCCCTGGAGATCCCGGCGGTCATCGCCATGGCCGAGGAGGCCGGTCGCTTCCCGACCGCGCCGCGTTATGACGGCTATGTGGCCCTGGGCTGCGTGATCCGCGGCGAGACCTATCATTTCGAGATCGTCTCGGACCAGTCGGCGGCCGGGCTGATGGCGCTGGGCGTCAAGGGGCTGATCGTCGGCAACGGCATTCTGACGACCGAGGACGAGCATCAGGCCTGGGCCCGGGCGCGGCTTTCCGAAGGGGATAAGGGCGGCGGAGCGGCCAAAGCCTGTCTGGACCTCATTGCATTGAAGAAGCGGTTGCGGCTAGGCCTCGGCGCATGACTGAACCGAACAGCGTCAAGGCCGTCCTCGAACAACTGGCCGAGGCCGAGAAACAGCGGGCCGAGCCCCATCTGAGCTCCAAACAGCGCCGGGCGCGCACCGTGTCGCGCCTCGCCGCCGTCCAGGCCCTGTACCAGATGGAGCTGGCGGGCGAGGGGGTGGAGACGGTGATCACCGAATTCTCCAACTTCCGCTTCGACGCCGACATCGAGGGCGAGGCCCTGGCCGAGGCGGATGAAGCCTATTTCGCCGACATCGTGCGCGGCGTGATCGAAAGCCAGCGCGAGATCGACGCGGCGATCAAGGCCCGGCTGGCGTCCAACTGGCGGTTGGAGCGGATCGACGCCACCCTGCGCGCCCTGCTGCGTTCGGGCGCCTGGGAGCTGATCAAACATCCGGAGACGCCGCGCGAAGTGGTGATCGACGAATATGTCGAACTGGCCAAGGCCTTCTTCGACGACGCCGAGGCCCGGTTCGTCAACGCTGCTCTGGACGGCGTCGCCAGAGACGTCCGTCGCTGATGCCCGCGCTCGACGTCGCGGGCGAGTTCGAGACGATCGAGACGCTGCTGCGGCCCCTGGCCCATCCGGAGTGGGGCAGGGGGCTGGTCGATGATGTGGCGGTCCTGCCGTCCCGGCCCGGCTATGATCTGGTCCTGACCAAGGACGCCATCGTCGAAGGCGTCCATTTCCTGCCCGACGACCCCCTGGATACGGTGGCCAGAAAGCTGCTGCGTGTGAACCTGTCGGACCTGGCGGCCAAGGGGGCTGAAGCCTTCGGCTATCTGCTGGCCTGCGCCTGGTCCGAACGTTGCGGCTGGCCGGAACGCGAAGCCTTCGCCTCAGGCCTGGCTCAGGATCAGGCGCGCTTCGGCGTCTTTCTGATGGGCGGGGACACGGTGAAGACGCCGGGCCCGGCCGCCTTCTCCCTGACCGCCCTGGGCTGGGTGCCGGCCGGGGGGGCGGTGTCGCGCGCCGGAGCCGAGGCGGGGGATATGGTCTTCGTGACCGGCACGATCGGCGACGGCCTCCTGGGGCTTCAGGCGGCGCGGGGCCAGTTGACGCTCGATCCCGAGCGGCTGGCCTTTCTGATCGACCATTATCGCCAGCCGACGCCTCAGCAGGATTTCGCCGAGGTGATCGCCGCCCACGCCACTGCGGCGGCCGACGTCTCCGACGGGCTGATCGCCGATCTGAAGCATATCGCCGGCGCCAGCGGCGTCGCGATCGACCTGAAGCTGGACAGCCTGCCCCTGTCGGCGGCCGCCAGGGCCTGGTTCGAGGCCCGCGTCGATCCTCAGGCGGCGCTGGAGGATCTGGCGACCGGGGGCGACGACTACCAGATCGTCTTCACCGCCCCCGCCCGGCTGGTGGAGACGCTGCGCCGAGAGGCCGACCGGCGGCGGGTTCGCCTGACCCTGCTGGGCGAGGTGCGGGTCGGCGCCGGGGTCACGGTCTCCTACGGCGGCCGGCCCCTGACGCCGGGGCGCGCCGGCTGGACCCATGGCTAGGACTTTCGCAAGGGAATCCTAACCCACCGCCGTTAGGCTGGTCGCATGGATCGCAGAAGCTTCATCGCCGCCGGAACCGTCGCCCTCGCCGGGACCGCCGCCGGTTCCGCCGCCGCCTCCTCCGAGAAGGCGGCCGAAGGGCCCCCGACCTTCGGCATAGCGGGGGTGGGCCTGCCCGTCATCGCTGACGGTCGGCTGCGGAACTATGTCTTCGTCTCGCTCCGCCTGATGCTCGGCGCGGGCAAGACCGCCGATCAGATGCGGCTGAAGGAGGCCTTCTTCCGCGACGCCCTGGTGAAGGCCGCGCACCGGACCCCCTTCACCGTTCCCGGCGACTGGACGCGCCTGGACGAGCGTCGCATGTCGGCCGCCCTGGTCGCTGCCGCCAACACCATCTCCGGACGGGGCTCGGTGACCGGCGTCGAGATCATCGCCCAGAGCCCACGCCGTCGCTCCGGCATGCCGACCGCTCACTAGCGGTCAACGATCACGGTTGCGTCAACTTGACGCCCGTGACACGCTCCCTCTGCAAAATCCCAAGGGGCGCAATGACGCGCTCGCCGCGTGCGGGGGGACCGGAAGGCGGACAGAGGCCCTAAGGCCCGCCCGCCGCGCCAGGCCTGCGCGCCTGTTTGCAAGGGCATGGAAACGCCAATGACGACCTATCTTACGCTGGTCTTCGCGGCCGGTGTTCTGGCGGTGCTTTACGGCGCCGTTCAGACCGCCGCCCTGATGAAGGCGAGCACTGGCAACGACAAGATGCGAGAGATCGCCGCCGCCATTCAGGAAGGCGCCTCGGCCTATCTGAAGCGGCAATATCTGACCATCGGCCTGGTGGGGATTGTGATCCTGATCGCCGCCTATCTGCTGATCGGCCCCTATGCGGCCGTGGGCTTTCTGATCGGGGCGGTCCTGTCGGGCGCGGCCGGTTACGCCGGGATGCTGATCTCGGTGCGGGCCAATGTTCGCACGGCCCAGGCGGCCTCCGAAAGCCTGTCCAAGGGGCTGAACCTGGCCTTCCGGTCGGGCGCGATCACCGGCATGTTCGTGGCGGGCGGCGCCCTGATCGGGGTGTCGGGCTATTATATCGTCCTGACCCACCACCTCGGTTTGAACCCGGTCGGCCGCGAGGTGATCGACGGCCTGGTGGCCCTGGGCTTCGGCGCCTCGCTGATCTCGATCTTCGCACGACTGGGCGGCGGCATCTTCACCAAGGGCGCCGACGTGGGCGGCGACATGGTGGGCAAGGTCGAGGCCGGCATCCCTGAGGACGATCCCCGCAACGCCGCCACCATCGCCGACAACGTCGGCGACAATGTCGGCGACTGCGCCGGCATGGCGGCGGACCTGTTCGAAACCTATGCGGTGACGACCGTGGCGACCATGGTGCTGGCGGCCATCTTCTTCCGCGGCCAGCCCTATGTGGACATGCTGATGGTGCTGCCGCTGGCGATCTGCGCGGTCTGTATCGTGACCTCGATCATCGGCAGCTTCTTCGTGCGGCTGGGCAAGAGCCAGAACATCATGGGCGCCCTGTATCAGGGGCTGATCGTGACCGGCGTCCTGTCCATCGGCGCGGTCTGGTGGGTCATTGACCAGATGGTGAGCGGGCCGGTGACGACGACTGGCGGTCTGGTCATCCAGCCCATGGCCCTGTTCTGGTCCGGAATGGTCGGGCTGGCGGTGACCGCAGCGATCGTGGTGGTCACGGAATACTACACCGGCTCGGGCTTCCGGCCGGTGCGGTCGGTGGCCAACGCCTCGGTGTCGGGTCATGGGACCAACGTCATCCAAGGGCTGGCGGTGTCGCTGGAGGCCACGGCGCTGCCGGCCCTGACCATCATCGTCGGCATTGTGGCCAGCTTCCAGTTGGCGGGCCTGTTCGGCATCGCCATCGCCACCACCACCATGCTGGGCGTGGCGGGGATGATCGTGGCCCTGGACGCCTTTGGGCCGGTGACGGACAACGCCGGGGGGATCGCCGAAATGGCGGGCCTGCCCAGCGAGGTGCGGCATTCGACCGATGCGCTGGATGCCGTGGGCAACACGACCAAGGCCGTGACCAAGGGCTACGCCATCGGCTCGGCGGGCCTGGGGGCGCTGGTGCTGTTCGCGGCCTATACGTCGGACCTGCAATATTTCTCGGCCAATCCGTCCGACTATCCCTTCTTCGCCGACATGGGGACGGTCGCTTTCGACCTGACCAACCCCTATGTGGTCGTGGGCCTGCTGTTCGGGGGGCTGTTGCCCTTCCTGTTCGGCGGCATGTCGATGATGGCGGTCGGGCGCGCCGCCGAGTCTGTCGTGGCCGAGGTGCGGCGCCAGTTCCGCGAGAACCCCGGCATCATGACCTATCAGGTCAAGCCCGAGTACGGACGGGCGGTCGACATCCTGACCAAGGCGGCGATTCGCGAGATGATCGCGCCGTCGCTGCTGCCGGTCCTGTCGCCCATCGTCCTGTTCGCCGCCGTCATGGTCATCTCGGACAAGGCCAACGCCTTTGCGGCCTTGGGCGCCATGCTGATGGGGGTGATCGTCACCGGCCTGTTCGTGGCCGTGTCGATGACTTCGGGCGGCGGCGCTTGGGACAACGCCAAGAAGGTGATCGAGGAAGGCTTCACCGACAAGAACGGCGTGGTCCACGGCAAGGGATCGGAGGCCCACAAGGCGGCCGTGACCGGCGATACGGTGGGCGATCCCTATAAGGACACCTCGGGGCCGGCGGTGAATCCGATGATCAAGATCACCAATATCGTGGCCCTGCTGCTGCTGGCGGTGCTGGCCAGCGGGACGGTCGGCTGACGTGAAAACGCCCCGGAGAGCGATCTCCGGGGCGTTTTTCCTTGGGCGATGCGCCGGGGATCAGTCCGGACGGCGTTGACCGGGAGTGTCGTCCTCGGTGCGCGGCAGCTGGCCGCGGCCGACGTTGCCCAGCAGCTGCTCCAGAACCGTCAGGGCGCGGCCACGCGTCGGGGTTTCACGGCTGTTCATGGCGATCTGTTCGCCGTCCGCCAGCCCCAGGGTGCGCACGGCGGCGACCTTGTCGCCGTTCGGCTCGAAGGTGATTTCGGTCACCGTGCGGCTGGAAACGACCGGCAGATTGTAGGTGTATTTCTCAGTGGTCTGGCTGATGTAGTACCATACCTTGTCCGGTTCGAAGGTCGAGGTGGTCGAGGGCGAGCCCAGCCGCGCCAGCACCGTCTCCTTGGTGTCGGTTCCGGCGACCACGTCCTGGGGCTTGGCGTCGATCACCTGAAAGCCGTTGGAGCCGACCATCGGCGCGCAGGCGGCGGACAGGCCGCCCAGGGAAACGGCGACGAAAAGCGGGACGAAACGAGACATGATCGGGCGCCTGCGAGAGAACAAGATCTTTGACCTAGACGGACCTGCGTCCTAGTTCAACGGCGCGGCGGAAAAGGGGCCGTTTAAAGCCATGCTGAAAAACCTGTTCAAACCCCGCGAAGGCGTCCGCATCGGCGACGCCCTGTACGCCCTGGCGGTGGAGCAGGCGCGCCGGCCGGGACTTTACACGCGACTGGGCGTGGCTGACCGGATCGACGCGCGGTTCGAACTTTATACGCTGCACGTGCTGCTGCTGGTGCTGCGGCTGCGCGATGAGAACACGCCGCCCGGGCGAGACGCGGCCCAGGCTCTGTTCGACGTCTATGTCTCGGCGCTGGACCATGCGTTGCGGGAAGAAGGCGTCGGCGACATTTCGGTGGGCAAGAAGATGCGCAAGCTGGGCGAGGCCCTGTACGGCCGCATGAACGCCTATGAACCGCCGCTGCGTGACGGCGATGCGGCGGCTCTGACCGAGGCTCTGGCGCGCAATGTCTATGGCGAGACGCGGGCGGAACAGGCGGCTGATCTGGCGCGCTACGCCCTGGCCGCGCGAGCCGCCCTGGCGGCGCAGGAATTCAATGATGTGCTGGTGAAGCCGGCCTGGACGGATGTTTGAGACCATGAGCGCAAGCCTCCCCTACAGCGAGACGGTGCGGGTCAATCAGATCGGCGCGGGACTGAGCCGACGCCTGGAGCCCGACGCGGAGGCCCGTCAGCGAATTGCGCGCGCCCTGGATCTGCAGGGCCTGGACGCCTTTGCCGTCGATATTGAGGTCAAGCCGACCCCGTCGAGCAGCGAGTGGACGATGAAGGGGCGCGTCACGGCCCATGCGATCCAGACCTGCGGCCTGACCTTGGAACCCCTGCCGGTCGAGGTAGACCGCCGCTTCTCGATCCAGTTGGCCGAGGCCGAGCCGCAGCAGACCGACGAGATCGAAGTCACCCTGGAGGAGGAGGACGCCGACCTGATCGAGGACGGCAAGATCGACCTGGGGCAGTATGCGGTCGAGCAGTTGGCCCTGTCTCTGGACCCCTTCCCCCGCAAGCCGGGGGCGCAGTTCGTGCAACCGGAGGAGCCCGCCGAAATCTCGCCCTTTGCAGCTTTGAAGGCCCTGAAGCCGCAGGACGACCAAGGCTGAGGTTGACGCAGGGGCCGTGCGGTTGCATCCCCCGGCGTCGGCGCTATCGTCCGGCGCCTATATCCAGTGTCGTGCGACAAGACGACGCGGTTAGTCGAGGTCCATTTGCCAGCCCCAGTTACGATCTCGCTTGACGCCATGGGCGGCGATCACGGCCCATCCGTCGTCGTTCCGGGCGTCCAAAGCTTTGTCCGCGCCCATGGCGGGGAGGGAGTCCGCTTCCTGCTGCATGGTGACGAGACCCGGATTCGCGCCGAGTTGGCGCATTGCAGCCTGCCGGCCGACACGGTCGACATCCGTCATACCGACAAGGTGGTGGCCATGGACGAGAAGCCCGCCCAGGCCATGCGCCGGGGCAAGGGCTCGAGCCTATGGAACGCCGTCGAGGCGGTTAAGACCGGCGAGGCCGGCGGCGTGGTCTCGGCGGGCAACACCGGCGCCCTGATGGCCATCTCCAAACTGATTCTGCGCATGTCGGCGCCGGGCCTGGAGCGGCCGGCCATCGTCGCCAGCTGGCCGACCTTCAAGGGCCATACGGCGGTTCTGGACGTCGGCGCCAACATCGGCAGCGACGCCGAGCAACTGGTCGAGTTCGCCATCATGGGCGAGGCTTTCCAGACGGCGGTGCGCGGCACCGTTCGCCCGACCATCGGCCTGCTGAACGTCGGCTCCGAGGACATGAAGGGCAATGAACAGGTCAAGGAGGCGCACGCCATCCTGCGCGACGGCCCGTTCGACCTGAATTATTACGGCTTCGTCGAAGGCGACGACATCGCCAAGGGCACGGTGGACGTGGTCGTCACCGACGGCTTCACCGGCAATATCGCCCTGAAGACGGCCGAAGGCACGGCCCGCTATATCTCGGCCCTGCTGCGCGAGGCCCTGACCTCGAACCTGCAGGCCAAGCTGGGCGCCGCCATCGCCATGCCGGCCCTGAAGAAGATGCGCGAGAAGATCGACCCCAGCGCCATCAACGGCGGCCCCCTGCTGGGGCTGAACGGGATTGTGGTGAAGAGCCACGGCGGCGCCGACGCCAAGGGCTTCGGAAACGCCATCCGTATCGCTGTGGATCTGGCCCGCAGCGACTATATGACCAAGGTCGGCGCCAATCTGGGCAAGCTGGACGCCGTGTTCGACCATTCCAGCGCGCCCGCCGCCCCCGCCGGAGAACCCCTTCAGTGAGCGTCACCCGCAGCGCCGTGACCGGCGTCGGCTCCTATCTGCCGGAGCAGATCGTCACCAACGCCGACTTGGCCCAGATCGTCGACACCTCCGACGAATGGATCCAGGAGCGCACGGGGATCAAACAGCGCCACAAGGCGCGCGACGACCAGCCGACCAGCGATCTGGCGGTCGAGGCCGCCAGGAAGGCCCTGGCAGACGCCGGCAAGACGGCGGCGGATGTCGATCTGATCATCGTGGCGACGACCACGCCCGACATGACCTTCCCCGCCGTCGCCTCCATCGTTCAGCACAAGCTGGGCGCCGGCGTCGGCGTGGCCTTTGACGTTCAGGCGGTCTGTTCCGGCTTTGTCTATGCGCTGAGCGTGGCCGACGGCTTCGTGGCGCGCGGCCTGTCGAAATGCGCCCTGGTGATCGGCGCCGAGGAAATGACGCGGCTGATGGACTGGACCGACCGGACGACCTGTGTGCTGTTCGGCGACGGCGCCGGCGCCGTGGTGCTGGAGCCGCGCGAGGGGCAGGGGACGGCCGCCGACCAGGGGATGCTGGGCTTCGCCCTGCGCGCCGACGGCTCGAAGACGGACCTGCTCTATGTCGACGGCGGGCCGGCGTCGACCGGAACCGTCGGCCATCTGCGGATGGCGGGCAATCAGGTGTTCCGCCATGCGGTGGTCAACATCGCCGAAGGCATCACTGCGGCCTGTGAGGCCGCCGGGATAGAGGTGGCCGACGTCGATTGGTTCGTGCCGCACCAGGCCAATCAGCGGATCATCAAGGGCGTCGGCGACCGATTGGGTCTGGACGAGAACAAGGTGATCTCGACCGTGGCTCTTCACGCCAACACCTCCGCCGCCTCAATTCCCCTGGCGCTGGATGCGGCGATCCAGGACGGGCGGATCAAGAAGGGCGACATGGTGCTGTTGGAAGCCATGGGCGGCGGCCTGACCTGGGGCGCCTGCGCCTTGAGGCTTTAACCGCTGCGCCGGGCATTGATTTTCTGAGAAGTTTGCGCCCCTATGCGCCCAGAAGATCGTTTCCAGACGGGACTATGATGGGCAACCACACCGTAACGCGCGCCGACCTTTGCGAAGCCGTGCATGAAGAGGTCGGTCTGTCCCGCCAGGAGTGTTCGTCCCTGGTCGAACGGACGCTGGAGCTGATCGTGGAGGCTCTTGAAAAGGGCGATACCGTCAAGCTGTCGGGTTTCGGCGTCTTCCAGGTGCGTGAGAAGCGGGCCCGCATGGGCCGCAACCCCAAGACCGGCGAACCGGCGGCGATCAACCCCCGTCGCGTCATCAGCTTCCGCGCCTCTCAGATCATGAAGAGCCGGGTTCACGACGCCGTCGTCGAGGCCTGATTCGCTTGGCCAAGAGCGCCGACGCCTTCCGCACCATTTCTGAGGCGGCCGAGGAGGTCGGAGCTCCGCAGCACGTCCTGCGGTTCTGGGAAACCAAGTTCAGCTTCGTCACGCCGGTGAAGCGCGCCGGTGGACGTCGATTCTACCGGCCCCAGGACATCGCCGTGCTTAAGGCGGTTCGGCGGCTGCTGCACGAGGACGGCCTGACCATCCGCGGGGTGCAACGGCTGCACAAGGAGCAGGGGCTCAAGACGCTGGTCGGCGCGGACATGGCCGGCCTGATCGAGGCGCGCGACGCCGAATCCCCGGCTGAGCCCCTGATTTCAAGGACGCCGGCCCTGTCCGGCGTGACTGAGCGGCTGAATGTCGTGCTGATGGATTTGGAACAGGCCAAGGCCCGACTGGACGCTGTTCTGAGAAGCTAGGTGGAAAACCTGTTTTTGCGTTTGCGGCGCGCGAAACCCGCGTCTATAGGGAGCGCCTTCGGAGCGTGGCGCAGCCTGGTAGCGCACTTGACTGGGGGTCAAGGGGTCGCAGGTTCGAATCCTGTCGCTCCGACCATCGACACAGGTCGATGACGGGTTTAGGGGCCGCCTTCGGGCGGCCCCTTTTCCTTTTGCGCCCACGCGGGTCTTTTTCGGCCGCCTTCGGCTTGAACCCGGTTCTCGGCTCATTATGATGAACGGCAGAGATCAGGTCGCCTCCCCGCGACCAGGCCGGCGCCTGTGATGTTCGGGTGAATCCGGTCCGACGCCCGTCGATAACCTGGCGTCACGACAGCTTCATTCGATGATCGGAGGCCGCCGTGGCGCGTAAACCTACCCTAGATTTCTTGAAGACCGAGGCCGCGTCCGGCTCGGCCCTGGCCCTCGCGGCGGTCGCCGCCCTGCTGGTGGCGAACTCGCCCTGGAGCGCCGACTATTTCGCCTGGCTGAAGAGCTATCACGTGCTCCAGATCGGGCCGATCCGTCTGGAGGAAACGATCTCCGACTGGATCAAGGAAGGCTTGATGGCGATCTTCTTCCTCGTCGTGGGGTTGGAGATCAAATATGAGATCGTTCGCGGCGAATTGAGCGACCCCAGGAAGCTGGCGACGCCGGTCTTGGCGGCCTTGGGCGGGATGGCCGGGCCTGCGGCGGTCTATCTGTTCCTGTCCATGACGATGGGGGCGCCGCACGCGGGCTGGCCGATCCCCCTGGCGACGGACATCGCCTTCGCCCTGGCGATCTTCGGCTTCGTCGGCAAGGGGCTGCCCTCGTCGCTCCGCGTCTTCCTTTTGACCCTTGCGATAGTCGATGATCTGGGCGCGATCGCCCTGATCGCCCTGCTGTTCAGCGAGGGCGCCAACTGGACGCCGCTGTTCTGGGCCTTGGGTCTGCTGGCGGCCTTCGGCCTGATCGCCCACAGGATCCGCGTGCCGACCCCCTTCTGGGTGCTTGGCTTTTCGGCGGTCTGGTATCTGACGGTTCTGTCCGGTCTTTCGACCTCGCTCACGGCTGTGGCCTTTGCGATGATCGTTCCGATCCAGGCGCGCAAGGAAGACCGCCAAAGCCCGCTGAAGGAGGCGATGCACGACCTCCATCCCTGGAACGCCTTCCTGGTCCTGCCGCTGTTCGCCTTCGCCAAGGCCGGCGTCTCTTTCGCCGGCCTGTCGCTGGAACAGGCCTTCGCCCCCCTGGTCGTGGCGATCGCCCTGGGTCTGTTTTTCGGCAAGCAGATCGGCGTCTTCGGCGCCGCCTGGCTGGCCTCGGCCCTGCGGATCGGCGCGCGTCCGACCGACGCCAGCTGGCTTCAGGTCTATGGGGTCTCTCTGCTGTGCGGGGTCGGCTTCACCATGAGCCTGTTCATCGGCGTCCTGGCCTTTCCGGGCGCGGTGGACTCCCCTGAGCAGATCGAGGTCAAGCTGGGCGTGATCGGGGGGTCGATCATTTCGGCGATCGGCGCGGCCGTGGTCTTGGCTCTGGCTGGGCGCCGGCCTCGCCGCGATCCGGCGGCCGCAAAGCCGCAGGTGAAGCCGCTCGCAGGTTCCTCGACCTGAAGAGAACGCGAACAGCAGGGCGCGGCTGAGCAGGCTCAGCCGCGCTCCGCCCATCTGAGCAGGGGGATGATCGGCAGTCCCCAAGCCGTGCCTCCGATCCCGAAAAACAGGAAGTCGATCCAAGGCGAGGGCGGTAAAAGGCCGCGCAGGGCGATGAGGCCCCACACCCAGAAGACCAGAAAGGCCAGGACGCCGACGGCGGCGATGAACCGACGCGCCCGCGGCGGCATCAGCGCTTGTTCCTGAACAGGAAGAAGGTCGCCAGACAGACGACCGACCCTGTCAGGGCCCAAGGGACCCAGACCCAGCTGTCCAGGGTGCTGACCGCAAACACCCGCACGGCGAGGAACCAGCCGCAGGCCAGGCCGACGCCCGAGACCAGGCTGGCGCCGCCGAAGCCCCGCCGTCCGGTCAGCAGGTCGGCGATCCAGGCCAGAAGCAGGCCGCCCAGAAGGGCGGCGCCGATGTCGGCGTATTGCAACACGCATCTTCTCCCTGTCAGCCCCATCGGGGAGGACGTCATGATCTCAATCCGACTCGATCTTGCGGCCTTGGCGGGGCATACCGCCTCGGTCGCGATTTGGTCACGGTCGAAGGCGACACCATATCCGGGTCAGTGTCGGGCGTCGAATGAACCGTTTCGGAAATCCAGATCGTAACCGCGCCGTGGCCGTGTGGCTGTTCGCCACGGCGGCCTTGGTCTTTCTGATGGTGGTGGTGGGCGGGGTCACGCGCCTGACCGGCTCGGGTCTGTCGATCACGGAGTGGAAGCCGATCATGGGGGCCATCCCCCCGTTGAACGACGCCCAGTGGGCCGAGGCGTTCGAGAAGTACAAGCAGATTCCCCAGTATGCCCAGGTCAACGCCGGCATGAGCCTGGCCGAGTTTCAGGGCATCTTCTGGTGGGAATGGGTGCATCGGCTGCTGGGGCGGGTGATCGGCCTGGTGTTCGCCCTGCCGCTTGTGGTGTTTCTGCTGTGCCGCATCGCGCCCGCCCGCTCGATTTTTCGTCAGTGGGCCGTGCCGGATCGACTGATCTGGCGCTGCGTCCTGCTGCTGGGCCTCGGCGGTCTGCAAGGGCTGATCGGCTGGTGGATGGTCTCAAGCGGTCTGTCCGAGCGGGTCAGTGTCGCGCCCGAACGTCTGGCGACCCATCTGGGTCTGGCCTTGATCCTGTTTGCCGCCCTGATCTGGACCGGATTGGAGGCCTGGAACGGTCAGGACCACGGACGCCCTCCGGCCGGCTGGGCGCGCGGCGCGGGTTTCCTGCTGGGTCTGGTGTTCCTGCAATGCCTGCTGGGCGCCGTGGTGGCGGGCGGGCACGCCGGGCTCGTCTATACCGACTGGCCCCTGATGAACGGTTCCGTCCTGCCGCCTGCGGACTGGAGCCTGGGCGCCGTCGCCTTCCTGCACGATCAGGCCCTGACCCAGTTCAACCACCGTCTGGTCGCCTATGGTCTGCTGATCGCCGTCAGCATCTACGCCTTTCAGGCCTGGCGCTGGCGGGTGGCCGAGGGAATGGGGCTGGCGGCCTTCGTTTTGGCCGGGGTGGTCTGGGGCCAAGCGGTCCTGGGGATCGCCACCCTGATCCACGCGGTTCCTCTGTGGCTCGGCGTCCTGCACCAGGCCGGGGCCGCCGTCGTCTTGGCGGCGGCGACGATGAACCTCTGGCTGGTGCTGCGGGCTCAGCCCCGGATCTTCATGTCCGGACCGAGGACCATGGTCCGGTGATCGCCACTGTCAGGCCGGGATACTGAATATTGACGAACAGGGTCCGGCCGTCGGGGGCGAAGACCGCCCCGGCGAACTCAGAGTTCCCCTGAAACACGTTGCGCCCGAGGGTGTAGAGCTTGCCCTCGGGCGTGACCCCCTTCAGATGGTTTTTGACCTCTGTCGAATAGTTGTCTTCGCAGACGATCAGATGGCCCCAGGGCGCGATGGTGATGTTGTCGCCCATGTTCAGCGTTTTCAGGTCCGTGCTCTCGACGAACAACTGCACGCGCCCGGGGCGCCGGGATTCGCCGCCTCGGCCTTCTTCGGGGGAGGGGACATAGCGCAGAATCTGGCCCCGTTGGATCGGCCCGCCCGAGGTGGCGGTCAGATACAGTTCATTGTCGCCCCACCAGATGCCTTCGGCGCGGGCCACCAGGGCGGCGCCGTCGGCGTGGCCGCGCCAGCGCAGATCGCCCTTGGGGCTCTCGACCTCGTGCATGTCGATCCACTCCACCTCGCGCCAGTCGCCGACTGACCAGATGCGGTCGTTGTGGTTCGAGGTGTCGGCCCCCTTGTGCCCGCGCAGCACCATGGCCTGCAGCCGACCCCCCTTGGCCAGTTCGCCCGGGGCATCGGGGAGGAAGCGATAGAAGAGGCCGTCTCCTTGGTCCTCGGTGAGATAGAGGATGCCGGTGCGGGGATCGACGCAGACGGCTTCATGTTCGAAGCGCCCCATGGCCTTCAACGGAACCGGATCGACCAGGCCCTCGGCGCGCGCGGGAACTTCAAAGACGTAGCCGTGGTCCTTGGTCACGTCCGAGTCGGCCGGCAGTTCGCTGGTCTCCTCGCAGCTGAGCCAGGAACCCCAGGGCGTCTGGCCGCCGCAGCAGTTGGTGCTGGTGCCGGCCAGGCTGAGGTGTTGGCGCTCGGTGCGGCCGGTCGCCAGGTCGTAAATGACCGTGGTCGTGCCGCCGGGCAGGGGACGACCGTCCTTATAGGTGTCATAGGCGCGGTTCGCGTCCAGCCGACCGATCCGTTCCTGATTATAGCCGCCGGGGCCCCAGTTGCGGTGGCTGGCTGAGGAGCCCTTCAGTTCGTGATTGCGGACCAGGGCGACGCGGGTGTCGTCCAGGGCGAAACACCCCATGCCATCGAATTGTCCCGGAACCAGCAGGCCGTCGGCCATGGTCTCTCCGCCCTGGGAGACGATGCGTTAGGAAAAGCCTTCGGGCAGGTCCAGCACCCCGTTGGGGTCGCGCTTGAGCGGGCCGTAGCCGACGACCTCATTGAGATAGGTTTCCTCTTCGGCGGCGTGGACATTGCGAGCCAGGCCGGAAAACGCGAGAGCGGCGCTGGAAGCGATGAGGCTGCGGCGATGAAGGATCATGGGAGGGCTCCAAGGGACGACCTCCGATGACTCCGAATGATCATGGTTTGATGACGACGACTGTTATTTCACAACAAAAGGACGCTGTCCGGTACTGGTATTTTAATACCGTATCAAAAAAGACGTTTGTTTACATATGGATGATACAATCTGGATGTCCTGGATTGGATTGACGCCGTCGCCGCCCTCCTGTATCAGCGCGCCTTCATTCGGTTCCCTCGGGGCCGAACCCGATTTTCGTCTCCAGGAATCCTCTCAATGCTGAAGAGCACCACGGCTTCGTTGAAGCCGGCCGAGGTCGAGAAGAAGTGGATCCACATCGACGCCGAAGGCGTCGTGGTGGGCCGCCTCGCGACCTTCATCGCCAACCGTCTGCGCGGCAAGCACCGCGGCGACTACACCCCCCACGTCGATTGCGGCGACTATGTCGTCGTCACCAACGTCGACAAGGTGGTGTTCACGGGCAAGAAGAACACCGACAAGATCTACTACCGCCACACCGGCCACCCCGGCGGCGTCAAGTCGACCACGCCTGAAAAGGTGCTGGGCGGCCGCTTCCCCGAGCGCGTCCTGGAGAAGGCCGTCGAGCGGATGCTGCCCAAGGAAAGCCCCCTGGCCCGCAAGCAGATGACGCACCTGCGCCTGTTCGCCGGCAGCCAGCACGACCACGAAGCCCAGCAACCGGAAACGATCGACTTCAAGTCGGCGTCGCCCAAGAACACCCGGAGCGTCTGAGCATGACCGACGTGACCAACGAAACCGCGACCGGCTTCGACGCCCTGAAGGGCCTGACCGCCTCGGCCGAGAACGACGCCCCCGTCTATGTCCAGAAGCTGGACGCCCAGGGCCGCGCCTATTCGACCGGCAAGCGCAAGAACGCCATCGCCCGCGTCTGGGTGAAGCCCGGCACCGGCAAGATCACCATCAACGGCAAGGACCAGGAGCAGTATTTCGCTCGTCCCGTGCTGCGCATGATGATCGCCCAGCCGCTGACCGTGTCGGACCGCGCCACCCAGTATGACGTGATCTGCACCGTCGAAGGTTCCGGCCTGTCGGGCCAGGCCGGCGCCATCCGCCACGGCCTGTCGCACGCCCTGACGCATTTCGAACCGGAACTGCGCAAGGTCCTGAAGCCGCACGGCTTCCTGACCCGCGACAGCCGCGTCGTCGAGCGCAAGAAGTACGGCCGCGCCAAGGCTCGCCGCAGCTTCCAGTTCTCGAAGCGCTGATCGCATTCATGCGGTTTGGATTTGGGGCGCTTCGGGGAGACCCGGAGCGCCCTTTTTCTTGCCCATCTCCTCCGGCAGGAGCGGGACGGCCAGGGAGCAGCCTATGACGACCCACACCATTTTCATCGACGGCGAAGCCGGCACTACCGGACTGGAGATCCGCGAACGTCTGGAGGCGCGTGGCGATCTGGACCTGATGCTGCTGGGCGACCGGCGGCGCGATGTGGACGCACGGCGCCAAGCGCTGAATGCGGCCGATGCGGTGATCCTGTGTCTGCCTGACGACGCCTCGCGCGAAGCGGTGGCCATGATCGAAAATCCGTCAGTCAAGGTGATCGACGCCTCGACCGCCTATCGGGTCGATCCGGACTGGACCTATGGCTTCGCCGAGATGGATGCGGACCAGCGCGCGGCGATCGCCGCCTCGACACGGGTGTCCAATCCCGGCTGCTATCCCACCGGCTTCATCGCCCTGATGCGGCCCTTGGTGAAGGCCGGGCTGGTCCCGGCCGAATGGCCGGTTACGGTCAACGCGGTGTCCGGCTATTCCGGGGGCGGCAAGGCCATGATCGCAGAGTTCGAGGCCGACGACGCCTCGACCGCCTATCGCGCCTACGGCCTGACGCTGAAGCACAAACATGTGCCCGAGATGACCAAACATTCGGGCTTGTCGCGCCCCGTCCTGTTCGCTCCCGCCGTCGGAAACTATCGCCAGGGGATGCTGGTCGAGGTTCCGCTGCATCTGTCCGCCCTGCCGGAGACGCCGTCGGTCGAGCGGCTGCACGGCGCCCTGGTCGAAGCCTATGAGGGCCAGCCGTTCGTCGAGGTCGCCGACCTGGAAGAGACCGAGGCCCTGACGGGGATCGAACCCGAGGCCCTGAACGGCACCAATCGTCTGCGTCTTCACGTCTTCGGCGACCGGGGCGGAGAGCAGGCGCGCCTGGTCGCCCTGCTGGACAATCTGGGCAAGGGGGCGTCAGGCGCGGCGGTGCAGAATCTGAACATCATGCTGGGACTGGATGAGGCGACCGGGCTGAACTGAGCTTGGAGGACGGGAGAGAAACCTTTTCCGACTCGCCTTCGTACTGAGAGCATGACCCTGTCCGTGCTCCCCCATCGCCGCAGCCTCTTGACCGGCGTCCTCGCCCTGGCCGCCTGCTCGCCAGAGCCTACGGCGGCGGGCGAGGCCCAATACGCCGCCTCGCCCTATCGCCGGATTTCGGACGCGGAATGGCGGCGGCGGCTGGGCGACGCCGCCTGGCGGGTTCTGCGGCATGAGGCGACCGAACGTCCTTTCACCAGTCCCTTGAACGATGAGCATCGACGGGGGACCTTCGTCTGCAAGGGGTGCGACCTGCCCCTGTTCCGCTCGAGCTGGAAGTTCGAGTCCGGCACCGGCTGGCCCAGCTTCTATGAGGTCATGGGCGCCAACATCGGCCGCAAGCGCGATTTTGCGATCGGCATTCCTCGCACGGAATATCATTGCGCCCGCTGCCTGGGACACCAAGGCCACGTCTTCAACGATGGTCCCCGCCCGACCGGACTGCGTTATTGCAACAACGGCGCGGCCCTGAGGTTCGTTGCGGCCTAGGCTCGATTGGCCCGGATGGCGGAATCGACCGCCACGCCGAACCAAACCGAGGCGATTAGGATCAGGAGGCCATAGTCATGACCCGGCAGAAAGACCGGCGCGGCGGCGGCGAAGATCAACACCAAGGGAAACAGGCCGGCCCAGACGGCGGAGGCTGCGGAGGCCGGATGGATCATCGGCTGGGGCGTGGGGCGTTTCAGAAGCCGGTTCATCCCGCCGTTGAAGGCGACGAACAGGGCCGAACAGACGACGGCGGTGATCAGATATTTCGCCGCCTGGCCCGGCGCTCCGAACGCCGTCGCCGTCATGATCAAGAGCGCCAGGGCGACGCCCGTGCTGAAGGCCAGCATGAGGTTGGGTTCCAGACGGTTCAAGACTTCACCTTCACATAGGCGCCGGGGGCGGGTTCAAGCGGGGGCAGGGGGCCGGCCGACGGATCGCGCGCCGCGACGGGCTCGCCCGATCGCGCCCGCAGCCAGGCCGCCCAGTGTTCCCACCAGCTGCCGGGCGCCTCCACCGCGCCCGCCTGCCATTCGGCCAGGGTGTCGGGCAGTTCGGCGTTGGTCCAGTGCTGATACTTCTTCGCCGTCGGCGGATTGATGACCCCGGCGATATGGCCCGAGCCCGCCAGGGTGAAGGTGACGTCCTCGCCGCCGAACAGTTTGGCGGACCGATAGACCGAGTTCATCGGGGCGATGTGGTCCTCTCGGCTGGCCTGGAAATAGAGGGGGATCGTCACCTTGGACAGGTCCGCCGTCAGCCCGCCGATCTTGAACGCCCCCTGGGCCAGGGCGTTGGCCCCGTACATCTGGCGCAGATAGGCCAGGTGCAGGGCCTTGGGCATCCGGGTCTGGTCGGCGTTCCAGAACAGCAGGTCGAAGGCCGGCGGATCCTTGCCCAACAGATAGTTGCTGACGAAGAAGGACCAGATCAGGTCATTGGACCGCAGGGCGTTGAAGGTGTCGGCCATGGCCGCGCCCGGCAGGACGCCGCCGGCGGCGTCCATCTGGCGCTCGATCTCGGCGATCCAGTGGTCGTCGGTGAACAGCAGGAGGTCGCCGGCCTCGGCGAAATCGTGCTGGGCGGCGAAGAAGGTGGCCGCAGCGATCCGCTGATCGTCCCTGGCCGCCATATGGGCCAGGGCTGCGCCCAATAATGTACCGCCGATGCAATAGCCGACGGCGTTGAGCCGATCGGTCCCGGCCTGCTCCAGCGTCTTTTCGACGGCGCGGTAGACGCCCTTCTCCAGATAGTCGTCAAACCCGTAGCCCGCCTTGTCGCGATCGGGATTGACCCAGGAGCAGACGAAGACGGTGAAACCCTGGCTGGACAGCCAACGGATCAGGGAATTGCCCGGCTGAAGGTCGAGGATGTAGAATTTGTTGATCCAGGGCGGGAAGATCAGCAGCGGAATCCGGTGCTGGGTCTCGGTCGCTGGGGCGTACTGGATCAGTTCGAACAGATCGTCGCGCCAGACCACCTGCCCCGGCGCGGTGGCGACGTTCTGACCGACGACGAACTTGCCGTAGTCCGCCTGGCTGATCCGCAGCGATCCGGCGCCCCGTTCCAGATCGGCGGCGAAGTTCTGCATGCCCTTGACCAGCGATTCGCCGCTCGTCTCCGCCAGGGCCTTCAGGGCGACGGGATTGGACGCCAGGAAGTTCGACGGCGAAAAGGCGTCCGTCAGCAGACGGGTGAAGAACTGGGCGCGCCGCTTCACCGCCGGATCGACGTCCTCGACCCCCGCGATCAGGCCGTTCATCCAGTCGGACGTCAGCAGATAGGAGCGGCGCATCAGGTCGAACATCGGGTTCTCGGACCATTCCGGATCCTTGAACCGCTTGTCGGCGGGGGCGGGCTTCGCCGGTTCGCCGGCCGCCTGACGCGCCGTATCGGCCCACAGGTCCATGTAGCGGCCGAACAGATCGGCCTGGGCCTGAAACAGCTTTTCGGGGCGCGCCGCCAGACCGCCCATGATCGACGTCAGGGCGGGCGCGATGTTGAAGGGGTCGGGCGACAAGGCCGCCGGACGGTCGGCCTGCGACAGGGCGGCTTCGGCCAAGGCGCCCTGCGCCATCATCGCCGCCTTGGCCAGGTTCATCGACAGAGTCTCGATCAACTGGGCCTGGTCGGCGCCGAAGGGCGGGGCGACGTCCTCGGTTTCGGGCGGCCTCGTATCCGCCGGAGCGGGCTTGGGACCGCGCTTAGCGGCGGAGGCCGCAGCCTCCGATGCGTCGGCCTTCGCGGCCTTCGCGGCCTTGGGGGCCGTCTTGGCTTTTGAAGGGCGGGGCTTGGCCGAGGTCGGGCGTCCCGCCTTGCGCGGGGTCGGCTCGGTGCGGGGTGCGCCCGGCTTGGGCGGGCTGTCTTCGGGAGCGCGGGCCATTGGTTTCCTCCACCTTATTGTGCGCGTCACGCCGGTTCGAACCCGCGCCCTTCCGCAGAGGACGATGATGGCATAAGACGAACCTCGAAATGAACGCGCACTTATCTAAAATGAAGCCGGCGGGCCGAAAATGAGGCGAGCCGCCTCCGTCGTCTGTCTGACGGGCCTCATCGCAGCCTCGGGCGGTTGTGCGCGGTCGCTGGGTCTGGACACCGATCCCGCCTCGCCCATTGCGCCGCGCGTCCAGGCGCTGGTCGACGCCAATCGAGACTATCCGCGCTGGCGTGATTTCCCCGCCGCCCCGACCGATCTGCCGCAGGTCGCTGAGGTCGGGCGATCAATCGATCGGCTCCAGGCCGAGGGCTCGACCCTTGCGCAGGAGGCGGCGCGAATCGAATGGACGATGACCGACGCCGAGGCTGAAGCCGCGGCTGTCCGCGCCCAGGTTTGGGCCGTTCCCGTATCGCCCGACGCGGCCCGCACCCAGGCGGATATCGAGGCCTTCGCTCAGGAACTGAGAGATCGCGCCAAGGCGCCGCCGCCGGTCGATCGCCGACCGATCCCATGAGGCGGTCGCCGGGGCGGAGAATCCCCGGATGATGCGATGATGGCGGACGACGGCGGCTTCAAGATCGACAGCGGTTTTCTGGGCGTGTCCCAGTCCCTGTCCGGGCGGGCTTGGCGACAACGCCCGGCGGACCCGGCCCTGATTCGCGCCCATCGTCAGGGGCTCGGTCTCGACGAGCCCGTGGCGCGGGCGCTGGCGGCGCGCGGCGTGGGCGCCGATCAGGGTGCGGATTTTCTGACCCCGACCCTGCGGGCGCTTTTCCCCGATCCGTCCAGCTTCATGGATATGGACAGGGCGGCCCAGGCGATCGTCGATGCACTGCTGGCCAAGGCTCGGGTGCATGTCTTCGCCGACTATGATGTGGACGGCGCGTCGAGCGCGGCCTTGCTGGTGCGCTGGTTCCGGGCCATGGGCGCCGACCTGCCTCTGTACGTCCCTGATCGCTTGACCGAAGGCTACGGCCCGTCGGCGCGCGCCTTCGACACGCTGAAGGCGGCCGGGGCCGATCTGGTCGTCACGGTGGACTGCGGCGCCGCCGCGAACGAAGCTCTGGCCCATGCCGCCGCCATCGACCTGAAGGTCGTGGTGATCGACCACCATCTGATGCGGTCGGAGCCGCCGCAGGCCCTGGCGGTGGTCAATCCCAATCGACCCGGCTGCAACTCAGGTCAGGGCAATCTGGCGGCGGCCGGGGTGGTCTTCGTGCTGTTGGCCGCCTTGAACCGCGAGGCGCGGCGGCGAGGCCTGTTCGCCGACCGGCCTGAGCCGGACCTGCGGCAGTGGTTGGACCTGGCCGCCCTGGGGGCCATCTGCGACGTCACCGGCCTGACCGGGTTCAACCGCGCCCTGACCAGTCTGGGCCTGAAGGTGATGAGCGACTGGAGAAATCCCGGTCTGCGCGCGCTTCTGGCCGCCGCGGGCGCGGAACAGGGCGCGGCCAAGAGCCATCACGCCGGCTTTATCCTGGGACCGCGCATCAACGCAGGCGGTCGGATCGGGCGCGCGGACCTGGGGGCCCGGTTGTTGTCGACGGATGATCCGGCCGAGGCCCAGCAATTGGCGCTGGAGCTGGACGCCCTGAACCTGTCTCGGCGCGACGTCGAGCGCGCTGTGACCGACGCCGCCGTGCGCAAGGTGGAGGCGAGCGGGGCGCACGTCGATGACACGCCCGTGATCGTGGTGGCCGGCGAAGACTGGCATCCCGGCGTGGTCGGCATTGTGGCGGGGCGTCTGAGGGAACGCTGGCGCAAGCCCGTGATCGTCGTTGGATTGGACCCGGTGACGGGACTGGGCAAGGGGTCGGGCCGGTCCCAGCCCGGCATGAACCTGGGCCGGGCGGTCCAGGCGGCTTGGGAAGCAGGGCTGCTGCTGGCCGGGGGCGGCCACGCCATGGCGGCCGGGTTGACGGTCGAGGGCGGCCGACTGGCCGAACTGACCGCCTTTCTGGCGGAGCGGCTGTCCGGCGAACGGGAAGACGCCGTGGCGATGGATGTGCTGGAGATCGACGCCCTGATCGATCCGGCCGCCGCTCGCCGCGATCTGTTCGATTCGTTCGAACGTCTGGCGCCGTTCGGTCCGGCCAATCCCGAGCCCGTCTTCGCCCTGGGCGGGGTCCAGGCCCGCGAGGCGGTGCAGATGAGCGGCGGTCATGTGCGCTGTCGTCTGGTCGGTCCTGACGGGGCGTCCGTCCGCGCGGTGGCCTGGCGTTGCGCCGATCTGCCGATCGGCCGGGCCCTGCTGTCGGGCCAGGGGGGGCTGAATGTCGTCGGTCGTCTGAAGGCGGACGACTGGAACGGCCGGCGCGGCGTTCAGTTCGAGATCGAGGACGTGGCCGATCCCCGTCGCATATGACGGTCGCCGCTTCGAGACCAGGCTGCTGAAAAACTCGAAATCCGCGCTTGCACCCTTTTGAGGGCGCGGCTATATCGCCGGCTCTCCCGCGCAGCGGTCCCTTCGTCTATCGGTTAGGACGTCAGGTTTTCAACCTGAAAAGAGGGGTTCGATTCCCCTAGGGACTGCCACGCGGTGAAGCTGAGGGCCTGGCCGCCTGCCGCCTCGCCTATAGAAATCCTCGCCAATTCAATCGTTGAGCGGCGCGCCGGATTGGTGTCGTTTGTGCGACACAACCGAGACGTTTCTGCTAACCTCGCTCAACATTCCCACCCCCTGCGGCCAGATTCCGCTTTCCAAAGATTCGCGGAACAGTGTTAAACGGAATCTAAGGGTCCGTAGAGGAGCGGGCGGGGGTATTAGGTTGACTGATTACCACGGGATTGAAACGGCGGAGACCGTTCGTGTCGTCGGTCGCGTCAAATGGTTCGATCCGACGAAGGGCTATGGCTTCATCGTTCCGGACGATCCGACTTTGACCGATCTGCGGGACGTGCTGCTGCACATCAGCAGTCTGAGAGACAAGGGGCGCGACCATGCGGAAGAGGGCGCGCCCATCGTGTGCGACTGCGTGCGGCGCGCCAAGGGATGGCAGGCCGTCCAGGTTCACGACCTGGGCGTCGGCGACGTCGCGGCGGTGGCGAGACGGCCCGGTACCGAGGCCGACAAGCCGGCGCCGCCGCTTGACGCCGGCGCGACGCTGGAGCCCGCCGTGGTCAAATGGTTCAATCGCACCAAGGGCTACGGATTCGTCGTGCGTGATCGCGAACCCGGCGATATCTTCGTCCATATAGAGACGCTGCGCCGTTGTGGACTGGACGATCTGGTTCCCGGCGACGCGGTTCAGGTGCGGTTCGCCAGCGGCCCCAAGGGGCTGGTGGTGGCGGAAATCAGAACGGGCGGCTGAAGGTCGCCCCGGAGGGCGGATGGTCGATCTGGTGCGACGTGCGTTTTCAGCCGGCTTGATGGCGCTGGCGCTGGCTGGGTGCGCCGCCAAGGCGCCGGTGGGCGTCAACGGCGAGCCGATGCAGCGGCTGGCGGTCGTCACCGCCTCGGGCGAACACGCCTTCTGGGTTGAGATTGCGGACGATGAGCCCGAACGGCAGCGCGGGCTGATGTTCCGTCCCCCGTTGGCGGACGATCAGGGCATGCTGTTCCAATGGCCGGGAGAGCCGCCGCGCGAACAGAGCTTCTGGATGCGCAACACCCCCAGTTCGCTGGACATTCTCTATATAGATCCGAAAGGGCGAATCGTCTCCATCGCCTCGCACGCCACGCCCTTTTCCGAGACGCCGATCCCCTCGAACGGCGCCGCCAATGGGGTTCTGGAACTGCGCGCGGGGCGGGCCTCCGAGATCGGCGCCAAGCCCGGCGACAAGGTTTTGCACCCTTATTTCAAGCCATGATTTGCGGATTGCGCGCTGAAGTGCCAATAGAGCGCTCCGTTCGGTCCGGGGTGTAGCGCAGCCTGGTAGCGCATCTGGTTTGGGACCAGAGGGTCGGAGGTTCGAATCCTCTCGCCCCGACCATGGAACGGCCGCTGGATTCCGTGTCCGGCGCGCGTTATGGCAGGTCCACAGGACCTGCCGATCACTAGGGATTTCGCCATGCTCGCCCGCATCTACCGCCCGGCCAAGACCGCTATGCAGTCCGGCAAGGCCAAGAGCCGCGACTGGCGCCTGGAGTTCGAACCGGCCTCGGCCCGCACAATCGACCCGCTGATGGGCTGGACGGGCAGCTCCGACATGAACGGCCAGGTGCGCCTGACCTTCGATTCGAAGGAAGAGGCCGTCGCCTATGCCGAACGTCACGGCATTCCGTTCCGGCTGCACGAGCCGCACGAGGCGCCGACGATCATCAAGGCCTATGCCGACAACTTCGCAACCAACCGCAAACAGCCCTGGACGCACTGACGTCGGGCGTTTGCCAGGCGCCCTTAGCTCAACCGGATAGAGCACCCGCCTTCTAAGCGGACGGTTGTAGGTTCGAGTCCTACAGGGCGCGCCATTCTCCGGCGGCGGCGATCAGAGCTTTCTCGATGACAGACCCCGCTTTCGCCTCTCCTCAGATTCGAGTCGCCGCCCTGTATCGGTTTGCGCCGATAGGGGAGAGCAAGCTTGTTTTGGTGCGGGATCGGCTTCAGGCGGTCTGCGACGCGTGCGGCGTCAAGGGCACGCTTCTGGTTGCGACCGAGGGGCTGAACGGCACGATCGCCGGGCCGGAGGCGGGGATTGAGGCGGTGCTGGGTGAGATCCGCGCCCTGCCGGGGTTCGCCGATCTGGACGTCAAATACGCCTGGACGGGGGAGGCGCCCTTCCTTCGGATGAAGGTCCGCATCAAACGCGAGATCGTGACCATGGGTCAGCCCGATCTCGACCCCGCGCGCCAAGCGGGGGTCTATGTGGCGCCTCGGGACTGGAACGCCCTGATCGCTGATCCGACCACCTTGGTCATCGACACCCGCAATGACTATGAGGGCGAAATCGGCGCTTTCGAGGGGGCGGTGCAGCCGAACACCCAAAGCTTCCGCGACTTTCCCGACTGGTTCCGCACGGAAGGCCGGGCGCTGCTTGACGAACGCAAGCCGCAGCGGGTCGCCATGTACTGCACCGGCGGCATTCGTTGCGAAAAGTCGACCGCCTTTCTGAAAGCGGAAGGGGTGGAGAACGTCCACCATCTGGAAGGCGGCGTCCTGCGCTATCTGGAAGAGGTCGATCCCGCCGACAGCCTGTGGCGGGGCGACTGTTTCGTTTTCGACGAGCGGGTGTCAGTCGGACATGGTCTGGTCCGGGGCGAGCACACGCTTTGCCGGGGCTGCCGCATGCCTGTGGACGCGGCGGGGCGGGCCTCGCCCCATTTCATCGAAGGCGTCTGTTGCGACCGTTGCAGGGACACGCGCGACGACGCCCAGAGGCTGCGCTATGCGGAGCGGCAAAGACAGATCGAGCTGGCCCGAAGGCGAGGGCAGGCGCATCTGGGGCGAACGGATCCGGCCTGACGGGGCGCCGGCGGAAGCAGTGTCCGCTTTGTAGGTTAAATAAATAAAAACAATGTCATAAGCCACAATCTTGAATTGTTCCCACGTCTGTACCCACCTTTCGGATTGCCTCTGGATGAGTTCTAATCAGCCGGGGTCAGGCTGGATGACGCGGCGTGACTCAAAGGCGACGTTGGGCGCATACGCTTTTCGCAAGCGCCGAGTTCTGATCGTGAATCCGAGGCGCTACCAAACCACCACTCTTTCGTCTGGTGGTCGATCCAGAGCCGCGTCCGGCCCGACATGGAATGCGGCGTACCAGGCGTCGAGATTGCGGACGACGCCGTTGACGCGGTGGCGGGCCGGGGAGTGGTAGCTGTTCTGAGACTGACGCCTCAGGGCGTCTTCAGTTGGCTGTGTGCGCCAGAACTGCGCCCATCTCAGAAAGAAGCGCTGCTCTGCGGTGAAGCCGTCCAACCGGGCGTTCATTTCCATCCCGGTCTCCGCCGCATGCAGCCGGAGCGCATCAAGCGCCAGGGTCACCCCGACCAAATCTGCGAGGTTCTCGCCGAGAGATCGGCGCCCGTCCAGGTGAACGCCGGGTAGAGGTTCATAGCTATCGTATTGAGAGACCAGCCGTTCGGCCTTGGCGTCGAATGCGGCGCGACTGGTCGGCGACCGCCTTACCGCGAGTGCGAGGCAATCCCCATACGACGATTTGGCTTACGCTCTTCTCTGGCTCAGTAGACCGCACACCCAGTAATGATGGCGACTAAAAGGACGAGTCAGCCATGCGGAGCGCTATCGGTTGGCAGAGTTCTCCAAGCTGCAACATGCGCTCCAGACGCATTTTTCAGGGGACCGTCACGACGCTGAACATCGTCGAGGGGGCATAAGACTGCCGAGTTTTTCGCTTCTTGCGCGCGCGTCGCTGGGGCTTGCCTGACACGACAGGACCCGCCTTCTCGAGCTTGGCGGCCAGCGACGACTTGCTCGACGCGCCTAAGGAAGAAGCGTCAGCCCTGGAAACGTCAAGGTTCCCGAGGCGACGCAACTCACCCCAGACCCCGTGAAGCTGACGGTCGAAGTCGGATTGTCGAAGATTCCGGGCGACATGGAGGACATGCAGGTGGATCCTCCTGACACACTCCAGTTCAGGATCACCTGGCTGTTAATCCCCGACGGCAGGGTGGACGGCGTGGGGGCGACCAGACTTCCAAACCCATTCAGGGTCACCAGGAAGCAGTTCGGTCCCGTCAGGGTTGACGTGACCAGGCTTGGCACATTGTTCTGCATTCGCCAGCTCGATCGCACCGAGCAGGTGACCGGTCCTATGAAGGTTTGGAAGGTGACGGTCCCGGTCGCCGGCGCCGTCACCCCGGGGGGCGGCAGATAGAAGGTGCCTGCTTGAGCCTGTTCCGCCGAAACAAGGCTGATCATGGAGGCGGCGGCGGCCGCCATGAGCGTAGTTCTCAGCATCGATACCTCCTCTACACGCGCTGATTGACTACCTACAATTTCGTAAATAGCGCGAGAGTCAATCCGATGCTGAGGCGCGCCTCGCTGCCGCTCGGCTCAATGTCCTTCGGCGCCCTGAAGACCCGTGAATCGGATCTGCTGTCCGAAGGATAGCTCCAGCGTATTTCCTTCTGGATCGCTGATGTAAGTCCAGTAGCCGACCGGAGGCGGGCTTTGAACGGGCGGAGACCGCAGGATGCCCCTGCGCCTGGCGAGGTCCGCGAGACGGTCCACTTCGCCCTGATCCCGGCACGCCAGTCCAATGTGCCCAAAGGGACCGAGCGGCGTGTCGTCGAGCTGGTTTGATTCGACCAGCACGACCGTGAACGCGGTGTGGGGATCGGCCAGCCAGGCGACGCGGCTGATACGGCCCTCCGCACGGCGTTCATGCACCAGCCGCAAGCCGGCGAAGGTTTCATAGAACTCACGACTGCGGTCCATTTCACGGACGACCAGGGCGATGTGGCTCAGGCCGCGGTCTAAGGAGGGTGTATCGGACATCGGGCGCTCCCTTGGTGATTGCGCGCCAATCTTCATTTATTCGCATTCCGCATGGAAATGGATATTTAATATGGAGATCATGCGTATGACGAATGAACTCGCCGGCATTGATCTCAACCTGCTCGTGGTCTTGGACGCTTTGCTTTCTGAACGCCATGTGACCCGTGCAGCGCTGAGGCTGAACAAGACCCAGCCCGCCGTCAGCCACGCTCTGGCGCGTCTTCGGGCTCTGCTTGATGACCCGATCCTGGTTCGCAGAGCCGGGAGGCTGGAGCCGACCGCGCGCGCACAGGCGTTGGCCGCGCCCCTTGGCGAGGCCCTCGCCGTGCTCGGAGGGCTTTTGCGGGATGAGGTCTTCAGTCCGCAGACCCTCAGGCGGGCGTTTCGGGTCTCGATGTCCGACTACGCCGCCGAGGTTCTGTTGCCGGGGCTGGTCAGGCGCCTTGTTGAAACGGCGCCGGGTGCGGCCTTGCGGCTCGTGTCCCTGGGCCGCGAGGCCGCCCTCGGGGCGGTTCGGTCCGGCGAGATCGATCTGGCGATCGGCGTCTATCCGGGCGTGCGGGACGAGGGCTTGCGCGGTTCGGATCTCTTCATTGATCAATTCGCCTGTCTTGCCGACGAGGCGGCGGGCCTGCCGGCGACCTTGGAGGACTATCTGTCCCGACCTCATGTGGCGGTGGCGGCGTCGCCGGACGACAGGGGCGAGGTGGACGCCGCCTTGAAAGCCTTGGGCCACGCTCGTCGGGTGATCTTCACCCTGCCGCACTGGTCCGTCGCCCCTCGGATTGTCAGAGGGACGGACCTTATCGTGACGGCGGCGCGCCGAAGCCTTGAGGCGCGCCGGGAAGACGGTCTGACCCTCGGGGCCCCGCCGATCGACCTGGCCGGTATTTCGCTTGTCCAGGTCTGGCATGACCGGCGGGACCATGATCACGGTCTGCGTTGGCTCAGAAACGAGATCGAGACGGAAGCGCAGGCGACGCCCTGAGTTGGCGACGTTGAGCTGCAGCCGCCTGTTCGATCCGTGATGATCTCTTGGGTTTCAGGATTTCCGTGATGCGTTGAGACCCAGTAGCACGAGGGTTGGCAGTGTCAGCGTGTAGGCGGCCAGAGGCCAAACTGTGCTGCCGTTGAATAGGATCACGGCCAGGGTCCCAACGAGGCTTACGATCAGGCTCTGGCCCGCAAAGTAGAGCGCGACGGCCAGGCCCGCCTGATCGCCGAAGGCTTCGAGGGCGCCATTCGCCGAGACGGACACGGTCAGGACGATCCCCACTGCCATGATCCAAGACGGGAGGATGACGCTCCCTATGGAGGGCTCGCCGAAGGCGGCGCTCGCGCCGAAACACAGGGCGCTCGCGAGCAGCAGGCCCATGCCCCGCTGAACGGCGCCCGCCACCCCCCATCGGTCCAAGCAAGGGCGAGCGGCATGGGATGCGACGATCATGACGAAAGCCGTGCTGGCGAAGGCGAGGCTGAACTCAAGCTCCGACAGTCCCACCCTTTCGACAAGAATGCGTGGCGCCGTCGAGACGTAGACGAAGAAGGACCCCATCGCGGCTCCAAACGCCAAGGTGTAGATTTGGAAGGCCCAACTGCGGAGAATGGGGCCCGGGCGTGGGCGAGAGGCTTCGCCCAAAGGGCGCGTTTCCGTCCACCGCCAAAGCGCGTGCATCAGGGGCGGAAGCGTCAACGCGGCCAAGAACCAGAAGATCGCCCGCCAGCTCAACTGCGCTGAAACGAGCGCCCCGAGCACGGGTCCGAACGCGGGCACAAAGGCCAACATCGCGCTGAACAGGCCATAGATCCGGACACTCTCCGGCTTGTCGCCGTACACGTCACGGACCGTCGCGAAGGTCGCCACCAGCATCGCCGCGGCGCCCATCGCCTGAGCAAGCCGAAGGACGACGAACGCCCAGCCTGACGCCGCCATCGCCAACAGGCCCGAAGTCACCGCGAACGTGAGCGCGCCGGACAGAAGCACAGGCCGCCGACCGAACCGGTCTGAGAGCGGGCCGAAGATGACTTGCCCGAGGCCGAGGCCGAGGAGGTAGACGCTGAGCGTGAGCTGGATGACGGGTGGATCGGCCTGCAAAGCGGCCGGCATGGCCGGCGTCACGGGCAGATAGATGTCCATCGCCAGCGAGGCGAGCAGGTCAAAGGGCGCCATCAGCAGGATGGCGGTCGGAAGGGCGTGGGCCCAAATGGGCCGGTTGTCGGACATGAGGGATCGCTTCGCGTCAAATGCTGGATTTGACGGCGATCAGCCGGGTGGAGGTCAGCAGATCGCCGCAACAACGGGTTCGTCGTTGCGGCCTATTCGTCCGAGGCCTTCGTGCCACCCATCTCAGGCGCCTCCTGCGTCTTCTTGGTCAGGCTTTGTCTGGACCTAGACAAAGCAAAGGTCCAGCGACCGAAGCCGCGCAGGGCTGTGGCGGCCGACGGGCGCTGTCCGACAAAACCGAAAGCCCTCTGGTGGGGCTTGGCGAGAGGGTCTTCGGCGCAGCCGCCTTAAACCGCACATCGATCGAAGCCGCCTTCAGCCGCCGTCGGTGCGAACGGCGCTCCCGATCCGGTGGCGCGCGTCCACCTTCAGAACGGCTTGTCGTTTGGACGACTCATTCTTCCGCACTGGGTTGGAAAGTCAGTCGCCCGACGAGGCCGCTTCGCCCGCCGCTGCGGTTGGATAAACCGAACTGCCCGCCTTGGGCCTCCGCCAAGGTGCGAACGATGGCGAGGCCGAGGCCGGAACCGGACGCCTGGGAGGGCGCGGCGCGGAAGAATCGGTCTGTAAGGCGGGGAAGGGCGGCCTCATCGACGCCGGGGCCGTGATCCCAGACGCAGACCGCGCCCGTTGTTCGCACATGCACGATGACGGGCGGCGCGCCGTGGTGGAAGGCGTTGTCGATAAGATTGAGGATCTGTTCAGCGATTAGGTCCTCGGCGCCCAGAACGACCACGGCCTCTGCCGGAAGACGAAGGCGTAGAGCGCCGTTCGGGGCGGACCGGCGCGCCTTAGCCATTTGAAAGGCGCGCCGCGCCGCCCGGCCCAGGTCGGCAGACGACTTGATCCGGGCGCCGTCAGCCCGGGCCGTGGAAAGCAACTGGCCGACGAGCCGGGTCATGCCGGCGACCGCGTCGCGGGAGTCGTCGATCAGACGCCTCTCCCGCGCGGTCCAGGTCCTGGGCGCGCCCGCCAGCAGATCGAGATTGGCCGCCACGACCGAAAGCGGGGTGCGCAACTGGTGCGAGGCGTCGGCTGCGAAGCGCTGAACCCCCGACGTCGAGGCCTCAAGCCGCGCCAGGAGATGGTTGAAGGCGGTCAGCACCGGCTGGAATTCGCGGGGCGCCAGGTCGATGTCGGCGGGCGCGAAGTCGGCACGGGGACCGGGGCGGCGCGTCAGGTCGTCGATCAGCCGCTTGAGCGAGTTGAGGCCCCACTTCAAGGCCGGCCAGATCAGAAGCGCGGCCAACAGGACGAGCAGGGTGGGTGGCAGCAGCAGGCTGCGATATAGATCCAACAGGCTGGCGCGTCGCGAGTCCAGGCTCTGAGCCACCGACACGGTGACGGGGGCGGGTCTTCCTGGGATCGTCAGGGTTTGCTGGGCCATGCGAACCGGCACGCCGCGGACGGACAGGTCGGCGAAGATCGGAGCATCCGACGAGGCGTCGGGCAGGCGCGGCAACTCCTCATAGCCTGTGATCAGTCGGCCGCCCTCGCGAACACTGTAGAAGACGGCGTCCCGCTCGGGACCGTCGAGCAGGCCCAGAGTCCAGGGCGCGACATCGACAGTCACCTTGCCGTCGGCGACCGAGACCGTTTCCCGGATGGTCTGCAGCGCCCCCGCCAGGAGGCGGTCGGCCGTCTCCGCCACCACGCGGTGGGCCGTCCAAGCCCCGACCGCCAGCACCACGACGGCGAACAGGGCCAGGGGCGCGACCTGGGCGATCAGCAGACGTGTCACCAGACTGTGGGGGCGGCGCGAGCCGGGCGCCTCGCTCATGGATCGAGACGATAGCCGCGACCGCGGATATTGGTCACGGCGGGGCCGTCAGGCTGCAACTGGCGCCTCAGCCGACCGACATGGATCTCCAGGGCGTTGAGCGAGGGAGCCTCATCCTGCGGAAAGACTTCGGCCGCCAACAACTCCCGATCCACCACCTGGCCAGCGCGCGAGGCCAGAACGCGCAGGGCCGCCCATTCGCGCGGACGGAGCGACAGCTCCCGGTCATTGACCTGGGCCCGGCCGGCGTCCCAGTCGCAGACCAGTGAGCCGACGATCGCGGCGCCCGCCGCCCGACCCTGGCGTCGACGCACGATCGCTCTCAATCGGGCGATCAGTTCCGAAGGGGCGAAGGGTTTGACGAGATAGTCATCAGCGCCGAAATCCAGTCCCGCCACCCGGTCGCCCAGGGCGTCGCGCGCGGTCAGCATGAGGACGGGCGTCTGCGATCCCCGCCGTCTGAAGGCCTTCAGGACCTCGAAACCGTCGATGTCGGGAAGGCCGATGTCCAACACGGCAGCGTCGAACCGCTCCGTCGCTTCCAGATGAAGGGCTTGGTCCCCGCTGTCGGTGGAGCGGAGTTCGAAACCGACCGCCAGAAGGCTGGCCTCGAGCGAATGCTGAAGCGCCTTGTCATCCTCGACGACCAGTATTCTCATGGCGATGCGAAGGAGCGGATCATGAGCGGTACAATAGCGGGAAACCCGCCCCGGTGAAGACGGACCGCCGACATCTGCTTCTCGGACTCGCGGGGGCGGGGGTTTCGGCCTGCGCGGGCGAGCCGGACGGGGTCGCGACGGCGCCCCGCGTCCGATGGCTGGCCAGGCGCGAGGGCGGGCTGCACATCCTCACGAACACTAGCCTGATGGGGCCTGTGCTGGCGGCGTTTCAACGGCGCTGGCCCGAGATCGCGGTGCGGCTCGAGGACATCAACTCGACCCTGATCGCGAACCGAGTCCAGTCCCGCGCCGCCTCCGGACTGGAGGGGCCGGATCTGGTCTGGAGCACAGCGATGGACGTGCAGGTCAAGCTGATCAATGACGGCTACGCCCAAGTTTATCGATCGCCGCATCGGGCGGCCATGCCGGACGGCTCGGTCTGGCGAGACCAGGCGTTCGGTGTGACGGCCGAGCCCGTCGTCTTCGCCTATAATCGCAGGCGGTTGCCGTCGGAGATCGTGCCGCGCAGCCACGCCCAACTGCTCGAACGGCTGTCTACCGACGCGGACCGGTTTTTCCGCCGGGTCACCCTGTATGACGCCGAACGCAGCGGGGTGGCGCTTCTGCAACTGTCGGCCGACATCCAGATCTATCCCGACGCTTGGGCCCTGATGACTGCCCTGGGGTCTACTCATCCGCGTGCCGATACGTCCGGCCAAAGGATGATGGGCCAACTGGCTGAGGGCCGCATGGCCTTCGCCTACAATATGAACCAGTCTTACGGGGCGTCGTGGGTCGCCCGGGCGCCCGATATCGGCCTGGTTACGCCAGAGGACTATCATCTGTCCGTCTCGCGCGTGGCCTTCATACCCCGCAACGCGGCCCACCCCAACGCCGCCCGGCTTTTTCTGGATTTTCTTTTATCGCGTGAAGGGCAGAGGATCATCGCCGGCCTGGGGGTCCGCCCGGCTCGCGACGACATTCTTACCGAGCGTC
The DNA here is from genome assembly GCF_055391505.1 of Brevundimonas sp. Br13. NCBI lineage: Bacteria > Pseudomonadati > Pseudomonadota > Alphaproteobacteria > Caulobacterales > Caulobacteraceae > Brevundimonas > Brevundimonas sp. Br13. The sequence goes on along the minus strand of NZ_AP044008.1, from coordinate 2,428,076 downwards.
GCACCTCTATCCCCGGCGCTCGGCCGGTCCGTGTGGGACCGGCCTTGCTCGCCAATCTTGATCAGGCGCGTCGCGAGGGGCTTCTGCAGCGTTGGCGGGCCGCCATGCAGGCGGCGCAACGGGCGCCGGACGACCCTAGGGCGCCCTAAGGCTTTCCTGTGGATAAGTCTCTTTCTTCTGAAGGCGGTGTTTCTGTCACCTCGCTTTCACCGATCCTGCGGTGACCGATAGTCGCTCGGCGACAAACGACTGACGCGCTTCAAAAGCGGCATGTAATTGCATGAATGTGAAAATAGAAGCATTAGCCTTGCGAGGTGTGCCGATTTGACAGGCATTCGTTGGTCGATCTTACTCGCTTCAGCAAGGCGGGAGAGATCGGTTCCCGCCGACGCCGAAGGCGCAACCGCCCCGGAAACGCTCAGGCAAACGGACCGTCTTGCTGAAGGAACGCTGGAGAGAAGGTCGAATCCGGGGGATGCGGCCTCGCCGAAGGAGAAAGGGTCGGCGAACGGCCTGAAGCTCTCAGGCCCAATGACAGCGGGGGCGAACGGGCGCCGCAGAGCGCCGGTCGCATTGGGCAACCCTGGGGAGGGGCGTCATCGCCATGAGGAATCTCGCTTTGTCTCGTCTTAATCGCAACCTGACCTACTATTGCAGCGCCATCGCGCTGATGGCCTGCGCCACCTCTGTCCATGCCCAGGATGCGGGCGCTCCAGAGGATGCGGCCTCGGTCGATGACATCGTCGTCACCGCCTCGCGGATCGACCGCGCCGGCTTCGAGGCGCCGACGCCGACCATCCATCTTTCCGCCGAGGATCTGTCGGTTGGCGCGCGGCCGAATATCGCCGCCGCCCTCAACGACATGCCTCAATTCCGCGCCACCACATCGGCCCAGACGACCGGCACCAACACCGGTGCGGGCAATGCGCCGGTCGATCTGCGCGGCTTGGGCATCAACCGGACCCTAGTCCTGATCGATGGGCGTCGCGTGTCCAGCGAGAACGATCTGAACGCCGTGCCGTCAGTGCTGGTCAAGAGCGTCGACGTGGTTACGGGCGGCGCATCGGCCGCCTGGGGCTCAGGCGCCGTCGCCGGCGTCGTGAACATCGGCATCGATCGCTATTTCACCGGCGGCAAGCTGGGCGCCGAATACGGCGTGTCCTCCTACGACGACGCTGAGCAGGAACGGTTCGAAGGCGCCTGGGGCGCAGACTTCGCCGACGGGCGCGGCCATTTCGTCATCGGCGGCGAATACCTCGACAACGAAGGCGTCATCCCCAAAGCGTCGCGCCCGAATATCGGCCGATGGGCCACCGTCAACGGCGCCCTGCAGCCGGACGTCGGTTTCGCCAACGCCGCTTACGGCGGTCTGATCCTGTCGGGCGTGAACCGCGGTAAGGTGTTTAACCCGGACGGCACGCTTCGGCCTTTCGATTACGGCACAGTCAGCGGAACCAACTCGATCGGCGGCGAAGGTCCGTCCAATGACGATCTCAGCCCCCTGGTCACGCCGCAGCGCCGCTACACCGGGCTGGCCAGCGCCGTCTATGAGATCAATGACAAGCTGCGGGTTACGGCTGACGTCCGTCACTCGCGGATGTGGAACGACTATGTCTGGTTCGGCGATCACGATCGCGGCGACCTGACCATCAGCATCGACAACGCCTTCTTGTCGTCCACGATCAAGCAGCAGATGGCGGCCGCTGGCCAGACGTCCTTCACCTTCGGACGTTTCAACTCCGATCTGTCCTATTCCACGATCGATTTCGAGCGCGTCACCACCCAGGCCACTCTGGCTGTGGACGGCGAGTTCGGCGACAGCTGGCGCTGGGGCGCCTACTACAGCCACGGCGAGTTCGAGAATAATATCGATACGCCCGGTTTCCTGCTGAAGACCGAATTCGCCAATGCGGTCGATTCCGTTATCGATCCCGTGAGCGGTCGAGCCGTCTGCCGCGTGACCCTGACCAATCCCAATTCGGGCTGCGTGCCGATCAATCTCTTCGGCCTGGGCGCGCCGTCTCAGGAAGCCATCGACTATGTCACCGGCACGCCTCAGCAGCGGGCCACCACCAAGCTGGACGTCGCCGGCGTCAGCCTGCGTGGCGAGCCCTTCAGCCTGCCGGCCGGCGACGTGTCGATCGCCGTCGGCCTGGAAGCCCGCAAGGAGCAGACCGATCAGCGCATCGGCGAGCTGGACGCGGCCAAGGCCTTCAAGACGTTCAGCTTCTCGGCCATGTCCGGCGAGTTCAGCGTGAAGGAGGCCTTCGCCGAAGTCCTGGTCCCGATCGTCAAGGATCTGCCGATCCTGAACGACCTGCAGTTCAATGCTGCAGCTCGCATCTCGGACTACGACACCACGGGCTCGATCTGGTCTTGGAAGGTTGGCGCCACCAACGAGTTCTTCCCCGGCTTCCGCGGCCGTGTGACTCAGTCGCGCGATATCCGTTCGGCCAATCTTTCGGAGCTGTTCACCACCACCACCACCGGCTGGAACAACATCAATGACCCGGCCAAGAACGGGGCTTTAGTTTATACGCTGAACAACGGCGGCGGTAATCCCAACCTCCGCCCGGAGACCGCCGATACACTGACCCTGGGCGTCACCTATTCGCCGCCTTCGATCCCAGGCCTGAACCTGTCGCTGGATTATTACGACATCAAGATCGACGACGTGATAACGACGATTGCGCCGCAGGATCTGGTCAACCGCTGCTACAACGGCAACCTCGACCTCTGCTCCAAGGTCGAGCGCGACTCGGCGGGCAATCTGGTCCGCACCATGTCCACCTATGTGAACCTGGCCGAGTACCACACGGACGGGATCGACGCCGAGGCCTCCTACGCCTCCGACGCCGACCTCTGGGTTCCGGGCGCGACGGGCCGGGTGATGATGCGCTTGGTCGGCACCTGGGTGAACAGCCTGACCACGGACGACGGCGTGACCAAGATCGAATATGTCGAATCCCAGGGCTATTCTTTCGGCCTGGGCGTACCCAAGCTGCGGGTCAACGCCAGCCTCGGCTGGAAGGGCGAGGTGTTCGGCGCGAACCTGCGCGCGCGCTACATCTCGGCGGGCGACTACAACAGCACCGTCGCCATCTCGAACAACCACATCGACGCCTTCACCTATGTCGATCTAGGGCTGACGGCCGACCTGGCGCACTACGGCGCAAACGGGGTCGAGCTGTACGCCAATGCGACCAACCTGTTCGACAAGGACCCGCCGGTCGGGTCGCTCTATTCGCCGTATTACGACGTCATCGGTCGGTACGTCACGGTTGGCGCGCGGTACCGCTTCTAGTTCTGGTTCTGCGCTCCGGATCGCCGGCCCCGCTCCTCCATTGGGCCGGCGATCTCCCCTTCTGCTCCTCCATTTTTCACACGGTCTGTGTCATGATTTCCCGTCTGCCGATGGCTCTCCTGCTCGCCCTGAGCGTCGCTCCTGCGGCCCTGGCCGAGGCGCCCAAGCCCGCCGCCATCGTCGCCGACGGCCTTCCCGCCGTGCCCGACGACCTGGTCGCGGCGAGCCAGCCCTATCTTCAGACGCGCCGTGCGACCTTCCTGGGCTGGAACGCCGCCGATCAGTCGATGCTGATCAAGACCCGGTTCGGCGCCACGGATCAGCTTCACGTCGTCGCCGCTCCTGACGGCGCCCGGACCCAGATCAGTTTCGAGGCCGAGCCGATCCTGGCCGGCGCCCTGTCGCCGAACGGTCAGACCCTTCTTGTCCAGAAGGACAATGGGGGCGACGAATTCTATCAACTCTACACCCTGGCCGCCGGTCGGTTGAGCTTGATTACGGACGGCAAGAGCCGCAACTGGTTCGGCGCCTGGAGTCGGGACGGCAAGCGGGTCGGCTACGCCTCATCGCGTCGCAACGGCGCGGACATGGACCTCTATGTGGTCGATCCCTCCGACCCCTCGACCGACCGTCTGGTGGCCCAGGTGTCCGGCGGCGGCTGGAACATCGCCGACTTCTCCAGGGACGGGACCAAGGCCCTGGTCCTGAACCGGATGTCGATCAATAGGGCCGTTGTCTATGAGCTGGACCTCGCCTCGGGCCGGATGACGCCGCTGACTGACCCTGTCGCGCAGGTCTCCTATGTCGATCCTCAGTACGGGCCCGACGGCGCCGTCTGGGCGACCTCGAACAAGGATTCCGACTTCCTGCGTCTGGGGCGGATCGTGCGGAACGGCTTTGTTCCGGTCAGCACTGAAGCTCGCTGGGATGTCAGCGACTACGCCGTCGCTCCGGACGGCGGCTTCATCGCCTATGCGGTCAACGAGGCTGGGATATCGCGGCTGAAGGTTATGGATGTCGCGACCGGCGCCGTCCGGGTCGTCACAGGTCTGCCGGAAGGCGTCATCCCCTACAGCATCGGCCCGGCCATCGACATCGCCCCATGGGGCGCGATCGGTCTCAGCCTGTCGTCCGCGCGCGTCTCCGGCGACGCCTTCTCCGTCGATCCGACCACCCTGGCCGTCACCCAATGGACCTATAGCGAGACGGGCGGTCTGGACCCTGCTGTCAACGTCGAGCCGCAACTGGTCGAGGTGAGGAGCTTCGACGGCGAGACGGTGTCCGGCTTCCTCTACCGGCCCGACCCCGCCAAATTCCCCGGCAAGCGGCCGCTGATTGTCGATATCCACGGCGGTCCTGAAGGCCAGACGCGCCCCGATTTCCTGGGCGCGCAGAACTATCTGTTAAACGAGATGGGCGTGGCCCTTTTCTTCCCGAACGTGCGCGGCTCGTCCGGCTTCGGCACCCGGTTCGTCAATCTGGACAACGGCCCGTTCCAGCGCGAGAATTCGGTCAAGGACATCGGCGCTTTCCTGGACGCGCTCGAGGTCGATCCCACCCTTGACGCCTCGCGCTTCGCCGTCACCGGCGTCTCCTACGGCGGCTACATGTGCTACGCCGCCGCCGTGCATTACAGCGACCGGCTGAAGGGGGCGAACTGCTATGTCGCCATCTCCAACTTCGTCACCTTCCTGGAAAACACCCAGTCGTATCGCCGCGACCTGAGACGGGTGGAATACGGCGACGAACGGGATCCGGCTCAGCGCGCCCAGCTTCAAGCCATCTCCCCCCTGACCAGCGTCGACAAGATCACCATTCCGCTTCTGGTCGCCACCGGTGGAAACGATCCCCGCGTCCCGGCCTCCGAAGCCGACCAGATCGTCAGCGCAGTCCGCAGCCGCGGAGGCACGGCCTGGCACCTGCTGGCCCAGAACGAGGGCCACGGCTTCCACAAGAAGGAGAACGAGGACTACTATTTCTGGACCAGCCTTCTGTTCTGGAAACAGACCCTGCTGGGCGAGGCGGCGCGCTAGGCGACACAGTTCCAGTCACGCTCCATGTTCTTCAAACGCCTTGTCGCGGCGAGCGCGGCCCTGGTCGTGCTCGCCGCGGCGCCCGCCACGTCCCAGACCCGTCTTCCGGTTCGTACCGACCATCATGTCCATGTCCACGCCCCGCCCATTCGGGAGATTCTGACGGCCTATTGCGACAGTCCGGGGCGGATCAGCGCCTGCGATCCGGCCTTCGTCAAACCACTGACGGCCAAAGATCTTCTGGCGGATATGGACCAGACGGGCGTCCAGACGGCTTGGATCATGTCCACGGCCTATCTGGCCGAGAGCCCGATGATGGTTCCGCCGCTGGCCGACGCGGCCGACCGCGTTCATGCCGCCAACGCCTTCACCGTGGCCACGGCGGCCGCGCATCCCGAGCGGCTGGTCGCCTTCATCTCGGTCAATCCGCTGGCGCCCGAGGCTCTGGCCGAAATCGAAGCGTGGAAAGGCGAGCCTTTTGCAAAGGGATTGAAGCTGCATCTGACCAACTCGGGCGTCGATCTTCGCGACCCCGGTCAGGTTCGCCGTCTTGCCGCCGTCTTCGACGCCGCCTCGGGCGCCGGCCTGACCATCATGATCCACATGCGAACCCGCGCCTCCGACTATGGCGCCCAGGATGTGCGCATCTTTGTCGAACAGGTTCTGCCCCATGCTCGCGGCGTCCCGGTGGTCATCGCCCATTCGGGCGGCTGGGGCGGACTGGATGCGAACACTTGGGACGCGCTGGAGGCCTTCCGGCAGTCGCTGGCGACGGATCCCAAGCGTTTTCCAGACCTCTATTTCGACCTGGCCCAGGTCTTCGACGCCGACACGCCGCCCGGAGATCGCGAAAGGCTGGTCGATCTGATGCGACGGATCGGCGTCGATCGGTTCGTACCAGGATCCGACTGGCCGTTCTCGGGCCCTCTGGACGCCTATCTGAACGACGCCATGGCCTTGTTGCCGCTGACTTCAGACGAGGCCGAGGCGTTACGGCTGAGGCAGGTCGAGCTAAAAACTGGGGCATAATCTCCGGGCGGCGTGCGAACCAGGTGGGCAGGGGCGCCCGCAGCCGAACTGAAAGTCCGGGGTTCAGCGGGACCAGATTCAGGTTCCGCCGATCCGTTCCGCGCGGCGTTTCATGTTGGGCAGGCCCTTGCCGCCATCCCGCAGCCTTGGCGGCAGGCCCATGCCGTCGTCCGAGACCGATATGACGACGGCCTCGGACTCGCTCTCAAGGCGGATGTCCGCGCGGGACGCCTGGGCGTGTTTGACCGCGTTGGTGATCGCCTCCTGAAGAATACGGTAGATGTTGATCCTGGCCTCCGGACTGAAACCCTCGACGGGCGCGCCCGGCGCGGCGGTCCAGGTCAGTTCGATACCCACCAGACGCAGGCGGGGCGCCATGCGCTCATAGAAAATGGCGATGGCGACCTCCAGCGAGTCATCCACGCCATTCATCGAGTCGATGATCAGCCGCAGATCGTCGATGGCGATCCGCACGCCCTGGCGCAGGGTTTCGACATCGGGCGCGCCGCCTCTCAACTGGGCCAGCGAGACCAGATGGCCGCCGACTCCGTCGTGCATGTCGGCACCAGGCGCTGGCGCTCCTCATTGATGGCGATCATCCGCTCCTGCTCTCTGAGGCGCAGTTAGGTGGAGCGGATCTCGGCCTCCTTGAGCTGCACCTGTTCCGCCAGACTGTCGCGCGCCATGGTGGCGCCTCGGCCGGAGCAACCGGCCCTCACAAGGTGTTCGTGTTGGACGACGGTTGAGGGGCGCGCTGTGGAGCGCAACTCAAAGTTTACGTTCTGAGGCCACACCGCCGCCATGACAGGCAAGAACTCCGACTATTCGATAGACGCCTTGTGCCGCGCCAACCGGACCTCCGCTCCGGAGGGACGGTTTGAGACTGTGTTGAAATGGATGATGGTGATCGGTGTCGGGGCGCTGATCGTCACGATACTGGGTGGGCTTCTCGCCCTGAACGCGGCGACGATCAGAGCGTGGCTCAAGCCGGTCGTTGCCGGAGCCTTCCTGCTGGGGCTCGGTCTCGTGGGCCTAAGCTGGGTCTTCAGCTTCGGCGTCCTTGTCCGGGAACTTCATGCGAGATCACAGGGGCGGTTCCAGCGCAGCCACGATTTGGCGGCTTCCTTTGCCGGGGAGGTAGCGGATCAGTTCTCGAAGGACGAGATCACAAGTCGGCTGAAATCCGTGCGTCTCGAGTTGAAGCTCAACGCGCGCACCCCGGACAAGCTACCGATCGCCGTTGGTCTCATCGCGACGAGCGCGGCCGCCGTACGGTTCATCGTCTCTCCGGAGGGAGAGCTTGCGGTCGGAGCGGCCGCCAATCTCAGGTCCGCCGTGGAAGGGGGCGATCCGGCCGGGGCCCTCGGCGCGCTCGCCACCGGCCTCGCCCCGGAGCTGGCCATTATCGGGTTCGGCGTCCTGCTCGGCAGCTACATCGTGCGGGGGATGATCCACACGGATCACGATCGCCTCCTCAGAACGGAGAGCCTTCTGGAAAGGGCCGAGGCGATCGCCCGTCCGCCCAAGAAGCCCGTCGCCGTCCCATCAAGTCCAGCGACATGACGCGGGAGGGATGACCTGTCGTGGCGCACCAGCGACATCAAGATCGCCGTTCGCGTCGCCTTATGACCAGATGGCTAGCGTCGCTGGATCAGGCGGGGAACGTCATAGCGCTTGCCGTCAAATGAAAGGCGGATCGTGCGAGGCGCGACCGCTTGGTCGGTCGTGCTGCACTCACCGTTCTTGGCCTCCCTAGACGTGCTCTGAGTGATCCGCTCCAGCACCGAAATATCCTGCCCCTTCTGGCCCGGGATCATTCGAAGAATCCGCTCGGTCACAACAGTCTCGCCGGCGCAGGACAGATCCCATTGCCCTTGACTGCGTTGGACGATCAGGTCGTCCAAGACTGACGCGAGGGCTGCGCCCCGCGGCTCGTAGAGGGACAGCGTGGTTTCCATGAACGGGTTAGGGCGCGAACTGCCGACCCATTCGCGTCTCACGCCAAACGCCAGTCGATCTGGCCCGAGGCGGTATGGCGCAGTGTCGAAAGAAATCCGGGAAATCCGGACGGCGTCGTCGTCCATGGCGTGGGGAATGCGGAGCCGATGGCGCGGCGTGCCGGTTGGCTCGTCGACGACGAGCACATCAAGATCACCCAGCGTCGAATCCACGCCAACCTCAGCAATAAGCGGGATGGCGACCAGAAGCAGTCCTGGCCTTCCCCGCCAGCGACGACAGACGATGGCGTGAGGGTTTATCGACGAGGGTGGGGGCAGGGTGAGCGTGCGATTTCCAGTTCTCATAGTGCGCTCACCGTCCGAGACCGCACTGGGGTAGGCTTGACGAACGATCGCCCGGATGTCCCCGCATTCCTGATCCTGTGCACGCGCTAGCGTCGGCAAGCACAGCGCCAACATCAGCGTCGCCAGACTCCATCCGTCGACCGTCCGCATGGTCTCTCCCTTCACAGCTTTTGACAGCCGCTGAACTATGGTCTGCTGCTGATAGACATTGAGCATCGTTTTCGTCACGGAAGTTCCCGGTCAATGGGAAGTCGGGGCCTTGGCGTAGGGCAAGTGGATCGATCCATAGGGGACGCCGTCCATCCTGGCAAAAGCGACCAATTCTCCTACGGATCGACGACGGCGACTCCCAATGGGAAGCCACGACGCGCTTCTTCGTCCAGGCGATAGGCCTAGTAGGCGACCGGTCTATAGATCCATGTTTTTATGAATCCTTTAGACGAAGGGCTGGGAGTCACATCGCGCCATTATGCGTCTTGATGGTCCTGTCCCGCTCGAACTTTGAGCGAGGAGGCCGACATGGCCGATGTGATCTTTCTGGCGATCGGGGCAGGGGCGTTCGCCGTCTTCGCCCTGCTGGCCACAGCGTTGAAACGGGTGTGACGATGATCGCCATGCTCTGGGGGGCGGGGGCGCTGGTCGTCGCCGTTTACATGGTCGCGGCGCTGCTGCGGCCCGAGCGGTTCTGAGGAACCGGGACGGATTTCATGAACATTCAAGGATGGGGCGAGATCGCCCTGACCCTTGGGCTGGCCGTCATGCTCGGCTGGCCCATCGGCATTTATATGTCGCGCGTCTGGAACGGCGAGCGGACCTGGCTGGACCCGATGCTGAAGCCGGTCGAGGCCGTCTTTTACGGCGCGGCGGGCGTCGATCCGAAACGCAGCCAAGGCTGGCTGGGATATGCCGGCGCCCTGCTGGCCTTCAACCTGGCGGGCTTTGTGCTGCTGTATGCGATCCTGCGTCTGCAGGGCTTGCTGCCGCTGAACCCGCAGGGGTTTGCCGGCGTGTCGCCGCACCTGGCCTTCAACACCGCCGTCAGCTTTGTCACCAACACCAACTGGCAGAGCTATGGCGGGGAGGCGACGATGTCGACCTTCAGCCAGATGGTTGGGCTGACGGTACAGAACTTCGTGTCGGCTGCGACCGGGGCGACCATAGCGGCGGCCCTGGCGCGGGCCTTTGTGGCCCATCGCGGCGAGGGCGTCGGCAACTTCTGGGCGGATCTGACACGGACCACCCTCTATGTGCTGCTGCCCGCAGCCTTGGTGCTGGCGGTCGTTCTGGCCGGGCTGGGCGTTGTGCAGAGCCTGGCGGCGAACGTTCAGGCGACAGGCGTCGAGGGCGGGTCCCAGAGCCTGCCGCTGTTTCCGGCGGCCAGCCAGGTGGCGATCAAACAGTTGGGCATCAACGGCGGCGGCGTCTTCAACGTCAACGGCGCCCATCCCTTCGAGAACCCCAACGCCATCACCAATCTTCTCAGCGCCGTGGCGATCAACGTCATGGGCTGGGCGGCCTTCTTCGCCTTCGGCCGCACGGCTCTGGCGGGACGCGACGTCCGCGCTCTTGCGGCGGCGGCGCTGATCCTGCTGAGCGTCGCCAGCGCGGCCATGTATGTGATTGAGACCCAGCCGGCCCCGGCCCTGGTCGCGGCCCAGGTGGACGCCTCTGTCAATATGGAGGGCAAGGAGGTCCGCTTCGGCGCGCCCGCCTCGACCGCCTGGTCCGTGGTCACGACCGGCGCCTCGAACGGCTCGGTCAATTCGATGCACGCCAGCTATATGCCGCTGGGCGGGGCCTTGCAGATGTTCCTGATGCAGCTGGGCGAGATCCTGCCCGGCGGGATCGGATCGGGCATCGCCATCATGGTGGTCATGGCCCTGCTGTCGGTCTTTGTCGCCGGCCTGATGGTCGGACGGACGCCCGAATATCTGGGCAAGAAGATCGAGGCGCGCGAGATCCAGTTCGCCATGATCGCGGTGCTGGTCCTGCCGCTGGCCATCCTGGGCTTCGCGGCGGTCAGTGCAGTGTTCCCCAACGCCTTGGCGGGGCTGCTGAACGACGGCCCGCATGGCCTTTCGGAGATCCTCTACGCCTACACCTCGGCGGCGGCGAACAACGGCTCTGCCTTTGCGGGTCTGACCGCCAACGCCCCCTGGTGGAACACGACCCTGGGTCTGGGGATGCTGTTCGGTCGGTTTGTTCCGGCCGTCGCCGTTCTGGCCATCGCCGGCAGTTTGGTCGTCAAGCCCAAGCTGGCGCCCAGCGCCGGCGCACTGCCCACCGACAACGGCCTGTTCATCGGCCTGCTGATCGGCGTGATCCTCATCCTCGGCGGCCTGCAGTTCCTACCCGCCCTCGCCCTGGGACCGATCGTCGAGCACTTCCAGGTGCTCGCGGCGGTCGCCGGCGCCTGATCCTTCGGACATCCTGACATGACACAAATCACACTCGATCCCCGCGAGGGCGGCGGTGCGTCGCCCCTCGCGGGCGGTCTCTCCGGGGCGATGATCGGGCGCGCAGTCGGCGACGCCTTCGTCAAGCTGAACCCGGTCAAACTGGTCAAGAACCCGGTTATCTTCACCACCTGGATCGTGGCGCTTCTGTCCACGATCTCGGCGGCGGCGGCCATGGCCGGCGGTCAATCGGCGGGCTTTGCGGTGCAACTGGCGCTGTGGCTGTGGGCCACGGTCCTGTTCGCCAATGTCGCCGAAAGCGTCGCCGAAGGGCGGGGCAAGGCGGCGGCCGATAGTCTGCGCGCCACCCGCGTCACAACCAAGGCCAAGCTGATCGTCGATCCCGAGACCGGCATGGTGATCCCGACCAATGCGTCGGATCTTGAGATCGGATCCGTCATCCTGGTCGAGGCCGGCGATGTCATCGCCTCGGACGGCGAGATCATCGAGGGCGTGGCCTCGGTCAACGAGGCCGCCATCACCGGCGAGAGCGCCCCGGTGATCCGCGAAAGCGGCGGCGACCGTTCGGCGGTGACCGGCGGCACCACCGTGGTGTCCGACTGGATCAAGGTGCGCATCACCGCCAAGCCGGGCTCGACCTTCCTGGACCGCATGATCGCCATGGTCGAGGGCGCGGATCGACGCAAGACGCCGAACGAACTGGCTCTGGCCGTGCTGTTGGTCGGCCTGACCCTGATCTTCCTGATCGCGGTCGTGACCCTGGTGGGCCTGGGCGCCTATTCGGGCGTCGATCTGGACCCGATGGTGCTGGGCGCCCTGTTCATCACCCTGATCCCAACCACGATCGGGGGCCTGCTGTCCGCCGTCGGCATCGCCGGCATGGACCGGTTGCTGAAGGTGAACGTGCTGGCCACCTCGGGCCGTGCGGTGGAGGCGGCAGGCGACGTCGACACCCTGCTGCTCGACAAGACCGGCACCATCACCTTCGGCAACCGCATGGCGACCGAGGTCATCCCGGTTCCCGGCGTGCGCCCCGAGGCCGCCCTGGCCGCGGCCGTCATGGCGTCCCTGGCCGACGAGACGCCTGAGGGCCGGTCCATCGTCGAGCTGGGCCGCAACGCCGGCGTCTCGGTCGAACAACCTGTCGGCGCCGTCGCCATCCCCTTCACCGCCGTCACCCGCCAGTCGGGCCTGGACGTCGGCAAGGACAGCTGGAGGAAGGGCGCGGTCGATGCGGTGTTGAAGGATCTGAACCTGTCCGACGGCGCGGCTCCCGCCGAGTTCCGTCAGGCGGTGGACCGGATCGCCCGTTCGGGCGGCACGCCCCTGGCCGTGACCCAGAACGGCGTGCTGGTCGGCGTCATCCACCTGAAGGACGTGGTCAAGCCGGGCGTGAAGGCGCGCTTCGCCGACCTGCGTCGCATGGGCCTGCGCACCGTCATGATCACCGGCGACAATCCGGTGACGGCGGCGGCCATCGCCTCGGAAGCCGGGGTGGACGACTACCTCGCCGAGGCGACGCCCGAGGACAAGATGCGCCTGATCAAGGCCGAACAGGCCAAGGGCCGTCTGGTCGCCATGTGCGGCGACGGCGCCAATGACGCGCCCGCCCTGGCCCAGGCCGATGTCGGGGTGGCCATGCAGACCGGCGCCCAGGCCGCGCGCGAGGCCGGCAATATGGTCGATCTGGACAGCGATCCGACCAAGGTCATCGAGATCGTCGAGGTCGGCAAGCAACTGCTGATCACGCGCGGCGCCCTGACCACCTTCTCGGTCGCCAACGACGTGGCCAAGTATTTCGCCATCATCCCGGCCATGTTCGTGGTCGCCCTGCCGTCGCTCGGCGCGCTGAACGTGATGCGTCTGCACAGTCCCGAAAGCGCCATACTGTCGGCGGTGATCTTCAACGCCCTGATCATCGTCGCCCTGATCCCGCTGGCGCTGAAGGGCGTCAAATACCGGGCCATCGGCGCCGGCGCCCTGCTGGGTCGCAACCTGCTGATCTACGGCGTGGGCGGTCTGATCGCGCCGTTCGTCGGCATCAAGCTGATCGATCTCGTCATTTCCGCGCTGGGCCTGGCCTGATGCGCGCTTCCAAGGATATCTCCATGCGTAATCGTCTCAACAAGGCCTCCGGCCGTAACGACGCCTGGTTCGCCGCCGCCAGTATCGCCGCAATCGCAGGCCTGGGCCTATGCAGCGAGGCCAAGGCGCAGGATGTTTCGGCAAACGTCGCCCTGACGTCCGACTATGTCTTCCGCGGCGTCAGCCAGACGCAGGAAGATCCGGCGATCTCGGCGGGCGTCGATCTGACCCGCAATGGCTTCTACGCCGGCGGCTGGGCCTCCAATGTCGATTTCGGCGACGACACCCACGCCGAGGTCGATCTCTACGCCGGCTATCGGCCCGAGGTGGCGGGCTATGCCCTGGACTTCGGCGTCATCGGCTATCTGTACGCCGGCCAGCCGGACGGCGCGGACTATGACTATGTCGAGCTGAAAGCGGCGGCCTCGCGCGCTGTAGGTCCCGCGACCCTGGGAGCGGCGGTCTATTATTCACCCGACTTCTTCGGCGCATCGGAGGACGAGGCGTCCTATGCGGAGATCAACGGCGCCGTCAGCCCAGCCGAGAAATGGACTGTTTCTGGCGCCGTCGGGCGTCAGTGGGTGTCTTCGGACCTAGACTACACCACCTGGAACCTGGGCGCGGCCTATCAGCTGACCGACACCCTGGCCGTCGACCTGCGCTATCACGACACCGATCAACACGACTTCGGCGATCTCTACGGCGCGCGCGCCATAGCGACGCTGAAGGTGACCTTCTGAGGCGAGGACCATGGTCAACCAACTGCGTCCAGCCATCGTGATGATGGCTCTTTTCACCCTCCTGCTGGGGCTGGCTTATCCGCTGGCGGTGACGGGGATCGCCCAGATCGCCTTCCCCAGCCAGGCCAACGGCAGCCTGGTGCGCGACGCCGGCGGTCGGGTCGTTGGCTCGGCCCTGATCGGACAGCCGTTCGCGGGTTCGACCTATCTGCATCCGCGCCCCTCGGCTGCGGGCGACGGCTATGACGCCGCCGCCTCGTCGGGCTCGAACATGGGGCCGTTGAACCCGGACCTGGCGGCGCGGGTCGCCGAAAGCGCCCAGGCCATCCGCGCCGAGGACGGTCCCGGCGTCATCCCCGCCGATGCGGTGACGACCTCGGGTTCTGGCCTCGACCCGGACGTGTCCCCGGCCTACGCTCGGCTTCAGGCCGCGCGGATCGCCCGCGCCAGAGGCGTTTCCGTGCAGCAGGTGCAGAGCATCATCGACAGCCAGACCGAGGGGGCCTTCCTCGGCTTCATCGGCCAGCCGCGGGTCAATGTCCTGATGACCAATCGCGCGCTGGACGCCCGCTTCGGCGCGGAGGGCTGATTGCCCGAGACGGCGCCCGAAACGCCCGCGACTTCAGCCGTTCCGCGCCGCAAGCGCGGGCGGCTGAAGGTGTTTCTGGGCATGTCGCCCGGCGTGGGCAAGACCTATGAAATGCTGCGCGCCGCCCGTCGGCGAAAGGCTGAGGGGCTGGATGTCGTCGTGGGTCTGGTTGAGACCCACGGCCGCAAGGAGACTATGAGTTTGCTGCGCGGCCTGGAGGTCCTGCCGCGCACGCCGATCGACCATCGTGGGCGGTCGCTGATGGAGTTCGATCTCGACGGCGCCCTGGCGCGCCGCCCCGGGCTGCTGCTGGTCGATGAATACGCCCATTCCAACGCGCCGGGCTCTCGCCATCCAAAACGCTGGCAGGATGTGGAGGAGCTGCGCGACGCCGGGATCGATGTCTGGACGACGCTGAACATCCAGCATCTGGAAAGCCTCTCCGACGTTATCCTGCGCATCACCGGCGTGCGGCAGCGCGAAACGGTGCCCGACAGCCTCCTGACCGAAGCCGACGACATCGAGGTGGTGGACATCACGCCCGAGGACCTCCGCGCTCGCCTGGCCGAGGGCAAGGTCTATGTGCCCGAGACGGCGCAGGTGGCGTCCGAGAACTTCTTCAAGCTGGAGAATCTGACAGCCCTGCGCGAACTGGCCCTGCGCCGCGCGGCCCAGACGGTGGACGATCAGCTGCTGTCCCATCTGCGGGTCCGCGGCGTGTCCGGGCCCTGGGCGGCGAGCGAGCGAATCCTGGTCCTCGTCGGCGGCGACGCCATGAGCGCGTCTCTGGTGCGGACGGGGCGGCGAATGTCGGATATGATGATGGACGCCCCCTGGTCGGTGGCCCATGTGGAACGGCCGTCGGACTCGCGCTCGGACGCCCGCTCGATGGCGCGCCTGTCCGAGGCCTTTAAACTGGCCGAGCAATTGGGGGCGCGGCCGGTGACGCTGAGCGGCGACGACGTGGTGCGCGCCGTTCTGGATCACGCCCATCGCAACAACGTCACCCAGATCGTCATCGGCAGAACGCGGGGCGGGCGGTTCGCCGAATGGACCGGCCGGGCCCTGGCGACCGAACTGCTGCGCAAGGCCCAGGGCGTCGCGGTTCATGTGGTGACCGAAGGGGATCTGGCGGCGCCCGAACCGGCGACGCGGGCGGCACCGCGCGGCGGCGTGGATTGGCGCGCCTATAGCGCGAGCGCCGGCTCCATCGGTGCGGCGACGGGCGTCGCCCTGCTGCTGGACACGCGGTTCGAGCGGGTCGATCTGGGCGTCATCTATCTGGCGGCGGTCGTGGCGGCGGCGGTGTTGAATGGCCTGCGCCCGGCCCTGGCGGCGGCGACCCTGGCCTTTCTGACCTACAACTTCCTGTTCCTTCAGCCGCGCTACAGTTTCCTGATCGGCTCGCCGACCGACTTCCTCACTCTGGTTCTGTTCTGGGCTGTCGCCTTGGGCACAGGGGTTCTGGCGGGGCGGGTGCGCGAACAGGCCCGCGCCGCCCAAAGGCGCGCCGCCGCCGTCTCGGCCTTGCTGGCCGCCAGCCAGACCCTGTCCGCCGCCCAGGATCGCGCCGGCACGGCTCTAAGCCTGGCCGAACAGGCGTCCGCCGCTGCGGGTGCGGGAGCCGTGGTCTTGCTGCCGGACGGCGACGACATTGTCCCGGCGGCCGCCAGTCCAGAAAGGGTGGTCTTGGGCGCCGACGCCATGGCGGCCGCCCGCTGGGCCTGGATGCATGGCGAGGTCGCCGGCCACGGCACCGGCACCCTGCCGCAGAGCCGTTGGCGGTTCCAACCCCTGGAGGGGGTTCGAGGGCGGGCCGGGGTGGCGGGGATCGACGCCTCGGCCGTGGCGGCGGGTTCGGACGAGGAGCGGCTGGCCCTGGCCCTGCTCGATCAAGGCGCCGTTGCGCTGGAGCGCGCCGACCTGGCGGGTCAGGCGCTGGAGACCGAGACCCTGCGCCGCGCCGACCGTTTCCGCGCCGCCCTGATGAACTCGGTCAGCCACGATCTGCGCACGCCCCTGTCCACGGTCCTGGGCTCGGCGACGACGCTGATCGACTATGGTGCGACCCTGAAGCCCGAGGTCCGCGACGACCTGCTGCTGAGCATCCGAGAAGAGGCCGAGCGCCTGTCGCGCTATGTCGGCGACCTCTTGGACATGACCCGGCTAGAGGGCGGCGGGCTGAACGTCCGCACCGACTGGACCGATGTGCGCGACATCCTGAACGCCGCCGCCGACCGGGTGTCGCGCCGCCTGGGCCAGCGCAAGGTCACACGAGACTTTCCCGCCCAGCTCAGCATGGTCGAGGCCGATCCGGGCCTCTTGGAACAGGCGGTGGTCAACATTCTGGAAAACGCCATCGCCTACAGCCCCGACGGCACGACCATCGAACTGGCGGCTTATGAGGATCGCGGCGCCGTCGTCATCTCCATCGAGGACGAGGGCAGGGGCATCCCGACTGCGGAGCTGGAAAGGGTGTTCGACAAGTTTCGGCGTATGGAGGAATCCACCGACCGTGCAAAAGGGGCCGGCCTGGGGCTCGCCATCGCCAAGGGCTTCGTCGAGGCCATGCGCGGCCGCATCGCCGCCGCCAGCCCGATCCAGGACGGACCGGACGGTGAAAAGCGCGGAACTCGAATTCTGATCAGCCTGCCCAAGTCCATCGCCACCCATCCGGATCTGCTGTGATGACCGCCGTTCGCCCCCAGATTCTGGTCATCGACGACGAACCACAAATCCACCGGTTTCTGTCGCCTGCGCTCGACGCCGCCGGCTATGAACCCAAGCGCGCCGACAGCGGACAGGAAGGCCTGCGCGCCATCGCCCTGTGGAACCCCGACGCCGTGGTCCTGGACCTGGGCCTGCCCGATATGGACGGCAAGGACGTGCTGACCCGCGCGCGCGAGTTCTACAAGGGACCGATCATCATCCTGTCCGCACGCGACCGCGAGGCGGAAAAAATTGCGGCCTTGGACCTGGGGGCCAATGACTATGTGGAAAAGCCATTCGGCGTCGGCGAATTGCTGGCGCGCATCCGCGCAGGCTTGCGCCAAGGCATGCTGACGCCGGTCGCTGGCGGGGTGGTCACGGCGGAGGATGTCATAATCGATCTGGACCGCCGGATCGTCACCCGCGCCGGCGAGCGGGTGAAGCTGCGGCCCAAGGAGTACGACGTCCTGGCCTATCTGGCGCGCAACGCCGGCAAGGTGCTGGGCCATGTCGATCTGCTGAAGACCGTCTGGGGCGCCGGCCACCTGCACGACGTCCAGTATCTGCGTGTCGTGATCGGCCAACTCCGGCACAAGCTGGAGAAAGACCCAGCCCAGCCCGCTTTGCTCGTCACCGAACCAGGCATTGGGTATCGGCTTGCCACTTGATTCAGCCGACCGGTAGCCGAGGCGGGACGGCGGCGCCATGGCGATTATCTGAAGATGCTCTTTGGGTTAAAGACCTGACCGCCGACGGCGCTGAGAGCTGCTGTGGTCATAGAATGGCAACGCACATGGAGGCGACCTCAATGGAGGTTGGCCATGCGCCAGTCTGACCTATTCATCCAACCCAAGCGCCATGGAACACGGGCTGGTCTGATCGGCGCCGAGGCGCCGCTCAAGCCGAAGCACATCTGGGCCTTCCGCCAGCGCTCATTCGTCATCCAGCGGAAGACGGGTAGGCCTGTGCCGTTCGAAATCACAGAGGCCGCGCGTGACGCAATCGCTGCCTGGTTAAAGGTCCGGGGTCAGCGCGATGAGGACTGGCTGTTCCCCAGTCGTAGCCGGCCGGGGCAGCACATTGGCACCCGACAGGACGCCCGGCTCGTCGATCAATGGATTCGGATGATCGACCTCGAGTCGCAGGGTTACGGAACTCACAGCCTCCGCCGCAGTAAGGTGTTTCTCGTCTACAAGGAGACCGGTAACCTGCGGGCTTGCCAACTCCTATTGGGTCACCGGAAACTGGAGAGCACTGTCCGATACCTCGGCATCGAGGTGGACGACGCCCTGGAGATATCA
This sequence comes from Brevundimonas sp. Br13, assembly GCF_055391505.1. Classification (NCBI taxonomy): domain Bacteria; kingdom Pseudomonadati; phylum Pseudomonadota; class Alphaproteobacteria; order Caulobacterales; family Caulobacteraceae; genus Brevundimonas; species Brevundimonas sp. Br13. The sequence continues at coordinate 2,409,566 of NZ_AP044008.1, read as the reverse complement.
GAGCAGATCGATTTGTGACTCTCGACCGAGCCTGAAACGAGCCCAGTCATATCTGCTAAGGGTGGGTTTGAAAAGCATGCATCGCGCCCCGAAAGCGTGCCTCAGATCCACGCGCGAATGTCCTCTATCCGGCATAATCCGCATGACCGCCGTTGGCGCTCAGTTGCCAGCCAGAGTGGCCAAGCCGGACGTTCGTCTGTGGTGAGGTATGCCAGCCGCGCGGCCCTCCTCCTGTGCCTCGTCAGCCCGACTATGGGCATTGGACCGGCACGGGCCCAGGCCGTGGACTGGTCCGCCGCCGGCGGCGGCTGTTCGGCTTCTCGTCTGAGGACAGGGAGGGCGTCGGTGAGTTCGAAGCGCTGAGCGACAGGATCGCGGCGCTCAGCCAGCCTTACCAGGCGGCTGTGGAGGCCGCCGCGCGGCGACACGGCCTCGACGAGAAGCTGCTTCACGCCGTCGTCATTGTTGAAAGCGCCTATCGACCCGAGGCCTGTTTGATCGCCGGCGCCTGTGGCCTGACCCAATTGATGCCCGGGACAGCCGCCGATCTTCAAGTTCCGAATCGTTTGGAGCCGGAGGAGAACGTGCGCGGCGGCGTGGCCTATCTGGCGCAGCAACTCGTCCGGTTCGGCGACGTGCGGCTGGCTCTGGCCGCCTACAACGCCGGACCCCCCGGGTGGCCCGGCTCGGACAGATCCCCGACATCGCCGAAACCCGCCAGTACGTCGCGAGCGTTCTGGGCTGCTACCTCCGCCCTGACGGCGGGCCGGCGGATCCTCACCGTCCAGCAATGCCAGCCTACGGGAGGCTCCCAAAGGTGACGGAGCCCGCGTTTTCGGCGGTGGAGGAGGGCGCGCTCCTGACGCGCGCCGAGACCTCCGCCTTCCTGGCGCAGCGGGGCATCCGGCTCAAGCCGGCCCCGCTGGCGCGGCTTTGGTCCACCCGGTCGGACGGACCTCCGTGTCTCCACGTCCGTTCAAAACCCTTCTATCCCCGCAATCTGCTCGAAGCCTGGGCGGCGGCCCAGATATTGGGGCTCCGCACCGGCGCCCCCGCCGCCGCCCAGAGCCGACGCCGTGTGTGATCGGACGCCCCGATCCGACGGCCCCAACCTCTTCTCCGCCCATCCGAAGGCGGTGAGGGAGCGGATCGTGACGGACGTGATCCTCGACCGCGCGGAATCGACGCCGGTTCCGCCTCCAAGAGGCCGGGCGACCCCGTTCCGGTTAAACGACGACGGCGTCCAGCCCGGCGGTCCGGATGACCGGCTTTTGCTCTGGCCCGAGGTTCAAAACCTCGTCGGCTTCAGCCGAACGACGGCCTTGCGCATGCAGCGGGCAGGACTCTTCCCTTGGCCCATACCCGTGTCCCCAGGTCGGGTCGGATGGCGGGAAAGCGAATTGAACGCCTGGAAAAGGGCGAGGCGAGGCGCCGAACCGGTTCCCGGCCGAGCGCCGGGCGGCGAGCGGCGTTTCAGCCCGCCGAGCCCGCCGAGCCCGCCGCGTCTGCCGGGCATGCCACTGTCGTCGCGGGAGAACGGTCCGTCCCGCGAGCGGGCGCCCGGTTCGGCGACGACGGGGTCGGTTCCGCCGCAATCCCCAACGCCACCTCCACCTCCACCGTGTACGCCGCCCGCAGTGGCGGCGCGCAAGCCGCGACGACGTTCACGTGGTCCGGATCCAGTTCAGACGGACTTCGGCTTCTAGCCTTCATCTTCAACTCTGGCCCCGACCTCAACTTAGGCCTCGGTCGATGCGGCGACGGTCTTACGGGGCGGGCCCTCGACTGTATCGTCTGACTGGCGCCACCTCTTCAGGTGATCCCTAATTTCCGTCACTGCGTGGAGGCGCGCCATGACGTGGGAATGATCGACATGGTGCGGACTCGGTCCGTCATTTCGGGATCACTGAGGACGCTCCCCCGCGTCCATGGAGTTCGCGCTACCGACCCGAGGCGGTCAGGATCTGTTGGAAAGGCGAAGTGGCCAATCGACAGCCAAGGCAAGCACGATCTATCGCGGCCGATGCAAACAGCTGACGCCGAACGAATGGTCCCGCATGACTTCGCTCCGCTTGCCCGATCGCGGGCCAGTCGTGAGCGCTCGCTGGGTACGTGGCTGATTAGCAGGCTGGGGACGAGCTGGTTCTACGCCATGGCCGACACGATTCACTTCGGGGCACAAGCGGGCGCCGACGCCTTTCGTCGCTGGATGATGGCGAGGGTCGATTAAGGAGACGGCGCTATCCGGCTGACGACAGTGCTGCGTGCTTGGCGGACTCTCGTTCTCTCTTCGCCTGAGATGGTTCGGGCATATCGCCGAATCGCGCCTGAAACCGCTGTGGAAGTGAGACAGAACTCCCGGACCAGGCGAAACTGGAGATAACCGAACACACCTCGAACGCCCTGAAAAGCCATCTGAAGCGGTGTTGTGATAGGCGGGTGTTTAGGTGGGCGTAGAGAAAAAGCTAGAATTTGCGTAATAAAATTAATGCAAATGGCGGAAGCGGTGGGATTCGAACCCACGGACGGCTCGCACCGTCGCTGGTTTTCAAGACCAGTGCCTTAAACCACTCGGCCACACTTCCTTGCCGGATCGCCCGGTCGGGCGGACGCCATAGCAGGCGAACGCCCCATTAACCAAAGCGGAAATGTCTTCGGTCATCCTGTTTTTGGACGGGTGTGACGAGGCGTGCCGATGCGAGTTGGACAGTGGATCCGGAGCGGCCTGGTTTTGGGGCTGTTCTCGCTGCTGGCGGCCTGTTCGACATTGGGCGGCGGGCGAGGCGGCGGAGCCGCGCCCGTCGTCAGGGACCCGGCCCCGATCGTGTCGGGCACGATGCGGCCCTATCAGGTGCGCGGGCGGTGGTACACGCCCAAGGAACAGCCCGATTATGACGAGGTCGGTCTGGCCTCCTGGTACGGCGACGCCTTCAACGGTCGGCCGACCTCGACCGGCGAACGGTTCGACATGCGCCAGCTGACCGCCGCGCATAAGACCCTGCCGCTGCCGGGCCTGGTCGAGGTCACCAATCTGGAGAACGGGCGCCGGATCGTGGTGCGGGTCAATGATCGCGGGCCGTTCGTCGATGGGCGAATCATCGACCTGTCGCGGGGCGCGGCGCAGGAGCTGGATCTGCTGCGGCAAGGCGTGGGGCGGGTGCGGGTTCGCTATCTCGGCCGGGCGCCGCGACTGGGCGGAGGCGCTGTGCTGAGGGCCGAGGCGGCGGCGCCCGCTCCCTCGACCTCGGCCGAAGCCCCGGTCGGCGCGGGCGGCGGCTTCTGGGTCCAGGCCGGGGCGTTCAGGGATCAGAACAGCGCGCGGCGGACCGCGCGCAGGCTGGGCGAGCGCGCGACCGTGGACGAGACCGGCGGACTGTACCGCGTTCTGGTCGGTCCCTGGGGCGACGCCAATGCGGCCGAGACGGCCCGTCAGGCGGTCGTGGCGCGCGGATATGCGGACGCTCTGTTGATATCCGGCGGCTAAGGCTTGCCTCCCGCGCTGCGGACGCCATTAGTGCGCCCGTGACCCGTGGGAAATTCATCAGCTTCGAAGGCGGCGAGGGCTCCGGCAAGTCGACTCAGGTCGGACGGCTGGTCGAGCGGCTGCAACCCGTTCTGGGCGACCGCCAGGTGGTCCGCACGCGAGAGCCGGGCGGATCGAAGGGGGCGGAGGTGATCCGCAACCTGGTCGTGGCCACCGACGCCGAGCCCTGGTCGGCCATGACCGAAACCCTGCTGATGTACGCTTCGCGTTCGGACCATCTGGAGCGGACCATCCGGCCGGCGCTGGAGGCCGGCGACTGGGTGGTGTGCGACCGGTTCGCCGATTCAAGCCGGGCCTATCAGGGCGCCGGCGGCGGCGTGGCCCAGAGCTTTATCGAACAGATCGATGCAGGCGTGGTCGGAGACGACCAGCCGGACCTGACCCTGGTGTTCGACCTGCCGGTCGAGGTGGGGCTGGAGCGGGCGTTCGGGCGCGGCCTGTTTGAGACACGGTTCGAATCCAAGGGGCTGGAGTTTCATCAGCGATTGCGCGAGGGCTTTCTGAGGATCGTCGAGGCCAACCCCCATCGGTGCGTGCTGATCGACGCCGTGGGGTCGCCGGACGAGGTCGAGGCGCGGGTCTGGCGGGCGGTGCAGGACCGGCTGCTGTGAGCGACGACCACCCCCGCGATCGGTTCGATCTGGTGCCCGATGCGGCGGCGGAAACGGCCTTTCTGGACGCCTGGGAGCGAGGCCGTCTGCACCACGCCTGGCTGTTGTGCGGGGTCGAGGGGACCGGCAAGGCGACCTTCGCCTATCGCGCGGCGCGGCGGCTGCTGGGGGCGGGGGCGGATCCGGCGCGGGGGCCGCTGGGGGCGCGGCGCGACGATCCGGTCAGCCGGCTGATCTCGGCCCAGTCCCATCCCGACCTGCTGGTGCTGGAACGGCTGGTCGAGGGCGGCAAGACCAAGAAGTCGATCTCGGTCGATCAGTCGCGCGACCTGCCGGAGTTCTTTTCCAAGAGCCCGTCTCAGGCCCAGCACCGGGTGGCGATCATCGATGCGGCCGATGACCTGAACATCAATGCGGCCAACGCCTTGCTGAAGGTTCTGGAGGAGCCGCCCGAGCGGGGCGTGCTGTTCCTGGTGACCCACGCCCCTGGGCGTCTGCTGGCCACGATCCGTTCGCGCTGTCGGCGGCTGAGCTTCCCGATCTGGAGCCAGGAGCGGCTGGAGACCCTGGTGCGGAACCGCACGGGAGCCGAGCCGGAGGCGGCCGAACATGCGGCGGCCATGGCGGGCGGATCGCCCGGCGCGGCCCTGGCCCTGGCGTCGGGCGCGACCTTCGAGATGGACCAGTTGGCGCGGCGCTGGGTCGAGGGCGATGTGGACCGGGCCGAGGCCCTGGCCGTCGCCGACAGGTTCCGGGGCGCGGAAGGCCAGGAGCGGTTCGACATACTGATGGACCGGCTGATCGCCGCAGTGCGGATGCGGGCCCTGAACAGTGCGCCCGGCTTCGGCAACCGTTGGGCCGAGCTGTGGGAGCGGCTGCAGCCGTTGCCGGAGCGGACGGCCGGGTTGAACCTGGACCGGGGCGATGTCCTCGCCGGGGCGCTGGCCGACCTGAAACGGGTTCAGGCGCAAGAGGAACGGAGGGGCTGATGCTGATCGACAGCCATGTGAACCTGCACGCCCCCCAGTTCGACGAAGACCGGGACGCGGTGATCGCCCGGGCGCGCGAGGCCGGGGTCGCTCTGATGGTCGAGATCTCCGACAAGCTGACCACCTTTGAAGCGACCCACGGGATCGCCATGGCCAACGACGACATCTGGTGCACGGTCGGGGTCCATCCGCACGAGGCCAAGGACGCGGCGGAACTGACGGCGGCGACCCTGGTGGAGCTGGCGCAGCGGCCCAAGGTGGTGGGGATCGGGGAGTGCGGGCTGGACTTCCACTATGACTTCAGCCCGCGCGAGATCCAGGCGGCGGTGTTCCGCCAGCATGTGGCTGCAGCGCGCGAGACGGGCCTGCCGCTGGTGATCCACACCCGCGAGGCGGACGCGGTCATGGGGGCGATCCTGAAGGAGGAGCAGGCCGCCGGCCCGTTCAAGATGCTGATGCACTGCTACACCAGCGGTGCGGAACTGGCGGGAATCGCTGCGGAACTGGGGGCCTGGTTCTCGGTTTCAGGGATCTCCACCTTCAAGGCGGCCGAGGATGTGCGAGCGGTGATCCGGGACATGCCGGCCGAGCGTATAATCGTAGAGACCGACTGCCCCTATCTGGCGCCCATCCCGCATCGGGGGCGGCGCAACGAGCCGGCCTATATCCGCCATGTGCTGGACAAGCTGGCCGAGATCCGGGGCTGGAGCGCCGAGGAGGCGGACCAGAGAACCACCGAGGCCTTCTTCGGCCTCTTTGACCGGATACCGAGATCGGCATGAGCTTCGAAGTCGTCATCCTGGGCAGCGGATCCTCGGGCGGGGTGCCGCGGGGCGACGGCGACTGGGGCGTGTGCGACCCGGCCGAGCCGAGGAACCGGCGCACGCGCTGCTCGATGCTGGCGCGCAAAACGGGGCCTGAGGGGACGACCAACATCCTGATCGACACCTCGCCGGACCTGCGCGAACAGATGCTGGCTAGCGAGATCCGGCATATCGACGCGGTCCTCTATACCCACGACCACGCGGACCAGACCCATGGGATCGACGACCTGCGGACCTTCGCCACGCGGGCGCGCAAGCGGATCCCGGCCTGGATGGACCAGGCGACCCTGACGTCCCTGTCGCACCGGTTCGACTATATCTTCGAGAGCAAGTTCGGCTATCCGCCGCTGCTGGACGCCCAGGTCATTCCGCCGCACGGCACGGCCTGGTCGGTGGAGGGGCCGGGGGGCGCGATCCCGGTCGTGACCTTCGATCAGGGGCACGGGCCGATCCGGTCGGTCGGCTATCGGCTGGGCGACATGGCCTATTCCAGCGACGTCTCGGACCTGGACGACGCGGCGATCCGTGCGGTGGCCGGCTGTCAGGTCTGGATCGTCGACGCCCTGCGCTACACCCCCCATCCGACCCACGCCCATCTGGACCGGACGCTGGAATGGATTGCGGCGGCGGACGTCGAGCGGGCCGTGCTGACGAACCTGCATATCGACATGGATTACAAGGAACTGTCGGCGATTGTTCCGGCCAATGTCGAGGTCGGCTTCGACGGCTGGCGCTGCATGATCGGCTGAGTTTTTGGCAAGGTTCCGCTGGAAAGCGGACGTTTGGGACATCTGTTCGGGGTGAAAGGCGGAACTTGCCGATAGAGGCGGTTTGAGCGACGTTCGGTGTATGATCGCGACTCCCGCCCCATTGACGACGCTCGGGTTAGCTGGCGATGGCGATGACCTCGACGTGCTGGTCGCGATTGAACGGTCGTTTGGCCTTTCTTTCAAGGACGAGGAAACTTCTTCCTGGGAGACCGTAGGCGACTTTTACGAAGCCGTTCTGAGCAAGCTCGCCACGACGGTGATACAAGGCAAGTGCTCGACTTCGATGGCGTTCTATGACGTGCGGCGGTTTCTACGGAGCAGGGGAAGCGCCGGTGTTATTCGCCCATCGACAAAGCTCCGGGACCTAACACAAATACGTCAGGCTGCCGTGCTGAAGGCTTTGGCCCAAGAGACGGAAACGGCGCCTGTTCCTCTGACCTTTGGGGGGAAGACTTTTTTGGGGATCGCGCTGCTGATATTCGGCATTGCTGGCCTTCTAGCCTCTCATTCCCCGATCATGGCTGTTCTTTCGGCCATGGGAACTGTTGCGGGCTGGGTTGTCGTGCGCTCTGGTGTCGCATCATTCGGAACGATGTCCGTTGGCGATCTTTCGACGGAAATCGCGCTGTCCAACTTTGCCGTTTTCGCCGCAAAGGGCGCTGACGCTCGGCCGACGACAGTCTGGCGGATATTTCGAGATTTGCTAGCGCGGGAAGCTGGCGTTCGTCCGGAGTTGATTTCCCGCCAGACAAGGTTGTTGGCGTAGCGCCGAGCAGACCATCCGAACGTCGCGTATGGGGCGGGAACCGTCTTAGGCTAGCGGCCAGAAAGCCAATCAGCGCCCTCTGACGAGGTCCGGATTGCCGCACGATCGCGGCGATGCGCCGCCTTTTGCCTACGCCGTCCCCTCCGCCACCATCGACCGGGCGACGGCTTCGGCGACCTTGATGCCGTCGACGGCGGCCGACAGGATGCCGCCGGCGTAGCCGGCGCCTTCGCCGGCAGGGAAGAGACCGCGCACGTTCAAGCTCTGGAAGTCGGCGCCGCGGGTCATTCGGATCGGGGATGAACTGCGGGTTTCGACCCCCGTCAGAACCGCCTGGGCGTCGTCGTAGCGGGCGATCTTGCGGCCGAAGACGGGCAGGGCCTCGTGCATGGCGGCGATCACATAGTCGGGCATCAGGGGCGCCAGGTCGGTCGGGCGGACGCCCGGTTTATAGCTGGGGACGACCTCGCCCAGCGTGGTCGAGGGGCGGCCCGCCAGGAAGTCGCCGACCAGCTGGCCCGGCGCGAAATAGTCGCCGCCGCCGGCCGCATAGGCGCGGGTCTCCAGATCCCGTTGCAGTTCGATGCCCGCCAGCGGATGGTCGCTGGGATAATCCTCGGGCGAGATGCCGACCACGAAGCCGGAGTTGGCGTTGCGCTCGTTGCGCGAATACTGGCTCATGCCGTTGGTCACGACTCGGCCTGGCTCGCTGGTGGCCGCGACCACCGTGCCGCCCGGGCACATGCAGAAGCTGTAGACGGTGCGGCCATTCGAGCAATGGTGCGAAAGCGAATAGGCCGCCGCGCCCAGGTCAGGGTGGCCGGCGCAGGGGCCGAACATGGCCTTGTCGATCCACGACTGCGGATGCTCGATGCGAAAGCCGATCGAGAACGGCTTGGCCTCGATATGGACGCCGCGCTCGTAGAGGGTCTGGAAGGTGTCGCGCGACGAGTGGCCGATGGCGAAGACCACGTGATCGGCCTCCAGCGTCTCGCCAGTGTGCAGGCGCACGCCCCGAAGGACGCCCTTGTCGAGATCGATGTCCGTGACCCGGTGCTCGAAGCGGTATTCGCCGCCCAGCTTTTCGATCTTCTCGCGCATGGCCTCGACCATGGTCACCAGGCGGAAGGTGCCGATGTGCGGGTGGGCCTCGGTCAGGATTTCCTCCGGCGCCCCGGCTGCGACGAATTCGGTCAACACCTTGCGGGCCAGGAAACGCGGATCCTTGATCTGGCTGTAGAGCTTGCCGTCGGAGAAGGTGCCCGCGCCGCCCTCGCCGAACTGCACGTTGGATTCCGGGTCCAACTTGCTGCTCCGCCACAGGCCCCAGGTGTCCTTGGTCCGCTGCCGAACCACCTTGCCGCGGTCGAGGATGATCGGCTTGAACCCCATCTCGGCCAGGATCAGCCCGGCGAACAGGCCGCACGGCCCGGCCCCGATCACGACCGGCCGCAGGCGCTCGGTCCTGGGCGCCACCGCGACCGGGCGGTAGGCGACGTCTGGCGTCGGCGCCACGTGCACGTCGTCCGCAAGGCGGGCCAGCACCGCCGCTTCATCCCTCACCTCGACGTCGAGGATGTAGACTTTCAGAATCGCGGATTTCCGGCGGGCGTCGTGCGCCCGCTTCCATATCGACCAGGAGACAAGATCGTCCGGCGGAACGCCCAAGCGGGCGGCGATCGCGGCGGGCAAGGCCTCCGGCGGGTGGTCGAGGGGCAGTTTGAGTTCTGACAGGCGCAACATCCGGGGCGTTCTAGCCGGTCGAGTCTTTTGATCCTAGGCGCAAGGCCTAGGATGACGGGTGTGGGGTGCGGGGCGGGCGTGGCTGTCCCCTTCAATCCGCCCCTGCCTTATGCCCCTTCCAGTCGAACAACTCCTCCAGCACCTGAACCGCCTGACCGCGCTCGGACGCCAGGTCGGGGTCGCGGTTCAGGATCAGGCGGGCGTCGTCGGCGGCGGCCAGCATCAGGGCGCGGTGGCGGATCGGGTCGGCGAAGCGGTAGGCGGGGAAGCCGCTCTGTTTCAGGCCCAGCGGGTCGCCGCCGCCGCGCAGGCGGAAGTCTTCCTCGGCGATGACGAAGCCGTCCTCGGTGCGGCGCAGGGTTTCGAGCCGTTCCTTGGCGGTTTCGCCGAGGGCGCCGTCCTGGCCGCCGTACAGCAGGATGCAGGAACTGGCCTTTGCGCCGCGACCCACGCGGCCGCGTAGCTGGTGCAGCTGGGCCAGGCCGAAACGGTCGGCGTGTTCGATGACCATGATGGAGGCGTTGGGCACGTCGACCCCGACCTCAACCACCGTGGTGGCGACCAGCAGGGGAATGCGGCCGTCGGCGAAGTCGGCCATGACGGCCTCGCGCTCGGCGCCGGGCATCTGGCCGTGGGCCAGGCCGACCTCGACCCCCAGCAGGCGGCGCAGGTCGTCGGCGCGGTCGACGGCGGCGGCGAGGTCTATGGCCTCGGATTCGGCGACGAGGGGGCAGATCCAATAGGCCTGTGCGCCGGCGTCCAGCGCCGTCTTCAGCCGGGCGGCGACCTCGCCGATGCGGGCCAGGGGGACGACGGCGGTTGTGACGGGGGTGCGGCCCGGCGGCTTCTCCATCAGGCGGCTGACCTCCAGCTCGCCGTACTGGGTCAGTTCCAGGGTGCGGGGGATGGGGGTGGCCGACATGGTCAGCAGGTGGACGGCGCCCAGGCGCGGATCGCCCTTGGCCTGAAGCCTCTGGCGCTCGCTGACGCCGAACCGGTGCTGTTCGTCGATGACGGCCAGGGCGAGGCGGTCGAAACGGACGGCGTCCTGGAACAGGGCGTGGGTGCCGATGGCGACCTGGACGTGACCGGAGGCCAGGGCGGCCAGTTTCTCGCGTCTCTGGCCGTTCGCATCCCGGCCGGTGAGCAGGACGGAGGCGACGCCGGCCGACTCCAGCAAGGGGCCGAGCTTTTCATAATGCTGGCGGGCCAGGATTTCGGTCGGGGCCATCAGGGCGGACTGGAAACCGCTGGAGGCCGCGTCGGTCAGGGCCAGGGCGGCGACAGCGGTCTTGCCGGAACCCACATCGCCCTGAAGCAGTCGGCCCATCTGTTTGCCCGAGGCCAGGTCACGGCGGATTTCGGCGACGGCCTGGGCCTGGGCGTTGGTCAGTTGGAAGGGCAGGGCCTGGAGCAGGCCGTCGGAGGCGGCGCCGGGGGCGATGACGGGGGCGGGCTTGATCTCGCGGGCGCGGCGGCGGCGGGCCAGGGCCAGCTGGTGGGCCAGGAACTCGTCATAGGCCAGGCGCTGGCGGGCGGGGGCGTCGGGCGACAGGTCGGGCTCGCCCTTCGGCGCGTGCAGGGCGTCCAAGGCGGCGCGCCAGCCCAGCCAGTTCTGCTTCTTCAGCCAGGCGGGGTCCTGCCATTCCGGCAGGTCGGGGGCGGCGGGCAGGGCGGCCTGGACCAGTTTGCGCAGCTGGCGCGAGGTCAAGCCCTGGGTCGCCGGATAGACGGGTTCGGAGGCCGGGATGTCGGCGGCCTTGTCGGGCGTGACGATGTCCGGATGGACGATCTGGACCTCGCCGTTGAACCGCTCGACCTTGCCCGAGACCAGCCGGGTCTCGCCGCGCGGCAGGAGCCGGTCGATATGCTGGGGCGAGCCGCCGAACCAGACCAGGTGAACGAAGCCGGTCGCGTCGCTGGCGCGGACCTTCAGCGGGGCGCCGGGGCGGCTGGGGACGAACAGGCGGTCGATGACGATCTCGAAGATCCCGACCTCGCCGTCCACGGCGGTCGCCGCCTCCATCGGCCGGCGGACGATGACGCCGGAGGGGCTGAGGAAGACCAGATCACGCACCAGCGGCCCCGCCACCTTCTGCACCAGGGGCAGGATGCGGGGGCCCACGCCCTTCAGGCTGGAGACCTCGGCGAACAGGGGGAAAAGAATCTGCGGACGCATCGCCGTGAACATAGCGTGACCATGACGGGTGGCGAAGTCCGTTCAGGAACGCTATCTGCGCTTCTTCCATTCTGGGTGCGCTATCGCTCGCCGCGCGGCGGCTCTGTGCGTTGGCGCACCAGCATATTCAACGGGCAAGGATTCTTGTGGCCGAAACCGAAGCGCGTCCCCAAAACGAAAGTGGCGACGAGATGACTCCTGAGCGGAAGCAGAGGTTGGGCCGGATCCAGTTCCGGTGCTGGCGGCGGGGCTTCCGCGAGGCCGACATGGTGCTGGGGCCGTTCTCGGATCAGGTGGCCCCGACCCTGACCGAGGCCGAGCTGGACGTGTTCGAGCGGCTGATCGACGAGGAAGACCAGTGGCTCTACGGCTGGATCATCGAGCGTGATCCGACGCCGCCGGAGTTCGAGACGCCGGTGATGGCCAAGGTGCGGGCCTTCATGCACGAGCATGTGGCCGCCGAGGTCGGCAAGGGCATCGGCTGATGGATCAGCAGGTGACTGTGCAACGGACCGACGCCGATCTGGGCGGGGCGCCGGAAGGTCTGGACGCCCTGGTCGTGGCGGAGCGGGTCAAGGCCGTCGGCGGCGTGGGGGTCTTTGTCGCGCGCGACTACCAGCGGGCCGGCGGCTTTGTTCAGGCGTTCCGATTCTTCTCGCAAGATATCGAAATTCTGGAATATCCGGCCTGGGACTGTCTGCCCTATGACCGGCTGAGCCCGACGGCGGGGATCGCCGCCCAGCGGATGGCGACCCTGACGCGCCTGGCCCAGCGAAAGACCGGCGACGCGCCCGTTCTGGTGGTCACGACGGTCGGTGCGGCCATGCAGAGGACGCCGCCGAAGTCGGTGACGACCCAGGCCGGGTTCGAGACCAGGGTCGGCCGCGATCTGGATATCCAGGCGCTGGAGCGGTATTTCGCCGCCAACGGCTATGTCCGCGCCTCGACCGTGTCGGAGCGGGGTGAGTTCGCGGTGCGGGGCGGGGTGGTGGACGTCTATCCGCCGGGCTTCGAGGAGCCGGTGCGGCTGGACATGTTCGGGTCCGAACTGGAATCGATCCGCACCTTCGACCCTGAGACCCAGCGCTCTACCGGCCAGATGACGGCGGTGGCCCTGGCGCCCGTGTCGGAGGCCCTGCTGGATGCGGACGCCATATCGCGCTTCCGCACCGGCTATCTGAAGCTGTTCGGGGCGCCGGGCGACGATCCCCTGTACGCGACCATCAGCGAGGGCGCGCGGCGGCAGGGCATGGAGCAGTGGCTGCCGCTGTTCTACGAAAGGCTGGACAGCCTGTTCGACTATCTGCCGGATCAGGCGCAGGTCTTTCTGGACAATCAGGCCGAAAGCGCGCGGGCCGAGCGGTGGGATCTGATCGTCGACGCCTATGAGGCGCGGGCCGAGGCGGCCAAGGCGCAGAAAGGCAAGGGCGGGGGGCATGCGGCCGCCAATCGCGCCCTGCCGCCGCAGTGCCTCTATATGGACGCCGGCGACTGGAACCAGGCTCTGGCCGGCCGGTCGGTGCGGCGGCTCACGCCCTTTACGGGCGGGGGCGAAGACGCGGGCGGACGGCTGGGACGAACCTTCGCGGCCGAGCGATCACAGGACAGCGTCAACCTGTTCGAGGCGGTCGCGGCCCATGCCCAGGCGCTGAAGGCCGAGGGGCGTCGGGTGCTGTTCGCCTCGTGGACCGAGGGCTCGTCGGAGCGCCTGGCGACCCTTTTGGGCGACCACGGCCTGGATCATATCGTCGCCGTGCGCGACTGGGCCGATGTCCAGACCGCGCCCAAGGACCTGTATTTGCGGGGCAACCTGCCGGTGGAGCATGGGTTCGTCACGGACGCGGTCGCGGTCATCTCCGAGACCGACATTCTGGGCGACCGGCTGGCTCGGCCGCGCAAGAAGCGTCGGGCCTCCAACTTCCTGGCCGAGGCCTCGGCTCTGACCACGGGCGACCTGGTGGTCCACCTGGATCACGGCATCGGGCGGTACGAGGGGCTGAAGACGCTCGACATCCAGGAGGCGCCGCACGACTGCCTGGAGCTGTTGTACGCCGGTGACAGCAAACTCTATCTGCCGGTTGAAAACATTGATCTTCTGACCCGGTACGGCACGGACGCCGACGGGGTGCAGCTGGACAGGCTGGGCGGGGCGGGCTGGCAGGCGAGGAAGGCTAAGGCCAAGGAACGGCTGCGCGCCATGGCCGAGGGGCTGATCGCCCTGGCCGCCAAGCGGGCGCTGCGCGAGACGGAGGCGGTGACGCCGGCGCCGGGCCTGTTCGCCGAATTCTGCGCCCGCTTCCCCTATGAGGAGACGGACGACCAGCTGAACGCCATCGGCGACGTGCTGGAGGACCTGGGCAAGGGCACGCCGATGGATCGCCTGATCTGCGGCGACGTGGGCTTCGGCAAGACCGAGGTGGCGCTGCGCGCCGCCTTCGTCGTGGCCATGACCGGCAAACAGGTGGCGGTGGTGGCGCCGACTACCCTGCTGGCGCGCCAGCACTACAAGACCTTCACCGAACGCTTCGCCGGCTGGCCGGTCAAGGTGCGCCAGCTGTCGCGGATGGTGACGGGCAAGGAGGCGACCGAAACGCGGGCGGGGCTGAAGGACGGCTCGGTCGAGATCGTCGTCGGCACCCATGCGGTCCTGGCCGAACAGGTCGGTTTCCGCGACCTGGGCCTGGTGATCGTGGACGAGGAGCAGCACTTCGGCGTCAAGCACAAGGAAAAGCTGAAGACCCTGCGCGCCGACGTTCATCTGCTGACCCTGACCGCCACCCCGATCCCGCGCACCCTGCAGATGGCCCTGTCGGGCATTCGCGAGATGTCGATCATCGCCACCCCGCCGGTCGATCGCCTGGCGGTGCGGACCTATGTGACGCCCTGGGATCCGGTGCTGGTGCGCGAGGCCCTGCTGCGCGAGAAATATCGCGGCGGTCAGGCCTATTATGTCGCGCCGCGTCTGAAGGACCTGCCGGACATCGAGAAATTCCTGCGCGAGCAGGTCCCCGAGATCAAGTTCGTCGTCGGCCACGGCCAGATGTCGGCGACCCAGCTGGAGGAGGTGATGAGCGCCTTCTACGAGGGGGAGTACGACGTCCTGGTCTCGACCACCATCGTCGAGAGCGGGCTGGACATCCCGACGGCCAACACCCTGATCGTGCACCGGGCCGACATGTTCGGCCTGGCGCAGCTGTACCAGATCCGGGGCCGGGTGGGCCGGTCCAAGGCGCGGGCCTTCGCCTATCTGACCACCGATCCGGTCAAGCCGATGACCCTGTCGGCCGAGCGGCGTCTGCAGGTGCTGCAGTCGCTGGACAATCTGGGCGCCGGCTTCCAGCTGGCCAGCCACGACCTGGACCAGCGCGGCGGCGGCAATCTGCTGGGCGACGAACAGTCGGGCCATATCCGCGAGGTCGGGGTCGAGCTTTACCAGCAGATGCTGGAGGACGCGGTCGCCGAACTGCGCGAGAAGGGCGAGGGGCTGAATGTGGATCGCGGCTGGTCGCCGTCGATCAACGTCGGCGCTTCCGTCCTGATTCCAGAGGACTACGTGCCGGACCTGAACGTCCGTCTCAGCCTGTATCGCCGCCTGTCCGACGCCGAACAGGCCGAGGATCGTGAAGCCCTGGCCGCCGAACTGATCGACCGGTTCGGGCCCCTGCCGGACGAGGCGCAGCAGCTGCTGAAGATCGTCGGCGTCAAGGCCAACTGTCGCCGGGCCTGTATCGAGAAGATCGACATTGGGCCGCGCGGCGCGGTGCTGACCCTGCGCGACAACAGCTTCCCCAATCCGGTCGGACTGGTCGGCCTGATCCAGAAGAACCACGCCTTCTGGAAGATCCGGCCCGATCAGAAGATCGTTGTGACGGGCGACTGGCCGACGGCCGAGGACCGGCTGAAGGTGGCGGAGCGGATCACGGCCGATCTGGCGCGGGTGGCGGGGGCGTAAGGCCCTAGCGCACCTTGTCGAACAGGTCGGCGGAGGCGCGTTCCAGGAGGGCGCCGGCGGATTCGCCGGGGCGCATTTCGGCGGCGCCGACGTCGAATTCGGCGACGAAGGGCGAGCGGTCGGGGCCGGCGTCGAAGGCGGTGCAGCCGATGACGGCGGCGATCCGTTCGGCGGCCAGGCGGGCGGCCTCGCCGCGCGTGGCGGGCAGCGCCAGGGCGAAGACCTCCTTGGCCAGACGGGCCGGCGTATCCTCGACCCGAACCAGGCGCGAGACCATGGCGCCGATCTGGGGCATGGCCCGGTCCAGCCAGCCGCCCTGGCGCGCCCAGGTGACGGGCTCGGTCTCGCGCACTCTGAGGACGCAGACGGACAGGGGACGTTTGCGAACGCGAGACGCCTCGGCGACCCGACCCAGGTGGGCGGCGAAGAGTTCGGGCGTGAACAGGCCGGTGGAGGCGTCCATCAGGTCCAGACTGCGGACCGAATCCAGCGCCTTTCTGATGGTCAGGTGGCGGCGGTGGGCGCCGGCCATGGCCAGGACCCGCTCCGCCGTCTCCTGCTCCGGCGTTTCGGTCGAGGCGACGTCGGCGAAGCCCCGATTGAACAGTTCGTTCAGGCTGATTTCGTCGGCGCCACGCAGATAGAGCATCAGCGGAATATGATACAGGCGCGTGTTGCGCTTCATGCCTGCGGCGATCGACAGGGCGGGGGTGTGGTCCTTGGCGCCCCACAGTATGGCGGCGTCGAACAGGGTCTCATGCAGATAGTCGAAGGCGGTGTAGGGGGTGGGCGCCGCCACCACCTCGGCGCCCGCAGAGGTCAAGGCGTTGGACAGGGCCAGGAAGCGACGGTCCGCAACCCCCGCCGCCAGGATCCGCAGAGGCGCCGCCGCGCCGGGATCGGCGGCCAGGCTGATGCCGCGCAGGCCGAAGGTGGCGACCCGCAGGTGAAACTCTTCCTCGGCGATGGCGGCGCGGCCGAGCTGTTCGAGACGCAGGGCGGCCTGGGCCGGGTGCGGCGGAATCGACATGGCGACATCGGCGCCCTCGACCGAGTCTGGGGCTGCGCCGACCACCATGATGGGCAGGCGGCGCGGTTGGGCCGCCGCGCGCAGTCGGACCGCCGCGTCCGGCGTCAGGGAATCGAAGTCGATCACAGCGGCTTCGAGCGGCAGGTCCTGAAGCGTCGCCTCGGCCGAGCCGACATCGCGGGCGGTGACGGTGGTCCAGCCAAGCGCGTCCAGGCCGGCGGCGAGCGGCCCGATACGGGCGTCATCAGCCGCCAGGATCAAAACGCGCGCGTCGAAAGCCAAGCCAGTCCCTCCCCATTGGTCGCTGGGGCCATAGCCGCATGCGAGGCGGACCACCATAGCGCGACGGATTTTATAAATGACTATCGTCTTCGCAGACCGCCCCCAAAGGCGGGTGCGTCGACAGGG
Source organism: Brevundimonas sp. Br13 (assembly GCF_055391505.1). Taxonomy (NCBI): domain Bacteria; kingdom Pseudomonadati; phylum Pseudomonadota; class Alphaproteobacteria; order Caulobacterales; family Caulobacteraceae; genus Brevundimonas; species Brevundimonas sp. Br13. The sequence continues at coordinate 2,392,750 of NZ_AP044008.1, read as the reverse complement.
CTTTTCCCCGTTCCAGAATCCTTTAAGTTTAGGGGTTTGTTGTAACGGTTGTGGGGACCGGATTGAGCGATCAGCTGACCCGATCGGTTCTAAAGGCGCCCGGCTTCTGGGGCGGTCTGGCCGTGCGCGCCTTCACCCGCAGCTGGGGCCGGGACGTCATGCTCTACACGGGGGGCGTTTCCTTCTTCGCCCTTCTGGCCGTCTTCCCGGCCATCGCCATCCTGATCGGCGTCTATAAGCTGGGCCTGTCGATCAATGAGGTCAGCGCCCAGGCCGCCGCCCTGTCCGACCTGTTGCCGCGCGCGGCCCAGACCATATTTCACGACGAGATCGCCCGGCTGGCCAAGGCTTCCGCCCGGACCGTCTCGGCCCAGAGCGCCTTCGCCCTGTTCGTCGGCGCCTACGCCGCACATCGAGGATTCAAGGCGTTGCTGGCGGGACTTAATCTCATTCACGATGAGACTGAGCCTCACGGCTTCTTCAAATTCAATCTGCTGGCCTTCTTCGTCGCCATATTCGCCTTCGCCCTGTTCACCGTCGTGTCCGGCGCCGTGGTGACGGCGCGGATTCTGGCCCATGCCGCCTCGCCGGGGGCGAGGGGGGACAATGCGGGTCTGATGCCGCTCGACGCCCTGCTGCCCGCCCTTGGCCTGGTGGTGGGGCTGACGTTGCTCTATCGCTACGCCATGAGTCACCGGACGCCGGTGGCCTGGCTGCCGTCGATCACCGGAGGGCTGGTGGCCACCCTGATGTCGGTGGTCTCATCCTGGCTCTGCGCCATCTATGTCGAACAGATCGCGCCTCTGGGAGCGACCTATGGCTCGGTCGGGGCCGTGGTGGTTTTGCTGATCTGGCTGTCCTGGAACGTCAACGCCATCTTCTACGGCGGCGCCTTCGCGACCGAGATGGAGATCGCCGCCGGGGCCGAGAGGGCGGAACAGGCGCGCAGGGCCTCCGCCGCGGCGGATGTGGTCGATCTGTCGGAACGGCGGGCCAGCCGCCGCACGCGGTCGCGGACCTAGGGTCGAAAACTCAGCCCGCTTCGACCAGAAGGCGCAGGACGCCGTCGACCTCTTCGATCGAAATCACGCGGCCCTGCTTCTGAGCCATTAGAAACGGCGCGTCGATGCGCGCCATAGGGTCGGTCGCCAGAAGGACGAAACGGGCGCCGGCCGCCGCCCCGGCCATGGCCTTTTGCAGCCTGAGGCTGGGCGCCGGGCAGCGGTGGCCTCGGGCGTCGACGACGACGGGTTCGGTCACGATGCGGCTCGCTCCGCCAACATCTCCAAGGCGACCCTGAGCGCCGCCATCCGGACCGCGTCGCGCCCCAGGTCGCCGAACCGCTCCATCCTGTGGACCAGCCCGCCCGGACCCACGGCCGCGAAATGGACCAGGCCGACCGGCTTGTCCGGGCCGCCGCCGCCCGGCCCCGCAATTCCGGTGACGGAGACGCTGACGCTCGCGTTCGACTGGGCTGCGGCGCCTTCGGCCATGGCGCGGGCCGTCGGCTCGGAGACGGCGCCGTGGGCGATTAGGGTCGCCTCCGGCACGCCCAACATCTGTTGCTTGGCGGCGTTGCTGTAGGTGACGAAGCCGCGATCCAGAACCGCGGAGGAGCCGGGGACGGCCGTCAGGGCGGCGGAGACCAGGCCGCCGGTGCAGCTTTCCGCCGTGGCGATCATCAGGCCCCGCTCGGCCGCGGTTGCGACGATCTGTTGCGCCAGTCGCAGGATGTCTTGTGAGAACATGCGCTTTCCATAGGCCGCGAGTCCCGCTCTAACCAGCACCATGACCGATGTGGTTCAAGCCAAAAGCGCGGCGCGCCCGAACCCTGGGCGGCTCACGCCTCTCCTGTTCGCGCTGGCCGTCTTCACCTCGGCTTGTCTGGTCTTCGTGGTTCAGCCGATGGCGACCAAGCTGATCCTGCCCAGCCTGGGCGGATCGCCGTCGGTGTGGAACGCCGCCATGGTCTTCTTCCAGACCGCGCTGCTGGCCGGCTACGGCTACGCCCACGTCCTGCAGCGCATCGGGTCGATGCGGCTTCAGGTGCTGGTTCATCTGGCGCTTCTGCTGGCCGCAGGCCTGTCTTTGCCCCTGCGGATCAGCGGTGTCCTGGGCGATCCCGATCCCAGCGCCCCGACGGCCTGGCTTCTGGCGACCCTGACCCTCTCGATCGGGGCCCCCTTCGCCATTCTTTCGGCCACCGCGCCCCTGCTTCAAGCCTGGTATGCGCGGGCGCGGGCGCGGGCGGGCCAGGCGGACGCGAAGAACCCCTATGTCCTCTATGCCGCTTCGAACCTGGGCAGTTTTCTGGCCCTGCTGGCCTATCCGATCCTGATCGAACCCCTGGCCAGTCTTTCGCTCCAGCGCCTGGGCTGGAGCCTGGGCTATGGTCTGTTCCTGGTGATGGTCACCGGCCTGGGCGCCCTGGCCTGGTTCGGTCGCGGGGTCCGAACGGGGGCGAAGGCAGAGCCCGCGCCCCTGGAAGCGGGGCCGCCGATCGCCTGGCGCGAGAAGGGGGTGCTGATCCTGCTGGCGGCCGTTCCGTCCAGCCTGATGCTGGGCGTGACGGCGCATCTGTCGACCGACGTGGCCTCTGCGCCCTTCCTCTGGGTCATTCCTCTGGCCCTCTATCTGCTGACCTTCGTCATCGCCTTTCAGAACCGACCGGTCCTGCCGCTCTCCCTGACGCTGGCGATCCAGGCGGGGGTGCTGGCGGCCGGCTGCGCCCTGGTCGCCTTTCGGACCACGGAGTGGCTGTTCGTCTTCGTCGTCAATCTGACAGCCTTTTTCTTCTGCGCCCTGATGTGCCACCAGCGGATGGCCGAGCGGCGTCCTGCGCCGGGCCGGCTGACGGAGTTCTATCTGCTGCTGTCGCTGGGCGGCGTCCTGGGCGGCGTCTTCAACGCCCTGATCGCGCCCCTGATCTTCGACATGGTTTGGGAATATCCGCTGGCGCTGGTCGCCGTCGGCCTTTTGCGGCCATGGGGCGAAGGCGAGGTGCGGCGATGGGAGATCATCGTCTGTGTGATCGGGGTTCTGGTCGCCCTGGCGGGACCGCTGGGTCTGGCCCTGGTGCGCTACGCCCCCGACATTCGCGCGGTCGTCCCGGACGCCGAACTGGTGCGGATCGCCCAGGCGGTGATCGGCGTCGCCGCCCTGTTCGCCTTCCTGCTGAGGGACCGGGCGATCATGTTCACCGTCGTTCTGGGAGCCATGGTCTGGTCCGGCTATCACGTCGCGCGGGGCTATGACTGGGCCCTGACGGAGCGAAGCTTCTTTGGGGTCATGCGTGTGGCCGATACCGACGTCGCGGGTCTGGGGGGACCGGTTCATGTGCTGATGCACGGCACCACCCTGCACGGCGCCCAGGCGCAGTCGGAACCGCACCGTTGCTCGCCAACCCTCTATTACGCCACGGCGACGCCTCTGGGGCAGGCGGCCCTGATGGCCCAGGCGCACCGGCCGGACGGCGCCCGGATCGGGGTCGTGGGCCAGGGCTCGGGGGCCATGGCGGCCTATAAGCGCCGCCAGGACCAGATGAGCTTTTTCGAGATCGACCCGATGGTGGATAGGCTGTCGCGCGATCCGCGCTGGTTCAGCTTCATCAATGGTTGCGCCGAAGGACCGATCCGGACGGTGCTGGGCGACGCCCGACTGACCATGGCGCGGGAGGCCGCCGGTTCCTATGACCTGCTGATCATCGACGCCTTCAGCTCCGACGCGGTGCCGACCCATCTGCTGACCCAGGAGGCCATCGCCGGCTATCTGCGACTCTTGAAGCCGGACGGGGTGGTGGTGCTGCACCTGTCCAACCGCAATCTGGACATCACACTGCCGGCCGAGGCGGCGGCTGCGGCCCTGGGGGCGCCGGCTCTGCACCAAATTTATCGGGAACGGCCGGATGCGCCGCTGATGGTGGAATCCTCGACCGAGGCCCTGGTGATCGGCAAGAGCGAAGCGGCCCTGGCGCCCTATCGCGAAGATCCGCGCTGGCGCAGGCTGTCGCCCACGCAGGTGCGGCCGTGGACGGACGACTACGTGAACCTGTTCGGAGCCCTGGTGCGGCAGATGCGGCTGGCCGCGCGCTGAAGGCGCCGGATCAGGCCGAGACCGGCATCTCCACCGTCGCCGCAGCCTGGGCGGCCAAGCCCTCGCCTCGGCCGGTGAAGCCCAACCCTTCGGATGTGGTGGCCTTCACGCTGACGCAGTCCAGCGGCAAGGCCAGCAGAGCGGCGATCCGTTCGCGCATGGCCTGACGGTGCGGCTTCACCTTCGGACGTTCGCAGATCAGGGTCACGTCAACATTGACGATCCGGCCGCCGCGCGCCGCCACCATTTCGGCGGCGTGGATCAGGAACTGGTCTGAGGCGGCGCCCTTCCACTTCGGATCGGTCGGCGGAAAATGGTCGCCGATGTCGCCGGCGGCGATGGCTCCCAGCAGGGCGTCGGTCAAGGCGTGCAGCCCGGCGTCGGCGTCCGAATGGCCGATCAGGGTCTGATCATGAGGAATCTCGATCCCGCACAGCCAGACTGAATCGCCGGGCCCCCAGCGATGGACGTCAAAACCCGTCCCCATGCGGGTCTGGTAGCGGGTCTCTTGCGACAGCAGGGCCTCGGCCATGGTGAAATCCTCGGGATAGGTCAGTTTAATCAGCCGGGCGTCGCCGGCGACCAGGACGATCCGGCCGCCGTGACGGCGCACCACCACCGCCTCGTCGGTCGGGGTCTCGGCCGGGTTCCAGGCGGCATAGGCCGATTCCAGGAGTCCACGCCGGAACGCCTGAGGGGTCTGGGCCCGCCAGAGGTCCTCGCGGTCCACCGCCTCGGCCATCAGCCCGTCCGATCCCCGGCGCAGGCTGTCGGCGACGGCCAGGACGGGCAGGGCGCCGTCGGCCTGATCCAGGGCGGCGACGACGCGGGCGATGACGGCGGCGTCCAACAGCGGCCGGGCGGCGTCGTGGACCAGCACGGGCTGGTCGTCGGGACAGGTGAGGGCCGCCAACCCTGCGCGAACGGACTCCGCCCGCGTCGTCCCGCCGACCACGGCGCGCCACCCCGTCAGCCCGTCCAGCACCTCGGCGGCGCGATCCTGAGCGTCCGACGCTACGACCACGACCAGCTCCTGGGCGCCGGCGTCCAGAAGCGCTTGGACGGACCAGCGCAGAACCGGCTTTCCGCCCAGGGTCCGCCACTGTTTTTCGCCGCCGGCCCGCGTTCCGGAACCGGCCGCGACAATGATGGCTGAGAAGGTCATGCCGTCTTCTAGAGCGCCACGTTGAGCCGGGAAACCGTCAATCCGCCGCTGTCGCGCTTGACGAAAGGGCGCGCAATGCGGCGAAAGGCGAGAATGTCCAAAACCCTGACCATCGGCGACGTCACCGTGCCCGGCCGCGTGCTGATGGCGCCGATGACCGGCGTCACCGATCTGCCGTTCCGCATCCTGGCCTCCAAACTGGGCGCGGCCTATGTGGCGACCGAGATGGTGGCGGCCAAGGAGCTGGCGCGGGCCAGGCCCGACGTGGTGCGGCGCGCCGCCGTCGGCGCGGGCCTGCCGCTGACCGTGATCCAGCTGGTGGGGCGTGATCCGGGGCAGATGGCCGAGGGGGCGCGCATGGCCGAACAGGCCGGGGCGGACATCGTCGATCTGAACTTCGGCTGTCCCGCCAAGGAGGTGACGGGCTCGGCCGCCGGATCGGCCCTGATGCGGACGCCTGATCTGGCCTGCCGCATCATGGAGGCCGTGGTGGGGGCCACCGGCCGCCCGGTCACGGTCAAGATGCGGCTGGGCTGGGATGACGACAGCCGAAACGCCGCGGATCTGGCTGTGCGGGCCGAGGCGCTCGGTGTGAGGGCTGTGACGGTCCATGGACGAACCCGCCAGCAGTTCTATACCGGAAGGGCGGACTGGGACGCCGTGGGCGCCGTAAAGGCGGCCGTTCGCATTCCCGTCATCGTCAACGGCGACATCGTCACGCCTGAAGACGCGCGCACGGCCCTTGAGCGGTCCGGCGCCGACGGTCTGATGCTGGGACGAGGCGTCTACGGCCGGCCCTGGCTGGCGGCCCATTTGGAACAGGCGCTGAGCGGCGTGACGGCGCCCCAGGAGCCGGGGCCGGAGGCGCGACTGGCGATCGTGATCCACCATCTGAGGGCCTCGATCGACTTCTACGGCCTGCCGCTGGGGCTGAAGATGTTCCGCAAACATCTGGGCTGGTACATCGAACAGGCGCCCTGGCCGGCCGATCCGCAACACCGTCGCGAGGCCAAGGCAAGAATTTGCCGCCTGGACGATCCCGCGGCCGTCGAGCAGGAAATGGCGGGGCTGTGGCGGCGAAATTTACCTGACTGTTTCAATTCGGCTGTTGAAACGCCGCCACAGTTCGCGGACACTGCTGTGGCATGACGGATACGCCCTCAGCCGTGACCTCTCGCACCGACCCTTCGTCGGACGACGAGTCGTTCTGGGGGCGTTTTGAAACCGAGCGGGCGCGGGCGGGCTTCGGTTTAGCCTACGCCTTGGCCGTCATCATCACGGCGGCGGCGGTATGGCTGGTCGCGGTGGCGCCGGGCGCCAGCGCCGGCGCTGCGCGAGGATCGGCCGGTCAGATCGTGCTCTTCGTCCTGATCGCCAATCTGATCCTGATTTCGGGTCTGGCCTTCATCGTGGGACGTCGCGTCCTGGTCCTAGCCCGCAGCACCAGCGAAGCGGGTTCGCGCCTGCACCTGCGGTTCGTGGCCCTGTTCTCGACGGTGGCGGTGATTCCGGCGGTTCTCATCGCCCTGGTCTTCGGTGTGCTCGTGACGCGGGGGGTCGATCAATGGTTCAGTCAGAACGTCCAGGCCTCGGTCGAAAACGGCGCCGTGGTCGGGCGCGCCTACATCCAGGACGTCGCCACAGCCGTCGATGCGGATCTCGTCACGATCGCGGATCAACTGACCAGCGCACGCGGACTGTTCGACGACCGTATTCAGTTCAACGACGCCTTGGCTCAGATCGGAGACATCTTCGGCTATCCCGCGATCTATATTCTTGACGGTGATCGGGAGGTGCTGGCGCGAGCCGAAGGACCGGGGGCGCCGCCCTATCTGGCTCCGCCGCGTTCCTATCTGGAAGACGCCGTCCAGGGCGGCAAGCCGCCGACGGACGTCACCCAGCACCCCGACACCGTGCGCTCCCTGATCGCCCTGCCAGCCTATGGCGACGCCTATCTTTATCTGGTGCGGCCGCTCCAGGACGGTCTGGTGGCGCGAATGAACGCCTCGAGCCAGTCGATCCAGGCCTATCGCGAAGCCCAGGAGAGCCGCGCCCGAATTCAATCGGCCTTCATTCTCAGCTATCTGGAGACCGCCCTGCTGGTTCTGGTTGGAGCGGTCTGGCTGGGCATGTCGGCGGCCAGCAGCATTTCGGCCCCGATCGGGCGGCTGGTGAAGGCGGCCGGCCAGGTGGCGGGCGGCGACTTCAGCGCCCGGGTGGACAGCGACGGGGCGCCGGGTGAAATCGCCACCCTGTCGGAGGCCTTCAACCGCATGACGGGCGACCTTCAGGCCCAGCAGTCGGCGCTGAAGGCGGCAAGCGAAGACGCCCAGGATCGCAGCCGCTTTATCGAGACGGTGCTGTCAGGCGTCAGCGCCGGGGTGATCGGTCTGGATCGGCGCGGACGAATCTCGGCCATCAACGACAGCGCCCTGCAACTGTTGCATATCGAAGAAGCCGAGGTTCTCGGCCGTGAACTGGCGACCCTGTCGCCCGAGCTCAGCGATCTGGTCGGACGGGTCGAGGCCCATATCGAAGAGGACATCGATCTGAGCCGCGAAGGCGAGACCCTGCGTCTGCGTGTGCGCATCGAGGGCGGTCAGGGCGGAGAGATGGTGCTGACCTTCGACGACATCACCCGGCTGGTCACGGCCCAGCGCAACGCCGCCTGGCGCGACGTGGCGCGGCGTATCGCCCATGAGATCAAGAATCCCCTGACCCCGATCCAACTGTCGGCTGAAAGGCTTAGGCGGAAATACAGGGACAAGGTGGACGAGGTGGAGATCTTTGACCGCTGCACCGACACGATCATCCGCCAGGTCGGGGACATCGGCCGGATGGTGGACGAATTCTCGTCCTTCGCCCGCATGCCCGCGCCGCGTTTCGGTGCGGCCAACCCCGCCGAAATGCTGCGAGAGGCGGTGTTCGCCCAGCGGGTGGCGGCGGCGGACATCGGCGTGGACCTGATCGAACCCCTGCCCAAGACGAGCCTGCGCTGCGACGCCCGGATGGTGGGACAGGCGCTGGTCAACATTCTGAAGAACGCGGGCGAATCCGTGGCGGCGCGGCGTGCCGCCGAAGGCGCAGCGCCCGGATCCGAGGCGGCGGCCATCATCGCCTCCCTGATCATCGAGAACGAGACGGCCGTCTTTGTGGTGGAGGACGACGGCGTCGGCCTTCCCGCCAAGGACCGCGATCGCCTGATTGAACCCTATGTCACCACGCGCGAAAAGGGCACGGGCCTGGGCCTAGCCATCGTCAAACGCATCTGCGAGGACCACGGCGGCGAGCTGAAGCTGGCGGACGCCGAGACCCTGCGCGGCGCGCGCGTGTGCCTGATCTTCCCCCTGAAACCCCACGGCAAGACCGGCGATGCGACGGAGCGCAAGCTCCAGAGCGTCGCCGCCGAATAAGCGAGGCAAGATGCGACCTACCGGTTCCGACATTCTGGTCGTCGACGACGAGGCGGACATCCGCGATCTGGTTTCGGGCCTGCTCGAGGATGAAGGGCACGCCGTGCGCGTGGCCGCCAACTCCGACGAGGCCCTCGCGGCGATCCGCGCACGGAAGCCGTCGCTGGCCATTCTCGACATCTGGATGCAGGGCGGCGGTCTGGACGGGCTAGAACTGCTGGAGGTGGTCAAGGAGATCGACCCCGACCTTCCGGTGGTGATGATCTCGGGCCACGGCAATATCGAGACGGCGGTGACCGCGCTGAAGCGCGGCGCCTATGACTTCATCGAAAAGCCGTTCAAGTCGGATCGGCTGGTGGTGGTGGTCGAGCGGGCGATCGAAGCAGCGACGCTGAGACGCGAGAATCGCCGTCTGCGCGCGCAGACGATGACGCCGTCCGGCCTGATCGGCCGCTCCCAGGCGGCCCAGGCCCTGCGCAGCACCATCGCCAAGGTGGCCCAGGCCAACAGCCGGGTGCTGATTTCCGGTCCGGCCGGGTCGGGCAAGGAGCTTGTGGCGCGTCAGATCCACGAAGCCAGTCCGCGCGCGCGCGCCGAGTTCGTCGCCATCTCGGCCGCCGGAATGACGCCCGAGCGATTGGATGTCGAACTGTTCGGGGAAGAGGGACAGGACGGCCGGCCGCGCAAGATCGGGGTGTTCGAGCGGGCGCACAACGGCACCCTCTATCTGGACGAGATCAGCGACATGCCGCGTGAGAGCCAGAGCCGCATCCTGCGGGTTCTGGTGGATCAGCGCTTTCGTCGGGTCGGCGGCGAACAGGACGTGCAGGTCGATGTGCGCGTCGTCACATCCACTTCGCGAGACCTGAAGACGGAGATTGCCGAAGGCCGGTTCCGTGAAGACCTGTTCCACCGCCTGAACGTCGTGCCGATCCGGGTGCCGGCCCTGTCGGAGCGGCGCGAAGACATCGCCGAACTGGTCGATTATTTCGTCGAAACCATCAGCGCTTCGCAGGGCCTGCCTCGGCGTGTGGTCGGGGAGGACGCGGTGGCGGTGCTGCAGGTCCATCCCTGGCCGGGCAACATCCGCCAGCTGCGCAACAATATCGAACGGCTGCTGATCCTGGCGACAGGCGATCCGAACGAGCCGATCACCGCCGACATGCTGCCGCAGGAGGTCGCCACCTCGAACAGCCCGTCCTCCAGCCTGGGGGCGGAGCGCACCATCGCCCTGCCGCTGCGCGAGGCGCGCGAGGTGTTCGAACGCGAGTATCTGGCCGCCCAGATCATGCGCTTCGGCGGCAACATCTCCCGCACCGCCGCCTTCATCGGCATGGAGCGGTCGGCTCTGCATAGAAAGCTGAAGTCGCTGGGTGTCTCTCCGGCGCGAGGCGGAGATGAGGACGAGGCCGACTGATGTCCCGCGTCGCCTATGTGAATGGAACCTATCAGCCGCACGGCGAAGCCGTGGTCCATGTGGAGGATCGGGGCTTTCAGTTCGCCGACGGGGTCTATGAGGTCTGGTCCGTGTTCGACGGTCGGCTGGCGGATTTCGACGGCCATATGACGCGGCTGCATCGCAGCCTCAATGAACTGCGCATCGACATTCCCATGTCGGTCGCCGCCCTGACGCGGGTGCTGCGCGAGACGATCCGGCGCAACCGGGTGAAGAACGGCATCGTCTACCTGCAGGTCACGCGCGGCACGGCGCGGCGCGACCATCCCTTTCCCGCGCCGGGGACGCCGCCCAGCGTCATCGTCACCGCCAAGTCTATCTCGCCCGCACGAGGAGAAGCTCAGGCGAAAAAGGGCGTCGCCGTCCTGACCCAGCCCGACATCCGGTGGGGAAGATGCGACATCAAGACGGTGGGTCTGCTGCCGAACATCCTGGCCAAACAGGCGGCGCGGGAGGCCGGGGCCTATGAGGCCTGGTTCGTCGACGACATGGGCCTCGTGACCGAAGGCTCCTCGACCAACGCCTGGATCGTGGATGAGCACGGCAAGCTGCGGACCCGCGACACCCAGGCCAACATCCTGAAGGGCTGCACGCGCACCACCCTGATGACCCTGATCGAGGAACAGGGCCTCGAACTGGACGAGCGCCCCTTCAGCGTCGAGGACGTCAAGCGCGCGCGCGAAGCCTTCTTCACGGCCGCCGGCGCTTTCGTGACCCCGGCGATTTCGATCGACGGAACCAAGATCGGGGACGGCAAGCCGGGCCCGATCACACTGAAGCTCCGTCAGCTCTATCTTGAACGCGCGCGTAGAGAGGCCATTTAGGGCGTTGCCGGAGCGGGGAGGCGCCGTCTAAGGTCTTCGCTGGCCCGTTCGGCCCCGACGCCGCTCCTATGGCGACGAACAACCAAGAACAGGAAAAACCTGCCATGTCGCAAGACAAACGCCAGAACCTTCAGGACACCTTCCTCAACTCGGTCCGCAAGACCAAGACGCCCCTGACCATCTTCCTGGTCAATGGGGTCAAGTTGCAGGGCATCGTGACCTGGTTCGACAACTTCTGTGTGCTGCTGCGCCGCGATGGCCAGTCCCAGCTGGTGTACAAGCACGCCATCTCCACCATCATGCCGTCCGCGCCCGTGCAGCTGTACGAGCCCGACGCCGAAGACGATTGATTGACCCAAAAACTGATTGATCACGCCGCCCCGGTTCAGCGGGCGGTCGTCATCCACCCCGACGGACGGTCGGAGTCGCCGCGCCTGGCCGAAGAACGCCTCGAAGAAGCGTCCGGCCTGGCCCGTGCCCTGGACCTCGACATCCGGGGCGAAGAGATCGTGCGCGTGCGCAAGGTCGCGCCGGCGACCCTGTTCGGATCGGGCAAGGTGGACGAACTGGCCGCCCTGATGCGGGCGGCCGAAGCCGATGTGGCCGTCATCGACGACGCCCTGACGCCCGTTCAGCAGCGCAATCTGGAGCAGGCTTGGGAGGTCAAGGTCATCGACCGCACCGGCCTGATCCTGGAAATCTTCGGCCGCCGTGCGCGGACCAAGGAAGGTCGGCTGCAAGTCGAACTGGCGCGGCTCGACTATGAACGGTCGCGTCTGGTGCGGACCTGGACTCACCTGGAGCGCCAGCGCGGCGGCACCGGCTCGACCGGCGGCCCCGGCGAAACCCAGATCGAGCTGGACCGGCGTCTGATCGCTGACCGGATCGTGCGGCTGAAGGCCGAGCTGGAGGAGGTGCGCCGCACGCGCGGCCTGCACCGCAAACAGCGCCAGAAGGTCCCGTTCCCGACCGTCGCCCTCGTCGGCTACACCAATGCGGGCAAGTCGACGCTTTTCAACCGATTGACGGGATCGGAGGTCTTCGCCAAGGATCTGTTGTTCGCCACCCTGGACACGACCCAGCGCACCATCCGCCTGCCGCAGGGCCGGCCGGCCATTGTAGCGGATACGGTCGGCTTCATCTCCGACCTGCCGCACGAACTGGTCGAAAGCTTCCGCGCCACCCTCGAAGAGGTGGGCGAGGCCGATCTGATCCTGCACGTCCGCGATATCGCCTCGGCCGACAGCGACGCCCAGGCCAAGGATGTGGAGGCCGTGCTGAAACAGATCGAGACTCCCGAGGGCAAGACCCGTCGGGTGCTGGAGGTCTGGAACAAGATCGACATGCTGGACGAGGAGGCGTGCGAGGCTGTGCTGGGCCAGGCCGAACGTCTGGCGAAGACGGGCGAGGCGGTCGCCGTCTCGGCCTGGACGGGCGAGGGGATCGAACGCCTGCGCCAGACCATCGCCGGCCTGATCGACGACGATCCGGAGACGCGCCTGACCCTGTCGCCCGAACAGGGCGAGGCGCTGGCCTGGCTTTATGAACATGGCCGGGTGACGAGGCGGGACGCGGAGGAGGATGGCCGCACCCATGTCACAGTGAGGCTTCATCCTGCCGCCCTGGGGCGGTTCGAGCGCCTGTATCCCGGCCTGACCGACTGAACCATGCATCTGATCGAGACCGTCCTGCTGCTGCTTCTGGCCGTCGTGGTGTCGGGATCGGTCGCGCGGATCACCCGTATCGCCCTGCCGCTGGTGCAGATCGGTCTGGGGGCCGCCATCGTCCTGGCGACCGGGACGACGGTCGATCTGAAGCCGGACATCTTCTTTCTGCTGTTCCTGCCGCCCCTGCTGTTTCTGGACGGTTGGCGCATCCCCAAGGAGGCCCTGTTTCGCGACCGGGCCGTGATCCTGGAACTGGCCCTGGGGCTGGTGCTGTTCACCGTCATCGGCCTGGGCTTCATGATCTGGTGGATGATCCCCGAGATGCCCTTGCCGGTGGCCTTCGCCCTGGCGGCGATCCTGTCTCCGACCGACCCAATCGCCGTCCAGGCCATCGCTGCGCGGGCCCCGATACCCAAGCGGCTGATGCATATTCTGGAAGGGGAGTCGCTGCTGAACGACGCCACGGGCTTGACCTGTATGCGGATCGCGGTCGTGGCGGCGACCACCGGCGCCTTTTCCTTGGGCGGGGCGGTGGCGACCTTCGCCTGGCTGTCTGTGGTCGGTGTGGCGACGGGCGTGCTGGTCACCATCGCCATCAGCTACGTCAAGGGGGTCGTCAGCCGGCGCTGGGGCGAGGATGTGGGGGCTCAGATTCTGGTCAGTCTGCTGATCCCCTTCGCCGCCTATCTGGTCGCCGAAGAGCTGAGGGCATCGGGCATATTGGCCGCCGTGGCGGCGGGCGTGACCATGAGCTTCACCGAGCGGGGCGGCGGCATAGGCGGCCAATCCCTGGCCATGACCCGCATCCGGCGCGGCGTGGTGTGGGACACGGTCCAGTTCGTCGCCAACGGCATCATCTTCGTGATCCTGGGCCAACAGATGCCGTCCATCATGGCGCGCGCGGCCGAGGTGGTGCGGGGCACCAGCCGGCCCGAGGTCTGGTGGCTGGCGGTCTATGTTCTGGCCATCGTCGCGGCCCTGGCGGCCTTGCGTTTCGTCTGGGTGTGGACGTCGCTGAGGCTGACCCTGTTCCGACGCCGCCATCGCGGGCCGCCGCCCAAGGTCGGACTGCGGCTGACCCTGGTCATGTCTCTGGCGGGGGTGCGGGGCGCCATCACCCTGGCGGGCATTCTGACCGTGCCCTTCTTCCTGGCGGACGGCTCGCCGATGCCGTCGCGCAATCTGGCGATCTTCCTGGCGGCGGGGGTGATCATCGTCTCCCTGCTGCTCGCCACCTTCGCCCTGCCGCGTCTGATGAAGGGGGTGGAGCTGCCGCCCGAACCGTCACAGGAGCGGGAAGAGGACAGGGGGCGCGTCGCCGCCGCCTCGGCCGCCCTGCGCGCCCTGGAGGATGCGTCCCACGCCATGGCCGAGGGCAAGGCCAATCCCGACCTCTATTCCGACGTCGCCAGTCGGATCATGGAAATCTATCGCCAGCGCATCGAGACCCATACCCGCACGGAAGAGGATGATGCGGCCGTGGCGCGCAAGATCGATCAGGTGGAGCGCAAGCTCTGGCTGGCGGCGCTCGCGGCGGAGCGGGAAGAGCTCGGCCGGATGGCGCGCTCACGCCGGCTGGATGAGGTGACGGCGCGCAAGATGATCCGCGAGGTCGATCTGCAGGAACTGCGCTACCTCTGACCTTCAGCGGTCCATGAAGGCCGCGACCGCCGCATAGCTGTCGGCGATGTGGTGTGCGCCGCGGGCGGCCAGGCGTTCGGCGTGGCCGTCGCGGACATGGCCCCCGGCGGTCAGCCCCACCACCGTCATGCCCGCGGCGACGCCTGCGGTCACGCCCGCCTCGCTGTCCTCGATGACCAGGACGCGCGCCGGATCGACCCCCATGTTTTCGGCGGCGTGCAGGAAGATGTCGGGGTGGGGCTTGCCGCGCTCGACCACCAGGCCGGTGAAGACGGCGCCGTCGAAATGATCGGTCAGGCCGAACAGGTCCAGGCCGACGCCGATCCAGTCAGGGCCGCTGGACGAGGCGATGCAGCGGGCCTCGGACCGGGCGGCGACGAAGTCGATCAGGCCGGGCACGGGCTTCAAGTGGAGCGGGGCGCGGGCCCGGCAGGCAGCGAACCAGGTGGTGTGGAAATCCTCGGGGCAGGGCCGGCCCAGGGCCGCCTCGACCACCGGCCGGTTGTCGCGCCAGCGCCGGCCCGTATAGGTCGCCAGCACCTGGTCCAGACTGGTGGGCAGGCCGATGGCGGTCAGCTGTTCGGCCATGACGGTGCTGTTCAGCACCTCGCTGTCGGCGACCACGCCGTCATAGTCGAAGATGATCAGGTCGTAGGGCATGCGGCGGCTCAGGAGGACGGGCCGGCCTTTTCGGCCGCCTTTGCGGCGTCCCAGAGGCGGTCCATCTCCTCCAGCGTCGATTGGTCGGGGGTGCGGCCGTCCCTGGCCAGTTCGGCCTCTATGAAGCCGAAGCGGCGCACGAACTTGGCGTTGGCGGCGCGGAGCGCATCCTCGGGCTCGACGTCCAGCTTGCGGGCCAGGTTGGCGACGACGAACAGCAGGTCGCCCAGCTCCTCGCGCGCCTTGGCCTGGTCGCCGGCGGCGATCTCGACGCGCAGCTCCTCGACCTCTTCCGCCAGCTTGTCGAACACCTCGTCGGTCGAGGGCCAGTCGAAGCCGACGCGGCCGGCGCGCTTGGTCAGTTTGGCGGCGCGGGTCAGGGCGGGCAGGCCGACGGGGACGTCGTCGAGGACGCCGGGCTTCTTGCGATCCTTGCGTTCAGCGGCCTTGATGACCTCCCAGGCGACGGTCTGTTCCTTCGAGGTGCGCTGGGCCTCGTCTCCGAAGACGTGGGGGTGGCGGCGTTCCAGCTTGTCGGCGATGGCGGTGACCACGTCGTCGAAGGCGAACAGGCCCTGCTCCTCGGCCATGCGGGCGTGGAAGACGACCTGGAACAAGAGGTCGCCCAGTTCGCCCTTCAGTTCGACCAGATCGTTGCGCTCGATGGCGTCGGCGACCTCATAGGCCTCCTCGATCGTATAGGGGGCGATGGTGGCGAAGGTCTGCTCCACGTCCCAGGGGCAGCCGCCGTCCGGGTCGCGCAGCCGCTCCATGATGGACAGAAGCCGGTCGATGGGCCTCATGCCTGCGCCTCCGCGTCGCGCGCGTCCAGGGCCTTGCGGATCTCGTTATGGCGCGCGGCGGTCAGCGGATAGTTCTTCAGCACCCAGGCGGTCAGGGCCAGAAGCAGGCCGGGGACGGCGATGAACAGGATCTGAAGCGTCAGCAGGGAGGTGTCGCTGTTGCCGTTCGGGCCGGGCACGGCGCGGAAGCCGACCCACTGGAGGATCAGATAGGGGACCAGGGCCACGACGTGGCCGATCTTGGTGGTGGCCGAGAGGATGGACAGCATCAGGCCGGTGCGGTCGACGCCCGTCTCGAACCGCTCCTGGTCGCCGGCGTCGGCCATCATGGCGCGGGTCAGGAACAGACCGGCGGCGTAGGGCAGGCCGGCGATGAACATGACGACGGCGGTCAGGACGAAATTGCCGCCGGGAACCAGGGTGGCGCCGACATAGAGGACGGCCGAGACCAGGCTGGCGATCGCCAGGCCCCGATCCTTGCCGACCCGGGTCGCCAGCCAGGCCCAGAAGGGGGCGCCGCACAGGCCGGCGACGAAATAGAACAGCATGAAGAGCCCGGCCTCGGTGTGGTCGTAGCCGCGGATCTGGCCGAAGAAGAAGAACAGCAGCGAACCGGTGATGCCCGGCGCCACGCCCAGCAGCAGATCGGCGATCAGCAGCTTGCGCACCACGGGCGTCTTCAGCAGGGCCAGATAGGCGCCGAGGCTGCCGTGCGGTTGGTCCCCGGCGGTGACGGGCTCGGGCACGGCGACCATGGCCAGGCCGATGGTGACGGGCAGGGCGATGATGATGCCCCAGCCCATGATCCGCACCCCGTCGGCATAGGTCCCGATGCCGGTCTGGACCACCACGGTCGGGAGAACCAGGATCAGCACCACCCCGATGATGTTGAACACCTGCCACCAGCCGTAGACGCGGCTGCGCTGGTCATACTGGGGCGCAAGGACGGCGGCCCAGCCCAGCTGGCCCAGGGTGCCGATGGAGAAGCCCAGGTAGAGGAACAGCAGCCAGCCGAACAGATAGACCGCCGGGGCGCCCGGCTGGACCAGGACGAACATCATCAGGGCCGCCAGCATCAGCATGGGGGTGGCCAGGGCCATCCAGGGGCGGTAGCGACCGAAACGGGTCCGGGTCTTGTCCATGCCCCAGCCGAGGAAGGGGTCGAAGACGATGTCGATCAGCCGCACGGCCATGAAGACGGTCGCGACCACCCCCAGCTCCAGCCCCACATAGGTGGCGTAGAATTCCGGCAGGGTGACGGGCAGGGCCACGCCGAAGGCCGCCAGCGGCAGGCAGGGGCCGGAGAAGGCGGCGAGCACGGCGTTGGAGCGACGGGGCGCGGCGGCGGCGGTCATGCGACGGGTCCGGGACAGCCCGGATGAGTCGGGCCGACGCAAGATTGCAGGTTTGGACGCGGGAGCGGAGTCGGATTCGGGCGGACGGCCGTCTGCGCGCTTGCTCCTGAGGGCCGCTTGAGGCTTGCTGGGGGCATGTGGCGAAGCTGTCTCGCGTTCCTGACTGTCTGGCTGGTCCTGGCCTTCGCCGGCGCAGCGCGCGCGGCGGGGCCCTGCCATACCAACGCCGACGTCTGGGGCGAGGAGGCCCTGGCCAATGCGGCCTCGGCCTATGGACTGGAGTGGGCGCCGTTCGGGGCGACCGAATTTGGGTGGATGGCCTATGCGCCCCTGATCCAGCAGGAGCTGCACACCCAGTGCGGCCCCGGTACGCCGGTCTTCGCCTCACAACTGGCGGGATTCCAGCAGACCCACGGCCTGGCGCCGACAGGCCTGTTCGACGCCGGGACCTTCCAGGTGTTGCGCGGGCTGTGGCAGGAGCGGCGGCCTTTCGTGATGGCGCGGATCCGTGGCGAATGCCCTGATCCGCCGCCGATCAACCAACTGGGCTATCTGGTCGCGTCAGAAGAGCACGCCGACCGGCTGACCCGGCTGTTGCGGCGTGACGTGCTGGACGCCTATCGCCGGATGGTCGCCGCCGCACGGGCAGAGGTTCCCGAGATCGCCGCCGATCCCGAACTGCTGCAGATCTTCTCAGGCTTCCGGGACCCCGAGGCGGACGCCGCCCGCTGCGCCCAGCAGGGCAATTGCGACGGCCTGCGCCGCGCCGTCTGTTCGCCCCACCGGACGGGCGCGGCGGTCGATCTGTACGTCGGCCAGGCGCCGGGCCGGGGCGTCGACTCGACGGCGGCGGCCAGTCGCGAATATATGGCGCGCGGGGCGACCTATCGCTGGCTGGTCGCCAACGCCGGGCGGTTCGGCTTCGTCCCCTATGTCTATGAACCCTGGCACTGGGAATATGTGCGGCCCTGGGATCCTTCGTTCGCGCCCTGAGCCGGTTGGACGAGCCTCCGGTTTTCATTTCAGTTTTTGACCGAAACCATCGCGAAAGCCGAGAGGGGGCTTGCATGGCGTCAAGCGAGACGCCAAGTTAGCAACGGTCGTTGTTGCGAATGACGGCCGTGACATTCAACGGAGTCCTCCCTTGCCCAAGATTCTCGTCCTCTACCACTCGACCTACGGCCATCTGGAAATCATGGCCGAAGCCGTCGCCGAAGGCGCGCGTCAGGTCGAAGGCGCCGTGGTCGACATCAAGCGCGTGCCGGAGACCGTGCCGGAAGAGCTGGCCAAGGCCTCCCACTACAAGCTGGATCAGAAGGCGCCGATCGCCAAGATCGACGACCTGAAGGACTATGACGCCATCATCATCGGCGCCGGCACCCGCTTCGGCTCGGCCGCCTCGCAGATGCGCGCCTTCCTGGACCAGGCCGGAGGCCTGTGGTTCACCGGCGCCCTGATCGGCAAGATCGGCGGCGCCTTCACCGCCACCGCGACCCAGCACGGCGGTCAGGAGACCACCTTCCAGGGTCTGCACAACTTCTTCATGCACCACGGCATGCCGGTGGTCGGTCTGCCGTATTCGTTCCAGGCCCAGATGACCCTGGACGCGGTGCACGGCGGCTCGCCCTATGGGGCGACGACGATCACGGGCGGCGACGGCTCGCGCATGCCCAGCGAGATCGAGCTGGACGGCGCCCGGTTTCAGGGCAAGCACATCGCCGAATTGGCCAAGAAGCTGCACGGCTGATCCGATGCGCCAGCCCGCGCTCTTCTTCGGTCACGGTTCGCCGATGAACGCCCTGGGCGGTCCCTACGGGGCCGCCTGGCGCGACCTGGGCGAGGCCGTGGGCAAGCCCGAGGGGATGGTGATGATCTCCGCCCACTGGGAGACGCGCGGGCTGGGCGTCACGGCGCAGGAGAAGCCCGAGACCATCCATGATTTCGGTGGTTTCCCGCGCGAACTTCACGAGATGCAGTATCCCGCGCCCGGCTCGCCAGCCCTGGCGGCCCGAGTCGCGGACCTGACCGGGGCGGTGCAGACGACGCAGTGGGGCCTGGATCACGGGACCTGGTCGGTGCTTTGCCATGTCTGGCCAGAGGCCGATGTGCCGGTGGTCCAGTTGTCGCTGAACCGCGAGCTGACGCCGCGCCAGCATTACGAGCTGGGCAGGACCCTGAGACCGCTGCGGGACGAGGGAATCGTGATCGCCGGCTCGGGCGACTTCGTCCACAATCTGCGGACCTGGAAGCGGGAGGCGGGGGCCGAGCCCTACGCCTGGGCGACCGGGTTCAATGAGGCGGTGAAGGCGGCGTTCGAGCGCGGCGACCATGAGGCCCTGATCGACTGGGTCGGTCTGGCCGAGGACGCCCAGCTGAGCGTGCCGACCGACGAGCACTTCCTGCCCGTGCTCTATGTGGCCGCCCAGCAGGCGGTCGGGGAGGCGGTGAGCTTCTTCAACGACCGGATCGACGGCGGTTCGATCTCGATGACGGGGGTGCGGATCGGGTGAGCCCGATCACGCCGCCTTGTCGCCCTCGACCATCTTCTGGATCGTCACATAGTCGGTCTTGCCGGTGCCCAGGACCGGGACCTCGGCGACCTTGACGATCTTCTTGGGGACGATCAGCTCGGGCGCGCCGTTGGCGCGGGCCCATTCCGCCAGGGGCGCGACCTCGGCCCCGGCGTGGTCGGTGACCAGGACCAGTTTTTCGCCCTTGCGGGTGTCTGGAATGGAGACCACGGCGTGACGCTGGTCCGGCCAGACCGCACCGGCTATGCCCTCTACCGCCGTCAGGGACACCATTTCGCCGCCGATCTTGGCGAAGCGTTTGGCGCGCCCCTTGATGGTGACATAGCCCTCGGCGTCGACATCGACGATGTCGCCGGTGTCCAGCCAGTCGTCGCCCACCGCATCCCAGGCCAGCGGCTCGGCGGCCGTGACATAGCCGCTCATGATGTTGGGTCCCTTCAGGAACAGCCGGCCGCCCTCGTCGATTCCCTCAACCGGCTCCAGCTTCCAGTCCATGCCGGGCAGGATCTGGCCGACGGTGCCGGGGGCGTTGCGCTCGGGATGGTTGACCGCCACCACAGGCGAGGCCTCGGTCGCGCCGTAGCCTTCCAGCAGTTCGACGCCGCCGAACTTGGTGTTGAATAGGTTGCGGGTCTCCTCGCGCACCTTTTCGGCGCCGGCGACGGCGAATTTGAGGGTGGCGAAGTCGCCGGGCTCGGCGACCCGGGCGTACTGGCTGAGGAAGGTATCGGTCGCGAAAAGAATGGACGCCTTCACCTGGGGCAGCAGGTCGGTGATCTGTTTGGCGTGAAGCGGCGAAGGGTACTGGAAGGCCTTCAGCCCCTGAAGCAGGGGCAGGACGACGCCGCCGGTCAGGCCGAAACAGTGGAAGGTCGGTAGGGGATTGAACATCACCCATTCCGGCAGAAGGTCGATATGGGCCGCGACCTGTCGGGCGTTGGCGACCAGGTTCTTCTGGCTCAGAACCACGCCCTTTGGCGTGCCGAAACTGCCGGAGGTGAACAGGACCACGCCCGGCGCGTCCGGATCGGTCTTGACCCGGAACCGCTTGGGTGCGGCGCCGGCCGCGAGGCCGTACAGCTTGTCCTGAAGCCCGATGGTCTTGCGTATGTCGTCCAGCCAGACGATCTCAGCCCCCGTCTCGAGCTCCGCGATCAGATCGTCCAGCTTGGCCTGGTCGATGAAGCGTCTGGCGGTCAGGACCTTCTTGACCCCGGCGGCCTTGATGGCGGCCTTCAGATTGGCCTCGCCGGCGGTGAAGTTCAGCATGACCGGCACGCGGCCGTGGGCGTGCAGGCCGAAGAAGGTGACGACCACGCCCATGGACGAGGGCAGCAGGATGGCGACCCGCTCGCCCAGCTCGGTCATCTTCGCGATCTTGCGGCCCAGAACGAAGGCGGCGCGGATCAAGCCCGTGTAGGTGAGGGGGTGGCGATCCTGGTCTTCGAGGATCTCCTTGTCCCCAAACCGGGCGCGCGCCTCGATCAGGGCGTCGATCAGCGAGGTCTCGTACAGCGAAGGGTCCAGATCCTGGCGCAAACGCGTCTCCTGCGGAGGGCGCGACAGGCCCTCTCTGTTGTCGGGCGTCCGTCAATAATGACGCAACGGCGTCTTGAAAAGATGCGTAACGTCGCGTGAGTTCCCGAGCGGACCAACGGGCGCGCCATCATCTGTAACCGCCTGTGGCTTGCCATTGGGCGCGGGAAGGCCGAAATACCGGCCATGGTGACCCTGATCGACACCCTTCAGCGTAAGCCGTCGGAGCTGCGCCACCCGGAAAAGCAGAACCGCCCGGAGACGGTCGTTCTGAAAAAGCCCGACTGGCTGCGGGTCAAGGCGCCTGGATCGGGTCAGTACAACGCCACCAAGGACATCGTCCGCTCCAAGGGGCTGCACACGGTCTGTGAAGAGGCGGCTTGCCCAAATATCGGAGAGTGCTGGAGCCAGAAGCACGCCACCCTGATGATCATGGGCGACACCTGCACGCGGGCCTGCGCCTTCTGCAACGTCAAGACGGGCCTGCCCCAGCCGCTGGACCCGGAGGAGCCGGGCAAGGTCGGGCTGGCGGTGTCGCAGATGGGGCTGAACCATGTGGTGATCACCTCGGTCGACCGCGACGATGTGGCGGACGGCGGGGCGGCCCACTTCGCCGAGGTGGTGCGCCAGATCCGCCTCCAGGCGCCGAACACCACTATCGAGATCCTGACGCCCGACTTCCTGCGCAAGGACGGGGCGGCGGCGGTGATGATCGACGCCAAGCCCGACGTCTTCAACCACAATCTCGAGACCGTTCCGCGCCTGTATCTGAAGATCCGGCCCGGCGCCCGCTACTTCCACTCGCTGCGCCTGCTCCAGATGGTCAAGGAGCGCGACCCCGAGCAGTTCACCAAGTCCGGCATCATGGTCGGCCTGGGCGAGACCAAGGAAGAGGTCATGCAGGTGATGGACGACATGCGCTCTGCCGGCGTCGACTTCATCACCATCGGCCAGTACCTGCAGCCGACGCGCAAACACGCCGCCATCGACCGGTTCGTGACCCCTGAAGAGTTCAAGGCCTATGAGGCGATCGCCCGGGCCAAGGGCTTCCTGATGGTGTCGTCGTCGCCGCTGACCCGTTCGTCGCACCACGCCGGCGACGACTTCGCCCGGCTGAAGGCCGCGCGCGAGGCGCAGCTGCGCCGCTAAATTCCGTATGGCCGTCCACCGCGTAACGCGCATTCTTCCCTATGCGCCCGAACAGCTTGCCGATCTGGTCGCCGATGTGCGGACCTATCCCGACTTCGTCCCCTGGGTCACCTCGATGCGGGTCTGGAACGCGCGGGCCGAAGGCGAGGGCGTGACCGTGCTGGACGCCGAGGCGGGGGTGGGTTTCTCCTTCCTGAAGGAGCGGTTCTCCACCTGGGTCCGGCATGATCGCAATGCGCCGAAGGTGGAGGTCGGCCTGTTGCGCGGGCCGTTCAAGCATCTGAAGAACCGGTGGGAGTTCTTCCCGCATCCCGAGGGGACGCGGCTGGAGTTCATGATCGACTTCGCCTTCAAGTCCCGCATGCTGGACCTGATGCTGTCGGCCAATTTCGACCGGGCGGTGGAAAAGCTGATCGGCTGTTTCGAGGCTGAGGCGATGCGGAGGTACGGCAGGCGATGACGTTCGATTTCGACGCCACAGTCGTGGGCGCCGGCGCCGTGGGCCTGGCCTGCGGACGAGCGTTGTCGAAACGGGGCCTGACGGTGCTGGTGCTGGAGAAGGAAGGCCATATCGGCCAGGGCGTCTCCTCGCGCAATTCCGAGGTGATCCACGGCGGCCTCTATTATCCGACCGGATCGCTGAAGGCGCGGTTCTGCGTCGAGGGGCGGCGGGCGCTCTATGATTTTCTGGCCAGCCACAAGATCGATCACTGGAAATGCGGCAAGCTGGTCGTGGCCACGGAGGCGGCGGAGGTCGGACGGATCGAGGCCATCTTCGAACAGGCGATGGCGAACGGGGTCGAGGGGCTGGAACACCTGACCGGCGCCCAGGCGCGGGCGCTGGAGCCCGAGCTGAAGGCCCACACGGCCATCCTGTCGCCCGAGAGCGGCCTGTTCGACAGCCACGGCTATATGCTGGCCCTGCAGGGCGAGATCGAGGACGCGGGCGGATCGGTGGTGGTCTCGGCCCCCTTCGAGGGCGCAGAGCCCCTGCCGGGCGGCGGCTTCACGATCCGCGTGGGCGGGGAGGGGGCGATGGCGGTCTCCAGTCGTCTGCTGGTGACGGCGCCCGGTCTGGCGGCCCAGGCCGTGGCGGCGGCGATCGAGGGCTATCCGGCAGAGGACATCCCCGCCGGTCATTTAGGCAAGGGGGTCTATTTCCGCCTGGTCGGCAAGGCGCCCTTCGACCGGCTGATCTATCCGCCGCCGATTCCCGGCGCCCTGGGCACCCACTATCGCAAGGACCTGGGCGGTCAGGCGGTGTTCGGCCCCGACCTGACCTATGTCGAGACCGAGGACTATTCGGTCGATCCGGCCAAGGCGAAGGAATTCGCCGCCTATATTCGTCGTTTCTGGCCGGGCCTGCCCGACGGCGCCCTGTCGCCCGACTATGCGGGGATCAGGCCCAAGCTGCATGGTCCGGGCGAACCGCAGCCGGACTTCCAGCTGCACGGGGCCGAGCGTCACGGGATCGAGGGGCTGACGGCCCTGTTCGGCATCGAAAGTCCGGGGCTGACCAGCTCCCTGGCGATCGGCGAGGCCGTCGCCGCCGCCCTGACGGGGATCGCATGACAGAACGCGAAAAGATGCTGGCCGGCCTGCCCTATGATCCGGGCGATCCGGACCTGCGCGACGGCCGCGCCCGCGCCGTGGCCCTGACCGTCGCCATCAACGCCGAACCGGATCGAGACCGGCGCCGCGCCCTGGTCAACCAACTGGTCCGGGCCTCGGACAGCGCGGCGATCATCATGCCGGGCTTCTACTGCGACTACGGGGTCAACATCCATTTCGGCTCGAACGCCTTCGTCAACGCCAACAGCGTGTTTCTGGACTGCGCGGAGATTCGAATCGGCGACAACTTCCAGGCCGGTCCCGGCGTGCAGTTGCTGACGCCGGAACATCCGCTGGACGCCGTCGAACGGCGGGGTAGGGAATCCGCCCGGCCGATCGTCATCGGCGACGATGTCTGGATCGGCGGCGGGGCGATCATCCTGGCCGGCGTCTCCATCGGCGATCGGGCGGTGATCGGCGCCGGCAGCGTCGTCACCCGAGACGTTCCGGCGGACGTCCTGGTGGTCGGCAATCCGGCCAAGATCGTCCGCCGCCTGACGCCCGCTTAAACGCCTTGAAATCGTCGCGCGGTTCATGCATAAGCCGCGCCTCGCGTGGCGGTCCGGTGGGCCGCCGCTATTGTTTTCGCGCCAGACAGGCTTCGGCTCTGGGCGGCGCCCGACTTAGAAGATTGAGACGGACATGGCCGTTCCGAAGCGCAAAGTATCCCCCTCGCGTCGCAACATGCGCCGCGCCCACGACGCCCTGACCTCGAACGTCTATGTCGAGGACAAGGACACCGGCGAGCTGAAGCGCCCGCACCATATCGACCTGAAGACCGGCACCTATCGCGGTCGTCAGGTTCTGACGCCGAAGGAAGACTAGTCGTTTCCTTCCGGCCCGGTCGCTGACCGGACGAAGAGATTTGCGGCGCGCGGTGATCCGCGCGCCGTTTTCGTGCGTTCATGGCGGCGAAGCTTGTTCTGGAGACCTTGCCGATGATCCGTTTCGCCGCCGTCAGCGCCGTGGCCTTGTTGACCCTCTCAGCCTGTGAACGTCGCGATGAACCGGCGCCCACGCCGGCGCCCGCCACGCCGGTTTCCCCGCCGCAGACCACGCCGGCGGCCGCAGACCCCAACGCCCTGACCAGCGACGGCCTGGGCCCGGCGCGAATCGGCATGACGCGGGCCGAACTGGTTCAGGTCTGGGGCGAGGATTCGCAGCCCAATGCTGTCGGCGGCCCCGATCCCGAGACCTGCGACGAGTTCCATCCCACGAAGGCGCCCGCGGATGTGAGGGTCATGATTCAGAACGGCGTCCTGACCCGGATCACCGCCGCCCGTGAGGCGACGGTCAAGACCGACCGCGGCTTCGGCGTCGGTGAAGACGGCATGGCGATCAAACAGGCCTATGGCGGCGCCGTCTTCGCCCAGCCGCACAAATATGAGCCGGCTCCTGCGGAGGATCTGTTCGTCTGGTCGCGCGGCGGCTCCACCGCCTATGTCGTCGATCCTGCGGCGCGCGGCCTTCGCTATGAGGTCGGCGCCGACGGCAAGGTGAAAGCGATCCATGCGGGCGATCCGTCGATACAGCTGGTCGAGGGCTGTTCCTGACGGCAAGGGGCGCGGCAGCCATTGGCGATTCGCAGGGAGACGGCTAAACCCCTCGGACCTGTTTTTCGCCTGAGCCAAAGAGCCGAGCCATGACCGACATCGCCGACATCGTCGCCCGCCAGATTCTCGACAGCCGGGGCAATCCGACGGTGGAAGTGGATGTGATCCTGGATGACGGCTCTTTCGGCCGCGCCGCCGTGCCCTCGGGCGCCTCGACCGGCGCCCACGAGGCCGTCGAACTGCGTGACGGCGACAAGGATATGTGGGGCGGCAAGGGCGTGCAGAAGGCGGTCGACGCCGTCAACGGCGAGATCTTCGACGCCCTGTCCGGCATGGACGCCGAGGACCAGCGTCGGATCGACGAAGCCATGATCGAGCTGGACGGCACGCCCAACAAGGGCCGTCTGGGCGCCAACGCCATCCTGGGCGTCTCCCTGGCCGCCGCCAAGGCCAGCGCCATTTCGGCCGGCCTGCCGCTGCACCGCTATATCGGCGGCGTCTCGGCCCGCGTCCTGCCGACGCCGATGATGAACATCATCAACGGCGGGGCCCATGCCGACAATCCGATCGACATCCAGGAGTTCATGATCCTGCCGACGGGCGCCGAGACCTTCACCGACGCCCTGCGCATGGGTACGGAGATCTTTCACGCCCTGAAGAAGCAGCTGAAGGACGCCGGCCACAATACCAACGTCGGGGACGAGGGCGGCTTCGCGCCGAACCTGGCCTCGGCCGAGGAGGCTCTGAGCTTCATCACCAAGGCGGGTCAGGCCGCCGGCTATCTGGCCGGTGAAGACTTCCACCTGGGTCTGGACGTCGCCTCGACCGAGTTCTTCAAGGACGGCAAGTACGTCATGGCCGGCGAGGGCAAGACCGTCGACGCCGAGGGCATGGCCGCCTATCTGGTCGATCTGTGCGAGCGGTTCCCGATCGTCTCGATCGAGGACGGCATGGCCGAGGACGATTTCGACGGCTGGCGCCTGCTGACCGAACGTCTGGGCGACCGGGTCCAGCTGGTCGGCGACGATCTGTTCGTGACCAATCCCGCGCGTCTGGCCGCCGGCATCGGCGAGGGTCTGGCCAACTCCATCCTGATCAAGGTCAACCAGATCGGCACCCTGTCCGAGACCCTGGACGCCGTCGATATGGCCCACCGCGCCGGCTATACTGCCGTGATGAGCCACCGATCGGGCGAGACCGAGGATTCGACCATCGCCGACCTAGCCGTGGCCACCAACTGCGGACAGATCAAGACCGGCTCGCTGGCCCGCTCCGATCGGGTGGCCAAATACAATCAACTGCTGCGCCTGGAGGAGATGCTGGGTGACCAGGCCGTCTATTTCGGCGACGGCATGCTGCTGCGCTAAACCTGTGAATTGTCGGCGAAGAATCAGCGTTCTTCGCCGACTTTCTTAAGGCTAAGCTACTTTTCGTTAGGCATTTTCGGGCACAGTTAACGAACTGTGTCTCTCGCGCTCAGAAGGAGCGTCTGTCTTGCCCGAACGGATGAAGCCGTACCGCCTGTCCATCGTCCTTTTGCTCCTGCTCGCCTATCTTGGGGTGCAGGCCCTGACGGGCGAGCGCGGCCTGCTGAGCGGATCGTCGCGGGACGCCCTGCTGGGGCAGCGCGAGGCGCAGCTCGCCCATCTGACGGAACAACGGCGCGATCTGGAAACCCGCGTGCGCTATCTGCGCAGCGACAGCCTGTCCAAGGATCTGCTGGAGGAGCGGGCCCGCGCGGTTCTAGGGTTTTCGGACCCGCGCGACTATGTGATTGCCGTTCAGGCGCAATCCGTTCAGGGGTGAAAATCCTCCCCACTTGAACTATTGTTACAGCTTGGCCCGCCCCCCTTTGCGTTTCGGGAACGAAGGCTGCTAAAGCCCCCTTCCGTAACGATAAGAAGGCGTCGCTCCCCGGCGCCTAGCCGGGAGATGCCGGATGGCGAAAGCCCCAGCCAAAGCCGCTCAGACCACTGCGCCTGACAAACTACCGAACACGCCTTCGGCCTCCAAGGAGGACCTCCTCCGCTATTACCGTGAGATGGTGCTCATCCGCCGCTTCGAGGAGCGGGCGGGCCAGCTTTACGGCATGGGTCTTATCGGGGGGTTCTGCCACCTGTACATCGGCCAGGAAGCCGTGGCCGTGGGCGTTCAGGAGAGCGTCAAACAGGGCCATGACAAGATCATCACCGGCTACCGCGACCACGGCCATATGCTGGCCGCCGGCATGGATCCGAAGGAAGTCATGGCCGAACTGACCGGCCGCATCGGCGGCTCGTCCAAGGGCAAGGGCGGCTCGATGCACATGTTCGACGTGCCGACCGGCTTCTACGGCGGCCACGGCATCGTCGGCGCCCAGGTGGCGCTGGGCACGGGTCTGGCCTTCGCCGGCAAGTACCGCGGCGACGATTCGGTGGCCTTCGTCTATTTCGGCGACGGCGCCTCGAACCAGGGTCAGGTGTACGAGAGCTTCAACATGGCCCAGCTGTGGAAGCTGCCGGCCATCTACATCATCGAGAACAATCAGTACGCCATGGGCACGAGCATCGAACGCTCGTCCTCCACGACCCAGCTCAGCCAGCGCGGCGCCAGCTTCGGCATTCCCGGCGAACAGGTCGACGGCATGGATGTTCTGGCCGTCCGCGACGCGGTCAAGAAGGCGGTCGAGCGCGCCCGCGCCGGCGAAGGTCCCTACATCCTTGAGGTCAAGACCTACCGCTATCGCGGCCACTCCATGTCCGATCCGGCCAAGTACCGGACCAAGGAGGAGGTGGACGAGGTCAAGAAGA
Organism: Brevundimonas sp. Br13; assembly: GCF_055391505.1. NCBI lineage: Bacteria > Pseudomonadati > Pseudomonadota > Alphaproteobacteria > Caulobacterales > Caulobacteraceae > Brevundimonas > Brevundimonas sp. Br13. The sequence continues at coordinate 2,364,505 of NZ_AP044008.1, read as the reverse complement.
CCCGCGACCCGATCGATCACGTCAAGACCCTGCTGGCCGCCGCCAATGCGACGGAAGACGAGCTGAAGGCCATCGACAACGAGATCAAGGCCATCGTCGCCGAGGCCGTTCAATTCGCTCAAGAAAGCCCGGAACCCGATCCGTCCGAGCTCTATACCGACGTCTACGTGGAGGCCTGATCCGTGACCGACATCCTCATGCCGGCGCTGTCCCCCACGATGGAAGAGGGCACGCTGACCAAATGGCACATCAAGGCGGGCGACACCGTGTCGGCCGGCCAGGTGATCGCCGAGATCGAAACCGACAAGGCCACGATGGAAGTCGAGGCCGTGGATGAAGGCGAAGTGCTGGAGATCCTGGTCGCCGAAGGCTCGGAGAATGTGAAGGTCAATACGCCGATCGCGCGTCTGGCCGGCGAAGATGGGGCGGCTGCGCCCGCGCCGAAGGCCGAGTCCGACAAGGCACAGGCCGATGCGCCGACGGCGACCGCCGAGGGCAAGACCGGCGATCCCGAAAAGGCCCCGACCCAGACCGCTAGCCCCAAGGTCGAACTGCGCGATCCGGAAATTCCGGCCGACGCCAAGCTGGTGAAGACCACCATCCGCGACGCCCTGCGCGACGCCATGGCCGAGGAGATGCGTCGCGACGACAAGGTCTTCCTGATCGGTGAGGAAGTCGCCCAGTATCAGGGCGCCTACAAGGTCAGCCGCGAGCTGCTGCAGGAGTTCGGCGACCAGCGCGTGGTCGACACCCCGATTACCGAGCACGGCTTCGCGGGCCTAGGCGTCGGCGCCGCCATGGCGGGCCTGAAGCCGATCGTCGAGTTCATGACCTTCAACTTCGCCATGCAGGCGATCGACCACATCATCAACTCGGCCGCCAAGACGCTTTATATGTCGGGCGGTCAGATCAAGGCGCCGATCGTCTTCCGCGGCCCGAACGGCGCGGCCAGCCGCGTGGCGGCCCAGCACAGCCAGGACTATTCGGCCTGGTATGCCCAGGTGCCGGGCCTCAAGGTCATCGCCCCCTATGATGCGGCCGACGCCAAGGGCCTGCTGAAGGCGGCCATCCGCGACCCGAACCCGATCGTCTTCCTCGAACACGAGATGATGTACGGGCTGGAGTTCGACGTGCCGGAGGTCGAGGACTATGTCCTGCCGATCGGCAAGGCCAAGGTACGCCGCGAAGGCCGCGACGTCACCATCACCTGCCACAGCCGCATGGTCGGCTTCGCCCTGCAGGCCGCCGAGAAGCTGGCCGAGGAAGGCATCGAGTGCGAGGTGGTCGATCTGCGCACCCTGCGTCCGCTGGACACCGACACCATTGTCCAGAGCGTCAAGAAGACCAGCCGCCTGGTCTCGGCCGAAGAGGGCTGGGGTCCGATGGGCGTGGGCGCCGAGGTGGTGGCCCGCGTCATCCAACACGCCTTCGACTATCTGGACGCCCCGCCGTTGCGGGTGCACCAGGAGGACGTGCCTCTGCCCTACGCCGCCAATCTGGAAGCCCTGTCGCTGCCGGGCGTGGACAAGATCATCGCAGCCGTGAAGCAGGTGATGGCATGACCGATATCCTGATGCCGGCCCTGTCTCCGACCATGGAAGAGGGCGTCCTGGCCAAGTGGCATGTGAAGGTCGGCGACGTCGTCTCCGCCGGGGACGTGATCGCCGAGATCGAAACCGACAAGGCCACGATGGAAGTCGAGGCCGTGGACGAGGGCGAGATCACCGACATCCTGGTCGCTGAAGGCACGGAAGGGGTGAAGGTCAATACGCCCATCGCCCGACTGAAGGATGAGGGCGGCGCGGCGTCCCCAAAGGCCGACAAGCCCGCCGGCCCTTCGACGAGCGACAAGCCGGCTCAGGCCGGCCATGAAAGCGGACAGGCCGTGGCCACGCCCGAAGGCGTGAAGTCCGCCGAGGCCGTTCTGCCGCCTAAGAGCGCGCCGGCGCCGAAGTCCGAAAGCGGCCAGCGCATCTTCGCCTCACCCCTGGCGCGCCGGATCGCGGCTCAGAACGGCGTCGATCTGAAGTCGGTCAAGGGCACCGGTCCGCATGGGCGCATCGTGCACCGCGATGTGGAAGCCGCCGGCAAGGGATCTGTCCAGCCCGCCGCTGCCGCTGCGACGCCCGCCGCCGCTGAGCCCCGCAAGGCCCTGTCCCTGGCCCAGATGGGTATCCCGGACGGCAGCTACGACCTGATCCCGCTGGACGGGATGAAGAAGGCCGTGGCGCGGCGGATGGTGGAGAGCGTGCAGAACGTGCCGCACTTCCCCTTGTTCATCGACTGCGAGATCGACCAGCTGATGGCCGTCCGCGCCAAGGTGAACAAGATGCTGGAGCCGCAGGGGATCAAGGTCTCGGTCAACGACTTCGTCATCAAGGCCGCCGCCCTTGCCCTGAAGATGGTGCCGGAGGCGAACGCCTCCTACACCCCCGAAGGCATCGCCATGCACCACAACGCCGACATCTCCATGGCGGTGGCGATCGACGGCGGCCTGATCACCCCGATCATCAGGAAGGCCGAGACCAAGGGTCTGGCGCAGATCGCGACCGAGTCCAAGGACCTGGCCAAGCGCGCCCGCGACCGCAAGCTGAAGCCGGAAGAGTTCCAGGGCGGCACCTTCTCGGTGTCCAACCTGGGCATGTTCGGCATCAAACAGTTCACCTCGATCGTCAACGAGCCCCAGGGCTGTATCATGAGCGTGGGCGCGGGCGAGCAGCGGGCCGTGGTCAAGAACGGCCAGGTGGTTCCGGCCACGGTCATGACCGTGACCCTGACCTGCGACCACCGCGTGGTGGACGGCGCGACCGGCGCCCGCTTCCTGCAGGCGTTCAAGCCGCTGATCGAAGATCCCGTCGCGATGCTGGCGTAGGGGGAGGAGATAGTCATGACCTCGGTCTATGACTTCTCCGCCCGCGCCATCGACGGCGCCGAGGTGTCGCTGGACCGTTTCCGCGGTCAGGCGCTGCTGATCGTCAATACCGCGTCTAAATGCGGCTTCACCGGCCAATACGAGGGTCTGGAGAAGCTGCATCGGGATTTCGCCGATGCGCCGTTCGAGGTGCTCGGCTTTCCCTGCAACCAGTTCGGAAATCAGGAGCCGGGCAGGGCGGCGGAGATCGCCGTCTTCTGCGCCACCAGTTTCGACGTGAGCTTCCCCCTGTTCGACAAGGTGGAAGTCAATGGGCCGAACCGGCATCCGCTCTATGCCTGGCTGACCAAGCAGAAACGGGGCTTCCTCGGCTCCCAATCCATCAAGTGGAACTTCACCAAGTTCCTGACCGACCGCGAGGGCAGGGTGGTCGCCCGCTACGCCCCGCAGACTGAACCTGAGGCCATCAAGGCCGACATCGAGAAGTTGATCTGATCATGGCTGCTGAATTCGATCTCGTCGTCATCGGCTCGGGCCCCGGCGGTTACGTCGCAGCCATCCGCGCCAGCCAGCTGGGCCTGAAGGTCGCCATCGTCGAGCGCGAGAACCTGGGCGGCATCTGCCTGAACTGGGGCTGTATCCCGACCAAGGCCCTGCTGAAGTCGGGCGAGAAGTTCGAGAGCCTGAGCCATCTGAAGGACTACGGCCTGTCGGCGTCCGGCGCGTCGTTCGACTTCGACGCCATCATCCAGCGCTCGCGCGGCGTCGCGGCGACGATGAACAAGGGCGTCGCCTTCCTGATGAAGAAGAACAAGATCGAGGTGATCGAGGGCTCGGCCAAGCTGGAAAAGGGCGCTGCGGCGCCCAAGGTCGTGATCGCCCTGAAGGCCGGCGGGGTGCGGACGGTTGAGGCCAAGTCGGTGATGCTGGCGGTCGGCGCGCGGGCGCGCGCCCTGCCGCAGATCGGGCTTGAGGCCGACGGCGACAAGATCTGGGCCTATCGCGACGCCCTGGCGCCGAAGAAGCTGCCCAAGACCTTCGTGGTCATTGGCTCGGGCGCCATCGGCATCGAGTTCGCCAGCTTCTATCGCGCCCTGGGCGCCGAGGTGACGGTCGTGGAGGCGGTCGAGCGCATCATGCCGGTCGAGGACGAAGAGGTCTCCAAGGCCGCGCAGAAGTCGTTCGAGAAGCGCGGGATCAAGTTCAAAGTCGGCGCCAAGGTGACCAAGGTCTCCAAGACCGGCGCGGGCGTGAAGGTCGACATCGAGGTCGGCGGCAAGGCCGAGGCCCTAGAGGCCGAGGTCTGCATCTCGGCCGTGGGCATCACCGCCAACACCGACGGCATCGGCCTGGAGGCCCTGGGCGTCGAACTGGACCGCGGCCATATCAAGACCGACAGCCACTGCCAGACCAACGTCAAGGGCCTTTTCGCCATCGGCGACTGCGCCGGGGCGCCCTGGTTGGCGCACAAGGCGTCGCATGAAGGCATCCACGCCGCCGAATATATCGCGGGCTACAAGACCCCCAATGTCGTCTCGCCCATCGCCGGCTGCACCTACGCCCAGCCGCAGGTCGCTTCGGTCGGCGTCACCGAACAGGCCGCCCGCGCCGAGAAGCGCGAGGTCAAGATCGGCCGCTTCCCGTTCCGCGTGAACGGCAAGGCCGTGGCCTCGGGCGAGCCGGACGGCTTCGTCAAGGTGATCTTTGACGCGGCAACCGGCGCCCTGATCGGCGCCCATATGATCGGCCACGAAGTGACCGAGATGATCCAGGGCTATGTCACCGCCATCACCATGGAGGCGACGGAAGAGGACATCCACGGCATCGTCTATCCGCACCCGACCATGTCGGAAGCCATGCACGAGGCGGCGCTGGACGCCTATGGGCGGGTGCTGCATATTTGATGCTAGAGGCCGGTCAAGCCTCTACCGCACCGGATATAGCCTCCTAGAGATCCAGAAACGAAGACGGCTTCCTCATACGTCTCGGAAAGCACGGAGTCGTTTGTCAAAAGACCATCAAAGAACGATGCAATAGCTCCGATCTTCATGTCCATGAGCTGATTGGCGATCCTTTTCTCGTTCTTGAGGTCGGTTCGGTTTGATTTGATCCAGCGTGCAAAATACAGGGCAACGAATAAGCAATAGCGAAAGAGGTATGTGTTAATTGCGAGCCGAGTGACTGTTGGAAATTGTCTGGTGTCGGCGTCGTTCCGAATGAGGAGTTGCCGAACGGCGAACGCCATGTCGATGAGCTTCTTTTGAAGTTCAATGGGGTAGGATTGTCGCTTCCGGAGATGGACGACATCGTTGTCGTCAAAGCGGGGCTCGGCTGCTCGGAACAGGTTGAATATTTTTCCTGCGCGTTCCGTAAACTCTTTCATGTACGCATCTGATTGCGACTCCATCATTGAGAAATGACGACCGATAACGTCATCGATGGGGGCCTCTACTATGGTTGAGCAATAATTCGGAAAATATGAAGTTTGGTTTTCGTCAATCAAGTAGCGTACTAAACGGCGCGTCGTGCCATCCATCCCGATTAGATCTACTTCATCTCGAAGAAAAATAATTTGCCGTGGAAAGCGACACGGAAGCCGTAAAACATCTCTAACGACATCGGAAGCACGGGTTTTGTGCAATTCTATCATCGTAGCCTCGGTTATAATGCCGAGGTTATGCTTGGATTCTTGAAGATATGCTGCCAGCTCCGCGCTACCCAGCATATTGGTGTCCACGACGTATCGCTTCATAGGCCCACCTGACGTTTACCGATTCTTCCCCAGCTCCGCCGCGATGTCCTTGGTCATGCGGCCGACCTTGCGGTGGGCGGCGGTGATCTGGTCCTTGGTCACGCCCCAGCGCTTCATCCAGTATTCGACCGACTGACGCTCGGTCAGGTCGATGCGGTCCTTGTCGATGAAGCCGCGCTTGTCCTTGAGGCCCGCCATGGTTGGCTCCTGTGGAGGTTCGGACCGTCTGCGGCCTCTCGGACCTTCTTAGTCCCGTTCATCCCCACAAGACAGCCGGTTCAGGCCTTGGGCAGAACGCCGGTTTCGAAGAAGGCGTCCAGGCGGGCCTCCCAAGGGGCGGTGTCCAGGCCCTGGGCGGCGATCCAGGCGTCGTCGAAATAGGTGGAGGCGTAGCGGTCGCCGTGGTCGCACAGGATCGAGACGATCGAACCGCATTCGCCCGCCTGCGCCATCTCCTGGGCCAGTTCGACACAGGCCCACAGGTTGGTGCCGGTCGATCCGCCGCAGGGGCGGCCCAGACGCCGGCTGAGGACGCGCGCAGCGGCGATGGAGGCGACGTCGGGGACGACGATCATCCGATCCACCACGCTGGGGATGAAGGAGGGCTCGACCCGCGCCCGGCCGATGCCCTCGATCAGGGACGGGCGATCGGCGCTGCTCTGGACCGCCGCGTCGGCCCAGTGACGGTGAAAGACCGAGGCTTCCGGGTCGGCGACGCAGATCCGGGTGTCGTGGCGATTGAACCGGGCGAACCGGCCGATGGTCGCCGAGGTGCCGCCGGTGCCGGCGCCGCACACGATCCAGCGCGGGATGGGGCAGGGCTCGCGTCGCATCTGGGCGAAGATGGACTCGGCGATATTGTTGTTGCCGCGCCAGTCCGTGGCCCGTTCGGCATAGGTGAACTGGTCCATATAGTGGCCGCCCAGTTCGTCGGCGAGCCGCTGGCTCTCGGCGTAGGCCTCGCCGGGCACGTCCACGAAATGGCAGCGTCCTCCGTAGAATTCGATGGCGGCGATCTTCTCCTGGGCGGTCGAGCGCGGCACCACGGCGATGAAGGGCAGGTTCAGCATCCGGGCGAAATAGGCCTCGGACACGGCGGTCGAGCCGCTGGACGCCTCGATGATGGTCATGCCCTCGCCGATCCAGCCGTTGCTGAGGGCGTAGAGGAACAGCGACCGCGCCAGACGGTGCTTCAGGCTGCCGGTCGGGTGGCTGGATTCGTCCTTCAGATACAGGGCGATGTCCGACAGGGCCGGCATGTCCACCGGGATCAGATGGGTGTCGGCCGAGCGGTTGTAGTCCGCCTCGATCCGCCGCATGGCCCAGCTCAACCAGGCGCGATCAACGGTGGGACGGGCAGGGGCGGACATGGCGGACTCGGTCGCAGACAGGAAGGCGATGGCTTAGGCCAAAGCTTGGCCGACGGCAAAGGCGGATGATCGCCGCCACGCCGACGTCGCTCCGTTCAGTCCGCCTTCTCCACGAAACTGTCGATCACCCGTTTCTCGCCCGCCTTTTCGAAATCGACCAGCAGCTTGTTGCCCTCTATGACGCGGACGTGGCCGTAGCCGAACTTCTGGTGGAAGACGCGCTGGCCGCGCGCCCATCCTGAGCTGGACTTCGGGTCCGCCGTGGCGATCAGGCGGCCGTCGCCCTCGATCACGGCCTTGCGCGCGGGGATGCGGTTCGGCGTCTGTGCGGCGGTGAAGCTTTGGGCCCGTTTCCAGCCGGGGGAGGAATAGCCGCTGCCGAAGCTGGGCGCGTCGTCCCAGCGGCTCTTGGCCTCCTTCATGCCGGTCGAGGCGCCGTAGTAGCCGGTGTCGGATTGTGGATCGACGTGGGCGATGGGCAGTTCGTCGACGAAGCGGCTGGGCAGTTGCGAGGTCCAGCGGCCATAGACCAGGCGGTTGGCGGCGAAGGAGATGCGGGCGTCCTGTTTGGCGCGGGTGACGCCGACATAGGCCAGGCGGCGTTCCTCCTCGAGGCCCTTCTCGCCCTTTTCGTCGATGCTGCGCTGGCTGGGGAAGACGCCTTCCTCCCAGCCGGGCAGGAAGACCAGCGGGAACTCAAGTCCCTTGGCGCCGTGCAGGGTCATGATCTGGACCGCCCCGTCGCCGTGCGGGTCCTCGGCCGTCGCCCGTTCCAGGTCCATAACCAGGGAGACATGCTCCAGATAGGCCTGCAGCGTCTCGAACTGCTGCATGGACTGGGTCAGTTCCTTCAGGTTCTCCAGCCGCGTCTGGCCGCTGGTGCGGTCGGCCTTCTGCATCTCGGTGTAGCCGCTCTCCTCCAGCACCGTCTCCATGACCTGCCAGTGAGGCGTGGTCTCGGCCAGGGCGCGCCAGCGGTCCAGGTCGCGCACGAAGTTGGACAGGGCGGTGCGGGTGCGGGCCTGAAGCTCGTCGGTGTTGATCAGGCCTCGCACGGCCGTCAGGGCGGACAGGTCGTGCTGGCGGGCGATCTGCAGGATCTTCTGGACGCTGGTGTCGCCGATGCCGCGCTTGGGGACGTTGACGATCCGCTCGAAGGCCAGGTCGTCGTCCTCGGACTGGATCAGGCGCAGATAGGCGTGGGCGTCGCGGATTTCGGCGCGTTCGAAGAAGCGGGGGCCGCCGATGACCTGGTAGGGGATGGCCAGCATGACCAGCCGCTCCTCGAAGGCGCGCATCTGGAAGGAGGCGCGGACCAGTATGGCCATGTCCTTGTATTTCAGCCCCGGCTTGCCGGCGTGGGGGCGACGCGCGGTCTCGATCTCATCGGCGATCAGACGGGCCTCGGCCTCGCCGTCCCAGACGCCGCGCACCCGCACCTTGTCGCCGCTGTCGTCCTCGGTCCACAGGGTCTTGCCCAGACGGTCGCGGTTGGCCGCGATCAAGCCCGAGGCGGCGCCCAGGATATGGCTGGTCGAGCGATAGTTGCGCTCCAGCTTGACGATCTTGGCGCCGGGGAAGTCGCGCTCGAAGCGCAGGATGTTGTCCACCTCGGCCCCGCGCCAGCCGTAGATCGACTGGTCGTCGTCGCCGACGCAGCAGACATTGCCGGTCGAGGCCGTCAGCAGCCGGAGCCACAGATACTGGGCGACGTTGGTGTCCTGATATTCGTCGACCAGAATGTAGCGGAAGCGTCGCCGGTATTCCTCGGCCAGGTCCGCGTGCTTGGACAGGATGGTGATGTTGTGCAGCAGCAGATCGCCGAAGTCGCAGGCGTTCAGGGTGCGCAGGCGGGCCTGATAGGCGGCGTAAAGACCCTGGCCCTTGCCGTTGGCGAAGTCTTCGCCCGGCGGCAGTTTCTCGGGCGTCCAGCCGCGGTTCTTCCAGTGGTCGATCAGGCCGGCCAGGGATTTGGGCGTCCAGCGCTTGGTGTCGATATTGGCGGCTTCCAGCAGCTGTTTCAGCAGCCGTTCCTGGTCGTCGGTGTCCAGGATGGTGAAGCTGGACTTCAGCCCGACCAGTTCGGCGTGGCGGCGCAGGATCTGGGCGGCGATGGAGTGGAAGGTGCCCAGCCAGCGCAGGCCTTCGGCGGAGGGGCCGATCAGATGGGTGATCCGTTCGCGCATTTCGCGCGCGGCCTTGTTGGTGAAGGTGACGGCAAGAAGCTCCCACGGGCGGGCGCGGCCGGTGGCCAGGATGTGGGCCAGTCGCGTCGTCAGCACCCGCGTCTTGCCCGTGCCGGCGCCCGCCAGGACCAGGACCGGGCCTTCCGTCGTCTCGACCGCCTCGCGCTGCTCGGGGTTCAGTCCAGACAGATAGTCGCGGGCCTCTCCCTCCTGCGGCGCACGCGCGCGGGCCAGGTCTGAAATACGGGGGGCGGGAAGATCGGTCACAGGCGGCAAGCGGTCCGGGTGGTCAGAATCGAAGAAGGGAACATAAGGGGACCAGACGGCGATGTCAGGACCGGTCCGGAAATGAACTGCGGAACCGGTTCCGCCGAGGCTCTGTTCCCCTGACGATGCAACGGAAGGCGCAGAGGATGACCCGACCATCGGACCGAAGACCTGGACAGGACGGAGGCGGTTGGCGGGCTTTCGTCCTCGGCATGGTCGGCATGTTCGCCGTTATCGCCGTGTGGGTCGCCCTGGTCGAATCGACGGGTGAGCGGGAGGTCGACGAGCGGCGATCGACCGAACGGCCCGCGTCCGAGATCGTCCAGCTGGGCGAGGTACAGGCGCCGGACGGGCCTATTTCAGACTATAGGTGATGGTGGTCACGACGCGGACCTTCTTGTCGATCGACCCGGACTCGTCGCCGCCCGCGCCGTCGCGCGGCAGGATTTCAAAGGAGCCCTGGGTGGCCTGACGAATGGGGCCGAGCGGCGTGCCCGAGTCCTTGGCGAATTGTTCGGCGCCGGTGCGGGCGGCGGCCGTGCCTTCGGCGATCATCTGGGGCCGGACGGCGTTCAGCTTGGTGAAGATGTAGGAGGGGCCCTGGAAGTCCTGAAGCACCACGCCCTGACGGACCAGGTCGTTGAGGGCGCGGGTGGTGGCCTGGACCCGGGCGACGTCGCCGGTGCGGACGATGACGGTCTGGGCCAGGATGAAGCGGGGGCCGCCGTTCTGGACTCCGTACTCCCGAGACCGCGTGTCGGCCACCTCCAGCCGTCCCAGGTCGACGGCCTCGGCCGGGTAGCCCTGCGACCTCAGGAACTGGCGGACCAGGGCCAGGTTGCCGTCGATCCGGGCCTGGACTTCGGACAGGACCTCGCCCGAGGCGGTGAAGCGCAGCGGGAGGACCGCGAGATCGGCCTTCACCTCGCGCTCCGACAGGCCGCGCACGGTCACGGTGCGGTCGCCGGCGCGGGCGTGGACCACGCCCTGGCTGATCAGGGCCCCGGCGCCGATCAGGCCGAGGGCGATTAGACCGCCGAAGGCGGCGGCGGGGATCAGGCGCGGGGTGTCCATTCGAGGCTCCTTTGACGACCCATGTTACGCGCCCGGACCGTGCTCCGCCACCCAGGACAGGGCCAGAAGGCGGCAGGCGGAGGCGAGGGGGCGACGCCCGCGGCCGGCGTCGATATCGGCCAGCAACTGCGCCTTGCTGAAGCTGCGGGCGGCGGCGATCCGATCCAGAACCGCCCAGAATTCCGGCTCCAGGGCCACGGAGGTGGCATGGCCCGCCAAGACCACGGAACGCTTGGTCAGGCCGCTCATCGCAGCCCGGGTCGGGGAGAGTGGACAGGGGCGCGGCGCATGGGCTTCCTTTTCGGCGGGTGTCACATTCGGGCGCAAGACGTGAGGGGCGCCGATGGGGCGACGGTGGTATCCGGACGCCGCCAACCGGAGTCTTGCATGAGTCGCCCCGTCACCGTCCTCGCCATCCTGACCTGCGCCCTGATCTGGGGCACGACCTGGTTCGCCATCACCCTGCAGCTGGGCGTGGTCGATCCTATCGTCTCGATCGTCTGGCGTTTTGGCCTGGCGGCTGTGGTCCTGTTCGGTTTCTGCGTCCTGACGCGCCGGCCGCTGAGGCTGACCCGTGCCCAACACCTCGCCGCCGTGGGGCAGGGGGCCTTCGTCTTCGCGGTCAGCTACGGCTTCGTCTATGCGGCCGAGGAGCGGGTAGCCTCGGCCGTGGTGGCGGTCATCTTTGCGGCCCTGGCCTTCGTGAATCTGGTGATGTTCCGGCTAGTGGAGCGGCAGAAGGCGTCCGCCGGCGCCTGGCAGGGGGCGGTGCTCGGGATTTGCGGCGTCGCGGTCCTGTCGTTTGGCCAACTGGCGGGAACGGGGGCTTCCGCCGGATCGGCGCCGGGGCTGGGCATTGTGCTGGCCCTCGTCGCGGTGCTCGCCTCCGCCTTAGGCAACTGGTTTGCCTGGCGCGGTCAGCAGGCCGGAGCCCCGGTCATGGCCGCCACAGCCGGGGCCATGGCGTACGGCACGGCCATGTTGGCTGCTTACGGGCTTGCGACCGGAGTGGAGTGGCGGGTCGAGGCGACTCCCGCCTATGTTCTGTCCCTGCTGCACCTGTCGCTTTTCGGATCGGTCATCGCCTTCGGCCTGTACTTCACCCTGGCGAAACAGAGGGGGTTCGCCCTCGCCAGCTATATCTCGGCCCTGACCCCGCCGATCGCCGTCATCATGTCCGTTCTGTTCGAGGGGGCGGAGGTCGGCGTGACCATGCTGGTCGGTCTGGCCCTTGTGCTGGTCGGCCAGGTCTTGCTGATCCGGGCGCCCAAGGCGGCTTAAGGCTCAGTCTTCCGTCGGCGTCTCACGCTTCTGACCGTTCAGGCGACGGTCCGCCCGCTCCTGCTCGGCCCGGGCGGCCTGTTTCTCGCCCTTGGAGCGTCCGTGGACGACGCGGTTCGCCGCCGCCCGGATCTTGTCTTCTGACTTTGCGCGGGCCTTGCGCGCCCGGTTCAGGTTGATGATTTCAGCCATGGTCAGTTCTGTTTTTCGGGTCTGTCGGCCTCGTGGGGTCTCAGCGGCTCGGGGACCTCCTCGGCGGGCAGGGCCTTGGCGGGAAGGAAGCCAGGCGAAGGTTCCGGCCGATCCAGGCGGGTCCAGGCCTCGGCGGACCGACCTTGCCGGCGCCCCAGTTCGAACAGGGCCGTCATGGTCTTCTGGTCGAACTCCAGGCTGGAGGCCTCGACATTATCGGGAATGGCGGACAGGGACAGGCTCATCCCGTTGCGCCGGGCGAAGGCGGCGGTGGTCGCCAGATGCGCGCGCAGCGAAGCCTTGCTCATGCTGTCGTAGCTGCGCATCAGGATTGCGGTCAGCCGACCGGGCGTGACCCCCTCGTTGCGGCCGACCTGGCCGTTGACCACGACATAGAGGGCGCCGCCGCCGGGCTCGTCCTGCGGCCGCGTCCACAGGGCCAGGGGCTCCGGGATGGCGAGGAAGGGGGTGTTGACCCCGCCGTCGGCGTGCATTTCCATCACCACGGTCTGGTCCGGCTGGAGGCCGGCGATCAGCACGGGCGGAAAGACGCCTGGGATGCTGGCGGACGCCACCAGCACCTCCTTGAACAGGGCGCGCGAATTCTCGTCGTTCTGGCTGGCCAGCAGGCCCATGTCCCAGATGACCGTCTCCTCGTTGTCCAGATTGGTGGTGGCGACCAGCAGGCGGCGGCCCTTGGCGTGTTCGCGGGCGATGGCCGCCAGGAGGTCGGGGGTCACGTTCTCGTCAACGAGAGTCCGGAGCACCGAGGCGCTGTAGAGGCTGGGGTAGAGGAAGAAGGCCAGGCTGCGCCAGCTCAACAGGCTGCTGGCGCCCCCGTCCGTATAGGCGTGGCCCAGCTGGGGGTCCCATTCGGAACCGGCGAAGGCGAAGGGGGCGGCCAGGGCGCCGGTGCTGACGCCGGTGACGATGTCGAAGACCGGCCGGTCGCCCCGCTCGGTCCAGCCGACCAGCACGCCTGCGCCATAGGCGCCGTTGGCCCCGCCGCCGGACAGGGCCAGGATCGACAGATCATGTTTCTGAGCCAGGCGCTGGCCGACTTCTTCAGTGAAGGCCTCGAGGCGCACGGCGTCATTCGTGCGGATCCGCGGGTCCTGAGCCGGGATCAGAGCGCCATCGGCCAGGCGCAGCGGCCCTTCCGGCCGCTGCAGGGTGCCGCAGGCGGCGACGGACCAGGCCATCATCATCGCCAGCAGGGTCGAGCAGGCGCGTTTCATATGTACCTCGACGATCCGTGAAGGAGCCGGCGGCCGAGCTCGGGCCCGTCCCAGGTTCCTTATACAGCAGTAAGCTATGCGGTTTGAAACCCGCTCGTGGCGCATCCGTTTCATGGGACCAATCTTCAAACCCGGAGAACCCTCATGGTCGACGCCTCGCTCATCAAAGAACATCTCGAAGTCGTGGGATCGGACGGCGGCCACGTCGGGCGCGTGGATCATGTGCTGGGAGACCAGATCGAACTGGCCAAGCTGGACCTCGCCGGCGGCTTCAAACATCACCTGATCCCGGTCAGCTGGGTGGAACGGGTGGATGACAAGCATGTCCACCTGAACCTGACCCAGGACGAGGCCAAGGCGCGCTGGTCCGAGAAGCCGCACTAGGGTCCGGGTTTCGGTGAATTAATGAAGGCCCTGCTGTCGTCGGCGGGGCCTTCGTTCTATCTGGAGGACATTGTTCTCGGAGAGATGCGATGATCCGTCTGATCCTGAATATCCTGTGGTTGGTCTTCGGCGGCTGGCTGTCGGGGCTGCTGTGGCTGCTGGGCGGCGCGATCCTGGCCCTGACCGTGGTGGGCCTGCCCTGGACCTTCGCCGCCTGGCGGATCGCCAGCTATTCCTTCTGGCCCTTCGGACGCGAGATCGTCTGGCAGGACGCCCATCCGGTGGCGGGCTGTCTGGGTCTGGTGCTGAACATCGTCTGGTTCGTCGTGGCGGGCTGGTACATCGCCCTGTCGCACCTGGTTATCGCGGTGGCTGAGTTCGTCTCCATCATCGGCATCCCCTTCGCCCTGAAGGATCTGGAACTGGCCAAGCTGGCGGTGGCGCCGGTGGGGCGGACGATCCGGGAGAAGGTCTGAGCCCCAGTCCGGCTTGAGCAGTATGTCCAGCATCATCTCGCGACGGGTCAGGAAGTTGCGCGTGACCTGATAGTGATCAGTGTCCTCGTATTCGATCCGTTCAAGACCGTGTTCGGACGCCTGGTAGATCCAGGCGTTGGGATAGCCGAGAAGGATGGGCGAATGGGTGGCGATGATCAGCTGGGACCGCGCCATGACCAGCTCGTGCAGGCGCGCGAGGAAGGACAGCTGCCGGCTGGGTGACAGGGCGGCCTCGGGTTCGTCCAGTATGTAAAGGCCGTCGCCGATAAAACGATTGTCGAAAAGGGCGAAGAAGGACTCGCCGTGCGACTGTTCGTGCAACCGGCGGGCGCCATACCGGGACCCCATGACCTCGGGACTTTCCAGATAGGAGGCGACGGTGAAGAAGCTCTCGGCGCGGAGAAAGAAGCCGTCCTGAACCCTCTGCGCCGACCGGACCGGCCTTACGAACCTGTGCAGAGGCGAATGGCTGTCGCGTGTGCCGAAACGGTGTTCGCGACCGCCGCCTTCGGGGTTGAACCCCCACGCCACCGCCAGGGCCTCGATCAGCGTGGACTTTCCTGAGCCGTTCTCGCCGACGAGAAAGGTTACGTTCGGGTGGAAGGCCAGCCGGTCGAGCGAGCGCACGACCGGCAGGTTGAAGGGATAGACGGAAGCGTCCCAGCCGTCTCGGCGCTCGAAAAGGGCCTCGATCCAGTAGGGACGCTCCAGGGCGGTCATCTCATCAGCCCGGCGAGATCATCTTCTCGGGCCGGACCGCCTCGTCGAACTCGGCGTCGGTCAGATAGCCGCCGCCCACAGCCTCTTCACGCAGGGTGGTGCCGTTCTTGTGCGCGGTTTTGGCGATCTTGGCGCAGAGGTCATAGCCCAGCTTGCCGTTCAGGGCCGTGACCAGCATCAGCGAGTTGTTCAGGCCGCGCGCGATATTGTCTTCGCGGGCTTCGATGCCGACGACGCAGTTGTCGGTAAAGCTGATCGCCGCATCGGCCAGCAGTCGGACCGACTGCAGGAAGTTGTAGGCCATGACCGGGTTGTAGACGTTCAGCTCGAAATGCCCCTGCGAGCCGGCGAAGGTCAGGGCGGCGTTGTTGCCGAACACCTGGACGCAGACCTGGGTCAGGGCCTCGCACTGGGTCGGATTGACCTTGCCGGGCATGATCGACGAGCCCGGCTCGTTTTCCGGCAGGGCCAGCTCGCCCAGGCCCGAACGCGGGCCGGACCCCAAGAAGCGGATGTCGTTGGCGATCTTGAACAGCGAGGCGGCCACCGTGTTGATGGCGCCGTGGCTGAAGACCATGGCGTCGTGGGCGGCCAGGGCCTCAAACTTGTTCGGGGCGGTGGTGAAGGGCAGGCCTGTGATCTGGGCGATCTGGGCGGCGACCTTTTCGGCAAACCCGATGGGGGCGTTCAGGCCGGTGCCGACGGCGGTGCCGCCCTGGGCCAGTTCCATCAGCTTGGGCAGGGTCTGTTCGATCCGCTCGATGCCGTTGGCGACCTGCTGGGCGTAGCCGCCGAACTCCTGGCCCAGGGTCAGGGGGGTGGCGTCCTGGGTGTGGGTGCGGCCGATCTTGATGATGTGGGCCCAGGCCTTCGACTTGGCGTCCAGGGCCGCGTGCAGGTGCTTCAGCGCAGGGATCAGGTCGTTGACGACCTGTTCGGCGCAGGCCACATGCATGGCCGTCGGATAGGTGTCGTTCGACGACTGGCTCATATTGACGTGGTCGTTGGGGTGGACCGGCTTCTTGGAGCCCATCTCGCCGCCCAGGATTTCAATGGCGCGGTTCGAGATCACCTCATTGGCGTTCATGTTCGACTGGGTGCCCGAACCCGTCTGCCAGACGACCAGGGGGAAGTGGTCGTTCAGCTTGCCCTCGATGACCTCGTTGGCGGCCTGGATGATGGCGTCGGCCAGGGCGGGGTCGAGCTTGCCCAGGTCGCGGTTGGTCTCGGCGGCGGCGCGCTTGACGATGCCCAGGGCCCGCACGACCGGCAGGGGCTGCTTCTCCCAGCCGATCTTGAAATTGCCCAGAGACCGTTGCGCCTGGGCCCCCCAGTAGCGATCGGCGGCGACCTCGATGGGGCCGAAGGTGTCGGTTTCAGTGCGGACGTTGCTCATGCGCGGACAAGGCTCTCAGGCGTGGCGATTGTATGCGCGGCGGTGTAGCACGAGAGAAGAGCAGGGCAAGGCGAGGCGGCCATGGGACCAAAGCATATTCTAACGGCGACTCTGCTGATGCTGGCGGGATGCGCCGGACTTCCCGCTGAAGAGCCTCGACC
This sequence comes from Brevundimonas sp. Br13, assembly GCF_055391505.1. Taxonomy (NCBI): domain Bacteria; kingdom Pseudomonadati; phylum Pseudomonadota; class Alphaproteobacteria; order Caulobacterales; family Caulobacteraceae; genus Brevundimonas; species Brevundimonas sp. Br13. The sequence continues at coordinate 2,348,115 of NZ_AP044008.1, read as the reverse complement.
GCGCGTCGCCCTGGACACGACGGCCGGGCGAATCGTTCTGGCCCTTGACGCCGAAGCGGCGCCGATCAGCACCTGCAACTTCATCAGCTACGTCGTCTTCGGCGACTATGACAACGGGTCCTTCTTCCGCACCGTGGTGCGCGAGACCAATACGGCCAACCCGAACCCGATCGACGTCATCCAGGCGGCGACGCCGCGGGGGAGCGACGACGACGCCCGTCCGCCCATTCCGCTGGAGCGGACTCGGGACACAGGACTGCGTCATCTCGCGGGGACCGTGTCCATGGCGCGCGACGGCCCGGACAGCGCGACGTCCAGCTTCTTCATTGTGACCCAGGACACCCCCAGTCTGGATTTCGGCGGCGCCCGCAATCCGGATGGCCAGGGATTCGCCGCCTTCGGCCGGGTGATCGAGGGATTGGATGTGGCGCGCCGCATCCAGAAGATGCCTGCGAACGCCGAAGAGCAGCTGACGCCGCCGGTCGTCATCCGTTCCGCCCGTTTGCTGGACGCCGCGCCGTCCGTCTGCACCCGATGACCGTCGGCTGGATCGGAACCGGCAAGGTGCGGGCCCGCGAGGACGGCGAGGCGGTCGAGATCGTCATCGACGGCCTGACCACTCAGGCCAAATACTACAAGCCGCTGGTCTATGAGTTCATGCGCAAGGAGTGGGCGTCGCGGCCGTCCTGGGGCGATCATGTGGTCGAAATCCGCATGGAACATGTCGGCGAACCCCCGTGGATGGACCTCGACAACCTGGCCAAGGCCCTGCTCGACTCGATCAAGGGCTATCTGTTCCACGACGACAGCCAGGTGGCCCGTCTTCTCGTGGAGCGGCGGGAAGGCGAGCGCGAGCGGATTACGATCCGATCCTATCCTCGTAGGGCCTGAACCGCAGCGTCGGCAAAAGCAGTTGCATGTTCGCGCCGATCGCCGTTTGAGGCTCTGAGGCCGGAGAGAGCCCCTCCGCCTGTTCGCGCGCGGCGACGCAAGACGTGGCGGCGCGGGACAGGGCGATGAAATCCGGCGCGGTTTTCAGGCCGTCCAGCACGCATTCATCAAAATAGGGATAGAGGGCGTCGGCGGCGCAGCCGAATGAGGAGCGATCGCGCCGGGCGGCGGTCATGACCATGCGGTTCGGTCCCTTCAGGCCGTCGACGAAGACGCCCGAGAAACAGGCGGACAGCACCACGACCGTCGGACGATCGCCGCAGGTTTGACGCAAGACAGGGATCAGATCCTCTGGAGCCAGCGTCGCCTCCGGTCCGAAAACCAGGCCTTCGGGAGAGCCGTGGGAGGTGACGTAGAAGAGGCAGCCGCGCGTCGCCCGTTCAGCCGCCTCGGCAAACCGACGCAGGCTGTCCTCGGCCTCCACCGGCGCGGCGACGTCCGGACGCAGGCTCACGCTGACCATGGAGGCCGGATCGAAGCCGGCTCGCTGAAAGGCCTTGGACAGGTCGCGTTGGGCGTTGTCGAAGGCGGTGATCGCTCGGCCGTCGCTGTCGCGCCAGTCGGCGGCTATGACGGCGGAGGCCCAGCCGTCGAACCGGTTCTGCGCCTGGGCCGAACAGCCCAGGACGACCAGGCTGAACATTACGACCGCCGCCGTGGTCCACCGACCCATCGCACGTCCTCATCCACATCCCTTACACGGGAGCTTAGCGCCAGGACGGGGTGAGGGAAGGCGCTATTTCTTGCGGAACTGGTCCAGGGAAACGACCTTCGGACCGTCGGACGTCGGCGCCGGATCTTCCGGCGGCGTGGCGTCTTCCACATTCTCGACGATCTCGGGTTCTTCGAACTGCAGCAGGAACTGGACGCTGGGATCGTAGAAGCGGGTCACCGCCGTATAGGGCATGGCGAGGGTGCGAGGCACGCCGCCGAAGCGGAGCTTCACGGAAAAGCGGTCGGCCTCGACCTGAAGATCCTCATACTGGTGTTGCAACACCACCGTCATTTCATCGGGATATTTGGTCAGCATGTCCGCAGGAATGCTGACGCCGGCGGCCCGGGTCTTGAAGGTGATGTAGAAGTGATGCGCGCCGGGCAGACCTTCGGCGGCCACATGATCGAGCGCAGACCGGATCACGCCGCGCAAAGCCTCGTGCGCCAGCCGCTCGTACTGCATCTCATCGACCGGAGGGGTCTGGTCGGTCATCGTCACCTCGCAATTAAGCGCGACTGATAGCGGCGCAGGCGCGTGGGCGAAAGATGTGAATGAGGTAAAGACGCAGGATGTGCGGGATAAGCGCCGGGATTCTGTTGCCAGGCTCCCGACAGGCCCCGCCCAGGGATCTGAACCCCTAGGACTTAAGGTTCGAAATCACCCGAACCGCATTACGCGGCGAGAGCGACTTCTCCAGCGAAGTTATCGTTCGCAGTTAGAAAATGGCCCGATACGGTGGGCCAGGACGAGCGAAAGCAATCCTCTTTACACGTCCGTCGATGCTAGTCGGCCCCATACTGCCTCCGCCGATAACGCAGGGAGAAATGGTGGAGCCGCCGGGAATCGCACCCGGGTCCGGTCCGCTTATTACAGGCGCCTTTATCGCCATAGTCCGGCCGAAGCCGAACGACGCGAATATAGGCGTGGCCTGGGCGGTTTCCAAGCCCCGTCGTCAGGCGCCGGGGAGCCGAAGCCAGTCCGGCGTCTGGTTTCGGAACCAGGTCAGCTGCCGCTTTGCGTAGTTCCGTGTGGCCTGCTTCAGCGCAGCGACGGCCGGCTCGCGCTCAAGGTTGCCGGCGACATGGGCGGCGAGCTCGCGCACGCCCACCGCCTTGAAAGCCGGAAGGGCGGGTGAAAGATTGCGCGCGATGAGGCGTCGAACTTCGGACAGGGCCCCCGTTTCCACCATCGTATCCACGCGCCGGTCGCAGTTGGCGTAGAGGACCGCGCGATCCGGTTCGAGCACGAGGCCCGTCCATGAACCGGGCTCCAGAAGCGGGCGGGTCCGCGCCTTCCAGTCTGTCAGCGAGCGACCGCTGGCGGAATGGACGCTCATGGCCCGCACCAGGCGCTGGCGGTCGCCGACTTCTATGGATTGCGCGGCCTGGGGGTCGACGTCGGCGAGCCGGGCGCGAAACGCAGCCTCGCCTTGCGCCAGATAGTCCGCCTCGATCTGGTCGCGCACGGCGGCGGGGACCGGAGGAATGTCGGCCAGCCCACGGGTCAGGGCTGCGAAATAAAGGCCCGTGCCGCCGACGAGGACGGCGGGGCGATTCTCCGTCCGCAGTTCGTCCAGAATGGTCAGGGCGGCCCGGCTCCATTGTCCGACCGACCAGGCCTCAGCCGCGTCAGCGACGCCATAGAGTCGGTGGTCGGCCAGAGCTTCGTCCTCCGGCGAGGGGCGGGCGGTCAGGATGCGCAGGTCGGCGTAGAGTTGCTGGCTGTCCGCGTTGATGATGACCGCCCCGGTCTCGCGCGCCATCTTCAACGCCAGGGCGGATTTTCCCGAGGCGGTGGGGCCGGCGATCAGGGTGACTAACGGCGGCTTGGACAAATCGAGGCTCGCGGGCGGCATCCAGGGGCGATAGAACGCGCCCCTTATCGCCTGCAAGTCTTGTGGAGACCGTCTTGGTCGAACGTTCCGCCGTCATCGCCGCGCTCGACGCCGTCAAGGACCCGGTTTCGGGCCAGGGGCTCCATGCTTCGGGCCTGGTGCAGGGGCTGGTCGTGGCCGAGGATCGGGCGGGCTTCGCCCTGGAGGTGGACCGCAGTCTGGTCGCGACCTACGCCCCCGTCAGGGACGCGGCCGAGGCGGCGCTGAAGGCCATCCCCGGCATGAACCGGGTCTCGGTGATCCTGACGGCGGAGGCCAAGCCCGGGCTCGGCAAGCCCGCGCGCACCGCCGGCCTTTCGAAGGCCGCTGTGGATCAGGGACGCCCCAAGGCGCCGGTCCCTACGGACCGTCCGGCCCATGTCCGGCGCGTGCTGGCCGTCGCCAGCGGCAAGGGCGGGGTGGGCAAGTCCACCGTGGCCGTCAATCTGGCCGCAGCCCTGGCTGCACGGGGGCTGTCTGTCGGGATTCTGGACGCCGACGTCTACGGTCCCTCGCTGCCCACCATGCTGGGGATCAGCGGCCAGCCCGCCTATGAGGACGGGGCTATGGTGCCGCACCAGGCGCATGGACTGAAAGCGATGTCTGTGGGCCTGCTGACCAGGATGGACGACGCCATGATCTGGCGCGGGCCGATGGCGTCCCAGGCCATCACCCAGATGCTGACCCAGACCCGATGGGGCGCGGCCGAAGCGCCGCTGGACGTGTTGGTGGTCGATCTGCCGCCCGGCACAGGCGACGTGCAACTGACCCTGATCCAGAGGACCCCGCTGGACGGCGCCGTCATCGTCTCCACGCCGCAGGAGGTGGCTCTGGCCGACGCCCGGCGGGCGCACACCCTGTTCCAGAAGGTGAATGTGCCGACGCTGGGCCTCATTGAAAACATGAGCGGCGACGTCTTCGGACAGGGCGGCGCCAAGGCCGAGGCGGAGCGCCTGTCTGTCCCCTTCCTGGGCGATCTGCCGTTGGAGGCGGCTCTGCGCCAGGGCGGAGATGCGGGGCGGCCGGTGGTCGTCTCGGATCCCGAAGGCGCGATCGCGGTGCGGTTCGCTGTGATCGCCGAGCAAGTGGCGGATTCTCTGGGGTTGTAGAAACTTCAGGGCGTGGGGTTTTCAAACGCAACTCTATTCGCCACCTTCACCCTTGCCATTTCGCGAGGAGATCCAATGAGCGTCGACGCCCTGTTTCGCCCTTTTACGGTCAAGGGACTGACCCTGCCCAACCGCATCGTCATGGCGCCCATGACGCGGTCCTTTTCCCCGAACGGCGTCCCTACGTCCGATGTGGCCGGCTATTACCGCCGCCGCGCCGAGGGCGGTGTGGGGCTGATCGTGACCGAGGGCACGGTGGTGGAGCGTCCCGCCGCCCGCAACGACGTCAATGTACCCGTTTTCCACGGCGAGGCCCTGCCGCACTGGAAGACGGTGGTGGACGAGGTCCACGCCGCCGGAGGCCTGATCGCGCCGCAGATCTGGCACGTCGGATCCGCGCGGGGGCAGGGTGCTGATTGGACGCCCTTGGGCAAGGTGGACAGTCCGTCAGGCCTGACGGCGCCGGGCAAGGCCAAGTATGAGCCGATGACCGAAGAAGACGTCGCCGACACCATCGCTGCGTTCGGTCGCTCTGCGCGCGCGGCGCGGGAGCTGGGCTTTGACGCCGTCGAAATCCACGGCGCCCACGGCTATCTGATCGACCAGTTCTTCTGGGGCGGGGTCAATGTGCGCGAGGACCGCTGGGGCGGGCCGACCATCGCCGAGCGGGCGCGCTTCGGCGCCGAGGTGGTCAAGGCGGTGCGCGAAGGCGTGGGCGACGACATCCCCGTCATCCTGCGCCTGTCGCAATGGAAGCAGCAGGACTTCGCCGCCCGGATCGCCGAGACGCCGGACCAGATGGTGGAATGGCTGACGCCCCTGTCGGACGCCGGGGTCGACGTCTTCCACTGCTCGCAGCGCCGCTTCTGGGAGCCGGAGTTCGAGGGGTCGGACCTGAACTTCGCCGGCTGGACGAAGAAGCTGATGGGCAAGCCGACCATCACCGTCGGCTCGGTCGGGCTGGACGGCGAATTTATCGCGGCCTTCGGTGGAGAAGGCTCCAAACCCGCCTCGCTGGACGGTCTGGTGCGCCGGCTGGAGAAGGAGGAGTTCGATCTGGTGGCGGTCGGCCGCGCGCTGCTGGCCGATCCGCACTGGGTGCAGAAGATTCGGGACGGGCGCACCGAGGAACTGCGCAATTTCGAGCGCTCGGACCTGATGACCCTGTCCTGACCGGCTGCGTCGAGCCGGTCAGGTCTCAGTGAGGTCAGGCCGGCTCGACGATCACGGCGGTGCCGTAGCACAGCACCTCGGTCACGCCCGGCATGATCTCGGTGGCGTCATAGCGGACGGCCAGAATGGCGTTGGCGCCGTGGGCCTGGGCGTGTTTGACCAGTTCGTCATAGGCTTCCTGACGCCCCGCCTCGGCCAGTTTCACATAGGCGCCGACCCGGCCGCCCAGCATGGACTGGACGCCGCCGATGGCGTCGGAAATGGCGTTGCGGGATCGCACCGTAACGCCGCGCACCAGGCCGATGTGGCGGGTGACGCGAAAACCGGGCAGGTCATTGGTGGTGGCGACGTACATGAGGGGCTCCTAACGACGATCCAAAACGCGGAAGGTGAAGGCGTGGTCGTCCTTCTCGCCCGCCGCATGGGTTTCGGAAGATACTTCAACCCAGGCTGTTTCGTCGAACGACGGAAAGACCGCATCTCCCTCGGGGGCCGCGTCGACCTCGGTGATATAGAGGCGGCGGGCGCGGGGCAGGGCGGCGGCGAACAGGGCCGTGCCGCCGATGATGCAGATCTCGTCCACGCCGTCCTCCTCGGCGGTCTCGCGCGCGATCTCGATCGCCTCGTCCAGATTGGAGCAGACCACGGCGCCCTTGGCCATGCCGTCGGCCTCATAGGACTCGTCCTTGGTCAGGACCAGGTTCAGCCGGCCGGGCAGGGGCTTCAGCGGCAGGCTCTCCCAGGTCTTGCGCCCCATCAGGCAGGGCTTTCCGATAGTGATCGCCTTGAATCTCTGCAGGTCCGAACGCAGCCGCCAGGGCAGGTCGCCGTCCCGGCCGATGACGCCGTTCCGGCCGCGGGCCACGACCAGGGCGATCCGAGCGGGCCCGGTCATGCCGCAGGCTCCAGCCACTTCAGCCATTTGCGTCGCATCGCGGTTTCAAGGTCGATCCCGGCGCCCGCGCAATAGATCAACAGCATGCCCAGAACATCGGCCGCCTCGTCGCGCAGGGCCTCGGCGTCGCCCGCGCCGCGCGCCCGACCGGACAGCCGCAGATGTTCAGCCGTCAGCTCTCCCAGCTCTTCCTGGAGCTTCAGCAAGGCCCAGTCCCGGTCGCGATCAATGCCGTGATTGGCGGCGTAGAGGTCGGAGATGCGCAGGACGTCGGCCTGCAGACTCTTGAAATCCATCAGACGGCCACTTCGGCCTTTATGTGCGGCCAGGCTTCATAGCCCTCCAGCGTGAAGTCCGACAGTTCGAAGGCGAACAGATCGTCCTTCGGCGCGATCTTCATCACGGGCAGGGGCAAGGGTTCGCGTGTGAGCTGGAGCTCGGCCTGTTCCAAATGGTTCAGATACAGGTGGGCGTCGCCGAAGGTGTGGACGAACTCGCCCGGCTCCAGCCCGACCACCTGGGCCAGCATCATCGTCAGCAGGGCGTAGGAGGCGATGTTGAAGGGCACGCCCAGGAAGACGTCGGCACTGCGCTGATACAGCTGGCAGCTCAGTTTCCCATCCGCCACGAAGAACTGGAACAGGCAGTGGCAGGGCGGCAGGGCCATGTCGTCGACGTCCGCCGGGTTCCAGGCCGTGACGATATGGCGGCGGCTGTGGGGATTGGTCTTCAGGCCATGGACCAGTTTCTCGATCTGGTCGATGACGCGGCCGTCCGGCGCCGCCCAGGACCGCCACTGTTTGCCGTAGACCGGACCCAGTTCGCCCTCGGCGTCGGCCCATTCGTCCCAGATGCGGACGCCGTTCTCCTTAAGATAGGCGATGTTGGTTTCGCCGCGCAGGAACCACAGCAGTTCGACGATGATGGAGCGCAGGTGCAGCTTCTTGGTGGTCAGGACAGGGAAGCCCTTGGAAAGGTCGAACCGCATCTGGCGGCCGAAGACGCCCAGGGTGCCGGTGCCGGTGCGGTCGTCGCGGCGCACGCCCTTGTCCAGAATGTCGCGCAGCAGGTCCAGATACTGCCGCTCCGGATGGTCGGCCGGGGCCGTCCGGCCCTGAAGTTCTGAAGAGGCGACCTGAGCGTTCATGCCGCCAACTTGCCCCAGTCCGGGTGATTCGCCACGCGGTTCCGAACCGACGTCCACAGAAAACGGGCCGGCCCCCTCCGTCGCGGCGCTGCGCGCCGCGCCACCTCCCCCAGAGGGGGAGGATTTCGGTCATCGCATTCCTCCCTTTTGGGGAGGGGGACCGCGCGAAGCGTGGTGGAGGGGGAACCGCCCCGCCGCCGTTGCCCCTAACCGCGCAGGCGGGTAGAGCGTTCGGCTTCTCCCGCCCAGCCGAAGTTTCAGACCATGCACGACATCAGAGCCATTCGCGAAAACCCGCAGGTTTATGTCGCGGGCTGGTCGTCGCGCGGGGTGGATCAGGCCGACGGGCTGGTGGCGGACATCCTGCGGCTGGACGCCGAACTGCGCCACGCCCAGACCACGGGCCAGGACGCCCTGGCCAAGCGCAACGCCGCCTCCAAGCTGATCGGCGCCGCCATGGGCAAGAAGGACATGGCCGAGGCCGACCGGCTGAAGGCCGAGGTCGAGGCGCTGAAGGGCGATATCGCGGCGGCGGCCGAGATCGAGGCGCGCGTTGGCAAGGACCTGCGCGACCTGCTGGCGGGGTTGAAGAACCTGGCGGCCGAGGATGTGCCGGACGGCGAGGACGAGGCGGGCAATGTCGAGGTCTCGCGCTGGGGCACGCCCCGCGAAGGCGGCCCGGCCAAGGATCACGCCGACCTGGGCGAGGCCCTGGGGATGCTGGACTTCGAGGCGGCCGCGAAGATGTCGGGCGCTCGGTTTGCGGTGCTGAAGGGGCAGTTGGCGCGGCTGGAACGGGCCGTGGGCCAGTTCATGCTGGACCTGCAGACGGACCAGCACGGCTATCTGGAAGTGAACCCGCCGCTGCTGGTGCGGGACGAGGCGATGTTCGGTACGGGACAATGGCCGAAGTTCCGGCCAGATCTATTCCAAACGGGGCTGTCCTTCCGGGACCAGTACGAAATGATCAAGTCACGCGGCATTGATGCTGGCGACGTTTATGATCAACTCGTTGCTGACTATGAGCGCAACAACGGCCCCATCGAAATTGATGAGAACGGCTACTCTGAAGTTTATTCGGCGTTGGGAGAGCGAGCTTGGATCGAAGCTGAAGAGGCATTCTTCAAGCTTCAAGCCAGTGAGGCACAAAGCCGCCGTTGGCTCATCCCCACCGCCGAAGTCTCCCTGACCAATCTCGTGCGCGAGACCATCCTGTCCGAGGACGACCTCGCCACGCCGATGCGGATGACGGCGCTGACGCCCTGCTTCCGCGCTGAAGCCGGGTCGGCGGGGCGGGATACGCGCGGGCTGATCCGCCAGCACCAGTTCTCCAAGGTCGAGATGGTGTCGATCGCGCGGCCGGAAGACTCCGACGCCGAGCACGAGCGGATGACGGCCTGCGCCGAGGCGGTGCTGAAGGCGCTGGAGCTGCCGTTCCGGCGGATGCTGCTGTGCAAGGGCGACATGGGCTTCTCGGCGCAGAAGACCTTCGACCTGGAGGTCTGGCTGCCCAGCCAGGGGACCTATCGCGAGATCAGCAGCTGCTCGAACTGCGGCGACTTCCAGGCCCGGCGCATGGACGCCCGGTTCAAGCGGGCCGGCGAGAAGAAGACCGAGTTCGTCCATACGCTGAACGGGTCGGGGCTGGCGGTCGGTCGGACCCTGGTGGCGATCATGGAGAACTATCAGCAGGACGACGGGCGGATCGCGGTGCCGAAGGTGCTGCAGCCGTATATGAGCGGTCGCGAGTTCGTAGGCTGATGCGTATCCTCCTGACAAACGACGACGGGATCGAGGCGGAAGGTCTTGAATCCCTTGAGCGGATCGCGCGCACCCTGAGCGACGACATCTGGGTGTGCGCCCCCGCCGTCGAACAGTCGGCCAAGGGGCGGGGGATCACCCTGACCGAGCCGCTGCGGGTGCATAAGCATGGCGAGCGGCGGTTCTCGGTGACGGGGACGCCGACCGACTGCGTCATCCTGGCGGTCAACGATCTGATGCCGGAGAAGCCGGACCTGGTGCTGTCCGGGGTGAACCGGGGGCACAATATCGGCGAGGACGTCAGCTATTCCGGCACGGTGGCGGGGGCGCTGCAAGGCATGGCCTTCGGCATCCGCTCCATCGCCCTGAGCCAGAGCCTGGAAAGGTTCCATGACGAGGTGGTCGCCCACTGGGAGACGGCCGAAGCCTTCGCCCCGGCCATCATTTCGCGTCTGCTGGACCAGAAATGGGCGCCGGGCGTGGTGATGAACCTGAACTTTCCCAATCTGCCGCCCGAACGGGTCGAGCAGATCGAGGTGACGACGCAAGGCTTCCGCGACGTGGGCGAGATGCATGCGGTGCGCCGCACTGACCTGCGGGGGCGCGACTATTACTGGATGAGCTTCCGCGGCGAGAAGCAGGAGCATGCCGAGGGCACGGACCTGAGGGCCATCGAGGCGGGGCGGATTTCGGTCACGCCTCTGCACATCGACCTGACCCACATGCCGAGCGTCCATGACCTGAAAAAGGTGCTGGGCGGGGCGCCGCCGAAGACGGTGAAGGCGGCATGAACCTGCACGACGACCGCGCCGGACGGCTGATCCTGTCGCTGCGCCAGCAGGGGGTGACGGACCCCCGGGTGCTGGGCGCGATGGAGAGCATCGACCGCGCGGTCTTCGTGCACGAAAAATTCCTGGATCAGGCCTGGGAAGACCAGGCCCTGCCGATCGACTGCGCCCAGACCATCAGCCAGCCCTATATCGTCGGCCTGATGACCCAGGCCCTGGACGTCCAGCCCCGTCACCGGGTGCTGGAGATCGGCACCGGCAGCGGCTACCAGTGCGCGGTGCTGAGCCGGCTGGCGCGCTATGTCTATTCGGTGGAGCGGTATCGCAGTCTGCTGGTCGAGGCCGAGGCGCGTCTGCGCGCCCTGGAGATCGAGAACGTCATCACCCGTCACGGAGACGGCGGCCTGGGCTGGATCGAACAGGCGCCCTTCGACCGGATCATGGTGACGGCCGCATCGCCGGGCGAGCCGACCGAACTGTTGAAACAGCTGAAGCCAAACGGGGTTCTGGTGGCGCCGGTGGGCCGCACCTCGGTGCAGATCCTGCACCGCTATGTGGGGCAAGGTGACGGCTCGTTCCGGCGCGAAAGCCTGACGGAAGTGCGGTTCGTGCCCCTGGTCGAGGGGACGGCGAAGGAGGGGTGAGACCTTCCCCCGCTTGCGGGGGAAGTGTCAGGTCGTGGCGCGAAGCGACACGCCTGACGATGGGGGAAGTCATGCTTCTTGAAAGAAAACTTCCCTCTCCGACCCTGGTCCGCTGCGCGGACGCCAGGCCACCTCTCCCGCAAGCGGGAGAGGGTCTGGACGGCCGTTAACCTTCCCGCCCCACTTTGGCGACGATTGCGGGCTTGGCTTGGGCGGCGCGAGCGGGCAAACCGGGCGGGCGGATTTAACCACGTAAGGAGCGGCCGGTGCAGGTGATGTCGGGCGGAATGAGAGCGGTTGTGATCTTGGCGGCGTCGCTGAGCGCAGCGGCCTGTATGACCTATCCGTCCGAGCCGCAGTATTCGACGCGCCCTGTTCCTGCCGGAGGCGCCCAGCCGCAGGCTCAGCAGGGCCCCTATGGTCAGCCGGCCCAGCCGCAGACCCCCGCCCAACCGTATCAGCAGCCGCCGGCGACGGCGCCGGTCGGCTCGATCGACGGCGGGGCCCTGCCGCCGCCGGTTTCGGTCACGCCGGCCCAGCCGACCTATCCGGCGACGCCCGCCCCATCTTCGCCGCCCGCCGTGGTGACGCCGGGCGCGGCCTATGTGATCCAGCCGGGCGACACCATCTCGGGCGTCGGCCGGCGGTTCCAGACGCCGGTTCAAACCCTGATCGACCTGAACGGGCTGGGGCCGCGCGGCGCGATCACCAGCGGTCAAAGAATCATTCTGCCCGATTCCGCCGTGGACACGGGACGCGATCCCTACGCCACGGGGCCGTCGCCGGCCGGTGTGCTGGTGCCGAACTCGGGGGTGGTTCCGCCGCCCCCGCCGCCGCCCTCGGGCAATCCGGCCCTGCCGGCCCAGACGCGGCCGGTCCAGACGCGGCCGGTCGAGAGCGCGCCCGGTCCGGCGACGACGCCCGTCGCAGGCGGAACCATCGCCCTGCAATGGCCGGTGCGGGGCGACATCCTGAGACGGTTCGGTCCGGTCGGCATGGGCGAGCGCAACAATGGGATCAATATCGGCGCCTCGGCCGGCGCCTCGGTCGTGGCGGCGGCCGGTGGGCGCGTGGCCTATGTGGGCGACGATCTGGTGGGCCAGGGCCTGACGGTGCTGATCGTGCACAACGGCGGCTGGCGCACGGTTTACGGCCATCTGGGCTCGGCCACGGTCAAGGACGGCGACGACGTGCGCGCGGGTCAGCAGATCGGCACCGTGGGTTTGACCGCCGGGGACGGCCGCCCGTCGATCCATTTCGAGACCCGCCAGATGCGCGGCGACGACCCCGTGGCGGTCGATCCCCTGAGCGTATTGCCGCGCTGATCGTTCGTTACGTTGCAATCCGCGAAGCGCGGCCCTAGGTTCCGCGCCTCGTTTTAATGGGGGCGCCGACGAGGGCCGCCCCGCCTTGTGTTCGGAGAGACCCCATGGGCGCCCCAGCTGACGGCGGCATGATGGCCGTGATCATGCAGTTCCTGCCGATCGTCGCCATCTTCATCCTGTTCTACTTCCTGCTGATCCGTCCGCAGCAGAAGCGCGCCAAGGAACATGCGGCCGCCATCGCCGCCGTGAAGCGCGGCGACACGGTGGTCCTGTCCAGCGGCGCCATCGGCAAGGTGACCCGCGTCGAAGAGGCCGAGGTCAATGTCGAGATCGCGCCCAGCGTCAATATCCGCGTCGTCAAGGCGATGATCGCCGAGGTGCGCAACCGCACCGCCGTCGCCGCCAACGACTCCAAGGCCTGAGACCCGAAGCGTATCGCTGAACCTGGACTGTCCTCATGATTCAGCTGTCGCGCTGGAAAATCATTCTCGTCGTCGCCTCGGCGATCATCGGCTGCCTGCTGGCCTATCCCAACCTGCTGAGCCCGGCTCAGCGGGAGGCGCTGCCCGGCTGGCTGCCGAAGAACGCCCTGAACCTGGGGCTGGACCTGCAGGGCGGCTCCTATCTGCTGCTCGAGGTGGACGTGCCGGCGATGCGCGAGAAGCGCGTCACCAATCTGATCGAGGACGTGCGGGTGACCCTGAACGGCGAGGGCATCGCCACCAACGGCCTCCAGCGCGAGGCGGGCGGCGTCGTGGTCGCTTTGGCGGACCCGGCGAAACAGACCGCCGCCTTTGAAGCCCTGCGCCGCCTCGCCGGCGCGCCGGGACCGTCCGGCCAGGTCGAACGGACGGCCAGCCGCGTCGGTTCGGACCGGGTCCGATTCGCCTATACGGACGCGGCCCTGGCCGGCATGGGATCGACGGCGGTCGATCAGTCCATCGAAGTCGTCCGTCGCCGCATCGACAGCCTGGGTACGCGCGAACCCTCGATCACCCGCCAGGGCGCCGACCGGATCGTGGTCCAGGCGCCGGGCGAGAGCGATCCGCGCAGGCTGGAGGAGGTCATCGGCCAGACGGCGCAACTGACCTTCCAGATGGTGGACACTGAGAATTCGGTGACGGAGGCCCAGGCGGGTCGCGTGCCGCCGGACGCTGAACTGCTGACCGATGAACAGGGCACGCCCTATCTGGTCAAGAAGCGGGTTCTGGTCTCGGGTGAAAACCTGACACGGGCCTCGGTCGACGCCGATCAGAGCGGCCGCCCCGCCATCGGCTTCCGCTTCGACGGCGCCGGCGCCCGCCGCTTCGGCGAGGCGACCTCGGCCAATATCGGCAAACCCTTCGCCATCATCCTGGACGGCAAGGTCATATCCGCGCCGCGCATCAACAGCGCCATCACCAACGGATCGGGCATCATCGAAGGCCAGTTCACGATCCAGGAAGCCGCGACGATGGTGAACCTGCTGAACGGGGGCGCCCTGCCGGCGCCGCTGAACGTCGAGGAACGCCGGACCGTGACCGCCGAACTGGGCGCCGACGCCGTGGCCGCAGGCGCCCTATCGACCGCCGTCGGCTTCGCCATCATCGTGGTCTTCATGATCCTGGCCTACGGCCTCCTGTTCGGGGGCGTTTCGGTGGTCGGCCTGATCCTGAACGGCGTGCTGATCGTGGCGGCCATGTCGCTGACCCAGGCGACCCTGACCCTGCCGGGCATCGCGGGTCTGATCCTGACCTTCGCCGTGGCGGTGGACGCCAATGTGCTGATCTATGAGCGGATGCGCGACGAGGCCCGGGCGGGCCGCAGCGTGATCGCCAGCATGGACGCCGGATTCTCCAAGGCCTGGGGCACGATCCTGGACGCAAACGTCACCACCCTGGTGGCGGCGGCGATCATGTTCGTCTTCGGCGCCGGTCCGGTACGCGGCTTCGCCTGGACGCTGAGCATCGGCGTCTTCACCTCGGTGTTCTCGTCGGTTCTGGTGGCCCAGGTGCTGCTGGCCTACTGGCTCAAGACCGCCAAGCCCAAAAAACTGCCGATCGCGGAGTAATGGCGATGCGTGGATGGCCCCTCATCAAACTGCTGCCGCAGAAGACGAACTTCCATTTCGTCAAATACTCCCGGTACGCCGCCGTCCTGTCGGTGGTGCTGTGCATCGCCTCGATCGTGGGCTGTTTCGTGCCCGGCCTGAACATGGGCATCGACTTCCGGGGCGGCGCCTCGATGGAGGTGTCCAAGCCCGCCGGCCAGACCATCGAGCTGGACCGGGTGCGCGAGGCGGTGAACGGTCTGAACCTGGGCGACGTCCAGGTGCAGGGCATCGCCCGGCGCGACACCAATGTCGATGACGGCTCGACCGCCATCCTACGCTTCCAGGTGCCGGAAGGCCGCGATCAGACCCAGGTGGTGAACCAGGTCGAGCGCGCCATCAGCGGCACGGTCGGCGAGGTGCAGTATTCGGGCGTCAGCGTGGTCGGGTCCAAGGTGTCCGGCGAACTGTTCACCTCGGGCCTGTTGGCCCTGGCCGTCGCTATCGGCCTGATGTTCCTCTACATCTGGTTCCGGTTCGAGCCGCAATTCGGCTTCGGCGCCGTGATCGGCCTGCTGCACGACGTGGTGCTGACCTTCGGCCTGATCGTGGTCTTCCGCCTGGAGTTCAGCCTGAACATGGTCGCCGCCATCCTGACCGTCATCGGCTATTCGATGAACGACACCGTGGTGGTGTTCGACCGGCTTCGCGAGAACCTGCGCAAGTACAAGACCATGCCTTTGGGCGAGGTGATCGACCTGTCGCTGAACGAGACCCTGTCGCGGACCATCATCACCGGCGTGACCGCCGTCATGGTGCTGGCGGCCCTGGCCCTGTTCGGCGGCGAAGCCCTGTTCGGCTTCTCGATCGCCCTGATGTTCGGCATCATCGTGGGCACCTATTCGTCCATCTATGTCGGCGCGCCGATCATCCTGCTCTGGGGCGTCAAGCGCGGCACCCTGAACGAGGAGGCCAAGCCGGTTAAGCTGGGCATGGCCAGCCGGCCCTGATCAAGACGACCTAGGTCTGCGGGGAGCCTTGAATAGGCGACGAGGGTGTTTAGGGTGAGCGACCTGTGATCGTTCTCAATAACGGCGCGCCCTGGGGAGGGATCATCGCATGACCAATGCGGAGCTGAGTGTCGCCTTTTTCCTGCAGATGGCGGTGATCATCGCCGCCTGCCGGGTGGTGGGATGGGCGGCCAAGCGCTGGTTGGGTCAGCCGCAGGTCGTCGGCGAAATGATCGCAGGCGTGATCCTGGGGCCGTCCCTTTTCGGACTTCTGGCTCCCGACTTGCAGGCCGCCCTGTTTCCGAAGGAGTCGCGGTCCATCCTGTTCGTCGGCGCCCAGCTGGGCGTCGGTCTCTACATGTTCCTGGTCGGGCTGGGTTTTCGCCGGGATCATTTCCGCGCCCATGCGACCAGCGCGGCGGCCGTGTCGCTGGCCGGTATGGCGGCGCCGTTTCTGGTCGCGGTCGCCATCGCGCCCTGGCTACTGAGTCTTGGCCTGTTCGGCGAGGGAATCGTGACCTGGCAGGCCATGCTGTTTATGGGCGCGGCCATTTCGATCACCGCCTTTCCCATGTTGGCCCGCATCATTCACGAACGCGGCCTGAGCGGATCGAGGCTGGGATCGCTGTCTCTGGCCGCCGGCGCCATCGATGACGCCGGGGCGTGGTGCGTATTGGCGATCGTCCTGGCCAGCTTCGGCGCCGGCCCGATGGTGGCGGTGGTGGCGATCGCCGGAGGCGGCGCCTTCGCCCTTTTCATGATGACCTTGGGGCCCCGGCTTCTGGCGCCCCTAGGCCGGATCGCAGAGCGGGAGGGGCGCGTCGGACCGAGCGTATTGGGCGTCGTCCTGATCCTGTTCATGCTCAGCGCCTGGGCGATGGACGCCGTCGGCATCCATGCGGTCTTCGGCGGTTTCATCCTGGGGGTCGCCATGCCGCGCGGCCTTTTGACGGCGGAGATCAAACGTCAGCTGGAGCCTTTCGCCGTTCTGGTTCTGCTGCCGATGTTCTTCACTTTTTCGGGGCTCAATACGCAGCTGACGATGGTGGACAATATCGGTTTGGCCGCCGTCACCCTGGTGATCCTGGCCGGCTCCGTCCTGGCCAAGGGGGGCGCCTGCTGGGCGGCCGCCCGGCTGACGGGCCAGGACAACGCCACGGCCATGGGGATCGGCGCCCTGATGAACGCGCGCGGGCTGATGGAGCTGATCATCATCAATATCGGACTTCAGCGCGGCGTCATCGGCCCAGCCCTGTTCTCCATCCTGGTCCTGATGGCCATCATCACGACCCTTATGGCGTCGCCGCTGTTCGAATGGGTCTATGGCCGCAGGGCGCGAGAGCAAGGGGAGCTGGGCGATCCGAACGAACCGGACGGCGACGGAGCCCGACTGTCGCCTCGCGTCACGGCCTGACCTGGGGCCGTTGATCCGGACGGACACAGAGGCGTCCGTCCGGTTGAAAAATCAACGCAGCGAGGCGGCGAAGCGCTGGATGCGGGTGCAGGCCTCTTCCAGCACGGCGTCGGAGGTGGCGTAGCTGATGCGGAAATAGGGTGACAGGCCGAAGGCCTCGCCCTGGACCACGGCGACGCCCTCGGCGTTCAGCAGCTCGGCGGCGAAGGTCGAGTCGCCGTCGATGACCACGCCCGATTCCGTCGTCTTGCCGATCAGGCCGGCGATGGACGGATAGACGTAGAAGGCGCCTTCCGGCACAGCACAGGTGATCCCCGTCGCCTGGTTCAGCATCGAGACGACCAGGTCGCGACGCTTCTCGAAGGCGGCCTTGCGCTCGGGGATGAAGTCCTGGGTTCCGTTCAGGGCCTCGACCGCCGCCCACTGGCTGATGCTGGTCGGGTTGGAGGTGGTCTGGCTGGCCACCTTGCGCATCAGGTCGATCAGCGGCTTGGGGCCGCCGGCGTAGCCGATGCGCCAGCCGGTCATTGCATAGGCCTTGGACACGCCGTTGACGGTCAGGGTGCGGTCGATCAGGTCGGGGGCGACCTGGGCGATGGTGGTGTATTCGAAGTCGCCATAGACGAGGTGCTCGTACATGTCGTCGGTCAGCACCCAGACGTGGGGGTGACGACGCAGGACCTCGGCCAGGGCCAGCAACTCCGCCTGGGTGTAGGCGGCGCCGGTCGGGTTGGAGGGGCTGTTCAGGATCAGCCACTTGGTCTTGGGCGTGACGGCGGCCTCCAGCACCTGGGGGCGCAGCTTGAAGCCGTCCTTCTCCTCGCCGACCACGGTCACGGGCTCGCCCCCGGCGAGCAGGACCATGTCGGGATAGGAGACCCAGTAGGGAGCAGGCACGATGACCTCGTCGCCGGGGTTCAGGGTCGCGACCAGGGCGTTGAAGATGACCGGCTTGCCGCCCGGGGCGACGTGGATCTGCGACACGTCGTAGGTCAGGCCGTTCTCGCGGGCGAACTTGGCCACGATGGCCTTCTTCAGTTCGGGCATGCCGTCGGCGTCGGTATATTTGGTCTCACCGCGATTAATGGCGTCGATGGCGGCCTGTTTGATATTCTCCGGCGTGTCGAAGTCCGGCTCCCCGGCGCCGAGGCCGATCACGTCGCGGCCCTCCGCCTTGAGCTTCCGGGCCTGGGCGGTCACGGCGATGGTGGCCGAAGGCTTGACGCGGGCGAGGGCGGAAGATTGCAGGCTGGACATGGGAATCCCATCGGTCTTGGAAGGTTGTCGCCGGGGAGGGCGAGGTTCCTTACGCGCGCAGGCCCGCCGGGACAATCCGCCCAGGCTCGCTAATGTACAGCCGGGGTGATAAGCGGCGCGTCTGATGCGCTGGATCCTCGATTTCCTGTCCAATATGGAGGCGCGGCGCTGGCGCGCCGTGCTGGCGACGGTTGTCGTTCTGGGCGCGATGACGGCTCTGTTCGCCGTGGGTAAGAGCCAGCTGGGGCTGGACGCCGAGGCGCGGCTGGAGGCCTGGCTGGGCGGATTCCGGCACGGGCCGTGGGGCCTGCCGGCGGCCGTGATCGTGTTCACGGTCGCAGCCTTCTTCGGGGCGCCTCAGTTCATTCTGATCGCCGCCTGCGTGGTGGCCTTTGGGCCCTGGTTCGGGTTTCTGTACAGCTGGATCGCCACGGTCGCCTCGGCCGCCGTCACCTATTGGATGGGGCGCGGGCCGACCGCGCGGGTGCTGGAGCGGCACGGCGGAAAGACGGTCGGGCGGTTGACCCGGTTCGTGGGGCAGAACGCCTTCTACGCCAGCTTCATGATCCGCAACGTGCCCTCGGCGCCCTTCATCGTGGTCAACATGGCCTTTGGCGCGGCGCGGGCGTCCTTTCCCGGCTTCCTGGCCGGATGCGCCCTGGGGGTTTTGCCCAAGACGGCGCTTGTGGCCTTTTTCGGCGGCTCCTTCATGACGGCCGTCAGCGGCGACGGGGTTTGGACCTCGGCCATCCTGGCGGGCGTGGCCCTGGCCTGGTTGGGTCTAATGCTGGGGGTCCGGGAGTGGGTGAGGCGTCGCGAAAAGGCGCGTGGGGACTGACGTTGCGGCAAGCGCCGGCAGGATGTTTCACAGGGAGTCCTTCCCCCTCATGACGCTATCGTGAACGGCCCGGAGCGCCAAGCTTACACAGGCCTGGGGGTGAACGCGTGTCCGGTACGCGAAGGGGGTTGTATTCCCTGTTTCATACGGGCACACGGGCCAGCGGTAGGCGTGGCGAAGACGATCAGGAAGCTGTCCGGCAAGGGGATGTCAGGACGGCGGGGCGTCGCCAGGTCGACTGCGAAACTGACGCCCTCGGTCAAAGAACAACGGTATCGATTCCCATGAGCTTTTCCCTTTTCGGCGCGATCTCCAACGACATCGCGATGGACCTGGGCACCGCCAACACCCTGATTTACATGAAGGGCAAGGGCATCGTCCTGAACGAGCCGTCCGTGGTGGCCCTGCGCAACGTCGGCGGACGCAAGATCGTTCACGCCGTGGGCATTGAGGCCAAGCAGATGCTGGGCCGAACGCCCGGCCACATGGAAGCCATCCGCCCGATGCGCGACGGGGTCATCGCCGACTTCGAAGTCGCCGAAGAGATGATCAAACACTTCATCCGCAAGGTGCATAACCGCAAGGGCTTCGTGAACCCGAAGATCATCGTCTGCGTGCCGTCCGGCGCCACGGCGGTCGAGCGTCGCGCGATCAATGATTCTTGCCTGAACGCCTCGGCGCGCCGCGTAGGCCTGATCGACGAGCCGATGGCCGCCGCGATCGGCGCGGGCCTGCCCATCCACGAGCCGACCGGCTCCATGGTCGTCGATATCGGCGGCGGCACCACCGAGGTGGCCGTGCTGTCTCTGTCGGGCATCGTCTATTCGCGTTCGGTCCGCGTCGGCGGCGACAAGATGGACGACAGCATCATCAGCTATATGCGTCGCAACCATAATCTGCTGATCGGCGAAACGACCGCCGAGCGGATCAAGAAGGACATCGGCACCGCCCGCATCCCGGCCGACGGCGAAGGCCTGTCGATCGAGGTCAAGGGCCGCGACCTGATGCAGGGCGTGCCGCGCGAGGTCCGTATCTCGGAACGCCAGGCCGCCGAAGCCCTGGCCGAGCCGGTGACCCAGATCATCGAGGCCGTGAAGGTCGCGCTGGAAGCCACCCCGCCGGAATTGGCCGCCGACATCGCCGACAAGGGCATCATGCTGACGGGCGGCGGCGCCCTGCTGCGCGGCCTGGATGTCGAGATTCGCGACCACACCGGCCTGCCGGTCTCGGTGGCCGACGACCCGCTGTCCTGCGTCGCCATCGGCTGCGGCCGCGTGCTGGAGCATCCGCGCTGGATGAAGGGCGTGCTCGACTCGGCGCTCTGATTTTTTCGATCGCGGCTGGGCGAAAGTCCGGCCGCAAATCCTTTTCAGCCCTGCGTGATCGACGGTTCCATTCCGGCCCTGATTTTGCGATAGGCAGGCAGAACGACAGGGATCGCCTGTCGATTCCAACCCCTTTTGTGGAAGGTCGCCCGTGGCGTTTCGCGACGGTCCCTTTGAAAACCTGAAGGTGCCGCTGGTCTGGACCGCCGCGGTTGTCGTCGTCGTGTCGATCGTGGCCGCCGGCCTCCTGTTGGTGAGCGATCGCAAGGCCGTCGACGGCGGTTCCAGCTATGGCGCCGTGCGCGGAGCGGCTGATACGGTGACTGGACCTGTCAGCGGGATCTTGGCCGCGCCGGTGCGCTGGGTCGGCGCCGTCACCGACTATGTCGGGGGCTATTTCTTCGCGGTGTCGGAAAATCGGAAACTCAAGGCGGAATTGGCGGAACTCCAACCGTGGCGCGACCAGGCCATCGCCCTGAAGAACGTCAACGCGCGCTATGAAGCCTTGCTGGGGCTGCGGACTGAGCCGCCCGTTCCGATGATCACGGCGCGCGCCATCTCCGACGCGCGCGGACCCTTTAATCGGGCCAAGCTTCTGGACGTGGGCACGCGCCGCGGCGTGCGGATCGGCAATCCGGTGATCAATGAACACGGCCTCGTCGGTCGCGTGACGGGCGCGACCGGAGGCGTGAGCCGCATGGTGCTCCTGACCGATGTGGCGTCTCGGACGCCCGTCCTGGTGGATCGCACCGATGCGCGGGCGCTTCTCACCGGCGACGGCAGCGACAACCCGCGTCTGGAGTTTGTTCGCGGAGCCGGCTCGGTGCAGCCGGGTGATCGCATTCTGAGTTCTGGGGACGGTGGGGGACTGCCGCGCGGCATACCGATCGGCGTCGCCGCCAAGGGCATTGACGGCAGCTGGCGCGTCAAACTGTTCAGCGATCGTGGCGCTGTCGATTATGTGCGTGTGCTGTTGTTCCAGGACTTCGGCCAACTGGTCGATCCCAACGCCCTGAATGCGCCGCCCCTGGCGGGTCTGGGGACGGCGCCCGAGCCCAGCCTCGAACAGGCGGCTGCGATTGCGGACGTTGCCGCACGCCGGCAAGCGGCCGCACGCGCCCAGGCCGAACGCACGCGGCAGGCCCAGGCTTCGCAGGCCGCAACCGCCGGGCCGTCGGTTCAGCGCGGTCCGGCTCCGCGCGCCGCTCCGGATCAGTCCACGCCTGAGACTCCGCCGGGCGGACCCTCGCCTGCGCCGGGAGGCGCCGCGTGAGACGGCCGGTTGCGGTCCGCGTCGTCGGGCCTTTGCAATGGATCCTCTATCCGGCCCTTGTGGCGGTCGCGGCGACCATCGTCCTGGCCACCCCCGCCCAGCTTTTCGGCCTGACCTTGCCGGAGCCGGTCGTGCCCATGGTTCTGGCCTTCGCCTGGCCCTTGATCCGTCCGTCGATGACGGCGCCGGCTGTGCTGTTCGCCCTGGGCCTGTTCCTTGACCTGTTTTGGAACGGCCCGCTCGGCATGTGGGCCCTGTGTCTGATGGGGGTCTATGGCGTCTTGCTTCTGTCGCGCAATCTTTTGGCCGGACACGAAGGGCTGATCCGGTTCGCCTGGTATGTGGCCTGCACCCTGGGGGCGTTTCTGTTCGCCTATGTCATCGTGACGGTGCGGGCGGGCAATCCGCCGGCTATTCTGTCGCTGATCGGCCAGATCGTCCCGACCCTCCTGCTTTATCCGGTCGCTGACTGGATGCTTGAGCGGTTCGACGATGGAGACATTCGCTTCCGATGAGCGGCGAACCTTCCATTTTTTTCGCCGACGTCAATGAACGACAGGGCTCGTTCCTGCGGCGCACCTTCGTGTTCGGCGGCCTGGCGACCCTCGGCGTGGCGGCGCTTGTAGGGCGGCTGGCCCAGCTCCAGGTCGTGCAGGCTCAGGAGTATGCGACCCTCTCGTCGCAGAACCAGTTCAACTTCCGCATGGTTCCGCCGCCGCGGGGCCTGATCAAGGATCGCAACGGCGTCGTCATCGCCGGCAACCGCCCCAGTTTCCGAGTGCTGGTGGTGCGCGACGAAACCAAGGACCTGGACCAGACCCTGGACCTGCTGGGTCGGCTGCTTCCCGACACCCTGGAACGCCGCCGCGCCATCATCCGCGACGTCAACGCCTCGTCCAAGTTCAACCCGGTTCCGGTCAAGAGCGACCTGACCTGGGAGGAGTTCGCCAAGGTCAATCTGTACGCCAACGAGCTGCCGGGCGTCATGGCAGACATGAACGACGCCCGCTACTATCCTTTCGGCGGCTCTTTCGCCCATGTGGTCGGCTATGTGGCCAAGGTGTCCGATCGGGACGTCAAGGCCATCCGCGACAGGGGGGAGGAGGTTCCGCCCCTGCTGTTCAACCCCAGTTTCCGCATCGGCCGGCAAGGGGTGGAGAAGGCGCTGGACGAGGCCCTGCGCGGCGAGCCCGGCGGTAATCGCGTCGAGGTGGACGCGCGGGGTCGGGTGGTGGCCGAGGATGTGGGCGGCTCCCGCCCGGCGGTTCCCGGGCAGGAAGTGGTTCTGACCCTCGACGCCGACATTCAGAACCGGGCGCTGGAGGTGTTCGGCGAGGAGTCCGGGGCCTGCGTCGTGATGGACGTCCGCAACGGCGACATCCTGGCGATGACCTCCGCCCCATCGTTCGATCCCAACCTGTTTGTGGGGGGCGTGCCTTCCAGCATCTATCGCGCCTTGGCCGACTATGAACGTCGCCCGCTGCTGGACAAGGCTCTCACGGGGACGTTCGCGCCCGGCTCGACCTTCAAGCCGGTCGTCGGGCTGACGGCGTTGAAACGGGGCGGCGATCCGAACCGACGGATCGTCTGCAACGGGGCCTACTATCTGGGGCGGCGGTTCGCCTGCCTGGGACGGCACGGTTCGCAGGACATGCGTTCGGCGATCAAGAACTCCTGCAACGTCTATTTCATGACCCTGGCGGTCGAGGTCGGGCCGGACGCCATCGCCGAGACGGCGCGCGAAATGGGCTTTGGCCAGACCTACGACATCGGCATCTCCGGCCAGAAGCCGGGCCTGGTGCCTGACCGAGAATGGCGGCGGAAGAATCCCGTGCGGGGCGACGGCAAATGGTATCCGGGCGAAACGCCGAGCTACGGCATCGGTCAAGGCGCCTTGACGGTCAACGCCCTGCAACTGGCCGTCTATGCTTCGCGACTGGCCAATGGCCGAAAGGCCGTGACGCCGCGGCTGATCAAGTCGATCGGGGGAGTGGAGCAGGGGGGCGACCGCAGCTTCGCCGACCTGCCCTATGATCCGGCCTTCGTGCAGGTGATGCGGGAAGGGATGGAGGCGGTGACCGACGTCGGCGGGACCGGCTTCAGGAACAGCCAACTGGGCCTCGGCGACATCCGCATGGCGGGCAAGACCGGGACGGCCCAGGCGCAGAACTACGGCGCCGGCTCCCGCAAGGGCGCGGGCCGGCCCTGGGCCCAGAAGGACCACAACCTGTTCATCGCCTTCGCGCCGGCGGACAATCCCCGCTACGCCGTGTCGGTGATTGTGCAACACGGCGGCATGGGCGGCGGTACAGCCGGCGCGCCGCGCGCGCGGGAGGTGATGAAGGTCGCCTTGCTGAAGGATCCGGAGATGCGCGCGCGAATGGAACGCCCGCCGGCGCCCGAGCCGACAGAGACGACGGACCTGACCCAGCCTTCGACCGTCGAGCCGGCGGCGCCGACGCCGGAGGCGGTTGATCCGCTTCCCCCATCGACGGAGCCGCGCTTATGACCGCTTCCGCCCTGTCTCGTCCCGGCGAGCGCGAGCGCGTTTCGACCAAGATCAGCCAGCTCGACTGGCGGCTTCTGCTGCTCATCTGCGCCGTAGGCGGCGCGGGCGCAATGATGCTCTATTCGGTGGGGGGCGGCTCGTGGTCACCCTGGGCGGCTAAACACCTGATCCGGTTCGGCGTCTGCCTGGTGCTGATGCTGGGGCTGTCGATGATCAACATTCGCTACTGGTTCGCCCTGGCCTATCCCATCTATGGCGTGGCCCTGTTCCTACTGGCTCTCGTCGAGACGCCGTTGGGCTACACCGCGCTCGGCGCCACGCGCTGGCTTGACCTGGGCGTGACCCGCATACAGCCCTCGGAAATCATGAAGATCGGCGTGGTTCTGGCCCTGGCGCGTTGGTACCACGGGGCCTCGGCCAAGGAGGCGAGCTTTCACTGGAAGCTGATCATTCCCGTCGCCATCATCGGCATGCCCTTCCTGCTGGTGGCGCACCAGCCGGATCTGGGCTCGGCCATGCTGATCGGCCTGACCGGCGCGGCCATCATGTTCATGGCCGGTCTGAACTGGAAGATCATCGCCGCCGTCGCCGCCGTCGCCACGGTCGCCGTGCCTCCCTATGTGATGTTCGGCATGCACGACTATCAGCGCCACCGGGTCCTGACCTTCCTGAACCCTGAGGCCGACATGGCCGACAAGGGGTATCAGATCGTCCAATCCAAGATCGCGATGGGCTCGGGCGGGCTTCTTGGCAAGGGCTACGGCCTGGGCAGCCAGAGCCAGCTGGAGTTTCTGCCCGAGCGGCATACCGACTTCATCTTCGCCGCCTTCGCTGAGGAGTTCGGCTTCGTCGGCGCCTTCTTCCTGCTCAGCGCCTATGCGGCCATCATATTGATCTCTTTGCGAATAGCGTCCCTGTCCCACAGTCATTTCGGCCGTTTGGCGGCGTCCGGCGTGATCGCCACCTTCGCCATGTATGTGCTGATCAACGGAGCCATGGTTATGGGGCTTGCGCCAGTCGTGGGCGTGCCCATGCCGCTGTTGTCCAACGGCGGCACGGTGATGCTGACCGTCATGATAGGCTTCGGCCTCGTCATGGCGACGCGGGTGCATCGATACGCCGAACTGCCGAAGGGCCATGGGCTGATCTGAGGCTGATTGGAAAGCGCGCCTGGGCGGGCCGTCCAGCATGTTTGATTAAAGCGCCGCATATTCTGCGGGCGCCATAGGCCGACCAGGATTTTTCGACCTGTAGGTAACCGGTGTCTTTTTTGTCCTCGGCCCTGTAACAGGAGGGACAGAAACGACTCGTCGCGTCCGGCCGGCGGGAACTGAGGGAAGGATTTCATGACTCAGCCGCTCCGACTTCATCCCGACCGCCTGTTTCCAGCAGATGCGGGAACCCGCGCAGTCGCGCGGCGGCTGTATGACGCCGTCAAAGATCTGCCGATCATCAGTCCGCACGGGCATACAGACCCCAGCTGGTTCGCCCTGAACCAAGCCTTCGCCAACCCGGCTGAGCTGCTGATTACGCCCGACCATTACGTCTTTCGGATGCTGTATTCGCAGGGGATGGCGATGGAGGATCTGGGCGTGCCGCGCGTCGACGGCGGGCCTGTGGAGACGGATCCCAGGAAAATCTGGCGCCGGTTCGCCGAGAACTATCACCTGTTTCGCGGCACGCCTTCGCGCCTCTGGCATGACTGGGTCTATGCCGAGGTGTTCGGCCTGGATGTGCGTCTCTCGGGCGAGACGGCGGACCATTATTACGACGTCATCGACGCCGCCCTCAAAACCGACGGTTTCCGGCCACGCGCCCTGTTCGAACGCTACAATATCGAGGTTTTGACCACCACCGAGAGCCCGCTCGACACCCTGGATCACCACAAGACCATCGCGTCGTCAGGCTGGAAAGGCAGGGTGCTGACCGCGTTTCGACCCGACCCGGTCCTTGATCCGGACTATGAGGGTTTCCGCGACAATCTGCACAGCCTGGCCGATCTTACCGGTCGCGACGTCATGAGCTGGGACGGCTATCTTCAAGCCCTCCGCGACCGTCGCGCCTTCTTCATCGAAAGGGGCGCGACCTCGACCGACCACGGCCATCCGACCGCCTTTACGGCGGATCTGCCGAGAGGAGAGGCCGAGGCTCTGTTCCGTCGCGTATCCACGGCGTCTGCGACAGCTGCGGACGCCGAGCTGTTTCGCGGCCAGATGCTGACCGAAATGGCCGCCATGTCGGTCGAGGACGGCCTGGTGATGCAACTGCATCCCGGCAGTTTCCGCAATCATTCGGCGACGGTGTTCGATCGCTTTGGACGCGACAAGGGATGCGACATTCCCACCCCGACCGATTACGTCAGGGCGTTGAAGCCGCTGCTGGATCGCTTTGGAGCGGACAGGCGCCTGTCCTTGATCGTCTTCACCCTCGACGAGACCAGCTACAGCCGCGAACTGGCTCCGCTGGCCGGTCATTATCCGGCGTTGAAACTGGGTCCCAGTTGGTGGTTCCACGACAGCCCAGAGGGCATGCGCCGCTTCCGCGAACAGGTCACCGAGACCGCCGGCTTTTACAACACGGTCGGGTTCAATGACGACACCCGCGCCTTCCTGTCGATCCCGGCCCGTCACGATGTGGCGCGGCGCATGGACTGCAGCTTCCTGGCCCGGCTTGTGGTGGAGCATAGGATCGAGGAGGACGAGGCGCACGAGGTCGCCCACGCCCTGACCTATGGCCTGGTCAAGGCGGCTTACAAGCTGTGAGCGGTCAAACGTCCCGGCTGAACTCAGGGGCTTTGTCGCAACTGCCTTTGGACGTCGCTCAGCCCAAATATGACCGTGCGGAGGTGAAGACCGGCGTAGTGCATCTGGGGGTGGGAGCCTTCCACCGCGCCCATCAGGCGGTTGTTTTCGACGACGCCCTGGCCGGCGGCGACCTGCGTTGGGGGGTTCTCGGGGCCTCGCTGCGGTCGCCGGGCGTCAGAGACCAACTGAATCCCCAAGACGGACTGTACACCCTGGTGCTGCGTGACGGGGCGCGCGAGGATCTTCGCGTCATTGGCTCGGGCTGCGGCGTCCTGGTCGGCCCAGAAGACCCCGCCGCCCTGGTGGCCGCCATGGCGAGGGCTGAGGTTCACATCGTCACCTTGACCGTCACCGAAAAGGGTTACCGTATCGACCCCGCAAGCGGCGATCTGATTTTCAATGATCCGGACGTGGCTGCGGATTTGATCGATCTGGAGGCGCCGCGCACGGCCCCCGGATTCCTTGTTGCGGCGCTGAAGGCGCGCAAGGCTGCGGGCCTTAAACCCTTCACCGTCATCAGCTGCGACAATCTTCCGCAGAACGGGCAAAGAATCAGGGCGGCCGTGCTGGCGATGGCGGGCCGTATCGACCCTGATTTGGCCGACTGGATCAGGCGTCATGGCGCCTTCCCGCAGACCATGATCGACCGCATTGTTCCTGCGACTACCCCCGACGATGTGGCGCGACTGACCGGCCGGCTCGGCTTTGAGGATCAAGGCATGGTCAAGACGGAGCCCTTCACCCAGTGGGTGATCGAAAACCACTTCGCCGGCGAGCGACCGGACTTTCCAGGCCTGGGCGTTCAGTTGGCGGAGTCCGTCGAGCCTTGGGAGAACGCCAAGCTGAGACTCCTGAACGGCGCTCACTCCGCCTTGTCCTACCTTGGGGCCCTGGCCGGCTTCGAACATGTGCATGAGGTGGTGGGTGTGCCATCCTTCCGCACCTATGTCGAAGCCCTGTGGGACGAGGTCGAGACGACGTTGGAGCCGCCGCCCGGTTTGGTGATCGCCGACTATCGGAACGCCCTCATGGCGCGCTTCTGCAACGCCGCCCTGATGCATCGCACACGCCAGATCGCCATCGACGGTTCTCAGAAGCTGCCACAGCGACTGTTGGCGACAGCCGCAGATCGTTTGGCGGCAGGGCTCGGGATCAAGGCGACGGCGCTGGGCGTAGCGGCCTGGATGAGGTGGCAATCGGGTTTGACGGAAGGGGGAGAGCGCTTCGAGGTCGATGATCCGCTGGCCGCCGAAACGGCCCGGCGTCTGGCTGAGGCTGACAATGAAGCCGACCAGGTGCTGAGTCTTCTGAGGCTTGCGGCCGTTTTTCCGCAGCGCCTGGCGGCGGACCACCGCTTCGCCCTGGCGGTTACGGACGCCTATCTGTCGCTGTGTCGCGAAGGAGCGGTCGAGGCGGCGCGGGAGGCGGCGGTCTAGATCATGTCTCGCATTCTGGTCTTAAATTCACTCGACGACGTCGCCATCGCCCTGGATGACATTTCCGAAGGCCAGACTCCCGAAGGCTTGGACGTCCCCGCGCGCATCCACATCCCCACGGGTCATAAGATCGCGCGTCATGCTGTGGAAGCGGGAGGAGTGGTTCGTCGCTATGGTCAGGTCATCGGCCGCGCCCGCATTGCGATCGCGCCGGGAGACCACGTTCACATCCATAATCTGATGATGACCGACGATGGACGAGAGGCCGAGGTGGGGGCAGATCTGCGTTCGCCGCCGCTGCGGTCTGACGCGACCTTTCAGGGGATCGTGCGCCCGGACGGGCGAGTGGGGACGCGAAACTATATCGGCGTGCTCACCAGCGTGAACTGTTCCGCCACAGTGGCGCGCCGCATCGCCGACGCCTTTCCTGATGACGGCCTGCCGGACGGTGTTGACGGGGTGGTCGCCTTCACCCACCAGGGGGGATGCGGCGGCTCATCCCTGTCTTCCGACGTCGCCCTTTTGCAGCGCACCCTGGGAGGTTATGCCCGACACCCGAACTTTCACGCCCTGCTGATCGTAGGGCTGGGGTGCGAGGCCAATCAGATCCCCGCCTGGCTCGCCAATGAGGGGCTGAACGCCGGTCCCACACTTCACGCCCTGACTATACAGGAGGCTGGAGGGACAGGGCGCGCGATCGAGGCCGGCGTCGCGATCGTTCGCGACCTGATCAGGGAGGGCGCCAAGATGCGACGCACGACCGTGTCGGCCGAGCATCTAACGGTCGGCCTTCAGTGCGGCGGCTCGGACGGCTGGTCCGGCGTCACGGCCAACCCGGCCTTGGGCGAGGCGGTCGATCGGCTGGTCAGCCACGGCGGGTCGGCCCTGTTGTCGGAGACACCCGAAATCTGGGGAGCCGAACACCTGCTGCTGCGCCGTGCTGCGTCACAGGCCGTCGCCGACAAGCTGCAGGCGCGCCTGGCCTGGTGGCGCGACTATGCGGCGCGACATCAGATGGAGCTGAACAACAACCCCTCTCCGGGCAATCTGAAGGGCGGATTGACAACCATCCTGGAGAAGTCTCTGGGGGCCGTCGCCAAGTCGGGCTCGACGCCGCTCAACGACGTGATCGGCTATGCCGAACCGCGGGCGGCCAGGGGGCTCAGCTTCATGGACAGCCCAGGCTACGATCCCTGTTCGGCGACGGGCCAGATCGCCTCGGGCGCCAATCTGATCGTCTTCACCACCGGCCGTGGCTCAGTCTTCGGGGCCAAGCCGGCGCCCTCGATCAAGATCGCCTCCAACGCCAAATTGGCGCGTTGGATGGACGAGGACATGGATATCGACGCATCGCCGGTGCTTACGGGCGCCAGCCTTACCGATGTCGGCGAACGGATCTTCCAAAAGATGCTGGCCGTGGCCTCTGGCGAGCCGTCAAAGTCGGAGGCGCTGGGCATCGGCGACAATGAGTTCGTCCCCTGGCAGGTGGGCGCCTACCTCTAAAGGCCGGACGCCGGACGGCCCGATCATTCGGGCCGCCCGCTCCAATCAGGCGACCAGGGCCTGGATCAGATCGCCCATGTTCCGAATGAAGACCGAGGTGGAAACGCCCTCGACCGGGTAGTCGGTCCGATAGGGCGACGTGTCCCAGACGTCGCCGACGCGTGTCATCTGATATTCGCCGCCGGTCACGGCCGTCGGGGAGTCGCCCCTGTAGGGGTTCGACGTCGTCGTCAGCGGCGTCGGCCAATAGCCCCGCGCATTCAGTCCGGCCAGAACCTCGGCTACGCGGCTCTCGCTGACCGGCGACGGCCGTTTGGCCTCGCCGGACATGTCCCAGACATCGACGTCCTGAAGGGTGAAATAGGTCGGAAGCCGTAGAGAGCCCGGTCGCGCCTTCAGCGGCGACCCTTGCGTCGCAGCCTCGACCGGCAGGGCGGAGAGGCGGGCATACTCCGCGCGAAGAGCGGGCGTGTCCACGTTCCGGAACGAACCGTAGTGGACGATCAGATTCTCGGGATTGTCGTCGGCGTAGTACTGGCCGTTGGCGACGTTGGATCCCCGACGATGGATGTAGATCGGGGTGTTGGCGCCTTCGAGAATGAAGGTGGGATGGGTCCGCCCCGGTGTATTGAGCGGCGGCTTGGTCGCGACCTGATCCAGCCAGTCCAGGGCCTCAGGCAGGCGGTCAAGGAATTTCCGGTCCCCGGTCAACCGGTAGAAGCCGAGCATCGACTTGATGTTGGTGCCCGTCGCATGGGTGACGAGGGCCTGAGGTTCGATCGTCCGCGCGCCGGCCGGCTTTAGGGTGTCGGGGAAATGCTGCAGGCCCCAGGCGGGCTGGGGCTGAGGCTGTTGGGTTCTGACGAAGATATCCATGCCGCGGTTGATCGCATCCAGGATGCGCGGATCGCCGCGTCCGTTCCGCGCCAACCCGTGCCAGGCGTAGATCAGAAACTCCAGATTCTCGCCTGCGACATCGTCATTGAAGGTGATGTAGGGCGTGTAGTCGGCGTGCCCGTGGACGCCGCCGTTCTGTACGAAGGGGTAACGTTGAGGCCAGCCTCCGTTCGGATACTGGCTGTCGAGAACAAAATCGATCGCCTTGTTCAGAGGCGCCAGATATTTGCGGTCTCGCTTTTCGAGGTACAGGCGAAGAAGCAGTTGCGAGGCCTCAGCCGTACCCGCGTCATCGAAGGTGGCGTTGCCGTAGTAGCGATGAAATTCCTCCAGCCGCCATGCGTTCTTGCCGACCGTGTCGTACCACCGCCTCAGCGAAGCCTCGCCGGCCGTGTCGATGACATAGTTCCAGCCGCCGGCCGGGTGTTGGCCCCGGACTAGAGCGTCGGCGGCGGACTTGGCGGCCTCATAATAGAATTCGTCGCCGGTCGCATGGTAGGCGTCCAGGAACAGGTGCCCCATGGTCGCGGTTCCAGGCGGCTGCACCCAGATCATGGTCGGGCCGGCTTCCAGCTCGCCCCAACGCCGAGAAAAGTCGGGCAGATACTGCCAGACATAACCGCCTTCGACTGCAGCCTCATCGGTCATAAAGCGTGCGGCCCGCTTCATCCCCGCCAGGATGGCGTCCCGCTGAGGCGCCGAGGCGGCGACAGCGAGGGCGGGTGCTGAGGCGGCGACGAATGTGGCGGCGGCGCCGGCGGCCAAGACGGCGCGACGGCTCATGGAAGGGGCATGCATGCTGAAACTCCTGGACCTCTGAAACGGCTCTTCGCGGCCGGTTGGAGACTCAATCAAGCACGATTGACACCGGTTTCCTAGGGGAGTCTCGACGGGATCCGGCTGGGATCTAACGGCGAATGTCGAACCCGTTGTCACCCATGGCCGCCCGAACCTGATCGGCCGAGAACATGTTGAAATCGCCCGGAACCGAGTGTTTCAGGCCGGCGGCCGCCAAGCCGAAATCCAGCGCCTGCTGATCCGACCAGCCGCTCCAGAGCCCGAACAGCACGCCGGAAGCGAAGGCGTCGCCACCGCCTACCCGGTCCACGACACCGGCCATGTGCAGGGCGTCCGCCTGCGTTTCGACGATCCGTCCACCGTCTCGCGTCAGCATCACCGCTGAAAGCGCCTGGTCGGCGACGCTGTCTTGCACCCGCAGGGTGCAGGCGATGCGTTGAAGACGAGGAAAGGCGTTGAAGGCGGCCTTTGCGGCCTCGCGACGCCGGACGGCCGGGTCGGCGTCGTCGAACCGCGTCCTCAGCACCAGGCCGAAGTCACGATCGTCAGCAAAGGCCAGGGTCGCGCCGCTCAGCATGCCGCCCAAGACCCTCGGGGGATCGCCGTCCCATTGCTCCCACAGCTTTCCGCGGAAGTTGCCGTCATAACTGACCTTAACCCCCAGGCGCGCCGCAGCATCTATCAGGGCGACGGCGGCGGACGAGCCGTTAGGGCCGGTAGCCGGCGTGACGCCGGACGCGTGCAGCCATTCCACCCCGTCCAGCAAGGCGTCCCAATCGAACGCCGTATGGACATGTTCGACGAAGGCGGAGCCGGCGCGGTCGTACAGGACTTCCGATGGGCGCCTTACGGCCCCAGGGGTGAGGAAGTACAGGCCCATTCGACCGGCCTTGAACACGACCGTCGAGGTATCGACGCCGTGTCGGCGCACTTCGTCACGCGCGGCGCGACCCAGGACGTTGTCGGGCAAGACTGTCGCCAAACCCGTGGGGGCGCCGAATTGGGCCAGGGAGACCGCGACATTCGCCTCCGCGCCCCCTGGACGGACCGTCAGGGCGGGAGACTGCAGAAGCAACTCGTGCTGATTGGGCGAAAACCGCAGCAGCATCTCGCCGAAGCAGAGGATGCGGCGGGGAGATGCGCTGTGGGTCATGCTTCAGACTAGCCGTCGCTCAGCGCGCCTGCCAACCGCCGTCGACCGGCAGGATGGCGCCTTGGACATAGTCGGACGCTCGGCTCGCCAGGAAGACGGCGGCCCCGCCGAGGTCCGAAGGCTCGCCCCAGCGGCCGGCCGGGATGCGGCCCAGGATTTCAGCCGAGCGGACGGGGTCCTCGCGCAGCGCCTGAGTGTTGGCAGTGGCGAAATACCCAGGCGCAATGGCGTTGGCGGTGATGCCGTGCGGCGCCCATTCGTTGGCCATCAGCTTGGTCAGGCCGGCCACGCCCGACTTGGAGGCGGTGTAGGAGGGCACCCGGATGCCCCCCTGGAAGGAAAGCATGGAGGCGATGTTGATGATCTTGCCGCCTTCGCCCTGTTTGATGAAGTGACGGGCCACGGCCTGGCTGAGGAAGAAGACGGTCTTCAGATTGATGTTCATCACCAGGTCCCAGTCGGCCTCGGTGAAGTCCACGGCGTCGGCGCGACGGATCAGGCCCGCATTGTTGACCAGGATGTCGATCCGGCCCATCGCCTCAAGGGTTTCCTGAACCACGCGCTCGACCGGTTCGATCGAGGTCAGATCGGCGCTGACCGCATGAGCGCGGCGTCCCATGGCCTTCACCTTGGCGACCGTGTCGTCGGAATCCGACAGGGCGACCGAAACGATGTCGGCGCCGGCTTCCGCCAGAGCCAGAGCGATTCCCTGGCCCAAGCCCACATTGCCGCCGGTGACCAGGGCGACTTTTCCGGTGAGGTCGAATGGAGTGGTCATATTGTGTTTCCTCTGGTCTGCGCCTTTTGCGACGCCGTTTAGCGGGTGTGATGCGGCAAGGGCGAATGTTCCGCTCTGTCAGCTTCGCCGCGAAATCGATCCGGGTGACCTTGCATCTCTCCCCATGTGGACTAGGTAACCGGTGTCATATTATGATGCAATCCATTAGCCCATAATCGCGCGACATGGTTCGATGTCGCCTGAACTCGCCTTGAGGAGTCCCCATGAAGATCGCGCTCATTATCGAAAACAGCCAGGCCGCAAAAAGCGAGACGGTGCATGCGGCTCTGTCCGCCGTCGCGGAGCCGCTGGGGCATCAGGTGTTCCACTATGGAATGTACGCCGCCGAGGATAAGGCGTCGCTGACCTATGTGATGAACGGCGTGCTGACCGCCATCCTGCTCAACTCCGGCGCCGCCGACTTCGTGGTGACCGGTTGCGGCACCGGCATGGGATCGATGCTGGCCTGCAACAGCATGCCGGGCGTCTTCTGCGGCCTGGTCATTGATCCGACCGACGCCTTCCTGTTCGGCCAGATCAATGACGGAAACGCCATCTCCATGCCCTATGCCAAGGGGTTCGGTTGGGCGGCGGAGCTGAACCTTCAGGACGTGTATCGCAAACTGTTCGAGGGCGAGCGCGGCCTGGGCTATCCCAAGGAACGTGCGGAGATCATGCGCAAGAACCGAGGCGTGCTGCGCGATCTGAAGGCCGCATCCTGCAAGGACATGCTGACCGTGCTGAAGGAGATGGATCAGGACTTGCTGAAAGCCGCGATCGCGGGCGAGCGGTTTTCCGAATACTTCTTCGCCAACGCTACGGACGAAGATATTCGCGACTATCTGAAGGGCGTTCTGAGCGGCGCGAAGGCTTTGGAGCCCGCATAAGGCCAAGGCTCGGCCGGCGCGTGGCCCGCGCCGGCCGCCTTTTTGAAAAGCGTTTTCAAGCCGCAGGGATAGCGGATTTCCGCACCACGAGAGCAGGTCGGACTTCCGGCTGCTTCAACTGGGCCGCATCCACGCCGCGCATGGGCGCCAGAAGCTTCTCGGCCGCCATGCGGCCCATGTCGCGAATCGGCAGGCGGACGGAGGTCAAGTTCGGCCAGACCCGCGCGGCCATGGGCAGATCGTCGAACCCGACGATCGACAGGTCGCGTGGCAGCTCCAGCCCCCGCTCGCGGGCCGCCTGCATGATCCCGATCGCCATGTCGTCGTTGAGGGTGAAGATGGCGCTGGGCGGGTGGGCCAAGGAAAGCAGGGCGTGGCCGGCTTCAACACCTGATTCAAACGTATAGGCGCCCTTGAAGTCGTATTCGGGCGCCAGTGGAATCCCGCGCGCCGACAGGGCGTCGATAAAGCCCTTGCTTCGCACCGCCGACGATCGGAACAGGTCCGGCCCGCGAACCAGACCGATCCGCCGGTGGCCCAGGTCGGCAAGGTGATTCGCCGCCTCAGCCGCCCCTATCCCGTCGTTCGTCACCACCATCGACGCCGGCTCGTCCAGGGCTACCGAGGCGATGCGGACATAGGGGCAATCCAGTTCGCGCAGCAGCGCGATGACCGCCTCGTCCTCAGACACCGAAGGGGGCATGATGACGCCATAGAGCCTTTGCCGCTCCACGAAGCCTCGGATGTCCTCAAGCAGAGTAGGGGAGTTGCGGTTGCAAGGATGGACGACAAGTTCCAACCCCGAACCCTTCAGGGCGTCCAGCACGCCTTGCTGCATATTGACGACATAGGTCGGGCTGGGGTTGTCGTAGATCAGGCCGATCAGGAAAGAGCGGCGGAACGCCAGCCCGCGCGCCTGGGGATCGGGCGTAAAGCCCAACGCCTTGATGACCGCATTGACTCGTTCCCGCGTGTCCTGGCGCACGAACGGCGACTGGTTGATCACGCGCGAGACGGTCTTTTTGGACACTTCCGCCACGCGGGCGACGTCGTTGATGGTGGCCCGCTTAGCCGTCTTGCCGGGGCGCGGATCGTCTTGAGCCAAGGTGCGGCTCCTTCCTTCTTGTCGAGCTTCAGCCATAACGCCGACTCGCGCCGGACGCTACAAACCTCTTCAAAGCGCATTGACACCGGTTTCCTCGCTCGCTCTTATCGCGGCCTGTTTGCGAGGCCTTACCTTGATCCGCACCTATTCATTCGTGAGCGTAGCGTCATGAGCGCGACGCCGATCGCCGAAATCGGGACGGCCCCTGTCGCCGCAGAGCCAGATCAGATCGCGGCGCGCTTCGTGGCGGCGCGACTCGCCTGCCGCCCCACGCCTACCTATCCAGGCCGGATTCCGGAAAACATGGTCCAGGCCTATGCGATCCAGGCCGCCGCCATAGAGCGGTTTCCCGACAAGGTCGTCGGATGGAAGGTCGGCGGGGTGCCGCCTTCACAGCAGCCGGAGCTGGGGGTTCACCGACTGGCCGGGGCCATCTTTGCACGCAATGTTTGGGCGAGCGCTGAAGGCGCCGCGACGGCGTTGCCGGAGATCGAGGGCGGCTTTGCAGCCGTCGAGTCCGAGTTCATCGCCCGCATCGGTCATGATCTGGACCCCGACAAGACGGATTGGAGCTTGGCGGACGCCGTCGCGGCGATCGACAAGATCTTCGTGGGCGTCGAACTGGCGGGCAGCCCCTTGTCGGCGATCAATGACCTGGGCTCCGCAGTCGTCGCCTCAGACTTCGGCAACAACGGCGGCCTGATCATCGGGCCTGAATTGGCGGATTGGCGCGAGCGGCTGGAGGCGATCGAGGTCGAAACCTTCGTCAACGGCGAGAGCGTCGGCGTCGGCGGTTCTGCGTCGCTTCAGGGCGGCGCAATGGAGTCCGTCCGTTTCTTGGCCGAGCATTGCGCCCGATGGGGCCGACCGCTGAAGGCCGGCATGTTGATCTCCACCGGCGCCGTTACCGGCGTACACCGGGTCCATGCAGGGGATCAGGCCGTATGCGTGTTCAGGGGCGTTGCCGAACTCCATTGCTCGGTCGTGAGGGCTGAAGCGCAGTAATCTTCTTAAACACGTCAACCTGGCCGCCGTTGAGGGACGAGAGAGCCGGGACGCGTGAGGAACCATCAGGAACGGGAATAATCATGACCGACGCGTCAAGCGCAGGACCGATTGAGATCAAGGCGCCGTCGCCGGGCAAGTATCGGTGGATCATCATGTGGCTGCTGTTTGCAGCCATGGTCATCAACTATGTCGATCGCCAGATGATCGGCTTCTTGAAGCCCATGCTGTCAACCGAGTTCGGTTGGTCGGAGACCGACTACGCCGACATCGTCTTCTGGTTCCAGGCCTCCTACGCCGTGGCCTATCTGCTCTGGGGCCGGATCATGGACCGCGTCGGCGCACGCTGGGGCTTGGGCGTGGCATTCGGCATCTGGCAGATCGGCCACATCCTGCACGGTGCGGCGCGGGATCTGTCGCACTTCATGATGGCGCGCATGCTCCTGGGCGTCGGCGAGGCCGGCGGATTCCCTGGAGGCATCAAGGCCGTCGCCGAGTGGTTCCCAAAGAAGGAACGCGCCCTGGCGACGGGCCTGTTCAACGCGGGCACCAATATCGGCGCCATTGTCACGCCCCTGATCGTTCCGGGTCTGGTTCTGGCCTTCGGCTGGCAACTGGCCTTCGTCATCACCGGCCTGCTGGGCCTAATTTGGCTGCCGATCTGGCTCCTGGTCTATCGCCGGCCGCGCGAACAGAAGCGGCTGTCGGCTGCCGAGCTGGCCTATATCGAGCAGGATCCTGCCGATGTCGTTGAAAAGGTCAAATGGACCAAGCTGTTGGGCGTCAAGGAAACTTGGGCCTACGCCGTGGGCAAGTTCCTGATCGACCCCATCTGGTGGATGTTCCTGTTCTGGCTGCCGGACTTCCTCGGCAAAACCTACGGACTTGATCTGAAATCCTTCGGCCCCCCGCTGGTCGCCATCTACCTGTTGTCGGACGTGGGATCGGTCGGCGGCGGTTGGCTGTCGTCTCGCTTCATGCACCGCGGCATGAGCGTCAATAGGGCCCGCAAGATCACCATGCTGATCTGCGCCCTGTGCGCCGTCCCGGTCGCTTTCGCCGCCATGGCGTCCAACCTCTGGGTGGCGGTCGGCATCATCGGTCTGGCCACCGCGGCCCACCAGGGCTTTTCGGCCAATCTCTACGCCCTGCCGGGCGACGTCTTCCCGCGCTCGGCGGTCGGTTCGGTCGTCGGGATCGGGGGCATGTTGGGGGCCATCGGCGGGATGGCGATGGCGAAGTACGCCGGCTATGTGCTGGAGCAGATCGGGACCTATACGCCGATCTTCATCGTGGCGGCTTCAGCCTATCTGATCGCCCTGTTGGTGGTGCATCTGCTTTCGCCGAAGTACGCTCCGGCCAAGGTCTGATCAAAGCGCGGCCGGACGATCACTCGTCCGGCCGCTTCTTTTTGGATGGAGAGATGACGCTGCTTCGAAGACATCTGCTCGGCCTGGTCTTCGCCGCAGGCGGCCTGGTGTTCGGACGGCCGGCGGCGGCCGAGGCTTTCTCTGCTGGAGAGCGGCAGGCGGCCGCGCCGCCCGACCCCGACGAAACGATCCGGTTGTGGCCCCGCGGCGCGCCGGGCGGGGAGGGGGTGCGGCTCACGCCGATCGTGCCGGAGCGTTCGACCGATCCGGCTTTTCACGACCGCTACGCCCAGTACACCGATGATCCTATGCTGACGGTCTTTCGGCCGGCACGACCCAACGGCTCGGCCCTGCTGTTGATTCCGGGCGGCGGCTACCGTTGGGCGGTTCTCGACAAAGAGGGCTACGACGTCGCCCGCGTCTTCGCGGCGACCGGTACGACCTGTTTCGTGCTTCGCTACCGACTTCCGGCGGATGGTTGGGCCGCCGGGCCGGACGCCCCGCTACAGGATGCGCAACGGGCGATGCGGCTGATCCGCTCCCGCGCGGACGTCTATGGAGTGGACCCGGCGCGGATTGGCGTCCTCGGGGCCTCTGCGGGCGGGCATCTCGCAGGATTGCTCAGCGCCAGGCGCGATGAGACCTATCCCGCCATCGACGCCGAAGACGCCGTTTCGCTAAGGCCCGACCTGACGGTCTTGATGTACCCGGTGGCCACCATGGCTGACCCCCACGCCCACCAGGGTTCGCGAACCCATCTGCTGGGCCAGGCTCCTGCAGCGGACCAGATCAGGGCCTATTCTCTGGAGGCGATGGATTGGCGGGACGCCGCGCCGGTTTTCATGCTTCACGCCATGGACGACCTGGCGGTCCCGGTCGAGAACAGCCTTCAACTGTTGAGGACGCTGAAGGCTGCGGCCGTGCCGACGGAGGCACACCTCTTTCAAGAAGGCGGCCACGGCTTCGGCGTACGTCTGATCCAGGGCCGGCCCGCCCAGGTCTGGCCTGACTTGGTCCGGGCCTGGGCCGGTCGGCTGAACGTGCCGCTCTAGGCGGGTCAGGTTCCGGGCTGGATATAGGGAATGGCGGCGAAGAAGGCGCGCTCGTCGCCCCTGGGATCGTTCGCCATGCGTGGCTCGACATCAAACAGCAGAGTCTGGCGCTGTGGCAGTTCGTAACGGTCCCAGCGCGGCAGGCCCGGGTGGTTCGGATCACCGTTCCGCGCCAAGGCGGCGAATGCCTTTCGCATGGCCGCTGAGACGGTCTCGGCGCCAGGACCGTTCACGCGGGATTCGGGCGAGGCGACAGTTCCGAAGACCAGGGGGATGTCCGCCGTGTGGAAGGCGCCCTTGCGGCCAGAGGCCATGACGCCGGGAAAGTCGAGCTGATAGACCCAGGCGGGCGCTCCGGCCTTGGCGCGTTCCTCGGCCTCGATCACCGCGCCACGCCAGGAGCGGCCGGCCGTGGTCGCGGCGATCAACACCTGGTCGGGCGACCAGTCGGGATGCATGCGACGATAGGCGTCGACGACGACCTCGGGCGCGACGTCGATCCGCATGACGGACGGCGTCAATCGACCCGGTAGCGTGTCCCAGGTCAGGTCCTGGTTTTTGGGATCGTCGCCCATGAAGCCCAGCGTCTCCTCGCGGGTATTGCCGATGATCATGGGCGTCTTGAGACCCGAGGACGCGGCGTCCGGATAGAAGGGATGTCGGGGCAGGGCGCGGAAATCCAGAACCGGGCCGAAATACAGTCCGCCGAACCCGAGAATCGGGTCCTGCTCCGCCTGGGCTTCGAGCAGACGCTCCACCGGCAGGGTCGCCGCTTCGGCCGCGCGATCGGGCGTCAGCCCCAGGGCCTTCAGCCAGGTCACAGCGCGAGTGGTGGCGTTGATCGGCCCGGACGCCGTGACCTGTTGACCGCTCATGGTGGCGGCGCAGTGGAACAGGCCTTCCGCCGCCGGCATGGCCATCAGGGTGGCGATCTTCGCGCCGCCGCCGGACTGGCCGAACAGCATGATCCGATTGGGATCGCCGCCGAAGGCCGCGATATTGTCGCGAACCCATCTCAGCGCGAGGATCAGGTCAAGCTGACCGAGGTTGCCGGAGTCTTCAAAGCCTGGAACGAGCCGCGCCAGATAGGCGTAGCCGAAGGCGTTGAGGCGATGATTGAGCGTGACCACGACCACATCCTCCTCTGCGGCCAGTCGCGAGCCGTCATAGAGGGGGTGCGAGCCCGAGCCGGTGGCGTAGGCGCCGCCATGGATATAGATCATCACCGGCCGCCGAGCAGCGTCGGCGCCAGGGGTCCAGACATTCAAGAAAAGGCAGTCTTCGCTTTGGTTGGGTTCATCCCCGCGTTGAGGAGCGGCGGCGCCGAACTGGACGGCGAGGACCGGCGTCCGCCAAGGCGCGGGCGGTTCGGGCGGCCGAAATCGCCGTGTCGGGGCTCCGTAGCGAATCCCCTTGAAGACGCTGAGTTCCCCTTCTCGCAGGCCGATGACGGGCCCAGCCGTCGTCGTGACGCGCGGCGCCGACGCGCGCGGCCCTGCCGTCGCCGTTTGCGCTATGACGGCGGCGCTCAAACCCGCCGCTAAGGCCGATCGCCGCGTCATGGACGTCTGTTCTGCGGAACTGCTGGAGAGGGGCTGCTTCAACCTGATGTCCTTCCCTGTCGCCGGTGTTCTGTCGCCCGGTCGGTAATGGTCGGCAAGGCCGCCTTGCCTATGATGCGCGGGCCGCGAAAACCCGTCAGAGGTCCGTCTTGCAATAGAAAGGCGACTGTGCGTACAACAACTATGACACCGGTAGCAGTACTTTGGCAAACCAAAGCTGACACCGGTGTCGTCCGCCAGCAGCGGGCGGCCGAACGGAGGCGATTGATCTCCGAGGGCCATGAACGGGAGGAGAAAGCCAGATGACCCCACGCCAGAAATTCGCCCAACGCGCCCTGACCGCGACCGCATCGCTCGGCGCCTTGACCCTCGCGCTGATGGCGCACGACGCCGCCGCTCAGGCGACCGAGACCGCGCCTCAGCCCCAGAGCGCCACTGAGGTTGATGAGATCGTGGTCACCGGTTTTCGGGCCAGCCTTCAGAACGCCCTGAACATCAAGCGTCGCGAGGCGGGCGTGGTGGACGCCATCTCGGCTGAAGACATCGCTGACTTCCCTGACACCAACCTCGCCGAGTCGATCCAGCGCATTCCCGGCGTCTCCATTGACCGCGACGCCGGCGAAGGCCGCACCTTGACCGTCCGGGGTCTAAGTTCGGAGTTCACCCGGACGCGGATCAACGGCATCGAAGCCCAGGCTTCCACCGGGGCGACCGATTCTTCCGGCGGCGTGAACCGAGGGCGTGGCTTCGATTTCAACGTCTTCGCCTCGGAGCTCTTCAACAATATCACGGTGCGCAAGACCTCCTCGGCCGAGGTGGAGGAGGGCTCTTTGGGGGCCACGGTGGACCTTCGGACCAGCCGACCCTTCGACAAGATGGGCTTCCAAGGCGCCCTGTCTGGCCAGTACGGCTACAATGACCTGTCGGAAGACTGGAGCCCCCGCTTCGCCGGCCTGATCTCCAACACCTGGGCCGACGATCAGCTGGGCGCCCTGTTTTCCATCGCCTACAGCGAACGTGAGAGCCTTGAAGAGGGCTTCAGCTCCGTCCGTTGGGGCCCGGCCAGCGCCGACGGCGGTTTCCAGAACGGCAGCGTCCTGCCCAGCCCGTCGACCACCTATCATCCGCGTATTCCGCGATACGGCAGCCTTGAACACGGTCAAGAGCGGCTCGGCGCGACCCTTTCGTTGCAGGCGCGGCCCGGCAACGGTCCGACCCTGTTCACCTTGGATATGCTCTACTCCAAGTTGGATTCGACCCGCAGCGAGAACTTCCTGCAAGCCTGGTCCCTCAGCCGCGGGGCGGATCAGGGCGGCAAGCCCCAGGTGGACATCGTCGATTTTGCAATCGATCCCGACACCGGCGAAATGACCTATGCCCGGCTCGACGACATGGACATCCGCAGCGAGCAGCGGTTCGACGTCTTGGAGACTGAGTTCAAGCAGATGACCTTTGCGGTCGAGCATGAGTTCTCGGACCGACTGAGATTCAACGGCCTGATTGGGCGCGCGGAATCGAGCTTCGGCAATCCGGTGCAGGTCAGCGCCATCATCGACCGACAGAATGTCGACGGCTATTCCTATGATTTCCGGGAAAATCGCAATCTTCCGGCCATCAACTGGGGCTTTGACGTCACCGATCCGGCGCAATGGTCCATCGTCGGCCCGACCGGCGCCCAGCCCCGGTCCGAGCTGCGCTCCAGCGCCAACTTTCAGGACAATGTCTACACCACCGGCGAAGCCAATTTCGCGTTCGAGCTCAGCGAGCGCCTGACGCTGAAGGCGGGCGTCAGCCGCAAGGAATATGAATCGAGCAGCCGGGCCTTTGCGCGTGTGGCGAATGGCGCGCCGGCGCTTCCGGCCGGGGTGACCATGGCGGATGTGACGGATCTGCGGACCGGGTTCGGCAAGAATCTGGACCTGCCCGCCGGGGCGGCGACATCCTGGATCCGTCCGGACCTGGAGGCGCTGCAAACCGTCTGGGATTATCGTTGCAACTGCGACACCGGGGTCGCCGGCGGCGACTTCCGTCTGATCGGGTTGAACGGCAACCCCTCTACCTACGGCAACTGGCGCGAGGTGGCGGAGACCGACACGGGCGGCTTCGTTCAGGCGGACTGGAATCTGGAGATCATGGGCCTGCCGGTCCGCGGCAATGTCGGCGTGCGTCAGGTCAAGACCGAGGTCGAAGCCCTGGGCTATTCGAACGTCGGCGGGGTGGCGACGCCGGTGACGGGCGAGAACGAGTACGAAGACACCCTGCCGTCGCTGAACGTCGCGGTTGAGCCGATGGAGGACCTGATCGTCCGCTTCGGCGCCGCCAAGGTGATGTCGCGTCCGCCGGTCACCAGCCTTGTTCCGGTGTTTGCGCTGAGCGCGGTCAACGCATCGAGCAACACCGCCTCGCTTGGAAACGTCGAACTGGAGCCCTATCGCGCCAAGACCTATGATCTGTCGGTCGAATATTATTTCGCGCCCGAAGCCCTGCTGTCCTTCGCCTATTTCTACAAGGACATTTCCACCTTCGTGCAGACGACCCAGCAGACCCTGACCTACGGCGAACTGACGGCGCTCAATCCCGTGGCCTTCCCGGCGGTCTCCACCCGGCCGCCCGGTTCGCCCTATGTGTTCAGCACCCCTACCAATACGGAAGGGGGGCCGCTGAAGGGGTTTGAAATCAGCTACCAGCAGACTTTCAGCTTCCTGCCGGGGCCGCTGTCCAACATCGGCGCGCTGCTGAACTACACCCACGTCGAGTCTGAGATCGACTACTGCACCACGGCGAGCTGCACCGTCATCGTGACTGAGGATCTGGTGAACCTGTCGCCCGAGGCTTGGAACGCGACCCTCTACTATGACGACGGCAAGCTGAACGCGCGGGTCTCAGCCGCCTACCGCGACGCCTATTACCAGAATGTCCCGGGTTCAAACGGCGCGGCGGGTCTGATTCCGTTCCAGGGCAAGTCCGAGACGACGACGATCGACGCCTCTGCCTCTTACAATCTGACGGACAGCCTCAGCTTGTCGGTTGAGGGGCTGAATCTGACGGACGAGGAAAACCGTCAGAACCACGGCGACCTAGGCGGATCGCGCGACAGCACCTATGTCTACCATCACACCGGCCGCCAGATTTACATCGGGGCGCGCTACCGCTTCTGATCGACGGGGCTTCCTGTCCATCGTGCGGCCGAACGGGCGATGCTTAGGCATCGCCCGTTTTGCATGAAAGGCCCTGAGTTTGGCCTTCACGCAGCAAGAACCCCGGTCCCGCAAGGCGGAACCGGGGTTGGAAGGTCAGATCGGTTGGTGATCAGGCCTTTGCGGCCCGTTGCTTATCCGACGCGCTGCGGGCCAGCTCGCGGTTCATCCACAGGGCGACCAGGGTGCAGATCGCGCCGGACAGCAGATAGGCGCCGGCGGCGATCAGGCCGAACTGGCTGGAGATCCACAGGGCGGCGAGGGGAGCGAACCCGGCCCCGAACAGCCAGGCCAGATCTGACGTCAGGGCCGAGGCCGTATAGCGGTTGGCCAGGGAGAAGCTGGAGGCCACCGGACCCGAGGCCTGGCCAAATGACAGGCCCAGCAGGATGAAGCCGGAAATCATGAAGGTCAGCTCGCCGATCGCGCCGCCGTTCAGCAGTTGGGGCGCAAAGCCCGAGAAGGCGGCGATGCCGGCGGCGGTGATCGCCAGCAGGGTCCGCCGGCCGTAACGGTCGGCCAGAAGGCCCGAGGCCAGGATGGCCAGTAGACCGAAGGCGGCGCCGACCATTTCGATCAGCAGGAAGCGCACCGGCGTCTCCTGGGTGAAGAGGAAGACCCAGGACAGGGGGAAGACGGTGACCATGTGGAACATGGCGAAGCTGGCCAGGGGGGCGAAGGCGCCGATGGCGATGCGCGGACCCTCGGCCTTGACGGCGGCATGGACCGGCACGGGCTGAAGTTCGCGGGTTTCGAACAGCTTCTGGAAGCTGGGGGTGACGACGATGCGAAGCCGCGCAAACAGGGCCACCACATTGATGGCGAAGGCCACGAAGAACGGGTAACGCCAGCCCCAGTCCAGGAAGTCGGCGGCCGACAGGGTGTTCAGGAAGAAGGCGAAAAGGGCGGAGGCGACGATCAGACCGATCGGGGCGCCGAGTTGCGGAATCATGGCGAACCAGCCGCGACGATTCTCCGGCGCGTTTAGGGCCAGAAGCGAAGCCAGCCCGTCCCAGGCGCCGCCCAGGGCGACGCCCTGGCCGATGCGGAAGACGGCGAGCAGGACCGCCGCAGCGATGCCGATCGTCTCATAGCCGGGCAGGAAGGCGACCGCGACGGTCGAAGTGCCCAGAAGGAACAGAGCGGTCGTCAGCTTGGCGCCGCGCCCGAACTTCTGGTCGATGGCGATGAAGAGCGCGGTGCCGAGAGGCCGCGCCAGGAAGGCCAGGGCGAAGACGGCGAAGGACAGCAGGGTGCCGCCGATCGGACCGGCAAAG
Organism: Brevundimonas sp. Br13; assembly: GCF_055391505.1. Taxonomy (NCBI): domain Bacteria; kingdom Pseudomonadati; phylum Pseudomonadota; class Alphaproteobacteria; order Caulobacterales; family Caulobacteraceae; genus Brevundimonas; species Brevundimonas sp. Br13. Next base: position 2,303,255 of record NZ_AP044008.1, on the reverse strand, counting down.
GGAAAGATCAATTGCGGGAACACCACGACCGAGGCGATGGCGTAGACGAAGAAGTCGAAGAACTCCGACGTGCGGCCGATGATCACACCAATGGCGATCTCCCCGGCGTCCACCTTGCCATGGCTATGGTCATGACGGGCATGGAGGGCGGCGGCGTCGCGTTCCAGCGACTCTGACGAGGGGGTCGTCGAGGCGGACATGGGCTGGCATCGCTCCGTAAAACGGGTAAAATTGGAAGATCACGGCTCAGACGCCGTATTATGACCGCGCGCCCTTTGCGATGAAAGGCGGTCCGAGGGGATAGGACAGATTGTCCAATGTCGTTCCGCATCGAAGCTGACTATCGGGCCGAATTCGAACGCCAACCGTCGCGACTCCTCCCCCTTGTCCGACGTTTTCCGATTGGAGCCGTCTTGCGCCTTCTGCGCCTACTTCTGCTCGCGCCCCTGGCAGCCGCGCTGTCGGCCTGCGACCTGGTCGTCCTGAAACCTGCAGGCGACGTCGCCCAGCAGCAGGGCGACCTGTTGATGGTGTCGACCCTGCTGATGCTGCTGATCATCGTGCCGGTGATGGCTCTGATCGTCTTCTTCGCCTGGAAGTACCGGGCGTCGAACAAGGAGGCCGAATATCAGCCCGACTGGGACCACTCGACCCATCTCGAAGTCGTGATCTGGGCGGCGCCGCTGCTGATCATCATCTGCCTGGGCGCCCTGACCTGGGCGGGCACGCACCTCCTGGACCCCTATCGCCCGATCGACCGGATCAAGCCGGGGCAGGCCGTGGCCGAAAACGTCGAGCCCCTGCAGGTCAATGTGGTGGCCCTGGATTGGAAGTGGCTGTTCATCTATCCGCAGTACGGCGTGGCGACGGTCAATGAACTGGCTGCGCCGGTGGATCGCCCGATCCGGTTTCACATCACCTCCTCCTCGGTGATGAACTCCTTCTATATTCCGGCCCTGGCGGGTCAGATCTACGCCATGCCCGGCATGGAGACCAAGCTGCACGCCGTGATCAATCGACCCGGCGACTACGAGGGCTTTTCGGCCAACTATTCGGGCGACGGCTTCTCGCACATGCGCTTCGTCTTCCACGGGGTCGATCAGGCCGGTTTCGACGGTTGGATCGCCGGCGTGCGGCGCGGCGGCCAGGTTCTAGACCGTGAACGTTATCTGGATCTGGAAAAGCCCAGCGAAAAGGTCCCTGCCCTCTATTTCGCCAATGTCGAAGGCGGCCTGTGGGACGCCATCCTCAATATGTGCGTCGAGCCCGGCAAGATGTGCATGGGCGAGATGATGGAGATCGACCGCAAGGGCGGCCTCACCATGGCTTCGGTGCGCAACACCATGCCGCTGGTCTACGACAAGTACGCCGGCCGCGGGAAGAACGCCGCCATCTTCGGCTCTGACGACAGCTATGTGATGACCATCTGCACCCCCTTGCAGGCCGAGGCGGCCGCCGCAGAGCGTATTCGCCGCGCTGAATTGGATTCGGTCAGCGCCCCGGTCAGCCTGGCTCCTTTGATGGGGCAGGGCCTGTCGCTTCAGGGACAGCCGATGGCGGCGCTGTCCCGATCACAACAATCGACGGGGGCGGTTTCGACCGACGTCCGTTCCGCCCCCAACGCTTGAGCGAACACAGTCGATGAACGCTGACACCCTCATTCCCCTTATCTTCGGGCGGCTGACGCTCGAGGCCCTGCCGCATGAGCCGATCGTGCTCGCGACCATGGTCGTCGTCGTGCTCGGCGGGGCCGCCCTGGTGGGCGCCCTGACCTATTTCAAACTGTGGGGCTATCTCTGGAAGGAGTGGTTCACCACCGTGGACCACAAGAAGATCGGGATCATGTACATGATCCTGGGTCTGATCATGTTCGTGCGCGGCTTCGCCGACGCGATCATGATGCGCCTGCAACAGGCCATGGCCTTCGGCGGATCCGAGGGCTATCTGAACGCCCACCACTACGACCAGATCTTCACCGCCCACGGCGTGATCATGATCTTCTTCGTGGCCATGCCGCTGGTGACGGGCATCATGAACTATGTCGTGCCCCTGCAGATCGGCGCGCGTGACGTGTCCTTCCCCTTCCTGAACAACTTCAGCTTCTGGATGACGACGGCCGGCGCCGTCATCGTCATGGCCTCGTTGTTCGTCGGCGAGTTCGCCCGGACGGGCTGGCTGGCCTATCCGCCGCTCTCGGGTATCGGCTACAGCCCCGGCGTCGGCGTCGACTACTATATCTGGGCGCTTCAGATCGCGGGGGTGGGGACCACCCTGTCCGGCATCAACCTGATCGCCACCATCGTGAAGATGCGCGCGCCCGGCATGGGCATGATGAAGATGCCGGTCTTCACCTGGACCTCGCTGTGCACCAACGTCCTGATCGTGGCGTCCTTCCCGGTCCTGACCGCCGTTCTGGCCCTGCTGACGCTGGACCGTTACGTCGGCACCAACTTCTTCACGAACGACTTCGGCGGCAATCCGATGATGTACGTGAACCTGATCTGGATCTGGGGTCACCCGGAGGTCTACATCCTGATCCTGCCGCTGTTCGGGGTCTTCTCGGAGATCGCCTCGACCTTCTCGGGCAAGAAGCTGTTCGGCTACACCTCCATGGTCTACGCCACGGTCGTCATCACCATCCTGTCGTACCTGGTGTGGCTGCACCACTTCTTCACCATGGGCTCGGGCGCCTCGGTGAACTCCTTCTTCGGCATCACCACGATGATCATTTCGATCCCGACGGGCGCGAAGATCTTCAACTGGCTGTTCACCATGTATCGCGGCCGTATCCGCTTCGAACTGCCGATGATGTGGCTGGTCGCCTTCATGCTGACCTTCGTCATCGGCGGTATGACGGGCGTGCTGCTGGCGGTGCCGCCGGCCGACTTCGTGCTGCACAACTCGCTGTTCCTGATTGCCCACTTCCACAACGTCATCATCGGCGGGGTGTTGTTCGGCCTGTTCGCCGCCATCAACTTCTGGTGGCCCAAGGCCTTCGGCTTCAAGCTGGACAAGTTCTGGGGGATGGTGAGCTTCTGTTGCTGGGTGCCCGGCTTCTGGCTGGCCTTTGCGCCCCTGTACGTTCTGGGGCTGATGGGCGTGACGCGCCGGATGCGCGTGTTCGACGATCCGTCGCTGCAGATCTGGTTCGTGATCGCGGCCATCGGCGCGGGCGTCATCGCCCTGGGCATCGCCGCCATGTTCATCCAGTTCGCGGTCTCGATCATCAATCGCGACAAGCTGCGCGACACGACCGGCGACCCTTGGGGCGGCCGGACTCTGGAATGGGCGACCTCTTCGCCGCCGCCGGCCTACAACTTCGCCTCCACCCCCGTCGTCCATGACGCCGACGCCTGGTGGGACATGAAGAAGAAGAAGTATCAGCGCCCGCTGAGCGGCTACAAGGCCATTCACATGCCCTCGAACACGGGCGCCGGCGTCATCATCTCCGGCCTGTGCCTGGTGATGGGGCTGGCCCTGGTCTGGTACATCTGGTGGCTGGCGGCGCTCAGCTTCCTGGGCGTGCTGGCGGTCTCGATCGCCCATACTTTCAACTACAAGCGCGACTACTACATCCCTGCGGATGAGGTCCGCGCGACCGAAGAGGCGCGCACCCGCCTCCTGGCCGGAACGGAGGGCTGATCCATGAGCGCGACGGCGATCAAGATCGACGACCCGAACGTCTTCCACCTGGAAGAGGAGCCGCATCACGAGGAAGGCTCCAGCACCATGCTGGGCTTCTGGCTCTATCTGATGAGCGACTGCCTCATCTTCGCGATGCTGTTCGCCGTGTTCGGCGTCGTGGGGGGCAACTATGCCGCAGGTCCCGGACCGAAAGAGCTGTTCGACCTGGAGCTGGTGGCGGTCAACACCGCCATGCTGCTGTTCTCGTCGATCACCTACGGCTTCGCCATGCTGGCGATGGACAAGAACAAGACGCGCCAGACCCTGATCTGGCTGGCCGTCACCGGCCTGTTCGGTCTGGCCTTCCTGGGGATCGAGCTCTACGAGTTCGCCCACCTGATCCATGAAGGCGCGACGCCGCAACGCAGCGCCTTCCTCTCGGCCTTCTTCACCCTGGTCGGCACCCACGGCCTGCACGTGACCTTCGGCATCATCTGGCTGGTGACGCTGATGGTCCAGGTGAGCTGGAAGGGGCTGATCCCCGCCAACAAGCGCCGCCTGATGTGCCTGTCGATGTTCTGGCACTTCCTCGACGTCATCTGGATCGGCGTCTTCACCTTCGTCTATCTGCTGGGCATGGTTCGATGAGCGCCGACAAGAACGACCACTCGCCGGAGTCCCACGACACCGACCACCTGGGCCACGAGGGGCATAATCACGGCTCCTTCAAGAGCTATCTCATCGGGTTTGTGTTGTCGGTGATCCTGACCGCCATCCCCTTCTGGCTGGTCATGACCGGGGTCCTGCCGACCCAGGCCACCGCCCTGATCGTCATGGCCTTCGCCGTGGTGCAGATCGTGGTCCACATGATCTACTTCCTGCACATGAATTCGAAGTCCGAAGGCGGCTGGACCATGCTGGCCCTGATCTTCACGATCATCGTCGTGGTCATCGCCCTGTCGGGCTCGCTGTGGGTCATGTATCATTTGAACACCAATATGATGCCCTCCACCCATGACATGAGCCAGATGTCCTCCTGAGAGGACGGCTAGGAGACCGCCATCCAGGCCCGGCAGTCCATCGCGCGGCGTACCTCCCCGGTTCTGCTTTGGGCCGGGCTGGGCGCGGCCCTGCTGTTCGCCGGCTTCGTCGCCCTCGGCGTCTGGCAGCTCGAGCGGCTGAGGTGGAAGACCGAGCTGATCGCACAGGTGGACGCCCGGGTTCACGCCGCCCCTCAACCGGCGCCGGGCCCCGCCGCCTGGGCGACGCTGTCTCAGGCCAATGATCAGTACCGACGGGTCATGGTCCGCGGCGTGTTCGATCATGGCCGCGAGACCCTGGTTCAGGCGGTGACCGACTATGGCGCCGGCTTCTGGGTTCTGACGCCGCTGCGAACGACGCAAGGCTTCATCGTTCTGGTCAACCGGGGCTTCGTTACCCCCGAGAGGCGCGCGCCCGAGACTCGAAGCGGCGCGCAGGTGGGCGGTCCGCAGACCGTCGTGGGTCTTTTGCGCGTCACCGAGCCCGGAGGCGGCTTTCTTCGCGCCAATGATCCCGGCGCGGGGCGCTGGTATTCGCGCGACGTCGCGGCCATTGCGGCGGCGCGCGGCCTGTCGAACGCCGCACCCTATTTCATCGACGCCGACGCCCGACCGAACCCGGACGGATGGCCGCGCGGCGGATTGACAGTTATCGCCTTTCCGAACTCTCATCTCGTCTACGCCCTCACCTGGTTCGGCATGGCCTTGCTGACCCTGGTCGGATACGGCGTGTTGGCGCGCGAAACGCGACGCCGACGGGCGGCGCCATGAACTCGGTCTTGCAGCGCCTGTTCGGAATGGGCGACTGGCGCGAGACGGCGGTGTCTCAGGAAGCCGTAAACCGCCGCAATCTTCGCCTTCTGGTGCAGTTGCGATGGCTGGCCGTGGCGGGACAGATCGCCACCATCCTGATCGTCCACTTCGTCATGGATATTCGGGTTCCGATCGGCTGGCTGCTGATCGCCCCGGCCGGTCTGGTGGTGGTGAACCTGATCAGCATTCCATTGACCCAGAGGCGCGACGCCATATCCGATCAGGAACTGATGCTGGCGCTTCTCGCCGACGTCGCCGCCCTGACATGGCAACTCTTCCTGACGGGAGGCGCGGCCAATCCTTTCGTGGCCCTCTATCTGTTGCAGGTGGTCCTGGGCGCCGTGCTTCTGGCGCCGGCCTACGCCTGGTCGCTGATCGTCGTGACCAGCCTGTGTTTCGCAGGCTTGGGGCTGTTCAACCGCCCGCTCGACCTCCCTGCGGAGCATGGCGGGGGCTTAAGCCTCTATTTGGCGGGCGGTCTGATCTGTTTTCTGCTCATCGCGGTGTTGTTGGTGCTCTTCATCACCCGGATCACCGAGAATCTGAGAGCCAGGGACGCCTATCTTGCGGACATTCGGCAGCAGGCGACCGAGCGGGACCACATCGTCCGCATGGGGTTGCTCGCGTCCGGGGCGGCCCATGAGCTGGGGACGCCCCTGGCCTCCCTCTCGGTCATCCTCAGCGACTGGCGTCGCATGCCTCTGCTGAAGGCCAACGCCGATCTGACCCAGGACATGGAGGTGATGCAGGCCGAGGTGGAGCGCTGCAAATCCATCGTGACCGGTATTCTGATGTCGGCGGGAGAGGCGAGGGGACAGGCGCCGACCCAAACCACCCTGGTGCGATTTCTGCGCGAGGTCGCCGACGGCTGGGGCGCGCGGGACAGCCGCGTGAAGGTGGAGCTGACGCCGTGGAATGGACTCGATCCACGGATCATCGCCGACCCGGCCCTGCGACAGGTTCTGAGCGTCCTGTTCGACAATTCGGTCGAGGCGGGCGCGCGGCGGGTCATCGTCACGCCCACGGTGACCGAAGGCTGTTTGCAGGTCACGCTGCGGGATAATGGGCCGGGCTTTCCCGCCACGGTTCTTGAGCGGCTGGGCAAGCCCTATAATACGACGAAGGATCGCCCTGGCGCGGGCCTGGGCCTGTTTCTGCTGGTCAATGTGATCCGCTCCCTCGGCGGCGTGGTCGAAGCGTCCAATCCCGCCGCAGGCGGGGGAGAGGTGCGGCTGACCGTCCCGATCGACGTCCTGGCGCCGGAGGATAATTCTGCTGGAGAACTTCCATGAGCGATGAAGCCCCCGTGCTGTTGATCGTCGAGGACGACGAGTCCTTTTCGCGCACCCTGCGGAAATCCTTCGAGCGTCGCGGCTACACTGTCGTCAGCGCCGACGGCCCCGACCAGATGGGCGAGGTTTTGAAGACGCATCGGCCCGGCTTCGCCGTAGTGGATCTGAAACTGGGGGGCGCCTCGGGCCTGGCCTGCGTCTCCACCCTGCATGCACTGGACCCCGAGATGAACATCGTCGTTCTGACCGGCTTCGCCAGTATCGCGACGGCGGTGGAGGCCATCAAACTGGGCGCCCGCCACTATCTGGCCAAGCCGGCCAGCACCGACGACATCGAGGCCGCCTTCGGCAAGGCTGCAGGCGACGCCGATACGCCGCTGACTACTCGCCCCACCTCCATCAAGACTCTGGAATGGGAACGCATTCACGAGACCCTGGCTGAGACCGATTTCAACATCTCAGAGGCCGCCCGCCGCCTGGGCATGCACCGCCGCACCCTGGCGCGAAAGCTGGAGAAACGCCGCGTCACCTGATCGACAGGCCGAGGTCGTCGCCGCATGCGAAAGGCGGCGGTGAGCGATCGGATGTGAAGGGAAGGGGGCGCCGCCGATCTCGTTGGCGACTAATCCCGAGTGGCTCCGCGGGTAGGATTCGAACCTACGACCAGCCGATTAACAGTCGGCTGCTCTACCACTGAGCTACCGCGGAACTGCTCGGGAGGCGGGCCTATAGCAGCGGCCGTTCGATTCGTGCAATGGGGAAAATGACGAATGCGCACGATCTCCATCCATGACCCTGACGATCCGAGGATCGCCGGCTTTCGCCACATCCGCGAACGGGACCTGACCGGCCGAGAGGGACTGTTCGTGGCCGAGGGCGAGGTGGTCTTGCGCGTTCTGGCCTCCGCCGCTTCACGCTGCCGTCCACGCGCGATCCTGCTGGCGCAGAAGCGCGTCGAGGCGCTGGCGGACGTGATCGCGATCCTTCCGGCCGACGTTCCCGTCTATGCGGCTTCCCAGGCGGTGCTCGACGGGATCGCGGGCTTCGCCCTGCACCGCGGCATCCTGGCCCTGGGGGAGAAGCCGGCGACGGCTTCCGTCGAGGCCCTGCTGTGCGACGTGCGAGCGGATGATGTGTTCGTCGTGGCCTGCGGCGTCGGCAATCACGACAATATGGGCGGCCTGTTCCGCAATGCGGCCGCCTTTGGCGCGCGGGCGGTTCTTCTGGACGACCTCTGTTGCGACCCCTTCTATCGCAAGGCCATTCGGGTTTCCGTCGGGGCCGTGCTGCGAACCCCATTCGCCGTGGGAACCAGGGCGTCAGCCTTGGTCGAGGCGCTTCGAGCGGCCGGCGTCGAGGTGCTGGCGCTGACGCCCTCGGCGACCGAGCGATTGGCCGACTATCGTCGCAGCGGACCGGTGGCCGTCGTGTTGGGATCGGAAGGGCCGGGCCTGCCCCCAGAGGTGATCGGTCGATGCCGGGCGGTCGGCGTTCCCATGGCGGGCGGCTTTGATTCGCTGAACGTCGCGGCGACCAGCGCCCTGGCTCTGTATCAGATGACCTCGAACGGAGATCACCCAGAGTTTAAGCGTTAACCTTCTATTCATCTTGCGTGTCGAACGAAGTTGTGGCGACCATCAGCCTGCTGGGGGGCTGATCATGAATCTTCTGTACTTTCTGAACAGGAACGCCAGGGTCGCTCTGGCTATCGCCTTGGGTGTCGCCGCCTTGGGCGCGGCCGGTGCGATCGGGTGGATCACCGCACCGGTCTGATTCGGATCGGCGGCTGAGACAAAAGGGGCGCGAACCGTGCGGTTCGCGCCCCTTTTTAGTGCAGCGTCTCTTCGCGATGGAGGCCTGACCGGGAATCGAACCCGGGTGCAAGGATTTGCAGTCCTCTGCGTCACCACTCCGCCATCAGGCCGCTCTGATCCCCGATCACTCGGGGGCGGTCATCGCGAGGGGCGTTCGCTATCAGATCGGATTGTCCGCTGCAACGCACGGAACTATAAGCACGCGATAATTCCTCTCCCCCTCCCGTTTGAAGGCTGACCACAGATGGATTTCACTGCCGAGCGCAAGGCCATGGTCGATTCCCAGGTTCGCGTGAACGATGTCACCAGCCATGAGATCCACAAGGCGATGATGGCGGTGCCGCGCGAGAACTATTGCGCGCCAGATCGGATCTTCGCCGCCTATTCGGATGCCGAGGTCGAGATCGCGGCCGACCGTCGATTGATGCCGGCGCGGGATTTGTCGAAACTGCTTCAGGCCGCCGACGCCCGCGAGGGCGAAAAGGCCCTGGCCATAGCGGCGCCCTATGCTGCGGCGGTGCTAGCGCGCATGGGCTTGACGGTGACGGCTCAGGAAGCCGAACAGGCGGTGTTCGACGTTGTCGGGGCGCCTTTGGAGGCGGAAGGCGTCGCGACGGCCCTGGCCCCGCTGAGCCGACCGGTCGGCGAGGGCTGGGATCTGATCGTCTGCGAAGGCGGCGTCGCCGCCCTGCCGGACGCCTGGGGCGCCGCCCTGCGGATCGGCGGTCGGATGGTTCTGGTCGAGCGTCGCGGCGCTATCGGCAAGGCGGCCCTCTACACCAAGGGCCGAGAAGGGCTGTCTCGCCGCGAACTGTTCGATTCGTCGCCGGCCCTCCTGGCGGAACTGACGCCGGCGCCCAGTTTCGCCCTGTGAAACCGACGGTAAGCCCGGGTGCAGCCTGGACTCGGCGGTGAGCGTGAAAAAAACTTAACTGGCGTGGAACGGGCGGAAGCCGCAGTTACGCTGAAGAACATCGGACGCTCGCGGGGGCGTCAGGCAAGGACGGACAATGTTGAAACGCTCGCGTACCCTGGCTTCGGCCGCTGTGGTTGCTCTCGTGACCGGACTGGGCGCGCCCGCCTGGGCTGAAACCCTCCAGGATGCGATCGCCCTGGCCTATCGCACCAATCCGAACCTGCTGGCGCAACGCGCCAACCAGCGGGCTTTGGACGAGACGGTCGTTCAGGCGCGGTCGGGCCTACGGCCGACGCTCAGCGGTTCGGTGGGCGCCAGTTACACCCGCAACGACTTTCCGACCGTGACCCAGTTCGTCGACACCAACAACGACGGCGTGCCCGACACCCAGGTCTCCAGCTCCTCGAGCGAGAGCGACGGCGCCACGGCTGGGGTCAGCCTGTCCCAGAACATCTGGACGGCGGGACGCAGCGCCCTGGCGATCGACCAGGCCCGCGCCGGGGTGTTGGCGGGCCGGGAGACCCTGCGCGGTACCGAACAGTCGGTCATGCTGGCGGTGATCCAGGCCTATGTGAACGTCACCCGCGACATGGAGATCCTGCGTATTCGCGAGGAGAATCTGTCGGTTCTTCAGCGCCAGCTGGAAGAGACCAGCGCACGGTTCGAGGTGGGGGAGATCACCCGCACCGACGTGGCCCAGGCCGAAGCCTCCCTGGCTCAGTCGCAGGCCGACCTGGCCAGCGCGCGGGCGCAACTGTCGACCTCGCGCGCCGCTTATGCCGCCGTGGTGGGCCAGTCGCCGACCGACCTGGAGGCCGCCCCCGTCCTGCCGACGATTCCGGCCGATTTCGACGCCGCCATGGAGGTGGCCCTGGCGCGCAACCCCGGTCTTCTGGCGGCCCAATACCGGCTTCAGCAGGCCGAGGCGGCGGTGGCGGCGGCGCGCGCCGAATATCTGCCTTCCATTCGCGCGACAGCCTCCTACGGCGGTACGGCGACCGACCTCAGCAATCTGGATGAGCTGGCGGATCGCCGCAGCTTTACGGCCGGCGCTACCCTGTCGGTGCCGCTGTTCACCGGCGGCCTGAACCGTTCGCGGGTCGCCCAGTCTCTGGAACAGGCCAACGCCGCCCAGATCGCCATCGAGGCCGAACGGCGCACCATCCTGCAGAACGTCAGTTCCGCCTACGCCCAGGTTCTGTCCACACGGGCGAACGTCACCGCGGGGAACGAGGCGGTTCGCGCCGCCTCCGTCGCCGCCGAGGGCGTGCGGCAGGAGGCCCAGGTGGGCCTTCGCACCACTCTGGACGTGCTGAACCAGGAAGTGGCTCTGCGCTCGGCCCAGACCGCCCTGGCCAGCGCGCGTGCGGCCGAATATGTCGCCCGCGCCTCGCTCCTGTCGGCCATGGGACAGTTGGAAGGGCCTGCCCTGAACCCGACGCTGGAAGCCTATGACGCCAAGGCCAACTACGACCGCGTGCGCAATCGCGGGGCCTTGCCCTGGGACGGCGTGATCGAGGCGCTGGACCGGGTGGCCTCGCCGCCCGTTGTGGACGCTGACGATGCGCCCGACGCCCCGATCGACGCCCAGCTAAAAAGCGAAGTTGTCGAGACGGCGCCGCAGAATTGAGCCTCTGATCAGCCTTCAAGCCTAAAACGCCCGTTGATTCCGGCGGGCGTTGGTGCGACGACAAACGGGCGACCGGGGGGATCAGCAGTCTTTTCGGGGCGTGTCGCGACGTCTGGCGTCGTGTCTCAGTTTGTTCCAGGTCTCTCCAAGGTTTAGCCATGACCGATCAGCCCGCGCCGGAACCGACCATGGAGGAGATCCTGGCGTCTATTCGCCGGATCATCTCCGAAGACGAGGCGCCGGCGGAAACGCCCGCTGCTGCGGCGGCGGAGCCGCAAGCCGCCCCCGCACCGGAACCCCAGCCGGAGCCTGAGCCGGAACCGGCCGAGACCATCTTCGCCGCCCAGCCGGAGCCGGTCGCCGAGGCCGAGCCCCAGCCAGCGGCTGCGGAAGAAGACGTTCTCGAGCTGACCGAGCTTTATGAAGCGCCGCCTGCCGCCGAGAGCATCGGCGATCTGGATGTGGTCGAAGCCGTTGAAGAGGCCCCTGCCGCGACGGAGCCGGCGCCTGCGGCGTCCAGCGGCTATGACGCCTTGGTCGGCGAAAGCGCCGCCGCCAGCGCCGCCTCGGCCTTTGCGGGCTTGGCGGCCAGCTTCAAGAAGCCGGAGGCCGCGCCTGCGCCGGCGGGAGGCGACATGAGCTTCGTCAGCGGCAATACGGTCGAGGCCATGGTGGCGGAAATGCTGCGTCCGCTGCTCAAGGACTGGCTGGACAACAATCTGCCGGGGATCGTCCAGGCGGCGGTACAGAGGGAAGTCGAACGCATCGCGCGCAGCGCCTAGCCCTTCGCTTCACCTCAGACTATCGAGGGGCGGCTCCTGAAGGGGCCGCCCTTTGTCATTCAAGGCCGCGCCCTGGCCGCACGACAACGATCAAAGAAGACCCATGCTCGAAAAGACCTTCGAACCCCAGGCCGCCGAACCCCGCCTGTACGCCCAGTGGGAAGAGAGCGGCCTGTTCGCGCCCCGCATGGAAGGGACCGAGGGCGCCTATTCGATCGTCATTCCGCCGCCGAATGTGACGGGCAGCCTGCACATCGGCCATGCGCTGAACAATACGCTGCAGGACATCCTGGCCCGCTATCACCGGATGAAGGGCAAGGCGGTGCTGTGGCTGCCGGGTACGGACCACGCCGGCATCGCCACCCAGATGGTGGTCGAGCGCCAGCTGGCCGCCGCCGGAAATGTCGGGCGGCGCGACATGGGTCGCGACGCCTTCATCGACAAGGTCTGGGAGTGGAAGGCCGAGAGCGGCGGGACCATCGTGCGCCAGCTGCGCCGCCTGGGGGCCTCGTGCGACTGGTCGCGCGAGCGGTTCACCCTGGACGAGGGGCTGAACGCGGCCGTGCGCAAGGTCTTCGTGCAACTGCACAAGGAGGGCCTGATCTATCGCGACAAGCGGCTGGTGAACTGGGATCCGCATTTCCAGACCGCCATCTCGGACCTGGAGGTCGAGCAGCGCGAGGTGGACGGCGCCTATTGGCATTTCGCCTATCCGCTGGCGGACGGCGTCACCTACGAACACCCCGTCGCCTTTGACGAGGACGGCGAGGCGACGGAATGGGAGACGCGCGACTTCATCGTGGTGGCGACGACCCGGCCCGAGACGATGCTGGGCGACACCGGCGTGGCCGTTCATCCGGAGGATGAGCGGTACAAGGGGCTGGTCGGCAAGTTCGTGACCCTGCCGATCACCGGACGCCGTATTCCCGTTGTGGCTGATGAGTATGCTGACCCGACCAAGGGCTCGGGCGCGGTCAAGGTCACCCCGGCGCATGATTTCAACGACTTCGGCGTCGGCAAGCGCGCCGGCCTGCCGGCCCTGAACGTCATGGACGCCTTCGCCCGGATCGTCGCCGACGACGTGCCGGAAATCCCGGCCGAATACGTCGGCATGGACCGCTTCGCCGCGCGCAAGGCCATCGTGGCTCGCGCCGAGGAAGAGGGCTGGCTGCGCGAGATCGAGAAGACCAAGCATGTGGTGCCGCACGGCGACCGTTCCGGCGTGGTCATCGAGCCCTGGCTGACGGACCAGTGGTACGTCGACGCCAAAGTCCTGGCCCAACCTGCGCTGAAGGCGGTGGAGCAGGGTGAGACGGTGTTCGAGCCCAAGTCGTACGAGAAGATCTATTTCGAATGGCTGAGGAACATCGAACCCTGGTGCATCAGCCGCCAGCTGTGGTGGGGGCACCGCATCCCCGCCTGGTACGGGCCGGGCGGCGAGATCTATGTCGCGGAGACCGAAGAGGACGCCCGCGAACTGGCGATGGCCGACTATGATTCCGAGGTCGCCCTGACGCAGGACGAGGACGTGCTGGACACCTGGTTCTCCTCCGCCCTGTGGCCCTTCTCGACCATGGGCTGGCCCGAGAAGACCGAGGATCTGGAGCGGTTCTATCCGACCAGCGACCTGGTCACGGCGGCGGACATCATCTTCTTCTGGGTCGCCCGGATGATGATGATGGGCCTGCACTTCATGAACGAGGTCCCGTTCAAACGGGTCATCATCAACGGCCTGGTCCGCGACGAGAAGGGCCAGAAGATGTCGAAGTCCAAGGGGAACGTCATCGACCCCCTGGGAATCATCGACGAACTGGGCGCCGACCCCTTGCGCTTCACCATGGCCATCCTGTCGGGCACGCGCGACATCAAGCTGTCGAAACAGCGGATCGAGGGCTACCGCAACTTCGGCACCAAGCTGTGGAACGCGGCCCGGTTCAGCCAGATGAACGGCTGCGCCCGCGTCGAGGGCTTCGATCCCGCGACCGTCGAACAGACGATCAACCGCTGGATCCGGGGCGAACTGACCAAGGCCGAGCGGGCCGTGTTGGAGGCCATCGAGGGCGGGCGGTTCGACGATGCGGCCGGGGCGCTGTACCGGTTCGTCTGGAACGTCTTCTGCGACTGGTATCTGGAGCTGGCCAAGCCGATCTTCCAGGGCTCGGACGAGGCCGCAAAGGCCGAAACGCGAGCCATGACGGCCTGGACCCTGGACCAGACGCTGAAGCTGCTGCACCCGGTCATGCCCTTCATCACCGAGGAGCTGTGGGCCGAGCTGGGCAAGGAGGGGCCGGCGCGCGAGACCCTGCTGATCGGCGCCGAATGGCCGGTGCTGCCGGACGGCTTCATCGAAGCCTCGGCCGAGGCCGAGATCGGCTGGCTGGTCGATCTGGTCGGCGAAATCCGGGGGCTGCGGGCCGAGATGAATGTGCCGCCGTCGGCCAAGCCGCCGTTGGCCTTCGTCGCGCCGGACGCAGCCACGGCCGAGCGAATCGCGCGCCATCGCGACCTGATCCTGACCCTAGGTCGCGTGTCCGAGGTCGGATCGGCGGAGGCCGCGCCGACGGGGGCCGTGACCTTCGTCTCGGGCGGATCGACGGCGGCGCTGTCGCTGGCGGGGATCATCGACCTGACCGCCGAACGGGCGCGGTTGGAAAAGGAGATCGCCGTCTTTGACGCCGATATCGGCCATGTGAACAAGAAGCTGGGCAATCCCAACTTCGTGTCGCGCGCCGCGCCCGAAGTGGTCGAGGAGCAGCGCGCCAAACTGGCCGAGGCCGAGGCGGGCAAGGTCAAGCTGCAGGCGGCGCTGGCGCGGCTCAGCGAGATCGGATGACCCAATCCTCCCCCACGGGGGAGGGGGACCGCGAAGCGGTGGAGGGGGCTCGATCCAAGGCTGGTGTCCGGGGCAGGGCCCCTCCACCACGCTGCGCGCGGTCCCCCTCCCCCGATGGGGGAGGATTTAGATGCGCATCGACCAACTGCTCGTCGCACGGGGACTGTTTGACACCCGTTCCCGCGCCCGCGCCGCCATTGAGGCGGGGCGGGTGAAGGCGGATGGGCGCGTCGTGGCCAAGCCCTCGGAGCAGATCGCCGAGGAGGCCGAAATCGAGGCGGAACCGGCCCACCGCTGGGTCGGGCGCGGGGCGCTGAAGCTGGATCACGCCTTGACCGTCTGGCCTGTGGCGATCGAGGGGCGGGTGGTGCTGGACGTCGGCGCCTCGACCGGCGGCTTCACCGAGGTCTGCCTGGAGCGCGGGGCGGCCAAGGTGTTCGCGGTCGATGTAGGGTTTGGGCAGATGCACGACCGGGTGGCGGCCGATCCGCGCGTGGTCAATCTGGAGCGGACGGACGCGCGCGATCTGACGCGCGACCTGATTCCGGAGGCGCCGTCTGTGATCGTGTGCGACGCCAGCTTCATCAGCCTGGGCAAGGTGCTGCCCGCTGCCCTGGATCTTGCGGCGCCCGGCGCGGATCTGGTCACGCTGGTGAAGCCGCAGTTCGAGGCGGACGGTCCCGGCGCCGGCAAGAAGGGTGTGGTCAAGGATCCGGCCGCCCACGCCGCCGCCGTGGAGCGCGTCAGGGATTGGTTGGAGGCCCTGGGTTGGGCCGTCCAGGCGACGACCGAAAGCCCGATCACCGGCGGCGACGGCAATGTCGAGTTCCTGCTCTGGGCCAATCAGCCAGGCTAAACAGCCCTAAGCCGCGCGAAGCGTTGGAGCCCTCCTAGCGCCGGCTCAAATAGGCCAAAGGCCGGTAGCCCCTCAAAAATGAGAAACCGCCGGAGGACTGATCCTCCGGCGGCTCCCGTCACGTCGTCGATTTGACAGGGGGGCTGAAATTAATCGACGACGCGATAGCGGCCGTACTGGTCGGGGCAGGTGCGGACATAGCGGGTGTCCGTGCGACCGTCCGGCAGACGGATGCGGCTTTCCGCCAAGCGGCATCGGTCGGAGTTCTGATAGGAATCGATCGGGCGCGAGCGGTAATCATCGTACCGGTCGTCGGCGTAGTCGTCGCGGCGGTCGTCGTAGCGATAGCCGTTATCGCCCGTATAGCGATCGTCGTAATAGCCGTAACTCGGCTGGCTGTAGCCGCCGCCGTAGTAGCCGTTGGAGGCGTAGCCGGCTTGATAGCTGCGGCAGGCGTCCGAGCTGGAGCGGCCGACTTGCGAACCGATGACGGCGCCCACGACCCCGCCCAGAATACTGCCTTCGGTGCGGCGTCCGCGCGCGGCCAGCTGAGAGCCGATGACGGCGCCCGCGCCGCCGCCGATCACGGCGCCGGCGCCGGTGCGTCCTTCTCGCTCGCGGGCGCAGGGATCGTAGGTCTGCCGACCATAGCGGCCGTAGTCATAGGCGGGGGCGTAGGCGCCGGTTCCGTAGTTGCGGCTGTAGCTGTAGGCTTGAGCCGAGGCGGAGACCGGGGCGGCCAAGGCACCGATCGTAAGGGCCGCAACTGCGGCGAGTGACGTGTTGGAAAGGCGCATCTTCAACCCCTTATGGTCGGACGTTCAGTGACGGGCGCTGAACGGCTGGACCGGCTGTCTGTTGCATGCAGGTTTAGGACCGCGAAGCTGAACGGCTTTTGAGTGGGCTGTTCATCTTCGTTCATGTTTCGTGGGCCTATCGCGCTCAACGCTGCTTGAGGCGGTGGCTTGGCGCGGAGGAGCGTCGGGGCTAGAAGCCCGGCGATGCAGACCTTTACCATCAGCCGCGTCGGCGGGCAGGGCGACGGCGTCGCCGAGACGCCGCAGGGGCCGGTCTTCGCGGGCCTGACCCTGCCTGGGGAGACGGTGCGGGGGGAAGTCGTCGACGGGCGGCTGGAGCAGGTCGAGATCGTGACCCCCAGCCCAGACCGGATCGCGCCGGTGTCGCCCCAGTACGGCGACTGCGGCGGTTGCTCGCTGCAACACTGGGCGGCCAGGCCCTATCTGGAGTGGAAGCGCGAACAGGTGCGGCTGGCCCTGGCGCGCGAGAAGATCGAGACCGAGCTTGAGGCGACGGTGGCGAGTCCCACCGGAACGCGCCGTCGGGTGGCTCTGCACGCGCGCCGAACCCAGGACGGCCGGGTGGTGCTGGGCTTCAAGGCGCGGCGGTCGTGGCGGCTGGTCGAGGTGCGGGAATGCCCGGTGGCCGATTCCCGGATCATCCGCGCCATCCCGGCCCTGACCGAGGTGGCGGCGGCCTTTCTGGAGCATCCCAAGTCGGCGCCGACCCTGCACGTGACCTCGACCCTGTCTGGGCTCGACGTGGATGTGACGGGGGTCGAGCGGCGCTCGGGCGGGGGGCTGTCGGCCGACGCCCAGATGCGGGCCATAGAGGCGGCGCGGCGGGCCGATCTGGCGCGGCTGAGCCTCGCGGGCGACGCCTTGATGATGGCGCGTCAACCCTTGATCGGCTTCGGCCCCGCCACCGTGCCCCTGCCGGCGGGGGGCTTTCTGCAGGCCGTGCCCCAGGCCGAGGCGGCCATGGTTGAGCGGGCCGTGGCGGCGGTGAAGGGCGCCAAAAAGATCGCCGATCTGTTCTGCGGGGCCGGGACCTTCACTTTCCCGCTGGCGACGGTGGCGCCGGTGATCGCGGCCGATGCGTCTAAGGCGGGGATCGCGGCCCTGAAGGCGGGCGTGGGCTCGGCCAAGGGGATGAAGCCGATCACGGCCGAGGCGCGCGATCTGTTCCGGCGGCCCCTGACCCCCTATGACCTGAAGGGGTGCGACGCCATCGTGTTCGACCCGCCGCGCGCGGGGGCCATCGACCAGACGGCCCAGATCGCCGGGACCAAGGCCGCTGTCGTGGTCGGGGTGTCGTGCAATCCCCAGACCTTTGCGCGGGACGCGCGAGTGCTGATCGACGCCGGATTCCGGCTGGAGCGGGTCACGCCGGTGGACCAGTTCCTGTGGTCGGCCCATGTCGAACTCGTCAGTATTTTCAAGCGGTAGGCCCTATGGATGACGAGCTGGAAGATGGCTTTCTGGGCGAAGACGGGGGCGGGTTCGACGCCGACGACTGGGGGCGGTTGAAGCCCTTCGTCGGGGCGGTGGCGACCCTGGAGGACGTCCAGGCGCGCCGAGCCGTCTTCGCCCTGGGCGAGACCGACGACCCGCGCCCCATCGCCATGGACCTGCCCCAGCCGGTGATCTGGTGGGAGGAGGACGGCGAACAGGCGGCCGTCGCCGTCCAGGCCGAGAGCCATCTGGGGCCGGACGGCGAGGCGATGGAGATCCTGGGCCTCATCCTGCCGGACGGGGAGGGGGCGGTGGCCCTGATGGAGGATGTCGATCTGGTCGACGACACGGACCCGACCTGGCGCGATCTGGTGACACGGGCCGTCGATCCGTCAGCGGCGGACTAGGCCTGATCGTTCAAGAAAAAATGAGTGCACTTTAGTGCACATTTTGGCGGGAGCTTCCCGACGCGCTGAATTGTCAAAGACCTGTTCACGACCTTACCACGCCAGTGGAAAGCGCCGGGTTCAGGGTGGTTTGACGCTCTCAACAGGCTGAAAAGGCGGGCGTCTTCCGTCAAGATTACGAGCGTCGGCCAAGCGTCGCATGATTCAGCCGAACAGCTCCAACTGCGGCCGGGCGTCGGCGGGGATGCGGAACTGGGTTTCGTCGAGCGGTCGCAGCGGCGCATCCAGGCCGTAGCGTTTGACGGCGGCTTTGAAGCGGGCGCCGATCAGTTCGGCGACGGGGCCGGTTCCCTTCATGCGCTGGGACCAGTCGGCGTCGTAGTCCTTGCCCCCGCGCGTCTGGCGGATCAGGGACATGACGCGGGCGGCGCGGTCGGGGCGGGCGTCGGCCAGCCATTCGCGAAACAGATCCTTGATCTCGAGCGGCAGGCGCAGGGTGACGTACATGGCCCGCGTCGCCCCCGCCTTGGCCGCCGCCTCGAGCACCGATTCCAGTTCGTGGTCGTTCAGACCGGGAATGACCGGGGCGAAGCCGACCCCGACGGGGCAGCCGGCGTCGGCGAGACGGCTGATGGCCTCCAGCCGTTTGGCCGGGGTGGAGGCGCGGGGCTCCATGGCGCGGGCCAGGCCCCGGTCCAGGGTGGTGATGGAGACGAAGGCCGACGCCAGGCCGGCCTGGCCCATCGGCCCCAGAATATCAGCGTCGCGCGCGATCAGCACCGACTTGGTGATGATGCTGAAGGGGTGGTTGAACCGCCGCATGACCTCGAGGATCGAACGGGTCGATTTCAGCTCGCGTTCGACCGGCTGATAGGGGTCGGTGTTGCCGCCTATGTGGATGCGCTTGCACCGGTATCGGGGGGCGAGGAAGGCCTGTTCCAGCAGACGTGCGCCCTCGGGCTTGAAGAAGATCCGGCTCTCGAAATCCAGGCCCGGGGATAGGCCCATCCAGGCATGGGACGGACGGGCGTAGCAGTAGATACAGCCATGTTCGCAACCTTTGTACGGGTTGATGGAGCGGTCGAAGCCGATGTCGGGACTGTCGTTCCGGGCGATGATGGTGCGGGCGTGTTCGGGCGTGAGGGTGGTGCGCAGCGGCGCGGCCTCGGCGTCGTCGTTCGTCCAGCCGTCGTCGAACGACTCATGCTGCTCGGGCTCGTAACGGCCTGTCGCATTCGAACGCGCGCCTCTTCCCTTGGCGGTTTGCATGACTGGAACAGTGGATCATAAAAGAGAACATAGCAAGAACATTCGTCGATCTTGGGGACGAAGCAACGGTTAGGGATAATAACAGCTACAGTAGCTGTTGCGATATGGAGCGCGCTTGGTTATCTCCCGCCCATGAACGCGCCCAATCGCTATTCCGCCGTCGCCATCGCCCTGCACTGGGCGATCGCCGTCTGCATCCTGTCGATGATTCCCATGGGATGGTGGATGACCGCCGCTGTCGAACACCGAGACAGCCAGGCCATGGCCTATCGGGTGTTCCAGATTCACAAGTCGATCGGCTTTCTGATTCTGGCCCTGACCGTGGTGCGGATCGTGTGGCGGCTGACGCATCGGCCGCTGGCCCTGCCGGGCGAAATGAAGCGATGGGAGCGTTTTGCGGCCAATGCGACCCATGTGGCCTTCTACGCCCTGATGCTGGCTCTGCCGCTGACGGGGTGGCTGTATGTGTCCGCCGGATGGGCTGTGGCGCTGGACCGGGCGCTGGAGGTGGCGACCAGCTGGTTCGGCCTGTTCCCGATCCCGCATCTGCCGGGCGTGGCCGAGCTGTCGGCGGGCGTCAGGCGGACCCTGGCCTTCCAGGCCATGGGGGCGCACGCGGCGATGGCCTGGGGGGCGGTCGCCCTGATCGTGCTGCACGTCGGGGCGGCGTTGAAGCACCAGTTTCTGGACCGCGACGGGGTGCTGGCGCACATGGCGCCCTTCCTCAAGCCGGCGGAGCGTCATGCGTCGGCGGCGGCGCCAAAGACCGCGCCGGCTTCGCCCTGGATCGAGCGGGGCGCGGGCGTGGCCCTGATCGCGGTCGTGGCCATGGCCGGAGCGGTGGCGGCGCGGCCCGATCCCAAGTCCGGCCTGGAGACGCGCCGCACGGCGCCGGTTTCGACGAGCGCCGCTTCGGCGCCCGGAACCGCGCCTGAAGCTGCGGCGGAGCCAGTCGCTGAAGCGGCGCCCGCTGAGACGGCCGTCAAGGCCGGCGTCTGGACGATCAATCGCGCGGTCTCCAGCATCGCCTTCGGCGGAACCCAGTCGGGCGCCGCCTTTAAGGGCCGGTTCGAACAGTGGGAGGGGCGAATCCGGTTCGATCCGCAAGACCTGGCCGGGTCCAAGGCGGTGATTACGGTTCAGACCAATTCGGCCCGCACCGGCGATGCGACCCAGGAGGGGTCTTTGCAGGGCGCGGAATGGTTCGATCCTGGCCAGTATCCGACCGCCCGGTTCGAGACGACGGGGTTCCGCGCCCTGGGCGGGGATCGGTATGAGGCGAGGGGCACGCTGAGAATCAAGGACGCGTGGCTGAGCGTCGTCCTGCCGTTCACCTTCCGCGAGGCCGACGGCGTCGCCACGGTGGCCGGTCGGCTGCAACTGGACCGGACGGCGTTGAATCTGGGCCTGGTGTCGGATCCGACCGGCGATTGGGTTTCGAAGATGATCGAGGTCCAGGTCAGGGTCTCTGCGCGTCGGGCGGACTGAGGCCCCGAACCTGGGGCCGCTTGCCCTGAGGGAAGTCTGGCCTTAGGGGTCCGCGCTCTTGATCAATGATTCAGGGAGCGGTCGATGACCCTCGCACTTCTGTTTCCGGGACAGGGCAGCCAGGCCGTCGGCATGGGCGCGCAACTGGCCGACGCCTTCGCCTCCGCCCGAGACGTTTTCGCCGAGGTGGACGAGGCCCTGGGCCAGAAGCTGTCGGTGCTGATGCGCGAAGGCCCCGAGGACCAGCTGACCCTGACCGAGAACGCCCAGCCGGCCCTGATGGCCGTGTCGGTCGCAGTGATCCGGGCGCTGAAGGTCGAGTTCGATTTCGACGTGGCCAAGGCGGCCTATGTGGCCGGTCACTCGCTGGGCGAATATTCGGCCCTGGCGGCGGCGGGCGCGATCTCGCTGTCGGATACGGCGCGGCTGCTGAAGCTTCGCGGCCAAGCCATGCAACGCGCGGTTCCGGTGGGGCAGGGGGCGATGGCCTCGCTGATCGGCCCCAAGACCGATCTGGCCCTGGCCGAGGCCGCAGCGGCGGCGGGCGCCGAACTGGGCGTCTGCGTGGTCGCCAACGACAACAACGCCGGCAACATCGTCATCTCGGGCGAGAAGGCGGCGGTGGACCGGGCTATCGAAAAGGCCAAGGAACTGGGCGCGCGGGCGATCCCGCTGAACGTCTCGGCGCCCTTCCACTGCCCGCTGATGCAGCCGGCGGCGGACGAGATGGCGGCGGCGTTGGCTTCGGCGACCATTCTGGCGCCGGTCGCGCCCGTGGTGGCCAATGTGCTGGCGCGGCCGGAGAGCGACCCTGAGGTGATCCGCCGGTTGCTGGTGGAGCAGGTGACCGGCCGGGTGCGCTGGCGCGAGAGCATGGAATGGATGGCGGGAGAGGGCGGCGTGACGCGCTTTGTCGAGATCGGCTCGGGCAAGGTGCTGACCGGCATGGCCAAGCGGATCGCACCGGAGGCCGAGTGTCTGCCGCTGAATACGCCCGAAGAGCTGGAAGCCTTCGCCGCCTCGTTGGCTTGAGAATGGCCAACCTGCGCAGGCAGCTAGTGTTCGTCGCCGCGTCGGGCCTTCTGGCTGTGCTGGGAACTCTGCATCTCATCGACGAAAGCTACACCGGCGGTGCGAGAGATGGAGACCCCTGGGGCATTGTATTGGTAGGTCTGGCGGCCTTGGTTTTTGTATTCAGCGGGCTTGCACTCCTCGTGCGTTTTGTGACTGAAGGCCGGAAGGGTTGGGGAGTGCTGATCAGCGGCTACGCCTGTCTGCTTGCCGTGTGGGTTTTGGTTTGGGGCATTCTGCCGGTCATTCAGGGCTGACCAGAAGCCGAAGAGGAAGAAGAACTATGTTCAATCTTGCAGGCAAGACCGCGCTGGTGACCGGTGCGACGGGCGGGATCGGTGGCGCGGTGGCGCGGGCGCTGCACGCCCAGGGCGCGACCGTGGTGCTGTCGGGCACGCGCGAGGCGGTGCTGGCGGATCTGGCCAAGGAACTGGGCGAGCGCGCCCATTTCGCGACGGCGAACCTGTCGGATCCCGAGTCGGTCGATAATCTGGTCGCGGCGGCCGAGGCGGCGGCTGGCGCGCCGCTGGACATCCTGGTGGCCAATGCGGGCATCACCAAGGACGGCCTTCTGATGCGGATGAAGGACGAGGACTTCCAGTCGGTCATTCAGATCAATCTGGAGAGCTATTTCCGCCTGACCCGTGCCGCGGTGAAGGGGATGATGAAGCGCCGTTCGGGCCGGATCATCGGCGTGACCTCGGTCGTGGGCGTCACCGGCAATCCGGGCCAGACCAACTATTCGGCCTCCAAGGCCGGGATGATCGGCTTTTCAAAGTCGCTGGCTCAGGAGGTCGGGTCGCGCGGGATCACCGTCAATTGCATCGCGCCGGGCTTCATCGCCTCGCCCATGACCGACGTGCTGAACGACCAGCAGCGCGAGACCATTCTGGGCCGGATTCCGGCTGGCCGGCTGGGCACGGGCGACGAGATCGCGGCCGCCGCCGTCTATCTGTCGTCGGACGAGGCGGCCTATGTGACGGGCCAGACGCTGCATGTGAACGGCGGCATGGCGATGATCTGATCACGATCACGACACGCTACACCCTATTTCCTGCCCGAAAGCCTGTGCTAAAGGGCAGGAACGCATCGGCGGTTCAGGCTTTCGGGCTTGCATCGCCTTCGCTGCCGTGAGACGGCGATTTCTGAAGCTACCCCCGCCTCTACGGCGATTTTAAACAGGCAGAGAGACACTCATGTCCGACACCCTCGAGCGCGTTCGCAAGATCGTCATCGACCACCTGGACGCCGATCCGGACAAGGTCACGGAAAAGGCCAGCTTCATCGACGACCTGGGCGCCGACTCGCTCGACAACGTCGAGCTGGTGATGGCCTTCGAAGAAGAATTCGACATCGAGATCCCGGATGACGCCGCCGAGCACATCCAGACGGTCGGCGATGCGGTCAAGTTCATCGACGAAAAGTCGGCGGGCTGATCCAGCCCCGACTGGCGGCCGACAGGCTGACAGATCACAGGGCCGCCCGGCGCTCCTAGCGGAGACGCCCGGCGGCCTTTACTGTTTCTGACCCACGCGAATCCGCAGTGATTCCCCGGGACAGGATTGGAGTTGAAGGAGCACGCACCATGCGCCGCGTCGTCGTTACGGGCATCGGTCTGCTGACCCCCCTGGGCTGGGGCGTCGACAAGAGCTGGAAGGGCATCGTCGAGGGACGGTCGGGCATCGGTCCGATCACCGCCTTCGACACCGAGGGCTATGGCTGCACCATCGCCGGCGAGGTGCCGAGCGTCGACGGGCGCGGCGGCGGGGGCGAGGGCGACTTCGACCCCGACAAGATCATGTCCGCCAAGGACCGGAAGCGGGTCGACGACTTCATCCTGTACGCCATAGCGGCGGCGGACGAGGCCCTGCATGACGCCAACTGGAAGCCCGAGACGGACGAGGACAAGGAACGAACCGGCGTCATGGTCGGCTCCGGCATCGGCGGCCTGGGTCCCATCGCCGAGACGGCCCTGGTGCTGAAGGAACAGGGGCCGCGCCGCGTCAGCCCCTTCTTCATCCCCAGCGCCCTGATCAATTTGGCCGGCGGGCAGATTTCGATCCGCCACGGGCTGAAGGGGCCGAACCATGCGGCGGTGACCGCCTGCGCCACCGGCGCCCACGCCATCGGCGATGCGGCGCGCATGATCGCCCTGGACGACGCCGACGTCATGGTGGCGGGCGGGGCCGAAAGCTCGATCGTGCCGATCGGCATCGCCGGCTTTTTGGCCTGCAAGGCGCTTTGCACCGCCTATAACGACACGCCGGAGAAGGCCTCGCGACCCTATGACCGGGGCCACGCCGGCTTCGTCATGGGCGAGGGCGCAGGCATCCTGGTGCTGGAGGAGTACGAACACGCCAAGGCGCGCGGGGCCACGATCTACGCCGAGATCGTCGGCTACGGCATGAGCGGCGACGCCTATCACATCACCGCCCCGTCCGAGGACGGCGAGGGCGGGGCGCGCGCCATGAAGGCGGCGCTGAAGCGGGCGGGCCTGCAACCGTCCGACCTGGACTACGTCAACGCCCACGGCACCTCGACCATGGCTGACTGGATCGAGCTGAAGGCCATCGAAGGCCTGGTCGGAGACCATGCGAAGAACCTGGCCGTCAGTTCGACAAAGTCGATGACGGGCCACCTGCTGGGCGCTGCAGGCGCCATCGAAGCGGCCTTCTGCGTCCTGGCCATCCGGGATCAGGTCGCGCCGCCGACGATCAATCTGGACGATCCGGAGATGGAGACGCCGATCGACCTGGTGCCGAATAAGGCCAAGCCGATGAAGATCGACGTCGCCATGTCCAACAGTTTCGGCTTCGGGGGCACCAACGCCTCGGTGATCTTCAAGAAGGTCGACTGACATGTCCGGACGGGGGCGGGGTCACAGGAGGATGGAGAAACGGTCGGGGCTGACGGTCAGCCTGCTGACCGCCTCGGCGACCTTCAGCCTGTTCCTGATCGCCGCCCTCGCCATCGTCTGGGGCGTCTATTATGGGCCGGGCCCGGGCGCACGGCAGGGGGACCGGACGGTCGTGACCCTGGCCAGCGGCTCCGGCGTCTCGGCCATCGCCGCCCAGCTGAAGGCGGCGGGGGTGATCCGTTCGACCGACCTGTTCAAGGCGGCGGCCACCTTCACCGGGGCGGATCGCAAGCTGCGGGCCGGCGAATATGAGGTGCCGTCGGGGACCTCGCTGGCCGGCGTGCTGAACCTGCTGGTCGAGGGGCGGGTGGTGCGCCATTTCGTGACCTTGCCGGAAGGCTGGTCCTCGGCCCAGGCGCTGGACATCCTGGCCAAGGAGCCGGTGCTGACCGGAACCGTCGAGGTGACGCCTGAGGAAGGCAGTCTGTGGCCCGACACCTATGAGGTGTCACGCGGCGACACCCGCCAGTCGGTCATCGACCGGATGCAGCGCGCCGCCAAGGAGAACCTGCGGCTGCTGTGGGCCCGGCGCGGACCGGGAACCGTGGTGCGCAACCCCGAAGAGGCGGTGATCCTGGCCTCCATCGTCGAGAAGGAGACCGGGCTGGCGGCCGAGCGGCCGCGCGTGGCGGCGGTCTTCTCCAATCGACTGCGTCAGGGGATGCGGCTGGAGAGCGATCCGACCATCGTCTACGGCCTGACCCAGGGGCGGCCGCTGGGTCGCGGCATCCGCCGATCCGAGCTGCAGCGCCAGACGCCCTGGAACACCTATCAGATCGACGGCCTGCCGCCGACGCCCATCGCCAATCCGGGCAAGGAGGCGCTGGAGGCCGTGCTGAACCCGCCGGCGGATCCGGCCCTGTTCTTCGTCGCCGACGGATCGGGCGGCCACGTCTTCGCCGTCACCTATGAAGAGCATCTGCGCAATGTGGCGCGCTGGCGTCAGATTGAGCGACAGAAGGCCGGCCTGCCGCCCGAAGATCCGGCGCCGGTCGCGGCGGAGGCCGAATCGGCAGCGCCCGGCGCCCCCGATCAGGCGACGATCACCCTGCCCCCGAGGGCCGGCCAGGAGCTGAGATGAGCATATCCGGCATGACGGGCTTCGGCCGCGCCGAAGGCGCCGGCTGCGGCTGGACCTGGTCGGTCGAGGCGCGGTCGGTGAACGGGCGCAATCTCGAAGTCCGGTTCCGCGGGCCGAACGGTTTCGACGCCCTGGAGCGCGCCGTCAGGGCGGCCGCCCAGGCTCGCTTCGCGCGCGGTCAGATCACCGTCGGCGTCCAGGCCAGACGGGTGGAGGGGGCGGAGCCGGCGGTCACCATCAACGCCCCGCTGCTGGCGCGCTATCTGACCCTGGCGAACGAGCTGGCGGAGGAAGGAGCGACGCCCCCGTCTGCGGACGGCCTGTTGGCCCTGCGCGGCGTCATAGAGGCCCCTGAGGAGACGGACGATCCAGAGGCGCGCGCCGCGCTGGAGACCGCCATCGGCCGGACGGTCGAAGAGGCGATGGACGCCCTGAGGGGCGCGCGTCATGCGGAGGGCGCCCAGCTGGCGCCCGTGCTGGGCGGGTTCAACGACCGAATTGAGGCCCTGGTAGCCTCGGCCGAGGGCGAAGCCCAGGCGCAGGTCGAGGCGATCCGCGACCGGTTCAGCCGCCGTATGGCCGAACTGGCGCCGGCTGCGCCGGGCCTGGACGAGCGAATCTTTCTGGAAGCTGCGTCGCTGGCGGCCAAGGCCGACGTGCGCGAGGAGCTGGACCGGCTGTCGGCCCATGTCGCCGCGGCGCGCCACCTGATGACCGCGCCGCCGGCTGGACGGAAACTGGACTTCCTGCTGCAGGAATTCATGCGCGAGGCCAACACCCTCTGCTCGAAATCGGCTACGACGGCGCTCACTGGAATCGGCCTTGAGCTGAAGGCCGTCATCGAACAGTTGCGTGAACAGGTTCAGAATGTCGAATGAACGCTCGCCCCGCCGGGGCGTCCTCCTCATCGTCGCCAGCCCGTCGGGCGCCGGCAAGACGTCGCTGTGCCGTCGGTTGATGGCGGACCACGGGGGGCTGGAACTGTCGGTGTCGATGACGACGCGGGGCATCCGTCCCGGCGAGGTCGACGGTCGCGACTATAATTTCGTGGATCGCGAGCGGTTCCAGAAGCTGATCGACGCCGACGCCTTCCTGGAATGGGCCGATGTCCACGGCAATCTGTACGGCAGCCCGCGCGGGCCGGTCGATCGGGCCCTGGCTGAGGGACGTGACGTCCTGTTCGACATCGACTGGCAGGGCGCGCGTGACGTAGCCGAGAAATGCCCGGAGGACGCGGTGCGGGTCTTCATCCTGCCGCCCAGCCTGGAAGAGCTGCGCCGACGACTGGTCACCCGGTCGCAGGACTCGGACGATGTCATTGAGCGCCGCGTCGCCAACGCCAAGGGTGAGATCGAACACTGCGACGCCTTCGACTATGTGATCGTCAACGAGGATTTTGACCGGTCCTACGCCGAGCTGGCGCACATCTATCACGCCGAGCGATCGCGCCGGTTCCGCAATCTGTGGGTGGGGGATTACAAGGCCGCCCTGCTACGCGAGCCTGTCTGACGAACAACGACACCGCGGCTGGCGGGAGGGGGGGAGAGGCCGCCGCAGTGTCGTCTTCGGCTGTGAAGCGGCGACGACATCGCGCCGGCGGGGGCGTCCTACGCGATGTCGTCCTATGCGCTACGCAACTGCACTCCTTTTCCCACAAGGCAGGTTCCAGAGGGTAAATATCGGCCTAGGGGCGATTGCTTAGGTACGACCCACCATGGGCCTGCCGCCTTTTGCGGATCGGCTCAGCCTGGATTTCGAGCGGCGAACCAAGGCGTGATTCGTTCCAACGCGGCCTTGATCTCCCCTGTCGAGACCGCGAAGCTGAAGCGGATGTAGCGTCGACCATCGACGGGGTCGAAATCCACGCCCGGCGCGGTGGCCACGCCGGTATCGCGCAGCAGTTGTTCGCAGAAGGCCACGCTGTCGTCCGTCAGGTGGCCGATGTCGGCCCAGATGTAGAAGGCGCCGTCAGGCGGCGCGATCTTCCTCAATCCAAGCGCCGGCAGGGCCGCCAGCATCAGCTCGCGGTTGCGGGCGTAGGTCTGGATATGGCCCTCAAGCTCGTCGATCGCGTCCATGGCGACCAGGCCTGCGTGCTGGCTGAGGCTGGGCGGGGTCAGGAACATGTTCCCGATATAGGCGCGAGCGGCCTCGATCAGGGCCTCGGGGACCAGCAGCCAGCCCAACCGCCAGCCGGCCATGCTCCAGTATTTGGAGAAGCTGTTGATCACCAGGGCGTCCGGCGCGAACTGCAGCATCGACGGGGTCGGGCCCGCGTAGGACAGGCCGTGGTAGATCTCGTCCGAAAGGATGGCGATGTTTCGCGCGCGGCAGACCTCGGCGATGGCGGCGAGTTCGGCCTCCGGGATGATGGTCCCGGTCGGATTGGCCGGGCTGGCGATGATGACGCCGGCCGGAGCGGGATCGAGCGCCTCCAGCTGGGCGGCGGTCAGCTGGAACCGGGTCTCGGGACCGCAGGCGATCTCCACCGGCTCCAGATGCAGGGCGCGCAGGCTGTTGCGATAGGCGACATAGCCGGGACGGGCCAGGGCGATGCGGTCGCCCGGCTTGAACCGGACGCTGAGCGCCAGGACCAGGGCGGGCGAGGCCCCGCAGGTCAGCAGGATGTTGGCGGGATCGACCGTTACGCCGTACCGGTCCTGGTACAGGTGAGCAATGCGGGCGCGCAGGTCGGGGCTTTCCCAATAGCCCATGGCGTCGGCGTCCAGCACCTGATGTGCGCGGGCGACGGCGGCAGCGGGCGCGCCGGTGGAGGGCTGGCCGAATTCCATATGGATGATCGACCGGCCTTCGGCTTTCAGCTGGTGCGCCAGACGGCTGACGGTGATGGCGCGGAAGGGTTCGACGGTCATGTCAGGGCGTCCGCCAGTCTGAGGAAGCCGGCCACGTCGATCGTCTCGGCGCGGGCGTCGGGTTCGATGCCGGCGGCCCCGCAAAGGGCGGCGCCGCCGAGCTGTTTCAGGCTGGAGCGCAGCATCTTGCGGCGCTGGCCGAAGGCGGCGGCGGTGACGCGTTCCAACTTCTTCAGGCGCTCAGGCGACGGGCGCTCATCCAGCGGGACCAGATGGACCACGGCCGAGGCCACCTTGGGCGGCGGGGTGAAGGCGGCGGCGGGCAGGTGCATGACGATGCGGGCGGTGCAGACGGCCTGGGCGATGACGGCGAGGCGGCCGTAGGCGTCCTCGCCGGGCCCAGCGGCGACGCGCTCGGCGACCTCCTTCTGGAACATCAGGGTCAGGCTGTGGGGCAGCCAGGGGCCGGTCAGCCATTTGATCAGCAGGGCGGTGCCGACATTGTAGGGCAGGTTGGAGACCAGATGGGCGGGGCCGGAGACCAGATCCGCCTCCTTCACCTTCAGGGCGTCAGCCTCGACGATCGTCAGACGACCGGAGCCATCGTCCAGTTCTGACAGCAGGGGAATGAAGCGCGGATCCTTTTCGACGAGGACCACGGGGCCTGCGTCGGAGTCCAGCAGGGCGCGGGTCAAGCCGCCGGGGCCGGGGCCGACCTCGATCACGGCGCGACCGTCGAACGGGCCGGCCAGGCGGACGATCTTGCGGGTGACGTTCAGGTCCAGCAGGAAATGCTGGCCAAAGCTCTTCTTCGCCGACAGGCCGTGGGCGTCGAGGGTTTCGCGGAGAGAGGGAAGGTCGGTCACACGCCCTGTTAGCGCGCGGCGCGGGCCGCCGCCATCTCCGATGCCAGACGAACGGCGGCGATCAGACTGTCCGGACGCGCGATCCCCTTGCCGGCGATGTCGAAACCCGTGCCGTGATCGGGCGAGGTGCGGATGACGGGCAGTCCCAGGGAGACATTGACCCCGCCCCAGAAGTCCAGGGTTTTGACCGGGATCAGGGCCTGGTCGTGGTACATGCAGATCACCGCATCATAGGTCGCGCGGGCGTCGTCGTGGAACAGGCTGTCGGCGGGTTTGGGGTCGGTGATGTCGATCCCTTCGCCGCGCAGCTGTTCGGCGACGGGGATCAGGGTCTCGATCTCCTGCAGCCCCAGGGCGCCGCCTTCGCCCGCGTGGGGGTTCAGGGCGGCCATGGCCAGGCGCGGGCGGGCGATGGCGAAGTCGCGCTTCAGGCTTTCGTGGACGACGCGGGCGGTGCGGGCGACCCGCTCGGCCGTGATCAGCTCGGGAACCTGATCCAGGGCGACGTGGATAGTCACCAGACAGGCGCGCAGGTCGCGGGCGGCCAGCATCATCACGGGCCCCCGCGTGCCGGCGTAGGGGGCGTCGGCGGTCAGTTCGGCGATGAACTCGGTGTGGCCCGGAAAGCGGAAACCCGAGGCGTACATAGGCGCCTTGGCGATGGGGGCGGTGACCAGACCCGAGGCTTCGCCCGACAGAGCGAAATTGACGGCTTCTTCGATGCCGTCGGCGACCGAGGGCGCATTGACCGGGTCGGGAAGGCCGACTGTCACCGGCGCAGGCAGGGCGCGGTGAATGACCGGGAGGGCCCGCTCGAAATGCTGGGCGGCCTCGCCGGGCGTGAAGACGTCGGCGACGGCGATCCCTTGCGCCTCAAGCAGGGCGGCGTCGCCGATTACGGCGAACGGCAGCATGTCGGCCGAACGCGCCCGCCAGGCGGCGGCCACGATCTCCGGCCCGACGCCGGCGGGTTCGCCCAGCGTCAGGACCAGAGGCCGGGTCATTTGAACTCGATCAGGGCGTCGTTGCGCAGATCGCGGATATAGCGACGCTCCAGCACCGCCAGGTTCTGGCCGCGCAGGCGGTTCTCGACCTGCTGACGATTGGGGGCCTCAGGACCGCCGACGCGACGGCCGCAGACGGCGACCAGATGAAGCCCGAGCGGTGTGCGGATCGGGGTCGAGACCGAGCCGATCTCGCCGGTGCGGGCGAACTGCTGGAACTGGGGCGCCAGATTGGCCACGTCCGATTCGCCCAGGTCGGCGCCGATCACGCCCTGGGTCGCACGCGCCTGGGACAGGATGTTGTCGCAGTTCAGTCCCTGGCGGAGGCCTTCCAAAGTCCGGGTGGCCGCTGCGAGCTCGGCCTCTGACGCCGATTCCGGCAGTTCGACCATCATCTGCTTCATTGAAACCAGGCTGGTGGCCGCGCCATCGCGCTTGTCGCGCATATAGATGATGTAGACGCCGCCATCGACCGGGACGGGGTTCGACAGCTGGCCGGGCTGGAGCTGGTCGAAGATGGTCTGAAGGGCCGGCTGCACCGTGCCCTTGACCACCCAGCCTGCGTCGCCGGGGACGCGGGCCGAGGCGGACGGGGCGGAGGAGAACTGTTGGGCGACCGCCTGGAAGGGCGCGCCCTGAATGATCTGCTGCACCAGCTGGCGGGCGCCGTTCATCGCAGCCTCTTGGCCGCCGACCCGCGCCGCTTCGATGTAGATTTCACCGATCAGATACTGGGGCTGGGCCGCCGCCTCGTTCAGGCGGCGCAGCTCCTGCTCGACTTGAAGCGTGCTGGGTCGGGCGCGGCTGTTGAAGCGGCCGGGCACCAGCTGGCTCCAGCCGATCTCCGTGCGCAGGTTTTCGCGGAAGGCGCTGGGCTGAATGCCGCCCTGCTGGAGAAACTCCATATAGGCGGCCGGCGTGACGCCGGCCTGGCGCGCCATCTGGGCGATTTCCTCGTCGATCTCCTGGTCGGTGACCTTCAAGGTCTCGAACTTGGTGATTTCCTGGGCCTTCAGCCGTTCTTCGATCAGTCGGTTCAGCGCCGCCTGCTGGATCGCCGGCAGATTCTGTTCCGTCGGCTGAACCTGGGACGAGGCGATCAGCATCAGCATCTGCTGGCGCAGATCATAGCCGGTGATGATCTTGTCATTAACCGTAGCGACAATGCCGTCGGCCAGTTCGAACTGAGGCGCGGCGCGGGCCGCAACCGGTCCGTCTCCGGCCGCCGGGTTAGGCGCGCCTGCGGCCGTCGGCTGCTGGGCGGCCGGAGCGGGCGCCGTCTGACCATAGGCCGAACCGGCGAGGAGGAGCGCCGCGAGCGCAGCCCCCGTCGAATAACGCATCAAACCCATTGGTCGTCCTGATTCCTCACAGCGGTCCACCGGCCGGGCCGGCAGGCGGTCGCGCCCCGTACAGCGTCATGCTCAACGCAATCCGCCCTGTCCATAACCTGAACCTCCGAAAGTGGCGAGGTTTAGGCGTAGATACACCCCGTCCGACGGACCACTGGCCCGAACCCGCGTATTGTCGCGGCGATAACCGATCTCGACCCGAAAACAATCGTCGTCGAAAAGGAGGCCGACCTCCTGGCGGGTGATGACGTTGCGCTCCAGGTCGGCGATCCCGGCTACGGCCACGCCCCAGTGGCCGTAGACGAACTGCTGACCCGCCAGCTGGACGAATTCATAGTTCCGATTGAGCGGCCCTGACAACGGATTGGACCGATCGACGATATAGCTGAAGCTGGCCAGGTTGCGCCGGCCCCAACGTCCGTCCAGCGCGGCCTCGGCGCGCCGGATGTCGCCCGACCCGTCGACGGTGGCGTGGCCCCAGCTGCGGATACGGTCCGAAGGCGAGAAACTGCCCTGGACCACCCAGTCGGAAGCCGAGGAGGCCAGGCCGGTGGGGTCGTAGAGGGCGCCGGTCGTGCTGTCGGGTATGGTGGTGCGGAAGGCGTCTTCGTCGTCGGCGCGGTAGCTGCGGCCTACGAAAAGGCTGGCGCTGCGGCCTTCGGACCAGCGGATCGTGGCGCGGGCGCCGGCGGTGAAACGGGCGCCGCCTTCCACCAGATCATAGCCCGAGAAGCGGTCCATGCGGAACAGGGAGGATTCATCCAGTTCGATGACCTGTGAATCCTCATTGGGAATGCGGGGGTCGATGTCGGACTTGTTGGAGACCGACAGCTGGGCGACCGGCTCCAGAATGATGTCGCCGCGCGGCGTGCGACGCACCAGGGGGTAACTGAGGTCCACCCCGGCGCTCGCGCGCGTGCGGCTCAGCGTCTCGTCGCTTTCGACGCCCATCATCGGCGGCAGGTCGGACAGGGCGTAGAAATCCACGCGGGCGTCGACGAAGGGCTCGATACGCAGGCCGTTGGGCGTGATGAAGACGCGACGCCACTCCGCCTGACCTGTGATCCGCCGGCTGTCCACGCCCGAAAGCCCCGCTGGGGCCCCAGGCACGATGTCCGGATTGAGCACCGGCGCGCCGACGAAAACGTCGCGATACAGGGATACGGCGGACCCCTTCAGCCGCAGCCGGCCGCCGCCGATCAGACCCGACGGCTCCCAGCGGGCGTCGACCAGGGGGGCGACGATCGGCAGGGCACCGTCGTTTTCAAAGACCTTGAACCCTTCCGCGTCGCGGAAATCCGTGTCGGCGAAGCGGTTGTCCAGTCTCAAGCTCTGGATCGAAAAGGCTGCGATCGAAATATAGGAACGGTCGGTCTGACGCTCGGCGTAAACTTGGCTGATCAGACGACGACGGTCGCCGTAATAGAGGCCGTTGTCCTGATAGGGGTTCTGAATGTCATAGCGGTCGAACAGGGTCTTGTCGGACGTCCGCTCGGCCGTGAAGCCGAGGCGCCAGGGGCCCCAGAGGTCGAACTCGCCATGGGACAGCACATAGCTGCGATGTTCCTTGTCGCCGAAACGGATGTTGCTCTCATAATCCCCGTCGCCGTCCCGATCGAAGTCGCCGAAGGTCCGTTCGTAGGTGTAGCCGCCGCGGGCGACGATCGTTCCGTTGACGAAGCGGCGGCGCCACTGAAGGTTCAGCAGGGGCGACACCCGCGTGTTGAACTGCGGGCTGATCAGCCAGTCTTCCGACGGCGAAACGACATGCAGATAGGGGGTTTCGATCGAGACGCCGCGGCCTTCGTCATAGTTGACGATCGGCACCAGGAAGCCGGACGCGCGTTCGACGGTGGGATCCGGGTGGGCGAAAAAGGGGGTGTAGAAGACGGGCACCCCGCCGATGCGGAACATCGCATTGCGGTAGATGACGGCGCGCAGGGCCTCATCCTGAACCACCTTCTCAGCCTGGATCGAGAGGCTGGGGGTCTTGGGACCCTTGTCGTCGCAGATGGGGCAGGGGGTGAAGACGGCGTAGTTCAGCTCATTGACCCGTTCGCTTCGGCGAACCGCCGTCGCGGCCATCAGGCTGGCGCCGTTGCTGAAACGGGTGGCGAAATCGACGGCGACGGCCGCCTTCAGTTCGCCGTCGGCCTCCAAATGGCTGGCGTAGACGACCGTGCCGTCCGGCGCGATCGCCTCCACCCGGCCGTCGGCCGCGGCCGCGCCGGTGGACAGATCATAGGTCAGGTTCTCGCCCCGAAGCACATGACCGTCAGCGCGCAGATAGACCCGGCGCGCGCCGTTGCTCTGGGCGACGATCGTGTCGCCGACACGGCCGGCGCTGTCGGCGTCCACATAGACGGCGCCCTGGGGCAGGACGTCGGAAACCGCCGATTGATCCGGCACCGGCTGAGCCTGGGCGAGCGCCTCTTCCGCGAAGGGCAGACACGCCAGGAGCGCCGCGCCGGCCAAAAGCCTAGCCCGTAAGGCCCTTGAACGCCGATCGCGATCACCTTGCATGAAGCATCCGTCTGTCTTGAGCGAGGCGCTCGCTTAGCCGTCTTCGGTATAGAACAGCAAGGTGAAGGCGGCGAGGGCCGTCAACAAGGGCGGCAGCCATGCCGCCACCAGGGGCGGCACCACCTCGGCCGAACCCATGGCCGAGCTGAATTGGTTCAGGAAGAAGAAGGCGAAGCCCAGGACGACGGCGGCCACGCTCATCCTCGCCAGGTCCCCAAGACGCATCAGACGTAGAGAGAAAGCCGCCGCCAGTATGGACATGGCCGCAAAGACCAGGGGCGTCGCCAGCAGCTGCTGAAGCCGAAGGCGATAGGCGGTTGAGGCGAAGCCGGCGTCCTCGATCCGCTGGATCTGATTCGGCAGGGACCAGAAGGGCGTCGATTGGGGACGGGCGAATCGCTCGAACGCCTCTTCGTCCGCCAGGCTGGAGAGCAGATCGAGGCTTGAATAGGCGACGGCCCTCTGGCCGATGCTGGCGCCGACGGCGTTGGTCAGACGCCAGCGGCCGGCGCTGAGCGCGGCCGACTGGGCGTCGATCCGTTCGGAAAAGTCGCGATTTCCTTCCGCATCCGTGACGTAGATGAAGAAGGTGACGTCCAGAAGCCGGGCGTTGGCGCGGTCCTGACGTCCCGCTCGGATGATCATCTGACGCTGATCGTCGCCTTCGCGCAGCCAAATGGGGGCGTCCGTCCGGTCATCGTTGGCGGCGCCGGAAATGCGGGCGCGTTCGCGCTGCCACAGACCGTCGCCGGCTGAGGCCAAGGGCCCCAGAACGGTCACGGTAAGAACGCCCAGGGCGAAGGCCATCCCGGCCGCCGGAAGGACGAAACGCCAGGCCGACACCCCCGCCGCCCGCATGGCGACCAGTTCGCTGCGTCGGTTCAGGCCGATATAGGCGCCCAAGGTGCCGAACAGGAAGACGAAGGGCAGCAGCTGGACGATCACCGCCGGCGACTTCAGCGCCACCAGACCCAGGATGCGCAGGGCCGAGAGATCCTGATCCGATCCTACGCCGCGCGACACCTCGACGAAGTCGATCAGCATGACCAGGGCGGAGATCACCGCCAGGGCCACGCCCAAGGCGCGCAACTGTTGAATCAGTACATAGATTTCGATGCGGCCCAGACGGGGAAGGCGCGAACGCAAGGACTGGGCGGGAAGGGACAGAGACCTCATGGTCACCCCGTCCTAGCCGGAGACAGGGGCCGCAGCCGCTCAACGATCGCCCAGGACCGGCGCTTTCGCGGCTTAAGTGCGCGAAACAGAAGCCGGAGCGCCAAGGCGGTCGCGGCGAGGGGCGCGATATATTGGAGCAGGTTCATCCAGGGGTTCCAGGCGCTGGCCGCGACCAGGCCATAGCCGATCACCCGCACGAGCAGAAACAGACCGGCCGCCTTAGCGATGCGAAGCGAATAGCCGGTGCGGCTGAAGGCGCCGCCCAGGATCGCCGCCAGGGCCATGGCCATGGCGGTCAAGGCGTAAAGCGGCGCTGATATCCGCGCATGGGCCTCCGCCAGAAGTTCTCCCCGCGAGCCCGCCGTTTCGAGCACGCGCGGGGTCGGGTTGAGCAGTTGACGCAGATAGAGGTCGGCCGGCTTGTAGCGAATCTGCTCGGTCACGGCCGAGAACTGTCCCAGCGGAAAGTCGTAGCGGTCGAAAGACAGGGTTTCGAGTACGCCGCGCGAGGAATATTTCTGCCAGGAGCCGTCGATCATGGTCAGGACCGGCTCATTGGCGGCGTCACGCCCGAAGCGGGCCTCGGCCGCGCTCCAGTTCTGGCTGGACTTGCCGTCGTCCAGATAGACGAAAAGGTTCTTCAGAAGACCGTTCTGCTCAATCTGCTGGACATAGACGGTCAGCCCGTCCGGCCCCTGGACGAACTGGCCTTCCTCGACAAGCAGGGCCGCCAGGTCGGTGCGGATGGCGAAGGCCTGGTTGCGGGCCTCCCGTTGGGCCCAGGGCTGGGCGAACAGGGTCATGATCAGGTTCAGGATCAGCACGAGGATGGCGAGCCGCGCCGCCGGCGATATGACCTGCCAGCGGGTCATGCCCCCGGCGAAGGCGGCGGTCAGTTCCTGCTCGCGCTGCATCCGGGTCAGGGCGATCAGGGCGCCGACGAACAGGCCTATGGGCAGGATGACGGCCAGCAACTGAGGCAGGGCCAGAAGCGTCAGCTTGACCATCACCCAGACGCTCTGACCCCGTTCCACGATGACCTCGAGTTGGTCGAGGCTCTGACTCAAAATTCCGATTCCAGCCAGGGACGCGCACGCCGCGACCACGGGTAGGGAGAGCTGGCGAAAAAGGTATCTTTGGATCAGGGTCATGGGCGGATGGACTTCGCCCGGTTGCAGGCGGCGGCGATGAGGCGCATCTAGTAGCACAGGAGGGCGCGTCCGCGACAAGCAGACGCGCCGTTTGTCTTTTTCTTCTGTTGTGAGCGCCGGGTGGGGCCCGGCTGGAGTCGTTGAATGAAGATCGAGTTCGTCGCTGCCGTTGACGCCGCTGAAATCCTGGCCGTGCCTGTTCATGAAGATCGCGTCCTCGCCGGTTCCGGATCGGAACTGGACGAACAGTCCGGCGGCGCCCTGACCCGCGCGATGAGCAAAGGACGGTTCGCAGGCAAGGCCGGCCAGACCCTGATGGTTGCAGCCGTCTCTGGCGCAAAGGCGGAGTCCATCCTGCTGGTCGGCGCCGGGGCGGCGGACAAGATCGACGACCTGGCGGTCGAGGCGTTCGGCGGCAACGCCTATGCTGCGGTGAAACTGTCGGGCGCGGAAGTCCTGACCATCGACGCCTCTAACCTGAGCCCTGAACAGGCCGCGCGCGTCGGCTTCGCGGTGCGACTGGCCGCCTACCGGTTCGACAAATACCGGACGACCCAGAAGCCGGACAAGATTCCGTCGATCAATACGGTGCGCGTCGTGACGTCCGACCTGCGCGCCGCCGAGGCCGCCCTGGAGCCGCTGACGGCTGTGGCCGACGGCGTGATCTTCGCCCGCGATCTGGTGTCCGAGCCCGCCAACGTCCTCTATCCCGCCGAGTTCGCACGCCGCGTCAAGGCGCTCGAGAGCCTGGGCCTGGAGGTCGAAATCCTCGGCGAGGCCGAGATGGAGAAGCTGGGCATGCGCACCCTGCTGGGCGTCGGCCAGGGCAGCCGTCGCGAAAGCCAGCTGGCGATCATGAAGTGGAACGGCGGCGAGGCGGGCGCCCAACCCCTGGCCTTCGTCGGCAAGGGCGTCTGCTTCGACACCGGCGGCATCTCGATCAAGCCGGCCGAAGGCATGGAGGACATGAAGTGGGACATGGGCGGCGCCGCCGCCGTGACCGGAACCATGATCGCCCTGGCCGGCCGCAAGGCCAAGGTCAACGCCGTGGGCGTGCTGGGCCTGGTCGAGAACATGCCGGACGGCAACGCCCAGCGTCCGGGCGACGTGGTCGTGTCCATGTCGGGCCAGACGGTCGAGGTGATCAACACCGACGCCGAGGGCCGCCTCGTCCTGGCTGACGCCCTTTGGTACACGCAGGAGCGGTTCAAGCCGAAGTTCATGATCGACCTGGCCACCCTGACCGGCGCCATGATCGTGGCCCTGGGCCTGGACTACGCCGGCGTCTTCTCGAACTCGGACGAGGTCGCCGAGCCGATCCTGGCCGCCTCTAAGAAGGTGGGCGAGAACTTCTGGCGCATGCCGATCCCGGCCATCTACGAACAGCACATTGATTCGAAGATCGCCGATGTGAAGAACACCGGCAACGGCCGCGCCGGCGGCTCGATCACCGCGGCCCTGTTCCTGCAGCGCTTCACCAACGGCGTGCCGTGGGCGCACCTGGACATCGCGCCGACCGCCTGGGCGAACAAGAGCCCCAGCCCCACCGTGCCGGAAGGCGGCGTCGGCTTCGCCGTGCGCACCCTGGACCGGATGGTGGCCGACACCTACGAAGCCTGAGCCCTGGACGGTAAAGCCGGATGAGCGGCAAGCCCGAAATCTGGTTCTACCACCTGGAGCGGTCCTCCCTGGACCAGGTGCTGCCGACCCTGCTCGAGAAGACCCTCGAGCGGGGCTGGCGCGCCCTGATCAAATCGTCTCATGCCCATCGGCTGGATGATCTGGACGAGCGGCTGTGGACCTTCCACGAAGAGAGTTTTCTGCCGCACGGTCGGGCGGATCAGCCCCATGCCGATCGCCAGCCGGTGCTTCTGAGCGAATCGGGAGAGAACCTGAACGGCGCTCAGGCGCTGTTCATCGTCGATGACGCAGAAGTGGGCGCCACGGAAGGGATCGAACGATGCTTCATCATTTTCGACGGTCGGGACGAAACGGCGCTCCAGCAGGCGCGCGCCCGCTGGAAGACGCTGAAGACGGACGGGGCCAATCTGGCCTATTGTCGCCAGACGGACGAAGGGCGCTGGGAAAAGGCGGCCTGATCGTCTTGGCGGCCTTGGCTGGCTGTTCCACGCCCGTCGCAGAAAAGCCGGCCCCGCGAACCGTGGAACAGGCGCAGGTCACGCCGCCTGTGGGCAGCCGCATGCCGACCGCCCAGACGACCGATGTCTGCAAGGCAGGGGAACTTCAGTATCTGGTGGGGCGGCCCAAGACCGAAATTCCGGTGCCTGTGGATGTCGTCAACCGGCGCGTGACCTGCACCACCTGCCCGGTCACCCATGATTTCTCGGCCTACCGGCTGAACATCTTCTACGACGCCCAGACAGGGATCATCGAACAGGTCCGCTGCGGCTGACGCTGGCTTTTAGGAGAGACGACCATGAAGACCGCCTTCATCCTGACGACCCTGATGTCGACGGGCCTGGCCCTGTCGGCCTGCGCCCCGACCGAGACGCCCGCCGCCGGCGCCGCGCCGGGGGGCGACACTGCGTTCAAAGCCTGCAAGGTGGAGGACTATCAGGCCTATGTGGGCCGGAACCGTTCGACGGTGCCCAGCGCGCCGGAAGGTCAGACCTTCCGCCTCCTGTGCACCACCTGCGCGGCCACGATGGACTATCGCGAGAACCGGGTGAACTTCGTCTATGACGAGGCGACCGGCATGATCCAGCAGGTCAAGTGCGGCTGAGCCTCAGCGGCCGACCTCGTCACCGGGCCAGAGCGGAGCGCTGAAGGTCTTCGCCAGATAATCCATCAGAGCCGACACGCGCGCCGGGCGCGGTCCGCCGCTGGGCGCAACCAGATGCAGGGCGATGGGGGGCAGGCGCCAGTCGGTCATGACCGTTTCCAGCCGCCCTTCGGCGACGTCCCTCCAATAGATGAAGTCCGGCTGGGGGAAGAGGCCCAGGCCCGCGCAGAGGGAGGCGGTCAGGGCGTCGGAATTATTGGCTCGCAACGGCCCGCGCGGCCGCACCACGACCTCTTCGCCGGCGTCATTGATGAAGCGCCAGGCGTCCGGGGTCGGCATATAGGCGTAGCCGAGGCAGGAATGCCGCTCCAGATCGTTCGGATGGATCGGCCGCCCGCGCTGGGCCAGATAGTCAGGCGAGGCCACGAGGAACCGCTCGACCGGCCGCAGACGACGCGCCGTGAGCGATGAGTCGGGCAGGGCGGCGATGCGCAGGGCGCAGTCGAAGCCGCCGCCCACCAGATCGACCACCTCGTCCGACAGATGCAGATCGACGGAGACATCCGGATGGGTCGCCAGGAACTGCGGCAGGGCCGGGGCGACATAGGCCATGCCGAACGACATGGGCGCGGCCAGCCGCACGAGGCCGCGCGGCGTCACGGACATGTCCAGGGCCTCGGACACCGCCCCTTCCGCCTCAGCCAACATCTGGCCCGCGCGCGCCGCCAGATTGCGCCCCGCGTCGGTCAGGGCGAAACGGCGCGAGGTCCGATGGAGCAGGGTGGTCTTCAGTTGTTGTTCCAGCCGCGTCACCGCCTTGGACACCGTCGCCTTGGACAGGCCCAGGGCGTCAGCCGCGCCGGAGAAAGACTGGGCCTCCGCCACCTTGGCGAAGATGGCGAGGGCCTCGAGGTCAGGCAGGCGGGACATGGCGACCTCCAAGTCGGAAACGATGAGTTTCAGGGGTTTCTATTTCTGTTCGGTCGTCGATCTCTATCTTGGCGTCAAGTCAATGACGCCGGGACGGCCCGGCCTGAGGACAGACCGATGATCGAACGCAGACCCTTTGAATCTCTCGGCGGCGCCAACCATGGCTGGCTGAACGCCAAACATCACTTCTCCTTCGCCAACTACTATGATCCCAAGCGGATGAGCTGGGGCAATCTGCGGGTTTGGAATGACGATGAGATCGCCGCCGGGACCGGCTTCCCGCCTCACCCGCACGCCGACATGGAGATCATCACCTATGTCCGCGACGGGGCCATCACCCATGAGGACAGCCTGGGCAACAAGGGCCGCACCGTCGCCGGCGATGTTCAGGTCATGAGCGCCGGCACAGGCATTCGTCACGCCGAATACAACGCCGAGCCGGAACTGACCCGAATCTTCCAGATCTGGATCGAGCCGACCAGGCGCGGCGAGGCCCCCAGCTGGGGCTCTAAGCCCTTTCCCAAGGGCGAAAGGGCGGGCCAGTTTGTGGTCCTGGCCTCGGGCTTTGAAGGCGACACGTCCGAGAGCGGCGGGGGCGCCCTGCCCATTCGCACCGATGCGCGGATCGTGGCGGCGACCCTGAACGCCGGCGACAGCGCCGACTATCCGCTGGGCGCCGACCGTCGCGGCTATCTGGTTCCGGCCAAGGGCGAGATCGAGGTCAATGGGGTTCGGCTGAACGCTAGAGACGGCGCGGCCATAGCCCAAGAGGAGCTGGTGACGGTCAAGGCCCTGTCGGACGCCGAAGTGGTCCTGGTGGACGCGGCCTGACGGTTGAAGGGCGCCGGGCGGGGTCGATCCCGCCCGGCGCCGCTTCAGAGATTCGCCGCCCAGTCTGTTGCGCGAATGAGGCTGTCGATGACGCCAGGTTCGGACGAGGCGTGGCCGGCGTCACCGACGATGTCCAGCTTCGCCTCGGGCCAGGCGCGGTGCAGGGCCCAGGCGCCGGCGATCGGCGTCACGACGTCAAACCGGCCTTGGGCGATCCAGCAGGGAATGTGGCGCATCCGGTCCACATTCTTCAGAATCCAGCCGTCTTCAGGAAAGAAGCCGGCGTTGGTGAAGAACCAGTTTTCAATCCGCGCGAAGGCGACCGCGAAGGTCGGGTCGGCGAACTTGTCCGGCTTGGCGCCGGGCCCTTCCACGCTGACGGTCTCGCCTTCCCAGCAGGACCAGGCGACGGCGCAGCGCTCCCGCTCGCCCTGATCCTCGCCGATCAGCCGCTTGTGATAGGCCCCCATCAGATCGTCGCGCTCAGCGACGGGAATCGGCTCGACAAAGCGTTCCCAGGCGTCGGGGAAGATCATCGAGGCGCCGTCCTGATAGAACCAGTGCAACTCCTTCTTGGTCAGAAGGAAGATGCCGCGCAGCACCAGGGCCATGACCCGTTCAGGATGGGTGATGGCGTAGGCCATCGAGAGGGTGGAGCCCCACGATCCCCCGAACACCACCCATTTGTCGACGCCGCAGCGCTCGCGCAGCCGTTCGATGTCCTCGATCAGGGTCCATGTGGTGTTGTTCTCTAGGGACGCATGCGGTCGGGACTGGCCGCACCCCCTCTGGTCGAACAGGATGATCCGGTAACGCGCCGGGTCGAAATAGCGCCGCATGCCCGGATTGACCGCCCCGCCGGGGCCGCCGTGCAGGACCAGGACCGGCCGGCCCTGGGGATTGCCGCATTCCTCGTAATAGATCTCATGGACCCCGTCGGTCTGCATCCAGCCGGAGGCGAAGGGCTCGATCTCGGGATAAAGGTCTCGACGCGGCTCAGAAGGCGCAGGGAAGGCCATGGGGAGGTCTTTCTGAGAGGCTGCAAGCGCGGCCGTACTGGAAACTAGGGTCGCAATGCCGCAACAGCGAGGCAAAACCAAGCCGAGATCATCAGCAGACCGCCGATTGGAGCCACCATTCCCATGGTCGACAGGCTGAGCACGCCAAGAAAGGCCAGGGCGAGCCCGAACACCAGCCCGCCCGTCGCGCCCAGCCATCCGGCGAGCCGCGCCAGCCGCCCGCCTCCGGTCCAGACAGCGCAGGCCAGGGCGAAGACGGCATGGGTCAGTTGATAGGCCGCGCCGGTCGACAGCAGCGTGCGGACCTGCGGCGCCGCACCATGAGCGGCGAAGGCGCCGAGCGCCACGGCCATGGCGCCGTTGAACGCGGCGAAGACGATCAGATTGCGGTTCACCATCATGGATCGACCCTAGGGCATGATCGTTTCGGGCGGAACCGGGGAGTTGTTCCTCTTGAGCCGATCCGGCTCTACCGGTTGGTCCGCCGAGGGCAAACGTCAGAAGCGCGGCAGAAGCGCCATCTGCCCCGCCATTACAGAGGCGGCGGTCTTCACAGCCTTCTTCACCGCCGCCTCGTCAGCGCCCGGCGGCGCGCGCAGCAGGCCCACGGCCGGGGTATGCGCTTCGTCGGGCAGATCGGCCAAAACCCGATAAAGGAGATAGGAGCCCACATCATCGACAGAGTCCGATGAAGCATCGGCCGCCAAACCGATTTCGTTCAGGGCGCGGATGATATCCGCCACAGGAGCCGTCGTCCGGGCGACGGCGGGGCCGGTGTCGGAGAGGCGGGATTTGCGATCCAGCGCGCGGTTTTCGGCGCGCATCTGCATGCGGAAGCCGCCCCCCTTTGGATTACGTCCGACAAGAAGAACCGCGCGGCAGTCGCCGCTGTCCAGGACGCCCCCGATCATCCGAGCCAGATGATCCGGGTCCTCGGCCGGAATGCGCAGGGTGCGGGCGCCGGCAGGGCTCCAGACCTCGCCCGAAAGATCCTCGACCAGATCCCAGCCGGGCGCGTCCGCCTCATAGGCGCATATGGCGATGCCGGGTCGACGGTCGGATCGCCCCGGCGTTTCGGTCTCAATGATCATGCCGGCCCCGATCCCCACGAATTCCATGAAGTTTCCGTGACGAAGACAGGTGAAGGAAACAGGGGGCCGACGTCAAGCCTCATCCCAGATCGCCGACCGCTGCGTCCAACAACATAAAGGCGCGGCCGCCGTCGGACGCCAGGCGGGTCTGGATGGCCGCAAGATCCCGCATGCGCGCCGCGCTCGCCAATTCCTGGGCGAAGACCCGGACATAGCGTTCCGCGTCTGCGCGGAGTTCGGGGTCGCTCAGCACGCGCCTAGACACGCTGCGGACGGCGGCCGGGGCGACGCGTCGGACGATGTGACGGGCGCCGTCAGGATCGCCGTCGCCCAGCAGGCGCGCCGCCTCTTCCACGCGCGAGCGCGGCAACAGGGCGTTGGGATCGACACCCATGCGGCGGATGGCGGCCGAGACGCGGTCCGACAGGGCCGCCGTGTCCGGCGCGGCGGCGGTCGGGGTGTCCAGGTCCAGCGGCGGCGCTTCCGGGCCGCCCGCGACCAGTTCGGCCCAGCCCAGGCCGGCGCCGGGCGACTTGGCCTTGTCCGGCTCGGTCGGCGCCAGACGCAGCCGGCCCCGCAGGCCGAAGCCCTTGTCCTCTTCGCGCTCCGGCGGCGAGGCGGGCAGGCGAGACGAAGGCCGGGGCTCCGGCTCAAAATCAGGGTCTCGGCGGCGGCCGGTCGGGGCGTCGCCTGAGACCACGCCCATCAGGCGCACCGCCTCCGTCAACATGTCGTAGTTTCGGCGAACCCTTTCCTGGAAGCCGACATCCAGGGCCTCGGTGTCCTCGGCCGCCTTGCGCGAGGCGGCGGCCAGGGCGTTCAGTCCTTCTTCCACACTGGCGCGAACGGCGTCGACGCGCGCGCGCGCCTGTTCGGGCAGGCGGGCCGCCCTTTCGTCGACGTCGGCCACGGCCGTGTCGATCTCGGAGAGGGCGGCGTTGAGGCGATCGATCAGGCTTTCCAGCCGCTGGACCATCCGTTCGCCCGCCTGTTCCAGCAGACCGGAGGTTTCACCGACGATGCGTCGGGCGTCTTCGATCCGGGCGTCAGCGGCTTGGTCGGCCTTCTGAGCGGCCTCGAACAGGGCTTCGCCGAGGCGGTCGGCGCGCAGCCGGGCCTGTTCGGAGGCGTCGGCGGCGGCGGCGCGGGAA
The DNA here is from genome assembly GCF_055391505.1 of Brevundimonas sp. Br13. Classification (NCBI taxonomy): domain Bacteria; kingdom Pseudomonadati; phylum Pseudomonadota; class Alphaproteobacteria; order Caulobacterales; family Caulobacteraceae; genus Brevundimonas; species Brevundimonas sp. Br13. The sequence goes on along the minus strand of NZ_AP044008.1, from coordinate 2,258,520 downwards.
TCCTCGGCCGTGGCGCGCATCTGCTCCAGGGCGCGGCGGGTCTCCTCCATCAGGGTGTCGCGCGCATCGGCGGCCAAGGCTTCGAACCGATCGAGCGAGACCTTTGTGGCGGCGTCGAAGCCGTCCGCCTCGCGCTGAGACATGTCGACGAGGGCGCGGAACTGATCGCCGGCGGCTTCCAGAATTTCCCGCAAGGCCTGGATCGAGGCCTGGGAGGTCTGTCCCATTTCGTTATGGGCGGCGCGTGTCGCCGACAGATGTTCGACGAATTGGGCCCGCTGGCTCTCGACCTGGGCGGAGAAGTCCTCCTGATCGGTGCGCAGGGCGTAGGCGGCGGTAACCAGGGCTGCGCGCTGTTGGCTGAGCCCTTCCTCGACCGACTGAATCTGTTCGGCGACCCCCGAGCCCGCATTCTCCAGGCGGATCGTCTGGCGCGCCAGATCATCGGCGGCGACGCGAGCGGCGTCCTGGGCCTCTCCCGCAGCCGCCGCCATGTCGGCGGCTCGGGCGGCCAGGGCGGCTTCCGCCTCGCGAAGCTGGGCTTGAGCCAGGTCGGAGGCGTCGGCGACCATGCGCGACTGGCGCTCGACTGCGTCGAGGACTCCGGCGGCCTGGCTGTCCAGATGAAGGCCCAGGGCCTGCATCTGATCCCGCTCCCGCCCGAGGTTCTCGACCAGGCGTCGGGCAGTGCGGCCGGCGGCCTCCGCCGCCTCGTTCAGACGCTCGGTCTCCTCGGCCAGGGCCTGCCGAAGCAGGGCCATGTCGCTGCGCGCGCGCTCGGCCGCCAGGGCGGCGTGGTCGATGTCGGTCCGAAGCGAGGTCAGGACCTGCCCCGCCTGATCTGCGGCGAAAGCCGTGGGGGCCACCAGCGATTCTGCCATTCTGCGCGCGCGCCGCGTCTCGGCCGCCAGGCCGGCGCCCTGGAGAATGGCGTTGGCCAGGACCAGCGTCAGGCTGGCGGGCGCCAGGGCGAGCAGGGCGTAGACGGCGATCCTGAGCGGATCCAGGTCCGTCCCGCCGGCGCCGACCTCATAGGCCGCCCATGAGGCGACCCCTCCGATCCACAAGGCCGAGGCCAGGCCGGCGAACAGATAGGCGTTGCGGCCGCTTGGGGCCGGCGTCGAGCTCCCGGGCGAGGCCGGAATGGGCGGGGAGCGTTCGAAGGGCGCCGGCGGCTGGCCCTGGGCGACCGCCATTTCCAGCGGACCCGCCGCAGCGTCGGCGATCGTCGGTTCGGCGATGGGAGCCGAATCGGCCTCAGACGCCTGTTGCGGAACCGGCTGGTCTTGATCCGGCGTTCTGATCCGGAAACGGGAGGGGGGGCGACGCTGGGGGGCGGGCTCCGGCTCAGGCTCTCCAGGCGCGTGATCCGCGATCTGGGCTTCGGCGCTCAGACGCTCCGCCTCTTCTTGGGCGCGCCGCGCCTCTTCCGCCAGCCGGCGGCGGCGACGCTCAGAGATCGGACGTTCCGGCGGCGGCGGCGGAAGGGGCGCCAGCTCGGCCTGCGGCGGGCCTTCGCCGCCGGGTTCGTCCGCGACGTGGCCGGGTTCCCCGTCAAATCGCTCGGTGGCGGGCAGGGCGACGTCCGGCGTCTCTTCAGGCAGGACGGCGTCTTCGTTCGTCAGGGTCAGCGGCGGCCGGTTACGGGATTTCATCAGGCGTCGAGCTCGATTCATGCGCAGGCGCGCGAGCACGCGCCGATTCGACCCTAGCGAGTTGAAACCCAAGGTCCAAGTCGAACCGGTTCAACAGAGGTGGACGGTTCGCAATCAGCAGTCCGGCCGAGCGTTGGACTTGAACGTGGCGGCGTCGTCCGTGCGGCAGTCTTTGACGCGGTGAACTTCGCGGTCGGCGGCGGGCGGCGCGTGAATATCCACCCCGAACTGCGAGAGGACGAGGGCGGCCAGCAGGGCGACAAGGCCGGCGATCAGTTCGACCAGCACCTGCATTGAAAACACCTCCCCGCCCGTTCGGCCGTGCAGTTATGCGCCTTTTTGGCGAACGTCACAATCCTGCCGCCAAAGATTGACCGCGCCGAGGCTCCATGGAACGGAGACGGCGAGCGTCCCATCGCGGTGTCACGCGAATCGGGCAGGCAGGCGGAATGACCCAAGTCGCTGACGGCTATGAAGGAAGTCTGTTGGGCCCCGACGCCGGGGTGTGGCGCAGCGCGCCCGCCGGCCGCTTCTCGATTCTGATGGAGAACGAAGCCTATTTCGACGCCCTTTCGTCCGCCTTGCAAAAGGCGGAGCGGTCGATCGTCATCCTGGGTTGGCAGTTCGACCCCCGCACCCACCTGGATCCCGAAACCCGGCCCGGTGAGAAACAGCATGAGATCGGCCATCAGCTGCGGATGCTGGTGAAGCGCAAGCCCGAGCTGGACGTTCGGCTTCTGATCTGGAAATCGCCGCTGCTGATCGCCGCGTCCCAAGGCTTTTATCCGCACCGGGCCCAGCGCTGGTTCCGCAAACGTATGGTCGAGTTCCGCATGGACGCGCCGGGCCCGATCGGCGCCTGCCATCATCAGAAGGTGATCGTGATCGATGACCGGGTCGCCTTCTGCGGCGGGGGCGACATCTCGACCGACCGCTGGGACTCCGACGAGCATCTGGACGGGGATCCGCGGCGGGCCCTGCCCAGCGGGCTCATCTGCAAGGCGCGTCACGAGGTGATGTGCGTCATGGACGGCGAAGCGGCGCGCGCCCTGGGTGACCTGGCGCGCGAGCGCTGGTTCCGTGCGACCTGGGAAAGGACCGCGCCGGACGAGGTGGACAACGACCCCTGGCCGGACGGCGTGCCGGTTCAGATGACCGACGTCCCGATCGGCATCGCCCGGACCGAGCCGAAATGGTCAGGCCGTCACGAGGTACGGGAAAACGAAGCCCTGCACATGGAGTCGATCCGACGCGCCAAACGGCTGATCTATCTGGAAAACCAATATTTCACCTCGCCCGTGATCGCCGCCGCCTTGGCCGAACGGCTGGCGGAGGTGGACGGGCCGGAAGTGGTGGTGGTGTCCACCGGCAAGAGCCCCAGCTGGTTCGACAGCATCACCATGGACACCGCCCGCGCCGAGGTCCTGTACCGATTGGAGCAGGCGGACCGCTACAATCGTTTCTTCGCCTTTTCGCCCCTGACCCGAAGGGGCGACCGGATCATCGTCCACGCCAAGGTGTCCATCATTGACGATCAGCTGCTGCGGATCGGCTCGACCAATCTGAACAATCGGTCGATGGGGCTGGACACCGAATGCGACGTGGCCGCCGAACCCCGGGACGACGCCGGGCGCGCAGTGATTCGCGCCCACCGCCATCGCACCATCGCGCACTGGATCGGCGTCGCCGCCGAAGAGTTCGCCGCCGTCGAGGGGGTGATGGGGTCCACCGGGGCGGCCATCTGCAGCTTCGAAAGCGAGCGGCTGCGACCGCTGGGCGCCGAACCCCCGACGCCCATCGAGCGCCTTATCGCCGAATGGCAGTTGGGCGACCCCACATCCACGAGCGACGCCTGGCGGCCGTGGAAACGGCTGAATCGATCCCATCGAACGCGGCCCGCCTCCGAAGGCGGCCTGGCGCCGGGCTGAGGCTCCGCGCAGCGGTTCCGTCCGGAAGGCCCCGGCTCTAAGCCGGATCAGCGTCCGGAACGATGTCGAAGTCGATGATCAGAGGCAGGTGATCCGACGCCACCCTCGCCAAGGGAGAAAAGTCGGATCTTACGCCCGTGACGCGGATCTCGGAGCTGACGAAGCAATGGTCGATTCGGATGGCCGGAAAGCTGGACGGGAAGGTTTTCACCGAGGGCTTCAGATCGAGGCGACGCTGACAGTCGTCGAGACGCCGCGCCAAGGTCTGATAGGGGCGGGTGATCGATGTGGCGTTGAAGTCCCCGGCCAACAGGGCCGGACCCTGACATCCGCCCAGCCAGCCTGACCCCACCAGGGCGGCGGCCTGCAGTCTTTGCTCTCGAGGCACCAGGCCCAGATGGGTGTTCAGAACATTGACGGCCGCGCCGTCGATCATGATCTCGGACCAGAGGGCGCCGCGCGGCTCCAATCCCGGAATGCCGCGGACGGTAGGCAGGGCGTCGGCTCGGATCAACCGCTCGGGGTGGGGGGTCAGGATGGCGTCGCCGTAAAGCTCGGCCTCCACTCGCATGGCGGGGTGAAAGCGCGAGGTCATGGCCAGGCCCTCGGCGATCGCCTCGGCCTGATCCACCTTGCCCGTCCGCAGCCGGCCGACGTCCAGCTCCTGAAGGCAGACGACGTCCGGCTCATGCTGGCCTATGACGGCGACGATGCGATCGACGTCCAGTCGCTTGTCCGTGCCGACACAGCGGTGAACATTATAGGTCAGTAGGCGAGGCATGATTTCCCGGTAAGCGGGGCAGGGACGCAGGATTAGGCATTTTGGGCGCGGATTACGACCGCGGTGCGACGATCACAGCACGACCAGCCGGTCAGAAAGCTCATTGGGGTTGTCGGGACGTGGTGGAAAATGCGTCGTCAGGACCTGGCCGCACTGCTGTACGGCGGCTTCGAAACCGGCCGCAGGCGAACCGGCCTTCAGTCCCCGCACCAGGGCCGCTACGGCGTCGGCCCAGACCCCCTCGTCCACCTTCTGAAGGATCAGTTCGTCCGCGATCAGTTCGACCTGATGTTCGGCCAGGGCGGCGAAGATCAGAACACCCGTACGCTCGCGCGTGACATGGACGCCATGGGCGAGAAACTGCTGCATGGCGGCGGCCCGCACGCGCTTGCGGCGGATAGAGCGCGGTGTAACCCAGCGCAGCACCGGCGGAATGCGCGTCAACAGGAAGACGACGGCGAAGAGGACGACCTGGATCAGGGCGTAGAGGGTCAAGGTCTGACGGATGATTTCAGATGTCGATTCATGCGCCGCCTGCCAGCCGTCGCCGGTCCAGCTCAGGCCGAAGCCGAACGGAATGAGCAAGGCGGGCGCCGCGAGGGCCGCGGTCCCCGCCCAGGCCAGGCTGACGTCCCTATAGGACGAGACGCGCCCGGCCAGGACGCAGAAGATCTCGCCTGAGGTGGCTTGTTCGGCCTTGGCCACTGCATCGGCGATACGGTTCCGATCGTCTTCGGTCAGTCGCATCACCATCCTCCCGAGGCGCCGCCGCCGCCGAACCCGCCGCCGCCGCCCTTGAATCCGCCGAAGCCCCCTCCACCGAAGCCCCCGCCGCCGCGTCCGGCGTTCTTCAAGGCCTCGGACGCCGCCCAGATCAGTATGGGCGATACGCCGTTGCGTCGATGGCGGCGGCCGCCGTTCGCAAAACCGACGCCGATAACGAAGAGGCCCAAGCCGATGAGGGCAATGACGATCAGGGGAATCGCCGGACCGGAGTCGGCCTCTTCCGCCTGGGCCGCAGCGGCCCGCGCCTCCGCCTCGGCCGGGTCAAGCCGAAGCTGTTCGATCAGCCCATCCACGCCGTCGACGATCCCGCCCGAATAGTCGCCCTCGCGGAACGCCGGCAGGATTCGGTTGCGAATGAGCTGGGACGAGAAGGCGTCGGTCAAGATCGGCTCCAACCCATAGCCGACCTCGATCCGAACCTTGCGTTCCGTTGGAGCCACGATCAGCAGGGCGCCGTTGTCCTGATCCTTTTGCCCGATCCCCCAGGCGCGCCCCAGGCGATAGCCGTAGTCCTCGATCTCCAGCCCATCCAGACTCGGAACCGTAACCACGACCAGCTGGTCGCTGGACTGAGCCTCCAGCGCCGCCAGCTTTTCGGTAAGGGCCTGCTCCGTCGCCGCGTCCAAAAGATCCGCCTGATCGACCACCCGGCCGGAAAGGGGCGGAAAAGCCGGCTCCGCCAAGGCCGCGGACGCGACCGCCAGGGCGATGATCAAGGTCGTGAGAAGGCCCGCCAGACCGGCCGCGACCGTGCGATGTTTCACCAGGGCGAGAAAACCGCTCACGAGGACGTCACTGCGCGGGCGGGGCGGATCCCGGCGTCACCGGCGCCGCTCCGCCGCCCGGGGCAGCGGCCGGCGCTCCGAGGTTGAACTCCACCTTGGGCGCCGACTGGGCTTCGGCCGTCGCGGTGAACAGCTGCATCGGCTGCGAGCCGGAATGGACCGTCTTGGCCCAGATCACATTGGGGAAGGTCCGCAGGGTGGTGTTGTAGTCCCGCACGGCCTCATTGTAGTCGCGGCGGGCGATGGTGATCCGGTTTTCCGTCCCCTCCAGCTGAGACTGCAGGGTCAGGAAGTTCTGATTGGCCTGGAGCTGGGGATAGGCTTCGACAGAGACCAGAAGGCGCGACAGAGCGCCGGAAAGCTGCCCCTGGGCCTGCTGGTACTGCTGGAAAGCCTGGGGATTGCTGAGGTCGGCGGCCGAGACATTGACCGATGTCGCGCGGGCGCGGGCGTTGATCACCTCCGTCAGGGTGGTGCGTTCCTGGATCGCCGCGCCCTGAACGGTGGCGACCAGATTGGGCACCAGATCCGCCCGGCGCTGATACTGGGCCTGGACGTCGGCCCAGGCGGCTTCAGCCCGTTCCTGTTTGGTCGGAATCGTATTGTAGCCGCAGGCGGACACCGCCGGAACGGCGATGAGCGTTGCGGCCAAGGCCAGAGCGCGAGCATTGGAACGAGCCATGGTTTCTCCCCTCTCGGCGATCAGCGCCGTGGCGGCGACTATCGCCCCACGGCTGCAACGCTTCAAGCGTCCAATGGCTCCGGTTCGACGCCGATGGAGCGACAGGCGGCCGAATAGGTGTTGGCCAGCAGACAGGCGATGGTCATGGGGCCGACGCCGCCGGGAACTGGGGTGATGCGACCCGCTATCTCCACCGCTTCCCTGAAGGCGACATCGCCGACCACGCGGGTCTTGCCCTCGGCCGCCTTGACCGGATCGGCGGACGGCACGCGATTGATGCCGACGTCGATCACGGTCGCGCCCGGCTTGATCCAGTCGCCCTTGATCATCTCAGGCCGGCCGACGGCGGCCACCAGTATGTCGGCCGTGCGGCAAAGGGCGGCCAGGTCGCGGGTCTTGGAATGGGCCACGGTGACGGTGCAGTTTTCGGCCAGCAGCAGCTGCGCCATCGGCTTGCCCACAATGTTCGACCGGCCCACGATGACGGCGTTCAGACCCGTCAGGTCGCCCAGCTGATCCTTCAACAGCATCAGACTGCCCAGCGGGGTGCAGGGGACCATGCCGGCCAGTCCGACCGCCAGCCGTCCCGCATTGACTACATGAAAGCCGTCGACGTCCTTGTCGGGATCAATGGCGTCCAGCACGACCGAGGAGTCGATGTGTTTCGGCAGCGGCAACTGCACCAGAATGCCGTGGATGTCGGCATCGGCGTTCAAGGTCGCGATAAGGGCGAGCAGATCTTCCTGGCTGATCGTGTCGGGCAGGCGGTGGGTGTCGGACCGCATGCCGGCGCGCAGCGTGGTCTCGCCCTTGTTGCGGACGTAGATCTGGCTGGCCGGATCTTCGCCGACGATGACGACGGCCAGGCCCGGCTTCACCCCCTCATTGGCCTCCAGGCGGGCGGCGGCGGCGGCGACCCGGTCCACCAGGGCGGCCGCATAGGCCTTGCCGTCGATCAGTATGGCGTGCGCGGGCTCGGCCGACATGAGAGCTCCTAGGCGAGAAGGGACGGAAAGGGGATGGCGCGATTTACAGCCGTCCCCGTTCTGCGTCTATGATCGGGCGCAAACTCTTGGAGTGTTCTTCATGAAGCCCTCGCTTCTCGCCGCCGCCGGCGCCCTGGCCCTGATCTGGAGCGTCTCGCCCGCCCTGGCGCAGGAGGCTGCGAGCCTGAGGATCGGCGCGACCGTTGACGGCGCCCTGGGGGAGGGCGACGCCCGGGACACCGACGGCGACTATGTCTATGACGACTATCGATTCGCCGCGCGCGCGGGCCAGCGGCTTGAGGCGGTGCTGAGATCCGACTCCTTTGACGCCTATTTGGCCCTTTACGCCGAAGGATCGGACGAGGCCTTGGCGGAAGACGACGACGGTCTGGGTGAGGGCACGGACGCGCGGCTGCGCTTTACGCCCGAAGAGGACGGAACCTATGTGCTGCGGGCGCGGACCCTGTCGGGAACGGACGGCGGGGGCTACAGCCTGTCGCTCCGCGAACGGCCCGCCCCGGCCCGAGCGCCCCGGCCCGCGCGGATCCGACTGGGCGCCGAGGAGGCCGGAGAACTGACCGATCGCGACCCCCAACAGGAGGACGGCGGCTCCTATGACGCCTACAGCTTCCGGGCGGAACAGGGCCAGAGAGTCATCATCACCCTGAACTCCGACGACTTCGATCCCCTGGTGCGGGTCGGGCGAATGGCGGGCGGCGACTTCGTCGAACTGGCTCACAATGACGACGGCCCCGATCAGGGGCTGAACTCCCGCCTCGTCTTCACGGCGCCGACGGCGGGCGACTATGTGATCCGCGCCACGGCCGTGCAGGACGGAACCGGCGCCTATACGATCGGACTGGCGCCCGCCCCTGACGCCCCGCCGGCGAAACCCCTCGTGATCGGCGATAAGGTCGAGGGCGAACTGAATGCCGACACGGGGGCCAATGACGACGGTCAACGCGCCCAGCTGTATCGCTTCAGCGCTGAGGCGGGTCAGCGGGTCGCCATTGAACTGTCGTCAAAGGATTTCGACACCTATCTGGTCCTGCGAAACGGTGTTGATGGCAGTGTGATCGCCCAGGACGACGACGGCGCAGGCGTGGGTACGAATTCGCGCCTGACGGCGACCCTCGATACGGCGGGAGACTATGTGGTCGAGGCGCGGGCCTTCAGCGGCGACGGGGAGGGACGATTCACCTTGACCGTCAGCGAAGTCGCCCCCCCGCCGCCGCCGACGCCGATCCAGTTCGGCGACACGGTCGAAGGCGAGATCAAGACCGAAGATCCCCAGTCGGATGGCGGCAAACACTATCACGCCTACGCCTTCTCCGGCGCGGAGGGAGAGCGTATCCAGGCGATCCTTCGATCCGGCGACTTCGACGCCTATCTGGAGGTTGGGGCCGCCGAAGGCGATTTCACCGCCTTGGCCAGCGACGACGACGGCCTGGCCCAGGGTACGGATTCGCGGCTGAACTTCACCCTGCCGAAGACCGGCGACTACGTCATCCGGGTCATGCCCCTGTCGGCGGAAGAGGACGGGCTCTACGCCCTGGAACTGACCGAGCGCGGCCCGGAGCCGGAACCCGGCAGCATCCTGGTCGGCGCCACGGCGCGCGGAACCCTGAGTTCCACCGACGCCATGACCGAAGAGGGCGCCTATTACGACGCCTATCGCTTCCAGGCCAAGAAGGACGAGAAGCTGCGCATCACCCTGGTCTCGAACGCCTTTGACGCCTTCCTGGATCTGGGCGAAGGCGGCGAAGCCTTCACCAGTCTGGCGACGGACGATGACGGGCTGTCGGACACCCACGCCAAGCTGGAATGGACCGCGCCGGAAGACGGCTGGTACGTCGTGCGCGCTCGGGCCCTGGCCCCCAATGAGACCGGCGCCTATGCGCTGGCGGTGGAACGCCAGCCCTGATCAGGGGCTGGCTCCGTCTCAGGCGGAGGGCAGCAGGTCGAGGGCGAAGGGGCGGTACCGCCCCGCCCGAACCCCGTCAGTCGCGCGGGCGATGTCGGGCGCGAAATAGTGGTCGCTGGCGTAGCGGGCGGCGGCTTCGCGGACGAGGGCGTAGACCCGTTCCAAGTCCTGGGAACTGGTCAGGGGACGGTGGAACTCCAACCCCTGGGCCGCCGCCAGCAGTTCGATCGCCACCACAGTGGCGGCGTTCTCCGCCATGTCCAGCAGGCGTCGCGCGCCATGGGTCGCCATGCTGACGTGGTCTTCCTGGTTGGCGCTGGTCGGCACGGTGTCGACGCTGCACGGGTGGGCCATCATCCGGTTCTCGGCCACCAAGGCCGCAGCCGTCACCTGGGCGATCATGAAGCCGGAGTTCAGCCCGCTTTCACGAACCAGGAAGGCCGGCAGTTCGCTCATTTTTGGATCGACCAGAATGGCCGTCCGCCGTTCGGAGATATTACCGATCTCGCACAGGGTCATGGCGATCTGATCGGCAGCAAAAGCAACGGGTTCAGCGTGGAAATTGCCGCCTGAAATCACATCCCCGTCGTCAATGAAGACCAGAGGGTTGTCGGTGACAGCATTGGCCTCGCGTTCCAGCGCCTCGGCCGCCGTGGTCAGGACGTCAAGCACGGCGCCCATGACCTGGGGCTGGCAACGCAGGGAGTAGGGATCCTGAACCTTGGTGCAGTCGTCTCTATGGCTATCGCGTATGGCCGAGCCCTGCATCAGCGCTCTCAGCCGGCCCGCGACGGCGATCTGGCCGGGCTGGCCGCGCAGGGCGTGGATGCGCGGATCGAACGGGGCGTCCGACCCTTTCAGGGCGTCCACGGACAGGGCGCCGGCCGCGATCCCTGCGGCGAACACCGCCTCTGCGGCGAACAAACCCGCCAAGGCCAGGGCGGTTGAACACTGGGTGCCGTTCAGAAGCGCCAAGCCTTCCTTCGGCCCCAGAACCAGCGGCTCTAGTCCGATCTTGGACAGGGCCGCCTGGGCGTCCAGAACCGCTCCGCCGCAACGAGCCTCGCCGACGCCGATCAGGACGCTGCTCATATGGGCGAGGGGCGCAAGGTCGCCCGAGGCGCCCACCGACCCCTTGGATGGGACACAGGGCAGGATGTCGGCCTCGACCAGGGCGATTAGAGCCTCCAGCGTCTGGCGGCGTACGCCCGACGCGCCGCGGGCCAGGCTGGCGATCTTCAGCACCATCATCAGCCGCGTCACCGCATCGGGCAGGAGAGGGCCGACGCCGCAGGCATGGCTCAGCACCAGATTGCGTTGCAGAGTCTCAAGATCCTGAGGCGCGATGGAGGTGTTGGCCAGGAGACCGAAGCCGGTGTTGATCCCATAGACCGTTCGCCCTTCAGCGACGATGGCGGCCACCGTCTCGGCGCCGCGCTCGACGTCGGACCAAGCCTGGGGCGTCAGGGCTACCGTCACCGGCCCCTCCAGGGCGGCGCGCAACTGGGGCAAGGTCAGGCGCGCAGCGCCGATGATCAGTTCTGTCATGATCAAGCCTCGAGGCTGGGAAGATTCAGACCGTGGGCCCGCGCCGCCGCACGGGCGATCTCGTAACCGGCGTCCGCATGGCGCATGACGCCTGTCGCGGGGTCGTTCCACAGGACCCGCTCAAGCCGGCGGGCCGCCTCCGGCGTGCCGTCGGCGACGATGACCACGCCGGAATGCTGCGAATAGCCCATGCCGACCCCGCCGCCGTGATGCAGCGACACCCAGCTGGCGCCGGAGGCCGTGTTCAGAAGGGCGTTCAGCAGGGGCCAGTCCGATACGGCGTCGGACCCGTCCGCCATGGCCTCAGTCTCGCGGTTGGGACTGGCGACGGAGCCGGAATCCAGATGATCCCGCCCAATCACGATCGGCCCCGACAACTCGCCCGAGGCGACCATGTCGTTGAACATCAGCCCCGCGCGATGACGGTCGCCTAGTCCGATCCAGCAGATTCGGGCCGGAAGTCCCTGAAAAGCGATTCTTTCCTGCGCCATGTCCAGCCAGCGGTGCAGGCCCGCATTGTCAGGAAACAGCCGTTTCATGGCCGCATCGGTCTTGCGGATGTCCTCTGGATCTCCAGTCAGGGCCGCCCAGCGGAACGGCCCCACCCCCCGACAGAACAGGGGGCGGATATAGGCGGGCACAAAGCCGGGGAAGTCGAACGCGCGCGCCACACCCTGATCCAGTGCGACCTGGCGGATGTTGTTGCCGTAATCGACCACGGGCGCGCCGGACGCCTGGAAATCAAGCATGGCCTGGACATGGCGGGCGATGGAGGCGGCGGCGGCGGCAGAGACGGTGCCGGGATCGGACTGGCGACGGTCCTCCCATTCCGCCACAGACCAGCCGGAAGGCAGATAGCCGTTCACCAGATCGTGGGCGCTGGTCTGGTCCGTCACCAAATCCGGCTTCACCCCGCGCTTGACAAGTTCAGGCAGAAGTTCGGCTGCATTGCCCAACAGGCCGACCGAGATAGGTTTTTTGCTGATCTTGGCCTGCTCGATCAGATCGAGAGCCTCGTCCAGGCTTTCCGACATGACGTCGAGATAGCGGGTCTTCAGCCGCATCTCGATCCGGCTGCGCTGGCATTCGACGGCCAGACAGGAGGCTCCCGCCATGGTGGCCGCCAGCGGCTGCGCCCCGCCCATTCCGCCCAGGCCCGCCGTCAGGATCCATCGCCCGGACCAGTCGCCGCCGTAATGCTGGCGACCGGCCTCCATGAAGGTCTCATAGGTGCCCTGAACAATGCCCTGGGTGCCGATGTAGATCCATGACCCGGCGGTCATTTGTCCATACATCATAAGCCCTTTACGGTCGAGTTCTGAGAAATGATCCCAGGTCGCCCACTTCGGCACGAGGTTGGAGTTGGCGATCAGCACGCGTGGCGCATCCGCATGGGTGCGGAACACGCCCACCGGCTTGCCTGACTGGATCAGAAGCGTCTCATCGGGGGCCAGATCGGTCAGGGTTTGGACGATCCGGTCGAAGGCCGGCCAATCCCGCGCCGCCTTGCCGATCCCACCGTAGACGACCAAATCCTGCGGTCGTTCAGCGACTTCCGGGTCGAGATTGTTCATCAACATCCGGATTGCGGCCTCGGCGGCCCAGGTCTTGGCGGTCCTTTCAGGACCGCGCGGGCTGCGGATCTCGCGCATATTGGTCTTCATGTCCGGCTCTCGGCGAAGGTGATGCAGGCGTTCAGGATGCGGCGCAGATGACGACGCATCGTCTCGGCCCGGTCCGGCTCATAGGGGCTGGGCCAGTTTTCGGGCGTCAGACCCTCGGCCGGTTCGCGCATATAGCCTCGGTCCGCCAACTCCATCTGGATGGCGTGCACGCCGACTTGGGGACGGCCGTAGTGGCGCGTGGTCCAACCGCCCTTGAACCGCCCATTGACGACCAGACTGTCGCCGCTGACGGCGCAGGCGGCCTCGACCGCCTGGGTCAGCTGCGGCGCACAGGTGGCGCCGTCATTGTCGCCGATGTTGAACTGGGGCAGTTCGCCGGCGAACAGCCGGGGCGCCACCGATCGGATCGAGTGGGCGTCATAGACGACCAGGGGCCCCTTCGCCTGCAACCGGTCGATCTGGGCCTGAAGCGCCGCATGATAGGGATCGAACCAGGCCGCCCGCCTTTCCTCGATCTCGGCAGCGTCGGGCGCCTGGCCGGGCCGGTAAAGGGGCTCGCCGTCGAAGGTTTCGAGCGGACAAAGGCCGGTCGTGATCTGGCCCGGATAGAGGGATGCGCCGGACGGGTCGCGGTTCACGTCGATCACACTGCGCGACAGGGCGGTGCAAACCGTGGTCGCGCCCATGTCCCGGGCGAAGTCGTAAAGCCGATCCACCCACCAGTCGGCGTCCTTGCGCGCCAGCCAGGGCGAGCTCATCCGCGCCTCGATCGCTGCAGGAATGGTCGTTCCCGTGTGGGGCAGGCCGATGATCAGGGGGGCGGCGCCCTCGTGCACGGTCAGCCAGTCGGACGTCATCTCGGCCTCCCTCGCCAAATCGGATCGTCGTGGTATGTCTAGACATATTGATCGCAACCCGATGGACCTGTCCAGTGACGCCTGAGCCCACGCCCGTCGATCTGTCGCTCTGGTTCGAAGCGGCCCTGCTGCCGCAAGGCTGGGCGCGCGGGGTCAGGGTCCGGGTCCGCGAAGGCCGCATATCCCGTCTGGAGACGGAGGTCGCGCGATCGCCGCAAGACCAGGGCGGCGGCGTGGCCCTGCCGGGCGTCGCCAATCTGCACAGCCACGCCTTTCAGCGCGCCATGGCCGGTTTGACCGAGGCGCGGGGGCCGACCGATGACGACTTCTGGACGTGGCGGCGTCTGATGTACCGGTTTCTGGATCGGGGCGGCCCTGACGAGATCGAGGCCATCACGGCCCTGGCCTTCGCCGAAATGCTGGAGGGCGGCTTCACCCGGGTGGCGGAGTTCCACTACCTCCACAACGACCCGACCGGCGCGCCTTACGCCGACCGGGCGGAGATTGCGACCCGGATCGCGGCGGCGGCCGAGGCGACGGGCATCGGCCTGACCCTGCTGCCGGTCTTTTACGCCCATTCCGGCTTCGGCGGCCTGGCGCCGACCGAAGGTCAGAGACGGTTCATCACCGACCTCGACGGCTATGCGGCCCTTGTCGCCGATTGCCGCGCCCTGACCGCCGGACTGGCGGACGCCGGGGTGGGGGTGGCGCCCCACAGCCTGCGCGCCGTCACGCCGGAACAGTTGCAGGCGCTGCTTGCCATGGCCGGACAGGGGCCGATCCACATACATGTTGCGGAACAGACCAAGGAGGTTGAGGACTGTCTGGCCTGGTCCGGGGCGCGCCCCGTGGAATGGCTGTTGGCCAACGCTCCGGTCGATCCGCGCTGGTGCCTGATCCACGCCACCCATGTGGCGGAGGCCGAATGGCGGGGAGTCGCCGCGCGCGGGAGCGTGGTCGGCCTGTGTCCGATCACAGAGGCCAATCTGGGCGACGGAATCTTCCCGGCGGCGGCCTATCACCGCGCCGACGGCCGTTTCGGCGTGGGCACGGATTCCAATGTGCAGATCGGCCTGGCTGACGAACTGCGGATGCTGGAATACAGCCAGCGGCTGGCCCTCAGAGGCCGGGCCGTCATGGCTGACCCCGATCGTTCGACCGGACGGCTTCTCTTTGATCAGGCCCTGGCCGGGGGCGCTCAGGCGACCGGCGTGTCCAGCGGGTTGAGCCTGGACGCCGCAGCGGACATCGTCGCCCTTGACGGTGGCCACATCAGTTTGGAGGGCCGGTTCGGAGACGCGGTGCTGGACAGCTGGATTTTCGGGGCGCCCAGAGGGGGCGTCGCCTCGGTCTGGCGCGCGGGACGGCAGGTGGTCCGGCAGGGGCGCCATGTCGCGCGCGACGCCATTGAGGCGCGCTATCGCCAGGCCTTGAAGGCGGTGCTGGCGTGAGCGCGGGGCCGCTGCATCGCCGCATCTATTCCGATCTGGAGGATCGCATCCTTTCGGGCGCCCTGGCGCCGGGGCGGCGCCTGCCGTTCGAACATGAGCTCATGCAGGACTACGGTTGTTCGCGGGCGACCGTGTCCAAAGCCCTGTCGGAACTGGCGGCCCGAGGCTTGGTGGTGCGCCGACGCCGGGCGGGCACCTTTGTGGCCCAGCCCAAGGCCCACGCCGCCTTTCTGGCCATCCCCGATCTCAGGGCCGAGGTGACGGAGCGGGGACAGGTCTACGGCTATCGTCTTCTGACTCAGATCGAGCGCGGGCCGGCCGACGCCGCCGAAGCGGAGCTTGCGGCCGGCGCGCGCCTTTTGGACCTGACCTGTCTGCACAGCGCCGATTCCATTCCCCTGGCCCTCGAGCGGCGACTGATCGGGCTGAAGGCCGCGCCCCAGGCGATCGCCGTCGATTTCAAACGGGTTTCGCCAGGAAGCTGGCTCCTGGAATCAGAACCCTGGACCGAGGCTGAAAATCGCATCGGGGCGATGGGGGCGGACGCCCAATCGGCGCGCCTCCTGCAGATCAAGAGGGGCGCCGCCTGCCTTTGCGTGGAACGACGCACTTGGCGCGACGGTTTGGGCGTGACCCAGGTGCGCCAGCTCTTTCCGGGCGACCGCTATGATCTGGTCGCGCTTTTTTCCTCCGCCCGTTCCGGTGGACGCGCCGGGGAGCCGAGACGATGAAGATCGACCTGCTTTTGATCGACTGCCACGCCGCGACCCTGTCCGAAGGCGAGGGGGGCTATGGGGTGATCGAGGACGCCGCTGTGGCGGCGGCGGACGGACGCATCGTCTGGATCGGACCTCGGGCGGACCTGCCGACCGTTTCGGCCCGCAGGACGGAGCGGCTCGACGGGCGCTGGATCACGCCCGGTCTGATCGACTGCCATACCCATCTGATCTTCGGCGGCGATCGATCGGCCGAGTTCGAACAGAGGCTGGGCGGCGCGACCTATGAGGCGATCGCCCGGGCCGGCGGAGGGATTCTGTCTTCGGTCCGGGCCACGCGCGCGGCGTCGGAAGCCGAACTGTTCGCCTCGGCCATGGAACGGCTGGAGGGGCTGAAGGCGACGGGGGTCACCACCGTCGAGATCAAGTCCGGCTATGGTCTGGACCGAGACAGCGAGTTGAAGATGCTGCGCGTCGCCCGCCGCATCGGTCGAGAAGGCGGGGTGCGGGTTCGCACCACCTATCTGGGTCTGCACGCCACGCCGCCGGAGCATCGCGCGAACCCCGAAGCCTATGTCGATGAGGCCGTCGAACACATACTGCCCGCCGCCCACGCCGAGGGACTGGTCGATGCGGTGGACGCCTATTGCGAGCCGATCGCCTTTTCCCCCGATCAGGTGTCGCGCCTGTTCGACAAGGCGAGAGGGCTGGGTCTGCCGGTCAAACTGCATGCGGACCAGTTGTCCGACAGCGGCGGGGCGGCCTTGGCGGCGCGTTACGGCGCCCTGTCCGCCGATCATATCGAATATGCGACGCAGGCCGGGGTGGCGGCCATGGCCCAGGCGGGGGTCGTCGCGGTGCTGCTGCCGGGCGCCTTTCTGATGCTGCGCGAGACCCGGATTCCGCCGATCGACGCCTTGCGCCGTCACGGCGTCCGAATGGCGGTGGCTACAGATTGCAATCCGGGAACCTCTCCGCTCGCCTCCATGACGGCGGCGATGAATCTGGCCTGCGTTCAGTTTCGACTGACTCCCCAGGAATCTTTGGCTGCGGCGACGCGAGAGGCGGCCCACGCCCTGGGTCTCGGCGCCGACCTGGGGCGTTTGGAGGTCGGTCTCAGGGCCGATCTGGCTGCCTGGGACATCCAAAATCCCGCAGAACTGGCCTATTGGCTGGGCAAGCCTGTGCTGCACGCCCGTTGGCTGGACGGCGTGCGCTCTTAGGTTGCGGGAGCGAAAAATTTAACTATAGGTTGCTTCCGTAGCCGGGGAGCAATCTGTGGATGTCGACGCCTTTATCGCGCATTGGGCCCATGCCCCGATCGGGGAACGGTCGCATTATCAGACCTTCATCATTCAGCTGTGCCGTCTGATCGGGGTCCCGGCGCCCGACGACGAGCGAACCGGCGACCTGGACTATTGTTTCGAGCGGCCGGTCCGCTTCCGGCATGACGACGGCCGCGCGACCCAGGGCTGGATCGACTGCGCCAAGCGCGGCTGTTTCGTGCTGGAGGCCAAACAGTCGTCGAAGCGGCGCGACGGCGGCCCCCTTGATCCGGCGGTCCAACTGTCGCTTTTCCTCAAACACAGCGCGAGACCCCGTGCGCCTTCGCCTGAGGCGGTGGATCGCCTGATGCGCGCGGCGAAGCGCCAGGCTGAGAACTACGCCAAGGCGCTGGATGAATGGCCGCCCTTCCTGATCATCGTCGACGTGGGCCGGTGCATCGAGGTCTGGTCGGATTTCGATCGTCAGGGGAAGGCCTATATCCCTTACCCGGATCGCGCCACCTACCGCATCGAGCTGGAGCATCTTCGCGCGCCCGAGGTCCGCGACAGGCTGCGCCGGATCTGGCTCGACCCCCTGTCCTTGGATCCCGCCGCTGCGGTCGCAGAGGCGACGACGGACATCGCCCGACGTCTGGCCTGGCTTGTGCGCTCGATCGGCCAGAGGCGATCGACGGCGGGCGAAGACCGGGTTCAGCGGGCGGCCCGCGCCAACCAGACCGCGCTCTTCGTGATGCAGTGCATCTTCGCCATGTTCGCCGACAGCGTCGGCCTGATCGAGGAGCGGGGATTCCTGCGGTTTCTCGAAGCCTATCGGGGCAAGGCGGATCGGTTCCACGAAGGGGCGCGGGTCTTCTTCGGCCTTATGGATCAGGGCGGGCATTGTCTGGCGATTCAGCAGCGTCTTCGCCGCTTCAACGGCGGCCTGTTCCGCTCCGCCGTCCCCTTGCCGATCACGGAAGAGGAGCTTGAGGCCCTGATCGCGGCGGCCCGGTGCGACTGGGCCCTGGTCGAGCCGGCCATCTTCGGCGCCCTTTTGGAACAGGCCCTGGATCCGCAAGAGCGCGCGGAACTGGGGGCGCACTACACCCCAAGGGCCTATGTCGAACGCCTGATCGAGCCGACCATCATGGAGCCCCTGAGAGCGGACTGGGAGGCGGTCGAGGCCCAGGCCCTGGGGCTCTATCTCGAAGACGACGTCCAGGGCGCAAGGCGGATGATCCGCGCCTTTCATGATCAGCTTTGCCGGGTGCGGGTTCTGGATCCGGCCTGTGGGACGGGGAACTTTCTCTATGTCGCCATGCATATGATGAAGGCGCTTGAGGGAGAGGTTCTGGGCGTTCTGGCGGAAATGGGGGAGGAGCAGGGCCGCCTGGGTCTGGACGGCCACGTCGTCAGTCCCGAACAATTCCATGGGGTGGAGAAGAACGCCTACGCCGCCTGGATCGCCGAGATGGTGATGTGGATCGGCCATCTGCAATGGCATTTTCGCCTGTTCGGCGACGCCGCCCCTTCTGAACCGATTTTGAAGGACTTTCGCCGGGTCGTGCATGTCGACGCCCTGGTCAGTTGTTCGCGGATCGCTGGGGCGCCGGGCGAAACGGGCGGGGATCGTTTGGTCGAGCACTATGTCGATCCGCGGCCGACGCCCTGGCCGGAGGCGCATTTCATCATCGGCAATCCGCCGTTCATGGGCGGCAAGGATCTGCGTGCGGCCTTCGGCGACGGCTATATGGCCGCCCTGGACCAGGTGCGCGGCGGTCGGTTTCGCTCTGCCGATCTGGTGACCGTCTGGTGGGATCGCGCGGCCGAGATTCTGACCCGGCCGGGCTCCCTCCTGCGCCGCTTCGGCTTCATCACCACCAATTCCGTCACCCAGACCTTTTCGCGTCGTGTCATCGCGCATCATCTCAACCGCCGCCCGGCGGTTCGCCTGGTATTCGCCATCCCCGACCATCCGTGGGTCGTCGGCGTCGGCCGCGCCGACGTCCGCATCGCCATGTCGGTGGCGGAAAGGGGGGAGGCGGACGGCCAGGGCCGGTGGCTGGGCGTGACGGACGAGGCCGACCTCGACACCGATCTTCCCCGTCTGACCTTTCAGGAAAGGCGAGGGGTCATCGGCGCGGACCTGATGATCGACGACGGTCTGGGCCGGGCGGTCGATCTGAGGGCCAATGCAGGCCTGGCCTATCGCGGCGTCCAGCTGATGGGCGCCGGATTCCTGGTGACGCCGGAACAGGGACGCGCCCTGCTGGGCGGTTCAGAGGTCGGAGCGCCGTCGCCGATCCGCGCCTATCGGAATGGTCGCGATCTGGCGGATCGCAGCCGAAATCTTGAGGTGATCGACCTGTTCGGGTGGGACGAGGCCGACGTGCGGCGTCGCCATCCTCTGATCTATCAGCATCTGCTTGAGGCGGTGAAGCCCGAGCGGGAGCGCAACAACCGCACCGCCTATAGGGACAGCTGGTGGCTCTTCGGCGAGCCGCGCCGCGAGCTTCGCGCCGCCCTGACGGGTCTTGATCGCTATATAGTTACGGTCGAAACCGCCAAACACCGCTGGTTCCGCTTTCTGGACAAGGACGTCCTGCCCGACAACAAGCTCGTCGTCATCGCCAGTGACGATCCGGCCGTGCTGGCGGTGCTGTCGTCCCGCGTCCATCGGGCCTGGTTCGCCGCGAACGGTGGAAGGATCGGCGAGTATCAGCGCGAGGCCGTCTATGTGAAAGGCGTCTGTTTCGACCGCTTTCCCTTTCCCGAACTGGACCCGGCCCAGGCGGCTGAACTGGCGGCCCTGGGGGAGGAGTTGGACTAGACGCGGGCGCGCGTCCTGGCTGAGAATCCCGACCTGACCATGACGGCGCTTTATAACGCGATGGCCCGCGCGGCCGAGGCCCGTCCCCTCGAGACGTCCGAACGGGACAGACATGACCGCGGCCGCATCGGCATCCTCGATCATCTTCATCGCCGGCTGGATGAGCGGGTGACCAAGGCCTACGGCTGGCCGGCCGATGCGGATGAGGCGACGATCATGTCGGGATTGACGCAGCTGAATCGGAGAAGGGCGGAGGAGGAGGCGCAGGGACGGGTGCGCTTCGTCCGTCCCGCCTATCAGAGCGGCAAGGTACGGATCATCGCGCCCCAGCCCGTCCAGACCGAGGCGGTCCTGGTATCGCCGCCCAGCCGGCCGCAGCTTCCGGAGGAGCCGGGCCCCTTGGCCTCAGCCCTGCTGTTCCGTCTGAGACGCGCCGGCGTCCCCATGCAGCCTGAGCATCTGGCGGCGGCGTTTGAAGGCGGCGGACGGCGTAAGACCCGCACGATCGAACATACGCTGGCGGTCTTGGCCGTTTCAGGGGCGGTTCAACATTCGGAGACAGGCTGGTTCGCCCCCCATCGAGCTTGAAACCCGAATCAGACCTCGGCCACGCCCATAGCCTTCAGCAAGGCGTCGCGCACCGCCGCCTCTGTGAAGGGCTTCTGGATGGTCGGCGACCCGCGCCATTCGTCCGGCAGACCGCCTTCGCCATAGCCGGTCGAGAAGACGAAGGGCACGCCGCGGGCTTTCAGGGCCTCCGCTACGGGAAAGACCTGCCGGCCGGCGACATTGACGTCCAACAGGGCTGCGTCCAGCTCGACCGTGTCGCGGGCCAGGGTCTCGCCCTCGTCGATATTGGACGCGGGACCGATGGGCACGCACTCCATGTCCTCCAGAATGGTCTCGAGCAACATGGCGACGAGGGACTCGTCCTCCACAACCAAGACACGGCGTCCACTCAGCGGCTGGTTCATAGGGGTGTCCTGTCGAGGGGAACAATGAGTTCCGCAATCAATCCGTCTTTGCCGTAAACCAGATCGATCTCACCCGCCAGATCGTGACGAATGTTTCGTTCAATCAATCGGCTACCAAAGCCTCTTGTGTCCGGTGGCGTAACTTTCGGCCCGTCCAGCTCTCGCCAGGACAGCTTTAATTTCGGCGCAGTCTGATCCGCCACGCCCCAGTCGACCAGAACCCGTCCGTGGGGCGTGGACAGGGCGCCGTACTTGCCGGCGTTCGTCGCCAGCTCATGGAAGATCATGCCCAGAGACAGGGCGGTCGCCGGCTCCAGGGCGACGGCGGGACCGTTCAGGTGGAAGCGCGTCGGACCGAACGCCTCAGTCTCGTGTTCCAGAATGGCGCGCAGATCGGCGCCCTCCCAATGGGTCCGCGTCAGAAGATCGTGGGTGTGGGAGAGGGCCAGGATGCGCGCCTGGAAGGCCTGAGCGAAGGTGGAGGGGTCGCGGTGGGACCGCGCCGTCTGGATCGCGATGGACTGGACCGTCGCCAGGGTGTTCTTCACCCTGTGGTTCAGTTCGTCGATCATCGACTTCTGACGGCGGGCGGCCAGGACGTTCTCGGTCACGTCGTGACCCTGTACGAAGATGCCGACCACCTGGCCGGCCTCGTCGCGAATGGGCTGATAGATGAAGTTCAGATAGTGGTTTTCCAGCGGCGCTCCGGGCCGCCGCTGAAGTTGCGCCAGGCTTTCGCGCCCCTCATAGGCTTCGCCTGTAGCAAAGACGGAATCGAGAAACTCATAATAGCCTTGGCCGGCCAGCTCAGGCAGCGCGTCCCGGATCGGCTTGCCGGCGATGTCGCGGTGGCCGATCAACTGCCCGTAGGCGGCGTTGTACATCTGAAAACAGTGGTCCGGGCCCGACAGAATGGCGACGAAGCCCGGCGCCTGCATGAACATCTCGACCAGGCGGTTGCGTTCCTTCTCCAGGCGACGGTTGTCCTCCTGCACCGACTGGGCGCGCCGCAGAACGGAACCGCCGACGATCGCATCGAGGGCCGTCGTCGGTTCGTCGGGCGGGGCGGCCGGGAACAGGTCCGTGATGTCCATCGTGTGCTGAAGCAGAAGGACGACCTCGCCTTCGGCGTTGAGCAGCGGCGTATGGGTGGCGCTCCAGATCCGCTCCTCGAACACCTCCCGGCAGTCGTCCAGGCGTCGCGGGAGCGAATAGCGGACGAGGGCCAGATGGTCCCGCTGTCGGGTGTCGCGCGCCTTTTCAAGTGAGGCCCTGACCTGCCGGACGTTTTCGGGCGCCTCCTGCCCCGGTCCGGAATCGAAGGCCTGAAACAGCGGTCGACCCAGGAGATCGGGCCGATTCGAACGGGTGACGTCCAGATAGGCCTGATTGACGTCGAAGATCCGCAAATCCGGGGTGAGCAACAGATAGGGATTGGGCGAAGCCGCAAACGCGGTCGCCAAATCGGCGATCGACGCGCCCTGTGTCAGAAGTTCAGTCAAGCCACGCCCCAGTCGAACCGGGCGTAAACGCCGACCTGACGAAAAGGTTCACGCCAGCACAAATCATTTTCGGATCGTCATTGGCCCGTCGAGGGAATTTGCTAAGGACAGGGCATGACAATCGCCGGCGCCTTGGCCACCCTCTCCCTGATGATCGCTCAACCCACAGACCGGCCCGCCAACGATCCGCCTCTGATCCGGATCGACCAGGGCGAGCTGACGGGCGTGGCGGACGGCGACATCGCCGCCTTCAAGAACATTCCCTACGCCGCCCCGCCGGTCGCAGAGATGCGGTGGCGGCCGCCGGGGACGGCCCCGCGATGGGAAGGCCGTCGCGACGCCTCGACCTATGGGCCGATCTGTATCCAGGCCACGCCGCAGGGCGATCCCGGCGTCGGCCCCCTGCCGATGAGCGAGGACTGCCTGAACTTGAACGTCTGGCGCCCTCTTGATACGGCTGAGCCGGCGCCGGTGATGGTGTGGATCCATGGCGGCGGACTGGTGAACGGCTCGGGCACGGCCGCGCTCTACGACGGGTCGCACCTGGCGCGTCAGGGCATGGTGGTGGTCACGCTCAACTATCGCCTGGGACGGCTGGGGTTCTTTGATCACCCCGCCCTGGCGGCCGAACGGCCGGCCGATGAGCCGGCGGGCAACTATGGCGTCATGGACGTCATCGCCGCCCTGAAGTGGGTAAAGGCCAATATCGCCGCCTTCGGCGGCGACCCCGACAACGTCACCATATTCGGGGAATCCGCCGGCGGCGCCATGGTGACCCGCCTGATGATCTCGCCTCCGGCGCGTGATCTGTTCGCCCGGGCCGTCGTTCAGTCCGGACTGGGTCGTGAGTTGCAGACGCCCCTGGATCGACGCGGCGCCTTTGACCTGCCGTCCGCCCGCGAACGGGGCGAGGTTTGGGCGCACGGCCACAATCTGATGACGGCGGCTGATCTGCGGTCGGCGCCGGTCGAACTGCTGCTGACGCCTGCGCCCGTCTTCGCCAACGGCGACCTGACTCTGATCGACGGCAGGATCGTGCCTTCGACCGTCGAGGCGGCCTTCCGCGCCGGGCGGCAGTCGCCGGCGCCCTTGATCATCGGGACCAACAGCGCCGAATTCTGGTGGATGAAGCCCACCGACCGCAACGGCTACGGCATGATCGACGACGACATGACTTGGCTGGAACGTGCCCAGATCATCCAGGCCTATGGCGGAGAGGCCGGGTTTGACCGCGGTTTCATCACCGACGCCGTATTCTCCGAACCCGCACGGCTGCTGGCGCGGCTGCACGCCGCCGCAGGACGACCCGCCTATCTCTATCGGTTCGACATTTCCTCGCCGGACAATCCCGAACCGCACGGCGGCGCCACCCATGCGATCGAGCGGCCCTATGTCTTTGGAACGCTGTCGCTTCTGCCCTATCCGGTGCGGCCGGTGGATCAGGTCGCCTCCCAGGCCATGATGGGCTACTGGACCAGCTTCGCCCGCTCCGGCGATCCGAACGGAGTAGGCCGGCCCGACTGGCCGATGGCGGCCGGAAGAGGCAATCCGACGCTGCTGCTGATCCGGAACGACGGTCCCGTCGCCGTTTCGACCCCGGACGCGGGGCGTCTGGACCTGATCGAACAGTTCCGTGAGCGCCCGCGCGGGCGTCCCCTGGCGCATCGGCCAGATGAAGACATGGCTAGGCCCTATCAACACTGAGGACCCGGCCTGGGTTGCGGAAGGTTCAGCCCGCCGAGGTGCTGCTGGACTGCTTTTCTTTCAACGTCACCAACTCCTCCGCCATGGTCGGGTGGACGGCGCAGGTTGCATCCCATTGGGCCTTGGTGAGGCCGGCCTTAACGGCGATGGCGGCGAGCTGGATCATCTCCGGACTGTCCGGCCCGACGATGTGGACGCCGACCACCCTCTGGCTGTCGGCGTCGACGACCAGCTTCATCAGAACCCGCTCCTCAGAGCCGGTGAAGGCGTATTTCATCGGCCGAAAGCGGGTGACATAGACATCGACGCCGGCCGAACAGGACCGGCGCGCCTCGGCCTCCGACAGGCCGACCACGCCGACGGGCGGCTGGCTGAACACCGCCGTCGCCACGGCCTCATAGTCGAAATGCTGAGGATTGTTCCTGAAGACGGTCTGGTGAAACGCCACCGCTTCGCGAATGGCCACCGGAGTCAGGTTCATCCGGTCGGTGACGTCGCCGATGGCCCAGATGTTTTCGGCCGTCGTCTTTGACCAGCGGTCCACCTTGATCGCCCCGGCCTCGTTCAACTCGACCCCGGCGGCGTCCAGCCCCAAGCCCTTCACATGCGGAACCCGGCCGGTGGCGAACATGACCACGTCCGTTTCCAGCTTCATGCCGTTTTCGAGGTGGTTGATCAGTCCGGTCGGCGTCTTCTCGATCTTCTCATGCTGGCAGCCCAGGATCACCTTGATGCCGCGCTTTTCGATCTCGCCGGCCAGATGGGCGCGCACATCGTCATCGAAGCCGCGCAGGATGTTCGGCCCGCGATAGATCAGGGTCGTCTCGACGCCCAGGCCGGCGAAAATTCCCGCAAACTCCACCGCAATATAGCCGCCGCCCGCAATCAGGATGCGCTTGGGCAGTTCGGGCAGGTGGAAGGCCTCTTCCGAGGTGATGGCGTGCTCGATCCCGGTCAGGCCGTCCGGCTTCCATGGGCGGCCGCCGGTGGCGATCAGTATCCTTTCAGCGGTGAAAACCTGATCCTTTCCGACGATTTCGACCGTATGGGCGTCTTTCAACACAGCCCGACCATGGACCAGCTCAACGCCGGCCTTACCCAGATTGGCGGCGTAGATACCCGAAAGACGCGCGATTTCGACGTCCTTGGCTTCGAGAAAGGTCGGCCAGTCGAACCGGGCCTGGTCGAACGACCAGCCGTAGCCCTCAGCGATCTGCAACGCATGGCTGACTTCGGAGGCCATGACCATGAATTTCTTGGGCACGCATCCTCGGATGACGCAGGTGCCGCCGACCCGGTATTCCTCGGCCACCGCGACCCGCTTTCCGTCCAGGGCGGTCAGCCGCGCTGCACGCACGCCCCCGGAGCCGGCGCCGATGACGAAGAGGTCGTAGTCGTAATCAGCCATCTGGCGCTCCGGCGTCCCGACGCTGCACAGAGCCGGACTCATTTAAGTTCGGCGGCATACGTCGCAGCCTGAGGTTCGAATTAGGAGGGGGCGCTCGGCACGGCAAGGCTTGCGCCTTCAGCCGGCGGGGCGCCCCTTTACGATTCGGGCGTTGGCTGCGCGTGTCTTCGGTCCCTGTTCGCTCATCACTTCCGTTCGATACGGGCGATTGGTCTTGTCGCCGCCTTGCTGGAAGGGCTCGTCCAGCGCTTCGCCGTCGTCCGCATAATCGGCGACTTCTCCAGCGGCCGGAGGGGCGAGCGCTGCGTCGCGATAGTCGTCGGCGGCATAGGATTTCGCCTCGGGATGGACGATGACGTGCTGCTCGCGCGCCTCATCGTTCGGGACTTGCGGCTCGTTGACGGCGTTCTGCGCCGTTGCGGTCGGAGACTCAGAGTTCTGGTGCGGCATGGTTCGCGTCCTTTTCGGGTGAAAAGGGATAGCGGCTAGGGCGCCAGGTCGTTCCGAGACTCCTAGGGCAGAAGCGTGTCCACGCCCTTGTCCGTGCCGATGATGGCGAGGTCGGCCAGGTCGAGGAACAGGCCGTGTTCGACCACGCCGGTGATCAGCTTCAGGTCATCGGCTAAACGGACCGGGTCGTGGATGGCCTTGCAGGCCGCGTCATAGATCAGATTGCCGCCGTCGGTGCGAACCAGACCGCGATCCGCCTGGCGCACGCGCGCCGGCGCATGGATATCATGGTCGACCAGGACGTCGGCGATGCGATTGGCCGTGGTCTTGTGCCCGAAGGCGACGACCTCGATCGGCAGGGGAAAGGCGCCGAGCACCGGAACCACCTTGGCGGCGTCGGCGATGACGATGCAGCGGCTGGAGGCCTCCCACACCAGTTTCTCACGCAACAGGGCGGCGCCGCCCCCCTTGATCAGGGCCAAGCCGGGACCGACCTCGTCCGCGCCGTCGACCGTCAGGTCGATGCGCGGCGTGTCTTCCAGCGTCGATAGGGTCAGTCCCAGATCGCGCGCCAGGTCGGCGGTCTTTTCGGATGTGGGGACGCACCGCAGACCGGACAGATTGCGGGCGGCCAGAGCCTTGACGAACCAGGCGGCCGTCGAGCCGGTGCCCAGGCCCACCACCATGCCGGGCTCGACATGCTGGGCGGCGGCTTCGCCGGCGTTCTTCTTTTGCAGATCGCTCATTTCAGCTTGGCGGCCTTGGCCGCCTCCTTCTTCGCCTTGGCCTTTTCACGGAAGTCGGCGGCGGCTTGCGGCTTGTTCGTCTGGCGGGCCCGGCCGAAGGCGAGGGCGTCGGCCGGCACGTCCTCGGTGATGACGGAGCCGGAGGCGACCAGGGCGCCCGCGCCGACCGTCACGGGGGCGACGAGACTGGAATTGGAGCCGACGAAGGCGCCGGCCCCGACCTCGGTCTGCGCCTTGTTGAAGCCGTCATAGTTGCAGAAGATGGTTCCCGCCCCGATGTTGGCGCCGGCGCCGACCGATCCATCGCCCAGATAGGCCAGGTGATTGGCCTTGGCGCCCTCGGCCATACGGACGTTCTTGACCTCGACGAAGTTGCCGACCTTGGCGCCCCTGCCCAGGTCCGCGCCTGGCCGCAGCCGGGCGTAGGGGCCGACCTCCGACCCGGCCGCGACGCGCGCGCCCTCGATATGGCTGAAGCTGCGGATGCGCGCCCCGCCCTCGATCACCGCGCCCGGCCCGAAGACCACATAGGGTTCGATCACCGTTCCGCCTCCGACCTGGGTGTCCCAGGCGAAGTGGACGGTATCCGGCGCGCTCATGGTCACGCCGGCGGCTAAGAAGGTCTCGCGCTGAACCTTCTGGAACAGGGCCTCGGCCTGGGCCAGTTCCGCCTGGGCGTTGACGCCCATGACCGCGTCCTCGTCGGCGAAGACGGCGCGGGTGGGATGGCCGGCCTTGCGCGCCAGTTCGACGACGTCAGTCAGATAGTATTCGCCCTTGGCGTTGTCGTTGCGGACCTGGGCCAACAGGGAAAAAAGCAGGGCGGCCGGCGCGGCCATGACGCCCGAGTTGCAGGCCGTGACGGCCAGCACCTCGGGCGAGGCCTCCTTGGCCTCCGTGATGGCGGTCAGGATGTCGCCCTCGAGGATCAGACGGCCATAGGCGCCCGGGTCGCGGGCTTCGAAACCGATCACGGTGACCCCCGACGCGCCGAAGACAGGCGCGATGTCGGCGGCCTTCAGCAGGGGGACGTCGCCATAGGTGACGACCACGTCTCCTTCGAACCCGGCCAGAGCCTGTTCGGCGGCGCGCACGGCGTGACCGGTGCCCAGGGGCGGGTCCTGGACAGCGATCGCAGCCTCGCCCAGGCGGTTGACGACGTGGGCCCGGACCTCCGGCGAATGCTCGCCCACCACCACGACCACCCGCTCGCAGCCTAGGGCCTCGGCGGCGTCAATGGCGTGATCCAGCATGGCGCGCCCGCCGACCGGATGCAGCACCTTGGGCAGGGGCGATTTCATCCGCGTGCCCTGGCCGGCGGCGAGGATGATGGCGGCGCGGGGCGGCGTCTGGGTCATGGATCGATCCGGCTGTCGGTCTTGGTCTGTCGCCCTCTAGCGCGCCTGGGTCCAGGCGTCACGGGGGCGTGGCGGGCGGGATCAGACGTCCAGCTCTTCCTTCACGAACTGGGCGTTTTCCTGGATAAACTGGAAACGGGCCTCAGCCCGCTTGCCCATCAGCCGTTCGACCAAATCCTCGATGCTCGCCTCGGCGTCCGGCACTGTGATCCGGGCCAGGGTGCGCTTCTTCGGGTCCATGGTGGTCTCCTTCAGCTGGGAGGCCATCATTTCGCCCAGGCCCTTGAACCGGCCGATCTCGGTCTTCTTGCCCTTGAAGACGGTGGCCAGAAGCTCGTCGCGGTGGGCGTCGTCGCGGGCGTATTCGCTCAAGGGGCCGGCCGAGATCCGGTACAGCGGCGGCAGGGCCATGAAGACCCGGCCCTGACGGATGGTCTCAGGCATGACGCGATAGAAGAAGGTGATCAGCAGGGCCGCGATATGGGCGCCGTCCACGTCGGCGTCGGTCATGATGATGATCCGCTCGTAGCGGAGGTCGTCGATGTTGAAGCGATTGCCGGGCTGGACGCCGAGCGCCAGGGCCAGATCGGACAGTTCGACGTTCTGGCGCAGCTTGTCCGCCGTGGCCGACGCGACGTTCAGGATTTTGCCGCGCAGGGGCAGGATGGCCTGGGTGGTGCGGTCGCGCGCCTGTTTGGCCGAGCCGCCGGCTGAATCGCCTTCGACGATGAAGAGTTCGGTGCCCTCGGCGGCCTGACGCGAGCAGTCGGAGAGTTTACCGGGCAGGCGCAGCTTGCGGGTGGCGGCGGCGCGCTGGACCTCCTTGTCCTTGCGGCGGCGCAGCCGGTCTTCGGCCCGGTCGATGACGAAGCCGAGCAGGGCGTTGGCCTGTTTGGGGCTTTCGGTCAGCCAGTGGTCCAGCGGGTCGCGCAGCAGCTGTTCGACGATCCGCGCCCCCTCGGGCGAGGACAGACGGTCCTTGGTCTGGCCCTGGAACTCGGGATTGCGGATGAAGACGCTGATCAGGGCGCCGGCGTTGGCGATGACGTCCTCGGCCGTGATGATGGCGGCGCGTTTCTCATTGGTCAGTTCGCCATAGGCCTTGAGCCCCTTGACCAGGGCCGCGCGGAAGCCGGCTTCGTGCGTGCCGCCGTCGGGGGTGGAGACGGTGTTGCAGTAGGACTGGATGAAGCCGTCCGCCTCGCCGAAACCGGCGGGCGACCAGGTGACCGCCCATTCGAAGGCGCCCGCCTCGCCCTGACGCTCGGCGCGGCCGGCGAAGGTGGGGGTGACGGTTTCCAGCTCACCGATGCGGTCGGCCAGGGCGTCGGCCAGGCCGCCGGGGAAGTGGAGCAGGGCCTGTGCCGGGGTGGCGTCGGTGATCCGTTCGGGGGCGCAGGTCCATTTGATCTCGACGCCGCGGAACAGATAGGCCTTGGAGCGCGCCATACGGAACAGGCGGGCGGGCTTGAAGGCCGCGCCGACACCGAAGATCTGCTCGTCCGGCTTGAAGCGGATCAGGGTGCCGCGCTTCTTGGACGGGCCGACCTGCTGGATCGGGGCCAGGACATGGCCGCGCGAGAAGGCCTGCCTCCACTCGAAACCGTCGCGCCAGACCGTGACCTCGACGCTTTCGCTGAGGGCGTTGACGACCGAGACGCCGACGCCGTGCAGGCCGCCCGAGGTCTCATAGGCCTTTCCCGAGAATTTGCCGCCCGAGTGGAGGACGGTCATGACCACCTCCAGCGCCGACTTGCCGGGGTGTTTGGGGTGCGGGTCGACGGGGATGCCGCGGCCGTCGTCGCGGACGGACAGATAGCCTTCGGCGTCCAGATCGACGGTGATCAGCCGTGCGTGGCGGGCCACCGCCTCGTCCATGGCGTTGTCGAGGACTTCGGCGAACAGGTGGTGCAGGGCGCGTTCGTCGGTGCCGCCGATATACATGCCGGGGCGTTTGCGGACGGGCTCCAGGCCTTCCAGCACCTCGATCGAGGAGGCGGAATAGCCGCCGGGGACCGCAGCGGCCGGGGTCGGTGCGGGCGCAGGGGCGGGCGCCGCCGCAGCGCCCGGCGTCGGGACAGGCTTGGGCGCCTCCGGCTTCGGAGGCTGGGGCGTGTCGTCAAAAGCGAAGAGATCGGCGGCCATTCACATAGTCTGAGGCGATTCGGGGCCGGTTCTGGTAGGCCCGCTGGGGCGGTCGAGCAAGCGGCGGTCGTGCCGGAACGGGATCGAAGGTCACGGCGCGGGCCAAAATCGCCAGCATCAGCACCCAGGGCAGGTTGGCGTGGGTCAGAAGCACGCTCTCCGAAAGGCTCAGGACGAAGAAGCCCGTCATATAGCCCAGGCTCCAGAAACCCTCGCGCGCGCCCATTCCGTTCAGCCGGGCCAGAATCATCACCGCCGAAACGGCCATCACCAAACCCACGAGGACGGCGCCGGGCCAGCCCAGCTGGACCAGAAGGTCGATCCAGCCGTTGTGGGCCGAGGGAACCGGCCATTGGGTCTCTATTCGGATCGCGCGCGCGGGGATGGAGTCCACGCCCCAGAAGGCGCTGAAACCGTAGCCGGTCCAGGGACGGTCGGCCACCTTGCGCATCAACGCCTCCCAAATCAGGGTCCGGCCGGTCAGGGAGGGATCCTTGCCCAGGGCTTCGAGGATGACGGCGGACTGTGTGTTCCAAAGCCAGGCGCCGCCGGCCGCCATGACGACCCCCAACCAGACCGCAACCACGGTGACGGCGGCTCCGCCTTGGCGAAGCACCCACCAGCCGCCGACGATGCCGACCCCCAGGATCAGGCACAGCAGGGAGGTCTTGGACTGGGTGGCGACCACCAAAAGCGTGGTGAGCGCCAGGGTCAGGAGGGCGATCCAGGGTTTGCGGCCATTGTCAGCCAGATGATCGGCGACAAGAACGGCGGCGGCCGAGACGGCGCCGACTACCATGACCAGGCCCATCTGGTTCTTTTCGTACCAGAGCCCGCGCCACAGGCCGGCGTTGTCCAGTTGGTGCACTCCGATCCGAGGAAACAGGAAGACCATGATCAGGCTGCCGATCGCCATCACCAGGCCCGCGCGCATCAACAGGCGGGGCAGGGCGGCGCCATTAAAGACGGCGCCCAGATAGACGGCGAAGGCGCTGTTGATCGCCAGGGCGATGACGCGCCGCTCCGTCACCTCCGCATCGATCGACCAGTACTGCGACACATAGGCCAGGCCGACGAGGGCGCCCACCGCCAGCCAGGCCGGCCAGGCGCGAATGACGCGCTCGAACCGGAAGACGATCAGCCCCGCCGTCACCGCATAGACCGGCAGCCACAGGAACCGCAGTATGGGGGTCTCGCTCTGGTCCGGCGCAAAGACCGGGGCGAAAAGGGCGCCGGTCAGCATGAAGACGACGAAGCCCGCCGCCCACTGCTCCCAGGCGGGCGGATCGGTCGGCTGATCGAATCGGTCAGGCGAGGCGCGCACGCCCAAGGGTGACGCCGCCCGCTTAAGGAAGGGTGAGCGCGGCGCGGAAGGCCGCCAGTCCCCGCTCCAGGTCCGCAATCAGGTCCGACGGATCTTCCAGCCCCACATGCAGTCGGATGAGCTCCCCCTCCAAGGCGGGCGGATGGACGCGATAGGCCGTCTGATGGGTTTCGTGGGTGATCAGGCTTTCGAATCCGCCCCAGGAATAGCCCATGCCGAACAGGCGGAGGGCGTCAAGCAGGGCCTGGCCGGCGGCCTCGGTTCCCCCCTTCAGAACCACCCCCATCAGGGAGGCGGCGCCGGTGAAGTCGCGTGTCCACAGCTCATGGCCGACAGAGCCGGGCAGGGGCGGATAAAGGACGCGGGACACCTCGGGCCGGGCCTGCAGCCATTCGGCGACGATCAGACCCGACCGACCCTGTTCGGCGTAGCGCAGGGGCAGGGTGCGCAGGCCGCGCAGGGCCAGCCAGGCGTCGTCGGGCGAAACGTGCCAGCCCAGGTCTTCGATCGTATCGGCGATCGCCCGGCGACAGGCTGAATCCGTCACGGAGATTCCGCCCATCAGAACGTCGGAATGGCCCGAAACATATTTGGTCAGGGCCTGGACGCTGACGTCCACGCCGTGGGCCAGGGGTTTGAAGGCCAGGCCGGCGCCCCAGGTGTTGTCGATCATGCTGAGCACGCCGCGTTCGCGACAGGCCCGAGCCACTGCCGCGACGTCGATCATTTCAAACGTCAGGGAGGCGGGCGACTCCATCAGGACCAGGCGGGTGCGCGGCCCGATCGCGGCGATCACCTCTTCAGCATCCGCATCGGCCGGCAAAAATCGTGACGTGACGCCGCGCGCGGCCTGGTAGCGGGACAGAAAGCGTCGCGACGGGCCATAGAGGGCGTCGGTCGTGATCACCTCGTCGCCCGGCCGGGTCAGGGCCAGCAGGGGCACGGTGACGGCGGCGAGGCCGGAGGGAACGATAAAGGCGTCCTCGGCCGCTTCCAGGTCGGCCAGGGCCGCTCGCAGCTGGCGCGCGGCCGCCCCGCCGCCCAGGCCGTAGGTCGGGCCATCGGCGTCATCCCGCATGGCCGCCGCACGGTCGCTGAGCATGGTCGAGGCCCGCTCGACGGGGGGATTGACCGGACGGCGGCCCTGCCCCCGGCGGGTGGCGGACGAGATCAGGCGGGTGCGGTCCGAATGCGGCGACATGGCCTCTCCGATGGCTTGCGGATCAGGGTCTAAAGGCCTCTAAAGTCGGCCGGGCGCAAGCGGAGGAGACGAACGCGATGCGGATCATGGCGATCGGAGCGATGACGGTCCTGCTGTTGGCGGCGGCGGCTTGCGGCCGCAACGACGCCAGACGCGCCGCCGAAGACGACGCCCCCCCGGTCCCGGCGCCGACGGTGACGACCGATCGCCCCGAAAGTCCGACCTTGGCGGCGGTCAAGCGCCGCGGGCGGCTCAATTGCGGGGTGCATCAGGGGTTGGTGGGCTTCGCCCACACCGACAATCGCGGGCAATGGCGGGGTTTCGACGCCGACTTCTGCCGGGCCATGGCGGCGGCGATCCTGGGCGACTCCGAGGCGGTGCGCTTCGTGCCCCTGTCGGCCTCAGACCGGTTCGCCGCCTTGAATGAGGGCAGGATCGATGTCCTTTGGCGCAACTCGTCCTGGACCATGAGCCGCGACGCCGGCGAAGGATTCGTCTTCGCCGGCGTCAACTATTACGACGGCCAGGGCTTTCTGGTGCGGCGGTCACTCAGTCTGAACAGCGCGACTGAGCTGAATGGGGCGCGGGTCTGCGTCCAGGCCGGCTCGACCGCCCAGGCCAACGCCGACGACTTCTTCAGGTCACGGGGGATCCCGTACCGGCCTGTCGTCTTGCCCACGGAGGAGGCGGCGCGCGACGCCTATGGCCGCGAGGACTGCGACGCCCTGAGCGCCGACATTTCGGCCCTGGCCGCTGCGCGCGCCGTCCTGGCCGATTCCCAGGCGCACACGATATTGTCAGACGTGGTGTCCAAGGAGCCGCTGGGACCAGTCGTCCGCGCAGGAGACGAACGCTGGGCCGACGTGGTCCGCTGGACCCTCAACGCCGTCATTCTGGCCGAAGAACTGGGCGTGACCCAGGAGAATGTCGAAGCCCAAGCCGAAGACGCAAAAGACCCGCGCATCCGGCGTCTGCTGGGCGCCGAAGGGGATTTCGGCGCCATGCTGGGCCTGTCGAAGACCTGGGCGAAGGACGCTGTTTCCGCAGTCGGCAACTATGGCGAAATCTTCGATCGGAACCTGGGCTCTCAATCGCCGCTCGACCTGGCCCGCGGATTGAACGCACAGTGGAACGGTCGGCCGCCCGGCTTGATCTATGGATTGCCGATCCGTTAAGCGCGACGACTTGCATCGTTTTCTGGGGGACAGATGACTGAGACCAAACGCGGGGGCTTGGCGCTCCACTGGCTGATGCTGATCGGCTTCACCGTCGGCCTGGGCGCCGGCCTTTGGGTCAATTTGACCCTCGGCGCCGACACGCCCTGGGTCGTCTGGCTGACCGACAACGTCACCGGCCCGGCCGGTCAGATCTTCCTGCGCCTGCTGTTCATGATGGTGATCCCCTTGCTGTTCTCAGCCCTGGTCATCGGGGTGGCGGAGATGGGGGATCTGAACGCCCTTGGCCGGGCGGGGATCAGGACCCTGCTTCTGACCATATTGGTGTCCGGCATCGCCGTGGTCATAGGGCTGGTGATGGTCAATCTGTTGCAGCCCGGTCGCGGCGTCGATCCGGCCATGGCTCAACAGTTGCTGGAGCAAGGCCGCGACGGCGCGGCCGGAATCGTCCAGAATGCGCCGGAGACCATCCAGCTCGGCGACTTCTTCCTAGGCCTGGTTCCGTCCAACGCGGTCACGGCGGCGGCGGAGAACCAGATCCTGCCGCTCATGGTCTTCGCCCTGTTCTTCGGCATCGGCCTGGTCATGGCCAAGAGCCCCGCCACCGACCGCCTCCAGCAGGTCATCGAAGGCATTCTCGAAGTCACGATGAAGCTGATCAACCTCTTCATCAAACTGGCGCCCATCGCCATCGCCTGCCTGATGTTCAATCTGGCCGCCCTGTTCGGCTGGGATCTGCTGGTGCGTCTAGCCGCCTTCGTCGGCGTCGCCGTTGGCGCCATGGCGATCCATATGTTCGTCGTCTATCCCCTCGTCATCTGGATTCTCGGCGGGCGCTCGCCGTTCGGCTTCTTCAAGGCGGTGCGCGAGCCCATGGTGGTGGCCTTCTCCACGGCCTCGTCCAACGCCTCCCTGCCGGTGTCGCTGAAGGCGGCCGAGCACGAGTTGAAACTGCCGCGCAAGATCGCCCGTTTCGTGCTGACCGTCGGCGCCACCGCCAACCAGAACGGCACGGCCCTGTTCGAGGGGGTGACGGTGCTGTTCCTGGCCCAGTTCTTCAACGTCGACCTGAGCCTGACCCAGCAGTTGATCGTCATGCTGGTCTGCATCCTGGGCGGAATCGGCACGGCCGGAGTGCCGGCCGGGTCGCTGCCGGTCGTGGCCATGATCCTGGTCATGGTGAAGGTGCCGCCTGAAGGGATCGGTCTGATCCTGGGCGTCGACCGCTTCCTGGACATGTGCCGCACGACGCTGAACGTCACCGGCGACCTGGTGCTGGCCACCGTCGTCTCGCGCGGCGAGAAGGACGAGCCGGTCGAGCCGATCACCGAAACCCCGGCCTCGCCGCCGATCCTGGCCTGATCGGGACGAAGGGGCTCAGCTCGCAGTGGCGACGGGGGTGTCGGTCCGAGACCCCCATTCGGCCCAGGAACCGTCGTAGAGGCGCGAAGGCCGGCCCAGGGTCTCCAGCGCCAGGCTGATGATGGCGGCCGTGACGCCGGAGCCGCAGGTGGTGATCACCGGCGCCGCCGCATCCAGCCCCGCCTGCTCCAGAACCGCGCTCAGGGCGTCGCCCTGTTTCAGCCGACCGTCGCCGTCGATCAGGGCGGCGTAGGGCAGGTTGATCGCGCCGGGCATATGGCCCGCACGGACGCCGGGTCGGGGTTCCGCCGCCTGGCCGGCGAAGCGGGCGGGACCGCGGGCGTCGGCGACCTGAATCCCCTCTGCGAGTGCGGCGCGCACATCATCCAGGCCGGCGACTGCGTCCGCGTCGAAATCCGGGGTGAACCGCGCGGGCGAAGGCGGAGGCGGGGTCCCGGCTTCGACGGGGCGTCCCTCGGACTTCCATTTCGGCAGACCGCCGTCCAGCACCTGGACGTGGGCGGCGCCCATGACCTTCAGCATCCATCGGACGCGGGCCGCCGAGAACAGGCCGACGGAATCATAGACCACCACCCGGTGCGTCTCGCCGATCCCCAGGTCCGACAGGGCGGATGCGAAGGCTGCGGGCGAGGGCAGCATGTGGGGCAGGCCGCAGGAGCCGTCAGAGACGCTGTCCAGATCGAAGAAGCGGGCGCCGGGAATATGTCCGACCGCGAACTCGGCCCGGCCGTCCCGGCCGTCCAGATGCCAGCTGGCGTCCAGGATGCGCAGCGACGGATCGTCCGTCAGGGCGGCGAGATCCCCTGTGGAGATCAGGGGAAAGAGGGGCGAGGGCTGGGTCATGGCCCCAGCCTAATGTCAGGCGCGGTCCAGCACCAGTTGCACCACATCGGTCCGGCGCGAGCGGAAGCCCGCCTCACAATAGGCCAGATAGAAGCGCCACAGCCGGCGGAACCGCTCGTCGAAACCGGTGACGCGGCGGATGTCGGACCAGGCGGCCTGGAAGCGATCGTCCCAGAGTTTCAGGGTTTCGGCATAGTCAAGACCGAAGCGTTCGATGGGGCCCCAGTTCAGGCCGGCGGCGGCCACGACCGGCTTCAGCCGCTCTTCCGACGGCAGCATGCCGCCGGGGAAGACGTATTTCTGAATGAAGTCGGTGCGGGCGTTGTATTCGTCGAACAGGGGCTCCTGGATGGTGATGATCTGAAGCCCCGCGCGGCCGCCGGGATTCAGCACCTCGTGGATCTTGCCGAAATAGGCGGGCCAGTATTCCTTGCCGACCGCCTCGAACATCTCGATGGAGGCGACCCGGTCGAAGCGGCCCTGGACGTCGCGATAGTCCATCAGGTCGACTGTCGCCCTGTCCGAAAGGCCGGCGTTGAACAGGCGCCGGCGGGCGAAATCGTACTGTTCCTTCGAAATGGTCAGGCCGGTGACCTGGGCGCCGATCTCGCGGGCGGCGAACTCGGCGAAGCCGCCCCAGCCGCAGCCGATCTCCAGCACCGACATGCCGGGCTTGAGGTCCATCATCCGGGCCAGGGCGGCGTATTTGGCCTGCTGGGCGGCTTCCAGCGACCGGTCGGCGCCGTCGAACCGGGCCGAGGAATAGGTCATCGAACGGTCCAGCCAGGTCGAGTAGAAGGCGTTGCCCAGGTCGTAGTGGGCGTGGATGTTCTTTTTCGAGCCTGTCCGGCTGTTGCGGTTGCGCCGGTGGGCCAGCCAGTTGACCACCTTCATCAGCCAGTTGCCGTCGAACAGGCGGCGGATGTGGTCATAGTTCTCGACCAGGGTCTCCAGCAGGGCGGCCAGATGGGGGCTGTCCCATTCACCGGCCATATAGGCCTCGGCGAAGCCGATGTCGCCGGCGGCCAGGACGCGGCGGGCGAAGCGATAGTCCTTGACTTCAAGCACGCCGCTGGGGCCGGGACGGGCGCCCTCCAGCACATGAACCTCGCCGTTCGGCAGGCGAACGGTGAGGCGGCCGAAGGTCCAGTTCGACGCCAGCAGACGCAGCAGCAGGCCGAAAACGCGCGGGGTGCGGGCGGCGGCGGCCTCGATGTCCAGAGCGGCGGCAGTCATGCAAGAACCTCTGTCTCAATCGTCAGTCAGGATCAGCGGACGCATCGCGACCCGACACCGTCTTCAAGGCGTCGAGGGCGCGCGCACGCGCCTGGGCATGATCCAAGATAGGGTGCGGATAGTCCGTTCCAAGCCTCACTCCCGCGTCGCGCAGAACTTCGGCGGGGGCTGTCCACGGCGAATGGAGCCAACGGTCCGGCAGGCGGCGCAGCTCGGGAACCCAGCGACGGACATAGGCGCCGTCGGGGTCGAACTTTTCGCCCTGACCTATGGGATTGAAGATGCGGAAGTATGGGGCGGCGTCGGCGCCCGAGCCCGCCACCCACTGCCAGTTCTGCACATTGCTGGCCAGGTCGGCGTCCACCAGAGTGTCCCAGAACCAGGCCTCGCCCTCGCGCCAGTCGATCAGCAGATGTTTGACCAGGAAGGAGGCCGCGACCATCCGCACCCGGTTGTGCATCCAGCCGGTCGTCCAAAGTTGACGCATGCCGGCGTCGACCAGGGGATAGCCGGTGCGGCCCCGCTTCCACGCCTCCAGCCCCTCGGGATCGTTGCGCCAAGGCATGGCCTCATATTCCGGGCGGAAGGCGCGGTCGACGATCGTCGGGAAATGGTGGAGCAGATGGGCAGAGAAGTCGCGCCAGCCCAGTTCGGAGACGAACTTGGCCGCCTCGGCCGCTGGCGCGGCCTCGCGGGCGCGCTGGGCCGCACGCCAGGGGCTGATCTCGCCCCAGTGCAAGTGGGGCGACAGGCGGCTGGTGGACGGCAGGCCGGGGCGGTCGCGGTCGGCCGCGTAGGTCTTCGCACCGCGCGCCAGGAAGTCGGACAGGGCCGCTGCGGCGCCGGCCTCGCCCGGCGTCCAGTCGAAGCCCTTCGACCAGTCGGGCCGGGTGGGGTGCAGACCCCAGTCGTCCACCGCCTCGCCCGCCACCTCGGCCGGGGTCTCGATCCGACGCGGTCCGGTCGTGTGCGGCAGCGGCTCAATCTTCGCCAGCAGGGCCTTCATAAAGGGGGTGAAGACCTGGTAGGGCGCGCCCGACCCGTTCAGTACGGCGCCCGGCCGCGCCAGGAGCGACGCGTTGAAGCCTCGGCAGTCGACGCCGGCCGACTTCAGCTCATGGGCGATCTCGGCGTCGCGAGCGAAGGCGGCGGGCTCGAATAGACGGTTCATGAAGACGGCGTCGGCGCCGGTTTCTTGGATCAACACCTGAAGCTGCACCAGGGCCTCGCCCCGCCGCAGGATCAGCCGCGATCCTCGCTGGCGCAGCGCGGCGTCCAGGGCGCGCAGAGACTTGTCCAGCCACCACAGCGAGGCGGCGCCCGCCGGGCGGTCCGGGTCGCGGTCCAGGATGAAGACCGGCAGGATCGGACGGCCGGTCGCGGCGGCCTGGTTGAGGGCGGGATTGTCGTGCAAGCGAAGGTCGCGGCGAAACCAAAGGACGACAGGCTTGGGGGCCACGCAGGCGAACTCCATGATGATAGCTTGCGCTCACGGGAAATGAGCGCCACCTGATGGCCTCATAGCTGCGGCAAACGCCGCTCCCATAACGCCTGAACTTCGAAAGAGCCGCCTCGTGAGCCGACCCAACGCCGTCATTACGTTGTCCGAAGGTCTTCGGACGCCTGTCGTCATCGGCGGCGGCGCCCGAATCGTCTTCATCGCCGGCCCCTGCCAGATGGAGAGCCGTCAGCACGCGCTGGAGACGGCCCATGCGCTGAAGGAAATCGGCGAGCGGCTGAAGGTCGGCATCATCTACAAGACCAGTTTCGACAAGGCGAACCGGACCAGCGCCAATGCGGCGCGGGGAATCGGCCTGAAGGACTCCCTGCCGATCTTCGCCGAGATCCGCGAGGTGACGGGCCTGCCGACCCTGACCGACGTCCACTCCGAGGCGCAGTGCGGACCCGTCGGCGAGGTGGTCGACGTGCTGCAGATCCCGGCCTTTTTGAGCCGCCAGACCGACCTGCTGCTGGCTGCGGCCGCGACCGGCAAGGCGATCAACATCAAGAAGGGCCAGTTCCTGGCCCCCTGGGACATGAAGAATGTCGTGGCCAAAGTGGTTGGGGCCGGCAATCCGAACGTCATGGCGTGCGAACGGGGCGCCAGCTTCGGCTACAACACCCTGGTCAGCGACATGCGGGCGCTTCCGGTGCTGCGCGACATCGGCTGCCCGGTCGTGTTCGATGCGACCCACAGCGTGCAGCAGCCGGGCGGGCAGGGCACCTCGTCGGGCGGCCAGCGCGAGTTCGTGCCGGTTCTGGCCCGCGCCGCCGTCTCCGTGGGCGTGGACGCGGTCTTCATGGA
Source organism: Brevundimonas sp. Br13 (assembly GCF_055391505.1). Taxonomy (NCBI): domain Bacteria; kingdom Pseudomonadati; phylum Pseudomonadota; class Alphaproteobacteria; order Caulobacterales; family Caulobacteraceae; genus Brevundimonas; species Brevundimonas sp. Br13. The sequence goes on along the minus strand of NZ_AP044008.1, from coordinate 2,218,947 downwards.
GACCCACCCGGCCCCCGACAACGCCCCGTCGGACGGCCCGAACATGGTGCCGCTGGATCAGTTCGAGGCCTTGGCGGCCCAGCTGATCGCCTTCGACGATCTGGCCATCCAGATCGGCGCCAAGACGACCCAGGCCTGACATGACGCCCCGGATGATCGTGGTGACCGGCGGAGCCGGCTTCATCGGCTCCAACATCGTGGCCCGGCTGACGAAGGAGACGGCCTATGACGTCATCGTCTGTGATCGGCTGGAGACGGCCGATCTGGGCAAGTGGCGGAATCTGGCCAAACATCCGATCGCGGATTTCTGGTCTCCCGAGGAGATGTTCGACCAGCTGGAGCGCCATGCCGAACGGATCGAGGCCGTGGTCCATATGGGCGCGATCTCCTCGACGACCGAACCGGATGCGGACCTGATCCTGCGGACCAACTTCACCCTGTCGCGCGATCTCTGGGACTGGTGCGCCATCCGCAACGTCCGCCTGATCTACGCCTCCTCGGCGGCCACCTACGGCGACGGCGAGACGGGGTTCAACGACGATGACGACGCCCTGTCCCTGGGGCAGCTGCGGCCCCTGAACGCCTATGGCTATTCCAAGCTTCTGTTCGACCAGTACGCGGTTCGACAGGCGGACCGGGACCAGGCGCCGCCGCAATGGGCCGGGCTGAAATTCTTCAACGTCTATGGACCGAACGAGGGCCACAAGGGCGGGATGAAGTCGGTCGTCGCCCAGATCTGGCCCAAGGTGGCGGCGGGCGAGACCGTCAGCCTCTTCCGCTCGCACAACCCCGCCTATGCTGACGGGGGTCAGCTGAGGGACTTCGTCTATGTGGACGATGTGGTCGATGTGATCGAGTTCCTGCTGCAATCGCCTCAGGTCTCGGGGATCTTCAACGCCGGATCGGGCCAGGCCCGCTCCTTCGCCGACCTGGCGCGCGCCACCTTCGCCGCAGCCGGCAAGCCTGAGGCGATCGCCTATATCGACATGCCGGAGGTCATCCGCGACCGATACCAGTATTTCACCCAGGCGCGGATGGATCGCATCCGGGCTGCGGGTTTCGAGGGACAGGCGACGCCTCTGGAAGAGGGAGTGCGGCGCTATGTTCAGCAATTCCTTTCTCAGCCAGATCCTTATCGATGAAACATCTGACATTGCGTCAATGGATTGGATACAGCGGCTTTGTCCTGGTCTTTCTGTTGACGGCGGCGGTGGCCGTCTGGCGGGGCGACATTCTGCGCGCCGCCCTTGATCCGCAGATTCCGTTTCAGACCTATCGCCCGCCCCCGGCGCCCGACTACGCCCAGCCCTCGGCCTGGGCCCTTCTGGACGCGCGGGTGCAAGGGTCCGGCGCGGCCAATGTCTTCTTCGTCCATTCGACGACCTTCGACGGCGGCCGCGACTGGAACGGCGCGATCGGCGACAAGAAGGCCGACGCCTATCTGGAGCGCGTGGTTCTGCCGAACTACGCCGGACCCTTCGCTCGCGCCGGCGCCGTCAGCGCGCCCCGCTATAGGCAGGCCAGCCTCTATACGCGGCTGACCCTGCGCGACGACGCGCGCGAAGCGCGCGCCTTCGCCTATGACGATATTCTGTCCGCCTTCGACGTCTGGCTGGGTCGCCATCCGACGGGCCCCATCGTCCTGGCGGGGGTGGAGCAGGGGGCCGATCTTCTGGATCGTTTGATCCGGGAACGGATCGCGCCTGATCCCGTGCTCAGAAGCCGGATGGTCGCGGCCTATCTGATGGACGCCATCATCGCCGTCGAAAACCTGCCGGCCGACACGCCGCCCTGCGCCGACCGGCGGCAGATCCACTGCGTCGTCGCCTGGTCTCAAGTCGGCGCTCCCGATGATGCGGCCGCGCATCGCCGGCTTCGACGGGCGACGGTTTGGGACGAGCGCGGACAGTTCGTCGATCTTGCGGGCCGCCGCCCGGTCTGCGTCAATCCGGTGACGGGCGGAACGGGCGAAGCGCGCGTCCCCGCACGGCTTCATCGCGGCGCCACCAACGCCACCGGCCTGGAATGGGGCGCAAGGCCGGCCCTGATGGCGCGGGAGGTCGAGACCCAGTGCCGCGACGGATTGCTGCGCCACAGCTGGCCTGATCTGGAGTCCTTCAAGGAAAGAGGGAGTTGGGCGGATCGACGAAAAGCCCGCCCTTACAACTTGTTCTATGGTGATATTGAAGACGATGTTGCGGAGCGTCTGGCGGTTTACGCCGCTCGGGCGGGCTGAAACGGTCGTCTCGCGTCCGGTTTTTATGGCGCAGCCGCCTGCCGCGGCGTAACCTGGGGTTCTCAAGGAGGACCCCCATGGACGTGCTCACCATCTTCGCCGGCGTTCTGCTGTTCCTCGCCGTCTCGCTGCTGTTCAGCGTGATCAAGATCGTGCCCCAAGGGCGCGAATTCACAGTCGAACGGTTCGGAAAATACACCAAGACCTTGAGCCCCGGCATTGGCTTTCTGACCCCGTTCGTGGAACGAATCGGCAAGCGGATGAACATGATGGAGCAGGTTCTTGACGTACCGACTCAGGAAGTCATCACCAAGGACAACGCCATGGTCCGGGTGGATGGCATCGTCTTCATCCAGGTGATGGACGCCGCCCGCGCCGCCTATCGGGTCGACGACCTGACCTACGCCATCGCTCAACTGTGCATGACCAATCTGCGAACTGTGGTCGGCTCAATGGAGCTGGACGAGGTGTTGAGCCAGCGCGACAGCATCAACACCCGCCTGCTGCACGTCATCGACGCGGCGACCGAGCCCTGGGGCGTCAAGGTCAACAGGATCGAGATCAAGGACCTGACCCCGCCGACCGACGTCACCAACGCCATGGCCCGTCAGATGAAGGCCGAGCGCGAACGCCGCGCTGTGGTGACCGAAGCCGACGGCGAGAAACAGGCCGCCATCGCCCGCGCCGAGGGCGCCAAACAGGCAGCCATTCTGGAGGCCGAAGGCCGCAAGGAGGCCGCCTTCCGCGACGCCGAGGCGCGCGAGCGGGAAGCCGAGGCGGAAGCCCGCGCCACCGCCATGGTGTCGGAAGCCATCGCCCGAGGGGACGTCAACGCCATCAACTATTTCGTCGCCCAGAAATACGTCGAGGCCTTCGCCGACCTGGCCCGCAGCCCTCAGCAGCGGACCGTCATCGTTCCGGCGGAAATGGGCGCCCTCGTCGGCACGATCGCCGGCATCGGCGAGATGGTCGGCTTGGCCAAGGCTCAGCAGCAGGACGCGCCGCAGCCTGCTCGGCCAACGACGACCGCACGTCGTTCGTCGGTTCCGCCGACCGCCTGATCGGAGCGCGCGACATGACCCTTGTGGCCGATCTCTACACCGCCCAGCCGTTCTGGATCTGGCTGGGCGTGGGCGTGCTCCTTCTGGCGGTGGAGGCGATGTTCTCGACCGAATGGCTGCTGTGGCCTGCGGTCTCGGCGGGACTGGTGGCGGTGATGACGGCGGTGGGTCTGCGTCTGGGCCTGCCGGGCGAGGTCGCCGTCTTCGCCGTTCTGACCGTGATCGCCACCATTCTGTCGCGGCGTCTGGTGCAGAAAGCCAATCCGCCCGGCCAGGACATCAATGATCGGGACAGTCGTCTGCTTGATCAGCGCGCCCGGGTCGTGGAGGCCTTCGTCGCCGGCCGCGGGCGGGTGTTCGTATCCGGCGCCGAATGGGCTGCCGTGATCGAGGGCGAGGCGCCCGAACCAGGGCAGGACGTGGTGGTCAAGGGCGTCAGCGGATCGGTGCTGACCGTGCGCTCGGCCGTCTGAATCCAAGCCGGCGCTTCAGCTGGACAGAAAGGCTTTCAGCGCCGCGGGCTTGATGGGTTTGGGCAGCAGCACCGCCCCGGCGGCGGTCGCCTGATCGTTCAGGCCGTCGCGCGTATCGGCCGTGACCAAGGCGATCCGACGCACGCCCAGCGGCCGCAGCCAGTCGATCACCGCAAATCCTTCCGGCCCTTCGCCCAGATGCAGATCGATCAGGGCGGCGTCGAACGGCCCCGTCACGGCCTTTGCGGCCTCAAGGCTGGACGCTGTCACCGGACGGGCGCCCCAGCGTGTCAGCAGGGCCGTCAAGGCGTCCAGGATCACCGGCTCATTGTCGACGCAGAGCACCCGCAAACCCGACAGAGGCAGCCGCGTCTCCTTCAGCGGCGCCGGTTCAGGCGGACGATCGGCGTGACGGCGCGGCGCCGTAATGCGGAAGGCGGTTCCGGCCCCGACGCGGGACGTCAGCGTCAGCGGATGATCCAGCAGGCTGGACAATCGTCGCACGATGGCCAGGCCCAGCCCCGCGCCCGGTTCATCGACCGGCGCTCCGGGCAGGCGGACGAACTCCCCGAAAACGGTCTCACGATCGGCGTCGGGGATGCCTCGCCCGGTGTCGTACACCAGGATTTGCACGGTCTCGCCCTTGCGCCGCGCCCCGACCAGCACCCGTCCGGTGTCCGTATACCGAATAGCGTTGGCGATCAGGTTCTGAAGCATCGACCGCAGCAGATCCCGGTCCGACTGCACCCACAGACCGCTCCGCACCAGAGTCAGCCGCAGCCCCTTGGCCTCCGCCACCGGCAGATATTCGCGCTCCAGCTCGTCGAACAGTCCGTCCAGCGACACCTGTGTCACGGCCGCCTTCACCCCGCCGGCCTCCAGCTTCGACAGGTTCAAAAGAGCGGTCAGAAGCCGGTGCGCGCTGTCTATGGCCCGGTCCGCATTCAGGGCCAGGGTGCGGCCGGCCGGCCCCGCCTCCGGTCCCGAGACGGCCGGCTCTTCCTTGAGGGCGGCGATGAACAGCCGCGCGGCATGCAAAGGCTGCAACAGGTCGTGGCTGGCGGCGGCCAGGAAGCGGGTCTTGGAGGCCGTCGCCTCCTCCGCCGCGCGCCGCGCTTCCTCGAGCCGAGCCGTCCGGTCGGCGACCCGAGCTTCCAGCCTTTCGTTGGCCTCTTCCAACTGGCTGGCCGCCCGCCGCAGGGCGGTGATGTCCGTATAGCTGGTCACATAGCCGCCGCCGGGAATCGGCGCCCCGGACGAACGCAGCACCCGCCCGTCCGGCTGAAGCCGTTCATGGTCATGGGGAATGCGCCGGCTCAAGGCTTCCAGCCGCCGCTCCACCCAGGTGTCAATGTCGTTGGGGCTTTCACCGCGTTCGGCGTTCAGTCGATAGATGCTGGCGATCGGCAAGCCGACGTGAACGAAGCCGGCCGGGAGATCGAACATAGACACATATCGGCGATTCCAGGCCGTTATGCGCAGATCTTCGTCCACGACGATCACGCCCTGGTCGATATTGTCCAGGGTCGTCTGAAGCAGGTCCCGACTGAATTGGACGGCCTGGGACGCCTCGTCCAGCATCCGCACCACATCCTCGGGCGCGCGGCCGCCGCCGGCCAGGGCGGCGGCGATCACCCGCCGAGCCGAGGCCGCCCCGATGGCGCCGGCCAGCATCCGCTCCGCCGCCCTTGCCAAACTCGCATTGGCCGGATCGGCGTCTCGCAACCGGACATCGGTTTCGGCGCTCCAGGCCGCAAAGGCCCGCTCGGCGCGTTCGTCCCCGATGAAGCGGGCGACGAGGGCGCGCAGATCGCCGACCGAGGCGCCGGCCGGCGACGGCCGCGCCTCCAGCCAGTCGGGCCCCAGACGATCGACGAAGGCCCGCGCCTGGACTCGGTCGATCAGCCGCGGCTGGGCGAACCGCGACACCCCGACATAGGCGGCCAGGTTCAGCCCCAGGCTGACGAAGACGCCCAGCGCCAGCGGGTCCTTAACCCCCAACATGACATGCAGATGCCAGGGCGCGGCCGGCGCCAGCTGGGGCAGGGCCAGCATGGCGATCCAGACCGTGATCCCGACGGTGACGCCCGCCAGGGCGCCGTGGGCGTGACCGCCGCGCCACAGTACGGCACCGAACAGGGCGGGCGCCAGTTGCGCCATGGCGGCGAAGGACACCAGCCCCATGGCCGCCAGCCCCCGCGACTGATCAGTCGCCTGATAGTAAAGCCAGGCCAGCAGCAGCACCGCCACAATGGCCCCCCGTCGCACCTGCAATATGATGCCCGACATGTCCGAGGCGTCGCCGCGCAACCGCCATCGGTCTCGCGCCAGGAAGGGCAGGATCAGGCTGTTGGACACCATGGCCGACAGGGCCACGGCCTCGACGATGACCATGGCCGTGGCGGCGGAAAACCCCCCGACGAAGACGACGGCGGTCAGCCACGTCTCGCCCCGCCCGAACGGCAGGGCCAGAACCAGCAGGTCGGGGTTGGTCGAGGGTGCGAACAGGGCGCCGGCGGCCACCAACGGCAGCACCGCCAGGCTGGTCAGCACCAGATAGGCCGGAAAAATCCAGCGGGCCCGGCGCACATGGCTGGGGTCGGCGCCCTCGACGAAGGCGACGTGAAACTGACGCGGCAGACAGAAGATGGCCAGGGTGGCGATCAGGGCGATGGCCAGGAATCGAGGCGTCAGCTCCGGCGGGGCGGCGAGGGCGCCCAGCCCCTCTCGGATTGTCGCGCCTGAACCGTTCTGAACCAGCAGCAACAGGGCGAAGGCCGCGACCAGAAGCAGAGCGCCCAGCTTGACCAGGGACTCCAACCCGACGGCCTGGATCAGGCCCCGATTGTGTTCGGTCAGATCCGGCCGCCGCGCCCCGAACAATATGGCGAACCCCGCCAGCACCCCCGCCAGCACCAGAACGGTCAGGCTCTCGGAACCGGCCACCGGCGTCCCCGCCGTCAACAGGGCCCCCGCCATGGACAGGGATTTCAGCTGCAGCGCGATGTAGGGCAGGGAGCCCAGTATGGCGACCAGCGTCACGACCGCGCCCAGGGTCTGGCTCTTGCCATAGCGGGACGCCACGAAGTCCGCCATCGAGCCGACGTTCTCGCGCCGGGCGGCGGCGGCGATCCGACGCCACAGAGGAAACAGCACCGTTAGCCCCAGCACCGGGCCGATGTAGATGGGCAGATACTCCCACCCCTCACGGGCTGCGGTGCCCACCGCGCCATAATAGGTCCAGGAGGTGCAGTAGATGGCCAGCGACAGGGCATAGACCGACGGACCCAGGCCGCGCCCGCGCGCGCCCGGCCGCTCCTGGTGCCAGGCGACGCCGAACAGCACCGCCATATGGGCGATGACCAGGCCGAGGATCATCAGGCTGAACATGGCGGCATCTGAACCGGGCAGGGGGGCTTTCACAAGGGAAAGGCGGGCCGTCTTGCGACGACCCGCCCCTCATCCACGCCTGATTGCAAGAATTCAGGCGTTTAGATCGACATCCTTTCCTTCCTTGACCAGAAGGAAGCCCAGCACGACCGTCCCCAGCGCCACGATGATCGGGTACCAGAGGCCGGAATAGATGTTGCCGGTCGCCGCCACGATGGCGAAGGCCGTGGTCGGCAGGAAGCCGCCGAACCAGCCGTTGCCGATGTGATAGGGCAGGGACATGGAGGTGTAGCGGATATTGGTCGGGAACATCTCGACCAGGGCCGCAGCGATCGGTCCGTAGACCATGGTCACATAGAAGCCGAGGATGAACAGGATCAGCACCACCATCGGCTTGTTGACCAGATCGCTGTCCGCCTTGGCAGGATAGCCGGCGGCCGTAAGGGCCTCGCCCAACTGCTTGTCCCAGGCCTTTTTCTCCGCCGCGAAATCGGCAGGTGCCATGGCGTCTCCGCGGAAGCTCTGGACGACGGCCTGGTCGCCGATCCGTACCTGAGCCACCGTGCCTGCGGGCGCCTCGACATTGGTGTAGGTCACCCCGGCCTTGGCCAGATAGGATTTGGCTAGGTCGCAGGAGTGGTTGAACACCGTCTTGCCGATCGGATCGAACTGGACGTTGCAGTCCGCCGGATCGGCATAGACCACGACCGGCGCCGAGGCGGCCGCGGCGGCCAGGCGCGGATTGGCGGCCTGGGTCAGGGCGTTGAACAGGGGGAAATAGGTGAGGGCGGCGATCAGGCAGCCGGCCAGGATGACCGGCTTGCGTCCGACCTTGTCCGACAGCCAGCCCCAGAAGATGAAGAAGGGCGAGGCCGCGACCAGGGCGATGGTCAGCATCACATAGACGAGGGTGGCGTCCAGCTTCATCACCCGTTCCAGAAAGAACAGGGCGTAGAACTGACCCGTGTACCAGATCACGGCCTGGCCGGCGGTGAGGCCTAGCAGGGCGATCAGCACCAGCTTCAGGTTCGGCCACTTGCCGAAGGAGTCCTTCAGCGGGGTCTTGGACCCCTTGCCCTCGGCCTTCATCCGTTTGAAGGACGGGCTTTCGGACAGCTTCAGACGAATCCATAGCGACACGCCCAGCAGCAGGATCGAGACCAGGAAGGGGATCCGCCAGCCCCATTCCGCAAAGGCCTCCTCGCCGACCGAGACACGGACGCCCAGAATGACGACCAGGCTCAGCACCAGGCCGGCCGTGGCGGTGATCTGGATGAAGGAGGTGTAGAAGCCGCGTTTACCATGTGGCGCGTGCTCGGCGACATAGGTGGCGGCGCCGCCGTATTCGCCGCCCAGGGCCAGACCCTGGATCAGCCGCATCAGCACCAGAATGATCGGCGCGGCGATGCCGATGGCCGCATAGGGGGGCAACAGACCCACGACGAAGGTGGAAAGCCCCATCAGGAGCATGGTCACCAGGAAGGTGTTCTTGCGACCCCACAGGTCGCCCAGACGCCCGAAGACCACGGCCCCGAACGGTCGAACCGCAAATCCGGCGGCGAAGGCCATCAGGGCGAAGATGTAGCCGGTCGTCTCATTGACGCCCGAGAAGAACTGCACGGTGATGATCGCGGCCAGCGACCCGTACAGATAGAAATCATACCATTCGATAACGGTGCCGACCGACGACGCCAGAATCACCAGCTTGTCGTTCTTACCCACCACATACTCATCGACCGGCGCACCGATGGCGCTGTCCGTCATAGCGTAGCCTCCCAGCTGTCTGGTCTTTCCGACCGTTTTCACGCCGCAAGTGCGCGATTGGCCGAGAGAGTGACGCAGGGCTGAGACAAGCGTCAGGGCGACTTTGGTCGAGTGTCATTTTCGCCTAAGATATATTATGCGAAGGCCGACCAATCTCATTTCTGTTGCAGCTGTAGCGCAAACCCACGACGCGCAGCTATCCAAATGGCGCAGCGACGTGGGTTTGGGCGGGCCGCCTCGACCCATATTAGGCTTGATCGCACTGAACTAAAGCTGCTGTAGCTTCCGTTAGTTACGCACTTATCAGCTGCCCACGAATGAGTTTGTTACCTCCATCGCTAAGCGGTCCTGCATGCGTCGACGCATTGGGCTTTCCTCGGTACGCCGCCACCATTTGGCTCGACTTCCTAAATGCGCATGCCGCAATTGCGACGCGTGAGAAGTATGCGCGCGCAATCTCGGGTCTCTATTGCGATGCCGAAGCCATGCAGCCGCCGGTGGACCTTGATAAGGCCCTCATAGAGACGGATCTGGGGGCCTTAAGAGCAGTTCTCTCCTCGGCGCTATTAGGCCATCAGACACGCCAAGCGGCAGACAAGAGGTGGGCTCTTCAGAAGCGGTTTGTGTTCGGCATACTCGAGATGGTTAACGGCGGTCAGGTGCCTGAACTGTCACGGCAGCTCAAAACGCTCCAAAGATCATATTCTCAAATACGAAGTGCAGCACCTACGAAGCCGATCAGCCAGACAGCTAGGTCGTTGCCGGCGGACGTTCTCGAAGACATGTTCGAGCTTGTCGACCCCACGAGCCGTCGGAATCCTTTCAGAACGACGATAGCTCGGTGGCGAAATTACACGATGGTCCTGCTGCTTTTTCAGCTAGGTCTCCGGCGTGGAGAAATGCTTCTTTTGACGCCGGACAGCATCCATTCCGAGTTCGACTTTCGTTTGGGAAAACAAGTTCACTGGCTCGATATAAATCAACCTGCTTGCGAAGACAGTCGGGCAAGCCCGCCAAGGCTGAAGAATGCATGGGCAGTACGAGAATTGCCTTTGTCTCATACTTTGGTATCTGCACTTGACGTTTACATTTCCCAATATCGTGGAGATCCGGATCACGAATTCCTTTTCTCATCCGCTCAGCGGTTGCCACTCTCAGAACAGTCTGTTGAAGAGATATTCCAGGTCATCAAGCGCAACCTCAGTCCCTCGGCGCACGAAAGTCTTGCAGCGCGCGCAGGTAATCAGATTTCGCCGCACAGTCTTCGTCATACAGCCAGCGTTGTTAGGTATCAGCGGTTCTCCTCAAGCGGGATGGATCACGAGGAGATGAGCCGTAGAATCCGGCCTTTCATGGGTTGGGCGCCTGGATCAGAAATGCCGTTCCACTACGCGCGGAAATTCTTCGAGCCGCGCTATGCGAATTTGTGGGACGAAACGTTCGACGATGCGTTGGCCGCCCTTCGCGAAGGGATAGGTTGCTAATGGATCAGTACGATCTGTTCCATCACGAGGAACCAGCCGCCCCCCTACCCTCACTTCCTGCCTTGCCATCGCTGATCCGATATAGAGATCAGTTCAGACGATGCGATGTTACGTTGCATCAGCCTGGCGTGGGTGAGTGGCGCCTGCATAATAACGGAGGCGTAGCTAGCTTATCGTTGAGTTTTGGCGATCCGTGGGTTGATCATTTTTTGCGGGCTCACCTCGGCGAGAAGCTACTCGGATCGGTGACTACCGTGGTGAACTTCGCGCACGTTTATCAGGCGCTCCACCAGAAAAGCTTACTGATTCCAATCATCATTGCGATTGGACAGAGTACAGCGATCGAGTTCCAGAGGCGCTGGATCGACGAGTTTCGCGACATGCTTTCCCGCCACCATGCCATTGCTGTCAGGTCGGCTGCACAGTTCGCTTGTAGGTGGGAGATTGGCCTTTGGCGTGAGAGCGACAGTCAGATTGTCAGAGCGCTTCCAGGGCATGCGTTAGACAAGTACGCTGGCGTCCGAAACGGAACGAGTTTTTTGTCCGCATCGGCTCAGAGCCGTGTGGTCGATTTTCTAGATGTCACCGCCCGGAGATCCATGGAGGTAGGCCGCAAAGAACTGCAGATTGCTGCTGTGATAGCTCTCGGTTTCCAATTTGGATTGCGGCGACAACAACTGGCATCACTCGAGCCGACGGACTTCACTTTTCACGACGCCGATGTGTTGCACATGAAAGTGGAACTGTTGAAGCAACGCCATATCAAAGTCCGACGGATCGTGACGCGGAAGATAAATCCTGGATGGATTCCAATATTTCGGCGTTGGTCTGAGATTAGGCCGATCCACCAAAAGTACTTTGCGCTTCGTCCTGACGAGTTGAGCAAATTGGTACGAGACGCGTTGGAGAATATTACTGGGGTCGCATATGCCAATGGGGCGCTTCGGCACACTAGCGCGCAGCGTTTAGCCGATGCCGGTATCTCAAATGAGAGCCTAAGCGATTTCTTAGGGCACTCAGATACAACGGCGGCTCAGGTGTATTTCTCCGCATCTACTCGACAAGCTGCACAAATCAATATGGCGCTAGGCTACTCCCCTACTTACCAGGGCGTCGCTGCGGCAGCTCGAGGCGACATGATCACTGCCGCACAGCTTCTGCGGGAACCGGGGGATCGGCAGATCGCTGGGATGCCCCACGGTATTCCGGTCACCGGCATTGGAGCGTGTCAGTCAGGACAGTCTTCGTGCCAACGGAACCCCGTCCTCGCTTGCTACACCTGTCACAAGTTTCTCCCCGTCAGCGAACCCGGCGTCCACAATGCGTTGCTCGACGAGTTAAGGCAGGTCGTATTGGACTTTGATCAGCCTGAGAAACTTGTTCGCGTCAGTCCCGCCATGATGCAGCTTCGGACCACACTTGAGGCTATTGCGGAGGTTGCCGCGGCGGCGACAGACAGGGCAAATGACATCTGAGATCAGTAGTTTTATCGAACGGGCGCGGCAGATCGCGGACGATCGGGGCCTCAGTTGGAACGTACCTTACGACCTCTCGACCGGAAAAATACCGCGACTGGCGCGGTGGGATTTGTCGGCAGCGGCCGGGCACGGAGCTGGCCAAGCAGCGCAGATGACCACGTTTGCGACGCTGGCGTCAGGCGCGAATATGCTCGAACGTCTTGATGGCAGCTCGATGCCTCCCGTCATGGGCGCTGAATGGATCGAGTTGTATAAGGCAATCCTCCTACACGATCTGTTCGTGAAGCGGAACAAACCTCGTAATGGATTGTCCAATCTCGGAAATCCCTATCGCCTACTCGCAGGATGTGTCGGAGCGTCCGCTCCCTCACAGCTCACACCTGATCGCGTTCAGTTGAGCTTTAACGTTGCCTTGGGGGCCAGTGATTCAGGTCAATGGGCACGTCTGCTGAAGGGGCTCATCGTCTCTTGGTTCGACACTTTCCAGCTCGCCGACTTCCGGCCCCTAGCGCCCTACTGCGCGCCTTTCCCAGACAATGCACAGTCTCATTCCCAAGCAGACAAGCTGACGACGACCCTACGGCGCCAATTGGATGCGAAGCGCCCAGATAGTCTTCGATCAGACCTTAGCAGGCGGCATTACGAAGAGAAGCTGCCTCGGCCGGAGGCGATGGTTGAGTTGGTTCGCATCATCTTTAACGAGAGCCCTCGCACCACGTCCGACTTCATCCGCTTCCATCAGGCACGCATCCTTGCGGCCACTGGGTTCCGGCTAGGTGAAATGGTGAATCTTCCCGCAGAAACGCTCATCGTCAGGGATGACGGCATCATGCCTGGCCGCAGGTTCGGACCACCAGAGCCCATCACCAGCCTAACGCACTTCGCGGAGAAACAGCATCAAGACGGGCCAGGGCAGGAGTTCGTTGAGGCGACCCACCATGTTCCAAATCTGCTCGCTCCTATCGTTCGAGAAGCCGTGACGGCAGTTCTCAAAGTAACAGCGCCACAGAGGCAGATGCTCAAGCGCCAACATGCGGAGAAACGGCTTTTCGTTGGCCTTCAAGATGACGACCTTGTGCCGTGGGCGCATGCTTATCGTCGTATGTCGGGGATGATGCAGATTTCGCGGGAGCCGATCCCCAGCGAGCTCCAAGCGGCGTATCGGAGTACATACGATCCGACGCTGCTCGCGGAAATGCGCGCTCATCAAGACTGGAAGGTCGTGAGCGTCGGGCCCCACAAGCAGGTGCGCGAGTACTTCCGGCGCATGGAAAGCGCATCTATGCGGCCGGTTCTCAGGAGGGCTGATGGCGAGATTTTCAGCTTTGCTAACTGGGAGCGGAACGATGGATCCGGCATATACGTGCGAGCTGGAGACATGGAGCAGCTAGCCAAACAGCATCTCCAACTTAAACTTCCCGATACGAGAACCGTACAGACAGGAGGTCGTTCTCTGCACGATTATGATTTCCTATTTTTAATACCAGGAAAAGTTATTGCCGAAGAGAAACATGGATCGATAGTAGATACTTACAACTATTTCTCGGTTAAACGAGCAGATCGCGTCGATCTCGAGCTTCAGCTTGGCGGAAAGAACGCCGGACTAATGTTCCGAAAGTATGGAAATGATGACGATGCTAAGAAGCTGTCAGCCAATCCGCACTCGCTGCGCCACTTACAAACCAACGAACTGTTCAGGATGGGAGTGGCCGACACCATCATAACCAAGCGATTCAATCGAACATCAGTTGCCCAAAGCTATCATTACGATCATAGGTCAACATCTGAACGCCTTGAGGAGATGGAGCCTCAGCAGATGGCCCTCGCAGACGAATTGCTGGGTCCAAAGGCGCGTCAAGCTTTTGATCTCATAAGAGCGAAGGGCGTTCGAGGCCCAATTGTTCAGAAATTTTTGACAATCCAAATGGAGCAGGGTGACGAGATCGCCTTTCGTTATCTCAATGCTGAAGCGGGCGCGTTACATTCCACCCCTTACGGTTTTTGCCTCAACAGCTTCGCGGCCAGTCCGTGTTTGAAACATCTGGAGTGTTTCAACAATTGCTCTCAGCTTGTTCGAACATCTTCACCAGCAGAGCAAGCGCACCTTCAGAAATTGAAGGGACGTTTTGAACTTCATATCAGCCAACTTCGAGCCACCCCCAGCAAGGCCCCACATTTCGATGCCCACCTGGAGCATGCAATGACGCGCCTCTCTGGTGTGGAAGCAGCTTTAGCTACGGCTCCGAACGAACCTGTTTTCCCAGCAGGCGGAAGCCGCTACTTGCCGCCGCGATGACCCGCAAAAAATCCCCGACCGAAACTGACTTGCGCAATATTCTTGATGCGATGATCGAAGGCGACGAGTCAATTTCGCTCAACGCCGTCTCGCGGAAGGTCCCTCACCTCTTCCCCTTCGCGTCCTCGCTGTCCCGGCGACCTGCTATGGCACAGCTGGTAGCGGAAGCTCGAGCTAAGCAATCAGCGGTGAGAGCGCACGCTTCGAAACTCACCAAATCTGGACCTGTGAGCGTCGCTACAAGGTTGCAGGTAGCGGAAGCGCGCGTACGCACACTCGAACGGCAAAACAAATTACTTGTAGCTGGGATGAGAGCATCGCTGCTTGCCATCGGGCGGATCGGAGGCGCCACTGCTTGGCAGGAGCATTTTCCAACCTACTCAGCCGCCTTCAAGGAGTTGAACGCCTTGGGCGCGATTCCCTCTGCGACGGTTACTCAGCTACGTTCCGTGTCTGAATCTGCTACCGGCCGCAAAAGCAACCAAGCCTCGACACCCAGCCCCGCCGCTAACGACGCAATGCTGTCGATGGACAAGTTGCGCTCTGATCGCTCCACAGAGCCAACATAGGTGCGATGCAGTTCGGAGGCCGCGCCGAGGTCCTCTTGGCTAAGCCGACGTTCGTGTCGAATACGCCTCACGTTCGCCGCCACTATGGCGCGTAGCGCATTTCCCCTTCCGACCGACATGGCGTTGAGAGTCGATGGGTGATGACTTTACGTCGACAGCCGTTAAGTAGCACCTCATGGCGTCAGCTTCTCATACCTCTTCACTTGACGATCGCGCGATGATCGACATCCACCTCTCCGGCGCCATTTATGACGACCTTCGCCGGGCGGCGGAAGATTTGCGAGCACCTCTTGACGCCGTGATCACCGACCTGCTGTCGGATCGGGTCGCGTTGGGGCTACAGGCCCCCTCATCTGAATGGCGCGCCATCCCCGCCGTGATCGCCACACTATCAGTACCTCTACCCGACAAACTGCTCTCCGAACTTCACATGCTCGCGTCGGGAGCAGGCCAGCAGTTGCCTGTTGTCATCTACAACCTCCTGAACGTAGCCCTTCCTTCAGAGCCGCCTCCCCTCCCCCTCGGTTATCTTCGCACCGAGCCTGGTCGAGGTAGGGTTTTCGGTATGTATTTCGAGATCGCCGGTTTCCAGTATGCCCTGCTTCGTCATCTGGCAGGCGACCATCTCAGCGTTAGGCAAATAATGGATGTGGCCTTCATATCGCTTGCACGTCTTGCGGCGAGTTCCGGAAGTCTGAACGGCCACGAGATTTCTGCAACCGCACGACAATTCGCGATGAAAGTGATGATGATCGAAAACAGGAGACGCGCCCCCGGGAAATCGTCACCTGCACCATCATAGGCACTAAACGAAATGAGGGTGCGCGGCGCATTGGGTAGCAGTTAGCGGTGTAAATCAGGGCCGGTTTCGATGGCGAATTTCGTTTTCGTAGAACTACAGGCGTAGATCATGCAAATCTGGTTGCCATTATGGGCGTTGCGACGCTTGGCTCGCGATAATCCATGGTTGCTTTCCACCGACGGCGAGGTGAAACGCTCTCTAAGCATTCCTGTTTTCGGGCTTGGGACATTGGAACTGCGGGGAACGATGTCCCTTTCCGAGAAGCAGCGGCAAAGACTCATTGGCGAAAGGAGACGCCGATCATAGGCCTACGCGTCGGCATCATACGCCCGCGCCGTCTTCACGTCTTCTTGACGAAAGCAGCCGGGACGGAGCCAATAACAGACTACTTCCAGACCTTTCTGATTAACCCAACCAACCAGACGCACCCGAACCGAAACCCTGGGGGGCTACGAGTTCACGGTGGCGATCCAGAGACGCTCGGCAGGATCGGACGGATTTCGGATTAGGCCTTGCGAAGCCTAGAGCGATAGATCGCCGCGCCGAGCGCGATGGGGACCACAGCGAGAGCCGACATTTCGACAGCCTCCACATCGGACGGCCGATGCTCACGCCCCAGAGGATGAATATCACCGCTGAGAGCACGGAGCTCCCGATCAGAACACCGCCTGCCAGTTGGGGTGAACTACCGGACATCACTCTCATCACGGCTCTCCCTGTTCGAGAGGCAAAACTAACCGCGTTGCGTAAAGACGTGCCCAATGCATCGTCATCACCCAAGGCTCGTCAGGGACAATCTGCCTCAGGAGCGCCCCATTGCTGAAACTCCGCGTTCAGCGTAAGCGGAGGCTTCGGGGTATTTCATTGTCGCACCTTGCTCGCCAGTTCTGCGTCGGCCTAGCCGTGACCCTCATGGTCGCGCTGCAGGGCTTTGGCGCGATCAGCGCCGAGCACAAGATCGAACATGCGGTGCAGTTCCCCGGCGTCACCTATGTCGAAATCGCCGCCGACGATCATGACCATGATCGCCGGGCTATCGACGCCCTGCCGGGCGATACCGCCTTCGACGTCGCCGATAGCGATATCGGCGAGAAGCCAATCAAACCGCACCACCACCACGGTGGAGCCGACCAGCATCTGGTCATCGGCGCCGACCTGCCGTCGATCGGCGGTTCCATAATCCATGTCGCGCGTCTCGGGCCAGCGCCCGATTCCGTGCCGCCGGGCGCCCTGGTCGACGCCCCGCACCAACCTCCGAAACAGAACGCCTGATCGCCTGAAAAGCTGATCCTGCGCGGCCGTTCGGCTGCGCGCGTCCTGTCGGAGAAATTCCTTGATACGTCCTCAGTCCGGCCCCGCCGGATGGCGAGGCCGAGGCGCGGCTGTGTCCGCCCTGGTGCTCGTCACGGCCGCGACCTTGTTGCCGCCTTCGGCTGCGCTCGCGCAGTCGCCCGCTGCGCCTGCCTCATCGGCGGCGCCCCTTATGGATCTCGATGCGGCCTTGCGCCGCGCGATCGCCGCCGACCCGGCCCGCGCCGGTCTCGAAGCGCGTCTTCGCGCCGTCGAGGCTGGGGTTCGCCAAGCCGGCGTGCGCCCCAACCCCACCCTTGGCCTGATGGTCGAGAATCTGCCGACCTTCGGCGCCGGTTCCTTCATCGACCTGACCCAGACCACCCTGACCTATGATCAGAGGCTGGAACGCGGCGGCGATCGACCCGCGCGTTCCACCCTGGCGCGCAGCGAAGGCCTGCTGGTCGTCGCCGAGGCGCGGGTGGCCCAGCTCGACAGGCTGGAACTGGTCCAACGCGCCTGGACCGACGCCCTAGCCGCCGCCGCCCAGGTGGAGATCGCCCGCGAACGGCTGGATCTGGCCGAACGTTTCCAGGCCGAGGTGCAGCGGCGCGTCAACGCCGCCCGCGATCCTCTGTTCGCCGGCGCTCGCGCCGAGGCGGAACTGGCCCAGGCCCAGATCGAATTCGATCAGGCCGAGGTCGCGGCCCGCCTCGCCCGCATCGTGCTGGCGAAGTTCTGGGACGGCGTCGCCGATTTCTCGGTCGGCCGCGCCGCCTTCGAGGACACCAGCGCTTCGCGGATCGCGGCGGGCGAGGTTTCGCCGGCCGACCTAGAGGTCTTCCAGGCGCGTCGGGCCATCGCCGAAGCCCAGGTTCGCGTCGAAGAGGCGCGCGCCGTGGCCGACCCGACCGTCAGCGTCGGCGTGCGGCACATGTGGGACAACGACGTCTCTCTGGTGTTCGGGGGCAGCATTCCCCTGCAGCGTTACGACAAGAACCAGGGCGCAATCGATCGCGCACGCGCCGAAGGCGTCGCCGCCCAGGCGGACATGAACGCGCGCCGGATCGAACTGGATCGCGAGATCGCTCGGCTGCAGGTCCTGCTTCTGACCCAGGCCAACGAAGCGCGGCGGATATCCGAAGAAACCCTGCCCCAGGCGGAACGGGCGGTGACCCTGGTCCGCGAAGGCTTCGCCCGAGGGGGCTTCACCTACAACGACGTCATGTCCGCCCATACGGCCCTTCTGCAGGCCCGCGCCCGACGCGTGGCCGTGCTGCAGGCCTTCCACAACGACCGCGCCCGCCTCGACCGGCTGACCGGCGCGCACGCTGGCCTGATCGGCCTGGAGACCCAACCATGAACAGCATCCGAACCCCCAGGCTCGCCTATGGCGCGGCCGTGACCGTCCTCGCACTGGCGCTGGCGTCCTGCGGCGGCGGCGCGGAAAAGGCGGAACCGACCGCCGAGGAGGCGGCGGCTGCGGCCGCCGACTACGAGCGCGGCCCGCACAACGGTCGTCTGCTGCGCGACGGCGATTTCGCTCTCGAAGTGACTATCTACGAAGAAGGTCCCGAACCGCTCTTCCGCCTCTATCCCTACCAGAACGACAAGCCGCTCGATCCGCGTCAGGTCCAGGTCACTATGGCCCTGAGCCGCCTGGGACCGAAAGTGGATCGGTTCGTCTTCACGCCAGAGAACGACTATCTGGCCAGCCCCGGCGTCGTGTTCGAGCCTCACTCGTTCGACGTCTCGGTCAATGCGGTTCGCGCCGGCAATCGGTCTAACTGGACCTATCAATCCTATGAAGGACGGACCACGATCACCGCGCAGGCGGCCCAGGCCGGCGGCGTGACGACAGAACGGGTCGGACCGGCGGTGCTGGGGGAGACCTTGCCGCTCAACGGCCGGGTCGAGATCAAGCCTGAAGGCAAGGCCGAGGTCCACGCCCGTTATCCGGGCCGGATCGTCTCCATGAACGTGGAACTGGGTCAGTCGGTCCGGCGCGGCCAGGTCCTGGCGCGCGTCGAGTCCAGCGAAAGCCTGCAGACCTATACGGTCACGGCGCCGATCTCGGGCGTGATCACGGTCAAGAACGCCAACCCCGGCCAGATCACCGGCGGCGGCCAGCCCATGCTGGAGATCGGCGACCCGTCTCAACTGCACGCGGAGTATTTCCTCTATCCGCGTGACGCCGAACGGGTCCGTGTCGGCCAGCGTGTCGAGGTCAAGAGCCTGGCCGGCGATAGCCGGACCATGGCGACGATCGAGGCCATCCTGCCGTCGGCGGACGTGATGAGCCAGACGATGGTGGCCCATGTCCATCTGCCGGCCCAGTCGGGCGCCTGGCGGCCGGGTCTGGGCGTATCGGGCGTAGTCCAGGTCGGCACGGGCGAAGTCCCGCTGGCGGTCAGGACCAAGGCTCTGCAGCCGTTCCGCGACTTCACCGTCGTCTACGCCAAGGTAGGCGACACCTACGAGGTGCGGATGCTCGATCTGGGTCGTCGCACCGACGAGTGGACCGAGGTTCTCGGCGGCATTGAGCCCGGCACGACCTATGTCGTTGACGGCGCTTTCCTCATTCGCGCGGACATCGACAAGTCCGGCGCGAGCCACGACCACTAAGGGGCGCGCGCATCATGCTTGAACGCATCATCGCGCTATCGATCCGGTTCCGCTGGGTCGTCATGGCGCTCGTCCTGGTCGCGGCGGCGGTCGGCGTCTGGAGTTTCCAGAAGCTGCCTATCGACGCCACGCCCGACATCACCAACGTTCAGATTCAGATCAACACGGAGGCGCCCGGCTATTCGCCGCTCGAAGCCGAACAACGCATCACCTTCCCAGTCGAGACCGCCATCGCAGGCGTTCCCGGCCTCAGCTATACCCGATCCGTCTCGCGCTACGGCCTGAGCCAGGTCACGGTCGTCTTCGAGGACGGCACGGACATCTACCGGGCGCGCCAACTGGTCAACGAGCGGCTGCAGAGCGCGCTCGGTCAGTTGCCGCCGGGTCTGTCGCCGGAACTCGGCCCTATCGCCACGGGGCTGGGCGAGATCTTCATGTACACGATCGAGGCCGAGCCCAACGCCCGCAAGTCGGACGGCACGGCCTATACGCCCGAGGACCTGCGCACCCTGCAGGACTGGGTCATCCGTCCGCAGATGCGCAACACGCCCGGCGTCACCGAGGTCAACACCATCGGGGGCTTCGTGCGCGAGTACCACGTCACCCCCTACCCCGAACGGCTCTCGGCCTTCGGCGTGACCATGGGCGAGGTGGTCGAAGCGCTGGAGCGCAACAACGCCAATGTCGGCGCCGGCTATGTCGAGCGTTTCGGCGAGCAATGGCTGATCCGCGTGCCGGGCCAGGCCTCCACCCAGGAAGACCTGTCCAACATCGTCATCGCGACGCGCGGCGGGGTTCCGATTCGGGTGGCGGAAGTCGCGGACGTCGGTCTGGGCGAGGAACTTCGCACCGGGGCTGCGACCGAGAACGGCAAGGAGACAGTGCTGGCCACCGTCCTGATGCTGGCCGGAGAGAACAGCCGCGTGGTCGCCCAGGCGGCTGCGGCGCGGCTGGAGGAAGCCGCCAAGGCCCTGCCCAAGGGCGTGGTCGCCTCGCCCGTCTATGACCGCACCGACCTGGTCGAGCGGGCCATCAAGACGGTCGAGA
This sequence comes from Brevundimonas sp. Br13, assembly GCF_055391505.1. Classification (NCBI taxonomy): domain Bacteria; kingdom Pseudomonadati; phylum Pseudomonadota; class Alphaproteobacteria; order Caulobacterales; family Caulobacteraceae; genus Brevundimonas; species Brevundimonas sp. Br13. The sequence goes on along the minus strand of NZ_AP044008.1, from coordinate 2,198,432 downwards.
AGAACCTGGTCGAAGGGGCCCTTCTGGTCATCGTCGTCCTGTTCCTGCTGCTCGGCAACATCCGGGCGGCCCTGATCACGGCGGCGGTCATCCCGATCACCATGTTGATGACCATCACCGGCATGGTTCAGGCCGGGGTCTCCGGCAATCTGATGAGCCTGGGCGCCCTGGACTTCGGTCTGATCGTCGACGGCGCCGTCATCATCGTCGAGAACTGTCTGCGTCGCTTCGCCGAAGCCCAGCACCACAAAGGCGGTCTGCTGACCCGCGAGGAACGGTTCAGCCTCGCGGCCTCGGCCTCCAGCGAGGTGATCCGACCGTCCCTGTTCGGCGTGCTGATCATCACCCTGGTCTATGTGCCGATCTTCGCGCTGGACGGCGTGGAGGGCAAAACCTTCCACCCGATGGCCATCACCGTGGTCATCGCCCTGACCGGCGCCCTGGTCCTGTCGCTGACCTTCGTGCCGGCGGCCGTGGCGATGTTCGTCACCGGCAAGGTTCAGGAGAAGGACAGCTTCCTGATGCGCTGGGCGCGGACCGGCTATCAGCCGGCCCTCGACTTCGCGCTGAAGGCGCGCGTCCTGATGGTCGGCGCCGCCGTCGCCCTGGTGGCGATCTCGGGCCTGATCGCTTCTCGGATGGGTTCGGAATTCGTGCCGAACCTCGACGAAGGCGACATCGCCATGCACGCCCTGCGCATCCCCGGAACCAGCCTGAGCCAGGCCATCCAGATGCAGACAGCGGTCGAGGCGCGTCTGGCGAAGTTCCCGGAAGTGGAGCGTGTCGTCGCCAAGATCGGCACCGCCGAAGTGGCGACCGATCCCGTCCCGCCCTCGGTTGCGGACACCTTCATCCTACTGAAGGATCGCAAGGACTGGCCGGATTCGAGAAAGCCCAAGCTCCAGCTCGTTCGCGAGATGGAGGAGGCGGTCAACGAAATCCCCGGCAGCAAGTACGAGTTCACCCAGCCGATCCAGATGCGGTTCAACGAACTGCTCAGCGGCGTCCGCGCCGACGTGGCCATCAAGGTTCACGGCGATGATCTGGATCAGCTGGTGCAACTCGGCTCGCAGATCGAGGAGATCGTCGGCGCCATTCCCGGCGCGGCCGACCCGCAGTCCGAGCAGGTCACCGGCCTGCCCATGCTGCAGATCACGCCTGACCGCTCCGCCATCGCCCGCCTGGGCCTGAGCATCGACGATGTTCAGTCCGTCATCGCCACCTCCATGGGCGGGACGACGGCCGGACAGATCTTCGAGGGCGACCGACGTTTCGACATCGTCGTGCGAATGCCCGAGGACCTTCGCTCGGACACCGACGCCATCGGCCGCATCCAGGTGCCGGTGCCGGCGATCGACGGTCAGCCGCGCGGCTTCGTGCCGCTCAGCGAGATCGCCACGATCGGGCTTGAAACGGGACCCAACCAGATCAGCCGCGAGGACGGGAAGCGACGCATCGTCGTCACCGCCAACGTCCGTAACCGCGACCTAGGTTCCTTCATCGGAGAGGCCCAGGAGCGGATCGAAAGCGAGGTCGAACTGCCCGCCGGCTACTGGGTCACCTACGGCGGCACCTTCGAACAGCTGATCTCAGCCGCCAAACGGCTGCAACTGGTCGTTCCTGCGGTGCTGTTGCTGATCTTCGGCCTGTTGTTCGCACTGTTCCGCTCCTGGAAGGACAGCGCCATTGTCTTCTCCGGCGTACCCCTGGCGCTGACCGGCGGAGTGGCGGCTCTGGCCCTGCGCGGTCTGCCCCTGTCGATCTCGGCCGGCGTCGGCTTCATCGCTCTATCGGGCGTGGCCGTGCTGAACGGGGTTGTGATGGTGACCTTCATCCGGTCGCTGATCCAGGAGGGCAAGCCGGTCGGAGAAGCGATCCGCGACGGCGCCCTGACCCGGCTTCGGCCGGTTCTGATGACCGCCCTGGTCGCCAGCCTGGGCTTCGTGCCGATGGCGATCAATGTCGGCGCAGGCGCGGAAGTCCAGCGTCCGCTGGCCACCGTGGTCATCGGCGGCATCGTCTCCTCGACAGTGCTGACCCTGCTGGTCCTGCCGGCCCTCTACAGCCTGGTTCACGGTCGTGACGGAACGAGCGATCGTCCGCGCACGACCTGGATGGATCGTCTGCCGTTCCACATAGGGCGTCGGAACGGCTGATGACCCGCGCTCTTTTCCCGAAGAGCGCGGGCGGCGCCGACGCGGCTTCTCCCGCCGCGTCGGCGCATGCCTTCCCCGATCGGATGCCGGCCCTGACCAGCATCCGATTTTGGCTCGCGCTCGGCGTCGTCCTGTTCCACTACCAACTCAACATGGTGCCCCAGGGTGGAACCGGCGTCGCCCTGATCGAGCGTGCCCGTCTGGCTGTCGATTTCTTCTTCATACTTTCGGGCTTTGTCCTGGCGCACGTCTATGGGCGCCAGGTGCGCGAGGGCCGCTACAGCCATGGGCGGTTCCTGATCGCCCGGCTGGCGCGGATCTATCCGGCCCATTTCGCCATGATGATGGTGATGGCGGCCGTCGCCTCCATCGCCGTCCTCTTGGGGCAACCCTTCGATTCCGACAGCTATTCCCTGTCGGGGTTCGGCTCGGCGATGTTGTTGACCCACGCTTGGTTCGTGGCGAAGGCGCCCAACGAATGGAACGGACCGTCCTGGTCGCTTTCCGCCGAATGGGCGGCCTATCTGGCCTTTCCGGTCTTCGCCTGGATCGGCCTGAAGGCGCGCCGCAACGCCTGGGTCACCTTGACCTTGGCGGTGGCGCTCTTCCTGGGGTCGGACGCCTTCTACAGGGCGCGGTTCGGTGAGGTTCTGACCCATGCCGAACTGGTTCTCGGCGTGCTCAGGATCGCACCTGAGTTCCTGTTCGGCATCGGCCTTTATCAGGTTGGATGTCGGTTCAAACCGTCCGAGACGACCGCCCGGTTGATCGCGGCCGGCGCCCTGACCGCATTGCTGGTTCTTATGCAGTCGTCTGCGGACGAACGGTTAACGGTCCTCGTCTGCGGCTTCGTCGTGCTGTCGCTCGCCTTGCTGGCCAAGACCGACTCGGACGAGTGGGCGGCGCATCCCCTGGCGTTGGAGGCAGGCGAAGCCTCCTACGCCCTCTACCTCGTGCATCTGCCCCTGCTCATCGTCTGGAAGAACGCCATGGCGATGATCCGGGGTGGGGACAGCCGCTACCTTCTGCCCTGGTGGGAGGCCGGCGTGCTTCTGGCGATCACCCTGGTCGCCGCCTTTGTCCTGCACCGTTTCTGGGAACGTCCCGCCAGACTTTGGGTCAGGCGGGCCCTTCCTGGCGTCTTCCTCTTGGGACGACGCTTCTCCCTCCCCCCAATCGAAAGGTCTAAAATGACGTCCTCCTTGGGTCGTTTGCTTCGATCTCCATGGACCTTTGCGGTCATGGTGATTCTCTTCCTCTTCATCGAAGGCGCGATGACCAGCGCCTTCGCCCACGGCGTCGCCGAGGGCGACAAGGGCTATATCCAGGAGACTTCCGGCTTCCTGTTCTGGCCCTTCGTCTATCTGGGCGCCAAGCACATGGTCACCGGTTACGACCACCTGTTGTTCCTGTTCGGCGTGATCTTCTTCCTCTACCGGATGAAGGACATCAGCATCTATGTGACGCTGTTCGCGATCGGCCACTCCTCGACCCTGCTGCTGGGCGTGCTGACCGACATCAGCGTCTCCAGCTATCTGGTCGACGCCATCATCGGCCTGTCGGTCGTCTACAAGGCGCTCGACAACATGGGCGCCTTCCAGAGGTGGTTCGGGCTCCAGCCGTCGACCAAGGGCGCGACCCTGATCTTCGGTCTGTTCCACGGCTTCGGCCTCGCCACCAAGCTGCAGGACTTCAACCTGTCACCTGACGGTCTGATCCCGAACCTGATCGCCTTCAACATCGGCGTCGAGATCGGCCAACTTCTCGCTCTGGGCGGCATCCTGATCCTGATGGGCTTCTGGCGTCAGTCGAACAGCTTCTGGAAACACGGCTACCTCACCCAGGTCGTCCTAATGACCTGCGGCTTCATCCTGATGGGCTATCAGCTCGTCGGCTTCTTCGTCATGTGATCGGAGACACCTCCATGTACAACGCAAACCGTCCCGCCCGTTCCGACCTGCCGACCACGGGTCAGCTTCTCAAGTCCACCGGTATCGCCGCAGCCGTCGCTTCGGTCCTTCTCGTGACCGTGGTGCTGCCCAGCGAGTACGGCGTCGATCCGACCCGGATCGGCTCGGTGTTCGGCCTGACCGAAATGGGCCGTATCAAGGTGCAACTCGCCGCCGAGGCGGAGGCCGACGCCGCTGCAGACGCGGCCGCTGCGTCCGGCCTGTCGGAGGCCCCGCCGCTCGACGTCGCGACGCCTTCTGCAGGGGGGGCGGCTCCCGTTGCGCCCATCCAAGCTGCACCTGCGCAGGCCGCCTCGACGCCTGCCGCCGAAGTGCGAAACGATGAGACCGTGATCACGCTCGCTCCCGATCAGGGCGCCGAGATCAAGCTGGTGATGGCCGAAGGCGCCAAGGCGCGGTTCACCTGGCTCAGCAGCGGGGGCAAGATCAACTTCGACACCCATGCCGACCGGCCGGGCCTGTCCTACCACGGCTACGGCAAGGGGTCGGCGCAGCAACAGTCCGGCGAACTGACGGCGGCCTTCACGGGCAGTCACGGCTGGTTCTGGCGCAACCGCACGGGTGAGCCGGTGACCATCACCCTGCGCACCCAGGGCGCCTATACCGAGATCAAGCGGGTGGTCTGACACCGGCTTGTGCGGCCCGCCCTTGAGGGCGGGTCGCTGGGTTGGCGGAGCGTTCCTGCTTGCGCTCCGCCAACGCCTAAGATTTCGGCCAGCGTCTGTGCCGATCGTCGATGACCACAGGGTGAGCGTGCGCCGCGCCCGCTCCATCCGGCGTCATGCCTTCCTTCAGATGTGGATCGTCGGCCGCCAGGTTATCGTGGCTGTGCAGCAGGTTCAGCGGATCGTGCGCGGGCCAGATGGACAGGGCGACCACGACGCCCAGACCGCACAGCCCGGCCAGGACCATGAAGGCCGTCCTCGGATCGGCTTCGGCCGAAACCAGGCCCGCGACGGGATAGGCGACCAGCCAGCAGGCATGGGACAGGGCGAACTGGGCCGCGAACAGGGCCGGCCGATCCTCGGGCGCCGCCGACCGGCGCAAGGCCCGCCCCGCCGGCGTGATGGTCAGAGAGTAGCCGAACCCCATCGCGATCCACAGGCCGATCAGGATCGGATAGGTGTCGGCGACGATGGCGCCCGCCGCCAGAACCGCCGTCATTAGTCCCGCCCCCAGGACCATGGCCGTCCGATCGGTCACGCTGTGCAGCAGACGAGGCAGCACGACGGCGGCCGTCATCGACCCCCCGCCGAAGGCCGCCAGCGCCCAGGCCGTGGCTTGTTGCGACAGACCGAAGTTGGACTGCACCAGAACAACCGTATTGACGAACACCATGGCGCCGCCGGCGGCCGTCGCCAGGCTGATCGCCAACAAGCCGCGCAGTCGGGGCGTGAAGGCGAACAGACGCACACCTCCGGTCAGACGACGCAGGAAAGGCAGGGGCCGAGTGTCCGACGGACGCGGCAGGATCGCCGTCACGACGAAACCTGCGGACAGGACAAAGCCCAGTGCCGTGCCGACGAAGAGGTTGTTGTAGCTGATGACCGCCAGCAGCAGGGCGGCGACGATGGGACTGGCGACGCTTTCCAGATCGGCGGCGAGGCGCGAGAGCGACAGCGCCTTGGTGTATTCGGCCTCGTCCGACAGGATGTCCGGGATCATCGCCTGGAAGGCCGGCGTGAAGGCGGCCGACGCGACATACAGCACCGTCATCAGGGCGTAGACCTGCCACGCCTCGCCCACGAACGGCAGGACGACGGCCACGCCCGCGCGAACGAGATCGAGGCCGACCAGCAGAGTCTTGCGCGGCAGCTTCGCCGCCAAGGCGCTCGCGAAGGGCGCGACGCCGATATAGGCGATCATCTTGATGGCCAGGGCCGCCCCGAGGATCTCGCCCGCATTGGCGCCGGCGAGGTCATGAGCGAGCAGCCCCAGCGCTACCGTCGCCATCCCCGTTCCGAGCAGGGCCGAAACCTGGGCGATGAAGAGATGACGATATGCGGCGTTACGAAGCGGAGAGAACATCTTTCAATGCCTGACTTACGGAGATAAACGTTACAGGGTAACATCGGAGTATGTCGTTGTCGGAAGCCTTTACGCCTCGCAGGTCTGGAGACGTCCTGGGCGCCGGTCTGTCCGTGATGTGCCTGCTGCACTGTCTGACGGCTCCCGTGCTGGTCAGCGTGCTGCCGCTGGTCGGCCTGGCGACGACCGAATGGCTGCACGGCGTCTTCGCTCTGGTGGCGGCCGCCTTCGCCTACGGATCGATCCTGCGCCGGCCAGACATCGCGACCGCGATCAAGACGGTCGCCGTCTTCGGGGTTTCGCTTCTGGTGTTCGGCGCCACCGAACTCATGGGGCACGGCTGGACAGTGGGGAGCACGGTTCTAGGTTCGCTTCTCCTCATCTCGGCGCACGTCGTTTCCCTTCGTCGGGTCTGATCCGCGCGCCCCACGGACTGGAATTTCATCTTGCCTTATCCTCTCCGGGGGGATAGGTCAAATTCCATGGCACACGTATCCCACGCCTCGCACCCCGACATCATCAAGCGGCTCAAGCGGGCCGAAGGGCACCTTCGCACGGTCATCGGCATGATCGAGGCCGAGCGGTCGTGCCTCGACCTCGCCCAGCAACTGCATGCGATCGAAAAAGCTGTCGCCGCCGCGAAGAAGACGTTAATCCACGATCACATCGACCATTGCCTGGCGCACGCGGCCGAAGGCGACCGGGCGGAGGCGCGTCAGGCTGTCGGAGAGTTTCGCGAGATCACGAAGTATCTGTGAGATCGAAAGGCGCAACCGAGAACAAATCTGACCTCACCCAAGATCGCCGGTGGGGTGCAGAGCCCCCTTCTCGACTGAGCTGATAGAAAGCAATGCGCCATGAGCGGACATTGTACGCCTACGCACCGTCCGATCGTCTTCGCCGTCTCTCGCGCCGACAGCCAGAAACTCCTTCACCTTGTACCGCCCGCCCTTGAAATAGTCGCGCACGGCCCAGACTGCGGCGGCCCTGCGACGCCATTTCGAAAATGGGTCGCCTCGGCAGTCAACCGACAGAAATTAACGGCGAGAGAACGATGTTTTCTCTGCATGTTTCAACTTAGCCGCTACGCGCTATGGTCGTGACTTGTCTCTGATTCGCGAGCGTGAAGATGTGGCCAGATAATGAGACCGACCGAGATTTTTTGAATTTCTCAGGCGTAGCCCAGACCGTTGGTGAGATCATTGCCCAAGCAAAAGGGCGGCCGGTTTCCATCGGCGTGTCGGGAGCATGGGGCGTCGGCAAATCGTCGATGATCAAGTTGACCCAGGCGGCCCTGACGCAGCGGATCGCCTCGCCGGGCGACCGCCCCTTCGTCTTCGTGGAATTCAACGCCTGGCTCTATCAGGGTTATGACGACGCCCGTGCGGCGCTGATGGACGTGATCGCGTCCAAGCTGGAGGACGAGGCCAAGGCTCGGGCCACGGGCCTGGACAAGGCTGCGGCCCTTCTGAAACGCGTGCGGTGGCTTCGGTTGGCGAAGTTGACGGGCGGCACGGCGATTTCCCTCGCGTTGGGCGGGCCGCCCATCGGCCTGGTCGGTGAAATCTACAATCTCGGCGTCCGGGCGCTGACCGGCGGGGTCGATCAAAAGCTACTGGAAGACGGGCAGACCAAGGCGGGTGAGGTCGCGAGGGCGTCCGAGGGGCTGCTCCATCCGGTGGCGGACTCGTCGCCCCCCAAGGAAATCCAGGCGCTCCGGGACGACTTCGAGGAGACGCTGGAGGCGTTGGGCGTGACGCTGGTTGTGCTGATCGACGACCTCGATCGCTGTCTGCCCGAAACGACCATCTCCACGCTGGAGGCCATCCGGCTGTTTCTCTTCTTGCGCAACACCGCCTTCGTGGTCGCCGCCGACACGGACATGATCAAACACGCCGTCCGCAAGCATTTCGAGGGGGTGCCCGACGAAGCCCTAATCACCAGCTATTTCGACAAGCTTATCCAGGTCCCCATCCGGGTTCCGCCTTTGGGCACCCAGGAAGTGCGGGCCTATATGATGATGCTCTACGTCGATGAGAGCAGTCTCGGGACGACCGACCGGGAACGAATCCGCGACGGCATCGCCGGCCAGCTCCAGAAGACCTGGCAAGGCAAGCGGGTTGATCGCGCCTTCGTGCAGTCGCTCGGCGTGGACCTGCCCGATGCGCTCCTTGCGCGTTTCGATACGGCCGAACGCCTCGCGCCGCTGATGACGTCGGCGGCCGGCATCTCGGGCAATCCGCGACTGATCAAGCGCTTTCTCAACGCGCTCGCCATCCGCATGACGATTTCGCGGGCTCAGGGGGTCGGTGTCGATGAAGCCGTTCTCGTCAAACTGCTGCTGTTCGAGCGGTTGGGCGACCCGACCGCCTATGCCGCGCTCGTCGGCGCCGTGACGGGCAGCGATACCGGCAAACCCGCCTTCCTGGCGGAGTGGGAGGCCAAGGCGAACGCCGGCGCGGACTTGGCGCTCGAGGCCCCGTGGGACAGTGCCTTTGTGAAGGAATGGCTGTTGCTGGCCCCGCAGTTGGCCGACCTGGATTTGCGCGGCGCCCTGTATGTGAGCCGGGAGCACGCACCGCTCATCACGCCGGAAGATCGCCTGTCGTCGGAAGCGGCGGAACTGCTCCTGGCCTTGCTCGAACATCCGGACATGGCGTCGTTGCTGAAGGATCGTCTGGTGGCAGTGCCGCGGGTCGAAACCGCGGTCATGATGGACCGCCTGCTCGCGAAGGCGCGACAGGAGCAGGAATGGGGCGTGCCGGATATTCTTGAGGCCTGTCTAACCCTCTCGAATGTGGATCCTGCACAAGGAGCCCGGATCGCAGCGTTTCTGCGCGAACGACCGCCGGCCCAGATTCGCGCCAACATCATTCCCAAGATCGGCGAACAGCCTTGGGCGAGCGCTCTGATGGACTACTGGCTGACGGCCGCGGTCTCGCCGCCGGTCAAGGCGGCGATCAAAGTGAAAAGGGGAGGCTGATGGGAACGTCCCAGTCGAGCGGGGGGCCGGGCGGCGGCGTTCCCATGGTCCCGCCCTGGACACCTGCGCCGCCGCCGGGCGGGCCGGATCCCCAACCCGATGGAGACGGCGCCAATCCAGACGCGCCGGACGCGCCGGACGCGCCGCCGGAGGCCGCTCCCGCCCCTGCTCCCGCCCCTCAACCGGCGCCGCTGGCGCCGCCAGGTCGTTTCCTGGGCGTACGCCGGAACATCGGCGAATTCGCCCGGACAGGGGACCAACGCGCCCTGCAGCGTAGTCTGGGTCAGTATGCCAGAACGGGCTACGGCGGTTCAGGCACGGCGACACGCCGCATGGGCGGCACCGCCGCCACCGCGGGGGCGCTGGCGAGCGCACTGGGCGGTCTCGCCGCGGGCGGGCCGCCGATTTCGGGCGTAGATGCCGCAAGCCTCGCGGGCAAGGACGCGGGTGAGGTCATGGACGCTCTTGTCGAGGCCGTGCGGCCGGTCGACGGGACCCAGGACGCCGAGGCGGAACGCGCCTCTATCCGCGATGCGTTGAGCGAGCTGCTGACCACCCATCCCAACGCGGACCTGGTGAATCTCTCCCCGGAGGAACGGGCGTTTGCGGTGGAGCGGTTTACCGCCAGCGACGTGTTTCGCCGGTTCGATCTGGATGTTGGCAAAGCGCTTCGCGATAGCGCTCCGTCCGCCACCACGGCCCTGGCCCGCCTGAAGGAGGTCCGCGACTACATCCGCGAAACCGTCGCCTCATCCTTCCGTAAACTGCAGCAGGCCGGGCAATCGCTAACGACCGGCCGGGTCTCCCAGATCGTGCGCGCTGCGCTACGCGAGACCTTCGTCGTCTTTGAGGGATATGGCGAATGAGGCTGATCTGCGGACCTGCCGGCTTCGACGTGGTCGGTGCGCCTGACGGGGCGATGCGTGTCACCTTGTTTGGGCAACCCGGGTCTCCGGGCCGATCGAGCGCCGGCGAGGCGGCGGCCGGAATGTTCCGGCGGCAGAAGCTACAACCCTCGCAGCGCGGATGGGATTTTCTGGCCATCGCGTTGTCGGTCGTGGCCGCTGATTTCAACGTGGTGCGGGATCGCAGCCCCGATGGATGGACGCGGGAAATCGAACTGGACATCGCCGTATCGGACCCCGCTTTCTGGCAGACCCAAGCTCCCGAACTCCAGCGCGCCCTAGCGTTCCTGACGAGCGACGTCTGGACGCTGCGGTTCGCTGCGGGCGGGTTCGCGCCAGCGAAGCTGCCCAAGCCGTTCAGGCCGGCGAATGACAGTGTAATGCTACTTTCGGGCGGACTGGACAGCTTGATCGGTGCCATCGATCTGAAGGCCGTGGGCTGGAATCCCCTTGCGGTGAGTCAGACCGTCCGGGGAGACGGCGCGAAGCAGAGGGTCTTCGCCAGTTTGCTGGGACTGAGGCACATCCAGGTCAATCCGAATGTGCAGATTCCGGAGGCGACCGAGGACTCCCAGCGCGCCCGCTCCATCGCCTTCATCGCCTTCGCGGTCGCGACAGCGACTTCCCTCGCGCCTGTGCAAGCCGGTGGAACGGTTCCGTTGTTTGTTTGCGAGAACGGCTTCATTGCGCTCAACGCACCACTGACGGGCATCCGATTGGGGAGCCTGAGCACGCGAACCGCCCACCCCGAGTATCTGGGGCGGCTACAGTCTGTCCTCGATGCTGCGGGACTGGGCGTCAAACTCACCAATCCCTACGTCGGTCTGACCAAGGGCGAGATGATGCTCCATTGCCGTGATCAGGTTCGTCTGGCTTCGCTTGCCGCAGGATCCACCAGCTGCGGGCGTTTTCAGCGTTTCGGCTATCGGCATTGCGGGCGCTGCGTCCCCTGCCAGGTTCGGCGAGCGGCTTTCATCCGGTGGGGACGCCAGGACGACACCACCTACATCTATGACAACCTTGCCAAGGATGACGCCGACCACGCGATGTTCGATGACGTGCGAGCCGTCGCCATGGCTTTGGCCTTGGCAAAGGCGAGCGGCGTCGATACCTGGATCGGCCACGCTCTTAGTTCTCCATTTCTTGATCGCGAGGCAACGCGCGGAATGTTAGAGCGCGGACTTTCAGAGTTCCGCGCCCTACATGGGGCCTATGGTGTGAAGTGATCGATCTGCACTGCCATCTGGATCTCTACCCCGATCCGGCGGCGGTGGCTGAACGTTGCGAGGCCGATGGTCTCTACGTCCTGTCGGTGACCACCACACCTTCGGCGTTCGAAGGCACCGAGGCCTTGGCCAAGGGAAAATCACGTATCCGAACCGGTTTGGGCCTGCACCCGCAGTTGGCGCACATTCGCTGCGGAGAAACGGGATTGTTTGCCGACCTACTCCCCCGCACTGCCTATGTTGGAGAGGTTGGTTTGGACGGCTCGCCGGAATGTCGGCCGTTTTGGACCGAACAGAAGGCAGTCTTTGGCGAACTCCTGCGGAACTGTGAGCGCGCTGGAGGCCGCATCTTATCGCTCCACAGCCGTCGAGCCGCGACGGCCGTTCTTGATGCACTGGAGGCCCATCCAAAGTCTGGTTCGCCAGTGTTTCATTGGTTTTCCGGAAGCGGGACCGAACTCAGACGGGCAGTAACCTCGCGAGCTTGGTTTAGCGTCGGGCCAGCAATGCTGGCGTCGGAGCGGGGACAAAAGTTGGTCGCCGCCATGCCGGTCGATCGAGTTTTGACTGAGACGGATGGCCCCTTTGCTATGGTCGATGGCGAACGTCTCATGCCTTGGGATGCCAGCTTGGCTATTACTGGTCTCGCAAAAATCTGGCGTCGGCCCGTCGAGGATGTGCGGGGACAATTGAGGGACAATCTTCGCCGCCTTGCCGCTTCGTCCTAGCACTCGAGACTATTGCGTCTCAGTCACCCAAAGCAGACTCACGGAACTGCCGCTCCGAGTCAGAAGCGGACGCCTCGCTTCGCCCCTGGCGTTTATCCACAAGCTTTCTACGTCTCGAATTTCTGGAACTTTCCCGCTTAGCAGCCACCCAAGCGGCGGCGGCCTCGCAACAGGGCCTCGGATAATGAGTGCAACGGGCTTGACCCTAAAATTGCGAGATTAATTCCAATAATTCAGCCGCCTATTTTCGCAACACGCTCCGAGACTGTGTGGTCTCGGAAGAAAGCCCAAGTTGGTCGGTGTTGCTTTGAGTTTCGCTAATCCTGAGATTTCAGCATTTCCGCAGGATTGGCGCCGTAAGCCTGAGACTCTTGTTCCGTAACGCTGAGACTGAGTTTGCAAGGCTCCCGCACCGGGCCCATCCTCGAGATGCTGCATCAGCGCCTTCGACGTACAAGTCCGCTGCGCGCTCCGCTCGATTACGCGCCAACGTCTTGACGGATTCGTGGGGCCTTGCGAGGCATGCGCAAGGACATGCGTATGGGCGGCTCAGCCCGATGATGACGGAAAAGCCACGCTCCTCTCGGCGATGGAACTCATCCTTTGCGAACTCGAGCGCCTAATGGGCCGGGATTAGGGCGCCTTCGGCGAATCCATCGTCACTGAAGGAAGGCTGCTGCGGCGCTTGATACGGCTTCACCGCAACGCCTTCAGGCTTTGCGGCAGCACGTCGCACAGGTCTTCGGAGATCAAACCCGGACCAAACCGCGCGGCGGCGTCGGAATGCAGCCAGACGGCGGCGCTTGCGGCGTCGAAACTGTCCATACGCTGGGCGATCAGGCCTCCGATCATGCCGGCCAGGACGTCGCCGGTTCCGGCCGTCGCCAGCCAGGGCGAGCCGTTGGGATTTAGGCGCACCCGGCCGTCCGGCGCCGCGATCAGGGTCTGGGTGCCCTTCAGCACGACGACAGCCTGGGCGTGGCGGGCGGCCTCGACGGCGGCGGCCGCCCTGCCCTGTTTCAACAGGCCGGGAAACAGCCGTTCGAACTCGCCCTCATGGGGCGTCAGCACGTCGTCGCGGTCCAGAACGGCGAACAGTTCGGCGCTGCGGCCCTTGAACACCGACAGACCGTCCGCATCGATCACCAAGGCCGCGCCGCTCAGCGCAAGGGCCTGGATGTTGGCCACCGTACCCTCGTCAAGCCCGGCGGCGGGGCCGGCGACGACGGCGTCCATCTCCTCGACCTCCCGCCCCAGGGCCTCGGGCGAGGTGAAGGGGGTCAGCATGACGGCCGTGACCGTTGAGGCGATCGTCGCGACCGCGTCGGGCGGGCAAAGGATCCGCACCACCCCGGCGCCGATCCTCAGACCGGCGCGCGCCGCCAAACGGGCCGCCCCCGTCTGATGCGCCCGACCGGACACCACCCCCAAGCGTCCCCGCGCATGCTTATGCGTTTCCGGCCCAGGCCACGGAAGAAAATTGCGCCAGATCGCCGGGTCGTTGGTTTCAATCATCCGAACTCCGAATATCCGTGACTTTTCTGCGAAAACTGCTTGCCTTCGATGGCTTTGATGTGTCCCATTCCCGCCCGAACGCCGCTGCATTTCGCACGCCGTTCAGGGGTCGCCATGAAGAAAATCGAAGCCATCATCAAGCCCTTCAAGCTGGATGACGTCAAAGAGGCGCTCCAGGACGTCGGGGTGCAAGGCATGACCGTGCTGGAGGCCAAGGGATACGGCCGCCAGAAGGGCCATTCCGAACTGTACCGCGGCGCCGAATACGTCATCGACTTCCTGCCCAAGATCAAGATCGAGGTCGTCGTCGCCGACGACCTGGCGCCTGCGGTCGTCGAGGCCATTCAGACCTCGGCCCGCACCGGCAAGATCGGCGACGGCAAGATCTTCGTCTCCGACGTCGCCGACGTGATCCGCATCCGCACCGGCGAAACCGGGGCTCAGGCGGTCTGACTTCACCTGCCCCTCTTCCTCCCCAACGACCAAGAAACAGGACTTCCGAGAATGAGCGCCAGCAAGATCCTCAAAGAGATCAAGGAAAAGGACGTCAAATACGTCGACGTTCGCTTCACCGACACCCGCGGCAAGCTGCAACATGTGACCTTCGACGTCGACCTAGTCGATGAGGACTTTCTGAACGAAGGCACCATGTTCGACGGCTCGTCCATCGCCGGCTGGAAGGCGATCAATGAGTCGGACATGCTCCTGAAGCCGGACCTGACCACGGCCTATATCGACCCCTTCTATCAGCAGACGACGATGTTCCTGTTCTGCGACGTGCTGAACCCGGACACCGGCGAGCCCTACAACCGCGACAGCCGCTCTATGGCCAAGAAGGCCTTGGCCTATGTCCAGTCCTCGGGCGTGGGCGACGCCGTCTATTTCGGCCCGGAAGCCGAGTTCTTCATCTTCGACGACGTGCGCTGGAACACCCAGCCGCACAACACCGGCTACAGCTACGATTCGACCGAACTGCCGGCCAACACCGGCGCCGAATACACTGAGGGCAATATGGGCCACCGCCCTGGGCCCAAGGGCGGCTATTTCCCCGTCAACCCGGTCGATTCCGGCCAGGATCTGCGCGGCGAAATGCTGGGCGTGATGCGTGACCTGGGCCTCCAGCCCGAGAAGCACCACCACGAGGTGGCGCCGGCCCAGCACGAACTGGGCCTGAAGTTCTCGGACCTGCTGACCATGGCCGACCGGCTGCAGCTGTATAAGTACGTCATCCACAACGTCGCGGCCGCCTACGGCAAGACCGCGACCTTCATGGCCAAGCCCATGTTCGCCGACAACGGCTCGGGCATGCACGTGCACCAGTCGATCTGGCGCGACGGCAAGCCCCTGTTCGCCGGCGACAAATACGCCGGCCTGTCGCAGGAATGCCTGTGGTACATCGGCGGCATCATCAAGCACGCCAAGGCCATCAACGCCTTCGCCAACTCGACCACCAACTCCTACAAGCGTCTGGTCCCCGGTTACGAAGCCCCGGTGAAACTGGCCTATTCGGCCCGCAACCGCTCGGCCTCGATCCGCATTCCGCACGTCTCCTCGCCGAAGGCCAAGCGTCTGGAAGCCCGCTTCCCCGACCCGATGGGCAACCCCTATCTGACCTTCGTCGCCCTGCTGATGGCGGGCCTGGACGGCATCGAAAACCGCATCGATCCCGGCGCGCCCGCCGACAAGAACCTCTACGACCTTCCGCCGGAAGAGCGCGGCTCCATCCCCGAGGTCTGCGGCTCGCTGCGTGAAGCCCTGGAGAACCTCGACAAGGACCGCGCCTTCCTCAAGAAGGGCGGCGTCATGGATGACGACTTCATCGACAGCTACATCGAGCTCAAGATGGAAGAGGTGATGCGCCTGCAACTGCACCCGCACCCGGTTGAGTTTGACATGTACTACAGCTGCTGATCGACAGGTCGGCATGAAGGCTAAGGGCCGGGGGATTCCCCCGGCCCTTTTTCTATGACATCTGAAAAGGCCCGGACGATGCTTGAACTGGTGCTGTTCAGCCCCGCCCTCAGCCCCATCGGACTCCTCATCGCGATATTCGCCTACCCGTGGCGAACAAGGCCGTGGAAACCCTATGTCTGGATCATTATTGCGCTCAGCCTGCCGCTCGTCTCCATGTTAGCGCTTCAAGCAGCCTTCACTCTTCCGGCTGGATCCTGCGAAAGGCGACCGTTGAACAACTTGCCTATCGCGCTCGCGTTCATGAGCGGCACGGGCGCCGCAGTGCTTTTTATTCTGGGTCAAAAGTACCGAACCTTCATAGCAGGCACGGCTCTGACCTTCTGTCCTATGACGATATCTTGGTCGCTGATTGCGACCATGTCCTTGGCGGGATGTTGGATCTAGAACCGAATACCTAAGCCGCTTCGGCTTCCAGGTCGTCCGCCTTCTTGCGGCGCAGTTCGATCAGCCGCACGCACCAGATCGAGACCTCGTAGAGGATGACCAGGGGCACCGCCAGCATCAGCTGGCTGATGGGGTCCGGCGGCGTGACGACGGCGGCGACCACCACCACGGCGACGATGGCGTAGCGGCGACCCGAGGCCATCATCTTGGAATTGATCAAGCCGGCCAGGCCTAAAAGTGTCGTCACGACCGGCAGTTGGAAGCACAGGCCGAAGGCCAGCAGCAGGGAAGTGACAAGGTTCAGATAATCAGAAATCTTGGTCGTCTGGGCCACCGATATGCCGTCGCTGACCACCTGCTGCCCCAGGGAGAACAGCATGACGAAGGGCAGCATGACGTAATAGACCAGGGCTCCCCCCAGGCAGAACATCACCGGGGCGGCGATCAGGAAGGGCAGAAAGGCGCCCCGCTCATTGCGGTACAGGCCGGGCGCGACGAAGCGGTAAACCTGCCAGGCCATGACCGGGAAGGTCAGGACGGCCGCGCCGAAGGCGGCGATCTTCATCTTGGTGAACAACTGTTCCAGTGGGGCAGTGGCGATCAGTTGCACCACGGCGGCCGAACCGGGCGGATAGGGTTTGAAACCCGTCATGATCGCGATCAGCTCCAGCGGATTGGCGTGGCCTCCAGAGGCCGCCGCCGCCGCATGAATGGCCGCCGCCGCCTGATAGGGTTTGATCAGGGCGATCTGGATCTGATTGGCGAAGGCGAAACACAGGATGAAGCCCAGACCGAAGGCGACCACGCAGACCAGCAGCCGGCTGCGCAGCTCTATCAGATGGTCCATCAGGGGCGCGCGCGACGCCTCGATCTCGGCCTCGTCGCGGTCGGAGATAGTCAAAGCTCGACGGCCTTCTTGCGCGGGGTCTTGGTCTTGGCGGACGACTGGGCCGGCGCCTGGGCGTCCGAGATCTGGGTCTTGGCGGCGCCCTTGGCCGAGGCGCGGGTCTTCGCCGCGACCGCCCCGCCCGCCCTGGCGGTCTTCTTCGTTTTCGCGGGCGTTGCTGCGGTTTCGGCGGTCGAACTGCCGCGCTTCGACCTGGGCCTTGAATCGGGCTTCGACTTGGCCTCCGGCTCCGGCTCCAGCGGGGAGACAGGCGACGCATCGGGCCATTCATCCACCGCCGGGGTCGGCAGTGAGGCGACGGGCGGCGGCGTCGTCAGACCGGCGTTGATCTCCTTGAAGGCCGCATCGGCCTCGGCGCCCAGGGGGTACATGGCCCCCTGCCCGCTCCGCAGCGCCTCGACCTCCTTACGCAACTCGTCCAGCTCGGACTGGCGCGCCATCTCGTCGAAGCTGGAGCGGAACTCATTGGCCGTGGCGCGGGCCTTGGCCAGCATCTGGCCCACGCGGCGCATGAGCACAGGCAAGTCCTTGGGCCCCACCACCAGCAGGGCCACCAGACCGATCACCAATAGTTCGAAGCCCCCGATACCGGGGCCGAGCCCGCCCATGCGTCAGCCCTCAAAGACCCGACGCGGACTTCAGTGCTTTTCCTTCTCCGCCTCGGTGCGCGGCAGGGCGCCGACGCCGTCTTGCGTCGCGTCCTTCTTGCCGTCGTCCGACAGGCCGTCCTTGAATGCGCGGATGCCCTTGGCGGCGTCGCCCATGATGCTGGACAGCTTGCCGCGTCCGCCGAACAGGACGGCGACCACGACAATGACGATGGCCCAGTGCCAGATGCTCATGGAGCCCATGGGTAATCTCCTCGAAGAGGCCGATGATCGGCCCCATCCACTCTTCTTCGTCCCGCATATAGGCGGAGTCATGGCCCCACGCCAAGGGAGGCTGTAGGTGTGCGCGACCATGAGTCTCTCCGATCACGTCATCATCCACACCGACGGCGCCTGCAAGGGCAATCCCGGCCCCGGAGGCTGGGGCGCCCTGCTCCAGACTGCGGGCGGTCACGAGAAGGAACTTTGGGGCGGCGAGGCGAATACGACTAACAACCGCATGGAACTGACGGCCGCCATCATGGCGCTGGAGGCGCTGAAACGCCCGTGCAAGGTCGAGCTTCATACAGACAGCAAATATGTCATGCAGGGCGTGACCGAATGGATGCGCGGCTGGAAGGCGCGCGGCTGGCTGACCGCCGACAAGAAGCCGGTCAAGAACGCCGACCTTTGGCGACGTCTCGATGAGGCGCGCCAGAGGCACGAGGTCAAATGGCGCTGGGTCAAGGGCCACGCCGGCCATGCGTTGAATGAGCGCGCGGACCAGTTGGCGAATCGCGGCGTGGCGGAGCTGAAAAGGGCCTAAACCAGGGTCACCGGGTCAGGTCCATCTGCTGAGCCAGAATCACCGCCTGGGTCCGATTATAAACGCCCAGCTTTCGAAACACGCTGGTCAGATGCGCCTTGATGGTTGCTTCGGAGACGCCCAGGTCGAAGGCGATCTGCTTGTTCAACCGCCCGGCCTTCAACCCTTCCAATATGCGCAGCTGCGACGGCGTCAGGCTGGCGACCCGGGCGGCGAGGTCGTCCTCTCCGGCCGCCTCCGGCGTCTCGGGCGCCCAGGCGTCGCCGGCCAGAACGGCCGTGATCGCCTCCACCATCTGCGGAAGGGCGGCGGATTTTGGGATGAAGCCTGCGGCGCCGAGGGCCAGGGCGCGGCGCACGACGCTCGCCTCCTCGCTGGCCGAGACGACGGCGACCGGAACGACGGGATGTTCGGCCCGAACGGCGGCCAGGCCCGCCATGCCTTCACTGTCGGAGAGTTTGAGATCCAGAAGCAGCAGGTCGGTCGGCGTCCTGAGGGCCGCTCGCGCCTCGGCCAGGCTGGCGCATTCCTCTATCGTCGCTTCGGGCGAGGCCTTGGAGACGGCGGACCGCAGCGCGGCGCGGAACAGGGGGTGATCGTCGGCGATGACGATTCGATCCATCAGGCGTCCTTCCCTTCGCGCAGCGTTCTTGGCGGCCGCGTCTGCAGCAGCATGACGCGGTTCGACTTTGGTCGAAACTAGACCATTGGCTAATGGCCGCATACGCCCCTTGGGGAAAAGGTTCATTCGGACGCTCGCAACAGACGAGCCAGGGAGGAACCATCATGATCAAATCCAGCCTGGCGGCAGGATGCGCGGCGGCGGCCCTGCTTCTGGCCCCCGGCGTCGCCTCGGCGCAAGACGCCCAGGCCGCCCTCGAAGCCCGAATCGCTCAGCTTGAAGCCGAGCTGAACGCCCTCAAATCCGAAGTCGTGGCCGCCCGCACCCAGCAGGCGGCGCAGCAGCAGGACATCATCCGGCTTGAGACCCGCCCGACGCCCGCGCCGGCGCCGGTCCAACAGGCCGCCGCACCGAGCGACGGTTTCCGGATCGGCGACCACACAGTGAAGTTCGGCGGCTTCGTCAAGGTGGACGCCTCGGCCTCCAGCTATTCCGGCGGCGATCCCGCCAATGGCGACGCCCTGCGTGAGTTCCATATCCCCGGCTCCATCCCCATCGGCGGCGCCGACGAGGATACGGCGACCGACTTCAACGCCCGCCAGACCCGGTTCTGGCTGACGACCGACGGCCTGGTCGGCGGCCACAAGGTCGGCACGCGGCTGGAGATGGACTTCCAGACCCTGCCCGGCACGGCGGACCAGCGCACCACCAGCCCCGCCAACCCGGCCCTGCGCCGCGCCTTCGTGACCATCGACAACTGGCTGATCGGCCAGGAGTGGACCAACTTCCAGAACACCGCCGTCCTGCCCGAATCCGCCGACTTCATCGGCGCGGCCGAGGGCACGGTCTTCGCGCGGCAGGTCCAGGTGCGTTACACGCGCGGTCCCTTCTCCGTTTCGGTGGAAAACCCCGAGACGACCGTGACCCCGTTCGGCGGCGGCGCGCGGATCATCGCCGACGACAACAGCCTGCCCGACTTCACCGCCCGCTACGCCCTGGCGCGGCCCTGGGGGGATCTGCAGTTCGCCGGTCTGCTGCGTCAGCTGAAGTACCAGAACCCGTCGACCAGCATCGATTCCACCGCCACCGGCTGGGGCCTGTCCGCCTCGACCAAGATCAAGGTCGGCGCCAAGGACGATCTGCGTCTGATGGTGACGGGCGGCGAAGGGATCGGCCGATATGTCGGGCTGAACTTCTCGAACGACGCGGTGCTGGACGCCTCGGGCGAACTGGACGCGATCGGCGTCGTCGCCGGCTTCGCCGCCTATCGTCACGTCTGGGCGCCCGGCTGGCGCTCCAGCCTGATCTGGTCGGCGCAGTCGGTCGATAATGACACGAGCGTGACCGGTCTGGCCGTCAACCGGTCGGCCCAGAGCGTCCACGCCAACTTGATCTGGTCGCCGGTTACGGCGTTTGATGTCGGCGCCGAGCTGATGTTCGCCGACCGCGAAATCGAATCCGGCGCGAGCGGCGACATGACCCGATTGATCCTGTTCGCCAAATACGGATTCTAAAGATGCTGGAGACGTCTCGCGTGCCCGATTCCGACCTCTACCCCGTTCCCGCAGACTTCGCCGCCAAGGCCCATATGGACCGGCGAGCCTATGAGGCGGCGCGGATCGCGGCGCGCGAGACGCCCGAGGCCTTCTGGTCCGAACAGGCGAAACGCCTCGACTGGATCAGGGCGCCGACCAGGATCAAGGACGTCTCCTTCAGGAAGGAGGATTTCCGCATCCGCTGGTTCGAGGACGGCGTCCTGAACGTCGCCGCCAACTGCATCGACCG
Organism: Brevundimonas sp. Br13; assembly: GCF_055391505.1. Lineage (NCBI taxonomy): Bacteria > Pseudomonadati > Pseudomonadota > Alphaproteobacteria > Caulobacterales > Caulobacteraceae > Brevundimonas > Brevundimonas sp. Br13. The sequence continues at coordinate 2,177,836 of NZ_AP044008.1, read as the reverse complement.
ACACCTGCCCCACCGCAAGGATGAGACCGCGATCATCTGGGAGGGCGACGATCCGGCGGACAGTCGTCACATCACCTACGGCGAGCTGCACGCGCAGGTCTGCCGCATGGCCAATGTACTGAAATCCCACGGGGCCAAGAAGGGCGACCGGGTCACCATCTATCTGCCGATGATCCCCGAGGCCGCCTACGCCATGCTGGCCTGCGCCCGGATCGGGGCGGTCCATTCCGTGGTCTTCGGCGGCTTTTCGCCCGACAGCCTGTGCGGCCGGATCGAGGACTGCGGCTCCAACCTGGTCATTACGGCCGACGAGGGCGTGCGCGGCGGCAAGATCGTGCCGCTGAAGGCCAATGTCGATGCGGCCCTCGAGAAGGTGAAGGTCGATACGGTTCTGGTGGTCCGCCGCACCGGCGCCGACGTGCCGATGATCGAAGGCCGCGACATCGACTACGCCGTCGAGGCGGCCAAGGCCTCGACCGACTGTCCGCCCGAGCCGATGAAGGCGGAAGATCCGTTGTTCATCCTCTACACCTCAGGTTCCACCGGAAAGCCGAAAGGCGTTCTTCACACGACGGGCGGCTATCTGTTCTGGGCCGCCTGGACCCATGAGCTGACGTTCGACTATCGCCCGGGCGAGGTCTTCTGGTGCACCGCCGACGTGGGCTGGGTCACGGGCCATTCCTATCTGGTCTATGGTCCGCTGGCGAACGCCGCGACCACCCTGATGTTCGAAGGCGTGCCCAACTATCCCGACGCCAGCCGGTTCTGGCAGGTGGTGGACAAGCACAAGGTGGAGGTCTTCTACACCGCCCCCACGGCCCTGCGCGCCCTGATGCGCGAAGGCGACGCGCCGGTGAAGGCCACGTCGCGCAAATCGCTGCGTCTGCTGGGCACGGTCGGCGAGCCGATCAATCCCGAGGCCTGGCGCTGGTATCACGAGATGGTCGGGGACGGGCGCTGCCCGATCGTGGACACCTGGTGGCAGACCGAGACGGGCGGCCATCTGATCACCCCCCTGCCCGGCGCCACCGACCTGAAGCCGGGTTCGGCCACCCTGCCCCTGCCCGGCGTGGAGTTGCAGATCGTCGATGCGGAGGGCCAGGAACTGGTCGGGGCCGTCTCGGGCAATCTGTGCATCACCGACAGCTGGCCGGGCCAGATGCGCACCGTCTACGGCGATCATCAGCGCTTCTTCGAGACCTATTTCTCGACCTATCCGGGTCGGTATTTCACCGGCGACGGCTGTCGCCGGGACGAGGACGGCTATTACTGGATCACCGGCCGGGTCGACGACGTCATCAATGTCTCGGGCCACCGGATGGGTACGGCCGAGATCGAGAGCGCCCTGGTGCTGCACGACGACGTGGCCGAGGCGGCCGTGGTCGGCTATCCCCACGACATCAAGGGCCAGGGCATCTACGCCTATGTCACCCTGAACAAGGGGGTCGAGGCGACCGAGGATCTGCGCAAGGCCCTGGGCGCCCACGTCCGTCGCGAGATCGGCCCCATCGCCGCCCCGGACGTGATCCAGTGGGCGCCCGGCCTGCCCAAGACCCGATCCGGCAAGATCATGCGCCGCATCCTGCGCAAGATCGCCGAGAACGAGATCGGCTCGCTGGGCGACACCTCGACCCTGGCCGATCCGTCGGTCGTCGAGGATCTGGTGAAGAACCGCGCGGGCTGATCAGGCCGGACTTGTGCGCCGCGCCCGGCGTCGTCAAAACCGGATCAAGGGGCCGGCTGTAGCGCCGAGGGCCCCAGTGCTTGGGTGGAGACGATAGGATGACGATCCGGTTCGACGGACAGGTGGCCATTGTGACAGGCGCGGGCGGTGGTCTGGGGCGGCAGCACGCCCTGGCCCTGGCGGCGCGCGGGGCCAAGGTGGTGGTCAATGATCTTGGCGGCGCCCGCGACGGTTCGGGCGGTTCCGTTACCGCCGCCGAGGCTGTCGTGGCCGAGATCGAGGCCGCCGGCGGCGAGGCCATGCCCAATGCCGCCTCAGTCACCGACTTCGCCGCCGTTCAGGCCATGGTGGAGGCGGCCATGGCGAAATGGGGTCGGGTCGATCTGCTGGTTAACAACGCCGGGGTCCTGCGCGACAAGACCTTCGCCAAGATGGAGCTGGAGGACTTCCGCTTCGTCGTGGACGTCCATCTGATGGGGGCGGTCAACTGCACCAAGGCGGTGTGGGAGATCATGCGCGGCCAGAACTACGGCCGCATCGTCATGACCACCTCCTCCTCGGGTCTTTACGGCAATTTCGGCCAGTCGAACTATGGGGCGGCCAAGATGGCCTTGGTCGGTCTGATGCAGACCCTGTCGATCGAGGGGGCCAAGAACGACATCCGCGTCAACTGCCTGGCGCCCACGGCCCATACGCGCATGACCGAAGACCTGGGCGCCGCCCTGCCCCTGGAGGCCCTGGATCCGGCGCTGGTGACGCCGGGCCTGCTGTATCTGCTGAGCCGGGAGGCGCCGAGCCGCTGTATCCTGGCGGCCGGCGCCGGCGGGTTCGAACGCGCCTATGTGACGCTGACCGAGGGCGTCCACATCTCGGGCGAGGATGCGCCGGAACAGGTGGCGGCCCAGTTCGACGCCATCTCCGACCGGGCGAAAGAGATCGTGCCGGAGATGGGCGCCGCCCAGGGCATGATCGAACTGACCAAGGCCCAGAAGGCGCACGCCTCCTGAGCCTTCATGTCGGCGCGGTCAGCCGATCGCGCCGACGCAGCCTTCCGCCTCGCCCGGCGTCAGTTCCGCCTCGGTCAGGGCGATGGTCCAGCCGTGGTGGGTGTTCAGGCCCCAGCGACGAGCGCCGCCGCCGTCGCCGGCGTCTCCGCCGGCGGTGACGACCACGCGGCGGCCCTTCGGCAGGGCCGGCGGATCGATCTTGCCGACGGCCAGAGACGTCGGCGTCTCGCCGCCGTAACCGTCGAACACGCTGAGCATTGACCATTCACGGCGAAGGCCCATCCACCAGGCGTCCTCGGTATTGATGGCCAGAACGGCCACGCCATGGCCCTCGGCGGCGAAGGCCAGGGCCTTCTGCGGGTCGCGCACCATCTTGATGTCGGCGGCGGCGCCGAAGCGCAGGCGGGCGCCGTCATAGGCGCGGGTCGGTTCGATCGGGGCCCAGACCTGGACCTGCAGCCGGCCCTGACGCGCCAGCCCCCAGCCGACGATCTCGCGCCAGAGGTGTTCGACCGCCTCGGCGTTTTCGGGGCGGCACTTGGACAGCATCCGCGACAGGACAGTCTGCTCGCGGTCGGGGCGAAGCTTGGTGTGGGGGCCCGTGGGCGCGTCCTTGGCGCGGCCGACGGTGGCGGCGACGGCGAGACGTTGTTCGAACAGGGCCAGGATCTGATCGTCGATGGTGTCGATCTCGGCGCGCAGGGCGGCCAGGGCCTGTTGTTCAGGCGTCAGTTCAACCTGTTCAGGTCGGATCATCTGGACGTTGGAAGAGGACATGGGTTCGGGCTTTCGGCAAAGGCAGGATTTCGATGTGCAGGGGCGGACAGCCGCTCTGGTCCAGAGCGGTCGCCGGCGAGACAGTCAGGGACGAAGAGCGCCCGACGCCTCAGCCGGCGTATCGAAAGCCGTAAAAGCCGTAGCCGAAATAGAGGCCGGACACCGCGCGCGAACGGTCGAAGGAAACAGAAAGGGCGCGCTGGCGGGACATGGGTCCGGGTCCGGTTATGCGGATCGTTCGCGATCCGAGCGGCCTTAAAGCACGCAAAGACCGTGCGCCGTCAAGCCCTATCGGCCCCCAGGAGGACGAAACGCGTCCGGTTATCGCTGGAATCCTGAAGATCGTTGCGCAGGATCGACAGGCCATAGACCTCGGCGGCCCCTACCGGCGCAATGGCCGCCTGGGTCGGATCGCCCGCCTCGGCGACGTCGCGGGCGGCGCCGGCGGTGTCGAAATGCTCGACCACGTTCAGCTTCAGGCCCTTCAGTGTCCGTTCGCACTGAGCCAGGGCGATGGGGTGGCTGAGCACCCGCTTCAGATCGGCGATGCGCGCGCCGTCCAGTCCCATCAGGGCGTGGCGGATCGGCCGCCAGGCTTCGGCGACCACGCGAAGGCCGGAGTCGCGCACCAGGGTCGCGGCGGGTTCGACCACGCCGACGGAGGAGTTCTCGACCGGGATCAGGGCGCAGTCGCAGTCGCCGCCCTTCAGGGCTGCGATGGCCTCGGCGAAGGTCTCGAACGGCACAGCCTCGTCCCAGGGGCGAAGGGCCGTGCAGGCCTCATGACTGAAGGCGCCGGGGGCGCCCTGATAGGCGACCCGACCGGGGTTGTCGTCTTGCTGTGTTGGCTTGTCCATATTCATCACTTCCGACGGACCGCCGAAAGCCTTCCCTTTGCTGGCCGCGATCAGACGGAGCATAGTTGTCCGAGCCGTGACCGTTTCGCGCCGTATCTGCGGCGCCGCTTTCGTCCCCACAAGCCGAATGTGATCGTGGGGTGCTTTCGGGCCGCGCATGGTGCGGGTAGCGTCGCAGTTCGCATCTTCCGGAGCCGCTCATGTCCGTCGTCACCAGCTCCAACCGTCGGGCCGTGTTGACGGGCCTGGCGGGAGCCCTTGCAGGCTGCGCGCCGACGCCTGCCGTCCTGCCGACGACAGGGTTTGCCCCGCGCCGGATCGCGCCGATCCTGATGACGCCCGAGCGGATCATACGCATCACCGTCTGCACCCGTCCTTTTCGCCCGACAGGCCCGCGCCTGAACGTGGAGGCGGTCGGCGAGACCAAGGTGGTTCACAACTATGGCCACGGCGGCAGCGGCTGGTCTTTGTCCTGGGGCTCCAGCGCTATCGCAGCGCGCAAGGCCATGGCCCTGGCGGGTCTGGGGGGCGGTCCGCCCGTGGTCGCGGTGATCGGCAGCGGCGCCCTCGGCTTGACGTCGGCGCTCCAGCTTCAACGCATGGGGGCGCGGGTGACCATCTATGCGCGCGAACGGGCCGCCTTCACCCGATCCATGCGCGCCACAGGCAGTTGGACGCCGGACAGCCGCATCGCCGACGCTGATCGCGTCGCGGCTGACTTCCCCGCCCTTTGGGAACAGATGGCGCGCGAGACCTACGCCACTCACCAGACCTATCTGGGGACAGAAGGCGATCCGGTCGTCTTTAGCGACCGCTATATGCTGTCGGGCGCGGCGGACCTGCCGCGTACGGTCGAACCGCCGCCGATCCTTACCGCGCCTGGGATAAAGCCGATCCGATTCGCCGAATACAGGCTGGACGGGCTGGCGCCGCGATCCATCCCCCTGCCCGTTTCCGCCTCGCCCTTTCCGGTTGGGGAGACCCGCATGGTCAGCGCCATGCAGTTCAACGTCGCCGAACTGGCGCACCGGTTGGAGACCGAGTTTCTGAGCCAGGGCGGCCGGATCGAGACCCGCGCCTTCAACACGCCGGCGGATCTGACGGACCTGCCCGAGAAGATCGTGATCAACTGCACCGGCTATGGCGCAAAGGCCCTGTTCGAGGACAAGGAGATGATCCCCGTGCGCGGCCAGATCGCCTGGCTCGCGCCCCAGCCCGAGGTCAACTACGGCCTGCATTTCCGGGGCGTGACCGTGCTGTCGCGACCGGACGGGATCGTGGTTCAGGCCACGCGCAATGACATGAACGGCGTCGGTATCGACGACGAAACGCCGGACCGGGCCGAGGCGAACGCGACCATCGGCCTCGTCGCCCCGCTGTTTCCGTCGATCAGGCGGCTTCCGAGCGGCTGATCCGGCCTGCCTTCAACCGCTCGGCCACCAGGAAGGCCAGCTCCAGCGCCTGGTCGGCGTTCAGGCGCGGGTCGCAATGGGTGTGATAGCGGTTGGACAGGTCGTCCTCGGTCACGGCCTGAGCGCCCCCGATGCATTCGGTGACGTTCTGGCCGGTCATCTCCAGATGGACGCCGCCGGGGTGCACCCCTTCCGCCTCCGCCACGTCGATGAAGGTCCGCACCTCGCTGAGGATCCGGTCGAACGGCCGGGTCTTGTAGCCGTTGCCGGCCTTCAGCGTATTGCCGTGCATCGGGTCAATGGACCAGATCACCTTGCGGCCCGAGGCCTTCACTTCGCGCATCAGCTTGGGCAGGCGTTCGCCGACCTTGTCGTGACCGAAGCGGCCGATCAGCGTCAGTCGGCCCGAGACATTGTCCGGGTTCAGGACGTCGATCAGGGGCAGCAGGTCGTCGGCCGTCATTGTGGGTCCGCACTTCACGCCGATAGGGTTCTTGATCCCCTTCATGAACTCGACATGGGCGCCGTCCAGCTGACGCGTGCGTTCGCCGATCCACAGCATATGCGCCGAGGTGTCGAACCATTCGCCCGAACCGCCGTCCAGCCGCGTCAGGGCGCTCTCGACGTTCAGGAGAAGGGCCTCGTGGCTGGTGAAGACCTCGACCCGGCTCAGATCCGGATGGGTCTCGGGCGTGACGCCGACCGCCTCCATGAAGGCCAGGGCCTCGGTGATCTTGTCGGCCAGTTCGCGGTACTGGGCCCCGGCGGCGTTGTCGCCCGCAAAGCCCAGGGTCCAGCGATGGATGTTGTACAGGTCGGCATAGCCGCCGCCCGCGAAGGCGCGGAGCAGATTCAGGGTCGAGGCCGACTGGTTGTAGGCGCGGATCAACCGTTGCGGATCGGGCGCGCGCTCCTCCGGAGTGAACCCCATGCCGTTGATGATGTCGCCGCGATAGCTGGGCAGTTCGACGCCGTCGATCTCTTCCAGCGGCGACGAGCGCGGCTTGGCGAACTGGCCGGCGATCCGCCCCACCTTCACGACCGGCTTGCGGCCAGCGAAGGTCAGGACCACGGCCATTTGCAGGATCAGGCGGAAGGTGTCGCGGATGTTGTCGGTCGAGAACTCCTTGAAGCTCTCGGCGCAGTCGCCGCCCTGGAGCAGGAAGGCCTCGCCCCGCTCGACCTGCGAGAGTTTCGACGTCAGGCGCCGCGCCTCGCCGGCGAAGACGAGCGGCGGCAGGGCGCGCAGTTCGTCCTCGACCAAGGCCAGGGCGTGCGGATCTGGATAGTCCGCCGGCATGTGCAGGGCGGTCTTGGTTCTCCAGCTTTCGGGGGTCCAGCGTGTCATCCGAAAAGAATAGGGCCTTGCCGCCGCATGAACAACGAAAAGACGAACAGATATTGCGGCGGAGACCCAATTCTCGGCTGGCGGCGCCGGAAAAGGCGCCGTTTTGGCGCGCCCGGACCGTGAAATTTCCACGACATCGCCATCTAGCTCTGGCGTCCTGACAGGGCCGCCCCATCTCGTCGGAGGGGGCGAACCGTGAGCCGGAGATGCGCCATGACGTCTTACGACCTGACCCTGGACGAGATGCTGTCAGATCCCATCGTGCGTCGGCTGATGGAGCGCGACGGGGTCGCCGAGGCCGAGGTGCGCGGCCTGTCCGACTATGTGCGGCGGCGGCGAGGCCCGCAGAACCGCTCACCGACGCCCGCGCGTATCGGCGAGGAGCCGCGCGTCTTCATCGGCTAGGCCGGCTCGCAAGCTTCTTGCGTAGGAGCGGCGCGAGAGAGGCCGCGTCACAAGTTTTTGGCGGATAAAGCCCGTCAGCCTTCATCTTTCTGTTTCATGAAGCGCGCATCGGTGGCATCGCTTGCGCCCCCTTCACCTTCCACCCACAAAGACCGATGTCCGAAGAATTCTATCGCATGAAGCGCCTGCCTCCGTATGTGATCGCGGAGACCAACGCCATGCGAGCCGCCGCCCGTCAGGCCGGTGAGGACGTCATCGACCTCGGCATGGGCAATCCGGACCTGCCGCCGCCGCCGCACGTCATCGACAAACTATGCGAAGTGGCGCGAAAGCCGGACGCCCACGGCTATTCGGCCTCCAAGGGCATACCCGGCCTGCGCCGGGCCCAGGCCAACTACTATGGCCGTCGTTTCGGCGTCGATCTGGACCCCGAGACCGAGGTCATCGTCACCATGGGCTCCAAGGAGGGGCTGGCCAGTCTGGCGACGGCCATCACCGAACCGGGCGACGTGGTCCTGGCGCCCAACCCCTCCTATCCGATCCACACCTTCGGCTTCATCATCGCCGGCGCCGCCATCCGCAGCGTGCCGACCACGCCGGATGAACGCTATTTCGAGAGTCTGGAACGGGCCATGGCTTATACGGTGCCGCGCCCCAAGGTTCTGGTGATGAACTATCCGTCGAACCCGACAGCCGAGACGGTCGACCTGGCCTTCTATGAGCGGGTCGTCGCCTTCGCCAAGGCCAATGACCTCTGGATCATCAGCGACCTGGCCTATTCCGAACTCTATTACGACGGCAAGCCGACCGTCTCGATCCTGCAGGTGCCGGGCGCCAAGGACGTGGCGATCGAGTTCACCTCCCTGTCAAAGACCTACAGCATGGCCGGCTGGCGCATCGGCTTCGCCGTCGGCAATCGCAAGCTGATCGCCGCCATGGCGCGGGTGAAGTCCTATCTCGACTACGGCGCCTATACGCCGATCCAGGCGGCCGCTGTCGCGGCCCTGAACGGTCCGCAGGACATCGTGGATCAGAACCGCGCCCTGTATCATCGCCGCCGTGACGTCCTGATCGACAGTTTTGCGCGGGCGGGATGGGACATCCCCAAGCCCGCCGCCTCCATGTTCGCCTGGGCGCCCGTGCCCCCCGCCCTCGCCCACCTGGGAAGTCTGGAGTTCTCCAAGCAACTGTTGACCCACGCCAAGGTCGCGGTGGCGGCGGGCGTCGGCTACGGCGAGAACGGCGAGGGCTTCGTGCGGATCGCCCTGGTCGAGAACGAGCATCGGATTCGTCAGGCCGCGCGCAACATCAAGACCTATCTGAAGTCGATGGGCGTCAATGTGCCGCCGGGACGCGACGTGCCGGACGTCTGAGGATCAGGCTCTCGCTTTAATCTGGAGCCTGATTCACGGTTTCAGCGGAATCGCGAAGCGATTCCACTTCAACCGATCAGGCTCTAAGGCGGGCTTCTGACTTCCCAGTCCAGGGTCCAGCGGTTCGGCCCGGCGCGCTTCAGCTCCGTCACGGCCGCCGGAACCTGCCGGTCCAGACCGTCCAGCAGCGCCACCCCCTGGCCGATCGAGGCGATGGTGGCGTTTGTCTGCCAGAAGGGCCCGCCCAAACCTCTGAGCGAGAAGCGGATATGAACCGTGTCGTTGATCTCCGGCATCGACACTCTCGTCGCGTTCGCAAGCTGGGCTGCAAGGCGTCTATGAGGGAAAAGATGGTGGATGCGACAGGGATTGAACCTGTGACCCCCTCGGTGTGAACGAGGTGCTCTCCCGCTGAGCTACGCATCCATGCCTTGCGGAGGCGGCGACATAGCCCGGTCGCTCGCGCGGCGCAAGCGTCCGTTTCAGATTCCGGCCGCCTGAACGGTTTCGGGCGTCTCCGCCTCCGGATCGCCGGGCAGCCAGGCCACGTGGCCGTCATAGATATCGACGTTCAGAATGCCTTCCTCCCTGGCCACCAAGACCGGGACCAGCATCTGACCGGTCACGTTCGTCGCCGTCCGCATCATGTCGATGACCCGGTCGATGGCGACGATATAGCCGATGCCTTCCAGCGGCAGGCCGGCGGTGGACAGGGTCAGGGTCAGCATGACGATCGAGGTTCCCGGAACCCCCGCCGTCCCCAGCGAGCCCAAGACCGCAGTCAGGCCGATCAGTATGTATTGGGTCAGGGTCAGGTCGATCTGAAAATACTGGGCGATGAAGATCGAGGCGATGGCGGGATAGATGGCGCCGCACCCGTCCATCTTCACATTGGCGCCCAGAGGCACGGCGAAGGCGGCGTAGGCCTGGGGCACGCCCAGCCGCTCGACCGTCTGGCGCAGGGTGATCGGCAGGGTTCCCAGCGACGACGAGGTGGCGAAGGCGGTCTGCTGGGCCGCGAAGGCGCCGCGGAAGAAGCTGACGACCTTCAGGCCATGGAGCTTCAGCAGCCCCGAATAGACGACCAGTATGTGGAACAGGCAGGCGGCGTAGATGGCGCCGATAAACTTCAGCAGGGGCAGAAGCGCCTCCCAGCCATAGCCGCCGACGACCGAGCCGATCAGGCCGAAGACGCCGATGGGGGTCAGCTGGATCACCCAGCGGGTGATGCGGAATATGACTGACGCCCCCTCGTCCACCAGTCGCCGCACGCCCTGGGCCCGATCGCCCAGCGCGACCAGAGCCATGCCGACCAGGGCGGAGAAGAAGATGATCTGCAACACCTTCCCTTCGGCCAAGGCGGCGAAGGGATTGGTGGGGACGACGCCGATCAGCACCTCCAGCGGCGTCGGAATGACCCTTTCCTTGACCTCGCCCAGCGGCAGGTTCGACAGGCCCACGCCCGGATTGATCAGATGGCCGAAGGCGAAACCGACCAGCACGGCCAGCAGCGACGTGATCGCGAACCAGACGAGGGTGCGCACGCCCAGGCGGACGGCCCCCGCCCCTTCTCCCAGCTTGGCGATCGAGCTGGCGATGGTGAACAGCACCAGGGGCGCCACCACCATACGGATCAGGTTCAGATAGACGTCGCCGATCGGCTGCAGCCAGATCTCGGCCCTTTCACGCAGGATCAGGCCGGCGATCACCCCCAGGGCGAGGCCCGCGAAGGTGCGCTGCCAAAGCGGAATTTGGAAGAAGCGGGAGATCATGAAGGGGGCTTTCGGCTGGGATGGGCCAATCTGTCCATCGGCCCGCCGTTCCGCAACCGTCGTCGTGCCCGAACATGGCCAGTTTTCCTGCGTGCAGGCTTAAGCGCAGCTCTTTCAGACCTTCAGGGCCCGCCTTACGTAAAACTCGGCCAGAATGCCGTCGATCGCCTCTTCCACGTCTTCGAAGGCGTCGATCAGGACGTCTCCGCCCAGGGTGTCCACCGGCACGGGCGTGTAGCCGAAGGTGGTCAGGACACAGGGCATGTCGGCGTCGCGGGCCGCCTCGGCGTCGGGCGCGGCGTCGCCGACCATGATCGCGCGGGCCGGGTCACCGCCCGCCATCGCCACAGCCTCTTTCAGATGCGCCCCCGAGGGTTTGCGGGCGCTGACCCGATCGGGGCCGGCGACGGCCAGGAAATGGCGGCGAAGATCAAGCCGGTCCAGCAACAGTTCAGACAGGTCCGACCGCTTGTTGGTGGCGACCGCCAAGACTGCGCCGCGTTCGGCCAGGCGTTCCAAGGTCTCGACGACACCCTCGAACGCCCGCGAGCCGTCGGCGATATGGGCGGTGTAATCGACCAGGAACCGCTCAAAGAGCGCATCGGACCGGGCCCGTTCCACATCGGCGCCGGCCGCCTCGAACCCATGCGCCAACAGCGCGCGCGCGCCCGAGCCGATCAGGGTTCTCGCCGCTTCGGGGGGCGCAGGGGGCAATCCCTCCTCGATCAGCAGACGGTTCAGGGTTCCAACCAGATCTGGAGCGGAATCGACCAGGGTGCCGTCCAGATCGAAGAGGACGGTCCAGCCGTCCAGGTCACGCAGGCCCATATCTTCGCCCCGTCCCTCTAGAAGAGCACGGAGGGGTTCATGATCCGCTGCGGATCGATGGCGCGTCGGATGGCGGCCATGGTCTCGATCTCCAGCGGCGACTTGTAGCGTTTGACCTCTTCGGTCTTCAGCCGACCCAGGCCGTGTTCGGCCGAGATCGAGCCGTCATAACGCCCGACGACGTCGTGAACGACCTGCGAGCCCTCTTTCCAGCGGCCGATGAAGGCCGCCACATCCTCGCCGACGCCGGGCAGGATGTCGTAGTGCAGATTGCCGTCGCCGACGTGGCCGAACACCGAGACACGGGCGCCGGGATGGAAGCGCTCGACGGCCGCTGTGGCCTCGTCGATGAATTCGGCGATGCGGCTGATCGGGACGGAGACATCGTGTTTCCACCCGCCGCCCTCGGGCTTCAGGGCCGCTGAATGCTCTTCACGCAGCCGCCAGAAGGCGGCGCGTTGCGCATCGTTCTGCGCTATGGCGGCGTCGGTGATCAGCCCCTCCTCAAAGGCGACTTCCAGCAGCCGCTCCATCTGGGCCTCGGCGCCCCCCGCCGTCCCGGACGCGATCTCGATCAACACATACCAATTCGGCGTCGTGTCCAGCGGTTCGCGGGTGTCGGGGATGTTCTTGAGCACCAGCTCCATGCCCAGACGTTTCATCAACTCAAAGGCCTCGACCCCGCCGCCGGTCTCCGCCTTGGCGCGGGCGAGCAGTTCGATGGACGCCGCAGCCGTTTCCAGGGCGACCACGGCGACCGCGCGTGACCGCATGATCGGAAACAGCTTCAGGGTGGCCGCAGTGACGACGCCCAGGGTGCCCTCCGCACCAATCAGCAACTGCTTGAGATCATAGCCGGTATTGTCCTTTCGCAGCCGCTTCAGACCGTGAAAGATCTCGCCGTTCGGCAGGACCGCCTCCAGGCCCAGGACCAGGTCCCGCATCATGCCGTAGCGCAGCACCTGGGTGCCGCCGGCGTTGGTGGAGATCACCCCCCCGATCGTCGCCGAGCCTTCGGCCGCCAGGCTGAGCGGAAAGGCCCGTCCGGCCGCCGCCGCCGCCTGCTGGGCCTCCAGCAGGGTCAGACCCGCCTCCACCGTCATGGCGTCGTCCAATGGGGTCACGTCGCGCACGGCCCGCATCTTCTTGAGGGACAACAACACCTCGCCGAACGGGATCTGTCCCCCGACCAGGCCCGTGCCCCCGCCCTGGGGGGTGACGGCCACGCCCGACTGGGCGCAGATGGCGATCACCTTGGCGGTTTCCTCGGTCGAGCGCGGCGTCAGCAGAATAGGCGTATGGCCCGTCCAGCGGTTTCGCCACTCCGTCAGGGACGGGGCGATGACCTCTGGATCCTCGGTCCAGCCGCCAGGGCCGAGGGCGGCCTTCAGCGCGTCGAGGACAGCGGTCGAGGGAATGGCGTGGGGCATTCGCCCCTTTTGTCAGGCGTCGCGATCGGTTGAAAGGCGTTTTCGCGCCATTTCACCTCCTCCCTTATCTGCCGTACAAGACGGCATGGCTCCGCTTCGTCCCGACACCCTGGCCGTCGCCCTGGCGCGCATCTTCGAAGGACCGATGATCGATCGCGCCAGTTGGTTCGCCCTGACCGGGGGCGAGCGGCTGTTTGCGGCGGGCGATCCGTCCGACACCCTCTATCTGGTCCGCTCGGGCCGGCTGGGGGTGTTTCACGTCGAGACGGATCAACCGCCCCAGTTGGTCGGCGTCATCCGGCCCGGAGAGCCGGTCGGCGAAATGGCCATGGTGGCCGGCACCCCGCACACCGCGGACGTGGTCGCCCTGCGCGACACCGAAATCCTGGCCCTGCCGCGCGAAGCCTTCTTCGACGCCGCTCGATCCGAGCCGGATCTGCTGGTCGAACTGTCGCGCCTGATGATCCATCGCGCCCGCGAGCGGGCCGTGGGCGCCGCCGAGCCCAGCGTCTTCGGCTTCGTCTCGGCCCGCCCGCGCCCGATCCGCGCCTTCGTCGAACGGATCGCGGCGGGCGTCCAGGCCATGGGCTTCACCTGCAAGGTGATCGATCAGTCGGCTCTCAGCTCGGCCGCCGAATGGTTCAGCCGGGTCGAGGACGACCACGACTATGTCCTCTATGTCGCCGAACTGGACCAGAAGGCCTGGGCCGAGCTGTGCGCCCGCCAGGTCGATCGCCTGTTCATCGTCGGCAGCGGGCTTCTGGCCCCGCCGTCGGACCTGCCCCGGCGTATGGGGTTCGGCGACGGCCGGCGCCTGACCGATCTGATCCTGCTGCGCGATCCGCGCATGAACCGGCCGGCCAACACTCGCGTCTGGCTCAATGTGCTCCAGCCGGACCGCTGGTTCCATTGCGTCGAGGGAGTCGAGACCGATTCGGACCGCATGGCCCGCGTTATCACCGGCACGGCGGTCGGCCTGGTCCTGTCGGGCGGCGGGGCGCGGGCCTATTGCCACATGGGGGCGATCAAGGCCCTGGAGGAGGCCCGGGTCCCGATCGACTTCGTCGGGGGCGCCTCCATGGGGGCGGTGGTGGCGGCGGGCCCGGCCATGGGCTGGTCGTTCGAGCGGCTGGACTTCGAGGTCCGGCGCGCCTTCGTCGAATCCGACCCTCTGTCCGACCTGGCCTTTCCCATCATCGCCATGTCGCGCGCCCGCAAGGTGGCCCGGCTGCTGGAGCGGGCCTATGGCGACACCGATCTGGCCGATCTCTGCCTGCCCTTCTTCTGCGTCTCCTCCAACCTGACATCAGGCCGGATCGAGGTTCATCGCGCCGGCCTGATGCGCCGGGCCATGCGCGCCTCGATCGCTATTCCCGGCGTCCTGCCGCCCGTGGTCATGGACGGCCAGGTTCTGGTGGACGGGGCGGTGCTGAAGAACTTCCCCACCAGCGTGATGCGCCAGCTGAACAGCGGCCCCATCATCGGCGTGGACATGTCCCAGACCCGCGGCGTCGATCCGGCCGCCCTGGAGAATCCCCCCTCCTGGTGGAAATGGGTGCTGTCGGGCGCCTGGAAGGCCGGCCCGCCCATCGTCTCCATCCTGATGCGCTCGGCCACCATCACCACCGACGCCGAGATGGAGCAGTCGCGCGCCGCCGCCGACGTCCTGATCCTGCCGCGAACCGGCGGGACCGACATCCGCGACTGGAAGGCCTATGACGAGCCGGTCGCCTCAGGCTACGAGGCGACCCGGGCGGCCCTGGCGGACCTGCCCGTTCCCGTCACCCACCTGCGGCGGCGATCCCGCGCCTTCGACCTGTAAGTTCAGAGCGGCGCGCAGGCCTGTTCCAGCCAGGCCCGCACCTCGCCCTCGACCAGGGGGCCGACCTTGGCCAAGGTCTCGGCGTGATAGGCGTCGACATAGGCCCGCTCGTCCGGGGTCAGCAGATCGACCGCGATCAGCTTGCGGTCGATCGGGGCGAAGGTCAGCTGTTCGAAGCCGTGCATCGGCCGCTCGCCGCCCTCGGGAACCACGGCCGGCGTCACCACCTGCAGGGTCTCGATGCGGACGCCCCAATGGCCCTCGCGGTAATAGCCGGGCTCGTTGGACAGGATCATCCCCTCCAGCAGCGGCTGGCTGGTGCCCCATTTGGCGATCCGCTGCGGCCCCTCGTGGACGCCCAGATAGGAGCCGACGCCGTGGCCGGTCCCATGGTCGTAATCCAGCCCCGCCGCCCACATCGGCGCCCGCGCTATGGCGTCGAGCGCCATGCCGCTGGTCCCCGCCGGGAAGCGGATCGTCGCCATGGCGATATGGGCCTTCAGCACCAGGGTGAACTTGTGACGCTGGTCCGCCGTCGGCTCGCCCACCGCCATGGTGCGGGTCACGTCGGTCGTCCCGTCCAGATACTGGCCGCCGCCGTCCACCAGCAGCAGGGAGCCCTTCTCGATCCGTCGGATCGTGGCCCCGACCGGCTTGTAATGCGGCAGGGCGCCGTTCGGCCCGGCTCCGGCGATGGTGTCGAAACTCAGGTCCTTCAGGGCGCCCGTCGCCTCGCGGAACCGCTCCAGGGTCTCCACCACCTCGCGCTCGTCCGGCAGGGTCTGCTGGGCGACCGTGTCGACCCAATGCAGGAAGTTGGCCAGGGCGGCGCCGTCGCGGATATGGGCGCGTCGGCTGCCCTCGATCTCGACCGCGTTCTTGGCGGCCCGCGGAACGGCGCAGGGGTCCATGGCCCGCACCACCGTCGCCCCCGCCTGCTCCAGCCGGTCGAAATACCAGGCGGACGACAGAGCGGGATCGATCATCACCTTCTTGCCGGCCAGACCATCCAGCGCCTCGCCCAGCCGCTCGGGCGCCTCCAGCTGGACCTCGTCGCCCAGCCAGCCGGGCAGTTTATTGGTCACCTTGGCCGGATCGAGGAACAGGCGCGCCTTGCCGTCGGCCTCCAGCACGGCCTGGCCGATCGGCAACGGCGAGCGGATCACGTCGCCGCCGCGCACATTGAACAGCCAGGCGATCGACATGGGCGCGGTCAGAACCACGGCCTCGGCGCCGGCGTCCGCCACGGCCCGACCGATCCGCGCCCGCTTCGCCGCATGGGCCTCGCCGGAATAGACATCTTCGTGCGGGACGACCGGGGCGGTCGGCTGGGCCGGACGATCCGCCCCCCAGGCCAGGTCCAGCGGATTGGCCTCGACCGGCTTCAGCTCCGCCCCCGCCTTCTGGGCCGCCGCCTTCAGCGGGACCAGGGCGTCCGGGCTGTGCAGACGCGGATCATAGCCGATTACCTGGCCGGGCTTGGCCGTTTCCAGATAGGCGGCGACGTCGTTCAGGTCGCGCCGTTCGAACAGGGCCGGATCGGTCTGGACCTTGACCTGCACCGTATAGCGGCCGTCGGTGAACATGCTGGCCCGGTCCTGGAACACCACGGCCGCCCCGGCCGAGCCGTTGAAGCCGGTGGCCCAGGCCAGCCGCTCGTTGGCGTCGGGCAGATATTCGTTCTGGTGTTCGTCCTCGTGCGGGATCAGGAAGCCGTCCAGCCCCTGCTTGGCCATCTCGGCGCGCAACAGCGGCAGGTGTTTGGCCCCGAAGGACGGATCGGTGGTCTCGTCGAAGGTCTGGCGCATCATCTCGTCTCTCGTTCCTCAGCCCATTCGCCGCAGCACCAGGGCGCTCCAGGCGTCGTGATGGATGCGCTTCTCCAGACGGAATCCGCGCGACGTATAGGCCGCCGTCACCCGACGTTCCTGGGTCCGCAGCAGGCCCGACAGTATGGCGACCCCGCCCAGGCTCAGCGCCGTCTTGATGTCCTGCGACAGGGCCACCAGCGGCGGGGCCAGGATGTTGGCGAAGACCAGATCATAGGGTCCGTGCTTTCTCACCCGCTGGTCGTTCAGGCCCGAGGCGTGGACGAAGCTGGCGTGGGCCTGGTTCAGGGCGGCGTTCTCATTGGCGATCCGCACCGAAGGGGCGTCGATGTCGGTGCCGATGGCGATCCGGCTGCCGGTGCGGGCCGCCGCGATCGCCAGGACGCCCGTGCCGCAGCCGACGTCCAGCACCCGCTCGAACCGCTCCCGCTTCAGCAGGTCGTCGAAGGCTTCCAGACAGCCGACCGTCGTGCCGTGGTGGCCGGTGCCGAAGGCGGCGCCGGCGTCGATCTTCAGATTGACGGCGTTCGGCGGAACCCGTCCCTCGTCATGGGCCCCATAGACGAAGAAGCGCCCGGCCCGCACCGGCGGCAGGCCCGACAGCGACATGGCCAGCCAGTCGGCGTCGGCCAGCTTCTCGACCGTGACGGTCACGGCGTAGTCGGCCAGGGTCGCCTTCAGACCCTCGACCTCGTCCTCGGTCGTCGGGAAGGCGTCGATACGCCAGAGATTGCGATCCTCGTCCTCCTCCAGGATGGAATAGGTCGCCCCCTCCAGCATGGGATCGGCGTCGATGGCGGCGGCGGCGGCCTCGGCGCTGTCGCGCGAACCGCGTGCGATTATCTGAACTGCGGACTCGGACATTTCTCAAACACCGCTAAGATGGCGAATCGTTGCGATCCGGCGCTTCGTCCTCCCGACGCCGCCGGGCTTTTTAACTAACCGAGGGGTCGGGGAATACATGGCCAAGTCACCGTCTACGTCTAAACCTGCGTCGCCGAAACCGGCGACCGCCGCTTCCAAGCCTAAAGCCGCGCCGAAGTCGAGCGCTGTGAAGGCCGTCGCCGAGAAAACCGCCGCGCCCAAGGCGACCAAGCCCGCCGCTGCAAAGCCTGCGCCCAAGACGGCCGCCCCCAAGGCTGCAGCCGCCAAGCCCGCCGCCAAGGCCCCGGCTGCGAAGCCGGCCGCCAAGGCCGCCGCTGCGAAGACCGCTGCGCCCAAGGCCGCACCGAAGGCGGCCGCCAAACCCAAGGCCGCTCCGGCCGCCAAGGCTGCGCCGGTGAAGGCCGCTGCGCCCAAGGCGTCCAAGCCCGCTGCAGCCAAGCCCGCCGCCAAGACCACAGCCGCGAAGCCGGCCGCCAAGGCCGCTGCGCCCAAGCCTGCCGCCCCGGCCGTCGTCGCTGCGCCGACGCCCGCTGCGGTCGTTGCGCCGGCCGCCGCCGCTCCGGCGCCGAAGCCGGTCGAAACGCCCAAGCCCGCCGCTCCGACCCCGGCCGCCGCGCCGAAGACGGATGAAAAGAGCTTCTTCGCCAAACTGGGCGATCTGATCTTCGGCAAGCGCTGAGTTCAAATCGCAGTCGAGACTGAAGCTCGCCGGACGGGTCCGCTCGTCCGGCGATTTCCGGTTCAGCGCAGCCGTTCCGCCAGAAAGTCCACGAAGACCCTTACCCGAGCCGGCATATTGGCGCCGCCCACAAAGACGGCGTGGATCGGCTCGCGATCACCAGGATTAAAGGCTTCCAGCAGCGGGACAAGCCGCCCCGTTTCGATGGCGTCCGCGACGCTGAAATTGCCCACTCGCGTCACCCCGACGCCGGCCAGCGCCAGCTGCGTCAGCGTCTCGCCATTGTTGGCCTCGATCGGTCCCCTCACCGTCAGGGCGTAATCCCGGCCGTCGCGCCGGAAGGGCCAGACCGGCTCGGCCCGGCGGAAATTGAAGTTCAGACAGTCGTGATCGTGCAGATCCTCCGGGACCTGCGGCGCGCCCCGTCGCGCCAGATACTCCGGCGAGGCGACAATGGTCCGCCCCGTCTCGCCCAGTCGGCGCGCCGTCAGCGGACTGTCGGCCAGCGGTCCGAACCGGATGGCGACATCGGCCTGGCCCGCCGCCACATCGACCACGACATCGGTCAGGTTGAAGTCGATCAGTATATGCGGATACAGGCGGGCGAACTCGCCCAGCAGCGGCACGACGCGCTGGCGGCCGTGGGCCAGGGACGCGCTGACCCTGACCCGCCCGCGCGGGGCTCCCTGGTCGGAGATGACCCGCTCGGCATCGTCCAGATCGGCCAGGATCCGACGCGCCGCCGCCAGATAGGTCTGGCCCTCCGCCGTCAGCGTCAGCACCCGCGTGGTCCGCAGCATCAGCCGCACGCCCAGCCGCGCCTCGATCCGGTCGATGGTCCGGCTGATCGCAGACGGCGTCAGGTCCAGCATCCGCCCCGCAGCCGAGAAACTGCCGCTTTGCGCCACGGCGGCGAACACTTCCATCTCTCTCGCGCGGTCTACGCCGGTCGTCTGCATCTGTGCGTCCAGATCAAAAATCTTTGGCCTGAAGCCTGCCTAACGCTGGCGCGGATCGCCGTCCATCTGTGCGTCCGGACAAGGACATCGCCGAAGGACAACCATGAAACTCAATCCTCCCCTGCTCGCCCTCGCCGCCGGCGCCTTCGGTATCGGCGTGACCGAGTTCGCCCCGATGGGTCTGCTGCCCGTCATCGCCACCGATCTCGGCGTTTCCATTCCCACGGCCGGCCTGCTGATCAGCGCCTATGCCCTGGGGGTCATGCTGGGCGCGCCGCTGATGACCCTGACCACAGGCCGTATGCCGCGCCGAGCCCTGCTGATCGGTCTCGCCGCCGTCTTCACCGTCGGCAACCTGCTGTCAGCGATCTCGACCGACTACGCGATGCTGCTGATCGCGCGGGTCATCACCTCGCTGAACCACGGCGCCTTCTTCGGCGTCGGCTCGATCGTGGCCGCCGGCTTGGTCCCGCCGAACCGTCAGGCGGGCGCCGTCGCCGCCATGTTCATGGGCCTGACCATCGCCAATGTCGTCGGCGTGCCCCTGGCGACCTGGGCCGGCGACGCCCTGGGCTGGCGCGCCAGCTTCTGGGGCATCGCCGCCATCGGCGTGGGGGTCATGGCCGCCCTGCGCCTGACCCTGCCCCAACTCTCCGCTCCGACCGGCGGAAACATCGCCGCCGAGCTGCGCGTCCTCAGTCGCGGCTCCGTGCTGGCGGCACTGGCCCTGACGGTGATCGGCTCCAGCGCCATGTTCACCGTCTTCACCTATATCGCCCCGATCCTGCGCGAGCAGACCCACGCCTCGCTCGGCTTCGTTACCGCCATGCTGGTGACCTATGGGCTGGGCCTGACGCTCGGCAACTGGCTGGGCGGCAAGTTCGCGGACAAGTCCGTGGACCGGACCTTGATCGTGACCCTGGCCTCCCTGTCCGCCATCCTGGTCGCCTTCGCTGTCGCCATGCCGTTCGCGGTCCCGACCTCGATACTGGTCTTCCTGTGGGGGATCGCCAGCTTCGCCCTGGTGCCGCCGCTCCAGGTGCGGGTCATGGGCGCCGCCGGCGATGCGCCCAACCTGGCCTCGGCGATGAACATCGGCGCCTTCAATCTGGGCAACGCCATCGGCGCGGCCGTGGGCGGAGCGGTCATCGCAGGAGGCCTCGGTTATCCAGCCGTGTCCTTGGCCGGAGCCGTCGCTTCCGGACTGGGCCTGTTGCTGGTCCTTTTCCTAAGCCGCAAGCGGACAGCGGTGGCGGCCCCCGCCACCTGCTGACGTCCGTCAGTGAAAGTCGCGCGACCCCGGCAAGATTCGGACGTCGCGCGGATGCCGGCCGGTCGGGCTGCGCGGGCCTTGCGGATATTTCACCGCATCCGCCCGCGACAGCTCGACCTCAAGGTCATAGTCCTCGGACAGCCGCCCCAGCTCGGCCGAACGATCGATCACCCGCCGCGCCATGACGTGCAGCACGCCCTCGACGCTCTTTTCGACCGTGCCCTCCACCTCCATCAGCCGCGCGGCCATGACCTCACGCCGGAAAGTCTCGAACAGCCGCGCCCACAGCAGGATGTTCACCACCCCGGTCTCGTCCTCCAGGGTCACGAAGATGGCGTTGCCCGTGCCGGGCCTCTGGCGCACCAGCACCACCCCCGCCGTCTTCACCAGCGCCCCGTGCCTCTTGGCGTAGACCGCCTCGGCGCTCAGCACCCGCTCGGCGTCGAACATCGGCCGCAGGATCTGCATCGGGTGCCCCTTCAGCGACAGGCGCGTCGTCTGATAGTCGGTGGCGATATGCTCCTTCAGCGGCATCAGCGGCAGGTTCGCCGCCGCCTCGACGCCCAGCTCCCGCGCCCGCGCCGCCTGGAACAGCGGCAGGGGCTCGTCGTCCGGCAAGCGTCTGACCGCCCACAACCCCTCGCGTCGATCCAGCCCCATCGACCGAAACGCGTCCGCATCCGCCAGCTTCCGCATCGCGGCCGCCTCCAGCCCCGTCCGCCGCGCCATCTCCTCCACATCGACGAAGGGAACCTCGCGCGCCGCGACGATCCGGTCCGCCCAAACCTGTTTGAACCCGTCGATCTGGCGCATCCCCAATCGCAAGGCCGGATATTCCGGTCCCCGTGCCGTCGGCTCCAGCCTATTGTCCCAGAGGCTGTGGTTCACGTCGATCGGCCGCACCTCGACCTTCTGCGGGCTCTCCTGCGCATCCCGCACCAGTTGGGCCGGCGCATAGAATCCCATGGGCTGGCTGTTCAGCAGCGCACAGGCGAACACCGCCGGATGATGACATTTGATCCAGGACGAGATGTAGACCAGCCTGGCGAACGACACCGCGTGGCTCTCGGGAAAGCCGTACGAACCAAAGCCCTTGATCTGCTCGAAACATCTTTGGGCGAAGGCGGGGTCGTAGCCGCGGGCGATCATCCGACCGACCATTCGCGCCTCGTACTTCCAGAGCGTCCCGTCGCCTCGAAAGGTGCCCATCGCCTTGCGCAGACCATTGGCCTCGGCCGAGGTGAACTCGGCCGCCACCATGGCGACCTTCATCGCCTGCTCCTGAAACAGGGGCACGCCCAGGGTCTTTTTGAGCACCTTCTTCAGTTCGTCCGGATCATGCGGCGGGCCGGGCCGGGCGTAGTCCGGCGCCTCCAGACCTTGGCGTCGACGCAGATAGGGATGCACCATGTCGCCCTGGATCGGCCCCGGCCGGACGATCGCCACCTGAATGGCCAGATCGTAGAAGGTCGCGGGTTTCAGCCTCGGCAGCATGTTGATCTGCGCCCGGCTCTCCACCTGAAAGACCCCGATGGACCGCCCTTCCTGAAGCATGCGGTAGACGGCCGGATCTTCGTCGGGAACCGTGTCCAGCCGCAGGTCCGCCACTCCCAGCGACCGCATCAGATCGAACGCCTTGGCGATACAGGTCAGCATCCCCAGCGCCAGAATATCGACCTTCATCAGACCCAGGGCGTCGATGTCGTCCTTGTCCCATTCGATGAAGGTCCGGTCCGGCATGGCCGCATTGCCGATGGGCACGACCTCGTCCAGCCGGTCCTGGGTCAGGACGAAGCCGCCGACATGCTGTGACAGGTGACGCGGGAAGCCCAGCAGCCGCCGCGTCATGGCGACGGCGCGCGCGATCTGCGGATTGGCGACTTCCAGTCCGGCCTGGGCGACGTGGCCTTCGGTCATGTCGCTGCCGAAACTGCCCCACTGACTGCCGGCCAGCCGCGCCGTCACATCCTCGGTCAGACCCAGGACCTTGCCGACCTCGCGAATGGCGCTGCGCGGTCGGTAACGGATGACCGTCGCCGCTATGCCCGCCCTGTGCCGCCCATACCGGTCGTAGATGTGCTGAATGATCTCCTCGCGCCGCTCATGTTCGAAATCGACGTCGATATCCGGCGGCTCGTTTCGATCGGCCGACAGGAAGCGTTCGAACAGAAGATCATGCTGGCCGGGATCGACCGAGGTGATCCCCAGCACATAGCAGACGGCCGAATTCGCCGCAGATCCTCGTCCCTGACACAGGATGCCCTTGTCGTTCGCGACCTGGACAATGTCGTGGATGGTCAGGAAATAGGGCGCCAGATCGCGCTCCCGGATGTAGGCGAGCTCCTTGTCGAGATCATCGCGCACCTTCTGAGGCGCACCCTGCGGATATTTCTGGTCCAGGTTTCGATCGACCAGGTGCGCCAGCCAGTCCTGTGACGACCACCCCGGCGGGATCGGCTCCTCGGGATAGTTGTAGCGAAGATCCTCAAGGTCGAACCTCACCCGCGCCAGCATATTCTGCGTCTCCGCCACCGCCTCTGGCGCATCGGCGAACAGGCGGACCATTTCCCGCGGCGGCTTCAGGCGGCGCTCGGCGTTCTCTTCCAGCCGTCGCCCTGCCGTTTCCAGAGTCACGCCTTCGCGGATACAGGTCAGGACATCCTGAAGGTCGCGCTGTCCGGCCTCATGATACAGGACGTCATTGACCGCCAGCAGGGTGGCGCCTGTCCGCTTCGCCATCGCCTTAAGCCGCGCCAGGCGGCGCCGGTCGTCGCCGGAACGGGTCATGGCCGCCCCCAGCCAGACCGCGCCCGGCGCCGCCGCGACCACTCGCGCCAGCACGGCCTCCAAGCCTTCCAGACGAGGCGGCGGCATGACGATCAGCAGCAATCCCTCGGGCGCCGCGCACAGGTCGTGCAGGCCGATCTCGCATTGACCTTTCCTGGCTCGACTGTTGCCCAGCGTCAGCAGGCGACACAGGCGCGCCCAGCCCTGGCGATCCTCCGGATAGGCCAGAATGTCCGGCGCGCCGTCATTGAACCGAAGCCGGGCGCCGAGAACCAGTTTGAAGGCCTGGGCGCGCTGCTTGACCCGGTCGCTCAGGGCCGGGTCGTTCATCGGATCCTCGACCCAGCCGACCTCGCCTGGACCGCCGCCCTCGCGCACCTTGTCCGGCGGCGACAGCCCCTCCTCCTTCAAGGCCTTCAGCGCGCTCCAGGCCCGGACCACGCCCGCCAGACTGTTGCGATCAGCCAGACCCATTCCCGTATGGCCCAGCAGGATCGAAGCCAGCACCAGCTCCTTCGGATGCGACGCCCCCTCCAGAAAGGAGAAGTTGCTGCGCGTCGCCAGTTCGGCATAGGCGGTCATGCGAAGACCCCGTGCAGGAACCAGCGCGGGGCCGGCTCCTCGCCGTAGAAGCCGGAACGGAACAGCCAGAAACGCCGTCCCTCCTGGTCCTCGACCCGGTAATAGTCGCGCGTCGGCTCCTGGGGCCCCTGCAACCTGCGCCACCATTCGGGCGCGATGCGCTCGGGGCCTTCGACCCGGACCAGCCGGTGGTCCACCCGCCGCCAGATGAAGCGGTTAGGCGGATGATCGGGCACTTCCGCCGTGGCCAGAACCGGCTGGGGCGGATCGAACATCTGCAACGGCCGCAGCGGCGGGTCGGCAGGGTCCGGTTCGGACCAGGCGACGATCTCGCCCAGGGCATGGGCCGCCGGGCTCAGGCGGACGGCGCGTTCGGGCCAGTGCGACTCTATCGGCTCGAACCGGCTGACCGCCTCCGGCCCCAGACGCGCGGTCAGCCGGTCGATCAGTCGCCCCAGATCTTCAGCGGTGGACGGGGCGGCCTCGAAGCCCCGCTGGCGCGAGGCCAGGCGGTCGGCGACTGTCACCGACAGACGCAACTGATCGAATCCGAACCCCGGATCCAGGGGCCGCGCCAGACTGGCCAGCCGTTCGCGGAACAGGCGCAGCACGGCCGCCGCCTCGCGGGTGGGACGGCCCGTGCGCACGGTGATATGGCGCACCTCCCCGTCCAGGCGGAAAAAGCCGGCCTGAAACGCGCGCCCGCCCTGACCGCGCAGGTCCAGCCGGTCCATGGCCTCGACCAGCAGGTCGCCGATCACCGCCTCGATGTCCGGGGTCTCCGTGATCGGTTCGACCAGAATGCGATCGACGCAGACGAGCGGAACCGGCCGTTCGGGACGGATGCGGACGTCTTCGCGTCCCAACACCCGGTTCAGCCGCGTCGCCGCTGCGGCCCCGAACCGGGCGGCGATGGGCGCCGTGGGGCGGTCCGCCAGATGCGCCAGGGTCTTCAGGCCCGCGCGCGACAGGGCCTGGGTCTCCTTGTCCGACAGTTCCAGCGCCGCGACCGGCAAGCGACGCAGGGCCTGGCTCTGGTCCTCGCCCTGATAGATTCCGCCCCGCCCGAAGCGGGCCAGGGCCCGCGCCGCCTCGGGCGTGCCGGCCAGGGCCAGGCGCGTCGCCAGACCCACGCCCTCAGCCCGCGCCGCGACCGCCCGGATCAGTCCTTCTTCACCCCCGAACAGGTGGGCGCAACCGGTCACATCCAGCGCCAGGCCGTCCGGCCCGTCCGTCGCCGCCATCGGGGTGAAGCGTCCGAAATCCAGCAGCACCCGTCTCAACAGGGCCGTGTCCGCCTCGGGCCGGTGCGGCTCCACGCGGATATTCGGCGCCCGCGCCCGCGCGTCCGCCAGAGTCATGCCCGGCGACAGACCCAGAGCCAGGGCGGAACCATTTGCAGCGGCCAAACGGAGCCCGCCCTTCACCTTTTCCACCAACACGGTGGCCGGTTCAGCCGTAGCGTCTGAGCCCCTCTCCTCGCGCCTCAGCCGATCTGTCGGCAGCAGGGGAAACCAGACCGCCAGATAGCGCCGGTCGTTGCGGCTGTTCATGTCCGGCATTCTGCCCGCCCTGTTCGAAGATTCCGCGCTCACGATCCCACTCCATGATCCAGCTTCTCGGCTGCGCGCCCAGCCGATGTCGCAACAGTTCGACCGCATAGGTCGGATGGCCAGGGGCCTCCGCTTCCAGCGCCCGCGACAAAGCCCCCCTGATCCGCCACCGCGTTTCGGCTGCACTGGGCTGGGGCTGGGCCGCCAACCGGGTCAGGAGTGCAGTCGCCCGTCCCTGCCCTGCCGCCATCGACAGGCGACGCGTGGCGGTCAGGCTCAGCACCTTGCTCTCGCCCCAGGCTGTCAGCAGCACCGCTCCCACGGCTCCACCGGCCAGGGCTTCCTCTCCCGCCGCCAGCAGATCCTTCGTCTCCTTGACCCGCACCAGCACCAGCCGGCCGGGATCCAGCCCCAGTTCGCGCAGGCCCGCCCCATAGATCCGCCCCGTCTCCAGTTCGGCCATGGCCTGGACCCCCCAGACCACAGGTCGATCGCCCGCCGTCCGGCGGACCAGTCCCAGAGCGAACCCCAGGGCCGCTGTCGCATCAGGCGTAGTCGCGGCGTAAACCTCGTGCAGCCCATGGGTCGCCAGCCCGCCTAGATGCCGGTCAGCCGCCTCCAGTCCGAGATCGAAGCGTGCGTCGTCCACTGGATGACCGGCTGCCTCCAGGGTTTTCAGATGTTGGCGCAGGGCTTCGATCTTGCGGTCGGACCGCACAACAGTTCTCCTTTTGTTCTCTTATATGCCTCTTTCAGGCCACGAGGAGTCAAGCGACCTCCAACTTGACCATGGGAATTTATTCCGCTTCAGCAGGCCGAAATAGCGAGAATACTTGACTTTGTCGGAGGGGCTTCTATATCGCCCCCAGCCTCGGGACAGGTCTGCGATCCGCGCCGCCCGCTCGCCCAAAGAGGGGCGGTTCCGTCGCTGCTATGCACGCAGACGCTTTTCGTCCCAAGGATTCATGACAGAATTTTCCCAACTGGGCCTTTCGCCCACGACCCTGCAAGCGGTCGCCGACACCGGCTATACGACCGCCACCCCCATTCAGGAACAGGCGATCCCCGTCGCCCTCGCCGGCCGCGACGTCCTGGGCATCGCCCAGACCGGGACGGGCAAGACCGCCGCCTTCACCCTGCCCCTGGTCGAGCGCCTGGCCTCGGGCCGCGCCCGTGCCCGGATGCCGCGCGCCATCGTGCTGGCCCCGACCCGCGAACTGGCCGACCAGGTCGCCGAGAGCTTCGCCAAATACGCCAAGGGCACCAAGCTGAGCTGGGTGCTGCTGATCGGCGGCGTCTCCATGGGCGACCAGGTGGCGGCGCTGAACAAGGGCGTCGACGTCCTGATCGCCACTCCGGGCCGCCTGCTCGACCTGTTCGAACGCGGCAAGATGCTGCTGACGGGCGTCGAGATCATGGTCGTCGATGAAGCCGACCGGATGCTCGACATGGGCTTCATCCCCGACATCGAACGGATCTTCAAACTGACGCCGCCGCGTCGCCAGACCCTGTTCTTCTCGGCCACCATGCCGCCGGAGATCACCCGCCTGACGACCGCCTTCCTCAAGGATCCGACCCGGATCGAGGTCTCGCGTCCCGCCCAGACCGCCGACACCATCACCCAATATCTGGTTCGCATCCCCACCAGCGACCCCAAGGCCAAGCGCACCGCTCTGCGGGCCATGATCGAGCGGTCGGACGTCAAGAACGGCATCGTCTTCTGCAACCGCAAGTCGGAAGTCGATATCGTCGCCAAGTCGCTGAAGACTCATGGCTTCGACGCCGCCCCCATCCATGGCGACCTGGATCAGTCGCACCGGATGAAGACCCTGGCCGACTTCCGTTCGGGGGCGCTGAAGATTCTGGTGGCGTCCGACGTCGCCGCGCGCGGTCTGGACATTCCCGACGTCAGCCACGTCTTCAACTACGACGTCTCGCACCACGCCGACGACTATGTGCACCGCATCGGCCGCACGGGCCGGGCCGGCCGTCTGGGACAGGCCTTCATGATCGTGACCCCGGCCGACGACAAGTCGCTGGATAAGGTGCTCAAGCTGATCAAGAAGGAGCCGGAGGAGTTGGTCCTGGACGGCGTCGATTTCGACACGACCAAGAAGCCCGCCCAGCGCGATGACAAGGGCGGACGCGAAAGAACCGGCCGCGGTGGGACGCGATCAACGGACAAGACGGAACAGGCCGTCGCGGCGTCTGCGGAAATCCCGACCGAAGCGCAGACCGCCGAGGCTCCGGCCCGCTCTCGCAGCCGCCGCAAGACCAAGCCGGAGGCCGCGCCTCCGCCAGCGGTCGAGGCGACCCTCTCCGAGCCGGTTTCTGTCGATTCGGATCGTCCCGCCCGTGCGGAACTCGAGCCTCAACTGCGCCAGTCCGATCGCCGCGGCGAACGCCGGCCGGAGGAGCGCGAGCGGACCGGGGTCAAGGGTTTCGGCGACGACATACCCGCCTTCCTACGCCGACCGGTGATCATTCACGGCTGATCCCCGCTGATTTACGCCCTCTCCCCGCCTGCTGTTTACCCGGTGTTACGGATAGACATCTAATGTCCTGCGAAACTCTAGAAGGGGGTTGGAGCGTAGAATGACGGCCGAGCTGGAGACGACGGTCAGAGGGCCTCAGGCTTACGCCTTCGCGCACCATGTCATCGACGAGATGGAAAAGGCCGGCGTCTGGCCGACCCGACTGAACTTCGAGCTCTGGCTTCATTACCTTGACGACCGCGAGAGCCCGCTCGCCTGCGAGATCGACCGGCTCCTGGCCGCGTCGGCAATCATATCGGACGAGGTGTCCGAGCGGCTCGCCGCAGAATTCCTGCCGCGCGGCCGCTTGTCGGAGCAGATTCGCGACGCCGGCGCCGTGCTGGACCGGGAACTGGCCAGCGTCGCCAACGCCATCGCCAAGGCCCATAAGACCCAGGCGGACTATGGCGACACCCTGGCGGATGCGTCCAACACTATTGAAGCCGCCGGCGCCGCCTCGCCGCTGAAAGCGCTGGTCAGCGGCCTGTCGACGGCGACCAAACGCGCGCGGCGCGAAACCGCCGTGCTGGAAAAGCGACTGGAGACCTCCAACAAGGAAATCGCGCGACTGCGCGAGCATCTGGAAGAGGTCCGGCGCGAAGCG
Source organism: Brevundimonas sp. Br13 (assembly GCF_055391505.1). Classification (NCBI taxonomy): domain Bacteria; kingdom Pseudomonadati; phylum Pseudomonadota; class Alphaproteobacteria; order Caulobacterales; family Caulobacteraceae; genus Brevundimonas; species Brevundimonas sp. Br13. The sequence continues at coordinate 2,149,436 of NZ_AP044008.1, read as the reverse complement.
ATGACCGACGCCCTGACCAGCCTGGCCAACCGCAAGGCCTTCGACGAGCGGTTGGAACAGTCCTGTGCGTCTGGCGATGCGCCGCTGATCCTGGCGATCATCGACATCGACCACTTCAAACGGTTCAACGACACTTGGGGCCATCAGACGGGCGACCAGGTTTTGCGCTATGTCTCGACCGTCCTGTCTCGCTTCAGCGGCGGAAATCGCTTCGTCGCCCGCTTCGGCGGTGAAGAGTTCGCCATCCTTTTCCCCGGCGAGGGTGCGGGGACGGTTCTGGCGGCGCTGGAGACCATCCGCGAAGAGGTTGCGTCCCGAGCCTTGCGGCGTCGCTCGACCAACGACGATCTGGGCAAGGTGACGCTTTCGGCCGGCTTTGCCGACTATCGGCCGGGAGAAAGCCCCGCCGCCCTTCTGGAGCGCGCGGACGCGGCGCTTTACGCCTCCAAGCGCGGGGGTCGCAATCGCGTCACGCGGGCGCCCGCCCTCGAAAACGCGGCTTGAGGGCATGACATCGCGGCCAGCTGCGCAATAATCGATCCATGCGCAGCTTTTCATTCAACGTCGCCTACTGGATTCTCTCGATCGCCTATGGCTTGGCCGCCGCCTTCGCGGCGCTTGCCCCCGGGCGGGGCCCGACTGGCTGGGTCATCCGCCGCTACGTCCGACGCATGGTGCAGGCCATGGCCCTCTTCGCCGGCATCCGCCTGGACGTGCGGGGCAAGGAACGGCTGCCTGAGGGCGCCTTCATCATCGCCTCCAAACACCAGAGCTGGGGCGACGGCTTCGCGACCTATGATCAGTTCGACGATCTGGCTTTCGTCACCGGCGACCACCTGGAAAAATTTCCCCTGCTCGGCGGCGTTCTGAAAAAGCTGGGGGCGATCGTGGTCAACAGCTGCGGCGGCCACGAAGCGCGTCAGGCGCTCGCAACCCGCGCCGCCCAAGCCAGGGCTGAAAACCGCAAGATCCTGATCTATCCTGAAGGTCACCTCGCCCCGGTCGGACAGAAATACCGCTATCGCTCAGGTGTCTGGCATATGCATCGCGACTTCGACATGCCGGTCGTGCCGCTGGCCACCAACCTCGGCCTCTTCTGGCCCGAAGAGAAGTACGAGAAGCATCCAGGCACGGCCACGCTCGAGTTTCTGGACCCCATTCCAGTCGGCCTGGACAAGGACGAATTCCTGGCGCGCCTGGAAGCCGTGATCGAAGCGCGCACGGCCGAGCTGGTGGCAGAGGCCACAGGCGCCCCCCTGTCGCCGGCGGTGCTGGTCGATCCGCCCGTCTAGAGGTCCAGCAACAGGCGCAGACGGTTCTTGGCGAGTTGTCGTCGTTTTCGAACCAGTTCGCGACTGATGTTCAGATGGGCGGCGATCCGATCATCCCCCCAATCGTCCAGGTGAAGCCGCAAGGGTTCGACCAGTGCGGCCGGCAGGGCGTTCATGGCCTTGTCCCAGGCGGCGTCTCGCTCTTGTTGCGAGAGGGCTTCTTCCGGCGACGGGGCCGCCTTGACCCAGGCCGCCGCAGTCGGCTGCGGCAGATCGGCGTCCTCTGTCTGGATGGGGATGCGATTGGCGTTCTGACGATGCAGATCCATACAGGTGTTGTGCAGGATGCGCACCAGCCAGGCTCGAGGATTCTCCACCGGTTGCCGCTGAAAAGCCTGGGCGGCCCGCACCATGGCGGCGCTCAGCGCATCCTCGGCGTCGGCGCGATTTCCGCCGGACAGACGAAGACTTCTCTGCCGTAGGGCTGTCTGATGCGCCATCCAGATGGCCCAGAACCGATCCATGGAGGCCGGCCGCTCCAGGGATCGAGCGATGACCTCCGTCGGCGTCAGCGGCGAAGCGGCGCGCCGCTCTCCGGCCGCCCTGGCCAGAACATCGACCGGCGAAGGCTGGGCCGGCTTTATACCCCGACGCAAGCCTCGTTCGGTTCGGGCCGGCGACCTGGCGATCTGTTCGATCTCCGGGGTTTCCTTTTCTGGAAACAGGCGGACAACATTCATCTTCCCGACCCCTCTGTCCCATCGGGCTGAAGTCGGCCGCCGACGCGCTGATCCGACCTTGGCGGAGAAGCGCCGCCCGCCGTCTATGCGACGTCCGCCCCATCACCCCCGCGAATACAACTTAAACGGGTTTCCTCGGATTTTGTGAAGCGTGCGATCCGAATTCGAGGGAAATCAGATCAGCTGTGCGTCGCCTCGGCCGATAGAGCCGCGCCCTCTTCTGCCTCGGCCGCGCGCGCCAGCATCGCGCAGATGGCGAGATCCAGCTGTCGCGTCACCTCCTGCGCAATGATCGCCCGTAAGGTATCGACGATCTCGCGACTCACCTGGGCGGACGGCCCAAGCGCGGCGCGACGCATCTCCTCCGGCATGGCCGCCAAGCGCTGGTCCGCAACGGCCTTCCTCAACTGTTCGCGTTGATCGGCGAAACTGTCGACGACCTGGTGCTTCTGCGCCGACACAGCGTCATACAGATGCTGGCCCGCCCCTTCTGTCACGAGGTCTTGTCCTTACCGGCGGCGGGCAGGCCCAGGGCGCGCTCGACCTGTCCCTTCAGCTGGTTGATCATCTCCTCGCTGAACTTGGCCACCTGACCGGCCGCTGGATCTTGCAGCTTCAGAAGATCCGGCAGCTGAGCGCTGGCCAGGTTGAACATTTCGATCACCATCTGTTGCGCCGCCAGAACAATGGGATCGCGCGCCGGCGCCGGGGCGGCGCCCGGCTCGACGCCGGCGTCATCGTTCGTCATGGGGCGCCTCAGTCCTTGTCGGCGGACGCCGGGACGAAGGTGGTCTTGGCGACCAGTTCGCCGTCCTCAATATCGGTCAGCAGGCCCTTGGCCTTGACCATCAGCTTGGCGGCCCATGAGGCGTAGGGGTCGTCGAGAAGCGGCTCCTGCATCTGATAGAGGATGGCCACGACCGTTTCCGACGCGCGGCGCAGGTCCAGGTAGCGTTCCTGGCTGGCGGCGAAGGACGGTCGCAACAAGCCGTCGCCGGCCTCCTCGCTCCAGTCTTCCATTGCGCGCTGCGTCTCCCATTCCAGGGCTTCCGCTTCCTGAATCACGGCCTGGGCGTCGCTCTTTGCGGACAGGGTCAGTCGGCTCACGATAGTCTCCTTTGTATGGCTTCAGTTCTTGGGGAAGCTCTCGACGGCCTTGGTGACGGACTCCGCCGCCAGACCGGCTGCGATGGGGGCGGCGAACGCGCTGACCAGGGCCATGGCATAGGCGACCAGCGCCGGTTCGTTCAGGCCGCCGGAGGCCAGCATCATCGCCATCGCCTTGCCTTGGACGGTGGTGCTGATCGACATCACATTGCGCTGGTAATCGGCCGCGTCCTGAACCGCCAAGGCTGCGGCTTGGGTCGCCTTGTCATAGGCTATGGCCCCGCCGGCAGAGACGCGGCTGGCGCTGGACGGCGTGCCGGCGTCCAGGGGCGCAAAGCCCATGGCCCAGTTGGTCGAGGTCTGGACGGCGTCCTTGATCTGGCTGTTGACGGCGGGTTCGCTCACGGCGCGGCTGCTTTCGTTTCAGGAGGGCCCGGCGCTATTTGTGCGCGGCGTTCATGATCATGGTGACGGCGCTTGAGGTGACGGCGTTGCCGATCTGCTGCAGCCCGCCCTGCGCCTGCTGAGCGTTCTGCATGGCCAGGGAAATGGAGTGAGCCATGCTCTGATAGACCAGGGCCATGGACTGGGCGGGCGCCTCGCCCAGCACCTTGACGTTGGTCTGGGTGACGGCGTCGGTGACCTGAGAATTGACGGGCGTATCGGCGGCCATGGTTCAGATCCTGACAAATCTAGAGTTTCAGCATTTTCAGAGCGGCGAGCAGCATCACGGCGGTTTCCAGCGTGTTCGAAGCCGGCGGGCGCGCCGCAACGCGAGCGGTGGCCGCCGCCGAGACGAGGCCGCCCATCTCATAGACCTGCATCACCCCCTGGTTGGTCGCCGCCTGGGCGCAGATGGAGGCCTGGCGTTGGGCCTGAACCGCGTTCTGGAAGACGATGGCCGTCGAATGGGCGGCGCTCTGGTAGATCGACCCCATGGCCACCGTCGACGCAGAGCCCAGAACCATCATGTTCTGTTGCGTCACCGCATCGGTGATCCGGCTGTTGACGGCGGGCGAATAGGCCATGACTCAGGCCACCGGGATTTCGAGAATCTTGGCGATCAGGGCGCCGACCGCCGCATTGTTGATCTGCTGCATGCCGCCCTGGGCCTGGCTGGCGTTCTCCACCGACAGGCTGGTGGCGTGGGCCACCGCCTGAACGGCGATCGCGACAGCCTCCGCCGGACCTTCGCCCAGAACCTTGACGTTGGTTTGGGTCACGGCATCGGTGATCTGCGCATTGACGGTGTCGGTCATAAGCCTTCCCCCTCTTTCAGATGCTCAGGTGACCACGGGCGCGCCGTACATGGGCGACGGCGCCTGAGCATGGGTCTGCGAAACGGCGCGGACGCCCATGTCCGCCGCGCGCGCGGCGCGCATCGGCTGCATCTCGGCCAGGCTGGTCGCCAGCTGTCGCAGTTGCAGGGTCGACAGTTCGGCCGCGTGTTGGCTGGACGCCGCCAGGCGCGCGGCGAAGGCGTCGGCCGAGGCCATGATGGTGATCAGGCTGGCGTTGCAGACCCCCGCCCCGCCGCACAGCACCAGAAGGTCATCCCGACAGGCGGCCGAACCCCGCAGGTCCGGCGATCGCGTCTCCTCCTGCGTCATTCGAACGGCTCCTCTCGACGCGGATTGATGTCTGGCCAGGGCACGAAGGACGGCTTGTCCATCAGGGCGTTGACGCAGTTCATCGTCGCCACCATGCCCAGGATGTTGGTCGTCTGCTGATGGGCCACAGCGTTGTGGTACATCAGCCCGCTGGCCTGATTGGCGGCGACAAGGCTCTGCATCGCCGCAAAGCTGGGGCCCGAGCCGATGACCGTCAGCAAGGTGCTGGCCACCGAATCGGCGATCGGCGCGGTGGCCGGATTGCGGCTGAGCTCCAGGGCGAGCTTGAGGATGTCCTCATAGTCGCCGAGGTTGGGCGAGCCCTTGTCGGCGCCGCCGCTCTTGTTGCTGGCCTCGGACACGTCGTCCTCCCAAGGGTGGCGCGGCGGGCGCCGGGGCCCGACCGCAACGATGGCGGATTACGACAGTCGACGCTCGCCGGCCGCGTCGCCCGTCGGCCGGTCCTCAGACCTGGGTGGCGCGCAGGGCCGTGAGCAGCGACAGCAGATTGTCGGGGGTGTCCGACTGGCTGATCTTGCTGGCCGCCACGGCGCCGGCCATGGTGTCCACGCTGTAGATCTGGATCACGCCCTGGTTGGTCGCGGCCTGTCCGGCGATCGCCAGCTGCTGCTGCGAGGAGGCGGCGTTCTCGTAGAGAATGCCGGTCGAGTGGGCGAGCGACTGGTAGATCGCGCCCATGGCCATGGCCGGGGCGTCGCCCAGAACCTTGACGTTGGCCTGGGTGACGGCGTCGGTGATCATGCCGTTGACGGGAGTGGGAAGCGCCATGTCTCAAATCCTTCTTTCAGTGCGAGGGTGAAGCGTCAGGAGACGCCGGCGCCGGGGCCGACGGCGCGCAGGGCGGTCAGCAGGGACAGCATATTGTCGGGGGTGTCGGACTGGGCGATCTTCGAGGTCGCCACGGCCCCGGCCATGGTGTCCACGCTGTAGATCTGGATGACGCCCTGGTTGGTGGCGGCCTGCGCCGCGATCGCCAGCTGCTGCTGCGACGAAGCGGCGTTTTCGTACAGAATGCCCGTGGAATGGGCCAGCGACTGGTAGATCGCGCCCATGGCCATGGCCGGGGCGTCGCCCAGGACCTTCACATTGGCCTGGGTTACAGCGTCGGTGATCTGACCGTTCACCGGAGTTGGAATAGCCATCAGTTCTCTCCTTACCCGTTGGATCGAGGCCCGTTTTGAGGAAGGTCGCCTCGCCCCGCTGAAGCGCGACCTCACGGACTTGACGGTCGAGCGGCCAACTCGTGAACCACCTTTGGTTGATTTCTCCATCGCTCGGCGCGCCTGCTGAAAATGCGCGTTCAAGTTTCACAAGACGCCGTCGGCCACGTCGGGTGTGCGGGACGCCACCGCTCGCGTCGCAGTCTTTCGGGGCGCGGCTCTGACGCGGGAGTGGTGGGCCAGACCGTGCAATCGGGACCGGGAGCATCCCATCATGTCGAGAGCGCTCAACCTGTTGTTGCTCGGTCGTATGGTCGAAGGCCGTTCGGTCCGTCCCTCAGCCACCGCGCCCTTCTCCGGCGTCGCCCGACCGGCGAGCGCCAATGCGGAAGCGACACCTATGCCGATCTCCACCGCCAACTTCATGGATCTGGTCACCCAATGGGCCAGCGCCAACGTCAATCGAATCCGCCTGGTCTGGCCGCTCGCCGGCGGTTGGGAGGCCTGGGCCCAGGCCGAAATCGCCGGCCACATCAACGCCAATGTCCAGGACGCCTGGATCGAGCGCGAAGCCTATGTCTATCCCGACCGGGCGCGCGCCGACTTCCTGGTCAACAACCCTTTCGAAAACCCGTCCTCGGACGAGATCGTGGTCGAGATGAAGTGCGAGTCGCTCCGCAACTGGGCCGGCTTCATCGACGGCCTGCGGTACGACACCTGGAAGCTGAACGGTCCGATGCGGCTGGGGCTGGGGGGCGCCAGGAAGATCTCGCTCGGCCTGTTTTTCTCTCCGGAATCGGAAGAGCAGCTGGCCATGCTGACCGGATATGAGATCCGCTACACGCCCCATCGCGAGATCGGCATCGCCTTCCTCGTCGCCTGAACCACGTCAAGCCTGGGATCTGGAGCGACGCTCCAGATCCTACAGCCGGCCCGCCTCGCCCAGCTTGTCCAGCATCCACACCCGCGCCGGCGGCAGGGGCCGGTTCTGCGGGTGGAAGACGAACTGCTCCAGGAAATGCCCGGTCAGGTCGAAGCCCGCCTTGACGTCCCCCTCGTCCACGCCGGCCTGGGCGCCGAGCATGAAGGGCGGCAGGGCCAGCATCTTGTCGGCATAGGGGGCGCCGGCCGCGCGGCTGACGGCGCGGCCTGTGCGGGGGCTGACATAGATCAGGTCGTCAGTGACGCCGGTCGCCGCGCATTTCGAAAGATCCAGCCCGAAGCCCAGATCCTCCAGCAGCCCTGCCTCGAACCGCACGAAGACCGCCGGCCAGACCTCGGGCCAGGCGAAGGCCGCCATCAGCGCCTCAAAGGCCAGAAAAACGCCCGGATGCGGCTCGCGCTCCGGCAGGGCGCCCTGGGCCACCCCCGCCGCCGCCGCCAGGCCGGTCAGGGCCAGGGCGTCGTCGAACAGGGCGCTCGGCCCCTCGCCCACCGGCTCCAGCCGCGCCGCGCCCAAGTGATCCGAGGTTCGGGCCCGATAGTCGGCCACGACACGCGCCCCCGCTTGCAGAAACGGCCGCATCTTCCGCGACGCCCCGCCCGCCACATAGGCCGCGCGGCGCCCATGGGTCTCGGTCAGCAGATCGACCACGGCGCCGGTGTCGCCGTGGCTCCGCGCCGACAGGACGAAGGCCTCTTCGTGGAAATCCATCAGTCGGCGGCGTCGGACTTGATCAGGGCGACCACGGCGCGCGCGCGGTCGTTCGGCACGGTGAAACTGAGCACATATTGCTCGATCTTCCACACGCCTTCCGGCCCGCTCCGCCGCAGCAGGCCGGATCCCCGCAGGGCGCCGTAGCCGTCATTGTCCAGCTTCTCGTCGAACCAGGCGACGTCGCCGGAGACGATCAGAGTGCGGTCAGAGGGGCGATAGGTCCAACCCTGGCCGCGGGCGAACAGCGGCTCGGCATAGGCTTTGAACGCGGCGATATCCCAATGTTCCGACGCGTCAGTGCCGACGAATCGCGCGGTGTCGCTGAACTGGGCGAAATAGGTTTCGCCGTCCGCGTCTGCCGCCGCCTGATGCATCCGGTCCAGGGTCGCCGCCGCCGCGTCCGCCTCCCGTTGGGCGGTCGCGCGGACCTCATTGGTCCGCACTGACGACCCGGTCGTCGGCGGCGCGGCTTGAAGGGCGAGAACGGCGAACAGGGCGATGATCATGCCGCCCGTTCTAGTCCTGTTCTCAGCTTTCGGGAACGGGGTAGGTGTCGGGCCTCAGAACACGGGCCAGGGCCAGAAGATTGCGCGCGGCGTTTCGGCCAACCCGATCGGAATAGTCATGGCCCTGATCCGTCTCGACATAGTCGGGACCGGCGCCCGGCCCCAGGTGCCAGTAGGTCCAGCTCTGCGCCGGCATGGTGAAGCCCATGTCGATCAGGGCCTGGGACACGGTGGCGACGATATGGTGCGCGCCGTCCTCATTGCCGGTGATGACGATGCCGCCCACCTTGCCGAAGGCGACGGGCCGGCCGCTGTCGTCCGTTTCCCCGAACAGGGCATCCATCCGCTCCAGGGCCCTCATACAGACGCTCGACATCTGGCCGACCCAGGTCGGGGTGGCGAAGACGACGATGTCGGCCGCCATAATCTTGGCGTGAACCGAGGGCCAGTCGTCGCCTTCGCCCTCGTCCGTCCTCACGCCCGGCTTGAGGTTCAGATCCACCAGCCGGACCAGCTCGACCTCGGCGCCGCCCTTTTCCAGCTCCGCGATCACCACCCGGGCGAGGGCCTCGGTGCTGGACGTCTGGGGCGAAGGTTTCAGGGTGCAGTTCAGAACGAGCGCTCTCATGGGGATCCTTTCCGTCGTTTTCTGGCAAACCGGCGGGGCCTTGAGGCGTTCCATCGAGGCGTGGCGGGTTTGACGAAGATCAGGGACGCCTGGGCCGATCTAGACCAAGGTCGAATGGATCGCCTTCAAGGCGCCGCCTAACCGAGACGCTGAAGGCCCTCCCCGGCCGCAACCCTGAAGAGTTCATGTCGCGCATCCGTTGTTCGTCCCTGCGTTCCAAGCTTATGTCGGCCGAAGACGCCGCCGCCCTGATCCCGGCCGGATCGACCGTCGGCATGAGCGGCTTCACCGGCTCCGGCTATCCCAAGCTTGTCCCGCCGGCCCTGGCCCGGCGGATCGAGGCGGCGCATGACGCGGGCTCCCCCTTCCGGCTGAACCTGTGGACCGGCGCCTCGACCGGACCCGAGCTGGACGGCGCCCTGGCCAAGGCCGACGGCATCGAACGCCGCCTGCCCTACAACTCCGACCCCATCGCCCGCGAGAAGATCAACTCCGGCCAGATGGACTATCTGGACATGCACCTCAGCCACCTCGCCCCCATGGTCTGGCAAGGCGTGCTGGGCAGCCTCGACACGGCCGTGATCGAGGTTTCGGCGGTCAAGGAGGACGGCTCCCTGGTCCCCTCATCCTCGATCGGCAACAACAAGACCTGGCTGGACCGGGCCGAGCGGGTGATCCTCGAAGTCAACGCCTGGCAGGATGCCGCCCTGGAGGGGATGCACGACATCTATTACGGCACCGCCCTGCCGCCCAATCGGGTGCCCATCCCCCTGACCCGGCCCGACCAGCTGATCGGCCAGCCGACCCTGCGCTGCGACCCGGACAAGATCGTCGCCATCGTCGAGACGGAGGCGCCGGACCGCAACCTGCCCTTCGCCGCTCCGGACGCCAACGCCCGCGCCATCGCCGGTCACCTGATCGAATTCCTCAAGCATGAGGTGAAGGTCGGCCGCCTGCCCGCCGCCCTGCTCCCGCTCCAGTCGGGCGTCGGAAATGTCGCCAACGCCGTCCTGGCGGGCCTGATGGACAGTCCGTTCGAGCGGATGGCCGCCTATACGGAGGTCATCCAGGACGGCATGCTGGACCTGCTGGACGCCGGAAAGCTGACCGTCGCCTCCGCCACCGCCTTCTCCCTCAGCCCTGAGGCGGCGGCCGATCTCAACAGCCGGATGGAGCAGTTCCGCGGCAAGATCATCCTGCGCCCCCAGGAAATCTCCAACCACCCCGAGCTGATCCGCCGCCTGGGCTGTATCGCCATGAACGGCCTGATCGAGGCCGACATCTACGGCAACGTCAACTCGACCCAGGTCATGGGCTCGCGCATCCAGAACGGCATCGGCGGTTCGGGCGACTTTTCGCGCAACGCCTTCATCTCGTGTTTTGTGACCCCCTCGACGGCCAAGGGCGGCGCCATCTCGGCCATCGTCCCCATGGCCAGCCATGTCGATCACATCACCCAGGACGTCCAGGTCATCGTCACCGAACAGGGCCTGGCCGATCTGCGCGGCCTGTCGCCGAAACAGCGCGCCCGGCTGATCATCGCCCAGTGCGCCCACCCCAGATACCGCGACGGACTGACCGACTATTTCGAGCGCGCGCTGAAGGGCTCCTACGGTCTCCAGTCGCCGCATCTGCTGAACGAGGCCCTGTCCTGGCATCAGCGCTATATCGACACTGGGTCCATGCTTCCGGCCTGAGGAAGCGGGTCGGATCACTTCCGTCCGCTCCTGAATACGGCGGCGCAAGCCTTTGCGCCCCGCGCCGGTCCGTTTGACGGGAGCGGACGCTTTTAGGACGGCCTCAGATGAGGCTAGCGGTGCAGGGTCGTGGGGAAGTCACGGCCCAGGGCTTCGGCCATCGCCTGCTGGCTGATCAGGAAGACCTGATCCCGAAGGTGATAGTTGTTCGACAGCACGATCACCGTCACATCGGCGTCGGGTTGGTACAGCATCAGGTTGCGGAATCCGCCCCAGCTGCCGGTGTGGTAGATTTGGCGATCCTGGAAGCTTGGCCGAACCTGATCGCCCAGCCGGTTCGCGAAAATCCCGTAGCCCCAGTCGCGGCGTGGATGGCCCCGCTCCATCGGCGTATCGGCAGGGGCGTGGTCGGCGAGCATCTGCTGATAGCTGGACGGCTTCAGCAGACCGCCGCGGTGCAACGCCCTCTGCCAGACCAGCAGATCGTCCAGCGTCGAATAGACCGCCCCCGCCCCCGCGACGATGGAGGTGTTGGCGTTCGGCTGGGCCGCCAGCCCGCCGGGGAAGTTGGCGTACCCCATAATCAGCCCATGGTCGCCGCCGTCCAGGTCCAGCCCGCTGTCCTTCATGCCCAGGGGGCCGAAGAAGGTGTCGTGCATATAGGCTTCATACGGCCGTCCGCTGGCCTTCTCGACAATCGCCGCCGCCAGGTTGAAGCCTGCATTGTCGTACCGGACCTTGGTCCCTGGCGTGAACTGCAGGCCGAACCGCTTCGAATCCTCGGTCAGCTCGTCCAGGGTCGCCGGAGTCGTGCGCCTCATGCCCCAGCCCGGCCGCGCCATCAGGTCCGGTATGCCCGAGGTGTGCGACAGCAGGTGGCTGATCCGCACCGGCTCCCACGCCTTGGGACAGGGCTGGATCCATTTGCAGACGGGGTCCGAGACGCTCAGCCGTCCCTCGCCCTGCAGATGCAGAATAGCCGCCGCCGTGAACTGTTTGGAGATCGAGGCCAGCCGGAACCGCGAGTCCAGTTTCAGCGCCTGGTCCTGCCCATAGTTCGCCTTGCCGTAGACCTGACGGAACAGAACCCGGTCGCCCCTGGCTACCAGGACCCCTCCCATGAACCGACCGGCGGCAGCCTCGCGATCCAGCCGCGCGGCCAGCCGAGGCAGGTCCTCGACCACGACCAGCGGCGGGCGCGGCGGCGTATCGGGCGCAGCGGCGGCGCGCGCTGCGTCGCTGACGGGCCTTACCGCTGTGGAGAATCCGGCCCAGACGGCGCCGCCGAGGATCAGCGCCCCCAGGACGCCCAGAACGAGCCGGGGATGCCCCCCCGGGGTACGCGGCACTTCAAACACGGGCGCTCAGACGTCGAAATCCAGACCGAACTGGGCGTAGAGCGCCCGCGAATCCTGCCACTTCGGATCGACCTTCACCGTCAGGAACAGGTGGACCTGGCGGCCCAGAATCTCGTTCAGCTCCTCACGCGCCTTCTGGCCGATCCATTTCAGGGTCTGGCCGCCCTTGCCCAAAACGATGGGGCGCTGGCTCTCGCGCTCGACATAGATGGTCTGTTCGATGCGGGCCGAGCCGTCGGCCCGCTCCTCGAAACTGGTCGTCTCCACCGCCGCCGAATAGGGCAGTTCCTCATGGACCCGCAGATAGACCTTCTCGCGCGTGATCTCGGCCGCCAGAACCCGCACCGGCACGTCCGCCGCCTGGTCCTCGGGATAGAGCCACGGCCCCTTGGGCATGGACCGCGCCAGCCTTTGCTTCAGGTCCTCGACCCCGTCGCCGTTGGCGGCGGAGATCATATAGACCTCCTCATAGACGCCGCTCTCGAAGAGCTTCTGCGACAGGCCCAGCAGGGTGTCGCGCCGCATGCCGTCGATCTTGTTCAGGGCCAGGATGACCTTGGTTCCGGTCGCCTTGAGATTGGCGATGATGGTCTCGGTGTCCTCGGCCGAGCGCCGATCCGCCGCCGTGCCTTCGCGACCTTCGGCGTTGATGTGGGACTGGGCGTCGATCAGATGCACCACCACGTCCGCATCCTCGGCGCCGCCCCAGGCCGAGGCGACCATGGCCCGATCCAGACGTCGGCGCGGGGTGAAGATGCCGGGGGTGTCCACCAGCACGATCTGGGCGTCGCCTTCCATGGCGATGCCGCGCACCGGGAACCGCGTGGTCTGCACCTTCTGGGTGACGATGGAGACCTTGGACCCGGTCAGCCGGTTGACCAGCGTGGACTTGCCCGCGTTCGGGGCGCCGATGATGGCGGCGAAGCCCGCCCGCTGGTTTTCAATATCGGTCAAATGACGCCTTCACGTTTCAAAAGGGCCGTTGCGGCCGCCTTCTCCGCCTCCTGACGCGAACGCCCCTGCGCGGTCAAGGGCTCCACGCCTTCAACGGACACCTCGACGGTGAAAGTCGGTGCATGATCCGAACCCGTCCGATCTGCGATGCGATAGGTCGGCAGGGGCCGACCCAGCCCCTGGGCCCATTCCTGCAAGGCCGACTTGGGATTGGTCACGGTTCGCGACGGGGGCGCTGCAAATTCCGACGCCCAAGCCTTGTCGAACACCGTCCGGGCCGCCTCGAGACCGCCGTCCAGATAGACGGCCGCCAGAATGGCCTCGACCGCATCGGCGATGACCCCGGCCTTGCGGCGGCCGCCCGTCTTGGTCTCGCCCGGCGAGAGCCGCATCGCCGGGCCGACGCCCAGGGCTTCGCCCACACGGGCGCAGGCGGTCTTGTCGACCAGGGCGTGCAGGCTGGACGACAGCTGCCCTTCGTCCGCGGTCGGATAATCCCGCGACAGCTTGTCCGCCACCAGCAGGCCCAGAACCCGGTCGCCCAGGAACTCCAGCCGCTCGTTGTGCTTGGGCCCATGGACGCCGACCGGCGCGCCCTCGCCCACGCTGGCGTGGGTCAGGGCGCGATCCAGCAGGGCCTTGTCCCGGAAATGATGGCCGAGCTGCGCCTCAAGCGCCGCGACCGCCTCGGCCCGCGTATTCGCCATCAGTGCAGAACGTCGAAGAACCGATCGAGCCGCACATTGCCCCAGGTCCAGGGCTTGAACAGCGAGGCGCCCGGCTTCCACGAGAACAGGATGATCTGCGCCTTGCCGACCAGGTTCTCGGCCGGGACCATGCCCACGCCGCTGGACTGTTCGACGCGGCTGTCGATCGAGTTGTCGCGGTTGTCGCCCATCATGAAATAGTGACCGGCCGGCACCTCATAGACGGGGGTGTCGTCCAGATCGTTGCCCGGGCCGAAGTCCTGGGTCATGAAGCTCTTGCCGTTGGGCAGGGTCTCGCGAACCTCGGTGACGGGGCGCGGGCCGAAGATGTCGTTGATCTCCTGCTGGCTGACCACGACGTCCTGAACAGGTTTATCGTTGATATACAGCTTGTTGGCGATCATCTGGATCCGATCGCCCGGCAAGCCGATCACGCGCTTGATGAAGTCGGTCTTGTCGTCGCGCGGCAGTTTGAACACGACGATGTCGCCCCGCTTGGGCGCCGACCCCAAGATCCTGCCGTCGAACAGCGGCGGGCTGAACGGGATCGAATGTCTCGAATAGCCGTAGGACCATTTCGACACGACGATATAGTCGCCCTCATACAGGTTCGGCTCCATCGAGGCCGATGGAATGGTGAAGGGCTGGAACAGGAAGATCCGCAGCACCATGGCGATCAGCAGGGCGAAGACGACCGTCTTGACGATTTCCATCGTCTCGTCCCCGGCCCCGCCGCCCTGTTTGGCCTTGGAAGACTTGTCCGCCTTGTGCGCCGCAGGCGCCGGCGCGTCCTCGAAGGGGGCGTCGCCGTCGTCGCTCCAAACCGGCCGCTTCGCGGCGACCGGCGCCGCCGAAGTCGTCGAGGTCATCGGCTCGACAGGCGCCTCCACAGGCTTCTCCGCCTTGTCGCCCTCAGTCCAGACATAGACGTCGCCCGCCGAGGCCGCACCCGCAGCATCGCTCGTGTTCACGTCGTCGCCCTGCGGCTTTTGATCTTCGCTCATGCGATCAAGCATCCCCTTGCCGCGTCCTCGCGGTCGTCCAGTGACGGGTATATCGCGATTACGACAGCGGCAAGGCTTCGATCACCACGAAGGCGAGCGCATAGGGGTGTTCGTCGCTCAGGGTCAGGTGAATCTTCGCCTCGTGCCCGGCCGGGGTCAGCCGCGCCAGGTGATCGGCCGCGTGGCCGGTCAGGGCCAGGGTCGGCTGCCCGGACCTCAGGTTCACCACCCCCATGTCGCGCCAATAGACATCCGCCCTCATGCCGGTGCCCAGGGCCTTGGCGCAGGCCTCCTTGGCCGCGAACCGCTTGGCGTAGCTCCAGGCCGGGTCCGGCTTCCGATCCGACCGCGTCCGTTCGATATCGGTGAAACAGCGCTGTTTGAACCGCTCGCCGAACCGGTCGAGCGAGGCCTGGATACGCCGGATGTCCGACAGGTCCGCGCCGACGCCGATGATCACTTCGCCGAATCCATAGCCGCCCGCATGCGCCGGATCGCTGTATCCAGGCCCACAAATATGGATTCGCCGATCAGGAAATGGCCGATGTTCAGCTCCCGAATCTCGGGAATGGCCAACATCCTTGGGGCGGTCTCATAGTCGAGCCCGTGACCGGCGTGGACCTCCAGCCCCAGGATGTCGGCCTGGGCGGCGGCGGCGGCCAGCCGCTCGAACTCGACCTCCCGCTCGCCGGGATCGGTCAGGTGGCAATAGCGGCCGGTGTGAAACTCCACCACCTGAGCGCCGACCGCCGCGGCGGCCTCGACCTGAGCCTCGGACGGTTCGATGAACAGCGAGACCCGTATCCCAGCTTCCGTCAGGGCCTGAGCGACAGGCTTGATCCGCGCCTCCTGTCCCGCCACCGCCAAGCCGCCTTCCGTCGTCACCTCCTCGCGCCGCTCGGGTACAAGGCAGGCGGCGTGGGGGCGGTGGCGCAGGGCGATGCTCAGCATCTCGTCGGTCACGGCCATTTCGAAGTTCAGCGGCTTGCCGGCGCGCGCGCAGAGCGCGCTCAGCACGCCGATGTCGGCATCCGTAATGTGGCGCCGATCCTCGCGCAGGTGGGCGGTGATGCCGTCCGCCCCCGCCGTCAAGGCCGTCTCCGCCGCGCGGACCGGATCCGGATGGGCGCCGCCGCGGGCGTTCCGAACCGTCGCGACATGATCAATATTGACGCCCAGCCTCACCCGTTCGCGCATCTTCAGCTCCTCGCCGACCCCGACGTCGCTTCGCCGGACATTACTTCGAAAGTCTGCGGCTGCCGGGGTCTTCGACCGGCACGGCCGCCAGTTCCGGCGGCAGGGCGTCGGCGGGATAGGCCGGCACCTCCAGCGACGCCAGGGCGATCAGGGGCACGCCCACATCGGCCTTTCCGCCTGACCGGTCCACGATACAGGCCGCAGCGACCACCTCGCCTCCCGCCGCCTGGATGGCGGCGATGCATTCGCGCGACGACAGGCCGGTGGTGACGATATCCTCCACCATCACAACCTTCTGGCCCGGCTCGACCGAAAACCCGCGCCTCAGCTTGAACTGGCCGCCTTCGCGCTCGACATACATCGACGGGACGCCCAGGTGACGCGCCGTCTCATAGCCGGGAATGATCCCGCCCACGGCCGGCGAAATGGCCACATCCACCGGCCCGACCGTCGCGACGATCTTGTCCGCCAAAGCCTTGCACAGCCGCTCGCAGCGGTCCGTCTGCATGAAGACCAGGTTCTTCTGCAGAAAGACCGGGCTGTGCAGACCGGAGGACAGGACGAAATGGCCTTCGCGCAGGGCGCCGGCGTCGCGAAACTCGTTGAGGACGTCTTGGGTGTTCATGCGGGGGGTCTTAGCGCCTCGCCCCGTCCGGCGAAAGACTCAGCCGCGCCCGCGATCGACGTTGTCGACCGAAGGATTGGCCCGCAGAGCCGCCATGATGGTGGTGGCGTGTTTGGCGTCCTCCACCTCCACATCAATCGTCACGTCAAAGAAGTCCTGCTGGCGATAGGCCATCGACAGATTGATGATGTTGCCGCCCGCCTCGCCGATCAGGGTGGTCACCTGTCCCAGCACGCCCGGCGCATTGCGGATGGTGGCGTTCAACCGGACCGCGGCGACGGCGTCCGTCTCGGCCTGGGGCGTCCATTGCAGATCGTGCCAGACCGAATCGTCATCGGCGAAGGCCGCCAGGGCTTGACAGTCGATGGTATGGACGGTGAGCCCGGTCTCCGGCTCAAGAATGCCCACGATGCGATCGCCGGGCACCGGGGTGCAGCAACGGCCGAAATGGACGCTGACGCCGGGCGTGAGCCCGCCGCCGCGAACGAACAGCCGGGCCGTGTCGCCTTCGATCCTCTGTTTTTCCGGCCCGGCCTTCAACCGCCCCTTCAAGGACGGGAACAGGGTCTCGGCCACGGTCGTGGGCGAGAACCGACCGCGGCCCAGATTTTCGAACACATCGTCGTCCGAGGCGACCGCCAGGGTTTCCAGAACCGGCTTTAGCGAGACGTCAGCCAGAGACTTCTCCACCCGGGCCAGCGTCTGCTCCAGCGCCACACGGCCCAGCTTGATGAACTCTTCACGCTCGGAGGTTCGGATATGACGACGAATGGCGGAACGGGCCCGCCCGGTCACCGTCAGACTACGCCAGTCCGCCGGCACCTCCCGCTTGGCCCCGCGAATGATCTCGACCACGTCGCCGTTCTGCAAGGGCGTCCGCATCGGCTTGAGCTCGCCGTTGACCTTTACCCCGACGGCCGTGTCGCCGACCTCTGTGTGAACCGCATAGGCGAAGTCCAGCGGCATGCCGCCCCGCGGCAGGGTCACCAGCCGGCCCTTGGGCGTAAAAACGAAGACCTGATCCAGGTACATTTCGAGCTTGGCGTGCTCGACCCAGTCCTCTCCGCCCTCGCCGTGTTCGATCACCTGAACCAGGTGGCGCAGGTTCTGCAAGGGATCGCGGCCGCCTCCCGTCGCCATGGCTTCATGATCGAAACCGTAGGAATGGTTCTTGTAGCGCCAGTGGGCCGCCACCCCGTCCTCGGCGACGCGGTCCATAGCCTCGGTGCGGAGCTGCATTTCGATTCGCAAGCCGCGCGGCCCCACGACCGTGGTGTGCAGCGAGCGGTAGTTGTTCGACTTGGGCGTGGAGATGAAGTCCTTGAACCGTTCCGGCACCATCGGCCAGGCCCGGTGGATCACGCCCAGCGCGCGGTAACAGTCGTCCTCCGCCTCCAGAATGACGCGGAATCCATAGATGTCGGAGAGGGACGAAAACCCGACGGACTTGCGTTGCAGCTTGCGCCAGATGGAATAGGGCGTCTTCTGCCGACCGAAAACCCGAGCCGGCACCCCGGCTTCCGACAGCACCCGCTCCACCTCGTCCGACACGCCCTCGATGGCGTGACCATGCTCCAGCTTCAACGCCTCAAGCCGACGTTCGATGGCCGTCTTGGCCGTCGGATTCAGATGGGTGAAGGCCAGTTCTTCCAACTCGGAAGCAATGGAGTGAATGCCGATCGACCGCCCCAGGGGTGCATAGACCTCAAGCGTCTCGCGGCTGATGCGCTCACGCTTCTCCGGCTTGACGTACTGAAGGGTCCGCATGTTGTGCAGGCGGTCCGCCAGCTTGACCAACAGGACCCGCACGTCCCGGCTGATCGCAAGAATGAATTTGCGGAGGTTTTCGGCCTGGCGCGTATGCTCGGCCTGAAGCTCAAGCCGGCTCAGCTTGGTCACGCCCTCAACCAGGACGGCCACCTCTTCCCCGAACATCTGGGCGATGTCTTCGCGTGTGGCCGAGGTGTCCTCGACGACGTCATGCAGCAGGGCCGTGACGATCGTCGCCGTGTCCAGCCGATAGTCGGTCAATATGCCCGCGACCTGGATCGGATGGGCGAAATAGGGATCGCCTGAAGCCCGCAGCTGCGAGCCGTGCATCTTCATCGCATAAACATAGGCGCGATTGAGAAGCGCCTCGTCAGCGGTCGGATCATAAGCCTTGACGGCCTCGATCAGTTCGAACTGACGCAGGATCGGCGCGCGCTTGAGCGGCGCCATGTCTTTCGCCGGCTCGATTTTGTCTGCAGCTTGGGGCGCCGGCGGAACCGTCTCGGTCCGCGCCGGCAGGATAGTGACGCCTGGGGCTCCCTCGGGCGTCAGTAGCGCTCCTCCTGACCGCCGTCCCGGTCGCTTTGCAGGGCGCGGATCAGCTCGGCCTCGGCCATGTTCATGTGCTGCGGCTCGGCCAGCAGGGCGACGGTTTCCGCCTCGTCCTCGGCCTCCGTGCGCTCATCGACGCGTTGCAGCGTCGTGATGATGGTCTCGCGCAGTTCATCGGGCGCCACCGTGTCATCGGCGATCTCGCGCAGGGCGACCACGGGGTTCTTGTCATTGTCGCGGTCGATCGTCAGGGCGGCGCCGTTGGCGATGCTGCGGGCGCGGTGACCCGCCATCAGCACCAGACCAAAGCGGTTCGGAACCTTCTCGATGCAGTCTTCGACGGTGACGCGGGCCATGAAATTCCTCGAACGCGGGGGAGAACCGCGTCAAATACAGATATGGTCGCTGTTTTGCAACGCCAGAGCGGCGAAACTACGGCGTCAGATGGGATGAGCGTCCTTGCCGACCCCTGCGGCCCCGGCAAGGGCTGCGGCGTCGCCGCCGGCGGGATGCACCCAGTCCGGCGCAATCTCCGCAATCGGCCCCATGACGAATCTGCGCTCGGCCGCCCTGGGATGCGGCAGGATCAGGCCGTTCAGGTCGCCGATCAGTCGCCCGTAGGCGATCAGGTCCAGATCCAAGGTGCGCGGCGCGTTGCGCGCCGACCGACGCCGCCCGAAGGCGTCTTCGATCCGGCCCAGGGCCGCCATCAGATCATGGGGATCATGGGCGGTGCTCACGATCACGACGCCGTTCAGGAACGGCGGATCCTGCGGATCGGGCCATGCCAGCGACGACCACCAGGACGACCGGGCGATGATGTCGATCCCTTCCGTGCGAAACCGCGCCAGAGCCGCCTCCAGGGCCTCGCGGCAAGACGACCAGGCCCCCTTGTCATTACAGCCCAGCGCCACGATGACTGCGGCGTTCAGGTCGAGTGCGGCGTCGATTCTCGTATCGACCGGCGCCCCTCGCCTTTCGTCCCTCATTTCATCTCTTTCGACGGCCTCGACCATGTTTCATCCCACCGACCGCCTGGCGATCTTCATCGACGGGTCCAACCTGTATTCCGCCGCACGCGCCTTGCAACACGATATGGACTTCCGGCGGATGCTGGACTGGTTTCGCGAGAAATCCATCCTGATCCGCGCCTACTATTACACCGCGGTGGTGGAGGGCGAAGAGTTCTCACCGGTAAAACCCCTGGTGGACTGGCTGGACTACAACGGCTTTTCCGTCGTCACCAAGCCGGTGAAGCGGTTCACGGACACGGCCGGCCATAGCCGGATCAAGGGCAATATGGACATGGAGATCGCGGTGGACATGCTGGAGCTGGCTCCGGCGCTGGATCATGTCGTGCTGTTTTCGGGCGACGGCGACTTCCGACGGCTGGTCCAGGCCGTCCAGGCCAAGGGCGTGCGGGTGACGGTCATCTCCACCCAGAAGACTCAGCCGCCCCACATCGCCGACGAACTGCGCCGTCAGGCGGACGCCTTCCTGGACCTGAACGATCTGATGGCCGACTTCGGCCGACCCAAGTCGGCGACGGCGCAATGAGCCTAACGCCCGAGCCGCCCCGCGACTGTCCGCTCTGCCCGCGACTGGTGGCCTATCGCCAGGAAAACGCCCGCCAGAATCCGGATTGGTGGAACGGCCCCGCCCCCTCCTTCGGCGACCCTCAGGCGCGGCTTCTGGTCGCCGGCCTGGCGCCGGGCCGCACCGGAGCCAACCGCACCGGCCGTCCATTCACGGGCGACCACGCCGGATGGCTGCTGTACGACACGCTGAAGAAGACCGGCTTCGCGACCGGAACCTATGAGCCGAACGGCGACGATGATCTGACCTTGGTCGATTGCATGATCACCAACGCCGTCCGCTGCGCCCCGCCCGGCAACAAGCCCCTGCCGGTCGAAGAGACGACCTGTCGTCCTTTCCTGATCGACCGACTTGCGCTTCTGCCCAATCTTAAGGTCATCATCACCCTGGGCGACGTCTCTCGCCGCAACATCCTCAAGGCGTTCGGCCGCCCCGCCTCGGCCATGCCGGCGGGGCATGGGGCCGAGGGCGAGGCCGGAGGCTATGTGATCCTGAACTCCTATCACTGCTCCCGATTGAACACGAACACGGGTCGCCTGACCCCGGACATGTTCGAAGCGGTGTTCAATCGCGCCCGGTCGATCATAGAAGCCTGACCGTGCTGTCGCGGAGGTGTCGCACCAATCCGGCAGGATCCAATTGAGGCGGAACTGAGGCCCCGCCGCTGCGTTCTCGAGGGGAGGGAGGCTGAACCATGCAACGCACGACCGATCGACTCTTCACCCCAGCCGAGCGCAGGCTGGCCTTGATCGCAGCCGTGGTCGTGGTCGCCTTCACGGTGCTGACGCTGTTGACAGGGGGTCTGGTCGCCCCCTCCGCCGGCGGCCAGATGAGCCGAGGAGTCTCCGACCTGCCCGGCGTGATGGACGCCCGCCCTCTCAGCTAGGCGACGGCGACGGGGCTCAGCCCTTGTCCCGCATCAGCCGCGCCTTGTCGCGCTGCCAGTCCCGTTCGGCCGAGGCCTCGCGCTTGTCGTGCAGCTTCTTGCCCTTGGCCAGGGCGATCTCCAACTTCGCCTTGCCCGCTTCGTTCAGATAGAGCCTCAGCGGGATGATGGTCTGACCGTCGCGTTGCACCGCCCCCATCAGCTTGTCGATCTGCTTGCGATGCAGCAACAATTTGCGCGGCCGGCGGGGCTCGTGATTGAAGCGGTTGGCCTGTTTGTAGGGCGGAATGTCGGCGTTGATCAGGACGATCTCTCGCCCCTCAACCGCCGCATAGCTTTCGGCGATATTGGCCCGACCGTCGCGCAGAGCCTTGATCTCGGTGCCCAGCAGCTGAATCCCCGCCTCTATATTGTCCTCCAGGAAATAGTCGAAGCGCGCGCGGCGGTTCTCGGCGATGACCTTGGACTTGGGCTGCGGCTTGGGCGCCATCAGATCACGCCCGCCTCGACCATGGCCTTGTCGATGGCCGGCTTGACCGCGTCGGAGGTCGGCGACAGCGGCAAGCGCGCCTCTTCACGGCACAGGCCCAGCCGGGCCAGGGCGTATTTGGTCGGGGCGGGAGAATTATCGAGGAACAGCGCCTTACACAGACCGATCAGACGGTCCTGCCAATCCCGCGCTGCGGCATAGTCGCCGGCCGCCGCCGCATTGTGCAAAGCGACCATGGCTTCGGGCGCCACATTCGACGCCACCGAAATAAGTCCCACCCCGCCATGGGCGTGATAGCCCAAATAGCTGGAGTCATCGCCGGAGATCAGGTCGAACGGCTCTTGGATCTCGGCCCGCATCCAACTGACCCGGCTCATGTCGCCGGTGGCGTCCTTGATGCCGACGATGTTCGGATGAGCCGCCAATCGCGCCACCGTCTCATTCGCCAGGTCCGCGCCGGTTCGCGCGGGCACGTTGTAAAGCAGGATGGGCAGTTGGACGGCGTCCGCTATGGCCTCGAAATGCGCCGCCATCCCGGCTTGGGACGGGCGGATGTAATAGGGCGTCACGACCAGGGCGCCGTCCGCCCCCACCGTCTTGGCGTGACGGGTCAGGTCGATGGCTTCCTTGGTGTAGGGCGAACCGGTTCCGGCGATGACGCGAACGCGGCCGGCGACCAGCCGCACGCACAGTTCGATCACATGCTTGTGCTCGTCCAGATCCATACTGGCGCCCTCGCCTGTCGTGCCGACGGGCACCAGGCCGCTGACGCCTGCGGCGATCTGACGCTCGATCAGCGTGGCGAATGCGGCTTCGTCCACGTTTCCGTCATGAAGTGGTGTGATCAGGGCGGTGATCACGCCCTTGAACAAGGGGGCGGTCATGGGACTAGCTAGCCTAACTGGGGAGGGGCGATGGACGGACGTCCAGGACCTCTGTCTTGAGAGCGCGAGACGTTAGGTCGCCAGCGGCTTCGCCGCAACCGGGATGAATGAGAACAGGAAAGATCATGATTGCGACGAGTCTGGCGGCGGTGCTCGCCTTGATTGCGCCGAGCCCTCAAGACGCGGCGCCGGCGCAGGCCGTCCCCTATGGTTCCGTCACTCAAACCGGCGTCGCCTATGGCCAAACCCGCGTCCTGAATGATCAGGACACGGCGCTGTTTCGTCAAGGACTGGCCGCCGCGCGGGCGCGCGACGTGCTGGGCGCCCAGTCGGCCCTCTCACAGATCGGCGATCCCGCAGCGCGCAAACTGGTCCAGTGGGCCCTGATCGACACCTCGGGCGAACAGCTGTCCTACGCCGACCTCGCCCGCGCCCAGACGGAGCTGGCCGGCTGGCCGAGGGCCGAATCACGCCGCGAAGCGACAGAAAAGGTGCTGGCCCGATCCGGCGTCGGCCCGGACGCCGCCCTGGCCCTGTTCGCGCAGGAACCGCCCCGCACGGTCGATGGCGCCATCGCCTACGCCGCCGCCCTTGAACAGAGGGGGCGAAGCGATGAGGCGCGCGCCCTGATCCGCGAATGGTGGCGCACGCGATCCTTCGACGAGGCGCCGCAATCGCGCATTCTGGCCGCCTGGGCCGGATGGTTGACCCCGGCCGATCATGAGACCCGCCTCAATCTGCTACTGATGGGCCCTCACGGCCCGGCCACCCGCGCGATGACGGGCCTCGTCTCACCGGAACGGGCGGCCGTCGCAAACGCCGTCATGAGCCTGCGCACCGCCTACAGCCCTGACGCCGTGGTCGCTTCCCTGACCCCGACACAGGCCGTCGATCCCGTCGTGGTCCTGGAACGGGTTCGTATCCTGCGGTCTCAGAACCGTCAGTCCGAAGCCTTCCCGCTTCTGGCCTACCTCCCGCCCGCTCCGGGCCACACGGTGGGCGACGACACCCTGTGGACCGAGCGCCGCAACTATTATCTGGACGCCCTGCAGCAGGGAAACTGGCGCGCCGCCTATGATGCGATGAACGGCCACGGCTTCACCTCGGGCGACCGAATGGTTGACGCCGAATTCTTCGCCGGATGGGTCGCCCTGACAAAGCTGAACCAGCCCGAAGTCGCCGCCCGTCATTTCGAGGCCCTGCGCACCGCCTCCTCAACTCCGATCACCCAGGGCCGCGCCTATTACTGGCTGGGCCGGGCCGCCGAGGCCCGGGGCGAGCGCGACGCCGCCCAGGCCTATTACCGCAACGGGGCCCAGCACTGGCAGACCTTCTATGGCCAGCTCGCCGCCGAAAAGGCCGGGATGACCACCCTGACCCTGCCCGGCGATCCGGCGCCCACCCCTGCGGACATCGCCCGATTTGAAGCCGACGAGCGGGTTCGCGCCACTCGGATTCTCGGCGAGACCGGGGAGACCAGCCTGCTGCGGGTCTTCGCCTATCAACTCGACAACGACCTCCCCACGATCGAGGATCTGGCCCTGCTGATGGATCTGAGCCGCAGCTACGGCGACGGTTTCGCAGCCATGATGGTCGGCCGTGCGGCCAGCCAGAGGGGCTTTGTCCTGCCGGAGCGGATGTATCCGGTCCGCATACCACCCCAGGTCGCCGGCGCGGCGCCGCTGGAGTTCACCCAGGCGATCACGCGTCAGGAATCCAGTTTCGACCCTCGGGCCCGCTCCGGCGCCGATGCGCGCGGAATGATGCAGTTCCTGCCCTCCACCGGCTCCGGCGTGGCCCGTCGCCTGGGCATGAGCTTCTCGGCCGAACAGCTGTGGGACCCGGACTACAACATGACCCTGGGGAGCTATCACCTGGGCGAGCTGATGGCGGCCAACAACGGCTCCATGCTGCTGGCGACCGTCGGCTATAACGCCGGCCCAGCCCGGCCGAACCAGTGGATCGCCCGCTGCGGCGACCCGCGCGGCGACGCCAACGCCGCGATCGACTTCATCGAATGCGCCCCCTTCACCGAGACGCGCAACTATATGATGCGAGTCATGGAGAATATGGCGGTCTACAAGGCCCGGCTGAACGGCGGCTCGGCGCCCTTGACGCCCTCGGCCGACATTGCGCGCGGCGCCGCAGCGGGTCCCCGTCCCTACGTCGCCTACTGAGCCCGTCGGGCCGCCAGCAGCGGCCCGTCCGGTGTTTCGACCCAGCGCCCGTCCAAGCCGAAGACGTTTTTGAGCACGCCCGGCTCCAGCGCCTCCATCGGCGGGGCGGCGGCGGCGATCTGTCCCTGATGCATGACCACCACCTGGTCGGCGAAGGTCGCCGCCAGGGTCAGGTCGTGCAGGCTGACCAGCACGGCGGCGCCGCCGTCCGCGCGGGTCCGCAGCCGCTCCAGCACCAGCCGCTGCGCGTCCGGATCGAGCCCCGCGATCGGTTCATCCGCCAGCAGCATGGGGGCGTCGGTCGTCAAAGCGCGCGCCAGCAGCACCCGCGCCCGCTCGCCGCCGGACATTTCGGCTACGCCGCGATCGACCAGATGGGCGCCGCCCACTTCAGCCAGAGCCCGCTTGGCCCGCGCCAAGGCTTCGGGACCGGCCAGGAAGGGCGCGCCCAGGGCCGCCACCTCCACCGCCGGCAGATTCCAGGCGATCCGCCGCTCCTGGGGCAGATAGGCGACGCGCCGGGCCCGTTCTCGAGGGGACAGGATTGTGACGTCGTCGCCGTTCAGGCGGGCGACGCCGCCGTCCAGCGCCAGCAATCCGACGAACGCCTTGATCAGGCTGGACTTGCCCGCCCCATTGGGACCGACCAGCGCGACCAATCGGCCGCGCTCGACCTGGACGTTCGCACCGTCCAGCACCTTGCGCCCGCCCAGGGTCGCCTGGGCGTCCCACATCGTCAGCGGCGCGATCACAGCCGCCACTCCCGCGCCGCCCGCCAGGCGATCAAGGCGAACAGGGGCGCCCCGATCAAGGCCGTGAACACCCCCAGTTTCAGCTCCTGATCCGTCGGCGTCAGCCGCGCCGCTAAATCCGCGACCACCAGGATCAGTCCGCCGGCCAGGGCCGAGGGCGCCAGGATTCGCCCCGCGTCCCCACGCACCGCCGCCCGCACCAGATGGGGCGCCGCCAGACCGACGAAACCGATCACGCCCGCGACCGCCACCGCCGCCCCCGTCGCCAGCGCCGCCGCGATCAGGGCGAAGCCTCTCAACCGCCCCATGGAGAGCCCCGAGATTGCGGCCGTTTCATCGCCTAGGGTGAGCATCCGCAGTCCCCGCGCCGACAGGCCCGCGAAAACGGCGGCCATAGCCAGGGCCGGCGCCACCCAGGCGACATCCACCCAGCTCCGGTTCTGTACCGATCCCAAGAGCCAGGCCATGACCTCGGCCTGGGCGATGGGAGACGGCGACAGGTTGAAGATCAGGGCCGTCGCCGCCCCCGCGAAACTCGACAAAGCCACCCCGAAAAGGATCAGGGCCTCCGGCGCCCGCATCAGTCCGGCTGCCGCGACCAGCACCCCACCGGCCACAGCAGCGCCGGCCAGGGCCGACATCTCCACCAGGCCCGCAACGCCCGCGCCGCCCAGGACGATCGCCAGGGCCGCGCCCAGGGCCGCCGTCGCCGAAACCCCCAGAACGCCAGGATCGGCCAGGGGATTGCGGAGCAGCCCCTGCATCACCGCCCCCGCCAGCCCCAGAGCCGCCCCCACGACCAGGGCGCAGACGGCGCGGGGCGCCCGCACCTGCCACAAGACGTCCCAGGGACCTGAAGACGGATCGCCGAAGGCCGCCGCATACTGGGCGCGGTCGAACCCCGTCTCCCCGAACAGTACGGCGGTCGCCACGGCCGCCGTACAGAGCAGGCCCAGCCTCACGCACAGACGAACCGTCCGACTCATGGCCGCGCCTTCATCATCTCCACCCCGTTGGCGGCGAACCAGGCGGGACAGGTCAGGACGGCCGCCGGCAGCTTCGCCGCCGTCCGCCCCTTGGCGGCGCGGCGCACCACCGGATGGCGGCCTGCTCCCCGCCAGTCGGCCCGCAACTGGTCGAAAAAGCCCAGCACGAACCGGAGGGGCGGCTGAAGCGCGATCTGCTCGACACTGACGGCCCCGAAGCCCGGCGCGGTCGTCAGATTGCGAAAGCCGGCCGCCCGCATCATCGCATCCATCAGCGTGCCGGGACCGGACGTATAGCCGCCCGAGGTCAGATAGAGGGCGCCGGGCGTGGGGCTTCCGGCGGGCGGCGCCGCGCGATCCAGCTTGGCCTGCATGGTCCGCTCCAGTCGAGCCCCCCGCTCGGCCTGTCCGAGACCCTGCGCTGCGGCGCGAATATTGGCGCGCACCCCGTCGAAGTCCGTCGCGTCCGCGATCGTGACCACCTTGGTCCCGCGCTGCTCCAGGGCCGCCAGCAGCCGGGGTTCGCCGCCCCAGTAGCGGACGACCACATCCGGCTTGAACCCCACCGCCGCCTCCAGGGTCGGGCGCAGCCGCCGGTGTCCGGCCGCCTCGCGCCTCAGCCAGGCGTCAGGGTCGTCGGCGCGTGGCGACAGGGCCAGTTCGGCGTCCGGCGCCAGGGCCAGGACATATTGATCGGCGCACTGATCCAGGGCCATGACCCGCAAGGGCCGAGCCTGGGCGGGGACCGGCGTCAGCCCCACAAGGACCAGACAGAGAAGGAGCGACCGGGGGCGTGGGGTCACGGCTTAAGCAGGCCGTCGAACACGGCGTCCAGGGTCGTCTTGACCAACCGGTCCCGCTCCACCCAAGGAAAATAGGGTTTGGTGATCATCAGCGACACGACGCCGTGCGCAGCCGCCCAAATCGACTGAGCGATCGCCCTGGCGTCGCCCTCCATCCGCCCTGCGGCCACGGTCTCCTCAACCAAGGCTCCAAAGGCGGAAAAGACGACGGCGCCCAGTTCCTGAGACAAGGTCTGAGCGCCCTCTCGGGCCTCAACGGGACGGGTCAGATAGATCAGGCGATAGGCGTTGGGCTGATCGAACCCGAACTGGGCGTACGCCTCGATCATGGCCCTCAGTCGCACCTCCGGCGGCGCGGAGCCCGTCGACAGGGAGGCCGCAGCCGCCGTCAGGACGCTGAAGGCGTTGCGGCAGATTTCCTGCAGGATCGCGCCCTTATCGGGGAAATGCATATAGAGGGCGGTCGAGGACAGGCCGACCTCATCCGCGATCTTGCGAATGGTCGCTCCTTCATAGCCGTGCTCGACGAAAATCCGCTCGGCGGCGGCCAGGATTTCGCCGCGCCGTGAATGGCCTTCCCCCTTGGGCTTGCGGTGGGAACGAGACGATTGCGACGCGAGGGGCAAAGGCGACTCCAGGTCAGGGGCGATCTGAATAGCGACAATCGATCATCGGCGCCAATCGGCGCAGAAAAATCCAGTTGCAACAAACAAGTATTTCCAGTTGTATTCGGCTCGGGCGGGGGCTGGAACGATGATGATCAAGACGAATGCGCTCAGCGGCGCAGGGCGTCGAACGCCGACGGCCTGGCAGGCGGCGGTTGTCGGCGGGCTGGTCGCATGTGCGGCGTTCGGCCTTGTCCTCTGGCCACGGGCGACGCTGGAGGCCCTGATCTTGGGGCTTCAGGCTTGTTTCGTCGCCACGGCCATTTGGCGGGCCGTCCTGGCGGCAGCCAGTCTTTCTCCGCCGCCCCCGCCGCCCAAGCCGGGCCGCTGGCCGCGCTATACCGTCCTGGCGGCCTTGTATGACGAGGCGGCGGTGGTGGAGCAGTTGGTGCAGAACCTGTCTCGGCTGGACTACCCCCGCCGACAGTTGCAGGGGTTCCTCATCCTGGAAGCGCACGATCAGTCAACCATTGCGGCGGCGACGGCCGCAGCCAGGCCTGACTGGCTGCAGATCCTGATTGTGCCGCCTGGCGCGCCCCAGACCAAGCCGCGCGCCCTCAACCACGCCCTTCCCTTCATCAAGGGCGAACTGGTCACCGTCTATGACGCCGAAGATGCGCCGGACCCGGGGCAACTGCGTGAAGCGGCGGCGCACTTCGCCCAGAGCCCTGATCTCGCCTGCGTTCAGGCGCCGTTGCGCGTTCGCAGAGGCGCCGGCCTGAAGGGGTTTCTCGATCGACAGTTCGCCCTGGAGTACGCCGCCCTTTTCGAGGTCAATCTTCAGGGCATGGCGAAGCTGAACCTGCCCTTCCCCCTCGGCGGCACCAGCAATCATCTTCGGACGGCCATCCTCCGGGATCTGGGCGGTTGGGACGCCTATAATGTGACGGAAGACGCCGACCTTGGCTTTCGGCTCTGGTCGGCGGGGTGGCGTCTGGGGGTCATCCACCGACCGACCTGGGAAACGCCGCCCGGCCCTTTCGAGCGCTGGCTGCCCCAGAGAACGCGATGGTTGAAGGGCTATATGCAGACCTGGGGCGTCCATACGCGCTCGCCCGCCGCCCTGGGCGAGCGCGGACTGCTGTCGCTTGTCATGACCTTGGGAGCCGCCGTCATATCCGCCGCCTGCCACGCTCCCGCCTTGGCCTGGATCGGCTCGGCCCTCCTCCTGGGTCTTCACGCGGGCGCGGCGCCGTCCTTGCCGACGGGATCGCTCGCCGTCCTGGCCCTGGGCGTCGTCGCCGCATGGATGAGCTGCGCCGTCGGAGCGCGCCGCGCCGGTCTGGACTATCGTCTCAGCGACATGCTGCTGGCGCCGGCCTACTGGTCACTTCTCAGCGTCGCCTTCGCCCAGGCCCTGTGGCGACTGATCGTATCGCCCTATGTCTGGGACAAGACGGTCCACGACCCAGACCTGGACGCCGAATGCTGCGCCTCCACCTATGTCGATGCTGGACGTAAGGCCGCCTGACCGCCTATCAGCCGCAGGATGGCGCCCCTGCTCTCTCCCACCCCCGAAACCCTGGTGACCCGCGGCTGGTCCGACTACGCCCTGCTGGACTCCGGCGATGGCAGGAAGCTTGAGCGCTACGGCCCCTATACGGTGGTCCGGCCCGAGCCCCAGTGCTTCTGGTCCCCGCGCGACCCGGCCGCCTTCGACCAGGCCACCGCCGCCTTCGACCCGCAGCAGGAGGAGGAAGACTCCGGCCGCTGGCGCTTCGACCGGCACGGCCCCGTCGACGCCTTTCCCCTGAAATGGCGCGAGGTGAAGTTCACCGGCCGTTTCACGCCTTTCCGCCACCTAGCCTTCTTTCCGGAACAGGCCGCCAACTGGGACTGGCTGGACGGCCGCGTGCGCGCCTTCACGCGCGACGCCGGCCGGGCTCCGAAGATCCTGAACCTGTTCGGCTACACCGGCGTCGCCAGCCTGGCCTGCGCCGCCGCAGGGGCCGAGGTCACCCACGTCGACGCCTCCAAGAAGTCGGTCAACTACGCCCGCGAGAACGCCGAACAGTCCGGCCTGTCCGACCGCCCGATCCGCTGGATCGTCGAGGACGCCCGCAAATACGTGGCCCGCGAGGTCCGGCGCGGCTCCAAATACGACGGAATCATCCTGGACCCGCCCAAGTACGGACGCGGCCCGACCGGCGAGGTCTGGCGCCTGTTCGAGGACATGCCGGCCCTGCTGAAGGATTGCGCCGCCCTGTTGTCCCACGAGGCCGATTTCCTGTTGCTGAACGCCTACGCCGCCCGCATCTCCGGCCTGTCCCTGGCCCATCTGATGGCCGAGGCCCTGCCGGATCGTAGCGGTCGCATCGACTGGGGCGAACTGGCCCTGTCCGAAGACGGCCCGAACGCCCGCGCCATCGGCCTGTCCTTCTTCGCCCGGTGGAGCCGATGACGGACCGCGTGATCACATCCCTGACCAATGACACGGTCAAGGCCGTCCGCGCCCTGCATATGCGCAAGGAGCGGGACAGCACCGGGACCTTCCTGGCCGAGGGGCTGAAATTCATCGGCGAGGCCCTGGACCTGGGCCGGGCGCCGCGCCTGCTGCTGGTCGGCGAGGACGCCCGCCCGCACCCCCTGCTGGACCGGGCAAAGGCCGAGACGCGCAAGGCCGGCGGCGAGATCGTCGTCGTCACCCACGCCATCCTCGAAAAGATCAGCCGCCGCGACAATCCGCAGACCGTCCTGGGCGTGTTCGATCAGATCTATACCCCTCTGGACAGGCTGGACCCCGCCTCGGCCCCCTGCTGGGTGGCCCTGGAGCAGGTGCGTGATCCCGGCAATCTGGGCACCATCATCCGCACCGCCGACGCGGCCGGCTGCGGCGGCGTCATCCTGATCGGCGACTGCGTCGATCCCTATTCGGTCGAGGCGGTGCGCGCGACCATGGGTTCGGTCTTCGCCGTCTCCATCACCAAAGCCGACCCCGAGTCCTTCCTGGCCTGGCGCCAGACCTGGCCCGGCAGCGTCGTCGGCACCCGGCTGGACGCCAAGGTCAGCCACCACTCGGCGGTGATGCAGAAGCCGTCGCTGATCCTGATGGGCAATGAACAGGCCGGCCTGACCGACCAACTGGCCGCCGCCTGCGACGTCAACGTCAAGATCCCGATGCGCGGCCGGGCCGACAGTCTGAACCTGGCCATCGCGACCGGGATCATGGTCTATGCGGCGACGGACGAAGCCTAGGGCATGATCGTTTCGGACGGAACCGCTTCGCGGTTCCTCCTCAACGGATCAGGCTCTAGAGTTCCGTCTCCGGGCTGACCCGCCCCATGCCCCACAGGGCCAGTATGGTCACCACCGCCGACAGGGCCAGATAGCCGCCGACCGCCGCCAGTCCATAGGTCTTGGCCAGCCAGGTCGCCAGATAGGGCGCCAGCGACGCCCCCACGATCCCGGCCAGATTGAAGGCCATGGACGCCCCCGTATAGCGGACGGCCGTCGGGAAGGGCCGCGCCATGGCCGCGCCGATAGGGCCGTAGGTGCAGCCCATCAGCGCAAAGCCCAGGGCGAAGAAGATCAGCAGCCCCGTCAGCCCCGCTCCGAACAGGGGCGCGAACAGGCCGCCGAACAGGGCGATCCCGACCGATGAAGCGATCAGCACCTTCACCTGGCCGAACTTGTCGGCCAGCAGGGCCGTCACAGGGATAAAGGCGGCGAAGAACAGCACCCCGATCAGTTGAACCGGCAGGACCTCGCCGCGCTCAAGCCCCATCCCCGTCGTCGCCCAGCCCAGGGCGAAGACCGTCATCAGATAAAAGAGGGAGAAGGTCGTCACCCCGCTGAACGTCCCCAGGAACAGGGCGGTCTTGTGCTGGGCGAACAGGGTCACGGCCGGCGCCTTGACCCGCTCCTTCCGGTCCATCGCCGTCTGGAATTCCGGGGTCTCGGTGATCTTCAACCGCACCCACAGACCGACGAAGACCAGGACGGCGCTGGCCAGAAAGGGCAGGCGCCAGCCCCAGGCCTCGAACTGGGCCTCGCCCATCGTCGAGGTCAGGACGATGAAGGCGCCCGTCGACAGGATGAAGCCGATCGGCGCCCCCAGTTGCGGGAACATGCCGAACCAGGCCTTCTTGCCCGGCGGCGCGTTTTCGGTGGCCAGCAGCACGGCCCCGCCCCATTCGCCGCCCAGGCCGAGCCCCTGTCCGAACCGGCACAGGGCCAGCAGCAGGGGAGCGACAATACCGACCGTCGCATGGGTCGGCAGCAGGCCGATGGCCACGGTCGAAAGGCCCATGGTCATAAGGGCCGCCACCAGGGTCGCCTTGCGTCCCACCCGGTCCCCGAAATGCCCGAAAGCCAGGGCGCCGACCGGTCTTGCGAAAAAGGCGATGGAGAAGGTGGCGAAGGACGACAGCATGGCCGTCGTCGGGTCTCCGCCCGGGAAGAACAGCTGCGGAAACACCAGCACCGCCGCCGTGGCGTAGATGTAGAAGTCGTAGAATTCGATCGTGGTGCCGATCAGGCTGGCGAAAAGAACCCGCGCCTTGCCGGCTGTGGGCGATATGATCCTGGCGTTCGACACGATTTCGTCCCCGGTTGGCGCACCGCAGGTGCGCCTGACCATATCGCGTCATCTTCCCCCGCTGAAAAGCCTCAACCTGCGGGCGACGGCCGTCCCATGGTCCAGTTCGCCTGCATCCGCACGACCGGGTTGGGCGCGCACCAGATTTCTCCGGTCTCGGTAATGGCCGTCACCCAGATCAGATTGTGCTCCTGACCATAGTCGATGACGGCGAAGGCGAACCCCTTGCCGCGATCCTGCACGGTGACAGGCAGCGGGGGGTCGAGTTGGGTAAGTGCCATGGGGCGTCCTCTGCGAGATTGGCTCAACGCAGCGCTTGCCGCCCGGTTGCAGCCGCTTGGGACCGGTTCGACGCTTCACGTCCCGCGCGGCTTGGCCCGATTGGTCGCCTGGGCTTCGGCCGGGTTCTCGGGCCAGGGATGGCGCGGATAGCGGCCGCGCATCTCCGAGCGCACCGCAGCCCAGGAGCCCGCCCAGAATCCCGGCAGGTCCTGGGTGACCTGCACCGGCCGCCGCGCCGGCGACAGCAGGGCCAGGGTCAGGGGAACGCGGCCGCCGCCGACCGTCGGATGGGTCGTCACGCCGAACAGCTCCTGAACGCGGATCTCCACGCGCGGTCCTCCTTCGGCGCCATAGTCGATGCCCGCCGACCCCAGCGGCGTCGTCAGTCGCGGCGGCGCCAGTTCGTCCAGCCTGCGTTGCAGATCCCAGGGGATCAGCCCCCGCAAGGCGTCCGCCAGCCTGCCGTCGCCGATCGCCGCCAGCGACTTAGCGCCCTCCAGCACCGGCCACAGCCAAGCCTCGCGCGCCGCCATGAGACCTTCGTCCGACACATCGGGCCAGGCCGGGTCCAGCCCGTGCAGAAAGGCCAGACGCGCCCGCAGGGCCGAAGCCTGCTCGCCCCAGCGCAGGGCGCCGATCCCCTCGGCCTCGACCTCGGCCTTCAGTACGGCCGACAGCTGGCTCGCGTCAGGCGTCCCGATCACCTTCTCATCCAGAACGATCGCGCCGATCCGTCGGATGCGCTTGATCACCGCCCGGCCCGAGGGCTCGCGCGCCAGCCGTTCCTCGGTTTCGATCAGCCGCGCCAGATCGGTTTCAAGCGTCGCCGCGTCCAGCGCCGCCGCCAGCCGCACCCGGTCCCGCGCCTCGCCGCCCCCCAGCTCGGCCACCGCCAGCCAGGTCTCGCGCGCCAGGGCATCGGTCGCCTCGACCATGGCCCCGCGTCCGCCGGCCAGCAACATCTCGCCGGCCTTGCCCCGCATCCGCGCGATCCGTTCGGGGAAGGCCTCGGCCAGCAGCAGTCCCTCATCGACCGATCCGCCCGCGCCGCCGCCCGCCGCCCGAGCCCAGCGCTCAGCCAGTTTCAACGCATCCCGCGCCCGCGGCGACCGGTCCCGCTCCAGGCCGACCAGCCGTTCGTGCAGATCCACGTTCGATCCGCCCAATCCCGGCTCGCTCAGCACCGCCGCGATCCGCGCGCCCGTCATGGCGTCGTGCCCGTCCGAGGCCACGGCGACCATATGGGCCATGCGCGGCGACAGGGGGATGCGTGTCAGCCGCCGCCCGTGATCGGTCAACCCGCCCTCCGCATCCAGCGCCCCCAGCCGCGTCAGCACCTTGCGCGCCTCGCCCAGGGCTCCGGCCGGCGGCGGGTCCAGCAGGGCCAACCCCTCGACCGACCGCGCGCCCCATCGCGCCAGATCCAACGCCAGGCCGGTCAGGTCCGCTTCCTGGATTTCCGGCCGCTGATGCGGGACCAGGCCGCGCGTCTGTTCCTCGTCCCACAGCCGATAGCAGACGCCCGGTTCGGTCCGTCCCGCCCGTCCCCGGCGCTGTTCCGCCGACGACCGGCTGACCCGAACCGTGGCCAGCCGGGTCAGGCCGCTGGACGGCTCGAACCGAGGCACGCGCGACAGGCCGCCGTCCACCACCACCCGCACCCCGTCGATCGTCAGGCTCGTCTCCGCAACCGAGGTCGCCAGCACCAGCTTGCGCCGCCCCGGCGCCGCCGGTTCGATGGCGCGGTCCTGCTCCGCCCGATCCAGTCCGCCATACAGGGGAACCACGTCGACGTTCGGCAGCCTCAGCCGTTCGTTGATCTGCCGCACGACCCGATGAATCTCGCCCTGCCCCGGCAGGAAGGCCAGAACCGACCCCGTCTCCTCGCCCAGGGCCGTCAGACAGGCCCGCGTCATCGCCTCCTCGAACCGCTCGGTCGGATTGCGGCCCAGATAGCGGGTGTCGACCGGATAGGCCCGCCCCTCCGCCTCGATCACCGGCGCGCCGTCCAGCAACCGCGACACCCCCGCCACGTCCAGGGTGGCCGACATCACCAGCAGCCGCAGATCCTCCCGCAGCGCCCCTTGCGTTTCCCGCGCCAGGGCCAGACCCAGGTCGGCGTCCAGGCTGCGCTCGTGAAACTCGTCGAACAGGACCACTCCCACCCCCTCCAGGCCGGGGTCGTCCAGGATCATCCGTGTGAAGACCCCCTCGGTGATCACCTCGATCCGCGTCTTCGGCCCGATCCGGCTCTGCAGCCGGGTGCGGTAGCCGACCGTCCCGCCCGCCTCCTGGCCCAGGGTGGCGGCCATCCGGTCGGCGGCGGCCCGTGCGGCGATACGGCGCGGCTCCAGCACCAGCACCCGTCCGTCGCCCAGCCAGGCCTGGTCCAGCAGGGCCAAGGGGACGACCGTGGTCTTCCCCGCCCCCGGCGGGGCGGCCAAAACCGCCGTATTTCCGTTTGCAAGGGCGGATTTCAGCGGGTCGAGAACGGCGTGGATCGGCAACATGATCCGCCTCTAGCCCGATGCGCCCCCGATGCGCCACGATCACGAAAGCGTCGTGAGCGCTTCACCCCGCCGTCATGCGCGTTGCGCGGCCCGCATTCCGCCGCTAGCGTCCCCGCCGACGCGGCCAGAGGGCCGCCGTAAACGTGGGGGTATTCTATGTGGCGCGTTAAGTCGCTCGACGCGATTCTGGCCACGGCCGAGAAGAAGTCGCTTCATCGGTCGCTCGGACCTGTTCAACTGACCTTGCTCGGCATCGGCGCCATCATCGGCACCGGCATCTTCGTTCTGACGGCTGCGGCCTCTCAGAAGGCCGGCCCCGGCATGATGGTCAGCTTCGTCATCGCCGGCGCGGTCTGCGCGGTGGCGGCGCTCTGCTATTCGGAACTGGCGGCCATGGCCCCGGTCTCCGGCTCGGCCTACACCTATACCTACGCCGTCCTGGGCGAGCTGCTCGCCTGGTGCGTCGGCTGGGCCCTGATCCTCGAATACGCTGTTGCGGCCTCGGCCGTGTCGGTGGGCTGGTCCGGCTATGTGCTGGGCCTGATAGAGAACGGGATAGGCTTCGACTTCCCGGACCTCCTATCCGCCGGACCGACCTGGAGCATGAACGGTTTCATCCCGACGCCGGACTTCTCGGCCGGGATCGTCAACATTCCCGCCATCATCGTGGCCCTGGCCGTGACGGGCCTGCTGATCCTGGGCACCACCGAGTCGGCCCGCGTCAACGCCATCCTTGTGGCGATCAAGGTCGCGGCCCTGACGGTCTTCATTGTCCTGACCCTGCCGGTCATCGACACCGCCAACCTGTCGCCCTTCGCGCCCAACGGCCTGTTCGGCGCCTATTCGGGCATGGGCATCGTCGGCGCCGCCGCCTCGATCTTCTTCGCCTATGTCGGCTTCGACGCCGTCTCCACCGCTGCTGAAGAGACCAAGAACCCGCAGCGCAACGTGCCGATCGGCCTGATCGGCTCCCTGGCCTTCTGCACCGTCTTCTATCTGCTGGTCGCCCTGGGCGCGGCCGGCGCCATCGGCGCCCAGCCGGTCCTCGGCGCCGCCGGTCAAGCCGTCCAGCCGGGCTCGCCTGCCTTCGTCGCCGCCTGCGCCCTGCCGGCCAACGCCGAGGCCCTGGTCTGCTCGAACGAGGCCCTGGCCCACGTCCTGCGCGTCATCGGCCATCCGCAGGTCGGCAACGCCCTGGGCACCGCCGCCCTCTTGGCCCTGCCTTCGGTCATCCTGATGATGATCTACGGCCAGACCCGCATCTTCTTCGTCATGGCGCGCGACGGCCTGCTGCCGGAAGGCCTGACCAAGATGCACAAGCGGTTCAAGACCCCCTATGTCGTGACCCTGTTCACCGGCGTCGCCGTCGCCATCGCCGCCGCCCTCTTCCCAGTGGGTCAGCTGGCCGACATCTCGAACTCGGGCACCCTGTTCGCCTTCTTCATGGTGTCGATCGCGGTCCTGATCCTGCGCAAGACCGACCCGAACCGGAAACGTCCGTTCAAGACGCCCCTGGTCTGGATCATCGCGCCGCTTTCGGCTGCCGGCTGCGCCTTCCTGTTCTGGAACCTGCCGCATGACGCCAAGATGGTCCTGCCCATCTGGGGCGCCGTGGGTCTGGTGATCTATTTCGCCTACGGCTTCCGTAAGAGCCACGTCGCCCGCGGCCTGGTCGAGGTCCCGGAACTGTCCCCCGACGCCCCGGTCGGCCCGGTCCCGCCGATGCCGGGCGCCCCGGCCCCCGGCTCCAAGGAAGAACGCGACTGATGCAAAGAAGGCCGGGGTCGACGCCCCGGCCTTTTTCTTCGCCGCAAGGGAAACAGTGGCGCGCTAACGGCGCCTCAACTAACGCCACGCGCGATGGGCCCACAAAATGGCCTCAAGCAGCGCGAAGCGCGATAAGCCTGCCCTACAAAGACAAAAAGGCCCGGGATCGATCCCGGGCCTTTTTGCTTGGTGCGGATGAGAGGACTCGAACCTCCACGCCTCGCGGCGCTGGAACCTAAATCCAGTGCGTCTACCAGTTCCGCCACATCCGCATGGGCAGGCAGTGGGCTCTAGAGGGCTGGATCGCCCCTGACAAGGGGCGCTGTAACCCCAACACCGTTCGGCCACCAGTTCATTGCGAATCGCGCCGCCCTGGGGATTGCGCGCCAGAAAGCCGCCTCCGCGCTGAATCGTCCGCGTCTTGAGGCTAGGCCGGTCGGGAAGGTTCCGGCGTCGAGCGGCCTTGGCGCGCTTCGATTCCACGCCAAGAGCCGGTCAGCGACGACGGCCTGACGCCAAGGGAGGCCCAAGGCAGGCCTTTGCTTATGGGAGAGGCGGTGGCTGGGGAACTAGGACTCGAACCTAGAATGACGGTACCAAAAACCGGAGTGTTACCATTACACCATTCCCCAGCAGGTCCGGCGTCCGCTGCACTCTCGTGCGGCGGAGGCGGTCAGATAGGCCAAACCGTTTTCGGATGCAACACCCCCATTCAGGACAATTTTCGCCGCCTGCGAAGAAGGTCGAAATGGACGCTTGCGGCCTCCGAAACCCATGGCTATAAGCCGCGTCCTCACTTCGGGGCGACGCCTTGCGGCCCAGCCCCCACGGTCGGAGTGTGGCTCAGCCTGGTAGAGCACTGCGTTCGGGACGCAGGGGTCGGAGGTTCGAATCCTCTCACTCCGACCATCTTCTCTTTCTAAAATTCCATATGATCGTCACCCTCGGGCTCGACCCGAGGGCCGGGCTGTCCGCCGCATTGCCTCACTGAGGACGCACAGCCCGATCCACAGCCGATCCTCGGGTCGAGCCCGAGGATGACGAATCTCCCGCGCCTCAGTCGTCGTTCGCCGCCGTCTCCCGCGCCAGGCGCGCCACCGCGTTCAGACGCGCCCCTACCGACTCGATCGGCCGCCGCCCCAGGGCCGCGCGCCGCGCCATGAGGTCGGGCGAGCCGGCGTCATAGTCCGCCATCAGATCCCGCACGAATCCTCCGCCCTGAACCTCGGCCAGGACCTGATCCATGGCGGCGCGCGATTCGGCGCCGATCACGCGCGGGCCGGTGCGGTAGGCCCCGTACTCCGCCGTATTGGAGATCTTGGCGAAGGCGCCGGCTATGCCGCGCTCGTACATGAGGTCGGTGACCAGCTTGGCCTCGTAGAAACATTCGAACCAGGCCACCTCGGCCGGATAGCCGGCCTCGACCAGTTTCATGAAGGCCGAATCGATCAGTTCGGCGATCCCGCCGCACAGCACCACCTGTTCGCCGAACAGATCGCTCTCGCACTCGTCCCGCATCGTCGTCTCGAGGATGCCCTTGCGTCCGCAGCCCAGGGCCGCCGCATAGGACAGGCCGAGCGCATGGGCCCCGCCCGTCGCGTCCTGATGCACCCCGAACAGGCAGAAGACCCCCTCCCCGGCCTCGTACAGGTCGCGAATGCGCGGCCCGATCCCCTTGGGCGAGGCCAGGATCACGTCCAGGTCGGCGCGGGGCTCCACCAGGCCGAACCGCACCGACAGGCCGTGGGCGAAGACCAGGGCCGCGCCGGGCCGCACAGTCGGCGCCAGCTCGTCGCGCCACAGGTCGCGGTGCGCCTCGTCGGAGGTCATGACGGCGACCACGTCCGCCCCAGCCGCCGCCTCGCCCGCCGTCATCACCTTAAATCCGTCGGCTTCGGCCACAGCCCGCGTCTTCGACCCGGGCTTCAGGCCGACCACGATGTCGGTCACGCCCGAATCGCGCAGGTTCAGCGCATGGGTGCGTCCCTGACTGCCGTAGCCGATCATGGCCACGCGCTTGCCGCGGATGATCGAAAGGTCGCAGTCGCGGTCATGGAAGACGGGCAGCGGATTGGCTAAGATGTTGGTCATGGCCCCCTTCATAACCGCATTCGACGTCGTCGCCTTCTGGAAAGAGACCGGGCCCGAAAAGTGGTTCGCCAAGGACGAGGCCTTCGACGCCCAGTTTCGGTCGCGCGGCCAGGATCTGCACCTGTCGGCCGCCCGGCGCGAACGCGACGACTGGATCGAGGCCCCCGAGACCGCCCTGGCCCTGCTGATCCTGCTGGATCAGTATCCGAGGAACAGTTTCCGCGGCACGGCCCATCAGTTCGCCACCGATCCCCTGGCGCTGATGTTCGCCGAACAGGCGGTGGCGCGCGGCTGGCACCTCCGGGTCGAACCCGAGCTGAAGAACTTCCTCCTGCTGCCCTTCGAACATTCCGAACGGCTCGAGGATCAGGACCGCTACCTGGCCCTGGTCGCCGGCGACGCCGAGCTGGAGAAATGGGGCCGCCTGCACCGCGACATCATCGTGCGCTTCGGCCGCTTTCCCCACCGCAACCTCGCCCTGGGCCGCGCGACGACGCCGCAAGAGCAGGCCTTCCTCGATCAGGGCGGCTTCGGCGGCTGAGCCGCGGCATTCCGGCCTCGCCCGTTCAAATCTTCGCAGAAGCGGCCTATGTGAGCGGCGCCATCACGGAGCCGTCCCTTGCTGATCCTTCTTTCTCCCGCCAAACGGCTCGACTTCTCGCCGGCCGATCCGGCCCTGCCCGGCACGGAGCGTCGCTTTCTGGAAGACACCGCCAGCCTGGCGGCGACGGCGCGGCGTCAGACCAAGGCCGACCTGCGTCGCCTGATGGGGATTTCGGATGATCTGGCGACCTTGAATCTGGAACGGTTCAGGGCGTTCGATCCGGAATCGACGGACGGCGTCCAGGCCGCCTTCGCCTTCGCCGGCGACGTCTATGAGGGGCTGAAGGCGCGAGAGCTGGACGCCGCCGCCCTGGCCTTCGCCCAGGACCATCTGCGGATTTTGTCCGGCTTCTACGGGCTGCTGCGTCCGCTCGACCGGATCCAGCCCTATCGACTGGAAATGGGCACGCGGCTGAAGACCCGCCGCGGCTCCAGCCTTTATGATTTCTGGGGCGATCGGATCTCCAAACAGCTGAACGCCGACGCCGAAGACCTCAGAGCCCAGGGATCGCCCGATCCGGTCGTCGTCAACCTGGCCAGCCAGGAATATTTCGGCGCCGTCGACGCCAAGGCTCTGAAACTGCCGGTCGTCACGCCCCAGTTCCGCGAGGAGAAGAACGGCGAAACGCGGATCGTCTCCTTCTTCGCCAAGAAGGCGCGCGGCGCCATGAGCCGCTTCGCCATCGACGAACGGCTGGAACGAGTCGAGGATCTGAAGGCTTTCGACCGGGACGGCTACGGTTTCGACAAGGCGGCCTCGACCGAGACCGAATGGATATTCATCAGGTCGGGAAATTCTTGATCTTCGCCGGGCGCCCCCGCTAGTCTCTCGCGAAAGAACGAAAGGCGCATCCATGTCCACCTCGCCCCAGTCCCCTGACTTCCGCGACATCGGCGATCTGAAGGGTCAGGCGGCGGTGATCTCGGGCTCGACCTCGGGCATCGGCCTGGCCCTGGCGCGCGCGGTGGCGACGCGGGGCGGCGACGTGGTCCTGAACGGCCTGGGCGATCCGGCCGAGATCGAGCGCACCCGCGCCGCGCTTGAAGCGTCTTCCGGCGTGCGGGTGCGCTATCACCCCGCCGACATGACGCGCGGCGAGGAGGTGGCCGACATGGTCGCCTTCGCCGAGCGCGAGTTCGGCCGCCTGGACATTCTGGTCAACAACGCCGGCGTCCAGCATGTGGAGTCGGTCGAGAAGTTTCCCACCGACAAATGGGAACAGATCATCGCCATCAACCTGTCCTCGGCCTTCTACGCTACCCGCGCCGCCATCCCGATCATGAAGGCCCAGGGGCGTGGTCGGATCGTCAACATGGCCTCGGCCCACGGCCTGGTCGCCAGCCCCTTCAAATCGGCCTATGTCGCGGCCAAACACGGCGTCATCGGCTTCACCAAGACGGTGGCGCTGGAGCTGGCGCAGGACAACATCACCTGCAACGCCATCTGCCCCGGCTTCGTCCATACGCCGATCGTGGAAAAGCAGATCGAAGACCAGGCCCGCACCCGCGGCATCAGTCCTGAAAAGGTCATGAGCGACGTGATCCTGGCCGCCCAGCCGACCAAACAGTTCGTCACGACGGATCAGTTGGCGGGGCTGTTCCTCTATCTGGTCAGCGACCTGGGCGCCTCGGCCAACGGCGCCAGTTTCTCGATCGACGGCGGCTGGACCGCTCAATAAGATCATCCCAGCGGGGGCCGACCTATGGCGATCTTCAAACGCAAGACCGCCGAGCCGACGGACCTGGCCGCCGCCTCGACAGGACGGCGGCCCTTCTGTCTGGCGCTTCAGGGCGGCGGGGCGCACGGCGCCTTCCAATGGGGGGTGCTGGATCGACTGCTGGAAGACGATCGGCTGGACATCCGCGCCGTTTCGGGCGTGTCCGCCGGCGCCATGAACGGGGCCGCCCTGGTTTCCGGCCTGGCGAGCGGCGACGCCCGCGCCGCCCTGGACCGGCTGTGGCGCGAGATCAACCAGTCGGGGGGCCGCAACGTCTTCGGCGACAGCGCCCTGTGGAATCCGGCCCAGGCGCCCGACTGGCTGAAGGACACGCCGCTCTGGCGCGCCGGAGAAACCCTGGCTCTGTCAATGAGCCCGTATGAATTCAATCCCTTGAACCACAATCCTCTGAAGCGGGTTCTGAAGACGGCCGTGGATTTTCAGGCGGTCCAGGGCTCCGACGTCAAATTGTTCGTCGCCGCCACGGCTGTGCGCCAGGCCAGGGCCCGCATCTTCGCGTCCAGCGAGATCACCGCCGACGTCCTGATGGCCTCGGCCTGTTTGCCGCACCTGTTTCAGGCCGTCGAGATCGAGGGGGAGCCTTACTGGGACGGCGGTTATCTGACCAATCCGCCGCTCTGGCCCCTGACAGGGGACGATACGCCGGACGACGTGCTGCTGGTGACGCTGAACCCGATGGTGCGCGACGAGACGCCCCGCGCGGCGGGCGACATCGTTGATCGGTTGAATGAGATCCTCTTCAACGCGCCGCTGCTGGCCGAACTCCGCGCCATCGCCATGGCCGGAGAAATGATCAGCCAGGGACAGTTGAAACACGGCTCAGGCCCCTATCGACAATTGCGACTGCACGCCATCGAGGCCGACGGTTGGCTGTCGGACCTGTCCTTGAGGTCGAAGTTCAACACGGAATGGAGTTTCCTGACCGACCTGAAAGCCCGTGGCCGGGCGGCTGCGGACGACTGGCTGGAGACCTGTCTCGCCAGCGTCGGACGCCGCTCCAGCGTCGATCTTCAGGCGCGGTTCGGTTAGCCGACGAAGCCCGCCGCTCGCCGAAGCCTGTCGTTGATCGCCTCGCCCAGTCCGGAGGAAGGAATGGGCGCCACGGCTATGCCCGCCGGCTTGGCTCGGTCTGCTTCTCTGAACAACTTGAACAGATTAGCGGCGGCTTCTCGCAGATCGCCGGAAGGACTGAGACTCCAGCGGGGGTCGCCGACGCCCGGCCCGAACCCCAGCAGGATCTCGCCCCGACGCGGTTGGGTCGCCTCGATCCGCACCGGGGCGTCAGGCGCATAGTGGACGGCCAGCCGACCCGGCGAGCGTCGCCCGTCGCCACCCTCGTCCAGGGGGCCGACCACGGCCTCGATCTCTGCTCGGGTGACGGCGCCGGGTCTCAGCAGGGCGACCCGTCCATCCAGGACCGAAACGACGGCGCTTTCCAGACCGACGGCGCAAGGACCGCCGTCCACGGCGGCCGAGACGGCGAAGCCGGTCTCCTCCACGGCGTCGGCGAAGGTCGTCGGACTGGGCCGGCCCGAGCGGTTGGCCGACGGCGCCACGACGGGGCCGCCGAACATCGACAGCACAGCCCGCGCCTGGGCGTGGCCGGGAACGCGCACGGCGACGCTGTCCAACCCCGCGCGCGCCAGATCACAGACGCGGGTCCGATCCCGCACCGGGATCACCAGCGTCATCGGCCCCGGCCAGAAGGCCTGGGCCAGGGCCCGGGCGGCGGCGTCGAACAGACCGATCGCCTCAGCGGCGGCGGCGTCAGAGACGTGCGCGATCAAGGGGTTGAACCGAGGTCTTCCCTTGGCTTCGAAAATGGCGGCCACCGCTCGCGGATCGGCGGCGTCGGCGCCCAGGCCATAGACCGTCTCGGTCGGCAGCAGGATCAGTTCGCCGCGGCGCAGGGCGGCGGCGGCCTGATCC
Source organism: Brevundimonas sp. Br13 (assembly GCF_055391505.1). Classification (NCBI taxonomy): domain Bacteria; kingdom Pseudomonadati; phylum Pseudomonadota; class Alphaproteobacteria; order Caulobacterales; family Caulobacteraceae; genus Brevundimonas; species Brevundimonas sp. Br13. Next base: position 2,106,175 of record NZ_AP044008.1, on the reverse strand, counting down.
GGCGGGTCGCCCGCGCTCCTCACGGCCGCCGCGGGATCAGGGGGATCATCCGATGCAGCACATTGTCGCGGTTGATGAACTGATGCTTCAGCGCCGCGGCGACATGCAGGGCGATCAGGACATAGAGCCCCTTCATCACCGTCTCATGCACGTCCATGAACCGACCGGCGGCCTCGCGCCCGCCGCCCACCGGCAAGAGGGGCCAGTCGAACAGGCCGAACCAGGCGAAGTCGCGTCCCGCCGCCGAGGTGGCCAGCCAGCCGGTCAACGGCATGGCGATCAGGACGACGTAAAACAGGACATGGGTGGCGCGCGCCGCCAGCCGCTCCCAGCGCGGCATCTGCGCGGGCAAGGGAATGGCCGGATGCGCCAGTCGCCAGCCGATGCGAGCCAGGGTCAGGATCAGGATCGACACGCCCAGCGACTTGTGCAGCATGACGAACTGCCCGGACAGCGGCCCCTCCGTGCTCTCATGGGCGGTGATCAGCAGCACCTGGACCAGGATCGCCGCAGCGATGATCCAGTGCAAAGCCAGTGACACCGACGAATAGCGATTGCGCGGCTCGGCCATGACGACTTCCCTTCCCTCGCGGCAGGGCGTCACTGTGCCCCGACTGCCCCGACTGCGCCAAGTCTCTCTTGCGACGGGGGGCTTCGGCGAGGCACTTAAGCCGGAAAGGACATCGAGGAAACCCATGAGCTACCGCGCCCCCGTTCGTGATCTGGCCTTCACCCTGGAGGCCGTGGCCGGCATGGCGGACGTCGCCGCCACCGGCGCCTTTCCGGATTACGATTCCGACGTCGCCTCGGCCGTGCTGGAGGCGGCGGGACAGTTTTCGCAGGAGGTTCTGGCCCCGCTGAACCGCATCGGGGACCAGAAGGGCTCGCTCTACGCCAACGGGGCCGTCTCGGCCGCTCCCGGCTTCGCCGACGCCTATCGCCAGTTCGCCGCCGGCGGATGGACCGGTCTGTCGGCGCCGGTCGAGGCGGGCGGCCAGGCCCTGCCCAAGGCCCTGGAGCTGGCGGCCTATGAGACCGTCCACTCCGCCAACATGGCCTTCGGTCTTTGCCCCATGCTGTCGCTGGCGGCGATCGAGGCCCTGGAGCAGGTGGGATCGCCCGAACAGAAGGACCGATATCTGAACAAGCTCGTCAGCGGCGAATGGACCGGCGCCATGGTGCTGACCGAGCCGGGCGCCGGATCGGACCTGGGCTCGTTGATCACGACGGCGACGCCGAACGGCGACGGAACCTACGCCATCCACGGTCAGAAGATCTTCATCACCTGGGGCGATCACGACGCGACGGACAACATCATCCATCTGGTCCTGGCGCGCCTGCCCGACGCGCCCAAGGGGCCCAAGGGGATCAGCCTGTTCCTGGCGCCGAAATTCCTCGTCAAGGACGACGGAAGCCTGGGCGAACGCAACGCCTTCCGTCCCGTCGGGGTCGAGCACAAGCTGGGCATCCACGCCTCGCCCACCTGCGTCATGGCCTATGAGGGCGCGCGCGCCGAACTGGTCGGACGTCCGAACGAGGGCCTGGCCCATATGTTCGTCATGATGAACGCCGCCCGCCTGGCCGTAGGAGTCGAAGGCGTCGGCATCGCCGAACGCGCCTATCAGCACGCCCTGGCCTATGCGCTGGACCGCCGCCAGGGTCGGTCGGTCTGGACCGGAGAAGCCAACGCCCCCATCTTCGATCATCCGGACGTGCGCCGGATGCTGGGGGTGATGAAGGCCAAGACCGCGGCCGCTCGCGCCCTGTGCCTGTCGACCGGCGTCGCCGCCGACCTGGCCCGTCATGCCGAAACGGAAGAGGCGCGCCGCCGCTGGAAGGCCCGCGAGGACCTGTTCACCCCCATCGCCAAGGCCTGGTCCACCGACGTCGGATGCGAAGTCGCCTCCCTGGGCGTCCAGGTCCATGGCGGCATGGGCTTCATCGAGGAGACGGGCGCGGCTCAATACTATCGCGACGCCCGAATCGCCCCGATCTACGAGGGCACCAACGGCATCCAGGCCATGGATCTGGTCGGGCGCAAACTGTCGATGGACGGGGGCGAGGCGGCCAAGGCCCTGATCGCCGACATGAAGACGACGCTGGCCGACCTCTCTGGCCTCTATGCCGGCAAGCCGGTCGAACGGTTCGCCACGGCCGTCGAGGCGGTGGAGGACGCCACCCTGTGGCTGTTGGACCGCAAGGCCGACCCGGATGCGGCGGCCGACGTCCTGGCCGCGGCGGACGCCTATCTGAAGCTCTTGGGCGACGTCATCGGCGGCTGGATGCTGGCCAAGGGGGCGCTGGCCGCCAAGGCGCGGCTGGACGCCGCCGACGGCGATCCGATCTGGCTGCAGGGCAAGCTGGACCTCTATGAACTCTACGCCGCCAATGTTCTGGGCCATGTCTCCAGCCGTCTGGCGGCCGTGGGCCAGGGCGGCGACCTGCTGAAACGGATGACGGTCGAGGCCCTGGCGGGCTGACGCCCGACGCGATCTTGATTTGACCTTGGGCGGCCCGAACGCCCAAGGTCGCATCCGCACGCCCGGGAGCCGACCATGAACCGACGCCAAATCCTCCTGTCCACCGCTGCGACGGCCTTGGCCGCCTCGGCCTCCCCCGCCCTCGCCCGCCAGTCTTCCGGAGCCTCGATGCCCCAACCCCCTGTCGCCAAGAAGATCCCCGTCGTCATCGAACAGCTGGGGCGCACCCGCACCGACGACTATCAGTGGATGAAGGACGACAATTGGCAGGCGGTGCTGCGCGATCCGACCCTGATCAAGGCCGAGGTCAAAGAGCATCTGACGGCCGAAAACGCCTATCGCGAAGCCATGATGGCCTCGACCCTCCCCCTCCAGGAGACGATGTTCCAGGAGATGCGCGGACGCATCAAGGAGGACGACAGTTCCGTCCCCGCGCCTGACGGCGACTGGACCTACTATGTCGAGTACCGCACGGGCGATCAGCATCCCCGCTACATGCGCGTGGAACGCCAAGGGACCTGGATGGTCGAGGGCCGACCGGTGACGAAGACCTTCATCGTCGCCCCGACGCCCCAACTGCTGCTGGACGCCAATGAATTGGCCGAAGGCAAGGCCTATTCGGAAGTCTCGGCCGCCTCCCACAGCCCCGACCACAGCCTGTTCGCCTATGCCGAGGACGCGCAAGGGTCCGAGGTGCACAAGATCTACGTCAAGGATCTGGCGACCGGCGAAGTCCTGCCCGAGGTCATCGAGAGCGCCACCGGCGACTTCACCTTCTCGCCTGACAGCCGGTGGATCTTCTGGACCAACCGGGACGACAACGGACGTCCGGACAAGATCTTCCGCCGTCCGGCGCGCGGCGGCGAAACCACCCTGGTCTATGAGGAGGAAGACGACGGCATGTTCATCGGCGTCGGCCGCACCGCCGACGACCGGTTCATCGTCATCGGCATCCAGAACCAGGAGACGTCCGAGGCCCGCTATATTCCCGCCGACGACCCGACCGCTGCGCCGGTTGTTTTGGAGCCGCGTCAGGTCGCTGTCCGCTATGACGTCGATCACTGGGACGACCGCTGGGTGATCCGCACCAACGCCGACGACGCCATCGACTTCAAGATCGTTCAGGCGCCGACGGAGACGCCCGGCAGGGCGCATTGGACGGATCTCGTCCCCCACACGCCGGGCCGGTTCATCGAGGGGGTGGACCTGACCCGCCATCATCTGGCGCGCCAGGAACGGGCCGACGCCAACACCCGCATCATCATCCGCGATCGCGCCGGGGCCGAACATGCGATCGCCGTCGATGAACCGGCCTTCGCCCTGTCGCTGTCGGGCGCGTCGGAGTTCGACACCACGACGACCCGCTACAGCTACAACTCGCCGTCCACCCCGACCCAGACCTATGACTACGACATGGCGTCGCGGGAACGCACGCTGCGCAAGACCCAGGAAATCCCGTCGGGCCACAATATCGAAGACTATGTGGTCGAACGGCTGAACGCCCCCGCCGCCGACGGTCAACTGGTGCCTGTCACCGTCCTGCGCCGCCGCACCACGCCGATCGACGGCTCGGCCCCGCTGCTGCTGTACGGCTACGGCTCCTACGGCATCCCTATGCCGGCGGGCTTCTCGACCAATCGTCTGTCGCTGGTGGATCGCGGCTGGATCTACGCCATCGCCCACATCCGGGGTGGATCGGACAAGGGCTGGGGCTGGTTTCTCAGCGCCCGCCGGATGACCAAGAAGAACACCTTCACCGATTTCATCGCCGCCGCCGAACATCTGATCGCGCAGAACTACGCCACGGCCGGAAACATCGTGGCCCAGGGCGGATCGGCCGGCGGCATGCTGATGGGCGCCGTCAACAATATGCGGCCGGACCTCTGGGCCGGGATCATCGGCCAGGTGCCCTTCGTCGATGTGATCAACACGATGAGCGACACCTCCCTGCCGCTGACCCCGCCGGAATGGCCCGAATGGGGCAATCCGATCGAGGACCCGGACGCCTACGACTATATGATGAGCTACAGCCCCTATGATCAGGTGAAGCCCCAAGCCTATCCCGCCGTCCTGGCGACGGGCGGCCTGTCCGATCCGCGCGTCACCTACTGGGAGCCGGAGAAGTGGGTCGCCAAACTGCGGCCGGCCACCACCTCGGGCAAGCCCGTCCTGCTGAAGATCAATATGGAGGCTGGCCACGGCGGCGCCGCCGGCCGGTTCGACTATCTGAAGGAGGTCGCCCACGACTACGCCTTCGCAGTCTGGGCGATCGAAAAGGGCTGGGAGACGGCTTAACCCGCCCGTACCGGTGGCTTCAGTCCTTGGGCTGAAGCCGCGCCGCCAGGCTGGAGGTGTCCCAGCGATTGCCGCCCATGGCCTGAACCTCGGCGTAGAACTGATCGACCAGAGCCGTCAGGGCCAGACGCGCCCCGTTCGACCGCGCCTCGTCCAGAACCAGGCCCAGGTCCTTTCGCATCCAATCGACGGCGAAGCCGAAGTCGAAACGGCCCTGGGCGGCGGTCTTCCAGCGATTGTCCATCTGCCAGCTCTGGGCCGCGCCCTTGGATACCGCCTCGAAGACCGCGTCCGTATCCAGGCCCGCGACCTGGGCGAAATGGACCGCCTCGGCCAGGCCCTGGACCACGCCGGCGATGGCGATCTGATTGACCATCTTGGTCAGCTGGCCCGAGCCCGCCGGCCCCATATGTTTGATCGCCTTGGAATAGGCCGTCAGCGCCGGTTCCGCCCGGGCCAGGGCCTCGGCCTCGCCGCCGGCCATGACGCTCAGCTGGCCGTTTTCTGCGCCCGCCTGACCGCCTGAGACCGGGGCGTCGATGAAGACGCGCCCCGCCTCGGCCGCGGCCTGGGCCATTTCCCGCGCCAGTTTGGCCGATGTCGTGGTGTGATCCACGATGACCGCCCCTTCGGCCAGGTGCGGCAGGGCCTCGGTCACGACCGCCCGCACGTCGTCGTCATTGCCGACGCACAGGATGAAGAGCTCCGCCCCCTGCGCCGCCTCCGACACGGTCTCGGCCGCCCGCGCGCCCACGGCCTCGGCCCAGGCCTGGGCCTTGGCGGGGGTGCGGTTGAAGCCGACGACCGGATGGCCGGCGTTCACCAGGTGGCGCGCCATCGGGGCGCCCATGACCCCGAGGCCGGCGAAAGCGATCTTCATGGCAGGCTCCCGTGTTTCCGCCTTGGACTAGGCTGGGTCGCCCCAAGGTTCAACCCAGGCTGGGGGTCAACGGGCGGTTAACCTTGCCGCGTCATGCTGCCGCGAACTTGCCGGGGTGCGTCCATGTCCGTGAGCGATCGTCCGATCCTCATCAAGAAGGTGAAAAAGGTTTCCGGCGGAGGCCACCACGGCGGCGCCTGGAAGGTGGCCTATGCAGACTTCGTGACGGCCATGATGGCCTTCTTCCTGCTGATGTGGCTGATCAACACGACCGACCCGGAACAGAAGAAGGGCATCGCCGAATATTTCGCCCCCGCCAGCGTGTCCGAAACCACCTCGGGTTCGGGCGGCCTTCTGGGCGGCACGGCGCTGGGCGACGACGGTCCCAAGAGCTCCGGCTCGCAGTCGGTCATCGAACAGCTGGCGCCCGAGGCCCCGCCGGAGACGACCAACACCGGCCCCAGCTCAAACCTCACCTCCGCCAGCGACGCAGCCCTCCAGGCCGAAATCCAGAAGCGCGAGGCGGCCGAGTTCGCCAGTGCGGCGGAATCGCTGCGTCAGGCCATGCAGTCGATGCCGGAACTGGCCGAACTGTCCAAACAGCTGATCGTGGACCAGACGCCCGAAGGGCTGCGCATCCAGCTGGTGGACCAGGAAGGCCGGTCCATGTTCGACAACAACTCGGCCCGCCCCAATGCGCGGGCTCAGGTTCTGCTGCGCGCGGTCGCCAAGGTGATCAACCAGCTGCCCAACCGCATCTCCATCACCGGCCACACCAGCGCCACGCCAGGGTCGAACCGCGCCAGCGGCCCGGCGGACTGGACCCTATCCTCCGAACGGGCCAACGGCTCGCGCCTGGTGTTGCAAAGCGCGGGCGTGGACCCCGATCGGGTCTATTCGGTCGCCGGCAAGGCGGGCTCTGACCCCCTCTATCCCGACGATCCCAGCCTGCCCGGCAACCGCCGCATCGCCATCGTCCTGCTGCGCGAGGCCCCGGTCCTGCCTATGGACACCTCGCTGTGATCCTGAGCGGCTGTGGCGCCCTGGCGCTTGCCGCCGAGCGCTCAATCGCGCCAAATCGCGGCATGAGCGTCAGACCGTCCTATTTTGGGCCAGATCGGGTGCGGACCTAGAGTCGTGACCCAACATGTGCCGACACGCCAGCTCCGGTTCTTCATGACCTCGGTCGCCCCGTGTCCCTATCTGCCGGGCAAGACGGAACGGAAGGTCTTCGCAAACCTGCCTTTTTCGGACGGCGCCCACGTCAATGACGAACTGACCCTGGCGGGTTTCCGCCGCAGCCAGAACATCGCCTATCGCCCCGCCTGCGAAGCCTGCGACGCCTGCGTCTCCGTCCGCCTGCCTGTGCCGGACTTCGCCTTCAGCCGATCCCAGCGCAAGGTTCTGGCGCGCAACGCCGACCTGACGCGCGCCCTGGTCGAGGCCGAGGCCACGACCGAACAGTTCCAGCTGCTGCGCCGCTATCTGACCAGCCGCCACCCCTTGGGCGGCATGAGCGATATGGGCTGGCTCGACTATGTCGCCATGGTCGAGGACACGGCCGTCCGCACCCATCTGATCGAATACCGCCTGCCGTCCGACGACGGCGGCCCCGGCGACCTCGTCGCCGTGACCCTGACGGACCTGCTCAGAGACGGCCTGTCCATGGTCTACAGCTTCTACGACCCGCGTCTTGACCGCCGCAGTCTGGGTCGGTTCGCCATCCTCGACCATGTCCGTCAGGCGGCCCAGGTGGGCCTGCCCTTCGTCTATCTGGGCTACTGGGTCCGGGGCTCGGAGAAGATGGACTACAAGGCCGACTTCCGCCCCCTGGAGGTGCTGGGCAAGCTGGGCTGGATGCGGCTGGAAGACCAGCCGCCCCCTATCTGAACTTCCGCAATCCCCTCGGCCCCTGGCGACCGGCCCCGGCGCGCTTGCCCAGCCAGTCCTTCCAGTCGGGCCAGTTGCGCCGCCGACCGCCGCCGTCGGCCCATTCCGGCCCCTGTTCGGCGTTGAAGACCGTCACATCGGCCAGGCCGCCCTGTTTGAAGCTCTGCAGCTTCACACCCTTGCCGCGCCCCATTTCGGGCAGTTCGGCCAGAGGGAAGATCAAGGTCTTGATGTTCTCGCCGATCGTCGCGACGTGATCCCCCATAGGGCTGGTCGGCACGCGCAGCATGGCCAGCATCTCGCCGTTCAGCACCTGTTTGCCGCCCCGCTTCTGGGCCAGGGTGTCGTCCTCGGGCGCGATGAAGCCGTAGCCGGCCTTTGAGGCGATCAGCAGCTTGCCGCCCGGCTGGTGCGCCAGCAGATTGATGATCTCGGCCTTCTCGTCCAGGTCGATCATCAGCCGCAGCGGCTCGCCGTGGCCGCGGCCCGACGCCAGCTTGTCCGCGCCGATGGTGAAGATCCGGCCGTCCGACGCCCCGACCAGCAGCTTGTCCGTCGTATAGGCCGGAACCAGATAGGCCAGCTTGTCGCCTTCCTTGAACTTCAGCTCCGACGGATCCTCGACCTTGCCCTTGGCGGCGCGGATCCAGCCGCGCTCCGACAGGATGACGGTGATGGCCTCGCGCGGGATGAAGGCCTCGGGGGCCACGAAGGCCGAGGCGTCGACCGCCTCGCCCATCGTCGTGCGCCGCAGCGAGATCAGCGCCTTGCGCACCGCCTCAAGCTCTTTGGAAACAGCCTTCCACTGCTTGCCTTCCGACGACGTAAGCGCCTTCAGATTGGCAAGTTCTTCCGACAACTCCTTGAATTCATTCTCGATCGTCATCTCTTCCAGACGCGCCAGCTGCCGCAGCCGGGTGTCGAGGATGAAGTCAGCCTGGACCTCGGTCAGGCCGAAGCGCGCGATCAGGACGGCCTTGGGCTGTTCCTCCTCGCGGACGATGCGGATCACCTCGTCCAGGTTCAGGAAGACGATGCGCAGGCCTTCCAGCAGGTGCAGCCGCTTCTCGACCCGGGCGATCCGCCATTGCGACCGGCGGTTCAGCACCTCGCGCCGGTGATCCAGGAAGGCCTTGAGACAGGCCTTCAGCCCCATGACGCGCGGCGTGCCGTCGGCGTCCAGCACGTTCATATTGATCGGGAAACGGACCTCGAGATCGGAAAGCTTGAACAGACTTTCCATCAGCATTTCAGGCTCTATGGTCCGATTCTTGGGCTCCAGAATCAGGCGAATGTCCTCCGCCGACTCGTCGCGCACATCGCCCAGCAGGGGCGCCTTCTTCTGCTCGATCAGGTCGGCCAGCGCTTCGATCAGGCGCGACTTCTGCACCTGGTACGGCATTTCGGTGACGACGATCCGCCAGACGCCGCGGCCCAGGTCCTCGGTCTCCCAGCGCGCGCGCAGCCGCACCCCGCCGCGGCCCGTCTCATAGGCGTCCAGAATGGCTGCGCGGCCTTCGACAGCCACGCCGCCGGTGGGGAAGTCGGGTCCGGGGACCACCTGCACCAGCTCGTCCGTGGTCGCCTCGGGCCGCTCCAGCAACAGCTGACAGGCGTCGATCAGTTCGCCGACATTGTGCGGCGGGATGGAGGTCGCCATGCCCACGGCGATGCCCGAAGACCCGTTGGCCAGCAGATTGGGGAAGCCGGCCGGCAGGACGACCGGCTCCTCGTCCTGGTCGTCATAGGTGGGGCGGAAATCGACCGCGTCCTGGTCGATCCCCTCCAGCAGCAGGACGGCGGCCGCGGTCAGCTTGCACTCGGTATAGCGCATGGCCGCAGCGCTATCGCCGTCGATATTGCCGAAATTCCCCTGGCCGTCGACCAGCGGATAGCGCTGGGCGAAGTCCTGGGCCAGGCGCACCAGGGCCTCATAGATGGAGGCGTCGCCGTGAGGGTGGTATCCCCCCATGACTTCGCCGACGACCTTGGCGCATTTGCGCGCCGCCGCCTGCGGGTTCAGCCGCATCTGGTGCATGGCGTACAGGATGCGCCTGTGCACGGGCTTGAACCCGTCCCGGACGTCGGGAAGGGCGCGGTTGGTGATGGTCGACAGGGCGTAGGCCAGATAGCGACGGCTGAGCGCCGTCTCCATCGGCTCGTCGATGATACGGCCGCCTTCCGGCGGCGGAGCGTGGATCGTCATGGGCCAGCGAATCGGGGATCGGAAGCGCGAAGTCTAGCCCGTTCGCGGCCGGCAGGTCGTCTATCTGTGGGAGATAATGTCATCGGCGGGGTAACCGAAGGCCGCCCGGCTTCGTATGTGGAGAACTCCACCCGCATCGGGCGCCCGCATGATCCTGTTTCTCTTGTCCTATCTCGCCGGCGTCCTGACGATCGTCAGCCCCTGCATCCTGCCCGTCCTGCCGTTCGTCTTCGCTCGGGCGGATCGACCGTTCGTCCGCAACGGCCTGCCTCTCCTGGTCGGCATGGCCGTCACCTTCGCCGGGGTGGCCAGTCTGGCGGCGCTCGGCGGCGGCTGGGCGGTGCGGGCCAATGAGGTCGGGCGATGGATCGCTCTGGCGGTCATGGCGGCGCTGGGCCTCAGCCTGCTGATCCCTGCCGTAGGGGACCGGTTGATGCGGCCCTTCGTGGCGGCCGGGTCCTGGCTGACCGATCGCGTCCAGCGCGGCTCGGACGACCGGGGCGAGGTGCGATCCTCCCTGTTGCTGGGCGTGGCGACCGGCCTGCTGTGGGCGCCCTGCGCAGGCCCGATCCTGGGGCTGATCCTGACCGGCGCGGCCTTGCAGGGCGCCGGCGTCGGCTCGACCGTCCTGTTGCTCGCCTATGCGGCGGGCGCCGCCACCTCCCTGGCCCTGGCCCTGCTGGTCGGCGGGCGGGTGTTCAAGGCGATGAAGGGCGCCCTGGGCGTCGGCGAATGGGTGCGGCGCGGCCTGGGGGTTCTGGTTCTGGTCGGGGTCGCCGCCATCGCTCTGGGCCTGGACACCGGCCTGCTGACCCGGATTTCGGCCGCCGGCACGGGACGGCTCGAACAGGCCCTGCTGACGACGGTCGGCCGCGGCGTCCCGACCAACACCGCCCCCGCCGACCTGAACAACCTGCCGGTCGAGGGCGTCATGCCGCCCCTGTCCGGCGCCACGACCTGGATCAACTCGCCGCCCCTGACCCGCGAGCAACTGCGCGGCAAGGTGGTGGTGGTCGACTTCTGGACCTATTCCTGCATCAACTGCCTGCGCGCCCTGCCCTATGTCCGCGCCTGGGCCGAAAAATATAAGGATCAGGGACTGGTTGTGATCGGCGTCCACACGCCCGAGTTCGCCTTCGAAAAGTCCGAGGCCAATGTGCGCGAGGCCGTCGCCCGTCTCGGGGTCGCCTATCCGGTAGCCATGGACAACGACTTCGCCGTCTGGCGCGCCTTCAAGAACCAGTACTGGCCCGCCCACTATTTCATCGACGCCCAGGGCCGGATCCGCCACCACCATTTCGGCGAGGGCGACTATGACGGGTCCGAACGGGTCATTCAGCAACTGCTGAAAGAGGCGGGCGCCGCCGACGTCGCCTCTGACCTGGTTCAGGTCCAGGCCCAGGGCGCCGAGGCCGCCGCCGACATGGCCCAGCTCGCCTCGCCCGAGACCTATGTCGGCTACGCCAGGGCCGAGAATTTCCGCTCGCCCGGTGGTTTCGCGCGCGACGCCGTCAAGACCTATGGGCCGGCGGCCTTACAGCTGAACGACTGGAGCCTGGCGGGCTCCTGGCGGGTGACGCGGGAACACGCCGCCCTGACGGCGCCGGGCGGACGCCTGGCCTTCCGGTTCAAGGCGCGCGACCTGCATCTGGTCATGGGGCCGGGTGAAGGCGCCGCCGGGCTACGCTTCCGGGTCCGGATCGACGGCGCCCCGCCCGGACCCGACGCGGGATCGGACATCGACGCCCAGGGCCAGGGCCGCGTCGATCGCCAGCGTCTGTATCAGCTGATCCGCCAAGCCGGCCCGGTGCGGGAACACACGTTCGAGATCGAATTCCTTGACCCCGGCGTCCAGGTCTTCGCCTTCACCTTCGGCTAGAGCATGCCTCAGTCCGCCGCCGCCGGCACGATGGTGACGCTCTCGCCGCAGCCGCAGGCGTCGGTCTGGTTGGGATTGTTGAAGACGAACTTCGACGACAGGCGGGTCGTCTCATAGTCGATCTCGGTGCCGATCAGGAACAGCACCGCCTTGGGCTCGATCAATATGGTGACCCCCTTGTCCTCGACCACCTCGTCCAGGGGGCCGATCTCATCGGCATAGGCGAAGGTGTATTCCTGGCCTGCGCAGCCGCCGTTCTTGACGCCGATCCGCAGGCCGATGTGGCTGTTGTCGGCCTTGTCCAGGATTTCGCGCACGCGCGCGGCGGCGGCGTCCGTCAGGGTCACGACCTTGGGGCGCGGGCGGCGGGGACGGGATGTGGTTTGAAGTTCGCTCATCAGAACATGTTCAGGGCCAGCTTGGCCTCGTCGCTCATCTTGGAGGCGTCCCACGGCGGGTCGAACACCAGATTGGCCTTGGCGCTGCGGACGCCCTCCACCTTCTCCACCGCCGTCTCGACCCAGCCCGGCATTTCGCCGGCGACGGGACAGCCCGGCGCAGTCAGGGTCATGTCCACCACCACGTCGCGGTCGTCATTGACGTCCACCCGGTAGATCAGCCCCAGCTCATAGATATCGACCGGGATTTCCGGATCATAGACGGTCTTCAGCGCCCCGATCAGATCCTCGGTCAGCCTGTCCAGCTCGGCTTGAGACAGGGCGCTCTGCTGCGGCTCGGCCCAGGCTTCCTTGAAGGCGTCGCTGTCTTGAATAGGGTCGTCTGTCATGGCGTTACACGAAGAAGTTCCGCGCCTTGATCAGCGCATCCACGAAGGCGTCGGCATCCTCCACCGTGTTATATAGGGCGAAGGAGGCGCGGGTGCTCGACGTCACCCCCATTCTTTTCGCCAGCGGCTCGGCGCAGTGCAGTCCGGCCCGCACCGCCACCCCGTAACGGTCCATGATCTGGGCCACGTCGTGGGCGTGGGCACCCTCGACGGCGAAGGTCAGGATCGCGCCCTTGCCTTCCGCCTGACCCAGGATCCGCAGCCAGTTCTGCCCCTGCAGGCGATCAACCGCATGCTGGTACAGCGCATGCTCATGCGCCTGAACCGCTGCCCGATCATATTGGGTCAGCCATTTCAGCGCCACGCCCAGGCCGATGGCCTCCAGGATGGGCGGCGTCCCCGCCTCGAACCGATGAGGCGGCTTGGCGTAGGTTACGCGGTCCTGCTCGACCGTCTCGATCATCTCGCCCCCGCCCTGATAGGGCGGCAGGGCCTCCAGCGCCTCGGCCTTGCCGTACAGGGCGCCGATGCCGGTCGGACCGAACAGCTTGTGGCCGGTCAGCACATAGAAGTCGCAGTCGATCGCCTGCACGTCCGGCGTCGCATGGACCGCCCCCTGGCAGCCGTCGATCAGCACCTGCGCCCCGGCCGCATGCGCCAGACGGATGATCTCGGCGACCGGATTGATGGTCCCCAACACGTTCGACATATGGGTGACGGCGACCATCCGCGTCTTGGGCCCCAGCAGGTCGGCGTAGGCCGCCATGTCCAGAGACCCGTCATCCCTGACCGGAATCCACTTGACCACCGCCCCGCGCCGCTCACGCAGCAGATGCCAGGGCACGATGTTGGAGTGATGCTCCATCTCCGAGACGATGATCTCGTCGCCCGGCTGGATCGACAGACCCAGCCCATTCGCCACAAGGTTGATCGCCTCGGTCCCGCCCTTGGTCCAGACCACCTGTTCCGCGCTCTCGGCGTTCAGGAAGCGGGCCACGATCTCCCGCGCCTTCTCGAAGGCCTCAGTCGCCTCGTTCGACAGGGTGTGCAGACCGCGGTGGACGTTGGCGTAGCCGCCCTCCATCGTCGCCACCAGGGCGTCGATCACCGCGCGCGGCTTCTGGGCCGAGGCGGCGTTGTCCAGATAGACCAGCGGTCTCCCGTTCACCTGCCGCGACAGGATCGGAAACTGCGCCCGGACGGCGTAGGGATCAAACAGGGTCACAACCGAGCCGTCAGCCATTCCCGCGCCACCTCTCTTGCGCCCTCGTGCTCGATCCGGTCGATGACCTCGATCAGGAAGGCCTGGGTCAGCAGGGCGCGCGCTTCCTCGGCCGGAACCCCGCGCTGCTGCATGTAGAACAGGGCGCTCTCGTCCAGCGCCCCGACCGTATTGCCGTGGGCGCACTGCACGTCGTCGGCGTAGATGATCAGTTCCGGCTTGGCGTCGATCTCGGCCCGTTCGGAGGCGATCAGGGCGTGGTGCCCCATCCGCGCATCCGTGCCGTCGGCCCCGCGCTCGACCACGATCTTCCCCTGGAAGACGCCCCGCGCCGTGTCGCGCGCCACGCCCTTGATCAGCTGGCTGGTCGCGCCGTCATGCTCCAAGTGCCGCACCACGCTGGTCAGGTCGGCGTGGCGCGATCCGTTCAGCAGATAAAGACCGTCGGCCTGGACCTGTGCGCCCTGGGCGAAGTGGGAAATCCGGGTCTCGATCCGTTGCAGCCTGGCTCCGGTGGCGATGACGGTCTGGCGATAGACGCCGCCCGCCTCGACCTTCACATGGGCCTCGGACACGGAAATGGCGTCCTCCGGCTCCTCGACCAGGACGACGCGCGTCACCTCGGCCCCGGCCGCCACATCCAGCTCCAGCGTATTGTGGGCGACATAGGCCGAGCCCGCCCCCTCATGCGTCTCCAACAGCAGCAGCTTGGCGCCCGCCCGCGCCGCCACCCGCGCACTCGCCGTGTGGCCCGTGCCCACGGCGTCGGAGATGTAGCGCAGCCGAAGCGTCTGCTCGCCCGAGGCGATGAAGTCGGTCACGCCCACGGCCCGCCCGTTGGCGAAGACGACAGCCTCGCCGCCGAGGTCATAAAAGGGCCCCGGCGCGCCCACCGTCGCCGTGCCGGACGGCTCAGGCGCCTCGCGAAGATACCGCTTCAGATCGCTGTATTTCCACGCCTCATCTCGCCGCGACGGAAAGGTCGAGGCGTCGGCCAAGTCGATGGCGAAGGTCGCGCTCACGCCGCCCCCTCAAGCACCGGCGGGAGATATTTGTCATACCCCTCCGCCTCCAGCTGAAGCGCCAGCTCCGGCCCGCCCGAGGCCACGATCCGCCCCCCCGCCAGCACATGGACCCGGTCCGGTTTGATATAGTCCAAGAGGCGCTGATAGTGGGTGATGACCAGCATGGCGCGATCCGGCGACCGCAGCGCATTCACCCCTTCCGACACGATCCGCAGGGCGTCGATGTCCAGGCCGGAATCGGTCTCGTCCAGAATCAGCAGCGACGGCTCCAGCAGGGCCATCTGCAGGATCTCCATCCGCTTCTTCTCTCCGCCGGAGAAGCCGACGTTCAAAGGACGTTTGAGCATGTCGAAGTCCATCTTCAGGCTTCGGGACGCCTCGCGGACCAGCTTCAGGAAGGCCGGCGCCGCCACCTCCTCCTCGCCCCGCGCGCGCTTCTGCGCATTCAGCGCCGTCCGCACGAAGGTCAGGGCCGGGACGCCGGGAATCTCTATCGGATACTGGAACGACAGGAAGACGCCCTTGGCCGCCCGCTCCGCCGGCTCCAGCGCCAGCAGGTCCTCGCCCGCCCATTCGACCGCGCCTTCAGTCGCCTCATATCCGGGCCGGCCCGACAGGGCGTAACCCAGCGTCGACTTCCCGGCCCCGTTCGGCCCCATGATGGCGTGCACCTCGCCGGCGGGAACGTCGAGCGTCAGCCCCTTGAGGATCGGCTTGTCCCCGACGGAGACGTGGAGGTTGGATATAGTCAGCATCGTCAAACAGTCTCTTCCAACGCCAGGATCGCGCCTTCGGGCATTGTCCAATTCGTGGGGATATGGTCAAAATCGCCACCGCATATCGTCCGGCCGTCCGGCCCGAATGCGATGAATATCCAGCGAGGCGGATCGGGAAAGCCGTGCCAGACGCGCTCCATCAGAATCCAGCTCTCGTCATCGGTCTCGACAGCCGCGACGAGAAAGTCCGCGTACGTTTTCAGCGTCCTGTGAGCTTCAAACGCCTTTTGCTCGGTTGACGTCGGCGTCCGCCATTCAACCGTACGCCTCAGGCGCTCGTTGGCGCGCTTGTCGTTCATCAGGCCTGATGACGGCGCCCCCTTCGTGACCTTGTTGGCGAACCCCGCCCGTCGATCCGTCATCCGACCGAGCCTTCCAGACTGATCGCCACCAGCTTCTGCGCCTCGACGGCGAACTCCATCGGCAGTTCCTGCAGCACGTCACGGACGAAGCCGTTGACCAGCAGGGCCACCGCCTCCTCCTGCGACAAGCCGCGCTGCTGGGCGTAGAACAGCTGGTCGTCCGACAGGCGCGTCGTCGTCGCCTCGTGCTCCAGCTGGGCCGAGCCGTTGCGGGCTTCGATATAGGGGATGGTGTGCGAGCCGCACTCCTTGCCGATCAGCAGACTGTCGCACTGGGTGAAGTTGCGCACCCCCGTCGCCTTCGGATGCACCGAAACCAGGCCGCGATAGGTTGAGTCCGACCGACCCGCCGACACCGCCTTGGCGATGATCCGCGACTTGGTGTTCTTGCCCAGGTGGATCATCTTGGTGCCGGTGTCGGCCTGCTGACGCCCGTTGGTGATGGCGATGGAATAGAACTCGCCCGAGCTGTCGTCGCCCTTCAGGATGCAGGACGGATATTTCCAGGTGACGGCCGAACCGGTCTCGACCTGGGTCCAGGACACCTTGGACCGGTCGCCCCGGCAATCGGCGCGCTTGGTGACAAAGTTGTAGATGCCGCCCCGCCCTTCCGCATCGCCGGGGTACCAGTTCTGGACCGTCGAATATTTCACCTCGGCGTCGTCCAGGGCCACGATCTCGACCACGGCCGCGTGCAGCTGGTTCTCGTCGCGCATCGGCGCGGTGCAGCCCTCAAGGTACGAGACGTAGCTGCCCTTGTCGGCGATGATCAGGGTGCGCTCGAACTGGCCCGTCTGGCTCGCATTGATGCGGAAATAGGTCGACAGCTCCATCGGGCAGCGCACGCCCGGCGGGATGTAGACGAACGACCCGTCCGAAAAGACCGCGCTGTTCAGGGCCGCGAAATAGTTGTCCGAGACCGGCACCACCGACCCCAGATATTTCCGCACCAGCTCAGGATATTCGCGCAAGGCCTCGGAAATCGGCATGAAGATCACGCCCGCCTTGGCCAGCTCCTCCTTGAAGGTGGTGACCACGGACACGCTGTCGAACACGGCGTCCACGGCCACGCGCGGGGCGCCCTGCACCCCCGCCAGAACCTCCTGCTCCTTCAGCGGAATGCCCAGCTTCTTGTAGACGTCCAGGATCTCGGGATCGACCTCGTCCAGCGACTTCGGCCCTTCCTTCTTCTTCGGCGCGGCGTAGTAGAACAGGTCCTGATAATCGACGGGCTCGTAACGAACCGCCGCCCAGGTCGGCTCCTCCATCGCCAGCCAGCGTTCATAGGCGGCTAAGCGCCATTCCAGCATCCATTCCGGCTCGCCCTTCTTTTCGGAGATGAAGCGCACGATGTCGGCGTTCAGCCCCCTGGGGGCGAACTCCTGCTCCACATCCGAGGTGAAGCCGTACTTGTACCGTTCCAGTTCGGCGACGGTGTCGATGGTTTCCTTGACGGCGGCCATCAGGCGACCTCTCTCACGCGCGCGGCGGCGCGTGCCTTGTGTTTGGTCCAGGCGTCCACCCAGGCGTCGGCGAACCGCGCCCAGTCGCCCTCGGTCGTGCCCCAGCCGCCGGAGACGCGCACGCCCCCCGTGGCCAGCCTATTCAGTCCCATCGCGCTGATCGTCTTGGACGGCTTGACCTTGCCCGAGGAACAGGCCGAACCGGCGGACACCATGAACCCGGCCAGATCCAGGGTGATCAACTGTTGCGGGCTGTCCCAGCCCTCGACGGCCAAAAACAG
The DNA here is from genome assembly GCF_055391505.1 of Brevundimonas sp. Br13. Classification (NCBI taxonomy): domain Bacteria; kingdom Pseudomonadati; phylum Pseudomonadota; class Alphaproteobacteria; order Caulobacterales; family Caulobacteraceae; genus Brevundimonas; species Brevundimonas sp. Br13. The sequence goes on along the minus strand of NZ_AP044008.1, from coordinate 2,088,629 downwards.
GGTGTTGGGCAGGCGATCGGCGCCCTCGCCGATGATGGTCGCCCCGGCCGCCTTGACCCGCGCCTGGGCGGCGTCACGCCAGGCCGCATGCGAAGCGACTGTCTCCAGATCGCGCGCGGCGCAAACGGCGGCGACGCCGAACCCGGCGATCCCGGGCCCGTTCTCGGTCCCGGCGCGCAGGCCCCGTTCCTGCCCCGCCCCGTGCAGGATGCGCACGCCCGACACGCCTTCCTTGAAGACCAGGGCGCCGACGCCCTGGGGACCGCCCAGCTTGTGCGCCGACAGGGTCAGGCTGTCCGCATCCAGAGCCCGTATATCGACGGCGATCTTGCCCGCCGACTGGATGGCGTCGACGTGCAGCCAGCCGCCGGCGGCCCGCACCAGGGCCGCCGCCTGCGCGATCGGCTGGATCACGCCGCTTTCATTGTTCGCATGATGGATGGCGACCACCGCCCGACCGGGCCGCGCCAAGGCCTCGGCCAGCCAGGCCAGATCGACCAAGCCGTTCGCATCGACCGGCAGAATCTCGACCGGCGCGCCTGCCGCCGCCGCAGCCTCGGCCACGCACGGATGTTCGGTCGCCGACACGATCAGCCGTTCGCACCCGGCCGCCAGGGCGCTGGCGATCGCTTGCGCATTGGCCTCGGTGCCGCCCGAGTTGAACACCACCGCCGTCGGATCGGCGCCGACCAGTTCGGCGACCTGGGCGCGCGCCGTCTCGATCCGCGCCCGCGCCCGACGGCCGGCGGCGTGGACCGCCGACGGATTGCCGTTGTCGGCCAGGGCCTTGGTCATGATCTCCAGAACCTCGGGCCGCACCAGCCCTGAGGCGTTGTAGTCCAGATAGACCGCGCTCATGCCGCCGCCTCCACCGCCACGGGCGGATCGACATGCTGGCGTCGCCGGCCGGTGCGGTTCATCACCACATCCTCCAGCGAAACCCCGGCCAGATAGCGATGGATCTCGTCGCCCAGATCTTCCCAAAGGTTGTGGGTGATGCAGCGCTCGCCGGCCAGCATGCAACCCTTGGGTGTTCCGTGCGCCACGCACCGGGTCGCGCGGATCGGCTCGTCCACGGCCAGCACGATTTCCGCCACCACCGTCTCATCCGCGCCCTTGGCCAGGCGATAGCCGCCGCCGGGCCCGCGCACGCTCTTGACCAGGCCGCTCTTGCGCAGCCGGGCGAACAGCTGCTCCAGGTAACTCAGCGAAATCTCCTGCCGCGCGGCGATCTCGGCTAAGGAAACCGCCCGGATTTCCCCGCCGGCGCCGCGTCCATTCTTCGCCAGATCGGCCATCGCCATGACGGCGTATCGTCCCTTGGTCGACAGACGCATATCGCACCTTCAAAAATTGCGCGCTTTCCAGGGCTCTTGTGTTAGAACCCGCGCCTTCGCAAAGGCGGCGCGCTTGCGGAGGGACTTAGAAAGTCCCACCTCGGCGGTCAAGTATTACGCTCGCGCGAAATGACAGTTGAACGGATTCCAGAGCCCCTATGCCTGAAGTCATCCTGCCCGGCGCCTCCGGTCGCATCGAAGGCCGCTATTCTCCGGGCAAGCGCCCGAACGCCCCGATCGCCCTGATCCTGCACCCGCATCCCAAGGCGGGCGGTCATATGAACAACCCGGTCGCCGTCACCCTGCACCAGTTGTTCCAGCAGCGCGGCTTCGCCACCCTGCGCTATAATTCGCGCGGCGTCGGCAAGTCGCAGGGCGAATTCGATTCCGGCATCGGCGAGCTGGCGGACGCGGCCACGGCGCTGGACTGGCTTCAGGCCAACAATCCCGGCGCCAGCCAGACCTGGGTCGCGGGCTATCAGTTCGGCGCCTATATCGGCATGCAACTTCTGATGCGCCGACCCGAGACCGACGGCTTCATCTCGGTCTCGCCCCCGTCGAACATGTACGACTTCAGCTTCCTGGCGCCCTGCCCGGCGTCGGGCCTGTTCCTGCACGGCACGGCCGACACCATCGTCCCCCCGGTCGAGGTGGAGCGGGTGGTCAACAAGCTGCGCACCCAGAAGGGCATCGTCATCGACTATGAGCTGGAAGAGGGCGCCAGCCACTTCTGGCAGGATCATATGGCCGCCGTGGATCGCCGCGTCGGCGCCTATCTGGACAAGCGGCTGGAAGAAAAGCCGGCCTGAACCTCAGGCCGGCCGCTCGGTTCACACGGGCTTGGCGTCCTCCGATCGGGTCCGCCACAGCGAATAGCCGACGCCTGCGGCCAATATGGCCGCCGTCACGCTCAGCGAGACGGCGGGCGGGATCTTGTCCAGTCCCATCAGGGGCGCGGCGATCACCTTGCCGCCGATGAAGATCAGCAGCACGGCCAGGGCCTGTTTCAGATAGGCGAAGCGGTGGATGACCGCCGCCAGGGCGAAATACAGCGCCCGCAGGCCCAGAATGGCGAAGATGTTCGAGGTGTAGACGATATAGGGGTCGGTGGTGATGGCGAAGATGGCCGGCACCGAATCCACCGCGAACACCACGTCCGCCAGTTCGATCATCACCAGGGCGAGAAACAGCGGCGTGACGTGCAGCGCCGTCCGGCCCGTCTTGTTCGGCTGACGCACGAAGAAGGCGTGTCCGTGCAAGGTCTCCGTCACCGGCAGGCGGCGACGCAGCCAGGCCAGCAGCCGATTGTCGGCGATGTCCTGCTCGGTCTCGTGACGGGCGGCGAACATCTTGATCCCGGTAAAGACCAGGAAGGCCGCGAAAAGATACAGCACCCACTCATAGCGGCTGACCAGGGCCGCCCCGCCCGCGATCATCAGGGCCCGCAGGACGATCACCCCGACGATGCCCCAGAACAGCACCCGGTGCTGGTAGATGCGCGGTATGGAAAAGGCCCCGAAGATCATGGCGATGACGAAGACATTGTCCATCGCCAGGCTCTTTTCGATCGCAAAGCCGGTCAGATACTCCAGCCCCTTTTCCGACCCCAGCTCCCACCAGACGAAGCCGCCGAACGCCAGGGCGATGGCGATGTACATCGAAGACAGCAGCAGGCTCTCGCGAACCCCGATTTCATGATCCTTGCGGTTCAGCACGCCCAGGTCGAGCGCCAGCAGCAGGGCCACGATTCCGATAAAGCCGACCCACATCCATGCGGGCTTGCCGAGCCATTCGGCCAGCAGAAAATCCACGTCTACCTCCATCAATGTCGAGAGGCGGCCGACATCGCGATCGGAAGGGATCGCCAGAGGGGCCCGGATCGCCGCCTCTTATGGCTAAGACAGAGCCGATATCGCGTCAACGGGCGCGACAAACGGTCTCGCCGGGTCCACATAGGGGCCAGTGGAACCCTGCCGATAAAGCCTCGCTAGATCCCCATGACGCAAACCGCTTCCTCCTCCCCTGCCGCCGCGCCGCGGCCCGTTCATGACATCGTCATCATCGGCGGCGGCGCAGGCGGGCTTGAGCTCGCCGCCCGCCTTGGCCGTCGGTTCGGACCGCGCGAGGGGCGCCGGCGCGTCCTGCTGATCGACCGCTCCATCTTCCACCTGTGGAAGCCCAGCCTGCATGAGGTGGCGGCCGGATCGCTGGACAGCCATCAGGAGGGGCTGTCCTATCCCGTCCTGGCGCGCCGCAATCATTTCAGCTTCGCCTTCGGCGACCTGACCGGGCTCGATCCGGCGAACAAGACCCTGACCCTGGGTGAAATCCGCGATCAGGACGGCGCCGTCCTGGTGGCCCCGCGCACCCTGGCCTTCAACACCCTGGTCCTGGCGATCGGCAGCGGTTCGAACCTGTTCAACACGCCGGGCGCCGCCGAACACGCCCATCTTCTGGAAGACGTCGCCGACGCCGAGGCTTTCAACAAACGTTTGACCAGCGCCTTCCTGGCTGCGGCCTATTCGGATGATCGCAGGCTGAGCATCGCCATCGTCGGGGCCGGCGCCACGGGGGTGGAGCTGTCCACCGAACTGATCGAAGGCCATGACGAACTGTCTGCGGGCCTGACGCCGGACCAGAGGTTCGACATCGACGTCGCCATTGTGGAGGCCGCGCCCCGCATCCTGGGCGGTCTCCCGGAACGGGTTTCGACCAAGGCGGCCCAGGCCCTGGAGGCCAAGGGGGTTAGGCTGCTGACCGACGCCAAGGTCCAGGCCGTTCATGCGGACCGGCTGGAGACGTCCAGAGGCGCAGTCCCCGCCGACCTGATCGTCTGGGCCGCAGGGGTCAAGGCCGCCGAGACCAACCGCGACCTCGGCCTGACGACGGGACGTCTCAATCAGTTCGTCGTAGACGACCGGCTGCGGACCTCCGCCCCAGACATTTACGCCCTGGGCGACTGCGCCGAAGCGCCAGGCCCCGACGGGCGCCCGGTCCCCGCCCGCGCCCAGGCCGCCGCCCAACAGGCCGCCTATCTGGCCCAGGCCCTGGCGGACCCGGCTCGCGATCCCGGCCCCTATGTCTATCGCGACCGGGGGTCGCTGGTGTCGCTGGGCGGGGACCGGGGCGTGGGATCGCTGATGGGCAATCTGAGCGGGCCGAACTTCCTGATCGAGGGGCTGATCGCCAAATGGGCCTATATGGCCCTGCACCTGGACCACCACCGGGCCATTCTGGGCGTCCGTCGCACCGTCATCCTGGCCTTGTCACGGCTGCTGCACCGCCGCGTCTCGGGTCGGCTCAAGCTGCACTGAGCCGCCGTGATCAGTGCGGCGGCTCCTCCGCGCCGCGTGGCGGGGCGTGGGCGCGCACGCACCAGATGACGCTGACGATCATCATCAGTATGGCCAGCACCTCCACCAGGGCCGGCCCCCGCCCCTCCCAGACATAGCCGTAGACGAAGGCGAACACCGTCTCGAACACGATCATCTGGCCCAGCATGGACAGGGGCAGGCGGCGGCTGGCCTGGTTCCACAGGGCGTTGCCGATGATGGAGGCCAACAGGGCCACGCCCAGGCAGACCCCCGCCAGATGCAGCCACTGCCCCCCGCTCCAGTCCTGGGCGGTCCAAACCGCCGGGACCGCCAGGATCAATGCCAGGCCGCCGGTCACGACGCCGGTCAGCAGGGACCAGTCATGGGGCGAGACCTCGGGCAGCCGCGCCATCCAGCGGCTATTGCCCACCGCATAGGCCGACCAGGACGCCAGGGCGCCCAGGGCGCAGACCAAGCCGATCAGGGCCTGAGCCCCCGTCGGTCCCTCCGCCCCCGCCTCCCCCTGAGCCAGGGCCCGCCAGCCGATCAGGGCCACCGCCAGGGCGGCCAGGACGATGGGGGGCGCCGCGCGTGACAGGGACGGTCCGCTGCGGTCCCTCAGCCCCCACAGGGCCACCACCACCGGCACCATGCCGACGATCAGGGCCGAGGCCGCCACCCCGGCCAGATGCACTGCGACCACGACAAAGGCGAAATAGACCAGATTGCCCGCCAGGCTCAGCCAGACCAGGGCGCGCCATGTCCGCGCCTCGATCAAGGGCGCCAGCCGCCGCCAGCGCGGGGCGATCAGGACGGCGGCGATCAGCCCATAGGCCAGATACCGCCCGGCGGTCAGCAGCAGGGGCGAGGCCTCGGGCGCAAACTTGGGCGCCAGGAAGACCAGCCCCCACATCGCGCCTGCGCCCAGGCCGGAGGCGACGCCCCACAGCCGGCCCGAGGATGCCGCCGTCATATCGCGCTCCGCCTTAAACCTGGCCTGCGCTTACACGGTTCGCCTTACAGCGAAAACCGCCCTGGACGTCAGGCCGCCTCGACCGCCTCTTCGGCCGGGACGGTGCGGATCATATAGTCGAAGGCGGCCAGCCCTGCCTTGGAGCCCTCACCCATCGCCACCACGATCTGCTTATAGGGCACAGTCGTCACGTCGCCCGCCCCGAAGACGCCTGGCTGAGACGTCTCGCCCCGGTGATCCACCTCGATCTCGCCGCGCGTCGTCAGAGCGACGGCGCCGTGCAGCCATTCGGTGTTCGGCACCAGGCCGATCTGGACGAAGACGCCTTCCAGATCGACGTCGTGATGGGCGTCGGAGTTGCGGTCCTTATAGACCAGGCCCGTCACCTTCTCGCCGTCGCCGCGCACCTCGGTCGTCAGGGCCGAGGTGACGATCCGCACGTTCGGCAGGGTCGCCAGCTTCCTCTGCAGCACCGCATCGGCCCGCAGCTCGCTGTCGTATTCGATCAGGGTCACATGGGCCACGATGCCCGCCAGGTCGATGGCCGCCTCGACGCCGGAGTTTCCGCCGCCGATCACCGCCACCCGCTTGCCCTTGAACAGCGGCCCGTCGCAGTGGGGGCAATAGGCCACGCCCTTGTTCTTGTACTGGTCCTCGCCCGGCACGTTCATCTGGCGCCAGCGGGCGCCGGTCGACAGGATGACGGTGCGCGACTTCAGACTGGCGCCGTTCTCCAGCACCACCTCGTGCAGCCCGCCCGGAACCTTGGCCGGGATCAGCTTGGCCGCCTTCTGCAGGTTCATCAGGTCCACCTCGTACTCGCGGACATGCTGTTCCAGATGGGCGGCCAGTTTCGGCCCCTCGGTGTGCGGCACCGAGATGAAGTTCTCGATCGCCATGGTGTCCAGCACCTGGCCGCCGAACCGTTCGGCCACGATGCCGGTGCGGATGCCCTTGCGCGCCGTATAGATGGCGGCCGCCGCCCCGGCGGGACCGCCGCCGACCACCAGGACGTCGAACGGGTCCTTGGCCTTCAGCCGCTCGGCGGCCCGCGCCTCGGCGCCCGAATCCAGCTTGGCGACGATCTGCTCCAGCTCCATCCGGCCCTGGCCGAACAGTTCGCCGTTCAGGAAGACCGTCGGCACGGCCATGATCTTGCGCTCGTCCACCTCGTCCTTGAACAGGCCGCCCTCGATGGCGACGTGTTTGATGCGCGGGTTCAGCACGCTCATCAGGTTCAGGGCCTGCACCACGTCGGGGCAGTTCTGGCACGACAGCGAGAAATAGGTCTCGAACACATAGTCGCCCTCCAGGTCCTTGACCTGCTGGATCACCTCCTGCGCCGCCTTGGACGGATGGCCGCCGACGTGCAGCAGGGCCAGCACCAGCGAGGTGAACTCGTGGCCCAGCGGAATCCCCGCGAACCTCACCCCGATGTCGGTGCCCTTCCTGCGGATCAGGAAGCTGGGCTGGCGTTCGTCGTCATAGTCGCGGCCCATCTCGACCTTGCCGTGCGAGACCGAGACGATCTCCTCCAGCAGGGTCTTCAGCTCCTGCGACTTGGGCCCGGCGCCCAGAGAGGCGACCAGTTCGACCGGATGGACGATGTTCTTGAGGTAGCTCTCGAGCTGAGATTTCAGATTGGCGTCCAGCATGGGGCAGTCCTCGAATTCCAGGGTGACGCGCCGCCTTCGAGCCGATCCCGGCGAGGCTTGCGCGATAGGGTCCGGCCCCCACGAAACAGGGCGGCGGCCGGGTGGGTCCGACCCGAAGGCCGGACCCGATAGGCGTTCCGTCTTAGATCTTGCCGACGAGGTCGAGCGACGGCGCCAGGGTGGCTTCGCCTTCTTCCCACTTGGCCGGGCAGACTTCACCCGGGTGCGACCGCACATATTGCGCGGCCTTGACCTTGCGCAGCAGTTCGGCGGCGTTGCGGCCGATGCCTTCCGAGGTGGTCTCGGTGAACTGGATCACGCCGTCCGGATCGACCAGGAAGGTCGCGCGGTCGGCCAGGCCGACGCCCGGACGCATGGCGTCGAAGTTGTTGGTCACCAGGCCCGAGGGATCGCCCAGCATGGTGTAGGTGATCTTGCCGATGGCCGGCGAGGAGTCGTGCCAGGCCTTGTGCGAGAAATGGGTGTCGGTCGACACCGAATAGATTTCGACGCCCAGCTTCTGGAACTCGGCGTAGTTGTCGGCCAGGTCTTCCAGCTCGGTCGGGCAGACGAAGGTGAAGTCGGCCGGATAGAAGAAGAAGATCGCCCACTTGCCCGCCACATCGGCCTCGGTGACGGTCAGGAACTTGCCGTCCTTATAGGCCTCGGCCGTGAAGGGTTTGATGGTCGTGTTGATGAGGGCCATGCAGGGCTTCCATTCCGTTGGGAGGTTGGGGAGGCCCGCTTCCTACCGCATCGCAGCAGATAAGCCCAATCACTTATTTGCAGATGCGTGATAGATTTTGGTTATATCCATCACCCCGCCCAACTCCGTCGTCCTCGGGCTCGACCCGAGGACCGGATTATTCGCCGCATTGCGCCGGAACAGACGCACACGCGCCTCAACGCTCGATCCTCGGGTCAAGCCCGAGGATGACGAAAAGCGACATCAATCCAACAGGAACGCCCGCCTCGCCCCTTCCCAAGCTCAGCCACCCCGCCTTCGCCCTCTCCGTCATCCTCGGGCTTGTCCCGAGGATCCAGACTCCCGGTGTTTGGACAGCGTGCACACACGGCAAACACCGGGAGTCTGGATCCTCGCCACAAGGGCGAGGATGACGAGAGGTGAAATCAATACAGCAGGAACGCCCGCCGCGCCTCTTCCCACGCCGCCTCATCCGGGCGCGTCGCCGCATCCAGATCCCCCGGCCCCGCCGCCGCGTCGTCCACCCACTCCCGCAAGCCCGGCCCGCCATTGATCACGTCGATGGGCAGTTTCCCGAACGCATATTCATACGGAAAATCCCGCCACAGATCGTAGTCGGGATACAGCCGCCGGATCGCCTTGAAGCCCAGGGCCTGCACCCGCCACGGCCTGAAGGCGGCGTGGTCATAGCCGGGGTGATCGACATGGATCTGCACCCCGCTGCACAGTTTGCCGACATGTTTGTGGAAGGTCGGCTCGAACCACATGTCGCGCAGCACGCAACCGCCCAGCCATTCCGGCGCCAGAGCCTGCATCTCGGCGATCACCGCCCGCGCGTCGATGTCCGGCGCCCCGAACAGCTCCAGCGGCCGGGTCGTGCCCCGCCCTTCCGACAGGGTCGCCCCCTCCAGCATCACCGTCCCGGCGTAGCAGCGGGCCATGCTCAGGTTCGGCGCATTGGGGCTGGGATTGACCCAGGACCTTTCCCCCAACGGCCAGCCGAAGCCCGGTCCCGCCTCCGGCGCCCAGCCCTGCATCTCCACGACCCGGTAATCCAAATCCAGCTTGAACCGGTCGATGAACCACAGGCCCAGTTCGCCCAGGGTCATCCCGTGCCGCATCGGCATAGGCCCGGCCCCAACGAAACTCTCCCAGCCGGGCTTCAGCGTCATCCCCTCAACCGGCCGCCCCGCCGGATTGGGCCGGTCCAGCACCCAGACCGACTTGCCGTGTTTCGCCGCCGCCTCCAGCACGTACAGAAGCGTGGTCACATAGGTGTAGATGCGACAGCCCAGGTCCTGCAGGTCGATCAGGACGACGTCGAACGTCTCCATCCATTCGTCCTTGGGCCGCCGCACCTCGCCGTACAGGCTGAAGACGGGGAAGCCGTGCACCGGATCGCGATAATCCGGGCTCTCCATCATATTGTCCTGCAGATCGCCCTTCATCCCGTGCTGGGGGCCGAAGGCGGCGGTCAGGGTTATCTCGGGACAGGCGGCCAGGGCGTCCACCGCATGGCTCAGATCCCTGGTCACCGAGGCCGGATGCGCCAGCAGGGCCACGCGCCGCCCCTTCAGCTGCGCCCTCAGGGCGTCGTCGGACAGCAGGCGGTCGAGACCGAAGTTCATGGCAGTTCCAACGCAAACGAGTCGGGATGATGAAAGTCCGGCTTATCCGAAGGATGGGCCAGGGCCCAATAGGCGATCGCCCCGTCCAGACCCTCGACCACCGCCGTCAGCCCGACCGCGTCCGTCGCATCCTCGGGCAGCTCCACATCGACCGTCAGAACGAACCGCCCCTGGGCCATGCGCGTGACGATGAAGGGTGGCGCGATCTCCAGCCCCCGCATCCCCTCGCGATAGCCGTCGAACCGATAGGCCGCCCAGGCCCCCGACGGCGACAGATTATATTCGACATAGCCGCTGGCCGTCTGCACGAAGGCCTCGAAACAGGTCGTCCGCCACAGTTCGTCCGTCCTGGCCCGCGCCGGCGCCTGCGGCCAGCGCACCGTCTCGACCGGCCCGGCCAACAGATACTCCAGGCTCAACACCCGCCCCGCCCGTCGCGCCTCGACCTCCAGCGTCAGCCCGCCGGGGGAAGAGGTCGGGTGCGGGATCAAGGGCAGACGCATCCCGTCTTCGTAGCGCAGGCTTGACGCCGGTCAACGCTGCGCCTTATCCAGAACCCATGTTCGCCGCCCGCGCCATCGCCGGCCTGTATTACCGCCCGCTGTAAGCGAGCGGCCCGCGAACTCGCGCCGCCTTCGCTGGCGACGCGCTCTTCGGAAATGGAAGACGACCGCCGGCATCCCTGCTAACGGAGCCTCCGCCATGACCGACCAAGCCTTCAAATCCGACTTCCTCCGCACCCTTCAGGCCCGCGGCTACATCCACCAGATCACCCACCCGACCGAGCTGGACGAGGCGGCCGCCTCGGGCGTGGTGGCCGGCTACATCGGCTTCGACGCCACCGCCCCGTCGCTGCACGTCGGCAGCCTGATCCAGATCATGATGCTGCGCCGGCTCCAGCAGGCGGGCGGCAAGCCTGTCGTCCTGATGGGCGGCGGCACCACCAAGGTCGGCGACCCGACCGGCAAGGATACGTCGCGCCCCCAGCTGACCGAAGAGACGATCCAGTCGAACATCGACTCCATCAAGACGGTCTTCGCCAAATTCCTGACCTTCGGCGACGGCCCGACCGATGCGGTCATGGTCAATAACGACGACTGGCTGTCGACCTACGGCTACATCCAGTTCCTGCGCGACTTCGGCACCCATTTCACCGTCAACCGGATGCTGAGCTTCGACTCGGTCAAGCTGCGGCTCGAGCGCGAGCAGCCGATGACCTTCCTCGAGTTCAACTACATGCTGATGCAGTCGGTGGACTTCCTGGAGCTGAACCGCAGCCTGAAGGTCACGCTGCAGATGGGCGGGTCGGACCAGTGGGGCAACATCACCTCGGGCGTGGATCTGGTGCGCCGGGTGGACCAGAAGGCCGCCTTCGGCCTGACCACCCCGCTTCTGACCACGGCCTCGGGCGGCAAGATGGGCAAGACGGCGCAAGGGGCCGTCTGGCTGAACGCCGAACAGCTCAGCCCCTATGACTACTGGCAGTTCTGGCGCAACGCCGAGGACGCCGACGTCGGCCGCTTCATGCGCCTGTTCACGGACCTCAGCCTGGAGCAGATCGCCGAATACGAGGCCCTGGAGGGCGCGGCCATCAACGAGGCCAAGAAGGCCCTCGCGGACGCCGCCACCACCCTGCTGCACGGGGCCGAGGCCGCCGCCACCGCCCGCGCCGCCGCCGAAAACGCCTTCGAAAAGGGTCAGCTGTCCGCCGACCTGCCGACCGTCGAACTTCCGGCCGCCGAGATCTACGGCGCCATGATCGCCGCCGTCGTGACCAAGGCCGGCCTGACCGCCTCCAACGGCGAGGCGCGCCGCCTGGCCCAGGGCGGGGGCTTGCGCCTCAACGACGTCGCCGTCTCCGACGGCGCCCAGCTGCTGACCGAGGCCGATCTGAAGGACGGCGTGATCAAGCTGGCGGCCGGCAAGAAGAAGATCGTGCTGGTTAGGCCCGTTTAGGGTAGCTTTTCAGCTCCGCTCATCCCCGCGTAGGCGGGGACCCAGATAGGTGTCAAAGCTTGGCCTTCTTCACCTACATCGTGGCCAGTCGCCGAAACGGCACCCTTTACACGGGCTCGACCGACGATCTGATCCAACGGGTGAGGCAGCACAGGGACAAGACCTTCGCTGGATTCACGGCGAAGTACGACGTCCATTTGCTCGTCTGGTACGAGGCGCATGAAAGTAGAGACGCGGCCTTCCACCGGGAGCGGCAGATCAAGAAATGGAACCGGCTTTGGAAACTGCGGATGATTGAGCGGCAGAACCCAGACTGGCTCGACCTTTACGATCACCTTCGTCTTGGCGGCATGAAGGACGCCAAGGACTGGGTCCCCGCCTTCGCGCGGATGAGCGGAGTAAGTGAGACACCCGATGACCGATGAACGCCAGCCCGCCCCCGCTCTCGACCTGCCGACCGACAACGGCGGCCGGATCTCCCTCGCCGCCCTGAGGGGCAAGCCCGCCGTCGTCTACTTCTATCCCAAGGACGACACGACCGGCTGCACCCGCGAGGCCCAGGACTTCACCGCCCTGTCCGCCGACTTCGCCGCCTTGGGCTGCCCGGTCATCGGCGTGTCCAGGGACACGGTGAAGAAGCACGACAAGTTCAAGGCCAAATACGCCCTCGCCGTCGTCCTGGCCTCGGACGAGGACGGCGCCGCCTGCGAGGCCTGGGGCGTCTGGGTCCAGAAGAAGCTGTACGGCCGCGAATATATGGGCATAGAGCGCGCCACCTTCCTGATCGACGCCGAGGGTCGGATCGCCCGCGCCTGGCGCAATGTGAAGGTCGCCGACCACGCCGCCGAGGTTCTCGCAGCGGCCCGCGCCTTGGGCTGAGAACGCCGAATCGCCTTCAAGGGGAATCCCGTCCAAGCGGGTTCTCGCATTCCGGGATTCTCAAGGCACTTTTGCGTGAAAATGCCCGAAAAGGCCGGAAATGACAGTTAACAACAGGTGAACCATCTTGCCGCTGTCATAAAGGCGGCGGATAAACCCCACCTCGACGTGGGGGCGTTGCTTTATGGACCTGGAAGAGAAAGCGCCGAAACGCTCCTTCATGGATCGTTTTTTGCCCGTCCGTTACGTCTATCTCCGCAGCCATGACGAGGTTCGGGCCTACGCCCTCACCGCCCGGCGTCAGATCCTGCTCGGCCTGGCGGCATCGGCCTTCTTGGTCTGGTCTCTGGTCGCCTCGGGCGCCTTCCTCTTCGACATCGTGACCCGGCGCCACGCCGATTCCGAGGTCATCCGCGCGCGCGCCGCGTCAGAGCGGCTGAACGCGGACCTTCAGGCGCGGCTGGAAAGCGCGGTCGTCCGCATGTCCGCCACGAACGGCGCCCTGGACCAGACGGCCGCCATGATCGAGCGGCGTCACGCCGCCCTGGCCCAGATCATGACCGGCTTGAACGGCGTGAACGGGGCGGTCCAGGCCTTGGCGCCCAAGCCGCTGCGCGCCGACATGCCGCCGATCCAGCGCATTCTGGCGGTACGGCTGGACCAGGAACGGCTGCTGGATCGAGCGGAGACCTTCGCCCAGACCCGCGCCGAACGGCTCAGACTGGCCTTCCGCCTCGCCGGCCTCAATCCCGCCGCCTATGTCGCCGCCGCCGAACCGCTGGGCGGCCCCCTGGTGGAGGCGCGCGATCCCCGGGCCCTGGCCGCTATTCTGGATGTGGACGAACCCTTCGCCGTCCGCATCCGCCACGCGGCGACCAATCTGAACGAAATGCGGACCCTGTCTGACGCCGCCGAAGAGTTGCCGTTCAAACGGCCGACCCAGGCCCGCACCACCTCCGGCTTCGGCGTCCGCTTCGACCCCTTCAACGGCCGTCCCGCCATCCACCAGGGCCAGGACTTCGCCGCACCGCTGAACACCCCCATCTACGCCACGGCGCCCGGCGTCGTTTCCTTCGCCGGCGTTCGTTCAGGGTATGGCAATACGGTCGAGATAGACCACGGGCGCGGCTTCAAGACACGCTACGCCCATCTGAACGCCCTGGCCGTCCAGCCGGGGCAGTCGGTCGCGCTCGGCCAGAGGATCGGCGCCATGGGCACCACCGGCCGATCGACCGGCGTCCACCTCCATTACGAAGTCTGGCTGAACGGCCGGCCGCAGAACCCCGCACGCTTCCTCAGAGCAGGAGATCAACTTGTTCAACAAAATTAGCAAACCCGCGACCCCGACGCCGTCGTCGCCTCGTCCTGCGGCCCCGGCCATTCCGCCGCTGCCGGACATGCCGGCCGCCCCGCGCCCCGGCGCGGCCCCGGCCGCCACGACGCCAGGCCGCGGCCTGTCCACCCTGTCCTCCGACCTGACCTTTGAAGGCAATATCACCGGCGCGGGCGATCTGCAGATCGATGGACAGATCAAGGGCGACGTCCGCGTCGGCCGCCTGATCGTCGGCGAGACCGGCGCGGTCGAGGGCAATGTCCAGGCCGACTATATCGAAGTGCGCGGCCGCATCGTCGGCGGCGTCCAGGGCAAGCAGATCAAACTGGTCGCCACAGCCTATGTGGAAGGCGACATCACCGCCGAACAGCTGTCGATCGACGTCGGCGCCTTCTTCCAGGGCCGCGTCGCCCAGGGCCAGCGTCAGGCCCCCGCCCCGGCGCCGGTCGCCCCCGTCGCGCCCCAGCCGACGCCCGCCCCGGCGAGCGAGGCCAAGGCTGACGTCGTGGCCCTGAAGCCGAACGCCTGATCCGCGTCGCGGCCTGATCGCCGGATTTCAGCGATCAGGCCGCGCCCTCGCCGTCAATCGGCGACCGAGCCCCGCGTCTGGCCGACCCGCGCCGCCAAGGCCGCCCCCATGAAGGCGTCAAGGTCACCGTCCAGCACCCCTTGCGTATCCGAGGTCTCGACCTCGGTCCGCAGGTCCTTCACCATTTGATACGGCTGCAGCACATAGGATCGGATCTGGTGCCCCCAGCCGATGTCCGTCTTGGCGTCGTTCAGGGCCTGGGCCGCCGCCTCGCGCTTCTGCAGTTCCAGCTCATACAGACGCGCCCGCAGCATCTTCCACGCCTGTTCGCGGTTCTGGTGCTGCGACCGGCCGGTCTGGCAGGACACGACCGTATTGGTCGGAATGTGCGTCAGACGCACGGCCGAATCCGTCTTGTTGATGTGCTGACCGCCGGCGCCCGAGGCGCGATAGGTGTCGGTGCGCACGTCGGACGGATTGATGTCGATCTCGATCGTGTCGTCGACGACTGGCGAGACGCCGATCGAGGCGAACGAGGTGTGCCGCTTGGCCGCCGCATCATAGGGGCTGATCCGCACGAGGCGATGGACGCCGGATTCCGACTTCAGCCAGCCATAGGCGTTGGGGCCGCTGATCAGAACGGTGGCCGACTTGACCCCCGCCTGTTCGCCGTCCTCCTGAGCCTCGACCGTGACTTCATAGCCGTGAGCCTTGGCCCAGCGGCTGTACATCCGCAGCAGCATGCCCGCCCAGTCGTTGGATTCTGTGCCGCCGGCGCCGGAGTTGACTTCCAGATAGGCGTCGTTTCCGTCGGCCTCGCCGGACAGCAGGGCCTCCAGCTCGGCCCGCGCCGCCCGCTCCTTGATGCCGCGCAACAGGGCGCGCGCCTCTTCCAGAGCGGCCTCGTCGCCTTCTTCATCGGCCATATCGGCCAGCATGACCCCGTCTTCCAGGTCCTGCTCCATCGCCTTGACGGCGTTGATCTGGCCTTCCAGGCGCGAACGGTCGCGGCTGACGGCCTGGGCCTCTTCCGGCCGGTCCCACAGGGTCGGGTCCTCGACCCGTGCGTTCAGCTCATCGAGCTTTCTGACGGCGACGTCCCAGTCAAAGACGCCTCCTGAGCAGAGCGACGCTCTGCTCGATGTCGGCCTTCATGGCCTCGACATCCGGTCTCATCGCAATCTCCAGCGACACTAGGCCCTCAAGCAGCGCGGCCCGCAGGTCGCGCGATAGGGCGAAAAGAATGAAGAACGGCGCGCCACGAGGACGCGCCGTTCGGAAGGCCTACCTAGAGCCTCAGTACAGTCCGCTCAAGTCCTCGGCCGGCGCCTTCTTCGGCGGCGGCGGGGCGGCGGCGGGCGGCGGGGCGTTGGCGCCGGCGGCCGCCGCCTCCTGTTCGCGACGGATCACGTCATAATAGTTCTGGGGTCCGACCGGCTGGCTCGGGGCCTGGACCGGGGCCGGCGCCTGGCGTTCAGTGCCGGGGCGGAAGGCTTCTTCGATCCCGTTCACGGTGCGGAAGACGGCGTTCTTGGGCCGCACGAAGGGCCGGGCCGGCCGCTCCTTCAGCGCCGTCTGCATGAATTCGGTAAAGACCGGCACGGCGGCCGAGGCGCCGGCCTCGCCGGACCCCAGCGACCGGTTGTCGTCAAAACCGATGAAGACCCCCACCACGATATCGGTGGTGAAGCCGACGAACCAGGCCGAACGGTATTCATTGGTCGTGCCGGTCTTGCCGGCGACCCAGCGACCCAGGCCGCGCGCGCTGGCGGCCGTGCCCCGCTGGACCACGCCTTCCAGCATCGAACTCATCTGATAGGCGGTGATCGGATCGATCACCTGGGTTCCGCGCGGCTGAAGACGCGGCGATTCCTGACCGGAGAAGCCCCGCCCGCATTCGCGGCAGTTGCGGGCGTCCGCGCGGAAGATGGTCTGGCCGTCCCGGTCCTGAACATAGTCGATCAGATAGGGGGTCACGCGCCGTCCGCCGTTGGCGAAGGCCGAATAGGCCGCCGTGATCTCCAGCGGCGTCACCTCGCCCGCGCCCAGGGACACCGACAGGTTTGGCGTCAGTCCCGGGATCCCCATCCTGTCCGCCTGATCGACGATCTTCTTCATGCCGACCGACTGGGCCAGGCGCACCGTCATGACGTTGCGCGACAGCTCCAGCCCGCGCCGCAGCGTCTGGGGCCCGTAATATTCCCGGCTGTAGTTCTCAGGCGTCCAGCGCTGGCCGTTGGGGCCGCCGGCGAAGCTGATCGGGGCGTCCAGCACGATGGAGGCGGGGGTGAAATCCCCCTCCAGCGCCGTCGCATAGACGAAGGGCTTGAAGGCCGACCCCGGCTGTCGCTTGGCCTGGGTCGCCCGGTTGAAGCTGGACAGGGCGAAGGAATAGCCGCCCACCATGGCCAGGACCCGGCCCGACTGGGGCTCGATCGCCACCAGGGCGCCGTTGACGCGCGGCACCTGTTTCAGGGCGAACTGGCCGTTCTTCTTCTCGACGAAGATCAGCTCGCCGCGCCGCAGCTGGCGGTTGGCGTTGGCCCAGGCGGCGTCGGCGGCGATCAGGGTTCCGCTCTCGTCGTCCTTGGCGGTGCGGATGCGAACCGTGTTTCCGCTGACGCTCTCGATGGCGGCGGCCTGCCAGCTGCGGCGTTCGGGCGGCGCCTGTTCCTTCAGGGCGGCGGCCTGCCAGCCCTCGGCGAAGTCGGTCGAGCCCCACCCTCCGCGCCAGCCGTGGCGACGGTCATAGTTCTCCAGACCCTGCATCAGGGCCTGGCGCGCGGCCGTCTGCAAGGTCGGGTCCAGGGTGGTGCGCATATAGAAGCCGCCGGCGCGCAACTGGGCGCCGAAATCGGGATTGGCCGCCGCCTGACGCCGCGCCTCCTCCACAAAGAAGTCCGCGTCCTTATATTCCGACCGCTGCGGCGCGTCGCGCGTGACCAGGGGCCGGGCGCGCGCCTCGGCCAGCTGAGCCTGGGTCAACCAGCCGCTCTGCTCCATCTCGCCCAGCACCCAATCCCGCCGGCCCTTGGCCGCGCCCGGATGGCGTTTGGGGTGATAGTTGTTCGGCCCCTTGGGCAGGGAGGCCAGAAAGGCCGCCTCGTCCGGCGTCAGCTGGTTCAGCGACTTGCCGAAATAGTTGTAGGCGGCCGAGGCGATGCCGAACGACCGGTAGCCCAGGAAGATCTCGTTCAGATACAGGCCGAGGATCTGCTCCTTGGACAGGGTCGCCTCCAGGCGATTGGCCAGGATGGCTTCCTTCAGCTTGCGGTTCAGGCTCGATTCATTGGTCAGCAGGACGTTCTTGGCCACCTGCTGGGTGATGGTCGAGCCGCCTTCCAGCCGGCGCCCCTGCGCCAGGTTGAAGACGTTCTTCAGCGACGCCCGGCCTATGCCGCCCACATCGATGCCGCCGTGCTGGAAGAAGTTGCGGTCCTCGGCGGCCAGGAAGGCCTGCACCACCGTCGCCGGAATCTGGTCGTAGGAGACGTAGATTCGCCGCTCGTCCGAGAACTCCCCGATCAGGGTGCCGTCGCCCGCATAGACTCGCGTCGCCGTCGGCGGACGGTAGTCCGCCAGTTCCGAGGCGTCGGGCAGGTCGTGGAACAGCCAGGCCGCATAGACGGCCACCGCCACCCCCGCCAGGGCGATGCCGCCCAGCAGGACCATGCCCGCCCATACGAACCAGCGTTCGGCAATCTTCACGGCCTACTCCGACGACACGCCCCGAATTGGTGCTTTAGCCCGCGTCGGCCCCGAAAGGCTAGGGTGCGGATGCAACGCCCCCTTTCCCTGCCTCGTTCAGCCCCCATCTGAAGCCTTCCCAACACAGGAGACCGCCATGGAAGTTCTGTACCGCGCCCAGGCCACCGCCTCGGGCGGCGGCCGCGAAGACGGCCGCTCGACCACCGACGACGGCAAGATCGACGTCAAACTCTCTACGCCGAAGGAAATGGGCGGAAAGGGCGGCGACGGGACCAATCCCGAACAGCTGTTCGCCACCGGCTATGCGGCCTGTTACCTGGGGGCGCTTCGTCTGGTCAGCGGCAAGGCGGGGACGCCCGTCGGCCCCGACACCAAGATCACCGCCGGCGTCGGCTTCGGCAAGAACACCCGGGGCGAAGGCTTCAACCTGGACGTCGATCTGACCGTCACCGACCACGGCCTGGACCAGGCTGTGATCGAAGACCTGATCGAAAAGGCCCACCAGGTCTGCCCCTATTCCAACGCCACGCGGGGCAACGTCGACGTTCGCCTGGCGGCCAAGTAAGACCTCCGCTCATCCCCGCGAATGCGGGGATCCAGTGCCTTGGGCGATGATCGCCGCCGTCTGCAAAAGCGCATCGCCCAACGCACTGCCGAGCAAAAGAACGGGATCCCAGCTTTCGCGGGGATGAGCGGGGTTTAAGTGATCCCAAACGTGCGCTAATCGCTCGGGCATGACCTCCCCGCTCGACGCCTCCCCCGATCCGCTGATCACCCTGGAACCGACCCGCCGCGTGACCCTGCGCGAGGCCTTCGGCATCGACAGCGACATGACCGTGCCCGCCTTCGCCGAGCGCGACAGCCATGTGCCCGAGATCGACGAGGCCTATCGCTTCGATCCCCAGACCACGATCGCCATCTGCGCCGGCTTCGCCTTCGACCGCCGCGTCATGGTCCAGGGCTATCACGGCACCGGCAAGTCGACCCATATCGAACAGGTGGCGGCCCGCCTGAACTGGCCCCTGGTCCGCATCAATCTGGACAGCCACGTCAGCCGCATCGACCTGGTCGGCAAGGACGCCATCGTCCTGAAGGACGGCAAGCAGATCACCGAGTTCCGCGAGGGCATACTGCCCTGGTCGCTGCAACGCCCCGTCGCCCTGGTCTTCGACGAATATGACGCCGGCCGTCCCGACGTCATGTTCGTGATCCAGCGCGTGCTGGAGGCGCAAGGCCGCCTGACGCTCTTGGACCAGAACCGCGTCATCCGCCCGAACAAATATTTCCGCCTGTTCGCCACGACCAACACCATCGGTCTGGGCGACACCACGGGCCTGTATCACGGCGCGCAACAGATCAATCAGGCCCAGCTGGACCGCTGGAACATCGTCACCACGCTGAACTACCTCGACCACGACGTCGAGGCCGAGATCGTCGCCGCCAAGGTCCCTGAATGGTCGGACGCGGAAGGGCGCCGCCGCATCGCCGCCATGGTCCGCGTCGC
The DNA here is from genome assembly GCF_055391505.1 of Brevundimonas sp. Br13. Classification (NCBI taxonomy): domain Bacteria; kingdom Pseudomonadati; phylum Pseudomonadota; class Alphaproteobacteria; order Caulobacterales; family Caulobacteraceae; genus Brevundimonas; species Brevundimonas sp. Br13. The sequence continues at coordinate 2,069,107 of NZ_AP044008.1, read as the reverse complement.
CGACATGACCAGGAACGCCTTCATGAACGGCGACATCTCCACCGTCATGTCGCCCCGCACCGTCATCACCTGGGCCCAGAACGCCCTGATCTTCGGCGGCGACGTGGCGCTCAGCTTCCGCCTGACCTTCCTGAACAAGTGCGACGAACTGGAACGCCCCACCATCGCCGAGTTCTACCAGCGGGCGTTCGGGGAAGACCTGCCCGAGGCGGCGACGCGGGTGAAGGTGGGGTAGGGCCGGATTGAGGGCTCATTAAGGTCCTCCCCTTATGGCGAAGCTCGTAAGAGGGGCGCCGCCGCGTGATCCAGAAAGCCGACTATATCCGGGCCTATGCCGACCGGTATCGCGACATGTTCGCGGTCCGGCTGACGACCATCGTCGCCGTCATTCTGGTGGCCGCCTGGGTGCTGGACTGGGGCTGGGCGGCGAACTTCGGCCTGATCCAGCTGGGCCTCTATGTCCTTTTGTGGCGCACGGTGGAGATCGCCCGCACCCGGCCCGAGGCGCCGGGCGCCGGGCGGCGGTTCCGTCTTCGGACCGAATTGATCACCCTGGGGCTGGCCTCGCACAACGCCGTCTACATCCTGGCCGCCTGGTGGGTTCGGCCCGATACGATCGACTATCTGCGGCTGCTGCTGGCGGGCAATCTGATGGTGGGCGCCCTTCAGGTCCACATCAGCCGGCGCAGCTTCCTGGCGGCCGTGGCGCCGCCGTCGATCGCGGCCATGATCATCGCCGCCCACCAGCCCCAGGCCACGCCGACGCTGAAGTTCGCCGTCGCCCTGTTCGTCCTGGGCATCATCGCCGCCGCCTGGCGTCAGTGGCGCGGCGACCGCGAGACGGTGGAGCTGATGGTGGCCCTGACCGAACGCAGCCGCCAGCTTCAGGCCGCCCTGGGCCAGGCCGAGACCGACCGGGCCGCCGCCGAACGGGCCAACAAGGCCAAGTCCCGCTTCCTGGCCATGATCAGCCATGAGGTCCGCACCCCCCTGAACGTCATCCTGGGCCTGACCGAGGTGTTGCGCGGCCGGCGCCGGCCCAAGGCCGAGGCGGTCGTGATCGACGACATGGCCGAGGCGGGCGGCATGCTGCTGCGGCTGCTGAACGGGGCGCTGGACATCTCCAAGATCGAATCGGGTCATTCCGATCTCCAGATCGCTCCCGTCGACGTCGCCGCCCGGATCGAGGCCATCGCCCGGGTCTGGCGCACCCGCGTCGCCGAACTGGGCCTGACGCTGGAGGTCGTTCTGGACGGCGACCTTGCCGATTTCGCGGTCCTGACGGATCAGGCGCGGGTCGAACAGGTGCTGATCAACTATCTGTCCAACGCCCTGAAACTGACCCCGGCGGGAACCATCCGCCTGGTCGCCCAGGCCCGGCCCCAGGCGGACGGCCGGATCGCCCTGAGCCTGGAGGTCCACGACCAGGGCCCCGGCGTGCCCGAGGATCAGCGCGAGCGCATCTTCCAGCCGTTCGAACAGCTGGCCGCCGGGCGGGCCGCAGGCGGGGCGGGTCTGGGCCTGGCCCTGTGCCGCGCCGCAGCCGAGGGGCTGGGCGGAAGCGTCGGCGTGCGTCCGGCCGAGGGCGCGGGCGCCGTCTTCTGGTTCCGTTTCACCGCCCCGCGCGCCCCCGTCGAGACGGACGCGGAGGCCGCTCCGCCCGCACCGACGCCCGACGCGCCCCCAGCCCTGCGCGTCCTGGCGGCCGAGGACCATCCGGCCAATCGCAAGCTGCTGGCCCTCTTGTTCCAGTCGTTCGGCCTGGACCTCGCCCTGGTCGAGAACGGGCGCAACGCGGTGGACGCCCTGCGCGCCGACCGGTTCGACCTTGTGCTGATGGACGCCATGATGCCGGTGATGGACGGGGTCGAGGCGGTCAGGCTGATCCGCGCCGAGGAGGCCGCCGAGGGCCGCCCCCGCACCCCGATTCACATGCTGACGGCCAATGTGTTCGAGGACGACGTGGCCCGCTATCGGGCCGCCGGGGCCGACGGCGTCCTGGGCAAGCCGATCCAGATCGGCGCGCTTCAGGCCCTGCTGGAACAGACGGCCGCCTCCGCCGTCCCCGCCTGACGGAAACGGTCCGGCCCTGACCGGCGTGGCGCGAATCCCTTCGCCCCCCTATCTTGGCGGGCACATGCCCATTCGCCGCCTCTCCCCCGAAACCGTCAACCGCATCGCCGCCGGCGAGGTGGTCGAGCGCCCGGCCAGCGCCATCAAGGAACTGGTCGAGAACGCCCTGGACGCCGGGAGCCGCAATATCGAGATCCAGGCCGACGGCGGCGGCCTGTCGCGCATCCTGATCGCCGACGACGGCAAGGGCATCCCCAAGGAAGAACTGCCGCTCGCCGTCGAACGCCACGCCACGTCCAAGCTGGAGCCCGACGACGCCGGGGACGTGGACCTGTTGCGCATCCACACCCTGGGCTTTCGAGGCGAGGCCCTGCCCTCGATCGGCTCGGTCGCCCGCCTGTCGATCACCACCCGGTCGCGCGATGAAGGCGAGGCCTGGGTCATCCAGGTCGAGGGCGGCGCGACCCGCCCCCTGGCCCCCGCCCCCTTCCCCGGCCCGCACGGCGCGCGGGTCGAGGTGCGCGACCTCTTCTACGCCACCCCCGCCCGGCTCAAGTTCATGAAGTCCGAACGAGCCGAGGCCATGGCCATTTCGGAAGAGATCAAACGCCAGGCCATGGCGCACGAGGCCGTCGCCTTCACCCTGTCGCTGGACGGCAAGGTCGCGCTGCGCCTGCCCGCCGAACACCCCGGCGACGAGGGCCGGCTGAAACGGCTCTCGGCCCTGCTGGGTCGCGACTTCGAGGCCAACGCCCTCTTGATCGACCAGGAGCGGGACGGGGTGCGCCTGTCGGGCTATGCGGGCCTGCCCACCTATTCGCGCGGCAATGCGGCGCATCAGTATCTGTTCGTCAACGGCCGCCCGGTGAAGGACCGGCTGCTGCAAGGGGCCCTGCGCGGCGCCTATGCCGATTTTCTGGCGCGGGATCGGCACCCGGCCGCCGCCCTCTTCATCGACATCGACTCACTGTACGTGGACGTCAACGTCCACCCCGCCAAGGCCGAGGTCCGGTTCCGCGATCCGGCCCTGGTGCGCGGCCTGATCGTCGGCGCCCTGAGGCACGCGCTCCACGCCGCCGGCCACCGGGCGAGCACGACCGTGGCGGCGGATGCTCTGAGCGGGTTCAGGCCGCACACGGGCGTGACGCAGAGTGGCGAGTGGCGAGTGGCGAGTGGCGAGGGCTGGTCCGGGTGGACAGGCTGGTCCCAGCCCGCCGCCGCGGCGCAAGTCCTGCCTGGCCTCCACGAACGCAGCGCCCGCGTCGAACCCGGCTGGGACGGCGCCTCATACGGCGAACTCGCCACTCGCCACTCGCCACTCGCCACTGCCCCCCAGCCACTCGCCCCTCCCCCTTCCGACATCGACCTGCCCCTGGGCGCCGCGCGGGCCCAGCTGCATGCCAACTATATCGTGGCCCAGACCCGCGACGGCCTGGTCATCGTCGATCAGCACGCCGCCCACGAACGCCTGGTCTATGAGCGGATGAAGGCCCAGATGGCCGAAGGGTCCGTCACCCGCCAGGCCCTGCTGACGCCCGAGGTGGTCGATCTGGACCCGGCCGAGGCCGAACGCGTCGCCGGGCGGGCCGAAGAACTGGCCGAGATGGGCCTGATCGTCGAGGCCTTCGGCGCCGGCGCCGTCCTGGTGCGCGAGACCCCGGCCCTGCTGGGCGACACGGACGTGCAAGGGTTGATCCGCGACATCGCCGACGATTTAGCCGAACACGGCGCCGCCCTGTCGCTGAAGGAGCGGATGGCCGAGGTCTGCGGCACCATGGCCTGCCACGGCAGCGTCCGCTCCGGCCGCATCCTCACCGCCCCCGAAATGAACGCCCTGCTCCGCCAGATGGAAGCCACCCCCCATTCGGGCCAGTGCAACCACGGGCGGCCGACCTATGTGGAGCTGAAGCTGCACGATCTGGAGAAGCTGTTCGGGCGGCGGTGAGTGGGACAATTGTGGTCGAATCCACGCCAAGATCGACCCTTGCTCTGTGACTGACACAAACTGTAGAGCTACTCGCGGTGCAGTTGCGCAGCGCTTGCGCGTCGCACGGTGATGCTTGACTTTATAGCTGCTAGAGAACGCCGATGTCGCAAGCCAACGCGTCCATCCCATTTACCTTCGACATCCCAGACCATCGACCGCGCATGCCGGGCCAGCAAGTTCGCCCCATTATTACGGTTGACGGGGATCGAATTATTTCTGGCTGCGAGCCCGTGGTATTCATTGGCGCCAATGGAGCAGGTAAATCTCGGCTAGTTTCTCTAGTAGCGACATCTCCTAACGTCACGCTAATCCCAGCGGATCGCCAAACGGACGTTCCAGACACTCTGGGGCCGGTCGCTATGCATGACGCTGAAAATATGCTCCGATCACAGCAAAACAACGGTTATAACATACCGGGGATGGGCCAAGCGAACCGCCGCAAGGTTCAAGATATAAATCAGCTTTTTACTTACTTGAAGGCGGAGGAAGCTCAGGTAGGCGTAGATTTTTATCGCGCTACCGCCGACAGCCCAACAGCTCCTCGCCCGAGCACCAAGATTGCAGACGTAGAGCGTCTTTGGCGTGTTGTTTTCCCTGAGCGTCGATTCAATCTCCAGTCCTACAATCCTCGGGTCGAACGTACGCTTCCCGATGGGACAAGAAATACGTACGCAGCCTCCAACATGAGTGAAGGCGAGCGGAGCATCCTCTACCTGATCGCTAGGATCGTCACGGCCTCGGCTGGCATTGTTTTAATCGACGAACCCGAAGTTCACATGCACAGTCTGTTGGCCCGACGCTTCTGGGATGTCGTTGAGCAGTCACGGTTGGACTGCCGGTTCGCATACGTGACCCACGATCTTGCTTTCGCGCTGTCACGACGCAATGCGCGAATGGTTGTAGTGCGGGCTGAAAATGTTGTTTCTGTGATCCCCGCAAGTGAGAGAATCCCCCCCGCCGTATTTGAAGAAATTTACGGAGCTGCTACTCTTTCGGTTTCGGCAAGCCGCCTCGTTTTCTGCGAAGGCGTAGACGATGGCAGTATCGATAGACCTTTCTATGAGGCCTGGTTCAACTCTGGCGGCACCTCGGTCGCACCGGTGGGAAGCTGCACCGCAGTAAGACAGTCGACCTATGTATTTCAGAGCGGCGACACTATTTCTGCAGCGAGTCCGACTGGCCTGATTGAACGAGACTTCTGGCCGGATGAATGGCTTGCTAGCCGCCAAGCAGAAGGTTTTCATGTTCTGCCAGTTCACGAGATCGAAGGTCTCTTTTGTTTAAAGGAGGTCGCCGAATCCGTCGCACTACACCTTGGATTGAGTGATTTCGACTCGCGCTGGACAGATTTTGAAGCTAGCGAAAAATCTCGGGCTATGCAGCGAGAGCCGGTTATCGTCGAGCGCGCAAAACGCCGCATCGATATTGCCCTCGAAGGGCTTGCAAACGCGGCTAGAAGCAATCCTGACCGACCGGCCACACGGGCTGCCTTCGTGTCTACCGTGGATATTTCGCGGGTCGTTTCCGACATAGGTGCGGTTTTCGACGTTGAAGCTAGCGTCGTGGATCAAGCATGCGCCGGGTCTTGGGACGGCTATTTAAAAGTCATGCCAAACAAGCGACTATTGGGGTCACTAGCTCAAGCGCTCGGCATGCACAAAGACCTTTACACAAGTGTGGTTGTCGGCGCGTTGAAGAATCCTGATGCCTATCCAGCTGCCGCGAACCGTATCTCGCAGGCGCTGCAATCGAAACTGCCGCCGCGTTAATTTGGTTGAAGCCGACATCACAGGGAGGCTGACTTGATGCCCTCCATCCTCTTCGTCTGCCTCGGCAACATCTGTCGCTCCCCCCTCGCCGAGGCCGCCCTCCGCGCCGAGGCCCAACGCCTGCGTCTCGACCTGATCGTCGACTCCGCCGGCACGGGGAATTGGCATGTCGGCCATCCGCCCGACCCGCGCGCCCAGGCCGTGGCGCGCAAACATGGGATCGACATCTCCGGCTATCAGGGCCGGCAGGTGACGCCGGCGGACTTCCGCCGCTTCACCCACCTCATCGCCCTGGACCACGACAACCTGGCTGATCTGCGCCGGATCGCGCCCAGAGACGACGAAGGGGGCGCCGTCGCCGAACTCAGTCTTCTGCTCGACCACGTGCCCGGCCGCGAGGGCCAGGCCGTGACCGATCCCTATTTCGGCGACGACGCCGGGTTCGAGGTCACCTGGGCCGAGGTGACGGCGGGGGCGCGGGGACTGATCCAGAGGCTGGTCCGCGCCTGACACGCCCCGTCGGCGAAAGCCGACGGAGGGGGGCTCGCTCCACGTCCGAGTCTGACGTACCGTCGTTTTAAGGACACGGCCATGACCCAGCCCTATCGCATCCGTGAAGCCGCCATCTGGGGCCAGGCCCGCGCCGACTATCTGTCGGGTCTCAGCGCCGAGGCCGTATGTCGGCGTCATGACCTGGGTCTGTCGGCCTTTCGCCGCCGCGCCCGCAAATACGGCTGGCGGCGCAGCGATCAGGTGGAGCCGCCGCCCGGCGAGATCAACCTGTCCCTGTATGAGGACATCGACCTGGACGAGCTGGCGCGCACCGCCCGCCTGCGGTTCATCGAGGCGGTGGAGGGCGGGCGCGCGTCGGACGCCCGGCGCTGGCGCGCCCTGGCCGACGACCTGACCCGCGAGGCCCGCGCCTTCGACGCCGACTTCTTCAGGGGCATGAGCCGCGAAGAGGTGGACGCCTCGCTGGAAGGGATGCGGCGCGAGATCGACGAAGAGGACGAGGCCCTGCTGGGACCGCCGCCCGAGGACTGACCGTCCTGCGACTCCCTCGCAAAAATCTGCACGAAAGTGCACTAAAAGAATTTGGAGTGCACTTTCGCCCCGTCAGGCGGCGGGGGCGACCTTCAGGAACAGCACCCGCGCCGCCCCATAGTCCCGCGCATCCAGCCGGTCATAGCCGGGGGTGTCGATGTCCGGCTCGCCCGAGCCGCGTTCGAACACCACCAGGGCGCCCGGCTTCAGCCAGTTCCCCTCCAGCAGCCGCACAAGGGTCTGCTCGCCCAGACCCTTGCCGTAGGGCGGGTCCAGGAAGGCCAGGTCGAAGGCCTCGCCGTCCGATCCGGGCCGGACGCCCAGGTCGGTCGCGCTGCGCCGATGGACCCGGGTGCGGCCCATCAGCCCATAGGCGTCGGCGTTCTCCCGGATCGCGCCCCTGGCCCCGTCGTCGGTCTCGACGAACAGGCAGAAGCCCGCGCCCCGGCTGATCGCCTCAAAGCCCAGGGCGCCCGATCCGGCGTACAGGTCGATGACCCGCAGGCCGTTCAGGCTCTCGCTCCAGGCGGCGTGCTCCAGCACGTTGAACAGGGCCTGGCGCGCCCGGTCCGAGGTCGGGCGCGTGCCCTGCCCCTCCGGCGCGACGATGGCCCGGCCCTTTAGGCTTCCGGCGACGATCCGCATGGATCAGCCGCGCGGCGTGCGGGGCTTGCCCCCCGGCGAACGGCCGCTGGTCCCCGACGGTCCCGCCGGCTTGCCGCCGCCCGCGCGCGGGGGCCGCACCGGCCGGTCGCCGCCGCGAGGCCCGCCGCTGCGCCCCCCCTCGCTGCGGCCTGCGGGCTTCCTGCGGTCGTCGATGAACTGGTCGTCGCGGGGTTTGAACACCCGCTTGGGCCGGTCGCCGTCGGCGCGGGCGGGGCGATCGCCCTCGGGGGCGGTGCGCTCGCGCGGTTTGAAGCTCTTGGAATGTTCGAACTTGGGCTTGGCCTTGGCCCAGCCGTCCTTCTTGGGCGCCCGCTCGCGGCGCTCGACCGCCTCGGCCTGGGCCGACTCGGCGGCGCGGACGCGGCTGGGCTTGCGCGACGGATCCGACATGGCCGAACCGGAGCGGCCCTTGACGATGGGGGTGGCGATCCGGCGACCGGGAATGGGCGCGGGCGTCTCGACCGTATTGCCGGTCGGCAGGTTCTCGGGCCGGATATGGTCGGCCAGCAGCTCGCGGATCACGCGCGGCCCCACCTCCTCCACCGCCCCGACCGGCAGGACGTCCAGACGGAACGGCCCATAGGCCAGACGGATCAGCCGGTTGACCGTCAGGCCGACCGACTCCAGCACCTTGCGCACCTCGCGGTTCTTGCCCTCGGTGATCGAGACCGAGATCCACAGATTGGCCGGCGCCTTGCCGTCCTCGGACTTGGACTCCTTGGCCTTGTCCAGGGTGGCCTCAATGGGACCATAGGAGACGCCGTCCACGACGACCCCGTCCTTCAGCTTGTCCAGTTGGGCCTGGGTGATCTTGCCCCGCGCCCGGGCGCGGTACTGGCGCACCAGGGCGGTCGAGGGCAGTTCCAGCGCCCGGCTCAGCTCCCCGTCATTGGTCAGCAGCAGCAGGCCCTCGGTCGCCAGATCGAGCCGCCCGACCGAGATCACGCGCGGCAGCCCCGCCGGCAGGGCGTCGAACACCGTCGGCCGGCCCGCCGGATCCTTGTGGCTGGTCAAGAGACCGGCCGGCTTGTGATAGCGCCAGACGCGCGTCGCCTGGGCCCCGCCGATCGGCTTGCCGTCCACGGTGATTACGTCGTCGCGCGTCACCAGGGTGGCGGGCGTGTCCAGGATGCGGCCGTTGACCGCCACCTTGCCCAGGCCGATCAGCCGCTCGACCTCGCGGCGCGAGGCGATGCCGGCGCGGGCCATCGCCTTGGCGATTCGCTCGCTGCGGACCGGGGCGGCCTCGGCCTTGGCCGGTTTGGCGCCGGCGCGGGGGCGGTCGTCGCCCGACTTGCCGGCAAAGGCCTTGCGCGGCTTGTCGCCGAAGGGGGTCTTCCCGTCGCCGCTCTTGCGAGGACCGGAGGATTTGAAGGGCCCAGGCGACCGTCCGTCTTGACGGGCGCGGGGCTTCTTGTCGTTGTCGTTCGTATGGCGGACCATGATGAGCGGTTCATGCGCATGGCGCTGGACCAAGCGCAAGCGGCGGCGGACGCAGGAGAGGTGCCTGTGGGCGCAATTCTTGTCGATCCCGCCTCAAACGCGGTGATTTCCACCGGCGCCAACGGCCCGATCTGCGCGCACGACCCTACAGCCCATGCCGAGATCGTGGCCATGCGACGCGCGGCGACGGCGCTGCAGAACTATCGCCTCACCGGCCTGACCCTCTATGTGACGCTTGAGCCCTGCGCCATGTGCGCCGGCGCCATCAGCCACGCCCGCATCGGTCGCGTGGTCTGGGCGGCCGATGATCCCAAGGGCGGCGCCGTGCTCCACGGCCCCCGTCTGTTCGAGCAACCCACTTGCCACTGGCGTCCGGCGACGGAGTGGGGTCTGTTGGCCGAGGAGGCGTCCAGCCTGCTCAAGTCCTTCTTCCGTCAACGGAGAGGAACGGCCGCAGGCGGCGGACGTTAGACCGCCGCCCCAAGCGGCGCTGTTGTGAGGAGTATCGCCTTGTCCAAGCCGGTTCTGCGGCCGTCCTTCGCTCTCGGCGGCCTCGCCGCCGTCCTCCTTCTGACGGCCTGCGGCCCTGACCCCGACAAGGCTCCCACCACCGGCGACGAGGTCAAGGAACGCGCCATCGAGGCCCAGACCGCCCGCAAACGCACCGGCGCCGAGGTCCAGGACCGCGTCCTGAACCGCGTCGTCCATACGGTCTATCTGTGCGACAACGGCGAGCGGTTGTCGGTGGATTTCGACAATCCGCGCCAGATGGCGACGGTCCGCAACTCCTCGGGCGAGGCGGTGGATCTTTATCAGGAACGCGCCGCCGACGGCATCTGGTACCGCGCCTCCAACGTCGAACTGCGCGGCAAGGGGGTGCTGGCCACCTGGTCCGTCGAAGGCCGACAGCCGACCGAATGCCGGGCCGTCGACTGACCCCATTGCCGAAGCCGACCCGGCTCCCTAGCTGCGGTCCATGTCCCTGATCGAACAGCTTGGCCTGACCGCGCCGATCGTCCAGGCGCCCATGGCGGGCGTCTCGACCCCGGCCATGGCGGCGGCCGTTTCGAACGCCGGGGCGCTGGGCTCCATCGCCGTCGGCGCGACCGATGCGGCGGGGGCCGGCCGGATGATCGCCGAGACCCGCGCCCTGACCGACCGCCCCTTCAACGTCAATCTGTTCGTCCACGCCGCGCCCCGCCGCGACGAAGGTGCGGAAGCCGCCTGGCTTCAGGCCCTGACGCCGTCGTTCGCCGCCTTCGGCGCCGCGCCCCCCGCCACGCTGAACGCCCCCTATCGCAGCTTCGCCGACGACGACGCCATGCTGGCGCGCCTGATCGCCGACGCCCCCGCCGTGGTCAGCTTCCACTTCGGCCTGCCCGATGGAGAGCGGATCCGGGCGCTGAAACAGGCCGGCTGCCTGCTCCTGGCCACGGCGACCAATCTCGATGAAGCCCTGGCTTGCAGGGCGGCGGGCGTCGACGCCGTGGTGGCGCAAGGATGGGAGGCCGGCGGCCATCGCGGGATGTTCGATCCTGACGCCGACGACGGCCGCTTGGGGACTCTGGCCCTGACCCGCCTGCTGGCGCTTCACAGCGGCCTGCCGGTCGTCGCCGCCGGAGGGATCATGGACGGCCGGGGCGTCCGCGCCGCCCTGGACCTGGGCGCCGTCGCGGCCCAGTTGGGCACCGCCTTCGTCGCCTGTGACGAAAGCGCCGCCGACGCCGCCTATCGCGCCGCCCTGTTCAGCGACGCGGCGCGTCATACCGTCATGACCAGCGCCGTATCGGGCCGACCCGCCCGCTGCCTGCGCAATCGTTTCACCGAATTGGGGGCGCAGACGACGGCCGCCATCCCCGACTATCCCGTCGCCTATGACGCCGGAAAGGCCTTGAACGCCGCCGCCAAGGCCGTCGGCGAATACGGCTTCGGCGCCCAATGGGCCGGCCAGGGCGCGCCCCTGGCCCGCAGCCTTCCCGCCGCCGACCTGATTGCGGCCCTGATCGAGGAGATGGACGCCTAGCCGAACGCCGCCAGCCTTCGATCCAGCCCGTCCCGCACCTCGGGCCAGTCGTCGTCGATCACCGCGAACATGGCCGTATCCCGCGCCCGGCCGGTCCAGGTGGTCTTGTGCTTCCTCAGAACGCCCTCGGCCTTGGCGCCCAGTTTGCGGATCGCCGCCTGGCTCTGCGCATTCACCGCATCGGTGATGATCTCGACCCGCACAGCGCCGGCGTCGAAGGCGTGGCCCAGCAGCAGCCGCTTGCAGGCCGGATTGACCGGCCCGCCCCGCGCTTCCGGCCGATAGAAGGTCGATCCGATCTCGCAGCGTCGATAGGCCGGGTGGATCTCGTAAAGGCTGGTCGTCCCGACCACCGCCCCGTCCGACAGCCGCCGCACGGCGTGGGCGATGCGCGTTCCGGCCGCCATGGCCTTGAGGGCGGCGCCCCACCAGCCGTCGAAATGCGCGCCATAGGCGGGCGCGACCATGATCTCCCAGGCGGCCGGATCGCAATCCAGCGCCGCCTTCATCGTCTCCCGCAAATCCTCGGTAAACGGCTCCAGCCGCACGAACCGATCCTCCAGCGGGACGACGGCGATCTGCATCAGCCCGTCGCCCCTTCGGCGATCAGGAAGGCGCGCACCTTGTCCGCATCCACGCCCTTGGCGACGAAGGCCCGGCCGACGCCGTGAGCCAGGATCAGGGTCAGGGTGCCGCCCTCGGCCTTCTTGTCCCCGGCCATCAGGGCCAGCAGCCGGTCGGCTTCGAAGGCGCCCGCCTGATCCAGCCGCGTGGGCAGGCCCGCCGCCGCGATCACCGCCTCGACCCGCGCGGCGTCCTCGGCCGAACACAGTCCCTCGCGCGCCGAATAGCGCAAGGCCATGCAGCAGCCGAGCGCCACCGCCTCCCCATGGGCCAGGGCGTCTTCGTCGAACCCGACCTCGGCCTCTATGGCGTGGCCGAAGGTGTGGCCCAGGTTCAGCAGGGCGCGGCGTCCCGCCTCCTTCTCGTCCTCCCCGACCACGGCGCTCTTGATCTCGACTGAGCGGATCACCGCCCGTTCCAGGGCCGCCGGATCGCCCGACGCTCCGGCCGCCCCCTCGCCCGCCAGCCAGTTGAAGAAGGCGGGGTCGCAGATCAGCCCGTGCTTCAGCACCTCGGCCCAGCCGGACTTCACCTGCCGCGCCGGCAGGGTCGCCAGCACGTCGATGTCGGCCAGGACCAGGCGCGGCTGATGGAAGGCGCCGACCAGGTTCTTGCCCCGCGGCGTGTCGATGGCCGTCTTGCCGCCGACGGACGAGTCGACCTGGGCCAGCAGGGTCGTCGGGATCTGCACGAAGTCGATGCCGCGCATGTAGAGCGCGGCCGCGAGACCGGCCAAATCCCCCACCACCCCGCCGCCCAGGGCGATCACCACGTCCTTGCGGTCCAGGCCGATCTCCAGCAGCCGGTCCAGCACCCGCTCCAGCTGGGCGAAGGATTTCGACCCCTCGCCCGGCGGCACGGCGACGATCCGGCTCTGGACCCCCGCCGCCGCCAGGGATGCGGTCAGGGCGGCGCCGTGAACGGCCTCGACCGTCTCATCGGTGATGATCACCGTCCGGCCCCGGGCCAGGGGCGCGATCCGGGCGCCCGCCTGCTGCAGCAGTCCGCGCCCCACGATCACCTGATAGGCGGCGAAGGCGCCGCCGCTGACGGAAATGGTCGTCATGCTTTCGTCTCCGCACGGCGGCGTGTGCGCCAGTGTCGGCGCAGGGTCTTGTGAATGGCGTCCACCGCCTGGCCGTGAGACCCCTGCCCCACGTCCACGGTGACGTCGGCCTCGCCATAGATCGGATAACGGACCTCGGCCAAGGCCGTCAGCACCTCGAGCGGGTCCTTGCCGCGCAACAGGGGCCGGGTGTCGCGCCGCGCCACCCGTTCGGCGATGACCGCCAGATCGGCCCTCAGCCAGACCGTGTCGGCTCTTTCCTTCAGCAGGGCGCGGGTCTCCGGGTTCATCATCGCCCCGCCGCCGGTGGCCAGGACCAGGGGCGGCCCCTCCAGCAGGCGGCGGATCACCCGCGCCTCGCCGGCCCTGAACTCGGCCTCGCCCAAGGCGGCGAAGATTTCGGACACGGTCATTCCCGCCGCCTCCTCGATCTCCACGTCTCCGTCGGCGAAGGGCAGTTTCAACCGATTGGCCAGCCGCCGCCCCACCGACGATTTGCCCACCCCCATCAGGCCGACCAGGGCTATGGTGCGGGTCGGGCCCGGATTCGCGCGCCGCCTCATCCGGCGGCTCCGGCGGAACGGACGGCGAAGGAAACGGCGAAGGCGACGGCGCAGGCGGACATGATCGTTGGAACCTCTACACCAAGCCCGGCCTCGCGCCATCCGTTCGCAGGAACGATCGCCGCATGACGCCACAAATCGAAGCTTTTCTGGAGATGATGGCGGTGGAGCGTGACGCCTCGCCCCACACCCTGGCGGCCTATGGACGGGATCTGGCCGACGCCGAGGCCGCCCTGTCGTCGGACGGCGGCCTGATGCAGGCCCCGGCCGAGGCGGTCGAGGCCTGGTTCGCCGACCTGTCGCGCCGGGGCCTGTCGGCGGCCACCGCCGCCCGACGCCGGTCGTCGGTGCGGCAGTTCTACCGCTTCGCCCTGGCCGAGGGCTGGCGGGCCGACGATCCGTCGCGTCGCCTGGACGCCCCCAAACAGGGCCGCCCCCTGCCCAAGTCCCTCAGCCGGGACGAGATCGACCGGCTGCTGGCCGCCGCCGCAGCCCGAGACGCGGCCGCCGGCCTGCGTCTGGTCGCCCTGGTGGAGATGGCCTACGCCTCGGGCTTGCGGGTGTCGGAACTGCTGGGCCTGAAGGTCGAGGCCGTGCGCCGCGATCCCGCCTATCTGATCGTGCGCGGCAAGGGCGGCAAGGAGCGCCTGGCCCCCCTGAACCCCGCCGCCCGCGCGGCGCTGAAGGCATGGCTGACGGCGCGCGACGCCCGGCGCAAGCCCGAGGCGCCCGACAGCCCCTGGCTGTTTCCATCCTCCGGCCGTTCCGGCCATCTGACCCCGCGCCGGTTCGCCCAGCTGCTGGACGAGGCCGCGGTCGCGGCGGGCCTCGACCCGGCGCGGGTCAGCCCCCACGTCCTGCGTCACGCCTTCGCCACCCATCTTCTGGAGGGCGGCGCCGACCTGCGCGTGGTCCAGACCCTGCTCGGCCATGCTGACATCGCCACCACCCAGATCTACACCCACGTCGCCACCGACCGCCTGGCCCAGGTCGTCCACCAGAACCACCCCTTGGCGCGGGACGAATAACTCCGACTCACGGCTGTGAAAGCGACATTGTCACCCCGCTTGCCCCACGGCCCCGACCTCTCTAGTTTCCCCCGCCTTCCCCTGGGGCGCCTCGCCCGCCGTTTTCGGACGCCTTTATGGCCACGCACTATCTCGATTTCGAAAAGCCGATCGCCGATCTGGAAGCCAAGATCGAAGAGCTGTCGGCCCTGTCCGAGACCTCCGGGGGCTTCGACAACGAGATCGCCGGCCTGCGCAGGAAGGCTGAACAGCTGCGCAAGAAGACCTACGCCGGCCTTGACCCCTGGATGAAGACCCAGGTGGCGCGGCATCCGCAACGCCCCCACTTCATCGACTATGTCCAAGGCCTGTTCACCGACTGGACCGAACTGCACGGCGACCGACAGTTCGGCGACGATCAGGCCATTCTGGGCGGGCTGGCGCGATTCCGGGGCCGTCCGGTCGTCGTCATGGGCCATGAGAAGGGCCACGACACCGAGACTCGCCTGACCCACAACTTCGGCATGGCCCGGCCCGAGGGTTATCGCAAGGCCGTGCGCCTGATGGACATGGCCGAACAGTTCGGCCTGCCGGTCCTCAGCTTCATCGACACGGCAGGCGCCTATCCGGGCCTGGGCGCCGAAGAGCGCGGCCAGGCCGAGGCCATCGCCCGTTCGACCGAACGCTGCCTGACCCTGGGCGTGCCCTCCATCGCCACCATCACCGGCGAAGGCGGATCGGGCGGCGCCATCGCCATCGCCGCCGCCAGCCGCGTCTTGATGCTGGAGCATTCGATCTATTCGGTTATCTCGCCCGAAGGGGCGGCCGGCATTCTGTGGCGCGACGGCGCCCGGGCCCGCGACGCCGCCATGGCCATGAAGATCACCGGCCCGGACCTTGTCGCGCTGAAGATCGTGGATCGTCTGATCGAGGAACCGACCGGCGGCGCCCACGCCGACCGCGACGGCGCCCTGGCCAGGGTCGGCGACGTTCTGGCCGAGGAACTCCAATCCTTCGACGGCCTGTCGCCCCAGCAGATCAAGACCCGCCGCGCCGAGCGGTTCTACGCCATCGGCGCCCTCTGATCGAACGCCGTTAACCGCGCATCCACCTCCAGGTTCTAGCCTATAGGACCCGGGGGATTGGAAAGATCGGACATGCCGACACAGTCGGATACGCTCAGGGACAGCGCCGTCTTCAATCTGAGCGGCGCCGTCGTCATGGTGGTCGATGATTCGCCCTTCTCCCTGACCCTGACCACGGGCGTCCTGTCCGGCTTCGGCGTGCGCCCGGCCTATACGGTCGGCAGCGGCGTTCAAGCCCAGAGCCTCCTGGCGGAAAAGCCGATCGACCTCTTGCTGATCGACACCGACATGCCCGACATAGACGGGTTCGAACTGGTGCGATGGTTGCGCCGGTCCGGCCCAAATCCCAACGCCTTCACCCCCGTCATCATGACGGCCAGCCACATCCGACGCGGTCGGGTGGCCGAGGCGCGGGACTGCGGCGCCAACTTTGTCGTCACCAAGCCCTTCAGCGCCGCCATGCTGCTGGAGCGCATCCTTTGGGTCGCCCGCGACACGCGCCCCTTCCTTGAGGTCGGGGACTATCTGGGCCCGGATCGTCGCTTCGTCCGCCCCGAACTCTATGAGGGCGAGGAACGGCGCGCCGACAGGCTCCGCAACAATATGGTGGAGTTCGCATGACGGTCATCACCCACGTTCAACGCCGCTCGCGCCTGGCGGAGATGGTGGATCGCCCCGGCGGCGTCAGCGTCGGCGTCGCCCTCGCTCAGGCCCAGGCCAATCTGGGCGGGTTGAGGGACCAGGCCTGCGCCATCATCGCCGACAACATCGCCGTCCTCCTGGCCGAGCCGGCGCCGGGCACGATCGAGGCCCTGCGGCTGGACCTGGCCTATTCAGCGTCCAACCAGATCATCGACGCGGCCAGCCCCTTTGCGATGGATGATCTGTGCACGGCCGCCAAGGGTCTGTGCGACCTTCTGGACGCCGCCCCGCGCCAGGGTGGTTTCGACTGGCGCATCGCCACGGTCCACGCCCAGGCGATGAAGCTGCTGCTCAGCCTGCCGACCGACGCCGCAGCGCCCCGCGCCGCCATCGTCGACAACCTGGCTGAGGTTCTGAAGCGCAAACTGCCCGCCGCGCCCCAGACGGCTCATCAGACGGCTCATCAGGCGGTTCAGCCGACCGCCTGAATCGTCCGTCCCGCCCGCGTCTGTTTGCGCCACAGGGCGGCGTACTCCCCGCCCTGGCGCGCCACCAGTTCGTGATGGGCCCCGCGCTCGACGATCCGCCCCGCCTTCAGCACCAGGATCTGGTCGGCGTCGGCCACGGTGGACAGCCGGTGGGCGACCACCAGGGTGGTGCGTCCGGCGCTGACCCGCCGAAGGGTCTTCTGGATCGCCGCCTCGGTGCGGCTGTCCAGGGCGCTGGTGGCCTCGTCCAGGATCAGGATGCAGGGATCGGCCAGCAGGGCGCGGGCGATGCCCACCCGCTGGCGTTCGCCGCCGGACAGCTTAAGCCCCCGTTCTCCGACCCGGGTCTGCATCCCGTCCGGTAATCCGCGGATGAAGTCGGCCAGTTCCGCCGCCTCCGCCGCAGCCCAGACCTGGGCCTCGTCCGCCTCGGGCCGGGCGAAGGCGATATTGGCCGCCAAGGTGTCGTTGAACAGGGCTACGTCCTGCGGCACCAGGGCTACCGCAGCCCGCAAGGACGCCTGGGTCACGTCGCGCACGTCGCGGCCGTCGATCAGAACCCGGCCCTCCTGCGGATCGATCAGCCGCAGGGCCAGTTTGACGATGGTCGACTTGCCCGCACCCGACGGCCCGACCAGGGCGGTGGTGGTTCCGGGCGCCGCCACGAAGCTGACGTCCTCCAGCCCATTGGCGCGGGCGTCGTGGCGGAAGCCGACGTGCTGGAACTCGACCGCAGCGCCCCGCGCATCGGCCGCGCGCGGCAGGGGCTGGGCGTGGGGCGCGTCCGCCACCTGGGGCGTCTGGCGCGTGACCTTCAGCATCTCCTCCATGTCGATGAAGGACTGGCGAATCTCGCGATAGGCGAAGCCCAGGATGTTCAGGGGCGCATACAGGGAGACCATGATCAGCACCGCCGCCGTCACGTCGCCCGGCCCCATCCGCCCAGCCGCAGCCTCGAACCCAGCCATGACCGCCATGACGCCGAGACCCAGGTTCATGATCAGGGCCTGAATCCCGTTCAGCAGGGCCAGGGAGGTGTTGGCCTTCAAGGCCGCCGCCGCATAGTCGCCCAGGGCCCGGTCATAGGTCAGGGCGGCCCGCGCCTCGGCGCCGAACGACTTGACCGTCTCATAGTTGAGCAGGGCGTCGACCGAGACCCCGGCGGCCTCCGAATCGGCGGCGTTCATCACCCGCCGATGCTCCAGCCGCCAGTTCGACAGGGCGAAGGTGGCCGCGGCGTAGACGACCACCACCGCGATCGCCACAGCGGCGAACCGCCAGTCGTACTTGCCGCCCAGCACCGCCGCCGCCAGCACCAGCTCCACCCCGGTGGGAACCAGGTTGAAGGCCAGGATGCGCAGCAGGAAGTCCACGGCCCGCGAGCCGCGATCCAGGGTCCGCGACAGGGCGCCGGAGCGTTTGGTCTGGTGGAAATCCAGCGACAGGCTCAGGGCGTGGGCGAAACCTTCGGCGGCTGTCCGCCTCTGGGCCGCCGCTCGGACCGGGGCGAAGACCACGTCCGAGGCCTGGGGCGCCGCCGCCGACAGAAACCGCACCAGGGCCCAGCCGACCGCAAAGGCGGCGAAGCCCCAGCCCATGGCGACGGCCGTTCCCTGTCCGGCCGCCAGCCGATTGACCGCCGCGCCCAGGACCAGGGGCGCCAGCACGCCCAGACCCTTGCCCGCCAGGGTCAGGGCGATCGCCGCCCCCAGCCGCGCGCGCAGCTGCGGCGCGCCCGATCGCCCGACCAGCCGCACCAGATCCGCCAGCGCCTTCAGCGTCGGCGGGCCTTCCGTTCTGTCCTGCATGCTCCCCGCCTGCTGCGCCTTGACCATCGGGTCGCGCCGGCCGCCGGAGCGCTCTCCGCGCATCGCCATGGTCCGCATATGGACAGTCAAGACGGCCGGGAAAAGGCCGCCCGCTGTGAACCGCTCAGTTCAGGCCGGCGATGGCGGCGATCAGCTCGTCCACCGCCTCTTCCTGGGTCGCCCAGGAACAGACGAACCGGACTGATCCGTCGTCGAACTGATAACAGGCCCAGCCCAGGGCCTTCAGCCTCTGGTGCGCCTCGGCCGGCATACGGACGAAAACCGTATTGGATTCGACCGGATGGGCCAGGACGAAGGGCGAGCGCGTCGCAATCCCGGCCGCCAGACGCTGGGCCATCAGATTGGCGTGGGCGCCGCCCGCCTCCCAGTCGCCGCTTTCCAGCAGCCCCAGCATGGGTCCGGCCAGCGTCCGGGCCTTGGACGCCGTCTGTCCGGCCTGTTTCAGCCGATTGTCCAGCCGCCGCGCCAGGCTCTTGTCGAACAGGACCAGGGCCTCGACGCAAGACGCGCCCGCCTTGGCGCCGCCGAACACCAATATGTCCACGCCCAGGCGCGCAATGTCCTTCAGGTCGAACCCGGCCGCAGCCGCGTTGGCCAGCCGCGCCCCGTCCATATGCACCCCATAGCCGCACGCCTTCACCGGCTCGATCAGATGGCGCAGCTCTTCTTCCGTATAGACGGCGCCGTATTCCGTGGCCTGGGTCAGGGACAGGGCGGCCGGCGGCTGGCGATGGCCGACCTCGGGCTCGGTCAGCTGCGCCTTCAGCGCCAGGGGATCGATCCGCCCGGAAAAGCCCGGCAGGCCGATCAGCCCCACCCCCTGGCCGAAGAAGCCCGGCGCCCCCGTTTCATCGGTGCAGACATGGGCGGCGTTGTGCGCCAGCACCGCCTCGAACGGATAGGTCAGCATCGACAGGGCGATGGCGTTGGCCGCCGTGCCGCTGAAGACGAAACGGACGTCGGCGTCGGCGTCCAGCCTCTGGCGGATCTGGTCGGCGGCCCGCGCCGTGATCGCATCGGCGCCGTAGGAGGGAACGAAGCCGGCGTTGGCCTGGATCAGGCCCTCCAGGGCGCTGGGCGCCATTCCGGCGGTGTTGTCGGATCCGAAATCGTAACGCATCAGCGGGTCTTCGTACTCGTCTCTTCGGCCTGGTTCGGGTCGACCGTCCGCACACGGAC
Organism: Brevundimonas sp. Br13; assembly: GCF_055391505.1. Classification (NCBI taxonomy): domain Bacteria; kingdom Pseudomonadati; phylum Pseudomonadota; class Alphaproteobacteria; order Caulobacterales; family Caulobacteraceae; genus Brevundimonas; species Brevundimonas sp. Br13. The sequence continues at coordinate 2,049,619 of NZ_AP044008.1, read as the reverse complement.
CACCGGCATGACGTCCTCGTCGCCATAGGGCACGGCGACCTGGTGCGGGAAGGGAATCTCGATCTCGGCGGCGTCCAGCGCCTCCTTGCCGCCCTGCATCAGATCGGCCTGGGTCTGCCACCAGTCCTCGACCTTGACCCAGGCGTGCAGGGTGATCTGGACCGCGCTGTCCAACAGGCCGGTCACCCCGGTCCAGGGATGGGGGTCGTGCAGAACCTTGTCATGGGCTGCGGCCATGTCGGCCAGGACGCAGCGCGCCTTGTTCAGATCCTCGCCGTAGCCGACGGTGAAGTTGATCTCGATCCGCCGGGTCTGCTGGCCGGTCAGATTGGTCAGGGGATCGCTCAGGACCTTGGAGTTCGGAATGACGATCTTGTGGTTGTTGGCGTTCGACAGCTGGGTCGTGAACAGGTCCAGCCGCTGCACCGTCCCGGCCATGCCGCCGACGTCCACCACGTCCCCGACGCGATAGGGCCGCAGAATCAGAAGCATGATGCCCGAGGCCACATTGGACAATGTGCCCTGAAGCGCCAGGCCCACGGCCAGGGACGCCGCGCCCAGAACCGCGATGATGGAGGTGGTCTGCACCCCCAGCCTTTGCAGCACGGCGATCATGCCGATGATGATCACCACCACCCGCACCACCTGAACGGCGAAACTGAGGACCGTCTGGTCGTGGCGGAAGGCGCCGATCCGCGACAGCGCCCTTCGCGCCAGCCCCGCCGCCCATTTGGCCGCAAACAGGGTCGCCGCGAAGATCAGGGCCGCGATGATCAGATTGATGGCGAAGTCGCCGGCCATGTCGGTCAGCTTGGCGATCATGACGGCGTCGACGGCCACGGCCTGGCGACCGGCCGCCACTGCTTCGGCGAGAGAGTTGTCTATGGACATGGTCGCGGGTCTAACGCCTTAAGTCCCGATTGGAACCCCGCCGGCTCAATTTCCCGCTCCTTCCGCTTATGTCGCCTTCGCGCAAAGACGGTTGGCGGCGGCCCGTTCGGCCTGATAGCGTCGCCTTATGACTCGCACCCTGCCGATCCTCCTCGCCGCCCTCGCCCTTTCCGCCTGCGCGACGCGCGGGACGCCGGTCTCCTACGCCGAAACGGCCTCGGCGGCCGCCCGCGCCGCCGCCCAGGTCGAGGGCCAGGCCGGACAGACGCCGCAACAGGCCTGGGACGCCGGAAACCAGGCCTATCTGGCGTGGAACGGCGCCCGGCGCGGCTGGACCACCACAGCCAGCGGCCTGCAATACCGCCGCGTGGGCAAGGCCCATCCCGAGGGCGCCCAGCCGTCGGCGACCGATACGGTCAAGGTCCATTATCGCGGGACCTTCATCGACGGGCGGGAGTTCGACAGCTCCTACGCCCGCAACGAACCGGCCGAGTTTCCGCTGAACCGGGTCATCAAGGGGTGGACCGAAGGGGTCGCCCTGATGCGGGTCGGCGAGACCTTTGAGTTCGTCATTCCGCCGGCCCTGGCCTATGGCTCGCGCTGGGTCGGCGGCGATCAGCTTCCGCCCAACTCCACCCTGCGCTTTTCGGTGGAGTTGCTGGACGTGACCCCCGGCGCCTGACGCCTGGGTCCGGGCGAACGAGATTTTCGGCGTCCGATCGGCCCGACCGCTTGACGATCCACGCGGTGCGGCGGACTGTCGCGCCTCTCCCTTTCCTGAGTTCGAAAGTCCGCGTCCATGATCCGCACCCGCCTTCGCGCCGTCGGCCTCGCCCTCCTGCTGGCCTCCGCCGCACCGGCCGCCCTGGCGCAACAGGCGTCGACGGCGGCGCCCGCCCTGCCGGCGCCCCTGACGCCCATCCCAGCGGCGCGCGACGTCGCCTATCCGGAGGTGATCGGTCTGGAAATCGACGCGACCAACCTGGGCCAGCACATCTTCTCGATCACCGAGACTCTTCCCGTCGCCCAGAGCGGGCCCATGGTCCTGTTCTTCCCCGAATGGCTGCCGGGCAACCACGGTCCGGTCGGGCCGATCACCCAGCTGGCGGGGATCGAGATCACCGCGAACGGCCGGCGGGTCGAATGGGTCCGCGACACCCTCAGCCCCTTCGCCTATCACATCACGGTTCCGGCCGGGGCGACCGAGCTGAAGATCGCCATGCAGCACCTTTCGCCGACCAGCGGCGCCCAGGGCCGGGTGACGATGACGCCCGAGATGCTGAACATCCAGTGGGAGAAGATGCTGCTCTATCCCGCCGGTCACTGGTCGCGGAACATCATGGTCCATCCCACGGTCAAGTTCCCCACCGGCTGGCGCTTCGGCACGGCGCTGGAGCCGGAAACCAAGACCGGCGACGTCCAGACTTTCAAACCGGTCAATCTGGAGGTCCTGATCGACAGCCCCGTCTTCGCCGGCCTCCACTATCGCCAGATCGACCTGGACCCCGGCGGCCGCTCGCCGGTCCGCGCCAATATCGTCGCCGACGAGGCGAAGAGCCTGGAAGCCACCGACGAGCAGATTCAGATCCTGCGCAACCTCGTGACCCAGATGGACCGCCTCTACGGCGCGCGCCATTTCGACCACTACGACTTCCTGATCGCCATGACCGACAAGCTGGGCGGCATCGGTCTTGAGCATCATCGCTCCTCCGAGAACTCGGTCGATCCCGAGTTCTTCACCGGCTGGGCCACCCATCTGGGCGACCGCGATCTGCTCAGCCACGAGATGAACCACTCCTGGGACGGCAAATGGCGTCGCCCGGCGGACCAGTATGTGCCTAACTTCAACAGCCCGATGCAGAACAGCCTGCTGTGGGTCTATGAGGGCCAGACCCAATACTACGGCCAGGTCGTCGCGGCCCGTTCGGGCCTTCTGACCAAGGAACAGGCCATGGACTCCCTGGCCATGACGGCGGCCTCCTATGACTACCGGGTCGGGCGCGGCTGGCGCGCGCTTCAGGACACCACCAACGACCCGATCATCAGCCAGCGCCGGCCCAAGGCCTGGCTGTCCTGGCAGAGGGACGAGGACTACTATTCCGAAGGCCAGCTGATCTGGCTGGACGTCGATACGACGATCCGGGAGAAGACCGGCGGCCGCAAGTCGCTCGACGACTTCGCCCGCGCCTTCTACGGCGTTCAGGACGGCAGTTTCGAACCGGCGCCCTACACCTTCGAAGACGTGGTCGCGGCCCTGAACGGGGTGGTCGAGAACGACTGGGCCGCCTTCCTGCGCGCGCGGCTGGACGCCGTCGGCCCCGACGCCCGCGCGCCGCTGGACGGGCTGGAGCGCGGCGGCTGGCGGCTGACCTACGGCGAGACCCCGACGGCCTATCAGAAGACCCTGTACGGCGAGTTCAAGCGCAACGACTTCACCTATTCCCTGGGCCTGCAGACCGGCGAGAACAATGCGATCCGCAGCGTCCAGTGGGGCAGCCCGTCCTTCAAGGCCGGCCTGGCGCCGGGCATGGAGATCGTCGCCGTCAACGGCCAGGCCGCCAAGCCCGACCGACTGGCCGAGGCCGTCACCGCCGCCAAGGACCCCGCCGTGCCGATCACCCTGATCGTCAAGGACGGCGACCAGTACCGGACCGTCGTCCTCGACTATCACGACGGCCTTCGCTACCCGCGCCTGGAACGCATCCCCGGAACCCCGGACCGGCTGGGCGACATACTGACGCCGCGCAAGCGTTGACGCCGGTAGCCCCCCTTTCTGTCTCTCCGCTTCGCTCCGAGCCGCCGCCCCATCGCCTTGCGACAGGGAGGAGACAGCACCGTCTCCTCCCCACAGGGTGGGGAGGTGGCGCGGCGCCGTTCGGCGCCGTGAAGGAGGGGCTCTAACGCCGCACCGCGCCTGCTGCACTTGACGCCCCTTGCCCGCTCCCCGACGGTGCAGATCTGCCCTGCTGTTCGGATGACCTGATGCCGCGTACCCGCCTGACCGCCGCCGCCTGCCTCGCCGCCCTGATGACGGCCGCCCCAGCCCTGGCCCAGGATTTCCAGTCGACGCCGGTGGTGGTCGAGGCGCGCGACGCGGCCCTGGCCCTGCCGCGGCCCCAACCGGCCATCCCCGCCCCTGCGGACAGGCCCTATCCCGGCGTCATCCAGTACCGGGCCGACATCACCGACCTGGACCGGCGAATCATCCGCGTCAGCCAGACCATCCCCGTCGCCGCTCCCGGCCCGCTGACCCTGCTCTATCCGAAATATCTGCCGGGCAACCACGCCGCCACCGGCCCCATCCAGCTGCTGGCCGGTCTGACGGTGACGGCGAACGGCCAGAGGCTGGAATGGCTGCGCGACACCCTCGACCCCTACGCCTTCCACCTGGACGTTCCCGCAGGCGTGACGGCGATCGAAGTCGCCTTCGAACAGCTGACCCAGCCGGACAGCTCCAACTGGCGCGTCCTGATGACCCCCGCCATGGTCAATCTGCAGTGGGAGAAGGCCATCCTCTATCCGGCCGGCTACTACAGCCGCCAGATTCAGGTCGCCCCCTCCATCCGCCTGCCCGCCGGCTGGAGCTACGGCACGGCCCTGAAGACCGAAGGCCGCGACGGCGATGTGGCGCGGCTGGAGACCACCGACCTCTACACCCTGATCGACAGCCCGGTTTTCGCCGGCGCCCACTATCGCCGCGTCGATATCGACCCGAACGGCGCCCCGTCTGAATCAAGGGTCCACCTGAACCTCCTCGCCGACGAGGAGAAAGGTCTCGCCGCCACCGAAGAGCAGTTGAAGCTCTACGAGAACATGGTCCAGCAGGCCGACCGCCTGTTCGGCGCCCGTCACTTCGACAACTATGAGTTCCTCTTCGCCCTGACCGACCAGATGGGCGGCATCGGTCTGGAACATCATCGCTCCTCCGAGAACACCGGCGCCCCCGGCTTCTTCACCGACTGGGCCAAGAGCGCCGGCGACCGCGCCCTTCTGCCCCACGAATACACCCACTCCTGGAACGGCAAGTTCATGCGCCCGGCGGATGAGCTGACCGCCAACCACAACGTCCCGACCCAGAACACCCTGCTGTGGGTCTATGAGGGCCAGACGGAATATTGGGGCGATGTCCTGGCCGCCCGCTCGGGCCTGCATTCCAAGGGGGTGGCCCTGGCGACCCTGGCCAGCGTCGCCGCCTTCTATGACAACCAGCCCGGCCGTCAGTGGCGCGCCCTTCAGGACACCAACAACCACAATCTCCTGGGCTACCGCGTGCCAGGCCAATATCCCTCCTGGATGCGGGGCACCGGCGACTACTATCGCGAAAGCCTGCTGGTCTGGCTGGACGCCGACACCCTGATCCGGGCCGAGACGAACGGGCGCAAGTCGCTCGACGACTTCGCCCGGGCCTTCTTCGGCCACAGCGACGGCGCCTGGGCGCCCCAGGGCTACACCTTCGATCAGGTCGTCGCCGCCCTGAACGCCGTCCATCCGCACGACTGGGCCGGCTTCCTGCGCGAAAGGCTGGACGCCGTCGGCCCTGACGCCCGCGCGCCCCTGGCGGGGATCGAACGGGGCGGCTGGCGCCTGACCTATACCGACACGCCCAACGCCGATGAAAAGGCGGTGAACGGCGGCTGGGCCAATGACTTCCAATATTCGCTGGGCTTCAGCCTGTCGGGTGACAAGCTGACCAATATCCGCTGGGGCGGCCCGGCCTTCGAACAGGGGATCGGCGCCGGCTGGTCGCTTGTCGCCGTCAACGGCAAGGCGGGCTCGGCCGAGGTTCTGCGCGACGCCGTCACGGCCGCCAAGGGGACGGACGCCCCCCTGGAGCTGCTGATCAAGTCCGGCGACCGGTTCCGCACCGTCGCCTTCGACTATCACGACGGCCTGCGCTATCCGCGTCTGGAGCGGATCGAAGGAACCCCGGACCGGCTGTCCGACATCCTGGCCCCGCGCCGGCGCTGAGGTCTCAGCCCGGCTTTCTGAAACGATAGACGAACTGGTCGGTCTTGCCGCGGATGGCGGCGTCGAAGACGTTCAGACTGTGGTCGTCGTCGGGGTTGGCCACCGCCCGGCTCTCGGCCTCGAAGACGAAGCCGGCGGCCTCGACCTCGCGCTTCAGATAGTCGCCCTCGATCCGGTGCAGGGTCTGGACCGCCGAAATCCCCGTCCCCGGCGCCGCCTGGTGGTCGATCAGAATATAGCGGCCGCCGGGCTTCAGGGCGGCGAACACCGCGGCGTTCATCCTGGCCACATCGGTGTTGAAGCCGGGAATGTGGAAGTCGTGGTACTCCTGGCTCATGAAGACTAGGTCCAGCGGCTGGTCATAGGTCATGGAGTCCAGCAGGCCGTTGACCCGCGTCACATTGGGATAGGCGGCGGCCAGGGCGTCGGCCAGGGGGTTCTCCCGCGCCATGGTCCGCTCGGGCACGAAGGCGTAGACCCGGCCCGTCGGCCCGACCACGTCCGAGAACAGGCGGGTGAAATAGCCGGCGCCGGGGCGGATGTCGGCCACCTTGTCGCCGGGCGCGACCTGGGCGAAGGACAGGATCTCGGCTGGATGACGCAGAGGATCGCGCGCCACCTCCTCGGCCGGGCGCTTCGGATCGGCGACGGCGTCGGCATAGAGGGAGACATAGGCGGGGGCGGACGAGGACGCGCTGTCCACGACCACCGTCCGGTCGCCGCCGTCGGAGGCGATGATGATACATCCCGACAGTCCCGCCGCCAGGGCCAGAACCGCCGCGCCCGCCGCCCATCGTCTCATCATCTTCGTCTCCCTCAGTTCGTCGCGATAGGCTCGCATTTCGTCGCCCGGCGCAAGCCGGTATCCCGCTTGAAACGATCCGAATCCTCACGCGATTTGCGCCCCGGCCCCGGCGGCGCTAGTCCGGCGACAGATTTCCAAGGTCTCGCCATGCTCCCCTACCAGCCTGCCCCCTTCCCGCTCGCCCGTCCCCGGCGTCTGCGCGCCAGCCCCTGGGTGCGCCGCATGGTCGCCGAGACCGTCCTGACCCCGGCCGACCTGATCTGGCCTTTGATCGTCCACGACGGCGCCGAGGACCGCGTCCCCGTCGCCTCCATGCCCGGCGTCTTCCGCCTGTCGCCCAAGGAAGCCGCAAAGGCGGCGGTCGAGGCGCGCGATCTGGGCATTCCGATGCTGGCCCTCTTCCCCAATGTCGACGGCGCCCTCAAGGACGCGGTCGGCACGGGCGCCACCGATCCCGACGGCCTGATCCCCGAGAGCATCAAGGCCATCAAGGACGCCGCGCCCGAGATCGGAATCATGACCGACGTGGCGCTGGACTGCTACACCGACCACGGCCACGACGGGGTTCTGGAGGACGACCGGATCGTCAATGACGCCAGCCTGGACCGCCTGGCCGAACAGGCCTTCATCCACGCTCACGCCGGCGCCGACGTGGTGGCCCCCTCGGACATGATGGACGGTCGCATCCAGGCGGTGCGCGAGGCCCTGGAGGCCAACGGCTTCCACGACACCCTGATCCTGTCCTATGCGGCCAAATACGCCTCGGCCTTCTACGGCCCTTACCGCGACGCCGTCGGCTCTTCGAAAGCGCTGAAGGGCGACAAGAAGACCTATCAGATGGACTACGCCAACTCCGACGAGGCCCTGAAGGAGGTCGCCATGGACCTGTCGGAAGGCGCCGACGCGGTCATGGTCAAGCCGGGCATGCCCTATCTCGACATCGTCCGGCGTGTGTCCGAAACCTTCCGCGTCCCGACCTTCGCCTATCAGGTCTCGGGCGAGTACGCGATGATGCAGGCCTCGATCGCCAACGGCTGGCTGGACCAGGACCGGGCCATCCTTGAGACCCTGCACGGGTTCAAGCGCGCCGGCTGCGCGGGCGTCCTGACCTATTTCGCCCCCCAGGCCGCGCGGCTGCTGGGCTGATGCGGCCTGACGTCCAGATCCGCGAGGCGACGCCCGCCGACATGGCGGCGATCACCGCCATCTATGCCGAGAGCGTCGCCAACGGGCGCGGCACCTTCGAGCTGGAGCCGCCGGACGAGATCGAGATGACGGCCCGGTTCGCCGCCGTCCAGGCCCTGGGCCTGCCACGCCTGGTCGCAGTGATCGACGGCGCCGTGGTCGGCTACGCCTACGCCGGGCCGTTCCGCACCCGCCAAGCCTATCGCTACATGGTCGAGGATTCGATCTATGTGTCGCCCGAGGCCCGCGGTCGCGGCGTCGCCGGAGCCCTGCTGGACCAGCTGATCAACCATTGCGAGGCGCTCGGCCTGCGCCAGATGGTCGCCGTGATCGGCGACTCCGCGAACCAGGGCTCCATCGCCCTGCACCGCGCCCGCGGCTTCGCCGACGCCGGGGTGTTCAAGGCGGCAGGCTGGAAACACGACGACTGGCGCGACGTCGTCTTCATGCAGCGGGAACTGGGCCCGGGCGGCCGAACCCCGCCCGACGCCCCCGGCCTGCCCCTGGTCGACAAGAAGCCGGCCCGGTGAATGACGCGGGCGATCCATTGCGACGGGGGAGTGCAACGCCTATCCTTGGCGTCGTGAAGATCGTCTCGTCCCTTCTGCTGCTGATCGGCGCCCTTGCGGTGCTGACCCTGGGCGCCCTCGGCGTCTCGGCCAGCCCGGCCATGGCCGAGACGCCCTGCCATGAGATGGGCCAAGCGACCCCGGATCCGTCCGGCAAGGCGCCCGATAAGGCACCCGATAAGGTCATGAAGGCCATGGCCTGCTGCGTCGCCTGCGTCGCGGCGCCGACCCTTCCGCCCGCCGCCCGTCCTCAGACGGCTGCGGCGCCGCTTCGTCTGACCGCCGTTTCGCCGGCCCTCCCGTCAGGCTGTCGGCCCTCGCCCGAGCCCGGCCCGCCCCGCCTCCTGATCGCCTGAACCCTCGCGCGCTTCGCGGCGCCTTCAGTCGATCCTTCAAGGAGGCCATCATGGCTCCCCATACGCTCGTCGGCGCCCTCGCCGGCGTCTCCCTGCTAGCCCTCGCTCAAGTGGCGACGGCGCAGGACCATTCTCACCACCAGGCGGAGCCGGCCGCTGATCCTCACGCCGGCCACGACAGGGCCGACATGGCCCACGCCATGACCAGCCCCTACGGCCCCTGGCCCATGAACCGCGACGCCTCAGGCACGAGCTGGCAACCCGATTCCGGCGAACACGCCGGGATCCACACCGTCCGGGGCGACTGGACGGTGATGACCCACGCCCTGCTGAACCTGACCTACGACACCCAGTCCGGCCCCCGCGGCGGCGACAAGACCTTCGCCTCGGGCATGTTGATGACGACGGCTCGCCGTGACTTCGACGACGGTTCGACCCTGAACCTGCGCGCCATGCTCAGCCCCGACCCCCTGATGGGCAAGTCCGGCTATCCGCTGCTGCTGGCCGCCGGCGAAACGGCGAACGGCGTCGATCCCCTGGTGGACCGCCAGCATCCGCACGACTTCTTCATGGAGCTGTCGGCCAGCTATTCGAAACGCCTGTCCGAAAAGGACAGCCTCTACGGCTACATCGGCCTGCCCGGCGAGCCCGCCTTCGGCCCGCCCGCCTTCATGCACCGGATGAGCGCCATGGACAGTCCCGAGGCGCCCATCACCCACCACTGGCTGGACTCGACCCATATCGTCTTCGGCGTGACGACCCTGGGCTGGGCCCACGACCGGTTCAAGATCGAGACCTCGGCCTTCAAGGGGCGCGAGCCGGACGAGGAACGCTGGGGCATAGATGAGCCGAAACTGGACAGCTGGTCGGTGCGAGCCTCCTGGAACCCGTCGTCCGACTGGGCCCTCCAGGCCTCCTACGCCGATGTCTCGGCCCCGGAACAGCTCGAGCCTGACGAGGACGAGACCAAATGGTCGGCCAGCGTCCTCCACACCCGCCGCCTGGGCGAGACCGGCTGGTGGTCCTCGACCCTGGCCTGGGGCCGCAAGACCAACAGTCACGATGAATCCAAGGACGGCTGGCTGCTGGAATCCGCCCTCCATCCGAACGACCGCTGGACCGTCTTCGCCCGGGCCGAACGGATCGAGACCGACGAACTGGTCCCCGGCGATCACGGCGGCCACGGCCCGCTCTACACGGTGGGCAAGGCGTCTGTGGGCGCCGTCCGCGACTGGCGGATCGCCCCGCGCGTCCGCTTCGGCCTCGGCGCCCTCTATGCGATGAACCGCGTGCCGGACGCGCTGGAGCCGATCTACGGCGGCGATCCGGACGGCGGCATGGTCTTCATGCGGCTGAAGATCGACTGACGGCTCAGGCCCGCCCGGTTTGCGCCGGGTGGGCCGACGCCGCCGCCAGGCCGCGAACGACCTCATAGCCGATCACGCCGACGCCGAACATGAGCCCAAGGCCGGCGACAATGAGCACCAGGCGGACATGCCGGTGCAGGTAATAGAGCAAGGCGCCGATCATCGACGGTCCATCCTGTCGGATCGTCCTAATTCGATCCGTTCCAGGCATTTTATCGCAAAAAGGACGCCAACCGGAATCGCAGGTCCGTGAGCGTCGTTCTCACACCAACCGGCTCTGCACCACCGCCGCCGCAATGAAGCTGGCGAACAGCGGATGCGGCGCGAAGGGGCGGCTCTTCAGCTCCGGGTGATATTGGACGCCGATGAACCAGGGATGGTCCGGCCGCTCCACCGTCTCGGGCAGGACGCCGTCGGGCGACAGACCGGCGAAGACCAGACCGGCCTTGGCCTCGATCGCCTCGCGATAGTTGATGTTGACCTCGTAGCGGTGGCGGTGCCGTTCGCTGATGGTCGTGGTCCCATAGATTTCGGCGATGCGGGAGCCTTCGGCCAGGGTCGATTCATAGGCGCCCAGCCGCATGGTGCCGCCCAGGTCGCCGCCCTGCTGACGCAGGACGCGCTGATTGCCCTGGGTCCATTCGGTCATCAGACCCACGACCGGCTCGGTCGTAGGGCCGAACTCCGTCGAGGAGGCCTTGGGAAAACCGGCCAGGTTCCGCGCCGCCTCGATCACCGCCATCTGCATGCCGAAACAGATGCCGAAATAGGGGATATTGCGTTCGCGGGCGAACCGCGCCGCCTCGATCTTGCCTTCCGACCCACGCTCGCCGAAGCCGCCGGGCACCAGAACCGCATGGGCGCCCTGAAGCCGCTCCTCGCAGGCCTCAGGATCGCCTTCGAAGGTGTCGGCCTCGACCCAGTCGATATTGACCTTGACGTTGTTCGCGACCCCGCCGTGGTGCAGGGCCTCGATCAGGGACTTATAGGCGTCCTTCAGCACAGTGTACTTGCCGACCACGGCGATGGTGACCTCGCCGTCGGGCTGCAGCCGGCGCCGTGCGATCTCCCGCCAGCGCGTCAGATCGGGCTCAGGCGCGTCCTCGATGCCGAAATGGGCCAGGACCTCCTTGTCCAGCCCCTCGCGGTGATAGTCCAGCGGCACGGCGTAGATGTCGGCCGAGTCCATCGCCTGGATCACGCCGCTTTCGCGGACGTTGCAGAACTGGCCGATCTTGCGCTTCTCCTCGGCCGGGATCGGCTGTTCGCAGCGGCACAGCAGGATGTCGGGCTGGATGCCGATGGATCGCAGCTCCTTGACCGAATGCTGCGTCGGCTTGGTCTTCATCTCCCCGGCCGTCTTGATGAAGGGCAAGAGGGTCAGGTGGACGAAACAGCTCTTGCCGCGCGGCAGGTCCTGGCCCAGCTGGCGGATGGCTTCGAAGAAGGGCAGGCCCTCGATGTCGCCGACCGTGCCGCCGATCTCGACCAGGACGAAGTCGACGTCCTCGCCCGCATCCGTCAGGGCCGGGGTCAGGCAGAAGGATTTGATCTGGTCGGTGACGTGGGGAATGACCTGGACGGTGGCGCCCAGATAGTCGCCCCGCCGCTCCTTCTCCAGAATGGTCGAGTAGATCCGGCCGGTGGTGATGTTGTCGGACTTGGCCGCCGACACGCCGGTGAACCGCTCATAGTGGCCCAGGTCCAGATCGGTCTCGGCGCCGTCGTCGGTCACGAAGACCTCGCCGTGCTGATAGGGGCTCATCGTCCCCGGATCGACGTTCAGATAGGGGTCGAGCTTGCGCAGGCGGACCTTATAGCCGCGCGCCTGCAGAAGAGCGCCGAGAGCGGCGGAGGCGAGGCCTTTTCCCAGTGAGGAAACCACGCCGCCGGTGATGAACACATAGCGAGCCATGGGCGAACACCTTACTCCATGATTCGCAAACGGCGCATGTCGCCTGCGAATCGAACTGTTGATCAAAAGAAGAAAGCGCGCCCTGCGGCGCGCTTTCGGAACTCTGGGTCGGCGGCGGCCCTACTGGGCCGGAGTCGAGGCAGGCGGCTGGGCCGGCGCCGCCGACGGCAGGCTGGCTTCCAGATCGTCCAGCGACGGGGCCGACGGTTGGGCGGGGGCGGCCGGCTGGGCTTGGGCGGGCTGTTGTTGCTGGGGCCGGGGCGTGGTGGCCAGGGAACCCACGGCGTCGGCGTCGATCACCGAGGTGGAGGCGCGGTCCATATTGCCGACCACGGTCAGGATGATGGTCAGGCCGAACAGCAGGGCGGCCAGAACCCAGGTCACCTTGGTCAGCAGATTGCCCGCGCCGCGCGCGGTCATGAAGCCCGAGGGTCCGCCGCCCATGCCCAGGGCGCCGCCTTCCGAGCGTTGCAGCAGAACGACGCCCGTCAAGGAGACGGCGACCAGGATGATGGCGACGAGCAGGATGGTCTGGAGCATGGCGTCATTCATGTGGGCGCGGAGCTGCGCCGATCAAGCGGCGGCCTCTATCACCGATGCCGCCAAGGGGCAAACCTATAGCCGCGCCCGACCGCCCGGCCGCGTCATTCAGGCCGCGCGGATGATCGGAAGAAAGTCCTCGGCCTTCAGCGACGCCCCCCCGACCAGGGCCCCGCCGACCTCCGCCGTCGCCAGAATACCGGCCGCATTGTCCGGCTTGACCGAGCCGCCGTACAGGATCGGCGCCCGACGCGCCGCCTCGCCCAGCCGGTCGACCAGGGCGCTGCGGATCGCCGCATGGACCTCGGCGATCTGTTCGAGGCTCGGGGTCAGGCCGCTGCCGATCGCCCAGACCGGCTCATAGGCCACCGCAAACGTCCGCTCCGCCAGTCCGTCGGGCAGAGATCCCGCCACCTGGGCGCTGACGACCGCGACGGCTTGGCCAGCCTGTCTCTGTTCCAGCGTCTCGCCGACGCAGACGATGGGCTCCAGTCCCGCCGCAACGGCGGCCTGAACCTTGTCCGCCACCTGGGCGTCGGTCTCTCCAAAGGCGGCGCGGCGTTCGGAATGGCCCAGGATCACCAGCCCGGCCCCCGCATCCGCCAGCATCTCCGCCGAGATCGAGCCGGTGAAGGCGCCCGACGGCTTGTCATGACAGTCCTGCCCCCCGGTCTCGATCGCGCTTCCGCTCAGAACCGCGCTCATCTGATGGACCAGGGTGGCGGGCGGGCACAGGGCCACGCGGGCCTGGGTCGGTGCGGCGGACAGGGCGGTCTTCAACCCCTCGGCTTCGGACAGGGCGGCCGCCAGACCGTGCATCTTCCAATTGCCGACGATCAACTTCACGGATTGTTTCATCACGCCTGTCTAGGGGGCGAAAACCTCCGCGCCAAGAGGGGTGCCCCAATCTGGACATCAAGCCGTTCTTGCGGCGGCCCGCCCCAGCCGACTATACGCCGAAGCGAAGCCATCGTCGGCAAGTCTCCGGGTCCACGAATGATCACCGCCTTCCGCGCCTTCTCGCGCTCAAAATGGGCCGCCGGCCTGCTCGTCCTGATCGCGATCAGCTTTGTGATCGTGGGCGCGCGCATGGACGTCTTCGCCAACCTGGGACCGAAACACGTCATCGACGCCGGCGACCGTTCGATGAACGAGGCCGAGTTCAGCGCCGCCTTCGGACGGGTGCGCGAGAACATTCAGCAGCAGGCCGGTCGTCCGGTGACGAACGAGGATCTGATCGCCGAAAACATCCATGTCCGCTTTCTGGAAAGCCAGACCGAACAGCTGGGCTTCCTGAACTGGGCGTGGAAGGCGGGCATCCGCCCCGGCAAGGAGTTGATCGTCAAACAGATCCGCCAGATCCCGGCCTTCTTCAACTCGGTCACGGGCCAGTTCGACCAGAAGGCCTATGAGAGCGCCCTGGCCCAGCAGAACCTGACTCCCGCCATGCTGGAACAGGACCTGCGCGACCAATATGCGACCGAACATTTCAACGCCGCCGTCTTCGCCGGCGCCCGTGCGCCCCGGATCTACGGCGCCCTGTTGGCCGGCGCCGCCTTCGAGAGCCGCGACGGCCGCTGGTTCGAAATCACCCCCGCGATGGCCGGAGACATCCCCGCCCCGACCGACGCCCAGTTGAACGCCTTCATCCAGGAGAACGCCGCCCGGCTGCGCGCGCCGGAGTTCCGCATGGCCTCCGTCGTCCTGTTCTCGCCGGAGCCCGGCGCCGCCCCGGCCGTGTCGGAAGAGCGGATCCGCGAGCGGTTCGAATTCAAGAAGGACAGCCTGGGCAAGCCCGAGACCCGCACCTTCGTCACCCTGACGGCGCCCAGCCGCGACGCGGCCCAGAAGATCGCCGCCGCCCTGCGCGCCGGTCAGTCGCCCGCAGACGTCGGCCGCGCCAACAGCATCCAGCCGGCCCAGTTCGACGCCACGCCGCGCTCCGCCATCGGCGACGCCGCCACGGCAGCGGCCGTGTTCGGCCTTCAGCCCGGCCAGGTGTCGGACCCGGTCCAGGCGGGCGTGGGCTTCGCCGTCGCCAAGCTGACGGCGGTCCAGCCCGGTCAGCCCGCCAGCCTGGAGGGTTCGCGCGAGCAAATCCTTCAGGAACTGCGCGCCGAGGACATCAAGGGCCAGACCTACGCCAAGGTCGAAAAGTACGAAGCCGCCCGCACCGCCGGCAAGAGCCTGACCGACGCCGCGCGTGAAGCCGGGGCGCGGATCGTCGACCTGCCCCCCTTCACCCAGGACGGCAAACTGCCGAACGGCCAGCCGCTGAACGCCCCGCCGCAGCTGTTCGAAACCGCCTGGTCCCTGACCAAGGGCGGCGAAAGCGATGTGGTGGACGCCGGTCAGGGCCAATATTTCGCGGTTCGGCTGAACGACATCCGTCCCTCCGCCCTGCCCACCCTGGCCGAGGTGCGCGAACCCCTGGCCGCCCAGTGGAAACAGCGTGAGATTTCGCGCCGGCTCGCCGCCAAGGCCGAGGAGCTGGCCGGTCGCGTGCGCCAAGGCCAGGACATCGCCGCCGTGGCCCGTTCCGTCAACGCCCCCCTGACCGTCCGCACCGGCGTCGTCCGTGATCAGGCCACCCAGGAGGCCCTCGGTCAGGGCGTGCTGCAAGGTCTGTTCGGCCAGTCCAAGGGCCAGGTCTTCTCCCAACCGGGACAGGGCGGCGTCCTGATCGGCCGGGTCGATGACATCCACGCCGCCAATCCAGCGGTCGCCGGTCCGCTCGCCGAACAGGCCCGCCCGCGCATCACCCAGGAGATCGTCCAGGCCATGGTTCAGACCGAGATGGCGGCGGCGGCCAAACGCTCCAAGGCCAAGCATGACGTCGGCCTGGCGCGTCAGGCCCTGGGCCTGTCGGCCGAACCGACCGCGCCCGCCGCTCCGGCGCAATGACGCAAGCGGACAGCGAGCCTGATTTCGACGCCTTCGCCGCCGGCCTCAGGGCCGGCCGGCCCCAGGTGATCGTGCGTCGGGTGATCGACGACCTGGAGACCCCGGTCTCGGCCTATCTGAAGCTGGGGCTCCACCGGCCTTACGCCTGCCTGCTGGAATCGGTCGAGGGCGGCGCCGTCAAGGGACGCTATTCGATCCTCACCCTGGACCCGGACGTGGTCTGGCGTTGCCGGTCGAACGCGGCGGAACTGGCGCGCGGTCCGGCCGTCGCCGAGGGCCGGTTCATTCCCGAGCCGCTGCCGACGCTTCAGTCGCTTCGCGCCCTCATCGCCGCCTCCAAGTTCGACCTGCCCGAGGGTCTGCCGCCGATGGCGGCCGGCCTGTTCGGCGTCTTCGGCTATGACATGGTGCGCCTGCTCGAGCCGCTGGGCGAACCCAATCCCGACCCGCTGAACCTGCCTGATGCAGTCCTGACCCGCCCGTCGCTGGTGGCGATCTTCGATTCGGTCGGCCAGGAGATCATCCTGGTCTCCGCCGCCTATCCCGACACGGGCGGCGACGCGCGGCAAGCCTTCGATGCTGCGGTCGCCAGGCTGGACGCTTTCGAGACGGGCCTGCGCGAGCCCTTGCCGGTGCGCGCCGCGCCACAGCCGACGCCCGCCCCGACCTTCGCCTCGCCCGTGGACGAGGCCGGATTCGGCGAGATGGTGGCCCGGGCCAAGGACTATATCGCCGCCGGCGACATCTTCCAGGTCGTGCTCAGCCACCGCTTCTCGGCGCCCTGGACCGAAGACCCCTTCGCCTTCTACCGGTCGCTGCGTCGCCAGAACCCGTCCCCCTATCTCTTCTATCTGAACTTCGAAGGCTTCCAGCTGGCCGGGTCCAGCCCGGAGATCCTGGTCCGGCTGAAGGACGGCCAGGTCACCATTCGACCGCTGGCGGGCACCCGGATGCGCGGCGCCACGCCCGAGGCGGACAAGGCTTTGGAGGCCGAACTGCTGGCCGATCCCAAGGAGCGGGCCGAACATCTGATGCTGCTGGACCTGGGCCGCAACGACGTCGGCCGCGTCGCCGCGCCGGGCACGGTCGAGGTGACCGAAAGCTTCGTCGTCGAACGCTACAGCCAGGTCATGCACATCGTCTCCAATGTGCGCGGCAAGGCCGATCCGAAACTGGACGCCGTCGACACCCTGCTGGCGGCCCTTCCCGCCGGCACCCTGTCGGGCGCGCCCAAGGTCCGGGCGATGGAGATCATCGACGAGCTGGAAGCCGAAAAGCGCGGCGTCGGCTACGGCGGCGGCGTCGGCTATATTTCGGCGGGCGGCGAGGCGGACATCTGCATCACCCTGCGCACCGCCCTGTTCGCTGATGATCAGATCTTCGTCCAGGCCGGCGCCGGCGTGGTCGCCGACAGCGATCCGGCCGCCGAATACGCCGAGACCCGGCACAAGGCCCGCGCCCCCATGCGGGCCGCCGAGGAGGCCTGGCGTTTCCGCACCGGCAATCGCTAGGGCGCGTAGGTCGCCGGGGGTTCGTCGAATCGGACGCCCGGCCCCAGCACCACGACACCGGCCATGACCACGGCGGCCGTGGCGGCCAGGGCGGCGGCGCCCAGGGCCGCATAGGGGCTGATCGGCTTGGGTTCGGCCACGACCAGCTTCGCCTTTGCGGCGGCGATCTTGTCGGCGATCTCTTGTTCGGCAGCGAGTTTCACCCCTCCACCTGCCCCCATGACCGTTAAGATGCGCTTTAGCGACGCATATGCTTGGCGCGGACGCCTGTCACGCCTAGAAGCCTGATCATGATCCTCGTCGTCGATAACTACGACAGCTTTACCTACAACCTCGTCCACTACCTCGCGGAGTTGGGCGCGCCGACCCATGTGGTGCGCAACGACGACCTGACAGCGGACGAGGCCTGGGCGCTGAACCCCGCCGCCGTCCTGCTGTCCCCCGGTCCCTGCGCGCCGGACCAGGCGGGCGTCTGCCTGCCTCTGATCGAGAGCGCGCCGGCCTCCATGCCCATCCTGGGCGTCTGCCTGGGTCACCAGGCCATAGGCCAGGCCTTCGGCGGCGACGTGATCCGCGCCAAGACCCTGATGCACGGCAAGACCTCGCCGATCCATCACGACGGCAAGAGCGTCTTCACCGGCCTGCCCTCGCCCTTCACCGCCACCCGCTATCATTCCCTGGCCGTGAAGCGCGAAACCCTGCCCGACTGTCTCGAGGTGACCGCCTGGACCGCCGACGGCGAGATCATGGGGCTCCAGCACCGCAGCCGCCCGATCCATGGCGTGCAGTTCCACCCGGAATCCATCGCCACAGAACATGGCCACGACATGCTGGCCAACTTCCTTCAGATCGCCGGCGTGAAGCGCCTCGCGGCCGCCTGATCATGGCCGCCTGACCATGGCCGATGGTTTCAAGCCGATCCTCGCCCGACTGGTCGAGGGCCACCCCCTGACGTCCGAACAGGCGCACGACTTCTTCGCCGCCTGCCTGCGCGGCGAACCGACCCCGTCCCAGGTCGCGGCCGCCGTCACCGCCCTGCGCATTCGGGGCGAGACGGTGGACGAGATCGCCGCCTTCGCCAAGGCCATGCGCGAGGCCGCCCTGACGCTGGATCATCCCTACGAGGTGATCGACACCTGCGGCACCGGCGGCGACGGCCAGCACACCTACAACATCTCCACCGCCGCCGCCCTGGTCCTGGCCGGCGCCGGCCTGAAGGTCGCCAAGCACGGCAACCGGGCCATGTCCTCGAAATCCGGCTCGTCCGACGTCCTGTCGATCCTGGGCGTCAACATGGCCGCCAGCCCGGCCCAGCAGCGCAAGGCGCTGGACGAGGCCGGCATCTGCTTCCTGTTCGCCCCCGCCTATCACGGCGCCATGCGCCATGTAGGCCCCGTCCGGGCCGAGATCGGTTTCCGCACCGTCTTCAATCTGCTGGGCCCCCTGTCCAACCCGGCCCAGGCGAAACGCCAGGTCATGGGCGTCTATGACCCCCGCCTGCTGGAGCCCCTGGTCGAGGTGCTGGGCCGGCTGGGCGCGACCCGCGCCTGGACCGTTCACGGCCAGGGTCTGGACGAACTGGCCACCTCCGGCCCGACCGAAGTGGCGGAATGGAGGGACGGCGCCGTCCGCCGCTTCCAGGTCACGCCCGAGGACGCCGGCCTGCCCCGCGCCTCCATCGACGCCATCCGCGGCGGCGACGCCGAGGAGAACGCCGCCGCCCTTCGCGCCCTGCTGGCGGGCCAGACCGGCCCTTACCGCGACATCGTCCTGCTGAACGCCGCCGCCGCCCTCGTGGTCGCGGATCGGGCGGCGGACCTGTCGGAAGGCGCCGCCCTCGCCGCCGCCGCCGTCGACGACGGCCGGGCCGCCCAGGCGCTGGATCGTCTGGCCCGCATCACCTCCACGCCGCTGGAGACGGAGGACACCCCATGACCGACGTTCTGGCCCGCATCGCCGCCTACAAGCGCGAAGACGTCGCCGCCCGCAAGGCCGCGACCTCTCAGGACGCGATCGAGACCCTGGCCCAGGCCGCCTCGGCCCCGCGCGGCTTCCGCGCCGCCCTGAATCGAACGGTCGAGGACACCGGCCGCCCCGCCCTGATCGCCGAGATCAAGAAGGCCAGTCCGTCCAAGGGGTTGATCCGTCCCGACTTCGATCCCCCGGCCCTCGCCAAGGCCTATGAGGCCGGCGGCGCGTCCTGCCTTTCGGTCCTGACCGACGGCCCCAGTTTCCAGGGCGACGACGTCTATCTGGGCCAGGCCCGCGCGGCGACCGCCCTGCCCTGCCTGCGCAAGGACTTCCTGGTCGATCCCTGGCAGGTCGCCGAGAGCCGGGCGCTCGGCGCCGACTGCATCCTGATCATCCTGGCCATGATCGACGATCGGCTGGCCGCCGAACTGCTGGCCGAGGCCGAGCGCTTCGGCATGGACGCCCTGATCGAAACCCACGACGAGGCGGAAATGGCGCGCGCCTGCGCCCTCGGCGGCGATCTGGTAGGGATCAACAACCGGTCGCTGCGGACGTTCGAGGTCGATCTGGAAACGACGGAACGCCTGGCGATCCTCAGCCCCGTGCGCGCCCTTCTGGTCGCCGAGAGCGGCATCTTCACCCCGGACGACGTTGCGCGCGTCTCCGCCGCCCACGCCCAGGCCATTCTGGTCGGCGAGAGCCTGATGCGTCAGGCCGACGTCGAGGCCGCGACGCGGGCGCTGCTGACCCTATGATCCAACGTGATGAGCGTGGTGAAGCGACGCCGTTAAGTTGACATTAGGAAGGAACACTTACAGAACATCGTCAATGTTCACGGCCCGTTCCGATTCGTCGGTCGGGCGCATGAGGGGCCGGCGATGCTCACGCGCAAACAGCACGAACTGCTGATGTTCATCCACGAACGGATTCAGGAGACCGGCGTCTCCCCCTCGTTCGACGAGATGAAGGAGGCGCTGGACCTGGCGTCCAAGTCGGGCATTCACCGTCTGATTACGGCGCTGGAGGAGCGCGGCTTCATCCGCCGCCTCGCCCATCGCGCCCGCGCCCTGGAAGTGACCAAACTGCCTGAACAGGCTACAGCCGGCGCCCCGCGCGGCCGGGCCGGGTTCAAGCCCGATGTCATCGAAGGCGGCGGCGGCGCGCGTCCCGTCGCTGCAGCCTCAGCCGCCAATGACACCCGCGAACTGCCGCTGCTGGGCAAGATCGCCGCCGGCACCCCCATCGCCGCCATCCAGCACGAGCAGGAGCGGCTGCCGGTGCCGGAATCCATGCTGGGCAAGGGCGATCACTACATCCTCGAGATCGAGGGCGACTCCATGATCGAGGCCGGCATACTGAACGGCGACTTGGTCGTGATCCGGCGCGGCGACACGGCCAACAACGGCGAGATCGTCGTGGCCCTGGTCGAGGGCGAAGAGGCCACGTTGAAACGCCTGCGCCGCAAGGGCGGCTCCATCGCCCTGGAGCCCGCCAACCGCGCCTATGAGACCCGCATCTTCGGTCCCGACCAGGTCGAGGTCCAGGGCAAGCTGGTCGGCCTCATGCGCCGCTATCACTGACAGCTGGATTCGGCCGGCGCGCCCACGGCCGGTCGCCCCGGACATCGGCCGTCCACACGGCCCGCCAGCCGCCCGCGCCGCTACGCCACAGCTCCACCGCCCCGCCGCGCGCAAAGTCCGCCCCGTCCAGAACCAGCCGCCCGTCACATGAGGGCGGCAGGGCGTGAACCACCGCCCGCACGCTGACGACCGGGGCCGCAAGGCACAGGGCGTCCATCTGCTCCATGTCCGGCGTCCGCCTGCCCCACCACAGGGCGACCGGCCCCGCCCCAGTGAGCTCGGGACGGCATGAAGCGCGGTCGCAGGCCCAGCCGGCCTCGGGACGGTCCGCCAAGATCAGACCGCGCCGCCGGGACCACAGGTCCGTCGCAAACTCACGCACGCCGGGCCGGACGACGATCGCCTCCTTCTGGCGACGAAAGGCCGCATTGGTCCCCCCCTCGCCGATCCAGACATCCGGCGTCGGCGCGCGCGGACAGACCAGCACCGCCGCCGCAAGAGGCAGGCCCAGCCACCGCAGCCGCCCCTGCCAGAGGCAGACGAACAGCACGCCTAGAAAGGCCACGGGCAGCACAGGGTCCGGCGCGCTGGCCACCGTCCGCACCGCGCCCGGCAAGCCGGCCGTCCAGCCGCCGATCGCCAGCGTCAGATCGACGCCCCACCCCGCCACCGCCAGGAACGGGCCGCCCAGGCCCACGGGCTCCAAGGCCGCGCCCAACGCGAGGGCGGGCATAAGGACGAAGTCCGCCACCGGCGCCGTCGCCAGATTGGCCAGCAGCCCATACATGGCCGTCCGGTTGAAATGCTGCATGGCGAAGGGTCCCGTCGCCAGCCCCGCCACGACGCTGGCCGCCACCGCCGCCGTCAGCCAACCGCCGAACCTCTGGACCGCCACAATGGGCCAGGGCGCCGAGATCTCTCGGGTCCGCTTGGGCCAGATTTCGACCAGGGCCACCAGGGCCGCCGTCGCCGCGAACGACATCTGGAACCCCGGCGTCACGATGGCCTCGGGCTGGATCGCCAGGACGGCGAAGGCGGCCACGGCCAGCCCGTGCATGGTCACGGCCTGCCGGTCCAGCAAGATGGCCGCAAAGGCGATGGAGGCGGTAATCGCCGCCCGCTCCGCCGGCGGCGGGGCGCCGGAAATCACCAGATAAACCCCCACAGCCGTCAGGCCCGCCGCGGCGGCGACCTTCTTGCCGGGAACGCGCAAGGCCAGCCAGGGCCAGGCCGCCACGCCCAACCGCACGGCGAAGAAGACAAATCCGCCGACGATGGCCATGTGCAGGCCCGAGACCGACAAAATGTGCGCCAGGCCGGATTCTCGCATCACATCCATGTCGGCCTGGCTGATCCAGGCCTCGTGGCTGGTGGTCATGGCCGCCGCGATCCCGCCGGTCCGCCGGCCCAGCCGCGTCACGATCCGCTCCGCCAGGGCATAGCGCGCCCCATTCACCGCCATGGCCAGTCGAAGCCGCCACGGCGCCGGCGGCAGATCGATCCGCCGTGTCTCTCCCAGAGCGAAGGCGACGCCGCCCAGGCCCTCGAAAAAGGCATTGCGACCGAAATCATAGGCGCCGGGACTGGCGGGCGCAGGGGGCGGATTGAGAAGGGCGAACAGTCGGATCGCCTCACCGGCCCTCGGCGGCTCGCCCCTCACCGTGACCCGCAGCCGAACCGGCGTCTCCTCCGGGCTCAGGCCTCGGATCCAGACCGGGGCCGCCACGATCCGCGCGCCGTTCTCGCCAGGGCTGTCGACATCGACGACCCAGGCCTCGATCACCACCCCCTCGGGCAGGGCCGGCGCGATCGGGGCGGCCACGCTTTCGGTGCGAATCTTCGCCGCCGCCAGGCCGCAGGTCAGGCAGGCCAGAATCATCAGCGGCCAGGTAAGACGCCGCCTGAAGCCGCGCCGCCGCGCCGCCAGCCATGCCGCGACAGCCGCCGCCGCCGTGATCACCAGAGGCCACAGGCTCGGCTCTGTCCTCAGGGCGAAATAGCAGGCGGCGCCGCCGCCGAAGGCCACCGGCGCCCAAAGCCGCCATCTCAGCGCCTGCGCCTTGATCTCGTCGGCCAGCCAGACCCGCAAACGCGCGCCGGGGGTAGGCTTTGTCGCCTCGGGGCGTATAAGGGCCTCGCTTACGGACCCTTCCCCCATGACCTTGCCTTCTTCGACTGTCGTCACCCGCTTCGCCCCCTCGCCGACAGGCTATCTGCATATCGGCGGGGCGAGAACCGCCTTGTTCAACTGGCTGTACGCCAAGAGACACGCGGGACGCTTCCTGATCCGGGTCGAGGACACCGATCGGGAGCGTTCGACCGAGGAGGCCGTCCAGGCCATCTTCGACGGCCTGAGCTGGCTGGAGCTGTTCGCCGACGAAGAGCCGGTGTTCCAGTTCAGCCGCGCCGACCGCCATCGCGAAGTCGTCGATCAACTGCTGGAGACCGGCCACGCCTATCGCGATTTCACCACGGCCGAGGAAACCGGACGTCTGCGCGACGCCGCCAAGGCCGAGCGTCGCACCTTTGAATCGCCCTGGCGCGACCGCACCCCGACCGTCGACGACCTGGCCCAGCCGCACGTCGTCCGCTTCCGTCGCCCCCAGTCCGCGACCGTCACCGTCGCGGACGAGGTCCAGGGTTCGGTCAGCTGGTCGACCGACGACCTCGACGATCTGGTCCTGCTGCGCTCGGACGGGGTGCCGACCTATAATCTCGCGGTCGTTGTCGATGACCACGACATGGGGGTGACCCACGTCATCCGCGGCGATGACCATCTGAATAACGCCGCCCGCCAGAGCCTGATCTATGACGCCCTCGGCTGGACCCGACCGACCTTCGCCCATATCCCGCTGATCCACGGGCCGGACGGCGCCAAGCTGTCGAAGCGCCACGGCGCCCAGGCCGTCCACGAATACGCCGAAATGGGCTATCTGCCCGAGGCCATGCGCAACTATCTGGCGCGCCTCGGCTGGGGTCACGGCGACGACGAACTGTTCAGCGACGCCCAGGCGATCGAATGGTTTGATCTGGCCGGCATCGGCAAGGCGCCGGCGCGGCTGGACTTCGACAAGCTGGCCCACGTCAACGCCCACTGGCTGCGGCTCGCCGACGATGAACGCCTGGCCAAGCTGACGCTGGACGTCCACCTCGCCCGCGGCCGGCCTCTGGCCGAAGCCGACGAGACCAGGCTTCAGCGCGCCATGCCGTTCGTGAAGGACCGCGCCAAGACCGTGCTGGAGTTGGCCGACCAGACGGAATTCGTGCTCAAGACACGTCCCCTGGACATTGACGACAAGGGCCGCACCCTGCTGTCCGGCGAAACCCTGGACCGCCTGGCGCGCCTGCGCGACCGGCTGGCTTTGTTCCAGTCCTGGGACGTCTTCGCCCTGGAAGCCGAGCTGAAGAGCTTCGCCGAAGCCGAACAGGTCGGCTTCGGCAAGATCGGCCCGCCGATGCGCGCAGCGCTTACCGCAGGGTCAACATCACCTGATATTGCACGAACTTTGTCCGCTCTTGGGCGCGACGAAAGTCTCGGACGCTTGGATGATGCGCTGCAACAGACTAAGTGATCAACCACAAACCTAAGAGCGCCCGGCGCCTCCCCGCGATCGGACGTCCAAATGCAAAGGGGCATTGATGACTGACCAAGCCAAAACCGCCACGCTCTCCTTCGAGGGCAAGAGCGTCGATCTGCCCGTTCTGTCGGGTTCGACCGGTCCGGACGTTATCGACATCCGCAAGCTCTACGGCGGAACGGGCGCTTTCACCTTCGATCCGGGCTTCACCTCGACCGCCTCCTGCGAGTCAGGCCTGACCTATATCGACGGCGACGCCGGCGTCCTGCTGCACCGGGGCTATCCGATCGACCAGCTCGCGGCCCAGTCGAACTTCATCGAGGTCTGCCACCTTCTGCTGCACGGCGAACTGCCGACGGCCGCGCAGTACGAGAAGTTCGAAGACAGCATCACCATGCACACGATGCTGCACGCCCAGTTCGACCGCTTCTTCGAAGGCTTCCGCCGCGACGCCCACCCGATGGCGATCATGGTCGGCACGGTCGGCGCCCTGTCGGCCTTCTATCACGACAGCCTGGACATCCATGATCCGGTCCAGCGCGACATCTCGGCCATCCGTTTGATCGCCAAGATGCCGACGATCGCGGCCCGCGCCTACAAATATCATGTCGGCCAGCCCTTCATCTCGCCGCGCAACGACCTGTCCTACGCCGAAAACTTCCTGCGGATGTGCTTCGCCGTCCCGGCCGAGGACTATCACGTCGATCCGGCCCTGGTGCGCGCCATGGACCGCATCTTCACCCTGCACGCCGACCACGAGCAGAACGCCTCGACCTCGACCGTCCGCCTGGCCGGTTCGTCGGGCGCCAATCCGTTCGCCTGTATCGCCGCCGGCATCGCCTGCCTGTGGGGCCCGTCGCACGGCGGCGCCAATGAAGAGGCGCTGAACATGCTCAAGGAGATCGGCACCCCCGACAAGATCCCCGAGTTCATCCAGGGCGTGAAGGACCGCAAATACAAGCTGATGGGCTTCGGCCACCGGGTCTATAAGAACTATGACCCGCGCGCCAAGGTCATGCAGCAGTCGGCCTATGAGGTTCTGGCCGCCACGGGCCGCGAAAACGACCCCCTGTTCCAGGTCGCCAAGGAGCTGGAAAAGGTCGCCCTGAACGACGAATATTTCACCTCGCGCAAGCTTTTCCCGAACGTCGACTTCTATTCGGGCATCACCCTGTCGGCCATGGGCTTCCCCACCACCATGTTCACCGTCCTGTTCGCCCTGGCCCGCACTGTGGGCTGGATCGCCCAGTGGCAGGAAATGATGGCCGATCCGTCGCAGAAGATCGGCCGCCCGCGTCAGCTGTACACCGGCCCGACGCAGCGCGATTACGTGCCGATCGAACAGCGCGGCTGATCGAGCGCCACAGGCCTGAAATGCAGAACGCCGGGGCGCAGGCCCCGGCGTTTTCTTTGTCTGAGACAGAGATCGGGCCGCTATCCAGCCGCCTTGGCCTCGATGACCCGCAACACGGCCTCGGCGGCCAGGGTCGAAGGATCCGGCCCGCCCCGTCCCATCAGGTCCAGCGCCGCCGTCTGACGCCTTGCCTGCTCGGCCGCAGCCTCGGGATCGTTCAACAGCCGCCCGACGGCCGCCGCCAGATTTTCCGCAGACGCCTCGCCCTGGATGAACTCCGGGGCGATCCGTGCGCCGGCGGCGATGTTGAACAGGGTGATGTGTTCGGCCGTCACCAGCCGCTTCATCAGCTGATAGCTTACCCCCCCGATCTTATAGGCGATCACCATCGGCGCCCCCGCCAGGGCCAGTTCGGTCGAGACGGTGCCGCTGGTCGCCAGGGCCGCCGTCGCCGCCCGCATGGCGTCGTACTTTTCGGCCTCATCGACGACATGGACGCGGAAAGGCCAGGCGGATACGCGCCCGACCACGTCCTTTGACACCGTACCCGCCGCGACCACCGCGACTTCCAGGCCTGGATCCTGGGCCTTCAACCGCTTGACGGTCGCCTCATAAACCGGAGTCATCCGCGCGATTTCAGCCGGTCGGCTGCCCGGCAGGATCAGCAGCAGCTTGGCGTCTGGCGTGAGGCCGCGCCGGGCGCGAAAGGCGGCGCCGTCGGCCCCGCCCATGTCGACGTGCAGGGCGGACGAGCCGACCACCGTCGTCGGCAGACCTTCACGCTCGAACCAGGGCGCGTCGAAGCTGTAGAGGGCCAGCAGATGATCCACGGCCCGCGCCAGGGTCCTGGCCCGACCAGGACGAGACGCCCAGACCTGGGGCCCGACGTATTTGATCAAGGGCACGTCCGGCCGCGCGGCGCGGATCGCCTCTGCGACCCGAATGGTGAAGCCCCAGCTGTCGATCAGAACCACCGCGTCCGGCTGTTCACGCGCCGCCAGGGCAGCCGTCTCCGCCACGCGACGGCGCACCGTCCGGTAGGCGCGCAGACCTTCGATCCAGCCCAGAATCGACAGTTCGGCGATGTCGAAGGGACTGACGACGCCCTCGGCCGCCATGCGCGGGCCGCCGATGCCGACGAAGCTAACCCCCTGACCCAGCCGCACTCTCAAAGCCCGCGCCAGGCCGGCGCCCAAGGCGTCGCCCGACGCCTCGGCCGCCACCAGCATGATCTTCAACGGACGGCTCATCGCGTTTCACCCCAGACGAACAGGCCCAACCGATCCGCCGCCGCCACGATCGCGGACCGGTCGATCAGGATCAACCGCCCGGCGACGCCGGCGATCCCCGCCAGCCCTGCCGCCGCCGCCAGCTCCACCGTGCGCGGTCCGATCACCGGCATGTCCACGCGCAGGTCCTGGATCGGCTTGGGCGCCTTGGCCAAGGCGCCCCTGGGCGAGGCCGGAGCGCCGCGGAGATCGGCGGGCAGGTCCGCCACGCGGCGCAACATGGCGTCGGTGCCTTCCTGCGCCTCGACCGCCAGGACCAGGCCGTCACAGACGACCGCACCCTGGCCGATATCCAGTTCGCCGGACTTTTCGGCGACGTGAAGCGCCTTTCTCAGATCGTCCATCTGCTGCGAGGTCGGGACGACCGCCCCCAGCGCTCCGCCTGCCAGGGTCTCGCCGCCCAGGATGTCGTCTGCGCCTTCAACCGTAAATCCTTCGGCCTCGAAGATGGACAGAATCTTCCTCAGCAGGGCGTCATCGCCCTTGGTCGCCGCCGCGACGATGCCCGGCAGCAGAGACGCGCCCTTCAGATCGGGCTTCAAGGTCTTGAAATCGGGTCGATTGACGATGCCGGCAAGACAGACGCTGGTGCAGCCTTCAGCCTTCAGAGCCTTCAATATGGCCCCGATCTGGGCCATGCCGAACTCGGCGCTGGGCCAACGGCTCAGATGCGGATCGGCGAACCCCGCCAGACGGATGATGAAGACCGGCCGTCCCTCGACCTCGCACCGGGCCGCCACCGCCGCCGGCAGATCGCCGCCCCCGGCGATCAGCCCCAGCCTTCCCGAGCGGCTCATTCCGCGTTCGGCAGACACAGCGGACGCCGCCCGCCATCACGGATGAAGGCGATGATCTCCAGGATCTCCGGCAGGTCGGCGTAGGCCTGGGCCACGCCGTCGATGCGACCGGCGAACTCGCCCTCGCCCTCGAACAGGTCGCGATAGGCGGCCAGCAATCTTCGTATCTCGGATTTGCCGTAGCCCTTGCGCTTCAGCCCGATCAGGTTCAGCCCGCGCAGTCGCGCATGATTGCCCCAGGCCGAACCGTAAGGGATGACGTCGCGGGTGACGGCGGCCAGACCGCCGATGATCGCCCCCTGCCCCACGCGCCCGTTCTGGTGCACGGCGCACAGCCCACCCAGGAAGACCTTGTCGCCGACTTGGGCATGACCGCCCAGGGTGGCGTTGTTGGCCATGACCAGATGGCTGCCGACCACGCAGTCGTGACCGATGTGCGCGCCCGTCATGAACAGATTGTTGGAGCCGACGACGGTCACGCCCGTTCCCTGGGGCGTGCCCCGGTTGAAGGTGCAGTGCTCGCGGATCAGATTGTTTTCGCCGATCTCCAGCCGCACCGGCTCGCCCTTGTAGCCGTTGTGCTGCGGATCGCCGCCGATGACGGCGAAGGGATGGATCACGGTTCCAGCCCCGACCGTCGTGTCCTGCTGGACCACCACATGGCTGACCAGTCGCACGCCCTCGGCCAGGGAGACATTCGGTCCGACCGTGCACCAGGGGCCGACCTCGACCCCTTCGGCCAGGGTCGCCGTGGCGTCGATCAGGGCGGTGGGGTGGATGGCCATCAGGCGGCGGGCTCCGTCGCCGGCGTGGGCACCGTCACGACCATGGCCATGAACTCGGCCTCGGCCGCCAGCTTGCCGTCGATGAAGGTTTCGCCGCGGAACTTGTAGGCGTCGCCGCGCGCCTTGATCACCTTGACCTGCATGCGCAGCTGATCGCCGGGCCGCGCCGGCTTGCGGAAACGCACGCCGTCGATCGACATGAACATGATGACCTTGTCCGCCACGGCGACGTCCAGGGTCTTGGACATCAGCAAGGCGCCGGTCTGTGCCATGGCTTCAACGATCAGCACGCCCGGCATGACCGGATCGATCGGGAAATGGCCGGGGAAGAAGGGCTCGTTGTGGGTGACGTTCTTGATCCCCACGATGGAAGTCGCGGGAACAAACTCCTCGGCCTTGTCCACCAGCAGGAAGGGATAGCGGTGCGGCAGCCGCCGCATCACCTCGGCGTAGTCGATCTTGCCGTCTTCACTCATCCCTATGATTCCCTTGGGGCCTTCTTTGAAGACGCCTGTTTGGCGAGCCAGACGGTTTCACGCAAGAACTGTCGGATCGGGCGGGCGGGATAGCCGGACCAGGTCTCGCCCGGCGGAATGTCCGCCAGCACCCCCGCCCCAGCCGCCACCCGCGCGCCTTCGCCGATCGTCAGATGGTCGCCGACCCCCGCCTTGCCGCCGAAGATGACATTGTCGCCGCTGGTCACGGAGCCGGAGATCCCCGTATTGGCCGCCATCAGATTGTTGCGGCCGATGACGCAGTTGTGGCCCACCATGACCAGATTATCGATCTTGGTGTTCTCGCCGATGACGGTGTCGTCATAGGCGCCGCGGTCGATGCAGCTGTTGGCGCCGACCGTCACGCCGTCCTGCAAGATCACGCGGCCCAGCTGGGGAATGTCCATGGCGCCGGCCGCCGTGCCGGTGGCGCCGAAGCCCGCCTCGCCGATGCGCGCGCCGGCATAGAGCTTCACACGGTCGCCGATCAGGGCGAAGCCGACGGTGACGTTCGAACCGATCACGCAGTCGCGCCCGATCTGAACGCCCGGGCCGATCACCGTATTGGCGCCGATGCGCGTGCCGCAGCCGATGCGGACGCCCTCGCCCAGAACCGCGCCGGGTTCGATCACCACGCTGTCGTCCTCGGACGCCTCAGACGGGGCGATGGCGCGGTCCAGGCTCAACGGGCGGTGCAGCAGGGCCGAGGCCATGGCCCAGGAGGCCTGGGGCGTGCGCGAGACGATCACCGCCGCCTCGGCCGGAACCGAGCCCACCGCCTGTTCCGGCACGATGACGCAGCCCGCCTGTGTCGCCGCCAGGGCCGCCACGAACTTGCGGTCGCCCATAAACGCGATCGCCCCCCCGTCCGCAGAGGACAGGGGCGCGACGGAACCGATCATCCGGTCCCCGCCCCGGACCGCCTCACCCCCGGTCTTGGCCGCCAGTTCGACGACGGACAGGGGCGAAAGGGTTTGGAAGAAGCGGGAATCGGGCATGAGGGCCTTAGTTGGCGGCGGCCGGCTGTTGCGGCTGCTGCGCCGGCACCGGCATGCGGTTGAACGACAGGGTCGGCAGGGCCGTGTTCAGCCGCTGGATCGCCGCGTCGGTCAGGTCCATGGCCGGGTTCATCATGAAGACGCTCTCGCGGTCCAACAGCAGGCCGCAGCCCTTTTCCTGATAGAGGGCGGTCAGGATCGGCGACACAGCCTCGGTGATGGCCTGGCGCTGCATGGCCAGGGTGTAGCGCAGCTCGTTCTCGCGGGTGGCTTCCAGCTGTTGGGCCTCCTGGGCGCGCTGCTGCAGGGCCTGACGGCGCTGTTGCAATTGGTCCGCGGGCAGGCTAGCCCCCGAGGTTTGCAGTTGCTGGGCTTCCGACTGGATGGCGGTGGCATAGGGCTGAAGCTCGCCCTGAACCTCCTGGGCCAGTTGCTGCATGCGGGCCTCGACCGCCTGACCGGCGGCCGACTGGGCCAGCAGGCGGGCGTTGTAATAGACGCAGACGCCCGGAATGACCGGACCGGGGTTGGCCGGCGCGGCCGTCTGGGCCGAGGCGGCGGTGGCGACCAGCGAGGCGGCGGCCGTGGCGGCGATGATCAGAGCTTTCATGGGTATTCCTCTGCGAACGCTTTTTTGCGTCGCTTCCTTAGAATTGGGTGGAGGTCGAGAAGCGGAAGGATTCCGTCTTGTCGTAGTCTTCCTTGGACAGGACCTTTGAGATGTCGAACCGGATCGGGCCCATCGGCGACTTCCAGTGGATGCTGACGCCGGCGGAAGCCCGCAGCGACAGCTCGTCGGCGATGGTGGTGTCGACCGCACCGGTCGAGGTCAGCTTATAGCGGTCATCCAGAACTCCCAGGGTGCCGACATCGGCGAACAGGGAGGTCTTGATGCCGTACTGTTCGGGCAGATAGTTGGGCACGGTCAGTTCGACGGTGCCGATGGCGTAGAAGTTGCCGCCCAGGGCGTCGGTGGTGTCCAGGTCGCGCGGCCCCATGCCCGCGGTTTCGAAGCCGCGGAAGCTGTTGCCGCCCTTGAAGAAGCGATCGTTGATGCGGATCGGGTCGCCGTTCCAGCCGCTGACATAGCCGGTGGAGCCTTGAAGGCTGACGATCCAGCGCGGGGTGATGCCGTAGTACCAGGCGGCGTCCGCCTCGGTCTTCACATAGTTTACGTCGCCGCCCAGGCCCGCGAAGTCCTGACGCAAGGAGCCGGACCAGCCGCGCGTCGGCCGGATCGGATCGTTGGTGTAGTTCATCTGAAGCGTATAGCCCGCAGACGAGTTGATGTAGCTGCCGACCTGGTCGCACAGGGCCGACGAGCCGCTGCCGCTGGTGTTGCAATAGCCGGTCGGGACGATGATTTCGTCGGACTTCAGGAAGTAGCGGGTGCTGAGCCACATATTGCCGTTCAGCGGATAGGTCAGCCGCAGGCCGCCGCCGGTCGACCGGTAGTCGTAGGAGGAGTATTCGCTGAGGTCATAGCGCGAGTGGAACAGGTCCCAGCCCGCGCGCAGGTCGCGACCCAGGAATTTAGGCTCGGTGAAGCGGAAATCGACCTGTTGACGCAGCGAGCCCCACTCCAGCCGGGCGACGACGTTCTGGCCCCGACCGCGGAAGTTCCGCTCTGAAATGCCCAGGTTCACCGTAAAGGAATCGACCGAGCTGAAGCCGGCCCCGACCGACAGTTCGCCGGTGGGCTGTTCCTGGACGTTGACGTTGACGATGCTCCGGTCCGGGGCGCTGCCGCGGGTCTCTTCGATCGTCACGTCCTTGAAGAAGCCCAGCGCGCGCAGATTGTTGCGCGACCGTTCCATCAGGGCGCGGTTGAAGGCGTCGCCTTCGGTCAGCATCAGCTCGCGCCGGATGACGGGATCGATGGTGCGGGTGTTGCCGACCACATTGATGCGGTCGATGTAGACCCGCTGGCCTTCTGAGACGTTGAAGGTGACGTCGACCGTATCGGTGTCGGGATTGGCGCGGTACGTCGGATTGATCTCGACGAACGCATAGCCCGCAGAGCCGGCGGCGAAGGTCAAGGCGTCGACCGCCTGTTCGATCTTGTCGCTTTCGTACAGCTGGCCTTCGCGGATCGGCACCAGGGCCTTCAGGAACTGGGCGTTGAGGCGGTCGTTCTGAGTGACCACGTCGATCTTGCCGAAGTTGTACTTGTCGCCTTCGTTCAGCGTCAGGGTGATCTGGAAGGCCTGATTGTCCGGCTGAAGTTCCGCAACCGACGAAATGATGCGGAAGTCGTAATAGCCGCGGTTGGTGTAGAACTTGCGCAGCTGCTCCTGGTCGTACTCCAGCCGGTTGGGATCGTAATTGTCGTTGTTGGAGAAGAACTTCCACCACTGCGACCGCTCCGTCACCATGACGTCCCGGACGTCGTTGTCCGAAAAGGCCTTGTTGCCCAGGACATTGATGGCGCTGATGCCGGTCTGCGGCCCTTCGTTGATCTCAAAGATCACATCGACGCGGTTCTGCTCCAACTGCACCAGCTTGGGCGTCACCGTCGCCGAAATCCGGCCTTGCAGGCGGTAGAGCTCGACGATGGAGCCGACGTCCTCCTGCACCTTGGCGCGGGTGTAGATGCCGCGGGGCTGGAGGGTGACCTCCTTGGTCAGCTTGTCCTGAGAGACGGCGCTGTTCCCCTCGAACACCACCTGGTTGATGATCGGGTTTTCGACGATCTGAACGATCAGATCGCCGTTCTGCACGCCCAACTGCACGTCGGCGAACAGGCCGGTCCGCGACAGGGTGCGCACGGCCACGTCCAGCACGGCGGCGTCAACGGTGTCGCCGGGGCGGATCGGCAGATAGGACAAGACCGTGGTCTGGTCGATCCGCTGGGCGCCCTGGACGATGATCCGATTGACGGTCAGGGCCTGGGGCGCTGCGACCTCGACGCGCGGCGGCTGTTGCGGGGCCGCGCCCTCGGCAGCGGGCGCCGGAGCCGACTGAGCCAGGGCGGGAGCGGAAAAGCCCGCGGCCACGGCCAGCGCCAGGAGGCTGGATCGGGCGCTCAGTCGGACGGCGGCGCGAGATTTCATGTCGTTCATTCTGAAAACCATCGGGGGCTGGCGTCGGCTCACGAGACGAGCCCGCCGAGGAATTGGAAGAGGTTGAGCTTCTGTAGGTCGTTCCACGTCGCGAACAACATAAATCCCGCCAGAAGCGCAAGACCTGCGCGATAGCCCATCTCCTGATACCGCGCCGCCACGGGTCGCCGCGCCACGGCTTCATAGCCGTAGAAAAGCAGGTGGCCGCCGTCCAGAACCGGAATGGGCAAAAGATTTAGAAATCCGATTCCGATCGAAAGTATGGCGGCGAAGCTTGTCAGGGTGAGAAGGAGGTTGAGCGCCATCGCCTGAGGCGCGGGATCGGCCTCCACCGCCGCCGTGGTCAGGGCGCCGGTCGCCTTGGCGATCCCCAGCGGTCCGCTGAATTGATCGCCCGACTCCCGACCCGTGACCAGCCGCCCCAGATAGGTCAGGGTCGAGCCGATGATTTCGCCGGTCTGACGCACCCCCTCGGTCACGGCCTCGAGCGGCCCATAGCGGAGATGGCGGACATCGGCCCGGCTGGCGCCCAGCCCCAGGCCGATCCGACCCACCTTGATGCGGCCGGCGATCGGATCGTTTTCTTCCCGGCGCTCCGGCACCGCCACCAGTTCCACCGTCTGCGCGCCGCGCTCGACGGTGAAGCGAACCGGGTCGCCGGTGGACAGCATGACCGTCTGGGTCACCTCTCCCCCGTCCCGCACTGTGCGGCCGTTGACCCCGGTGATCAGGTCGCCCACCTGGAATCCGGCGGCGGCGGCGGGGGAACCGGCCTGAATCTGGGCCACCCGCGCCGGCCGGATCTGCGTGCCGATGGTCATGAAGACCAGGGTGAAGATCGAAATCGCCAGGATGAAGTTGGCCGCCGGGCCGGCGACGACGATCAGGGCGCGCTGCCAGACGGGTTTGAAATGAAAGTAGTCGCGTTCGGCCCCCGCACCGCCCTGGGCGACCAGGCGTCGGCGCAGTTCGGCCAGCCCAGCCTGATCGGGCACGCTGGATGCATCCAGATCGCCGGAGAATTTGACGTAGCCGCCGAGCGGCATCCAACCCAGCCGCCATTCGATCCCGTGGCGGTCGGTGCGGCTGAAGATCGCCCGGCCGAAGCCGATGGCGAACCGATCCACCTTCACGCCGAAGGCGCGGGCGACCAGGAAATGGCCCAGTTCATGGATGGTGACGATGAAGGTCAGCACCAGCAGGAACGGCACGATATAGATCAGGATCTGACCCAGGGCGCCCAGCATCGTAAATCGTCTCCCCTGGCCGATCAGGCCGCGTTCGCCAGTCCGGCGATAATGGATCCGGCGATCCGTCGCGCCTCAGCATCGACCGAAAGGGCCGCGCTGCAGGCGTCTCCAGAGCCGAACACCATCCCCGCTTTCATCGCACGCTCAAGGGTTTCGGCGACGACTGCGGCAATATTGAGAAAGGCCAGCTTGCGGTCAAGAAAGGCGAAGGCCGCCATCTCATTGGCGGCGTTGAACACCGCCGGCGCCGCCCCGCCCGCCTTCAGGGCCTGACGGGCCAGGTCCAAGGCCGGAAAACGCGCCAGATCCGGCGCTTCGAACGTCAGCCGCCCCAGCGCGGGCAGGTCCAGCTTGGGCGCGGGCCAGGCGATCCGGTCGGGCCAGGCCAGG
Source organism: Brevundimonas sp. Br13 (assembly GCF_055391505.1). Classification (NCBI taxonomy): domain Bacteria; kingdom Pseudomonadati; phylum Pseudomonadota; class Alphaproteobacteria; order Caulobacterales; family Caulobacteraceae; genus Brevundimonas; species Brevundimonas sp. Br13. The sequence goes on along the minus strand of NZ_AP044008.1, from coordinate 2,015,060 downwards.
GCGCAGGCGATCGGCGTGCGCATGTCCGGCGGGCCCATCTGGGCCAGGGTCGAACCATCCACATATTCCACAAGGCTGTGGATGATCGATTCGGGGTGGACCACGACGTCGATCCGATCGGCGGGCATGTCGAACAGATAGGCCGCCTCGATCATCTCCAGCCCTTTGTTGGCCATGGTCGCGCTGTCGACCGAGATCTTGGCGCCCATGCTCCAGTTGGGGTGGGCCACGGCCTGTTCCGGCGTGATCCCGATCATCTGGGCTCGCGGAGTCTGGCGAAAGGGCCCGCCTGAGGCCGTCAGCACCAGCTTGGCCACCCGCTCCGGCGCCTCGGCCGGAAACACCTGGAAGATGGCCGAATGTTCGGAATCGACCGGGATAAGACGTCCCCCCGCCCGGTTCACGCGCTCGATCAGGGTCGCGCCGCAGCAGACCAGGCTTTCCTTGTTCGCCAGGGCCAGGGTCGCGCCGGTGTCGGCCGCCGCCCAGGCCGACTTCAGCCCCGCCGCCCCGACGATGGAGGCCATGACGCAGTCGACGGGACGGCTTGCCGCCTCGACGACCGCCGCCTCTCCCGCCGCCGCCGCCACGTCCGTGCCGGCCAGGGCGTCGCGAAGCTCGTCCAGACGCGCGGCGTCGGCGGTCACGGCCACACGCGGCTTCCAGCGCCGGGCCTGTTCAGCCAGCCGGGCGATGTTCGATCCGCCCGTCAGGGCCTCGACCTCAAAGGCGGCGGCCCCGCCCGCCTCGGCCTGTTCCATCAGGTCCAGGGTGGACGAACCCACCGAGCCGGTGGAGCCCAGGACGGAGACGCGACGGCGGATCAAGACGCGCCCCGTTCGACCATCAGAACGATCAGCCGTCCGACGGCGACGACCACGACGGCGAACATCAGCCCGTCCACCCGATCGAGCAGGCCGCCGTGGCCGGGAATGGTGTTGCCCGCGTCCTTCACCCCGAAGCGCCGCTTCAGGCCCGATTCCCACAGGTCGCCCGCCATGGTCGCCAGGGCGGCCGCAAGACCCAGCACGCCGCCCCAGAAGACGGTCAACCGCCCCATGTCGAACCAGGCCGTCATGACGGCTCCGGCGACGGCGCCCGCCAGGATGCCCCCGACGAAGCCGGACCAGGTCTTGTTGGGCGAAAAGCGGGGCCACAGCTTGGGCCCGCCGAAGGTCGATCCGGCCAGATAGGCCAGGATGTCAGCCGACCAGGCGACGGCGAAGACCAGCACGGTCCAATGCAGGCCGACCGTGGCGTCCACGTCCCGCAACCAGATCAGCAGGACCGACGGCCAGCCCAGATAGAGGACCCCATAGGCGGCGTCCAAGGCCTGTTGCCCCCGGCTGCGCGCATAGAGGCCGGCGGCGGCGGCGCCGAACACCAACATCACGAAGGCGACCGACATGACGCCGAAATAGGCGCTGACCACTGCGGCGACCACGCCCAGGCTGACGGCCCCGCCGATCAGGCGTCGCGCATGCGGGGCGCTCATCGCCGCCCATTCGAAGGCCAGAACGACGCTCGCGGCCGTGATCAGGGCCAGGAACCAGACGCCGCCGATCCAGGTCGCGGCCACAGCCGCCGGCGCCAGGACGGCGGCGGAGGCGGCCCGCAAGGCGATGTCGCGTCCCTTGACCGCCATCAGGCCGACACGCGCGCAGGCTCGACCGCACGACCGCCATAGCGGCGCTCGCGCTGCCGGAAGATCAGCACCGCCTCCTCCAGCGCCTTCGGTCCATAGTCGGGCCAGAGGACGTCCTGAAACACCAGTTCGGCATAGGCGGCTTCCCACAGCAGGAAGTTCGACAGCCGCTGCTCGCCCGAGGTGCGGATGATCAGGTCCAGCGGCGGCGAACCCGCCGTGGCCAGGCCGTCGGTGATGTCGGCCTCGCCGATCGGCTCGATCGTCTCGCCGGCCAGCATCCGCTGCATATGGCGACGGGCGGCGTCGATCAGGTCCGCACGGCCGCCGTAGTTGAAGGCGACCTGAAGCAGGAACCGATCATTGTGCGCGGTCTGGGCCTCGGCCCTTTCGATGATGGCGGCGATGTCGGCCGGAAGGCCCTCGCGACGGCCCAGAACCCTCAGGCGCACGCCCGCCTTTTCCAGACGGGCCAGATCGCTGGCCACATAGGTTCGCACCAGCCCCATCAGGTCCGAGACCTCGTCGGGCGGCCGGCTCCAGTTCTCGGTCGAAAAGCCGAAGACAGTCAGACACTGAATGCCCAGATCCGGCGCCGCCTGGATGGTGCGCTTCAGGGCCTGGACGCCCTCGCGATGGCCCACGGCGCGCGGCAGCCCGCGCGCCTTCGCCCAGCGACCGTTGCCGTCCATGATGATGGCGACATGGCGCGGTCCAGCGGGAGGACGCGAGCCTGAAGGCGCGGCGCTGTCTGCCGTCATCTGTCTTCTGATCCCATCAGGCCCGGTCTGTCCGTCAGACCTGCATGATCTCTTGTTCCTTGGTCTTCAAGGCTTCGTCGATACGCTTGATGGCCGCATCCGTCTCCTTCTGGACGTCGGTCTCCAGCTTCTTCTGTTCGTCCTGGCTGATCTCGCCGGCCTTTTCGGCCTTCTTGAAGTCGTCATTGGCGTCGCGGCGGACGTTGCGAACGGCGATCTTTTGCTGTTCGGCGTACTTGCCCGCCAGCTTGACCAGATCCTTGCGGCGCTCCTCCGTCAGGGGCGGGACCGGAATACGCAGGGTCTGGCCGTCGACGATCGGGTTCAGCCCCAGATTGGCGTTGCGGATCGCCTTTTCGACCGAGACCACCATCCCCTTGTCCCAAACATTGACCGTGATCATGCGCGGCTCGGGCACGCTGATGGCCGCGACGGCCGTCAGCGGCGAGGTCGAGCCATAGGCCTCGACCCGCACGGGCTCCAGGAGGCCGGCGTTGGCGCGTCCGGTCCGCAGGCCGCTGAACTCTTCCTTCAGGGCGGCGACCGCCTTGTCCATGCGGTCGCGGTAGGTCTTCACGTCAGGCTTGGCCATGGTCTTGGTCTCTCTCGTCTCTATTCGTCGTCCGAACGATCAGCCGCGGTCCTGGATGATCGTGCAGGTGCCCTCGCCCGTCAGGGTCCGGCGCAGGGAATCGTCTTCGCGAATGGAGAAGACGACGATCGGAATGCCCGTATCGCGCATCATGGCGATGGCGGAAGCGTCCATCACCCGCAGGTCCTTGGCCAGAACGTCCTGATAGGTCAGGGTGTCATAGCGGGTCGCGGTCGGGTCCTTTTTGGGGTCGGCCGTATAGACGCCGTCCACGCTGGTGCCCTTCAAGAGGGCGTCGCAGCCCATTTCGGCGGCGCGCAGGGCCGCGCCGGAATCGGTGGTGAAGAAGGGCGCGCCCACCCCGGCGGCGAAGATCACCACCCGACCCTTTTCCAGGTGACGCAGGGCGCGGCGGCGAATGTAGGGTTCGGCGATGGCGGCCATCGGAATGGCGCTCTGCACCCGGGTCGAGACGCCGATCTTCTCCAGCGCCGACTGCATGGCCAGGGCGTTCATGATGGTGGCCAACATGCCCATATAGTCGGCCTGGGCCCGCTCCATCCCCGCCGCCGCCTTGGACAGGCCGCGGAAGATGTTGCCCCCGCCGATCACCAGACAGATTTCCACACCCTCGGCCGCCACTTGGGCCACGGCCTTGGCGACCGTGTCCACCGTCTTCATGTCCACGCCGAACGCCTGATCGCCCATCAGCACCTCGCCGGACACCTTGAGCAGGACGCGCTTGTAGCGGAAGTTAGACGGGGCGTCGGGCATGCGGTGTGGTCCGTTGTCTGCGGCGCCGTTGAATCAGGCGACTTCTTATAGACGAAGGGCGCGCCGGCCTTCAAAGCCGAACGCGCCCCTCTGATACAAAACCCTCACGAATGAGGGAAAGGGTCTTAGTTTCCGCCCATCATGGAGGCGACTTCCGACGCGAAATCGGGTCCTTCGACCTTCTCCACGCCCTCGCCCAGAGCCAGGCGGACAAAGCCCGCCAGGTGCAGGTTGGACGAGGCCAGTTCCTTGGCCGAGTTGGCGACCAGCTGTTCGATGGTCACGTCCGGATCCATGACGAACGGCTGCTTGGTCAGCACCACGTCCTTCTGGAACTTGTTGATCTGACCTTCCACGATCTTCTCGATCATGTTTTCCGGACGACCTTCTTCCTTGGCCTTTTCGATCAGGACGGCGCGTTCCTTTTCGATGGCGGCCGGATCCAGATCGTCGGTGTTCAGCGACAGCGGCGCCGTGGCGGCGACGTGCATGGCGATCTTGCGGCCCAGGTCGCGCAGGGCGGTCTTGTCGCCCTCGCCTTCCAGAGCCACCAGAACGCCGATACGGCCGACGCCCGGCGAAACGGCGTTGTGGACATAGGTTGCAACCACGCCTTCCGACACGGACAGACGGGCCGCGCGGCGCAGCTGCATGTTTTCGCCGACGGTGGCGATCAGGTTGGTCACCTCGTCCTGGACCGTCTTGCCGGCTTCCAGCTCGGCGCCGTGCAGAGCCTCGACCGTGTGGTGCTCAAGGCCCAGCTGGGCGAAGGCCTTGGCGGCGTTCTGGAACAGTTCGTTGCGGGCGACGAAGTCGGTTTCCGCATTGAACTCGATGGCGGCGGCGACTTCGCCCTTGCCGTCTTCCTTGGACGCCACGGCCACCAGACCTTCAGCGGCGACACGGTCAGCCTTCTTGGCGGCCTTGGACAGGCCCTTGGCGCGCAGCCAGTCGATGGCGGCTTCGATATTGCCGTCATTTTCCTGCAGGGCCTTCTTGCAGTCCATCATGCCGACGCCCGAACGCTCGCGAAGTTCCTTCACGAGGGCGGCAGTGATCTCGGCCATGTTCTTCTCCTTGGGGGATTCGTATGTGGTAACGGCCGGGCTGACTTAGCCCGGCCGTGTGTCAGTTCAACGCACGGCCCTCGTCTTGAAGGCCGTCGGGCCTCAGCCCGCAGCCTGTTCGGTCTCGACCGCGTCCAGAGCCGCCGTATTGGCCGAGGCGTCGTCCGAGGCCAGCAGCTCTTCGGCGACCGCTTCCGTACCGGCCGGAGCGGGCTCGGCTTCGGCCGGGGCCGAGGCTTCGCGCAGCATCGGCTCGACCGGGGCTTCCGAGGCGCCCAGGTCGATGCCCGAGGCCGAGGCGCCGGCGGCCAGACCGTCCAGGACGGCGTCGGCGATCAGGTCGCAGTAGGTCTGGATGGCGCGGGCGGCGTCGTCATTGCCCGGCACCGGATAGGTGATGCCGTCCGGGTCCGAGTTGGTGTCCAGGATGGCGATGATCGGGATGTTCAGCTTGCGGGCTTCCTGGATCGCGATCGCTTCCTTGTTGGTGTCGATCACGAACATGATGTCCGGAATGGAGCCCATGTCCTTGATGCCGCCCAGCGACAGTTCCAGCTTGTCCTTCTCGCGCTGCAGGTTCAGCAGCTCCTTCTTGACCCGGCCTTCGCCGCCGTTGGCCAGGATGGTTTCCAGCTCGCGCAGGCGAGCGATCGAACCCGAGACGGTGCGCCAGTTGGTCAGGGTGCCGCCCAGCCAGCGGTTGTTCATATAGTATTGGGCGCAGCGCTTGGCGGCTTCGGCGACCGGCTCGGCGGCCTGGCGCTTGGTGCCGACGAACAGGACGCGGCCGCCCTTGGCGGCGACGTCGCGCACCGCCACCAGGGCCTGGTGGAACAGCGGCATCGTCTGCGACAGGTCGATGATGTGGATGTTCGAGCGCGAGCCGAAGATGTAGCGGTCCATCTTCGGGTTCCAGCGGTGCGTCTGGTGGCCGAAGTGGGCGCCCGCTTCCAGCAGGGTGCGCATCGAGAATTCAGGCAGAGCCATGATCGTTCAGTCCTTTTTCCGATCTAACGTGGCGCGGGGATTAAAGGTCTGAAAGACCCTCGGAATGGAGCGGAGCGGGATGTCTCCCCGAACCGCGCCTCGCCCGCGTTGCGAAGTGCGGGGGCCATGTAGTCGGGATGGCCCGCAATAGCAAGCGCGGCGTGAACAGGACGAAGGGCGGCCCCGTCAAGAGCCGCCCTTCCACCTGCGATCCTAGGACCGTCTTACATGCCGTTGACCAAGGCCTGAGCCCGGTCGCGGTGGGTGGTGATGGTCGGGATCATCTCCCGCGCCAGGGTGGCCAGGGCCGGGGCGTCGCTGTTGTCGGAGAAGCCGTTCAACAGGGTCAGGGTTTCGTTATGGGCCGCGACCTGCTGGTCCAGATAGACCTTGTTGAAGTCGTCCGGGGCGGCGGCGTTCAGATTGTCGATCAGACCCTGGCGGCGCTGGTCCAGCATGGTCGGCACGGTCACGTCCGGCGCAGCCGTCGCAGCCGTCGATTTCAGCTTGTCGCCCGCGGCCATGTGATCCTTCTCGATCATGGCGGCCAGGGCCTTGACGTCGGCGTTGTTCGACTTGGCCTGGGCGATCTTGGCGGCCTCGATCTCATACATGTTGCCGACCGCCAGATTGGTGACGAAGCCGTCCACCGTATTGGCGCCCAGGGTGGCCGCCGAAGTCTGGCCCACCATGCCGGACGTCGCGTCCTGGGTGGCGTTCACGGCTTCGCCGGTGTTCTGGGCCGCAGTGTCACCGCCTTGGTTACAGGCCGCGAGAAGAGCCAGCGACGCGGCGCCAGCGAGAACGAGATTTTTCATGGAACAGTCTCCCTATGGACTGCCAAAACCCGCCCCGCCGCTGTGAGGTTCCGAAAATTCACAAGCTTCGCCATAGGCTTGGCTGTATATGGCGGCCTCAGGGCAGGCTGTATTCCAGCTCGTAGCGGTGGACGCCGCCCTCGATCTTCAGATGAAAGACGCCCGCAATCCCAGCCAGTTCGCCTTCGCCGGAACCGGGGACGATGGTGATCAGAAGATCCTGAGCGCCCGCCTCCATGACGCCCCGATGGACCAGGGCGAAGGCGCCGCGTCGCCCCTCCAGAACGCCGGACACCCGCTCCATGGCGACATAGGCGCCCGAGCCGTCCTTGAGCAGCCCCAGCATCTCGCCCGCGCCCTCGCCCTGCAGATCCCCGTGAAAGGTCTTGGCCAAACGCATCCGGCCTGGCGCGCCGCCGGGCGCATCGGCGTCTGGAGCGATCGGCGTGATCTGAACCTCGAAGGTTCCGACGGCGTGGGACATGGTCTGGCTCCTTGAGGCGGTGATCGGCTGGAGGGGCGGAGCGCTCGAAGGATCGCCCCCCGCCAGACTCAGGGCGAGGATCAGACCGCAAGCCGACATCAGGCGTCCTCCAGCATCAGGACGCCGGGCGCGGACTTCAGCGCGCCGCGCAGGGCGCCGTCCAGACGATAACGGCCGGGCAGTTTGATCTCGACCTCCTGACGACCGTCCAGCGAAGCGACCAGGGCGATCTCCCCGCCCTTGCCGATGGCGCCGGACCGGGCCCGCTCCAGACGAGTCTTCAGGGCCTCGGCGTCGGCGCTGCGGGCCGAGACGTGGATCCGCAGGCCGATGTTGGCGTCATCCAGCAGATTGTCCATCCGGCTGGCGTCGTCGCCGAAGAACCGCACCTCGCCCTCGGACGCCTTGGCGCGCACGCGCACCATGACGGTGGCGCCGGGCTCCAGCACCTCGCGGCATTTGCGCAGCTGTTCGGGCGGGAACAGGCATTCGAACTCGCCCGTCGGATCGGAGAAGGTGACGAAGGCGAACTTCTCGCCGGTGCGGGCGCTGGCGCGCTCTTGCCGGCGACGCACCACACCGGCCATCTGGAAGGCTTCATGGCCGCCCTCCGCCAGGGGAATGGCCTCGGCGACGAAGGTGACGCGCTTGCGCTTCAGGGCCGAACTCATCTCGTCCAGCGGATGGCCCGACAGATAGAAGCCGACGGCGGAGAGTTCGTGATCCAGCCGCTCCGGCCCGACCCAGGGCTCCACGCTCTTCAGACGGGGCCGGCCGACATGGGCCTGGTCTCCGCCGAACAGGCTGACCTGGGACGAGGCGCGTTCGGCCGCCACGCTCTGGCAATAGGCCATCAGGACGTCGGCCTGTTCGACCAGCTGGCGGCGGTTCGGGTGGATGCTGTCGAAGGCCCCGGCCTTGGCCAGGCCTTCCAGCGCCCGCTTGTTGACGCTGCGCGGATCGACCCGCTCCAGGAAGTCGAAGATGTCGGCGAAGCGGCCGCCGGTCTCGCGCACCTCGATGACGTGGCGCATGGCCTCCAGCCCCACGTTGCGGATGGCGCCGAGCGCATAGAGGACAGACCCCTGCCCCTCCTCCCAGGCCACGTCGAAGTCGGCCGAGGAGCGGTTGATGTCGGGCGGGAGGACCGGCACGTCAAACCGTTTGGCGTCCTGGTAGAAGACCGCCAGCTTGTCGGTGTTCGACAGATCCAGGCTCATCGAGGCGGCGAAGAACTCCACCGGATGATTGGCCTTGAGCCAGCCCGTCTGGAAGGAAATCAGGGCGTAGGCGGCGGCGTGCGACTTGTTGAAGCCGTAGCCGGCGAACTTGGCCACCAGGTCGAAGATGGAGCCGGACTGGCTTTCGGGGACGGATTTTTCCAGAGCGCCCTTGATGAAGCGCGCCCGCTGGAAGTCCATCTCCTCCTTCTTCTTCTTGCCCATGGCGCGACGCAGCAGGTCGGCCTCGCCCAGGCTGTAGCCCGCCAGGATCTGGGCGATCTTCATCACCTGTTCCTGGTAGATGATGACGCCATAGGTCTCGGTCAGCACCTCCTTCAGGCTGGGGTGCAGATAGTCGACCTCGGCCCGGCCGAACTTCCGGTCGATATAGGTGTCGATCATCTCCATCGGCCCCGGCCGATAGAGGGAGATCAGGGCGGTGATCTCCTCGATGGAGCCGCAGCGCATCTTGCGCAGGGTGTCGCGCATGCCCTGGGATTCCAGCTGGAACACGCCGACCGTCTGGCCCGAAGCCATCAGCTCATAGGTCTTGGCGTCGTCCAGCGGCAGCTGGTTCCAGACCGGGGCGGCGCCGCGCCGGGACAGATAGCCGTGCGCCCGATCCAGGGTCGTCAGGGTCTTCAGGCCCAGGAAGTCGAACTTGACCAGGCCGGCCGGCTCGACCCACTTCATGTTGAACTGGCTGGCCGGAATGGTGGAGCGGGGGTCCTGGTACAGGGGCACCAGCTCGACCAGGGGGCGGTCGCCGATGACGATGCCGGCGGCGTGGGTCGAGGCGTTGCGGTACAGCCCCTCCAGCTCCAGCGCCGTCTCCAGCAGGGTGCGAACCGCCGGTTCGGCGTCCCTCGCCTCCTTTAGGCGCGGCTCCAGATCGATGGCCTGGGCCAGGGTGACGGGATTGGCCGGATTGTTCGGCACCATCTTGCAGAGCCGGTCCACCTGCCCCAACGGCATCTGCAGCACCCGACCGACGTCCCGCAGCACGGCCCGGGCCTGAAGCGTGCCGAAGGTGATGATCTGGGCCACCCGGTCCTTGCCGTAATGGGCCTGGACATAGTCGATCACCTCTTCGCGCCGCTCTTGGCAGAAGTCGATGTCGAAGTCGGGCATGGAGACCCGTTCGGGGTTCAGGAACCGTTCGAACAGCAGGCCGAACCGCAAGGGGTCCAAATCGGTGATGGTCAGGGACCAGGCGACCAGCGACCCCGCCCCGGAGCCCCGCCCCGGCCCCACCGGGATGCCGTGCTCCTTGGCCCATTTGATGAAGTCCGACACGATCAGGAAATAGCCGGGGAAGCCCATCTGCTGGATGATGCCGACCTCCCATTCCAGCCGGGTCCAGTAGTCGTCCTCCGGCACGGCGGGCGGGACTTGCTGAAGCCGGAGCTTCAACCCCTCGCGCGCCTGGTGGGCCAGTTCGTCGGCCTCCGACCGCCCCGCCCCGGTGTCGAAGCGCGGCAGGATGGGCGCATGGGTCTTGACCAGGAAGGCGCAGCGCCGGGCGATGTCGATCGTGTTGTCGCAGGCCTCGGGCAGGTCGGCGAACAGAACCCGCATGGCCTCAGCCGATTTGAACCAGTGTTCCCCGGTGATCCGGCGGCGGTCCTCCTGGCCGGTGAAGGCGCCGTCGGCGATGCACAACAGGGCGTCGTGAGACTTCGCCTGGGCCGCCTTGGCGTAATAGACGTCGTTGGTGGCGACCAGGGGCGCGTCATTGTCATAGGCCCACTGGACCAGACCCGGCTCAGCGCGCCGTTCGTCCTCCAGGCCGTGGCGCTGAAGCTCGACATAGAAGCGGTCGCCGAAGACGGACTTCATCGCCGCCAAGGCGGCGGCGCCCTCCCCGGACTTGCCCTGGGCAAACAGGGGATCAATCGGGCCGTCGGGGCCGCCCGACAGCAGGATCAGGCCTTCAGAGCGGGCCGCCACCATGCTCCAGGCCACGCCCGGCTCGGCCATCTCGCCGGCCTCCAGATAGGCCGCCGAGGACAGGGCGCACAGATTGCGCCAGCCCGTCTCGTTCTGGACCAGCAGAACCACCGTCGGCGTCTTGGCCCAGCGCACGGCCTGCTGACCGCCGATCCCCAGGACCGGAAGGGCGCAGCCGACGATGGGCTGAACCCCGGCGTCCTTGGTGGACTGGCTGAACTCCAGGGCGCCGAACAGGTTGGACCGGTCCGTGATCGCCACCGCCGGCATGCCCGCCTCGGCCGCCATCTTGCCCAGCTTGCCGGCCTTAATCGCGCCCTCCAGCAGGGAATAGGCCGAGCGGACCCGCAGATGGACGAAGCCCTGACTGTTCACCGTTTCGCTCACTGCACCTTCCGCCTCTCGCGTCGCCGATCAGGGGCGCATACGCCATCTTGGACCGAGTCTCACATCGTCGCGCGCGGAGACACCGCAAACCGCCCCAGAGACGGCCGATCTCGGCCCCCGGCTGTGGATAGAGGCTAGGGCCAGTCGGGGAAAAAACAGTGTCCGAACTGTCCGATCTGTCCGAAACCTCCGCCTAAGTCTTTGATCTGTTGAAAACCGACAGTCGGACTGTCGGCCGATGTGTCCGATTTCAGGCGGTGACGCTGAAGGCCAGGGTCCAGACCATCCAGACGAAGCCCCCGCACGAGGCCAACGACAACAGGTCTCTCATCAAACGCGGCATTACGGTTCATCCCCAATGAATAATGTTCCCGTCTTGTTCTATGTTCACCTCTTGTTCGCGTCAACCCCACACTTATCCACAGGGGCGTTCCGTACGAAACCACTCACGCGCGTCCGTCGTATGTAGAGCAAGCAGGGAGACGACCATGCTCAAATCAAAGATCCGCCCGACCGGCGTCGGAGCCATCGTCGCGGGACTCGTTCTGCTCGCCCTGCCCCGTGCGGCGGCCGACGCCCAGGCCCGCGACGCGCCTCGATTTCAGACGGCGGTCTTCGCCGGAGGCTGCTTCTGGTCTGAGGAAAAGGCGTTCGACGGCCTGCCCGGCGTCCGGTCGGCGGTGTCGGGCTTCGTCGGGGGCCATAGGGCCAATCCCACCTATGAGCAGGTGGTGCGCGGCGGGACCGGCCATATGGAGGCCGTCCAGGTGACCTTCGATCCGCGCGTGGTCAGCTATCGCGCCCTGGTCGACCGCTACTGGCGCACGATCGACCCGACCGATCCGGACGGACAATTCTGCGACCGAGGCCCCTCCTATCGAACCGCCGTCTTCGCCACGGCGGATCAGCGCGCAGCGGCGGTGGCTTCGCGCGATGCGGCCATGCGGGTGCTGGGCAAGAGCTTCACCACCCCGGTCGTCGGGGCTCAGCGGTTCTGGCCCGCCGGCGCGGAGCACCAGGACTACGCCCGCCGCCACCGCGCCCACTACGAAGCCTACCGCCAGGGCTGCCGCCGGCCCCAGCAGCTGCGGGCCATCTGGGGCGACGCGGCGGTGGGTTGAGGCAGGCGGGCCTTCAGCAGGCCTGGCTCAGTACGCCTGGCTTTGAGCCGCCCGCTCTTCCAGATGGCCGTCCCTCAGGGCGAAGACGCGGTCCATGTGGCCGGCCAGCTCCATATTGTGGGTGGCGATCAGGGCGGCGACGCCCGTGGTCTTGGCCAGGTCGCGCAGGGCTTCGAACACGGACTGGCTGGTGGTCGGGTCCAGATTGCCCGTCGGTTCGTCGGCCAGCAGCAGGCGGGGCCGGTTGGCCAGGGCGCGGGCGATGGCGACGCGCTGTTTCTCGCCGCCCGACAGCTGGGCCGGCTGGTGGGTCAGGCGTTCGCCCAGACCCAAGGCCGTCAGGGTCTCCTCGGCCTGTTTGCGCGCCTGGGCCTGGCCCATGCCGGCGATCCGCATCGGCAGGGCGACGTTGTCGCGCGCGTCGAACTCGGCCAGCAGATGGTGGAACTGATAGACGAAGCCAATCCGCGACAGACGCAGGCGGGTGCGGGCGCGCTCGTCCAGATCGCCCACCATTTCGCCGTCGATGGCGACCGTGCCCTCGGTCGGCTTTTCCAGCAGGCCGGCGGCGTGCAGCAGACTGGACTTGCCCGAGCCCGAGGGACCGATCAGGCCGACGATCTCGCCGGGCATGACGTCCAGATCCACGCCCTTCAGCACGGTCAGGCCGCTGCTCGCGGTGTCATAGGTGCGGGTCAGGCCGCGCACCGACAGGATGGGACTACTCATAGCGGAGCGCCTCCACGGGATCGATGCGCGAGGCCGTCCACGACGGCGGCAGGCTGGCCAGGCAGCTCATGCTGAAGGACAGCAGGGCGACCCAGGTCACGTCGACGGGATCGACTAGGGCCGGAATGGCGTCCAGCTGATAGACGTCGGCGTTGAACAGCTGGACCCCCAGGATGGCTTCCAGGGCGTGCTGGATGGCGCCGATGTTCCAGCAGAACAGCAGGCCCAGCACCAGACCCGCTACGGTCCCGGCCACGCCGATCAGGGCGCCCGACATGAAGAAGACCCGCAGGATCGAAGACTGGCTGGCGCCGACGGTGCGCAGGATGGCGATGTCGCGCGTCTTGTTCTTCACCAGCATGACGATGCCGGAGATGATGTTCATCGCTGCGATGGCGACCACCAGACCCAGGATAATGCTCATCGCCACCCGCTCGACCTTCAGGGCGCCGTAGAAGGCGGCCAGACGCTCGCGCCAGTCGCTGACGACCGAGCCCGGCCCGGCCGCGTCGCGGATGGCGGGGGTCAGTTCGCCGACCCGGTCGGGGTCATCGACCTTGATCTCGATCGCGTCCCACACGCCTTCCTTCCCGAAGAAGAGCTGCTGCTGTTCCAGCGGCATGAACAGGAAGGCGCGGTCGAAATCGGCCGTGCCCGAGCGGAACAGACCGCCGACGAAATAGGTCTTTTCCAGCCCGCCCAGATTGCCGAAGGCGCTATCGGCTCCGGTGGGCGAATAGAGGGTGACGGGATCGCCGACCCGCAGGCCCAGGGAATTGGCCAGGGCCGCGCCCATCAGGATGCGGTCGCCGCCATAGGCGCCCTTGCCGAAGTTCGCCCGCTCCTGGGGCGTCAGGCTGTCGAAGACATATTTGGTGGTGGCCAGGTCCTGGGGCCGCACGCCGCGCACCATGGCGCCCGTGGTGAAGTTGCCGACCCGGACCAGGCTCTGGCTCTCGTTCAGAGGGGTGACGCTGGCCACGCCCGGCACGGCGGCGATCCGCTTCAGGGCGGCGTCCCGATCTTCCGACGTCAGGACCGGGCCCTGGACGTACATATGGCCGTTGAACGACAGCATCCGGCCCAGCAGTTCCGCACGGAAGCCGGACATGATGCTCATGACGCTGATGAGCACGGCGACGGCCAGCATGATGCCGATGAAGCTGATCACCGCAATGGTGGCGACCCCGCCCTCCTTTCGCTTGGCGCGCAGGTAACGGAGGGCGAGACCGATCTCCCAGGCGGAGAAGGGGCCGGAGGAACGGGCTGGAGGGTTCAAGCCGTCAGCCTTTCGATGGCTTCGGCCAGGGGCACGGAGACCTTTTCACCGGTGGCGCGGCGCTTCAGCTCGACCACCCCGTCCGCCAAGCCCTTGGGACCGATGGTCAGCTGCCACGGCACGCCGATCAGGTCGGCGGTGGCGAACTTGCCGCCCGGCCGTTCGTCGGTGTCGTCGTAGAGCACCTCCTTGCCCCGCTTCTCGAGCTGAGCGACCGCGTCCTCGCAGGCGGCGGAGACGGCGTCGTCATTGGCGCGCAGATTGATCACCACCACGTCGAACGGCGCCACGGCGTCGGGCCAGATGATGCCGCCCTCGTCGTGGCTGGCCTCGATGATGGCGCCCAGCAGGCGCGACACGCCGACGCCGTAGCTGCCCATGTGGACATTCGCGTCCTGGCCGTCGGGACCGGCGACGCGGGCCTTCATCGGCGCCGAATATTTCTCGCCGAAATAGAAGATGTGGCCGACCTCGATGCCGCGCGCCGACAGGCGATCGCCCTCGGCGGTCTCGGCCTCGAACCGGGCTTCGTCGTGCATTTCCTCGGTCGCGGCGTAGAGCGCGGTTCGTTGATCAACGATTGACTGAAGATCATCCCAGTCCACGTCCGCGCCCGGCGCCGGCATTTCGACCAGCTTCTTATCGCAGAAGACCGCGCTCTCGCCGGTCTCGGCCAGGACGATGAACTCGTGGCTCAGGTCGCCGCCGATCGGGCCGGTATCCGCGCGCATCGGCACGGCCTTCAGCCCCATGCGGGCGAAGGTGTTCAGATAGGCCACGAACATGCGGTTGTAGGCCTTGCGGGCCGAGGCCTCGTCCACGTCGAAGGAATAGGCGTCCTTCATCAGGAACTCGCGGCCGCGCATCACGCCGAAGCGGGGGCGGCGCTCGTCGCGGAACTTCCACTGGATGTGAAACAGGTTCAGCGGCAGCGACTTGTAGGACTTCACATAGGCCCGGAAGATGTCGGTGATCATCTCCTCATTGGTCGGTCCGTACAGAAGTTCGCGCTCGTGCCGGTCGGTGATGCGCAGCATCTCGGGGCCATAGGCGTCATAGCGGCCGCTCTCACGCCACAGGTCCGCCAGTTGCAGGGTCGGCATCAGCAGCTCGACGGCGCCCGCCCTCACCTGCTCCTCGCGCACGATCTGCTCGATCTTGCGCAGCACCTTCAGGCCCAGCGGCAGCCAGGCGTAGATGCCGGCGGCCTCCTGCTTGATCATGCCGGCGCGCAGCATCAGCTGGTGCGAAACAATCTGGGCGTCCGAAGGGGCTTCCTTCAGCGTGGGCAGGAAAAAGCGCGACAGGCGCATGATGGGGAATCCTAGGCGTAGAGACAGACCAAGGCTTTAGCCGCTGGACCGGGGCGAAAGCTAGGCCGGGATGGCGTTTAGAGAGCCGGGGCGCGCGAGAAGTCCGGCAGGGGGAGCCAGCCGGTGAAGATCAGCACCATGACGAAGGCCCAGACGATCACCGACACCCAGGTGGTGGTGATGAATTTGCGCTTCAGGTTCGGCGTGGTCGGGGCGCCCCATTGGGCGCCGTCGGTCGGCGGAGTATGGGTCTCGCGCGAGGTTCCCAGCGGCAGGACCGCGAACAGCACCGTCCACCAGACGATGATGTAGATGCCGAACATGGTGGCGGGGCCGATGGGCATGAAACCTCCTGTCGGAACTTTGGCGTCCGGTTGAAACCGGTCTAGAGGATCAGCCTCCCCACGACGAGTCCCCGACATGCCGCAGATCACCCTGGAATACACCCGCCACCTGGCCGACGCCGACTGGACCCCGATCGCGCTGGAGATCCACCAGGCCGCCGTCGAGATCGCCGGCGCCGCCCTGTCGGCCTGCAAGACCCGGCTGATCGCCCTGGATCATGTCGTCATCGCCGACGACGCGCCAGAGACCGCCATGCTGGCCTGCCGCATCGGCCTGATGCTGGGCCGCACGCCTGAGCAGAAGAGCGCGCTGAGCGAACGCGTGCTGGAGATCCTGACGGCCGCCCTGGCCGGCGTCACGCGCAAGGTCGAGGTCTCGGCCGAGGTGTTCGAGCTGAACGAGACCTATCGCAAGGCCACGCTCGGCTGAGGCGCGCCCTCAGGGATGCGGGCGGCCCACGCCGTAGCGGGCCGCCAGATAGGGGCCGATGGCGTGGTCCTGGAGGAAGCGGCGGCCGGT
Source organism: Brevundimonas sp. Br13 (assembly GCF_055391505.1). Taxonomy (NCBI): domain Bacteria; kingdom Pseudomonadati; phylum Pseudomonadota; class Alphaproteobacteria; order Caulobacterales; family Caulobacteraceae; genus Brevundimonas; species Brevundimonas sp. Br13. The sequence continues at coordinate 1,999,066 of NZ_AP044008.1, read as the reverse complement.
GGTTTCGCTGACCTGGGCCTCGGGCCAGTCCAGTTCGCCGTCCAGGATCAGGATCGGGCAGCTCTGATGCGCCTCGCCGACCTCGGCGACGACTGGCGCGCGCGGCCGGGGGTGGTCCAGATAGACCACCTCAAGCGCTTCCCGCAGCTGGGGATAGAAGGCCAGGACGCCCTCGATATAGGCGCCGGGCGGACAGAACCAGGGCCCGCCCTGATCGTCGTGCCAGTCAGGATTCAGCAGGAAGAGTCGTTCGGCCATGAGCGCGATGTAGATCGGCTCATGACCGAAGCGCCAGAGGGAGGCGCCGTCAGACCCGCAGGACGACCGTCTCGACGATGGGACGGCGATCCCAGATCTGCTGGCTGGCCTTCTTCAGCACGCGGGCGACGGCCTGTTCGATGACCAATTCGTCCTCCAGGGCCTCGCCCTTCAGGCTCTTGACCACCTGCTCGACCCGCTCGGCCAGATTGTCCAGGGCGTCGCCCAGGGGCGTGGCGGTGTCGCCCGGCAGGCCGACGCTGCGGATGTCGATGTCGCTGACGATCCGGCCGCGCTTGTCCAGGGCGAAGCTGACGATCAGCACGCCATTGGTCGAGGCGTGGCGACGCTCCTTCAGGGCCTCGCCCTGTTCGGTCACCAGCATGCCGCCGTCGACATAGAGCCGGCCGTTCGGCACTTCGTCGATGATCTGGGCCGGACCGGGGGCCAGACGGACCATGTCGCCGTTGCGCGGGGTCACCGTCTCCTTGACCCCGACCTCCTTGGCCAGGTTGGCGTGTTCCAGCAGGAAGCGGCGCACCCCATGGGTCGGAACCGCGATCTGCGGCCGGACCCATTCGTACATCTGCTTCAGCTCGTCGCGGCACGGGTGGCCGGAGACGTGGATGCCGGGGTGATCCTTCTCGGTGTAGAGGCGCACGCCCCGGTCCGCGAGACGGTCCTGCAGATTGCCGATGGCCAGTTCGTTGCCGGGGATCTGGCGCGACGAGAAGATGCAGTGGTCGCCCAGGCCCAGTTTCACGACCGGGTGCGTGCCGTCGGCGACGCGCGACAGGGCCGCCCTCGCCTCGCCCTGGCTGCCGGTGCACAGGTACAGGATCTGGTCGGCGGGCCAGACGCGCGCCTCCTCGTCCGATAGGAAGGGCTTCACGTCCTGCAGCATGCCGACGTGTTTGGCCGCCGCCGTGATCCGGTGCATCGAACGGCCGGCCAGGGCCACGCGACGCCCGCAGGCCTCCGCGGCGCGGATCACGCTGTCCATCCGGGCGACGTTGGAGGCGAAACAGCCGACGGCGACGCGGCCCTTCAGAGTCGAGATCAACTTGGCTAGGGCCACGGCCACGTCGCCTTCCGACCCGGCCACGCCCGGCACGAAGACATTGGTCGAGTCGCAGACCATGGCCAGGACGCCCTCGTCGCCCAGGCCGCGGATGGTCGGGGCGTCGGTCTTGGTTCCGATCACCGGTTGGTTGTCGATCTTCCAATCGCCGGTGTGGAACACCGTGCCCAGGGGGGTGTCGATGGCCAGGCCGCTGGGCTCGGCGATCGAATGGGTCATGTTGACGAAGGTGACGCCGAACGAGCCGATGTCGACGGTTCCGCCCAGCGGCACCTCGATCAGTTCGACCTCGTCCAGAATGCCGCGCTCGCGCAGCTTGTCTCGGATCAGATAGGCGGTGAAGGGCGTGGCGTAGACCGGCGCCTTGATACGCGGCCACAGCCAGCCCAGGGCGCCGATATGGTCTTCGTGCGCATGGGTCAGGACGATGCCCTTGATCGTCTCCCCTTCCAGATAGGTGGGGTCCGGCACGATCACGTCGACGCCAGGCGTCGACAGGTCGCCGAAGGTGACGCCGACATCGACGATCAGCCATTCACGATCAGCCTCTGGCCCGAAGCCATAGGCGTTGAGGTTCATACCGACCTCGTCCGAGCCGCCCAGCGGCAGGAAAACGAGTTCGTCTTGGGTTTGCTTTTTCATTCAGTCCGTCAGATGGGCGTTACGACGCCAGATTTCGAGGAGGCCGCGAATAGTCAGATCAGGGTCGAAGTGATCGATGCTGTCGGTCGCGCCTTCGAACAGGCTGGCGACCCCGCCGGTTCCAATGACGGTCATGGGCCGCGCCCATTCCGCCTTGATGCGCGCGACCAAGCCTTCGATCAATGAGACATAGCCCCAGAAGACGCCGGACTGCATGGCCTCGACCGTGCCCCTGCCGATCACATGCTCGGGCTTCTGAATGGCGATGCGCGGCAGTTTGGCGGCGGCCTCGTGCAGGGCCTGGAGCGACAGATTGATCCCCGGCGCGATCAGGCCGCCCTCGAAGGCGCCGTCGTCGGCGACGATGTCGAAGGTGGTGGCCGTACCGCTGTCGATCACGATCAGGTCGCCCGGATAGACAAGCTTGGCCCCGATGGCGTTGACCAGACGGTCGGCGCCCGCCTCGCTGGGCTTGGCGATGCGGACGTCGATGCCGAGCTCGGCGTTTTCGCCGATCACCAGGGGTTCGATGTTCAGATAGCGGCGCGACAGGTTGCGCAGGTTGAAGATCGATTGCGGCACCACGCTGGAGATGATGCAGCCGGTCAGGGCGGCGAACTCAAGCCCCTTCATGACCATCAGCTGGTTCAGCCAGACGGCGTATTCGTCGGCGGTGCGGCTGGCCTCTGTGGCGGCGCGCCATTGGGCGATCCAGTCCGAACCGTCGTGAACGGCGAACAGCGTATTGGTGTTGCCCTGTTCGATGGCGAGCAGCATCAGTTCGCCTTGCCGAAGAAGACGTCGCCCGCCGAGATCAGCCGCACGGAGCCGTCGGTCAGACGCAGACGCAGCGCCCCGTCCGCCTCGACACCCTCGGCCACGCCTTCCAGGGTCTCATTGTCCAGTCGCGCGACGCAGGGGCCGTTAAGGCCGGTCAGCCGGCTGGTCCAGGCGTCCAGCACAGGTTCGAAGCCCAGGGTCTGCCACCGCCCCCACCAGACGGCGAAGGTCTCGGCCAGGATCTCGGCGGCGGCCTCGATGGGGGGTGCGAAAGCCAGGTCGGCGCGCAGGCGCTCGGCAATCGCAGTCGCGCCCCGCTCTGTATCGTCCGGCGCATGGGCCAGGTTCACGCCGATGCCGACGGCCAGCCACAGGTCGCCGTTCGCATGGGCGCCGGACTCGACCAGGATGCCGGAGACCTTGACCCCGTCCAGCAGGACGTCGTTCGGCCATTTGATCGAGACCAGGGCCGGCGAGACGAAGACGTCCAGCAGGTCGGCGACGGCCAGGGCGGCGACGAAGGTGGCCTGGGCCGCCTCGGCCGCCGACTTGGGCGTGGTGATCAAAAGGGTGGCGGCCAGGTTGCCCTGTTCCGTCTCCCACTTGCGGCCGCGGCGACCGCGACCGGCGGTCTGGCGCCGAGCCACGATCCAGCGCGGCCCGGCTTCTCCAGCCTCGGCGAGACGCCGGGCCTCGGCGTTGGTCGAGTCGATCTCGTCGAGGATGACCAAGGGGGCGGGCGTCAACGCCCTAACCGTTCCCGAAGCCGGCGCTCGCAACCTTGGTCAGCGGCTCCAGCCAGGTCAGACCGACGATCACCAGGGGGAAGGCGAAGGCGGCGCAGGCCCAGCCGATGACGTTGGTTTCCGGCGAGGCCTTGTCCATCGCGATCTCATCCACGGGCGCATCGAACCACATCAGCTTGATGATCCGCAGATAGTAGAAGGCGGCGACGACCGAGGCGACCAGACCGACAGCGGCGACCGGCCACAAGCCGGCGGAGGCAGCGGCCCCGAACACATAGTATTTGGCCCAGAAGCCCGACAGCGGCGGCATGCCCAGCACCGACAAGGACAGGACGGTCAGGGCCACAGCGGTGACCGGACGATCCTTCTTCAGACCGGCGAGATCGGCGATGCGTCGGATCGGGCGGCCCGACTTGGACAGGCTGAGCAGGATGGCGAAGAAGCCCAGTTGGTCGATGACATACAGGGTCATGAACATCAGCATGGCCTGAAGGCCCGCACTGGTGCCCGCGGCGATGCCCAACAGGGCGTAGCCGATGTTGGCGATCGACGAATAGGCCAGCAGACGCTGGATGTCCTTCTGGGCGATGCCGCCGAAGGCGCCGACCACGAAGCTGAGCAGGGAGATGGCGATCAGGACCTGCGACCACTGGGCGTGGGCCTCGGCGAAGCCGCCCTCCAGAACGCGGGCGATCAGGACCATGGCGGCCACCTTGGGCGCGGTGGCGAACAGGGCCACGACCGGGGTCGGGGCGCCTTCGTAAACGTCAGGCGTCCACATGTGGAAGGGGGCGGCCGAAACCTTGAACGCCAGGCCGCAGATCAGGAAGACCAGGCCGAAGACCAGGCCCGGGCCCGGATGGTCCTGAGCGAAGGCGGCGATGTCCTCGAACCGCATCGAGCCGGCGAAGCCGTAGATCAGGCTGGCGCCGTACAGCAGCAGGCCGGACGACAGAGCGCCGAGCACGAAATACTTCAGGCCCGCTTCCGAGGCCTTGGCGTCGTCGCGGTGGTAGGCAGCCAGGACGTACAGGGCCAGCGAGTGCAGCTCGATGCCGACATACATGGAGATCAGATCGCCGGACGAGGCCATCATGCCCATGCCGACCGCCGCGAGAACGATCAGGACCGGATATTCGAACTTGGCGATGCGGGTGCGCTTCATCCAGCCGTCGCCCAGCACGACGGCCACGGCGGCGGAGAGATAGATGACGCTCTTGCCGTAGATGGCCAGGGGGTCGGCCACATAGGCGCCGTTGAAGGCGACGCCCCACGGTCCCATGACGGCGACGACGGCGGCGGCGATCAGCAGCAGGACCGACAGGATGGACACCAGCCGGGCGCTCTTGTCGCCGATGAAGGCGCCGACCATCAGCAGGACCAGGGCGCCGACCGCGAGGGTCAGCTCCGAGGCGGCGAGGTGCAGGGCGGAGGACAGATCAGGCATGCTTGGTCTCACCCGCCGATCGCGGCGCGATAGGCGCTGGTCAGGGCCTCGACGGCGGGCCCGGTGTAATCGAGGACGGCGGCCGGATGGACGCCCAGCCACAGGGTGCCGACGATCAGCGGCACGAACAGCGCAAGCTCACGCTTGTCGATGTCGGCGATGGTCATCAGCTTCGGATTGGTGATCTCGCCGAACATGACCGAACGATACAGGGTCAGGGCGTAGACCGCCGAGAAGATGACGCCCGAGGCCGCCACCAGGGCCGCCCAGGTCGAGGCCCGATAGGCGCCCGTCATGGTCAGGACTTCGCCGATGAAGCCCGAGGTGCCCGGCAGGCCGACATTCGCCATGGTGAACATCAGGAAGATGGCGGCGAACCAGGGCATGCGCGAGGTCAGGCCGCCATAGAAGGCGATCTCGCGCGTGTGCATCCGGTCATAGACCACGCCGACGCACAGGAACAGCGCGCCCGAGATCAGGCCGTGGCTGATCATCTGGAAGACGGCGCCCTGCATGCCCTGGTCGTTGCCGGCGAAGATGCCCAGGGTCACAAAGCCCATGTGGGCGACCGACGAATAGGCGATCAGCTTCTTGATGTCCGTCTGACGCCAGGCGACCAGCGAGGTGTAGACGATGGCGATCACCGACAGGGTGAAGACCAGGGGCCGGAACATCTCGGACGCGACCGGGAACATGGGCACGTTGAACAGGATGAAGCCGTAACCGCCCAGCTTCAGCAGGATGCCGGCCAGGATGACCGAACCGGCCGTCGGCGCCTGAACGTGGGCGTCGGGCAGCCAGGTGTGGACCGGCCACATCGGCATCTTCACCGCGAAGGAGGCGAAGAAGGCCAGCCACAGGATGGGCTGAACGGCGGGGCTGAAGGCGTACTGCTTCAGCTCCGGAATGCTGGTGGTGCCGGCGGTGTGCGACATCCACAGCATGGCCAGCAGCATCAGCACCGACCCCAGCAGGGTGTAGAGGAAGAATTTGTAGGCCGCGTAGATCCGGTTGGCGCCGCCCCAGATGCCGATGATCAGGAACATCGGCACCAGTGTGCCTTCGAAGAAGATGTAGAAGAGATACAGGTCCAGGGCCGTGAAGACGCCGATGACCAGGGTCTCCAGGATCAGGAAGGCGATCATATATTCGACGACGCGCGTCTCGATCGACTTCCAGCTGGCCAGGATGCAGATCGGCATCAGGAAGGCCGTCAAGAGGACGAACAGGATCGAAACCCCGTCGACGCCCAGATGATAGCTGGCCCCGGCGAACCAGGGGGCCATCTCCACGAACTGATAGGCGGTGTTCGACGGATCGAAACCGGCGACCAGCACGACCGAGACGCCCAGGACGACCAGGGTCGTCAGCAGAGCGATCCAGCGCGCGGCCGGGGCGGCGGCGTCCTGGGACTTGGACGCCAGCCGGGCGAGGAAGATCGCCAGGGCGCCGACCAGCGGCAGGAAGGTAACGAGGCTCAGGATGTAGGGCACGGGATCAGGCTCCCCACGCGAGGATGGCGAAGGTGAGCAGACCAGCCACCCCGAGCAGCATCACGAAGGCATAGTAGTAAAGGAATCCGGACTGGAACTTGGACAGCCAGCCGGCCGATTTCAGCGAGGCCCAGGCGGCGCCGTTGGGTCCGAAGCCGTCGATGATCTTTACGTCAAAGACCTTCCAGAAGGCGTCGCCCAGGGCCCGGAAGCCGCGCACGAAGACGAAGTCGTACAGCTCGTCGAAGTACCATTTGTTGTACAGGAAGCGGTAGATGACGCCGTCCCGCTCGGCCATGCGACGGCCCATGCCCTCGCGCGCCACATAGATCCAGTAGGCGAAGGCCGTGCCGATCAGGGTCAGGATCAGCGGCGACCACTTCACCCAGGTCGGGACCTCGTGGCTTTCGTGGAGCACATGGTTGTGCTCGCCGGTGAAGATGGCGCCGCGCCAGAACTCGTGCTCGTGGTGGCCGATGAAGTGCGGCGCGAAGACGAAGCCCGCAGCCACGGCGCCGACCGACAGCAGGATCAGCGGAACCAGCATGACCCAGGGGCTCTCGTGCGGCTGCAGCGGGCCATGGTGGCCATGGTCGTCGTGAGCGTGATCGTCATGCGCGTCATGGGCATGCGCGTCGGCCGCCGGCTCGGAATGGGTTTCCAGCTGGGCGTGCGAGGCATGGTCGTCCGCATGATGGGCGTCGCCCTCCTCCTTCCACACAGGCTTGTTGTGGAAGGTCATGAAGACCAGGCGCCACGAATAGTAGGCCGTCAGACCGGCGGCGATGATGCCGACGAAGAAGGCGAACAGGCCGACCGCGCTATGGCCGCTGGCGGCCGAGGCGTAGGCGCTCTCGATGATCGAGTCCTTCGAATAGAAGCCGGCGAAGCCGCCGACGCCGGGGATGCCCAGGCCGGTGATGGCGATGGTGCCGATGGTCATGACGGCATAGGTGATCGGCAGCAGCTTCCACAGACCGCCCATCTTCCGCATGTCCTGCTCGTGGTGCATGCCGTGGATCACCGAGCCGGCGCCCAGGAACAGCAGGGCCTTGAAGAAGGCGTGGGTGAACAGGTGGAACATGGCCGCCTGATAGGCGCCGACCCCGGCCGCGAAGAACATATAGCCCAGCTGCGAACAGGTCGAATAGGCGATGACCCGCTTGATGTCGTTCTGGGTCAGACCGACCGTGGCGGCGAACAGGGCCGTAATCGCGCCGATGATGGCGATGATCTGGGCGGCGCCGGGGGCGTGCTCATAGATCGGCGACAGCAGGCAGACCATATAGACGCCGGCGGTCACCATGGTGGCCGCGTGGATCAGGGCGGACACCGGCGTCGGGCCTTCCATCGCGTCCGGCAACCAGGTGTGCAGGAAGAACTGGGCCGACTTGCCCATGGCGCCGATGAACAGCAGGAAGCCGGCCAGATCCAGCGCGGACCACTGGACGCCCAGGAACTCCCAGGTCGTCCCCGCCTTGGAGGCGACCAGCGGGAACAGTTCGGCGAACTCGATCGTGCCGTACATCCAGAAGACGGTCATGATCCCCAGCACGAAGCCGAAGTCGCCGACCCGGTTGACCACGAAGGCCTTGATGGCGGCGGCGCTGGCGGTCGGCTTCTTGTACCAGAAACCGATCAGCAGATAGGAGGCCAGACCCACGCCTTCCCAGCCGAAGAAGATCTGCATGAAGTCGGCGGCCGTCACCAGCGCCAGCATCATGAAGGTGAACAGGGACAGATAGGCGAAGAAGCGCGGCCGGCTGTCGTCCTCGGCCATATAGCCCCAGGAGTAGAGGTGAACCAGCGAAGAGACGCTGGTGACCACGATCAGCATGGTCGCCGACAGGGCGTCGATGCGGATCGACCAGGCCGACTGGAAGTCCCCCACATTGATGAAGGGCGCCAGGCGGATGGTGAAGGGCTCCAGATGGCCCCAGGTCCACTGGCCGAAGACCGTCCAGGCGACGGCGCACGAGAAGAACAGCAGGCCGGTCGTTACGGTCTGCGACGGGATGTTGCCGATCCGACGGCCGAACAGGCCGGCGATGGTCGCGCCCAGCAGCGGGGCGAAGATCCCGAGAATGATCAGGGTGTGGAGGTTCACGCTCAGCCCTTCATCACGGAGGCGTCGTCGACGGCGATGTCGCCGCGGTTGCGGAAGAAGGTCACCAGAATGGCCAGGCCGACGGCGGCCTCGGCCGCAGCCACGGTCAGGACGAACATGGCCATGATCTGCCCCGACACCTCATTGAGATAGGCCGAGAAGGCGACGAAGTTGATGTTCACGGCCAGCAGGATCAGCTCGATCGACATCAGGATGATGATGACGTTCTTGCGGTTCACGAAGATGCCGAAGACCCCGATGGTGAACAGGGCGGCGGCCGTGCCGAGATAGTGGATCAGACCGATTTCCATCAGAGAAGCTCCTCGGGCGAGACGCCCTGCCCGGTCTGCACCGACTTGACCTCCATCGCCTTGGCGGCGGAGCGGTTGACCTGGTCCGAAATGTTCTGGCGCTTGATATGCGGCTTGTGGCGCAGGGTCAGGGTGATGGCGCCGATCATGGCGATCAGCAGCACGATCCCGGCCGCCTGGAAGAAGTAGACATAGTCGGTATAGAGCACCCGGCCGATCGCCTCGACATTGGTCATGTCGGCGCTCGGCGCGCTCGGCGCCGCCAGGCCGGCGGTCGCGCCGCCCTGGATGACGGCGATGGACACCAGGATCATCTCGAACAGCAGCACGGCCGCGACGATGGCCCCGATCGGCAGATAGCGGGCGTAGCCGCCCCGAAGCTTCAGGAAGTCGACGTCCAGCATCATCACGACGAACAGGAACAGCACCGCCACTGCCCCGACGTAGACGACGACCAGAAGCATCGCCAGGAACTCGGCGCCGAGAAGGACGAACAGACCCGCAGAGGAGAAGAAGGCCAGGATCAGGAAGAGAACGCTGTGCACGGGATTGCGCGTGGTCACGACCAGAAGGCCGGACACCACGGCGGTCGCCGCCAGCAGATAGAAGGCTATGCCTTGCAGCATGTCGGGACGAGGCCCCTTTCGTCTCGGTCGTGCCCCCGTTTGGGAATCGCCGACCCGTTAGCGTGAGCGCCTTAGCGGTAAGGCGCGTCGAGTTCCAGATTCTTAGCGATATGGCGTTCCCAGCGGTCGCCGTTGTCCAGCAGCCGGGCCTTGTCGTAAAGCAGCTCCTCGCGCGTTTCGACGGTGAACTCCGAGTTCGGGCCCTCGACGATGGCGTCCACCGGGCAGGCCTCTTGGCACAGGCCGCAGTAGATGCATTTGACCATGTCGATGTCGTAGCGGGTCGTGCGGCGGCTGCCGTCGGCGCGGGGCTCGGCCTCGATGGTGATGGCCTGGGCCGGGCAGATGGCCTCGCACAGTTTGCAGGCGATGCAGCGCTCTTCACCGTTCGGATAGCGGCGCAGGGCGTGTTCGCCGCGGAAGCGAGGCGATTGCGGGTTCCGCTCGAACGGATAGTTCACGGTCGCCTTGGGGCGGGCCATGTATTTGAGGGTCAGGCCGATGGCGCCGATGGCGTCGAGCATCATCGCGCCCTTGGCGGCCTGGGCGATACGGGTGAACATCACGAGCGATCCTCTGGCGCAGGGGCGCCGTTGGTTGAAGTCTGGGCCGGGGCGACGGCCTGGGTCTTGGTCGGGGTCTGGGCTGGAACCGGGGTTTGGGCGGCGCGCCATTCGCGCTCGATCCGCTCCTGGCGCTGCTGCCACTGATAGCCGGATTCAGGCATCCGGGTGTCGGGGGCGCAGGCCGTCATAACGGGCGCGAAGACCAGCAGCGGGAGGATCAGACGGGTCATGCTCCGCCCCTCCGCAGCACGTCCTTGCAGTCCATCGTCTTGTAGCGGGGATCGTCGCGGTTCATCATCCGGCACAGATTGACCGTCTCGCCGTCACGGCGTGCCCCGTCCTCGCGCCGCTCCAGCGACGCAGCCGGATCGGTCGGCGCCGGCGCGGGAATGGGCGCGAAGGTGCAGGCGGCGAGCCCCCCCGACGCGGCCAGAACCAGGATGACGGCGCGCGAGACCATCTAGGCCCCCACCGCGAAGACGCGCCAGGCGGCGGTGACCACCACGGCGACCAGAGAGGCGGGCAGGAAGATCTTCCAGCCCAGCCGCATCAGCTGGTCATAGCGATAGCGGGGCACGAAGGCCTTCACCAGGGCGATGGCCAGGAACCAGAAGACCGTCTTGGTGACGAAGGTCAGCAGATAGAGGGTGTAGGCGATCCAGGCCGGCAGGCCGTCCAGCGTCTCCTGCGACAGGAAGCCGGGGTTCCAGCCGCCGAAGAACAGGATGGTCATCATCGCCGACATGAAGACGATGTTGACGTACTCGCCCATCATGAACAGCAGATAGGTGGTCGAGCTGTATTCGACCTGATAGCCGGCCACCAGTTCCGACTCCGCTTCGGGCAGGTCGAACGGCGGGCGGTTGGTTTCCGCCAGGGCCGAGACGAAGAAGACGATCGACATCGGGAACAGGATCACGATCAGGGGCCAGGTGCCCTGCCCGCCGCCGAAGGCGTACCAGTTCCAGAAATAGCCGCTTTGACCTTCGACGATCTGCGACAGGTTCATGGTGCCGGCCAGCAGGATCACATTGATGATGATCAGGCCCAGCGAGACCTCATAGGACACCATCTGGGCCGCAGAACGCAGCGAGCCCAGGAACGGATACTTCGAGTTCGAAGCCCAGCCGCCCATGATGATGCCGTACACGCCCAGCGACGACACGGCGAAGATGTACAGGATGCCGACGTTCAGGTCCGACACCACCCAGCCCGGCGCGAAGGGGATCACCGCCCAGGCCATGAAGGCCAGGACGACGGTGATGATCGGCGCCAGGATGAAGACCGCCTTGTCCGCGCCGGAGGGGATGACCACCTCCTTCAGCACGAATTTGATCATGTCCGCGAAGGACTGGAGCAGGCCGAAGGGACCGACGACGTTCGGCCCTTTGCGCATCTGCACCGAGGCCCAGACCTTGCGGTCGGCCAGCAGCAGGAAGGCGACGGCGACCAGGACGCCGACGGTGATCAGCAGGATCTGACCGAGGGTGATCAGCGTCCAGCCGCCGGGCGTGGCCCAAAAGGAGGTAGCAGCGTCCATGACTTACTCCGCCGCCATCGCGACCGGGGCGATCCGCAGGGCGGACAGTTCGGCCATGGTCGCACTGGCGCGCGCGATCGGGTTGGAAAGATAGGGATCGGCGACGATCGAGGTGAAGGCCCGGTCGCCCAGGTCTCCCTTGACGCCCAGTTTCGAGGGGTCAAAGGCGGCCGGCGTCGGCAGATAGTCGATCCGGCCGAAGGTCGGATGATCGGCCATCAGCTTGGCGCGCAGCTGGTCCAGGGTGTCGTACGGCAGGGTCTGGTCGACGCGGGCGGACAGGGCGCGGATGATCGCCCAGTCTTCCTTGGCCTCGCCCTTGGGGAAGACGACGCGTTCGGCCATCTGCACCCGGCCCTCGGTGTTCACATACAGGCCCGACTTCTCGGTATAGGCCGCGCCCGGCAGGATGACGTCGGCGCCGTGCGCGCCGCGGTCGCCGTGGCTGCCCAGATAGACGCGGAAGGCGTTCGAACCGGTCGGATCGACCTCGTCGGCGCCCAGCAGGAACAGCACGTCCAGCGCGCCCGGCTTCAGCATCTCCGCTGCCGTCAAGCCGCCCTCGGCCGGCACGAAGCCCATGTCCAGGCCGGCCACGCGCGCTGCGGCGTGGTGCAGGACGTTGAAGCCGTTCCAGCTGTCGGTCACGACCCCGACCTTCTTGGCCAGGGCGCCCAGGGCGTTAAGGACGGCGGCGCCGCCCTCCCCGTTCAGCGCGCCGGAGCCGACGATGATCGCCGGCCGCTCGGCCTTGGCCAGGAAGTCCATCGCCGACTTGGGCAGCTTGGCCAGGGTCTTCGACCCGGCGCCCAGATAGGCGTAGTCGAAGGTCAGATCGGCCTGTTCGCCGATGACGCCGATCTCGACCCCGCCCTTGATCCAGCTCTTGCGCAGACGGGCGTTCAGCAGGGGCGCCTCGACGCGCGGGTTGGCGCCCACGATCAGGATGGCGTCCGCCTTTTCAATGCCTTCCAGGCCGGAGTTGAACAGCCAGCCCTCGCGCGGGCCATAGCCCAGGGCGGCGCCGTCCTGGCGGCAGTCGGTGTTCTTGGAGCCCAGGGCGCGGAACAGGTCCAGGGTCGCCTTCATCGACTCGGCGTCCTGAAGGTCGCCGGCGATGACGCCGATGCGGTCGGCCGAGGCGGCCTTCAGGTTGGCGGCGACGGCGTCCAGCGCCTCGTTCCAGGTGGCGGCGCGCAGCTTGCCGTTCTCGCGGATCCACGGGCGGTCCAAGCGGCGCGCGGTCAGCCCGTCGACGACATAGCGGCTCTTGTCCGACAGCCACTCCTCGTTGATCCCCTCGTTCACGCGCGGCAGGACCCGCATGACCTCGGAGCCGCGGTAATCGGCGCGAATGTTCGAGCCCAGGCCGTCCATGACGTCGATGGTCTCGGTCTTCTTCAGTTCCCACGGACGATAGTGGTATTGCCAGGGCCGGTGGGTCAGGGCGCCGACCGGGCACAGGTCGTTGACATTGCCCGACAGTTCCGAGGCGACCGACTTCTCGAGATAGGTGGTGATCTCGGCGTCCTCGCCGCGCGAGATCATGCCGATGTCCGGCACGCCCGCGACCTCAGTGATGAAGCGAACGCAACGGGTGCACTGAATGCACCGCGTCATGAAGGTCTTGATCGTCGGCCCCATGTTCTTTTCTTCGACCGCGCGCTTGTTCTCGGCATAGCGAGAACCGTCGCGGCCATAGGCCATGGACTGGTCCTGCAGGTCGCACTCGCCGCCCTGGTCGCAGATCGGGCAGTCCAGCGGGTGGTTGATGAGCAGGAACTCCATCACGCCTTCGCGGGCCTTCTTCACCATCGGGGTGTCGGTGAAGATCTCCTGGCCGTCGGCGGCCGGAAGCGCGCACGAAGCCTGGGGCTTGGGCGGTCCGGGCTTCACCTCGACCAGGCACATGCGGCAGTTGCCGGCGATGGACAGGCGTTCATGGTAGCAGAAGCGCGGGATTTCCTGCCCCGCGCGCTCGGCGACCTGGAGCACGGTCATGCCGGGCTCGAACTCAACTTCGACGCCGTTGACCTTGGCGACTGGCATCAGCGGGCCTCTTCTTCAGCAGGAACGGCCAATTCGGCCTGTTCCGTCGTCCCATCCGGGAGGGTCTGGGTGATGGTGATCGTCTCGCCGTCCATGACGTAGCGGACCACCGGATCGTCCGACTGGTTCATCCAGCGCACGAAGGTTGGATCGGGCAGATCGAGCGGTTTCCACACGATCAGGTCTTTCTCGACGCGGCAGTCGGCGCGCATCCGGCCGCCGTCGACCGGCGCGCGCCAAGAGGCGTGCACCACCTCGCCCTCCACGCCGTCGATGGCGACGGCGCCGGGTTGCTGCCCGTGAATGGCGGCGAGGCCGGCGCGACAGACCCGGCGCAGATCGACGGGCGTCAGGACCGCCGGCACCGTCTTCACGGCGTCGGACGGTTTGGCCGCAGCCGCGACCTTCTCCGCAGGCGTGGGCGCAGCTTCGCGCTCGCCGCAAGCGGCGAGAGCCAAGGCTCCGATCACGATGGCGGACAAGCGGCGCATTCCTACTCCGCGGCGATCGCGTGGCCGGCGAAGTTCGCGCGGCGGCTGCGGTAGTTGGCGATACGGTCTTCGATCTCGTGACGGAAGTGACGGATCAGGCCCTGGACCGGCCAGGCGGCCGCGTCGCCCAGGGCGCAGATGGTGTGGCCCTCGACCTGACCGGCGACGTCCAGCAGCAGGTCGATTTCCGACGGATCGGCCTCGCCCACGGCCATGCGCTCCAGCACGCGCCACATCCAGCCGGTGCCCTCGCGGCACGGCGTGCACTGGCCGCAGCTCTCGTGCTTGAAGAAATAGCTGATGCGGGCGATCGCCTTCACGACGTCGGTGGACTCGTCCATCACGGTCACGCCGGCGGTGCCCAGCGACGAGCGGACCTCGCGCATGGAGTCGAAGTCCATCAGCACGGTTTCCGCCTGTTCGCGCGTGATGACCGGGCAGGAGGCGCCGCCGGGGATGATGGCCTTCAGATTGCCCCAGCCGCCGCGAACGCCGCCGCCGTGCTCTTCGATCAGCTGGCGTAGCGGGATCGACATGGTCTCTTCGACGACGCAGGGCGTGTTCACATGGCCCGACAGCGACATCAGCTTGGTGCCGGTGTTGTTCGGACGGCCGAAGCTGGCGAACCAGTCCGCGCCGCGGCGCAGGATGGTGCCGACGACGGCGATCGACTCGACGTTGTTCACCGTGGTCGGGCAGCCGTACAGGCCCGCGCCGGCCGGGAACGGCGGCTTCAGACGGGGCTGGCCCTTCTTGCCTTCCAGGGATTCCAGCAGGGCGGTCTCTTCGCCGCAGATATAGGCGCCGCCGCCGTGGTGGATGTAGACGTCGAAGTCCCAGCCATGGACATTGTCCTTGCCGATCAGCCGGGCCTCATAGGCCTGTTTGACCGCCGCCTCCATCCGCTCGCGCTCGAGCACATATTCGCCGCGCAGATAGATGTAGCAGGCGTGGGCCTGCATGGCGAAGCTGGCGATCAGGCAGCCTTCGATCAGCAGATGCGGATCGTGGCGCATGATCTCGCGGTCCTTGCAGGTCGCGGGTTCGGATTCGTCGGCGTTGACGACCAGGTAGTGAGGCCGATCCTTCACTTCCTTGGGCATGAAGGACCATTTCAGACCGGTCGAGAAGCCGGCGCCGCCACGGCCGCGCAGGCCGGACGCCTTGACGTTGTTGATGATCCAGTCGCGGCCAAGGTCCAGCATGTCCTTGGTGGCGTTCCAGGCGCCGCGGGTCTTCGCCCCGTCCAGCGTCCAGTCGTGGAAGCCGTACAGGTTGGTGAAGATCCGGTCCTTGTCTTCGAGAATGCCGACCATCAGGCTGCTCCTGCGTCTACGCCGACGGGGGGGACCGAGAGCGGACTGGCGTTCGAGGCCGAGATCGCGCTGGCCGGGCGGCGGCTGACGCGGTTCAGGGCTGGGTTTGTTACGCGGTTCGGAAGCATCAGCAGGACCGGGTGTAGGCGTAGAGGGAGCGGTCGCGGGGGCGACCGAAGGGGATGTGGGCGGGGTTTGCGTCGATACGGACCCAGCGCTCAGCGACAGACTGGCCGCGCCGGCCAGATTGACCAGCAATCGACCTGTCCCGGCGGGGCTCCATCCGCCTCGGCCGCGCTTGGGCGCACGGCGCCCTGCCCGTTTCTGATCCGTCGACATGGCGCCCCCCGGCACGCTGCATCGAGTTCAGGAAACCACAGTAGATCGACGCACTCATGACGAAGCGCCTTCCAGCTCGCGCATACGGCGTCGGTGATGTTGGGTGCGGGTGTAGACGGCGCCGATGACGCAGGCCCAGCCCAGGCCCAGCATGACGTAGGAGGCCGTATAGGCCCAGTCGCCCAAGCCGGGCGTGCCCTGCCGCGTGAACAGGATCAGCATGGCGGCGCCGACCACGAGCGCGAGCCCGCCCGCGCGCAGGGGGCGCGCGACCTGGCGCAGCTCCTTGCGGTATGCGGCGCGGCCTTCGTCGCTGTCGAGGTCAGGGGCAGGCATCAGGCCGGGGCCTTCTCGACCGGCGCCGGGTCGCTGTTGGGCAGTTTCTTGATCGGCTTGGCGGCCGAGCCGTCATACAGCTTCGGGTCCAGCAGGGTCTTGGCCCCGCCGGCCGGCGCTGCGTTGTGGCGACCGATGTAGGAGCCCGGCTTGGGCGCCTTGCCCGCCGCGAAGTCGTCGATGATCTGGGCCATGGTCTCGGGCGTCAGGTCTTCGTAATAGTAGTCGTTGATCTGGGCCATGGGCGCGTTGGAACAGGCGCCCAGGCATTCGACCTCCTGCCAGGTGAAGCGGCCGTCGGCGGACAGATGGTCCTTGGGACCGATCTTCTCCTTGCAGACCTTCATCAGCTGATTGGCGCCGCGCAGCATGCACGGCGTGGTGCCGCACACCTGGATCAGGGCGGTCTTGCCGACCGGCTCCAGCATGAACATGGTGTAGAAGGTCGCGACCTCCATCACTCGGATGAAGGGCATGCCCAGCAGTTCGCCGACCGCGCGAATGGCGGGTTCTGAGACCCAGCCTTCCTGCTTCTGCACCAGCCACAGGATCGGGATCACCGCCGACTGGCGACGGTTTTCCGGATATTTCTTGATCCACCATTCGGCCTTGGCCTGGGTGTCCTTCGAAAAGGCGAACGAGGCCGGCTGTTCCTTGGCGAGACGACGAACGCTCATCGGTCCACTTCTCCGAAAACGATGTCGAGCGAGCCCAGGATGGCGGAGACGTCGGCCAGCTGGTGGCCGCGGTTCATCCAGTCCATCGCCTGCAGGTGACGGAAGCCCGGCGCCGAGATCTTGACGCGATAGGGTTTGTTGGTGCCGTCCGACACCAGATAGATGCCGAACTCCCCCTTGGGCGCCTCGACGGCCGCATAGACCTCGCCTTCCGGCGTCTTGAAGCCTTCGGTGTACAGCTTGAAGTGATGGATCAGGGATTCCATCGACCGCTTCATCTCGCCGCGACGCGGCGGCACGATCTTGTTGTCCTCGACCATCACCGGCTCGCCGGGGCAGTTGCGCAGCTTATGGATGCACTGCTCCATGATGCGCACCGACTGCTTCATCTCCTCGATGCGGCAGAGGTAGCGGTCCCAGCAGTCGCCGTTCTTGCCGACCGGAATGTCGAACTCCATCTCGGCGTAGCACTCGTAGGGCTGCGACTTGCGCAGGTCCCAGGCGATGTCCGAGCCGCGCAGCATCACGCCCGAGAAGCCCCAGGCCAGGGCCTGTTCCTTGGACACCACGCCGATGTCGACGTTGCGCTGCTTGAAGATGCGGTTTTCGGTGACCAGGCTCTCGATGTCGGCCAGGGCCTTGGGGAACTCCAGGCACCAGCGACCGATGTCGTCGATCAGGTCCATCGGCAGGTCCTGATGGACGCCGCCGGGGCGGAAGTAGTTGGCGTGGAGACGCGCCCCGCTGGCGCGCTCGTAGAAGACCATCAGCTTCTCGCGCTCTTCGTGACCCCAGAGCGGGGGCGTCAGGGCGCCGACGTCCATGGCCTGCATGGTCGCGTTCAGCAGGTGGTTCCCGATCCGGCCGATCTCCGAATAGAGGACGCGGATCAGCTGAGCCCGGTACGGAACCTCGATGCCCAGCAGCTTCTCGATGGCCAGGCAGAAGGCGTGCTCCTGGTTCATCGGCGCCACATAGTCGAGCCGGTCCAGATAGGGCACGTTCTGCAGATAGGTGCGGGCCTCCATCAGCTTTTCGGTGCCGCGATGCAGCAGGCCGATATGCGGATCGACGCGCTCGACGATCTCGCCGTCCAGCTCCAGCACCAGACGCAGCACGCCGTGCGCGGCCGGGTGCTGCGGGCCGAAGTTGATGGTGAACTTGCGGTCGTCCATGTCGCGGGCATGGTCGGTCCGGTGATCCATCGGCATGTCTTCGAAGGGATCTCCGCCGCCGCCGCTGTTCGCGGACGCAGGGATACGGGCGCCGTCAGCCATCAGCCCTTCACTCCAGCCTTTTCGTCGCCGGGCAGGACGGGCGCCGGATAGTCGGCGCCTTCCCACGGCGACAGGAAGTCGAACGTGCGGAATTCCTGCGTCAGCTTGACGGGTTCATAGACGACCCGCTTCTGCTCTTCGTCGTAACGGACCTCGACATAGCCCGTCATGGGGAAGTCCTTGCGCAGCGGATGCCCCTCGAACCCGTAGTCGGTCAGCAGGCGCCGCATGTCGGGATGGCCTGCGAAGATCATCCCGTACATGTCGTAGGCTTCACGCTCGAACCAGCCGGCGGACGGATAGACGTGGCAGACGGTCGGGACCGGCTGGACCTCGTCGGTGGCGACCTTGACCCGGATGCGGGCGTTCCGCGTCAGGGACAGCAGGTGATAGACCACCTCGAACCGCTCTTCGCGATCCGGGTAGTCGGCGCCGCAGACGTCCAGCAGTTGCTGGAACCCGAACCGGTCGCGCAGGGCGGTCATCACCTCGACGATGTGTTCGCGCGGCGCGACCAGGGTCAGTTCGCCAAAGGCGACCTGGGCCTCGACGCCCCAGCCGTCGCCGGCGAGCGCCCCGACCAGCTCGGCGCCCATCGGCGTCAAGGCGGCCTCGAACTGGGCTTGAACGGCCAGCGAGCTCATCGGTCGATGGTCCCCGTGCGGCGAATCTTCTTCTGCAGCTGCAGCAGGCCGTACAGCAGGGCCTCGGCCGTCGGCGGGCAGCCGGGCACATAGACGTCCACCGGCACCACGCGGTCGCAGCCGCGCACGACGCTGTAGCTGTAGTGATAATAGCCGCCGCCGTTGGCGCAGCTGCCCATCGACACGACGTAGCGGGGATCGGGCATCTGGTCATAGACCTTGCGGATGGCCGGAGCCATCTTGTTGGTCAGGGTGCCGGCGACGATCATCAGGTCCGAATGGCGCGGACTGCCGCGGGGGGCCATGCCGAAGCGCTCCACGTCGAAGCGCGGCATCGACATCTGGATCATCTCGACGGCGCAGCAGGCCAGGCCGAAGGTCATCCACATCAGCGAGCCGGTGCGGGCCCAGGTGATGACGTCGTCCAGCGAGGCGGTCAGGAAGCCGCGCTCGCCCAGTTCGGTGTTCACCGCCTCGAAGAACTTGTCATGGACCTTGGGGTCATAGCCCTCGACCGTCGACCGGGCGGCCGAGTTGGCGGGAACCATTGCGCCGGGAAGCGGCGACGAAGGCGCGATCACTCCCATTCCAGGGCTCCCTTCTTCCATTCATAGATGAAGCCGATGGTCAGGACGCCCAGGAAGACCATCATCGACCAAAAGGCGAAGATCATGCCCGCCTGCGACAGGTCGAACATCGACACGGCCCAGGGGAAGAGGAAGGCCACTTCCAGGTCGAAGATGATGAACAGGATGGACACCAGATAGAAGCGGACGTCGAACTTCATCCGCGCGTCGTCAAAGGCGTTGAACCCGCACTCATAGGCGGACAGCTTCTCGGCGTCCGGATTTTTCGGCGCCAGCAGCAGCGGCAGGGCGATGAAAAGCACGCCGATGAAGGCGGCCACGCCGGCGAAGATCAGCACCGGCAGATATTCGAGCAGAAATGCGTTCATTCAAAGAACCTCGGCCGCCGGGGAGAGGCGGGATTCGGGGCTTCTTAGACCCAACGTCGGCGCGGTTCAAACCCCTGTGACGACGGGTTTTTTGTTGAGAATCGGTCGCAGGTTTTCGGGCTATATGTCGCAGGTGCGGCGCTTGCCGTCTTCGACGGCGCGCGGCCCTACTGACGGCCTGATTTCGCTCCCGAAAGTCCGACGATGAATCCAGCCGCGCGCCTTCTGAACACCGTCGAGAGGATCGGAAATCGTCTGCCCGATCCGGTGTTTCTGTTCCTCTGGCTGGTCGGCGGCCTGATTCTGCTCAGCATGATCGGCGCGGCCCTGGGCTGGTCGGCGGTGAATCCGGTGACGGGCGATCGGCTGGCGGCCCAGAGCCTGCTGTCGACCGAAAACCTGGAGCGGCTGATCATCGGCATGCCGCGCACCCTGGCGGACTTCCCGCCCCTGGGGATCGTCGTCACCATCATCTACGGGGCTTCGGTGGCGGAAAGGGCCGGCCTGTTCGCCACGGCGATTCGCGCCGCCCTGCTGAATGCGCCGCGCGCGATCCTGACCCCGATCGTGGTTGTGACGGGCATGGTCTCCCACCATGCGTCGGACGCCTCCTATGTCGTGGTCATCCCCCTGGCGGCGGTCATCTTCGCTGCGGCGGGTCGGCACCCCCTGGCGGGTCTGGCCGCCGGGTTTGCGGCCGTGTCGGGCGGCTATGCCGGAAATCTGTTTCCCGGCGCCAGCGACGCCTTGATCCTGGGGATCACTGAGCCGGCGGCCCACCTGATCGACCCCTCCTATTCGGTGAACATCGCCGGCAACTGGTTCTTCATCATCGGGGTCGTCCTGGTCTTCACCCCCATCGTCTGGTTCCTGACGGACCGGGTGATCGAGCCGCGCCTGGGGCCGTGGGCGCCGTCGGCGGACGCCGCCGCTCCCGCCGCCTCCGAGAAACAGCCCCTGACCGCCGATGAGAAGCGCGGCCTGGCCTGGGCCGGACTGGCCCTGATGGGGATGATCGCCCTCTGGGCCCTGATCACCCTCCTGCCCGGCTCGCCCTTCGTCGATCCGGCGGCCGAGCCCGAACAGAGGTTCAATCCCCTGTACCGTTCGCTGGTGGCCTTCTTCGCCGTGACCTTCTTCCTGACCGGCGCCGCCTATGGCGCCGGTTCGCGGTCAATCCAGTCGCATCGGGACCTGGTCCGCATGATGCGCGACGGCATAGCCCAGTTGGCGCCCTATATCGTGCTGGCCTTCTTCGCCGCCCATTTCGTAGCCATGTTCAACTGGTCGGGGCTGGGGCCGATCCTGGCGGTCAACGCCGCCGCCGAGCTGAAGAGCCTGGCCCTGCCCGCCCCCCTGCTGCTGATCTGCGTGGTCTTCGTCTCCTGCTTCTTCGACCTGTTCATCGGTTCGGCCTCGGCCAAATGGTCCGCCCTGGCTCCGATCGTGGTGCCGATGTTCATGCTGTTGGGGATTTCGCCCGAGATGACGACCGCCGCCTATCGGATGGGCGATTCGGTCACCAACATCGCCACGCCGCTGATGAGCTACTTCCCCCTGATCCTGACCTTCGCCCAGCGCTGGGATCCGCGCTTCGGCCTGGGGTCTCTGATGGCGACCATGCTGCCCTATGCAGGGGCCTTCCTGGTCGCCGGCCTGATCATGGTGGCGGCCTGGGTCACGCTGGACCTGCCGCTTGGGCCGGGCGTCGGCGTCTATTACGAACCGCCCGCCCCCGCCGTCGCCGCCCAGGAGCCTGCTGCAGGCGGTCTGGCGGGTCCGCACACCCCGCCCCAACCGGCGGCGGTCCCTTCGCCCACAGCCCCGTCGCGCTGAGGCCCGTCTTATCGAAAAAGGTCGCTTGACGCGCTGTGTAAGCCCGCCTAAACGACGCCCCTCGCCGGGGCGCACAGCCGCTTCGGTCGGGAAACGCGGGTGTAGCTCAGTTGGTTAGAGTGCCGGCCTGTCACGCCGGAGGTCGCGGGTTCGAGCCCCGTCACTCGCGCCACTCTCTCTAGAAATAGATGGAGTGGCGCACACCGCCTTCCCACACAGTTTTCGAAACAACTCTAAAGTTTCGACCCAGGTACGCGGGTGTAGCTCAGTTGGTTAGAGTGCCGGCCTGTCACGCCGGAGGTCGCGGGTTCGAGCCCCGTCACTCGCGCCACTTCTTCTGTAACGAGGAAGCGGCGCGCCGCCCCGCAAGCGCGCAAATCCCCTATTTCTTGGAAAAACATCATCCCCTTCCGGGGTATGATCGGCGCTGACCGCAATACCGTCCCCGGAGACGGGCGGCGCCCGCTTCGGATCAGTGGACGGCGAACGCCGCCTCGGGCTGAACGAAGGCGGCCTCTCCGGTCAGCTCTCCATAGACCATGCACAGGTCTTCAAAGACGCGGTTCCAGGCGAACCGGCTGACCGCCTTTTCGCGGGCGGCGCGGCCGATGGCCTCGATGTCGCGGGCGAACAAGGCCTCGATCGCCTGGGCGTAGTCGTCGGCCTCGGCGCTGGCGGCCAACTGGCCCACGGTCGAATCGACCGTCTCGGCCACGCCCCCGGCGTTTACGCCCACCACGGGCCGACCGCAGGCCATGGCCTCCAGCACGATCAGACCGAAGGGCTCCTTGTCATTGGCGTGAACGAAGGCGTCGCAGCTGGCGATGATCTTGGCCACCGCCCGCGGGTCCTTCTCATAAGGCAGGGAGATCACCCGGTCCTCGGCGGGCATGCCCGAACCAGCGCCGACCAGGACCAGATAATAAGGGGCGCCCAGCTTTTGGACCGCCTCGATCAGAACATCGACGTTCTTCTCCTTGGCGGGACGGCCGGCAAAACACAGAAGGCGTGCGTCTGGGCCGAGGCCCAGTTCCTTCAGCAGCCAGGACCGATCGCGGCGGTCGGGCCGGAAGGTGTCGACCTCGACGCCCAGCGGACGAATGACGATATTGTCCACCCCCGCCTCCTCAAGCCGCCGCGCGATGAAGCGGCTGGGCGAAACGACGCGGTCGAACTGGGAGAACAGACGGGCCCAGCGCTTTTCGACGGGCTTCTTGGCCCACTCGCCGAAATGAAGCGCCGCCAGGCCGGCTGGGTCCGAATGGCAGAAGCCGACGACGGGACAGCCGACCCTCTGGCCGGCCTCCAGGGCGCCCTGTCCCGGCGTATAGGGGTCGCCCGCCTCAATGATCGACGGCTTCATGGCCGCGACCCAGGCGCTCCAGCGCTTGACCGAACTGGGCCAACGATAGCCGTCTCCGAACGGCAGTCGCGTGGCGCGCAGCTGAACGATCCCGTCCGCCCGCGCCCTGTGTCGGGCGCCCGGCACGATGAGGGAATGGCTGACCCCCGGCCGATTGGCCTCGATCCACGCCTTCTTCGACAGCAGGTATCGCTTCACGCCGCCGGACCGGGGCGCGTACAGCATGGTGGTGTCCAACAGCCGCGGCCGCTCGTCCTGCGACGCCTGTTTCAACGCCCTCAAGGTGTCCGCCACCTCCACGTCCAGTCCGGGAATCAGACGAAGTTCGCTTTCGTGGACGTCGAGATCAGTCAGGGTCATTCGGGGGTTCTCGTCAGGTCTGCGCTCGCAAACGCCGAAAGGCGCGGAATGGATGCCTCATCCTCAGAGGCGGTTGACCATGATCTTCGCCCCTAGACCCGGCTGCGGCAAAGCTCAATAGGGAGCGAGAAAAACCCTCCGAACCCCGCCCATCACGACTGAAAATCAGGACCTTGGCCCGACCACCCCGCCCTTTCGGCGCCGCAGCAGATGGAGCGCGGCCTTGCATTCGCCTCAAATTCGATAAAGTTGGGGAAGGCTGGCCCGGACCCTGCTAAAGGGTCGCCTGCATCGTGATCGCGTGACCACCAGGGGTTTTCTTCCGAATGCGTATTCTGCTCGCGACCGCCGTGGCGATCGCCCCCTTGATGGCCGTAAGCGGCGCTCAGGCCGAGGTCGTCGTCTCGACCGCCCGGACCACCCCGATCCGCACGGCGAACGCCACCGGAACGGCGGCGGACAACGTCCGTCTGGCCAGCGGCGGCTCGGTCGCCGTCAACTCGGGCGCGGCCGTGACGCTGGATTCCAGCAACACCGTCGATCTGGACAGCGGTAGTTCCATCACCATGGACAAGGCCGCCGACGGCGCCACCGGCATCCTGGTCAACGGCGGCAACACCGGGTCGGTCACGGTCGGCGGGGCGATTAACATCACCGACAGCCAGGAAACGGCTGACATCAAGGACACAGACGGCGACGGCGATTTGGACGGCCCCTTCGCCACGGGAACCGGCCGCTATGGCGTGCGGGTGACCGGGGCATCGCCCTTCACCGGCAACGTCCTGGTCGAATCCAGCGGCTCCATTACGGTCGAAGGCAATAATTCCTACGGGCTCGGCGTCGAATCGGCGGTGAACGGCAAGGTTCAGAGCCTGGGCACCATCCGGGTCGTGGGCGACAACACGGCGGGCGTCCGCACCACGGCTCCGGTCTCGGGCAATGTGGATCTAGCGGGCTCCATCTCGGCCACCGGCGCGGGCGCGACCGGGGTCTCGGTCGAAGGCGCCGTGGGCGGCGCTCTGAAGATCCATTCCACCATCGCCACCACCGGCTATCGCTACACCACCCCGCCTCCGGCGCGCCCCTCCACCGGAACGTTCGACAACGCCACCACCCTGTTCCTGGATGAGTTGGACGCCGATGACCTGCTTCAGGGCGGACCGGCCGTGCGCGTCGGCGCCGATGTCGCGGGCGGCGTCCTGCTGGACAAGGCCCTGGCCTATTCGGCCGCCGGCATCGACGGCGACGACGACAAGGACGGCGTCAAGAACGGCGACGAGGACGACGACGGCGACGGCGTCAAGAACCGCGATGATCTGGACCGCGACGGCGACGGCGTGCCCGACGCCAGCGAGACAACGGCCGCCCTCACCTCTCTGGGCGCCGCGCCGGCCCTGCTGATCGGCTCCACCGCCAACACTGTGAACTTGGGCGCGGTGGGAACGGGCGACGCCGCCTATGGCCTGATCAACCGGGGCGCCATCACCGGATCGGGCGTCTATTCCGGCATTCAGGGACGCGGGCTTCAACTCGGCGTGGACGGCGGACAGGCCGTGACGATTGCGGGCGGCGTGCGCAACGAAGGCTCGATCGCCGCCTCGGCCGTCGACGCCAACGCCACCGCCATCCAGGTCGGTTCCGGCGTCTCCGCCCCCGCCTTGGTCAACACCGGGACCATCCAGGCCGTCGTGGCCGGCAAGGGAACCGAGGTCGCCACGGGCGTTCTGATCGGCGCCGGCGCGAACGTCGGCAGCCTGACCAACACCGGAACAATGATCGCCTCCTACGGCGGCGACGACGGTTCGGCGACCGTGATCCGCGATCAGTCGGGCTCGCTGACCCAGCTGAACAACGCCGGCGTGATCGCCGGCTCCCTGACCGCCAGCTCCAGCAGTCTGGCGGACGTCTCCGGCACGGTCACGGCCATCGACCTGTCGGCCAACACCAGCGGCGTGACCCTGCGCCAGTACGGTGTTCCCGCCGCAGCCGACAGCACTGCGACCGACACTGACAAGGACGGAGTGCCGGACGCTAGCGAGCCCCAGATCGTGGGCGCGATCAAGCTGGGCTCTGGCGCCGACACTTTCAATGTCGAGAACGGCACGGTCGTCGGCGACATCGCCTTCGGGGCAGGCGCGGACCGCCTGGCGATCAGCGGCGGCGCCGTGGTTCAGGGCGCGATCACCGACAGCGACGGCGCCTTGGACATCAACGTCTCCAAGGGCACGCTGAACGCGACCCAGACGACCGCCACCAACATCTCCAGCCTGAACGTGGGGGCTGACGGCGTCCTGATCACGACCCTGGACCCCAAGGCCGATCGCGCCGGCGGCTTCAACGTCAGCGGCGCCGCAACCCTGGCCACGGGCGCCCAGCTGGGCGTGCGCTTCTCTTCCCTGCTGGAGGGGCCGGAACGGTTCGACATCATCAAGGCCGGGACGCTCAACGTCGGTCAAATCGACAAACAGCTGCTCGCCGAGAACTCGCCGTATCTCTACGTCGTCGAAGCGGGCGTCGATCAGGGCGCCAACAGCCTCTATATCGACGCACGGCGGCGCACCGCCCAGGAGGCCGGGCTGATCCCGGTCGAGGCCTCGGCCTATGACGCCGTCTACGCCGCCCTGGGCGCCAATGAGACGGTTCGTAACCTGTTCCTGTCCCAGACGGGCCGCGACGGCTTCATCGACGCCTATGAGCAGATGCTGCCGGACCATTCGGGCGGTCCGCTGATGTCGCTGTCGGCCGGGGTGGACGCGGTGACCCGCGCCCTGACCGGTCGCAACGCCTCCGCCGCGCCCGGCGAGACCAGCGCCTGGCTGCAGGAGATCAACTTCTACGCAGACAAGGACAAGACCGACTCCTACGGCTTCCGTTCCGAAGGATTCGGCGTGGCCGGCGGCGTCGAGAAGGGCTCCAGCCTGGGCGCTTTCGGCGTGACGGCGGCCTTCACCTCCTCGGACATCAAGGATCCGGAAGCGGAGGCCGAAGAGGTCCTGTCCGCCAATCTTCTGGAGCTGGGCCTCTATTGGCGCGCCCAGGGCCAGTACTGGACCACCTGGGCTCGGGCGGCCGGCGGCTACGCCAGCTTCAGCGCCGACCGCTCGCTGGTCGCCGGCGGCGTCTATCTGAACAATACCTCCGACTGGCACGGCTGGACCGCCGCCGCCGCCGGGGGCGCCTCCTATGAGCGCAACTACGGCCGGCTGAACGTCCGTCCCGAAATCTACGCTGAATACTTCCGCCTGTCGGAAGACGCCCGATCCGAAAAGGGCGGCGGCGACGGCTTCGATCTGGACATCGATTCCCGCGACAGCCACATCTTCTCGGCGGTGGCGGCGATGAACGTCGGCTACGGCTTCGGTCGCGACGGCTGGATCCGTCCCGAACTGCGGATCGGCTATCGCCAGAATCTGTCGGTCGACGCCGGCGAGACCATCGCCCGCTTCGCCAGCGGCGGGCCGGACTTCATCCTGTCGCCGGACGCCGTCGAGGGCGGCGGCCTGCTGCTGGGCTTCCGCATGAACCTGGGCAACGAGCTGGGCATGCTGTCCCTGACGGGCGACGCCGAGCTGCTGGAGGACTATGTCCGCTATTCGCTGCTGCTGCGGGCCAGCTTCCGGTTCTGATCGGAGCCTGAGATCAAACGGAAAAGGCCGCCGGAGCGATCCGGCGGCCTTTTTGATTGGTAGGCGGCGACGGGCTCGAACCGCCGACCCTCTCGGTGTAAACGAGATGCTCTTCCAGCTGAGCTAGCCGCCCTTGAAACCAGAGCGGGGCTTATGCCCTCTGGGCGTCAGGCGTTCAAGGCGCTTTTCAGGCCTTCGCCGGCGCGGAAGCGGGCGGTGCGGGAGGCGGCCCGCGCTATGGCCTGGCCGGTTTGAGGATTGCGCGCCACCCCCGCCTTGCGCTCGATCGTGGTGAAGCTGCCGAAGCCGATCAGCTTGACGTCGTGACCGTGAGACAGGGCCTCGACAACACCGTCGGTGAAGGCCTCCAGCGCCGCCTTGGCCTGGTCCCGACTGATGTTCGCCGCCGTCGCCATGCGACCGATGAGTTCCGCTTTCGTCATCGTCATCCCTCCAAACGGTCAGTAAACGTCCGATAGGCGCTCGCGTCAAAAGCGAAAACGCCGCCGACGGGCTGTCGGCGGCGTTGCGGCGTGCGACTTAAGTCGCGTTTCAGTGGCTGACGGCCGCCGTAGCGCCCTCCGCGGGGGGAACGGGCGTCGGCAGGGGTTCAGCCGTCTCGTCCCATTCGACCGGGGTCAGGGCGCCGACCAGGGCCCATTTCAGGGCCTCGTCCGCTGTGGAAATCGGCACGATCTCCAGACCTGACTTCACATTGTCCGGCACGTCGGCGAGGTCCTTTTCGTTCTCCTGGGGGATCAGCACCGTCTTGACCCCGGAACGCAGGGCCGCGAGCAGCTTCTCCTTCAGGCCGCCGATGGCGGTGACGCGGCCGCGCAGGGTGATCTCGCCGGTCATGGCGATATCCTTGCGGATCGGCACGCCCGTCAGGACCGAGACCATGGCCACGGTCATGGCGACGCCGGCGGACGGACCGTCCTTGGGCGTGGCGCCGTCCGGCACGTGGACGTGGATGTCGGTTTTCTCGAACACCGGCGGCTTGACGCCGAAGTCCAGAGCCCGCGAACGGACATAGGAGGCCGCCGCCGAGATCGACTCCTTCATCACGTCCTTGAGGTTGCCGGTCACGGTCATGCGGCCGCGACCGGGCATCTTGATCGCCTCGATCGTGAGAATGTCGCCGCCGAACTCGGTCCAGGCCAGGCCGGTGACGATGCCGACCTGATCCTCCTCGTCCGTCTCGCCGTAGCGGAACTTCTTCACACCGGCGTATTCGGCCAGCTTGTCCGCATCGACGGTGATCGAGGCGACGCCGGTCTTGGCCATTTCGCGCACGGCCTTGCGGGCCAGGCCGCCCAGGGCCCGCTCCAGCGAACGCACCCCGGCCTCACGGGTATAGTAGCGGATCAGGTCGCGGATGGTCTCTTCCGGAACGACCAGCTCGCCGTCCTTCAGGCCGTGATCCTTCATCTGTTTGGGCAGGACGTGACGCTTGGCGATCTCGACCTTCTCGTCCTCGGTGTAGCCTGACACCCGGATGATCTCCATCCGGTCCATCAGGGGCTGCGGCATGTTCAGGCTGTTCGCGGTGGTCACGAACATCACCTGGGACAGGTCGTAGTCCACCTCCAGATAGTGGTCGCCGAAGGTCGAGTTCTGGGCCGGGTCCAGCACCTCCAGCAGGGCCGAGGACGGATCGCCGCGCCAGTCGGCGCCCAGTTTGTCGATCTCGTCCAGCAGGACGAAGGCGTTGGTGGTCTTGGCCTTCTTCATCGACTGGATGATCTTGCCGGGCATGGAGCCGATATAGGTCCGGCGGTGGCCGCGGATCTCGCTCTCGTCGCGCACCCCGCCCAGGGACATGCGGACATATTCACGCCCGGTGGCCTTGGCGATCGACTTGGCCAGAGAGGTCTTGCCGACGCCGGGAGGGCCGACGAGGCACAGGATCGGCCCCTTCAGGCTGCCGGTGCGGGCCTGGACGGCCAGATATTCGATGATCCGTTCCTTGACCTTCTCCAGGCCGAAGTGGTCCTCCTCGAGGATCTCTTCCGCCCGCACCAGGTCGATCGGCTTCTGCTTGGCCTTGCCCCACGGCACGGACAGCAGCCAGTCGAGGTAGTTGCGCACCACCGTCGATTCGGCCGACATCGGCGACATGTTGCGCAGCTTCTTGACCTCGGCCTCGGCCTTGGTGCGGGCCTCCTTGGACAGGCGCGTCTTCCGGATGCGCTTCTCCAGATCCATGATCTCGTCGCGCGCGTCGTCGGTCTCGCCCAGCTCGCGCTGGATCGCCTTCATCTGCTCGTTCAGATAATATTCGCGCTGGGTCTTCTCCATCTGACGCTTCACGCGCGAGCGGATCTTCTTCTCGACCTGCAGGACGGAGATTTCCCCCTCCATCAGGCCATAGACCTTCTCCAGCCGCTTGGGCACGTCGATGGTTTCCAGCAGACCCTGTTTGTCGATGATCTTGACCGACAGATGGGCCGCGACCGAGTCCGCCAGTTTGGAGGCGTCGGTGATCTGGGGGATGGAGCTGAGGGCCTCGGGCGGCACCTTCTTGTTCAGCTTCACATAGTTTTCGAACTGCTCGACCACGGCGCGCAGCATGGCCTCGGCCTGAGAGGTCTCACCCGGCTCGTCCTCGATCTCGACGGCCTCGGCTTCGAAATAGTCGGTGCGGTCGGTGAAGCGGGTCAGGCGGGCGCGGCCCTTGCCCTCGACCAGGACCTTGACCGTGCCGTCCGGCAGCTTCAGCAGCTGCAGGACGCTGGCCAGGACGCCGATGGGGTAGATGGCGTCGGGCGACGGGTCGTCGTCAACGCTGTTCTTCTGGGTCGCCAGAAGGATCTGCTTTTCGCCCTTCATGATCTCGTCGAGGGCCTTCACCGATTTTTCGCGGCCCACGAAGAGCGGCACGACCATGTGCGGAAAGACCACGATGTCTCTCAACGGCAGGACGGGCAGGATCTTGGTGTCAGTCATGATGCGTACTCCTGGGCCATTGGTGATCGCCGGCCCGCCGCCACGGTCGCCCGGGCAAGAGGCCCGACCAGCGCGTGACGGCCCGTCGATTCCGACGGCGTTCGGATGAGTATGTGGTTTGAAAGACCTGCGGTTCAAGCGTGGCCGCCCATCCGCCCACATGCACGTGTCTTTCCGCCCACGCCGCCGGGGTCTGCGGCCGGTCGGCGCGCGGTTTTCGGACGGCTGAAAAACAGTGTCCGATGTGTCCGATCTGTCCGGAAGTGAAGCCCTCGGCGAAGCGGAAGAACCGTTCGGCGGCTGTCGGACACAGAAAAACAGTGTCCGATGTGTCCAATGTGTCCGATTTGAAAGTCACCTCCGTCACGCCTCTGCGCCGCCTCGGCTGATCCCGCCAGCATAAGCCGCCCCGGCGCCGCGACGGGTCGATCAGCGCCTGGGACCGACAAGTCTTTGTATTGCCGATGAGACTGAATGCGGGAGTGCGCGGATGAAGCGCCGGCCGAAAGGGCGAGAGAAGGTGCGGGTTTCTTCCACCCTGCGGGAGACTCGTGAGATTTCCCCCTCCGTCGCTGGATCGCTGCGCGATCGACGCGACACCTCCCCCGCAAGCGGGGGAGGATCCCAGCTGAAAAAAGGGCCGGAGCGGCGTCGCTCCGGCCCTTGTGACGTTCAGCGGCGGCTCGATCAGGCGGCGCCGTCGGCCTTCTTCTTGGAGGCTTCGGAATAGATCAGCAGGGGCTGGGCCTTGCCGTCGATGACCTCGGCGTTGACCACCACCTCCTCGACGCCTTCGAAGGTCGGCAGTTCGAACATGGTCTCCAGCAGAATGCCTTCCAGGATCGAACGCAGGCCGCGCGCGCCGGTCTTGCGGGTGATGGCCTTCTTGGCGACGGCGATCAGGGCGTCGTCGGTGAAGGTCAGTTCGACATTCTCCATCTCGAACAGACGCTTGTACTGTTTGACCAGGGCGTTCTTGGGCTCGGTCAGGATGGTGACCAGGGCCGTTTCGTCCAGATCCTCCAGCGTCGCCAGGACAGGCAGACGGCCGATGAACTCGGGGATCAGGCCGAAACGCATCAGGTCGTCAGGCTCCACCCCCTTGAGGATGTCGCCGGTGCGGCGCTCGTCGATTTCCTTGACCTTGGCGCCGAAGCCGATCGAGGCCCCCTCGCCGCGCGCCGAAATCACCTTCTCCAGCCCGGCGAAGGCGCCGCCCACGATGAAGAGGATGTTGGCGGTGTCGACCTGCAAGAACTCCTGCTGCGGATGTTTGCGGCCGCCTTGCGGAGGCACGGAGGCGACGGTGCCTTCCATGATCTTCAGCAGGGCCTGCTGCACGCCCTCGCCCGAGACGTCGCGGGTGATCGAGGGATTGTCCGACTTGCGGCTGATCTTGTCGATTTCGTCGATGTAGACGATGCCGCGCTGGGCCCGTTCGACATTGTAATCCGACGCCTGGAGCAGCTTCAGGATGATGTTCTCGACGTCCTCGCCCACATAGCCGGCCTCGGTCAGGGTCGTGGCGTCGGCCATGGTGAAGGGCACGTCGATGATGCGGGCCAGGGTCTGGGCCAACAGCGTCTTGCCCGAACCGGTCGGGCCGATCAGCATGATGTTCGACTTGGCCAGTTCGACGTCGTTGTTCTTCGTCGCGTGGTTCAGACGCTTGTAATGGTTGTGGACGGCGACCGAGAGGACCTTCTTGGCGTGCGACTGGCCGATGACGTAATCGTCCAGGACGTCGCGAATCTCCTTGGGCGTGGGGACGCCGTCGCTCGTCTTCTTGAAGCCGATCTTGTGCTCTTCACGGATGATGTCCATGCACAGTTCGACACATTCATCGCAGATGAAGACGGTCGGTCCCGCAATGAGTTTGCGGACTTCGTGCTGGCTCTTTCCGCAGAACGAGCAGTACAGGGTGCTTTTGGCGTCAGAGCCGGCTGCTTTGGTCATAGACCCTTATCTCACTCCCGCGGAGCGGACCGAAATGGCCCGATACGCGCTTCCTCCGCGTTGATTCCAGCACTCTGGACGCAAAGGTCTTCAAAAAATGACAATCACCCATCCCACGTTCCACGACAACCCCGAAGGCGGAGGGGCGAGGTCACGGAAAGGGGATGGATCAGTGTCGTTGGGGATCACGGCGAATGTCTGACATGGGAAGCCTGCAGGAATTACGCCAGTCCCGGATCAATTCGGAACAGCCGCTCGTCGCCTTCGACTTCGACGGCACCCTGACGATTCGCGACAGTTTCACGCAGTTTCTGCGCTGGAAGGCCGGTCCGGGCGGCTGGGCCCTGGGTCTGGTCAAGCTGGCGCCGGCCCTGGCTGCCTATGGGCGGGATCGTGATCGGGGCCGGATCAAGGCCGCCTCGGTCAAGGAATTCCTGGCCGGCATGGACCGCGAAAGTCTGGAGGCCGAGGCGGAACGGTTCGCCGACCTGGTCTGGGACCGCTTCATGCGGCCGGACGCGCTGAAGGTCTGGAACGACTGGGGCGAGCGCGGCGCCCATCGCGTGATCGTGACCGCCTCGCCCGAGACGACGGTTGAGCCCTTCGCCCGCCGGCTGGGCGCCGAGGCCCTCTTGGGAACGCCCCTGACCTTCGACGCCGAAGGCCGGGTGACCGGCGCCTTCGACGGCGCCAACTGCCGGGGCGAGGAGAAGGTGCGGCGTCTGAAGGCCGCCTATGGCGAGGATCTGGTCCTGACGGCCGCCTATGGCGACACCTCCGGCGACGCGGAAATGCTGGCCATCGCCCAGTCGCCGGGGTTCCGGGTCTTCACCCAGCGGCCCTGAACGGCGTCAGCGGCCGTCGGCGTCCACGTCGAAAACCATGGCCTTGCCCCGCGAGGTCGGGTCCCAGCCCGCCTCGATGGCGGCGGTGACGGCGTTGCGCACCGCATCGACATTGACCCGCTGCTTCTCCACGTCGGGCCGGCCGTTGGGACGCAAGGGCGGCGGAAACTGGATGATGGCCTCGCGCTTGAAATCCACATGGCGAAGGGAGACGGCCATCCCCTCCCACACCGCGCCGCCGACGGGGCGCGGCTGGCGTCGGATTTCCCAGGCGTAGGTCTCGCCCTCCACTTCGATCGTGCCTGAGGGGTCTCTTGTGAACTGCATCTCGGTTCCGATGGACGAAAAGAAAGGGGCGCGCCGCCAGGACGCGCCCCCTATTCTAGCTGAAAAACGGGGCTCAGGCGCCGGGCGTCTTTATGCCGTCGGCGTCCGCCTGTTCGCGCCGGTCATAAACGTGGTCGACGATGCCCCAGGCCTTGGCCTCTTCGGCCGACATGAAGTGGTCGCGGTCCAGGGTGCGCTCCACCTCCTCATAGGTGCGGCCGGTATGATGGACATAGATCTCGTTCAGCCGCTTCTTGGTGTAGCGGATGTCCTCGGCGTGGCGCTCGATGTCCGAGGCCTGGCCGCGGAAACCGCCCGAGGGCTGGTGCACCATGACGCGGGCGTTGGGCAGGGCGATCCGCTGGCCCGCCTCGCCGGCCGTCAGGATCAGGGAGCCGGCCGAGGCCGCCATGCCCATGACTACGGTCGAGACTGGGCTCTTGATGTATTGCATGGTGTCGTAGATCGCCAGCGCCGAGGTCACCTGACCGCCGGGGCTGTTGATGTACATGGAGATTTCCTTCTTGGGGTTCTCCGACTCCAGGAACAGAAGCTGGGCGCAGATCAGCGACGCCATGCCGTCCTCGAACGGCCCCGTCAGGAAGATGATCCGCTCGCGCAGCAGGCGCGAGAAGATGTCGAAGGAGCGCTCGCCCCGGCTGGACTGCTCGACCACCATGGGGACGAGGTTCATGTTCATCAGTTCGATCGGATCGCGCATGGAGCCTTCTCAAGAATGCGGGGAGCGCGCGACTCGCGGTCGCTCGCCTTGTTGTTCTGCATATCGCGTTATGAAGGCCGCCTTACAAGGTGGGGCCCGCATACGAAAAAGGCGGGGATCGCCGACCCCCGCCTCTTCCCGATCCGATGAAGGCGGCGATCAGCCCTCTTCGTCTTCCTTCAGCAGCTCTTCCTTGCTGATGGGCTTGTCGGTGACTTCGGCCAGGCCGACGATCAGGTCGACGACCTTTTCCTCATAGATCGGGGCGCGCATCTGGGCGGCCGCATTGGGGTTCTGGCGGTAGAAGTTCAGGACGGCCTGCTCCTGGCCCGGATAGTTGCGGGCTTCCTGCAGCAGGGCGGCGTTCAGCTCCTGGTCGGTGACCTGGACATTGTGGGCGCGGCCGATCTCGGCCAGGACCAGGCCCAGGCGCACGCGACGCTCGGCGATCTTCTTGTATTCGGCCTTCAGGTCCTCTTCGGACTTGGCGGCGTCTTCTTCCGGCAGGCGGCCGGCGGCCTTGTCGGCCTCGACCTGTTGCCAGATGCCGTCGAACTCGGCTTCGACCATCTTGGGCGGCAGGGGGAAGTCATGGGCGGCGTCCAGCTGGTCCAGCAGGGCCCGCTTCAGCTTGAAGCGGGCGGCGCCGGCGTACTGCTGGTTCAGGTTCTGGCTCAGAAGCTCTTTCAGGCGATCCAGCGATTCCAGACCGATACGCTTGGCGAACTCGTCGTCCACCTTGGCTTCGACCTCGGATTTGATGGCCTTCACCTTGATGTCGAAGGTGGCCAGTTTGCCGGCCAGATGGGCGGCCTGGTAGTTTTCCGGGAAGGTGACCTCGATGGTCTTTTCCTCGCCGACCTTGGCGCCCTTCAGCTGCTCTTCGAAGCCGGGGATGAAGCGGCCCGAGCCGATCACCAGGTCCGCGTCTTCGGCGGCGCCGCCGTCGAAGGGCTCGCCGTCCAGCTTGCCCAGGAAGTCGATGGTCAGTTGGTCGCCCTCGGCGGCCTTGACGGTCTTGCCCTTCTTGTCCTCGTAGGACTTGGCCTGGCCGGCCAGTTCGGTCAGGGCCTCGTCCAGATCGGCGTCAGACGCCTCATAGGTGGGGCGTTCCAGTTTCAGGGTCTTGGGATCGACCGGGGTGAAGTCCGGCATGATCTCCAGCGACATCTCATAGGCCAGGTCTTCCTGACCGGCGATGACCTTGTCCATGTCGGAGGTCAGCTTCATCTCGGCCGGGGCGGCCGGACGGATCTTGGCCTCGTCCAGAGCCTTCTGGCTGGTCTCGTTCAGCTGGGCGTTGATGATCTCGCCCATGAAGTCGCGGCCGAAAGTCTTCTTGACGTGGGCGACCGGCACCTTGCCCGGACGGAAGCCCTTCAGCTTCATCTGCGGGGCGACTTCCTTGACGCGGGCTTCGAGCTTCTCGTTCAGCTCCGCGACGGGAATGGTGACCGCGATCACGCGGCTGAGGCCTTCGTTCGACTTTTCGACGACTTGCATGGTCGGGATTTCTGACGCTCTGGGGCGCATGAACCGTCGGGACGGTCGGCGCGGAATGGATAAAGCAAGAAGGCCGCCCCGTTTGGAGCGGCGCCTCGAAGCCCGCCCTTATGTCGAGAAGGGCTCAAAAGGTCAACGCGAGCGTGGGCCGCAGCGGTGGTTTCGCGTCACAGGGGCGGCTAATAAGGCGCCATGACCCAGCCCGCCTCCCCCATCGGCGTCTTCGTGACGCCCGTCACGCCGCTCCAGCAGAACTGCACCACTGTTTGGTGCACGAGGACCAACAGGGCCGCCGTGATCGATCCGGGCGGATCGGTGGATGCGATTCTGGCCGAGGTGGCGCGGCGCGGCCTGACCCTGGATCAGATCTGGATCACCCACGGTCATCTGGACCACGCCGGCGGCGCGGCCGAGATGCAGGAGAAGACCGGGGTCCGGATCACCGGCCCCCAGAAGGCCGACCAGTTCTGGATCGACCGGATCGTGGAGACCAGCCGGATGTACGGCCTGCCCGAGGCCCGACCCTTTACGCCTGACCGCTGGCTGGAGGACGGGGACACCGTCAGCCTGGGCGAAACGACTTGGGAGGTCCGCCACTGCCCCGGCCATACGCCCGGCCATGTGATCTTCTTCAACCCGGCGGCCCGGTTCGCCCAGGTGGGCGACGTGCTGTTCAAGGGCTCGGTCGGCCGGACCGACTTCCCGATGAGCGACCCGCCGGCCCTGATCCGCAGCGTGGTGGAGAAGCTGTGGCCGCTCGGCGACGACGTCACCTTCGTGCCGGGCCACGGGCCGATCTCGACCTTCGGCGAGGAGCGGCGGACCAATCCGTTCGTGTCGGATGCGGCGTTGCAGAGGGCGCCGATGCAGCGGGAGCCGGTGGGGCCGGCGTAGATCAGCGGCGCATCAGCATGCCGATGATCACCCCTATGCCCAGGGCGTAGAGGGTGGTCCGCATCGGCTCGTCGCGGATGCCGTCGCGGGCGGTCTCGACCCGGCCGGCCACCTTGCTGCGGATCATGGCGGCGTCTTCGCGCAGAGCCTGACGCAGCGAGGTGGTGTCCTCGAAGCTGCGGGCTTCGCCCTCGGCCAGGATGGCGTCCGCCTGTCGGTCGAGGCGCTGGGTCGGGCCGTCGTCTTCCGTGACGATGTCATCGGGCGAGGAAGGGGCGATGGGGGTCTGGGTCATGGGAATCTCCGGGGTTCGGACACTGAACCGGCCCGACCGGATCCAGTTCCCCATGTCCGCGCCCAAAGCCGGGGGTGAACATTGGGGTGCGGGCCGCGTTCTCCATTCAGAGGAGAAGACCATGACCTATGTCGAACCTACGCCCCCCGGAACGCCGCAACCGGAAATCCAGCCCGAGCCGACGCCACAACCCGAGATCGATCCGGCCGACGCTCCGGACGAAATGCCGCCGATGGAGCCGGGCGGCGGCGGCGAAGGCGATTCCCGCCCCTATGCAGCCGTTTGAAGTCAAACCACAAAGACGTTCAGATCACCGCGGTAAAACGAAGTTACCTACGGAACCGTCACGGAGTCACAGGGTTCATTTCGGCAAGCGCAACGGCAGCACTGAAAGGAACACCGATGGACGGCCAGACCTCGCGACCCTCCGGCGTTTCCAAGCGAGGCTTCGCCTCCATGGATCCCGAACGTCAGCGCGAAATCGCACGCAAGGGGGGCGCAAGCGTCCCCAGCGAAAAACGAAGCTTCTCCCAAGACCGCAGCCTGGCCGCCCAGGCCGGACGCAAGGGCGGCGAGGCCTCGCACGGGCCGAAGAAGGACGCGGCTTCGAACGAAGCCGAGTGACACGGCTTCAGTGAGAGTCTGCAGGGCGGCGCGTCGAGGATGCGCCGCCCTTTTTCTTTTCCATGCACTCGCCCCCATGGCCGTCATCCTCGGCCTTGTGCCGAGGATCCATAGGCTCGGTCTTGCAGGGGGCACGACGCCCGGCGCCGGGATTATGGATCCTCGGCACAAGGCCGAGGATGACGATCTTATCTGTATAGACAGAAAGGAAGTGGCCCCCTCACCCCCGCAGCAAGGCCAGGGCCACGCGGGGTTCGGGCGAAACCTCGAAACCGGCCATGGACCAGCCGGACTCCTTGGCCAGGGCCTCGACCGAATCCGGCGTGAACTTGCGCGAGCTTTCGGTGTGGAGGGTCTCTCCGGCCATGAAGGTGAAGGCCCTGTCGCCGACGCGGGCGGCGGTTTGACGCAGCGCCTGAAGGTGCATTTCCATGCGCGAGTGATCCGGGTTCCAGACGGCGCGGTGGGCGAAGGCGTCCAGGTCGAAATCGGCGTCCAGTTCGGCGTTGGCGCGGACCAGGAGGTTCAGGTTGAAGGCCGCGGTGACGCCCCGGCTGTCGTCATAGGCGGCGACCAGGGTCGCAGGGTCTTTGACCAGATCGACGCCCAGAATGAACAGGGCCCCCTCCCCCAGCATCCGACGCGCCGAGGCCAGGAACCGCACCGCCTCCTCGGGCTCCAGATTGCCGATGGTCGAGCCGGGGAAGAAACCGATGCGCCGCCCCTGCGGCAAATCGTCCGGCAGGGGCGACAGATGTTCGAAATCGCCGAGAACCGGCTGGACCCGCAGGGCCGGATAGTCGGCGGACAGGCGGGCGACGGCGTCCAGCAGGGCCGTCTCGCTGATGTCCAGCGGCACATAGGCGCCGAGGTCGGGCGCGGCGTCCAGCAGGATGCGGGTCTTTTCGCTGGCGCCCGAACCGAACTCGACCAGGACGGCCTCGGGGCCGAAGTCGGCGGTCAGGGCGGCGGCCCGGTCGCGCAGCAGGGCCGTCTCCTGACGGGTCGGATAATATTCCGGCAGGGCCGTGATCTCTTCGAACAGGCGCGAGCCCTCGGCGTCATAGAACCACTTGGGCGGCACGGCCTTCTGGTCGCGGGACAGGCCCTGGACCAGGTCGCGCCGGAAGGCGGCCGTCTGGGCGTCCTCAATGAAACTCGTGCGCCCGCGCGGGGCGTCTTCGGCCAGTCTCAGACCCATGAAGGCCCACCTCTGTTGGGGATAGAAGAAGTTGCGATAGGTGACGCGGGCGTGGCCGTGCGGCGTGGCGAAGGCGCCGCCGCGCAAGACCATCTGATTGGCCATGAACTTGCCGTTGTACTCAGCCGCCGTGCCAGGCGTCGGCTGGAAGCCGGGGTAAGGGGCGTAGGCGCTGGACGTCCACTGCCAGACCTCGCCCGACAGGTTTGAGAAGGCGTCGGGCGCCGTGGTCGCGGCATGCTCCCACTCCGCCTCGGACGGCAGGCGCTTGCCGGCCCAGCGGGCGTAGGCGTCAGCCTCATAGAAGCTGACATGCCGCACCGGGGCGGTCGGATCGACCGGGGCGCGGCCGATCAGGCTCAGGACCGTCCAGTCGTCGCCGTCGCGGCGCCAGTAGAGGGGCGCGGTCCAGGCCTCGGCCTTGACTGTGGCCCAGCCGTCGGACAGCCACAGCTCGGGCCGGGCGTAGCCGCCGTCGGCGATGAAGCCCAGCCAGTCGCCGTTGGTCACCAGGTCGGCGGCCAGGGCGAAGGGTTCCAGCCAGACCCGGTGCGACGGCCCCTCATTGTCGAAGGCGAAGCCGGCGCCGCCATGACCGATCGAGACCAGGCCGCCCTCGAAGACGACGGCGCCGCCGCGCGCGGCCTCAGGCGGGGCCTGTCGCGGCTCGACCGCATAGGCGGCCGGGTCCAGCGGCGAACAGGCCATCAGGTTCAGCAGGTCCATCAGGAACAGCTCCTGATGCTGCTGGTCGTGGTGCAGGCCCAGTTCGAACAGATAGCGCTGATGGCCGCTGGACGGCCCCGAGGCCAGCCAGGCGGCCATGCGGCGGTCGATCTCGCGCCGATAGGCCAGGACCTCGTTCACCGAGGGCCGGGTCATCAGGCCGCGCTGGGGCCGGGGCACCCGCTCGCCCAGGGCCTCGTAGTAGGAGTTGAACAGCTGCTGGAAGCGCGGATCGACCGGAGCATAGTCCGGGTCGGCCGACAGGATCATCGCCTCGAAGAACCAGCTGGTGTGGGCCAGGTGCCATTTGCTGGGGCTGCAGTCCGGCATGGACTGGGCCGCCAGATCCTCGGGCGACAGGCCTTCCGCCAGGGCGGGCATGGCGCCCCGGATCGCCCTGAAACGGGTCACGTCGGACGCCGCCCGCGTATCGGGCTCCAAGCGCGCATTCATCTCAGCCGTTCCGTCCCCGCTTGCGACGCCCCGGCTGGCCTCGCGTCGTCCTGTCCGGAAAACGTCAGGCGCCGCCAGGGGTTCCCTCGGAAGCGGACGGCGTGACGCCGTTTCTCAGGCCGAGGGTCTGCCGCCGTGTTTGGCGTACTCCAGCCGGGCGATGGCGCGGTTGTGCACCTCGTCCGGGCCGTCGGCGATCCGCAGGGTGCGCACCGTGGCGTAGAGTTCGGCCAGGGGGGTGTCGGCCGAGACGCCGGCGCCGCCGAAGGCCTGGATGGCGTCGTCAATGACCTGAAGCGCCATGCGCGGGGCTGCGACCTTGATCTGGGCGATCTCGGAGCGGGCGTTCTTGGCCCCCGCCTCGTCCATCATCCAGGCGGCCTTCAGCACCAGCAGGCGACACATCTCGATATTGGTGCGGGCCTCGGCGACCCGCTGCTCCCACACCGAATGTTCGGCCAGCTGTTTTCTGAAGGCGGTGCGGTTCAGAAGGCGGGTCACCATCAGCTCCAGCGCCCGCTCGGCCGCGCCGATCACGCGCATACAGTGGTGGATACGGCCCGGGCCGAGGCGCCCCTGAGCGATCTCGAATCCCCGGCCCTCGCCCGCGATCAGGTTCTCGACCGGCACGCGGACGTTCTCCAGCACCACCTCGGCGTGGCCGATGGGCTTTTCGTCATAGCCGAAGACCGACAGCATCCGCTCGACCCGGAAGCCGGGCGTATCGACGGGGACGATGATCTGGGACTGCTGGGCGTGCGCAGCGGCGTCCGGATCGGTCTTGCCCATGACGATGGTCACGGCGACGTTCGGATGGGCCATGTTGGTCGACCACCATTTGCGGCCGTTGATGACATAGTGATCGCCGTCGCGCTCGATCCGGGTCCGGATATTGGTGGCGTCGGACGAGGCGACCTCGGGCTCGGTCATCAGGAAGGCGGAGCGGATCTCGCCCGCCATCAGCGGCTT
This sequence comes from Brevundimonas sp. Br13, assembly GCF_055391505.1. Lineage (NCBI taxonomy): Bacteria > Pseudomonadati > Pseudomonadota > Alphaproteobacteria > Caulobacterales > Caulobacteraceae > Brevundimonas > Brevundimonas sp. Br13. The sequence goes on along the minus strand of NZ_AP044008.1, from coordinate 1,958,737 downwards.
CAGCCAGCGGTCCTGCTGGGCCGCGTTTCCGTACATATGGAGCACCTCCATATTGCCGGTGTCGGGGGCGTTGCAGTTGAACACCTCGGCCGTCCACAGGTGGCGGCCCATCATCTCGGCGAGGGGGGCGTATTCCAGGTTCGTCAGGCCGGCGCCCCCGTTCTCTCCGTCATGGCCGCCCGGCAGGAACATGTTCCACAGGCCCGCCTCACGCGCGGCGGCCTTCATGGCCTCCATGACCGGAGGCTGGCGGTTCGGGTTTTCGCGCACCTGGGCGAAATAGTCGGCCTCGCGCGGGATGACCTGTTCGTCGAGAAAACGGCGCACGCGGGCGTGCCAGTCCAGGGCGCGGTCGGAATGTCTGAAGTCCATGTCGTTTCCTCGTTTTTCGGTCGCGCCTCTGACGGACGCTGAAGACGAAAACGGCGCGGCCCCCGAGGGGAGCCGCGCCGCAGACAAGTATTGATCAGCGAGCCATCAGCGCTTCAGCAGCGGGGCCAGCTTCTGGGCGATCATCATGTCGCCGGCGATCTTCAGCTTGCCCTGCATGAAGGCCATCATCGGGTCCAGCTTGCCTTCCGACAGGGCCATGAAGTCGTCCCACTTGATCGAGACGGTGGCGTCGGCGGGCTTGTCTTCGTTGGTGACGGTGTTCGGCACGGAGGCGCCGTCGATGAAGATCTTGCCCTCGTCGCCGAGGTCGAGCTTCACGGTCTTGCCGAGGCCGGAGTTGTCGCCGACGGCGGCGCGGATGTGTTCGGTGACTTGGGCGAGATCAGGCATTGGGGGCGTCTCCCTTGGACGTTGAGGCTCCTGCCGTAGCCCGCATCGCGCGGGGCGCCAAGATCACGTCGGGTAAAGCTCTCGTCACTTGTCCGGTGAAGAGCCCGAATAGAGACTGGCCAGACCAAGGGCGGCCATGAAGAAGACGAAGGCCGCGACGATGGCGGCGACGAAGGGGACGGCGTCATGGGGCATGGGAAATCTCCTCAGCCCCACCCTCGCGCCGCCTCCGCCGCCTCGCCTTGATCCGGATCAAACCTGCAGAATCGGGCCGTCAGGCTTCGGGATCGCCGTCGCGGAACCGCCATTTCATCACCAAAACCCAGGACGCCATGACCAGGGCGCAGGAATTGGCCAAGGTGACGGGCCAGGCCTGGGTCATCACCCCATAGACCACCCACAAGGCGAAACAGGTCACGGTCAGGGAATAGGTCCTCAGACTGACGGAGGAGGCGTCCCTCTCCTTCCAGATCTTGAGCGCCTGGGGTGCGAAACTGGTGACGGAACAGACCGCTGCGGCCGAGCCGACGATATTGGCGATCAGGTCGCTCATTCGGGGAGAATCGGCTTTGTCATGAAGGCCCAACAGCGGACCGCCGATCAAGGTTCCTGATGGATGGGCGCGAGCACAGGCGCGACGGCGCGCGTGCTGTTCAACGAGGCTGAAAAGGCCGGCGCGACCCGCTGCGGTCCCAACTGTTCAAAGGCGTAGCCGAGCGCGAGCACCCGCGCATCCTGCCACTGGCCGCCGATGAAGCTGAGCCCCACCGGAAGCCCGCCCACCTGCCCCATGGGCACGGTCAGGTGGGGATAGCCCGCCACAGCCGGCAGCGTCGAGGCCGAGCCCAGATAGTGGTCGCCGTTGACGACGTCGGTCATCCAGGCCGGGCCGGTCGTCGGCGCGATCAGGACGGCGACGTCATTGTCCTTCAGCAGTCGATCGATCCCCTCGGCCCCGGCCAGACGCAGCGAGGTCTCGCGCGCCGCCACATAGGCGGGGTCGGACAGGCCCCCGGTCGCCTCGGCGGCCTCGAACAGGTCCTGGTCGAACAGGGCCAGCTCGCGCGGGGTCGCGCGGTTAAAGGCGATGACGTCCGCCAGAGTGCGGGTCTTGACCTGGGCCCGATCGGTGGTGGCGAGATAGGCGTTCAGATCCGCCTTCAACTCCGTCAGCAGGACGGTGAATTCCGCGCCGCCGACAGCGTCCATATCCGGTCCGTCCTTGATCTCGATCAGGACGGCGCCCGCCTGGCGCAACCGCTCCAGATTGGCTTCAAAGACGGCGTCCGTGCCGTCGGAATAGCCGGTGAGGAACCGAGCGACGCCGATGCGAACCCCGCGGAGACTGGCCGCCTCCAGAGCCGCCGCATAGTCGGTCTTGCGGGCGTCAGCCTCAGCCGTCGCCGGATCGGCGGGGTCGGAACCGGCGATGACATTGAGCACCAGGGCCGCGTCCCTGACCGTGCGGGTCATCGGCCCGGCCGTATCCTGGCTGTGGCTGATCGGCACGATCCCCGTGCGCGACACCAGGCCCACAGTGGGCTTGAACCCGACCAGACCGTTCATCGCCGCCGGACAGGTGATCGATCCGTCCGTCTCGGTGCCTATGGCCACGATGGCGAAACCCGCCGCCACCGCCGCGCCCGATCCCGAGGACGAGCCGCAGGTGTTGCGGTCGCGGGCGTAGGGGTTTCGGGTCAGGCCGCCCACGGCGCTCCAGCCGCTGATGGAGTGGGACGAGCGGATATTGGCCCACTCCGACAGATTGGACTTGCCGATCAGCACCGCCCCCGCCGCGCGCAGCCGGGCCGTGATCGGCGCGTCGCGGTCCGGCTGGTTCGCGGCCAGGGCCAGGGAGCCCGCCGTGGTCGGCATGCCGCGCGCCTCGACATTGTCCTTGATGACCAGGGGCACGCCGTCCAGCGGCAGGGCCTGTCCGGCGAGGCGGCGGGCGTCGGAGGCGCGGGCGTCCTCGAGCGCATCGGGGTTGATCGCGATCAGGCTGTTGATCGCGGGACCGGGCTCGCCGAACCGGCCTTCGACGTCATAGGTGCGAATCTGGCTGAGGAAGAAGCGCGCCATCTGCTCCCAGGAGCCGTAGGGCGTCCGCTCGCGCTGAACCCAGGCGATGTCGGCGTTCGGCGGCGGCGGCGGGGGCGGCGGCGTCTGCGCCGAGGCGAACGGCGCCGCGACGCCGGCGAGGACGACGGCGAACACGCCGGCCAAAAGCTTGGTCTTCAACATGTTCGCCCCTGCGCCTTGGTTCAGTCGTCAGTCCGCCGTCTCAGCCCTCTTGCCGATCGTGCGGTCCAGGAAGTCGAGATAGGTTCGCCATTGCTGCAGTTGCCTCGGTTCGCCGCGGACGCCGTGTCTCTGGCCGGGATAGAGCATCATCTCGAACGGCGTGCTCTTGGCCTGGAGGGCGTCGATCACGCGGGTGGCGTTGCCGAAGATGACATTGTCGTCGGCCATGCCGTGAAGGATCAGCAGACGGCCGGTCAGGTCGTCCAGGCGCGGCAGGATGTCGGTGGCGGCGTAGCCGTCCGGATTGTCCTGGGGCGTGGACATGTAGCGTTCGGTGTAGTGGGTGTCGTAGAGGCTCCACTCGGTCGGGGCGGCGCCGGCAAGCGCCGAGGCCAGTCCAGCGTCCGGATCGGTCAGGGTCAGCAGGCTGAGGAAACCGCCGAAGCTCCAGCCCATGACCGCGATATGGTCGCCATCGACATAAGGCAGGGTTTTCAGCCATTTGGCGGCCAAAGCCTGATCCTCGACCGCAGGGATGCCCAGGCGGCGATAGATGCTGGTCTCAAACGCCTGGGACCGGTCGCCCTCGCCGCGGTTGTCCACGCGGAAGACGATATAGCCGGCCTCGGTCAGCAGCTGGTTGGTCAGGGGCTGCCAGCTCTTCTGCACGCCTGCGCCGGTGCCCGGACCGCCATAGACCTGCATCACCACCGGGTACTTCTTCGACGGATCGAAGTCGGGCGGGGTGGTCATGCGCCAGACCAGGGTTTCCCCATGACTCTGCATCGTGCCGAACTCGGGCGCCCGCAGACGCGAGACGTAGGGCGCGAAGGGGTGATCGGCGTCGAGCCGGTTTTCCTCGATCCAGCGGATCCGCGTGCCGTCGATCCGGTACAGGGCCGACTGGGGCGGGGTGGCGGGATCGGAATAGTTGCCGACATAGGCGGTCGCCGGCCCGTTGACCGAGACGTTCCACCAGCCGCCGGCGGGGGTCACCGCCACCGGATCGACCGTGCGGTTCAGGCTGGCGCGGAACATCTGCTGTTCGATGGGCAGTTCCTTGCCGTCGCGCATCGAGGCGGTGAAATAGACCTCGCCGGTCTGTTCGTTTACCCCGTCCAGATGTTTGACCGGATAGTCGCCGTGCGTGATCGCCCGCAGCTGACGCCCGTTACGGTCGTACAGATACAGGTGGCGCCAGCCGCTGTCCTCGTTCGACCAGATGAAACGGCCATCCGGCAGGACGTGGAAGTCGTTGTTCAGATCGACCCAGGCCTCGGCCTTCTGGCTGAGGATGACCCGCGATGCGCCGGTGGCCGGATCGACGCTGAGCAGGTCGAGCGTCTTCTGGTCGCGCGACTGACGCTGGACATACAGGGTCTTGCCGTCATGCGACCAGTCGACCCGCGCCAGATAGATGTCGGTATTGGCGCCCAGATCCACCTTGACCCGCGCGCCGCTCTGAAGATCGCGGACATAGAGTTCGACCAAGGCGTTGGGGCGGCCGGCGCGGGGATAGCGCTGCTCGACCATGGTCGCGCCGCCGCCGGTGATCTCGAACCGGGGCACGACGTCCACCGGGCTTTCGTCCACGCGGGTCAGGGCGATGTAGCGTTCGTCGGGGCTCCACCAGTAGCCGGTGTCGCGATCCATCTCCTCCTGGGCGATGAACTCGGCCGTGGCCCAGGTGATCAGACCGGCGCCGTCGTCGGTGATCGGCGTCTCCTTGCCCGTGGCCAGATCATAGATGACCAGGTTCTGGTCGCGGACCCAGGAGACATAGTTGCCCTTTGGCGAGACCTTGGCGTCGATCTCGTCGGCGGGGGTCTCGGTCAGGCGGCGCACCTTGCCGTCGGCGCGGCTGGCCAGGAAGATGTCGCCCTCCAGCGGCGCCAGGATGTAGCGGCCCTGCTGGTCCCAGGCGTATTCGACCACGCCGCGCGCGCTGATCCGCATCCGCTCGCGCCGGGCCTTTTCGGCCTCGGACAGTTCGCCTGCATCGGGAACCAGGGCGCGGGCGTCGATCAGCTTATAGGGCTCGCCTTCGCCGGTGGGGGCGGCCCACAGGTCCTGGACGTCCACATTATCTTCGCGCGAGCGCAGGAAGGCCACCAGCTGGCCGTCCGGCGACAGGCTGACGCCCTTGGCCACGGGGCCGTTCAAGCTGGGGCTGGAGAAGACGCGCTCGGGCGTCAGAATGTTGGAGGGCGTCTCCTGGGCGACCGCTGAACCGGCCGAGAGGAGGATGGTCGAGGCGAGAAGAAGGGTGCGCATGGTCGGCGACGCTAGCGACGCTTCTGCAAGCCGTCACTAGGAAAAGTGGTCGCCGCCCGGAGCGCTTTTTCTTCCCTGCGACCGGTTCTCAGACTAGAGAGGCCGCACCATGACCGACGCCGCCCTCTCCCCCGCCCCTGTGAAAGCCAGTCCGTTCAACGAACTTGAGGTCCTGTGGGTTCGCCACTGGACCGACAGCCTGTTCAGCTTCGGCGTGAAACGGCCCGAGGACTTCCGCTTCCGTTCGGGCGAGTTCGTGATGATCGGCCTGCCCGGCGAAGACGGCGGAAAGCCGATCCTGCGCGCCTATTCCATCGCCAGCCCCTGCTGGGCCGAGGAGCTGGAGTTCTTCTCGATCAAGGTCGCCGACGGCCCCCTGACCTCGCGCCTGCAAAAGATCGTGGCCGGGGACACGGTGCTGATGGGCAAGAAGCCGACCGGCACCCTGGTGCTGGACGCCCTGACCGGCGGCGAGCGGCTGTTCCTGATCGGCACGGGCACGGGTCTGGCGCCCTGGCTGAGCGTGGCGCGCGATCCGGAGACCTATTCCCGCTTCGGCCATGTCTATGTGATCCATACGGTGCGCAACGTCGCCGACCTGGCTTACCGTGACTTCTTCACCCGCGAGATCCACGACGACCCCCTGATCGGCGACGAGGCCAGGGCGCAGCTGACCTATTATCCCACGGTCACGCGCGAGGAATTCCAGACCCCCGGCCGCATCACCGACCGGATCAAGTCGGGCGACTTCTTCCGCGACCTGGGCCTGCCCGAAGGCTTCGATCCGGCCAAGGACCGCGTCATGCTGTGCGGCTCCATGGCCATGATCAAGGAGGCCGGGGAACTGCTGGAGACCTATGGACTGAAGGAAGGCTCCAACGCTGAACCGGCCGACTATGTGCTGGAGCGGGCCTTCGTCGGCTGACACTTGAATAATCCGCTCATCCCGGCGAAAGCCGGGACCCAGATCTTTGGGCGATCCCTGTCTCTCGACGATCTGCGCCCTTGATCCCAGACACCAGTGTGGCGAAAGCACTGGGTCCCGGCTTTCGCCGGGATGAGCGGAAAGTTTTGATGCACCACCCTGCCCTTGTCGCCGTCGATCCCCGCGTCGATCCTGCCGAATGCCAGTCCATGGCCGAGGTCCGCCAGGGCGTCGACGCCCTGGACCGCGCCCTGGTCGCCCTGCTGGCCGAACGCCAGCGCTATATGGAGGCGGCCGCCCGCATCAAGCCCGACCGCGACGCCGTCTTCGACCAGGCCCGGATCGACGACGTGGTGGCCAAGGTGCTGACGGCCGCGCAAGCGCACCACCTGTCGCCCGAGATCGCCGAACCGGTCTGGCGGCTGCTGATCGACCGGTGCATCGCGCACGAGTTCGCGGTCTACGACCGGACTCGAAGCTAGGCCTTAAGCCCCCGCAGCATCAGCTCGTGGCGATAGGCCGCGACGTCGGCCAGCGCGGCGTCCAGGGCGTCGCGCACCCGCTCCAGCGCCGGCGCCGCCAGGGCCTGTTCGACCGTTTCCGCCTGGGCGCAGATCGCCGCCAGGTCGCCGGCGCCGATCCCTGCGGCCGCGCCCCGGATGGTGTGGACTCCGTCGCGCCAACCGTCGGCCCTGGGATTCAGAAGCACAGACCAGAGGGCGGCCTGTTCGACGAACAGGCACAGCACCTCTTCCGAAATCGCCGCGTCGCCGCCGGTCATGCCCTCCAGCACGCTGAAGTCGACGGCGCCGGTCAGGTCGCGACGGGCCATCAGGCGGCCTCTTCCTCGCCCTTGGCCAGACGGGAGTTCCGAGACGACCAGGCCAGATAGATGAGGACGCCGACCCCGTTCCAGACGACGAAGCCGATCTGGGTCACCGGCTTCAGGCTAAGGAAGAAGACCACGCAGCCGATCACGGTGACGGCGCCGACCAGGGGCCACAGGGGCGCCTTGAACACCCGCCGGCGGCCCGGCTCGCGAATCCGCAGCACGATCAGGCAGACGCCCACGGCGCAGAAGGCGGCCAGAGTGCCGGCGTTGGCCAAGGAAGCCAGTTCGTCCAGCGGCAACAGCCCGGCCAGGATCGCCACCACCACAGCCGTAAAGACCGTCACCACCGCCGGAACGCCGCGCGCCGAGACCTTGGCCAGCCGACGCGGCAACAGGCCGTCGCGCGCCATGCCCAGGAAGATGCGGCTCTGGCCGAACAGGAAGGCCAGCAGCACGGTCGGAAGCGCGATCACCGCCGCCGCCGCGATCCACTGGGCCGCCGTGCCCTGCCCCATTTGGCGCAGGATCAGGGCCAGGGGCTCGGGGCTGTCGGCGAAGTCGGAGACTGGCCGGGCGCCGATGGCGGCGGCGGCGACCACCAGATACAGGGCCGTGCAGACCAGCATGGAGCCGATGATGCCGATGGCCAGGTCCCGCTCAGGCTTCTTGGTCTCCTCCGCCGCCGTGGAGATGGCGTCGAAGCCGTAGAAGGCGAAGAAGATGATGGCCGCCGCCGCCATGACCCCCGTCTGGACGAAGGGGGCGCCGAAGCCGTTGGGCATGAAGGGGGTGAAGTTCTCGGGCTTGAAGGCCGGCAGGGCGATGGCGACGAAGACGACCAAGGCGGCGATCTTGATGACCACCAGGACCGCGTTCAGGGTTGCGCTCTCCTTGGTGCCCAGCAGCAGCAGGCCGGTCACCACCCCGATGATGGCGACGGCCGGCAGGTTGATGATTCCCCCGGCGTGCGGCCCCGCCGTCAGGACCGCCGGCAGATCGACACCCAGGCCGGTCAAAAACCCAACCGCATAGCCCGACCAGCCCACCGCCACGGCCGAGACCACCAGCGAATATTCCAGGATCAGGCTCCAACCGACGACCCAGGCGATCATCTCGCCCAGAACGGCGTAGGAATAGGTGTAGGCGCTGCCCGCCGTCGGCATCATGGTCGACAGTTCGGCATAGGCCAGGGCGGCGCAGACGCAGACCAGGCCCGCCAGGCCAAAGCTGATCAATACCGCCGGCCCCGCCAGACCCGCCCCGACCCCGATCAGGGTCAGAATGCCGGTGCCGACGATGGCGCCCACGCCCAGGGCCAGCAGATGCGGCCAGCTGAGCGTCGGCTTCAGCCGCGGCCCGTCGTGCGGCGCCGTCATGACATCGATCGAACGACGCCGGTTCCAAAAGGCCATGATGCTCACTCCCCCACCGTCTTTGCGGCTGATTCGGCCGAGACCATGCCCGTCAAAGAAAGTTTGCGAAAGCGCTTGCCAAGCCCGGAACGGGTGGGTAGTAGGAGCGCCCTTCGGCGAGGCGCTCGTCTTCGCCGAAGTCGCGACGATCGGTGTGGGTGATTAGCTCAGTCGGTAGAGCAGCTGACTCTTAATCAGCGGGTCCACAGTTCGAACCTGTGATCACCCACCATCGTCGCCTCAAATCGCTGAAGATTTCCCCGTTGGGGGCAAACTCGCCGTTTCAGCAATCCAGAAAAACGGTAAGAAAAACGGTGAAGCGGAAGAGCGTCACCTTCGCCAGAACACGCCCGCGCGCCCCCTAGTGGACTATAAATGGGATTTATGGACGGCTTCGCTTCACTGCGGCGCTGCATTCCCGCCAGGACAAAGTGGAGCAGCGATCGACGCCCCGTCATCTCGCCACCGCGACCTTGCGGGCTTCGGTTCCGGCCCAAGGCGCAGGAGAATCGCGCCGTCAATAATCAAGAGAGAACAATGGCAGAGGCGCGAGATCTGATGAGCCGCTTCGTTCGGACACCCGAGGCCGGCAGGCTTTTAGGGCTCTCTGCCCGAACGCTCGAAAAACATAGAACGTGCGGCACCGGCCCGATCTATCGCAAACTTGGAGGACGGGTCGTCTATTCGTTGGCCGATCTCCGCGCGTGGGCGGACACAGATGTCAGGACCTCCACCAGCCAAACTGCAAAGCCTCATCCGAGCCCTGCATCAGAGGCAGAGCTTCGTCGCGGTATCTAACCATGTTCGGCGCCGCCGCAGGGAATCGACATCTCGCCGTGCGCGCACCAGAATGGCGTCTGGCGGGTTCCGGAACGGATAGGCGCTGATCTTGAGCCGGGGGACGCAGCGCGTCGGCGGCGATCAGAGCTGAAACCCCCGGCTTCCGTACAGAAGTTCCAGACCCGCCCCCCTTTCCCTCATGACGATACCCCCTCGGGGTCGATCAGGCCGCTGCGTACCGCCACGGCGACCGCCTCAATCCGGGTGCGGACCTTCAGTTTCGCACAGGCTTTTTCGATATAACTGTCCACCGTGCGCGGCGAGAGCCCTACGATCTGCCCGATGTCGCTGGAACTCTTGCCGCGACTGACCCACAGGAGGCACTGGGCCTCGCGGCCGCTCAGCACCGTCGAGCCTCCCCGATCAGACCGAGCGTCAAAGTCCATGACAATTCCCTCCGGTTTCGGACGGTTTCACGGTGCGATGAAATCGACGGTCCGGCAACGACAGTGAATTGCGGACCATCCGCCAGATTTTTGCGGAAATTGCAGATTTTGGCCGCCGTCCTTCGCGCCTCACGACAGGCCGAAACAAGGCGGACGCCGTTGACGCCACGCCGCAGCGCCTTTGGGTTGCGCCAAGCCGGGGTTTGATTCATGCTCGACTCGCCGACGTCCGCGTCGGTGGGGCCTGGAATCCCCTGTGCGACATCACATCATCGACGGCGCCGCGCGACGCGGATGTCCGACGGCGACGGCTTGCCGGCGCGGCCTCGTGCGCGTGCGCGGTCCTAAAGCCGCATGCGGATTCCGGACCTCTCCATCAGACGCCGGAGAGGCCTGGGTGACGGACGCAAAGCCGCTGGACGGGGAGGATCGGGACGGGGTCAACCGTCTCTACCGGCTTTACGCCGGCTGGCTCACGCGCCGGCTGCGCGCGGAGGTAGGAGCGGACGCCGCCGACGACTTTGTTCAGGAGACCTATCTCCGGGCGGCGCCCCATAGCGCCGGGATTCGTCACCCCAAGGCGTTTCTCCTGCGGATCGCGCGGAACCTGTTGAAGGACGAGGCCCGACGAGACGCCCGGCAGCGTGAGACTCCGGCGATATGCAATCCCACGGACAGTCAGCCCGCCTCCCAGTTGGACGAAGCCCTGCTGGGTCAGGTGGTCCGCGGGATGCCGCCGCTGTATCGCGACGTCTTCGTTCTGAACCGGTTTCGCGGTATGACCTATGCCGAGATCGCCCGAACGCTCGGCGTCAGCCCAAAGACTGTGGAATGGCGGATGGCCCGGGCGCTCGAGTATTGCGCGTCTCGGCTGGACCTTTAGGCAAGACGGATGACGATCGAGGCTGACGCCGAAATCAGGCGCAAGGAAGCGGCCGACTGGTTCGCCCGCCTCAATCAGCGCAAGGTGACGACGGCCGATGTGCGCCGGTTCAGCGCCTGGCGGCGCGACCCCGAGAACGCCCGCGCCTTCGCCCGGCTGGAGGCCCTGTGGTCGGCGACGGTGCCCCTGGGCCGGTCGCCCGACATCCAGATCCTGACGGAGGCGGCCGCGAGACCGCGTCGTTCCCGCCCATCCCGAAACCCTCTTCGGGACCGCCTCGTCCCGATCGGCGCGGTCGGCGCCCTAGCGCTCGCGCTCGGCGCCGCCGGTTTCGCCTGGCTGGCGTTGCGGCCTGCGACCTATGCAACCGAGATCGGCGAGCAACGCAGGGTGGCGCTCGCCGACGGCTCCCGTCTGATCCTCGATACGGGCTCGCGAGTCTCCGTTCGCTTCGCCGGCGACCGTCGCACCGTCGCGCTCACCCAGGGTCAGGCGATGTTCGACGTGGCGAAAGACGCCTCGCGGCCCTTCGTGGTCCGGGCGGGCGACACCGAGGTGACGGCGCTGGGGACACGGTTCGACGTCCGCCGGTCCGGCGCCGGCGCGCGGGTCATTCTGGTGGAGGGCCGGGTGGCGGTTCGAAAACCCGCAGCCTCTGACGCGCGATGGTCGTTGTCGCCCGGCCAGCAGTTGGTCACCTCGGCGCCGCGCCCGAAGGTCACGCCGGTCAATGTCGTCGCCTCCACCAGCTGGAGCGCCGGGCGTCTGACCTTCGACAAAACCCCGATCGCAATCGCTTTGGCGGAGATCAATCGCTACAGCCGCAGTCCGATCGTGCTTCAGGACGCGCGGCTCTCGTCGGTGCCTGTCAGCGGCGTGTTCAATGTCGGCGACATCGACGGCTTCGTGGCCGCTCTCAGCGATCTCTATGGGCTGGACGCCACTGTCTCCGACGACGGCCGGATTCTGCTGGGATCCGCCTCCAAAAAATAATCTGACGACAGACTTAGGGTCAGTTGCACCGCCCGACGTCTCTTCCCTGCCCCGCACATCCGCGGGTAGACAACGGGGGAACTCATGCGTCAGGCCTTCACCTCAACTGCGCTCGCCGCGCTGATGCTCGCCGCCGCCACGCCGGTCCTCGCGCAATCGGCGGAGGCGGTGCGCAGCTACGACATTCCCGCCGGGCCGTTGGAGCGGGTCCTGCCCGCCTTCGCCCAGCAGAGCGGCCTGCAAATTCTCTATCCCTCGGCCTTGGCGGCAGGCCGCCGGTCGGCAGGCGTCTCGGGCGCCCACACGGCCGAGACGGCGCTGGGCCTGCTTTTGCACAACACCGGCCTGACCTCTTCGGCAGAGTCGTCCGACGGTCTTTGTTCTGATCGATCCCGCCGCGAAGGCGCAAGAAGACCCCGCCACGCCGGTTCTGGACGAGGTGGTGGTCACCGGGACCTATCTCAGGGGCGCCGACAGCCCGTCGCCGGTCACGGTTCTGACTCAGGCCGACGTCGACCGTCGCGGACGGGGCACCGTGGCCGAAACCCTGGCGGCCCTGCCGCAGAATTTCACCGGGGCGGCCTATGAGGGATCGGCTGGAACCGGCGCGGACCGCACCAACCGCAACACCGCCTACGCCACAGGGGTCAATCTCAGGGGGCTTGGGGCGGACGCGACCCTGGTGCTCGTCAACGGACGGCGGATCGCCGGTACGGGCGGCGCCGGCGATTTCGCGGACGTCTCCAACCTGCCCAGCAGCGCCATCGCGCGCACCGATGTCCTGCTCGACGGGGCTTCGGCCCTCTATGGACCCGATCTCACCGAGGACATTCTCACCAACTGCGGGGTGGAGGTCGTCTTCGCCCCCAAGGCCTTGCGCGTCGCCCAGGAGCTCAGCGAGCGTCTGGGCTACGCCACCGTGCCTGGCCTGAGCCGCAGCCGTCCGACCGGCCTGGCCGCCGGGCGCCGCAGCACTACCGTCTCCGACCAGAGGCGCGCGCTTCTGCTGCCCCAGGAACTGATGCAGCTGCCGTCGGACCGGCTTCTCGTGCTGGAGGCCGAGACCCTGCCGACTCGGGGGCGCAAGATCGTCTACTGGCGCGAGCGCGTCTTTGTCCGAAGGCTCCGGCCGGCGCCGGAGATCGCGGTCCTTGCCGTCCTCCCCTCGCCCGCTCCCGCCTCGGCCGAAGAGGATCCCCTGGATTTCGACGTCATCGCCCGCGCCTTCGCCGCAGAAGGCCTCCCCCCGCCGCCGCCCGGCGCCGACGCGGCCGCCGTCGGCGACCGGCTCGACCGCGTCCTCGACACCCCGGCGCGCGAGGTCGGCGCATGACCGAACCCGTCCCGCCCCGCGCCTCGACGCCGAACCGGCTCTCGCCCGGCGCCGCGAAGACCCATAGGTCCACCGCCAAGGGCGACCTCCCGGACGCCGTCCTCGACCGCTATCTGATCGAGCGGGACCTTCGCGGCCGGCCGGAGCGCTTCTTTCGCGACCATCGGGCGACGGAACCGATGTTTCAGGATCGCGGCCGGTCTCTGGTCGCCTACAACGCCTATCCCGACGCCGTCATCGACATGCTCAAGATCGCCCGGCATCGCGGCTGGACCGCTGTCCGGGTCTCGGGCGATCCCGGGTTTCGGCGTGAAGTTTGGATCCAGGCCCAGGCGCTGGGGCTGGAGGTTCAGGGCCACCGGCCGCGCGAGCGGGACCGGCAGGCCGCCGGGCTTGAGCCGCGCCCGGCTCTGCCGGCCGAGATCGCGGATCGGATGGTCCGCGCCGCCGTGGTCGTGCGCCGCCTCGTGCCGGACGCCGCACTCCAGACCCGGCTGATGGCCGAGGCCCTGGACCGCTTCCAGGCGCGCCGCGCCCCTGACCAAGCGAGGGACAGGCACAAGGCGCGCGACCGGAGCCGATCGCGCTAACCGCGCGCGCCGCCTCGACGCCGATGCCCTGGATTGCACCGACCTCCAGTCCCGCCCCAACTACTAGGCGGGACACCGCATCATTCCAAAGGCGCTCCGGCCGATCCTTCCACAACCCTATGGGGTTGTACGATCCGCTCACAACCGATTTCTTAGCCCTTGGCTGACATGGTGGCGCTCCAAATCTCGGTGACCGTTCTCCTATTCGGCTTTTCCGCAATGGTGTTTTTGGCTGCCCGATTGTCTGCGCGGGTCGCGGCGCTCGAAGCCAAGCAGTCGCCGGACGCCTCCCTGATCGGCCTGCCCCTGCCCTCGTTCACAGGACACTGCGCGATCGATGACGCCGCCGTGCATTCGCGAGACCTGCTTGGCCGGAACACGGTTCTGGTTTTCCTGTCGTCAGGGTGTCCGGATTGCACCAAAAAGAGAGAGATTCTGATCGACCTCCTGCCCGGCTTGTCCGCTTCGGATGTGGCGTTCTGGATCATACCGGCGGACGACGTTCATGGCGTCACGAACATTGTGGCCGGGAGCACGCTCGAATCCCACGTCTTGCGCCTTCCATTAGACATACGCCGGAAGCTAAATCCAAGAAACATGATTCCATCTTACCTTTTCGTCGATGAAAAGGGTCTGATTGTTGATCAAAGTCATATGGACGACGATAACTGGCTTGCCTTCGTGCAAGACATGAATACCGAAGACTGATCCGTTCGGCGCACCGAACGGTATCCGTAACCACCGGCGCAGTAAATGTCTCTATCCACCACTTTTACAATGCCTGAATCAACCGTCGGCCACCGGTAACCGTTTTCAAAAAGCGATACTGGGGAATATTGTACTTCAGCGACGTGATAGCTTTAATACATAGCAATTTTACCGCGTCATCGATGTCAGACCAGCTCAACCGCCATGGCGACGGCCTCGCCGCCCCCGATGCACAGGCTGGCGACACCTTTGGTTGCACCGCGCGTTAGAAGGGCCGCCAAGAGCGTCGTCAGAACCCTGGCGCCGGAAGCGCCGATGGGGTGGCCCAAGGCGGTCGCACCGCCGTTCACGTTCAGCTTGGCGTGGTCGATTCTCAGTTCCAGCATGGCGATCATCGGGACGACGGCAAAGGCCTCGTTGATTTCCCAAAGATCGACGTCCTCGACCGACCATCCTGCCTTGCTCAGCGCCTCGCGGATCGCGGGTACGGGCGCGGTGGTGAACAGGCCGGGCTCATGGGCGTGGGCCGCATGGCTGACGATGCGGGCGACGATCGGCAGCCCCATGGCCCTGGCCACGCTCTCGCGCGTCAGGACAAGAGCCGCAGCCCCGTCCGAAATAGAAGCCGAGGACGCGGCGGTGATAGTCCCTTCTTTGGCGAACACGGGCTTCAGGTCGGAGATCTTATCCGGCTTGGCCTTACCGGGTTGTTCGTCTTCTGTGATCGTGATGACGCCTTTGCGGCCGCTGACCTCGACCGGGGTGATCTCGGCCTTGAAGGCGCCGGAGGCGATGGCGGCGTTCGCGCGGTTCAGGCTTTCGATGGCATAGGCGTCCTGAGCCTCGCGCGTTAGCTGATAGGTCCACGCCGAGGCCTCGGCGAACGATCCCATAGGCTTGCCGGCGTCATAGGCGTCCTCCAAACCGTCCATCATCATGGAATCGACGATGACGTCGTGGCCGATGCGGGCTCCGGCGCGGTGCTTATTCATCAGAAACGGCGCGCCGGTCATGGACTCCATGCCACCCGCAACGATGATGTCAGCGCTGCCTGCCGCCAGGCTGTCGGAAGCCATGATTACCGCCTGCAGGCCCGAACCGCACATCTTGTTCAGGGTGGTGGCCTCGACGTTCTGGCCCAGACCGGCGCTAAGCGCCGCCTGACGGGCCGGCGCCTGACCAAGCCCGGCGGGCAGGACGCAGCCCATGTAGATCTGGTCGATCTTGTCAGGCGAAACACCAGCGCGCGCGACGGCCGCCCGGACGGCGGCGGCGCCCAATTCGGTGGCACGTACGCCAGCGAACACGCCCTGAAAACCGCCCATCGGCGTGCGGGCGAATGAGACGATGACGACGGGATCTGACATGGATTGCCTCAAGGCGACGACGGATCAGAGGGCGCGGGCGATGACCATGCGCTGGATGTCGGAGGTGCCCTCGTAGATCTGGCAGACGCGGACGTCGCGATAGATCTTCGCCAGCCCGTATTCCTCCAGATAGCCGTACCCGCCCAAGGTCTGAATGGCGCCGGAGACCACGGTTTCGGCCAGTTCTGACGCCACCAGCTTGGCCATCGAAGCCTCTGTCAGACAGGGAACGCCTGCGTCCTTGAGCGAAGCGGCGTGAAGCACAAGTTGGCGCGCGGCTTCCAGGCGGGCGGCCAGATCGGCCAGGCGGAAGCCGACGGCCTGATGCTCCACGATGGGTTTGCCGAAGGCGATCCGTGCCTTGGAATAGGCGACGGCGACCTCGAGCGCGGCCTGCGCCATCCCGACGCTCTGGGCGGCGATGCCGATCCGGCCGGTCTCCAGATTGGCCAGCGCGATCCTGTAACCGTCGCCTTCTTCACCCAAGCGAAGCTCGTCGCCGATCCGCATGTCGTCGAAGCTGAGGGCGCAGGTGTCGGACGCCTTCTGCCCCAGCTTGTGTTCCGGCTTGGCGATCGTCAGGCCCGGCGTTCCAGCCGGGACGAGAAAGGCCGACAGGCCCCGTTTGCATGCTGCTGGATCCGTCACGGCGAAGACGATGGTCAGACCGCTGATCCGACCGGATGTGATGAACTGTTTCGACCCGTCGATCCGCCACCCGTCGCCGTCGCGCTCCGCCCGCGTCTTCAACGCCGAGGCGTCGGATCCAGCGCCGGCCTCGGTCAGGGCGAAGGCGCCGATGATCTCGCCAGCGCAAAGTCTTGGCAGGAAGCGCGTCTTCTGGTCTGTCGATCCGTTACGAAGCAGGGCCGCGACGACAGGCGCATTGTGGACCGAGACCACCGTCGATAAGCCGCCGTCGGCAGCCGCCAACTCCATCAGCGCCAGGGCGTAGGACACATAGTCGGCTTCCGCCCCGCCGTATTCGCCCGGCGCCGTCATTCCCATCAGCCCCAGTTCGGCAAGTTCGCGGAACAGGTCGTCGGGATAGGCGCCGGCCGCCTCCCAGGCGGCGGCGTTCGGCGCGATCCGTTCACGCGCCATAGCCCGCACCGCATCGCGGACGAGGGACTGGGTCTCTGTCAGGATCATGGTTCAGCGACCCCGCCAGTCTGCAGCACGCTTCTCCGTGAAGGCCTTCGGTCCCTCGGCGGCGTCCTGGGACGCCAGCATCTCGACCATCGCGGGATAGGTCCAGACCGTCTCGGCGCTGACCTCGAGCGGCGTATCCAGCCCCCGCAAGACCGCCTCCTTGGTGGCCCGGACCGACATCGGGCTGCAGACCAGAATATCCTGCGCCCAACGTCGCGCAGCGCCCATGACGTCCTCGGCGACCACTTCGTTGACGAAGCCGAGGCGCAGCCCCTCGGTCGCGGAGACGGGCTTTCCAGTCAGCATCATTCCCATGGCGCGCTTGAGGCCGATCTCACGTGGGAGCCGCTCGATGCCGCCGCCCAGTGCGGCCAAACCGACCTTCGGCTCCGGCAGGGCGAATTTCGCCGTCTCCAGGGCCACGACGATGTCGCACGCCAGGGCCAGTTCGAAGCCGCCGCCGAAGGCGATGCCGTTGACGGCGGCGATGACCGGCTTGTTCAGGTCGAACCTGCTGCTGAGACCGCCGAACCCACGCGGCGGTGGACGTAGCACCGCGCCGTCAGCCAGCGCCGCCAAGTCCTGACCGGCGCAGAAGGCCTTGTCGCCGGCGCCGGTGAGGATCGCGACCCATTGATCGGGGTCGGCGGCAAAGGCGTCGAAGATGTCCGCCAACTCGGCATGGGCTTCGGCGTTCAAGGCGTTGCGGGCCTGGGGCCGGTTGAGGGTGACGATCGTCAGCGGTCCCTCGCGTTCGACCAGGGCGTATTGAAAGGTCATGCGGCGCAGTCCTAAATGAGCATTCCGGCCAAGCGACCGGCGATGATGGCTTCGGCGTCCGAGATCATCGTGGTGAGAAGGTCGGCACAGGTGGGGACGTCGTGGATCAGGCCCTGGACTTGACCGGCCCAGATCAGACCCTTGTCCAGGTCACCGGTCTCCAATGCCTCGCGGCCCTGAGCGCCGGACACCAGAGAACGCACGTCCTCGAACACCGCGCCTGGCCTTTGCGACCGCGCCACAACCTCGTCCGACACGCTGTTGCGCGCGACCCGCCCGGTATTGTGGAACTGGCGGAAGATCAGGTTGGTCGCCCGTTCGTCATTCGCCACGAAGAACTGTTTGATCCTGTCGTGGATCGGCGCCTCGACCGTCGCGCAGAAACGGGTGCCCATGTTGACGCCCTCTGCACCCAGCGCCAGCGCCGCCGCCAGTCCACGGCCGTCAGCGATGCCGCCCGAGGCGATGACCGGAATCGTGACCTTGTCCACCGCGGCCGGAATCAGGACGAGGCCTGGGATGTCGTCCTCGCCCGGATGACCGGCGCACTCGAAGCCGTCGATGGAAATAACGTCCACGCCCATGCGCTCGGCGGACACGGCATGCCGGACGGCCGTGCACTTGTGCAGGACGGTGATCCCGTGGGCCTTGAAGTCCTCGACATGTTCATGAGGCCTGTGACCGGCCGTCTCGACGATGGTGACGCCGCTGTCGATGATCGCCCGGCGGTACGCCGCGTAGGGCGGCGGGCTGACCGACGGCAGGATGGTCAGGTTCACCCCGAAGGGCTTGTCGGTCATCGTTCGGCAGCGCTCAATCTCCCGGCGCAGGGCGTCGGGCGAGCCTGGCGTCAGGCCGGTGATGATCCCCAGTCCGCCAGCGTTGGATACGGCGGCGGCGAGCTCGGCGCGACCGACCCACATCATGCCGCCTTGGACGACCGGATGCTGGATGCCGAGCAATTCCGTCAGGCGGGTCCGGATCGCCATCAGTCGCCTTGCCCCTGCAGACGGACCCGGCTCATCACAGCGCCTCCACGATGGTCACATTGGCGACGCCGCCGCCTTCGCACATGGTTTGCAGGCCATAGCGTTTGCCGCGCGCCCTAAGGGCGTGGATCAGGGTCGACATCAGCTTGGTCCCCGATGCGCCGAGAGGATGACCGAGGGCGATCGCCCCGCCGTTGACGTTTAGCTTGTCCGGATCGGCGTCCAACGCCTGGAGCCACGCCAAGGGCACGGGGGCGAAGGCCTCGTTTACCTCATAGAGGTCGATGTCCTGAATACGCAGTCCCGCGCGGTCCAGCGCCCGCTTCGTCGCCGGAATGGGCTCTTCCAGCATGATGACGGGATCGCCGGCGGTGACCGTGAAGTTATGGATGCGGGCGATCGGGGTCAGGTCGTAACGCTTCAGAGCCGCTTCCGAGACGATCAGCGCGCCCGAGGCGCCGTCGCAGATCTGGCTGGCGTTCGCAGCCGTGACCACGCCGCCTTCGACCAGGGTCTTCACGGACCCTATGCTGTCTATCGTGGCGTCGTAGCGGATGCCTTCATCCGTCGTATGCGATGTGAGGCCGTCGGGCGTCTGGACCTCGATCGGCACGATCTCGGCGTCGAAGGCGCCGGCTCGCGTCGCCGTCGTCGCCCGCTGGTGGCTGCGCAGAGCGTAGGCGTCCAGGGTATCGCGGTCGAACCCGTATTTCTTGGCGATCATCTCCGCGCCTTCGAACTGGCTGAAGACGTCGCGTCCGTAACGGGCCTTGATTCGGGCGCTCAGCGGCCCTTCGCCGATCCCCTTCTCCTGATGGAAGGACATGTTGGTGAACATCGGCACCCGGCTCATGCTCTCGGCGCCTGCGGCGATGATCACGTCCTGGGTCCCGCTCAAGACGGCCTGAGCGGCGAATTGAACGGCTTGCTGAGACGAGCCGCACTGGCGGTCAATGGTCAGAGCCGGAACCGACTCCGGCAGGCGCGAGGCCAGAACCGCATTACGGCCAAACGCGAATGCCTGCTCGCCGGCCTGGGTGACGCATCCCATGATGACGTCCTCGACGGCGGCCGGATCGATGCCAGAGCGATCGACCAGGGCGTTCAGGATTTCGGCCCCAAGGTCCGCAGGATGCCAGCCGGACACACGGCCGTTGCGACGCCCCCCTGCGGTGCGCAGGCTCTGGACGATATAGGCCTCAGCCATTCAGATCTCTCCTTGCGGGCGTGACAGAAGGCCCGAACGAGCGTCTCATCGGTTCAGAGGTGCTGCTCACCGTCCCGATCCTCAGCGGGGAGCCATACGAATGGCGCCGTCCAGTCGGATGGTCTCGCCGTTCAGCATGGCGTTGGTGACGATGGACTCGACCAGGTGGGCGTATTCGTCGGGGTCGCCGAGACGGGCGGGGAACGGCACCTGCTTACCCAGCGAGTCCTGGGCCTCCTGAGGCAGGGTGGCGAGGAGCGGCGTCAGGAACAAGCCCGGCGCGATGGTCGCGACACGTATGCCATAGCGGGCGAACTCTCGCGCGATAGGCAGGGTCATGCCGGCGATCGCCGCCTTGGACGCGGAATAGGCGGCCTGTCCGATCTGACCGTCGAAGGCCGCGACACTGGCGGTGTTGACGATCACACCGCGCTCTTCGCCGACAGGCTCGGCATCGTGCAGACGTTCGGCGAACTTAGACAAGACATTGAAGCTGCCGATTAGGTTGACCGTGATGATGCTGACGAAGTCCGCCAGCGGCAGCGCCTTGCCGTCGCGACCGATGACCTTCGCGGGCGGACCTATGCCGGCGCAGTTCACTAGGATGCGCGCCTTGCCGTAAACGCCCTCCGCCTCGTCCAGGGCGTTGGCGACAGCCGCCTCGTCCGCGACATCGACCACCGCGAACCGACCGCCGATACGCTCGGCGGTTTCGGCCGCCAGCCCGGCATTGCGGTCGAGGATGGTGACCTTGGCGCCGGCCCTGGCGAGACGAGCGGCGGTCGCGCCGCCCAGGCCCGAAGCACCTCCGGTGACGATGGCGGCGTGTCCAGCGATATTCATGAGTTCAGTCTTTCTCGGCAAATGACCGCCCCGAAGGCGGCCGATCACGACGCCAGGCGGGGCACGGAGAGTGGGACAAGCGCCCGAAGGCGGCTTCGGGTTCGCGAGTGCGGGACGACGTCGCGTTCAGCGACACCGACCAGGGCGCCCCGGGCATGATGGGTTCCGCAATTTTTCCTCCTCGAGGGATCGCCGCGCATTCCGCGCTGTCGTTAAAATCACGCTACGTCTGATCGGCTTCGAAGGCTTTGCCCTCCCTTGCCGAAAGATTTGACGTTTCTTGCGGCCCCCTTGCTTCACCGCCCCGACTGCGGCTCGCATCCCTCAACAAGATTATCGGGCGGCCCGGGACGAGCCTGGCGTGCGACCCGGACGAGGAGGATGTCGTTCATGGCGGAGGCCACACACCCGCAGGGCCATGCCCGGCGGGTTCCCGACAAAGCCGCTTGCATTCTCGCCGAGAGCGGCGAGGTGATGACCTATGCCGAGATGGAGGCATCGGCCAACCAGGGCGCGCGGCTGATGCGCGAGCTCGGGCTGAAGCGCGGCGATGTCGTCGCTGTCGTGCTCGACAACAGTTTCGAGACCTTCACGATCGCTTGGGCCGCCCAGCGGATCGGCGTCTTCCTGACCAGCCTGTCCACAAAGAGCAGTGTGGGCGACCTCGCCTACATTCTGCGAGATGCCGATGCGCGGCTGATGATCGTCTCCGATCGTCTGGCGGCATGCGGAAGGGCTGCTGCGTCCAACCTCGATATCGCCTCCTTCTCTATAACCGGCCAAAGCGGACTGCAGGATTGGTCGGCCGCTCGTTCAGCCTTTTCCGACCGCCCGCTGGAGGACGCTGTCCCAGGGACCGACATGCTCTATTCGTCAGGCACGACCGGACGACCAAAAGGCGTTCGACCGTCGCTGCCGGACGGCCCGCTCGACGCCCCGACCGGCCTTATGGCCATGGGGCGCGATCTCTACGGCATGAACGAGAACACCATCTATCTCTCGACATCGCCTCTCTATCACGCGGCGCCGCTGCGCTGGGCGATGACGGTGCACCGACTGGGCGGAACGGTCGTAGTCATGAACCAGTTCGATCCCGAACAAGCGCTCGCCCTCGTCGAGCGCTACCGGGTCACCGCCAGCACCTGGGTCCCGACGCACTTCGTGCGCATGCTCAAACTGCCCGAGGAGGTGCGAGCGCGGTACGACGTCTCCAGCATGACGGCCGCCGTGCACGCCGCAGCGCCCTGCCCCGTGCCGGTCAAACAGGCCATGATGAGCTGGTGGGGGCCGATCCTCCACGAATATTATTCAGGCACGGAGGCCTGCGGCATCACGGCCCTTTCCGCAGAGGAATGGCTGGCCAAGCCAGGCTCTGTGGGCCGTGCGGTGCTCGGCAAGGTCCGCATCCTGAACGAGCGTTTTGAAGAACAGCCGGTCGGCGTGGCGGGCGATGTCTATTTCTCCGACGGCCCCGCCTTCGCCTACCATAAGGATCCCGAGAAGACGGCTAAGGCCTACAGTCCTCAAGGGTGGGCGACCTTGGGCGATATCGGCCATCTGGATGAAGACGGCTATCTGTTCCTGACCGACCGCAAGGGCTTCATGATCATCTCAGGCGGGGTGAACATCTACCCGCAGGAGATCGAGAACCTACTGATCACCCATCCCCTGGTCGCGGATGTCGCCGTCGTCGGCGCCCCGGACGATGAGATGGGGGAACGGGTGGTGGCGGTCGTCCAGCCGACCAGCTGGAGCGACGCCGGTCCTGCGCTGGCTGAAGAACTGACCCGTATGGCCCGAGAGCACCTGGGCGGGGTCAAGACGCCTCGTCAGGTCGACTTCCGCCAGACCCTGCCTCGCGAACCCACGGGCAAGTTGCTCAAACGCCTGATCCGCGACGACTACCACGCAAAGGACGCTGTCTCTTGAGCACGATTTCCCACGAGGCACGCGACATCGCCGCCCGCGTCGAATCCTTCGTCCGCGACGTCGTCGCCCCCTTCGAGACCGACGCGCGGTGTTCCGCTCACGGCCCCTCCGACGATCTGGTCCAGGACCTTCGCAACCTGGCGCGCGACGCCGGGGTTCTGACACCGCACATCCGCCCTGACGGTTCCCACCTGACGCAGCGAGAGACGGCTGTGGTCCTGCGGGCCTCGGGCCTGTCGCCGCTGGGCCCCCTCGCCGTCAACGTCGCCGCCCCGGACGAGGGCAATATGTTCCTGATTGGCAAGGTCGCATCGCCGGAAATGAAGGCCCGGTTCCTGGAGCCCCTGGTTTCAGGGCGGGCGCGCTCGGCCTTTTTCATGACAGAGCCAGCGGAGGAAGGCGGCGCCGGGTCGGACCCGTCGATGATGAAGACGACCTGCCGCCTCGACGGCAATCACTGGGTCATCAACGGCCGAAAGGCCTTCATCACCGGCGCAGAGGGCGCTGACATCGGCATCGTCATGGCGAAGTCCGAGGACGGCGCCTGTATGTTCCTGGTCGATCTGCCGGACCCGGCGATCCGGATCGACCGCATCCTGAACACGATCGACACCTCGATGCCAGGCGGCCATGCCGTGGTGACCATCGAGAACCTGCGCCTTCCCGCCGACCAGATGCTGGGCGACAGCGGCGAGGGCTTCAAATACGCTCAGGTACGCTTGGCTCCTGCCCGACTGTCCCACTGCATGCGCTGGCTGGGCGCCTGCACCCGCGCCCATGAGATCGCCGTCGCCTACGCCGTCAAACGCCAAGCCTTCGGCAAGCCCCTGATCGACCACGAGGGCGTCGGCTTCATGCTGGCGGAGAACCAGATCGCCTTGAAACAGGCCGAACTGATGATCGACTGGTGCGCCGGGGTGCTCGACACCGGCGTGCTGGGCGCCGTTGAAAGTTCGATGGCTAAGGTCGCGGTATCGGAGGGCCTCTATGCTGTCGCCGACCGCTGCGTTCAAGTCATGGGCGGGACCGGGGTCACCGACGACACCATTGTCGGCCAGGTCTTTCGCGAACTGCGGGCCTTCCGGATCTATGACGGCCCCACCGAGGTCCACAAATGGAGCCTGACTAAGGCGATCAAGCGCGAGGCCCGCTCCCACGCCGAGGCGGCAGGAGTATCCCAATGACCGAAGCAGCCAACCCAAACGCCGGCTTCGCCGAGGTCGGCGAAAGGCATCGATTCGACGAGGCGGCCTTGGCCGAATGGATGGCGGCGACCATTCCCGACTTCGTCGGTCCCCTGACGGTGCATCAGTTTAAGGGCGGGCAGTCGAACCCAACCTACCGCCTGTCCACGCCCGGCCGGAACTATGTGCTGCGACGCAAGCCGCCCGGACGGCTCGCCGACGGCGCCCATGCTGTCGAGCGTGAGGCGCGCATCCTGAGCGCGCTCGGCACGGTCGATTTTCCCGTCCCCCACGTCCACGGCCTGTGCGAGGACCCTGGCGTCATCGGCACGGCCTTCTATGTGATGGACCTGGTCGAGGGCCGGATCTTCTGGGATGCCACCCTGCCCGACATCGCCGCCGAGGATCGCCCCGCCTATTTCGCGGCCATGGCCGACACTCTGGCCCGGCTGCACCAGATCGACTATCGCGCCATCGGGTTGGAAGACTACGGCCGCCCTGACGGCTATGTCGCTCGCCAGGTCAAGCGCTGGACTCGCCAGTACGACGCCGATCTCGCCGAAGCGGGTACGGAGCCCAATCTGGAAGCCCTGATCGCATGGCTGCCGGAGCATATGCCGCCGGATGGCGCGCCCTCTATCGTCCACGGCGATTTTCGCATCGACAACATGATCTTCCACCCGACAGAGCCGCGCATCGTCGCCGTCCTCGACTGGGAGCTGTCCACCATTGGACAGCCGATCGCCGACTTCGCCTACAACATGATGATGTACCGGATCCCGCCGACGATGCTGACGGGCTTGGTCGGTGCGGACATCGGCGCGCTCAACCTGCCGACCGAGGCCGAATACGTCGATCTCTATCGGCGGCGACGGGGCCTCGACGCCGTGCCGAACCTCGACTTCTACGTCGCTTTCAACCTCTTCCGCCTGGCCGCGATCTTCCACGGCATCAAGGCGCGCATCGCCCGCGGCACGGCCTCATCTGCGCACGCCCGCGAGATGATCGCCACCCTGCCCATCATCTCCAAAATCGCGCTCCAACAAGCCATGCAGGCCCAACCATGACGGACGACGCTCCGCTGCTGATCCAACGCGAGGGTTCGGTCGTTCGCCTGATCCTCAATCGCTCCAAGGCCGGAAACGCCATCAACATCGAGTTGGCCAAAGCCTTGATGGAGGCCGCGATCGCCTGCGACGAGGATCCGGAGGTCCGGTGCGTCGTGCTGACGGGGGCCGGCCGCATGTTCTGCGCCGGCGGCGATGTTCGGCTTTTCGCCTCGGCCGGGGACAGGATTCCTCAGCTCCTGAAAGAACTGACCAGCTACCTGCACTCGGCGATCTCCCGCTTGGCGCGGATGGAGAAGCCCCTGGTCACCATCGTCAACGGCCCGGCGGCCGGCGCCGGTTTCAGCTTGGCGCTGCTGGGCGACATCGCCTTGGCGTCGCCAGACGCCAGCTTCACCCTGGCCTACGGCAAGCTCGGCCTGTCACCGGATGGGGGAGCGACCTGGCTTCTGCCCCGCCTGATCGGTCTGCGTCGCGCCCAAGAGCTGATGCTGACCGATCCGACTCTGCCCGCGGCAACGGCCGCCGACCTGGGACTTGTAACCTCCGTCTTCGACGCCGAAACACTTTCCGCTGAA
Organism: Brevundimonas sp. Br13; assembly: GCF_055391505.1. NCBI lineage: Bacteria > Pseudomonadati > Pseudomonadota > Alphaproteobacteria > Caulobacterales > Caulobacteraceae > Brevundimonas > Brevundimonas sp. Br13. The sequence goes on along the minus strand of NZ_AP044008.1, from coordinate 1,933,438 downwards.
GCCGACCAGTTGATCGAGCGACTATCCCGTTCGGCCGTGTGCGCCTGGGGTCGCACGCGCGAACTCCTGCTCGGAGCCTATGGCGCTTCGCTGGAAAGCCACCTGGAAGCCGAGGCGAGGATGATCGCGCGGGCGGGCCGGTCCGCCGAAAGCCGCGAAGGGATCGCCGCCTTCGTCGAGCGCCGGCCGTCGGATTTCATTTCGTCCGCCGCCGGTGGATGACGGCGCTTCTACTGCGACAGGACTTCGACGGATGCGCCGGTGGAGACCCAGCCGCGACCTTTCATGAAGGCTTTGGCGGCGTTGATGGCGTCCACGGCGATGATCCGCCCCTCGCGGAGATAGACCACCGAGAAGCTCCGCGTGGCCGGGTCGCCCTGTACGACCTCGGCGTCATGACCGTTCGAGAGTCCGACGGTTTGGAGCTTCAGGTCATACTGATTGGACCAAAACCACGGCAGGGCGTCATGATCGCGGCCCTGCCCCGTCAGCTCGCGCGCAACCGTCGTTGCCTGTTCCGACACACTGGGTACGGACTCGATACGAACCCTGGCGTCGCTGGCGAACTTGCTGGCCTGGTTAGCGCAGTCTCCGATGGCGAAGACATTGGGCAGGTTGGTCCGGCATCGTCCATCGACGTCTATGCCGTTCGTCACCTCGGCGCCCGCAGAGGCCAGGACCGCAACATTGGGCGTGATGCCGATCCCGACGATCACCAGATCGGTCTCGATCCGCTCGCCGTCCGCCAGCACGACATGGCTGACCCGGCCTTGGCCTTCGAAACAGGCGACGCCGACGCCCAGCCGAACATCCACGCCCTGCGCACGATGCTCGTCAGCGAAGAAATCGGACAGGGTGGGGCCCGCCACCCGCGCCAGCAACCGGGCCTGGGCTTCCACCAGGGTTACCGACTTGCCAAACTTCCTAAGAACGGCCGCGGCTTCCAGACCGATATAGCCGCCGCCCACGATGACCACGTGTTTTACGCCGGGCAGCTCGGCCAGAATGGCGTCGATGTCCGCCCGGCTGCGCACGGAATGGACCCCTGCCAGATCCGCGCCGTCGCACGTCATCCTTCGCGGCGATCCGCCAGCCGCCCAGACAAGCACGCCATAGCGCACGACACGGCCCGACGCCGTCTGCACGGTCTGGGCCTGCGCATCCACCTGAACCACCGTCTCGTTCGTCATCAGCGTGACGGCTTTTTCGGTCCAGTATGTCGCGGGTCGAAGATGTAGCCGCTCGAATGTCTTCTCGCCGGCGAAATATTCTTTCGAGAGCGGCGGCCGCTCATAGGGCGGCTCCGGCTCGTCGCCGATGAGGGTGATCGAGCCGCCGAACCCGAGTTGGCGAAGCGAGATGGCGGTCTGTGCGCCGCCCTGCCCACCGCCGACGATCAGGACATCGGACGAATGTTCGCCGTCGCTCATCGCCCTACTCCTCTGGCGCGATGCGAACGACCAGCCCCGCCATTTCCGCCGTGACGGGCAGTTGGCATGACAGGCGGGAGTTCGGCTGGCGATACAGGCTGCACTCCAGCATGTCGGCCTCGTCCGCCGCCATTTCCGGCAACGCCCCTTGGTTCGCCTCAACGAACACGTGACAGGTCGCGCACGAGCACGAGCCGCCACAGAGGGCGACGACCTCGTCGATGCCGGCGTTGCGGATGGTCTCCATGACCGAAGAACCGATCTCGGCATCGACCGAAACGGCGTCGCCCTCGCGCAGGATTATGGTGACGGCCGGCATCAGCCCTGCTCCTGCAAGACGGCCTTGCGGCGGCTCTGAATGGGTGAATCGGTGGGCATCAGGCTCGGCTTTCAGAAAAGGTCCCGCCGACCGCTCGCAGCCTAGCGGCGATCGGCGGGAGTTTCCGGGGAGGAAGAGGGTGGCGACGGCGCCGCCGTCGCGAATGAGGATCAGGGAATGAGCACGGCCTTCACGCATTCACCCTTGTGTTGCGCCTCGACGGCGGCGTTGATTTCGGACAGCGGCCAGGTCTTGGTCAGCTTCTCGATCGGGAACCGCCCCTCGCGATGCAGAGCCACGAGCTCCGGGATGAAGCCGTCCAGATCACTGTCGCCCTCGATGATCCCTTGGATGCGATGCCCATAGGTGATCAGACCGGCCAGATTGATCGCGACGCTGCTCTCCGGCTTAGGGGGCACCCCGACCAGCCCGAGGACGCCGTGGCTGGCCAGGCTGGCCAAGGCCCCTTCCACTACCGGCTCACGCCCGCTGGTTTCTAGGGCGTAGTCGACGCCGTCAGGCAGGATGGCCCGGATGGCCTCGACCACGTCGCCCGTCGCCGGGTCAATGACGTGGGTCGCGCCCAATTCTAGGGCCAGATCGCGCCGCGCCTTGATCGGCTCGACCAGGATGATGGTCCCACAGCCTTGGATGACGGCGCCCATGACGGCCGAAAGCCCCACCGGACCTCCGCCGAAAATAGCCAGGGTCGATCCCGCCGGACAGGCCAGGGAGCGCATGATCCCCCCGGCTCCCGTTTGAAACCCACAGCCCAGCGGACCCAGGATTTCGAGCGGCGCATCGGCGTCCTCGATCTTCACGACATTGCGCTCGAACGCCAGGGCGTGACTCGCAAAGGACGACTGTCCGAAAAAGTTTGCCGAGATCGGCTGACCGCCGAGACTGACGCCGGTCGAGCCGTCCTTTCGCGCACCCGCATAGTTCAAGGCCGGAAACTCCCGGCAATAGGAAGGCAGGTGATCATCGCATCGCGAACAGTGTCCGCAACTGGCGAAGCTCAGCACCACGCGGTCGCCCGGCGCCACCTTGGTCACGCTGGAGCCGACCGCTTCAACGATCCCCGCCCCCTCGTGGCCCAGCACGGCCGGCAAGGTGACAGGAATGAAGCCGTCGCGCGCAATCAGGTCGGTATGGCAAAGTCCGACCCCCGTGATCCGGATCAAGACCTCGTCGGCGCGCGGCGTCTCGATCTCGACGGTTTCGACGGAGAAGTCCGCGTGCGGCTTTCGGGCAACGGCGGCGGTGATCTGCATATGTCTATCCTGGGAAGGCGAAATAGGGAGGGATCACGGCAGGGCCACGACCACGGATTTGGATTCGAGGTAGGCGTCGAGGACGTCCGGCCCGTTTTCCCGTCCGATGCCCGACCGCTTCATCCCCCCGAACGGGAAGGCCGGATCGGCGGCGAGAATGCAGTTTACGAACACGGTGCCGGCTTCCAGCTCCGCCGCCGCCCGATGCGCGACGCCCAGGTCGCGGGTCCAGATGTGGGCGGCTAGGCCGTAGTCGCTGTCGTTGGCCATCGCGACGGCCTCGTCGAATTCGTCGAAGGGCGTGACCGACAGCACCGGGCCGAACACTTCTTCGCGGGCCACCTCGGCGTTGACGGGCACGTCGCGCAGTATGGTCGGCGGATAGAAATGCCCTTGGTCCGGGACGACGGGCGCGTCCCCATATCGTTGAACACCCGACGCCAAAGCGCGATCGACGAAGCCAGCGACCCGGTCATATTGGCGCGCGCTGATCAGCGGGCCGAGCTGCGCGCCACGATCAGAGCTTACGCCCATCGGCAAGGCCGCCGCCGTCGCCGCCAGACCCGCCAGCGTCTCCTCATAGATCGACCGATGCGCATAAAGCCGTGTGCCCGCGTAGCAGACTTGTCCCGAGTTGAAGAAACAGCCGAAGGCCGCCTCGGGGATCGCCTTGGCCAGATCCGCGTCCTTGCAAATGATCGATGGCGATTTGCCGCCTAACTCCAGCGTCACGCGCTTCAGATCGGGGATCGACGCCGACAGCACCGACTGCCCCGTCCTGGTCGATCCGGTGAAGGCCACCTTGGCGATCTTCGGATGCGCGGCCAGCCGTGCGCCGGCATCCCCGCCGCCCGTGACCACCGACAGAACGCCCGCGGGCAGTCCGGCCTGCACCGCCAGTTCGGCCAGGCGCAGCGCCGACAGGCTGGTTTCCGGCGCGGGCTTCAAAACGACGGTGCACCCTGCCGCGAGCGCGGGGGCGATCTTCCACATCGACAGCACCAACGGGAAGTTCCAGGGCGTGATCGCGGCGACGACGCCGACCGGCTCGCGCCGCGTATAGACATGATGCCCGCCCGGAGACGCCGCCAGACCCCCGGCCCGCCCCTGGATCTTGGACGGCCATCCGGCATAGGCGCGCAGCCATCCCACCGTCGCCGGGATGTCGATGGTCTCGGCCATCGAGATGGGCTTGCCCGCGTCCAGCGCCTCCAGCGCCGCCAGTCTCGGCAGATCGGCTTCGATGGCGTCGGCGAATCTGTGCAACAGGGCGTCGCGCTGCAGCGGGATGAGATCGCGCCAGGCCGGAGACTTCAGGGCGATCCAGGCGCCCTCGACGATGGCGTCGACGTCCGATGCGGACGCCTCAGGGATCTGCGCGAACACCTGGGCGCGGGACGGATCTTCGTCGTCAAAAGTGGTCCCGACCCACAAGGCGTCGCCGCCCGCCCGAAGCCTCAGCTCAGGCAACACCAGATCGTCGAAACCCTGAAGACTGGCCATCAAGCGGCCTCCTTGCCGCGCCGGCGGTAGTCGCTCGGCGTCTCTTGAAAATACTGGCGATAACTGCGGGTGAAGTGGCTCTGGCTCTTGAAGCCCAGACTGTCGGCGATCTGCGCCATCGACAGTTCCGACGCACCGAGCAGAAACCGGGCGCGATCCAGCTTGGTCCGCATGACGAACTGATGCGGCGTAGTGCCAGTCGCGCGACGGAAGACCCGGCAGAAATGCGAGGGCGTCAGCCCTGCTGCAGCCGACATCTCCTCAAGGCTGTGATCGGCCTCCGGCGCCTTCTTCACCTGATCCATGACCGTATGGAGCCGGAATGAAGAGTTGGATGACGTCGGGATCAACGGGGCATGAGCACGATCAGCGCCTCTGAGGACATGAGACGTAAGCGCCGTCATCAAGGTGGTGACGTACCCATCTCGTTCGACGGAGTCCGGCGTATAGAGCTCCGACAGCACCTGGCGCGTCAGCGCCGCCCCCAAGGCGTCTGAGAAGGCGAAACGAAGTTGCTGGAACCGGGCCGAATGCGGCGAGGCGTTCAACAAATGCGGCGCAAGGCTCAGGGTGACCGTGTCCAGTTCCCCATCGACCCGCCAGCGTGAGGCCATTCCCGCCGGCACTATGGTGGCGTCGCCGGGCATGGAGCTGTTGCCCGTCCACCCGTCCCGGTCCCAGGTCTTCACCGGCTTGCCGCCGATGTGCATGACGAAGACGGGCGTCGGAAGGGGCGGCAAGGCATAGCTGCCGACGAACCGTCGCCAGCGCGACAGGCGCCAGCCCTCGGCCGGACCGCCGAGCGCGATATCCGGCTTATCGCACAGCGTATCGCTAATGATCGCTTCTGTAGCCCAGTCGTCGTCCGCCATGGTCGCTTCCTCAAGCAGGGACCAGCCTGGTATCCAGGTTCTTCAGTCCGTTGATGAAGTTCGATCTGAAACGGCGAGGCGGCGCAACAACTTCGAAGCGCCCTACCCGTCTGGCCAGCAGCCGGAAGGCCACTCGCAACTGCATTTCCGCCAGCCGCGAGCCCACGCAAACGTGCTGACCGGAGCCAAACCCGACATGGACGACGCCCTTGCGGGTCAGATCGAACCGATCGGCGTTCTCGAACACCGCCTCGTCCCGATTGCCCGAGGCGTAGAACACCACGACCTTGTCGCCCTTGCGCACCGCCTGGCCGCCGATGACCGTGTCCTCGGTCGCCGTGCGGCGCATATGGATGACGGGGCTGGCGTGCCGCACCATCTCGGCCGTCGCGGTCTTCAAGAGATCAGGATCCGCCCTGATCAGGTCCCACTGCGACGGGTCTTTCGACAGGGCGAGGATGGTGTGACTCAGCGAGTTTCGCGTCGTCTCGTTTCCGCCGACCAGCACCAGGATCAGGTTGCCGACGAAGTCACGGAACGGGACCGGCTGGCCGTCGATCTCGGCATTGGCCAGCAGGCTGGCGATGTCCGGTCCGGGCGCGGCGCGACGGCGTTCGAACAAGTCCTGACTGAAGGCGAAGAACTCGGCCATGACCGCCCCCATCGCCTCGGCCGACTGGCGGAACTCAGGATCGTCTTCGCCCACGAAGGCGTTGGTCCAGTGATAGAGGTCCTTCCAGCGTTCAGACGGGACGCCCAGAAGCTCGGCCAGGGTCAGCAGCGGCAACGGCGCCGACAGTAGAGGCACCAGATCGACGACTTCGTTCAGGGGGATCTGATCCAGCAGCCGTTCGACGCGTTCTTCGATGCGCGTCTCGATGTCGCCAAGCCGCACAGGCGACAACGCCGGCATGATCACCTTGCGATACTGGGTATGGGTCGGCGGGTCGATCGAGATGAAGGGGACGCCAACTGCAGAATCCCCCGCCCCCGTCAGCCCCACCTCGTTCTCGTTGAAGATCCGGTGGCCGCCGTTGTCGTAGGCCGACGAGAACAACAGCGGCTGTTTGGACACCTCGACGATATCCGCATGTCGCGTCACCGCCCAGAAGCCTGCGCCGTCCACCTCGGGATTCCAATGGACCGGAGCTTCGCGACGCAAGGTCGCGAAGACGTCGTGCGGCATCTGGTCAACGTAGAGATCCGGGTTTTTCAGATCCGGCACGTCGAAGGGCGCCTGGCTGGAGAGCATCGCCATCAGAAGGCCTTCGAGATCGTCAGGCCATAGGTGCGGGGAGCAGACGGCACCAGGAAGTTGAACGGGAAGCCCGCGCCTCGCAGGTCCAGACCATAAGAATAGGTCTCTTTCTCGAAGGCGTTGTTGACGAAGGCCCGGATCGTCAGATCATCTCGCGCCCACGAGAGCGAGGCGTTGACCTTTGCATAGGCGTCCTGCTGCAGCTCCGAGTTCACCTGGCCCGTCCCGGCGGCGTTCTTCTCGTTGAACGGCGAGAAATACTGGCGGCTGAAATAGCTGACCGTCGGCGAGAACGTCAGTGCGCCGCCCGCCGGTCGCACAAACGTCCAATCGAAGCCCAGCTGCGCTGTGACCTTTGGCGCAAACGGCAGATCATTGCCCGAGAGGTCCACGCCCTGGAGCGTCAGTTCCTTGTAGGTCGCATCCAGATAGCCCAACGAGCCGTTCAGCTTGAAATCGGGCATGGGGCGATATCCGAACTCCACCTCACCGCCATACACTTCCGACTTGGGCGCATTCACCAGGAACGACACCGGCCCGGCGCGGGTATCCTGCACCTGCTGGTTCGAATAGTCATAATAGAATACCGCCGACGACAAGGTGAGACGCTCGTCGATGAACCGCCCCTTCAGACCCGCTTCATAGGCGTTTACTTCCTCCGGCTGGATAAAAGTAATACCGGCCGAAGACGTATAGCCGCCGCCGTTGAATGCTCCGGATCGATAGCCACGGCTGTAGCTGGCATAGGCGAGCACGCCGTTGTCGAACGTATAGGACAGCGCCAACCGCCCTGTGACGGCGTCGGAGTCACCGTCAATATTGTAACGCGCCGCCGGATCATAGGCGCAGGTTCCGGCAGGCGTTGCGCAGGGCACGGTGGACGCCAACGGCGTCATCTCGCCACCGATATCGCCGGCGAACAGATAGGCGTAACCGTCGCGATATTCGGCGTCGTCCTGAGTGTAGCGAACACCTGCCGTGACCGTCAGTTTAGGCGTCAGGACGAAGTCCGATTGTGCGAAGATCGCCCACGACTTTCGCGTTTGCTTGTAATGCTGGAAGAAGCCGCCGTTGACGTTCGGCCCCAGAGCGCTGCCGATATTGAACAGGTTGTCGGTGACGATCTCGTCGGTTCCGTAGAAACCGCCCACGACGGCATGGATCTTGTCAGTGTCATAATTCAGCCGAAGCTCCTGGCTGAACTGGTCGAAGTCCGACTTCCAATTGATGTCCAAGAGATCGAGCGACGAACCATCTGCGGCCTGTTGTAGATCCTGGTTGCCGCCGTCCTTGGAGGTAATCGACGTCACAGTGACCGTCGGGCTCAGCTCTGCGGCGACGTTCAGCGCGACGCCCCAGGCTTCGGTCTTGTTGTCGCCGACCCGGTTCTCGTTGATCTCGAAGAACCCAGTGCCGTCGCCGGGTCCAGAAAGCCCGTGAATACCGGCCTGGGCGCCGCGATCACGCCCCGCATAGGCGCGCAGATTAACGTCCACAGGACCGTCGTTGGGTTTCCAACGCACCGACAGCCGCCCCTGCAGCGTATCGACCGAGTTGGAATCACGCCCGTTCGCAGCCAGGTTTTTCAGCTGACCATCGCCTTTGACATAGTTGACCGCCGCTCGGACTCCGAGTTCGTTCTCCACCAGCGTTGTCTCGAATGCGCCTTGGGCGCTGACGGTATTGAAGTTGGCGTAGCCCGCTTCGACCCGACCTTCCGTCCCCGCCAGATCCGGCCGCATGGTGATGAAGTTGATCGCGCCGCCGGTGGTGTTACGCCCGAACAGCGTGCCCTGAGGCCCGCGCAGCACCTCGATCCGATCCAGGTCGAACAGGCCCATGCCCTGGCTTGTGCGCGATGCGATATAGACGTCGTCGATGTAGACGCCGACCGGCGAGGCCTGGTTGGCGTTGTATTCATTGGCAACCGAGATGCCCCGCAGCGAGAAGTTCGGCTGAGTGTTCCCGTAGGGGCTGGACACCTGAAGATTGGGCACGGCCGTCGCCAGGCTCGCCGAGTTGGTAATGCCTTTGGTAGTGAGAGTTTCGGTGTTGAGCGCCGATATCGCGAGCGGCACATCCAACAGCGCTTGAGTACGGCGCTGCGCGGTCACCACGATGTCGTCGACGGCGCCCGCCGGACCGGGCTGCGTCGGGGCCGCTTCTTGAGCAAGCGCCCCACCCGCGACCGAAGTCATCAGTATGGCAAGCAGAACGCACCTCTGACGTAGAGTCCGCATATCTTCATCCTCCCTAGAACATGAGCCGTGTCTCGGCCCTTTTTGTTGTTCTTGACGCTAGGGCGGATTGTGCGGATTGGCTTTGCCAGGGCTTGCTCCAAGATTTGACAAATCTTGCGCTCGCCGGATTTGCAGGCTGCAAGCCGCCCGAACGCCACAACGCTCGCCTAGCCGCGAAAAACGAACGACGTTCCCCCCATCCGACATCGCTTTTCCGGCCCTACACAGATCGCTTCAGAGGGGGCTTCTCCAGAGCAACACAAGCCAAAGCGGCGCCACCCCGGACAATCTGAACGCGGCCTCCGGCGCACGCTCTTCGGCCCTCAGGCCGGCCTGGCTGCGCCATCGTCGCCGTACGGTCCCGACCTCACCGAGGACATTCTCAGCAACTGCGGCGTGGCGGTCGTCTTCGCCCCGAAGGCCTTGCGCGTCGCCCAGGAGCTCAGAGAGCGTTTGGGCGACGCCAACGGTCCGGGCCTGAGCCGCAGCCGTCCGACCGGCCTGGGCGCCGGGCGCCGCACTCCAGACCCGGCTGATGGCCGAGGCCCTGGACCGTTTCCAGGCGCGCCGCGCCCCTCAACAAGCGAGGGACAGGCACGAGGCGCGCGACCGGGGCGGATCCCGCTAGTCGCGCCGCCCCGCCAAACTCGGTTCAGAGCGGGGCGAACCAGTGCGCCAGAGCGGCCTTGGTCGCCAGCGCGGCGAACAGGGCCCAGCCGAAGCTCAGGAAGGTGCCGATGATGATATATTCGGCCTGGTGACGATCCGTCTGATCCTGGACGTCCCGGAAGCGCAGGATGGACTTGGCGGCCAGCAGGAAGCCGACCCCTTCCGGATGGCCGATCAAGATGAAGGTGATCGTGAGCCCCCGCTCGAGCCAGCCGATGTAGCGCCCGGCGCTGCGCATGCCGATGATCGGCGCCGTCGGCAGCGGTCCATTCGGCGGCGCCGACGTCGGCGCCAACGGCTCCACCAGCTTCTTGATCACCACGCCGCCAACCGGAACCCCGACGACCGCGCCGCAGACGACCGACAGGACCGCATAGATCTGAAGCTGGACATCGGACGGCGCCATGCCCCAGAGGCTCTGCCGCGCCAGGTCGGGCCAGGCCAGGGCCAGGGCGACCAGAACCGCAATATGCACCGCCTGATCCAGGCTGAAGCTCCACAGCCGGTCGCCCAGCCAACGGGTCTTGGCATAGTCCATGGCGAAATGGCTGACGGCCATCAGGGCCAGGGGCGCGAGAGTGTCGCGCTGGAAGCCCGACGATCGGAAAGCCGGCCGACCATCGGGCTGACCAAGACGGCGTTGACGGTGTTCAATCAATCGGGCGTCGCCGTCATGAGCTACGTGGCGAACATGATGGTTCAGGCTCGCCCCGACGCTTGAGCGCCTATGAGCGCGAGACGGTATGACGTGCCCGCTTCCTGATCCCCCGATTTGAGCGAGAGTCCGTTTCATCCTGATCTGCTCATGTGGCGCCCCCGCCATGGCGACGCCCTAGTCGCGGCTCGGGATCCGGATGAGCAGTTGAGCCTTGGGAAAATCGACCGCGAAGGCCTCAAGATTGTTCAGCAAATCCGACCCCAGAATAAAGGTCGGGGGAGATAAGTCGGCGGTAGAGGGGCCGCCTTGGGCTGAGAAGAAGAGGTTTAAGTCCCGGAAGGTCACAGGACCGACCGCGAGATGTCCGACCACGGCGGATTGAACAGCAGCGCCCTGACCCGCCGCGCCCCGCATGCCCCCTGCGGCCTTGATTCGCGGGTCGTCCTCAGCCCAGCCCAGAACACGGGCGGCGGCGCCCGAAACCACCGAAATCGCCGCGCCCGTGTCGACAAGCGCATCCAGTTTCACCCCGTCGATCTCCACCGGAACCACCAGGAGGCCGGCGTCGTTCAGCCGGCCTTGAATCACCGCGTACCCGTCGTGAGGGCCGCCGGACGGCTCCAGGCGGATCCGATAGGCGATCTGGTCGAAAACCAGACGCCCGGAAGCGAGCATTTCCATGCCTACGATCCCCCGGGCCTCGGTCACGCCTTGGTTCGGCAGAGCAGGAACGGCGACCGAGTCCGCGTCGAACAGATCGGTCTGGAACCGATCCACGGCAAAGAGACGAGCCTGTTCCGCCCCGGACACCCCGTTGACGCCCAGTCCGCCGTCGAGTTCGGGCAAGTCGAGCTCATCCGCCAGGCCGGTCGAGACGAGGCTGGTCTGGGCGCCGGTGTCCAGCACCATGGCGAAGGGGCCTTGGCCGTTGAATCGGGCCGTCAGGGTAGGACGCCCGCGGGTGTCTCGCCCCAATACCGTCGAAGGAGCCGCAGGCGTCGCCGCAACGTCGCCCGACGAACCGTCGACGGAAAGGATCAAGCCAGGCGTTTGAGCCGGCGACTGGGCGGCCAGGGCCAAGCTGGCGATAACGGCTGAAAGCGACATGACGGACTCCTGATGGTCCCGTCAGGCTTAGACCCGCCAGCTTGTCGGAAGCTGGCCCCGACCCGCTCGTCAGAAATCCCCTTCGGTCTGCAGCGGGGAGAATCTCAGCGCGACCTCGGCTCCGCCTCCGGGCGGCGCACTGACCTCCACAGCCCCCTTGTGACGGTCGATCACGGATTTCACGATCGCCAGACCCAGGCCAAAGCCGCTCCGGCCCCGTGTCGATATCCGCGTGAACGGTTCGAACAGGGCCTTGACCTGATCCGCCGGAATTCCCGGTCCCTGATCGCGAACCCGCACCCAGCCGGCCTTGTCGAGGCGTACTGTGACGACCTGCCCCTCTGCTGAAAACGACAGGGCGTTGTCGATCACATTGCCGATGGCGGTTTCGACCAGACCCGGGTCCGCCCGGATGCGATAGCTTGTGACTTCGCGCTCGAACCTCAGGTCGAGGCCGCGCTTGCGCGCCACCGTCTCGCGCTCCCCGACCACTCGCCCCGTGACCGTGACCAGATCGGTCTCCCGCATCGCGTCCTCGGCCTCGCCGATGGTCATCAGGGTCAAAAGCTTGTTGGCCAGATCGGTCAAACGACGCACATCCGAAACCAGCTTATCCTTCAACGGCCCCTCATCCAGGATTTCCAACCGGGTGCGCAGAACCGTCAGCGGGGTTCGCATCTCGTGCGCAGCGGCGGACAGAAAGAACCGCTGGCGGCGCTGGGCCTCATCGACGCTCACAATCATCTGATTGAGCGCCGAGACGAGCGGCGTCACCTCAAGCGGCAGCCCGCGTTCGGGAAACAAGCCCGGCAAGGCGTCTGGATCCAGGTCGCGCGCCATGGCCGCCACGCGCCGGATTCTCAGCATATTGATCAGCAGGATGACGGCGAAGACGACAAAGGCGGCCCCGACAGTGAACAGAAAAAGCCCGCCGTAGCTCCAGATGAACTTGCCGTAGAGCTGAGCCGAACTGGCCGCTGCAGTGGTAGTCGGGTGCTCGATCCCCGCATATTCGTAATAGCTTCGCTGCCCGCCGCAGTCAGCGTAGGCCAGGAAACTCTTGCCCCGACCGCCCACCTCGTCGCGGGCGGTGTTCAGACACAGACCGTCATAAGCCGCCGAAAGATTCTGTCGCTCCAGCCGATCAAAGGCCAAGCTGATGAAGAAGGGCGTACCCTCCCCGCGCCTGTAGTTCTGGCCGTTGACCCGAACGAAATAGCGAAAGTTGGGATTATGAGCTTCGATCTCCCGCAGAACTGGATCCTGGCTCAGGTCGTCTCCTGACCCAGGCTTCTCCCGTTCGGCGAAGGCGAAACGGCTCAAGACGTCTGAGGCGCGCGTGGCCGTGCGCGCCAGAGGATCCGCCACCCCGCTGGGTTCAACGGACAACAGGGGCCGGATGGTGAAGAAGTAGACGCCGAACCCGACGAACAGCACGGTGATGAGCGCCAACTGGCCAAACATCGACCTGTGCAGGGTCCGCGGATTAAAGCCCAAACCGTCCTCCTCGCCCATCGGCGCAGTCGCAGCCTAGCCTGCCCCGACGTTGCGCGAAACCGATCTGATCTCGCCCTAGGACTGTATTACCTCGGTCAATGGCGGGAGCGCGCCAAAATGAGTGACGGCGACGCGGTCCGCATGACGAGCCAGAAGCTGGGCCAGGGCGTCATGGGCGCGGCGTCTTTCGACGCGATCCGGCAACAGCGAGAGGGCGTCGACCAGGTCGGTTGGCGTCAGCGGCGGGTCGCCGGGCTCCAGGGCGGCGGAAGCGGCCGGATACAAGGTCTGGAGCAGAGCCGCCTCGAGCAGCCCCTGGGTCGCCTCCAGATCGCCCGAGCGCGCGGCCGCCCGCGCCATAGCCAACCGCATCTGCGCCGAGGGCGAGGGCATCGCGCTGAGCCGGGTTTGGAGCTCCCGGAGCCGTGTCGGATCGAGAGACGAAGCCGTCTCCTCGACCAGGGCCAGATAGAGCGACAAATTATGCACCGACAGGGCGCCTTCGCCGAGCCTCGTCTCCAAGTCCATTCGCCGAGACATGTCCGCGCCCTGCGCCACGAGACCCCGGGCGACCTGTCTGTAGAGGCGCATCTGCACCGCCTGACTCGCCGGCGGCAAGACGGACAGTTCCGCCTCCAGTTCTTCCGTGACCTCGGCGCGACGAGCCAGGGCGTCCGCGACTTGCGGCGCATATTGGGCCGCCGATGGATCCGCCAAGGCGTCGATCAGCGACTGGCGCGCGACCGTATCCCCATCTTCCCGACCGCGCAGCGTCGTCTCTCTCCAGAGCCCACGGAGAACCTGACCCGCCGCGCCGTCCGCCGCGACGAGACGATCAAGCGGCCGATCTTGCCGAGCGTCGAGCGGAGACCACTCGGGCTCTGCGGTCTTGAGCGCCCGCCCGGCTGGAGCGTCAGGGAACTTCTGCTGATAGGCCTCCCACACGGGACCGAATGCGCCGAGCATTTCGCCTTCAGTGGAGCGGGGCTGGCTCGCGCGTGTCGACAGCTGGCTGATCCAGTCGGCGTCGTCCAGATCGACGCTGGAGGCTTCCGCCGTGCGAGCGGCCTCGGCGTCGGCCCCGATAAGACGGAGCGCCAAGCCCAAGACCGTAGCGGCCTCCTGGTCCTCGACATGGGCCGCGACATAGGGACGGGCTGTATCGACCAGGGCCGCGACGTCGCCGGACTGGGCCTGCAAGGTCATCAGAGCGGCGACATAGGCCGTGTTGCCAGGTTCGAAGACCACCAATCGACGATAGGCCGCCAACACGTCCGGATCGGGCGAGGCCTGCCTCAGGGCGTCACGAAGAAAACGACGTTGAAAACGCGCCGTCTCTTCGCGGGTCGCCGAAGACCGCGCGAGGAAGGCGTCGAAGGCCGCCTTCCGCTCGGCGGCGAAGCGGGTGCGCAACAGGGTTTGCAGGCCGATGTCATTGGCGGAGTCCGCCTGTTCGATCAGCGCGGTCAAGGCTTCGAAGCTCGCGCTCCGTTCTCCCTCGAACCAGGCGCTCAGCACCTCTGGCAGATGCGTCCCGTCCGGGTAGCGCAAGGCCGCGGCCCGCGCCGCCTGCAGTAGCAGCGCCCGGCTGCCCTCCGGCGCATCCAGCCGCAGAAGCAGGCCGGTGAAGTTGGTCACGCTATTGTCCGAGTTGGGTCGATCGGCGCCGATATCCCGGATCAGCGCGGCCTGAAGGCGCTCTCTCTGGGCGGCGGACAAAGGGTGGTCCAGGAGACGGCCGGCGATCGCCTCCTGTAAGCTGGACACCGCGCCGGTCTGGATCATCCGCTCGACCAGGGTCTCATAGAAGCCGATCAGCCGATCTTCGTCGAACCGCGCCGCCATCTGATCCAGCGGATCGGGACCGCCGCGTCGACGCCCCGCCGCTGAGGCCGTCGGCAGGGGATCTCCCCCGCGGGTGACGAGGAGATTGATCAGGGTTTCGTCGTCGATCAGCCGACGTCCGGCCGCCGATTCGAAACGCGCCAGACGTTCGGGATCGATCCGATAGAGGTCGAAGAAGACGTCGTCGCTGAAACCCGATGCCAGCAGCGGCGGCAGGATGTCCTGGCGGAGCATGGACGGCGACGCGAACTCCGCCGCCTTCATCAGCAAGATGATCAGGCCGTTGGGCTGAGGTGCTGCGGCGCCCAGCTCGCGCGCCGCACGCCAAGGCGCCTCTTCTGCAATGGCCTGGGCCGTCAAACCCTGAATATGCGCACGGTCGCCTGTCTCGAAGGCCAAAACGAGGTCCAGTTCAAACTCGCCGTCACGCGCGACCTGACGGCGGAGGTCGTCGAGCGGATTCTGCTCGGCATGGGCCGTCGGATCGGTTCGATAGGCGGCAAGCGCCCTCTGGTACGCCGTGTCGCCGCCATATAGGGCCTGCAACGGCGCCTCGGCCTCGATCAAGACCGGCTTGTCCAGAGCGGCGGCCAAGCGACGATTGACCGCCACGACTAAGGCCAGGCGCGGAGCGTCCGCCAGCTTGGGCTCAGCGCCATCCGCCTCTGACGACGCCATGGCCGCATCAAAGGTCGCTCGCCAACTCGCAAGCCGGTCTGCGTCGTCCTCCCTGGGCCAGGTCAGCAGCAGGCCTTCGATCAGGGTCGGCCCGTATTGAACGGCGTCCAGGTTGGGGGGCGCGTCTCCGACCAGACGTGACGGTTGGCGACGGATCAGCAGGTTCACCGCCTTCCAGTAGAGGCCGCTCGCCTCGTTCGTCAGCCCTTGCGCCTCCATCAGCTCGGCCGTCCGCGACAACAGATCGAGATTGTCCTGATCCTGCAATAGAGCCAGGCGGTAGCTGGCCAAGGCGTCCTGGGGGCGCCCCACGGCCGCATAGGCCTCGCCTCGCAGCGCCTCAACATTCACCAGCCCCCCCATATCGCCCATCAGGGCGAAGGCGCGCTCGGCGCCGGCGACGTCGCCCTGTTCGAGGAAGGCCTTGGCCAAGTCGGCGTAGAATTCCGGCGGATAGGGTTTGTGCATGGCGACCAGGCGTCGCCCATAGACGACCTTGCGAGCCGGGTCTCCAGCACCGGTCTCGCTGGGCGAAGTCAGGGCGATCAGCTGACGCAGGACGGCGGGCTTCTGATCTCCCGCGACCGCGAGAGAGGATTGAAGCGCCCGTCTCTGGGTGTCGAAGTCGCCCCGTTCCTGGCTGACGTCCCCGACCAGGGACGAAAGGCGCACATCGTCGCCATAGGTCAGAATGCGTTCGAGAACCGCGCGTCTGGCCCAGCCGAGCCGCGCCTGCGTCAGATCCGCCGGCACGGGCGGACTCCCCTGGCCGCCAGGCGCCAGGACGTCGAGCAGCCCGTTGACCGCGGCCACAAAGCCCGCCTCGTCGGTGGCCGTCTCGGCCTTGTATTGCAAGAGGGCGGCGGCCTGGACCACATCGCCCCGCGCCTTGAGGGCGGCCGTGTATTCCAGCAAGGCGTCGATGTCGTTCGGCGCCAGGGCCAGGGCGCGGCGGTGCTGAACCAGAGCGGCGTCCAGCCGATAGCCGGAGGTGTAGATCGAGGCTGCGAACCGCGCAGCATCGGCTCCGTCCAGCCGACCGGTCCCCTGGATACGGGTCAAAAGGGCGTCGATCCGGGCGTTGCGCGCGGCCTCGTTCTCGGCGGGGTCGGGGAACCGCAGGACGTTGATGATCAGCCGGCGAAGATAGGCTTCCGCATTTTGGGGATCTCTGTCGGCAAGGCGCGCCAAGGTCTGGTTCAGCGCCGCGTAGTTGCGCATTCGCGCCTGAACCGAGGCCAGTTGCTCCAGGGTGCGTACCTCGCCCGCAGCCGAGCGTTCGGCGTAGGTCCGGATGGCGCGTTCAGCGCCCGCGCCGTCTGCCTGGGCGATGCGGATTTCGACCAGGAGATTGACCTCGCCCGCGTCGGCGGCGCCGCTGGCGATCCGCTGCTCCAATTCCGCGCCGATGACGTCCAGGCGGTCGAGCCTCTGGGCCGCCCGGATAATCAGTCGCTGCAGATAGGTCTTGCGGGCCGGAAGCTGGGTCCGGGCCCAGAGGCTGCGCCACCGATCCAGCGCCTCTTGGGGGCGTCCGGCCGCATACGCCAGTTCGGCGATGTGGGCCTGCTGGTCGTCGTCCAGGACGCCGCCCGCCCGTTCGATCGACAGCAGGGTGTCGAGCGCCTGATCCTGACGGCCCAGACGTTCATAGTCCTCGGCCACTGCGAGCTGTGTCGCCACATCGTTCGGCCGAAGCGCGCGCAGGGCCTTCAGCCCGGCGTCGGCCTCGGCGTCCCTGCCCTGGTCGATCGCGACCTCGATCTCGAAGCGCCGCACCGCAACAGCCAGGTCCGGACGAGCGCCGGCCTCGCCCAGCAGACTGCGAGCCTGATCGCCAAGCCCCATGGCGATCATACGGCGCGCCGCCTCGATCTGGGCCTCGGCTCGATCCCGGTTTGCGGCGAAGAAGAGCTTGTAGACGGCGACCGCGCCGTCCACGTCGCCTTGTTGCAGATGGAGGGCGGCAAGGTCGTTCGACCAGCGCGCCTCTGCGGGCTGGGCGCGGATCAGTCGGGCGTATTCCGCCTTGACCTCGTCGGTGCGGCCGGCGGCGCGCAACACGCCGAGAAGCCGCTCGCGCAGGGCTGCGTCTCCGCTGGCCTGAACAAAGGCGACTGCCTCGTCGTAGCGCCCCAGTTCCAAGAGGACGTCGAGGCGAGTCTGATCGACCTCAGGTCCACGCGGCCGCCCAGCCAAATCCCTCTCGGCCCCAGCGAGATCGTCCACCGTCCGATAGGCCTCGACCAAAAGAGCCAAGGCGTACAATCGATCTTCCGACGTCGCCCCCACCTCGAAAGCGCGCCAGGCGGCGGCGGCGGCGGCGGTTCGGTCGCCTGCCGTGACCGCCCAGTCCGCCTGCCTCACGGCTGCGGCGTAACCCTGGACCGAGGGACGATACAGGCTGAGGGCGTCTCCGGCGCGTCCCAGCAACCCCAAAACAGCCGCCGCTCGATTGGCCGCCTCGGGTCCGGCCTGAGCCAGTTCGGCCAGGGCGAGCGGCCGACGGCCTGTCACCCCGATCACCGCCAACCTGCGGTCGATCATGATCCGTTCGGCCGCATCGCCGGACAGGGCGCGGGCGCGTTCGTAGAAGCCGGTCGCGGCCCCGGCCTGGCCCTGAATGTCCAGCAGACGCGCCCGCAGCAGAAGGGCGTCGGTCGTTTCGCATTGGGTCAAGACGGCTGAGACGGTGTCGCCCGCCGCCTCAGCCTGACCGCCGCGCCATAGCAGCACCGCCTTCAGCACGGCGGCCCGACAGGCGATGCCCCGGTCGGGAGACACGGCCAGGCTATCGAGACGCGCCATGACGCCTGCCAGGTCGTCGGCCAGAACAGCGCGCGCATACAGTCGGTCCGCCGCGGCGAAGTCGAGACGCTCGGCGTTCAAAAGGCCTGGCTCGATAGGGGAGGCGGTCATCTCCACCTGGGGCGCCGCCAGAACCGTCGTCGGCGCCACGCCGCAAAGGCTCGCGCCCAGGGCCAGGAAGAGGGTTGGGGAGCGGAGGATCATAGTCAGGCTCCCGCGGCGGTCCGCCGAGGCGGCCAACGGCGATACAGAATGTCGGCCAGATACAGGGCCAGGGCCAGCCAGCACAGCCAGCCCCAAAGATCCAGGGCGGCCGCCTCCTCACCGTGGGCGCCTGGCTTGGCGGCAAGCGCCGCAACCGTGTCGAACGCCTCGCCCCCGGTCAGGCGCGACAGTTGATCGAGCGGCATGGCGTCGGCTTCGGACAGGGGACGGTCCGGGTCGCCGCCAGCAAAGGCCGGCAGGGCGGCGCGTGTCACGCTTTCGGCTTCACGGACCTCCACACGCACCGGCCGGTCAGACGCGACCTGAACGGTCGCCGTGAAAAGTCCGGGGGCGCGTGCGACCGGCGCCAGAAACTGCTCCCCGCCCCCGTCGCCGAGGAGACGCAAGCTTGGGACGCCGTCTCCACCGCCGCGCACCCGCTGCGCGACGATCGACACCTGTCCGCCGACACGGCCGAGACGCACGTCCCAGTCAGGGCGCCTATCCGCCGTTCGCGCGATCAACCGTCTCAGCCAGTCGCCATAGCCGTCCCAATTGCGCCAACCGGCCGCGCCCTCGCCCACCGGCTCGGTCATCAAGGCCGTCACCCGCCCCGCGCCCCACTGCCAGCTGGCCAAGACAGGATCGCCGGTCCCCGTCCGCAGCAGGGTGTCGGCCAGGGGCCGCCCCCCGACGCGGGCGTAGCCGTCGAGCGCCGGCGGCGGGGCGGTCAGACCGCTCCATCCGTAAGCCGGGGCCGATGCGGCAAGGACGAAACCACCGCGCTTTACGCCGGGCTCGGGCTTCTGCTGCGGCTGTTTCAGGTTGATCTCGACCAGGCTGAACTCGTCATTGACCACATAGAAGCGACCGCGCCCCAGACGGGCCCACTGGGCCATGCGAGCCTCGCCCTCAGCGCTGCCTCCCACCAGGACGGTGGAGACGCTCACCTGATCCTCGGCGATATGGCGGATCAGCTGCGGATAGCGATCAGCGTTCACACCGGCGTCGGAAATGACCAGGATATGGCGATATCGGGCCTGGGTGTTCTGCAGACCGTAATAGGCTTCCTGCAGGGCGCCGAACAGGTGTTCGCTGCCGCCCTGGGCCTGGACGCGGCCGATGGCGCGCTCGACCTCGGGAATGTCTCGCGCGGGCTGCATAGGGGCGACCCACTGGCGTCCGCCGTAGAATTCGACCACGCCGACGCTGTCGGCCGGGGTCAGTTTGCGCACGGCCAGGCGGGCAACCTGTTTGCCCAGATCCAGAGGCGCCCCCAACATGGACCCCGAGGTGTCGATGACCACCGCCAGGGCCACGCTGGGATCCTCGGTCAGCTCATCCTGTCTGATCTCGACCGGCAGGGCCGCCGCCAGGGGCGTGTCGGCATAGCCGCCCGGCGCAAAGGCCGCCTCGCCGCCCGAAACCACAAGGCCCAGGCCGCCCTCGCGCACGGCGGCGACAAGGCGAGCCTGACTGGAAGCCGACAAAGCCGAGGCCGGAACGTCGTCCAGCATGACGGCCCGATAGGCGGCCAGATTCATCGTTCCCAGGGTCGCAGGGGCTCGGGTTTCGACCCGTACCCCGTCGCCAAGCAACCGTTGCAGGGCTGCGCCCGCGCCGGCCTGACGTCCGTTGGCGTAGAGAAGGGGCAGTGGATCCTGAACGGCCAAGTCGGTCTGATAGCGACTGACCACTTGGCCGTCGCGCGACAGCTCAAGCCGCAAGGCGTGATAGCCGGAAGGCTCCCCCGGCAGAGACAGGGGGACGGTCAAGGCGCCGTCCAGATCGAATGGACCGATCGCCGCGACCCGACGCGCTCCGTTAAAGACCGCGACAGACAGGCCCTGCCCCGCGCCTTCCAATCCGACGTGCAAGGGAATGTGTTCACCGGCTCCGACGACCGGGGTCGCGACCCGGGCGATGAAGGCGTCTTGTCGGCCGGCCGCCAGGGTCACCGTATCGACCGCCACGCCCCGCGACAGCAGCCCGTCGACGGCGCGCCCCCAGTCACGGTCCGTGCTCAGACCGTCGCTGACCAGGGTGATGCGCCCTTTTGCGCCCTGAGGAAGGACGTTCAAGGCCAGGGCCAGCGCCTTGGTCAGAGAGTCGTCGCTCGGTTTGGCGCCCAGAAGGACGAAGCGATCGGCGCGCAGCTTCAACGGCGCCCCGCCGCGTTGGATCACGGTGACCGGGCCGTCGGCCCGGCGACGGGCGACGGCGGCGGTCACAGCCTCGCGCACCTGCTCGCGCACCGCCGGAGACAGGCGGTCGCCCTGATCCACGACGAAGACCTGCGGCGCGCCGCGCCTGGGATAGATCAGACTTGGTTGGGCCAAGGCGGCGATCAGGGCTGCAAAGACGGCGAGACGCAGAGCCAGGCGCAAGGGGGCGGCCTTGCGCGCCCACCAGACGAAGACGGGCAGCAGAAGCAGAAGCCAACCGGCCTCGGGATGAAGAAAGGTCAAGGACACGATCAGAATCTCAGGCCAGGACACCGCGCTGGTGCAACCGCCATTCCAGCGTCAGCAACAGACCGGCCAGCAGCACCAACAGGGTGAAGAGGAGATCGACGGCCGCCCCGCGCACCGGCGCGACGACCATGTCCGCCGGTCGAGGACGCGCCGCATCCAGGGTCGTCGCCCGGTCCAGCAGGGACACGCTGACCGGCAGGTCGCCGATCCGGATCTGCCCGGCCCCGCCCAGATAGAGGTCGCCGTTCAACGCCCGCGCCGCAAGGCGCCGATCCGCCGCGAGTCCGTAGAGATCCGACTGATCGACCAAGGTCGTCCCGGCGGCCGCGTAGGCGATCCAGGGTTCAGGGTCGGACAGCCATCGAAGCGAGCGTGAGACGAAGACCGGGAAATCGGCCGAGGTGGTGAAACCGCCCCCCTGATCGAACAGCGCCGACCAGACCGAAAGGCCCCGCCGCGCGCCGGCGTCGGATTCCACGCCGACGGGGCGGTTGGTCCTTCTCGCCAAGGCTGCGGCGTCCAGATCCGCCAGCCCCAGGGTCTCGGACTCGGAGGCCAGATCGGGCGCGGCTTCGTCCGCCGCATAGGTCAGGCGGAAGGCCGGCGCGTCGGTTCCGCTCAGGACGAACGCGGGCCGGTCGGCGCCGAAGACCTCGTCGGCGCGCCGAACTACCACATCGGCCTGATCGACTGCGACCTCGGACAGCCCTGCGTCCAGACCCACCACCTGCCGCAGGGCGGCCGGCGTTCCGGCTGAAAGAGCCACCTTCAGCCCGCCTCGCGCCGGGAGCCTCAGCGCCGCCCGATCATCGGCCGGAAAGGCGTCGCCGCGCGCCAGACGCACGCCGAAGAGGCTTCCGTCGGCCGCCACGTCCCGAAGGATCAAGGCGCCTCCCGCAAGGACCGACGGTGTCATTGAGACGTCGCGGCCGTCGCGGCTGAACCGCAACTCTTCCGGCGGCAGGGTCGCTCCGCGCGCATCCACCGCCTGGACCAGGATGTCGGCGCGATCCGCAGCTCCGGACACGGCCGGACGCGCACCCAGGACGACGACGCCGCGATTGCCGGGGACGGCCTCGGCCAGATAGCCCCAGACCTGTTCGACGCCTGCAGCGGGCCGCGCCGCCGCGCCCGAGGTCCATGCGCCGTAGTAGTGGAGGATCGTCCGCTCGCCTTCTGAGGACGCAGCCATCGGATCGACGGGCCCCAAGGCGACAAAGCGGGAGAAGTCGGACGGGCGGGCCTCAGGCTTCAGGCCTTCGAGGCGCCGGTTCAGCAGAGCGATGTTCTCGCCGGGTCGCAACAATCGCGTGCCTGTCGCGTCCCCTAGATAGACCGTCCGTCGGGACGGCTCGGTCGCCCGGACATCGGCGATGAGGGCGCGGCGGGCGCGGTCGAACTGGTCAGAACCGGTCAGACCCGCAGTGGCGTCCAGATAGAAGACATGGCGCGCCGTGTCGCGACGGGGCGAAAGCTCCGGTCGCGCCCCTGCCGTCCAGAGCAGCAAAGCAATGGCCAGCACCAAAAGATAGGCGAGCCAGCGCTGGAACCTCTGGCGAAACACACGCAAGGGCGCGACCCGCGCGGCCTGGGCCCAGAGGCCGGCGGCGGCGATCCGCACCCGCTTTTGGCGCGCCTTCAGAATCTGCAGCACGAACAACAGGCCCGCCAGAGCGCCGGCGCCGATCAGGACCGCCCAGAGAGGGAGCGACAAGAAGCTCACAGCCGGACCGCTCCGCCTTCGAACAGGGTCGCCAGTTGCTCCGTCACGGGTGCATCGGCGTCGATCCGCGCCAGGCCGGCGCCTCGGGCGCGGGCGAAGTCGACCAGGGCGCGGTCGAACACGCCGTAGGCCGCCTTGTAGCGCGCGATCAGCTCGGGGGTGATGGTCAGGGACGCCGGCGCGGGGGTCTCTCCATCGTCCATCAGCACGTCGCCGTTCAGATCCGGATGGCGTTCGGGCTCAGCATCATGCGCCTTGACGATCTGCACAAGCAGCAGCCTGTGCGGCAAACGCTCGAGCCCCTTCACCACAGCCTCAATGCCTGCTTCGTCGAAGAAGTCGGAGATCACGATCACAAGCCCCTGGCGGACGCCCATGCCGGCGAGATGCATCAAGGCCGCCGCCAGACCGGTGCCGCCCTTGGCTTCGTAGGCCGCGAGGCTGTGCGCCACGCGCGCCAGACCGGCCTTGCCGGACACGGCGCGGAACTCGATCTCCATCGTGTCGGAGAAGGGAAAGAGGCCGACGGAATCGTGCTGATCCAGCGCCACGGCCGACAGAGCCAGGGCGGCGCGTTGGGCCGCGTGAATGCGCGGGGGCTGTTCGACGTAGAGGCTGCGCGAGCGGTCGACCAGAATATAGACCGGCATGTCCTGGCTCTCTTCGAACACCCGGACGAAGACCTTGCCCAGGCGCCGATAGACGTTCCAGTCGATGGCGCGCAGATCGTCGCCGGCGACATAGGGTTTGAAGTCCGCGAACTCCGCGCCCTGACCGCGCGCATTGGTGCGCTGTTCGGCCAGACGCCCGCCCTTCTGCGCCCGCGCGATCCGCAGGGAGAAGGCCTTGAGCCCCGCCAGGAAGCCGGGATCGAACAGGGTCTCGAAGCTCAGCGGTTTGGCCAGGTCTTCGACAGGTGAGGCGGCGACTGGAGCGCGCTTGCGGAACAGCATCTCAGTCGCTGCTCGCATTTCGCCGGGTGAAATAGTCGCGCGTCAGACGCTGGTCCTGCGGCGAGGTCGCACGGGGCGCCGTGCGTGACGCCTCGCCCCGGGCCGCGCCGCGGTCGCCGGCTTGACCCGCAATGACAGGAAAGGCCTGAGGCGCGCCGTCCCGGGTCGTGGTGCTGGTGCGGCCGGGACTGGCCATGCCGGCCAGACGATCCTGCATCGGAGTGGCGAGCAGCAGGCTGGACACGCCCCGCCCCTTCTTGGCGCCGGCGTCGGCGCCGCTGCGCTGGCCGGACTCGCCTTGGCCGCCGCTCTGTTCGCCGCCCTGTTGATCTTGGTCGCCGCGACGGCTGCGGCCGCCCGGCTGTTTGCCCTCTCCGCTCTGCCGGCGCCCCTCCCCCGATCGCTCGGGCTCGGCCTGACGGGCCGAGGGCGCGTCCTGACGCCCGCCCGCCGACTGTCCGCTGCTGGCCGGCGCGTCAGCCATGTCGGACTGGTCCTGATTGCCCGCCTCGCCGACCGGGGCCTGGTCGTCCGGGGTTGTGCGTGCGGCCTCCGGCTCGGCCGCCATGGCGCCGCGAGAAGAGCCGTGCCCGGACATGCCCAGCGCGCCGCGTCCGACGCTCTCGCCGCCGCCCGCCGCCGCTTCGCCGCCCGACCCCGGCTTGCCCGGCGCACGCGGACCGCCGGCCGAGCTGCGGTCCGGGCTCAACAGGGCCGCCAGGCGGCGCAGGATCGACGATACGCCCTCCCCCTCGCCGGCCTGCCCTGCCTGACCGCCGCTGCGGGGGACGGCGACGGCGCTGTTCGCGTCGAAATCCCGAACGGCCGGCGACGCCTTAGACGCAGCCGTGGCGACAGAGGCGACCGCCGGGGCTGCGGTTTCGTCGGCCGGGCTCTGGATCGGGTTCGCCCCGGCCCCGAAGCCCGGAATGAAAAAGGCCGAGGCGAATAGCACGAAGGCCAGAAGAAGCCAGAGCCACAGCCGCGACGGGCGAACCGTCAATACCGGCGTGGAGACGACCGGCGCGTTCGCCGCTCGATCAAGCCACGGCGACGCCTCCTGGAGGGCGGCGCTCTGAAAGGAGGAGCGGTCGGCGATCCGCGAAAACTCGTCGGCCGTCTGTATCCGGTCCTTGATGCCGAACCTCTGGTCCAGGCGGGCGAGCGCAGCAGCACGTTCGATCGACTGGGCGCGCCGCACGCCCAGATAGGTCACGCCGCCCACGACGAGCGGCGGCAGGACGACGGCGGCGAGACCGACCACGGGCGATGGGCGCTGGATCAGGGCGGAGAGCACAAAGACCACCCCCCCGACGGCCGAGGCGGGAGCGGCCCAGGCGAACGCGCGCGACACGGCCTGGCGACGCGCCTGATCCAGGATCAGCCGCAGCCCCTTGGCCTCGAGCGCGTCCAGACGCAGCCGCAGCCCTGTATCGCCCCCCTGAATCATCCGCTCCAACTCGAACCGCACACGCGAAACACCCTGAAACGCCTAGGCCGGGCAGCTTGCACCAACCTTACGGGACGTCCGGGCCCAGACGAAAGCGTGCGCCCGCCGCAGCGGCAAGGCTGGGGCAAGCTTCGCATGTTTGGTGGGCCGGCAGAACGCCATAGATCAAGGGGTCGACCGTGCATCCATTCGTCAAGACGACGGCGAGCGTCGCCCTGGCTGCCCTGCTGGTCGCTGCCGGCCCGGCTCTGGCGATCGGCCGAGCCGAAGCCCAGAGTCGAGCCCCGGGACGGGCGGAACTCGGCAGGGTGCAGATTCCCTACGAGCGCTTCACCCTGCCGAACGGGCTTACCGTGCTGGTCTATACCGACCGCACCGCCCCGAGCGTGTTTGTCGGCGTCTGGTATCGGATCGGATCGAAGGACGAGCCGGAAGGCCGCACCGGCTTCGCCCATCTGTTTGAACATCTGATGTTCCAACCGACCCGCAACCGACCCACCGAATATTTCCCGCCGCTCGAGGCGGTCGGCGCGACGGGGATCAACGGCAGCACCACGGCCGACTACACCAACTATTTCCAGACCGTTCCCTCCAACGCGCTCGACCGCGCGCTTTGGATGGAGGCTGACCGGATGGGCGACCTGGACAGCGGCATGACCCAGGCTCTGCTCGACGAGCAGCGCGCCGTGGTCAAGAACGAGAAGCGTCAGGGCGAGCTCGGCCCAGGACAGGCCGCCGAAGCCCAGTTCCTCCGGGGCTATTATCCCCCCGACCATCCCTATGCCCACACGACGATCGGTTCGATGGAGGATCTGGATCGCGCCACCGTTGAGGACGTCAAGGCCTGGTTCGCCGCCAACTACGGGGCCTCGAACGCCGTTTTGGTTCTGGCCGGCGACATCGACGTCGCAACAGCCCAAGAGAAGGCGGCCCGCTATTTCGGCCGGGTGCGTCAAGGCGAACCGATCAGCCGCCCGACGCTTTGGACGCCCCCGATGCCCGACATCCGGCGCGACGTGGTCTACGAGAACATCCCTGTCGCCGTCCTGACCCGCACATGGCCCCTTTCTGCCGCCGCCTCTCGCGACAACACCCTGCTCCAACTGGCGGCCCGCAGCCTGGCGGGCGGCAAGGGCACGCCCCTGCATGACGCCTTAGTGGAGGATAGGGGTCTCGCTTCCAGCGTTTCCGCCTCGGTCAACGAAGGTCAGCTGGCCGGCGCCTTCAGCCTCTCCGTAGAGCTGAAACCCGGGATAGAACCCGAGGCGGCGGACGCCGCCATCGACCGGGTCCTGGCGGACTTTTACGAGAAGGGCCCGTCGGCCGAACGGCTGGAGACGGTCGCTTCGGCGACGGATCTGTCGCTGCTGCGGATGCTCGAGGACAGCGCCGCCATCGGGGCGTGGTTGGCGGAGGGGGAAACCACCCGCGGCGACCCGACCTACTTCCTCAAGCAACGCGACTGGATTCAGAGCCCGAGCCGCGACGAGATCCGCGCCCTGACCGCGCGGACCCTGTCGCGCCCCTATTACGAACTGGTGCAACGGCCGGCGCCGAAGCCGGCGCGCGCGCCCGACGTCGCCGGCCTGGCGGATCCTACGCGGATGCCCGAACCCGGCCCTGCCGATACGCGGATCCAGTTTCCCCGGATCGAAGAGACGGTCTTGCCGAACGGTTTGAGGCTGGTGGTGGCGAACCGTCCCAATCTTCCCGTCGTCGACGCCCGGCTTCAGTTCGCCACCGGCTCGATGGCGGAAGACGCCTACGGCCGTGGCGCCGCCGCCCGGGCCTTCAGCCTGATGACCGCCGGGACAAGACGTTACGACGCCGAGCGTCTCGCGCGCGAAGCCTCGCGAATAGGGGTTAATATCGAGGCGGGCGCGCAGGCTCGCCAGAGCGGCGTCAGTTGGTCAATGCTGAGCGCCCGACTGGACGAAGGCTTCGCCCTGGCCGCCGAAGTCGTTCGCCGCCCCACCTATCCACAGCGCGAGATCGACCGGGCCCTGGAAGGGGTCGGTCCGCAGTTCGACGCCTATGAACGCAATCCGATAAACGCCGCAGGCCCTGTCTACGCGCGTGCGGTCTGGGGCGAAGGACATCGCAACGGCCGGATCGGCACGCGAGCCGACGCCGCCGAGGTGTCGCGTGACGCCCTCCAGGCTTTCCACGACCGCGAACTGGGCCCGAACAACGCCACCCTCTATCTGATCGGCGACATTACTCTCGACCAGGCGCGCGCGGTGGCCGGCAAATATTTCGGCGACTGGCGCGCGACCGCGCCGACGCCGCTGGCGCCCCTCGCCGACGCCGCTGGAACACCGGGTCGCGTCATTCTGGTCGATGCGCCCGGAGCAACCCAGACAAATGTAATGGCCGGCCACGTCGTCGACGCCTTCGACCCGGACCAGTCCGCAGCCGAGGCTCTGGCCGATTCCGTCCTGGGTTCGGGTTTCAACAGCCGCCTGAACATGAACCTGCGCGAAGACAAGGGCTGGACCTACGGCTTTACTGGGGGCGTGTCGGACGCCCCGGTCGGCCAGCGCCTCTTCACCGTCAGCGGCGCCATCGAGGCGGAGCACGCGGCCGAGGCCATGGCGGAGATCCGCAAGGAGATCGCCGACTTCGTCGACGCACGCCCCGCCACGCAGGACGAGATCGACCGCGACCGGACCGCCCGCATCTTGGCCCTTCCGTCGGCCTTCTCAGGCAACGCCGCCTTCCTCGGGTCGATCGTCAGCTCGGCCGCCTACGGCCTGCCCTATGATCGCGCCGCCTCGTCCGGCGACCGGCTGTCGGCGGTCACCCTGGATCAGGTCCAAGCCTGGTCACGCCGGACCTACCGCCCCGAACAGCTGACCTGGGTTGTTGTCGGCGACCTTTCGAAGATTGAGACCTCTGTTCGCGCCTTGAACTTCGGGCCGGTCGAGGTTTGGAACATCTACGGGGCCAAAATACGCTAGACGGCAGCGACACGCTCGGCCGGGTCTTGCGCACCCGGTCCAGATCTTCCCTCCCCCACGGTTCTCGCCCGAATGGCCTTGTGTCCTCTCTGCGTCATGATCCATCGGGGCGAATATGGACGCGAACCGCAAGCTGAAGACCCTGCCCACGGGAAATCTGATAGCGAATCTGTCCGTGGACCATCGGCTGAGCTGGTCCGATACGGAACGAGCGACGGTCGAAGCCGACGTGGTTGAAGAGGATCGCACCACCCGGACCACCAGTCTGCGCGGCAATATAGTCGTTCCACTGTGGCGCCGGATCGACGAGGATGGGGAGCGTCAGTTCGGTCCTGGCGAGGTTTCACTCAGCCTCGGCGGCAATCTGCTAAACAGCTCCATAGGCGAAGGCGACGGGTTGGATCTCGATCTCAACTGGACCCCGATCGAGGCGTTGAGGCTCAATGCGGGATATGCGACCGCGAACGCCGCTCCGACGACCGACCAACTCTATGCGCCTCTCGTCTACGGCGATCCTGTCTCGGTGTTCGATCTGGTGACCGGCCAGGCCGTACAGGTCACACCGCTGCTCGGCGGCAATCCGGACCTGAGGGCGCAGCGATCGGATCGCTTGTCGGCGAGCGTCAGCGCGGGGCCCCTTACAAAAACGGGGCTTTTCCTGAACCTCAGCTACGGTCGAAACGAGACGCAGGACGGTGTCGGACAACTGAGCGAACCGACCCCCGCGCTTGAGGCCGCCTTTCCGGAACGCTTCATCCGCGACGCCGAGGGTCGGCTCGCCTTCATCGACCGCAGGCCGCTGAACCTGGCTTCCGCGACATCGGAGGACCTATCCACTTCGGTCAGTCTGGCCTTGCCCTTGCCGCGGGGTGAAGATGAGGAGCCGCAGAGCCTTCAGATCAACCTGAATTACGCCTACCGCCTGACGGATCGCTCCCGTTTTGGACCCGGCGCCCCGGTTCTGGACCGGATCGCG
Organism: Brevundimonas sp. Br13; assembly: GCF_055391505.1. Classification (NCBI taxonomy): domain Bacteria; kingdom Pseudomonadati; phylum Pseudomonadota; class Alphaproteobacteria; order Caulobacterales; family Caulobacteraceae; genus Brevundimonas; species Brevundimonas sp. Br13. The sequence goes on along the minus strand of NZ_AP044008.1, from coordinate 1,904,540 downwards.
GGCGTCGGCGGCGGCCTGCCTCGCCAGACCCTCTTCCTGAACGCCGAAACCCGGCGGGGCCGTTGGAGCCTGAGCACGAGCGCTCGATGGCAGGCGGGCTACCGATCTCTGCGAGGGGACGCGACGGGACCGGACGACCTTGTGGTCGACGGCTTCGCGGCTGTGGATTTCCGGCTCGGCGTCATCCTCCTACCCTCCGAGTTACGCGCTCAAGGGTCAACGGCGGCTCCGCGATCAGGTCGCTTGGCCGGCGGCGGCCAGATCACGGTCGAGGTTCAGAACGCATTCGACACCCGTCCGGAGGCCCGCCTGGGCGACGGCCGCCCGGCACCCGGCTATGGCCGAGACGATCACGATCCCATCGGACGGCAAGTTGGCATCCAGTTCGCCAAGCGCTTCTGAGCCCTAAAAGAAAGGCGCCGCAGGGAAAGCAGGACCCTGCGGCGCCTCGGACATCCGTGCCGACTGACCTTTATGGGGACCGTCAGTCGGTGGCGTACGGACGTTTGACGTGGGCCAGGACATCCTCCAGCAGGGCGTCGGCCGTGAGATTGTTCGCCTGGGCGTGATAGTTGACCACCAGCCGGTGCCGCAGGACGGGCATGACCACAGCCGCGACATCGTGGGTGCTGACGGCAAAACGATCATCCAGCAGGGCCTGGACCTTGGCGGCCAGCATCAGGCTCTGAACCCCACGCGGAGAGGCGCCCAGGGCCACGCTGCGATTGACGCTGTCGGGCGCATAGTCGCTGCCCGGCTGGGTGCCCATGACCAGGCGAATGGCATAGGTCTTGGCCGCCTCCGTCACGGGCACCTGACGCACGACAGCCCGCATCCGTTGCACCGTCGCGGCGTCGGCGACGGGATTCAGCACGACGTCGTGCCCCGCCGTCGTGCGATCAATGATGGCGTGATAGTCGGACTCGGACGGGTAGCCGACGACCAGCTTGAACAGGAACCGGTCCAGCTGCGCCTCGGGCAGAGGATAGGTGCCCTCTTGATCCACGGGGTTCTGGGTCGCCATGACGCAGAAGGGTTCCGGCATCTTGATGGTGCGGCGGCCGACCGTGACCTGGCGTTCCTGCATCACCTCCAGCAGGGCGGACTGGGTCTTGGGCGTCGCGCGGTTTATTTCGTCCGCCAGCACCAGGTTGGAGACGATCGGCCCCTGCTGGAAGGTCAGTTCATGCCCCCCGCCGTCGGTTTCGGTCAGGACCGTGGTGCCGACGATGTCGGCCGGCATCATGTCCGGCGTGAACTGGATGCGCGAGAAGGGCAGATCGACCGCTCGGCTCAAAGAGGCGACCAACATGGTCTTGCCCAGGCCCGGCACGCCCTCCAGCAGCACATGGCCACCGGCCATAAGGGCGGTCAGGACGCCGTCGACGACATCCGCCTGGCCGACGATCATCCGGCCGACTTCGGCGCGGATGTTGATGAAGGTCTCCTTGAACGCGGCGGCCTCCTGTCGGGCGCGTTCGACATCGTCCTGAGACGTCATGGAATATCCGGATTCGTAAGCCATAGGAGTGGGTGTCTCATGCTTGGCTTGCACCAGGCTGACGCGATCTGAGATCGAGCGGCGATGTCAGCTGTCTTCGGTTAGGCAATAGCCCAGGCCGCGAACGGCCTGGATGCGCACCTTGTCGGTCCGCCGCGCCAGATTGGTGCGCAGACGCGAGATTTGCGACTCGAGCGAGTTGGCGTTGACGACCTTGTCATAGCCGTAGACCCTCGCTTCCAGCGTTTCACGTTGGATGACGGCGCCGGGGCGCGCCATCAGCGCCTCCAGCACCAGGGCTTCGGTGCGTCGCAGGGTCAGGGGCGTCTCGTCCACGAAAAAGACGCCGCTTTCCAGGTCGTGCATCAAAGGTCCGAACCGGCGCGTCTCCCGTCGCGTCTCGATCGGCCGCCTCAGCGCCGTGCGGATCCGCGCCAGCAATTCGCGCGGCTCGAACGGCTTGGCGATATAATCCTCGGCCCCCGATTCCAGCCCCTCGACCCGATGATCGATCGAGCTGAGAGCCGTCAGGACGATGAACCTCTGGCGCCGGTTTCTCTGTTCGGACCAGGCGATCAGGGAGACCCCGTCCCCGTCCGGCAGGCCGCGATCCAGCACGACCAGATCGAACCCGCCGTCATCCAGGGCGTCACGCGCCATGGCCAGGCTGGTCGCCACATCGACGACGAAGCCCTGCTTCTCCAGATAAAGCACAAGGGTCTCGGCGACGTCGGCGTCATCCTCGACAAGCAGCAGTCTCATGAGCCCCTCGACGGCGATGGAACGTCGGCTCCGGCGTAACCGAACCGACAAGGGGGCGCCCGCCTGAGCCGCCGCCCCCTCTTCATCCAGTCAGAACGTATACTGGAGTTCAAGCGACAGAGTCCGTCCAGCCGCATTGTAACGTGCCGCATCGTAGGGAAGGTTGTACACGACCACGAACGGCGGCTGGGCGTCGAAGATGTTGCGCCCGGCCACGTTTAGCCGCGTATTGTTCGCGACCTGCCAGGCGAACGTCATGTCGAACGTGAGGAAGTCGTCGACCTCCTGCTGGTCCTTGGGATTGGAGATGATCCCCGCAGCGGTAGTTATGGCGTAGTCGTTTTGATAGCTGGGCGTGTAATAGGCCCAAATATTAGCGCTGAGATCGTGGTAGTACCACCCCAGAGAGCCGACCACCTTGTACTCGTCTGGCCCTAGGATCGACCCCAGGGTGGAAATCTTGGCGGTGTTTTCAAACGCCTGCTGTTCTGACATCAGGTTGTCGAGGACGTTCAGACGCGGTTCGAACGTGCCCCACTCCGTCTGCCACAGATAGCTGATCTCATAGTTGATGGAGGCGAACTCGGAGCCGAGGATGTTGAAGATCTGGTTCTGTTGGCGAATGATCCGTCCCGTCGCATCGCGCGGATAGAATTGTTCGATTTTCAGGACCTCGGCGCTCGGCATCAGGGTCAGCAGTTTCTGAAGAGTCGCGAACTCGTCGTGGATCACCGTGTGATTGTAGGCGACGTCTACCGCCAGCCCTTCCAGCCGCCCCTTTGGCCGCCAAGTCAGCCCGAAGGCCTCCTGTTCGGACGTCTGAGGACGTAGGTCGGGGTTGGGCGCACGCACGACCTGGGCCGTATAGGCGTTGCGGGTCGGATAGAAGGATATGCAGCCGATGCAGCTGAACAGAGGGTCGTCGAAGATGGTAGTGTTGAACGTCGAAGAACCCTGCACGTCGAACAGCTGCGTGAACGGTGGGGCCTGGAAGGCCTCGCTCCACTTGGCGCGGAAGGCCAGCCCTTCAAAAGGCTCCCAACGCAGACCGTAGGACGGCGTCGTGCGCGAGAAGGTGTTCTCTCCGAAGATCAGCTCCCCGCCCTGATCGATGGGAACCTTGTTGACCGTACCGACCGCGCCATAGGTCTCATAGGTGTCGTTGCGGGCCGCCAAGGTGAGCGTCAGCGACCGCGCCAGGAAGCGGTTGTAGTCCGGACCGAAGATTGGCACCGACAACTCGCCGAAATAGGCGTAACGATCCCGATCAACCGCTTCGCCCGTCTTGACCTTGACCTCGCTGCTGTCGACGCCGTCGCTCGCGTATTCCGCGCCGATTGCGTAATAGACCTTGCCGGCAGGCAGGGTCTTGAGCACCCCGTTCATCTGGATGTCGTAATTCTCCAGACGAGAGCTGCGGTCCTCGCGAGCGTCGCGGTAATAGAAGTCCACCACGCTGGAGCCGCCCCCATCGACCGTGGATTTCCAGGGATTGAAGGCGAGAGTCGGATCCGCGCTGGTCAAGGCCCTGCACTGGCGGTCGAAGGCGTCTTGAATGCCGGGACGAACGTCCGCCGCATAGCGATTGTTGGCGAGCATGAAGTTGTAGCATGACACGCCGGTGGGAGACGCTGAGTTGCGGCGCAGATCAACCAGGTTGCCGAAAACCATTTGCTGTCCGTCCGATTCGGACTGCGACGTCGTGTAGTTCAACTCGATCCGGCTGTTCTCGCCCAGTCGATAACGCAGGCCCGTATTGAAGTTCCAGGAATCGTAGGTGTTGGATATGTTGCCGCTGGGCAGGATCCCAGCCTCGACCTCGGCCTTCGGATTGTAATAGACCGTGACTCCCGGCTGGAAGCTGCTGAAGTAATAGGCCGGGAATGGATTGTAGTACTGTCCGGGCGCGAGGTTGATCGACAGCCTGGAGAACTCGATCTCCTGCGTATTCTTGGCGCGAGAATATAGGCCGTTGGCGAAGATGCTGAGGCGGCTGGTCAGATTCTGCTCGAAGCTCAGCGACAGGCTCGTGTTTTCGGTCTCATTGCCGGCGTACTTCGGCACAAAATCGGGAAGAGCCTCTCTTCCGACGGTCACCATGTCCGACATTGTAGGACGACCGGTGAAGCCGGGACGAACCGTCAATCCCTGCGCGTTATTGACCAGCCCCCCCGTGGAGGGGTCATAGGCCATCGTGCTTCGGTCGATCACCCCGGGCTGCAAGCCCTGTGCGAACGAGCGACGATCATAGTTGGGGTTCCCGCCGTAATAGCTGGAGTAGTCGTTGGTGACGTAGCCGACGTCGCGATTGAGGATCGGATCACGACGTGAATGGCTCAGGGTGCCGGACAGGTTCCCGCCCCGCCAGCTGTAGCCCGCGAACAGGCTGACGCTGCTGTTGTCCGCCCCGTTGTTGGAGTTTTCGACCTGGCCGGTCAGGGTGGCGCCGACGAAGTCTCGCCTCAGGATGAAGTTAATGACCCCCGCCGTTGCATCCGCCCCATAGACGGCCGAAGCGCCGCCCGTCAGAATCTCCACACGTTCGACCGCGCTGAGCGGAATGCCGTTCAGATTGACGAACCCGTCCTCGATCCCCGCAGCGCCGGCGACGCGGCGACCGTTGATCAGCACAAGCGTGTTGCCCGCTCCCATGCCGCCCAGGTTTGCGGCCGAAACCCCTAGGGCGCCCAGACGCGACACCGGCGCTGTGCGATTCTTCAGCGGCCCCTTCGCCCGATCGTTGGTAAGGGCGCCGACATTGGCGACGTTCTGAGGAAGCGTGCGGATCAGTTCCTCAACCGAGGTGACCCCTCTCGCTCGTATTTCTTCGGCGGTGATCACCTGGACATCGGCCGTAACGTCGCCGTTCTGCAGGCGGCTGCCGGTCACCTCCACGGCCTCGATGACGGCGGGTTCGCTCGACGCCTCGGCGGATGTCGCCTTCTGAGCAGCGGCAGCGCGCGCCGCCTGTTCAAGCGTGGCCTCGGTCGAGCTCTGGGCCCAGGCGCCGCCCGCCGATGCGCAAATCATCAGGGCCAGCATCGAAGTACTCATCGGTCTTGCAGTCATGTCATCCCCCTGCCGGTCGTACCGGCGCAGCTTCACCTCCGAGCGACAAACCCTGAGGACTGCAGCCGAGGACGGCCGTAGCCACGATTTGTCGCGACACCGTCACCGTTACGTCGTGAAGCTTGCACCAATCTGGCTGCGGAGCGCCGCTCTGCAAGCGGCGTCGCTTTGCCGACGTCACAATGGAAAATACATGCGAGATGAAACATCGAGGCCACACAATCGGCACGATTAACCCCCGAAACGCCGTTCTAAACCCGACACTGCAATGGGCTAGGTCTTCATCCGGATGATGGCCGGCCTGTCCGGGGCTCAGACCGAACGCCGCACGGTCATGATCGACGCGACCTATCTCAAGGGCACGGCACGGCTTCGAGCCTGCGGGCAAAAAAGTCGGGCTCGGGCGACTGATCGGACGCACGCAAGGCGGCATGAACACCGAGCTTCACGCCGTCGCCGATGCGAACGGAAGGCCCACTAGCCTCTTCATGACGGCGGGTCAGCTCAGGGCTCCGGAACGACAGGGGAGCCGGGGGCCGTCTGTGACGTCGGTGGCGGCCGGTCCTGAAAGGCCGACTTCGTCGCTCCTGGTCCGCCCCCGTTCGGACGCCGCATCTCACGCTTCAGGTTTACGAGCAGGAGAATGGCGCCGCCGCGGCTTGGGACGACAGCTCTCGCTGGGTTCGCTTCAGCCCACGCCGCCGGACAATAATCAATTATATCAATATTTTAAATCGAGCAATTTCGCTGATTTTGCGGGTTTTGGAGAGCCCACATCGGCATCTCCTAATCAGCGGGTGCACAGTTCGAACCTGTGATCACCCACCATCGTCGCCCTGCTCCATCAGGACTTGTCCGACGCCTTCAGGCGCGACCGCTGACCGTGAGGTCGCGGGGCGGAAGGACGTCTTCCAGGTCGGCGTGGAGGGCGCGGCAAAGACGCCAGAGGGTGGCGCTGTAGACCTTCCCCCTGCCCGCCTCGATGGCCGACAGCTCCGCAATCGAAATCGCACTGGTCCTCGCCAGCTCGGAGAGATTCAACCCCATCTCCCTGCGCAGTTCCGACAGGCGGTCGCCTACATAGCGGTCAGTCGCATCGATCGGTTCGGCCGTCATGCTCATGGGCGGCCTCCGATCGCAGAAGCCCGGCGAACAGGGCGCAAAGCAGACCCGCGAACAGCACATAGGAGGTGCTGATATAGGCCCGGCCGAGAATCTCCGGATTGAGCGCGAAGCTGAGATGCGTCACCGCCTGGGCGAGTTGGAACGCCGCCGCCCAGACCAACCAGCGCGCGGGCCTGCGCCAGGCCATCGCCGCCAACAGCCCCAGATAGGCTGCGTCCACCCCCATGATCAGCCACTGGGCGGCGTCGGGGTTGGCGCGATCCTGCACCAGGGCGCTGAGCACCGACCCCGCCACCATGCCCAGGGCCGCCAGCCGCGCCGACCCGTCGCCCTTCCAGAGGGCGACGAGAAGGCAGACCGCCATGGCGACGGTCAGACCGATTTGCAGCGGCGTGTGTAGCGATTGCATAGGTCTTCGTGGCGCGCGCCGTCCGACCTTGCAAGTCCAGCGTCACCATCAGGCGGCGGCCCGAAGACGAGCGGTCCTGGGCTGGTCGGTTTCGGGCTTGCCTGTCAGCGGCCCCATCAGTCGCGTCTCGCGCCCAATGAGCGCCGGCGCGGCCTGTTCCAGCGCCGCATGGGCCGCCACCAGACGGGCTCGCGCTTCGCCGAAAGCCCGAATGGCCTCGGTGGTCTCCGAAACGGCCTGAGCGGCCAAGACGGCCGAAAGGCGATGATCCAGCCGCGTCTCCGCCATCAGGCTGACGAGGGCGCTCGCCGCCATCAGACCTTGGTCGGCCTGGTCCTCCGCCCGAAACAGGGCGTTCGCGATCGTTTGCGCGATTTCAAGTCTTTGCATTGTCCGCTCCCCGACGCCGAGCTGTCGGCGCCGCATCAACTGTTGATCAGCGGAAAGAGAGACCTAGCGGCCGGACAGCAGACGATCGAGCGCTTGCACAGCGAGCTGAAGCTGCACACTGCCTCCGAGAATGGCGGCGAGAACGGCGAGTGCGACGGCGGCGAAGATCGGAATCATCGCCAGTTCACGAACTCGCTCGGCAACGCCGGCCTTCTTGGCGGCCGATCGTTCTCGCTGGGGAGAACGAGCGCGATGCAGAGTATCTCGCGCATCAAATCGAGCGGCGAGAGATAGGGCTGAAGGGTCCGTGTCAGATCCAGCAACCGCAGAGCCGTCTCGCGTTCCTCGTTCGTCGCCGCCAAATCCTCGAAGATCGCCTCCAGCTCCTCCCATGTGACGGGCGGCAGATGACATCCCGAGTGCGGCATCCGGGCCTCCTTTCCGACCGTCATCAGAGACGGCGTCGGGAGCGGTGGGCAGGGGGAATGACGCCCCTACGGAATCGTCCCGTAGAGGTTCGAAATAGAGGCGCGCCGCTTGCCGGCGGCTGCTGACGCCCAGTTTGCGACAGGCGTTCTCGATATGCTTGTCTATGGTCTTGGCGGAGCGGCCCAATTCGAGCGCGATCTCCTTCGACTGAAGACCGTCGCGCACACGGCGCAGACAGGCCGCCTCCATAGGCGTCAGGCGCTGGGCGGCGTTCACCGATGTCGTCGTCTCGGACACCTTAGCCGACAACCGCCCGAACCATCGTCGCTAAATCGTCTCGCCCAAACTGCGGAGAAGCGTCGTCGATGTTTGTCGGTTGGTCGGGCATGGTTCACTCGTCTGCCGCCCGACAAAGCCGTCAACCCTCCTTCAGCGCAACGCTTCAGCTTACCCAGGTCAGTCTTCAGCGCGACCCGGCGCCGGCTGCGGCGTCAGCTGGCGGGAGGCGGCCCCTTTGCCGCCGCGCCCGGCGTGATCTCGGCGAAGGCCTCCGCCTGGGAGACGGGCGGCAGGGCGTCGGCCTTCTGCAATCCGTCATCGACGACCTGGCGAATGGCGACGATCCGCTCGCCCGCCTTCATCAGAGGCGCGGCCGCGTCGGCCGCCTGGACATCGGTCTCGGACGGAACGCGTACGGTTCGCGTCACCCCGCCTTGCTCAAGGTCTATCTGGTAAAACTTCATCGTCATGGCGCGGCTCCTTCGTCTTAAGGAAAGGCCAGCCGCTGCGGCGGGTTCCGCGGCCTGAGAGGCGTCGTCCATGCCCCGCCTCGGTCGAGGCAGGCAGGGTTCGCCCCGCCTCCTCGCCCTGCGGTCCGGTCCGAGCGGGAAAAAAGAATCGCCCAAGGCGCAGCGATCGCCGCCCTCGCTTAACCCATGTGAATGCCTTGGCCTTACGCGCCGTGCAGGGTGGGTGCATGTATGACGCCGCTTCAGCCCTCGCGGTCTCCTCGGGCGATCCGATTTCGGAAGACCATCGTCCGCAAGGCGTGCGGGATCACCCGGTGCTGCGGCTGATGCCGGACGAGGTCCAGGATCTGGTCCGACAGAAGGGTCAGATGCGGAGCGGCCGCGCCGGGGAAAGCCTGGAAGGGCGTGCGGCGGTGGGCTTTGTGCTGGACGGCGCCTTGGCGGCCTTCGACCGCAAGAACATGGCCTGCGTCGGCCTTCACGGCCGAGGCGCGATGTTCGGTTGGGAAGCCTCGTTGGCCTCCGCCTTCTATCCCGTGCGTTTTCTACCTCTGATCGACACCCACTGGATCGAGGCGCCGGCCGCCGAACTGTCGGACCTGATGGGGCAGGCCTGGGTCGAACACGTCTTCGCCCGCCATGCCTTGGACCGTCTGTCGCGGGTGCAGGCCGAGGCGGCTTGCAACGCCGTCCACCAAGTGCCCCACCGCACGGCCAATTGGATTCGCCGTCTGTACGAGACCTCCGGCCCTGAACTGCGCACAACCCAGTCCATCCTGGCACAGGCCATGGGCGTTCAACGCACCAGCGTCAATGCGGCCGTCAAGGCCCTGGAGCGGGACGGCGCGCTGAAGCTGTCGCGGGGCCGGATGATCGTCACCGACCCCGCGCGCCTTCATCGCTTCGCCTGCGGCTGCTGAAGCCTCAGTGCGGCTTCAGGACCACCTTGGTCCATTCGTTCTGGTTTTCCTTGAAGTTCTTGTAGCCCTCGGGGGCCTGTTCCAGCGGCAGACGGTGGCTGATCAGGTCGGTGGTGTCGATCTTGCCGTCCAGCACCAGTTGCAGCAGTTGCGGCAGATAGCGCTGAACATGGGTCTGGCCGGTCTTCAGCGTCAGCCCCTTCTCCATGAAGGCGCCCACAGGCCATTTGTCCGCCACCCCGCCGTAAACGCCTGGGACCGACACCGTTCCGCCCTTGCGCACCGCCATGATGGTTTCGCGCAGCACGTGGGGACGGTCTGTCCCCAGCCGGGTCTCCTGTTTGATCGCATCGACGATATTGTCTGGCGAGAAGCCGTGGCTTTCCATGCCGACGGCGTCGATGCAGCTGTCGGGGCCCAGGCCGGCCGTCATCTCCATCAGGGCCTCGCGCACCTTGACCTCGTGATAGTTCAGCACCTCTGCGCCATTGGCCTTGGCGAGGGCCAATCGGTTCGGGTGACGGTCGATGGCGATCACCCGGCCGGCGCCCTGAAGGATGGCGCTCTTGATGGCGAACAGACCGACCGGTCCACAGCCCCAGACCGCGACGGTGTCGCCGGGCTGGATCTGGGCGTTCTCCGCCGCCATCCAGCCGGTGGGATAGATGTCGGACAGAAACAGGACCCTCTCGTCGTCGATCCCGTCGGGAATCTTGATCGGGCCGTAGTCGGAATAGGGCACGCGCGCATATTCGGCCTGTCCCCCGGCGAAGCCGCCGGTCAGGTGCGAATAGCCGAACAGGCCCGCGACGGAGTGGCCGTAGGCGATCTCGGTGGCGTCGGCCTTGTCGGCGGGATTGGAATTGTCGCAGGCGGCTGGCATCGACCGTTCGCAGAAGAAGCACTGGCCGCAGGCGATGACGAAGGGGACCACGACGCGATCGCCCTTCTTCAGGCTGGTGTTGCCTCGGCCGACCTCCACCACCTCCCCCATGAACTCATGTCCCAGGATGTCTCCGTTGGACATGCCGGGGATCATGCTGTCGTAGAGGTGTAGGTCCGAGCCGCAGATGGCGGTCGCCGTGATCTTGATGATGGCGTCCCTGGGATTGACGATCTGGGGGTCAGGGACCGTATCCACCTGGACATTGTGTTTGCCGTGCCATGTGAGGGCGCGCATTTGGGCTCCTTGGTTCGAGGGAAATGGATCAGAGGTGGCGCGAGGCGCGGGGCGCCGCCTCGGGCGCCTTGGAGGTCGAAACCTCCCCCGTCTCCATCAGCTGTTTGAAGCGGCGAAGCTCGCGCCGGGCCTGAACCCGCGGCTCGCGCTGCATCACCTTGGCGACCACCTTGCCCACCACCCCCGCAGGCGGATCATAGCTGATGAAGACCCGGACCTCCGTGCCGCGACCGAAGGGGTTGTCCTTGAAATCGACCCAGCCCTCGTGATCGACGTCGGAGCCCTCGGAAGAGGTCCAGGCGATCCGCTCGCCCGGGCGATCCTCGGTGATCTCGCAGACCAGGTCGAAGTCGGCGCCGGCGGGGCCGGCTATGGTCCATTGCGAGCGACGCCCGTCCAGAATTTCGACGGCCTTCACATTCTCCATGAAGCTGGGCAGGTTTCGAAACTCCCGCCAGTAGTCATAGAGTTCCTGCCTCGGCCGGTTGATCAGGGCCGCACGCAGACTTGAAGAGTCATGGTCGCCCTCTTGCCGATCCTCTTCAAGGAAGGCGGTCGATCCGACGTCGGCGTCGGTTGAAACGTCACTATAAGACATGGACTTAGCTCCGATCGGCTGAACGTGGTGAACCGAGCGGCGCCGGCTTCGTTCCGTCGAGTCTTGGACGGAACACAGGGCCCAGGCGTGAGTTGGTCAGGCTGAAAAGCCGGAGTTCATCAATGACCGACGCCCTGGATCAAACCGCTGCAGAAACCGTTCGGCCGCTGGCCGTGGTCACCGGGGCCTCATCGGGCATCGGCTACGCCTTGGCCAAGCTGTTCGCCCAGGACGGCTACGACCTGGTCATCGCCGCCGACACCCCATTGGCTGAGGCGATGCAGGCGCTTGAGGGATTGGGCGCCCATGTCGAGGCCCTTCAGGTCGACCTGGCCTCTGAAGAGGGGGTGCAGTCCTTGAGAGCGCTGATCGGCGAGCGCCCGATCGACGCCCTGGCCGCCAACGCCGGTCACGGGTTGGGCCGGGCCTTTCTGGACCAGCCGTTCGATGAGATCCTTCATGTAATCAACACCAACATCACCGGGACGGTGCGTCTGGTCCATCTGATCGGCAGAACCATGCGGGCGCGCGGCCAAGGCCGCATCCTGTTCACCGGCTCGATCGCCGGCCTGATGCCGGGCAGTTTCCAGGCCGTTTACAATGGTTCGAAGGCCTTCGTGGACAGCTTCTCCCTGGCCCTTCGCAATGAGCTGAAGGACTCAGGGGTGTCGGTCACCGTTCTGATGCCCGGCCCGACCGACACCCGATTCTTCGAGCGCGCCGACATGATGGACACTAAGGTCGCCCAGGGCGACAAGGCGAACCCGGAGGATGTCGCAAAGGCGGGCTATGCGGCCATGAAGCGGGGCGACGGCGACGTGGTGGCGGGTCTCGGCAACAAGGTCCAGGCGGCGATGGCGGCGATCACCCCCCAGACCGTCCTGGCCGAAAGGCACCGCAAGATGGCGGAGCCTGGCTCGGGCGCCTGAGGCTTAAACCGCCTCCTTCCAGAGACGAAGATATTGGGGGTCGAACTCTGCGACGCGGCTCAGCCCGTCCCAATCCTTGATGACGGCGCGGCCGTCGCGCACGTCGAGGAGATCGGCCGCCCTCAGCGCCATCAGGGTTCGGTTCACATGAACGGACGACAGGCCCAGAACATCGGCCAGATCATTCTGGTTAAGGGGAAAGTCGAAGCTCCCTTCGGCGGTTCGCCCCACCGGCTCCAGCCGGGTGAATATCTCGCAGAAGAAGTGGGCCATGCGCGCCTGGGCGTCCTGACGTCCCATGCCGACCAGCCAGACCCGGTGGATGGCCGCATCCACCACCGTTTCCAGCCAGAACATTCGCGCCAGATGGGGATCGCGCGAGGCCAGTCGGCGAAGAGCGGAATGGGGGATGGTCGCTAATTCGCAGTCGGAAATGGCCATGACGCCGTTTTCCATCCGCTTCATAACCAGGCTGTGCAGGTCCAGAAAGTCGCCGGGCAGCCCGATCTGGGTGAACTGCCGCCCGCCGTCTCCAACAAAGGCGACCCGTCCGGCGTAACCGGACAGCAGCAGCAGGCTCGAGGTTTGACGCCGCTCCTCGCGCACGATCGTTTCCCCAGCGCTCGCCTGGAGACGCTCGACGGGCAGTCGAAGAATGGCCCGCCTCTGAGCCGGCGACAGATCGTCACGACGTTCGAACTTCTGGACGAGAACGTCCAGCATTGAACAAATTGAGCTAAGCGACATCCAAGCCCCGCCTCTCACGTATAGGCTCCATGAGGAAATACCGCCTGAAAATCGGCGTCGCCGGCATGGAGGAGCGTCTTCAGCTTATGGCTGGGGATGACAACGCGGCCCGATGCGAAGCGTTGCTGGCTGTGGGCGACCTGATCCGCGACCATGCGCTGAAAGGCGTGCACCAGACGGCGTTCACGCTCGTCCTGTTCCAAGACGGGGGATCGCCGATCTATGAAGTCCGGGTGGCGGCCGGCCCGCCGGACGATCCTCCGCCGCCGCTCGATTAGCGCAGGATCGCCAGGGCGGACAGGGTCGCCAGAACGGCCGCTCCGCCGAGGACGCCCACGAGGCGGAGCCGGCGAAACAGGCTCTCTATGTTCTGAACGAGGGGTGTGGGGTCGAAGGGCGGCAAGCGCGAGAATCCCGGACCGCCAATGTCGGCGTCCCCGCCTCAATGGGCGCCGCGCGGCCGCGTTGCTCCGTGTCGGCAAATGGACAATGACGACCGCAAGGGTTGCGGTCTGTCCGGTTTCCGCCAGAGGCGACGCGGACAAGGCGAGGATGGAACGGCCTGACCGGTCGAAGCTTCTTTCCTTACAATCACGGAGAAAGCTCATGAAAATCCTGAACCTCGTCACCCTCCTCCTCGTCATCGTCGGCGGCCTCAACTGGGGTCTGGTCGGCGCCTTCGACTTCGATCTGGTCGCCGCCCTCTTCGGCGACGGCTCGGCCCTGTCCCGCATCGTCTATGTGCTGGTCGGCCTGTCCGCCCTTTGGCAGATCATGCCCTTCCTCGCCGCCTTGAAGACCGATGAGGCCCGAGCGGAAGCCGGCGTGCGCGCGCCCGTCCGCAGCTGATCCACCTTTCAAGGATCTCTGTTCGGGATCATCGAAGGGCCGTCCGTCGGACGGCCCTTCTTCCGTATCGAACCAACCCATGTTGTTTACGACGCATCAGGGTTGTGCGAAGGCATCCTGGATAGAGGAGCCGCGCGTTCGATGGGTTTTTCGCTCACAGAGTTGAAGCAGGGCGCGGGGTACCGGGTCGAACCGACTGAAGAGGGCTTCGCCATCTTGAAGTCTGAACGGGATGACGCCGCCGCCTTCGACCAACTGGTGCGGGAGGTCCTGTCCAGCGCCGGGCGGGAATTCGTGGCCCTGCCCCGCCAGGACGCCGGCGCCGGATACGACGGCGTCTTCATCCTGCCGTTCGACTGAGGTCGAACCTTCCCGGCATTGGCCTTTTGCGAGTCGGTCGGCTAGGCTGCGCCGTATCGATTATGCGGGCCGTGTCGTCACGGTCGGCGCCGCCCTCGGGGCCGCCGCCGCATAGCACCTTTTTTCGACATTGGGGATATGGGCGACACGACCAACAAGCTGGGGCACAAGATCGGCGCGCGGGGCGGCCGGACCCGTCAGGCCCTGTTGGACGCCACGCGGACGCTGCTCAACGCGCGTCACTACGGCGAGATTCGCGTGGCGGACGTGGCTTCGGCCGCCGGCGTCTCGCCTTCGAATTTCTACACCTATTTCAAGTCGGTCGAGGAACCGGTTCTGGCCCTGTGTGAAGCGGCGGCGGCCGATTTCCAGGGTTTGGCCGCGCATTTCCAGACGGACTGGCCCGGCGACAGGGCCTTCGCCATCGGCCGCGCCTTCATTCTGGACGTGATGGCGGTCTGGCGCGATCATGGGCAGGTTTTGAGGGTCGAGCATATGTTGGCCGACAACGGCGAGGCGGCCTTTGTCGAAAGCCGCGTGCGCCGCCTGCGCCGCCTGCATCTGGCGATCGAACGGCGGGTGGCCCAGGCCCATGCGGCGGGCCTCCATCCCAAGGATTACAATCCCCGACTGGCCTCCTACCAGATCGCCTCCATCGCCGAATCCACCGCCGCCAGCTTCGACCTGCTGCGCCGCGCCGACACGCCCGAGGCCATTCTGGACACGGCGGCGATCATCATCGTCAAACTGACCACCGGGCGCTAAAGCCCCAGCGGCCCGTAAAGCCAGGTCAGCCAGATGCCGACGGCCAGAAAGACCCCGAAGGGCAGTTTGTCCGTCGCGCTGACCGAGCGGCGCACCACCAGCAGGCCGAACACCAGGCTGAGGCCCGCCGCCGAGGCCCAGAGAAGAACGCTGGGCAGGCCGATCCATCCGACCCAGGCCCCGGCGCCCGCAAAGAGGAAGGGATCGCCGCCGCCCAGCCCGTCTCGACCCCGGACCCGCTTGTACAGCCAGGCGACCAGCCACAGCCCGCCGAACCCGACGATCGCGCCGATCAGATGGGCGATCGCCTGGTCCCATCCCGACAGCACCGCCGCGATCAGTCCCGTCGCCGCCAGCGGTCCGGTCAGGACGTCGGGAAGCCAGAAATTCTCGCCGTCGACGATCGCGATCAGCAGCAGCTGCCATCCCAGGATCGCGGTCGCCGCCGTCATCAGGATCGATCCGCCGTTGAGGCCGGCCCAGAGACCCGTCCAGACGCCGATGGCGGCCGCCGCCAGCTCGATCAAAGGATACCGTGGAGAAATGGGCGCGGCGCACCGGGCGCAGCGGGCGCGCAACACGACCCAACTGAACAGGGGGACGAGTTCCCACGGCCTCAGAACCTGGTCGCACCCCATGCACCGCGACCGGGCGAGCACAATGTCCTCGTCACGCGGCAGGCGGACACTGACGGCCGCCAGGAAACTGCCGATGATCAGACCCAGAAGGCCCAGGACGACGGCGGCGAGGACAGGGCTCATCTCTGGGTCCGGACGGTGAAGAACCACCCCCGCTTAGCCGCCTCCGAGGGCCACCGCCACATGATAGGTCACGAAGGACGCCAGATAGGCCAGTCCGAACATGTAGCCGATCATGATCCAGGTCCATTTGGTCGAGTTGGTCTCGCGCTTGACCACACCCAGGGTGGCGACGCACTGGGGCGCGAAGATGTACCAGGCCAGGAAGGACAGGGCCGTCGCCAGGGACCACTGGGCCGACAGGGTCGAGGCCAGAAGGCCGGTCGCATTCTCCGCATCGGCGATGGCGTAGGTGGTGCCGAGGGCCGCGACCGCCACTTCACGCGCCGCCATGCCGGGGATCAGGGCGATGACCATCTGCCAGTTGAAGCCGATGGGGGCGAAGATCGGCTCCAGCGCCCGGCCGATCATGCCGGCGAACGAATAGTCGATATCCGGCAGGGTCGCGTTCGCGGGCGGATAGGGGAAGGTCGCCAGAACCCACAGCAGAATCACCAGCGGCAGGATGATCCGGCCGGCGCGATTGATGAAGATCTTTGCGCGTAGCCAAAGGTTGAAGGCGACGCTCTTGGGGTCCGGCAACCGATAGGTGGGCAGCTCCATCATGAAGGGCTCGACCGCGCCGCGCCAGAACACCTTGCGGATCAGAAGCGACACGATCAGGGCGCTGACGATCCCTGCGGCGTAGAGGCCGAACATCACCAGTCCCTGCAGATTGACGACGCCCCAGACGGTCCGGCTGGGAATGAAGGCCGCGATGATCAGCGTATAGACGGGAATCCGGGCCGAGCAGGTCATCAGGGGCGCGACCAGTATGGTGGTCAGCCGGTCGCGGCGCGAGTCGATCACCCGCGCGGCCATGATGCCGGGTATGGCGCAGGCGAAACTGCTCAAGAGGGGGATGAAGGCTCGCCCGTGCAGGCCGGCGCCGCCCATGATCTTGTCCATCAAAAAGGCCGCGCGGGCCATATAGCCGAAGTCTTCCAAGGCGATGATGAACAGGAACAGGATCAGGATCTGCGGCAGGAAGACCAGCACGCTGCCGACGCCGGATATGATCCCATCGACGATCAGGCTCTGGATCAGTCCGCCCGCGCCCTGGTCAGGGATGAGGGCCGCGACCAGGCCGCCGATCCAGCCGATTCCGCCCTCGATGCCGTCCATCAGGGGCGCCGCCCAGCTGAAGACGGCCTGGAACATCACAAAGAGGAGGACGAACAGGATCGCCATCCCCGCGACCGGGTGCAGCAGAACCGAGTCGATCTTCCCGGTCAGGGTGTCGGGCCGCTCGGGCGGGCGCACGCAAGCCTTCATGATCCGCTCGGCTTCCCGGGCCGCATGGCGCAGGGCGGCGGAATCCGGGCTGCTCCACCGGTTTTCGCCCTCGACCGCCGCCGCCTCGATCTTCGCCTCGACAGCCGCGATCAGGTCTTCGATCCCGCGCTTGCGGGTGGCCACCGTGGTGATGATCGGCACGCCCAGTTCGGCGGACAGGGCCTCCAGGTCGATGCGCAGCCCCTGGCGCTGGGCGATGTCGTACATGTTCAGCGCCAGGACCATGGGCCGGCCGACGGCCCTCAACTCCAGGATCAGGCGCAGAACCAGACGCAGATTGGTGGCGTCGGCGACGCAGACCACCACATCCGGCGGGGTCTCTCCGGCAAGACGGCCAAGGACGGCGTCGCGGGTCACTTCCTCATCGGGGCTGCGGGCCCGCAGCGAGTAGGTGCCCGGCAGGTCCAGCACCGACATCGTCCGGCCGGAGGCGGCTCGGATCAGCCCCTCCTTCCGCTCAACCGTGACGCCGGCGTAGTTGGCGACCTTCTGGTGCGCGCCGGTGAGGGCGTTGAACAAGGCGGTCTTGCCGCTGTTCGGATTGCCGACCAAGGCGACGCGGGCGGTCTTAAGGGCCATGTCCATCAGGCGGCGACCCGGCGGATGATCAGGCTGGCGGCCTCACGCCGACGTAGGGCCACGCGCATGTCGTCCACCTTCAGCGCGATCGGGTCGCGCCCGAACAGGCCTTCGTGCAGCAGCTCGACCTCGGCGCCCTCGACGAAGCCCAGTTCGAGCAGGCGGCGCTCCAACTCGACCTCATGCTCCTTATGGTGACAATGGCCGCCCACCTGAACAATGACGCCGCGGTCGCCGCGTCGGGCTTGGCTCAGCTTTATCGTATCGGTCAAATCTAGGCTCACACGGGCGGGCGACCGCACCAGGGGTCGCGCATCTTCTTTGACAGTGATTATCAGGTGCGCCCCCCGTCCGTCCAGCGGGACACCTTGACCAATTGCCGCGCTGGACATTTGCCCTATCCGGCGGCCTAACCTGCTGCAAAATCGGAGCCTGCGATGCGTCACCTCACCCTCGCCGCCGTCCCCCTTGTTTTGACGCTCACGGCCTGCGGTCCGAACGGAGATCAGGGCGGTGCGCCTCAATCCAAGGCCCCGCCCGCCCTGACGGAGACGGAGAAGGCCGATCTGCTCGCCGCCCTTCCCGCCCCTTACAATACGGGAGACCTGGACAATGGACGTCGCGTCTTCGCGCGTTGCCGCGCCTGCCACACCATCGGCCGGGACGGGCCGGACATGGCGGGGCCGAATCTGTACGGCGTGTTCGGGCGCAAGGCGGGCGAGCGGCCGCGCTACAACTATTCCAACACCCTGCGGACGGCCGATTTCGTCTGGGACGCCCAGGCGCTGGACCGCTGGCTGCAGAATCCGCGCGGCTTCCTGCCCGGCAACAAGATGACCTTCGCCGGCCTGCCCGACGCCAAGGACCGGCGCGACGTCATCGCCTTCCTGAAGGTGGAGACGGGCTACCGCCCTGCGGCCTCGACGCCGCCCGCCTCCTGAGGCGTCAGCCTTCGGCGATCGGCTTGGGTCCGCCCTCGCGCAGTTCCTGGGCCTCCCACTCCTCGATCTTGCGAGCGGTCCATTCGGGCGACTTGGTGAAGCGAGCCAGTAGGCCGTAGATCACCGGCACGACGAACAGGGTCAGGACGGTGGCGAAGATGGCGCCGGTGAAGATGACGACGCCGATCGTCTGACGGCTGCCGGCCCCCGCCCCCTGCCACAGCACCAGAGGCAGGGCGCCGAAGGCGGTGGCGATGGAGGTCATGATGATGGGGCGCAGGCGCAGGGACGAGGATTCAATGATAGCCTCTCGGATCGACCGGCCCTGATCGCGCAGCTGATTGGCGAATTCCACGATCAGAATGCCGTTCTTGGCCGCCACGCCGATCAGGATGATCAGGCCGATCTGGCTGTAGATGTTCAGACTGGACCCGGCCATCAACAGGCCGAACAGACCGCCCGCCGCCGCCAGGGGCACGGTCAGCATGATGACCGCCGGGGTGATCCAGCTTTCGAACTGGGCCGCCAGAACCAGGAAGACCAGCAGAAGCGCCAGGCCGAAGGCGGCCAGGACGGCGCCGCCCGCCTCCTGCTGATCGCGCGCGGCCCCGCCCCACTGGACCACCACCCCGCCCTGGGGCTGTTTGGCGGCTTCGGCGCGCAGGAACTGAACCGCGTCGTCGATCGTCGTGCCGGGGTTCAGATCGGCCTGGAGGGTGATGGCCCGCTGGCGATCCAGCCGGCGGCGATCGGGCGTGTCGCCCGAGGTCTGGGTGGTCACCACCGCCGCCAGCGGCACCAGCTGCCCAGAACCGGTCGGCACATAAAGCGCTTCCAGGTCAGAGACTTCACGCCGGTTCTGACGTTCCGTTTGCAGGATGACGTCATACTCCTGGCCGCCCTTGATATAGGTGGTGGCCCGGCGTGAGCCGAACATGGTCTCCAGGGTGCGGCCGATCGATTGCGAGGATACGCCCAGGGCCGCCGCCTTCTGCGGATCGACGTCCACCAGCAGGCGCGGCGAGTTGGGCTCATAGTTCAGGCGCGGCCGCGAGAAGCCCGGATTGTTCTGAGCCGCAGCCAACAGGGGCTGAAGCCAGTTGTAGATCTGCTGATAGTCGGTGCCGGTGGCGATCAATTCGATGGAGTTGGAATTGCCCCCGCCGCGCTGGAAGGCGCCCGGCGTCGAGGCGTTGACCTGAGCGTCCGTCTGGCCGCGCAGCTTGCGGTTCAACTCCTGGGCGATCTCGGCCGCCGACCGCTCGCGCTTGGACCAGTCCGACAGGACCAGCACCCCATTGCCGGAGTTGAAACTGCCGCCGCCGAACCCCGGCGCCGAGATCAGATAGGAATCGGCCTCGCCGCTGGCCTTATAGTCGGCCAGCAGGGGCTCCAGACCCATCATGATCTTTCGCGTGTAGTCGAAGCCCGCCCCTTCCGGCCCGGCGACGCGGACCGAGACGCGGCCCCGGTCTTCATCCGGCACCAGCTCGTTGGGCAGGGCCAGAAAGATGCCGGCCGCCCCGGCCGCGACCAGGGCGATCAGGACGCCGACGCCGATCACCGCCGCGCGCCGCCCCAGCAGCATCTCCAGCGAACGGCCGTATGAGGTCTTCAGCCGGTCCATGCCCCAGTCGACCCGGCGCGCCAGCCAGCCGCCGCCTTCGGCCGGCTTGAGGATCTTGGAGGCCAGCATCGGCGACAGGCTCAAGGCCAGGAAGGCCGAGAAGGCCACGGCGGCCGCAATCGCCGCCGCCAGTTCGACGAACAGCCGCCCGACATAGCCGGGCAGGAACAGCAGGGGGGCGAAGACGGACAGCAGCACCACCGTCGTCGCCACAACGGCGAAGAAGACCTGGCGCGCGCCGCGTTCGGCCGCGACCAGAGGCGGCTCCCCATGATCCAGCCGCCGCTGGATGTTCTCGACTACCACAATGGCGTCGTCCACGACCAGGCCGATCGCCAGCACCAGGGCCAGCAGGGTCAGAAGGTTCAGCGAGAAGCCCAGGGGCGCCAGGACGATGAAGGTCGCCAGCAGACAGATGGGGGCCACGATGGACGGGATCAGGGCCGCACGCAGACTGCCCAGGAAGATGAAGTTGACCAGGGCCACCAGGGCCATGGAGATGCCGATGGTGATCCAGACCTCGTCGATGGCGTGAGAGGTGAAGACCGAATTGTCCGAACCGATCTCCAGCGTTACGCCGGGCGGCAGGCTGGGTCGGATCTCGTCGATCATCTTGCGCACGCCGTCGGAAATGGCCAGGTCGTTCGACTGGGCCTGACGGGTCACGGCCAGGCCGATCTGATCCATGCTGTTGCCGCGGAAAAGGCGCCGGTCCTCTTCCGGCGCCTCTTCCACACGCGCGACGTCGCCCAGACGGGTGACATAGGTCGGCTGGCCCTGAATGATGGCCGACGAGCCGCTGCCGGTTCCCGTGGCGACCGAGGCGGAGGTGGAGGCCGAGCCGCGCGTTCCGATCGGCAGCTGGCGGAAGTCTTCCGGCAGGGCGTAGTTGCGGGCCACGCGCACGGTGTAGTTCTTGGCGGTCGACTCCAGCGACCCGGCGGGCAGTTCGACGTTCTGGCTGGTCAGGGCGGTCTCGACGTCGGTGACGGTGAGACCGCGCGCGGCCAGGGCGGCGGGGTCCAGCCATATCCGCATCGAATAGCGCTGCTCGCCATAGATGTTGACCTGGGCCACGCCGGGCACGGTCGCCATCCGGTCCACCAGATAGCGGTCGGCGTAGTCGGTCAGCTGCAGCCGATTCATCGTGGTCGAGCGCAGGAAGACGATGATGATCGGCTGGCTGTCGGAATCGGCCTTGGCCACCTCCGGCGGATCCGCCTGATCCGGCAGGGCGCCGACCACCCGGCTGACGCGGTCGCGCACGTCATTGGCCGCATCGTCGATGTTGCGGTCCAGGGAGAACTCGATGTTGACGTTCGACCGGCCGTCCCGACTGGTCGAGTTGATCCGTTCGACACCCTGGATCCCGGCGATCTGCTGTTCGATCGGCTCGGTGATCCGGCTCTCGATCACTTCGGCCGAGGCCCCGGCGTAGCTGGTGTTGATCGAGACGATCGGGGGATCCACGTCCGGCAGTTCGCGAACCGGCAGGAAGAAGAAGGCCGCAAGGCCGATCACGCACAGGACGATGGCTGCGACGGCCGCGAATACGGGCCGCCGCACCGAGACATCAGAGAGCATCATTTGGTGGCGGCCTGACGACGCGCGCCGGCGACGCTGACGGCGGCGCCCGGCTGAATGCGGTTCAGACCCGAACCGATGATCCGATCGCCGACCTCCAGGCCGGACAGGATTTCAACAAAACCGTTCTCGACGGCCCCAGTCTCGACCTCGACCCTCTGGGCGGTCGAACCTTCGGCGCCGGGGGCGATCCGATAGACGAAGGCGCCCGAGCCCTCATATTGAACGGCGGCCTCGGGAACTGCGGCGGACTGCCGCTGTCCCTGTTGGACCGAAACCCTCAGCAGCATGCCTGGGCGAATGCGGCCGCCGGGATTGGGGAATTCGGCCCGGGCGGTGGCCGCGCGGGTCGTCTCATTGACGCGGGTGTCGATCAGGGCGATCCGGCCCTGGAACGGCGCGTCACCATAGGCGTCAGCGGTCGCGGTGATCGGCGTCCCCGGCCGCAGCAGGTTCAGGTACCGTTCGGGCAGAGGAAAATCGACGCGAATGGTCGAGACATCGTCCAGGGTCGCAATCACGGCGCCCGGATTGACCAGGGTGCCGGGCGTCACCGTGGTCAGGCCCAGGGTCCCGGCGAAGGGGGCGCGGATCACTCGGTCCCCGCGTCGGGCCTGCGCCGCCTGGAGGGACGCCTGCGCCGTCTCCAGGGCGGTTTCGGCCTGTTCCAGCAAGACCTGAGGGGCGACCCCGCGATCAGCCAGGGCCTTGTAGCGGTCGTATTCGCGTTGCGCCTGGGCGACATTGGCGCGCGCCTCGATGATGGCTGCATCCTCTTCGCGGGCCTGAAGTTCGACCAGGGGCGCCCCGGCCGAGACTCTCTGGCCGTCCGTGAACAGGACCCGCGTGATCAGCTCGGTCGTGGCGGAAGTGATGTTCACCGACCTCTGGCCGCGCGCCACGCCCAGGACGCGGATCTGGTCGGAGAAGGGCTTCTGCGCGACGACCGCCTCGGACACCTGCTGGCCGCCGCGACGACCGCCGCCGCCGGGACCGCCCGCCCCCTCGTCTTCAGCGAAGGCCAGCTTCAGCACGGCGGCGAGAACCATCAGCCCCAGCAGGATCGCTGCGGCGACGAGGAAGAAGTGGCGTTTGATCACGCAACAGACTTTCAATTCAGAGGACGTGCACGCTTAGCGTCTTCTCTCAGGCGCGCAACCTTACCTATCCGTAACGTGACTTACGGCGAATTCCGTCGCGCGGTTTTCGTCAAAACCTGCGCCAGATCGCCACAACGGGTCCATGAACGACCGCCGCCTCGCGGCCCGCGAGAGTCTGGCGCCAGCCCGCCTGAAGGCTCCAGTCGCCAATGTCCCTGACGAGGGAACCTTCGAGCGACAGCCAGCGCGCGCCGCCGTCCGCCGCGCCTGCGAAGGCTTGGCCCAGAATCAGCCATCGTGCGTCGAACCGCGCCCCGATGGTGGCGTCGATCCGGGTCTCATTGGGCAGATCGTCGCGGAGGCGACGCGCGACCTGAAGTTCGACGAAGGACTGGTCCATCCCCCATCGCCCGCCCATTTCGCCCAGGGACCACGCCGCCGACACCCGCGCCTCCCAATCATGTTCGCCGACTCCCGGCGCCGCATAGCCCGCATTGCGCCCCTCCCCCGCCCAGGCGTAGCCGCCGTAGACGGAGACGGCGCCGCCGTCGTCTCGCCAAACCTGCCAAGAAGCGCCGATTTCCACCGGGCCGCGCCCCTGATAATCGACGAAGGCGTCTTCTCCGTCCTGCCAATCCGCCTTCAACCGAATCGCCAGGGCGTCGCCTACTCCATATTCGGCGAACAGGCCCAGGGCCGCATCACGGCGCTGGGCCGGCAGGGGAACCTCCTCACCTGAAGGATCGAAGCCCGTATCGCCCCGCTGGTTTTCATACTTGATGATCGCCTGCCCCTGGCCCTTCGGCGGGTTCCAGGCTCCCGCCTGCGCCAAGGCAGGCCAGGCGAGCGCCAGACCCGCCGCCGCTGCGGTCAGGCGTCGTAGCCGGGCGACTTGCGATCCAGCTGCCGCAGCGCCCCGGGCCAGGCCAGGGCGGCGACGAAGCCGATCCCCCGGCCCTGCGCCTTGGTCTCCGCCTGGGCCTGATCGGGCGCGATCAAGACCTGATCCGGCCCCGCTGACAGGGCGGCGACCTGCTGGGCGCAGGCTCTTTCCAGGAAGAAGATGCCGATCCATGCCTGAGCCGCCGTTTCCCCGACCGCGAGCGTGCCGTGATTTCTCAACAGCATCAGCGGCTTGTCCCCCAGATCGGCGACCAGACGTTCGCGCTCGTCATGGTTCAGAGCCAACCCCTCGTATCCATGATACGCAACCTGATGCTGTAGTAAACAGGCGTTTTGGCTGATCGGCAACAAACCGCCTTGCTGGGCCGCCACCCCGACCCCGTTCACCGTATGGAGATGGATCACGAACTTTGCGTCTTCCCGCGCCGCATGGACTGCGGAATGGATGGTGAAGCCCGCCGGATTGATGAAGTCGGCGGTCTCCTGAACGATGTTGCCGTCCAGATCGACCTTCACCAGGGATGAGGCGGTGATCTCGTCGAAATAGTAGCCGTAGGGATTGATCAGGAAATGATGCTCCGCCCCCGGAACGCGCGCCGAAATGTGGGTGAAGATCATGTCGTCCCAACCGTGGAGGGCGACCAGCCGATAGAGGGCGGCCAACTCCACCCGGGTGCGCCATTCCGCCTCGGAGACGCGAGATTTCAGACTGAGGACGGCGTCGTCGGCCATGGGGGTCTCCTATCCTAGGGCGGGCCTCTGACGGGCCTTGCCCAACCGTCCCTCCGCAGCCTGCGTCCGTCAAGTCGAGCCCGAACGACACGCGCATTAACCGCCGCACTTCAGATTTCATTAACCGCGTCTTCATGACCAGGCGTCACAGTTGCAAGCGGTACCTTCCCGCGTCGGAGCCGCCGCCTTGTCCGCTGTCGCCCAGCTCAGATCGCCGTCGCCCGCGCGCGACCCCGCTTTGGATTTGATCGACCTGGCGCGCAGCAAGGCGCCGGACGACCGTCGGCGACTATTGCTGGGCGTGGTCGCCCTGTGCGAAGCCGCGCCGCCGAACACCGCCCTGGCGCCCGCCCTGGCGGAAATCTTCCTGACCCTGGCCGCCCAGGCCGAGCGGGATATTCGCCGCCTGCTGTCCGAACGCCTCGCCGCAGCGGATTGGGCCCCGCCGGCTCTGATCAACATGCTGGCGCTGGACGAGATCGAGATCGCGGCGCCGGTCATCGCCGCCAGCCCCCTGTTGCAGGACGCGGACCTGATCCGGATCCTGCTGGAGACCACGCTGGAGCATCAGATCGCCGTGGCGCGGCGGCCGCACCTGTCTCATGGGGTCGTAGAGGCGATCGTGGATCAGGCCGATCCCGTGACCATGACGGCCCTGGCGTCGAACCGGACCGCCGACATCAGCGATGCGGCCATGCGTCGTCTGATCGAACATTCCCGGCGTATCGCCGGTCTTCGCGCGCCCCTGACCCGTCACCCCCGCCTGAACGCAGATCTCGCCCATGATCTGTACCAATGGGTCGGACAGGCCCTGCGGCAGTCCATCGGCGAGCGGTTCAAGATCGACGACGCCCGCCTGAACGCGGCGGTGCGGGAGGCGGCGGCCAAGGCGGTGCATTCCCCCACTTGGCGGCCGTTGCAACCCACCGGCCGCAACGCCGATCGCGAGCGGCAAGAGATGGAAAAACGTCTGGTCGACAAGCTTCAGGCGGCCGGGCAACTTCGGCCCGGCATATTGATCCGAGCCTTGCGCGAACAGCGTCTGAGCCTGTTCGAACAGGCCCTGGTGCAACTGGGAGGATTCACGCCGGCTCAGGTGCGCTCCGCCATCCACTCGTCTACTGCGGAGCCGCTTTATCTGGCCTGCACCGCAGTCGGACTGGATCGAGCGGTCTTCGCCAATGTGCTGTCGGAAGTCCGCAAACTGACCGACGGACGGCCCGGCGGGGGCGCATGGAGCGCGACGCCGATGAACAGCCGTTCGGCCGCCCGCGCCTTTCGCCAGATAATGGAGCGCACCGCGATCGTTTGACTTCGCGGTCAAGCTAGGGCTCTCGTTCGGCCGTGACCCAGATCCCGCCCGTTCCCGCCCTGGCCTTCGCCGCCAGCGACCGTCCAGAGGCCCAGGCCGCGCGTCAGGCTCTGATCGCCCGCTACGGCGCCGTGCCGCAAGAACAGGCGGACGTCATCGTCGCCTTGGGCGGCGACGGCCAGATGCTGGAGACCCTGCACGGCAATCTGCGCCGCCGGACGCCCGTCTACGGCATGAACCGGGGCTCGGTCGGCTTTCTGATGAACGACTATGACGAGGACGATCTGATCGCCCGAATCGTCGCCGCCGAACGCACGGTCATCCATCCGTTGCAGATGGACGCCTGGACCGAAGCGGGCGAGGTGCATACGGGCCTGGCCATCAATGAGGTGTCCCTGCTGCGTCAGACGCGACAGAGCGCCAAGCTGAAAATCACGGTGGACGGCAAGGTTCGGTTGGAGGAGCTGTCCTGCGACGGCTGTCTGGTGGCGACGCCGGCCGGATCGACCGCCTACAATCTATCCGCCCACGGGCCGATCATTCCGCTGGACGCGCGCATCCTGGCGCTGACGCCGATCAGCGCCTTCCGGCCCCGGCGCTGGCGCGGCGCCCTTTTGTCCCACGAGGCTCGGGTGCGCTTCGACGTGCTGGAACCGGACAAGAGGCCCGTCTCAGCCACGGCCGACAATTTCGAGGTTCGGCGCGTCGCCAGCGTCGAGGTGCGCGAGCGGCGCGACGTCGCCCTGACCATGTTGTTCGACGCCGGTCGATCCTTCGACGAACGGGTGATGACGGAACAGTTCACCAACTGACCCCCCCTACACGGCTTCTTAAGAGCGGCCCGTTAGGGTTCGCGTAAATTTCCGGGAGCCCGTCATGAGCGATCCTTCGCACGTCATTCGTCCGCCCAACGCCCTCCGCATGAAGGTCGGCGGCGGTTTCGGCATCAACGCCGACGCCGTTGCGCGGGCCGAAGAAGCCCTGAAGGCCATGGCGGCTCAGTTCGATCAGTGGCTGAAGGACGAGATCGTCAAGCTGGACGCCGCCCAGGCCCGGATCCGCGAAGAGGGCTATACGCCCGAGACGGCCGAAAACCTCTATTTCCGCGCCCACGACCTGAAGGGTTTGGGCACGACCTATGAATATCCGCTGGTCACGCGCATCGCCGGGTCGCTGTGCAAGATGCTGGACGACGCCGGCAAGCGGATGCAGGCGCCGATGACGCTTCTGGACGCCCATATCGACGCCATCCGCGCCGTGGTGCGCGACCAGATCAAGACAGACGAACATCCTGTGGGGCGCACCCTGGCCGAGACCCTGGAAGCCAAGGTCGCCGAATACCGCGCGGCCTGAATCGAGTGGGGCCTGAACCGAGTGGGCCTGAGCCGGCCGCCCCTGGTCAGGCGGCGCTGGCGGCCGCCGCCGACCCGCGGCTCTGCGGCTGGTCCAGCCTTTCCATGAGATAGGCCAGATCCTCGCGCAGCACGTTCGGTCGCTGCGTCAGGAAGCGCTCCAGCATGCGCTGGCGGAACAGGTCGCTGGAGGTGTCCGCCCCTTCGGCGGACAGGGCCCGCCAGGTGTCCACCCCGGCGCGGAACGCCTGAAACAGGCGCGGCGGCAGACCGGCCCGGTCGTAGATCGCCTTCAAGCCCAGGGGACCTGCGTCATGGATCATCAGCCAGGCGCGCTGGTGCGGAGTGTTGGCCAGTTCGGCCAGGCCATGTTCGAACATCGCCATTTGGCCGCGCGCCAGGGCCCGCAGCAGCAGAGACGCATTCAACGACTTGCGAAGGTTCAACTGGGCCATGAAGGCGCCGATGTCCGCGCTGGAGGCCGCCTGATCGACCAGATCGACGGTCGCCCGTTCGCGCGCATACTGGGCCAGACGGATCGCCGTCTCGGGCGCCACCGCATGCCGGGCGACCAGATGCTCCCGCACCGTCTCGCTGGCCAGGACGATCAGCCGCTCGGTCACATGCAGAGGCAGAACCTGGCGATAGGCCACGGCGGTAACCACCTCAGGCGAGGCGGCGAAACGGTCCACGATCACGCCCAGGGCCTGTTCCGACAGATCGGCGTTGTCATTGGCCGCCAGCATTCGCACGGCCTGTTCGCAACCAACGCCCGCCAGCACGCCCGCGACGTCTCGCGACACGCGCGGCCGGCCGGCGACCGCGACCTGGCGCACTGGCGAACCGGCGCGGACGATCTCAATCAGATCCTCGTCGCTGAAGACCGGAGAGGCGCTGATCACCGGCAGGGCGATGCTGTCGACATCGGCCGCCAGCCGACGCGCCACGTCGATCGGAAGCAGATCCGACGCCTTCAAGGTCACAGCCATGGCCCGCCGGACCAGTTCGGCTGCATCGTTGGCCAGGAGGCGCAGAATCTTCTGGGCGGCTTCGCGGTCCCGTTCGTCCAGATCGGCGCGATCCATGCTGCGGCACAGCTTATAGGCCGCCTCCGCCCGGTCGTCGTCCTCCGTCGCCTTGATCAGGCGCTGGATATCCGTCTCGGTCAGTCGGGCGCGATAGGCGGTCATGGATGGCTCGTTCGGGAATCGGGCGTCCCCGATACGATCATCCTGCCATGCTTAACGCCCAGTTTACCATCGGGGCGTTTCGGCAGAATTTCCGCCCGCGCAAAACCTGTTTAGGCGCCCTGGGCGTCGTCTGGCGAGAAGGCGCCGCCGAAGCCGCCGCCGGCCGATCCGTCCTGGCCCAGCAACAGGGCCAAGAGCCCCTGATCCTGCTTCAAGCGATCCAGGCGGGCCGCCAGCATCTGGTCCCGGTCGCTGAGTTCCGGCGCCACGGGCCGCTCATCGCCGACGCCCGCCGCCGGCGCCCCGGTCCCGGCCGTGCGTTGCAGATTGGCGTAGACTTCGGCCACGGTGGCCGGCCGCCCATCCTTGTAGAAGATGCTGCGGTTGGCGCGGGCCGCTTCGGGAAACAGGGCCGCCGCGCTGCCGCCCGGGTTGCGGTCCATGGCCGTCATCAGACTGGCCGCACCCGCCGGTCCCAGAAAATGGGCCGCATAGAGGTCGCCCGCGCCCGGCTCCTTGCCGGTGCGGCCCCGCAGATAGGCGGCGTTCGACGCCGTCAGCTCCGCCGCCATGGTCGAGGCCGCATGCGGATCGAACCGCAGGTCCAGAACCACATTGCGGGCCGAACCCTCGACCCGCCATCGCCCGTCGGCGCCGCGGTGGATCAGATCCGCGTACTGGCCGTACCCATGCTGGGCGCCGTGCTGTTTGACGGTGGCCAACCAGGTCTGTTCGATGAATTGGAAGAGACCCGCCGCCGATGAGGTCGGCGCCTTGGCCGAAGGATTGAGCGCGCTCTCGCGTCGGGCGGTCTTGACCAGGAAGTCGTAATCGACGCCCACCGCCTGGGACGCGCGCTGAATCGCCGCCTCAACGCCGCCCGAAGATGGAATCGCTCGGATGCCCATAACAGGCGGAGCCTCGTCGAACATGGTTAACCAACCCTTAATCGTTAAGACCGGCTTTAACCGTAAGGTCAAGCTTTCGACCTTCGTCGACCGCTGAAACACCGCCGCAATCCCGCCACAACCTGGGCGCTCACTTTCGGTTACGGGCGCTGCGGGGGCGGTGAACGAGGGAGTGTCGATATGATGATCCGCGCCGCCGGAGGTCCCGGCGCCGTCAACCCCATCGACTATGGGGAACGCAAGAAACCGATGCCGCGCTGGATGCCGGCCGCCATCGGGGTTTCGATCCTGGTCCATGTCGGCATAGGCGTGGCGCTCTACACCCAGCGGTTCGAATTGAAGCCGGAGCCGGTGATCGACGAACTGCCGCATGTGACTGTCAGCCTGGCTCCGCCGGAGCGCAAGCCTGAGCCAGAACCGGTCCAGAAGGTCGCAGCGCCGCCGACGCCCCTCCACCCGCCCCGCAACCCTGCGCCGGCCGATGTCGAGACCGTGGCCTTGACCCCGCCCGAGCCGTCGGCGGTCACGGCTTCACCGGGCCTGCCTGTCATCAGCACGGCGCCCAGCGGGGTCGAGGGCGGAACCGCGACGGTCGAAACCCCCGTCCGCGCCGTCTCCGTCATCAACAACCCCAGCTGGGCCAGCCGCCCCTCGTCCGCCCAGATGGCGCGGGCCTATCCCAGCCGGGCCGCCGAAGACGGCGTTTCGGGCGCGGCCACCCTGTCCTGCCTGGTTCGCATCGACGGCGGCCTGACCGCCTGCCGCGTCGCCGGCGAGACTCCGAACGGCCAAGGCTTCGGTCGGGCGGCTCTCAGCCTGACGCGCGCCTTCCGGATGAACCCTCGCACGGTCGACGGCCGTCCGGTGGATGGGGCGACGGTGAACTTCACCGTCCGCTTCGCAATGGAGGACTAGGTTTCGGCCTTAAATCGCCGAGGATCGAGGGCGTGGGCGTAGGCTTGCGGCGTTCGCCCCTCGATCGCATCGGCGACCACGGTCCCGACCATCGGCCCCAGCAGCCATCCGTTGCGGCGGGGGGCCAGGGCCAGGAACAGGGCCCTGCCGTCCGGCGCGGGCCCCGCCATGGGCAGGCCGTCTGCCGACGCGCCTCGCACCCCGACACGCCAGTCGATGTGCAGCGGCGCAGGCGTCCGACCCAGAACGCGCCAGGCGGCCTGGCTCAGCCTTTCGCCCACGGTCCAGTCCGGCGCGGCGTCGCGACGCCCCGGCTCCATCGTCGCGCCGATCACAGTTCCGCCGGCCATCGGCGCCACATAGGCGCCGGGACCGCGCACCACATGATCCGCCAGAGTCTCGCCGGTCACGCCGATCTGACCGCGAATGGGCTGAACGCCGTCGATCAGCCGCCGCGTCGCCTCCGGGGCCCCCTCTATCGCCGCCTCGACCCCCGTCGCCAGCACGACCGCGGCGGCGTGCAGGCTGCGTCGGCCCAGTTCGATCGACCAGCCGTCGGCCGTCTGAACCAGGGCCGAGACGCGGTCCTGCACCACAGCGCCGCCTTCAGCCTGCGCCACCGCCTGGGCCAAGGCGCCCAAGGCCTGGCCGGGGTCGATCTGATAATCCTCATCCGTGATCAGCCGGTCGCCGGTCCGGCGCGCCTCAAAGCCCAAGGCTTCAAATCGCGCCGCCAGACCGGCGACGTCGCCGCCGCGCCATTCGGCCGGTCGGCGCGCCAGGGCGATCCCCGCCGCCTCGGCGAAGTCGGGCCACAGATCCCGGCCCGCGCAGAACAGGGCCGCCGTCTCGGGCGTGACGTCGTCCAAAACGGACTCCATCGCCGGGGCCACCATGCCCGCCGCCACGATCGACGCATTCGGACCGCCCGAGTCGATGACCGTCACCGCATGCCCCCGCCGGGTCAGGCTGAAGGCGGTGCTCAGGCCCAGCACGCCGGCGCCCACGATCACTATGGCAGGGGATGACATCACGCGCCCCAGATCGGCCCAGGCCGCTCAGAATGCAAGCCGCCGCCCTTGGACCTTTGGTCCTAGCCGTGCGCCGGCGCCCCGCCGAACCATTGCCTAATCTTAATGGACGACAGCCGCACGACGCCTTGTGGGAACGCCGTTCTCGCGCCAAGCTCATCCTATGCAAACCGTCATCGAGATCCGCGGCCTGACCAAGACCTATGGGACGGTGAAGGCCCTGGACGGCCTGACCCTGTCGATCCCCCGGGGCGGCGTCTACGGCATCCTCGGCCCCAACGGCGCCGGCAAGTCGACGCTGTTTCGCACCCTGCTCGGCCTGATCCGTCCGACTGCGGGCGAGGCGACGGTCATGGGCGGCCGGATCGGCGATCCGGCGGCGACGCGGCGGATGGGCTCCATGATCGAGACGCCGCGCTTCCCTCCCTTCATGACGGCGCGTCAGGTCCTGGTCTGGCTGGGCCACGCCCACGGCGGCGTCGCGTCCTCGGATATCGAGGCCTGGCTGAAGCGGGTGGGCTTGGGCGAGGCGGCTGACAGACGGGTGCGCGGCTTCTCGGTCGGCATGATGCAACGCCTGGGCGTCGCCGCCGCCCTGATGACCAAGCCGGACCTCGTCATTCTGGACGAACCGACCAGCGGCATGGACCCGCCCGGCATCCAGGAGATGCGCGCCCTGATCCGCAGCCTGGCCGACGACGACGGCGTCACCGTCATCCTGGCTAGCCACCAGCTTCAGGAGGTCCAGCGCGTCTGCGACCGCGTCGCCATCTTCAACAAGGGCAAGGTGATCACCGAAGGCCGGGTTTCGGACCTGACGGCCTCAGGCGAACGTCTGCGCCTTTCGGCCACCCCGCTCGCCAAGGCCATGGGGGTGCTGGGCGACAAGGCGACGCTGGACGGCGAGGCCCTGATCGCCGCCCTGACCCGCGCCGAGACGCCGGCGGCCATCCGCGCCCTGGTCGAGGCCGGGGTCGATATCGAAGAGGCCCGCTGGATCGGCGCCGACCTGGAAGACGTCTTCATGAGCGAAACCGGCTGGACCGGCGTGCAGGGCGCGCCCGACAAGGGGACCGATCATGCTGGTTGATGCGCTGAAATCCGAGGCCTATCGCGTCTCGCGGAACCGGACGACGCTCTTCTTCAGCATCCTGCTGACGCCGCTGCTGTTCGTCTTCGGCGGGCTGGCCTACCAGATCATGACCAAGGCCAAGGGCGACGCACTGGCTGCCAAGGCCAATCTGCCCGCGACCTTGGGCAATCAGCCCGTCAATCTGGCCGAGGCCTTCGGCTTTGCGGCCGGCAACGGCGCCAACGGCGTGTTGCTGGTCTTCATGTTGCTGGCGGCGGCGGCGGTCTACGCCGGCGACTACCGCTGGGAGACCTGGCGACTGATCAGCGCTCGCAACGGCCGACCCTGGCTGATCCTGGGCAAGATCGGGGTGATGAAAGTCTTGGCCATGATCGCCATGCTGGCCATGCTGATCGCCGCCTTCATCTTCTTCGTCACACAGGCCCTGGTGGCCGGACGGCCGATGATCTTCGACCTGTCCGACTTCGACCTGGTTCAGTTCCTTCTGACCTGGCTTCTGTCCTACATCCGGATCGTTCAATACGGCCTCATCGCCCTACTGGCGGCGGTCGTCAGCCGGTCCCTGCTGGCGACCCTGTTCGCCCCCTGGGCTCTGGGTTTCGCCCAGACCATCCTCGGGGGACCGCTGCTGCCCATTCTCGGCTGGGAGCCGAGTGACTGGGCCGCGCAATTGCTGCTGCCCGGCTTGGCCTATGACACTTTGAAAGCCGCCCTCGCTCCCGGCCCCATGCCCTTGCCCGAGGGCGTGGTCATGAAGGCGGTGGTCAGCCTGGTCCTGTGGTGCGTCGCGCCGGTCGCAGCCTCTATCGCCTGGTTCCAGCGTCAGGATCTGTCGAAGGAATAGGCGGAGGCGGGCTGAAGCCCCCCTGACAGCCGTTAGAGCCGTTTCTCCATGAAGACGTCGGCGCGAGCGTAGGGGGTCGGGCGGGGCGGCAGGTGGACGAAGCCGAAGCTCTCGTACAGGGCGATCGCCGGCTTCAGGGCGCTGTTGGTCTCGAGATACAGCAGGGTCGCGCCCTCGGCCCGGGCCGCCGCCTCGCAGGCCTCCAGCAGACGCCGCGCCAAGCCCAAGCCGCGCGCGGCGGGCGTCACCGTCATCTTCGACACCTCAAACCCGTCGGGCATACGGATCAGGGCGCAGCAGCCGACCGCCTCCCCGTCCCGCTCGACGATGAAGATCCGCCCTCCGCCGGCGATGAAGACCCCATGGGGATCGTCGATGGAGCGCCGGTCCTTGGCCTCGACGGCGAAACCGCCCTCGGCCAGCCAGGCCTCGTTCAGCCGGGCCCAGGCGGCGGCATGGTCGGGACGGAATTGGACGATGGCGACGGACATGGCCGCCTCTTGCCCCATCGCCGCGTAAAGCAAAAGGGCGGCCGGATCGCTCCGGCCGCCCTTTCGGTGTTCAGTCTCGTCAGAGACGAAAGGCTTAAGCCTCGTCATCGCCTTCATAGGCCAGGACCGGACCGGAGTCCTTGCCCTTGGCTTCGACATCGCGATCGACGAACTCGATCACGGCCATCGGGGCGTTGTCGCCGTGGCGGAAGCCGGCCTTCATGATCCGGATGTAGCCGCCGTTGCGTTCGGCGTAGCGCGGGCCGATCGTTTCGAACAGCTTGCCGACCTGCGGCACGTCGCGGACCTGGCTGATGGCCTGACGACGCGCGTGCAGGTCGCCCTTCTTGGCCAGGGTGACCAGCTTCTCGACGAAGGGACGCAGTTCCTTCGCCTTGGGCAGGGTCGTGGTGATTTGCTCGTGCTTGATCAGCGAGGCGGCCATGTTGGCGAACATGGCGGTGCGGTGGCTGGTCGTGCGACCGAGTTTACGATGGGCGGCGCCGTGGCGCATCAGGGTCTCTCCTACTCCGAACCCGGTATCTCCTGGGGAGACCTAGGCTCGTAATCTTCTAACCGCCCCGACATTCTCCCCGAGAGGAGACGGGCGGAGGGTTGAACTTAGATCTGGTCGTCGAACTTCTTGGCCAGATCTTCGATGTTTTCGGGCGGCCAGTTCGGCACGTCCATGCCGAGGCTGAGCCCCATGGTCGCGAGAACTTCCTTGATCTCGTTCAGCGACTTGCGGCCGAAGTTCGGGGTGCGAAGCATTTCGCCCTCGGTCTTCTGGATCAGGTCGCCGATGTAGACGATGTTGTCGTTCTTCAGGCAGTTGGCCGAACGGACCGACAGCTCCAGCTCGTCCACCTTCTTCAGCAGGGCCGGGTTGAAGGGCAGGTCGGGCTTGCCGTCCGACTGCTCGACAGCCTTCTTGGGCTCTTCGAAGGTGATGAAGATCTGGAGCTGGTCTTGCAGGATGCGCGCGGCGTAAGCCACAGCGTCAACCGGCGTGACCGCGCCGTTGGTTTCGACTTCCAGCAGCAGCTTGTCGTAGTCCAGCGACTGGCCCTGACGGGTCGGCTCGACGCGATAGGCCACCTTCTTGACCGGCGAGTACAGGGCGTCGACGGCGATCAGGCCGATCGGCGCGTCTTCCGGACGGTTGAACTCGGCCGCCACATAGCCCTTGCCGTTCTGGACGGTCAGCTCCATGCGGATCGAGGCGCCGTCGTCCAGGGTGCAGATGACGTGATCGGGGTTCAGAACCTCGATGTCCGCCGGCACGTCGATCTGGCCGGCCGTCACCACGCCGGGGCCCGTCGCGCGCAGGGTCATGCGCTTGGGGCCTTCGGCGTGCATGCGCAGCGCCAGTTGCTTGATGTTCAGAACGATGTCGACCACGTCTTCGCGCACGCCTTCCAGCGACGAGAATTCGTGAACCACGCCGTCGATCTGGATCGCCGTCACCGCCGCGCCTTGCAGCGAGGACAGCAGAACGCGACGAAGGGCGTTGCCGAGCGTCACACCGAAGCCGCGCTCCAGAGGCTCGGCCACCAGACGCGCCTTACGCTGGGCGTCGGAACCGATCTCGATCTGCGGCTTCTCGGGACGGATCAGCTCTTGCCAGTTTCTTTCGATCATTTTGTCCCTCGAACGGGTTTCGTCGGCTCCGGCCTTGTCGACGAGGCCATGGTGGAGCCGACGGAGATGGGGGTGCTTTAGGCGGTGTCGCTTAGACGCGACGACGCTTGGGCGGACGGCAGCCGTTGTGCGGCATCGGGGTGACGTCGCGGATGGTGGTGATCGTCAGACCGACGGCCTGCAGGGCGCGCAGGGCCGACTCACGGCCGGAGCCCGGACCCGAGACGTTGACTTCCAGCGTCTTCAAGCCGTGTTCCTGTGCCTTCTTGCCGGCGTCCTCGGCCGCCATCTGGGCGGCGTACGGGGTGGACTTACGCGAGCCCTTGAAACCCATGTGGCCGGCCGACGACCAGGAAATCGCATTCCCTTGCGCGTCGGTGATGGTCACCATGGTGTTGTTGAAGCTGGCGTTCACGTGGGCGACGCCCGAGGTGATGTTCTTGCGTTCGCGGCGCTTTACGCGACCCGGTTCCTTGGCCATCGGTCAGCTCTCTCTTACTTCTTCTTGCCGGCGATCGGCTTGGCCGGACCCTTGCGGGTGCGAGCATTGGTGTGGGTGCGCTGACCGCGGACCGGCAGGCCCTTGCGGTGACGCAGGCCGCGATAGCAGGCCAGGTCCATCAGACGCTTGATGTTCATCGAGGTTTCGCGGCGCAGGTCGCCCTCGACCGTATAGTCGCGGTCGATGGTCTCGCGGATCGACAGGACTTCGGCGTCCGTCAGCTGGTTCACCCGGCGGGCGGCTTCGATGCCGACCTTTTCGGTGATGTCCTTGGCGGCGGCCGGGCCGATGCCGTGGATGTACTGAAGCGCGATTTCAACGCGCTTGTTGGTCGGGATATTGACGCCAGCGATACGGGCCACGAAATTCTCCAGATACGCGTTATTCAGACGCAACAAACGCTCCGGTTAACAAACCAGGAGCGTGGCGCCCTTCGCGGGAAGGCGCCCTTATACAGATGATTCACCGGGCGTCAACGGCTGCGCGCAACCCTGCCGGCCAGACTTTTTCGGTCCACCGCCTAAACCGTCACTCAGACCCGCCTCGAACGGCGGCGATCAGCCTCTGTGCATCAATGTTGAACGCCGCAACCCGGTTCCGGTCAAGGGGCTTAGGCCGCCACCCTGCGAAGCGGTGGATCAGCGACGCGGGGGAATGCCGAAGTCGACGCCCACCGTCACCTGCTGCCCCTCGAGGGGACGCCCGTTCTCGGTCGGCGGCTGGAAACGGAAATAGTCGGCCACAGCCAGTCCCGCCGCCCCGAAGCCCAGGCCGACAGGGGTCTCCTCCACCACGCGACAGGCTTCCAGCCGGCTGTCTAACCGGATGCGGCAAGACAGTTCGACTCGGCCGTAGCGGCTGCGGGCCTGGCGCGGGTGGTTGGCGCGGACCTGGGCCATGGACGGCCCCGTGATCAGGCGCGGCCCCGTCGAGCCGCTGCCCGGCCCGGACCCCGCGCCGACGCCGGAACCCGCGCCGGTCCCCTGGCCGCCCTGACCCAACCCGGGTTCCGGCGAGGGGGAAGGCGCGACGCCCACGACTGGGACGGGCTGGGGCGCCGGCTTCGACGGCGACGGCAGTTCGCGCGGGCGATCTGGCTGCGGCTTGGGCGGCGTGTGAATGCGCGAGGGCGCGGCCGGCGCCCCTCCCCCCGCCTTGGGCGCAGAGGGGCGCTCCAGGATCGGCGGCGGCGTATCATAGAGCAGCACCTCGAACGGCGGGGGGCCGTCCGCCATGGGGGTCCGGGGGGGCCGGCCCTTCACCTGTCCCAGCATCAGGATCAGGGCGATTTCGGCGGCGGCGACCCCGCCGAAGACGGCGAAGGCGCGCCAGCGTCTGCGGGCGCGCCTTCTGTCAGACTGGATCTCGGTTTCAGGCATCCGTTCCCAAACGCCCGAAAACGACTTGGGTCACGCCAGGGCTTCGTCGATCGCCTTGGCGACGGACTCGATCGAGCCCATGCCGTCCGCCTCGGTCAACTTGCCCTGGGCTTCATAATAGGGAAGCAGCGGGGCGGTGTTGCGGTTGTAGGCGTCCAGACGGACCGCGAAGGTCTCCGGATTGTCATCCGGGCGGCCCTGTTCGGCGTAGCGTTTGGCGATCCGCTCCAGCAGGGCGGCGTCGTCGACCTTCAGCCGGACCACGGCGTCGATCTGGGCGCCGCGCTTGGCCAGCATGGCGTCCAGGGCTTCGGCCTGGGCTACGGTGCGGGGGAAGCCGTCGAAGATGGCGCCCCCGGCGGCCTCGGCCTCCGGCAGACGATCCTCGATCAGGGCGATGACGATTTCGTCCGTCACCAGATCGCCGCGCGCCAGCACGTCCTTGACCTTGAGGCCCAGCTCCGAGCCCGAGGCGATGGCGGCCCGAAGCATGTCGCCGGTGGAGAGCTGGATCATGCCCTTCTCTTCCACCAGCCGCTTGGCCTGGGTCCCCTTGCCCGCCGCCGGCGGTCCAAACAGGATCAAGTTCACGCGCAAGTCCTCCCCAGGCGTCTTCTAGTCAACTCAGCGACGGACGGGCGTGGGCGCGCCACGACCGCCGCGACCGCGCAGCTTGGCCTTCTTGATCAGCCCCTCGTACTGGTGCGCCAGCAGTTGGGACTGGATCTGGGCCACAGTGTCCATCGTCACCGACACCACGATCAAGATAGACGTTCCGCCGAAGTAGAGGCTGTTGCCCATCTGGGCGACCATGAACTCCGGCAGCAGGCAGACGGCGGTGATATAGGCCGCGCCGATCACCGTCAGGCGGGTCAGGACATAGTCCAGATATTCGGCCGTGCGCTTGCCCGGACGGATCCCCGGCAGGAAGCCGCCGTATTTCCGCAGGTTCTCGGCCGTGTCCTCCGGGTTGAAGGTGATCGAGGTGTAGAAGAAGCAGAAGAAGATGATCAGGGCGGCGTACAGGGCCATGAACAGAGGCTGGCCGTGGGTCAGTTGCGAGGTGACCAGCGGCAGCCAGCCCAGATAGGACGGCAGGTCCGCATTGGCGGTCAGGCTGGCCACTGTGGTCGGCAGCATCAGCAGGGACGAGGCGAAGATCGGCGGGATGACGCCGGCGGTGTTGACCTTCAGCGGCAGGAACGAGCGCTCGCCTCCCGCCATCCGGTTGCCTTCCTGGCGCTTCGGATACTGGATCAGCAGACGGCGCTGAGCCCGTTCCATGAAGACGATGAAGACCACGGTCGCCACGGCCAGAACGGCGATGAAGAACAGGGCGAAGGCCGACATCTGACCCTGCTGGGCCAGGCCCAGCATCCGGGCGATGGTCGAGGGCAGAACCGCCACGATGCCCGCGAAGATGATCAAAGAAATGCCGTTGCCGACGCCGCGCGCCGTCACCTGCTCGCCCAGCCACATCAGGAACATGGTGCCGCCCGTCAGGGTCACGACGGTCGAGACCAGGAAGAAGATCCCCGGATTGTCGACCAGACCCGGCTGGGCGTTCAGACCCGCCGCGATGCCCAGCGACTGGGCCAGGGCCAGGAAGACCGTCAGATAGCGGGTGTACTGGTTCAGCTGCTTGCGGCCGCTCTCCCCGCCTTCCTTCTTCAGCTTCTCCCAGGGCGGATACACCGTGCCCATCAGCTGCACGATGATCGACGCCGAGATATAGGGCGCGACGTTCAGCGCGAAGATGGCCATCCGCTCCACCGCGCCGCCCGAGAACATGTTGAACATGTCCAGGATGCCGCGCTGACCCGAGGGGTCCTGGAAGAACTGCAGGAAGGCCTGCGAGTTGATGCCTGGGATCGGCACATAGGTGCCGATGCGATAAACCAGCAAGGCGCCCAGCGTGAACAGCAGGCGCTTGTGCAGCTCGGTCGCTTTGGCGAACGAGCCCATGTTCATATTGGCGGCGAGTTGTTCTGCGGCCGAAGCCATTATGCGTCCCCACGACTGACTGAGTCGTCAGATAGGCGGAAAGCGGCCCTCATGCGAGGGCCGCTTCCGTTGTTTCGTCGTCGCAGGTGTATTCAGGCCACGGCCTATACGCGCCGCGACGACGCGTTGTTTAGCCCTTGGAAGCGGCGCGCTTGGCGCGGGCCGAGACCTTGTTGGCGTCGCCCTTGGGCGCCTTGGGGGCCGGAGCCTTGCCCTTGGCGGCGTTGCGCTTCTCGACGCGGGCCGCAGCCTTGGCTTCGGCTTCGATACGCTGTTCGAGAACCGAACCGCCTGCGGCTTCGATGGCCTTCTTGGCGCCGGCCGTGGCCGACCAGACGACCAGGTTCAGCTTGGCCTTGATTTCGCCGGTGCCCAGCAGACGGACGCCGTCCTTGACGCGGCGGATCACGCCGGCGGCGACCAGGGCTTCACCCTTGATCTCGGCCGAGGCGTCCAGCTTGCCGGCGTCGATGGCGTCTTGCAGACGCCACAGGTTCACTTCGGCCAGCTTCAGGGCATTGGGATTGTTGAAGCCGCGCTTGGGCATGCGCATGTACAGCGGCATCTGGCCGCCTTCGAAGCCCAGCAGGCTGACGCCCGTCCGCGACTTCTGACCCTTGACGCCGCGGCCCGAGGTCTTGCCCTTGCCGGAGCCGGGGCCGCGGCCCACGCGCATGCGCTTCTTGTGCGCGCCTTCGTTGTCGCGGATTTCGTTCAGTTTCATGTGCCTGATCCTTTCGGGTGCTAGCGCCCGGACATTCGTCCGGACTCGGCTTGGAAAAAAGAAAGTGGCGAGTGGCGAGTGATGAGTGGCGAGTCAAGAGAAATCGGTCGAACCGACACCCGGGCTACTCGTCACTCGCCACTCATCACTCGCCACTTCGCGTAGCGAACAGTCTTACTTCTCGACCACTTCCACCAGGTGGTGGACCTTGGCGATCATGCCGCGAACCGAAGGGGTGTCCTCCAGGGTCGCTTCACGACCCATGCGGTTCAGGCCCAGGCCCACCAGGGTGGCGCGCTGGTCGTTCTTGCGGCGGATCGGCGAGCCGATCTGCTTGATGGTGACGGTCTTCTTCTCGGCCATGACTTAGGACTCCACGGCTTCCGGCGCCGAGGCGCCGTCGTTGCGACGACCCATCAGATCCGCGACCTTCTTGCCGCGCTTGGACGCGACCTGACGGGGCGACGACTGAACCTTCAGGGCTTCGAACGTCGCACGGATCATGTTGTAGGGGTTCGACGAACCGGTCGACTTGCCCACGACGTCCTGGACGCCGAGGGTTTCGAGGACCGCACGCATCGGACCGCCCGCGATGACGCCGGTGCCGGGAGGGGCCGCGCGCATCATGATCTTGCCGGCGCCCCAACGGCCGGCGCCGTCGTGGTGCAGGGTGCGGTTCTCGCGCAGAGGCACGCGGATCATCGTCTTCTTGGCTTCTTCGGTCGCCTTGCGGATGGCTTCCGGCACTTCGCGCGCCTTGCCGTGACCGAAGCCGACGCGACCCTTGCCGTCGCCGACGACCATCAGGGCGGCGAAGCTGAAGCGACGGCCGCCCTTAACGGTGGCGGCGACGCGGTTGATGTGCACCAGCTTCTCGATGATGTCGCTTTCCGGGGCCTCGGCGGCGGCGGGAGCGTTGCGGTCGCGGCGATTACGATCGCCGCCGCCGCGTTGGGGTTGTTGCGCCATCTGTCGCGTCCCTTAGAAGTTCAGGCCGGCTTCACGCGCGGCTTCCGCCAGCGCCTTCACCCGTCCGTGATAGATGTACTCGCCCCGGTCGAAGACGACGTCCTTGACGCCCTTCTCGATGGCGCGCTCGGCGATCAGCTTGCCGATGGCCGTAGCCGCGGCGATGTCCGACCCCTTGGACCCCCTGCCGCCTTCCAGCGACGAGGCGGCCACGACCGTCACGCCCTGGGCGTCGTCGATGATCTGGGCCGAGATGTTCTTGTCCGAACGATAGACCGACAGACGCAGGCGACCGTTGGCGACAGCCTTCAGGCGACGGCGCGTGCGCTCGGCGCGGCGCTTGGCTTGTTGTCGAAGAGAAAGAGCCATGACTTACTTCTTCTTGCCTTCCTTGCGACGCACGGTCTCGCCGGCGTAACGGACGCCCTTGCCCTTGTAGGGCTCCGGCGGACGCAGCTTGCGGATGACCGCGGCGATCTGACCGACGGCCTGCTTGTCCGCGCCCAGGATCTTGATCTCGGTCTGCTTCGGAACAGCAAAGCTGACGCCGGCCGGCGGGTCGATGTCGACTTCATGCGAGAAGCCGAGCTGCAGCGACAGGGCGTTGCCCTTCATCGCGGCGCGGTAACCCACGCCGACCAGTTCCAGCGACTTCTCGAAGCCGGTGGTGACGCCGGTGACCATGTTGTCGACCAGGGTGCGCGACAGACCCCACATGGCGCGACCGCGCTGGGTGTCGGTCCGCAGGCCCAGCGACAGCTCGTCGCCTTCGTGCTTGACTTCGATCTCTTCGGCGACGGTCCAGGAGCGTTCGCCCTTCGGACCCTTCACCGAGACGGTTTGGCCGTCGAGCGTGACCGTCACGCCCTTCGGCACTGCGATGGTTTTCTTGCCAATACGGGACATATCAGTAGACCCTGCAGAGGACTTCGCCGCCGACATTGGCGTCGCGAGCGGCGGCGTCGGACATGACGCCCTTCGAAGTCGAGAGGATCGAGATGCCGAGGCCGTTCTTGACGGGCTTCAGATCGCCGATCGCGGAGTAGACGCGGCGGCCCGGCTTGGACACGCGCGCGATCTCGGCGATGACGGGCTGACCGTCGAAATACTTCAGCTCGATCTCGAACTGCGGAAACTCACCCGGGTTCTGAACCAGGTTGTAGCCGCGGATGTAGCCCTCGTCCTGCAGCACGTCGAGGACGCGCTGGCGCAGACGGGAAGCGGGGGTCAGCACCTTGGAACGCTTGCGGGTCGCCGCGTTCTTGATGCGAGCGATCATGTCGCTCAGGGGATCGTTGATCATCATGTCTCTTCGCTCCCCTTACCAGCTGGACTTGGTCAGGCCCGGGATCTGACCCAGGTTGCCAAGCTCACGCAGCGCGATCCGGCTCATCTTGAGCTTGCGATAGAACGCACGCGGACGACCGGTCACTTCGCAACGGTTGCGAATGCGGCTCGGCGCGGAGTTGCGCGGCAGTTCAGCCAACTTCAGGCGCGCGGCGAAGCGCTCCTCAAGCGGCAGGTTTTCGTCGTTGGCGGTCGCCTTCAGGGCGGCCCGCTTCGCGGCATACTTCGCAACCAGGGCCTTGACGGCTTCGTTGCGGTTTACGGCGCTCTTTTTAGCCATTGTGCTCTTCCCTTCCCGCTCAGTTCTTCAAGAACGGGAACTTGAACTCGGTGAGGAGAGCCTTGGCTTCCTCATCGGTCTTGGCCGTGGTGCAGACGACAATGTCCATGCCCCACATCTGGTCGATCTGGTCGTAATTGATTTCCGGGAACACGATGTGTTCCTTCAGACCGGTGGCGTAGTTGCCGCGACCGTCGAAGGACGTGCCCTTCAGACCGCGGAAGTCCTTCACGCGCGGAAGCGCGATCGTGATGAAACGGTCCAGGAACTCGTACATCTGGTCGCCGCGCAGGGTGACCTTGCCGCCGATGACCATGCCTTCGCGCAGCTTGAAGCCGGCGATGGAGTTACGGGCCTTGGTGGCGACGGCCTTCTGACCGGCGATGGCCGTCAGATCCTTGAGGGCCGCATTGGCCTTCTTGGAGTCGGCGACGGCTTCGCCGATGCCCATGTTCAGGACGATCTTGTCCAGCTTGGGCACCTGCATCTCGTTCGTATAGCCGAACTTGGCCTTCATCTCCGCACGGATGCGGCTCTGATACTCGGCCTTGAGGCGGGGAGTGTATTTCTCGGTAGCCATCAGATGACGTCTCCCGTCGTCTTGGCGAAGCGGACCTTCTTGTCCCCTTCGATCCGGAAGCCGACGCGGGTCGCCTTGCCGTTGGCGTCGGCGATCGCGACGTTCGACAGGTGAAGCGAGGCTTCCTTGTTCTTGATGCCGCCCTGCGGGTCAGCCTGGCTCGGGCGCGTGTGGCGCTGAACCATGTTGACGCCTTCCACGACGACGCGGTTTTCGGAGGGCAGGACCTTCAGCACATTGCCCGTGCGGCCCTTGTCCTTGCCGGTGAGGACGACGACGCGGTCGCCCTTCTTGATCTTGGCGGCCATGGTTACAGGACCTCCGGAGCCAGCGAGATGATCTTCATGTGGTTCTTGGCGCGCAGTTCGCGGGGAACCGGGCCGAAGATCCGCGTGCCGACGGGCTCGTTCTGCTTGTTGACGATGACGGCGGCCGACTTGTCAAAACGGATGACCGAGCCGTCCTTGCGTTGGATGTCCTTGGCGGTGCGCACGACGATGGCGCGCACGACGTCGCCCTTCTTCACGCGGCCGCGCGGAATGGCTTCCTTCACGGAGGCGACGATAGTGTCGCCGATCGAGGCGTAGCGGCGCTTGGAGCCGCCCAACACCTTGATGCACATGACCCGGCGGGCGCCCGAATTATCGGCCACTTCCAGGTTAGTTTGCATCTGGATCATAAGATCAGATCCTTCTGATTACGAGGCGGA
Organism: Brevundimonas sp. Br13; assembly: GCF_055391505.1. Taxonomy (NCBI): domain Bacteria; kingdom Pseudomonadati; phylum Pseudomonadota; class Alphaproteobacteria; order Caulobacterales; family Caulobacteraceae; genus Brevundimonas; species Brevundimonas sp. Br13. Next base: position 1,860,928 of record NZ_AP044008.1, on the reverse strand, counting down.
GGCGTTGGAAAGGACTTCCCAGCGCTTCAACTTGGACTTGGGGGCGCACTCGACGATGCGAGCGATGTCGCCGACTTTGAGCGCGTTGGCTTCGTCGTGGGCGTGATACTTCTTGGAAGACCGGACGGTCTTCTTCAGCAGCGGGTGCAGCAGGGTGCGCTCCACCTTCACGACGACGGTCTTGTCGCCCTTGTCGGACACGACCACGCCTTCAAGAATTCGCTTGGGCATATTCGTTTCCTTACGAGGCCGCACGCTTCTCGCGCAGAAGCGTCGAGATGCGGGCGATGTCTTTGCGCACTTCACCCACGCGGTGGGTTTTCTCCATCTGGCCGGTGGCCGCCTGGAAACGCAGGTTGAACTGTTCCTTCTTGAGCTTCAGCAGCTCGTCGGCCAGTTGGTCGGTCGTTTGCGACCGCAGATCGGCGATCTTGGTCATTAGGCGGCTTCCTCAACTTGGGCGATGCCGGCGTCGATGCGGGTCACCACCTTGGTGCGGACCGGCAGCTTGGCGGCGCCGAGACGGAGCGCCTCGCGGGCGACCTCGTCCGACACGCCGTCGATTTCGAACAGGATGCGGCCCGGGTGGCAGCGCGCCGCCCAATAGTCCACGGCGCCCTTGCCCTTACCCATCCGGACTTCGGCCGGCTTGCCCGTGACGGGCAGGTCGGGGAAGACGCGGATCCAGACGCGGCCCTGACGCTTCATCTGGCGGGTGATCGCGCGGCGGGCCGCTTCGATCTGACGCGCCGTGATGCGTTCCGGTTCCAGCGTCTTCAGGCCGTACGACCCGAAGTTCAGCGAGAAGCCGCCCTTGGCCGAGCCGTGGATACGGCCCTTGAAGGCCTTGCGGTACTTGGTCTTCTTCGGTTGCAACATGACTTAGTTCTCACGTCCCCGATCGCGACGCGGACCGCGGTCGCCACGGGGGCCGCCGCGTTCGCGGCCTTCGTTCGAGGACGGACCCGAGGCTTCCTGGGCCCAACGCTTGTCCTGGGCCATCGGGTCGTGCTCGAGCACCTCACCCTTAAACACCCAGACCTTCACGCCGATGATGCCGTAGGTCGTCTTGGCTTCGTAGAAGCCGTAGTCGATGTCGGCCCGCAGGGTGTGAAGCGGCACGCGGCCTTCGCGATACCATTCCATCCGCGCGATTTCAGCGCCGCCCAGACGACCCGAGACATTCATCCGAATGCCCTTGGCGCCCAGACGCATGGCCGATTGCATGGCGCGCTTCATGGCGCGACGGAAGGCGACGCGGCGTTCCAGCTGCTGCGCGATGTTCTCGGCGATCAGCTGGGCGTCGGTTTCCGGCTTGCGGACTTCGATGATGTTCAGGTGAACTTCACCTTCGGTGCGCGCCGAGATGTCCTTGCGGAGCTTCTCGATGTCAGCGCCCTTCTTGCCGATCACGACGCCCGGGCGGGCGGCATAGATGGTGATGCGGCACTTCTTGTGCGGGCGCTCGATGATGATGCGCGACACGCCGGCGGCCGACAGGCGTTCCCGCAGCCACTCGCGCAGCTTCAGGTCCTGGTGCAGCAGGCGGGAATAGTCGGCGCCGGCGGCGAACCAACGGCTGTCCCACGTGCGGTTCACGCCGAGGCGCAGACCGACCGGATTGATTTTCTGTCCCATCAGGCGGCCTCGCCGGCTTCGCGGACCACGATGGTGATCTCGCTGAACGGTTTCAGGATGCGCGACGAGCGACCACGAGCGCGGCTCGCGAAACGCTTCATCACCAGGTTCTTGCCCACAAAGGCCTCGGCGACGACCAGGTTGTCGATGTCGAGGTTGTGGTTGTTCTCGGCGTTCGAGATCGCCGAATACAGGACCTTGCGGACGTCGCCGGCGATGCGCTTACGGCTGAATTCCAGCTCGTTCAGCGCCTTCTGAACCGGCATGCCGCGGATCGAGGCGGCGACCAGGTTCAGCTTCTGAGGGCTGATGCGCATGTTGACCTGCTTGGCGCGGGCCTCGGTCGGGCCGACCCGACGAATGTTCTTGGTCTGGGCCATCGGTTACTTCCTTTTGGCCTTCTTGTCCGCCGCGTGACCCGGGAAGTTCCGGGTCGGGGCGAACTCGCCGAACTTCATGCCGACCATCTCTTCCGAGACCGACACGGGAACGTGCTTCTGACCGTTATGGACGCCGAACGTCAGACCGACGAACTGCGGCAGGATGGTGGAGCGGCGCGACCAGGTCTTGATCACGTCCTTGCGGCCCGACGATTGAACGGCGTCGGCCTTCTTGAGCAGATACCCGTCGACAAACGGGCCTTTCCAGGAGGAGCGGGCCATTCTTAGCGAGCCTTCTTCACGTGACGGGTACGGATGATGAACTTGTCCGTAGCCTTGTTCTTACGGGTGCGGGTGCCCTTGGTGTCCTTACCCCACGGCGTTACGGGGGTACGACCACCGGAGGTCCGGCCTTCACCACCACCGTGCGGGTGGTCGATCGGGTTCATGGCGACGCCGCGGACGTGCGGACGCCAGCCCATGTGGCGCTTGCGACCGGCCTTGCCCAGGTTCTGGTTCATGTGGTCGGGGTTCGAAACCGCGCCCACCGTGGCCATGCAGCTGTCCAGGACCATGCGCAGCTCGCCCGAGCCGAGACGGATCTGGGCGTAACCCTGATCGCGACCCACCAGCTGGGCGTAGGCGCCGGCCGAACGGGCCAGCTGAGCGCCCTTGCCGGGCTTCATCTCGATGTTGTGGATGATCGTACCCACCGGCATCGAACGAAGCGGCATGGCGTTGCCCGGCTTCACGTCGGTCTTTTCGCCCGCGACCACCGTGTCGCCCGCCTTCAGGCGTTGCGGCGCGATGATGTAGGTCTTCTCGCCGTCCTCATAGGTCACGAGGGCGATGAAGGCCGTGCGGTTCGGATCGTATTCCAGACGCTCGACCGTGCCGACCATGTCCCACTTGCGACGCTTGAAGTCGATCTTGCGGTACAGGGTCTTGGCGCCGCCGCCGCGGAAGCGGACCGCGACGCGACCGCCCTGCCCGCGACCGCCCGACTTGGTCAGGCCTTCGGTCAGCGACTTTTCCGGACGGCCCTTGTGGAGTTCCGAACGGTCGACCAGCACGAGGGCGCGACGGCCCGGCGAAGTCGGATTGTAATGTTTCAAGGCCATCTGATCAGAGCCCCGTGGTGACGTCGATCGACTGGCCGTCGGCCAGGGTCACGATCGCTTTTTTGATGTCGACGCGACGGCCGAGGATGCCCCGGAAGCGCTTGGTCTTGCCCTTTTGGACCAGGGTGTTGACCTTGACGACGTTGACTTTGAACAGGCTTTCGACCGCAGCGGCGATCTCGTCCTTGGTCGCCGTGTCGGCGACGCGGAAGACGACCTTGTTCTGCTCGGACAGGATCGTGGCCTTTTCGGTGATCACCGGGGCCAGGATGGTGTCGTAGTGCTTGGCGGTAGGTTGAGCGGCCATTACGCGGCTTCCTTATCGCTGAAGCGGGCTTCGATCGCCTCGACGGCGGCCTTGGTCAGCACCAGCTTGTCGGCCCGCAGGATGTCATAGACGTTCAGGCCGGCGTTCGGCAGCACGTCGATGTGCGGGATGTTGCGGGCGGCCAGACCGAAGTTGGCGTCGACTTCCGGACCCGCGATGATCAGAGCCTTGGTCCAACCCAGCTTGCCCAGCGTCTCGCGCAGGGCGGCCGTCTTGGCTTCCGTGACCGAGACGCTGTCGACGACGACCAAGTCGCCCGACTTCACCTTGGACGACAGGGCGTGACGCAGGGCCAAGGCGCGAATCTTCTTCGGCAGGGAGAAGCCGTGATCGCGAACGACCGGACCGAAGGCGCGCGAGCCGCCGACGAACTGCGGCGCACGGCGCGAACCGTGACGGGCGCCGCCGGTGCCCTTCTGCTTGTACATCTTCTTACCCGTACGAGAGTTCTCGTTGCGGGTCTGAACCTTGTGCGTGCCGGCGCGGCGCTTGGCCAGCTGCCAGCTGACGGTGCGGGCCAGGATGTCGCCGCGGATTTCGGAGATGCCGAAGACGGCGTCCGAGAGCTCCACGTCGCCGGCAGCCTTGCCGTCGAGTTTGATGACCGAGAGTTTCATTACGCTTCACCGCCTTCGGTCGCTTCGACGGCCGGCGCTTCTTCAGCGGGCGTCTCAGCGGGTTGAGCGGCCTTGTTCGACTTCACGGCGCCGGGGAACGGAGCCTCGGCCGGACGGGCCTTCTTGATGGCGTCGCGAACCTTGACGTAGGCGCCGTCATGACCGGGGACAGCGCCCTTGATCAGGATCAGGCCACGCTCGGCGTCCACGCGGACGACGGTCAGGTTCTGGGTGGTGACGGTTTCGGCGCCGTAGTGGCCGGCCATCTTCTTGCCGGGGAAGGTACGGCCCGGGTCCTGACGGTTACCCGTCGAACCATGCGAACGGTGCGACAGCGACACGCCGTGCGTGGCGCGCAGACCGCCGAAGTTCCAGCGCTTCATGGCGCCGGCGAAACCCTTACCGATGGTCTCGCCCTGGATATCGACCTTCTGGCCCGCCACAAAGTGGTCGGCCGACAGTTCGGCGCCCACGTCCAGCAGACCGTCCGCATCGACGCGGAACTCGGTCACATAGGCCTTGGGCTCGACTTCCGCCTTGGCGAAGGTCTCGCGTTGAGCCTTGTTGGTGTTCTTAGCCTTCTTCGCGCCAGCGCCCAGCTGGAGAGCGACGTAGCCGTCACGCTCCTGGGTACGTTGGCCGACGACTTGGCAGCCGTCGAGCTGCAGCACAGTGACCGGAACGTGCGCGCCGTCATCGGCGAACACGCGGGTCATGCCCAGCTTCTTGGCGATCACGCCCGTGCGCATCGGATCCCGCCTCTTTCTACTTAAATCTTGATCTCGACGTCCACGCCGGCGGACAGGTCGAGCTTCATGAGCGCGTCCACGGTCTGCGGGGTGGGGTCGACGATGTCGAGCACGCGCTTGTGCGTGCGGATTTCAAACTGCTCACGCGACTTCTTATCGACGTGCGGAGAGCGGTTCACGGTGAACTTTTCGATCAGGGTCGGCAGCGGAATCGGACCACGGACAGTGGCGCCGGTGCGCTTGGCGGTGTTGACGATCTCGCGCGTCGAAAAATCGAGGACGCGGTGATCAAAGGCCTTGAGCCTGATGCGGATGCTTTGATCCATATCGGTGCTTACTTCCAATGCGGTCGGAGGACCGCGTCCCTGTGAACCATTTCAAAGACCGAAGGCCTTCGGGCGCTAGGCCCTCAGGGTACGCAAATCCGCAAAAACGATCGGCCCACGCAGTCGCCTGCGAAGGCCGTTAAAGTCCTGGGTCACTGCAAAGAACAGGGTCTCAGGTCGTTCCTGCGAACCGCGTCTGCATCCGGGGATGCACAGCCGGTCCAACAAGAGTGGCGGCTTATGCCTAGCGATTCCGATTTCGTCAAGCGCGGAACCAAGAGCGGCGATAGGATTTTCCGCGCCGGTCGGAGGACGGTCGAACACCGCCTCCGCTGGCCGCAAATGATCAGGCCGCCGCCGTCTCCCCCGCCCTCATGAGCCGCGCCGCCGTCACCATATTGGCGAGCGCCGCCTCAGTCTCGGGCCAAGCCCGCGTCTTCAACCCGCAATCCGGATTCACCCAAAGCCGGTCCTGCGGCAGTTTGCGCGCCGCCGCCTTCAGCAGGGCGGTCATCGCCTCGACCGTGGGGACGCGCGGCGAGTGGATGTCATAGACGCCCGGCCCGATCTCGGCCGGATAGCGGTAGTCGGAGAAGGCGTCGAGCAGCTCCATCCTGGACCGCGAGGTCTCGATGGAGATGACGTCGGCGTCCATGGCCCCGATGGCCTGAATGATGTCGTTGAACTCCGAATAGCACATATGGGTGTGGATCTGGGTTTCGTCTCGCACCCCCGAGGCCGTGATGCGGAAGCTCTCGACCGCCCATTCCAGATAGTCGTCCCAGTCGGCGCGCCGCAGGGGCAGGCCTTCGCGCAGGGCGGCCTCGTCGATCTGGATGACGGCGGCGCCGGCGGCCTCCAGGTCGATCACCTCATCGCGGATGGCGAAGGCGATCTGGCGGCAGGTGGTGCTGCGCGGCTGGTCGTCGCGCACGAAGGACCAGTTCAGAATCGTGACGGGGCCCGTCAGCATGCCTTTCACCGGTCTGTTGGTCAGACCCTGCGCATAGCGCCACCATTCGACCGTCATCGGCCTCGGCCGCGCGACGTCGCCATAGAGGATCGGCGGGCGCACGCAGCGCGAACCGTAGGACTGCACCCAGGCGGCCTTTGTGAAGACGAAGCCGGACAAGTGCTCGCCAAAATACTGGACCATGTCGTTGCGCTCGAACTCGCCGTGGACCAGGACATCCAGGCCGAGCGCCTCCTGCCACTTGACCGTTCGCGCGGTCTCGTCGCGCAGCAAGCGGGCGTAGGCCGCATCGTCGATGACGCCTCGCCCGTGATCAGCGCGCGCCTTTCGGATCTCAGCCGTCTGAGGAAAGGAGCCGATGGTGGTGGTCGGATAGGCGGGCAGATTCAGACGCCCTCGCTGAACCTGGCGACGAATTTCAAAGCAGGAGTTTCTGAGCGCCAGGGCGGGGTCGGCATCGGCGGCTCGCGCCTGGACCTTGGGGTCGTTGATGCGCGGTGAAGTGCGACGTGAGGCGACCGAGGAGGTCGAGGCGTCGAGCGCCGCTTTCACCGCGCCGCGGCCTTCATTCAACGCCCGCGCCAGGGTGGCCAACTCGGCCACCTTCTGCACGGCGAAGGCCAGCCAGTCCTTGATCTCGGGATCGAGCCCGGTCTCCCGTTCCAGGTCAATAGGCGTATGCAACAAGGAGCAGGACGGAGCGATCACCACCCTGCGTCCAGCCGCGACCAAAGGCTCCACCTTGTCCAGCACGGCGTTGAGGTCGACCTTCCAGACATTGCGGCCGTCAATGACGCCGAGCGAAAGCACCTGGTCGGGGCGCGCCCCCGACGCGACCTGGGCCAACTGCTCCGGCGCCCGGATCAGGTCGATGTGCAGTCCGTGAACCGGCAGGCGCAGCACGGCCTCCAGATTATCCCCGAGCCCACCGAAATAGGTGGTCAGCATCAGCTTGATCGGCGGCGTCACGTCGGTCAGCACACGATAGGCGTGGTCGTAAGCCGCCTTCGCCTCATCGCTCAGATCGGTGACCAGGCAGGGCTCGTCCATCTGCACCCAGGTGGCGCCGGCGCGGGCCAGGGACCGCAGCACCTCGGCATAGATCGGCAGCAGGCGCGGCAGCAGGCTGAGGACGTCAAACGGCTCGCCCCGCGTCTTGCCCAGCAGGAGATAAGAGACCGGTCCCAGCAGCACCGGCCGGGTCTCGATCCCCAGCGCCCTGGCCTCCAGATATTCGTCCAGCGCCTTGGTCGAGCCGAGACGGAACACCTGATCGAAGGTGAACTCCGGCGCGAGATAATGGTAGTTGGTGTCGAACCATTTGGTCATCTCCATGGCCGGCGTCCCCTCGCCGCTCGCATGGACATGGCCGTGCGCACACGGCTGGCTGTCGCCTCGCGATCCACGGGCCATGGCGAAATAGGTCGCCAGATCGACCCGCTCCCCGCGCCAGCCGTAGGCGGCCGGCACGGCGCCCACCATGGCCGTCAGGTCGAGCACATGATCATAGAGAGAGAAGTCGTTGGACGGCACGACGTCGGCCCCCAGGTCGCGCTGGCGCGCCCAGGTCGGGGCGCGCAGCTCAGCGGCGGTAGACAGGAGGGTCTCGGCGTCGGTCTTGCCGGCCCAATAGGCCTCGAGCGCGGTCTTCAGCTCTCTCTTGGGGCCGATGCGGGGAAAGCCGAGGGTGGCGACCTGGACGGTGTGGCGGGTCATGACGTTCGAAACCTGTGTTGTGGCCAGGCTTCGGACAGGGTCGCGCGGACGCCGACGCGGACGTGCAGGGTCCGGCGGCGCGCATGCGGCCTGACCGGACACCCCGCCGGAGGACGTTATCTGTCGGGGCAGGTCTCCTGGCTCACGGGTCGACACCTAGGGTCCGGCCTTCCCGGCGTGAACGCCAGTGACACGAGATGGACCTTCGACTCGCCGCTTACAGTTGCGGGGGCAGCGCCGGTTTCACACCGGCTTCCCTCTTAGCTCCACGCGCTCCGAAGACCACGTGCAGACCACGACGGCTGAGGATGCCTCACAATAAGCAAGCCGTCAATACACATAAGGATATGCTTATACGATTATGCGATTGCCACATCTTAACACTTTGCCTCCAGATACGCCCACCCCTGACACATTGCGACCACAAGGCGTGGCGGATGGGCAACACGACAGTTTCAAGACACTTACGTAACGACGATTTAATGCTCAGCTTCGTCTTCGCCTGATAGCAGCCGCCCTCCCCGGACCCCCATCCGGGTCGAGACTGCTAAGGACAAAAGAAAATGAAGACGATCCTCCTCGCCACGGCCGCCGCCCTGTTCGCCGCCCCGGCCTTCGCCCAAGACGCCGTCGGCTCGGTCGGCGTGACCTATTCCAACCCCTCGATCGAGGTCGCCGGCAACGATGTCGACGCCGACGTCTGGACCGTGGACGGCACGGTCGCCCTGCCGGCCGCTGACTGGACCGTGACCCTGAACGGCGCCGTCGACTACACCAAGGCCTTCGGTGAAGAAGACTTCACCGGCGTCGCCGCCGCCCACCTGACCAAGATGTGGACCTCGGACGTCCGCGCCGGCGCCTTCGTCGCCGCCAACGGCATCGGCTCGGGCGATGAGCCGGTCTGGACCGTCGGCGCCGAGGCCCAGAAGTACCTGTCCAACGCGACCCTGACCGGCCTGGTCGCCTACACCACGGCCGACGACGCAGACGCCGACATCTGGACCGTCGGCGGCGACGCCGCCTTCTACGTCATGCCGAACCTGCGCCTGAACGCCGGCGTCAGCTACAACAACGTCGATGTCGCCGGCGGCGACGTGGACGCCTGGACCTACGGCGTTGGCGCCGAGTACGAAATCGAGAACAGCCCGTTCTCGGTCGGCGCTTCCTACACCCGCGCCGACATCGAGTCGGTCGACGTCGACACCTGGTCGGTCGGCCTGCGCTACAGCTTCGGCGGCGGTCTGCAAGCCCGCGACCGGGCCGGCGCCAACCTGGGCGTTTCGGCCATCACCAGCGTCCTGGGCGCCTTCTAAGCCTGACGGCCTGCTGACTAAAAAGAGCCCCGGCGGAGCGATCCGCCGGGGCTTTTTCATCGCCGCCGTCCCATTGCGGAAGATCCGGGGTTCCACGACCGGAGCCTTCCAGCGGCGAGAAGCGGATGTCAGCGTCCGATTTGAACGGAGCCTGAGCCGACGATTGACCGGGAGACCGAGCCGGTCGCCGCCGCAACATAGACGCTGCCGGACCCCGCTATCGCCGCGTTGAGGTCGCGGGTCGTCCCTCCGTAGTGAACCTCGCCTGACCCGCCGATCGACACCGACAGCTTGTCCAGACGGCCCTGGCGCACGGTCACGCCGCCCGACCCGCCGATCGAAATATCCCCCTGGCCCGAGACAGCCGCCACATCGACCCGGCCCGTGCCCCCGACGCTGGTCTTCAGATTTCCAGTCGCGCCCGCCGCGACGGAGCCTGAACCGCCCACATTGGCTTCCAAGCTGCGTGAAGCGCCGGCTCGGATCGAGCCTGAGCCGCCGACGCTCAGTTCCAAGGCGCCGTCGACATTGGCAACCGTCCACGAGCCGCACCCGCCGCTGTCCAGTTCGACCGAACGCGCGCCGCGTCCCACGGCGCCGAAAACAGCGCCCTCCGCGCTGACGTCCACATCACGCGGGGTGCGCAACACGATCAGCGGCGCGTCTTCCAGACGGACGCGGCCCAGGTTGCGCACCTCGACACTGGCGCCTTCGCCAGGTTGGGCGGCGCCCGCACGCCCGGCGTTGCAGTTTCGGACGTCGCCGCCCCACATCCCGGTGCGACGCAGGCCGCCGTCGATGCGGACGTCCCGTCCCTGACGACGCACCTGGAGCGCCGGCAACCGGGAGCGTCCCTGCGTCACCTCCACGGCGACGTCCTGGCGGTCTTCGACGATGACGACGACGCGCGCGACAGCGTTGCGGATTTCGACCTCGGCGGCAGACGCCGGCGCGGCTGCGGCGCAGGCCGTCAATGCGGCGGCGGCGATCAGAACGGTCTTCATGAGAGCTCCCTTTCCCTGACTATGGGAGAAGGGTGATCGCCCGGGCGACCGAAGTCATTTTAACTTCAGGTCATGAACCCGAATTAACCTGGCGCCCCGCCTCAGGCCCGGATCTCTCCCGCTCCGTCGGCGGCGCCGATCTGGGGTTCGAAGTCGCGTTCGAACTGGGCGATCCGGCTCTTCAACAATCCGGCGCGCTTCAGGGCCAGAGAAGCCGCCCAGCGGGCCGCCAGCTCGGGCGTCCCCATGGCGTCGGTGCAACGCGGGCGTCCGCCGCGGCTGCGAAGGACGGCGTTGGTGAACAGGGCTCCGTTTCGGAAACGCGACGGCCAGGTCTGGAAGTCCATCGACAGGCTGACGCAGAACCGATCCAGATTCTCAACCCTGTGCGGCGCATACAGAGGCCAGGTCAGCGCCCGGCCCGGCTCCAGATCGATGATCTGCGCCTCTCGCTCGAAGGCCAGGTCATAGGGCAGTTCCTCGGTCGTCTGGCGGGCGACCACCTGTTCCATGTTCCGTTCCGGCAATCGCCGCTCGTCGCCGGGATAGACGTAGATCCGCTTGCGCCCCCGCATGTGGAACAGGACCACCCCTGCCGCGTCGAAATGATAGGGCACCCGCGCCTTGGGCGACGACAGGATCAGCTGACCGGCGTTCCGAACGGCTCTAAGACCGGGGTAGGTCGCCTGGATCTTGCGAAATTCGTCCATGGCGGCGGCCCAAAGCTCTGGCCAGCCGGTCTCCACGCTCCGCAAATTGACCCACAGCCGGCCCTGTTTGATGGCCTCCAGCAGGGCCTCGCCGGACAGCCGCCCTCGCGCGCCGGTCCGCAGACTGACCTGCCCCGCCTCGTCATAGTCATACAGGTTGATGTCGAACAGTTCGGCGGGATAGCGATCCAACACCGTCGCCAGGACCGCATCCTCGGCGAACCCCTGATCGACCAGGGTGTGCGGGTGGTCCGCCGCCTCTGAGATCGGACCGGGATAGCGGGTGCGTCGTTCGTTCATCGGCTTTCCTCGGCTTCGCTTAGACGTGGGCCACGCGGGTCGGGCCTTTGCGCTTGGCCGCCGCCTTGCTCACGGCGGACCGAAGGGCGAAGGCGGCGCCGCGCAACTGGCCAAGGGAGGAGGCTTCGCAGGCCTCGATGGTGGACCAGCGGCGACGCAGAGAGTTGCGCAGGGCCTGCCCCCGTCCTCCGGCTCCGCCCAGGGCGGCCACGGCCGCCTCGCCTAGGCTCCGGCCCAGGCCGGGCCGGATCACCACCGCCTCCCGCACCGTCTGGCGCGCATTGACGAAATACTTCTTGTACCCCTCGCCTTCGAAACCGAAGTCGAAGACGCGGAAGCCGTCCGCCGCCGCCAACCGCATTGTGTCCATGCTCAACAGAATGCCGGGCGAACACCGCGCCAGCCGCGGCTCATAGGCCGGGAACCAGAAGTGGTAATGACGGCCGGCGTGGAGCGAGAACTCCAGCGCCACCAGGCTGTCGCCGGCGTGCATGACGGCCATCGAGGCGCCGAAGTCTTCGTGCCGGGCCAGCATCAGGGCGTGCAGCAGGTCGCGTGTCCATCCGCAGGCGAAGATGTCGTGCAGACCGGATCGACGGTACTGGGCCGCCTTCAGGGCGATCAGACGGTCCAGGAGAAACGGGTCGCGCAGGCCCGCCTCGACGCGGATCGGCCCAAGCTCGGCCTCGAGACTGCGACGGGCGCGCTCCTTGTCCTTGAAATACTTGCCGTAGGTCGATCGCCGCTCGGCGTACCAGGCCTCGTAACCGGGCTCCGACATGGCGACCTGGACCGTTCCTCGCGCCTGCCCCGCTTGGGCCGGCCCCACCCAGCTCGGCACATTAAGCCTTCGCGGGTTCAGCACGCCGGCGACCGCCTCCAGACTGAGCATCTCGTCCTCGGCGGCGATGACGCCGTGGTAGTCGTTCATCGGGGCGCCCAGCGGCTGCACCGCGCCGCCGCGCCTCTGGTGGGGAAAGAAACCCACAATCCGCTCGCCCCGCCGAAACACGGCGACGGCGGCGCCCGGGCAGACGCGGGCGGCGATCTCGGTGAATTCCCACCGGAAATAGGGGCTTGCCAGGGCGGGGTTGGTTAAGGTCCACCGCCGCCACAGGTCGACGGCGGCGGGATCCATCGCCTCCGCCTTCATGATCTCGACCTGCAGCGTTTCCGCCATGACGCCCTCGCGCGACCTCGACAGGCGAGGTCCGTTCCATCACGCCTCCTAACCAATCTGCTGTTTCGTTAGGGTTCACCGGCATGGTGAACGTCTGTTGACGCATGAGGAGGGAGCCGTGGCGCTCCGGATGCGTTGGCTCCGTCTCGGACGCCCCGCGTCTCCTTGGAAATGAAGCCGATGACCGACACCCGCCCCGATGACCGCAAAGTCGAAAATGAAAACCTGCGCCCGGACTCCGACGGCGAGCCGCCGCGCCCGGCGACGGAGCCAAAGGGCGCCGAAGGCTCCAGCAATTCAGGAAAGACGGCGACGGACCCGGCGACAGGGGAAGCGAACTGACCCCGCTGCCATCGTCCCCCGACCTTCCAGGATTATTCATGCCCCCTCGTTTCATCGTCCTGGCGCCAACCGTCGCCGCCCTGACCGTCGCGGGCTTGGCTGTCGCCGCCTGCGATCCCAACGACGACCGTCCGTCCGCCGCCCCCGCAGAGCAGACCGCCCAGGTCGGGGCGCAGGGCCGTCTGTCGCGCGACGCCATCGAGAACACCGCCTATTCCCCGCCGTCGACCGAGGGTGAAGGTGCGAGCCCTGCGGCTCGACCGCAACCGGACCCCGCCCTGATCCGCGCCCAAGTGCTGTTGCAACGCGCCCGCTTCTCGCCAGGCGCCATCGACGGTTTGGAAGGGTCCAACATGCGTCAGGCCGTCTCCGCCTTTCAGAAGGTCCAGGGTCTGCCCGTCAACGGCCGCCTCGACGCCGAGGTCATGGGGCGGTTGCGCGCCGCCAGCCAGGGTGCCGTGACCTCTACCTATGAGATAACCCAACAGGACGTTTCGGCTTCCTATCTTGGCATAGTCCCGACCGAGCTGGAGGCCCAGGGCCGGGCGCCGTCTATGGGCTACGCCAATATCGTCGAAGCGCTGGCCGAGCGCTTTCATGTGACCGAGGACCTGCTGAGGGCCCTGAATCCTGCGGCAGACTTCAACCGCCCAGGCCAGAAGTTGCTGGTTCCCGCGATCAATACGACGCCCTTGGCTGCGGATGTCGAAAGAATTGAGGTGGACAAGGCCCAAGGCGCGGTGCGGGCCTATGGCGCGGACGGGACGCTGCTCGCCTATTTCCCGGCGACGATCGGCAGTCGGGACAATCCCACCCCGACGGGCACGGTCAAGGTCAACGGCGTCGCCCGCAATCCCGACTATGTCTACGACCCGTCAAAGCTCAGCTATGGCGATCTGGATCGCAAGGTGGTCGTGGCCCCCGGGCCCAACAATCCTGTGGGCGTGGTCTGGATCGATCTGAACAAGCCCAGCTACGGCATCCACGGCACGCCGGATCCACATCTGGTCGGCAAGACCGCGTCGCACGGCTGCGTTCGCCTGACCAATTGGGACGCCTGGACCCTGGCCGACAAGGTCAAGCCAGGCGTGACTGTCCGCTTCGTCTAGGTGCTGGACCTAGTGGACGGCGCCGAAGGGCGTCCCGTCCCAGAAGTCGCAGTTGTGACGAGCGAAGAAGGCGTCATCCAGTCGATCGCCCTGGGCCGTAAACACCCGAACCGGCCCCGCGCCCGCCACACGGGGCCATTCAGCGCCGAAATCCTGCTGTCCGAATCCGGCCCACAGGCCCTGCATGCGGAGCGACAACGCCTTCTGCTCTGGCGTGAACCGGTCGACGTCGGCGAAGATCCAACTGGTCCCGAAGACATAGGCCAGTTCGCTGGCGTGATAAGCGCCCAGGTCCAGGCCCACGATCCCGTCGGGCAGGACGAATGGGGCGTCGCGATCGGCGAACTCATATCCCCAGACTGGCGTATAGCGCGACAGCTGACGCCGCAGGGCCTGGGACGGACAGGCGAACCTCTGGTCGGTGAAGTTGGCGGCGATGGCATAGGCCGGGCCATCCGGGCCGACCGGATAGCGGTCCAGCACGCGGGGACCGACATCGCCGTACATCCACAGCGTCTCCTTCTGGTAGCGGTCCATGTCCTTGACTTCATTGGCGAACAGACGCCCCTCGTCCAGATTGGTCCCGACGATGACGGGCACGCGGGTGAACCGCCCTTGGTCGATAGCCAGGGCGGGGTTTTCAGGCACGGTCGCATCGGTGTGCACCGGTCCCCACGACCCTGGGCCGTTGATGCCCGCCCGAACTGACGGCGCCCGCGACAGACGCCAGGCGGGCAAGGCCTTCAGGCAGGCGATCTGATCGGCGCCGGTGCAGCCCAAACGCCGGGCGAAGAGCGGGCCGGAGGCGGCGGCCTCTTCAGCGCTGACCAGAGACGAGGGCTCCAGACAGCCGCCGCTTTGCAGGATCATCCTCTGATAGAGACCCTCGGCCTGGGGCGAGGTCATCAGATAACAGGCGGCCCAGGCGCCGGCGCTTTCCGTGAACAGGGTGACATTGGCCGGGTCTCCGCCGAAGGCGGCGACGTTGCGGTTCACCCATTTCAGCGCCGCCAACTGATCCATCAGGCCGAAGTTGCCGCCGAACCCCTCACCCTCAGCCTGGAACTGAGGATGCGCCAGCCAGCCGAGGGCCCCCAGCCGGTAGTTCAAAGTGACGACCACCCGGTCCTGATCCACCGCCAGCCGCGACGGATCGTAGTTGGCGCCCGAGCCCACGGTGAAGGCGCCGCCCGGTATATAGACCATGACAGGCCGGCGCCGCTGCGGTTCGCCGGCCGGGGCGTAGATGTTGAGGTAGAGGCAATCCTCTGACCCGACCACCAGACCGCCCCCGCCGCCCAATATCGCCTTGCGCCCTATAGCCTGGGTGCAGTCGGACCCTATGCGGGTGGCGTCGCGCACCCCGCTCCAGCCTTCAACGGGCTGAGGCGCCCGCCAGCGCAGTTCGCCGACGGGCGGGCGCGCGAAGGGCACGCCCAGAAACGCCCGCGCGCCCGCGCCCTCTACGCCCCGAACCGTCCCGGCCTCGGTGGCGGCGAGAACCGGGCGAGCGTCCGGCGCAAACTTAATGGAGAGGACCTTGCCCGGATGGACGGCGCAGGCCGCCAGAACGAGGGACGCGAACAGCAGCGACAGCAGACGCATAGAGAACCTTGGCCGTGACGAAGCGACTTTAACGCGCGCGCCCGTGCAAATATCCCTGTGCGAACCGATTCAGTCCCGCAGAACGACCTAGGGCCAAAGGCGCTGTCGCAGCCAGGCGTCGCCGTCGCGGGTGAAGCGCAGCCGGTCATGCAGGCGGAACGGCCGGTCGCGCCAGAATTCGACGACATGGGGCGTCACCCGCCAGCCGCTCCACCGCTCAGGACGCGGCACATCCAGGTCCTCAAAACGCGCAGTCTCGCGGGCGACGGCCGCCTCCAGGGTCTGGCGATCGTCCAGCGGTCGCGACTGGTCCGAGGCCCAGGCGCCGATGCGGCTCTCGCGGGCCCGGCTGGCGAAATAGTCGTCGGCCTCCTGAGGCGTCACCGGTTCGACTGAGCCTCGCACCCGCACCTGACGGCGCAGCGACTTCCAGTGAAAGGTCAAGGCGGCGACCGGCCGCGCCGCCAGTTCGACGCCCTTGGCGCTTTCGCGGTTCGAATAGAAGGTGAAGCCGCGCGCATCGACGTCCTTCAACAACACGATCCGCGCGTCCGGCATGCCGTCGGCGTCCACGGTGGACAGGGTCATGGCGTTGGAATCATTGACCTCATGCGCGCGCGCCTCAGCGAGCCACTCGATGAAGGGACCGATCGGTTCGGTGCGGTCGAACAGGCTTTCGTCGCCGTTGGCGGCCAGGGCGGCGGCGTAGTCGCGAGCGTATTCCTCTCGCGACGGACTGGGCGGGATCACTGGTGCGGTCATGCGCAGGATTTAGACTGTGAAGGAGCCGATGAAAATGATCGGGATCAAATCCCCCCTCCCCGCCGTCCAGATCAAGCTGGTTAACCCGGCGTTGACCCTAAGGCGCGAACGGTAGCGAAATGAGCCCTTCTCATTTCCGATCAGACGCCGATGCGGTTCGAGACGCCCTTTCCACCTTGGGGCTTCAGGACGCCGCCGACGCTGAATCGCTGAAGGCGGCCTTCCGCGCGGCGGTCAAGGCGGCGCGCCCGGACCAGCCTGGCGGAGACGCCGATCGGTTTCGCAGAGTCATCGCCGCCTATCGCCTGGTCCAGGCCTACAGGCCCGGCGACGCCGCGCCGAGGACGCCGGACCGCCCCGCCGCCCCGCCTGTGCTCAGCCTCAGCCCCTTGCAGGCGGTCGCGGGCGCCAAGATTGATCTGCGGCTGGGTGCGCGCACGATCCGGGTCGCGGCGCCGCCGGGCCTTCGAACCGGAGAGACGCTGCGGCTGCGCGGCGGGGCGGCCGACGGGGCGGACCTTCTCCTGGCGGTGCTGATCCGCCCCCAGGACGGCCTGTCGGTCCTGGGCGACGATCTGTTCATGAGTTGGCCGACGCCTCAGCGCCTGTTGCAGGAAGGCGGTCGGGTCGAGATCGACACCCACGCTGGAACACGCTCCGCCTGGATCACGCCGGACCGTGCGGCGCCGGTCCGCATTCGGCTGAAAAACCTGGGCCTGCCGGCCCGCGGGTCACGCTCCGCAGGCCATCTGTTCGTCACCTTGACGCCGTCGTCCGACACGCGGTCCCCGGCCGAAGACCTGCTGGCGCAGTTCACCCGGGCCTGGACGCCGGAACGGCTGGCGGCCTGAGGCCGCAAAGCGCTTCGCGAACCCGGCGTGACGGTTTCGCCGGCCGCCGTCATGCTCTAAGCGTCGCCCTATGTCGCACAACACCTTCGGCCATCTGTTTCGCGTGACCACCTGGGGCGAAAGCCACGGCCCAGCCATCGGCTGCGTCGTGGACGGCTGCCCGCCGCTGATCCCTCTGACCGAGGCCGATCTTCAGCCTTGGCTTGACCAGAGAAAGCCCGGCGGTTCGCGCTTCGTGACCCAGAGGCGCGAAAGCGACACCGCGCAGATTCTGTCGGGCGTGTTCGACGACGGCGAGGGCCCGGTCACGACCGGCACGCCCATCTCGATCCTGATCCAAAACGAGGACCAGAGATCCAAGGACTATGGCGAGATCGCGCGGGCCTATCGTCCCGGCCATGCCGACTTCACCTATCAGACCAAATACGGCGTCCGCGATCCGCGCGGCGGCGGGCGCTCGTCGGCGCGCGAGACGGCCAGCCGGGTGGCGGCGGGGGCTGTGGCGCGCAAGGTGCTGGGCGACGGCGTGAAAATCCGGGCCGGCGTGGTGCAGATCGGGCCGCACCGGATCGCACCGGACGCCATTGATTTCGACGCCGTGCACGGCAACCCGCTGTTCGCCGCCTCCAGCGCGGTCGTAGCGGAATGGGAGGCCTATCTGGACGCGGTCCGCAAGGCCGGCTCGTCCATCGGCGCCGTTGTCGCCCTGGAGGTGACGGGCGTCCCCGCCGGCTGGGGCGCGCCGCTCTACGGCAAGCTGGATTCCGAACTGGCCGCCGCCCTGATGTCGATCAACGCCGCCAAGGGGGTGGAGATCGGCGCCGGCTTTGGAGCGGCGGAACTGTCGGGCGAGGACAACGCCGACCAGATGCGGCTGGACCTGAACAAACAGCCGGTCTTCCTGTCGAACCATGCGGGCGGGGTGCTGGGCGGCATCTCCACGGGGCAGCCCGTCACGGCGCGGGTGGCGTTCAAGCCTACCTCCTCGATCCTGACGCCGCGCCAGACCATCACGCGCGACGGCGAAGAGACGGATCTGCGAACCAAGGGCCGCCATGACCCTTGCGTCGCCCTGCGCGCCGTCCCGGTGGTGGAGGCTATGGCCGCCTGCGTGCTGGCCGACGCCTTCCTGCGGCACCGCGCCCAGGTCGGATGACGCACATCCGACCCATCCGCGAAGGGGAAGACGAGGCGGTCGTCGCACTTTGGACAGCGTGCGGCCTGACGCGCCCGTGGAACGACCCAGTTGCGGACCTGAACCTGGCGAAGGGCGGCGCGACCTCCGCCGTTCTGGTCGCGGCGGACGACGCGGGGATAGGCGGGACCATCATGGTGGGCTTCGACGGCCATCGCGGCTGGGTCTATTATCTGGCGGTCGACCCTGGGCGTCGCCGCATCGGCTTGGGGCGCAGCCTGATGGCGGCGGCGCAAGACTGGCTGATCGTTAGAGGCGCCCCCAAACTTCAGCTCATGGTCCGCAGCGATAACGAAGCGGCTATGGGCTTTTATCAGCGACTGGGCCTGGAGCGGCAGGAGGTGATCGTACTCGGCCGCAGGCTGGACGGCTGACAGGCGTCGCCGTTCGCTCTGTCCTTCGGCTTCTCGTCCTGCCGCATGAGCGCCATCAGGCCGGTTAGACCCGTCGTCATCACGATCATCGCCGAATCCTGCAATTGCGAACCGTTTGCAGGTTTGCGCACATCTGAGCGGCGTGCAAGACAGGTTCGTCGGTGGCGCCGCACTCCAGGAGATCAACCGTGCGTGAAGACGGAAAGCTGGACTACCTCGAACTGCCCGCTGCAAACCTGCCCAGGACCAAGCAATTCTACAGTGAGGCCTTCGGCTGGACCTTTGTCGATTACGGTCCGACCTACGCCGCCTTTGACCAAGGATTGGACGGCGGTTTCGACGCCGACGAGGCGGAACGAACGAAGACGCCTCTACCCGTTCTCTACGCGAACGACCTGGAGGCCATGCAGGCCAAGGTCGAGACGGCCGGCGGCGTGATCCTAAAGTCGATCTACGCCTTTCCGGGCGGTCGTCGCTTCCACTTCGCCGATCCTGCGGGAACGGAGATGGCGGTCTGGTCGGAAAACTGACGCCAAGACGTCAGCGGGCGTCCACCGACTGCGCAATTCTCTCGGCCAAGTCGCGGTCGGCGCCATCCACACTCGCCACCCAAATATGGATTTCCTGGGGCGCGGACGACCGCTGGAACAGGTGCTCAAGCGCCTGACGTCGCCCGCCTTCGCTGACCACGACGGAGGCGCGCCCTCCGGCCCGCACCACCTCGCCGTCGTAGATCGGGAATTGCGACGCCGGACCCGCATAGATCATGACGAGGGGAAGCCCCCCGGCGCCCCGAACCGAATAGACGGCGGCGTCGGCGCCTGCCGGGGCGCGGGTCAGGATCAGGCCCTGGGGCAGCTCAAGGGTAAAGGGCAAGGCGGCGATGGCGGCGGCGTCCAGACCTGACACTCCCCCGGGGTTCGCCGACGGCGCGGCGCTGGTCGCCGAAGAGGTCGGCGCGGCGGGCGGCGTGACGGCGGGCGTCGTCGCGGGCGTGGGCCGTGGTGAGGGCGTGATCGCCGGCCGCGCCGCCGGAGAGGTCGGCGCCGCAGCCGAGGGCTCGGCTCGGGTCGCAGCGGACGTTGCGGAGGGCGTCGCGGGCGCGGGCGCGGCGGCCGGCGTGCGCCCCGCCGGCAGGCTGTTGAGGTCGCGCGTCACAGACGACGCCCCCGCCTGAACCGGCGCCGCACCGGTTTGAGAAGAGGTCGCCGGCGGCTGGGGTTGAGACGCGATCGTCGGTTTGAAGGGCGGACCGCTGTTCAAATCCCGCGTCAGATCCGACGGCGAGCGCGCGGATGACGCCTCCTGGCCGGACAGAAGCGTGACGATGAGAGCGAGAGCGAGCATGACGCGACCATTACGCGCCGCAGACCGAACCGCAAGAGTTGGTCAGACGCGCGGCAGCTCGATCCAGAAGGTCGCGCCCTCGCCCGGCGCCGACACCACGCCTATGGCGCCGCCTTGAAGCTCAACCAGCCGCTTGGCCAGGGCCAGGCCGACGCCGTGGCCTTCCACGCTGGATCGTTCCAGCCCCAGACGGTTGAAGGGCTCAAACAGCTGCGCCTGCTTCTCCTCGGACAGGCCGGGGCCGAAGTCCGACACCTCGATGCGAACGCAATCCTCCTGCGGGATCGCTCGCAGGATCACGCCGCCGCCCGCACCGCCGTATTTGAGCGCATTGACCGCCAGATTGGTCACGACCTGAACCAGTCGTTGGGAGTCCGCCACTGCCACCGCATGGCCGTCCTCGCAGACGACGGTGATCTCCACGCCCTGGGCCTCGGGCAACAGCACCGCACTGCGGCGGACGTCATCGAGCACGCCGACCACGTCGGTCGGGCGCAGTTCGACCTTGACTGAGCCGGATTCGGCGCGCGCCACGTCCAGCAGATCGTGCGCCAGGGCCTCGACCTGCCGGGCCGTCTTGACCAGCATGTCCGCCATCTCCGCCTGTTTCGGCGTCACCGGGCCCAGTTGCCCGCTTGACCAGAGTTGGCCGATGCCGATGACGCCCGCGACCGGGCTTTTGATCTCGTGCGCGACATTGGCCAGCAGGCGAGACTTGGCTTCGGAAGTCATTTCGGCCCGAACCTGTCCCAGACGCGCTCGCTCGGCCAGCCGATCTCGTTCCTCCAGAAGGGCGGCCACCAGAAGGGTCGGCATATAGCCGATCAGAACCAGCAGCTGCGCCATCATCACCTGTTCGGCGCGCTCCATTCCGGTGACATAGGGGCCGGCGCCGGCCATGGCGCTGCCCACCGCCAGGATCGAGACGAGCAGAAGGCTGAAGGCCGAGCCCGCCACGCCCAGACGCACCGCCACCGCCAGCAGCAGCGGCGTCATTATGAAGCCCATGGACATCTGTCCGGTGAAGCCGATGTAGTAGAAGGCCAGAATGGCGGCCATCAGGCCCGCCGCCTCAAATCGCGTCTGCGAGCGGTTCAGGCGGGTCAGGGTGGAACGGGTCAATGAAAGCCCCAGAGCCCCGATCACCGCAATGCCGAGGGTATGGCCGAACCACCAGGTCTTGAAACTCTCCATCGACGCCTCTTGACCCAGAAAGGCCAAGCCGAACGCCGCCGTCAGGCCCGCTGGGATAGGGGCGATCAGGGCGCACAACAGAAAGCGGACCGCGCTGTCCAGGCTTAGAACATGCAGGCTCGGCAAAACCCGGCGCACCAGAAACACGGCCGCAGCGATCTCGATCATGTCGGCCGTGGTGAACAGCAAGGACAGGGCCGGGCTGTTGCCCGAGATCAGCTCGCCGATCATGAGGCTGACGGTCAGAACCAGGGCGTAGACCATGTCGTGACGGCGTCCGCTGCCGGTCCTCAGCCAGACCGCAACCGCCACGCCGCTGGCGGCCCACAGGCCGACCATCAGGCCGGAGCTGCGCGCAAAATTGACCGCCACGGCGACCAGCAAGGCCACCGCCACGCCGGTCAAGACAGGCACGACGGGGTGGGCGAACAGATCACTGGCCGCCTTGCTGCGGCCTAGGCCGGCTGCCGACGCAGGGGCTGCGGTTGCGATGTCGAGCGCGCGGCTCATCGTCATGTAACGGGTCTCGGCGAATGGATCCGCCGAAGACTAGACGCCGATCATGCTAAAATACCCTGAAGCAGGGGCGCGGGTCAGAACTTCAACCTTTCGTTGAAAGCCTTGACCGCCGCCGCCGGCCCCTCGGCATAGGACCAGACGCCGCTGCTGACGGCGATGAAATCGGCACCCGCGCGGGCGAGATCCTGGGCCGTGTCCACCGTGATCCCGCCGATGGCGACACAGGGCGCCTCGACCGTTTCCTGCCAGACGGTCAGAAGCTCCAACTCCGGCCGGTGCGTCGTGGTCTTGGTGCCGGTCGGATAGAAGGCGCCGAAGGCGACATAGTCGGCTCCGCCCTCTGCGGCGTCCCAGGCCAGTTCACGGTCGTCGTGACAGGTGACGCCGATCATGGCGTCGGGCCCCATGATCCGCCGAGCCTCGGCCAGAGAAGCGTCCTGCTGGCCGATGTGCACGCCGTCGCATCCGGTCTCCTTAGCAAGATCCGGGCGGTCGTTCAGCAGAACGGCCACGCCGCGGCGACGCGCGACGGGCGCCAGCGCCGCGACCGCCGCCCGGACCGCGGCGTCGTCGGCCGGCTTGAGCCGGATTTGCAGCGCCGCCACGTCGCCCGCGTCCAACGCCTGACCCAACAGGTTCGCAAAGGCGTCCAGATCCGAAATCACCGGCGGGGTGATCAGATAGAGGCGGCAGGGCGGGCGGACGTGAACGGTAGGGGTCTTGGCCATGGCGCTGCTTCCCTCTCCTGCGACCATTCGTCAACGGTTTCAGACGGCGCAGAGCGTGCGAACGACTTGCAATCGCCTTAACCGATGCTATAGCGATCCATTATCAGCCTCGACCGCATGGATCCTCGTGTACGTCTGCAACTGCAACGGTCTGCGTCAAAGAGACGTCGCTCAAGCCATCGAGGCCGGCGCCGGCCGTCCGCGCGACATTTTTGAGCGCCACCAGTGTCAGGCCCAGTGCGCCAAATGCGTCTGTGAGATGCGGCAGATGATCCAGGACAGCCGCGAAGCCTTTGCCCTCGCCGCCGAATAGTCGCCGAAGCCTTCGCGGGCGAAAATCACTCGCACTATCAATGTAGTGATAAAAACTCGCAAATAAACAAACTGGCTTTTACTGTGGTACGGCACGGCCTGACAGACGGCGCAGGGGCCGTCTCCAGAGCAAGGACAGGGCCATGAAGGGCGATCCCGCAATCCTCCGCACGCTGAACGCTGTGCTGACCAACGAACTGACGGCGGTAAATCAGTATTTCCTTCACGCGCGCATGTTCGAGAGCTGGGGCTTGGCCCACCTCGGCCACGTGATCTACGAAGAATCGATCGGCGAGATGAAGCACGCCGACATGCTGATCAAACGCATCCTCTTCCTGGACGGCCTGCCGAATCTGCAGGATCTGCATAAGCTCAAGGTCGGTGAAGATCCGATCGAATGCCTGGGCGCCGACTTGCAGCTGGAGCTGGACAGTCGTGTCGCCACCGCCGCCGCCGTGACCCAGTGCGAAGAGGCCCGCGACTATGTCAGCCGCGACCTGCTGATGAAGATCCTGTCCGACACCGAGGAGCACATCGACTTCCTGGAAAACCAGCACAAGCTGATCGAACTGATGGGCGCACAGAACTATCTGCAGTCGGCCATGAAGGAGATAGTCACCGACAGCGCCGCGACGGGCGGCTGAGGCTCTTAGAGCCTGATCGGTTGAAGTGGAATCGCTTCGCGATTCCGCTGAAGCCGTGAATCAGGCTCCAGATTAAAGCGAGAGCATGATTCACGCTTCTGTCGGAACCGCGAAGCGGTTCCGTCCGAAACGATCATGCTCTAGCGTCCCTCGCGGCGGGCCAGGTGCAGCACCGCCGCCGCGAGCACGACGAGGCCCAGACCGCCGCCCAGCGTCAATGCGGTCTGCACCCGCCACGGCTCGGTCGCCAGGACGTTGACGGGCATCTGCCACGGCATGAACGCCCCTTGCCTGGCGGATGTGGCCACGACGGCGAAGAAGGTCCCTCCTATGCCCAGGGCCAGGCCCGGCACAAAGCTGGCGAAACGGATGGCGGTCCAAAACTGTATGGCGATCATCAGCAGGGCGGCCGCCGCCATCCGCGCCATCGTCCAGGCGTAGCCCGTCAAATCGAGCGCTCCCATAGCCGCGGCCTCCGGCTTGATCAGGCCGCCCAGGGCCACCGCCCCTATGGTCGCGCCCAGCACCGCCGCGCTCATGATCAGCACCAGAGCGATCACGCAGACCGCCTTGGCCGCGTAGAGGGTCCAGCGGGGAACAGGCAGGGCGCGCAGATGATCCCAGCTGCGCGGCCCGTGCTCCATGTGCGCGACCAGGGCGGTCAGGGCCGCGACGCACAGGGGCATCATGAAATAGGCCCAGATCGCCATGCCGCTGCCGATCCACATGTCCCACTCGGACGGCGTCTTGGACCGCAGCTGCATCGAAAAGGCGAAGACGGCGATCAGGGCGGGCGCAGTCGCCGCAAGCACCAGAGCCAGGGAGCGGTTCAGCTTTCGGACTTCGACGGACAGGACGGTCAGCATCAGACGGGCTCCGAAACAGGTGTTGGGGAGACGGCGGAGGCGGCGCGATAGACGCTCTCCAACGAACGGGCGCGGGCGCCGATAGAGAAGACGGCTACGCCGGCCGCAACCAGATCGCGGTTCAAAGCCGCGCAGACCTGGTCATGATCGTCGCCGGGACGCAGCTGCGCCACCAGCCCATCGGCGTCGTCGCTCAGGGTCAGGTCTCGCGAACGCAAGACGGCGCGGGCGCGTGTCGGGTCATCGACACGCAGCCCGATCTCTGGCGCCAGTTCGGCCTTAAGCCGGGCCAGTTCGCCCTCGACCACCAGCCGACCCTGATGGATTACGCCGACATGGGTGGCGGTCTGTTCGATCTCGCCGAGCAGGTGGCTGGACAGCAGGACCGTCGCCCCCGCGCGGATCGGCAGTTCCCGCAGGAAATGACGCATGTCGGCGATGCCGTCGGGGTCCAACCCGTTCGTCGGTTCGTCCAGCATGAGCACCGGCGGGGACCCCAGCAGGGCGCGGGCGATGCCGAGCCTCTGGCGCATGCCCAGGGAGTAGTCGCCGACGCGCCGTCCGCCGTCGCGCGTCATATCGACGACGTCCAGCACGCGATCGACCTCAGTCGTCGCCAGGCCCAGAAGTCGCCGGGTCAGGTCCAGATTCTCTCGTCCCGACAGATGGCCATAGAAGCCGTGCGCCTCCAGCAGGGCCCCGATCTTGCGGGCCGCGCCTCTGCGGTCCTTGACGACATCGACGCCGCAAACCCGAGCCACGCCCGATGAGGGCCGCAGCAGGCCGGTCAGCATCTTCATCGTCGTGGTCTTGCCAGCGCCGTTGCGGCCCAGGACGCCATAGACCGAATGATCCGGCACGGTCATGGACACGCCGTCCACCGCCCGACGATCCCCGAAAAGACGGGTCAGTCCCTCAGTCTCTATAGCCGCCATGCCCAACCCAATCTTTAACTCTTAGATAAAGTTGCGGCCCTCGGATTTTTAAGTCAAGATTAAAAACAAGACAGGTTTCAACTCGGAACAAGACCCATGACCGCTGACAACCTCGCCCGCTTTCGGCTGATGTGCCGGCAGTTCCGCGCGCTTGCGATCTTCATGGTCGTCAGCGTCGGCGGCTTGCTGGCCCTGGCGCCGGTCGCCTTCTTCCTGGCGCAGGGAGATCGCCCGGTCCGGCTGCTGGTTGAACAAGTCCTTTGGGCCCTGCCCGCCCTATTCTACCTTTTCGCCGTCTGGTCGATCGGGTCGGCGATGGGGCAGTTGGCGAAGGGGCGTTTGATCCAGCCGACCTTATCGTCCGCCCTGCGTCGCGTGGGGTTGGCGCTTGGCCTTGGCGGAGTGCTCAGCGTCTTTGGCGTCACCAACCTGATGCGGCTGTTGGGTCTTACCCAGGGCGGCTTCGCCTATTTCGACATCGCCGGCATGACTCTGGGCATGATCGGCGGCGCCCTGTTCCTGTTGGGGCGCGTCATCGACCACGCCGGCCGAATACAGGCCGAGATGGACGAGATGATCTGAATGCCGGTTCGCGTCACCCTGAATGATCTGATGGTTCGCAAGGGCCTGAAGGCGCGCGACGTCGCCGCCCAGGTGGGCCTCAGCGAGACCCAGTTCTCGCTGTTTCGATCCGGCAAGGTGAAGGGCATAAGGTTCAGCACTCTGGCGCGGCTGTGCGCGGTGCTGGAGTGCCGCCCCGGCGACCTGCTGGACTATGATTTCGATCCGCGCGAGACGGAACCGGTCGAACCGGACGAGGTCTGACGGAACCGGCGCCCCGTCCGCCCATTAGATTTTCCTGACAAGCGGGAGCGGACCATGACGGATATCGACGACGCCATCGACGACGTGCGCGACGCGGCCGTGGATCTGTTGAACAGCGAGGGGCGGAGCGCGGCGCATGTCGCGGTTGGGGTGGCGCTGACGGTGGGGTTTGCTCTGCTGGCGACGGGCATAGCGTCAGGCGCATTCACCCCCAAACGAAAGCTGAAACATGTGCGCGACGGCGATCTGCCCATTACGGAGAAGCCGCGCGGCGCCTTCAGCCTGATCCTGCCGGCGGTGTTTTCGGCCACGACCCTGTCGGCGGTGCGGGTCTGGAATGCGCCGCATCGGCCCGAAAGGACGCGCGCCATGGGGCTTTGGGTCGCCGCCCAGACGGTCAACGCGGTCTGGCTGGGGTTGCGCCCCTCGTCGATGTGGAAACAGGTGGCGGCCGCCATGTCGTCAGCCGGTCTCGCGGCGGCCTTCGCCCATGAGGCCCGCAAACTGGACGAGGGCGCCGGCAAGATGGCCGCCCCGACAGGCGGCGGCGTTCGGATGGGCAACTTCCTTCATCGGAAAGCCGATCAGATGAACGAGCGGACCCTCCACTAGGTCCGCCTTGCCCTTTTCGGGGGCTTCCTCTAGGGATCGCGCCCTATTCGCCACGCTCCAACCTGGGCGCGCGGGCGCAACCCCATTCCCGATGTGACCCCATGAAGATCAACGGCAACGCCATCAAGCCCGGCATGGTCCTGCAACACAACGGCGGCCTGTGGGTCGTCACCAAGGCCAGCCACGTCAAGCCCGGCAAGGGCGGCGCCTTCGCCAACGTCGAAGCCAAGAACCTCGAGACCGGCAACAAGCTGAACGAACGCTTCCGCTCGGAAGACAAGGTCGAACGCGTCACCCTGGAGCAGAAGGACTTCTCCTATCTGTTCGACAACGGCGACAGCCTGGTCTTCATGGACGACGCCACCTACGAGCAGATCGAGCTGCAGAAGGACTGGGTCGGCGACGAGCGCATCCCCTATCTGCAAGAGGGCATGAAGGTCGTCATCGAGATGCACGAAGAGCGTCCGATCGGCCTGGAGCTGCCGGATCAGGTGGTTCTGGAAGTCGCCGAGACCGAGCCGACCGTGAAAGGCCAGACCGCCTCGTCCTCCTACAAGCCCGCCATCGCCTCGAACGGCGTGCGGATCATGATCCCCCCCTATATGTCGGCCGGCGAGAAGATCGTCGTCGACACGACCAGCGGCGAATACGTCCGCCGCGCGGACTGAACTCCGACAGGTGCTGGTGAATAGTGCTGGTGAGCAGAGGGGCCGGCGCGCCAAGGCGCTCCGCACGACTTCCGCTCACCTTCTGCTCACCAGCACTTCCCAACGCCTTCCGCGTCCCCCTCGAACTTCTCCGCATCTCCGGCCTAAGCGGCTTTAGAGGACATGCGGACCAGGAGATCCCACAATGGCCCTCGCCTCCGCCCTGCTTCAGGTCATGACCGACGCGGTCCGCAAGACCGCCCGCCCCATGCTTCGCGACTTCGGCGAGGTGTCCCAGTTGCAGGTGTCGCGCAAGGGGCCGGGGGACTTTGTCACCGCCGCCGACCTGAAGGCGGAAGAGACCCTGTTCGAACTGCTGACCAAGGCCCGCCCCGGCTACGGCTTCCTGGGCGAGGAGCGGGGCATGGTCGAGGGGACCGACAAGTCCCACACCTGGATCGTCGATCCGATCGACGGCACGACCAACTTCATGCACGCCCTGCCCCATTTCGCCATAACGGTGGGCCTGGAGCGGCGCGCCCCGGACGGGTCCAGCGAGATCGTCGCCGGGGTGACCTACAATCCCGTCATGAATGAGCTGTTCTGGGCCGAGAAGGGCAAGGGCTGCTATCTGAACGATCAGCGGATTCGCGTCTCCGGGCGTCGCGACCTGTCGGAAAGCCTGATCGCCACCGGCCTGCCCTTCATCGGCAAGTCGGGTCACGCCCAGGCGATCAAGGACATCCACGCCGTGGGCCAGCGCGTCGCCGGCATCCGACGTCTGGGCTCGGCCGCCCTGGATTTCGCCTGGGTCGCCGCCGGCCGGTACGACGCCTACTATGAGCGCAATCTGAAGCCCTGGGACGTGGCGGCGGGCATACTGTTCGTCACCGAGGCCGGGGGCCGGGTCACGACCATCGACAACGACGGCGACCCGAAGACGGGGGCGTCGGTGCTGGCGTCCAATACCGAGCTGCACCCGCAACTGCGCAAGGTGTTGCAGGCATCCTGAGGCTCGCTTCTGTCTCTTCCCCGCTTGCGGGGAAGTGGCGCGGCGCTTCTTCAGCGCCGTGACGAAGGGGCTCTTGCCGCATCACCAGCGGCCGGTGGGGCGTCAAGAACCCCTCCACCGGCGTAGCTTGTTCTCGGGCTCGCCTTCCGCGAGACCCGGGGGCGGTCTCCCTCCCCACTGCGTGGGGAGTAGACATTCATATCCTTGTCGCGCGGCGCCCCTATCCAGGGGGCATGATCCGCGCCATCGTCACCGCCCTCGCCCTCCTTGTCGGAACGCCGGCCATGGCCCAGCCGCTGATCATCGCCCATCGCGGCGCCTCGGGCGAACGCCCCGAGCATACGCGGGCGGCCTATGAACTGGCGATCCAGCAGGGCGCGGACGTGATCGAGCCGGATCTGGTGCTATCCAAGGACGGGGTCTTCATCGACCGGCACGAGAACGAGATCAGCGGAACGACCGATGTCGCCGAACGGCCGGAGTTTGCGGATCGCAAGACCACCAAGACCATCGACGGGACCGAGGTCACGGGCTGGTTCACCGAGGACTTCACCCTGGCCGAGCTGAAGACGCTGCGGGCCAAGGAACGGCTGCCCGCTTTCCGGCCCGGCAGCGCCGCCTATGACGGGCGCGAGCCCATCCTGACCTTCGACGAGGTGGTCGCCATTGCGCGCGAGGCCTCGGCCCGGACGGGCCGGACCATAGCGGTGGCGCCCGAGTTGAAACACCCGACCTATTTCGCCGGCATCGGCCTGCCGATGGAGGACGCCTTTGTGGCCGAGCTGAGACGACTGGACCTGACCGGCGCCGACGCCCCGATCATCATCCAGTGTTTCGAGGTCGGGCCGCTGGAGCGGCTGTCGAGGCGGATCGACGCGCCCCTGGCCCAGTTGATCGCGTCCGAGGGCGGGCCCGTGGATCGGCCGGACCTGACCTATGCCCAGATGATCACGCCGGAAGGGCTGAAGGCCATGGCCGCCTATGCCGACTGGGCGGCGCCGGACATGACCCTGGTCCTGCCGCGAAACGCGGACGGGCGGACGATCGGGCCGAGCGCCCTGGTCGCCGACGCCCACGCCGCAGGGCTGAAGGTGGTGATCTGGACTCTGAGGGCCGAGAACGCCTTCCTGCCGGCCGAGCGGCGCCGGGGCGAAGGCTTTGCCGAGCACGGCGACATGGCCGGCTACGCCGCCGCCTTCGCCGAGGCGGGGGTGGACGCCGTCTTCACCGACTTTCCGGCCCTGGCGCGATCAGGACGCTCTGCGAATCCTTGATCCAATGAAGGCCCTTCGGCTCAATCCGCCCGGAACTGAAGCTCGGCCAAGCGGGCGTAGAGGCCGCCCTGGGCGACCAGCTGGGCGTGGGTCCCCTCCTCCACCACACGGCCGTCATCCATGACGACGATGCGGTCGGCGCGCAGGACGGTGGCGAGGCGGTGGGCGATGACCAGGGTGGTGCGTTCGGTCATGGCCTGATCCAGGGCCGCCTGGACCAGCCGTTCGCTTTCGGCGTCGAGCGCGCTCGTCGCCTCGTCCAGCAGCAGGATGGGGGCGTCGCGGACCAGGGCCCGGGCGATGGCCAGACGCTGGCGCTGACCGCCCGACAGGCTCTTGCCGCGTTCGCCCAGTGGGGTGTCGAAGCCTTCCGGCAGGGCGTCGATGAAGCCCAGGGCCTGAGCCTTTTCAGCGACGGCGCGGGCCTCTTCCAGGGTGGCGGTCTCGCGGCCGAAGCGAATGTTCTCCAAGGCCGAGCCTGAAAACAGCGGCGTCTCCTGCGACACCCAGGCGAAGCGATTGCGAACCTCGACCGGATCGGCCTGGCGCACGTCCACCCCGTCGACCGAGACCAGACCGGTCTGCGGATCATAGAAGCGCAGCAGCAGGCGGAAGACGGTGGACTTGCCCGCGCCGGAGGGACCGACCAGAGCCACGGTCTCGCCGGGACGGACGGTCAGGCTGAACCCCTTCAGGGCCGGAAGATCGGGCCGGCCGGGATAGGCGAAATCGACGGCCGACATGGAGACCTCGCCGCGCGGCGGGGTGGGCAGGGCGACGGGCCGGGCCGGGGCGGCGATGTCGGGCGTGGCCCGCATCAGCTCCTCGATCCGCTCCATGGCGCCGGCGGCCTTCTGCACATCGCCCCAGCTTTCGCCGAGCGCGCCCACGGCCCCGGCGGCGAAGACCGACAGGAGGACGAATTGAAGAAGGGCGCCGGGCGTCATCTGACCGGCCACCACATCGCGCGCGCCCAGCCACAGGACCAGAGTCACGCCGCCGAACATGACGACGATGATCAGGGCCGTCATCCAGGCCCGCGCCCGCATCCGCTTCAGAGAGGCGTCGAAGGCGTCTTCCACCGCCGCGCCGAAGCGGGCGATGGCGCTGTGTTCGCGCCCGAAGGCCTGGACCGTCTCGACGGCGTCCACGCTTTCACCGGCGAAGCCGACGGCGCCGGCGAACCGGTCCTGGGAGGCGACGGTCAGCTTGCGGACCCGGCGGCCGAAAATGAAGATCGGCCCCAGCAGGAACGGCACGATCAACAGGACCAGGCCGGTCAGTTTCGGACTGACGAAGAACAGCAGCACCACCCCGCCGATCAGGGTCAGGAAGTTCCGCAGCGCATAGGAGACCGAGGTGGTCATCAGGGTCTCGACCAGGGCGATGTCCGTGGTCAGGCGCGACAGCACCTCGCCGGTCCGCATATGGGCGTAGAAGGAAGGGTCCAGCGTCAGGATGCGGCCGAACAGCCCCTTTCGGACGTCGGCGATGACCCGCTCGCCCGTCCGGGTGACGTAGAAATAGCGGGCGGCGGTCGCGAGCCCCAGGAACAGGGCGTTGGCCCCCAGCAGCAGGAACCAAAGGTTCAGGCGCGCGCCGCCGTCTTCAAATCCGTGGTCGATGGCCCCTCGGGCCAGGGCCGTCAGCCCCAGGGAGGCGGTGGTGGACAAGAGCAGCCAGAAGACCGCCATGAGGGCGTGGCCCTTGTGCCGAAGCGCATAGGGAATCAGCCGGGCCAGGGGCCGGATGTCCCGGCGTTTCGCGCGCTTCTCGCCCGCTTCAGACATCTGTTCGGCCAGGACAGCGCCGGCGCTGGGCCGCCCGTCCAGGCTGGCCGCGCCGGCGGCGCGCCCCGCAGGAAGACTGGCGGAGCGGGCGGAGGCGGCGGATTGATCAGTCATTGCGACCGCCTCTTGCCCCGGAACGCCCCCCGGTGTAAACGCCGCCCCTCATTCCCGCCGGATTTTCTGGCGGGTTTCTCATTTCATGCGCAGCGACGGTCGGCATCGTCATCGCGCCCAGAGACCGGACGACGACCCATGAAGGCGGACACCCACCCCGACTATCACTTCATCACTGTGGTGATGACCGACGGCACGACCTATCAGACCCGTTCGACCTACGGGAAGGAAGGCGACAAGCTGGCCCTCGACATCGACCCGACGACGCACCCGGCCTGGACCGGCGGCAACGCCCAGCTGATGGACCGCGGCGGCCGCGTTTCGCGCTTCAACAACAAGTTCGCCGGCTTCATCAAGAAGTAAGCGCGTCCTGGCTGCGACACATTGCGGCAATCACGTCACGAAGAGCGCCGGTCCGATGGCCGGCGCTTTTTGTTTGCCTGGAACGTCGATAACATGGACGGCGTTCAAATCAGCAAGAACAAGGGCGTCGGTTCACGGGGATCGGGCCATCGAGAAGCGGACGGGTTATGAATAGACGGGAACTGGGTTTGGGCGTCGCAACGGCGACGATCGCCCTCGCCTCCGCTGCGCGGGCGCAACAGGTTTCCATCCAGCGCCCTGCGGCGGCCACCGCCTTCTACAACAGTTTCAACGATCAGATTTCGCGCCTGTCGGAAACCCAGCAACCGGACGTTCGCGCCTTTTATGAGATGAACGGCTGGCGGCCGGTATGGACCGGCGAACGGATGCGCGCCCTGAACGCCGTCGCCGCCCGGGCCGAACGCCATGGCCTGTCGGCGGGCGACTATTTCGACTTCGTGGGCCTAGCCGCCGATCCTGCTTCAGCCGATCTGCGCACGACGGCGGCGGCCCTGGCCTATGGCCGCGTCCTGGCCGAGGGCAAGGTGCGGCCCGAGACGGTCGAGGATCTGTGGGAAATGCAGAAAAACCGCGTGGACCTGCCGCGCGGCCTCAGCGACGCCTTGGCCCGCAACATCCTGCTGGACTGGTTCGAGGGTCTGGCGCCGACCGACATCGGCTATCAGAACCTGTCGGCCGGCTATGTGCGCTATCGCCGACTGGCCGCCGGCGGCGGCTGGCCCGCCTTCCCGGCCGGTCCGACGATTGAACCCAACATGAGCGACCGCCGCATCCCCGCCCTGATCGACCGGCTGACGGCCGAGGGCGATCTGACGGCGGCACAGGGCGCGCGGCTGAAGGCCCAGGGCCTGACTTACGGCGCCGAGCTGCAACAGGCGGTCCAGGGCTTTCAGACGCGGCACGGCCTGGGCGCAGACGGCCGCATCGGAACGGGCACCCAGCGCTCCCTCTCAGCCTCGGCCGAGGACCGGGCGCGTCAGATCGCCCTGAACCTGGAACGCCGCCGCTGGCTGAAGCGCGACGTTGCGCCAGAGCGGATCGAGGTCAACACCGCCGCCGCCATCATGGTCTATTGGAAAGACGGCAAGCCGGTGCACTCCAACCGGGTGGTGGTCGGCTCGGCCGAGAACCAGACGCCCAGCCTGGAGAAGCCCTTCGCCTCGGTCGTCGCCAATCCGCCCTGGTACGTGCCCGCCGGCATCGCACGGCGCGAAATCCTGCCCAAGGGCCCCGGCTATCTGGCGGCCAACGACATGTATGTGGCCAACGGAACGGTGATCCAGCGCGCCGGGCCGAAGTCGGCCCTGGGCTATGTGAAGTTCGAGCTGCGCGACAGCTACGCCATCTTCCTGCACGACACCCCGTCCAAGGCCGCCTTCAACCTGTCCATGCGCCAGCGCAGCCATGGCTGCGTGCGGGTGCAGAACGCCGTGGAATTCGCCCGGCTGCTGCTGTCGCCCGATCCCGCCAAGCTGGCCGAGTTCGACACGGCCCAGGAGACGCGTGAGACCACTCGGGTGACCACCGGGCGCGAAATCACGGTGCGGCTGCTGTACTGGACCGCCTTCGTGGACGGTCAGGGACGGGTCGCCTTCCGCGAGGACGTCTATGGCCGCGACGACAAGCTGGCCCAGGCCCTGGGGATCGCCGTCAGCCTGCCTCGGCCGATCGACGACGGGCGTCGCGACGCCGACGATGTCGGGCCGTAAGTTCGGGCTTTAGAGGCGTCAGCCCTTGAAGGCGGCTTCCAGCAGGCCCAACTGGCTGAGGACCGGATTCTGCGGCTGTTCCTCAGGCGCCTCCAGATACATGCGGCGGTCGAGATAGAGGGCGCGGTCGAACAGTTTTTCCGACCGGACCAGATATTCGACCAGGGCGATCGGCAGTTCCGCGTGGCTGGGCTGGCTCTCGATCTTGCGGTCGTTCAGACGATAGCGCGGCTCGCAGGCGGTCTCGGCCGTCATGTCGTTCTCGCGTACGGCCCGCTGCACCAGCAGCCAGGAGGCGATCTGCATCAGGCGCGTGGTCAGCTTCATGCTTTCGGCCGCATAGGCCAGGGCGGCCGAGCGGGACAGCATCTTGGAATCGCGACGTCCCTCTCCGTCCAGATAGGCCGCCGTCTCCTCCACCAGTTCCATGCCTTCGCGGAAGGTGCGGTCGAACAGTTCGGAACGGGTGAAATCCTGCACCTTGCGAGCGCGTTCGGCCCGGGCGGCCATGTCTTGATCGTCGCTCAGGGTCATGGGGGACATCATCATGAAGGTTAGGCCTGTTCCGACTTGGGGCCACAAACGGCCTGGGCCGAAGGGTTTGCAACCGTCATGCCACGGATTTGAGACGCGGGCGATCAGGGTCTAAAACTGAACAGGGCGTCGGCGGCGCTTTTCTTGGCCTGTTTCTTCTCGATCGCTGTCTGGGCGCGACTGATTTCGGCCGTCAGTGCGCCGATCCGCTCCTGCAGGTCTTCAATGGAATAGGGGTCCAGATCCTCGCGCTCAAGAGTGGTCAGGGCCTCTCCACGCCGCGGGCGAGGCTCGAAATCGTCGAACATGGTCGTCGCCTTTCTGCGCCTGTCATGGCCGAAGTCGGCCGGAACCCCTATCTGAACGCGCGGACAGCGACGAATGCAAGCGAGGCGACATGCGGCTTATCCAGATCGAGGGCGGTTCGGGTCCGGCTGAGGCGCTGAAGATCGCCGAACAGGCTGATCCGACGCCTGGCCCCGGCGAGGTGTTGATCCAGGTGCGCGCGGCCGGAATCAACCGGCCCGACCTGCTGCAGCGGCGGGGCGGCTATCCGCCCCCGCCCGGCGCCTCC
The DNA here is from genome assembly GCF_055391505.1 of Brevundimonas sp. Br13. NCBI lineage: Bacteria > Pseudomonadati > Pseudomonadota > Alphaproteobacteria > Caulobacterales > Caulobacteraceae > Brevundimonas > Brevundimonas sp. Br13. Next base: position 1,826,315 of record NZ_AP044008.1, on the reverse strand, counting down.
CCTGTCCTGGGACTGGAGGTCGCGGGAGAAATCGCGGCCCTGGGCGAAGGCGTGAGCCAGTGGCGCCGGGGCGACCGGGTCTGCGCCCTGCTGGTCGGCGGAGGCTATGCCGAACAGGCGGTGGTGGACGCCCGCCACGTTCTGCCGATCCCGGAGGACCTGTCCTTCGTTCAGGCGGCCGCCCTGCCCGAGACCGTCTTCACCGTCTTCGCCAATGTGTTCGAGGCGGGCGGGCTGAAGGCGGGCCAGACGCTGCTGATCCACGGGGCGACGAGCGGGATCGGGGTGACGGCGATCCAAATGGCCAAGGCGGCGGGCGCTGCGGTGATCGCCACCTCGCGCGGGGCGGACAAGGCGAAGGCGGCCCAGGCTTTGGGCGCCGATGTCAGCCTGGACGCCCGATCCGACGACCTGGCGGCCGCGATCGCCGAAGCGGGCGGCGTCGATGTGCTGCTGGACATGGTGGGCCGCGACTACGCCGAACTGAACCTGAAGGCGTTGAAGCCCGGCGGTCGCTGGGTGGTCATCGCATCCCTGTCCGGATCGGTGGTCGAAATCGACCTGATGCGGATCATGCTGAAGCGGCTGGTCCTGACGGGATCGACCCTTCGGAGCCGATCGGCCGATGAGAAGGCCCGGCTGACCGCCGCCGTTAAGGCGACGGTCTGGCCCTGGGTCGCCTCCGGTGCGGTGCAACCGCCGGTGCAGGCTGTCTATCCGTTGGACAAGGCCGCCGAGGCGCATGGCGCGCTGGAGGCCGGCGATCACATCGGCAAGTTCGTGCTGACGCCTTAACCGCCGTCAGCGATCCCAGCGCCCGCCGCCCCGCACCGGCCGCATCGAGGAGATGCGGTCGTTGAAGCCGTCGCTCAGGAAGCGGACGTCGCCTTCGACGATGCGGCAGCGCCCCCGGAACTCGGCGTCGGTGCAGACCTCCCATCGGCCGCGAACGCGCATGGAGCTGATCCGGTCGTTGAAGGGGGTGCGGCCCAGGTTGCGGTCCTCATCGACGAACTCGCGCGAGGCGCCGCGGAAGTTGGCGTTTTCATAGACGGTGATGGAGGTCCGGCCCCATCCCCCGTTCCAGCCGCCGCCCGAGCCGCCGCCCCAGCCCCCGCCATTGTCGTCGCCGCCGTTCCATCCGCCATTCCCACCGGGATAGTCGGGACGACGATCTTCATAGTCCCCCCGCTCGCGGCCGCAGACCAGAAGCCCGTCCTGGTTGGAAATCTCTTCGTCGCCGCACCGGGCCAGTTCGATCGAGGTGCCGCGAACGCGGCCCCGCATGTCGCGGCAGTCGGCGTAGAGCCGTCCGCGGTGGGTGTAGGCCTCGGTGCAGGACCGGCTGTAGCTGCCGCGCGGGGCGACCCGCTGGGCGGTGATGTCCTGGCCGGAAGCCAGGGCGGCGGCCATGGCGGCGCCGAGCAGAATGGACATGGTGGTTCTCCTCTCCCAAAGGCGAAAGCCTCGATTACCGCGAAGGTTGCCGCACCTCGGATGAACCGTGGCTGTACGAGAATGTCGGGCGGCGTTTTCTTTTCAGGCGAATAGGCCTATATCGAAACCATAAGCGCCCGGTCGAAAGGCCGGGCGCCGTCGTATCCAACGCTGGCCGAACCCCCATTCGGCGGCCCCCACCCTACCGGGACGAACGCCCCATGAGCGACATTCTGATGCCCAAGGCCACTGCGGTCTGGCTGGTCGACAACACCTCCCTCAGCTTCGAGCAGATCGCCGACTTCTGCGGTCTGCATCCGCTGGAAGTCCGCGGCATCGCCGACGGCGACGTGGCCCGCGACATCCGCGGCGTCGATCCCGTCACCGGCGGCCAACTGACTCGCGAAGAGCTGGACAAGGCTCAGGCCGACGAAAACTATCGCATGAAGGCGATCGTCAGCCGCCATGCCGAACTGCTGAAGTCGGCCAAGCCTGCGCCGAAATACACCCCTGTGTCGCGTCGTCAGGATCGGCCGGACGCCATCGCCTGGTTCGTGCGCAACCACCCGGAAGTGACCGACGCCCAGATCGCCAAACTGCTGGGCACGACCAAGTCCACGATCGAGAGCGTGCGCAACCGCACCCACTGGAACAGCGCCAACATCAAGCCGGTCGATCCGGTGACCCTGGGCCTGGTCGGTCAGCTGGCCCTGGACGAGATCGTCAAGAAGGCCGCCGACAAGAAGGCCAAGGACGATCTGAAGAACGGCGGCGGCACCATCCTGCCCGTGGCCGAAGAGGTCGAGGAAGAGCCGGAATTCGTTCCCGAAGCCCGCCAGCGTCCCGGCGCCGAGCCGACGGCGGAATCGGTGTTCGGCGCCAAGGATTGATCCGTCCGTCGCGCTCGGGCTTGGCCTGAGGGCCCGGCGCCGTGCGCTGACGTCTTCGCACCAGCGGCGGATCATCCTATCCTCGGGTCAAGCCCGAGGATGACGGGAATAAAAACGGCCCCGGAGAGCGGTCTCCGGGGCCGTCGTCGTCTGAGCGTGCGCGACCCTCAGTGGGCCCGCTGCTCCAGAATGGTGATCTCTTCCTTCAAACGAAGCTTCTTCTGCTTCAATTCCTTGACCTGCAGCGTGTCCACGGACGGATGGTTGAGTTCTCGCTGGATCGTCTGATCCAGCATGCGATGCCGATTACCCAGTTCGCGAATACGAGCCTCGATGGTCATGGCTTGCGCCTCCGTTGGTTAGGGACCAGTAGAGTGAGCGCCCGGTTCGGCAGGCTGTGGAATCACATTCCAGTGACTGCTTTTCGTCCGGACACGACGGAGGCTGGCCCCAAAAATGGTCGATGATGTGAACGGAGCCATACGGACTGCTCCTTATCGGATGGTGGTCGGAATTTCAGGGGCGTCAGGCGCGATCTACGGCGCGCGGACGCTGGACGCGCTGAAGGATTTAGGCGTCGAGACCCATCTGGTGGTGACCAAGGCCGCCCTGCTCACATTGTCGCAGGAGACCGATCTGTCGCCCGAAGACCTGACTGCAAAGGCCTCGGTCGTTCACAAACTGGCTGACGTCGGGGCGACCATCGCCTCGGGCTCCTTCAAGACCTTGGGCATGATCGTGGCCCCCTGCTCGATAAAGACGATGAGCGAGATCGCCACGGGCGTGACCTCGTCGCTTCTGACCCGCGCCGCCGACGTGACGTTGAAGGAGCGCCGGCCGCTGGTGCTGATGGTGCGTGAGACGCCCTTCCATCTGGGCCATCTGCGGACGATGACGGCCCTGGCCGAAATGGGCGCGACCATCGCCCCGCCCCTGCCCGCCCTTTATGCGCGGCCGGAATCGATCCTGGAGATGGTGGACCAGTCGGTGGGGCGGACCCTGGATCTGTTCGGGCTGGGCTGGAGCGCCGTGCGGCGCTGGGACGGGCTGAAGTGACCGCCGTCGAGACGCGCAGCCTGTGGGACTGGGCCGTCGCCGCCTATGGGCGACCCGGCGTCGGCGAGGCCTGCCTGGCCTTGCAGGACAGCCACGACCAGAACGTTCCCCTGCTGCTGTGGTCGGCCTGGGCCGCTGCGGCCGGCCATGAACCCGACGCCGAGACGATCGAGGCGGCCTGCGACATCGCCCGCGCCTGGGACGGGGTCGTGGTGGCGCCGCTGCGCGCCGTTCGCCGCACCCTGAAGGCTCCGGTCCCCGACATCGAGGACGCGCCCCGCCTGGCGGTCCGCGACAAGATCAAGGGGCTGGAGCTGGAGGCGGAACGCCATCTGCTCGCCGCCCTGGAAGCCCTGATCCACGACGCGGACGACCACGCGCCCCGCCCGTCCCCGCGCCCCGCCCTGGCGGCCCTGGTCGCGACGGCGCGGCTCTGGGCGCCGGTGACGCCTCGCCCGGCCTTGCAGCGGCTGGCCGAAACCCTTTCCGCCTGAAGGTCGTCCGATTATGTTGGCTCTACCGACTGCAAGATGGACTGCACGATGAACGACGATGTGCCGGACATCACCGAGGAAGAAGCGGCGCTTCACGCCCGCGTCAAATTGCTGCGCCAGGAGCACGCCGACCTCTCGGCCTCGATCGACGCCCTGTCCGAGGCGGCCGTGCCTGATCAACTGCTGATCGCCAGGCTGAAGCGCAAGAAGCTGGCGCTGAAGGACGAGATCGTCAAAATCGAGGATCAGATCCTGCCGGACATCATCGCCTAAGGCCCAGTGGCTTGGGTTGCGCCGAACGGTCGCAAATGATAGCCATTCGCAGGAATGGAGGCCGATCATGGCGACCTTGAGTGACGGCTGGGACGCCCGCTATGCGGCGACCGCCGACTATGTTTTCGGCACGGCGCCCAGCCAGTTCGTGGTGACGCACGCCGACCGGCTGAAGCCCCGCAGTCGGATTCTGACGCCCGCCGACGGCGAGGGCAGGAACGCCGTCTATCTGGCCCGACTCGGCCACCAGGTGACCGCCACCGACATCTCGCCGGCCGCGCAGGACAAGGCAAAACGCCTGGCCGCCCGCGAGGGGGTCGAGGTGGATTTTCAGATCCAGGACCTCGAGGGGTGGACCTGGCCGGACGCGGCCTATGACGCCGTGGCGGCGGTCTTTATCCAGTTCGCGCCACCCGACTTCCGTGCGGCGATCTTTGAGGGAATGAAGCGGTCGGTGAAGCCGGGCGGCCTGATCCTGTTGCACGGCTATACGCCGCGCCAGCTGGACTACGGCACCGGGGGGCCTTCCCAGGTCGAACAGCTCTACACCCCTGAACTGCTGGAGGCGGCGTTCGGCGATTTCGGGATCGAGCATTTGCGCGCCTATGAGGCCGATCTGGACGAAGGGGCCGGCCACAGGGGCCGTTCGGCCCTGATCGACCTGGTCGCTCGACGCCCGCTGGATTAGGCCCAGCCCCATCCCGGCCCGATCAGGGTCCAAAAGTCGCCCCAGCCTAGGAGCATAAGCGCCGCTTCCAGGAGCATGACGGTTTCGAACGCGCCCGCGCGTGTCGCTCCATGCTCCGGCTCAATCCAGAGCCTGTCCAAGCTGGAGACGCCGCCGAATGCGACGCCTGCTGACCGACGCGCCCCTGGCGCGTTGCAAAAGCCTATTGATCCACGGCGGCCAGACCGCCGCCTTTGCGACCGTGGCCCTGCTGGCCGCCGCCGCCGCCCCCGGCGTGACGCGCGAAACGGCGCCGACAGTTGCGGCCGAGCCCGTCGCCCCGCCGGTGAAGGCTCAGGTCGAAAATGCCGGGCCGGTGATGCGGGAGATCGGGTTTTCCGCCCCCGTGCGCGGCTATGCGATCAACTCCCCCTTCGGCCTGCGCAAGCTGGCGATCGAGGCCCGCGCCCGCGCGCACAAGGGCGTGGACATCGCCGCGCCAAAGGGAACGTCGGTCTTCACCGCTGCAGAGGGTCGGATCGTCCGCACCGGCTATGAGGCCGGGGGCTACGGCGCCTTCATCGAGGTGCGCCATCCGAACGGCCTCAGCACCCTTTACGGCCACCTCAGCCGCATTGATGTGGCCAGCGGCGATCTGGTGACGAGCGGACAGCGAATCGGCCTGGTCGGCTCGACCGGCTATTCGACAGGCCCCCATCTGCATTTCGAAGTGCGCCGCAGCGGCGCCCAGGTGAACCCGGCCAAGATCGTGGGCCGCCATTTCAAGGTGGCGGTCAAGGCGAAGGACTGATCCCGGCGAAAGATTGCCGCGCCCTTCTTTGCAGCCTAACCTTCTGCAAGCTTTTTGGAGGGGCATTATCATGAACAGAATCGTCGCCGCCGTCGTCGCGGCCGTACTGGCGGCTACGCCCGCCGTGGTCGCCGCCCAGGACTATGGCCGGTACAGCGATGCGGCCGCCCAGACCGAACTGTCCCGCATCGCCGATGTGCAGATGGCGGTCATGATGCCGATGCGCGACGGAGTCGGACTGGCCACCAACATCTATCGGCCCAAGAACGCCCAGGGCCCCCTGCCGACCGTCTTCATCCGCACTCCCTATAATGAGCTGGCCTATAACCCCCGCACCACCCGCAGCGCCCTGACCTGGGTCAGCCGCGGCTATGCCTTGGTCATCCAGAACGAGCGGGGGCGCTATTTCTCGGGCGGGGACTATCAGATCCTGGGCTATCCCCAGACGGACGGCTATGACGCCCTGAGCTGGATCGCGGCCCAGCCCTGGTCGAACGGCAAGGTCGGCACCCTGGGCTGCTCGTCCTCGGCCGAATGGCAGCTGGCGCTGGCGGCCCAGAACCATCCCGCCCATGCGGCCATGGTCCCTCAGGCGTCCGGCGCCGGAATCGGCAAGGTCGGGCGCTTTCAGGAACAGGGCAACTGGTACACCGGCGGCGTGCCGCGCAATCTGTTCTTCGTCTGGCTGTACGGGGTGGACAATCCGCTTCGCGCGCAGATCCCGGCGGAGATGGACCAGGAGACCCGCGCCCGCATCGTCCGTTACAACGACCTTGACGCCAAGAAGCCCGAGGTGAACTGGCCCAGCCAGATCCGCCATCTGCCGGTCGATGAAATGCTGAAGGACCTGGGCGAGCCGCCCGCGACCTTCGAGGAACTGATCGCCCGCACGCCCGCCGACCCGGCCTGGCGCGAGGGCGGCCTCTATCACGACGACATGGGCTGGGGCGTGCCGGCCCTGTGGTTCAACAGCTGGTACGACGTCTCCATCGGGCCGAACATGGAGCTGTTCAATCACGCTCGCTCGACCCCCCAGGACCGCGAGGCAGCCGAGAACCAGTATGTGGTGGTGGGGCCGAACAATCACTGCGCCTTCGCCGGGCTGAAGGCCGGGTTCCGCTCTGGCGATCGCGACCTGGGCGACGCCAGTTTCGACGCGGACGGCCTGGTCCTGGCCTGGTTCGACCGCTGGCTGAAGGGCGAGCGCCGCGCCTTCCCCGACAGCACCCCGCATGTCCAATATTTCAACATGGGCCAGAACGAATGGCGCACCGCCGCCCAGTGGCCGCCGGCCGGCGTCCAGACCGTGCGGATGTATCTGCGATCCGGCGGGGCGGCCAACAGTCTGAACGGCGACGGCCGGCTGAGCCCCGAGGCGCCGCCGGCGGGCGAACAGGCCGACCGCTATCGCTATGATCCGATGAACCCGGTCCAGACCATCGGCGGCGGCGACTGCTGCAACGGCGGGCTGGTCACGGCCGGCGCCTTTGACCAGCGTCAGATCGAGGCGCGCAACGACGTGCTGGTCTATACCTCGGAGCCGCTGACCGAGCCGATGCAGGTGACGGGCTTCGTCGATGCGGTGCTGAAGGTGTCGTCATCGGCGCCCGACACCGACTTCGCGGTCAAGCTGGTGGATGTGGCGCCGGATGGGACGGCCTATATCCTGGGCGACACCATCATGCGAGCCCGCTATCGCACCGGCTACGACCGGCCCACCCCCCTGACGCCCGGCCAGATCGCGACGGTGCAGCCCACGCCGATCACCATCAGCAACACCTTCCAGCCGGGCCACCGCATCCGGGTCGAGGTGACCAGCTCCAACTTCCCGAAATTCGTCCGCAATCTGAACACCGGCGGGCCGAACGAAAGCGAGACCCAGGGCCGGGTCGCCGACAACGCCCTGCATCACGCCGGAGACGACGCCTCCTACATCGACCTGCCCGTCCTGAAATAGGGCGACGGGGCGGAAGCGGCTGGCCTGAACCGCTTCCGCCTTGCTAGGCTGGCCGCAACCATAAGGGGAGACGGAATGACGGCTGCGTTGACGCTGGAGAGCGTGAGCAAGCGGTACGGCGGTTTCGACGCCGTGCGCGATCTGAGCTTCGAAGTGCCCAAGGGCTCGATCTGCGGCTTTCTGGGGCCGAACGGCGCGGGCAAGACCTCGACCCTGCGGATGATCCTGGGGCTGCAACCGGCGACCTCGGGCCGGATCGCCATCCTGGGCGCGCCGGACGGGCGGCTGGTCCGCGACCGGATCGGCTTCCTGCCTGAGGAGCGCGGTCTCTACAAGAAGATGACCCCGGTGGAGGCCATCGCCTTCTTCGGCGCCCTGAAGGGCCTCCCCTCTCACGAAGGCAAGAAGCGCGCGAGGCAGTTGCTGGAGCAGCAGGGCCTGGGCGCGGCGCAGAAGAAGAAGATGAAGGAGCTGTCCAAGGGGATGGCTCAGAAGGTCCAGTTGATCGCCGCCGTGGTGCACCGGCCCGAGTTCGTCATCCTGGACGAGCCCTTCTCGGGCCTCGATCCGATGAACCAGCAGGGGCTGGAGGAGATGATCCGCGGCCTGGCGGCGGACGGGGCGACGGTCCTGTTCTCGACCCATGTGATGCAGCACGCCGAACGGCTGTGCGACAAGGTGGTGCTGCTGGCCAAGGGGCGTAAGGCGTTCGAAGGCACGGTTGAGGAGGCCAAGGCCACCTCCCCCCGCGTCCTGGACCTGGAAGGCGCCATCTCGCCCGAGGCGGCCGGCGCCCTGCCCGGCGTGGCGGGGGTCGAGACCCTGTCCGATCAGGACGGGGTGCGCCGACTGAAGATCGTGCTCGCGGCCGGCGCGGGGGGCCAGGACACGCTGAAGGCCGCCTTCCTGAGCGGGCTGGACGTCCGGGGCTTCGCCCTGAAGGAACCGACCCTGCACGACGCCTTCATCGGCCTGACCGGCGACAATCCCGATCAACCCGCCGTCCGCCCGGAGGCGGTCCAATGAAACGCACCCTGCTGATCGCCCGCCGCGAATATGTCGCCTACGCCAAGACCGTGGGCTTTTGGCTGTCGCTTCTGGCCTTTCCGATGTTCGCCGTCCTGGGCGGGGGCATCCCCCTGCTGATCCGCTCGGCGGAACCGATCAAGGTAGTGACGGTGATCGAGGACGGTCCGGCGGCGACCGGCCTGGCCGCCGAGGTGCGCGCCGCCCTTCAGGAAGAGAAGGACCGTCTGGCGGAGCGGGTGCAGGAAGCAGCCCAGAAGGGCCAGGCCGCGGCCGGCCGCGCCGCCGCCTCCATCAGCGGTCCGAAGATGCGGCTGATCGACGCCCCGCCCGCCCTCACCGTCGCGGCGCCCGGCGCCGCACGTGAGGCGGCCTTGCGCGAGGTGCTGGACAAGGATGCGTCCAAGGACCGGCGCGTGGACGCCGTGGTCTTCTTGAGCCGCGTCGACGGCAAACCCCAGGCCCAGGTCTGGACCGCGCGGGCCATGGACAATGACGTCGCCGACTTCGTCCGCAACGCCCTGCGGACCGGCTATCGCGACCAGGCCCTGACCGCTGCAGGCGTCGCCCCGTCCCTGGTCGAGCAGATCGAATCCTTCAAGCCCGAGGTGAAGGCCTTTTCGCCCAACGCCGCCAGCGGGGGCGAGGTGTCGATGCGTGATCGAATCCCGGCCTTCATCGGCCTGGGCGCCGGCTTCCTGCTGTGGTCGCTGGTGATCACCGGCGCCTCCATCCTGCTGAACAGCGTGATGGAGGAGAAGTCGAACAAGATTCTGGAGGTGCTGCTGTCCTCGGCCTCCGCCTCGGAAATCCTGACCGGCAAGGTGCTGGGGGTGGCGATGCTGACCTTGACGGTGCTGGCGGTCTGGGCGGGAATCGGAACCTCGGTGCTGACGTCGGCCTCGCCCGATACGGCGGCGACGATCGGCCAGGTGCTGCTGGACGGCGGCCTGGTCTTCTATTTCATCGCCTATATGGTCGGCGGCTATCTGATGTACGCCGTGCTGTTCGCAGCCATCGGCGCCTTCTGCGAGACGCCGCGCGACGCCCAGACCCTGATGGGGCCGATCATGATGATCCTGGTCGTGCCGATCCTGGTCATGCAGATGGCCCTGACCAGCCCCGATGCGCCGGTGGTGAAGGTCCTGTCATGGATTCCCTTCTTCACCCCCTTCCTGATGAGCGCGCGTGCGCCCAGCGATCCGCCCCTGATCGAGATCGTTCTGACCTTGATCGGCATGTTCGCCACCGCCGCCCTGATGGTCTGGATCGCCGGTCGCGCCTTCCGCGCCGGCGCCCTGTCGGACGTGAAGCTGAGCTGGAAGACGTTCGGACGGGCGGTGACGGGACGGGGATGAGGCGCCGCCTCCTCTCCGCCTCGCACCACGGAGGCGACAAGAAAAAGGCCGCTTCCCGAAGGAAGCGGCCTTTGATCTTTCGGCCTACGCCTGAGCCCCTTAGGGCTGAGCCTTAGCGGCCGCCGGGGACGCGCGGCTTGGGCGCGGGCAGCAGGCCCTCGCGTTGGGCGCGCTTGCGGGCCAGCTTGCGGGCGCGACGGACGGCCTCGGCCTTTTGGCGGGCGCGCTTTTCCGACGGCTTTTCATAGTGCACGTGGCGCTTCATTTCACGGAAGCTGCCTTCGCGCTGCATCTTCTTCTTGAGGGCTTTCAGCGCTTGATCGACGTTGTTGTCGCGGACGAAAATCTGAACCAGGGGTATCTCTCCTTTGGCCGCCCGCCGCGTCCTTTCGAAGGGAGACGGGCAGACAAATAAAATCCTCTCCCGGGAGCGAGGCTCTCGGATGAAGGCGGGCTGATACACGAGCCCGCCGCGTCTGTCCAGTTCGTCGCAACCATTCTTCCAGGCTCGAAACCCCGAAAAGACGGGCGTATGATCCGCCCATGACACAGACCGACGATTGGGCCGATCAGACCGAACAGACCGTGCTGGACGCCGCCGTCGCCCGCGCCCCCGCCCTGGGCTGGAACGCCCGGCTGGTCCGGGAGGCGTGCGAAGCCTGCGGCCTGTCGCTGGGGGATGAGGAACTGCTGCTGCCCAACGGCGCGCGGGATCTGGCGGCCCTGCTGTCGCGCCGTCACGATGCGCGCGCCCTGGAGGCCCTGGGCGCCGTCGATCCCAAGTCGCTGAAGATTCGCGAGCGAATCGCCCGCGCCGTGTCTGCACGGATGGAGGCGGGCGCGACCGACCTGGAGGCGACGCGCCGCTGCGCCGCCTTCCTGGCCCTGCCCGTCAATGCCGATCTGGGGCTGAAGCTGGCGTGGGAGACGGCGGACCATCTGTGGCGCTGGGCGGGGGATGAATCGACCGACTGGAACCACTATTCGAAGCGGACCATCCTGTCGGGCATACTGATTCCCGCCCTGACGATGCGCTGGTTCGACGGCAGCGAGGCGGCGGAAGCCTTTGTCGCTCGCCGCATCGAAAACGTCATGGCCTTCGAAAAGTGGAAGGCTGGCAAGGATTTCGAGGCGCCGTTCCGCAAGGTGACGGATGTGCTGAGTCGCATCCGTTATGGGGCGCGAGGTTAGGCGCCCGTCTCGCCGCTTTCGCTCCTTTGTCGCTGCGCAGCGTTGCATTCGAGACGGGTGAGCGCCAGCTAAGCTTCAGTCCCAGGAGCGATGCGCATGGCCGACGAGATTCTTCACACGACCGCCTTGAACGCGATCAACCAGAAGCTTGTGGCGGATGGGGAACGCCTGCCCGCTGTGAAGTTGAAGGACGGCAGCACGGTCCAGACCGGCACGGTCGCCACCATGTTGCTCAACATCGAACATTATAATCAGGGCGCACGGGGCGATGTGGAGCGCCAGTTGGAACTGGCCGTGCCCACACTGGCCAAGATCGGCCTGTTCGACCTGTTCAGCCCGCACGAATGGTGCGCCGGCGACAATCCGGGACGAGCCTTCGTCGGGCGACTGGCGCTGGCTCACATCGTCGACGAATCGGGTCGCTGACCGAAGCGATCGCCACAGACGGCCTCAGACCGTCCCCAACACCCGGTTCACATGGGCCATCTTGCGGCCCGGTCGGGCCTCGGCCTTGCCGTAGAGGTGCAGCCGTTCATCGGCCTTGGCCGACAGGGCGCGCCATTGATCGACCTCGTCGCCCAGCAGATTCTTCATCTCGATCCGGGCATGGGCCGCCGTGGGGCCGAGGGGCCAGCCGGCCACCGCGCGGATATGCTGTTCGAACTGGTCACAGACGCAGCCGTCCTGAGTCCAGTGGCCGGTATTGTGGACGCGCGGGGCGATCTCATTGACCAGCAGAACGTCGTCTCCGAGGTCGAACAGCTCGACCCCGATCACGCCCACATAGTCCAGACCGTCCAGGATCGCCTCGGCGATGGCGCGGGCGCGCACCTGGGTCTTTTCGTCGACGGCCGCGGGGGCCAGGGTCGTGCGCAGCACCCCGCCCTCGTGCCGGTTCTCGCCCAGCGGATAGACCGCCATATGACCGTCCCAGTCGCGGGCGGCGATGACCGACAGTTCGCGCACGAAGGTCGCCCTGGCCTCCAGGATCGCCGGACGGCCGCCCAGGCTTTCCAGGGCGGCGGGCGCGTCCTCGATGGCGTGGATCCAGACCTGGCCCTTGCCGTCATAGCCTTCGCGCCGGGTCTTCAGCAGGGCGGGCAGGCCCAGCTCCGTCAGGCCGACGACCAGGTCGTCCAGCGTATCGACCACGGCGAAATCCACCGTCGGGGCGCCGACGGCGTTCAGGAAGGTCTTTTCGTCCACCCGGTCCTGCGACACGCGAAGCGCCGTCGGCCCCGGCGCGACCAGGGCGCCGGCCTCGGCCAGCCGCTCGATGGAGGCGGCCGGCACATTCTCGAACTCGAAGGTCACGACGTCGGCGGCGCGGCCGAGCGCCGTCAGGGCCTCGGGATCGTCATAGGCGGCGACGATCTGGCTATGGGACACGCGGCCCGCAGGGCTGTTCGGTTCCGGATCCAGGATCACGACGTCGAAGCCCAGGCGCGAGGCGGCCTGGCTCAGCATCCGACCCAGCTGTCCTCCGCCGAGGATGCCGAGGGTGGAGCCTGGGGGAAGCGGAAGCTGGGGCACTCAGTCCTCGACGGTTTCGGCGACGGAATCGGTCAGGGCGGCCCGGAAGGCGGCGAGGCGCTGGGCCAGGGCTTCATCCGACAGGGCCAGGATCTGGGCAGCGAGGATGCCGGCGTTGGCGGCGCCCGCCTCGCCGATGGCCAATGTGGCGACCGGGACGCCGGCCGGCATCTGCACGATCGACAGCAGACTATCCATGCCCTTCAGGGCCTTGGACTGAACCGGGACGCCCAGCACCGGCAGGTCCGTCATCGAGGCGGCCATGCCCGGCAGATGGGCGGCGCCCCCGGCTCCGGCGATAATGACCTTGAAGCCCGCCGCCTTGGCGCCGGTGGAGAACTCGACCAGTCGCTGCGGGGTGCGGTGGGCGCTGACGACCTTGGCCGTCCAGGCGACGCCCAGCTGATCCAGCTTGTCGGCGGCCAGCTTCATCGTCGGCCAGTCCGAACGGCTGCCCATGATGATTGCCACCGGCGTTGCGGAAGTCGCCATAGTTCAAGGCCCCTCGCGGAAAGGCGCCCGTTACAGCACACGGGGCGCCGCCGCAACCGAACAGCGCCGGTTCATCGCCGGAATCCGCGCCGCGCCGCCTTCAATCTCTGCCGTCCAGCCTCTAACATCGACCTATCGCGCGTCCGTCTGAGTCGCGCCGCCGGAGCCTGCCTGCGCCGTGACCGACGTGGCCGAACACGACCTGACCGCCGAGATCGCGCGCCTGCGCGCCGAGCTGGACGCCTGGAAACAGCGCGCGGCGGCGGCCGAGGCGGCGGCCGATCACGACGTCCTGACCCCGGCCCTGAACCGTCGAGGCTTCGTCGCCGCCCTACAAAGGGCCATGGCCTATTGCCAGCGGCATGAGGTGCCGGCAGTCCTGCTTTATCTGGATATGGATGGGTTCAAGGGGGTCAACGACCGCCTGGGCCACGCCGCCGGGGATGCGGCCCTGGTGGCCGTTGCGCGGCTGATGATCGGCCATCTGCGGGAATCCGACGCCGTGGGCCGCCTGGGCGGTGACGAATTCGCCCTCTTGATGCTGAACGCCGGCCAGGAAGACGGGCGGGCCAAGGCGCGACAGCTGGCCGAGGCTCTGGAGACCGAAGGCTTCGTCTGGAACGGCGAACGCACCCCCCTGGGGGGCTCGTTCGGGGTCCGCGCCTGGGACGGCCATACCGACGCCGAGGTCTGGCTGACCGAGGCCGACGCCGCCATGTGGGTGCGCAAGAAGGGGCGCTGAGGCCCCTTCCCCGCCTTCCGTCCTACAGGGGCAGGCGCAGCTGGACGCCGCCCATATGGCTGTCGGCGTGTTCGCCGTAGCGACCACGATAGGCTACCGACACCTTCACAGGGCCGACCGAGCCCTCGACCCCCGCCGAGGCCAGGAACTGGCCGCCGAAGGGTTCCTCCACCTCACGCTCCAGCACCTGGGCCGGATTATTGTACAGGCCGACGCGGACCGGATCCGAACTGTCGTCCAGGGCGTCGCGATAGCCGCCCTCGGCGAACAGGGCGAAACGGCCCATCTCCGCCTCGGCCCGCAAAGCGACCTCGCCGCTGATCGCCTTCATCTCGCGGTCTTCGTACTGGTACTGGGCGGCGACGCCCTGCTCCCAATAGCTGTCGACGTCGCTGGTCGCCCAGGTGACGGCGGCGCGAGGCGACAGGGCCAGCCCCCCCATCTCGAACCACATCCCGCCCTGCAAACGCGCGCCGGTGCTGAGAGCGCGCGTCTCGGCTGTATGGACGATCGGCGCCAGGCTGGTTGTGCGTTCGATGTCGTCGATATTGTCGCGCGCCACCCCGACCGCCGCATTGACGAACAGGTCGCCCGAGCGCCAGCCGCCGTACAGGTCCAGGCCGAAACTTTCGACGCTGAAGGTCAAGGCCTGGCTTTCGACGTCGCTGGTGCGGGCCGTCCCGGCCATGCCGAAACGCCAATGTTCCGACGGACCGGCTTCCAGGGCGATGCGAGCACCCCAGCCGTCGCTGGACGAATCGGTGACCGAGCCGCGCGCATCCGTCTCGACGCTGTCGACCATGGCCGAGGCGGTGATCGCCACGCCCGCCTCCCAGGCCTCGCGGCCGGACAGGGCCTCGCTGGCGGCGTCCAGCGCGTCTTCACGGTGCCGGAAGGCGGTCTCCCCCTGCAAGGCCGCCTGGGCGCCGATGTCGCCATAATAGAGGTAGTCGGTCGCCAGCCGGGCGATGATCTGGTGCCCCGTCGCGGTCGGATGCACCCCGTCGAAGTAGAAGTAGCTGGCGGGGTTCGAACAGACCGTCACCCCGTTGAAACAGGCCTGGGTGACGTTGGTCACACCGAATTGGCCGGGATTGGCCGCCAAGGTGTCGCCGATCTTGAACAGGTCCATCATGATGATGTTGCTGCCTGGACGGGCGGCCGCCGTTGCGGTCAGGCCCGTTTGCAGGGCGGTGTTGAAGGTGGTCACCGCATAATCCGCCAAGGGCGCCGCTGTCGTGCCTCGGAACTGGGGCGTCAGGCTGAGTTTGGGCAGGTTGGTGACCAGTATGGTCCCCGCGCCTGCTCCGGCCACGCTGTTGACCAGGCTGTTGACGTTGGCCGCCGCGCCGGTCGCGACCGGGGTGATGGCGGCGACCGGGCTGGAGGAGGCGCCGGCGGCAGGCAGACCCTGGAAGATGTCATTGGCGCCGCCCAGGACGCTGACCAGGTCATTGGCCCCGAAGGTTCCGCCGCGGCTGGTGTAGGCGGCCAACTGGGTCAGCATGCCTGGCGGCGGGCCGGCCGACGAATCGGTACGGGCGCCGCCGAAGGCGTAGTTGATGCTGCCGCTGACCGACCCGTTGAAGTTGACGGCGTTGAAGCCCAGCAACTCCGTAAAGACCGGGCCGGTAGAGAACCGGCCTTGATAATAGGGCGGCGACGGCGGCTGCGTGCCCGCCGAGGCCAGATAGAGGTTGCCGTTGTCGCTCAGACTGTCGCCGAAGACGACCAGGCGATTATAGGTCTGGGCCGAGGCCGAACCCGCGAAGGCGCAGGCGGCGAGCGCCAGGGCCGCGGCGGCGGCGCCGTTGAGATAGCGTGACATATGTTCCTCCCACAGCCGTCTGTGTCGCGGCCGTTAGGTCGGGAGGATGCGCCACTCTGCGAAGAGCGCAAGATGCCGTTACGTCAGTCTTCGGAAAGAATATGTCGCAGACGCTTAATGCAGGGTGCGGAACTTCAGGGTGCCGATCACCGTCTTCAGCGTGCGCAGCGCCTCCGGATCGTAGTCCTTGTCCACATCGGTGATGACATAGCCGGTGCGTTCGTCGGTCTTCAGATGCTGACCCAGGATGTTCAGACCCGCCGCCGCGAGCGCCCGGTTAAGGTCGGCCAAGACCCCCGGCTGGTTCTTGTGGATGTGCAGGATGCGGTGCGCGCCGGAGACCTCGGCCAGTTGCACATTCGGCAGATTGACGCTGAAGGTGGTGTCGCCTCGGTTCAGATAGCCCAGCAGGCGCTCGGCCGCGAACTCGGCGATGGCTTCCTGGGCCTCCTCGGTCGATCCGCCGATGTGCGGCGTCAGGATCATGTTCTTCAGCCCCTGAAGCGGGCTTTCGAATGGGTCGGAATTGGTGCGCGGTTCTTCCGGGAAGACATCGACCGCAGCCCCGGCGATCCGGCCGGACCCCATGGCCTGGGCCAGGGCGCCGACGTCGACCACATGGCCACGCGACAGGTTCAGGAACAACGCCCCCTCTTTCATCCGGGCGAACTGGGCCGCGCCGAAGATGTTGGCGTTTTCGCGCCGGCCGTCGACGTGCAGCGTCACGACGTCGCTCTCGGCCAAGAGGGCGTCCAGCGACCGCATGCGCCGGGCGTTGCCCAGGGCGAGCCGTTCCGACAGGTCGTAGAACAGCACCCGCATGCCCAGGTTTTCGGCCAGCACCGACAGCTGGCTGCCGATGGCGCCGTAACCGACGATGCCCAGGGTCTTGCCGCGCAGCTCCTTGGACCCGGTCGCCGACTTGTTCCATTTTCCGACGTGCATGGCGGCCGACTTGTCGGGCACG
The DNA here is from genome assembly GCF_055391505.1 of Brevundimonas sp. Br13. Classification (NCBI taxonomy): domain Bacteria; kingdom Pseudomonadati; phylum Pseudomonadota; class Alphaproteobacteria; order Caulobacterales; family Caulobacteraceae; genus Brevundimonas; species Brevundimonas sp. Br13. The sequence continues at coordinate 1,809,593 of NZ_AP044008.1, read as the reverse complement.
TCGCGCATCAGGACGATCATCAGTCCGATGGCCAGTTCCACGACCGAGCGGGTGTTCGAATAGGGGGCGTTGAACACCGCCACCCCGTGATCGGCGGCGGCCTCTAAGTCGATCTGGTTGGTGCCGATGCAGAAGGCGGCCACCGCCATCAACCGATCGGCCTCCTCCAGCACACGGCGGCTGACGGTGGTCTTCGAGCGGATGCCCAACACATGCACGCCCTTGATGGCGGCGATCAGATCGTCCTCGTCCAAGGCGCCCTTCATGGTCTCGACGGAATAGCCGGCCTCCTCCAGCCGCTCGACGGCTACGGGGTGGATGTTCTCCAGCAGCAACATCTTCATCCGGCTGCGCGGAAAGGACCAGCGGCCCGACAGGCCCTCGGCGTGCAGCACCTCATCCAGAGAAGCGGCTTCGGCGTCGGCGACCTCGATCACCGACGGACGGCGCGCGACCTCGGTGAAGGCGTAGAAGGCGTCGGCCCCTCCTGCCAGCTTGACCTCGGCGTCGTTCCAGCCGTCGCCGACCATGACGACGCGACCCGACAGGTTCAGCGCGTGGATCACCGCCGGCTTGCCGTCGGCGTGGGACAGGGGATTGGCGTCGTCGACGCCCGTCACCCGCCCGTCCGCGTCATAGATCAGGTCGTTGCACAGCACCCGGTCGGGCGAAACGCCCAGCAGTTCGGCCACCGGCGCGATCACCTCGCGGAAGCCGCCGGACAGAATGACCACCCTGCCCTTGTGCTGCTGGAAGAAGTTCAGATTGCGCCGCACAGAGGCGGTCAGCCGGTCGGACGCGCGCTCCGCCAGGGACTGCACATGGTCGCGGGTCAGGGGCAGCAGGGCCAGACGCCGACGCAGCGCCTCCCCAAAAGCGAGGTCGCCCGCCATGGCCTGATCGGTCAGGGCGGCGATCTCGGCCCGCGTCGCCTCAGCCTGGGGCGAGTCCGCCAAGGCGAGGTCGGCCAAGGCTTCCAGTGTCTCGAAATCGACCAGGGTCGAATCAAAGTCGAAGATCAGGGTGGGGCGCGCAGTCATGGAGCGCGTCTTAGCCGCCTTCGCGCCTGCGGCAAAGCCGAGGCGTGCTGAAGAAGGCTATCAGTTGCGCTTAATCCTTGCCGCCCGCCGCGATATTCCGAGCTGCGGGCGGCAAGAAATCTCAGAACCGGGCGATACGGCGCACGCGGCTGTCCGGCCGGCGGCTTTCCAGAACGACGGCGCCGATCGCAGCCGCAAGGGTCGCGACGGCGAGCAAGGCCCCGCCCTCCCGCGCATGATCCCGGGCGTAGGCGCCGGCTTCATCGGCGTAGTGACGCGCCTTCTTGCCCTGTTTCTTCAGCGCCTTCTTGGAGCCCTTGCGAGTTGCGTGGAACCAGCCGTCGGCGCGGGCGCGGGCGTAACGGGCGCCGTCGGCGGCCCGGTGACGCGCTTCGCGCGACCATTCGCCGGCGCGCTCGCCGGCCCATTCCCCGGCGTCTTCGGCCCGGTGGCGGAAAGCGTCCACGGCGTCATGCAACCGGTCGCGGAGATCGGCCGTATCGACCCAGCCGCGGGGATTCATCCGCATCTTGATCCGCTCATAGCGGGTCGGGCCGCTGCGCTGCGACAGATAGATGGCCAGACCGGCGCCGACCAGAAGGGCGGCCAGGGTCCCGGCGCTGACGCCCGGATGTTTGCGGACTTCGTCCAAGGCGTTGAAGTTACGAACCATAGGATAGTGAACCTCTTCATCCAGACCGTTCGCGGTCGGGTCACGGCGCCCGCCGTCGTTCGGCCGATAGGCGGAACGGCGGTTCCGCATCAGCGAAGGAGCGAACCGCGCCAAAAACGGTTCCGCCCCACCCGACCGGGTCAGATAGAAAGATGCCTGGCTTGGGCGCAGGCGCAAGCCCTTGAGGCGCGGCCGGCGGGATGTTGGGGGCGCCTCTTACCAAGCCGGTCTCGGGCGCCTAAATAGCCCCGATCCCGAAATGACGCCTTCCAAGGACCTTGCCGTGACCGATCACGCGCCCCAATCCGCTGTTTCCGACGACCTGGCCGCCGCCTTCCAGATCGAGGGCTGGCCCGTGCGCGGTCGCCTGGTTCGGCTGGGCGCGGCGATCGACACCATACTGGCCGCCCACGCCTATCCTGAGCCGGTCGCCGCCCTGCTGGGCGAAGCCTGCGCCCTGGCGGCCCTGATCGGCTCCAGCCTGAAGTTCGAAGGCCGGCTCCTGGTCCAGGCCCAGGGCGACGGGCCGGTGCGCTATGTCGTCGCCGACTATGGCACGGACGGCTCTCTGCGGGGCTATTGCCGCTATGACGAGGACGAGGTGGCGGCGGCCTCTCAGGGCTTCGCGCGGCCGGGCGCCCGGACCCTGCTGGGTCAGGGCGTTTTCATCATGACCCTGGACCGCGGTCCTGATTTCGAACGAACGCAAGGCATCACCCCGATCGAGGGCGAGAGCCTGTCCCTGTGCGCCGAACACTATTTCCAGCAGTCAGAACAGGTGCCGACCAAGGTGCGCCTAGCCGTCGGCTCGGTCCAGACCGGCGCCGGGGTCCAGTGGCGCGCCGGCGGGGCGATGATCCAGATCATCGCCGGCGACGAGACGCGCGGCTCGACCGAGGAAGTCTGGGACCGCACCCGCGCCCTGTTCGGCACCCTGGCCGACGACGAACTGATCGACCCCACCATCACGCCCGAAACCCTGCTGTTCCGCCTGTTCCACGAGGACGGGGTCCGGCTGGAGGGTGCGCGACCGCTGACGGCCGTCTGTCGGTGTTCCAAGGACCGCATCGCCTCGGTCCTGGCCTCCTTCGACCCGGCCGAACGGGCCGAAATGATCGAGGACGACGGGCGTATCCACGTCACCTGCGAATATTGCGCCACGGTCTACGCCTTGGAACCGGACGAGGTGGTGGCGGCCCAGATCTGATCGGGCATTCAGGCATGGTGTTTGCGACCTGGGGGACGGAGGACCGTCCCTCTGACCGAATTCGAGACATCGCCATGAAAACCGCCATCGCCGCCGCCGCCGCACTGGCCGCTCTGAGCGTCGCGCCTGTCGCCTTCGCCCAGACCGCCACCACGACCACCACCAGCAACACCTGCCGCCCCACCGACCCCTGCTATGACGCAGTCTGGAGCAAGTCGATCGCCAACACCCAGCGCATCGACGGCACGAACTCGATCTTGAACGCCACGGTCAACACCACAATCGGTCACGCCGCCGACACCGTGACCGCCGCCGCCACCTCCATCGGCAACAACTTCAAGGCCGAGGGCCGGTCGGTCGAATCCCTGTCTTCGAACCAAGTCTTCCAAGGCGAGGCCTACGCTACGCTGAACGCCAAGATCGGCGACGCGGCCTCGGACGTCACCCTGAACTCCAGCGCCATCGCCAACAACACGTCGGTGGACGTGGCCCAGGCGGGCCGCATCGATCTGAACCAGCAAATCCTGAACCGCGATCCGTCGGCCGTGGTCAACGCCGAGCTGGGTTCGGTCGGCGGCGATCTGACCGTCAGCGCCATCGCCGGCGGCAACATCGCCAATGTGACCGCCGACGTGGCCAACCTGTCCTCCAACCAGTTCGCCCACGCCGCGCCTCTGAACGCCGTGACGAACCTGTCGGTCGGCGCCGTCTCCGGCAAGATCGACGCCGCCGCCACGTCGATCGGCAACAGCCTGACCGTCAAGGGCTTCTGATCCTACGGCGGGACGCGGCCGCGGTCGCGTCCCGCCACAGATCAGGCGAGGAGACTTAAATGAGACACCGGCTGCTTGCGCTCTCCGTTCTGAGCCTTCTCGCCGCTGCAAGCGCGGTTCAGGCCCAGTCCAGCGTCGCCCAGATGGAGGCCGGATACGGTGGGGCCCGCCGCACCCTGTCCACCGCCTTCAATCCGTCCACCCGTGATGCGAACAACAACCGCGTCATCATGAACGGGGTGATCCAGGACGGTCAGGGCGGAAGCCAGATCAACGTCAACGCCAACGGCCAGACCTCCGGGGCGGACTTCTTCCGCTCCGGCGCAGACAGCTTCACGGCGGGGGCCCTGACCGCCAGTTCGACGGCGATCGGCAATCAGATCAACGTCAACGTCAACGGTTCCTGGAACACGGTGGTGCTGGATTCGACACAGATCAACAACGCCCCGATCAATGCGACCACCACAGTGACCGGACGCAACACGACCGGACAATAGGTCTTCGATCAGGGAAGGCTGGACGCCCGTCGGTTCGCCGACGGGTGTTTTCGTTTTCCGGGCGAATTTCTCGCTGGCCCGAACGGTGCGTTTCAACCGTCGAGAGACCTAAGACTGTTCAGGAACGACACATGTCGCCGATCGCCCTTCGCGCCGCCGCGCTCGTTATCGCCGCTGGTCTGGGACTGACGCCCGCCCTGGCGTCGGCTGAGACGCGCCAGAACTATGTCCCGCCGATCGGCGACGCCCCTGTCACCTCCAATCCGACTCCTTATACACCTGCCTTGACCTGCCTGGCGGAACGTGCGGCGGGACGCCCGGCCCCGCGCATCTCGGTCGGCCGGATTTCCGACCTGACGGGGCGCGTGGATTTCGACACTGGCGCCAAAATCCCCCAGGGCGCGGCCCTGTTCGCCATCACCGCCCTGGGTAAGGCGGGCGTTCCCGTTGTTGAACGGCTGGACAATTCCGTCGCGGAGATCGAGCTGAACTACGCCCGCCAACATCTGTTGTCGGACACCCCCGAACGGGCGGGCTCCGATCCACAGAACTTCCGCCCCATCTATGCGGGCCAGATCGCCGGGTCGCAGTACTACATCGTCGGCGGCGTCACCGAGCTGAACTACAATATCGCCTCCTCCGGTCTGAAGGCCACGGTCGGAGAGGCGGCCGCAGCCGGGGTGCGGGGCACGGCGTCCACGACCGGCTATGTGATGAACGTCGCCGTCGATCTGCGCCTGGTGGACACCCGCACACAGCAGGTGATCGACATGGCCTCTTTCCAGAAACAGGTGACTGGGCGCGACGCCAGCCTGGGGCTGGTCGGGACGGTCGGAGACTACGGCGCCAATCTGAACGGCGGACGCGGCGCCATGGAGCCTTTGCAAGCGGCGGTGCGCACGCTCGTCGAGCGGGGCGTATTTCAGCTGATCGCCAATCTTCAGGGCGGGAACGCGACCGCCGACTGTCTGAACCCGGCCGCCAATCCGTCCGGTCCGACGCTGCCGACCTACGCCGCCCTGCCCGGCTCCTGACGCTTTCCTGAATCTTCACGGATTTGGGGCATTCAAGGCGCCATGCAGCGCCTGTCGATACAAATGACCGCCGCCCTGTGCGTCGCGGCCGTTGGAATGTCCGGCTGTGTCGGCGCCCATTACGATCCGGCGACCGGGCTTTACGCCCGCACCCTGGGGGGCGCGCCGGCGACACCGAACCCGACGCCCTACACTCAATCGCTGGAGTGCCTTGCACGGGCGGCGCGCGCCCAGAGCCTGCGCGGGCCGACCTTGGCCGTGGGGGCCATTTCGGACCTGACCGGCAAGAACGACTGGGACACTGGACGAAAAGTCAGCCAGGGCGCCGCGCTTTTCGCCATGACCGCCTTGGGCAGGGCCGGACTGCCGGTGGTCGAACGCTATGACCGCTCCGTGTCCGACATCGAGCTGGCCTACGCCCAGACGGGGGCTCTGTCCGGGGCCCTGATCGGCGAAACGACGCCTGCCGCGACGATCGCGCCCCGGACGCCGTCGGAACCGGACCCCGAGGTGGTCTCGACCGTCGTTCCGGCCGATGCGACGGCTCTTGCCCCCCGACCGGTCCTGACCGGTCAGATCGCGGGTTCGCGCTACTACATCGTCGGCGGCGTCACCGAGCTGAACTACAACATCCGATCTTCGGGCGTCGACGCCGCCGGGGGCGAGGTGGACAGCCAGGGCGCCAAGGGCAGTTTCCGCAACAGCGCCTATGTGATGAATATCGCCATCGACCTGCGCCTGGTGGATTCCGTCAGCCAACAGGTCGCGGCCGTCGCCTCCTATCAGAAGCAGTTGATCGGCCGAGAGATCAAGGCCGGCGTCTTCGACTTTCTGGACGGCAACGTCTTCGACATATCGGGAGGCGCCAGCCAGTTGGAGCCGATGCAACTGGGGGTCCGCACCCTGGTGGAACGCGGCGTATTCGACCTGGCCAGCCACCTCTATGGATTTGACCGGTCCGCCTGCCTGCCCGACGGACTGGAGAGCGAAGACGGGGTCACGCCTCTGCTTCCCCTTGGTCCGCATCACATCCTCATGGCCGAAGACGCGGCGCCCCGGATCGCCCGTGCGGTAGAGCCTGAAATCGAGCGACGCCTTGAGGCGGCGACGCCCATTCCCCTCCCCGTCCAGACGGCGTCAAATCGATCGGTTCAAGCCCATCCGGGGCCGGTGATCGAGCCCGGCACCTGGCGCGTCCGGCGCTGAGGGCTGATCAGCCTTCCAGATCCAGCGAATAGCCGGCTGAGCGGACCGTGCGGATCGGATTGGCGCTGTCGTCGCCGATGGCCAGGGCCTTGCGCAGACGGCCCACGTGGACGTCCACTGTGCGCGCCTCGACATAGACGTCCGACCCCCACACGGCGTCCAGCAGCTGCTCGCGGCTGAAGACCCGGCCCGGATGCTGCATGAAGTGATCCAGCAGGCGGAACTCGGTCGGCCCCAGATGGACTTCCTGCCCAGACCGCTTCACCCGATGGGAGACGCGGTCGACGATGATGTCGCCGTGGTTCAGGCGGTCGTCGGCAAGACCCGGACGGATGCGGCGCAAGACGGCGCGGATGCGGGCGATCAGCTCGACCATCGAGAAGGGCTTGGTCAGATAGTCGTCGGCGCCGGTATCCAGCCCCCGCACCCTATCGCTTTCCTCGCCGCGAGCCGTCAGCATGATGATGGGCAGGTTGCGCGTCTCGGCCTTGCCCCGGATGCGACGGCAGACCTCGATGCCCGACAGCTTGGGCAGCATCCAGTCCAGCAGAACGAGATCGGGCTGGCGCTCGTCGATCTGGAGCATCCCCTCCTCGCCGTCGGCGGCGACGGTGACGTCGTAGCCTTCCTTTTCAAGGTTGTACTGAAGCAGGGTCGCCAGCGCGTCCTCGTCTTCCATCACAAGGATATAGGGCTGCACGTCGGGTCTCCGGTCTCGGGTCAGTGCGTCGAAAGGTTCGGCGTCGGATCGGAATCTTCGGCCGTGGGTTGGGCGCGCGGGCGTTCGCCCACGATGTCTTCGCCGGTGATTTCGTAGTGCACGGTCTCGGCGATATTGGTCGCGTGGTCGCCGATCCGCTCCAGGTTTTTGGCCATGAAGAGCAGATGGGTGCAGGCCCCGATCGTGCGCGGGTCGCCCATCATATAGGTGAGCAGTTCGCGGAACAGGGCGTTGTAATGCTCATCGACCTCGTCGTCGGTCTGCCAGACGGCGACGGCGCGATCCAGCTCTGAGGCCGTATAGGCGTCCAGCACGTCCCGCAGCCGGGTCGAGACCAGCCGCCCCATCCGCTCGATCGACCGGGTCAGGGGTTGCATGGGCTCCCCCTCGGCCAGGATCAGGGCGCGCTTGGCGATGTTCTTGGCCAGGTCGCCGGTGCGTTCCAGGTCGGTCGCGATCTTCATGGCGCCCAGGGTGCGGCGCAGGTCGCTGGCGACCGGCTGGCGCAGGGCGATCAGGCGAATGGCCTTCTTTTCGATGTCACGGTGCAGGGCGTCGAGCTTGAGGTCCCGCTCGACCACGGCGCGGGCCAGGGCGATGTCGCGCCGGGCGACAGAGTCGATCGCATCTGCGACCTGGGCCTCGGCGAGACCGCCCATGCGGGCGATCTCGGCCGTGATCTGATTCAGCTCGTCGCCGTAAGCCTTGACCGTGTGCTGGTTCATTAGCCGAAGCGTCCCGTGATGTAGTCCAGGGTGCGCCGCTCGCGCGGATTCTGGAAGATGTCTTCGGTGTCGCCGGTCTCGACCAAACGCCCCATGTGGAAGAAGGCCGTGCGTTGCGACACCCGGGCCGCCTGGGCCATGGAGTGGGTGACGATGACGATGCAGAACCGCTCGCGCAGTTCGTCGATCAGCTCTTCGATCCGGGCGGTGGCGATGGGATCAAGCGCCGAGCAGGGCTCGTCCATCAAGATCACTTCGGGGTTCACGGCGATGGCGCGGGCGATCACCAGACGCTGCTGCTGGCCGCCCGACAGGCCCATGGCCGAGGACTGAAGGCGATCGGCGACTTCATCCCAAAGGCCCGCGCGTTTCAGGGCGCTTTCGACCACGCCGTCCATCTCGGACTTCGCCGAGACCAGGCCGTGGATCTTGGGGCCGTAGGCGACGTTTTCGTAGATCGATTTGGGGAAGGGGTTCGGACGCTGGAATACCATGCCGACCCGCGCGCGCAGCAGGACCGGGTCGATGGAGCGGTCGTTGATGTCTTCGCCGTCCATGGCGATCCGCCCCGTGACCTTGGCCCCGGAGATGGTGTCGTTCATGCGGTTCATGGTGCGCAGGAAGGTCGACTTGCCGCAGCCAGAAGGACCGATCAGGGCCGTGACCGTCTTGTCTGGTATGTCCAGCGACACCTCAAAGAGGGCCTGTTTGCCCTCGTAGAAGACCGAAACGTCGCGCGCGGCGATCTTGATCGGGCCGGTGGGCGGCGTAGCCACGACCGTCTGGTCCGCCTGGCGCGAAGATTCGGCGGCGGCCTCGATCCGGTCTGCGTCGCCAGCCGTTTCGGACGCTTCGCTCACGGCCGCAGGCAGAACCTGACCGCCCATGCGCACGGCGTCGGTCGGATCGGCCGTCCCGGCGCCGGTCTGGTCTTCAGCAGAACGGAAGATGCGAGTTTTCATGCTCTTACCACCGGCGCTCGAAGCGCCGCCTCAAGATGATAGCCGCCGCGTTCATGATGATCATGAAGACGAGCAGAACGATGATCGCCGCAGCCGTGCGTTCGTGGAAGGCGCGTTCAGAGGCGTTTTCCCAAATGTAGATCAGCGACGGCAGGGCGCCGACCGGCTGGTCGATGGCGTGCGGCACGCCCGGCACGAAGCTGACCATGCCGATCAGCAGCAGGGGCGCGGTTTCGCCCAGGGCGTGGGCCATGGAGATGATGGCGCCGGTCATCACGCCCGGCATGGCCAGGGGCAGAACGTGGCTGAACACCGTCTGGGTGCGCGAGGCGCCCATGGCCAGGGCCGCCTCCCGGATCGAGGGCGGCACCGCCTTCAGCGAGGACCGGGTGGCGATGACCAGGGTCGGCAGGGCCATCAGAGCCAGGACCAGGCCGCCGACCAGGGGACTGGCGCGCGGCAGGTGCATCCAGTTGATGAACAGCGCCAGGCCCAACAGGCCGTAGACGATCGAGGGCACGGCTGCGAGGTTGTTGATATTGACCTCGATGATGTCGGTCAGCCTGTTCTTGGGCGCGAACTCCTCCAACCAGACCGCTGCGCCGACGCCCAGCGGAATGGCGATCAGGGCGGTGACCATCAGCATCAGGGCCGAACCCACCACCGCGCCCAGCACGCCCGCCAGTTCCGGCTGGGTCGAGTCGCCGTTGGTGAACAGGGCGGTGTTGAAGTGCGCCCCCACCACCCCCTCGGCCTGCATCCGCTCCAACCAGGCGATCTGCCGATCCGTCAGACGGCGCTGGTCTTCAGGGGTCGATTTCGAAATCTCGCCTTTCAGATACAGGTCCGCATCGTCCGATAGGGGCGCGGCCAGGGGCACGGTCTCGCCGATGACGTCCGGGCGTTTGGCGACTAGGTCGGCGGCGACGAACTTCAGCTCGGACGAGAACAGGCCGCGCATTTCGGCCGAGGCGCGACCGGCAGCGTCGTCCTGAACGCCCCAGCGCGCCAGCTGCTGCTCGGCGGCCAATTGCTCGAAGTTGGACCCTTGAGGATAGGCCCGATCCACGCGGGCCGGGTCCATATAGACCGGGACGGTCACCGTATGGGTGTAGAAGGCGGTGTGCCCCTGCTCCACGATCCGCACCAGAAGGATCGCCAGGAACAGGACGGCGGCGGCGATGGCCAGACGGCCATACCATTTGAACCGCGCCTCCTTGGCGTGGCGTCGTTTCAGCCCGGCGCGCAGTCGGTCCAGCCGCGTCCTGTCGGTCGCGCCGGCGAGGCGATCGGAGGTCGCGTCAGTCATATTGTTCCCGATAGGTCTGCACGATGCGGTGGGCGACGATGTTGAGCACCAGGGTCGCCATGAACAGGGTCAACCCCAGGCCGAAGGCCGACAGGGTCTTGGCGCTGTTGAACTCCTGGTCGCCGGTCAGCAGCGTGACGATCTGGACCGTGACGGTGGTCACCGTGTCCAGCGGATTGAAGGTCAGGTTGGCCGCAAGGCCCGCCGCCATGGTCACGATCATGGTCTCGCCGATCGCGCGCGACACGGCCAGCAGCAGGGCGCCGGCGATGCCCGGCAGGGCGGCCGGCAGAAGAACCCGCTTCACCGTCTCCGACTGGGTGGCGCCCATGGCGAAGGAGCCGTCGCGCAGGGTCTGGGGCACGGCGTTCAGAATGTCATCCGACAGGGAGGAGACGAAGGGGATCAGCATGATCCCCATCACAGCGCCGGCCGTCAGAGCCATCTGGTTCTGCACCAGGGCCAGATAATGACCGAGGCCGTCCAGCGGTCCGCCGATCAGAAACAGCCCGATTTCATTGAAGAAGACCCGCAGGAGCGGCCCCACGGTCAAGGCGGCGAAGAAGCCGTAGACCACCGTCGGCACCCCGGCCAGAATCTCCAGCAGCGGCTTGACCACCGCCCGCGTGCCGGGCCCGGCGTATTCCGACAGATAGATGGCCGACAGAAGTCCGATCGGCGCGGCCACGCACATGGCGATCGCCATGATCAGCAGGGTGCCCGCGAACAGGGGCACGGCGCCGAAGGCCCCGGTCGATCCCACCTGGTCGGCGCGGATGGCGATCTGGGGGCTCCACTGGGTTCCGAACAGGAAGTCGAAGATCGGGACCCGCTGGAAAAAGCGGAAGGAGTCGAAGGCCAGGGAGGCGATGATGCCGATCGTCGTCAGAACGGCGATGGCGGAACAGACGAACAGGGCGCCGTACACCCAGCCTTCCACCCGGTTGCGCGCGCGTGTCTGGGGACGGATTTGGGTCATGGCGAACAGACCGCCCAGGACGGCGGCCAGGACGGCGGCCAGTCCCCCGCCCCACTTCAAGGTGCGCTCGATACTGACCATGCGGCGCGCTTCGACCGGGAGCTGCTCGGCCAGGGGCCGTTCCCAGATCTGAAGGGCGGGCTCGCCGCGACCGAGGCGATGGGCGTCGGCGAAGAAAGCGTCGCGACGGAACGGATCCAGGGCGGCCACCTCCGGCGGCGTGTCCACTGCGGTCAGCTGCCGCTCCAGGGGCGCCGAGAACAGACTCATCAGCACCAGAACCAGCAGGGCCGGCGCGGCGACCCAGATCAGGGCGTAGGCGCCATGCTGTCCGGGTCGCGAATGCGGCTTGGCCCCGACGGCGCGGCGGACGGCCAGGGCGCGACCGCCCAGATAGGCGGCGACGCTGAGCGCGACGAGGATCAGTAGGTAAATCCAGATCATTCCGGGTCCGAGGCGGTCAGGCGCGAATCGAAAGAAGGCCGGCGATCCGGCGACTAAGCGGCGCGACTACTGCCCGCGAATGGTCAGCGGAATAAGACGACTTAGTGACAGTTCCATAACAGCGCAGGCTTTTGCGACGCGCCGATCACGAGGCGGCGCGAACATCCCGTCGTTCGACCACCATGGGGAACCAGGCGGTAAAGGCGGCGCCCAGACCCGGTGCGCTCTCCACCACCAGACCGCCCTCGTGGCGATTGACGATGTGTTTGACGATGGCCAGGCCCAGTCCTGTGCCCTGGCGCTCGCCGCTCTTTTGACCTTCGACCCGATAGAATCGCTCGGTCAGTCGCGGCAGGTGCTCGCGCGCCATGCCCGGCCCATGATCGCGCACGGTGACGGCTGCATAGAGGACGCCCGCAGCCCGGTCCGGCGTGACCAGCGGCAACCGCGTCGCGCCCGGCATGCGGGACGACCAGGCCTCGTCGAACGACAGATCCGAGCGCACCGAAATCTCCACCGTTCCCCCGGCAGGCGAATATTTGACGGCGTTATCCAGCAGATTCTGGACGACCTGGAGGATTTCGTCGCGGTCGCCGTTTATGGAGGCGCGCGTCTCCCCGCGATCCAGGGCCACGACGATCTGTTTGGCCTGGGTCAGAATGCTGACGGCGTCGACCACGTCCGCCGCCGCGCGATCCAGATCGACCCGGCCTGACGGCGGGATGTGTTCATTCAGCTCGATCCGGCTGAGCGACAGAAGGTCGGCGACCAGACGTCCCATGCGATCCGCCTGGGCCGACATGATGTCCAGGAATCGGTCGCGCGCTGCGGCGTCGTCGCGCGCGTGACCTTTCAGGGTTTCAATGAAGCCGCTGAGCGAGGCGAGCGGCGTGCGCAGTTCGTGGCTGGCGTTGGCCAGGAAGTCGACGCGCATCATCTCGGTGCGGCGCGCGGCGGTCTCATCGCGCAGGACGACCAGGGCCAGGGGATCGCGCCCCTCCCCCGCCTCGGTGGACAAGGGCCGCGTCCAGGCGCGCCAGCGCCGGTCCCGCTGCCCGCCGGTGGTGTAGTCTGTCGTGCGCGAGACGTCGCCGAAGAGGGCTTCGTCCACGGCTTCCAGCACCCCCGGCTCACGGATCACCTGGACCAGCAGCGCGCCCTGACGATGAATCCGCAACAGGTCGCGCGCGGCCTTGTTCGCCATCACGATGCGCCGACCGGCGATGTCGTCCGGTTCGCCGCCGCTGACGATCAGAACAGGATCGTCCAGGCTTTCGAACACCCGGTCCAGCAGGTCGGCGGTGACGGGATCGGTCGGCCCGTCCGCCGGCGCGCCCTCCGGCGTCGGCGTCGGCGCCGGCGCCGGCGACTGGGCGTTCAGCAGCCAGGCCGATCCGGCCACCACCACCGCCCCGCCGACCAGCCATCCGGCGATCTGAGGATGGACGAAGGCGAGACCCAGCAGAACCCCCACCGCGATCGCGATGCTGATGCCTACCGTCCACAATCGAGACGTCGAGGTCGGCGCCACCGGCGAAGGCGAGGAATCATAGGACATGGGCGGCGCGAGACTCGCTCGAACGGTTGGGTAAATCCCATCCTTGCACGGATTTTGTGACGCCGCGCCGACAGGACCGGCGATTTTTCCAAGCCTGACCGCACGGTTTGTTTAGGAGTTTTAGGCAGGCTGTCGCCAAAGGGGGAACTTCCTTGGTTCGGACGATGGACGCGGTCCTGTACGGTCACGACTGGCGGCTCAGCCTGCTCGCCGTCGCCTTCTGCTTTGCGGGAATGGCGTCGACCCTGCAGTTGATCGAGCTGACACGCCGGCGGGACGTCAAGACGCGCTGGCGGCTCGCCGTCGCCGCCGGCATCGTCGCCTCGCTCACGACCTGGGTGGCCCATGTCCTGGCCATGAAGGCGCTGGCCGCCCGCCTGGGCGGGACCTATGACGTCGGCCTGGCCCTGGGGTCCAGCATATTGGCTATGGCGATGATCGGCTTGGCCGTCGTCGTGGCCCTGGCGCGAGGACGGCTGTGGCGGACGTTTGCGGGGCTGATCGCCTTGTCCGGCGTGGCGGCCATGCACTATCTGGGCATGGTGGGTTTCCAGGCGTCCGGTCGGATGGAGTGGCGGTCCGATCTGGTGGTTCTGTCTATCGTCGGCGGCATGGCCATCGCGGGCGCAACCGCCTTCCTGCATCGTCGGGGCAGCCTTCCTCGCCTGTTGTTGAGCGCCGGCGGGGCGGTCGCCGCCATCATGTTCCTCCATGTCATGGGTACGGCGGCGCTGAGCGTGACGCCCGATCCGGCGGCGGGACGGCAGGCCGCCTTGTCTCCAGAGGCGATGCGCCCCCTGATCATCCTCGTCTTTCTGGCCGTCGGCGGAACGGGCGGGGTGATCGGGGTCATGGCCTATATGACGCGGGCGGGAGCCCTGGCGCGCATCCGCGAGGCGGTCGAAGCCATGCCGGACGGCCTGGCCTTCTTCGACGCCGACGATCGACTGGTGCTGTGGAACGCCCGCTATGCCCAGGTGAACCCGGAACTGGGGCCGCTTCTAAAGGTCGGGACCCCCTTCCTGGACCTGATTCGGATCGGCATGGACGAAGGGCGGTATGACGACGCCATCGGGCGCGAGGACGAGTGGATCGCCGAGCGGCTGAGGGCGCGCCGCGCCGCATCCTCCTTCATTGAGCAGCAGGTGGCTGGCGACCGCTGGCTGCGGATCCAGGACCGCCGGACGGCGGAGGGTGGGACCGTCACCGTCTGCAACGACATCACCGACCTGAAGCACGACGCCCGCGCCCTGGGCGAGGCGCGCGACGCGGCCGAGGCGGCCAATGTGGCCAAGAGCCTGTTCCTGGCCAATATGAGCCACGAGATTCGCACCCCGCTGAACGGCGTCATCGGCCTGTCCCAGGCTCTAGCCAAGACGGAACTGACGGCCGAGCAGCGCGAAATCCTGGATCTGATGCAAGCCTCCGGCCAGACGCTTCGGACCCTGCTGAGCGACATTCTGGATCTGGCGCGGGTCGAATCGGGCAGGCTGGAATTGACTGAGGACGCCTTCGAACTGGCTGGCGCGGTGCGCGAGGCGGCCCAGCTCTATGCCGAGAACGCCCGCGAGAAGCACCTCGGCTTCCATGTGGACATCGATGTCGAAGACGGGCTTTGGGTCAGGGGCGACGTCGTGCGCCTGAAGCAGATCCTGACCAATCTGATCTCCAACGCCGTCAAATTCACCAGCCAGGGCTTTGTCGGCCTGACCGTCCAGCGTGGAGCGGACCATGCGCGTGGGCCGACCCTGCGCTTCACCGTCGAAGACACCGGCATCGGTTTCGACTCAGCGACGAGAGAGCGTCTGTTCCGACGCTTCGAACAGGCCGACGGCGGCATTACGCGCAAGTTCGGCGGCTCCGGCCTGGGGCTGTCGATCTGCCGCCAGTTGGCGGAGATGATGGGCGGCGACCTGGATTGCGAAAGCGAGCCCGGGGGCGGCTCGGCCTTCATACTGACCCTGCCCCTGTCGGTCTGCGACGCTCCGGCCCAGAGCGAAACCCAGGCCGACCCTGAAACGCCGGCTCGCCTGCGCCGTCCCGTGCGGGTGCTGGTCGCCGACGACCATCCCACCAACCGTCGGGTGATCGAGCTGATTCTAGCCCAGACCTCGGTCGAGCTGTGCATGGTCGAAAACGGCGCAGAGGCCGTTGACGCCTTCCGTCTTCGCAGCTTTGACTTGGTGCTGATGGACATGCAGATGCCGGTGATGGACGGCCTGACCGCCACCCGGGAGATTCGACTGCATGAAAGCGCGACCGGGGCGGCGCGAACCCCGATCGTCATGTTGACGGCCAACGCCATGCCCGAACATGTGGCGGCGGGTCGCTCGGCCGGAGCGGACCACCATCTGGCCAAGCCGTTCAACGCCGCCGAACTGCTGGCGATCGTCATCGACCCCGCCGCCCTGCCGAAGATCGACGCCCAGGCGGCGTGATTCCGCTGAGCGGTCGCCGATCCGGTCTCAGGCGGTTGCACATCCGTCATGATGCGTGTAATAGCCCGCGCTCTTGAATTCGAGGGTTCATGACCCCCGCCGCGCGGGCCCAGGGTTGGCGCGGTGTTTCCGTTGTTGTTGAGGCGAGCCAGATGGCCGAGATCATTCTGAACGTGGACGTCCGCGAAGGCGTCGGCACCGGTGGCGCCCGCGCCGCCCGTCGCGCCGGTTTCGTGCCGGGCGTCCTGTACGGCGGCGACAAGGCCCCCGTCGCCCTTTCGGTGAACGAGAAGGACTTCCGCAAGTCGCTCTACACCGGCAAGCTGCTGGGCCATCTGGTGACGCTGAAGTACGGCGAAGAAACCCAGCCGGTCATCGCCAAGGACGTACAGTTCGACCCGGTGTCGGACCGTCCCCTGCACTTCGACCTGATGCGCGTCGACGAGCACGCCCCGGTCAAGATCGAAGTGCCCGTGCACTTCAAGAACGCTGACGAAGCGCCGTTCGCCCGTCAGGGCGGTTCGCTGGAAGTCGTCCGTCACGCCGTTGAAATCCTGGTCAAGGCCGACAGCATTCCGGAAGAACTGGTGGTCGATCTGGCCAAGGCCCAGATGGGTGACACCATCCGCATCTCGGACATCGCCCTGCCCAAGGGCGCCCAGCCCACCATCACCGACCGCGACTTCGTGATCGCCACCATCAAGGTCTCGTCCGCCGCCCTGTCGGCCGCCGCCGACGAAGCCGCCGAGGCCGAGACGACCGAAGGCTGAACCTTCGTCGCATCGCCGAAGTCAGGCCCCGCGCGGCTCGCCGCGGCGGGGCTTTTCTTTGCGCGACGCAAACGGCATGAGGAGCGCCATGATCATCATTGCCGGTCTGGGCAACCCAGGCGCCAAATACGAGAAGAACCGCCACAACATCGGCTTCATGGCCGCCGACGAGATCGCGCGGCGCTGGCGGTTCGGCCCCGAGCGGGCCAAGTTTCAGTCGATCGTCAGCGAGGGTCAGGTCGAGACGGCGAACGGGCCGGTCAAGGTCCTGCTGATGAAGCCCCAGACCTATATGAACGAGAGCGGCCGGGCCGTCGGCGAGGCCGCGCGCTTCTACAAGATCAAGCCCAGCGAGATCATCGTCTTCCATGACGAGATCGACCTGGCGCCCGGTCGGTTCCGCATGAAGACCGGCGGCGGAGCGGCGGGCCAGAACGGAATCCGCTCGCTGATCAGTCATCTGGGACCGGACTTCCGTCGCGCCCGAATGGGGATCGGCCATCCCGGCGAGAAGGAGATGGTCATGCCCCACGTCCTGGGAGACTTCCACAAGGCGGAGCAGCCCTGGCTGGACGCCCTGCTCCAGGCCTGCGCTGACGCTTTGCCCTTCGCCGTCGCCGGCGACGACGAACGCTATCAGGGCGAGGTCATGCGCCTGGCCCCGGCGCCCAAGTTCAGCCCCCGACAGGCGGCGCGCGGCGAACTGTAGCCTGTACGCCCTTGGCGAAACGCCGTAGAGGCGAGGCGTGAACCGTTCCGGCGCCGATCATTGGTCGACATCGAAGTCGCTCGCCTTCCTGGCGGCGGTCTTCGCCATCGTGCTCGGAAGTCTGCTGCCGTTCGGCGCCTTGGCGGCGGCCCAGCCGGGCCAGCCTCTGGTCATCTGTTCCGCAGAAGGGCCGCAGACCATCCAGTCCGGCGGCATGGACGGCCCGGTCAACAAGCATCTGGGGGCCAAGTGCGCAGCCTGCGTCGTGCCCCTGGCCGCCGCCCTGCCCGCCCCGCCCGCACCCGAACCCGCGCCGGTCATCCGCACGGTCGAGACCGTCGTCTATATGCCGGCCCGCGTCAGCCCCCCGCCGCCGGCCCGCGCGCCGCCGCGTCCGCCGTCCACCGCCCCACCCTACGCCTGAACCAGACACGAAGCCCGCGCCGGCTCAGCGCCCGCGCGCCCTTTCCCGTTCTGACTTCAGGATCATCATGTCTCTCAAGACCACTGCGGCGCCCTGCGCCCTGCTGCTCGCCGCCCTGTCCACGACCGGATGGGCCAGCCCCGCCCTGGCGCAACAGGCGTCAGAGCCCGCCGTCCTCGACACCGTCATCGTCACCGCCCGCCGCAACGCCGACGACCCCGCCGTCGTCGCCGAGGCGCGGGAGCGTCTGGCCCGCACGCCGGGCGCGGTCGCCGTCGTCTCGGCCGAATCCTACGCCGACCGCTATGCGCCCAACCTCGCCGACGTGCTGCGCGACGCGCCGGGCGTCTATGCCCAGAAGAAGTGGGGGGGCGACATCCGGCTTTCGATCCGGGGCTCGGGCATCGGCAACTCCATCCATAACCGTGGAACCCTGCTGGCCCAGGACGGGGTTCCGTTCAACGAGGCCGACGGTTTCGGCGACTTCCAGCTGATCGACCCGCTGATCGCCCGCTATACCGAGGTCTACAAGGGCGGCAACGCCCTGCGTTTCGGCGGCGCCCTGCTGGGCGGTGCGATCAATCTGGTCACGCCGACCGGCCACACGGCGACTTCGAACCTGAGCCTGCGGCTGGACGGCGGCTCCTATGGCACGGTGCGCGCCCATGCCGAGGTCGCGGGCGTCCGGGGCGACTGGGACGGCTTCGCCGCCGTTACGGGCCAGAGCGTGGACGGCTGGCGTCAACAGAGCGAGGGCAAGTCCCTGCACCTGTCCGCCAACATCGGCCGCAGCTTCGGCCAGGACCGGGAGGTTCGTCTGCTGGTCTCGGGGGGCGACATCCATCAGGAAATCCCCGGCAGCGTCAGCCTATCGGACGCACTGACCAAGCCCCAGGCGGCGACACCGAGCAACATCACCCTGAACTACCAGCGCAATATGCAATCAGTCCGCACGACGGTGCAGACGCGCTGGCGGCTGGACGAGTCCACCGTGTTCGAGGGCGCGATCTATGGAACCTGGAAGGATCTGGACCACCCCATCTTCCAGGTGATCGATCAGGAAAGCCGCAACTACGGCGCCTTCGGACGGTTCGACTGGCAGGGACAGGTCTTCGGCCTGCGCGCCGACGCCTTCTACGGCGCCTGGTATCGTCAGGGCGATCTGGACGCCAAACAGTGGGGCAATCTGGCCGGACAGCAGAACGGCCTGCGCGCCCGCAGCTTCCAGAACGGCAAGGGGCTGGACGTCTTCGGCGAGGGGCGGCTGTTCGTCACCGACCGCCTGACCCTGGTCGCCGGGGGAACCTGGGGCCGCGCCGAGCGGGACTATCAGAGCTATGTGGTCCCCGGCGTCTCCGGCACGATCGACCTGACCGTCGACAAGAGCTTCGACTGGTTCGCCCCCCGCGCCGGCCTGTTGTGGGAAAGCGAGCAGGGCGATCAGGTCTTCGCCAATGTCACCCGCTCGGTCGAGCCGCCCAACTTCTCGGCCCTGTCGCCCACCGCGGCCGGGTATCTCCCCCTGGTCCCGCAGGAGGCCGTGACCTGGGAAGTCGGTACGCGTGGTCGCCGCGGTCCGGTGACCTGGGACGTCACCGTGTATCGCGCCGATCTGAACCACGAACTGCTGAACTTCGTCGTCAACGCCTCGCTGGGCATTCCCGCCTCCACCTTCAACGCCGGGCCCACGGTTCACCAGGGTATAGAGGCGGGGCTGGATTGGCGGATCGCGCCGCAATGGCGGCTGCGCCAGACCTACGCCTTCTCCGACTTCCACTTCGACGGAGACAAGGTCTACGGCGACGCGGACCTGCCGGTGGTGCCGCCGCACCTCTATCGGGCCGAGCTGCGGTATGACCACCCGGCGGGGTGGTTCTTGGCCCCCGGCGTGGAATGGTCGATGGCGGACGCCTGGGTCGACTACGCCAACACCCTGAAGTCGCCCGCCTATACGGTGGCGAACCTGAACATGGGCTGGACCGTGCGGGACGGGCTGACCGTCTTCGCTGACGTGCGCAACCTGTTCGATGAGGCCTATGTCTCGAACTTCAGCGCAGTTACGGACGCCCGGACCGCTTCGACAGCCGTCTTCTTCCCCGGCGAAGGCCGCTCGGCCTATGTCGGCGTCAGGATGAGCTACTGATGGCCGGGAAGGCCACAACCCAGGCGCCGGACGATCTGTCCGGCGCCTACCGCGCCGTCTGGCGTTGGCATTTCTACGCCGGCGTCTTCGTCATGCCCGTGCTGATGCTGCTGGCCCTGACGGGTGGGCTTTATCTGTTCAAGGACGAGATCGACGGAGCCCTTTATCGGGACATGATCCGCGTGCCGGCGGCCCAAACCCAGACCGCGCCGGAAACCTGGCTGACGTCGGCGGCCCAGGCCGCCGGCGGCGGTCGGGTCGCCAATCTGGTCCTGCCCGCCCGGCTGGACCAGGCCGTCCGCCTGCGCGTGGATCGGCCCGACGGGGTGCAGAAGACGGTCTTCGTCGATCCGCACACCGGCCACGCCACCGGCGCCTTTTCCGCCGGCGGGGTCATGGAACTGGTGAAGAAGACCCACAGCCTGACCCTGCTGGGGCGGCCGTTCAACATCCTGGTCGAGATCGTGGCGGGCTGGACCATCATCCTGTTCGCCACGGGCCTCTATCTGTGGTGGCCGCGTGGACGGGCTGTCGCGACCGTCTCGCTCCGAACGACCGACGCCCGACGCCGCCCCTTCTGGCGCGACCTGCACGCCCTGACGGGCTTTTACGTCGGCGGTGTGGTGCTGTTCCTGGCGGTCACCGGCATGCCCTGGTCGGCCTTCTGGGGCGACACGGTGATGGACGCCGTCAAGTCCAGCGGTCTGGGCCGCCCGCCCGCGCCTGTCGCGGGAGCCTGGCAGCGCGCCGAACACCATGACCAGCCCATCGGCGCCGGTTGGGCCATGGACGGAATGGTCATGACCCACGACCACGCGGGCCACGGCGCACTGGACCGGGTGCTGAAGGCCGCCGACGACGCCGGTCTGGCCCGGCCCTACGCCGTCAACATCCCCGCCGCCGGCGGCACGGCCTATACGATCACCACACAGGCCCGCCGGGTTCAGGACAGCCGGTCCCTGTACATCGACGCCGCCTCGGGGCGTCTGCTGGCCGACCTCGGCTACGACCGGTTCGGCGTCGGCGCCAAAACCGTCGAATGGGGCGTCTATACCCACCAGGGCACACAGTACGGCCAGCTGAACCGGATCATCATGCTGCTGGGCTGTATCGGCGTCTGGCTGCTGGCGATCAGCGGTCTGGTCATGTGGTGGAAGCGCCGCCCGCCGAACCTGTCGCGCCTGCGACTGGGCGGCCCGCCCGCCCCGCCCGGACCGCGCATCCGCGCCGCCGTCCTGGGCATCGTCCTGCCCCTCGCCCTCCTCTATCCCCTGACGGGCCTGAGCCTGGTCTTCGCCGTATTGCTCGATCGAGCCGTGCGGCCGATGATCCGGCGCCGTCCCGCCGTTTCCTGAAAGAACCGACGCCATGAAGACCCATCTGTCCCTCGCCGTCGCCGCCCTTGCACTGACGGCCTGCAACCCGCCTGCGGACAAGCCGGCCCCTGCCGCTGAGGCGACGGCCGCCGCCGTGACCGCCGCCGACGCCTGGTGCCGCCCTTCGCCCAACGGAGCCAAGGCCGGGGGCTGCTACGTCACCCTGACCGCCGCGACCGACGACCGGCTGACCGGCGGCTCCACCCCGCGCGCGGCCGAGCTTCAGGTCCATGAGATGAAGACCGAGAACGGCATGATGAAGATGGCCCAACTGACCGAGGGCCTGCCGTTGGCGGCCGGTCAGGCGGTCGAGCTGGCGCCCGGCGCCAATCATCTGATGCTGATCGGCCTGACCGCCCCCCTGGTCGCAGGCGAGACCGTGCCCATCACCCTGACGTTCGCCTCGGCGCCCGAGGTGACGGTTCAGGCGGCGGTGCGCCAACCGACCATGGCGGGGATGGATCACGCCGCCCACTGAGGCCTTTTGAAGCGCGAGCCTGACAAACCGGTTCGAACCGGCTAAAGGCTCGCGCCTCACGAGGAATCCCATGGCCCTGAAAGTCGCGATCGTCGGCCTGCCCAATGTCGGCAAGTCCACCCTGTTCAACGCCCTGACCAAGACGGCGGCGGCCCAGGCGGCCAACTATCCGTTCTGCACCATCGAGCCGAACACCGGCGACGTGGCCGTGCCAGAGCCGCGCCTGAACGCCCTGGCCGAGATCGCAGGCTCCAAGGAGATCATTCCCGCCCGCATCACCTTCGTGGACGTCGCGGGCCTGGTGCGCGGCGCCTCCAAGGGCGAAGGCCTGGGCAACCAGTTCCTGGCCAATATCCGCGACTGCGACGCCGTGGCCTTCGTCGCCCGCTGCTTCGTCGACGACGACATCACCCACGTCGAAAACCGCATCGATCCGATCGCCGATCTGGACATCATCGAGACCGAGCTGATGCTGGCCGATATGGAAAGCCTGGAGCGCCGCCGGCCCCAGCTGGAGAAGCGGGCCAAGACCGGCGACAAGGATTCGGCGCTTACGCTGAAACTGGTCGATTTGGCCCTGGCCCAGCTGAACGCCGGCAAGCCCGCCCGCACCGCCGAGGTATCCAAGGAGGATATGAAGGCCTGGCACATGCTGCAGCTGCTGACCGCCCTGCCCGCCCTCTATGTCGCCAATGTCGAAGAGGGTTCGGCCGACCAGGGCAATGAGCTGTCGGCCAAGGTCGCCGCCCGCGCCGCCCAGGACAACGCCAACTCGGTCGTCATCTCGGCCCAGATCGAATCCGAGATCGCCGTGCTGGACGACGCCGAGCAGAAAGAGTTCCTGGAGACCCTGGGTCTGGAGGAACCCGGCCTGAACCGGCTGATCCGCGAGGCCTACAAGCTGCTGGGCCTGCAGACCTATTTCACGGTCGGTCCCAAAGAGGCCCGCGCCTGGACCATCAATGTCGGCGACACCGCGCCCCAGGCGGCCGGGGTCATCCACACCGACTTCGAAAAAGGCTTCATCCGCGCCGAGACCATCGCCTTCGAAGACTTCGTCGCCCTGCGCGGCGAGGCCAAGGCGCGCGAAGCCGGCAAGCTGCGCGCGGAAGGCAAGTCTTACGTCGTCAAGGACGGCGACGTGATGAACTTCCTGTTCAACTGAGGCGTCAGATCAGGGGGACTGCCGCGCTGCGGCCTGGTCCTGGTCCTTGTCGGGCTTCAGCATCTTCTCCAGCGGATTGGCGGGGTCGGGCGCCCGTGGCGAGCCGGGGCAGCGCAGCAGCTTCACCGTGGTCATGTCCCGGTCAATATAGGTCAGGTTCATGACGTCGCCGGCCGCCGCCATGTGGACGCGCTCGGTCGCGACCTGCCCCTCCGCCGTGCAGTTTAACGTCGCCACATAGCCGTGGGGCGTCTCGTCAATATGGGCGATGTCGCAACGGTTCTCATACCCCTCGAACCGTTGAGGGGTGATGGTCAGGGTCCATCGGTCGCCCTGCGGGCGGGCGCACCAAGCGAGGTCGCCGGCCCAGACCCCGACGAAGCTGCGCGGCCCCCGCGACGCCAGGGACGAGGGGCCGGGCGGTTCAACCGCCTGCATGGCTTCGGCGGTCCTGAGCGGCGCGGCGGGCTGGTCGGGAGGATTGACGTCATTCTCGCCGCAAGCGCCCAGCAGGGAACCCAGGGCGAGCAGCGGAAACAAGGCGAGTCTCATGACACCGCAACGTCGAGACCCAACTCCGGTTCAAACCCGCGCGACAAGTGCGGTTGATTCTGATAATCGTTCGCATTAATGAAGCCGCCTTCATCAGCCGGGGCTATTATGCGCAATCACCTTCTCCTCTGCACCGTCGCCGTCACTGCGGCCGCCACCGCCCATTCCACCGCGTCCGCGCGGGCCGAAACGCCGCAGGTCGCAGCGACCCAGATTGATCCAATCGTCGTGATCGGCACGCGATCGGAGCGGCAGGCGTCCCGGACGCCCGGCACGATCAGCGTCATCACTGACGCCGAGATCGAGACCATGTTGGCGACAGACATGAAGGATCTGATCCGGTATGAGCCGGGGGTCAGCGTGCCCACCTCCCCCGCCCGCTTCAGCCTGGCCCTGTCCGGCGCGGGCCGCGACGGCGATTCGGGCTTCACCATCCGGGGCATGGGCGGCGACCGGGTGCTGATCATCAACGACGGCGTTCGTCTGCCGGCGGGCTTCAGCTTCGGGGCCCAGGCGGTAGGGCGCGGCGGCTATAACGACCTGGACCTGACCAAGTCGGTGGAGATCCTGCGCGGCCCGGCTTCGGCCCTTTACGGCTCGGACGGCGTGGCGGGTGCGGTGGCGTTCAAGACCAAGGATCCGGTCGATTTTCTGACCGCCGGCCAGGCCTTCGGCGCACGGGCGCGAGTCGGCTACGGCTCGGCCGACGAGGGCTGGACCGAGGGACTGGCCTTCGCCGGCCGATCGGGCGCCTTGTCAGGGCTGATCGCCTACACCCGCCGCGACCATCAGGAGACGGAGAATAAGGGCCAAACCGGCGGGGTCGGCGCCGCCCGCACCGAGCCCAACCCCCAGGACTTCGCCTCCAACGCCTATCTGGGCAAGCTGGTGTGGCAGGCCGCGCCGAACCA
Source organism: Brevundimonas sp. Br13 (assembly GCF_055391505.1). Taxonomy (NCBI): domain Bacteria; kingdom Pseudomonadati; phylum Pseudomonadota; class Alphaproteobacteria; order Caulobacterales; family Caulobacteraceae; genus Brevundimonas; species Brevundimonas sp. Br13. Next base: position 1,785,499 of record NZ_AP044008.1, on the reverse strand, counting down.
TGTGCTGCGTCTGACCTACGACCATCTGGATTCCGACATGACCGGCGACGCCCTGAGCAGCCGGTCCGCGACCGTCCTGTCCGTCACCGCCCATGACGAGACCCGTCGCGACCGCATAAGCGGTGATTGGCGCTTCAATGATTTCGCCGGCCTGAGCGACGGCTCGATCGGCCTTTACTGGCAGGACGCCGAGACGCGGCAGTACACCTTTGAGGATCGCACGCCGGCCGTGGACCGGGCGCGGGACGTCACCTTCGACAACAGGGTCTATGGCCTGGCCGCCCAAGGGGCGCGGGTCTTCGGCAAGACGAGCGCGGTCCGGCACCGCGTCACCTTCGGCGGCGACTGGTCCAAGACGACCCAGGAGGGTCTGCGCGACGGGATCACGCCGCCGGTCGGCGAGACCTTCCCTGTCCGCGCCTTCCCGACAACCGATTTCCAGCTGGCAGGCCTGTTCGTCCAGGACGAGATCGAGACCCTGGGCGGCGCCCTCAGCATCATCCCCGCCGTCCGCTACGACTGGTACGAGCTGTCGCCCAAGGTGGACGCCGTGTTCCCCGCCGCAGCCTCGGGACAGAGCGACGACCATATCTCGCCCAAGCTGGGCGTCGTCTATTGGACCGGCGCGCATCTGGGCGTCTTCGCCAGCTACGGCCTGGGCTTTCGCGCCCCCTCGCCGATGCAGGTGAACAACTATTTCGAGAATCCCGTCTTCGGCTATCGTTCGATACCCAATCCGAACCTGTCGCCGGAAACCAGCGAAAGCTTCGAGGCCGGCTTCCGACTGCGCGACATCGGCGTGGCCGGGGGCGTGATGCGTCTGAACACCACCGCCTTCGCCACCCACTATGACGACTTCATCGACCAGATCCCCGTCAGCGGAACGGGCGTGCCGGGCGTGGATCCGCTGGTCTATCAATATGTGAACCTGACCGAGGTCGATATCCGCGGCCTGGAGGCCCGCGCCGATCTCTATTGGGACAACGGCTTCAGCCTGATCGGCTCGGCCGCCTATGCCGAGGGCGAACAGACGAACGGCGGCCGGCGGGCCGAACTGGGCAGCGTCGATCCGGTCAAGGTGGTGGCGGGGCTCCAGTACGCCGCGCCGTCCGGCGTCTGGGGCGGATCGGCGACCGTCACCTGGTCGGGCAAGAAGGATCAGGCCGCCTATGGCCTGTCCTGCGGATCGAGCTGCTATCTGGGCGACAGCTTCGCCCTTCTGGACCTGACCGCCTATTGGAACGTGACCGAGCGTGTGACCCTGCGCGGCGGGGCCTTCAACCTGTTCGACGAGACCTATGGCTGGTGGAGCGATGTGCGGGGCCTGTCGGAGACCTCGAGCGTCAAGGACGCCTACACCCAGCCGGGCCGCAACTTCGGCCTGTCGCTGACCCTGCGTCTGTAACCGACCATGACCGTTCACCTTTCCAAGACAAGCCCCATGCCCGCCCTATTGATCGCCGCCGCCTTGATGGCTTCCGCCCCCGCCGCCCAGGGGGCGGAGCCCCTGTCCCGGGCTCCCGCCGCATCGGCCCCCGCGACGTCCACCACACCGGCCGCCGCCTTCGAGCGAGACCGTCAGGCCATTCTGGCCCAGGCGGGCCAATACCGCGTCCATTTCGACATGCGCGAGAACGTCGGCTTCCGCGCCGACTATGATCCGCTGGAGGAGAAGCTGTCCGGCGGCAGCGAGATCGTGCGTGTCGTCTACGACAAGGGCGATCGGATCAGCCTACAGCACATATTGGTGATGGAGCACGACGGTCAGACCATGGCGATCAAACACTGGCGCCAGGACTGGACCTATCAGCCGCAGACGGTCCTGACCTACGCCGGGCCGAACCGATGGGTGCTGACCCCCGTCCCGGAAGCCCAGCGCCAGGGCGCTTGGTCTCAGACCGTGTGGCAGACTGACGATTCACCTCGTTACGGCGGAGTCGGCCGCTGGACCTATGACAATGGGCTGACGGCCTGGACGTCCGACCCGACCTGGCGGCCGCTGGCGCGGCGGGACGCGGTGCGGCATCCGATCTACGACCGCTATCTGGGGACCAATCGGCACATCCTGACACCCGCCGGCTGGGTGCATATTCAAGACAACATGAAGATGGCCGGCCAGCCGGACGGTGCGCCGATCGCCGTGGTCCAGGAAGATGTGATCAACACCTACGACCGGAACGACAGCTATTCCCCCAAGCCGGGGGACGACTATTGGGCCAAGACCCAAGGCTTCTGGGCCGCCGTGCGCGACGCCTGGGATGCAGCCATCGTCGCCGGAAACGGAGTCCATCTGCAGCAGGAGGCCGAGACCGGCGCGGTCACTGGAGCGCCGCTGATGGATCTGGCCCAGTCGCTGGCCGACGGCGAAGTCGCTGAGGCCGAGGCCGTCGCCCGGGCTCGCGAGTTGATTGCCCAGGCCACATCAAGCCAGCCCGCCGCCGCCCGTTGAGGTCCGGATCGCCCGCCGCCGACGGCCTCAGCGCCGTTCGGCGGCCGAGGCGTCGCGGATGGCGTTGAACTCGGCTGTCGGCTTCCAGGCCGGCCAGGTGGTGCTGTCGGCCACCGTCAGACCCAGCCGGTACAATAGATCCAGGTTCTGAAGTGCGGCGGTGAAGTCGTAGTCCGCCCGCCATTCGTCCGTCAGCTTGTGATAGTAGCGAGCCATCTGGGCCTCGTAATAGGGTTTGCCCGCTTCGATTCCGCCCTCCACGAAATCACGGCCGCTCCACGGCATCAGAGCCGGCACCCCGCCTGCGGCGAAGTTGAAGTGGTCGGAACGGTAGTAGAAGCCCTCTTCCGGATAACCGTCGCCAGTGACGGTGCGCCCCTGGACGGCGGCGAACCGTCCCAGAATATCCTCCAGCTCCGACTTGCCGACGCCGAAGACCGCCACGTCGCGCGTCGCCGGGGTGAAGGGCAGCATGTCGATATTGATGTCGGCCGCCGTCTTGGCCAGCGGATAGACCGGGTCGGCGGCATAGGCTTCAGAGCCCAGCAGCCCCTGTTCCTCGGCCGTGACGTGCAGGAAGACCACGGTCCGCTCCGGCGCCGGGCCGTTCTTGAAGGCGCGGGCCATTTCGATCAGGCCGGCCGTGCCGGAGGCGTTGTCCCAGGCGCCGTTGAAGACGTCGTCCCCCGCCTCGTTCTTCTCCCGCGCCTTGCCGACGTGGTCCCAGTGGGCGGAGTAGAAGACATATTCATCGGGCCGGGTCGTGCCGGTGATCTTGGCCAGCAGATTGTTGGAGTGGATGACCTCGGTCTTTTCGGCGATGTCCACGCTGAGCCGGGCGCCCAGATCGACGCCGCCGCCCAGGCCAGCCGTCTTGGCACGCGCCAAGGCCTGGGCCAGGACGTCGCCGCCGATGGCCGCTCCGGTCGCCATATTGATCGAACCGGTGAAACGGGCGTCGCGCGCGCCCTTGACCGTCATCACCGGCCGGTTCGCGCCGCCGACGGCGCGGCGCCAACGGCCCTCGACGTCCTGTAGGCTGATGACGCCGACGGCCCCGCGCTTCAGCGCCTCCTGGGTCTTGTGTTCGCCCGAGCCGTAGAAGTTGGGGTCGGCGCCCATGGACTCTGGTTGACCGCGCAGAATGACCACGACCTTCCCGGTGAGGTCTGTCGAGCCATAGTCGTCCCAGCCCCGCTCGGGCGCCACAATGCCGTAGCCGGCGAAGACCAGGGGGGCGTCGGAGACCTTGACCACCGGATCGGCCGGGCCGGCCCGCAGGGTGATGTCCGCGCCCGACGTCAGATCATGGCTGACGCCGTCGGCTCCGGTCCAGGTCGCGACGGGGGGCCGTTCGGGCGTGAACCGCACCAGATCGACCGGCTGGAGCCAGGAGCCGTCGCGCCCGCCCGGCTCCAGACCCATGGCCTCATACTGGGCCTGCAGATACTCCAGCGTCAGCCGCTCGCCGACCAGGCCGGGGAAACGCCCCTCCAGCCGATCGTCGGCCAGATATTTGATGTGGTCGGACAGGCGCTGGGCGCTGAATTGTGGGGTGGCGGCCGAGGCCACGGCGAAGGCGTCGGTCGCGGCCGAAGGCGGGACGACAGGCGCGTCCGGCGCCGTGGCGCAGGCGGCCAGGAGCAGGGCCGCAGCGGCGATGATGGAAGAACGACGCAGGATCATGAAGGTTCTCGAATGAGGAAAGACGGGAGGAGCAGCGGACTTAGCGGCGTTCGGCAGCGGAGACGGCGCGGACGGGACCGAATTCGGAGCCCGACTTCCACTCGGGCCAGTCGCGACCGTTCGCCAGGGCGCGGCCAACGTCATAGAAGACCGTCAGATCTTCGATCATTCCGCTGTAGTCCCAGTCCGGCGACCATTCGTCGGCGGCCTGGTGATAGCGTTTGGCGCCGTAGTCGCTGCGCGCCGCTTGGCGCTCGGCGATCGGTTCGTCGCGGAAGTCGCCCCGACTGCCGGCATAGGCCATGGGCACGCCGCGCTTGGCCAGGGGGAAGTGGTCGGACCGGTAGTAGGTGCCGGCGGCGTTCTCGTAATCCGGCATCAGGGTGCGGCCCTGGGGCTGGATCGCGGCGGCCAAGCGCTCGTCGAAGTCGGACTGGCCGTAGCCGGTCACGCCCAGGCCGGTGACACGGCCATAGACGTTCATCGAATCCATGTTGAAGCCGCCCACCGTCCTGGCCAGGGGATAGACGGGATTGGAAGCGTAGTATTCAGCGCCCAGAAGGCCGCTCTCCTCGGCGGTGAAGCTGATCATGACGATTGAGCGTTCGGTCCGAGGAGCCCGACCGTACATCCGCGCCAGCTCCAACAGGCCCGCCGTGCCCGAGGCGTTGTCCACGGCGCCGTTGAAGATGCGGTCGCCCGTCTCGTCCGGCTCGCCCATGCCGATGTGGTCCCAGTGGGCGGTGTAGAGGACCGTCTCGTCCGGATGGGTGGTTCCCGGCAGGCGGGCGATGACGTTATGGGTGGTGACCTGACTGGTCGCCACATCGAACTCGGTCGAGAAGCCGGCGCCGGTCAGGGGCACGGGCTGGAAGTCGCGGCGGCGAGCCTGGGCCTTCAGCGTCTCGAAATCCAGACCGGCGCGGCGGAACAGATCGACGGCGACGTCGCGCTGGATCCAGCCCTCGACCGGAACCCGCTCAGCCGCCGCATTCTGGCGCAGGATGTCGAACTGGGGCACGCCCCAGGAGTTGGCGACCGTCTGCCAGCCATAGGAGGCGGGCGCCGTCTCATGGACGATCAGCACCCCGGCCGCGCCATGGCGGGCCGCCTCTTCATATTTGTAGGTCCAGCGGCCGTAGTAGGTCATGGCCTTGCCGCCGAAGGTGTTCAGGGCCGGTTCTTCGAAATCGGCGTCATTGACCAGGACGACCAGCACCTTGCCGCGCAGATCCTGCCCCTTGAAGTCGTCCCAATTCCGCTCGGGCGCGGTGATCCCATAGCCGACGAAGACCAGGGGCGCGTCCTTCAGGCTGACGTGCTCGGCCGGGTGGCGGGTCGAGAGGGCGACCTCGCGTCCCTGGGTCATCGGCAGGGTCCAGTCGCCCAGCTTCAGCGCCGCCTGGACGTTGGACTGGGTGAAGCGGTTCAGGATCACGTCCTGGGTCCATTGGCCGTTCGGACCGCCCGGCTGGAAGCCGGCGGCGGCGTATTGGCGGCTCAGATAGTCGATCACCTTCTGCTCGGCCGGGGTGGCGATGCCGCGCCCCTCGAAACTGTCGTCCGACAGGGTTCGAATGTCCTCGGCGATACGAGCTGCGTCGAAGGCCGCGACCGAGCCTGAACCTTCAAGAGCCGCCGGCGCGGCGCAGGCGGAGAGTGCGGCGCCGGCCATCAGCACGGCGACCAAGGAAGAACGGATACGCATGAACACAGGGCCCCACAGCCGCAGAAGAAGGCCGAACCCTAGGCGGGTAAAGCCATCATGTCGATTCCGTGTCAGCGGCCAGGATGTCGCAAAACAAAGCCCGCCGAAGCGGGCTTCGGCGGGCTGAGTTTCGGTTTTCGTTCGGGCGCGCCTAGTGGGCCACGCCCTTCCAGATGCGGCGATAGCTGGCGTAGGTCAGGCCCGCAAAGATCAGCAGGAAGATGATCACGCCGAAACCGGCCTGTTTGCGCTCGACCATCTTCGGCTCGGACGTCCAGGCGATGAAGGCCGCGACGTCCTTGGCGTACTGATCCACCGTCTGGGGCGAGCCGTCGTCATAGGTGACCTGGCCGTTCTGGAGCGGCGGCGGCATGGCGATGAAGCCGCCCTCGGGCACATGGTCCGGGTCGCCGGTCCAGAAGGGGGTCAGGTCGCCCTGCATATAGGGGTTGTAGTGCTGACCGGGGCGGATCTGCAGGCCGGCGGGCGGGGTGCGATAGCCCGACAGCAGGGAATAGATGTAGTCCGCGCCGCCGTGACGCGCCTTGGCCATGACCGACAGGTCCGGCGGCGCCGCCCCGCCGTTGCCGGCCGCAGCCGCGGTGGCGTTGGGATAGGGGGCGCGGAACTTGTCGGCCGGGGTGGCGTCGCGCTGGATCGGCTCGCCCGTCTCGCTGTCGATGTCGGGGACCTGGATCTCCTTGGCCAGGGCCTTCACCACCGGATTGTCGTTCGGATTCGGATATTTCGGATTCCAGAACGGCCCGTGGCGATCGCCCAGGTTCCGGTAGTGCATCAGGTTCATGCTGTGACAGGCGGCGCAGACCTCGTGATAGACCTTGTAGCCGCGCTGCAGTTGACCCTGGTCATAGACGCCGAAGGGGCCGTCGAAGCTGAAGCCGCCGGAACGGGGGTGGGCCGCCCCGCCCTCCGCCAGGGCGGGCGCCGCCGTCATCAGGCCGAGGGCGGCGACCGCCGAAGCGACCAGTCTGGACATCGACACGCTCATTGTTCCAAAGCTCATGACGCTCAGCCCTTCTTCTCGGGCGAGGCGGGCGCGGCGGCCGGGACGGCGTCGCCGCCCGTCAGGACCGGTTCCGAGATCGTCGCGGGGATCGGCAGCGGCGTCTCCTTCAGGCCCACGAAGGGCAGGATCACCAGGAAGAAGACGAAATAGTAGAGGGTGAACAGCCGCGTCAGCCACAGGTAGGAGTTCACCTCTCCGTCGAACAGGACGAAGCTGGCCATGCCCGGAATGACCGGGGCGTCCGGCAGCTGACCGCCGCACCAGCCCAGGCCGACCCCGACCACCAGGAAGATGAAGAAGAAGGTCCGCATGGTCGGGCGATAGCGCATCGACCGCACCTTGGACGTATCCAGCCAGGGCAGGACGAACAGGACGCCGATGGCGCTGAACATGGCGACCACCCCGCCGAACTTGTCCGGCACCGCGCGCAGGATGGCGTAGAAGGGCAGCATGTACCATTCGGGCACGATGTGGGCGGGCGTCTGCAGCGGGTTGGCCGGGATGTAGTTGTCGGCGTGGCCGAGGGCGTTCGGCTGATAGAAGACGAAGACGGCGAACAGGATCAGGAACAGGATGATCGCAAAGCCGTCCTTGACCGTGAAATAGGGGTGGAAGGGCAGAGTGTCCTTCTTGGCGCGATCCTTCGGAATGAGGATGCCCACCGGATTGTTCTGACCGGCCGAATGCAGGGCCCAAAGGTGCAGGACCACGCAGCCCAGGATGGCGAAGGGCAGCAGATAGTGCAGGGAGAAGAAGCGGTTCAGCGTCGCATTGTCGATCGCCGGGCCGCCGCGCAGCCAGATCAGGATCGGTTCGCCGACGAGGGGCACGGCGCCGATCAGATTGGTGATGACCTCCGCGCCCCAGAAGGACATCTGACCCCAGGGCAGGACATAGCCCAGGAAGGCCGTGGCGATCATCAGGAAGAAGATCACGCAGCCGATGATCCAGATCATCTCGCGCGGCGCCTTGTAGGAGCCGTAGTACAGCCCCCGCAGCATGTGCAGATAGACGGCGATGAAGAACATCGAGGCGCCGTTGGCGTGGACATAGCGGATCAGCCAGCCGCCGTTGACGTCACGCATGATCCGTTCGACCGAGGCGAAGGCCAGGTCGACGTTCGGCGTATAGTGCATGGCCAGAACGATGCCGGTGACGATCTGCGTCATCAGGCACAGGGCCAGGATGCCGCCGAAGGTCCACCAGTAGTTCAGGTTCCTGGGCGTCGGCAGCGACATATAGTCGGCGCCGAAGCGGATGATGGGCAGCCGGGTGTCCAGCCATTTTTCGACGCCCGTCTTCGGGACGTAGGTGGATTCGTGTTCGCTCATTTCCTCCCCCTTCGCCCTCAACCGATCTTAACGCGGGTGTCGGACGTGTATTCGTAGTCGGGCACGACCAGGTTCAGGGGCGCCGGCCCCTTTCTGATCCGACCGGACGCATCGTAGTGCGAGCCGTGGCACGGGCAGAACCAGCCGCCGTAATCGCCGGCGCCGAAGGTCGGGACGCAGCCCAGGTGGGTGCAGGAGCCGACCACGACCAGATATTTCTCATGCCCGGACTTGGTGCGTTCCGCATCCGTCTGGGGCGGGCTGCCGACGGCGCCCTCGGTAATGACCTTCTGCAGCTCGGCCGGGGTGCGATAGCGCACGAAGACCGGCTTGCCCTGCCATTTGATCACGACCTGCTGGCCCTCCTGAACCTTGGTCAGGTCGAACTCGATCGAGGCCAGGGCCAGGGTGTCGGCCGCAGGGTTCATCTGATTGATCAGAGGCCAGGCGATCATCGCCCCGGCGCCCACCGCAGCGGCGCCCGCCGCGATATGGATGAAGTCGCGGCGATTCGGATCGCCCTCGCCTTCCGGAATCACACCCGTTTCGGCCACGTTTCACCTCTCGAAGACCGCCGGGACCGCCTGTGTTGGCGCTCCTCTGCTACGGCACGAACCCTAAAAGCGCTGCCCTGTGGTCCCCTCGGCCTGTATTTGCGGCGTTCGCCGCAAGCTGCTGACGTTTCTTGCGAAACGCTCGCAAACAGACCGCGACAAACCCCCAGGTCGCGTATACCTAGGGCTTAGAATGCGTCTCGCCCTTTTTCAACCGGACATTCCTCAGAACGTCGGCGCCTGTATCCGGCTGTCGGCCTGTTTCGGCGTCGCCCTGCACGTCATTGAGCCCACAGGCTTCCGTTTTGACGACCGCGCCATGAAGCGGGCGGCCCTGGATTACGGCCCCCTATCGCACATGACCCGCCATGCGGATTGGGACGCGTTCCAGCGCGAGCGACCCGCCGGACGGCTGGTGCTCTTCACCACCAAGGGGGCGACGCCCCTGCCCGACTTCGTCTTCGAACCCACCGACACGCTTCTGTTCGGCAAGGAGACCGCCGGCGCCCCGGACTATGTGCACGCCGCCGCAGACGCGCGCGTGGTGATTCCGCTCAGACCCGAGGCCCGGTCGCTGAATCTGTCGGTCACGGCGGGCATCGCCCTTTGGGAGGGCCTCAGGCAGACGGGCGGGCTAGGCTGACCGTCCGATCTATCCCGACCGCCGCCAGGAAGTCCGCATCGTGGCTGACGACAACGAGGGCGCCGTCATAGGCGCTCAACGCCGCCTCCACCGCCGCCACCGAATCGAGGTCCAGGTGGTTGGTCGGCTCATCCAGCACCAGAAGCTGCGGCGGGCGCGTTCCCGTCATGACGCAGGCCAGGGCGGCCCGCAGCCGTTCACCGCCGGACAGGTCGCCGACCCGCCGATGCGCGGCCGTATTTCGAAACAGGAAGCGAGCCAGGGCCGCCTGGGCTTCTTGGACCGAACCGTCCGGATTCAGCCGCATCCAGGCCTCGACCAAGGTTTCCTGGGGGCGCAGCAAAGCCGCCTCCTGATCCAGCAAGGCTGCGGGAACGGGTCGCTGCACTTGACCCGAAGTCGGTGCAAGATCGCCGGTGATGAGCCGCAGCAGGGTCGTCTTGCCCGCGCCGTTCGGGCCGGTGACGGCGACCCGCTCCGGGCCGGTCAAGGTCAGATCCACAGGACCGACGATCCGCCGCCCGTCCTGTGTCGTCCAGACCGCCCCGCTCAAGGTGGCCACCGTCCGTCCCGCCGCAAGGCCTGTGGCGCGCATGGGGATGGTTAGGGTTCGCACCCGCTCCACCCCTTGGCGCGCGGCGGCCAAGGCGGTTTCCGCCTCCGCCGCCTGGCGCACGGCGAGGAGCCGGTCGCCGCCGCCGCTGTTTTCGGCCCGCTCGGCCCGGGCGTCGATCAGAATCCTGGGCATGTCGCCCTTGGCCGCCTTGCGGCGTCCGGCCGCGTCCCGCCGCGCCTTCATCTCCGTGCGACGCTGGGCGTCCGCCGCCACGCGGGCCAGCGTCCGTTCAGCCTCGACCAGGTCGCGTTCGGCTGTTTCGCGCTCAATCGCCTTGCGTGCGGCGTAGAGGTCGTAGTTCCCGCCGTGGACGGCGACCCCCAGGCCGGACACCTCGACGATGCGATCCATGCGACGCAGCAGATCCCGGTCATGGCTGACCACCACCGCCCCGCCCTTCCAGCGACCCAGCACCTCGGCCACCCAGCGCCGCGCCTCGACGTCCAGGTGATTGGTCGGTTCGTCCAGCAGGATCAGGTCGGGCGCCGCCAGGATCAATCCCGCAAGCCGTAGCCGGGTCTGTTCCCCGCCGCTGAGGCTGCGTGTCGGCCGGTCCATCGGCAGGCCCGCCAACCCGACTTCGGCGAGGGCTGAATCGATCCGGGGTTCCAGGGTCCAATCGGCGTCGGCCAGGTCCTGGGCGTCGCCCGCGCCAGCCAGCAGCCGGTCGATCGCCGCCAGGGCCGGCGCGACGCCCAGGGTTTGCGCCGCTGTCTCGACGGGAGACGGATCGGACCGTTGATCCAGAACGCCGACAGAGCCGAGGCACGTGACCGTTCCCTCATTGGGGGACAGGTCGCCGGCGATCAGACGCAGCAGCGTGCTCTTGCCCGCGCCGTTGCGACCGACGACGCCGGTGCGCTCAGGCCCGAACGTCAGGCTCAGATTGTCGAAAAGCGTAACGCCGTCAGGCGTTCTAGCGGCGACCTTGTCGAGGGTCGCGAGCGCGCACGGGAACGCGCTTGGGCTTGGGCTGGTTGGCATGGAGGATCACGAGCAGCATGGCGGACAGGGCGGAACCGGTTGCCAGTGCGATGATCATGATCTTCGAGCCTCCTGCTCAAAACTCCTCAGAGACAGGAGGATGGGTCGTATTTATGCAATCCGCAAGTCCGGGGAGCCCCTGCTATGAACACGCCCGCGTGAAGAGGGGGTGGCTCCGGGGTGGACCGATGGTCCGATGGCGCCCCGCCCACCAAGCCGCTAGGACGTCGGAATGGAGAGCCGCTTCCGCATAGAAGACCCTGCCGGAGCCGCCGCGCGCCGCGACGCGGCTGTTCAGCGGCTGCGCGACGAAACCGGCATCGACGAGGCGATGATCGACGCCCTGGTCGAGGGCTTCTACGCCCGCGTCCGCGACGACCGGCTGATCGGGCCGATCTTCGCGGATCGGATCGCCGACTGGGGCCCGCATCTGGCGCAGATGAAGCTGTTCTGGTCGTCGGTCGCCCTTTCGTCTGGCGTCTACCAGGGTCGGCCTATGCCGAAACATCTGCCCCTGCCGATCGACGCGCGCCACTTCGACCGCTGGCTTGAGTTGTTCGCCGAGACCGCCCGCGACCTGTGCCCGCCCGTCGCCGCGGCCCATTTCATCGAACGCGCCCGCCGCATCGCCGAGAGCCTGGAGCTCGGCGTCGCGACCGCAAACGGAGTGATGCTGGCCAAGGGGGAGCGTTTCTTGCGCCCGACACAGGCCTGGACGCCGGAGTAGGTCAACCGGGCTGGACGCGCCCAGTGCGCAATGTTCCCACATTGTTCTTGCTTAAACCGGGCAAATCATTCCCATATAGCGATGTCGCGCCGGAGCCCTCCGGCTCCTCTCCGCGTTTCCCGGACCGCATGACCGAAAAGCACAACTTCATCCGCGTTCGCGGCGCCCGCGAGCATAATCTCAAGGGCGTGGACCTGGATATTCCGCGCGAACAGCTGGTGGTGATGACCGGCCTGTCGGGCTCGGGCAAGTCGTCCCTTGCGTTCGACACCATCTACGCCGAGGGCCAGCGGCGCTATGTCGAGAGCCTGTCGGCCTATGCGCGCCAGTTTCTGGAACTGATGGGCAAGCCGGACGTGGACCTGATCGAGGGTCTGTCGCCGGCCATTTCGATCGAACAGAAGACGACGTCCAAAAACCCTCGCTCGACCGTCGGCACGGTGACGGAGATCCACGACTATATGCGCCTGCTGTGGGCGCGGGTCGGCGTGCCCTATTCGCCGGCCACCGGCCTGCCGATCGAGAGCCAGACCATCAGCCAGATGGTCGATAAGCTGACGGCCCTGCCCGACGGCGAACGCATCCTGCTGCTGGCTCCGGTCGTTCGCGGCCGCAAGGGCGAGTACCGCAAGGAAATCGCCGAATGGCAGCGTCAGGGCTTCCAGAGGCTGAAGATCGACGGGCAATTCTATCCGATCGACGAAGCCCCGACCCTGGACAAGAAGTTCAAGCACGACATCGACATCGTCGTGGACCGGATCGTGACCAAGCCGGATCAGGAAGGTCGCTACGCCGACAGCCTGCAGACGGCGCTGAGCCTCGCCGACGGTATCGCCACGGCGGAATGGGCCAGCGTCGCCGAGGGCGAGACAGCGCCGCGCACCCTCGTCTTCTCCGAACGATTCGCCTGCCCGGTGTCCGGCTTCACCATCTCGGAGATCGAGCCGCGGCTGTTCTCGTTCAACAATCCCTTCGGCGCCTGTCCGGTGTGCGACGGCCTAGGGGTCAAGCTCGCCTTCGACGCCGACCTGGTGATCCCCGATCGCGACAAGAGCCTGCACAAGGGGGCGGTAGCGCCGTGGGCGCGCGGCCCCTCACCTCTCTATACCCAGACGCTTCAGTCGCTCAGCCGCCACTACGGCTTCTCGATGGATGTGGCTTGGCGCGATCTGCCGGCCCAGGCGCATAAGGCGATCCTGCACGGCACGGGCGCTGAGAAGATCAAATTCACCTATGACGACAACGCCCGCAAATACGAGGTCTCTAAGCCGTTCGAGGGCGTCCTGCCGAACCTGGAGCGGCGCTGGCGCGAGACCGACAGCGCCTGGGTTCGCGAGGAGCTGGCACGCTATCAGTCCGAGACCCCCTGTGAGGCCTGCGGCGGCAAGCGGCTGAAGCCCGAGGCCCTGGCCGTCAAGGTCGGCGGCGAGGACATCGCCGACATCTCCATGCTGTCGATCTCCAAGGCCTACCTCTGGTTCTCGACCCTGGAGGAGAGCCTGACAGAGAAGCAGATGGAGATCGCCCGGCGCATCCTGAAGGAGATCTGCGACCGGCTGCGGTTCCTGAACAACGTCGGCCTGGACTATCTGAACCTGTCCCGCTCATCCGGCACCTTGTCGGGCGGGGAGAGCCAGCGCATCCGTCTGGCTTCGCAGATCGGTTCGGGCCTGACCGGCGTCCTCTATGTGCTGGACGAGCCCTCCATCGGCCTGCACCAGCGCGACAACACCCGCCTGCTGGAAAGCCTGAAAGGGCTGCGCGACCTCGGCAATTCGGTCCTTGTGGTCGAGCACGACGAGGAAGCCATCCTGACCGCCGACTATGTCATCGACATGGGGCCCGCTGCGGGGGTGCATGGCGGCACGGTCTGCGCCGAGGGTACGCCGCAACAGGTCATGGCCAACCCGAACTCCCTGACCGGCAAATATCTGACCGGCGAGCGGGAGATCGAAATCCCCGCCGACGGCCGCCGCCCCATCGACCGCAAGCGGATGCTGAAGATCAGCGGCGCCAGCGGCAACAATCTGAAGAGCGTCACCGGCGAAATCCCCGTCGGCGTCTTCACCTGCATCACCGGCGTGTCCGGCGGCGGCAAGTCCACCTTCACCATCGAGACCCTGTATAAGGCCGCCGCGCGCCGTCTGAACAATGCGTCGGACGCCCCCGCCCCCTTCGACCGCATCGAGGGGCTGGAGCATTTCGACAAGGTCATCGACATCGACCAGTCGCCGATCGGCCGCACCCCGCGCTCCAATCCCGCCACCTACACCGGCGCCTTCGGCCCCATCCGCGACTGGTACGCCGGCCTGCCGGAATCCAAGGCGCGCGGCTACGGCCCCGGCCGGTTCAGCTTCAACGTCAAGGGCGGCCGCTGCGAGGCCTGCCAGGGCGACGGCGTCATCAAGATCGAGATGCACTTCCTGCCCGACGTCTACGTCACCTGCGACGTCTGCAAGGGCAAGCGCTACAACCGAGAGACGCTGGAGATTGTGTTCAAGGGCAAGTCGATCTCGGACGTCCTGGACATGACGGTCGAGGAGGCCGCCCAGTTCTTCAAGGCCGTGCCGCCGATCCGCGACAAGATGCTGACGCTGGAGCGGGTGGGCCTCGGCTACGTCAAGGTCGGCCAGCCCGCGACCACCCTGTCCGGCGGCGAGGCCCAGCGGGTCAAGCTGTCCAAGGAACTGTCGAAACGCGCGACCGGCCGGACCCTCTACATCCTCGACGAGCCGACCACCGGCCTGCATTTCGAAGATACGCGCAAACTTCTGGAAGTGCTTCAGGAACTGGTCGAGGCTGGCAACACCATCGTGGTGATCGAGCACAATCTCGACGTCATCAAAGTGGCGGACTATCTGCTCGACTTCGGGCCGGAAGGCGGCGACGGCGGCGGCGAGATCGTCGCGGTCGGCACACCGGAACAGGTGGCGGAGAACAAGGCCAGCTGGACCGGAAAATACCTCAAGGAGGTGCTGGATCGTCACGAGACCCGGCGCAAGGCGCGGGTCGCCGCACTGGGGCAGGCGGCGACGCCCCCGCCGGCGAAGCGGAAGCGGGTCAAGGCCTCGGCCTGAGGTTTTACTCCAGACGCTGAAACGTCTCCGTCAGCCCTCCAGCTGCTTCAAGATCGCCGCGAACGGACTCCAAAGCAGGACGGTGATCAGTGCGAAACCGAGCGCCATCAGCGTCATCAGCAGCAGGGCCGCCAAACCCGCGCCTGCGCCGGAGCCGGACATGGCCGCCGTCATAGGCCAGGCGACGAGGGCCAGCAGCAGACCCACCAACAAGGCCATGGCGACGGCGAGCACATTCACGCCGATCAGAGGCCAGACGATGGGTCCGCTGCGCTTCCATCCTTCCACGAGAGGAAGGCCGCTCCGCAGCAGCGTGAGAGGCGCGACCAAGCTGAGTCGAGCCGCCACCCAGAGCCCCAGTGCAAAGGCGATCAGATTCACGATGACGCCTCCCGCCAGACCGATCGCCGCGCCGGCGCCCCGAGTGGCGAGGTCCGCTCCAACGTTCAATACGAGCTGAACGACGACCAGAATAATCAGAACCCCCAACATCCGAGCCTCGGTCTTGCCCAGTCGCAGGAAGCCGAACCGTCGTTTCTCAGGCTCAAACACTGCGCGGTAGACGGCCGGCGCGACGAGGGCCTGGGCCAACAGCAACGGCGGCATGAATCCAGCCATGGCCAAGCCGAAGGCTTGTAGCGCTTCTGGCGACAAGGCGTTGATATCGCCGTTGGCGGCCTGCAACTCGGCCATATGGGGCATGATTGCGGGCGCCGCGAGCAGACTGCTCAATATGAGCCCGATCAGCCAGACCATCGACCAGAGGAGAACCGCCGCCGGGTTCTGGCGCGTCACGCGAAACCCCTCGAATGCGGCGTCGGTGGCGGAAAAACTCATGATCGAACTCCAGATCAGATTCGGCGCGACTCTAGCCCATCCCGTCGTCGGCGTCCGGTCCCAGACGCCCCTATCCCGAACCCTTTGTTGCAATTCGTTCTCACTTGCATACTCTGCCTCGGCCTATGAGGACGACCATGACCCGACATCCCCTCCACGCCGGCCTTTTGGCCTCCCTTCTGTCCGTCTGGGGCGCGGGCGTGGCCCAGGCCCACTCCCCCTATCTTCGGCCGAACCTGTTCGACGCGGGGCGGCGCGATCATGTGACCGTCGAGGCGGCCTTTACCGAGGAGGTGTTCAACGCCGAGGTCGCCATGCGGTCCGACGGCTTCCATGTGGTCGGGCCAAACGGCGACACGCCGATCAGCGCCGTCACCTATCTGCGCGATCTGGCGGTGTTCGAGGCGCCGACGCCGGTGGACGGCCTCTATCGTCTGTCATCCGGCCCACGCGCCGGCCGCACGGCCAAGATGTACCACACCCCCTCCGGCTGGAAGATGGTCGGCGAAGAGGATGCGCCGCCCCCGCCCGGCGCCGAACTGGTCGATGTCCAGAGCATCACCGTCGCCGAGGCCTATGTTATGCGGGGCGTCCCCGACGAGGCGGCGCTGAAGCCCACCGGCCAAGGGCTGGAGCTTCAGCCTCTGATCCAGCCGAACCAGATCGTCGCCGGCGAGGACGCGACCTTCCGCCTGCTGTTCGACGGCCAGCCCCTGGCCGACGCGCCTGTCACCGTCTTTCGCGAAGCCGGCCAGTACGACGGCAAGACGATCGAGACCGAAACCGCCACCGACGCCTCCGGCGTCCTGACCCTGCGGGTCTCGGCGCCCGGTGCCTATATGACACAGGTCCGCTACCGCACCGCCGCCCCGGCAGGCAGCCCCACCCCCTACCGCAGCTACACCCACACCCTGACCTTCACCGCCGACGCGGGGTGAAGGCGGAGGGGACCGTCCATGTCGCGCCCTTTAGGCCGGGCAGCGCGTTTCGGTCTGGCTGGCGTCCAGCTTGATCTCGGACACCGAGACGGTCATCGCACCGCTGGTCGCCATGTGGAACGGAACCTCGACGCGCGACAGGTCCCCGCCGTCAGTGCGGAAACAGGTCAGGGGAATGCGGGCTTCGCGCCACTGCCCGACGGGGGCAGAGCGCAACAGGCCGGTCAGGTCCACCGCTCCGCCGCCCAGTTTGAACGCCACCGGAGCGGACGGCGCGACGTCAACACGATAGCGGAAGCCCAGGGCGACGGCGCCGTTGGCTTGGCGCGTCAGATCGACGGCCGTGCCCCAGATCTCAACGCTGGCCGGCCCGGTTCCCGCAAAGGCGAACTGCTGGCCGCTTTCCTGGGCCAGGTCGTCTACCGGGCGTGAGGCGACGCCGGCGCGCGGGCTGGTCGCCGTCTTCGCCGTGCCGGGTCGGGTCTGACCTCCTGCGTCGTTCAGCAACAAGCTCCAGGGCGAGACGAACCGGCCGTCGACGAAATAGCGATCCAGATTGGTCGCCTGGGCCGAGACCCCGCTCTCCTCCGACAGCATTCCGACTCGCGCCGGCGCGGCGTAGGTCAGGCCGTAGCCATAGGCGAACTGCGGATCATAGCCGGGCTGGCCGTGGTTCAGCGGCGTTCCCGTCGCATCCTTGGGCCAGCTGAAGGACAGTTTGCCGTGGAAGTCGTGGCGCGGTTTGCCGTCGGCTCGGCCCACCAGGACGTCGGCGATCCCGCCGCCTTCGGTCCCCGGCAGCCAGGCCGCGACGAAGGCGTCCGAGGCGTTGATCTCCGGATTGGTCCACATCGGCCGCCCGGACAGGAAGACCGACACGGTCGGAATCCCCGCCGCCTTCAGCCGCTTCAGCGTCTCCAGCGGCGCGGTCGGGACATAGTCCAGATTGTCCACGTCGCCCTGGAACTCGGCATAGGGGGTCTCGCCGAAGACGACGATCGCCACATCCGGTTTCTGGGTGAAGGACCCGTCCGCGCTCAAGGTTGCGGTCCCGCCGCCGGCCTTCACCGCCTCTTCGATCCCGCTCCAGATCGACTGGCCCTGGGGGAAGTCGGCATTCGTATTGCCCGTCCCCTGCCAGCTCAAGGTCCAGCCGCCCGAGGCCTGGCCGATGTCGTCAGCCGCCGTCCCCGCCACAAGCACCCGCGCATTGGCCCCAACCGGCAGGACGCCGTCATTCTTCAACAGCACCAGCGACTTGCGCACCGCTTCGCGCGCCAGGGCGCGGTGCGCGGGCGAAGCCAGCTCCTCGAACCGGCCTTCCATCGGCCGCGTCGGTTCGAACAGGCCGGTCTTGACCTTGGCCACCAGAATGCGACGCACCGCCTCGTCCACCCGCGCCATAGGGATCTCGCCCGACCGGGCCTGGGCCAGGGTCGAGGCGTACAGCGGCTTCCAGCTGTCGGGCGCCATCAGCATGTCGATGCCTGCGTTGACCGCCAGGGCGCAGCTCTCATTGGTGCAGCCCGGCAGTTGGCCGTGCGCGTTCCAGTCGGAGACGACGAATCCCTTGAACCCCAGCGGCCCGCGCAGGACATCGGTCAGCAGGGTCGGATTGCCTGAGTGCTTGTAACCGTTCCAGCCCGAGAAACTGGCCATGATCGACAGCACGCCCGCGTCGATGGCCTGGACGTATCCGCCCAGGTGGACGTCGATCAGCTCCTGCTCCGTGCCCCGGAAATCGCCCTGATCCTCGCCCTCGAAGGTGCCCCCGTCGGCCAGGAAATGTTTGGCCGATCCGGCGATATGGCCGGGCGCCAGCGGCCGCCCCGGCTGCAGCTCGCCCTGAAGGCCCAGGGTCATCGGCCCGGCGTAGGACCGCTGAACCTCCGGATCCTCGGCATAGCCCTCATAGGACCGGCCCCAACGATCGTCGCGCGGCACGGCCAGGGTTGGGCCGAAGGTCCACTCCGCCCCCGTCACCGCCACCTCCAGGGCCGTCGCCTCGCCGATGCGCCGGATCAGGTCCGGATCGCGCGCGGCGCCCAGGCCGATGTTGTGGGGAAAGATGGTCGCGCCGGGGACGTTGTTGTGCCCGTGCACGGCGTCGATGCCGTAGATCAGCGGGATCACCGTCCCGCCCCGGCTCTCGTTGGCGGCGCGGAAGGCGCGGGCCAGGTCCAGCCATTTCTGCGGAGGCGCCTTGTCGTCGCCCCAGGGACCGGAGCTGCCGCCAGCCAGGATCGAGCCCAGCGGATAGGTCTTCAGATCGTCGGGGGTGATTGAGGAGATGTCGGCCTGGATCAGCTGGCCCACCTTCTCCTCCAGCGTCATCCTGGCCATCAGTTCGGAGACGAATGCCTCGGTGCGGGCGTCGCTGATGGCCGCCGGGGTCGCGGCATGGGGCCAGCGCTCGGGATGGGCTCGCGACGCTTCGGGAACCGTCGCCGTCTGGGCCAGGGCCGGCGCGCCCCCGCTCACGGCCAGGGCCAGCACCATCAGGGACACAGTCGCGCGCATCGGATTTCCTCTCGGGATGAACCAGGAGGACGTGCGTCTGACGGATCGGAAAACAGGCGGATGGGCGCGACGGAACGGCGACGTCCCGACCCTTGCCCCTCAGCGCGTCTGCTCCCGAGCGATCGATCCGCCGCCCTTCGCCGCGATTAGGGCCGGGCCGGCGCAGCCCGTCAAGCCATTTTTGAGAACGTTCTCACAACCGCCCTGCGCGCGATGTCGCAGGGCGGTCGGCGCGCGCGACTTAGGCCGGCAGGTCTTCGGCCAGGATGGCCATTTCGAACATGAAGGAGCCTTCCTCGTCCTCGTCCTCAAAGACGACGCCGATGAACTCGTCTCCGACATAGACTTCGGCCGAGTCATTCTGCTTGGGACGGGCCTTCACGATGATGCCGCCGGTGTTGAAGGTGCGCTTGAGGTGGGCCTCGATGCGCTTCAGGTCAGTGTCTTTCACGGGGGCCTCATGGTCTTGGGTTGGCCGCGGACCCTAGAGACATCGGGGCTTCAGGGGAACCGGCGACGCGCATTTTCCCCAATCCGCCGCAGGTCCATCACATCCGGCCCTCGCCTTTCGCTCCGCACGTGCGCGAGCGCCGGCCCTTTCGACGAGATGTCCAAAGATTCACGTGACCATCCCGAGTTTCCGCCAATATTGATCAGAGGCTGAATTCCAGGAATACCAGTATGAACCGACGGCTGGTTCTAACGTCCGTCCTCGCAAGCCTCGCCCTGGGCGACGCGGCTATTGCTCAGGCGTCCGGCCCCATAGGCGCCGCAGACGTGGTCGGCGAATGGTCGCTGTTGGTCACGCCCGCTCCCGACAGCGAAAACAGGATCACATTCAAGGGCAAGGATGGAAACGAACGGCTGAACTTTCCACTCAGGATCACAGCCCAGCCCAGAGGCCGTCTCGCCTGCGTGCTGGACGGCGAATCCGCAGAGTGTCGGATTCGAAACGGGGACCTGATCGTCGTTTATTCCGGCGGCGGCGTAAGGCTGATCTATACGCTGACGGACCGAGCGCGTGACGGCTTCAGAGGCTCGGCAGCGATGCGGGTGCGCCTCTTGCCGGTCGGCGGCCGCATCGGCGATGTCCGAATGGTTCGCCGCTGACGGCAGGGATCAGGAGCGCGGAAGGTCCGCTCGGCTCCTCCTCAGATCACGAAGTCGTACACCACCTCAGCCAGCGTATGGTCCATGGTCCGGGCCGGCTCGGCGCCGGTGGGGCAGTTGACCAGGCGGGCGGGCACGCCCGCCACGGTGCAGCCGGACGGCACGTCCTTCAGCACCACCGAGCCGGAGGCCACCTTGGCGTAGTCGCCGATATGGATATTGCCCAGCACCTTGGCCCCGGCGCCCAGCAGCACCCCCTTGCCGATCTTGGGGTGGCGATCGCCGCGCTCGGCGCCGGTGCCGCCCAGGGTCACGCTGTGCAGCATGGAGACGTCGTCGCCGACCACCGCCGTCTCGCCGATGACGATGCCGGTGCCGTGGTCCAGGAACAGTCCCTGACCCAGCCGCGCGGCCGGATGGATGTCCAGCTGGAACAGTTCGGAAATCCGGCTCTGGAAGTGGAAGGCTAGGGTCTCACGGCCCTGGCCCCACAGCCAATGGGCCACGCGCCAGCCCTGCAAGGCCTGAAAACCTTTGAAATAGAGGAAGGGCTGCAACAGATTGCGGATGGCCGGATCGCGTTCGGCCACGGCGCGCAGATCGGCCTCGGCCGCCGCGACCATGGCCGGATCAGCGGCGAAGGCCGACAAGCAGACCTCGCGCACCGACATGGCGCTCATTTCCGGATCGGCCAGTTTACGCGCGATCTGGAAGCTGAGGGCGCCGGCCAGATCATCGTGCGACAGGATGACGGCGTTCATCTGCGAACCCAGCTGGGGCTCCTCGCGCGAGGCGGCCTCGGCGGAGGCGCGCAGCTGGCGCCACACGCTGTCAGTTTCCGCGACGACTTCAAGCTTGGGCATGCCGGACTCCTTCGGCGACATCATACCCGCCCCAGCATGGCCTTAGCCAGCGCCGGAGGCAGGGCTCCATTCAAGCCCATATGATAGGCCTTATACGCCGTCGCCACCGTCAGGCTGTCCCGCACCGTCCCGCGCCCGACTTCGTCGAGCAGATCCAGGAACGGCACGCGCACGACGGCGATCACCTCGGTCGGGTCCGGCGCCACCGGCACAGGCCTCAGGCCCCAGGCGATCCAGGTATGCGCCATCTCGGTCGTGACAGAGTTCGACAGCTCCATCGTCAGGGCCGGCGTCCAGTGGGCGGCCTCCAGCCCCGCCTCCTCGGCCAGCTCCCGCCGGACGCCGTCGAACGGATCCTCGTCGAGGGACGCCCCGCCCTCGGGCATCTCCCAGGAATAGTTGGCGAAGGCGAACCTCTGCTGCCCGACCAGAACCACCGTGCCGTCGTCATGCACCGGCAGCACCCCGGTCGCGACATTCTTGGGCCGCATCACCGCATAGTCCGCCAGCTGGCCCGTCGGGGCGATCACCCGGTGCCGCGTCAACCGCATCCACGGATTTTCGAACACCGTCTCCTCGGTCTTGCTGCGCCAGGCCGGCGGCTTGGCCAGGCCGGCGGCCCATTTCGGTTCGTCGAAATCGCTCATACCTCAGCTATGGCGGACGGCGGGGGGAAAGCCTAGCTAGACCGCATGACCCCTTCGCCTCTCTTTCCGTTGAACGCCCCCCTGCCCGCCCCGGTCCCGTCGCAGGAGTTGCGCGATCGGCTGGCCTCACGCCGCTCCGCCCCGGCCCAGGCCCTGACCAGCCCCGGCCCGACCGAGGCCGAACTGGATCAGATCCTGACCCTGGGCGCCCGCACGCCCGATCACGGCAAGCTGTTTCCCTGGCGGTTCGTGGTCCTGGGGCCGCAGAGCCGCGGGGAAATCGCCGAAAAACTGTCCGGCCTTGCGCAGACCCAGGGCCGTCCCGCCAAGGAGCAGGCGGTCCTGGCCAAGCTGACCGCCGCCCCCGTCACCGTCCTGGTCATCTCGGCACCCGTGCCCGACGCCAAGCCGCTCTGGGAGCAGCAGATGTCGGCCGGCGCGGTCTGTATGAATCTGGAGCATGCGGCCGGCGCCTTCGGCTATGCTTCCAGCTGGATCACGGACTGGTACAGCTATGACGCCCAGGCCACAGCCCTGTTCGGCCTGACCGACGGCGAGGCGGTCGCCGGCTTCATCCATATCGGAACCCTGAACGAACCGGCCCTGGAACGCCCCCGCCCCGACATGGCGGCCAAGGTCACCCGCCTGCCCTAGATCTGGACAGGCCTTGTCGTTAATCTTTTCCCTCTAAGCGTCAGACCCTTAGCTGTAGCGAGTGGTCCGATGTCCTGTGTGGGTTGCAAAGATGGGGCGGGGTTCGACCTGCCCATCACCATGGCTTTCCAGCCCATCGTCAACGTCTCAACACAGACAGTCTTCGCCTACGAGGCGCTTGTGCGGGGCAAGGACGGCGCCGGCGCCGGTCAGGTGCTGGCTCAGATAGCTGACCACAACCGCTACGCCTTCGATCAGGTCTGTCGCACCACCGCGATCGAACTGGCGGCCGGGCTCGACATGGCGGCGACGGGCGCCAACCTGTCGATCAATTTTCTGCCCAATGCGGTCTATGAGCCGCGCGCCTGCATCCGCGCCACCCTGGCGGCGGCGATGCGAACAGGCTTCCCCGTGAACAAGATCATCTTTGAGTTCACCGAGAGCGAGGCGATGGACGCCGACCACATCCTGAACATCCTGCGCTCCTATCGCGCCATGGGGTTCAAGACGGCCATCGACGACTTCGGCGCCGGTTACGCGGGCCTGGGTCTGCTGACCCTGTTCCAGCCGGACATCGTCAAGCTGGACATGGCCCTGATCCGCGACATCGACACCGATCCGGTTAAGCGCACCATCGTGCGCAACACCCTGAACATGCTGCGCGATCTGGGCGTTGAACCGGTCTGCGAAGGTATAGAGACCCCGGCCGAACAGGACGTCCTGCGCGACTTGGGCGTCGATCTGATGCAGGGCTATCTGTTGGCAAGACCGGCGCTTGAGGCCCTGGGGCTGGTCGCCTGGCCCCGCGCCGCGTCACTGGCCCGCACCGCCTGACGGTTCTTTCTCCGGCCGGTGCACCAGAGACACCAGCACCACCGAGATGATCATCAGCAGGAACCAGGCCCCGAGCTTGTGCAGGGACACCGGCTCCCAGCCCCCGTCCTGCCCCGGATAGGTCCAGGCCCGCGCGAAGGTGCCCAGGTTCTCGGCGAACCAGATGAACAGGGCCACCAGCCCATAGCCCAGCAGCAGCGGCATCGACCGCCGACGCCGGTCCGCCGTGAAATAGAACCAGCCCCGCCCAAACAGCAGGGCCGTCGCCAGAAACAGAACGATCCGCACGTCCGGCAGCCAGTGATGGGCGAAGAAATTCACATAGACGGCTGCCGCCAACACCCAGGTCGTCCACAGCGGCGGATAGCCGCGCACCCGGATATGGAATATCCGCTGCACCCGCGCGATATAGCTGCCCACCGCCGCATACATGAAGCCCGAGAACAGGGGCACGGCGCCGATGCGCAGCAGACTGTCCTCCGGATAGACCCACGACCCGTGCGCCGTCTTGAACAGCTCCATGATCGTCCCCGCCACATGGAACAGGAAGATCACCCGCGCCTCCTCCCAGCTCTCCAGCCGGAAGGCCAGCATAGCCGCCTGGATCATCACCGCCCCGACCGCCAGAAAATCATACCGCGAGATCGGCGACTGATCCGGCCACCACAGGAAGGTGCCGACGATCAGCCCCAGCATCAGCCCCCCGAACAGACACGCCCACCCCTGTTTCAGCCCGAACCAAAGGAACTCGTAGGCGTAGCGACGCGGACGAGACCGGTCGGCCCAGGTCTGGGCGCGCGTGAGGAGACGGCGCCCCCAGGCTTCCAGAGGCAAGGAGGAACTTCGCGACATGCCCAAGGCTTAGCCCAAGCCGGCGGACTTGCCATCCGCTGTCGATCAACTTAAGCCTCGGCCCGCGATGCGACGCCCTGGGCCCTCCCTGTCAGCCGGTCTGAAGCTGGTTTTGCAGCTGGTGCTGGCGCTTGTCGCCTTTGCGCCGGCGGCGTCGGCCCACGCCTGCGCCGAAGCGAACTGCGCGGCAGTCGCTGTCGTCGGCGAAGCCGTTTCGGATCAGGACCAGGGCTGCATCGATTGCGGGCCTGCCTGCGCCAACGGCTGCTGCCACGCGCCTCACCCCGCATATAGATCAGACCCGATCCTGATCCAGACGCTGGCTCACACAGCCGCGCGTCACGCCTGGCGTCAGTCGCCGGAACCTACGCCGGTCGATACCGCCGGCCCCGACCGCCCCCCGCGCGTCTGATCCCGCCAGGGCCGCACAGGCCCACTTCGCCTCGTCCGCGTCGTTCCGCTGCTGGGTGGAGCGCGCCTATCGTCGTCAGGGCCGGCCCGTGCGCCGGCCGAGGATCAGATCATGACCATCGCCTATCATCTCCTGGCCGGAGTCGCCTTCGCGACTCTGCTGCCCGCCGCCGCCGCCCTCGCCCAAGACCAGAGCCAGACCTCGCCATACCCGCCCCAAACACCGCCCGCCGAAGAAGTCGCGGAGCTGGAGGAGATCTTCGTCGTCTCGACCCGCTCCCGCCGCCGCGTTCAGGACGAGCCCGTCCGGATCGAGGTGCTGAACGAAGAGGAGATCGCCGAAAAGCTCATCATGCGTCCAGGCAACATCTCGATGATCCTGGCCGAAACCGGCGGGGTGCGCGTCCAGGTCACCTCCCCCGGACTGGGATCCGCCAACGTCCGCGTTCAAGGCATGAGGGGTCGCTACACTCAGTTGCTGGCCGATGGCCTGCCCCTTTACGGCGGCCAATCCTCGTCCCTGGGCCTGCTGCAGATCCCGCCCAGCGATCTGGGGCAGGTCGAGGTGATCAAGGGCGCCGCCTCGGCTCTATACGGCGGACAGGCTTTGGGCGGCGTGGTCAATCTGATCTCCCGCCGACCGGGCGAAACCCGCGAAGGCGAGTTGATCCTGAACGCCACTTCGCGCGACGGTCAGGACGTCTCGGCCTACGCCGCTGCTCCCCTGTCTTCAGACTGGAGCGGCTCCGTCCTGGCGACCTACAATCATCAGGCGATCCAGGACCTGGACGACGACGGCTGGATCGACATGGCCGGCTACACGCGCTGGTCGGCCCGGCCGCGGCTGTTTTGGAACGGCGACGACGGCGCGACCCTGTTCCTGACGGCAGGCGGCATGACCGAGCGGCGGCGGGGCGGCACGCGCGACGGCGCCCTGGCCCCCGACGGTCAGCCCTTCCGACTGGATCAGGAGACTGACCGCCTGGACGCCGGCGCCGTCTATGAACGGCCTCTGGGCGACAGCGCCTGGCTCCAGGCCCGCGCGTCCGCCGTCGAACAGAGCCACCGCCACCGGTACGGCGATCTGATCGAAGAAGACCGCCACCAGACCTTCCTGGTGGAGTCCTCCGTCTCGGCCGAGGCTATGGGCGCCGACTGGATGGGCGGCCTGGTATGGCAGGCGGATGACTACGCCTCGGACGCCTTCCCGGCCTTCGACTATCGCTACACGGCCCCGGCCGTTTTCGCCCAGGTCGAACGCGACTGGACCGAGGATCTGACGGTTTCGGCCAGCGCCCGCTATGACGACCACAGCCGCTACGGCGGTCAGTTCAGCCCGCGATTGTCCCTGCTTTGGCGACCGGGTCCGTGGACCGTGCGGGGTTCGTGGGGACGCGGCTTTTTCGCCCCTACGCCCTTCGTGGAGGAGACCGAGGCTGCGGGCCTGTCGCGGCTGGAGCCCATCGCCAATCTGGAGGTGGAAACGGCCTCGACCGCCTCGCTGGACCTGGGCTGGGCCAGAGGATCTTGGGAGACCAGCCTGACGCTGTTCGGGTCGGACATAGACGACGCAGTGCGGCTTCAGCCTGTCTCCGCCGACCGAGCGCGGCTGATCAACGTGGACGGCGTCACCCGCACCCGTGGGGTCGAGCTGCTGGGCCGCTGGCGCCGGGCGCCTTTCGTGCTCACCGCCAACTACATGTATCTGGACGCCGACGAGCCGGAGGAAGCAGGATCTGCGCGGCGCGACACGCCGATGACGCCGCGTCATTCGGCCGGCTTCGTGGCCATGTGGGAGGAACACGATCGCGGCCGCCTGGGCTTCGAGGCCTATTACACAGGCGCCCAGCCGTTGGACGACGATCCCTACCGCGATCGCAGCGCCCCCTACTGGGAGCTGGGGCTGTTGGGCGAGGTGGTTCTGGGTCGCTACCGGCTTTTCCTGAACCTGGAAAACCTGCTGGACGAACGCCAGACCCAGAGCGATCCGTTGCTCAGACCGGCCCGGACGGCGGACGGTCGCTGGACCACCGACGCCTGGGCCCCGTTGGAAGGCTTTGTCGCCAACGTCGGGGTCCGTATCCGCTTCGGCGGTTGATCCAGACGTCGCGGGCGGGGTGCGATCTCACCCCCGCCCGCGATACGTCGGCACGCCCTGATCCGGCAGCCACAGCCCCTCGGGCGCCGGGCCCGTCTGCCAGAAGACGTCGATCGGTATCCCCCCGCGCGGATACCAATACCCCCCGATCCTCAGCCATTTCGGCTCCAGCAGATCCGCCAGCCGCCGGCCGATGGCGACGGTGCAGTCCTCGTGGAAGGCGCCGTGGTTGCGGAAACTGGTCAGGTACAGTTTCAGGCTCTTGGACTCGACCAGCCAGTCGCCCGGCGCATAGTCGATGACGATATGGGCGAAGTCCGGCTGGCCCGTCACCGGGCACAGGCTGGTGAACTCGGGCGCTGTGAACCGGGCCAGATACAGCGTATCCGCATGCGGGTTCGGCACCCGTTCCAGCACGGCCGTCTCGGGACTGGTCGGGGCGGCGGTCTGGGCGCCCAGCTGGCTGAGGTTGTCGGTGTAGTGGGTCATGGCGCGCCTCAGATCAGGCCGGCCAGGGGCGACGACGGGTCGGCGTACATCCGCTTGGGCATCCGCCCCGCCAGATAGGCGTCGCGACCGGCGATCACGGCGTGCTTCATCGCGCGCGCCATGCGGATCGGATCCTTGGCCCCGGCAATGGCGGTGTTCATCAAGACGGCGTCGCAGCCCAGCTCCATCGCCCGGGTGGCGTCCGAGGCCGTGCCCACTCCGGCGTCCACCAGAACCGGCACCTTGGCCTGTTCGACGATCAGCCGGACATTGACCTCGTTCTGGATGCCGAGCCCAGAGCCGATCGGGGCGGCGGCCGGCATGATGGCGGCGGCGCCGGCGTCTTCCAGCCGCTTGGCCATGACCACGTCGTCGGTGCAATAGACCATGACGTCGAACCCGTCCTTGATCAGCATGTCCAGGGCCCGCAGGGTCTCGACCATGTCGGGATAGAGGTGGGCGGTGTTGGACAGGACCTCCAGCTTGACCAGACTCCACCCCCCCGCCTCGCGCGCCAGGCGCAGGGTGCGCACCGCGTCCTCGCCGGTGAAACAGCCGGCGGTGTTGGGCAGGAAGGTGAAACGGTCGGGCTTCACATAGTCGACCAGCATCGGCTGGTTCGGATCGGTCAGATTCACCCGGCGCACGGCCACGGTCACGATCTCGGCCCCCGCCGCCTCGGCGGCGGCGGCGTTCTGGGCGTAATCGGCGTATTTGCCGGTGCCCACGATCAGGCGTGAGGTAAAGGTGCGGCCGGCGACGGACCAGGTTTCGGGGGCTGTATCGGTCATGGAGGTGACCTAGTCCTGTCGCGTCAAATGCGAAAGGGCCGATAGATCACGCCGCGTTGCGAGACCGGGTCAGATGAACTAAACTAAGTGGACTAAGTTCACCGGGGCGACGCATGGAAACGGTCAACGTCCACGAGGCCAAGACCCACCTGTCCCGCCTGCTGGACCGGGCGGCCAAGGGTGAAACCATCACCATCGCCAAGGCAGGCAAGCCGATCGCCAAACTGGTCCCGCTGAACGAGGCGCCGAAAAGGGTCGTCCAACGCATCGGCTTCATGGAGGGCGAAGGCGTCATCCCGGACGACATCAAGACGCCGTTCAAGGACGAGATCGAAGAGATGTTCTACGGCAAGCCGTGAACATCCTGCTGGACACCCATCTGCTGGTCTGGACGGCGACACGACCCGAGCGTCTGTCGGCCAGGGCCCGCAGCTTTCTGGAAGATTCGCGCAACCTCCTGTTCTTCAGCGCCGTCAGCATCTGGGAGATTGGGATAAAGCGCCGGCTGGAGCGGCTCGACTTCCAGCTGGACCCGGAGCGGCTGCGAAATCAGCTTCTGGCCAACGGCTACAACGAGATCGATTTCACCAGCCTGCACGGCCTCGCCGTCCAGGCCCTGCCGCTGCTGCACCGCGACCCTTTCGACCGCGCCCTGATCGCACAGGCCCGCTGCGAAGACCTGGTCCTCATGACCGCCGACCGCGACATCACCCTTTATCAGGAAGCCATATTGGCCGTCTGATCACCCGCCGCCGACGAACTGGACCAGTTCGATCCGGTCCCCCTCGGCCAGGGCGGTGACGGCGTGCAGCGACCGGGGCACGATCTCCAGATTACGCTCGACCGCCACCTTGCGGGGGTCCAGCGCCAGTTCCTCGACCAGCTCCGTCACCGTCGTCGCATAGACCTCGCGTGGATCGCCGTTGACTTGAATACGCAAACCGTCTGCCTCGATGCCCGTGTGTCGGCGTGTCATAGCGCGTTTCGGCGCGGAGGGCATGAGGCGCCGCCGCATTCACATGGCCTACCCCTATTCGTCGCCTACCCCTATTCGTCGTCCTCGGGCTTGACCCGAGGACGACGGCGGTGGGTGATGGGGAGACGGAAGGCTAGCGCCCACCAAACCCATCCGTTCTCCCCCTTTTCCCCGCCTTCTCGCCCCTCCGACGGGAAATCCGTTGACGCCCGCGCGGATGACGTTAGGTCAAGCCGTTTCCACGCTGCGCTTTGACCCGCGCCGCGCCTGAGCTACAAGGCCGGCCCTGAACCGTCAGAGGTCGCCCGATTCCGGAGCCTCGTTTCGAGAACCGATGTCCGACACGTCCGTCATCCATGTGCTGAACGGCCCTAACCTGAACCTTCTCGGGGTGCGGGAGCCGGAGATCTATGGCCGCGACACCCTGGCGGACATCGAACAGCGCTGCGTGACGGCGGCGGGCGAGGCGCAGATCGTGTTCCGCCAGACCAACCATGAAGGCGTGCTGGTGGACTGGATCCAGGAGGCGCGTGAGAAGGCGCAGGCCCTGATCCTCAACCCAGCGGCCTATGGCCACACCTCGGTCGCCCTGCACGACGCGCTGAAGACCCTGACCATACCGGTCATTGAGCTTCATCTGTCCAATCCGGCGGCGCGCGAGGCGTTCCGCCATCACTCCTATGTGTCGTCCGCGGCGACCGGCGTCATCGCCGGCTTCGGCGCGGCAGGCTATGAACTGGCCGTGCAGGCGGCCCTGACCCAGATCCGGGAACGCGCCTGAGGGCCGACCCGTTCGCAATCCAAGACGAAAGACAAAGGCGCAATCCAATGGCCGATGACAAGAAACACGCCGAGATCGACGCGTCCCTGGTTCGCCAGCTGGCCGAGATCCTGAACGAGACCGACCTGACCGAGGTCGAGGTCGAGCGCGGCGAGCTGCGCATCCGCGTGGCGCGCGAAGTCACCGTCAACGCCGCTCCGGTGCAGTACGCCGCAGCCCCGGCTCCGGCCGCTGCGCCTGCGGCCGCCGTCGCCGCGCCGGCCGCTATGCCGTCCGACCCCGCCACCATCGTCGCCCGCGCCGGCGAAGAGGTGAAGTCGCCGATGGTCGGCACCGCCTATCTGCAACCCTCGCCGGAGGCCGCGCCATTCGTCCAGCCGGGCGACAAGGTGAAGAAGGGTCAGACCCTGCTGATCGTCGAAGCCATGAAGACCATGAACCCGATCCAGGCGCCGCGCGACGGCGTGGTGGCTGAGATTCTGGTCGGCGACGCCCAGCCGGTCGAGTACGGCGAAGCCCTCGTCCTGCTGGAAGCCTAAGGCGCCCTGATGTTCACCAAAGTCCTGATCGCCAATCGCGGCGAGATCGCGCTTCGCATTCATCGGGCGTGCAAGGAGATGGGCATCTCCACCGTCGCCGTGCACTCCGAAGCCGACCGCGGCGCCATGTGGGTGCGGCTGGCCGATGAGAGCGTCTGCATCGGTCCCGCCTCGGCGGCCAAATCCTATCTGAACATCCCGTCGATCATCGCGGCGGCCGAGATCACCGGGGCCCAGGCGATCCACCCCGGCTACGGCTTTCTGTCGGAGAACGCGCGGTTCGCCGAGATCGTCGGCGCCCACGGCCTGACCTTCATCGGCCCCAAGCCCGAGCATATCCGGGTGATGGGCGACAAGATCACCGCCAAGCAGACCGTCAAGGATGCGGGCATTCCCGTCGTCCCCGGTTCGGACGGCGAGGTGGAAACGGTCGAAGCCGCCATCGAGGCGTCCAAATCGATCGGCTTCCCCCTGATCGTCAAGGCGGCGGCCGGCGGCGGCGGACGCGGCATGAAGGTGGCCCTGACGCCTGACGATCTGGTCGAGGCGGTTCAGACCGCCCAATCCGAGGCCAAGGCGGCCTTCGGCAACGGCGCCGTCTATATGGAGCGCTACCTCCAGAAGCCACGCCACATCGAGATTCAGGTCATCGCCGACAGCCACGGCAATGTCGTCCACCTGGGCGAACGCGACTGCTCGCTGCAGCGCCGTCACCAAAAGGTGCTGGAAGAGGCCCCCTCGCCCGCACTCTCTGCTGAAGGCAGAAAGAAGATCGGCGAGACGGTCAACAAGGCCATCGCCGCCATCGGCTATCTGGGCGTCGGCACGATCGAATTTCTGTGGGAGGACGGCGAGTTCTTCTTCATCGAGATGAACACCCGCCTGCAAGTCGAGCATCCGGTGACGGAAATGATCACAGGCGTCGATCTGGTGCGCGAACAGGTCCGCATCGCCGCCGGCCTGCCGCTCTCCTTCACCCAGGAGGACATCAAGTTCCAGGGCCACGCCATCGAGGTGCGGATCAACGCCGAAAATCCGGAGACCTTCACGCCCTCGCCGGGCAAGGTCACCGACTTCCACGCGCCGGGCGGCCTGGGCGTGCGGCTGGATAGCGCCATCTACGCCGGCTATTCGATCCCGCCCTATTACGACAGCCTGATCGGCAAGCTGATCGTCCACGGCCGCGACCGCGAGGAGGCCATCGCCCGCCTGAAGCGGTCGCTGAATGAGGTCGTGGTCGGCGGCGTGGACACCACCATCCCCCTGTTCCAGCGCCTGTTGGCCGAGCCCGACATCCTGTCCGGCGACTATGACATCCACTGGCTGGAGAAGTGGGCCGCCCGTCAGAAGGGCGACGCCTGACCGACCCCGACTACAGCGCCAGCGGGCCGTTCGGCGGCTTCGGCCCCGAGGACCTGCTGGCCTGTTACGCGCGGGGCGTGTTTCCCATGGCCGAGTCGCGCGACGATCCGCGCGTCTTCATCATCGAGCCCGAGCAGCGCGGCGTCATCCCGCTGGATGGCTTCCATATCCCCACCCGCCTGCGCCGAACCGTCCGGGGCGAGCCTTTCGAGGTACGGGTGGATACGGCCTTCGAAGCTGTGCTGGACGGCTGTGCTGCGGCGCAAGGGCCCGAGCGTCAGGACACCTGGATCAACGCCCCGATCCGCCGCCTGTACGCCGCCCTGTTCGCCCAAGGCCATGTCCATTCGATCGAATGCTGGAAGGACGAAAGGCTGGTGGGGGGCCTGTACGGCGTCTCCCTGGGCGGCGCCTTCTTCGGCGAAAGCATGTTCAGCCGCGAGCGGGACGCCTCAAAAGTCGCCCTGGTCCATCTGGTCGCACGGTTGAGAAAGGGTGGCTGGAGCCTGCTGGACGCCCAGTTCCTGACCGAACACCTCAGCCAGTTCGGGGCGGTCGAGACGCCCCAGGCGGCCTATCTGCGTCGCCTGAAGCCGGCGCTCAGGACTGTCGTTGACGAGACCGCCCTGTGGGGCCCGATGAGCGGCGCCGAGGCCGTCGCGCTGGGGACCGCGGGCGGCTGATTTCCGGCTGTCCGGACACGCTATTCCGGCGTCCGGACAGGTTCGCCCTGGCGACGGCGTAAGGGATGCGGCCTCTTCAGGCGCATGACCCAAGCCGCTTCAAACACCCCGCCCCTCCCCGCACGCGCCCTCTGGCGTGACGCGTTTGAGATTGCTGTGACAGTGATCGTCGCCCTCGTGCTGGCCACGGCCTTTCGCACCATCGCCTATCAGCCCTTCACCATTCCGAGCGCCTCGATGGAGCCGGGACTGGTGGTCGGCGACTACATCGTCGTCTCCAAATTCGCCTATGGCTGGAGCAGGGCCTCCCTGCCCGCAGGCCGTCCAGAGGGCGAGGGTCGGCTGGGTCAGCGTCAGCCCCGGCGGGGCGACGTCGTCGTCTTCCGCCTGCCGCGCGATCCGGGTCAGGTCTGGATCAAACGGGTGATCGGCCTGCCGGGCGATACGGTTCAGGTGCGGGGCGGAACCGTCTTCGTCAATGACCGGCCGATCCCCCAGACCCGGCTGGGCATCACCCAAGACCATGACGATCCGGGCCGCACGGTGCGGCTGGTGGCCGAGACCCTGCCCAACGGCAAACATTATGTCACCTATGACGGCGGTCCCGACCTGCCCGGCGACGACACCGAAATCTATCAGGTGCCGGCCGGCCGCTATTTGATGATGGGCGACAATCGCGACAACTCGCTGGACGGGCGCTGGCCCGCCTCGGTCGGGGTCGGTCTGTTGCCCGCCCAGAACATCATAGGGAGAGCGGAGTTCATCGCCTGGTCCTGGAAGCTGGGCGCGGCCCTGGTCAAGCCCTGGACCTGGACCCAGTTGCGCGGAGGCCGGTTCTTCGTCCCGATCCGCTAGAGCCTGATCCGTTGAGAAGGAACCGCTTCGCGGTTCCGCTGAAACGGTGAATCAGGCTCCAGATTAAAGCGAGAGCCTGATCCGTTGAGGAGGAACCGCGAAGCGGTTCCGTCCGAAACGATCATGCTCTAGCGGGCGCGGAACTCTTCGAAGCTGAGACGGCCGTCATGGTCGCGGTCCAGGCGATCAAAGGCGGTTCGGGTCGGCGTCACGCTCTCAGCCAGGGACGGCGCGGCGACGGCCCCCAGGGCCAGGGCGGCCAGAACCGCCGCCAGGAGCAGGCGGCCGTCGAACCGGCGCGGACGCCCGGCCAGTTCGGCGTCGATAAAACGGCGAAGCACGTCGCTGGCGGTGCGGCCCTCGGCGCGGCAGCGCGCCATGAAGGCCGTCTTGGTCTCGTGCGGCAGACGGATTTCGACGGTTTCCGTCTTCTTCAGCGGCCGAGGCGCCATGTCGCCGCCCGCCCCGCTCAGTTCTTACAGCCTACGACCCAGGCGTCGTAGTTCGGGTGCTGAAGCCCGCTGACGGCCGGAGACGAGGCGAACATCCAACCGCGGAAGATCTGGCGCGGCTCGGCCGAGGCGGCGCCTCGGCTCTGAATTGCGACCTGAAGATAGGCGATGGCGTCTTCGGTCAGCTCGTCGGGCGTGGAGACTTCGCAGGCGCGGGCGGTGAAGATCAGATTCTTGTTGAACCGGACCGGCCGACCGCCGACCTCGACCTCGAACTTCATCGTCTCGGCCGTGGTCTTGTCCAGGGCCTGGATGACGGCGAACTTGCGCCGCTGACGGCGAGCCGGAGTCTCGGGCTGTTCGATCGGCTTTTCGGCCACCGGGGCTTCCGCCTCGACCTCTTCCTCGGCTTTTTCGGCCACGGCCGCGTCCTCGGCGATCTGAACCGACGGTGGAGGAGAGACGGCGATCGGGGCGCGAGGCGCGGGCGTGCCAGCGGGGGCCGTCTCGGTCGGGACGGCCGGCGTCGCCGGCGTGTTTCGCAGGATTTCGCCGATCGGATCCTGTTGAACCGGACGCGCGTCGCGGGGCGCATCCTGAAGGACGCTGGCGGTGACCGCCCCGGCGCTAAGCGCCAGCACGAGGGTCGCCCCAGCCGTCAGCAGCCGATTCTGTCTCACTCGGGCGTCCAGGCCTGATAATCGCCCGTGGCGGCCGGGCGCTTGGCCTCTGCGGCCAGCGAGCCCTGCGGACGCCAAGCCATGGGCGTGCCCGTCAGATTGGGCAGATGGTCCTTCTCCCACGGGCGACGCAACAGGGGCGCCTCGGTCGGCGGCAGGTCAAAGGTGTAACGCAGCCAGCCGTGCCAGTCCGGCGACACCTTGGTGGCGTCGGCATAGCCTTCATAGACGACCCAGCGACGCTTGCGGCCGTCATAGCTGGAGCGGTCCTTAGCTTCGTAATATTTGTTGCCGAACTCATCGGTCCCGACGAAGCGGCCGCGCTTGGCGATCGTAAACAGGGTGCCGATCGTGGCCCCATTCCACCAGGCGAAAATTTTGTTCAGCACGTCGTCAAACCCACGCGAAAAGACGCCGCGGGCGAAACCCCGACGGTCGGGCGCGATCATAGAAACCCCAGCCCCGTTCGTCCAGCATTCAGGCGCCGGGACGGCGGCCGGCCGCTTTCGATCCTTTCCGCGCGACGCGAGGGGAAAGGATCAAACCTAAACCTGTGAATCTGTTTAGAACCGAACTGCCCTCGGGGGTGTTCTAAGCGTCGCCCTTCGGCGGATCACTTGAGGATGCGAGATTTGGACAAGGACAGGCGGAACGCCAACGACGGTCAGGTGGAGGCCCTGGACGCCGAGCGAATCGCCGATGAGGTCGCTGGAATCGACCGCGGGACCGATCCCTTCGTCGCCGCCGTGCGGGCGACCCGCATGCCGATGATTGTGACAAACCCTCGTCTGCCGGATAATCCGGTCGTCTTCGCCAATGACGCCTTCTGCCGGTTGACCGGCTATGAGCGGTCCGAAATTCTCGGTCGAAACTGCCGGTTCCTGCAAGGGCCGGAGACCGAGCCGGAGACGGTCAAGCGCATCCACAGGGCTGTGAAAGACGCCGCGCCGATCGAGATCGACATCCGCAACTATCGCAAGGACGGGTCCGCCTTCTGGAACCGCCTGTTGCTGGCGCCGGTCTATGACGGCTACGGCGACCTGGCCTATTTCTTCGCCAGTCAGTTGGACGTCACACGCGACCGGGAAAAGGTCGAGGGGCTGAAATCCCGCAACGCCGCCCTGTCGGCGGAGCTGACGAACCGCCTGACCCTTGCGCAGGAACGCGAGCGCGAACTTGAGCTGGCGATGGCCGCCGGCGGGCTGGGCGCCTGGAGCGTGGATGTCGCCAGCCGATCCTTGGCGGCCTCGGAGGCCTACAAGGCCCTGCTGGGATGGCCGAGCGATCGGCCGATGACCTATGAGGATCGTCAGTCGCTGATCCACCCTGAGGATCGCGACGCCGTTCGCGCCCAGAGCGACGCCACGATTAACGACGGCGCGGACTACGACATCACCCACCGCATCGTCACGCCCCAGGGCGAAACCCGCTGGATGAAGGCGCGCGGCGTGCTGATCAGCGATGCGGACGGCGCGCCGCTTCGTATCGCGGGCGTGACCCAGGACATCACCCGCGAAGTGCGGTCCCAGAAGATGCGGACCGCCCTGGTGGAGCTGTCGGACGCCCTGCGCGATCTGGACGACCCCGCCGACATCTCCTACGCAGCGGCCCAGGTTCTGGGCCGCACCCTGGAGGTCAGCCGCGCCGGTTACGGCCTGGTCGATCGACAGGCCGAGACGATCACCATCGACCGCGACTGGAACGCGCCTGGAATAAAGACGCTGGCCGGCGTGCTGCACTTCCGCGACTACGGCTCCTACATCGAGGAGCTGAAGCGCGGCGAGACCGCCGTGATCGCCGACGCACGGCTGGACCCCCGCACGTCCCAGACGGCCCAGGCGCTGGAGGCCATCAGTGCGCGCGCCTTCGTCAACATGCCCTTGACCGAACAGGGCGGTCTGGTGGCCCTGCTCTATCTGAACCACGCCACGACCCGTGCATGGCCTGAAGACGAAATGGCCTTCATCCGCGACGTGGCCGAGCGGACTCGCGCCGCGACGGAACGCCGACGGGTCGAGCGCAACCTCGCGGACCTGGCGGCTTCTCTGGAACGTCAAGTCGAAGAGCGGACCGCCGCCTTGATGAAGAGCGAGGAGGCTCTGCGCCAATCCCAGAAGATGGAGGCGGTCGGACAGCTCACCGGCGGCATCGCCCATGACTTCAACAATCTGCTGACGGGCATAACCGGAAGCCTGGATCTGTTGGCCAAGCGGCTGGCCGAAGGGCGGATCAATGAGGCGGATCGCTTCATCACCGCCGCCCAGGGCGCCGCGCGCCGCGCCTCGTCCCTGACTCACCGCCTGCTGGCCTTCTCGCGTCGCCAGACCCTGGCCCCTCGCCCCACCGATCTGGCCCGGCTGGCGAGGGGGATGGAGGAGCTGATCCAGCGCACCATGGGGCCGGGCATCACCGTCGAAGCCGTGCACGGGGGCGGTCTGTGGCCCGTGCTGGTGGATCCGGGTCAGTTGGAAAACGCCTTGCTGAACCTGTGCATCAACGCCCGAGACGCCATGCCCGAGGGCGGCAAACTGACCATCGAAAGCGGCAATCGCTGGCTGGATGAGCGGGTGGCGGCGGAATGCGAACTGCCGCCGGGCCAATATGTGTCGCTGTGCGTGTCCGACACGGGCGAAGGCATGACGCCGGACGTCGTGGCCAAGGCCTTCGAACCCTTCTTCACCACCAAGCCGATCGGCCAGGGCACGGGGCTGGGCCTGTCGATGATCTATGGATTCGCCCGCCAGTCAGGCGGACAGGTCCGAATCTATTCGGAACCGGGCCAAGGGACGATGGTCTGCCTGTACCTGCCCCGCCACCTGGGCGCGGCCGAAGCGCCCGAGCCGACGCCGAGCGCCGCCGACACGCCCCAGGCGACGGCGGGCCAGACGATCCTGATCGTGGACGACGAACCGACGGTGCGGATGCTGGCCTCTGAAGTCCTGGGCCAACTGGGTTACGCCACCCTGGAAGCCGAGGACGGGAAGGCCGGGCTCGCGACCCTGAATACCGACCGGCCCATCGACCTTCTGATCACCGACGTCGGTCTGCCCGGTGGGATGAACGGCCGCCAGGTGGCCGACGCCGCGCGCGCGGTCCGACCCGATCTGAAGGTGTTGTTCGTCACCGGCTATGCCGAGAACGCCGTCCTCAGCCACGGCCACCTCGACCCGGGAATGCACATACTGACCAAGCCCTTCGCCATGGACGAACTGGCCCGGCGGGTTAAGGCCATCCTCACCGCCGACTGAGACCCGATCCGCCGAAACATCGGAACGGCTCAGATTATTTTGAGAATGCGATTGACTCGCATTACTGGCCCTTTTACGGCGCTCCGCACGAACTCAGCGAGCGGGGGATGCCATGTCGCGACTTCACCTTCTGGCCTCTACGGCCATCGCCGTTCTGGCTCTGAGCCCGCTTGGGGCCAGGGCGCAAACGGTCGATCAGACGACGACGCTGGATGAGATCGTCGTCACCGGCGAAAAGACGGATCGCTCGTTGCAGGACACCCCGACCAGCGTCGGCGTCGTCACCGCGCGCCGGATCAACCAAGAAGCCATCCAGTCGCTGGCCGAAATCTTCCAGCGCACCGCCAACATGTCCGAGACCTACGGCCACAACGGCTTCACTATTCGGGGCATCAACAACAACGGCGTGTCGGGCGGCGGCGACTCTTCCCTGGCGACCATCTATGTCGATGGCGCGCCCCTGCCCGCCGCCATCACGTTCAACGGTCCGACCGACGTCTGGGACATGCGTCAGGTGGAGGTCTTCCGCGGACCGCAATCGACGCTGCAAGGTCTGAACGCCCTGGCCGGCGCCGTGGTGATGCGGACCGTGGACCCGACCTTCGACTGGGACCTTCGCACCCGCGCCACCATCGCCTCGCCTGACGAAACCACATTGGCGGTCGCCGGAGGCGGGCCTCTTATCGCGGACGAGCTGGCGTTCCGCCTGTCGGCTGAAAAGCGGGACGGTGACGGCTTCACGCACAATGTGACCCTGGACCAGCCTGAAGACCCGGTCGACAGTCTGACGGTGCGGGGACGGCTGCTGTGGACGCCCAAGGCTCTGCCGGGATTCGAGGCGCGCCTGGGCTACACCCGGTTCGAAAGCGACGGCGGCTACCTGTTCGTCTACACCAACACCAATGCGCCGGACTTCTACGAGAACCGGCAGGCTTTCTCGGACACGGCCAACCTGAGCCATGTCGAGGCCGATCTGGCGACCCTTGAGCTAACCCAAAGGCTGTCCGACCGGCTGTCGATCTCGGCCGTGACCTCCTGGAGCGATGTGGCCCAGCGTGTTCAGTACGACGGCGACGGGACGGCCCAGGCCGTCAGCTACGGCAAGAACGGCGACGACTTCGAGACCCTGACCCAGGAGTTGCGCTTCAACTATCAAGGCGACCGTCTGCACGGCCTGATCGGCGCCTTCTATTATGATCGCGATCAGAGGCGCATTTCGGCCAGCCGCACCGACGTGCCGACGCCGGTCAACACCATTGCGGGCCTCCTGAGCGCCGGCGGCTTCCCGACCTCCGCCGCAGCCGCCATCGCCGCCCAATACGCCGCCGTCCTGCCCGTCATTCCCGTGGACTATACGGGCGATTTTCCGGCCCAGGTCACGACCTACGCCCTGTTCGGCGACGGCGAGTGGAACCTGACCGACCGCCTGTCGATCGTGGGCGGCTTCCGCTGGGATCATGAGGAAAACACCACCCAGGTCACGCAATCAGCCCGGTTCGCCGGCGTCTATCCCGATCCGGCGGCCTTCGGCGCGGCGGGTTCGCCCCTGTATCTGGCTGTGACCGGAATCAATGCCGGGGTGGCCGCCATGGTGGCCCAAGCGGGATCGGCCACGCCCCCCGCCACGCGAGAATTCGAGGCCTTTCTGCCCAAGCTGGGCGTACTCTACGACCTGACGCCGGACGTGACCGCAGGTTTCGTCGTCCAGCGCGGCTATCGTTCCGGCGGATCCAGCAGCAATACGGCCCGATCCCAGCTGTTCGCCTATGATCCCGAATACACCTGGAACTATGAGGCTTCCCTGCGCTCCGCCTGGCTGGACGGCGCCCTGACCGTCAACGCCAACGCCTACTATGTCGATTGGACTGACCAGCAGGTCAATGTGAACTTCGGCATCAACCTGTACGACAGCCACACGGTCAACGCCGGTCGGTCGCATCTGTACGGCTTCGAGATCGAGACGGCGCACCGGCTTTCGTCCACCTTCGACTGGTACGCCTCCGCCGGTTACACCCGCACCCAGTTCGACGAGTTCACGACCACGGTGAACGGCCAGACCAGCGATCTGACCGGCTCGGAGTTTTCGTTCGCCCCCCGTTGGACCCTGGCCCTGGGCGGCAACTACCGCTGGGGCGACGGCTTCGTCGCCAATCTGAACGCCAACTATCGATCCGAGGTGTTCACCAGCACCGGATTCAGCCAGGGCGACAGCCGCGTCAGCGGCCGCACCCTGGTCAATGGAAAGATCGGCTATGAGACCGGCCCCTGGGGCGCCTATGTCTACGCCAAAAACCTCTTCGACGAACACTATATGAGCTACGACCGCGCCCAGACGAACCAGGCCGTTCTGGGCGATCCGCGGGTCGTCGGCCTGATGCTTCAGGCGCGCTGGTGAGCCCCGAGGCGACCACCCTCCTCGCGTCGATCCCCCTGATCGCCGGCGGGGTCGGCGGGGCGCGGCTGCTGCGCCGCGCCTGGGGGGATCGCTCGGCGCGCCGCCCGTTGTGGATCGTCGGCGGCTGGGCGCTGCTGGCGACACTTACCTTCGCATACGCCTTCTGGCTGGGGCCGGCGCGCGGTCCCTTCATCGCCGTGACGCTGATCTCGGTCTGCGTCCTTCTGGTGGTGGCCTGGGGCATGGAGCGGCGCACCGCGCGCGGACGGGCCGAACGCAGCCTGGCGCCCGAACCGTCCAACCGAGGCGCCAAGGCCTGGCGCGGCTGGCTTCGGGCTCTTCTGGCCGGACCGATCGGCATGATCGCCGCCATGGGCACCGCCATCGCCTTCGTCGCCTTCTGTCCGGGCGCGGCCGAGACCCGGCTGGTGCTGGGCGGGCTGCTGGCGCCCCTGCTGTGGGGCGCCGCCATGGCCTGGACCCTGGCCGACGACAAGATCCTGCGCGCCACCGCCGTCCTGGTCGGCGTCAGCCTGGCGACCTTCGCCGCCGCCATGCTCAAGGGGTTCTGACGATGAAGGACAACCGCCTCGATCCCGCGCCCAAGAAGGCTGGCAAGCCCATCTGGCCCAAGGTCCCGGCTGGATTCGTCCGGTCCGTCCTGGCAGGCCACTCCGCCCTCGGCCTGGCCTTCGCAGCCTTGATCTATCTGGTCTGTTTCTCAGGATCGGTCGCCGTCTTCGCGCGGGAGTTCCAGCGTTGGGAACAGCCGAATGCGACGCCCATCGCCGCAGTGACGCCGGCCGCCCTGCAGACCGCCATGGAACAGGCCATCGCTCGTTCCTCGACGACGGTGGAGCATGTCCGCATCCTGCCCCCCACCCCGGACCTGCCTCGCTTGACGGTGAGCACGGACGCCGACGGCGTGGAGCATACCTACGCCGCGGATGCGGCCGGGCGACTGGGGGATGAAGGCGAGGCCGTCTGGACTGAGTTCATGGTCCTGCTGCACACCGCCCTGCATCTGCCCCGCGCCTGGGGCGGCTTCGTCGTGGGTCTGGCGGGGGTCGCCCTTCTGTCCTCGCTGATCTCTGGCGTCCTGGCCCATCCGCGCGTGTTCAAGGACGCCTTTCATCTACGCTGGGGCGGCGCCAAGCGGCTGCAGGAAGCCGATCTGCACAATCGGGCGGGTGTGTGGGCCCTGCCCTTTCACGTCATCGTCTCGCTGACGGGCGCCCTGTTGGGCCTCAGCACCCTCATCGTCGGAATTCTGGCCCTGGCCATGTTCCAGGGCGACACCTCCAAGGCCTACGCCCTGTTCGTTCCGGTCATTCCCGACGATCCGCGCCCGGCCGTCGCCCCGCCCGATCTGGCCGCCGCCGTCGAGGCGGCCCAGCGGCTGGCGCCCGATGCGCGGCCGACCTTCATCAGCATCGAACATCCTGCCGAACAGGGACAGACGGTCGTGGTCAATGTCGCCAAACCCAATCGGGTGATGGCGGGCTCCAACCTCTATTTCGACGGACGGGGTCGCCTGCTCGACATCAGCCGCACGGCTGAGCCGAACCTGGGGCAAAAGATCCTGGCCTCCCTGGGGCCGCTGCATTTCGGCTGGTTCGGCGGCATCGTCGTCAAGATCGCCTATGGACTGCTGGGTCTGGCCTTGACGGCGGTGACGGCCAGCGGCGTCGCCATCTGGCTGGCGCGGCGACGCGACAAGGGCCGCCCCGCCCCGCGATGGGAACGGATCTGGATCGGCGCCGTCTGGAGCCAACCCCTCGCCTTCGCCGCCTCGGCCCTTATTGTCCTGGGCTTGTCCTCCACCGCCGCCTCGACGCCCCTGCTGGTCTGGGGTCTGGTCACGGGGACGACCCTGGGACTGTCAGTCTGGGTCGAACCGGCGCGCTTGTCGCGCATCCTGCGGCTCGTCTCCGCCGTCGCCCTGGGGCTGGTCGTGCTGACACACCTGGTTCGCCACGGCGCCCATTACGAAGACTCCGCCGCCTGGGCCATGAACGGCGCCCTGGCCGCCATCGCCGCCCTCCTGGCCTGGACGGTTCTAAGGCCTGCAATCCGCCGGACGAGTCAGGCGGCGACCGCGGAACAGACCCGGGCCACATAGTCGGCGTGGGACGGCATGACCGCCACGCATTTGCCGATCACCGTCTCCACATCGTTCAGGAACCGCTCGATCTCCGCTTCGGGCGTGACGTCGACCAGCGGATCATAGCCGGCGGGGATCACACCCTGGCCCAGGAAGACCTGGATCCAGCTTTCCTCGGTGAACAGCTCGTCGTCCTCGCGGAAGACCCGGCCGTTGGCGCGGAACAGGTCCATCTTGCGCTGGAGGGTGTCGGGAACGGCCATGTCGCGGCAATCCCGCCAGAAGGGCGTGTCGTCCCGATAGGTCGCCTTGTAATGCAGGATGACGAAGTCGCGGATCCGCTCATATTCAAAGTCCATCTGACGATTGAACTCGGCGATGGTGGTCGGGTCGAAACCGCC
Organism: Brevundimonas sp. Br13; assembly: GCF_055391505.1. Lineage (NCBI taxonomy): Bacteria > Pseudomonadati > Pseudomonadota > Alphaproteobacteria > Caulobacterales > Caulobacteraceae > Brevundimonas > Brevundimonas sp. Br13. The sequence goes on along the minus strand of NZ_AP044008.1, from coordinate 1,743,177 downwards.
GTCCGGCATCAGTCGCACCAGACGGGTCAGGACCGACTGGATCAGATGCAGGCTGGTGGATTCCAAAGGCTCCAGAAAACCGGAGGCCAGACCGGCCGCGACGCAGTTCTTGTTCCAGACCTGGCGTCGCTTGCCCGCGACGAAACGGATGCGATTGGGTTCGGCCAGCTGATCCCCATCCAGATTGGACAGCAGAATCCGTTCGGCCTCCGCCTCGTCCATATAGCGGCTGGAATAGACGTGGCCGTTGCCGGTGCGGTGCTGCAACGGAATGCGCCACTGCCACCCGGCCGGCCGGGCGGTGGCGCGCGTGTAGGGGGTGAAGGGTTCGGTGCGGGCGCAGGGCACGGCCAGGGCCCGGTCGCAGGGCAGCCAGTGGGTCCAGTCCTCATAGCCGGTCTTCATCGCCTCTTCGATGATCAGGCCGCGAAAGCCCGAGCAGTCGATGAACAGATCGGCCGCCTCCACCGCCCCGTCCTCCATCGTCACCGACTGGACGAAGCCGTCGTCGGGCCGCAACTGAACCGAGGCGATCTTGCCCTCGCGCCGTCGCACCCCCGCCGCCTCCGACAGGCCGCGCAGATATTTGGCGTAGAGACCGGCGTCGAAATGGAAGGCGTGGGCGATATGGCCCAGCGGTGAACCCGTTCTTTGGGGATCGGCCCGCATGAAACGGTTCTGCAAGGCCGCCGCCGTATTGATCGAATAGGCGGCGAAGTCCGACGCGCGACCCGCAGCGCGCATCTTCAGCCAGTACTGGTGGCAGCGCAGCCACTCCAGATCGCGCCCGATGACGCCGAAGCCGTGGATGTAGCTGGAGCCGATCCGGTCCCAGTCGATGAACTGGATGCCCAGTTTGAAACTGGCCTGGGTCCGCCGCATGAAGTCGGCCTCGTCCAAACCGATCAGCGCGTTGAAGGTCTTGATGGCCGGAATGGTCGCTTCGCCCACGCCGACCGTGCCGATCGCTTCCGATTCGATCAGGGTGATGTCGTAAAGCCCCCGAAACAGGCGGGAGAACAAGGCCGCCGCCATCCAGCCGGCCGAACCGCCCCCGACGATCAGGATCTTCTTCAACTGGCGCACGCTCACATTTCCTCGTTTTTCGGGAAACTTGGCAGCAAGCGACGCGACTCGGCAAGAGCGGCGATCTCGGCAATTGGGGCGATGCGTCAGAAGACGTCATCCGTCGTCGTCGGCCCTCCCCGTCAATGAGCGCCTGACCGTCTTGGTCGGCGAAGGCCGTCGCCGCGATTATTCGCCGGACTGTTTTCGGAACGTCATCGTTGAGCCGTAAAAGCGCGGCCCAACGGGTGGGCCCACGGGGATTGGATGTCAGTTCAGGATTTGGGTGCGGGACGACTGCTGGCCAAGAACGCCGTGCGTCTGCGCGCCTTCGTCCGCAGCCGCGTCCACAATGATGCGGACGCCGACGACATCAGTCAGGAGGCCTACGCCCGCGTCCTGGCGCGATCTCAGGCTGCGCCGCTGAAGGATCCGGTGGCCTACGCCTTCCGGGTGGCCCTGAACCTGCTGAGCGATCGCAGGCGCGTCGCCTCTCCGTCGGCCGGCGAGGCGATCGACGAGGCGGCGGCGTCGGACGCCCCCTCTCCATTCGAGGTTCTCGACATGAAGCAGAGAGCGGACCTTTTCACCCGTGCGCTTCAGCGCATGCCGCGGCTGAGGCGCGAAGTCTTCGTGCTGAGACAGTCCGCCGATCTCAGCTACGCCGAGATCGCCGCCCGGCTGAACATTTCAGTCGAGGCGGCCCAGAAACACTTCAGCCGCGCGGCCGTTGAGGTCCGCCGCGCGGTGGACATGGAGCGCGCCCGATGAGGCCGTCTGCGCCCACCCCAGAAGAACAGGCCGCCCTGTGGGCCGACCGGCGCCGCTGCGGCGAGATGGATGCGGCGGCTGACCAGGCGCTGCGCGCCTGGCTTGCGGAGGCCCCGGACCGCGCGCGCCTCTTGGACGCCCAGGAACGCCTGCTGACCGATCCCGCCCTTGCCGCCGTCACTGCGCGGTTGGCGGCCGAGGCCGGACGTTCTCGGCGCGCCGGCCTCCATCCTGCGCCTCGGCTGTTCCACCGCTGGTCTTCACGGCTTTGGGTCGGCGGCTTAGCGGCGGCGGCCTGCGCGGCGCTGGCCGTGCTGATGTGGCCCTCTGCGCCCGTCGTCATCGAACAAAGGCTGGAGGGCGTGGCGGGACAAAGTCTTCAGGCGGCCCTAGAGGACGGCTCCCTGATCCAGCTCAACGGCGACAGCCGCGTCCGCACGGCCTTCGGACCGGAACGGCGCGACGTCTGGCTCAGCGGCGAAGGCTTCTTCTCAGTGGCCAAGGACGCCAGACGTCCGTTTTCCGTCCTTACGGCGACCCACCGCATCACGGCCCTAGGCACGCGCTTCAACGTCGATGAACGCAGCGGCGGCGCGGTGGAGGTCACGGTTCTGGAAGGTCGGGTCGAGGTGGTTCCACTGAACCATCCCGAGCGCCGTCAGCTTCTGTCCGCCGGCCGCCGATTGCTGAGCGACGGCGCCGCCGGGCCGATCCAGCGGCTGGACGCCGATGTGACGACGCCGGACTGGACCGAGGGATGGATCGACGCGGACAATATGAGCCTGGCCGACCTGCTGATCGAGCTGAAGCGCCGATCGCCGGGGCTGAAGGCCGAGTTGGCCGATCCCGCCTTGAGCCGCCGCCGGATCAGCGGGCGGTTCGCCGCCTCTGAGCCTCAGGACGTCCTGACCACCGTCGCGGACATGCAGGGCCTGACCCTTCGCAGGGAAGCCTCCGGCCGTCTGCTGATCGAGCGGTGAGCCAGGCATGGGGACGGGCCGTGCAAGGCTGTGGAGCGCCGTAGCGGCGACGAGCCTGTGGCTTGCGGCGGGGCTTTCGCCGGCACAGGCTGAAGCTCGGGACCTTCAGTCCACACCTGACCGAACAGCCCATAGGTTTCAGATATCCAGCGGCCCTATGGCCGAGGCTCTTCGGGCGCTGTCGCGCCAATCGGGTCTGGCTGTGCTGGCTGACGCCGATCTGGTGGGTGGCCGCCGCACGCCGGGCATACAGGCCCGAACCACCGCCTGGACCGCCCTGAACCGGCTGCTGGCCGCCCACCCCGATCTGAGGGGCCGGATCGTGGGTCAGACCCTGATCGTCGAGCGCGCCCAGCCCCAGCCCCCCGCGGCCGAGCTGGAAGAGGTGGTGGTCCTGGGACGCAAGGGCGCGATCGACGACGCCCTGGCGATCAAACGCGCCTATGACGGCGTCAGCGATGTGGTCAGCGCCGATGATGAAGGCCTGCTGCCGACCAACAATCTGGCGGAAAGTCTTGCGCGCCTGCCTGGCGTCAACGCCGTCCGCAACCATCAGACCGGCGAGGGCGACCGGTTGACGGTTCGGGGCATGTCCACCGAATGGAACGCCTATCGGATCAACGGCGTACGTCTGGGCGGAGCCGGGTCGCGGGCGGACAAATTCTATCGCGGCGTCCGCCTCAGCTATTTGCCGCCCGAGGGAATCCAGAACCTGATCGTGCGCAAGACCTTGACGCCCGATCTGGACGGCGACGCCCTGGGCGGGCTGATCGACATCCAGACCCCCACAGCCTTCGACGCCGACCACGACCATGTGCGGCTGTCGGTCGAGCACGGCTGGCTGACCCGGTTCGACCGACCGAAATCGGGCAAGGCGGCCCTGGCGGTTTCGCATCGGTTCGGCGATCGGCTGGGTCTGTTCGTCGCCGCCAACTGGAGCGACGCCCGCTCGCAGTTCGAGATGGTCGGCGGCGACAGCGACGACCTGCCGCCGGTCTGGTTCGACACCGTCTATTCGACCGGCTGGGATTTCGACCGGTTCGTCATGAGGGGCATGGAGTTGGCGGTCGGCGAGACCCAGGTGCGTCGCCTGGGTCTGAACGGAAGCCTGGACTGGCGAGGCGCACACCAGGACCTTCACCTGCGGCTTCAGTACAACCGCTATGAGGGCGAGGAGTATCGAAACCGTTTGAACTTCCGCAACGACGGCCTGGCGGGGACCGAGCGGCTGGTCCAGGTGGACAGCCGGAGAACCGGTCTGGCTCAGCCGGACGCCATGGTGGTTGGGTCTGATCCCAGCCTGGGGCGCATCTACGGCTATTCGACCGCAGACGTGAAGGATGTGGACGGAGACGGACGGATCACCGACGCCGACCGCAAGGTCCGCTCCGTCTACAGCCTGGCGGGCGCTTCGGGCGTGTGGGATCCGATGGGGTTCCGATTGAGACGGTTCTGGGAATCGACCCGTGAATCGGGCCTCCTGTCTTCCCTGAACCTGGGCGGACGGCGATGGGGCGGTCCCTGGCGGATCGCCTATGACCTGTCGCTGTCGCGGTCCAGGGATGATTTGGACGGCGGCGCGCTTCTGGAATTCCGGACGGACGCGGTCGAATGGCTGGGCAATCGCGGGATAAAGGTGATCGAGACCGGCGACCCGCGCTTTCGCCTGTGGGGGCTCAACCCCGCAGGCATGGCTGCGGTTCAGGACCCCGCCGCCTTTGATTTCAGACATCTGGGCGAGGAGTGGGAGCGCACGTCCGAAACCCTGGGCCAGGCGCAGTTCGATCTGACCTATACGCCGAGCAGCGGCTGGCTGGAGTCGGTACAAGTCGGGGGCCGATACATGCGCTCCAGCCGCCGCAACTCGGGCGCCGCCCGGCCCGACCTGATCGGACCGGAAACCCTGGCCGACCTGGACGGCTTGTTCGGTACGCCGGTCACCGACATGTTCGACGGCCGCTATGTCGGCGACCACCGCCTGGGCGTCGTCCTGGACAATCGGCGGATGGCGGCCGAGATCGACCGGGCCTATCGCGGGGACAGCGCCTATTTCACCATCGATCCCAAATTCAAGGCTCAGACCGACACAGAACGCTTTCGGTTGAAGGAACAGGACGCCGCCGCCTATGTCATGGCCGCCGCCCGATGGGATGAGACCCAGATCACGGGCGGTGTCCGGATCGAACACACCCGATCCGACGTCAGCTATCCCATCCTGGACGCGCTTCGCGGCGACGGCCGAGACCATCGCCGCAACAGTTTCACCAATGTGCTGCCGTCGCTGCATCTGCGGCGTGCCCTTGACGGCGACAGGGTGCTGCGGGCTGCGGTCTGGACCAGTTTCGCCCGGCCCGACATCGCCCGAATGACGACGGCGCGGCAGTATGTCTATGACCAGGACCCCGACCGCGACGGCAAGACCAATCCCAGGACCGACTGGACCCTTCAGGAAATCCGCCAGGGCAATCCGGATCTGAAACCCATGGAGGCGGTCGGCTATGATCTGTCGCTGGAACGCTATGGTCGATCAACGGCCTGGTCAGCCGCCCTGTTTCACAAGGATATCCGCAACTTCCTCTATCGGGCCTCCACCAGCTCGATTCGCGACGGCGGGCTGATCGAGCGGGGGGAGGAGGATGGCGCGCCCGTGCGGGCCTACGCCAACGGGCGCAAGGCGCGGATCAGCGGAATGGAACTGGCGATCCGTCACAACCTGGACTGGGCGCCCGCGCCGCTGGACGGCCTGGGCGTCTCGGCCAATCTGACCTGGCAGCTCAGCCGCGCCGACGCCAACATCAGCTGGCGCCGCGGCGATCGTCTCCCCTTCACCGAGACGCCCGAGACCCTGGCGAGCGTCGAACTGTTCTGGCAAGGCGGCGGATGGGAGGCGGCGGCCGGCTGGAACCGCCAGTCGGGCTTCCTGGAAGGCATGGATAGTTTCGCCAACGACCCGTACGAACAGCCCTACAGCTTTGTGGACGTCAGTCTTCGACGGCGGTGGGGCGCAGACGGCTTCGCTTCGATCCAGGTCCGCAATCTGCTGAACAGTCATACCTATTGGTACACCTTCGGTTCGGGATCGGAGGATCTGCGCGAATACATCCGTACTGGGCCCACGGTGACCTTGGCGATCAGCCGCAGCTTCTGACCTGGTCTTTCGACGCCAGCCGCCCCGAAAATCGCCGCCTGAAGTCGCCGCCCAGGCGCGAGACGGTCAGGTCGTAGCCGCCGTCCGCCCGAACCGGAAGGCGAAGGCGCAAGGGCGCGCCGGCGCTGACCCTGTGGCGGCGCGTGGGATAAAGGCCCGCCTCGTCGCTGACGCAGAACCAGGCGTCCTCGCCCAACACGATCTCGAGTATCAGTCCCCACCCCCGGCGGGGCGTCCTCACTTGCACCGACGCCTGCGCCGCCCTGAACCGTCCACCGGCCGGATCGGGGGTGGGGCCTGTGCTGGACCGGCCAAAGCCGCCCGACCGCACGCGGGACGGATCGACGGCGTCCCGCCTCCAGTCCCCCCATGACGGCGGGACCTCCATCACGGACGCGCCGAAAGCCCGCAGTCGGCCGCGGCGCTCCGCAATGCGCGCGGTCGGTCGGTCTGGATGACGTTGGCGTCCATCGCCAGCAGCCCCTCCAGACGAGCGCAGACATCCGGTGCGCCGCTCGCCACGGCGTGATCCACCTCGCCCAGGCTGTTGACCCAGATTCGCGCCGGCAGGCTGCGCACGCCGCGCCGAAGGTCCGGGGTCAGGGAGTCGGGATCGCCATGCACGATCGCCACATCCGCAAGTCCCGCGAGCGCGGCCCCTAGACCGTCTGGACGATCGACGCGCGGCATGACGTGCGCGCGGGGTAGGAGCCGTCGCACCGCCCGCAGCACCTCTCCGTCCGAGTCGAAGAAGACGACCTGGTCGGTCATCCCCAATCCTTCCACCACCGCCGCCACGGCCGCGACGCGATCCGTCTTCATATCCAGATCGACCAGCACCCGACCGCACGTCCTGCGGAGAGCCTCAACCAGGGTCGGCGGCGGTTCGGCGCTGTTCGCCAGTCGCAGATCCCGCAGTTGGCCATAGGTGAGGCTTTCCGCCTCGCCGACGCCGCCGGTGGTCCGCGTCACCGTCCGATCATGCATCAGAAAGGGCACGCCGTCGGCCGAGACCTTGACGTCCAGTTCGACGATGTCGGCGCCCTCGCGCACCGCTTCGTCGACGGCGGCCAAGGAGTTTTCGGGCGAAGTCAGATGCCCCGCCCGGTGAGCCGCGATCAGCAAGACGCCGCGCGGCTGGGCCAGGTCGGTCTGAAGACGCGACATCGCCGCAGTCTCTCCACAGACCGGACCGGCCAGGGCCGGCGTCGCCGCCAGCCCCGCGACCGCGATCAGCCCGACCAGACCGACGCGCCAGCGCATCACCGGTCCTCCCGCCGCAGGATCAGCTCCGGCGTCGCCGGCTTCAGATCGGTCAGGCGCGCCGGGCCCTGGCCGGTCTTGTCGAGCTGGAAGGCGTCATACAGCAGACCGTCCATGGTGAAGGCCCGCACCGTCAGCCGATCCGGCGTCGCCTCGATCTGCTGGAACACCTGAATCCCGCTGCCCTTGCGGACAGGCCAGTTGATGTCGCCCAGCGGATACTGTTTCGGCCCGACGTTGGAGACCATATAGACCGGTCCCTGATCGTGCGGCCGCCCGCGTCCATAGGTGTGGTCGTGACCGGCCAGGACCAGATCGACGTGATGGCGATCCAGCACCGGTTGAAGCACCGCCCGCAACTCGGCGCCGTCCCGTCCCCGCGCCGTCGAATAGAGCGGATAGTGCATCAGGATGACGGTCCAGCGCGCCGGACTGTCCGTCAATTGACGCTCGAGCCAGGCCAGTTGATCACGCGCCGACTGAGGGTCTTCATCCATCATGTCGGCGTCCAGCGAGATGACGCGCACACCCTGATAATCGACGCGATAGACGGTTTCGCTGAGCCGTTCGGAAGGGCCGTTGTCCGGCAGGTTGAACTGAAGCCGCCACTGGGGCGCCAGCTGCTGCGCCTCCGCGCCCTCGGGCTTCATATATTCATGATTGCCAGGCGTCATCAGCGACGGGGTCTCCGCCAGCCGATGCGGGTCCATGTCGAACCACTGGCCCCATTCCGCGTCATTGTCGGCCCGATTGATCAGGTCGCCGGCGAACAGCATGAAGGCCGCGTCCGGCGTCTGACGCAGGGCGCGACGCACGGCCAGACCGCCCATCGAGCGGATGTCGTTCTGGACGTCGCCCATATAGAGGAAGGTGAAGGGGCGGGCCTCGGCGGCGGCGGTTCTGACCTGACGCCACGCCGACCAAGCGCCCTCACGGCCGACGCGATAGACATATTGGGTGTCCGGCGTCAGGCCGGTCAGCTGAACGCTGTAGTAGTCGGCGGAAACCTGCTCCTGATCGCGGGTCGTGAAGGCGGCGGCGGTGCGTTTCGCCGCGATCCGCACCGCAGTCTGAGGATAGGCCGGTCCGGGCGTCAGGGGCGCATATTCGATAAACCCCTCCCCGCCCCCGGCTTCGGCGCGCCAGTTGAAGGCCAGGCTGGTGGCCGGCGTTTCGGTCAGATTGACAATGACCCGTTCGGGCAGGCTCTCAGCCTGGGCGACCGGGACGACGGCGAAGGCCAGAACGCTGCAGGACAGGGCCGCGGCGAGACGCAGGGACAGACGCATGGGAATACCTCGGTTGGAGAAGAAGAGGCCGCTCGCGGTGTCTTCCGCGAGCGGCCGGACGTCGTCAGAGACGCCAGTTCAGGTTCAGGCTCAGATAGCGGCCGTTCTCGATATAGTCGCGAACGCCGCCCTTCCCGGAGCCGAAGGTGTAGTAGTAGGTATAGCTGTCCATCAGGTTCTGCACCTTGAAGGTCGCCGTCAGGTTCGGCGTGATCTGACGCCGCATCATCAGGTCCACAAAGTGGTAGTCCTGCTCATAGGGGTCGTTGCCAAAGTCCTCGATGTCTTCCAGCGACTTGTCCTGGTAGTTATAGGCGACATAGGCTTCCCAGCCGTTGCGTTCCCAGAACAGCTCCAGGTTCACGATGTGGTCTGGGGTCTCCATGAACGGCAGGGTGTAACCCTGCGGATGCCAGGACAGGCCGGTCTCGGCCGACGAACGCTGGATGGTGGCGTTCAGGGCCACGCCCAGGCCGTCGAACGGCGCGGGCAGCCAATGCAGCTGCTGACGGGCGTTGATCTCCACGCCGTGGATTTCGGCCTTGCGGCCGTTCATCGGCATGGAGACGGAGACGCCCGACGGATCGTCGAACTCGCCCAAGGTGCCGTCTTGGATGACGGAGGACGATGACCGGTACAGGAACTTGTCCAGGTCCTTGTAGAACAGGGCCACCGAATAGGCGCCGGTCCGCCCGTTGTAATACTCCGCTGACAGATCATAGTTGATCGAGGTCATCGGCTTCAGTCCGGGATTGCCCTGCACGATGCCGGTCAGGACCCACTCCGTGGTCGGATTGGTCTTGCCGTCGCCGTCGGGATCTTGGTCGTAGCTGTATTCCTTGACCGAGGTCATCCGGTTGATGTCCGGGCGCGACACGCTGGTCCAGATCGCCGCCCGCAGCTTGGCGCTGGGCGTCAGATCATAGTTCAGATGCACCGACGGCAGCCAGTTGGTGAAGCCGGTGTTGTCCAGGGCGTAGTCTTCGCCCCGCACCGGATCTTCCGTCCAGGCGCGGATTTCGTTGTCGGTGTCCTCCATTCGAACCCCGGCGATGATCTCGGCGGCGCCGAAGCGAGCCGTGCCCATCACATAGGCCGACACCACCTGTTCGTCGTAGAACCAGGTGGAGGCGTAATCGAGCGACTCCGTCTCTTTCAGGGCCAGCAGGGTGGAGTTCCCTGCCTTGGCGCGATCGATCTCGGCCATCATCTTGTCCGTGTCGATCACGGCGCCGAGTTGGTAGAGGCCGGTGTAGCGGCCGTCGAACATGTCCGTGACCGGTTCGCCGAACAGGGCCGAATAGTCAGCCATGGTTCCCGTGGGTGCCAGATCGATCAGCGTGCCCTGACGGCGTTCACGCTCGGACTTGTAGTATTTGGCGCCGACCCGCACCTCTTGCAGCCAGGACCCGGCGGGTTCGTAGCGCAGGTTGAACTGGGCCTGATTCAAGGTCTCCTTGGCGCCGCCGTATTCGCCGCTCAGGCCGGAGGCGGTGTATTCCTTCAGATCCTGAACGGCGGCCATGCCGGCGGGGTTCAGCACCCATTTCAGATACTGCGGATCATCCTGGCTGACGATCTCGACGCCCTCGTTGCCTTTCCACAGATAGGCGTTGCGGCCGAAATACATGTCGTAGCTGTCGATGATGTTGTCTTCCGACTCCGAATGGGAGGCGTCATAGTCCAGGGTGAAGGCGCCGAACCGGCTTTCGCCACCCAGGTTGATCAGTTGCAGCACGCCCTCCGTCGTGCCGCCTTCCCAATAGCGGCGCAGACGGAAGCCCTTGGGGTCCCAGGCGCCCGAGGCGCCGTTCAGGCTGTAGAAGCCGGCGGCGCCCTTGTCGGCGTCGGTGATCTTTCCGTCCTTGTCGCGGTCCACGATCTGGGCGGGGGTGTAGTTGTAGATCGCCCCCAGCTTGGGGTCGTAGCCGACGACGGCGTCAGCGGGCTGAACCAGGTCGCCTCGCGTCTTGTCCATCTGCTCCAGACGGGCCGAGACCTTGGTGCCGCCTTCGTTGCGGAAGTTCAGACGGTTCCTGAACTGCGTTTCCTCATATTCATTGTACTGACCACGCAGGTGGAAGCTGTGGTTGTCGCCGCGGTAGTCCAGCGAGCCGTTGAACCCCCAGCGGGTCACATCCGTGTCGCCGGTCGACATCTCCAGACCCCGCGACACGAAGGTCTTGGGATCGAAATCCAGGCTCTCGGTCGTGCTGTACCAGGTGCGGGGCATGTTGTCCCCCGAGTTGCCGATCTGCTCGAACTGCGAACCGCGCTCGGAGTAGTTGCCGGTCACATAGAGGCCAAGCCGATCCGAAAACTGCTTGCCGAAGGCGACGTCAGCCGCCCATGAGGTTCGGTCTTCGCGCTGTTGCAGCAGGGTTCCCTCGATCGAACCGGCCGCATAGGTCGGAGCGTAGTCGAAGGCCGTCGGCGTCTTGATGTCAATCGTCCCGCCGATGGCGTCGCCGTCCATGTAGGGGAGCAGGCTCTTATAGACGGTGATGGCGTCCACGCCCGAAGTCGGCAGGAAGCTGAGCCGAACGCCACGGAAGAAGTTGTCGTTCGGCGACCCCGTGCCGCCCATGCGGACGCCGTTGACGGCATAGGCGTTGTACTCGGTCGCCATACCCCGGATGACGACCCGGTCGCCCTCGCCGGTGAAGTGGTTGCGAACGGCTGAGACGCCGGGAATGCGCGATGCGGCTTCGGTCAGGTTCGACGACGGCAGCTTGCCCATGTCGTCGGCGCTGACGCTGTCCGAGATCATGTCATTCTTGCGTTTCTCGTCGATCGAGCGACGCAGGCCTTGCAGATAGCCGGTGACGACGACGTCATCCAGGACGGCCGGATTGGGCTGAGCGACCTCCTCCGCCTCGGTCGAGGCGGACCGTGACTGTGACTGCGATTGCGACTGCGATTGGGCGACCGCCCATTGCGGGAAGGCCGCGACCAGGGCCAGGCTTCCCGCCGCCGCCAGATAGCGCGATTTGATGTTCATTGGTGTGATCCCCCGAGGTCTGCCGAAGGCGCAGACGACAGAGAGACGGAGCGATCAGACCAAGCTGACAGGCGTCATCAACATTTCATCTCTACGTCGCCGATCCTTACCGAACGGGCAATCCTGGATGGCGCCGCCCACGCCTTATCGACTTGGCGACCGCCTGAGCGGAGCCGGACCACCGCTGCGTCGCATCACGCTCGTCCTCGGGAATCTCTTCCAAGGGAGCGTAGAACATCAGGCCTGAGGCCGCGTGCAGGACGCGGGCGGCCGACATCTGCGAGCGGGTCATCGCCGGCTCCCCCCAAGGACAGCGGCTCCAGCACGTCCAGCCGCATCTATTAAAATCGTTGCGGCGTTCAGGGGCCTAACCTAGGCTCCGGTTCGAGCTCGAATGAATGGGCCGAACGGGGGGATACACTATGTCGCTCGCAAGCGTCGATCTGGCGATCCTGGCGATCTACGCGGTCTTCATCTTCGGCCTGGCCCAGTGGGTTTCTCGCAGCAAGGGCGGCGAGCAGAAGACCTCCACCGACTATTTCATGGCCTCCAAGAGCCTGCCGTGGTGGGCTATCGGCGCCTCGCTGATTGCGGCCAACATCTCGGCCGAACAGATCATCGGCATGAGCGGGTCCGGCTATGTGATCGGCCTGGGCATCGCCTCCTATGAATGGATGGCGGCGCTCACCCTGCTGATCGTCGGGAAATTCTTCCTGCCGATCTTCCTGCGCAACGAGATCGTCACCATGCCGCAGTTCCTGCAGCAGCGGTACGGGCCGACGATCCGAAACGTGATGGCTGTCTTCTGGCTGCTGCTCTACGTCTTCGTGAACGTGACCTCGATCCTGTGGCTGGGCGCCATCGCCGTTCACACGGTCACGGGCTTCAACCAGGACTACGCCATCGTCGCCATCGGCGTCTTCGCCCTGGCCTATCAGCTGTGGGGCGGTCTGAAGGCCGTGGCCCTGACCGACATCGTCCAGGTGGCCCTGCTGGTCTGCGGCGGCCTGATCATCGGCTTCATCGCCCTGTCGACCATCGGCGGCGCGGGCGGCGCGCTGGCCGGCTTCAACACCCTGCTGACCGAGTTCCCCGACAAGTTCGACATGATCCTGTCGCCGGATAATCCTCACTATCAGGAGTTGCCGGGGATCGCCGTCCTGCTGGGCGGGCTGTGGATCATGAACATCAGCTACTGGGGCTTCAACCAGTACATCATCCAGCGCGCCCTGGCCGCCAAGTCCCTGCCCGAAGCCCAGAAGGGCATCGCCTTCGCCGCCTATCTGAAGCTGCTTATGCCGGTGATCGTGGTCCTGCCCGGCATGGCCGCCCTGGTGCTGGCCCCGAACCTGTCGGCGCCGGACCAGGCCTATCCGTCAATGATGAACCTGCTGCCGGTCGGTCTGAAGGGTCTGGTCTTCGCCGCCCTGATCGCCGCCATCATCGCCTCGCTGGCGTCCAAGGTGAATTCGATCTCGACCATCTTCACCCTGGACCTCTACGCCAAGATCAAGAAGGACGTGCCCGAGCATCAACTGGTCACGGTCGGCCGCATCGCCGCCGTCGCCGCCGTGATCATCGGCATCCTGACCGCCCGTCCCCTGCTGGGCGGCTTCGACCAGGCCTTCCAGTTCATCCAGGAGTTCACGGGCTTCTTCACGCCGGGCATCGTCGTCATCTTCATGCTGGGCCTGTTCTGGAAGCGCGCGTCCGAAGCCGGCGCCCTGACCGCCGCCATCGGCTCGGTGGTTCTGTCGGCCGTCTTCTGGTGGCTGCAGGAGACGGGTCAGTTCATCTTCCCCTTCATGAACCGCGTCGGCGTCGTCTTCATCGTCTCGCTGATCGCGGCGGTGGTCGTATCGCTGCTGGCGCCGGCCAAGCCCGACGCCATGAAGATCAAGCTGGACAAGATCAGCTACAAGACCTCGCTCGGCTTCAACCTCGCCGGGCTCGGCGTCATCGCCTTCCTGATCCTCGTCTATTCGATCTGGTGGTGAGGTGAGCGACGGGCGTCTGATCCGTAAACGGCCGAGGAACCCGCCTGGGTGATATCCGCGCGCTCCGCGGCGCTCAGCGGAATACCGCTCAGGTTTGCGAAACCGTCTTTGATCCCGGCCGCGCCGGCGATGCCTCGTCCATTGACCAGGACTAAGGTATTGCCTGCCCAAACCGCCCAGATTGGCTGCGGCGACGCCCAGCGCCCCAGTTGCGAGACCGTCACAAGCGGCTGCTAAGGTGAAAGCCTCTAGGACGCGTCAGAAAAGCTTCCGGGAGACGGGGGGCGTTTCGGTGCTGGGCAGGCGTGACCGGTGGTCCACAACCGCCGTCTATGGTGCAGCTCACTACGGAAAGAGTCTGTTCTGGTACGGCGGAGAGGTTCTGTTCGCCTTCTTTCTGACCGAGGTTGCAGGTCTGACGCCCGCCCATATGGCCGGCGTCTTGGCGATCGGTTTTCTTATCAGCGCGATCTTCGACCTTCAGGCTGGGCGGATTCTGTTTCGCCGGTCGGCGGGCATGAGGCGCGCAGCTGGCCTGCAATCCCTCGGCGCGATCTTTAGCGGCGTCGCCTTGGTGGGGGTGGTCGCAACCGCCCTGCTTCCCTTTCCGATGCGCGTCGGCTGGGCCCTGACGACGGGCGTCCTGTTTCGCCTCGCCTTCGCCGTCTATGACGTCTCTCAAAACTCCCTGATGGCCAATGCGACCGCAGAGGTTGAGGCGCGGTCGCGTGTCGCGGTCACGCGCATCTTCGCCAGCGGCCTGGGCAATCTGAGCGTGGCCGTGGTGGTCGGTCCCTTGATCGCTGCTGAGCGGCGCGGCGGCGGCGGCGTCATGCTCATCGCCCTGGCGCTGATCGCGGCCCTGATCGCCATCACGAGGGCGATCTTGTTGAACCGGCGCCTCAGGGGCCCAACGGATACAGCCGACCTTCACGTGCAGTCTCCGTTGAAGAGATCGGGCCTCGGCTTGGCGGCCCTATGGCCCCTGTTCGCCATGATGGTCCTGATGATGTTGGGCCCTTCTCTGTTTCAGAAGTTGGAGCCTTACTTCGCGACCCGCGCCTTCGCGTCATCGACGACGGGCGGCGCCCTCATCATCGCCGCCGCCGCAGGCGTCTGCTGCGGCCAACCGCTCTGGCTCATGATCTTTCCTCCGTCCCGCCGCATCGCCCTTTTCACGGTTTCGGCTCTGCTCCAGGCCGCCGGGGCCGTGGTCTTCCTCCTGGCGCCGTTCGACGCGCCGATCGCCTTCATCGCCGGCGCTTGGCTGTTCGGCCTGGGCAACGGCGGGCTGGGCATGGCGAAATGGGCCAGCTTCAGCGACTGGGCGTCCCGCCTTCCGGCCCACCGTCAGGGCCTCGCCTTCGCCATCTTCAGCGCCCTGGCGAAAATCACCCTGGCGCTGGGCGTGCTGATCGTCGCCGCCGCAATTCATCCGGGCGTGACCCCGGAGGGTTTGCGCGGGTTCATGGCCGCCGGCCCCGTCCTGACGTCGATAGGAATGATCATTCTGGCGCGACGGGCTGCGCCTCGCGAAACGGGCGACACGCTGGCTTCCGAAACCATGGGCGCATCACCACCTCGCACATCCTGAACAGCGTCGACATCCCATCTGATGTCGCGATCTGGCCGATCATATGGGAAAGCGAGGGCGCGGATCCGACAGCCGGCCTGACACAGATCAAAGGCTCAGTCGGGCGCCGTCGGCTTGACGGCCGGTCGGCGCCCAAGTCCCTCCACATAGGCGATCATGGCGGCCGGCTCGTGGTCGGGCGTAGCGACCAAGGAGGTTCCATCGACCTCGCGCAGGACCGGAATAGGGCGACGTTATTCTGGTGGGCCACTCTTATGGCGGCGTCGTGAACACCACCGATGGCGTCGATCACCCAAGCGAGCTAGCGTCTGCGGGTCCCAACCAAAGGAGTGCGATTGCCGACCGTGGATCTAGAAAACCCGACGGCCCTGCCAGGAGACAAGCTCCGCGACATGGTCCCGTTTGTGCGATGCGTTTCCTAGAGCGCCTGCGTTGCCATGTTGGAGGAAACCCGGGTCGCCGTGCGTCCAAATCAATGGACGGGAACGGAGATAGAAGATGTTAAACCGAATTTTGGCGGCGATTGTAATCGCGAGCGCGCTGCTTGGGGGACCAGCAGCCGCTCACACGGACCATATCACCTCCCCGAATGCGGCGTTTGGACATGACGTCGGCGACGATTATCAGTTGATCAACTATCGGCAGTTCGAAGCCTATCTCCACACGCTCGCCGCCCAGTCCGACCGCATGAAGCTGATGGAGGTCGGCAAGACGACCGAGGGGCGGACGCAGTATGTGGCCGCCGTCTCGTCTCCGGCGAACATCGCCCGCCTGGATCATTATCGCGACATCGCCCGCCGTCTGGCCAAGGCCGAAGGCGTGGACGAAGCCGAGGCGCGCGCCCTGGCGGCCGAGGGCAAGGCCGTGGTCTGGATCGACGGCGGCCTGCATGCGACCGAGACCGTGCCGCCCCAGGCCCTGATCGCCGCCGTCCATGAATGGGTGACGGCTCAGGATCCCGAGGCCCTGCGGGTGCTGGACGACGTCATCATCCTGTTCGCGCCACTGAATCCGGACGGCTGGGATCTGGTGGCGGACTGGTACATGCGGGAGGAGGACCCGGAGAAGCGGGAGTTTGCCAGCCTGCCGCGCCTCTATCAGGCCTACGTCGGCCACGACAACAATCGCGACTATTATCTGTCGGCGATGACGGAGACGACCAACGTCAACCGGATGCTGTTCCGGGAGTGGTTCCCTCAGATCGTCTACAACCACCATCAGCCGGCGCCGGCCGGGACGGTCGTGTTCATGCCGCCGTTCCGGGATCCCTTCAACTACAACTACGACCCCTTGGCGATGACCACCCTGTCGGAAGTCGCCGCCGCCATGCACAACCGGCTGGTCGCCGAGGGAAAGCCCGGCGCGACCATGCGCAGCGGCGCCCCCTATTCGACCTGGAACAACGGGATGGAGCGGTCGATCACCTATTTTCATAACGCCATCGGCCTGTTGACGGAGATCACCGGGCACCCGACGCCGAGCCGCATCGCCCTGGTTCCGGACAACCAGTTGCCGCGGAACGATCTGCCGGCCCCGATCGCGCCGCAGACCTGGCGGTTCCGGCAGTCGATCGACTATTCGCTGTCGATCAATCGGGCGGTGCTGGACTATGCCTCGCGCAATCGCGACCGGCTGTTGTTCAACATCTGGCGTATGGGGGCGAACGCCATCGCGCGGGGCGAGACCGACACCTGGCGCGTCACGCCGTCGCGGATCGACGCCCTGAAGGCGGCTGCGGGCCAGACCGGCCGCACCGCCGATCCCGCCCTTTACGACAAGGTGCTGCGTGATCCGGCGCTGCGCGATCCGCGCGCCTATGTCATCCCGGCAGACCAGGCCGATCTGCCGACGGCGATCGCCTTCCTCAACAGCCTGATCAAGACCGGCGTGGACGTGGATTGCGCGACCCGCGCCTTCTCCATCGCCGGAACCTCCTATCCGGCGGGATCCTTCATCGTGCGGACGAACCAGGCCTATCGGCCGCATGTGCTGGACATGTTCGAACCGCAGGATCATCCGCACGACCTGCGATATCCCGACGGTCCCCCCGTCCTGCCCTATGACGCGACCGGCTATACGCTGGCGCTGCAGATGGGGGTGAGGTTCGACCGGATTCTCGATCCGTTCGAGGCGCCGCTGGAGCGCGTGCCGGACCTGATCGCCGTGCCCGCCGGTAAGATTCGCGGACGGGGCGACGCGGGCTTCGTCGTCGATCATGCAGCGATCAACAGCTTCATCCTGAGCAACCGTCTGCTGAAGGCGGGGCAGCCGGTGTTCTGGCAGAAGACCGAGGTTCGTCTCGGCGCGCGCACCCTGGCGCCCGGCGCCCTGTGGATTCCGGAAAGCGAGACGTCGCGCGTCCTGGTCGAACAGGCGGTCGCCGAGCTGGGCCTGAACGCCGAAGCGGTGTCGCGCGCGCCGGCGGGCGACGCCATGGCGCTGAAGCCGGTGCGGATCGGTCTGGTGGATCGCTACGGCGGCTCCATGTCCGCAGGCTGGACCCGTTGGCTGCTGGAGCAGTTCGAGTTCCCCTTCGAGGTCATTTACCCCCAGCGTCTCGACGCAGGTGACCTGAACAGGGATTTCGACGTCCTGGTGTTCGCGCCTGATCTGCTGCCCGGCGACTTCCCCAACGGGAGCGGGCGCGGACAGCCGGATCCCGAGACGATTCCCGAAGCCTATCGGTCCTGGCTGGGCGCCGTGACGCGAGAGAAGACCCTGCCGCAACTGACCCGCTTCGCCGAGGCCGGGGGCACGATCGTGACCGCAGGATCGGCCCATAAACTGGCCCTGGCCCTGGGGGCGCCGATCGAGGACGTGCTCTCGAACGCGGACAGGCCCCTGCCCTCCACCGACTTCTTCATCCCCGGCGCCTTGCTGGCGATGGACGTCGATCCGGCCGAGCCCCTGGCCTACGGCCTGCCGGCGCGACTGGATGTCTTCTTCGACGAAAACGCGGCCTTCACCGTGCGCGACGGCGCCCGGATCGCCGCCCGTTACCCAGCGACCCCTGTGGTGTCGAGCGGCTGGGCCATAGGGCCCGAGAAACTGGCCGGCGCCGCCGCCGTGGTCGATGCGCCTATGGGGCAGGGTCGGCTGATCATCCTGGGGCCGGACGTAATCAATCGCGCGCAGGCCCGGGCCTCGGTGCGGCTGTTGTTCAACGCCCTGTTCTACGGCCCGGCGACAGCGGCGGGCTCCTGACTCTGAAAGGGGCGTCGGCCGGACGCCGACGCCCCTGCCCGCCTGGATCTGGAGTCAGCGGGGCGCCAGCTGAACTTCGAAGAAGCGATCGACGCGGCCGCGAAGATCCTCAGTCGCGGCTGCGTTGGCGGCGACCGCCTGGCGGCTGCGGCTGGGATCGTCGAATCCGTGGGCCGCATCCGGATAGAGGGTCAGGTTCACTGAAGCGCCCGCCGCTTGGGCGCGATCAACTAGGGTCCGGCAGCTTTCGGGCGACACCTCCTGGTCGGCCGTTCCCATGAAGACCTCGACCGGCGCATAGGCCTTGTACTCCCGCCGGAACCGTCCCTGGAGGCCGCAGCCCGGATAGAGGGCAAGCCCCGCCCGGAAGCCTATCCGCCGCATGTCGCCGGGCTTGTCGTCAGCCAAGGCCGAAAGGACAGTGCTGGCGCCGTTGGAGAAGCCCATCAGGCCGATCCGGTCATCCGCCACCCCCTCCAGGCTGCGCAGGAACCGCAGCGCGCCATAGGCGTCCAGGGGGCGGATCGTCACTTCGTTGATCTCTGGCGGTCGCGAACTGTAGGTCCCGGCCGCGAAACCGGTCGGATAGCCTCGCGGCCCGAAACTGTCGACGACAAGGGCGTAGTACCCCCGGTCGGTCCAGTACGCGGCCCAGAATTTGAGTCGCAGCGTCAGGTTCCGCGCCTCATAGACCCCGTCGGCCAGGGACGAATAGACCCCGCCCCTGCCGTGCAGCAGGACGACCGCCGGCGCGCCGGATTCGGGCGTTGGTCCCTCGGGCCGGAACAGATAGCCGACCAGTTCGGTTCGCGGCTCGTCCATGCTGCGAAACACGACCCGCTCGCCGAGCCGCTGTTCAGCCGTGGCCGAGCCCTGCCGGACGACGGCGTTCGATATCGCCGTGTGGTGAACTGCATCAGAGTTCAGCGGGGCTTGCGGCTGCTCCTGCGCCTGGACGGCCGGCGCCGCGGCCAGAAGGGCGGCGAGGAGCGCCGAGAGATGGCGTTGAGGACGGGTCATTCGAGCGGTCTCTCCTTGTAGGCTGTGAAATCCAGTTCGCCCTCCATCCGCGCGACGGCGACGGCGACGGCCAGGTCGCTGGTGCAGTTCGGCACGGTGCGGATCATGTCCAGGGGCCGATCGAAGGGCAGGATGAAGCCGACGATCAAGGCCGTCTGCTCCGGCCCCAGACCGATGACTGAAAGCACTGCCGCCAGCAGAAACAGGGAGGCCGAAGGCACGGGCGCGGCGCCCAGGGCCACCATGGCGGTGACCGCCATTATGGCGAGATAGTCGGCTGGCCCCAGGGCCACGCCGAAAACCTGGGCGGAAAAGGCGGCCAAGAGGCCGACGTAGAGGGCGGTGCCGTCCATGCTCAGGGTCACTCCGAGCGGCAAGACCGTCGAGGCGATCGCCGGGCTGACGCCGAGATTTCTCTGGGCCACCCGCAGCGCCATAGGCAGGGTCGCGGCGCTGGACGAGGTCGAAAAGGCCACCGCCACCGCGTCTACGATGTCGCGATAGAAGGGCAGAGCCGGCGTTCGCGCCAGAAGACGCAGTACGGCGCCGTGAACGATGAAGGTCTGAAACGCCGCGCCGACAACAACACAGCAAGACAGCCGCAGGACGCTGACGAAGGCCGACGGCCCGCTGGTTCCCATCACCCAGGCGATGAGGGCGAAGACGCCGAACGGCGCCAGCTCCATTACGAACTGGACGACGCGCAGAAGCACGGCCGATCCGGACTCCAGAACTTTCTGCAAGGGGCGTCCGTCCTCGCCCGTCACCAACAGAGCGGCGCCGATCAACAAGGCGAAGAAGATGACGGCGAGAATGTCGCCCTCGGCCATGGCCGCGATAGGGTTCAAAGGCACAATGTCGGCGAGGACGGCGGCGAGATCCTGTGCGTCGGCCAGAGGCGCGGGCGCGACGCCCGCTAGATCGACGTCGGCGCCCGGCTGGATCAGCGCGCCCAGGCCCAGACCGACGGCGGCGCCCACCAGCATCAAGCCGAAGTAGAGAACCATGGTCTTGAGACCGACCGCTCCGAGACGCGCCGGGTCGGACATGGCCGACACGCCGGCGGCGACGGTCACGAACACCAGCGGGGTCACCAACATGCGGATCAGCCGAACGAAGAGGTCGCCGATCCATTTCAGATCCTGGGCGCGTTCTCCGAGCACTAGGCCCGCGAGCACGCCCAGCCCCAGACCCAGCAGGATCCGTCGCCACAGCGGCGTGGCGAACCATAGGCGCGTGACGATCCGCACCGGTCGGGCCAAGCCCGCCGAAGGCGCAAGGGAGGACATGTCGATTTCCAGAGAGGCCCGGACGAGGCCTCAGCCTCGCCCGGGCGTCGCCATTAGAAGGACTTGCGGATGCTGGCGTACCACCAGCGGCCGCGGTTGGAATGGACGCTGCCGTTGTAGCCGAACCGGTCGTCGGCCAGCGGCGGGTCCTCGTCGAACAGATTGCGCGCGCCGATCCGGACCCGGGCGCCGTCCAGCGGGCCGCCCTTGTCGAATTCGTATTGGACATAGAGGTTGTGGGTCAGCCACTCGTCCACCACCCAATAGTCGTCGGTATCCACATAGGTGGCGCTGGTGTCGACGAAGTCGGAGACGTAGCTGGTGTACCAGCCTGAGGTCCACTGCCCCAGGTCCCACGTCAGGGACGCGGTGAACTTCCATTCCGGCCGGCCGTTCTGTCCGATCAGGTCTTCCACGCCGCCGACCGTCACGCCCGCGATCGTGCCGTCGGCCAGGGCGTCCAGCAGGATTTGATGCTGTTCGCTGGCCTCCTGATACAGTTTCAGCTTCTGGCTGGCGTTGAGGCTGAGCCGCCAGTCGCCGACCGGGGTGTCGCGCAGCGTGTAGAAGAGGCGGAAATCGAGGCCTTCAGACTCGCGCGGCTGCAGGTTCATGTACTCGTCGGTGATGTACAAGAGGTCGCCGACGGGCGCGAGGCCCGCTGCGGCCGCATCGGCGATCTGCTGGGCGTTGGGCGTATCGCGAACCACATTGGGGTTCGAACTACCGATCTGACGCAGGTAGTAGTCCCTGATCAGTTGGTTCGTACCGCCGAAAATTCCGACCAGATCCTCCTGCCGGATCTTCCAGTAATCGACGGTCAGCGTCAGGTCGCCGAACCGGTCGGACCAGAGTTCGGGTTCGAACACCAGGCCCAGGCTGAGGTTCTCGGAGGTCTCCGCCTTGAGGTCCGTGTTCCCCGACCGTTTTTCGATCCGATCTTCGCTGGTGCAGTAGTCGTTGCTGGTCGTCAGCGTCGGGATTGCGCCGATAGCGAGTTGCACCGCACAGGCGGCGTAATCACGCCGGCTGTTGGAGCGTTCGAAATCCGGCTGGTGGAGTTGCAGCAGGTTGGGCGCCCGGAAGCCTTCCGACCAGGCGCTGCGGAACATCAGCCAAGGCGTCGGGCGATAGGCCAGCGCGATCTTCGGGGCCCCGACCGTTCCGAACAGGGTGTAGTTCTCCACGCGACCCGCAATCTGGAGGTCGATCGACTGCACCAGCGGGATGTTCATCTCGGGCGAAACGACCGGTACGGCCAGTTCGAGGAAGGCCGAGTAGACGTTGCGGGCGCCCGAGCTGTCCGGGGTGTAGGACACGCCCATCACGTCGCTCTGGGATACGACGCCTGCCAGGTCCGTAAAGGTGATCGTTCCGTCCAGACGCGGGTCGCGATCTTCAGCGAAGGTTTCGCGACGCGCTTCTACCCCCGCCGCCAGGCCCACATTTCCAGCCGGCACCGGATAGAAGTCGCCCTTGGAGACCTTGAAGTCCCACTGCATGAGCTCGGTCTCGGCATAGCGGTAGACCTTGACCATGAAACTGTCGATCGTCTCCTGGTTATTCAAACCCGTCGCGCCGTTCCGGGGACTGTTCAGATCGCCGCCCACAAAGGGATTATAGGCGTCAGGCGTCGTCCTATTGATCGCGTCCTGGAGCAAGGTCATGCTGACCCCGTCCATTTCGTCGGTCGTTTCGGCCTTGCTGTAGAGCAAGGCGCTTTCCCAATCGAAGCCGAAGCGTTCGCCGCGCAGACCGCCCAGATATCGGGTGGTGACGTTTTCGACCTCGACCTCCCGATAGCCGAGATCGGCGAAACGGTAGTCCTGAATTTGGATCGCTGAACCCGTTGTCGGCACCCCGGACAATCCGCTCAGCCGAGCCGTCACGCCCGTGGCGCCGAAAGGATTCCAGTAGGCGGTCGGCGACATGAGGACGCGCTGCGTGTCCAGCGGCGTGTCCTGCTGGCGCTGCGACCAAGTCTCGCCCCAGTAGTAGCTCAGCTCTCCGAAGAACTCGACGCCGTTATCGAACTCGTGGTTGATGAAGGTGAACAGATTGGCGCGGTCCACCGCCGAACTGATGGTCCGCATAGAGTCCAGATCATATCGGAGATTGTTGTCCTCGCTCGTCGTCGACAGGGTTGAGTTGTCGAAACAGGTCCCCGTCGTATAGGCGCCGGCGATGCAGCCGGCGTTGGTGCTGGGCTGAACGTGGAAGGTGCCGGCGGTAGATGTCAGGGTCGTTCCGTTGACGCGCGTGGTGGTTCCCGCGTTCTTGTAGGTCGTCGGATCCAGCTTGATGCCCTCAGCCCAGGCCGTGATCGTGCTGTAGGTCCCATAGTCGAGGCCAGAGGCGCGGCCGTTGAAGGCGGCCACCCGTCCCGCGACCGTCGCATAGTCGCGTTCCCAGATGTAGAGCGGATCCCGGGTCAGGTAGCCGCCCATGATTGAGACGTTGGTCTTGCCGTTGTTGAAGTCCTTGCCCGCCTGAAAATCGAAGGAATATTCCTCCATTCCCCCTTCGTCGTGCCCCATGGCGGCCTGGACCGTGAAGCCTTCGAAGTTGTCGCGCAGGACGTTGTTGACGACGCCGGCCACCGCGTCGGTGCCGTAAAGCGCCGCAGCGCCGTCCGCGAGAACCTCGACCCGACGCAGGCCGAATGTCGGGATGGCGTTGGTGTTGACCGTCTGAACCGGCACATAGCCTTCAATCTGCGTACCGGGGTGAGGCACCAATCGCCGGCCGTTCAGCAGCACCAGCGTATTGCCCGTGCCGATCGAACGCAGATCGATCGAAGCCACATCGCCCCGCGCATTGTTGATCCCGCCGTTGTCGCTGTCCGCCTCATTGAAACCGACGTCGCCCATCTGTGCGATGGAGCGGTAAAGATCGTCGCCGTCTGCGGCGCCGATCGCATCCAGATCAGACTGATCGACGACGGTGACCGGCAGGGCTTCGTTTATGCGTGTCCCCCTGATCCGGCTACCGACGACCACGACCTCTTCGACCTCGGCTGCGCGTCCGTCGCCGTGCGTTCGCTTTTGCAGGATGATGGTCGATCCCTCATGCGAGGCGACGTAGAGGTCGGTGCCGTCAAGCAGGCGGCTGAGCGCGTCTTCGACGTCCATCTGCCCCGAGACGGCGGGTCCGACTCGGCCCGTGAGGTGGCCGGTGGGCGCTGAAATCGTCACGCCCGCCTGACGCGCCAAGTCAGGAATGGCTTGCGCCAGCGGCTGGGCCGCCACATTGAACTGCCTCACCTGAGCAGCGGCCCCATGGGCGGCCACGACAAGCACCCCGCCGGCGACGCCCGCCGCCAGCCAACTCTTCCACGACACCATGAGATCCCCCGATCCGTCTGTCTATGTTCCCCCGGCGCACCGGACATAGACAAGACGGTTCATGGAACAGAAATCCTCCAGCGTCCGGAAAATATTTAACCGTGAAGAAGCTGAATCCGGGTCGAGCTGATTTCCGCGCGGAGGTTCAGACTGCGCGCCGCCGCCCGGGCGAAGGCCGCAGGATCATTCGCTTCGAACAGGCCGGTGATCTTCATTTCGGCCACGTCCCGATCCGCCAGCAGGATCGGAACTTCGCTGAAACGCGCGAACTCGGCGGCCGCCTGTTCGAGGCTGTCGTTGTGGAACTCGATCTTTCCGTCACGCCAGGCGAGAAGCCGCCCGGTTTGGGGCGCATCGACGAAACGAGGGCTGGTCGCTTCGCCGCCGGCCAGGCTGATCAGCTGGTTGGCGGTCAGGATGTGCGCCCTGTCCCGCCCGACCCGCATATGGACCGATCCCGCCAAGGCGACGATCTCGAGCGGCGCCTGATTCAGCCGCTTCAGCAGGAATGCGCCGTCATAGGTGGTCAGCACCGCGCCCGCAGCCCGCATGACGAACGGCCGCACGGGATCGACGGCCACCTCGAACAGGGCTTCGCCGTACATGAGGACGACTTCCCGCACAGATCGCGTATAGCGGACGCTGACCTGCGACAGGGTGTTGAGCGTGACGACGCTGCCGTCATACAGCGTTACCGAGCGAATCTCGCCGCGCTGCGTGTCGAGACGTTGAGACCGCCGCCAGTAGGCGGCGGCCAGACCCGTTCCGCTCAACATCGCCACAGCGACGCCCGCCGCCAGCAGAGAGCGTCGCGCGACCATCGGTTGTTCGACGACGGGTCCGCCTGCCAAGGCCGCCGCTTGTCTGGTATGAACCGCTATGGCGCGGGCGCGGGCGAACGCGCCCAGGCGACGTGGGTCCTCTCCCGCCCAGGCGTCGAATTCCCGCTGATGCGCCGGTGAAAACGGCCCACGATCAAGCCGCGCGGCCCACAGGGCGGCGCGGCGATCGATCTCTTCAGCCGTTTCCGTCTCTGCCATCCGCCCTTCGTCCGATCCGCACGTTTCGCAACCTAGACGCATCTGGAGCATCATATCCTCCATCGGCGTATGCGGCCATCAAGAGGACAAAGGCATTGGCTATGTGCTTTTCGACGGTGCTTTCCGGGAATCCCGTCTCCCGCGCAATCTCTTTTTGAGAGCGTCCTTGGACCCGACTGAGAATGAAGATGCGGCGTGTCTTATCGGGAAGGCGGTCAATCATTTTCGCGAGAAGCCGAAGTTCGTTTCGGCCCGCGACTTCGTCTTCTGGCGTCACCGCATCTGCCGCCACCTGAAGTCTGTCAATATCTGCGACGGCGTCGAGCGGCACCACGCTCTTCCGTCTTAAGCGATCGACTGCAGCAGACCGGGCCGTGCGAAAAAGATAAGCGCGCACGTTAAGGATGGATCCGACATCCGCGACACCGATCAGTTTCGCGTAGGTTTCCTGCACGATATCATCAACGTCGGCTGGCGATGCCGCCCGGCGCAACCATGCGCGCAGCGCAGGCTCATGCGGCATCACGCTTCGCGCAAGCCAACGCGCTGTGTCTTCTGAAACCCCCATGGCCACAGAGACTGGCACGCGCCTTCACAAGGCAGCAAGCCCGCGATCTCTGAAATCACCCGCACCGGGAGGATGCCCTCCTTTTTTCGGGCGCTGTCGCGCAGTTGTTACAAAGCCGGCATCGACGGTCGATAAAAACGACCGTCGACGCTCCGTTCGCCTAGGTTCTGGACTCATAAGCCCTGAGCCAGAGGCGGGTCGAGGCCAGCAGGACGGCGGCGAGGATGTCTCTTGCCAGCTTGTCGAAGCGGGTTGCGACGCGGCGGAAGTGCTTGAGGCGGATGTCCCGATCGCAGCGATTTCGACCTGGGCACGGGTGGGCAAGTGCGGATCGAGCGCCAACAACTGGCGCAACTCAAGAGCATAGGCTGAGCATACGTCCTGCAAATCTACCGCCGTAGTCCTACAGGATCGCATTGGCCGAGCCAGAGCGCTAATGTCGCCCTGTCAGCAACCCCCACCTTCGCCAGAGGTCGCACCCGCATGCCCGCCGCCTCTCATTCCCATTCGATTACTGAAGCCGGACCAGAACATTGAATGTTTTGGATTTTTTGTTCGACATCGATAGGAAACCGATCCGTAGGCCGAACAAATCTCGAGGTATTGAAAACATTGGTGAAATTCTAATCAATAAAATTTTCGTGATGTCGAGGCCTTTCGCAGTCTGTTGTGACCTTCGACGACATCTTTGACCCAAACGACATCAGTATCAACTTGGAGCTTCTCCACCATGATGGAGTGTATTCTGCGGTCCAGGCTAGCCGAGAGGTTTGCCGGATTCGCACGAATAGGTCGGCACAGCGGCTTCTGCGTAGCCACTCCACAAGCGACCGACCGGAACCGGGCGAGGAGTTGACGGCATGGTCGAGGACGCGATGAGAGGCGATATCGATCTGGCCCCATTCGTAACCCACACGATGGGTTTGGAGGAGATCAACGAGGGCTTCGCACTGATGCACGAAGGCAAGTCGATCCGCACGGTCATTCACTACTGACCCGCCGATCCGAAGCGGCGCGAGGCGCTCGGATCGACAACTCGGCCGTCATCATGTCCCGACCCCTGCCATGATGAAGCGCGCTCTGGCAAATGGGCAACGCGTCGCGATGCGGTAACAAGCGCCGAAGTGCGGTCGTTACATGCCGATAGCGGCACGGACCAGGGCCGCCTGGCCCAGGCGCTTACCAGCGGAGTGTGTCTGGCCTCGTCGCGCGACCCAACGGGAAAATGGTTTTGGTCTAATGCTGGAAAAATATTTAAAAGGTACCGAACATCGGGCCAGCCTGGCCGTTGGATGTATTGAGTCGGAAATGCATTCATCTGTTACCCGGCTGTGATGAACCACGGGCCGCACGGGCGTATAGGGCAGGAAGACTGAATTGAAGAGCAAGGATATTCACGCGACGACGCCGGCCACCGATCATGGGCATACGGGGCCGCCCGCTTGCGTGCAGGTTCGCGGCGCGCGCCAGAATAACCTCAAAAATATTGACGTCGATGTACCGCGCGACGCCTTCGTGGTGTTCACCGGCATATCGGGCTCGGGCAAGTCATCGCTCGCGTTCGGCACCCTTTATGCCGAAGCCCAGCGGCGTTATCTGGAATCGGTTGCGCCCTATGCCCGTCGCCTGATCGACCAGGCCGGCGTGCCGGAGGTCGACGCGATCGACGGTTTGCCGCCTGCGGTCGCGTTGCAGCAGCAGCGCGGCTCGGCCAACGCGCGATCCTCGGTCGGCAGCGTGACGACGCTCTCCAGCCTGGTGCGGATGCTCTATTCGCGCGTCGGCGAATATCCGCGCCATCAGCCGATGCTCTATGCGGAGGATTTCTCCCCCAACACGGTCGCGGGGGCCTGCCCGACCTGTCACGGCATCGGGCGCGTCTATGACGCGACCGAAGAAACGATGGTGCCCGACGACACGCTGACGATCCGGGAACGCGCAGTCGCCGCCTGGCCGGCGGCATGGCATGGCCAGAACCTGCGCGATATCCTCGTGTCACTCGGCTATGACGTCGATACGCCGTGGCGCGACCTGCCGAAAAAGGATCGCGACTGGATCCTCTTCACTGAAGAGGCGCCGACGGTGCCGGTCTATGCGGGTCTGACGCCCGAACAGACCCGCGTGGCGCTGAAGCGCCGCATGGAACCGAGCTATCAGGGCACCTTCACCGGCGCCCGCCGCTATGTGCTGGAGACCTTCGCCAACACGAAAAGCGCGCTGATGAAGAAGCGCGTCTCGCAATATATCATCGGCCGCGATTGCCCGACCTGCGACGGCAAGCGCCTGAAGCGCGAAGCCCTGTCGGTCAAATTCGCCGGCCTCGACATTGCCGAGTTCGGCGACCTGACGGTGCTCAAGCTGAAAGACTTGCTGATCCCCGTCGCGCATGGCGCGTATGGGGCGGTCTCCGCCCCCTCAAAGGGCCATGTTCTGGAAAAAGCGGCCCGCGATGCAGCGGTCGAACAACGGGTTGCGGCGGGCGGCTCGGCGCACAAGAGCGCGCCCGACGTACGCCGCACGCCCAATCTCTCCGACGAGAAGCGGATCGCCGCCCAACGCCTTGCCTGCGAATTGATCGAGCGGCTAGAGCCGCTCATCGATCTTGGCCTTGGCTACATTTCGCTCGACCGCAGCACGCCGACGCTCTCCTCCGGAGAGCTGCAGCGCTTGCGGCTTGCCACGCAATTGTCGTCACAGCTTTTCGGCGTGGTCTATGTGCTTGACGAGCCTTCGGCAGGGTTGCACCCGGCAGATGGCGAAGCCTTGCTCACCATCCTCGAGCGTCTCAAGGCGGCGGGCAACTCCCTGTTCGTCGTCGAACATGATCTCGACGTGATCCGCCGCGCGGAATGGCTCGTCGATGTCGGGCCAGGAGCCGGGGAAAAGGGCGGCGAAGTCCTCTACAGCGGGCCGATAGAGGGGCTTGCCGACGTCGAGAATTCGATCACCCGCCGCTACCTGTTCGCAGAGCCGCTCCGCAGTGAGCGCACACCGCGCGATCCCAAGGCATGGCTACGCCTGGAAGGGATCAGACGGAACAATCTCCATGGTCTCGACGTCGAGTTTCCCATCGGCTGCTTCACCGCTGTCACCGGCGTTTCGGGATCGGGTAAATCCAGTCTTGTCAGTCAGGCGCTGCCCGAGCTCGTCACGGAACACCTCGGCGGCTCCCCCGTGGCCGAGGAGGAGGATATCGACCCGCTGCTCGATGTTGCGCAGAACGACACTGAAGGACGCATTGTCGCAGGCATGGAGCATGTTCGCAGGCTGGTCCGGGTCGATCAGAAACCGATCGGCCGCACGCCGCGCTCGAACCTATCCACCTACAGCGGCATGTTCGACCATGTGCGACGGATATTCGCTGATACGCCGCTCGCCCGCCGGCGGCACTACAGCCCGGGAAGGTTCTCGTTCAACGTCGCGCAAGGCCGCTGCCCTGTGTGCGAGGGCGAGGGATACGTCATGGTGGAGCTGCTGTTCCTGCCGAGCGTTTTTGCCCCCTGCTCGACCTGTCATGGCTCTCGCTACAACCCGCAAACGCTCGAAGTCGAATGGAACGGGCGCAATATCGCCCAGGTGCTCGAACTGACGGTCGACGATGCGTGCGATTTCTTCGCTGGCGAGGCATCTGTGATGCGCTCCCTCGACGTGTTGCGGGAGATCGGTCTTGGCTATCTGAGGCTCGGTCAGCCGGCGACCGAGCTGTCTGGCGGGGAGGCGCAGCGCATCAAGCTGGCGACTGAACTGCAACGCGCTCAACGCGGCAACACGATCTACATCCTCGACGAGCCAACTTCGGGGCTTCACCCCTCCGATGGCGACCGGCTCATGCAACACCTGCAGGGCCTCGTAGACGCCGGCAATACCGTCGTAGTCGTCGAACATGACATGCGCGCCATCACACAGGCGGACTGGATCATCGACCTGGGACCGGGGGCCGGGGAAGATGGGGGCCGTATCGTTGCCAGCGGCGTCCCTGGCGTCGTTGCGGAAGCGGAAGGCAGTCTCACCGCCCGCTATCTCAAGGCGGCGCTGTAGTCGTAAATCTGGCGGAATGCACGTTCGATCAGGTGCATCTCAACCACACGTTGGAATGGGTCGAATCTGGAAGCGGGAGCCGGCGATGTGTCACCGCGGTTGACGCGGCTTAGGGTTTGAGTGCCCGTCAGGTGTGCCGTGTTCGTGCGATACGCGGCGTGGCGGACGGCCATCGCTGGCCATCCGCCACGCTTGCTTTGTGCGGACCTTCTCCAAGGAGAGGGCCCTCACATGGTTCGTCGAAACGCCCCGTCTTAATTCCCTGCTGCGAGCGCCGCGCCCACACCTTCTGCGATCTCCTCAACGAGTTTGGCACAGAAGGCGGGCAAATCATTGGGATCGCGGCTGGTAACAAGGCCGTTGTCGACCACGACTTCCTCATTGGTCCATGCACCGCCGGCGTTCTCGATATCGACCTTCAGCGTCGGGTAGGACGTCAAGGTGCGACCCTTAAGCACGCCCGCCTCGATCAATGTCCAGGGTGCATGGCATATAGCCGCAACAGGTTTTTTCTGATCGAAGAAAGCCCGGATGAAACCAATTGCCTCGACGCTGCCGCGCAGCTTGTCGGCACCGACAGTCCCTCCGGGCACAACAAGTCCGTCGAAATCGTCGGCTTTGACCTCGGAAAACGTCTTGTCGATAGTATAGCTGCCGCCCTCGTCAAGATCGCTATTGACTGTGCGAGCCTTGCCCGGCTCAAAACTGACCACGGTCACTTTGCCACCAGCGTCCTCGACAGCTTGCTTGGGCTTCGAGAATTCTGGTTCTTCCGTCCCGCGGGGTGCGATCAGAATGGCAACTGATTTGCCTTCCAAAGTCATAATTTATTTCCTATTCCGTCGAAAACTAAGGTCAGGCGCCCGGCTTGAGCACGACCTTCGTCCAACCAGCATCGCGCTCGTCGAAATGCTTGTAGGCGTCTGGTGCCTGATCAAGCGGCAGTCGGTGCGAGATGATTTGGGCAGGATTGGCCCGGTCTTGCTCGATAAGCTTCATCAGTCGCCGGTTGTAGTGCTTTACATTGCACTGGCCGGCGCCGATCTTCTGGCCCTTGAACCAGAAGTTGCCGAAGTCGAACGCCATCTTGCCTTCCTTCTGGAGATCGTCGGGCGCGTTCGGGTCTTCCGGAATGAACACGCCGACGACGCCGATTCCGCCGGTGGCCTTCGTGCTTTTGACGAGGCAGTTCATCGTGTAATTGCTGCGCTCCTTGCCGTGGCGATCGCAACACTGATACCCGACCGCCTCAACCCCCCGGTCGGTCCCGAGGCCGCCGGTCGCGTCAAGGATCTGCTGGGCGGGATCGCCCTTGCGCATGTCGATCGGAATGGCGCCCATGGCCTCGGCCAGTTTCAGGCGGTCATCGTGAGAATCGACCACGAAGATCTGAGAGGCGCCGCGGATTTCGGCTGAGTGCGCGGCCATTAAACCGACCGGACCGGCGCCGTAGATCGCGATGCTTTCGCCAGGCAGGAAACCTGACAGTTCGACGCCATGCCAACCCGTCGGGAAGATGTCGGAGAGCATGACATAGTCATCCTCCTTCTCCTCAGCGTCCTCAGGCAGCTTCAGACAATTGAAGTCCGCATAAGGAACGCGCATAAACTCGGCCTGACCACCTTGCCACGGACCCATCTCGGCAAAGCCATACGCTGCGCCAGCGGTTCCAGGGTTGGTCGTGAGGCAAAAACCCGTCAACCCGCGTTCGCAATTTTCGCAGAAACCGCAACCGACGTTGAACGGCATGCACACGCGATCGCCCTTCTTGATGCGATCTACGGCAGAGCCGACTTCGATGACCTCGCCAAGGTTTTCGTGGCCGAAGACCTTGCCCTTCTCGAAGCTGGTACGGCCTTCATACATGTGAAGGTCCGACCCGCAGATATTGGTCGTGGTCAGCCGGATGATAACATCGGTCTGCTTTTCGATCTTGGGATCGTCGATGGTATTGACAGAAACATCTTTGGGCCCGTTGTACACGACAGCTTTCACGGATCTTTTCCTTTCGCAGCTCTTTTCAACGAGTCATCAAATCGAGAGCTTGGCGATGATCCGGTCCATCGCAACGGCGGAGGACATCGCACCCTTCCAAGTGATCTCAGTTTCCTGAACCTTTCGCTACCTGAGAGGTTCCTTCCCGTAGGGCCGTCCTGGGATCAATTCACGGCGGTTTTCTGAATGACTGGGCCAGAACGGCCGAATAACGCGCCGAATTGATGTGCTCAAGAATCTCCCGCGAACTAATGGCGCCCTTACGTCGGGACACATCAACGGCACCTTATCAGTAAATTCAGAAGTGTGATAATCGCAAAAGACAAGGCCATCCACTTTCGCGGATGACCTGTCGTATTCATTTATTCATTTCCCGATCCGACCGGGCCATCCATTCCGGATAGAGACACGAGCCTTACCCTGCAGTCAGACGGCAGCTTAGGGTGCCGACCGCTCCGCTATTTCGCGGCCAGTAGGGTGAACTTGTGAATCTGCGGCGGTTCAGAGAACAGTTCTTCTGCCTTCTCCATCAGTGCGGCGGCAACCTTGCCGTCAAGATGGGCCTGCCGATCCTCCTCTGTGTCGAACGTATCGAAGATCGCGTACGCACCGGGACCTTCCTCGATCGCATACCAGGTCAGAGTGCCCGCCTCAGCTTGAACGAGCGGCAATGCCGAGGTCAGGAAATCGGCGACATCGCGCTCTTTTCCGGGCTTGGCCTT
The DNA here is from genome assembly GCF_055391505.1 of Brevundimonas sp. Br13. Lineage (NCBI taxonomy): Bacteria > Pseudomonadati > Pseudomonadota > Alphaproteobacteria > Caulobacterales > Caulobacteraceae > Brevundimonas > Brevundimonas sp. Br13. The sequence goes on along the minus strand of NZ_AP044008.1, from coordinate 1,710,849 downwards.
CAGCGGTACATACAGGGCAAGTTTGGGCATAAATGACTCCTCAAGTGAAACGGACACATATTATTCGGCAAAGCAACGGACGAGCGGGCCGATACGTTCCCCATGAGGCGGAGCACACGCGGCCCCGCCTCCTCATTGCAATCAGAACTGCTGTGCGGTCGGACGGATGACAATCGCGTTGACGTCGACGTCATCAGGTTGTTCGACAGCGAACGCGATAGCACGCGCCACCGATGCCGCCGGGATGGCCTGCTTGTAGAAGTCCAGCACCGTCTCGGCAGCCGCGCCAGAGGTCGTGAATTTCAAATCGCTTTCGACAGCTCCAGGCTCGATTGACGTAACCCGGACCTTTTCCCCCACCTCGTGGCGCAAGCCCTCGCTGATCGCGCTGACGGCGAACTTGGTGCCGGAGTAGACAGTGCCGCCTGGTGCGAAGACCTTGATGCCCGCAACCGAGCTCAGGTTGATGATGTGGCCGCTGCCCTGCTCGAGAAAGCCGGGAAGGGCCGCCGCGATGCCGTAGAGCGTACCCTTCAGATTGACGTCGATCATCTGGTCCCACTCGTCGGTGTTGACCTCGGCCATCGGACGGATCGGCATCAGCCCGGCGTTGTTGATCAGCACGTCGAGGCGGCCAAAGTCGGCAATGATTGAGGCGACGACGGACTGGACCGCCGATTTGTCGGTCACGTCCAGCGCGTAGCTACGTGCCGTTCCGCCAACTGCGGCGATGTCCGCGACGACCTCGTCGAGCCTGTCCTTGCGCCGCGCGGCGATGGCCACCTTGGCGCCGCGTTCCGCGAGAAGACGCGCAGTTTCCGCGCCGATGCCGCTGCTGCCGCCGGTTATGAGAACGACCTTGCCTTCGATACCCTTGGTCATGACTGTATTCCTTCAAGTCAGTTGTTGATTTTTCGCCGGATCGCGGCCCCGCGCGAGCCCGCCCGGCCTGATGGGGTCACCGCGAGCGCAACAGGACGGGAGCCGCGCCCACCTTGATGCGGAGCAGCTCGTAGGGCTTGCGGCGCAAGTCCCGCCCGTCGTGGAAGCCTGGCTGGCGGTGAAGCTGGTTGGCGGTGAAGTAGAGGTAGCCGTCGGTGCCGATCGACAGCGTGTCGGGCCAGCTGATGCGCGGGTTGCTGACCACCGTCGTCCAGCTGCCCTGGTCGAGCACGCGGATCGCGTTGTTCTCGTAATCGCCGGCGAACACGCGGCCCTTGTCATCCTCGGCTATCCCGTCCGAGGCGCCTTTGCGCCCCAGGCTGCGGACCGCGCGGCCCAATGCCTCCTCGGACACCGCGGGATCGCGCAGCATTGCCGTGGGCACCGCGTGCAGCGTGCGGCCCGACAGTGGACCGTAATACAGCAGGCTGCCGTCGGCGCTGAGCGCAATCGCGTCGCTTGCGATCGTGACCGGCGTCGCGGGGCCGTCAGCCGGGCGGTTCATGAGCACCGCGCCATCGACAACCGGGGTGAAGCCGGGCTCGGGGTTGGTCGTCGCATGGTTCGACAGGCGCCGGATCGCCCGCCCGCTTGCGATATCGACGACGATGATGCCGCCGATCCCCTCGTTGCTGCTGTCGGTGATGTAGGCGACGCCCTCGGCACCCTGACGCAGATCGAAGCGCACGTCGTTGAGGTAGGTCGTGGGCAGCACCACGCTGGGCGGCAGGACGATCGTCTTCACCACCCGGTCGGTCGCAAGGTCGATTGCCACCAGCTTTGCACCGCCGGCCTGTGGTTGAGAGAATTTGGGCGCCGCCGTGTCGAGCACCCAGAGGCGATTGGCGCCGTCGGCCACCACGCTCTGCACCGAGATGAAATGCCCAGCCGGGTCGGCCGGATCGGGCTGGTTGGTCGCGGCGTCGGGATAAGGCACCGCCTTGCCGTCGACCAGCTCGGCAACCGTGAACGGCGCGTTGTCGCCCCATTGCGGGAAGTTGACGAAGATGCGCCCGTTGGGGGCGACGGTCACGCCAGTCGGCATCGCGCCATCGAAGGTCGCGACCTGTTCGATCTGGGGCGCGGATGCACCCTCGCGGGTCGTCGAGCAGGCGGCAAGCGAGAGGGCAGCGCCAGCGGCAAGAAGCAGTTTGACGGAGGTTTTCATAGGGTCATTTCCTCGAGGATGCGGCCCGCTTCGTGGGGCTCGGACCGGAGATATTGCGGGGGTGCCTTGACCGATGCACCAAGCGCGGCGGCGGCGTGCCAGGGCCAACGCGGATCCCACAGCGCAGCGCGGGCTATCGCTATGGCGTCGGCATGCCCGTCTTCGAGGATGCGCTCCGCCTGGTGCGGATCGGTGATCATTCCGACCGCCACGACAGGCATGGCGACCGCGTCCTTGACCGTCCGCGCCAGCGGCACCTGATAGCCGGGACCGACAGGGATCTGCTGGCGCGGGTCGAGGCCGCCGCCGGAGACGTGGATTGCCGAACAACCGCGCCGCTCCAGCTCCTGTGCAAACAATGCGGTTTCCTCCGCTGTCCAGCCGCCTTCAACCCAGTCGGTCCCAGAAACGCGGACGGTCACCGGGCGGTCGGCCGGAAACGCTTCGCGCACGTCATCGAACACTTCGAGCGGGAACCGCATCCGGTTGTCGAGGCTGCCGCCGTATTCGTCGCCGCGCCGGTTGGAGATCGGCGAAAGAAACTCGTGGAGCAGATAGCCATGCGCGACGTGGATCTGGATGGCTTCGATGCCGAGCCTGCCGGCGCGCCGGGCGGCATCCGCGAACGCCTCCCGGATGCGGGCAAGCCCTGACTTGTCCAGTTCGACAGGGGGATTGTCGTCCGGAGCGAAGGGAATGGCGCTGGGTGCCACGGTCTGCCAGCCATTCTCCGCATCGGGGGCGATCTGCGTTCCGCCTTGCCACGGCTTGGCGCAGCTCGCCTTGCGGCCGGCATGGGCCAGCTGGATGATCAGCGGCATGTCCGACCAACGGCGCACACTTTCGAGCACGCTTCGCATCGCCGCTTCGGTACGGTCATCGTACAGGCCGACGTCACCGTAGGTGATGCGCCCTTCCGGGCTGACCGCGGTCGCCTCTATCGTCAGCGCGCCCGCGCCCGAGAGCGCCAACTGGCCGAGATGCATCTGGTGCCAGTCGGTCATCGCGCCGTCGACTGCCGAATACTGGCACATCGGCGCGATGACGATGCGGTTGGCGAGCCGCAGCCCGCCAACCTCAATCGGTTCGAACAATTTCGCCATCACCATTCGCCCGTGTTGGGCATGGAGGCCCAGGGTTCGGCCGGAGCCTTGTGTTCGCCCTTCTGCAGCAGTTCGATCGAGATCCCGTCCGGCGAGCGGACGAACGCCATGTATCCGTCACGCGGGGGGCGATTGATCGTCACGCCGCCCGCCTGCAGCCGCGCGCACGTTTCGTAGATGTCGTCGACCCCGTAGGCGAGATGGCCGAAGTTTCGGCCGCCCGTGTATTTCTCGGAAGCGCTGCCATCCTCGGGCGGCCAGTTGTACGTCAGCTCGACCTCGGCATCGCCCTGCTCGCCGTCGCCGCGGAAATCCTCGTCGGCGGCAAGGTAGATCAGCGTGTAACGCCCGGCCTGGTTCTCCATGCGCCGGGTCTCCCTGAGACCCAGCAGCGTGAAGAACCGGACCGCCGCCTCGGGATCGGCGACGCGCAGCATGGTGTGGAGATACCGCATGATCAGGCGTCCTTGTCCTTGAGGGCTTCCATCACGAGCTCCGCGGTGCGGGTTGCGCTGGCGGGGTTCTGGCCGGTCACAAGGTTGCCGTCGCGCAAAGCGAATGGGGCGAAATCGGGGCCGCTCTCGTGCTTGCCGCCAAGTTCCTTGAGGCGCGTTTCGAGCAGGAACGGCACGGCCTTGTCGAGGCCGACCGCGCGTTCCTCGCTGTCGGTGAAGCCCGCGACACGGCGGCCAGCCACGAGGGGCGTGCCATCGGCCTTCTTCGCCGAGACCAGCCCTGCCGGTCCATGGCAGACGGCGGCAACGATCTTGCCTTCGCGGTCGAAGCGTTCGACCAGGCGGGCCAGTTCGTCGCTGCCGGGGTAATCGAACATGGTGCCGTGGCCGCCGGGCAGGAACAGCGCGTCGTAGCCGGCGGGATCGATGCTTGTGAATACAGGGGTGCTGGTAACCTCGGCCTTCAGGGCCTCGTCCTTAAGATAGCGCTCGACCGAAGCGTCGTTCTCGCCGTCGGCGTTGACGCTGCGCTGGTCGACGGGGATGGCGCCGCCCTTGATCGAGGCCAGCGTCACCTCGGCGCCCGCATCGCGGAAGGCATAATACGGGGTGGTAAGTTCCTCGAGCCAGACACCCGTCGGTTCGGTGCCGGGAATCATTCGGTCGGCGGAGGTGGCCACCATGAGAATGCGGGTCATCGTCAATTGTCCTTCTCCATTGATGTCGGGGACACGAGCAAACGCAACCGGCGCAGCCGCACCCGCCACAAAGACAGCGGTGAGTGCTTTCAGCAGTTGGCGGCGATTTTGCATTCAATCGTTCCTTTCGGCGGCTTAGATACGCAGGGAACGGCATCATGAAATCCAGCGGGAATGGCGGACGGCCATAAATCCAGTTATGGAACCGGAATGTCCCTCCTGCAGTTGCGCACCTTCGTCGAAGTCTACCGCCGTCGTTCACTGAGCGAGGCGGCCCGGGCAATCGGCATCACCCAACCGGCGGCGTCGCAGCACATCGCATCGCTCGAGGCGCAACTGGGCCGTCCCTTGTTCGATCGCCATTCGCGCGGCGTCCGACCGACAGCGATCGCCGACGATCTCGCTGCTTCAATCGGAAGCAGCCTCGACACGGCGGAATCGGCACTGGCCAGCGCGCGGGCCCGTTCGTCCCGCATCTCGGGCACGGTCCACATCGCCGCGCCGTCGGACATGCTGGGCGAAATGATCACGCCCCGACTGGCTCCGCTGCTGGAAGCAGGGCTGGACCTGCGGCTGCATATCGGCGGGCGCGAGGCGCTTTATGCCATGCTCCTCGAAGACAAGGTGCACCTGGCCGTCACCGCCTCGCAACCCGAAGATCCGCGGTTGGCCTTCCATGCGCTGGGCGAAGAGCACCTGCGCGCCGTAGCCTCGCCCGCCGTGGCCATGCGGATTGCCGAATTGCCGCTTGCCGACGGGCTCAACCGGACGGCCCACCTCGCCTACGACCTCGACCGGCCGCTGCTGCGAACCTGGCTCCATGCAAACCAGCTCGAGCTGACGAGCCAGCCCGCGTTGACCGCGCCCGATTTGAGAGTATTGCGATCGGGATTGTGCGCGGGTCTCGGCTGGACGGTGATGCCCGGCTATCTCACCCGCAGCGAACGCGCTGCCTGCACGCTGATCGAGATACCCGCCCCGGTCACGGTGCCGCGCAACGCTTACTACCTCGTCTGGGCACGCTCATCGCTGCGACACCCGCGCGTGGCCATGGCTCGGGACGCCCTGATTGCTGCACTCCGAACATAATGGTGGCCACACCTGTTGGGCCGTGAGCGCAATGTCGGGTCTGAACCAGTTGAGCGCTGGCGGAACGAAGGGCGGCTTTCGGGATCGTCGGCTACAAGGCCGAACGGCCGGATGTGGGGCGCAAAGCGGTCATCCTAGGAATGAAAAGGTTGTGTCCTCCCCTGCCCCAAAGTCGGCCACCTCTGTTCGAATCCTCAAGCGGGACTCGAACTCACGTTAAATAATTGGGATCTTTCCGACCAATCCCGTTGCGGAAGGGCTGGGGCACGCCGTTGCACTAGCGTGAGAATCCGGCTGTGAACGCCCGCCGCCACGGCCTCGATGCGGGTCCGTACGCCCATCTTCGAACAGGCCTTCTCCAAGTAAGATGTCTCAGTCGCGCCAGGAGCGGAAGTTGGACCAAGGGCGGGAATGAGACTTCCCCAGTGAGGGTCCGTTCCCGCCAGAGCTTCCGTTACGATCCCGATCCCGGCTCCGCCATCTTGCGATGCTGTTCTGCCAGCACGGTCTGGGGCGTGACGGCGGCCATCGCCGCCTGGACCTTGTTCTTCATGCCCGCGACCACGTCGCCGTCGCCGCGCTTCATGGCCTCATAGCCAGTCCTGGCGACATGGGCGGCTTCGGCCTTGTGCTCGTCCTGGCCGACCCTGGTGTCCATCAGGCCGGCGCGCTCGAAGAAATGGGTGTTGACCGGTCCGGGCATCAGGACGGTCACGCTGACGCCACTGTCCTTCAGTTCGTTGCGCAGGGCGAAGGAGAAGCTGTCCAGGAAAGCCTTGGTGCCGTTGTAGACGGCCTGGAAGCTGCCCGGCATCAGGCCAGCGATGGAGCCGGTGAAGAGGATGCGGCCCTGGCTGCGCTCTCGCATATGACGGCCGATCAGCCAAGCCAGCCGGATCGTGCCGGTGATATTGGTGTTGATGACATGGACCACGTCGTCGAAGTCCTGGTCGAGGAAGGCCTTGCCCAGCCGCTGCCCTTGCCCCGCATTGGCGGCAAGCGCATCGACCGGGCGAGCGCCGATGGCGGCGTAGAAGGACTGACGCCCTCTTCCGTCGCCAGGCGGAGACCAGGTCGCCGAGCCCGGTCAAGGTCTGGGAGAACTCGGCAAGCGCGGTGTCCGCGGCGATGATGAGGTCGTATCCGTCCTCGGCGAAGAGCTTTGCCAATTCAAAGCCGATGCCGAAGGAAGCGTCGGTGACGACGGCGAGGCGACGGACGGTTTCGGCGGCGGTCGGGTTGAGGATGTCGGTCATGAGGACGGCACCTGGGCTAGATGCTCTTCCCACCCTTAACCGAGGTGCCTGTTCCTCCGCTCAAGCTGGAACGAAGCCCATCGCGGGTGGTTGACGAGGTTCAGCCCATCGGAGCTAAGCCTATGTCCAATAGTGAAGTTTCCACCGACGCCGACGTTGGCTCGACCGCCTTTGTCGACAAGGATCGGCGCGAGGGCGAATACGAGGCCTCAAGCTTGAGGGCCGTCCTGATCAATCGCCCCCGCGACGACCTCTACGCCTTTTGGCGCGATCTGACGAATATGCCGACCTTCTCGGAGACGGTGAAATCGGTCGAGCTTCTGGAGTCCGGCCGTTCTCGCTGGATCGTCGCCGGGCCGGCCGACAAAGACATCGAACTGACCAGCGAGATCACCGAGGACGTCTCCGGTGAACGCATCGCCTGGACCTCTAGCAAGGACTCGGACGTCGATCACGAGGGCTGGATCGAATTCCGTGACAACGCCTTTGGTCGCGGCACGGAGGTGCGACTGTTCATCAGCTACGACCCGCCCTCCGGCGTCATCGGCAAGGTCGTCGCCAAGGTGATGCAGCGCGAGCCACGTCTCCAAGCGCGCCGCGAACTGCGCCGTTTCAAGCAACTGATGGAGACGGGCGAGATCTCGACGTCCAAGGCCCCCCACGCCGCGCCTCGGTCCGACCGTCACATCTGATCCCCCTTCCCAATTCTAAGGAGTCGCCCATGCGCGCCCTCACCTGGCACGGCAAGCACAACGTCCAAGTCGATACTGTCCCCGACCCGCAGATCGTCAATCCTCGCGACGCCATCATCAAGATCACCGCCACCGCCATCTGCGGCTCAGACCTGCATCTCTACGACAGCATGATCCCCGGGATGTCCAACGGCGACATCCTGGGTCACGAGTTCATGGGCGAGGTCGTCGAAGTCGGCCGCGGCAACACCAGTCTGAAGAAGGGCGACAAGGTGGTCGTCCCCTTCGTCATCGCCTGCGGGAAATGCTTCTTCTGCGAGAAGTCGATGCCGGCCGCCTGCGACAACTCCAATCCGGCGGACAAGGCGGACGCGTCAGAAATCGCCTATGGCCAGTCGGTGTCAGGCTTGTTCGGCTATTCGCATCTGACCGGCGGTTTCGCCGGCGGACAAGCTCAGTACGCGCGCGTCCCTTATTCCGACTACGGCCCGATCAAAATCCCGGAGGGCATCGAGGATGAGCGGGTGTTGTTTCTCTCGGACATATTCCCAACGGGCTGGATGGCGGCTGAGAACTGCCAAATCCAGCCTGGCGACACTGTCGCCGTCTGGGGCTGCGGCCCGGTCGGGCTGTTCGCGATCAAGAGCGCGATCCTGCAGGGCGCCGGTCGCGTGATCGCCATCGACCACCATCCCAACCGACTGGCGCTGGCCAAGGCGAACGGAGCGGAAGTCCTGAACTATCACGAGGTCAAAGTGCGCGAAGCCCTGCTGGAGATGACAGCTGGCCTTGGACCAGACAGCTGCATCGATGCGGTCGGAATGGAGAGCCACGGCTTCTCACCGGACAATATCGTCGATGCGGTGAAACAGGAGACCAAGCTCGGCACCGACCGTCCCCACGTCCTGCGCGAGACGATCATGGCGGTCAGGAAGGGTGGTACGGTCTCCGTCCCGGGCGTCTATGGCGGCTTCGCCGACAAGTTCCCGGTCGGCGCCTTCATGGAAAAGGGACTGACGCTGAAGACCGGCCAGACCCACGTCCAGCGCTACCTGCCTCAGCTGCTGCAGATGATCCTGGAGGGCAAAATCGACACCACCGATCTGATCAGCCATCGTCTGCCGCTCGAACAAGCGCCCGAGGGTTACAAGAACTTCAAGGAGAACCAGAACGAATGGACCAAGGTGGTCCTCAAGCCTCACTGATCGATGTCGGCGGGCGCGTGCGGGGTTTTTCCGGCCGGATGCGCTCGCCCGTCCGCGTCGCTGGCCCGCGCAGTTCGCCGATCACATAGAAGCCGCGTTCCGCCAGCTGCTGGGCCAGCAATGCGACATCGACGGACTCGTCCGCCGTTTCTGCCCGCCGGTTCTCGGTCATGGCGCAGTCCTCCCTGATCTTACAGAACGCCTGGCGCGTGTGGGCGCTGCGTCACGAAACCGCGAGGTCGCCGCCCGCCGGCCAGGGCTGAGCGGAACCGGGGGGGCGGCGAGCGACTTGGGCAGCGGTGGAGGAGCGATCATGCTGAAACGCTACGCCTACGCCTGGATCACCCTGGCCTTCTTCGCCATCTCCATCGGCCTGCATTGGCTGTTCGGCTGGTACGCCTTCATCGACGAGGCGCGCGAGCACGGACAGACGCCCGCGCTGACACCGTACCTTCTGGAGATGGGGCGCGACACCTTCGAGAACTGGCAATCCGAGTTCCTCCAACTGCTGTGGCAGGTCGTCGGCCTGGCCTACTTCCTCTACGTCGGCTCGCCGTCGTCGAAGGAGAACGACGACCGGATGGAAGCCAAGCTGGACGCCCTGCTGGAACTGGTCGGTCGCGAGCGCGGCCTGGCCATCGTCGACGAGATCGACCGCCATCACGAGCGCCGCACCGGCCACGCGGCCCTGCACCAGGATCCGCCCTATGGCGCGGTCTGATCCGCACCGGCCGATCAGCCCGCCGCCGGCGACCGGCGCCCTGGCGGAGGATCTGCCCGCTTATGTCTCCAACGGCGTGATCGGACTGCGGGTGCGCGACGTGCCCCTGGTTCCCGGCATGGCGATCGTCAGCGGTTTCGTCGGCGAACATCACGAGCGGCACGTCGAGGCCGCCGTCGCGGCGCCCTATCCGCTCGGCGGCGACATCGCGCTCGACGGAGTCTGGGCGAGCGAGGTCATGGGCGGCTTCGAACCCGTGGACCAGAGTTACGACTTCGAGACAGCGGAACTGACCACGCGCTTTCGAGTGCGGCTACCCGCCGGCAGGGCCGAGGTCGAGGTCGTCACCTTCGCCAGCCGCTCGCATCCGACCGTGGTCTGCCAGGAGGTCCAGGTCACGCTGGACCAGGCCTGCGAACTGACGTTCAGGGCGCGGGTCGATCCGGCGGGCGTACGCGGATCGATGGCGGAGCGTCGCCTCGACACGCCCGGCGAGACGCCTCCGGTGTGCGACGGCGCGATCTTGTGGCGGTCCGAGGGCGGCTTGGGCGCCTGCGGAATCGCCCTGGCGACGACGGCGGCCCCAGAGGCCGAGCGCACCCAGGAACCCTGGGACGAGACCGGGCCGCTCTCCACCACCTATCGCTTAAAGGCCCGGGCCGGCCGTCACCGCTTTCGCCAGATGGCGTCCCTGGTCCCGGACGTGCTGCATCACCAGCCGCATCGCCAGGCCGTGCGCCTCCTGGCCGCCGCCACGGAGAACGGGTTCGACGCCCTGCGCCGGCTCAACCACGAAGCCTGGGCCGACCTCTGGAAGGGCCGCATCCGCCTGGTCGGGGCGGGCGAGCGGTGGCAGGGGATCGCTGACGCCGCCTTCTTCTATCTGAACGCCTCGGTCCATCCGTCGTCGCCGTCGTCGACCTCCATCTTCGGCCTCGCGACCTGGACCAACTATCACTACTATTTCGGCCATGTGATGTGGGACGTGGACGCCTTCGCCATCCCGCCGCTGACCCTGCTGCAGCCCCAGGCGGCGCGGGCCATGCTGGATTTCCGCGTGCGCGGCGTCCCGGCCGCCCGCAACAACGCCAAGATGGCCGGGCGCGCGGGGCTGAAGTTCCCCTGGGAGGCCGGATCGGCCCACGGCGAGGAGGCGGCGCCCGGCGGCGCGACCGCCGCGGCGCGCGAGGATCACGTCAGCCTGCACGTGGCGCGCGCCTTCGCCCTCTACGCCGACGCCAGCGGCGACGACCGTTTCCTGCGCGAGGCGGCCTGGCCGGTGCTTTCGGGCGTGGCGGATTGGGTCGTCGACCGGGCGTCGGTCGACGGGGACCGCTTCGTCTTCCGCGACATCGGGGGTCCGGCGGAACGGATCGAGACCGCCGACAACGACGCCCTGACCATCCTCGCCGCCACGGTGGTGCTGCGCCGCGCCATCGACATGGCGCGGATGATCGGCCTCGAGGCGCCCGCCAAGTGGAGCGAGGTCCTGGAAGGGCTGAGGCCCACGCTGCGCGACGACGGCGCCATCGCCGATCACGATGGATATCGCGTCACTGAAGAGAAGGCGGCGACGCCCGGCGCGCTGATGGGCGTCTTTCCCTACTGGGCTGAAATGGAGTCCGACACCCGAGATCGGACCCTGCGCTTTTACCTCGATCAATGGCAGGACTACGCCGGTTCGCCAATGCTGGCCGCCCTCTACGGCGTCTGGGCGGCCTGGCTTGGGGATCGGACGCTGTCGCTCATGCTCCAGGAGGAGGGCTTCGCCCTCTATCAGCACGGGCGTTTCCTCCAGACGCTCGAATATCGACTGGACAAGGTGGACGGGGTCGCCGCCGGGCCCTTCTTCGCCAACATCGGCGGTTTCATCATCGGTCTCCTGCTCGGCCTGCCGGCGCTCAGGATCGACGACGGCGATCCCCGACATTGGGCCCGCCGGGACGTCGTCCTGCCGCAAGGGTGGGATGTGATCGAGTGCGACCGTTTGTGGATACGGGGCGCGCCGTGGCGGCTGCGGGCCCGCCACGGCGAGACAGCGGTGCTGGAGCCCATCTAGCGCCAAGCACCCAGGATTTCGGCGCTGTCGGCCGTCTCGACCTGCTGTGAGAAACGCTCGTGATAAAGGTCCATCAGGGCGTCATGGGATTCGTCGGATGAACTGCCTAGGGCGTCCGTCACCACGACTGTCCGATATCCCAGATCGATCGCGCCCAGCACGGTCGCCAGCACGCAGACATCGGTCTCCGCGCCGGTCACCACCAGGGTGTCGACGCCGCCGCGGCGGAGCGCGGCGTCGAAGTCCGCGCCCATCCAGGGCGAATAGACGCGCTTGTCCAGAAGGCGCCCTGGAGGGACGAAGCGCTGCAGCGGAACGGCCAACTCGACCATGCCCTCTCCGAGCGTCTGGAGGGTCATCGAAGGCCAGCGCTCCCAGTATCGTCTCCAGGTCCCCTGGCCCTCGCCCGGCCGTTCGGCCGGAACGAAGCGGGTGAAACAGGTGCGCTCGGCCTTCGCCTCGCACAGGCGCACGATGACCGGCAGTACGCGTTCCGCCCAAGGCGTGCGCCACGCCGTGTCCTCGACGAACATCCGCTGCATGTCGACACAGAGATGGACCGCCGTTTCCGGGATGGCGTCACGCAGCCCCTGCCCCATGGGTCAGGCGGCCTTGCCCTGCGCCTTGGCGTTGGCTTTGGCGTCCGCCAGGGCCGTCAGGCTCTCGTCGGTGTTCGACTCCTCCTGGAGCGTCTCGTCCAGCAGGCGCGCGGCGTCGGCGTAGCCGAGCAGGGTCGCCCAGCGCTTCAGCGTGCCGTAGCGTGTGATCTCATAATGCTCCACCGCCTGCGCGGCGGCGATCAGGCCGGCGTCCAGCGCTTCCGTGCCTTCGTACTCCTCCAGGATTTCGTCGCCTTCGGCCAGGATGCCTTCGATGGCGTCGCAGGTCTTGCCCATGGCGCGCTTGCCGATGATCTCGAACACCTGCTGCAGGCGCTCGATCTGGCCTTCGGTTTCGTCGCGGTGCTTTTCGAAGGCCGCCTTCAACTCCGGCGACTGGGCGCCGCGCGCCATCTTGGGCAGCGCCTTCACGATCTTGCGCTCGGCGTAATAGATGTCCTTCAAGGTGTCGTAGAACAGGTTGTCGAGGGTCTTCTCAACCATGGTCGTTTCCTTTCTCTGCGTTGGGGGATGACGGCTCGATCTCCTTTTGATCGGGCCGGGTCTGGGTGTCGGCATGGTGTTCGATGCGGCCGCTCTCGACCTCGGCGCGGGAGAAGACCTCCTCCTGGCCGGCCTCGAGCAACTGGTCCTCGGGGCCGCCCAGGCCGCCCTGAACCAGACCGGAGGCGCCGCCGGTCATGTGATCTGATCCGGGTGGGTCTGAGTTCCCGGCGGCGGCGCATCGACCTCCTGATAGGGATCATCCGTTTCGATGATGCTCAGTATGGTTTCGCCCGGCTGCATCAGTTCGGCCGCTGCGTCCGCGGCCTGGACGTCGGTCTTGGACGGGACCTTGACCTCGCGGCTGGGTCCGCCTTCGGCGCCGATGGAGACGCGATAGATCTTCATGGCCATGACTCAGTGCGCGGCCTTCCGGCGCCGCGTCTCCCAGCCCTTCTTGGCCGCGGCGGAACGGTCGGCCCGTGAGCGGCTGGCCGAGGCCTGGCCGCCCTTGCGCCCGCCCTTGTGCGCGGCGGGATGACCCGTGTGCCGGCCGCGTCCGGAGCCGCTCTTGTTGCCGCCGCCGTCGTCCTTGTTGACGGTGGCCCAGGCGCGCCGTTCGGCTTCCTTGTCCGATACGCCGCGCTTCACATAGCCGGCCGCGATGTGGTCGGCCTTGCGTTCCTGCTTGTCCGTATAGGCGGACTTGTCGCCTCTAGGCATGGGACTCTCCTCTCCTGCGAAAGGAAATCCCAGTGCAAGCAAGGGTTTCAGCTTGAGCTTACATATATCTCAGGCAAGCGCGAGGTCGCCGCGCTCGAAGGGATGATCCGAGGCATGGACGGCTGAACCCGGACGGCGTCGAATGGATTAGCAGCCTGAACGACATGAACGGCGCGGGTACGGGATGAGGATCGCCACCTTCAACATCAACGGCGTCAACACCCGGCTGCCGACGCTGCTGCGCTGGCTGGCGGAAGCCCGTCCGGACGTGGCCTGCCTGCAGGAGTTGAAGGCGTCCCAGGCGCAATTTCCCGCCGCCGCCCTGAAGGCGGCCGGCTACGACGCCGCCTGGGTCGGCGAGGGACGCTGGAACGGCGTCGCCCTGTTGTCGCGCATCGGCGCGCCGGTGGTGACGCGGAGGGCGCTGCCCGGCGATCCGGCCGACGCTCAGGCCCGCTACATTGAGGCGGCGGTGGCCGGAGTGCTGATCGGCGGCCTCTATCTGCCGAACGGCAACCCGCAACCGGGGCCGAAGTTCGACTACAAGCTGGCCTGGTTCGAGCGGCTGATCGGCCACGCCGCGACCCTGGTGGACAGCGGCGCGCCCGTGGTGCTGGCCGGCGATTTCAACGTCGTGCCCACCGAGGCCGACATCTACAACAGCCGCTCCTGGAAGAAGGACGCCCTGCTACAGCCCGAGAGCCGCGCCGCCTGGGCCCGGCTGGTCGGCCAGGGATGGACCGATGCGCTGCTGGAACGTTTCCCGCATCAGCCGCCCTGGACCTTCTGGCAGTACTTCCGCCAGGCGTGGGAGCGCGACGCCGGCCTGCGCATCGACCACCTGCTGCTCAGCCCAGCGCTGGCCGGGCGGCTGGCGGACGCCGGCGTCGATCGCCATGTGCGCGGCTGGGACAAGGCGAGCGACCACGCGCCGGCCTGGATCGAACTGGAAGGATGAGATGGCGCGACGGCCGACGGCCCCGACCCGCCTGAACGCGGCCAATCTGACTAGGCTCGGCGCGCCGCGCCTGGCGGAGCTGCTGGCCGAGGCGAGCGTCGGCGACGCCAACCTGAAGCGCCGGCTGCGGCTGGAGTTGGCGGCCGAGGCCGGGCCGGACCGGCTGGCGGCGGAGATCGACAAGCGCATCGCTGCGCTCGCGGCGGCGCGCGTCCGCGTCTCCTGGCGCAAGCGCGGGGAGCTGATCCGGGACCTTGAGGCGCACCGCCGCACGATCGTGGACCGGCTGGCGCCGGCCGATGCGCGCGCCGCCTTCGCCAGCCTGCTGGCCTGGTTCGACCTGTTCCGCGGCTTGACGGCGCGCGTGCAGGACCCGCGTGGCGAACTGGTGTTCGCCTTCGAGGACGCGGCGCCCGACCTCTGGACGCTGGCGGGCGCCGCCGCCGGCGAAGATCCGGCCGCGCTCGACGCCCTGGCCGAGGCGGTTGGCCGCCATCCGCAGGACTACGCTCGCTGGATCGGCGCCGCCGACGACGCCCTGACGCCGGAGTTCGCCCGTCGCCTGCTGGACGCCCTGCCGTCCGCCGTCCGGAGCGCCCGGCCGGCGCGCGGCGCGATCCGGCGGCTGGCGGACCGGGCCGGCGACCTGGACCTGTGGCTGTCGTTGGCGACCCCCGAGGAGAAGGGCGCGCCCGACTTCGCCGCCGGCGCGGCCCGCCGGCTGCTGGCGGCGGGGCGGATCGGCGAGGCGCGCGCCGCGCTCGAGACCGCGCTTCGGCCCTCGCCGTCGAACCGTCGCTGGACTTTCGGCCGCAATCCCACCGCCGGACGGCCCGCGCTGACGCCGGCCTGGGAGTTGGCTTCGATCGACGTGCTGGAGGCCGAAGGAAACCGGCAGGAGGCCCAGGACCTGCGCTGGGCGATGTTCGAACGCGACCTGTCGCCTCAGCCCTTGCGCGACTACCTGGCCCGCCTGCCGGACTTCGACGATGTCGAGGCGCTGGACCGCGCCTTCGCCCAAGCGGCGGCTTCGGACGACTTCGGCGCGGCTCTCGGCTTCTTGATGGACTGGCCCGCCCACCGCGAGGCGGCGGCCATGGTTCTGGAACGTCGGCGGGAGGCCCAGCGGCCTTGGCCGCGCAAGGCGGAATGGGCGGCCCGCCTGCTCCAGCGCTATCCCGAGGCGGCGGAGGCGCTGGGTGGATGAGGCGGCGCCGGCGGCGGTGTGATGCGTTGTCCTCCCATGACCAGCCCTCAGGCCGATCTGTTCGGAGGTCCGCCGCTCGAGCCGGCGGGCCTGCGCTACGTCGGGGCGATGGTCGACGAAGCCGAGCGGGATCGTTTGACGGACGCCTTCGCCGTTCTGCCGTTCGCGCCCTTCGCGTTCCACGGCTGGCTGGGGGCGCGCCGCGTGGTCTCCTTCGGCTGGCGCTACGACTTCAGCCGCGCCCGCCTGGACGAGGCGGCGCCCCTGCCCGCCTTCCTGGAGCCCTTGCGCGACCGCGCCGCCGCCTTCGCCGGCGTTCCGGCGGCGGCGATCGTCCAGACCCTGGTCACCGAGTACCAGGCCGGAGCCGGCATCGGCTGGCATAGGGACCGTCCGCAATACGACAAGGTCGTCGGCGTCTCCCTCGGCGCGCCCTGCCGCCTGCGCTTCCGGCGGCGGACGCCGGATGGGTGGGAGCGCCGCCATCTCGATCTCGCGCCAGGCTCGGCCTACCTCCTCGACGGCCCGGCCAGGGCCGACTGGGAACACGGCATCACGCCGATGACGGCGCTGCGCTACTCGGTGACGTTCCGGACCTTGCGGTAAGTCGCACTCCGCTGATGAGGCCAGACCGAGTCCGCCACCCGCACGTTCGCCGCTCAGCTGCTCTTCAGCGCCATGAGCGGTCATGCGGACCAAGCCACGAACGCGACATTGAACCCGTGGGCCAGAGGTCCGCTTTCGGACGCGATGCCTCCTTCGCAATCCGACCCTTTCCGGACCCTGCGGTGAAAGCTAACCACATCGGAATGCAATGACTGGTGAGGGCCGCGCTAACGGCCCTCGTCCGACCTCACTGAACGCGAACCGCTGCAAACCCGCCCTGGCGTAGGAAGTCCTGAACGCTATGGTCTCCTGCTAGATGCAGCGCGCCCACGGCGACAAATGTCGTGCCTGAGCCATCCAGCATCTGGGCGATCTGACCCGCCCAGCGACGGTTTCTCTCAACGATCACGGTCTGATAAACTGCAGAACTGCGCGTCCTCATCGGGTCGAGCGTAACGTCGGCGATCCTGTCGACATCGCCGCGGCCCCAGGCGTCCGCCAGTTGCGCCAGTTCGGTGGGCGCCTGGTCAAACGTGTCGAGGGTGTTGCGAAGGAAGGCAAGCTGGCCGTCTTCAGGGAAGCCCGAGAGCATTCGGATTTGGTCCTCGGGAGTCTCCAGCCCCTTGAGCGGCAACCCTGCACGCTTGGCGTCCGCGCGGAGAAGGACGTCCACGCCGGAAGCCGCATCGAACCCGCCCCGCGCCGGAATGGCGGCCGACAGCATCACGCCGGCGAGCCAAGGCCTGAGGGTGTCCATCTGAGCCCCCGACGCGCCGAGCGCGCTGGCGGCGGAGTCAAAGCGCTTAAACTCATCAGGGCTCAGCAGGGTGGAGAGAGGTCGCTCGGGCGATCTGCCGTACTGCTGGATCAGCGGAACGACCGCGGCCTGGTCTTCGGGGTCGGCGACCTCGAGCACCAGCGACTGAGACGCCGCCAGCGCCGCCGCTACTTCGTCAGTCCGCCAGTTGGTGTCCGGTCGCATGAAATGGATTGTGCCGAACAGGTAAACGGTCGAATCCGCGTCACTCAGCACCCACAGTGCCGGGCGGGGCGATGACGGCGTCTGGGCCGTCGCCGCGCTCGACAGGAGTGCGCTCAGCGCGAGCGCCGCGCCGACAAGGGCGCGACGGAGGAAGGTTGGCTGGATCATGGGATGATCTCCGGGCATGAGGGATCGATCACGCGGATCAGTCCGCGCGTGAGATCGAGGAGGGGAAAAGTTGGGTCAGTCGATCGTGGGCGCGATCAGGCGGACAGGCCTGTGGTCACTGGCTGGCGACGCGTTGTAGGACCCGCTCGGCGCTTCAGGCGACCGCCTTGCGTCTCAGCGACAGGCAGTAGCCGATGGTCATGACCAAGCCAGCGACCACCACCGCGCAACCGGCCGTGAAGGCGAGGTCAAGCGGCGCGAACGCCCAGAGCCCGGCGTAGATCAAGCCGCTCAGAACCATGGACCAGCCTCCGACGCGTTGGACCTGGCGCGCCTTTGCCGCCGGCACGAAGGTCTTGGGCATTCTGTTGCCATACCAGACAAGCATCAGCCCGGTGGCCCCCATGACCAGGCGGGTCACGGCATCGCCGTCGATGAGGCCCATCGATCGAGCTGAGGTGGCGGCGAGCGCCACGGCGATCAGCCCTCCGGCCACCATCAGGCTCTTGATCAGATCCTTGTTCATTTCGCTGTGTCCTTGGCGGCCGGAGTCCCGACACTCGGCTCGAAAGAGTTGACGAAGCCCAGCAGCGCGTCTTCCAGCACCGAGAGCTTCAGATGATAGATGACGGCCTTGCCGGCCTTCTCCGTGTGAACCAGGTCAGCCTCTTTCAGCACGGCGAAGTGCGCCGACATGGTCGGCTTAGACACGTCGAACTGATCGCTGATCGCACCGGCGCTCAGCGGGCCCGCACGCAGCATCTGAAGGACGCGGCGACGCGTGGGATCCGAAAGGGCTTTGAAGACCGAACTCATGCTATGACTATTAGCTAATCGTCTAATCGTCGTCAACAGGGATGATCATCATGGCCATAGCCAAGGATCATCCGCTTACCGCCAGCCGTGATCTCAGACCCGTTTGAGCGTCCGCTTTCCACGCTTCTGAGACATAGGGCAGTCCGCTTTACGGCGGGCCGCCCCAAGCCTGTTCAGAGGTCGATCTGCTCTGAAATCTCCAGCGCGTCGTCGACTTCGATGCCGAGATACCTAACGGTGCTCTCGAGCTTTCCGTGCCCGAGAAGGAGCTGGCAGGCGCGTAGGTTTCCGGTCTTCTTATAGATCAAGGCCACCTTGGTCCGTCTAAGGCTATGGGTGCCATAGGCGCTGGGATTCAGGTCGATCATTCTCACCCAGGTATCGACCAGCCGGGCGTACTGCCTGGTGCATATGTGCTCTCCATCCCGGCTGCGGCTGGGGAACAGCCAGTCGTCACGCCGTCTTCCTCGGAGCTCCAACCAGTGAGCCAGAGCTTCCCTCGCGGCCTCCGTGATCTCGAACGGCACGGGCCGACCGGTCTTCTGCTGGATGATCGTCGACCGCTGCCGAATGACGCCGCCTTGAGCAATATCGCCCAGACGGAGTTTACCAGATCACAGCCCCGCAGCTTGGCGTCCAATGCGATGTTGAACATCGCGAGATCTCGTGTCGATCCAACGGACTTCAGGTGCTGACGGATCACCCAGATGTGCTTTGGCTTAAGTGGGGCCTTCGCACCGGTCATTCGACCAGCGTTCCAGGGTTTGCGGGGTAAACGAAACAGATCGGGCTGGCTCATGGCCACCTCCGACGATCAACACCCCCCCTCCTCAAGATACGCTCCAAACAACGCTGATGCGCCAGAAGCGGCCACTGTCGGCGTTGCAAGAACGCGACTTAGAAGCTCGACGTGGGTTTGGTTACTGGTTGCTTGCTGAGTTCTGCTCTAAGCCCGTCGCCGATGTTTGAACAGTTCAGCTTCGATGGATAGCGCGAACGTCAGCCAAAGCGCGATAGGATCCGACATCCGCAGTGTCACCATCCCTTTCGATGTCGAGATAGAGTTTGTTTCTCTCTAGCTAACTGATTTGTTCGCGCCTGACGTCATTGACGCAGGTCAGACCGCACTGGTCCACGCACCACCCACAAACCGCCATAGACGACGGCGAGGGCTGTCAAAATGGCTGCCAAACCTGAGACTTCTGAAAGGCTGGCGCCCATGGCGTTCAGGCGAACAAAGGCCTGAACAGCAGCGGTGCAAGGTGAAAGGTGCGCGAACCAGACGAGACCGTCAGGCATCATGAAATGCGGCCACGCAGCGCCGGACAGGAAAAACAAAGGCGCGGAAGTGCCGACCAGAACCTGCAAGACCCTCTCATGGCGATCGAAAAGCGCGCCTAGAAGCAGACCCACAGCGGCGACCGCTGCTGAAAAAATGGGCGCCAGCAGTAGAACGCCGATCAGGTTGCCGGCGCGGGGATAGTCCTGAAACCAGAACACGAAACCGAAATAGAAGAGGCTGGACGCTGTCCCAATCGCCGTAAGCGCCAGCCAAAGACCCAAGCGCGCGCTACGTTTCAGCGTAGCCGCACCGGTCTCTCGACGCACCGCTGTGATCACGCCCGCGCCCAGCAATAGCGTCTGCTGCAGGATGATAAGACTGACCGCCGGCACGGCATAGCCGCCATAGCCCTCAGTTGGGTTGAAGAGGGAAACCTGCTTCAGGGTCGGCGCCAATCTGACGGCGCGGGCAATATCAGGCAGCCCTTTCAACTGCGCCTCGGCGACCTGCGCTGCTGCGGCGACGACGGCTCTGCCGACCGCTGTGACACGAACCAGATAACCGCCGTTCAGCCAGATGGCCACGCCCGTCGGCGCCCCCCTGAACAGATCGGCCTCAAAACGCTGAGGCAGGACGACGACACCATCGACCACGCCGCGCCGCATCAGTTCGAAGCCCTCAGCGGGGGATGAAATCACGGCGGCGACCTCGATCTCGCGCGAAGCATTCAGGTCTTCGACAAGGGTGCGGGTCAGCGCTGTCTGCGTCGGGGTCGCTATGGCGATGGGTAGTCCCGTCGCGGCCTGTCCGGCATAGGCGGCCGGATAGTAAAAGGCGTAAAAGACGACCGCCAGGATCAGTAGGCTGCTGACCGGTCGCGCACGCGGCAGGTTCCGGAAAGTCGCGGCGAAGGCGGCGATAACGCCCTGTTGCGGAAGCGGAAAGTGCAAATCTTCTGGTTTGGGGACAAGACGCGCTCGTCCCCGGATGAACAGCGCCGATAGAATAAGACCAACGACGGCGACGCCGCTCAGGAACATTAAGTCTCGCCATGCCGATGCGGAAGTCGCACCCGTGACTAGCTGGCCCGTCTGCAGGCGTAGATAGTGCGTATACGGAAGAATATCGCTCCAGATTCGGGCGAAGCGCGGTCCATGGTCCAGAGGGAGAGTGCCGTTGGAAAAGGCGATAGCCGCGCCCGAATAGATGGCGGTGGCCGAGAACGCCATATCCACCTCGCCAAGCGCGGCGACCAGAAAAGCCGACAAGACAACGCTCACCGCCATCAAGGCGAGTATGCCGAGGATCAGCAGAGGGAGAGACCCTGCCACACCCCAGCCCCGGACACCGCTGAGCCAAGCGATCCAGGCCAACCCCCATAGGCTGAAGATCACGAAGTGCGGAATGAGTCGCCCGATCAGAGCCGTCGTTGTGAAGCCGTCCGTCTCGGTCTTGAAGCGTTTGAAGGAGCCGCCCTGCATCAGCCGACCAACCGCCAGCACCGCGGAACAAGCCGCCAGCAGATGAAGAACCCCCGGCGCCAGAAGTCCGCCGAGAAAAAGCTCGAAGCTGAGTTGCGGATTGCCGACGACCGACACCTGGACAGCGGGGAGTTGCAAGGCTGTTTCGGGCAATCCTCTCTGTCGCGCGCGTTCTTGCAACTGCTGGCCGGCCGCTGATGCGATGGCCGCGCTCTGCCCCAAGGCCGACAAGGCGCCGACCGTCTGGAAGGCGCCGTTGAACGACACGGTCACCTGTTCCGGCCGACGAAATGCCCCATCAGAAAAATCTGCTGGAAAATGAGCGACGCTGTAAATCTCGCCTCGCCGCATCAAGGCCATGGCCTCCGTCATCGTCGCTGGAGCATGGGTCACGCGAACATCGGCGCTTGCCTCCATGTTGCGAATTGCGGCGCGGCTGAAGGCCGAATGGTCCTGATCCACCACGGCGACCGGGGCCTGACGGATCACTCCAGGGGCCAGCATCGCCGCGATAACCATCAGCAGGATCAGCGGCAGACCAAAGGCGACGAACGCGTCCCACGGTCGGGTCACCAAGACGCGCGCCTCGTCCCGAACGGCCGATACAATGACGGCCGCGAGGCGTCTCACCGTGCGGACCAATCGAACAGCACGCTCATGCCAGGCCTCAGGCCGTTGACGGGTCGAACAGGCTTGGCCTTGACCTGAAAGCTTCGCACGTCATAGCCGCTGGACTGCCGGGTTGAGCGCCAAGTGGCGAACTCGCCTTGAGGATTGATGGCGGTGATCCGGAAGGCCACGTCAGCGAGGCCGAGTGCGGGCACGTCGCCACGCACGATCGCGCCGATTTTCAGATCGCGAAACTGATCCTCGCGCACACTGAACGTAACCCAAGGGTCGCCGATGTCCACGATTGTGAAGACTGGCACGCCCGTGAGCACGAGCTCGCCGACATTGGCGAAACGCTCCGCAACTTCGCCGTCGTTTGGAGCAAGCAGTCGTGTCTCACTTTGGAGGCTTTGGACCTCGGCGACGGCGGCCTGCGCGCCTTGCACATTGGCGTCGGCAACGGATTTTTCCTGCGGCCGTGTCCCTGCCAACGCCTTCAGATACTGCTGACGGGCGGCTTCGGACTGCGAGGCTGTAGCAGCGCGAGCGGCCACGGCTTCGTCACGGCGTTGGGCGGAAATCACGCCTTCGGCGAACAGGTTCTCCGCCCGCCGCGCAGTCTGGTCCGCCAAACGAGCCGTCGCCTGCGCGGCGCGCCAGACGGACTCGACCGACTGCACATCCTCGCGGCGAGCGCCTTCGCGGCTCATCGACTGAATGGCCTCACTCGACTGAAGCAAGGCCCGGGCCTGAGCCTCCTTTGCTGCAACCTCCGGGCTGCTCATCAGAGCCAACTCTTGACCTGCCTTCACCTGATCGCCCTCTGAAGCCAGGAAGCGCTCCACGCGACTGGGCACCTTGGTCGCAACAGTGAAGGTCTCCGCCTCGACCATGCCCTGAACTTGATCCCTGGCAGGACGGGCCGCGAGGAAGAGGCCCACGATGATGAAGCCGATCAGCAGTACGAGGCCGACGCCCACGATCACAGGCAGAATACGTCGCCGTGCAGATGTACGACTGGCCGCGATGGTCGGCGCACCGTTTGTCGGGGCATCGGCAAAGGGAGGCGTCTCGCTCATGGCGCGCTTATCCGGTCTTCGCGTTGCAGATAGTCGTTCAAGGTCAGATCGCTTCCCGACGCCGCCAGCAAGGCGGCCAGGCTGAGATCATATTCGTAAGCTGCTGCTGCGCGTTGCAAACGCGCGGCCCCCAGAAGATTGCGGGCGTCCACGACCGAGGCGGCTGTGGCCTCGCCTTCACGGAACCCAACCTCCTGAACTCTAAGATTCTCGCTGGCGGCCTCTAGGCTGCTGTCCATGCTCAGAAACTGACGACGCGCCAACTCTGCCTGATTATACGCTCGCGTGACCAGCAATCGGGCGTCGTCTCGGGCCTGTCGTTCCACCTCCGCAGCAGCCGAGGCCTGAGCGCGCGCTGCGCCCAGCATGCGTCGTCGATCCACCGTCGAAATCAGAGTGTAACGGGCGCCGATCCCAACCGCCCAATCCGGCTCGGTCGGCAGAGCGTCGTCTGGGTTCAGGTTGTAGGTTCCGAATGCATAGACGGACGGCTTCATTCGTGACGCCGCGAGATCGGCGCCCGCCTCGGCCAGATCGCGCCCGGCTTGAGCCTGCGCAAGGCGAGCGTTCGTCTGGCTTGCCTGGTCAAGAAAAACGCCGGCTGGACCGATTGGGTCACGGTTTACGAACAGGGGCGTGGTTGGAACGACGGGGCCATTGGTGTCAACAACCCTGGCGAGGGACGCCACGGCGTTGTCGTGCTCCAGTTCGGCCCTGTTGACCTGCCGCTGAGCCGCATCGCGGGCGACTTCGACCTGAAGCGTCTGGGCGTGGCTGAGCACGCCTTGCGATTCCAACAGTCGAGCGTTGCGCAAATGCAGATCGAAGCCGTCACGGGTCTCGCGTGCGATCTTCAGCGCTTCGGCTGCCAACACCTGGCCAAAGTACGCCCGCGCCAGATTTACGTCCTCCAGACTGACCGCTTCCTGCTGCTTCGCCTGCGCCAGATCCACATTGGCCGCTGCCGCTCGTCGTAAGGCTGGAATTGCGCCGCCGGTATAGATCGGCTGGAGCGCCGTCACCGTGGGGCGAAAGGTCGTATCGTCGACCTGCAGTCGGACATCTTGCGGCAAGGCGGCGAAAATTTCGGGAAGCGCCGCTTCCAGCCGCTGACCGACACTCTGCAACACGTCACCCGGCACGCCGGGCAAGTCCGCGATGAGCCCAGGAATGGCGGCGCCGAGCTCGGCCTGTGCGCGGTCCAGCGTGTCGCCCAGCGAGAGATCGAATGTCTTGCGATAATGGATTAACTGAGCATCGAGCGCTACGGTCGGCCGATTTAGCCCGGCAGCCACATCCGCCTGGGCCCTGGCGGCCTGCATCCCATAGCCGGCAGCGCGACCGAGACTGGAGTTGGAGCGAATACGTTGCTGAGCGGCCGCATAGGTCAGAGCGACTGTAGCGTCGCCTTGGGCCGCCTCTTGGGGTGCAGCCTGAACTTGGGAGACCGCCGCAAGGGCGTTCGGCGCTGATCCGGCCAAAATGCCCACAGCAACCCAGCCGATCCAAGCTGTACCCATAGCTTCACCCCGGCGTCAGCAAGCATAACTAACTCAAGCGCAGCCGTTACGTCCAGCAACTGGCGTTGCGATATCAGCCAAGGGTCTAACCCTATCCTCGTTATCGAGCGGTCGCGGTTGGAAGTTAGTTGCCTAGAAGCTGACATTCCTTAGGTCGCCTTGGAGTCAGGAGCGGACCTCCGGGAGACCGTAGCCAACACCATCCCGCCCCCGTAGATCTACCACCGTAAGGCTACGGATCGCACCGACCGAACCCGTCCGCTAAAGTTCCTCCGTCATCAACGAAATCCCCTCACCAGAGGCCGCCCCTGCATGCCCGTCGTCCCTCACTCCCACTCGATTACACGAACGCTGGTAATGATTTGATCCATATGGGCTTTATGCCAATGGGCGTCAACAGCGCCGTGTCGCAGTCCGAATAGATCGAGGAATGTTGAAAACAATGAAGAAATAGTCTGATGTAAAAAGCGCGTGATCACGACATCTTTCGAGATGTATTGACAATGCCGAAAGCTTGGTTTGCGAGAGAAGCGAGCCGATATACCTCGCTGACACGGGATACCACAACCGAACGATCTGACGAACAGGCTGGATCTACAACCCGCTCCGGAGGCGGTCGCAGCGGCTGGCGTGACCCGTCGGCTCAAGGAAGCCTGACGGCCTTCAAACCCGTGCGACGATCGAGTCGTTGCGCGAGTCCGGGTCACCCAGTATGGGTCGAAGGTCAGGAAACCTGTATTGACGCGACTGCTCCGCCAATTCTGCGCCGGCCTCGCCGTGACCATCGTGATCGCGCTGCAGTTCCAAGACGCGGCCCCTACCGGTTCACTCGTCACCCAAAATATGTGATCGCGTCCCTCGAAATCCTCGTCCTGCCGCTCGCGTTCGGCCAAATCTGGATCGCCCTCGCATGGACCATCGCTAACGCCATGCTTCTGGCGTGGCGTATTCGGGTGGAGGATGGGGCGCTTGCCGACCGCAGATAGGCCCTCAGGAGCATGACCGGACAGCGTGATCCCAGCCTAGCTGTGCGTCCGGGGAGGCACGCTGTTCACGTTTCACGGCGCACGCGATCACCGGGGAACGGCGGCCGTTCCGGCGGGTTGACCGAGTCCGCCATCGGAGAATCCCATGCATATCCAGTCCATGATCAGCGCCCATCCTCACGTCAAAGGCTCGACCAACGACGCGCTGATCCGCGCCGTCGAGGCGGCCTACGCGTGCGCCGCGACCTGCCGCATCTGCGCCGACGCCTGTCTCGGCGAAGCCATGGTCGCCGATCTCGTACAATGCATTCGGCTCAACCTCGACTGCGCCGACGTCTGCGCGGCCGCCGGCGCGGTCGGCGCGCGCCGCACGGGGAGCAACGAGGCGGTCATCAAGGGCCAGCTCGAGGTTTGCGCCCACATCTGCGCGGCCTGCGCCGCGGAGTGCGACAAGCACGCGGACATGCATGAACATTGCCGCATCTGCGCCGAGGCCTGCCGCCGCTGCGAAGAGGCGTGCCGGGAGGCGGCTGGCACGATCACTCCGTCGAGCCGTTGATGGAGCACCGCCTTCACCGTGCGTGCGCTGACAACGCCCCGCACGAACGGTGAAGGCGAGTCCGGCTATTCCGGGCGAATGGCGGTGACTTCACCCGCGTTGCCCTGAACGGTCAGGTCGAACTCGACGCGATCCCCGACAGCGGCTTGCTGTACCACGGCGGGGTCTGCCGTGAAGCTCATCGTCATCGCTGGCCAGCCGACCGCCGGAATAGCCTCGTGATTGATCGTCACGGTGCCGGCCGCCGCATCCACGGCGGTGACCACGCCCGCGCCGCTGCCGGATCTGGAGCCCGCAGCAGGGGATGTCGCCGTGTCCGTCGCGCCGGCCGCGGAAGCCGTGTCGACGGGAGCGGCAGCGTCCGGTTCGGCGGCCGGGTCTGCGGGTTGGCCGCAGGCCGATAGCATCATGACCGCGCCGGCGAGTGCGATAAAGGTTCGAGTCATGGAGTCGCTCCTTGGGTTGAGAGGGTCGAACGGGCCTTGCGGCGCCTGAGGAGAAGATAGCCCGCCGGGATAACGAGCATCGAGAGCAAAGGCGCGGTGATCATGCCTCCGATCACCGGCGCGGCGATCCGGCTCATTACTTCCGAGCCCGCGCCGTGGCCGATCAGAATCGGAAACAGGCCCGCGAGGACAACGGCGACCGTCATGGCCTTGGGCCGGACCCGCAGCAGGGCGCCTTCGCGAACGGCGTCTTCGACCTGTCCGCGATCGGGGTCGGCTCCGCGATCCTTCAATGCGTGCTTCAGATAGATCAGCATCACCACGCCGAACTCGGCCGAGAGGCCGGCCAGGGCGATGAAGCCGACGCCGGTGGCGACGGACTGGTGAAAGCCGAGTAGATAGAGCAGCCAGATCCCCCCGGTCAGGGCGAACGGCAGGGTGGCCATGATCAGCAGGGCTTCGTCGAAGCGCCCGAAGGTCAGGTAGAGCAGGATGAAGATGATCGCCAGCGTGGCCGGGACAACGATCCTGAGCCGCGCGGTCGCCCGTTCGAGATATTCGAACTGGCCCGAGTAGGCGATGCTCACGCCAGGCGTGAGGGTGACATCGCTGGCCACCGCTCGACGCAGATCCGCGACGACCGAGGCCAGGTCGCGTCCCCGCACGTCGACATAGACCCAGGTGGTCGGCCGGCCGTTCTCGGACTTCAGCATCGGCGGCCCGTCGGCGACCCGCAGATCGGCGACGGTGCCCAGGGTGATCTGCTGGCCTGAAGGCGTCAGGATCGGCAGGGCTCGCAGCTGCTCCACGCTGTCCCTCAACTCGCGCGGATAGCGCACGCTGATGGGATAGCGCGCCACGCCCTCCACGGTCTGGCCGATGGTCTCGCCGCCGATCGCGCCGGAGACGATCGACTGCACATCGGCGATGTTGAGCCCGTACCGGCCCGCCGCGTCGCGGTCGATGTCGATATCGATGTAACGGCCGCCCGTCAGCCGCTCGGCCAGCGCCGAGCTCACGCCTGGCACGGATCGGGCGATCTCTTCGACCTCGGCGGCGATGCGGTCGATCTGACCGAGGTCAGCGCCGGACACCTTGACGCCGACCGGGCTCTTGATGCCCGTCGCCAGCATGTCGATGCGATTGCGGATGGGCGGAACCCAGACGTTGGACAATCCCGGCACCTGAACCGCGCGGTCGAGCTCCTCGACCAGCTTCTCCGGAGTCATGCCGTGGCGCCATTCATCGCGCGGTTTGAACTGAATGGTGGTCTCAAACATTTCCAGCGGAGCCGGATCCGTCGCGGTTTCCGCCCGGCCCGCCTTGCCGAACACGGTCGCCACTTCCGGCACCGTGCGGATCATGCGGTCCGTCTGCTGCAGCAGTTCCGCGGCCTCGGCGGCGGACAGGCCGGGCTGTGCGGACGGCATGTAGAGCAGGTCGCCTTCATCCATCGCCGGCATGAACTCGCCGCCCAGCTGACTCAACGGCCAGGCCGTGGTCGTGAAGGCCGCGAGGGCGATCAGCAGGGTCCGCTTCGGATATCTGAGCACCCAGTCCAAAGGTCCGCAATAGGCATGTGTCAGCCAGCGATTGATCGGATTGCTCCGCTCCGCCGGTATCCGCCCGCGGATCAGATAGCCCATCAGCACGGGGACGAGGGTGATCGACAGGATCGCGGCCGCCGCCATCGCATAGCTCTTGGTGAAGGCCAGAGGCGCGAACAACCGGCCTTCCTGCGCCTGCAGGCTGAACACGGGGATGAACGACAGGGTAATGATCACCAGGCTGAGGAACAGCGCAGGCCCGACCTCGACGGCGGCCTCGGTGATCACGGCCCAGCGGGTTTCGCCGTCCAGCCTGTCGTCAGGATGATCGTGCTCCCATCGCTCGATGTGCTTATGGGCGTTCTCGATCATGACCACCGCCGCATCGACCATGGCCCCGATGGCGATGGCGATCCCGCCCAGCGACATGATGTTGGCGTTCACCCCCTGCACATTCATGACCAGGAAGGCCGCCAGCACGCCGAGCGGCAGTGTCAGGATGGCGACAAGCGCGGATCGCGCGTGCCAGAGGAACAGGCCGCAGACCAGGGCGACGATGAGGAATTCCTCGATCAGCTTGCCGCTCAGGTTCTCGATCGCCCGATCGATGAGCCGGGACCTGTCGTAGGTGGTCACGACCTCGACGCCCGGGGGCAGTCCGGCCTTGAGCGTCTCGAGCTTCTCGGCGACGGCGGCGATCGTTGACCGCGCGTTCCCGCCGGACCGGAGGATGACGACGCCGCCGGCGACCTCGCCCTGCCCGTTCAATTCGGCGATCCCGCGCCGCATCTCCGGACCGATCTGAACCGTGGCGACATCGCCGAGCCGGATCGGAACCCCGCCGGCCGCGGTGCGGAGCGGTATGGCCCGGAAGTCCTCCAGCTCGGTCAGATAGCCGTTGGCGCGCACCATATACTCGGCCTCGGCAAGCTCCAGCACGGACCCGCCCGTTTCGCCGTTGGCGCGCTGGATGGCCTCCACCGCGGTCTGATGGGTCACGCCGTACGCGGCGAGCCGGACGGGGTCGAGCACCACCTGATACTGCCGCACCATGCCGCCCAGGCTGGCGACCTCCGCCACGCCCGGCACGGTCTTCAGCTCGTAGCGGAGAAACCAGTCCTGCAGGCTGCGCAACTGCGCCAGATCGTGGCGGCCGGTCCGATCGACCAGGGCGTACTCATAGACCCATCCCACGCCGGTGGCGTCGGGACCCAGCGCCGGTTGGACCGTGGCCGGAAGCCGCGCTTGAACCTGGTTCAGATATTCCAGCACCCGGGACCGGGCCCAGTAGAGATCGGTCCCGTCCTCGAAAAGCACATAGACGAAGCTGTCCCCGAAAAAGGAGTAGCCCCGCACCGTCCGCGCGCCGGGCACCGACAGCATGGTCGTCGCCAGCGGATAGGTGACCTGGTTCTCGACGATCTGGGGCGCCTGGCCCGGGAAGTTGGTGCGGATGA
The DNA here is from genome assembly GCF_055391505.1 of Brevundimonas sp. Br13. Taxonomy (NCBI): domain Bacteria; kingdom Pseudomonadati; phylum Pseudomonadota; class Alphaproteobacteria; order Caulobacterales; family Caulobacteraceae; genus Brevundimonas; species Brevundimonas sp. Br13. The sequence goes on along the minus strand of NZ_AP044008.1, from coordinate 1,681,932 downwards.
TGACCTGCACATCCGACAGGTCCGGCAGGGCGTCGACCGGCGTGCTTCGCACCGCCCACAGGCCGGCCGCGAGCAGGGCGAAGGCGGCCATCAGGACGAGGAAACGCCCCTTGACCGAGGCGCGAATGACGGCAGTGATCATTGCGCGGGCCTCGCGCGCGCAGCGGACGCCGCCGGCCCGCCGGCGACCGACCGGCCTTCGGCCAACGGCGCGGCGGCGGCCCGTTCGACCTCCCCGATCGGCCGGGCCGCGACCCCCGACATATTGGCTTCGGAGTCGATCAGGAACTGGCCCGACGCGACGATCCGTTCGCCCTCCCTGAGGCCGGCGAGAACCTCGGTCCGGCCGCCGGCTTCCCGTCCGATGCGGACCTCCGCCGCCTGAAAGCGGCCTTCCGGGAGGGCGAGCATGACGAGGTCACGCTCGCCGGTCCGGATCACCGCCTCGGTCGGCACGAGCAGAGCCGAGGTCGAACCGCCGCCGAAGGTGATGCGGCCGAACATGCCGGGCCTGAGACGCCCTCCCCGACTGTCCATTTCTATTCGCGCGGTGACCGTACGGCTATCGCCGACGAGCTCCGGCAACAGGGCGGTCAGGCGGCCGGTGAAGCGCTCGCCCGGGAATGCGGCCAGGGTGACCGCGACGGATTGCCCGACCCGCAGCTGGCCCGCCAACGCCTCCGGAATGGCGGCGTTGAGCCAGACGGTCGTCAGGCCGTTGATTTCGGCCAAGGTCGCGCCCTGAGCCACGCTCATGCCCGAACGCACGCCCAAGGTCTTGACCACGCCGCCGGCGGGCGCCGTGATCGTGATGGTGTTTCGCGCCCGCCCGCTGCGCTCGATCGCGGCGATCAACGCCTCGGACATGCCCAACAGGACCAGTCGCTGCCGCGCCGCGCGGATCAGGGACGTATCGCCGGTGCGTCGCACCGCCAGATATTCGGCCTGGGCGCCGCCCCAGGACGGGATGAGCAGGTCCACCAGGGGCGCGCCGGCGGCGATCACATCGCCCGGCGCGCGATCGTAGACCCTTCGCACGAATCCGTCCGCGCGCGCCTGGACCACGGCGATGTCGCGCTGGTTGAAGTCGATGACGGCGGTGGCCTCGGCATCGGCCTCCAGCACGCCGCGACGCACGAAGGCGAACCGGGCGCCCAGGTTCTGGGTCAGCGACGGATCGATGCGGACGCCAGCCCCCGAACCCACCTCGTCCGCGTATTTCGGGATGGTGTCCATGTTCATGGACGACTTGCCTGGCCCCGGATACCGTTCGTTCGGGACCATTGGATCGTACCAGTAGAGCACCTTCCGCTCCGTAGCGGCGTCATTCGCCCCGCTTCCCGTCCGCTGGGAGATCAGGACGCCCGCGCCGGCCCCGATGGCGACCAGCAGGAGCGCCGCGGCCGCCATCGCCAGACGCTTGTCGCCAAATCCGGTCATCTGTCACCCCCATAGGTCAGGCTGATCTCGACGGCGCCCCGAACCGCCGCCGCTTCCTTGTCCAGCACGTCGAGCCGGGCCTCCGCCACGGCGGTGAAAGCACGGATGATGTCGCCGATCCCGATGCGGCCGGCGGCATAGGCCGCCGTCTCCAGGTCTGATTGCTGCACCACAGCGGGCAGCACCACGTCCCGCGCCCGGATCCACAGGTCCTGATCGGTCGCCTGCCGGGCCAGGGCGCGCCGCAGATCGGCTTCCAGGCGTCGCCGCGTCGCATCGCGCTCCGAGCTCACTCTCAGCGCGTCGGCCGCCCGGGCGGCGATCAAGGATTCCTGACGTTCTCTCTGAAAAAGCGGCAGACTGACGCTGGCGCCCACGGACACCATGTCTCCGAACCGGGGATCGCGACGTTGATAGCTGGCCTCCACCGACCAGTCCGGCCGGCGGCCGGCGCGCGCCAGATCCAGTTCGGCGTCGGCGCGACGTCGCTCGGCGGCGTAGGCCCGGAGCGCCGGCAAATCCTCGAGTCCCGCTCGCAGACGCGTGGGATCGAGTCCCGCCCGGGGCGGCTCTCCCTGCGTGCTCGCCGCCGGATCGCCGGTCCAGCGGGTCAGCTCGGCCCGGGCCGCGTCCCGATCCGCGAGGAGCCGGCTCCGGCGGTCGTCCAGGGCCGCCTTCAGCTGGATCGGGATCAGGGCGGCGGCCGGCCGTTCGGAGCCCGAGGCCACGCCGGACGGGGCCGCCTCCCAGAGGGGTTGCAGGGTCGCCAGAATCTGATCGACGACCGCCAGCTTGCGGTCCGCGTAGTAGAGGTCGATCCAGGCCACGCCGGCCGCGATCCGAACCTCCCGCAGGGCGGTGGCCTCATCCGCCACGGCGACGCCGACGGCGGCCTCGGCCAGGTCCCGCTCCGCCCGGCGGCGCGCCCGGCTCGGCAGATCCTGCTCGACCCCGATCCGCAGGGCGGTGAAATCGTCCTCGCCGAACTGGCCCGCCAACGGCCCAGTCACCGGAAAACCGTCGAGGCCGAATTTGAGACGCGGATCCGGCAGACGCCCGGCGGCGGGCGCGGCGGCCCGAGCCGCGTCGACGCCCAGAGCGCTGGCTCTCAGGCGCGGCGCATCGCTGGCGGCGCGGGCCAGAGCCTCGTCGAAGGTCTGAGGATCGGCGCGGGCCGGCGCGGTCCAGAGTGCCACCACGAGGACTGCCGACAGTGGCCACGGCCGGTGAACGGCGCCCAACCAGCAAGGCCGCCGCACGCGTCGCGGCAAGGGAACGGCCGAAAGACGGCGCACGACAGAGGCCGCCGTGCCGAAGCGAATGATCATGAGAATTCTCGATAACCGCCGCGTCCACCTCGCGGCGTGACGCAGGCGCAGACCTCAGTCGATCGGCGGACGCCGCGACGCGGTGCGCGGCTTTCCGATCAGCGAAAGCAGTCTACGACAGCGGTTTGGGCGGACTCTTCAGTGGAAGCGGACCCGCGCCTTCCAGCGCGACATCGACCTCGGCGAACGATTTCGCCCCCGACCCGAGCGGATGCTCGATCGCCGGCGCGGGCGGCATCGGCGAGGCGACGGCGGCGCAGCCCATCTTGGCGATGCAATCCGGCGTCATCTTGCTGCACGGGCCTTCGGCGTCGTCGACGGCTTCGTCCGCCATGTCCATCATCTCGGCGCAGTCCGCCTCCGGCATTGCCGCCGTCGCCTCGAACACCTGAACCGGAGTGGCGTGCGCCGACGACTGGCCGATGAACCCGGCCACCGCGAGGGCGAACAGAAGGACGCGGACAATATTCCACATGGCGGCCGAGATAGGCGCTTCGAGGCCCTTCGAGTCAAGACGCGACCGCGCCGGACGGCGCGCGCCGTCCGCTTCAGTCGCGACCATGACGAACGCCCTTCATCGCCGTCCGTCGGGAGCATGATCGACCGCAGAAGAGCCGCTCCAGTGGCGCTTCAGCGCAGACCCGCTTACGCTGGGAGGGAAGATTCAGGATCTGAGAGGATGGCGTGCCGGACAGACTTCGAGACCTCATCGCGCAATGGCGTAACGATCCCTCGGCGACCTACCAGACCTGGTTCCTGTGGGATGAACGGCTGAAGAATTTCCGGTCGATCCGCCGGGGCATCGGCCAGGTAGTCGAGGAGATCGAGACGGGCCGCTTCGGTGTCGCCTATCGCGGCTCGTCCCTGGAGACCATCGTCCATTCCGTCGCCGAGCAGCGACAGATCTTCAAGGGCGCCGACCACGCCTTTCTGTGGAAGCCCAAGTTGAGGATCCCCGACATCTACGAGAACCCGGCGAACCAGCGCGCCTTCGGCCGCCTGCTGCATCATTGCAGCGGCTGTTCCACAGCCGACGAGATTCTCTCCGGCATCCGCACGATCGATCAACTCAAGATCAAGGGCCTCGGGCCGGCCGTCGCCAACCTGATCTATTTCCTGCACCCCACGCATGCGCCCCCGTTCAACACCGCCATCGTCAACGGTTACAACGCGATCACCGGCTCGAAGGTGAAGCTCGGCAGCTGGGAACATTATCTGGCCATGCGGGAGGGCCTCCTGGCGCTGAACGCCCGATATCGTGACCTTCTGTCGAACGATCTGGGCGCCCTCGCGGGATTCCTGTTCGATGTCGGGTCAGGGCGGTATCCGGCGCCGCCCCCCGCCGGTGACGCGCTCTCGCGCCAGGGGTGGGAAGAACGGCTCGCCCAAGCCCGCGCGGAAGCCCTGAAGTTCGAGAAGGCGACGGCGCAGCAACGCGAGACGGATCGCACGCACACGGAAATCCAGGCCTGGCTTCGTGATCTGGGACGCGCGCTCGGCTATCGGGTCTGGATCGCCGCCAACGACCGGAGCCGGCTCCATGACGGCGCGCGTCTCGGCGAGGGCTGTCTCGATCAACTTCCGACGGCGCTGGCGAACGGCGCTGGCGCCGAGTCGATCCGTCTGATCGACGTCCTCTGGCTCGATGCCTCGCCGGATCGCGTAGCGGCGGCCTTCGAAGTCGAGCACTCCACCACCATCTATTCCGGCGTGGTGCGCATGCTGGATCTGGCGCTCTCGGGTGAACTCCACACGTCCGCCGGTCTCTTTCTGGTGGCGCCGGACAGCCGGGAAGGCGATGTCCGGGCCCAGCTCCAGCGGCCGGCTTTCAGCCGGATCTCGGACCTGGACGTCCGATATCTGCCCTATGGGGAGTTGGACCGGCACCGGGGATCGATCGCGCGCTTCGGCTCCGACCTGCGAGGCCTGACCGAAATCTCTCACCGCCTGACCTGACCACCCGCCCGCGCCCGGGCGCAACCCGCATCAACTCGAACCGCCCGTCCGCCGAGACGCCCGGAAAGCCTTCAGATCACGCGCCAGGCGGATCCATAGCAGGATGATCCCGGTGATCACGATGCTCAGGGTGAGGAAGGTCGTGATGATGATCAGCGGATGGTTGAAGTTCTCGCCGGTCTTCCAGTCCATGATGTGGAGCCGCCAGAAGAAGTCATAGAACCGCCAGACGCCCGAGCGGCGCGTCACGACCTCTCCGGTGGCCGGCGACAGATAGAAGGTCGTCCGTTCGCGGTCGGCGAAATCGACCCTCCAGAGCGGTCCTGTCCGGCCGGTTTCCTGAGGCGCCATGGCCAGCAGCACGGCGTCGGACACCTTCGCCTCGCCCTTGTAGCCCGTCCGGGCGAACGCCGAGGCCTCGCCAGCGGACATCGGCCCGAACGGAAGGCCCGTGACGGCGGACACGACGACGGGCTCTCCGTCCGCCGGTTTCAAAGTCCAGGCGGGTCCGCGCGGCGTCGTGCGCAGCTCCGCCTCGACAGGGGCCACGCCCGCGCGACGGGCCACGACGGCGAGGGTCGGAAGAGCTCCAACCTCAAGCAGAGCCGGCTTGAGTTCGGCCGCGCGATGTTCGCTACGCACCGTCTCGATCGGAATGACGGTCATGACCAGACCGCCGCCGACCCAGAACAGAACCTGCAGCCCCACCACGAGGGCGACCCATTTGTGAAGCTGGGTCGACAGCCTGAGAACCTTCATGGAACGAACCCGACTAGCCGTGACGCGCGAAGACGCGTGTGCCGCCGCCCTCGAGGATCAGCAGGGTCTCATAGGGCTCGCGCTGGCCGTCCGGCGTCTCCATGCCCGGCGACCCCAGGGGCATCGCCGGAACCGCCAGGCCCACGGCCTTGGGACGCTCGGCCAGAAGCCGTCTCACGTCCTCGGCCGGCACATGGCCCTCCAGAACATAGCCCCCGATCAGGGCGGTGTGACAGGACGCGAGGGCTTCGGGCACGCCTTGGGTGCTGCGGATCGAGCGGAGACTGGGAAGCTCGCTGATCCGCGCCTCGAAGCCCGCGGCGCGCATGTGATCCACCCAGGCCGTGCAACAGGCGCAGGTCGGCGTCTTGTAGACGGCGAGCTCGTTCGACGCGCGACCGACCGGGGCGCAGGCCGCGACCGCCAGGGCGCCCGTTCCCATGGCGATGAGACTGCGGCGTGAGAGTGGAATGGACTGGGACCCCATGAGACCTCAAGAAAACGATGTGCAAACGGCGCTGACCGTCGCGGTCGCGCTCAGGCCGCCGGACGGAAAGGCCGCGCCGAGGAATGATAGATGTCGAACCTCCACTCGTCACCTCGCTTGCGCAGGACGCTGGTCGCGGCGCCGCGGCGTTCTATGGGAGCTCGCGCGCCGTCCTTGAAGGTGATGTGGTAGGTGTAGGTCTCGCTTACGAAGGCCGTATCGCCATCGACCTCGATCTTCATGTCGTGGTCGCGGAAGTCGAACCCAGCGAGATCGGCGAACTCAGGACCCAGATGGTGCTCCAGATAGTAGGCGAACGATCCCTCCACGCCGCCGTTCTCGAAGATTTCGGAGTCGGACCAGAACAGGGCCGGCGTCTGCGACACATCCATCCGCTCGATGGCGGTCTTGTAGGCGGTGACCACGGCGCGGACCTGTTGTTCGTCCGCGGTCTGGGCCTGCGAGGCGGTGGCGAGGAGAGCGGCGACCGCCAGTCCGGCGAAGGTTGAACGAAACATCGTGGGCGAGGCTCCTGTTTGCCGGCCGCGAAAGGTGTGTCGGACGGGCGTGGGTGAAAAAACGAGAAGGTTGAACGACGGCGCGGCCTTCAGAACATCAGATGTCTCACGCCGTGGGTCAGCATGCCGCCCAAGAGGCCGTTGATCACGACGGCGACGGCGGTGAGCGTCAACAGGCCGATGTAGACTCTCTCGCGCCCGGGCCCCGGCCGGCGGACCCAGTGCTCCTTCGCCCACCAGCTGAGGAGGCCCAGCGCGGCGATCGAAGTGCCGAGCCATCTGTGAGAGGCGTGGGTCGCGTCGTCCCGTCCCGGCATCCCCATGGCGAACCAGCCCAATGCCACTGCGCCGACCGCGGAGATGGCCGCCAAGGCGATGATGACGCGCGTGCCCTGGGTCAGGACCGGACGCCGGAGGGTCAGGGCGGCGATCTCGAGGAGGGCGGCGACGAGGAACAGGGCGATCGGAAAATGCACCGCGGCCGGGTGCATGGCGCCGAGCCAGCGGTACAGGCGCTGCGGCATGGGTTTCGGACCCTCGTCCGCCATCATGGCCCCGTGGTCCATGTCGGCCGCCATGCCGGGCATGGCCGTCATGTCCGATTGCGGCCCCTCGGCGGTCGATGCGGCGCTCTGGCCGCGAACCGCCGGGGCGTCATGATCCTCGTGCGCGATCGCGGGCGCGCTCACCGACAAGGCGAGCGCGAGTCCCAATGCCGGGAAAAATCCGCGTGATGTCATAAACCCTCTCCACTCCTGTCCCTTCTGCTATCTACGCAGCGCGAGGTCCGCCCCCTCGCCCGAGGGATGTCACGGTCTTGGCCGTAGTAGGATGTAGGGGCGCAAGGAGAGTGTTCGATGTCGCTTAAACTGGATGACATTCTGGCCGAGTCCGCGATGACGCCCATCGGCCGGTCGCTCGACGGGCTCGAACCGCTGGTCTGGAGCCGGGTCGAGACGCTTCGCGGCGAAAGACTGGCCACGCAGGTCCGTCTCGGCGCGGTCGCCGTGGCCCTCGCCACCGGTCTGACGGCGGGCGGCGTCGGCGCGGCCGCCGCGCCGAGCCCGCCGGGAGAGATGGCCATCTTCACGGTCGATGCGGGCCTGTCGCCTCTGGTGAGACTGGAAACCGGGCGGTGATGCGCGGCTGGCGCGCGATCGTCCTGACGGCCGTGCTGGCGGCCGTCGCCAGCGGCGCGGGCACCTGGATCAGCGCCAGCTGGGTGCTGAGCCGGCGCGAGCCGCCGTCCCTGCACGACATCGTGCACCACGATCTCAAGCTGTCGCCTGACCAGTTGACGCGCATCGAGGCGGTCGAGGCCCGGTTCGCAGCGCGTCGGCCCGCGCTCGAAGCCGATGTCCGCGCGGCCAACCTCGAGCTGGCGCGCGCGATCGAACAGAGCGACGGCGACGGTCCCCCGGTTCAGGCCGCGGTCGACCATTTCCACGTCGCCATGGGCGCCCTTCAGAAGGAGACGATAGCCCACGTCTTCGAGATGCGGTCGGTGCTGACCCCTGCCCAGGCCGAGGTCTTCGACGACCGCATCGTGGCGGCTCTCGCGCCCGACGAAGGCTAGCGTTCCGGGTGGAGAGTCCAGCGAACCTGTCAGCGCGCGCCGCCGGCGGCGATCGGGCGGCCTTCGGCGCGCTGATGCAGCAGACCAAGACGGCCCTGTTCCGCTTCGTCCGGCGCTATGTCGGCGACGAACAGGATGCGTGGGATCTGTTGCAGGAGACCTATGCGGCGGCGTGGATCAACATCCGCCGCTATGACCCGACCCGGCCCTTCGAAGCCTGGATCCGGACCATAGCGCTCAACAAATGCCGGGACTGGAGCCGCCGCCGGTTCGTCCGACGCCTGATCCGGGGCGACGTCGATCTGGCATCGCCGGAAGCCTTGGCCGTGGCGAACGGCGACGAGCCGGCGGATGAACGGATGGAGGCCGGCGACCGACTCGCCCGTCTGAACGAGGCGATCAGCCTTTTGCCGCCGCATCTCAAGGCCCCGCTGCTGCTCACCGCGATCGAGGGGCGCAGCCAGGCGGAAGCGGCCGAAATTCTGGGCGTGACCGTCAAGACGGTGGAGACGCGCGTGGCGCGCGCCCGTCGCAAGCTGTTCGATGTCCTGGGCGGCGCGGGCGACGTCCCGCCGGCTCCGAAATGACGCGGATGAAGGCCGGACGGCGAGGGCTGCGGCGCTCGCCCGCGTAAACCAGTATGAAGGCGTCGATGGAAATACCTGACCGTCGCCCTCTTATCAGGAGCTTGCCACATGAGATTGCCGATCCTCGCCGCGGCCGCGGCGGTCACCCTGGGCGCCTGCCAGCCCGCCGCCGAGCCTCAACCGGTGGACGCCGAGCCGACGCCGGACGCTTCAGCGATGGCTCCGATGGAAGCCGTGCCGGCCGCAACCCCCGAGGCGACGCCGCCGCAGGCCGCCACGCCCGCCCCTGCCGCATCAACCCCGGCCGCGCCTCCCAAGGCATCGGCGCCCCGCCCGGCCCCCCGGCCCGCGCCCGCGCCAGAGCCGACACCGCCGCCTGCCGATCCGATGGCCGGCCATGACATGTCGAAGATGGACGGCATGACCATGCCGCCCAAACAGTAGTTCGCTTGAAGTCCAGGAGTTTTCGATGAACCGTTCAATACTCGCCACTCTCGCCGCCCTCGCGGCCTTCGCTCCTCTGTCGGCCGCCCAGGCCCAGAGCCAGTCGCATGCCGGCATGTCGGCGCAGGACCACGCCGCCATGCAGGCGCCGGCCAATGGCGTGGCGACCACTCCGGCGGACAACGCCATGCTGTCCTCCGCCCCGACCACCTTCTCGGCGACTTTCCCGCACGCCATGGTCCTGACGTCCCTTCGCCTGACCGGCGGACCGTCGAACCAGGCGGTCGATGTGGCCCTGTCAGCGGAGGCTGCACCCGCGGTCACCGTCAGCGCCCCGCTTCCGGCCCTCGCGCCCGGCACCTACGCCGCCGCCTGGACCGCGAAGGGCGCCGACGGCCATCAGATGAACGGCGTCGTCCGTTTCATGGTTCACTGAGGAGGCGGCCTCCCGCCTCCTGAGGGGCCGAAACCGAAGTGGGGAACGCCGCGCGGCTCGCCGCGCGGCGCTTTTCTTGCGCGATCGGATCGTCGATCTGGCGCACCTCGATCGCGGGCGGCTTAAAAGCGACGCGGCGGTATCCCGCACGCCGAACCCTTCATTCACGCTGAGTGTGAAGCGCAGGCAGACAACGCGCCAGGCCCGTCAAGGTCCTGACCACCACGTCGGCGTCGCTGCGACGGGGTTCGGCCTCAAGGGCCCGTTCCGGATCATACAGCACGGTCCGACAGCCCAGAGCCTTGGCCGGACGGATGTCCCATTCGAGGCTGTCGCCGATCACGCAGACCTCGGGAGCCTCGACGGCCAGGGCGGCGAACGCACGCCTGAACGCGTCGGGAAAGGGCTTTCCCACGCCGACTTCGCCCTCGATCTGAATGTGATCGAAATACGGTTCGAGACCGAACCGTTCGATCTTGGCGCGCTGCAACGGTCCGGCGCCGTTGGTGAGAAGCGCGAGGCGATAGCCCGCGTCGCGCAAGTCGAGCAGCAGGGCCTCAGCCCCCGCCTCGAGCCGCATCTCTTCGTCCCGCCGCCGGCTGAAGGCGTCGGCGAGGCTCGAGACCGTTTCGCAAGCCGGTGCGGGATGGCCTTCCCGAAGCAGGGTCTCGAAGGCCACTGTCGCGATGAGGCGCCGCGCGTGTTGTGGGTCGGCGCGACCCAACTCATGACACCGCGGGTCGCGCCAGAACGCCTGCCCGGCCCGCGTCAGCGCCTGCGCCGCGACATCCGGGGCGAGGCCGCCCAACTCGGCTTGCATCGTCAAGCAGACGCTCCGCCAGGCCAGATCCGGCCGGCGGTAGGCCGAGAGTAGGGTGTCGTCGAGGTCGATGACCACGGCCGAGAGGGGCCGCGGCCTCACCGAGACCTCCCCGTCCTTTCCAGCCGCCGAGACCGGGGACGCCGCGCCTCGGCGACGATCCGCGACCGCCTATCGGGGCCAAGGATCAGACGAGGCCCGCCGCCGCCGACCTTCGCTAGAACCACGTCCGGATGCCGACGACGAGGCGCGTGTCTTCCGAGCTTCGCCCATCGGCTTCGAGGAAGTCCGCCGTATTCCCGAAGCTCTTGGTCCATTCCAGGCCGACATAGGGGGCGAACTCCTTGTGGAATTCGTACCGCAGCCGAGCCCCGATCTGGAGCGACGTCAGGCCGGATCCAATCCGGAGCTCGGGGATGTCCTCGGCCGACAGCACGACTTCAGCGCGAGGCTGCACGATCCAGCGGTTGGTGATCCGCTGATCGTATTCGGCCTCCGCCCTCGCCGTGAGTTCACCCTTGTTGGAGAGGAAGGCCGCCGCATCGACCTCGAACCAGTAGGGCGCGAGGCCCTGAACGCCCACGACCAGATCGGTTCGATCGCCCTCCGGACGGTAGGTCTGTCGCAGACCCGTCTGGAAGTCGAAGAAGGGCCGGAACGCCCGGCTGTAAAGGGCCTGGATCTCGGCTTCCTCGACCTCGCCGTCGAAGTCGCCCTCGACTTCCGACTTCCACCAGAAGCGGTTGATGTCGCCGCCGGTCCAGCCCTGCGCGTCCAGCGCGTAGCCTTCTTCGCCGTCTCCGAAACTCGCTTCGAGCTGGTCAATGATCACCGCGGTGGTCCGCACGTCGCCATTCTCGACGCGAAGCTGTTCGCGGGCCGCCGCCATCTCCGCGGGATCGAACAGGGTATCGGCGGCGTGAGCGGGGCCGCTGGTCGCCCCGGGCGGAAGGGGCATTTCCGGAGGGCGTCCCGGGTTGTCCGCGCTGGTCGGCACGTCGGGCGGCATCGCCATGGCCGACATGTCATGACCCGGGGGCATCTGCCCCATGGTCGACATGTCATGTCCCGCCGGCATGGCCGACGCGGGCGCGGTCTGCCGCATCGTCGACATGTCGTGCCCGGCGTGGGGATCCGGCTGAGCGGCGGTGGCCGGCTGTTGGCCGCTCTGCATGGTCGACATGTCATGTCCCGCCGGCATGGCCGGCGCCGGCGCGGTCTGGCCCATCGTCGACATGTCATGTCCGGCGTGGGGATCCGGCTGACCGGCGGCGGCCGGCCGCTGGCCGCTCTGCATGGTCGACATGTCGTGGCCCGCCGGCGTGGCCGGCGCGGGCGCGGTCTGCCGCATCGTCGACATGTCGTGCCCGGCGTGGGGATCCGGCTGACCGGCGGCGGCCGGCTGTTGGCCGCTCTGCATGGTCGACATGTCATGTCCCGCCGGCATGGCCGGCGCGGGCGCGGTCTGGCCCATCGTCGACATGTCGTGCCCGGCGTGGGGATCCGCCGACGCCGGCGCGCGCTCGGGCACGGCGCCGGTCGGGCAGACCGGCGCCCCGGGCGTTCCGACGCGGGACGGATCCGCCGTCGGCGCGCCGCGCCGGACGCAACCGGCGGGCAGCTGGACGGCGGTCTGGACGGCGTTAGCCGCCGCGCCGTGCCCGGCGTGGCTCTGGGCGAACACCGGGCCGGCCGAGGCCGCGAGGAGCAGAGGGACGAGACCCACGGACCGACGGATCATGACGAGGCTCCTGACATCGGGCGGACGGTGACGACGTTGAACATGCCCGCGTGCATGTGCATCAGCATGTGGCAGTGGAAGGCCCAGTCGCCCGGTGCGTCGGCGGTTAGATCGAAGGTCACCTTGCCGCCGGGGGCGACGTTGACGGTATGCTTGAGCGGCTGATGCCCGGCCGGTCCGCCCGTGACCAACTCAAAGAAGTGGCCATGCAGGTGGATTGGGTGAGCCATCATGGTGTCGTTGACGAGGGTCACCCGCACTCGCTCATTGCGCTCGAAACGGATGGGCTCGACCAACTCACTGAACTTGCGGCCGTCGAAGCCCCACATGAACCGCTCCATATTACCGGTCAGGTGGATTTCCATCGTGCGCGACGGGGGGCGCTGGTCCCTGTTGGGGACTAGCGACACCAAGTCGGTATAGACCAGCACCCGGTGCGGGACGTCTTCCAGCCCCATCGGCCGTTCACCCAGGCGATTGGCCGGATCCATGGCGATGGCGTCTACGCCGACGCCAACCGCCATGTCTGGCGGAGCGTTTTCAGGGTCGCGCATGTTCATTCCGCTCATGGACATGCCGCCCATGTCTCCCATCGGAGCCCCGCCTTGCGTCGAGGCTCCATGATCCATGCCGGTCATCGCGCCATGATCCATTCCGGACATGCCGTCCATCGAACCGTGATCCATTCCGCCCATGCCCATGTCGCGCATGGTGAGGTTCGGGACCTCGCGCAGGGGAGGGACCTCGGCGGTCATGCCCAGGCGCGGAGCAAGGGTCGCCCGCCCCATGCCGGAACGGTCAATGGCCTCGGACACGATGGTGTAGGCCCGGTCCTCGGTCGGCTGGACGATGACGTCGTAGGTCTCGGCGACTGAAATCTGGAACTCGTCCGTCTCGACCGGGCGCACGTTCTCGCCGTCGGCCTGGACCACGGTCATCGGCAAGCCCGGGATGCGGACGTTGAAGATGGACATGGCCGAGGCGTTGATGATGCGCAGCCGCACCCGCTCGCCGGGCCGGAACAGGCCGGTCCAGTTCTCCTGCGGCCCATGGCCGTTGATCAGATAGGTGTAGGTCGATCCGCTGACGTCGAGGATGTCGCGCGGGTCCATCCGCATCTGGCCCCACATGCGCCGTTCCTCCAGGCTCATGCGGTCCTCGCCGGAGAAGAGGCCCGCCAGGGTCGTGCGCTGCCGGTTGAAGTAGCCGGGGCTCTTCTTCAGCTTGTCGAGGATTTCGTGCGGATGCATGAAACTCCAGTCCGACAGGACCAGCACATGCTCGCGGTCGTAGGCGACCGGATCGGCGCCGGCCGGATCGATGACGATCGGCCCGTAGTGGCCGAGCGCCTCCTGCAGGCCGGAGTGGCTGTGATACCAGAAGGTGCCGGACTGCCTGATCGGAAACTCGTAGACGAAGGTCTCGCGCGGCTTGATGCCTGGGAAGCTGATCCCGGGCACCCCGTCCATCTGGAAGGGTAGAAGAATCCCATGCCAGTGGATCGAGGTGTCTTCGTCCAGGGTGTTCGTCACCGCCAGACGGACGTTCTGGCCTTCGCGCAGCCGCAACACCGGCGCCGGCAGCACGCCGTTGATGGTCGTGGCCGTCGCGGTGCGCCCGTTCACGGTGAAGGGCGTCTGACCGATGGTCAGATCGATATTCGGCCCAGTCAGGGTAGGCAGGTCCGACCGCAGCCCCGGCGAGCCCGTCTGCGCCCAGGCGGGCATCAGGCCCTGCAAGGCGGCGAGACCGCCGCCCGCGACGGCGCCGCGCAGCAGCAGTCGACGATCCAGCTTCATAAGATACTCCTCAAAGTCAGAACCGCGCCTCGGCGAGGCGACGATCTATATGGTTTTACGCAGGCGACCCGGTCGGCCCTCGCGACACGCTGCCGCAGAGCCGACCGGGCCGGAAACTCCCGTCGCCTAGCGCTGGATCAGCGCCTCGCCAGGATGGCTTTCATCTGGGCGATCTCCCTCTCCTGGGAGCTGACGATCTCCTCGCACAGACCCAGCACTTCCGGATCCGTCAGCGAGGCCTGCTGACACATCAGGATGGCGCCGGAATGGTGCGGGATCATCGATTTCAAGAACTCGGTGTCGCCCACCGCCGCCTGGGTCCGCATGCCGTAAAAGCTCACCGCGAACACCAGGGCGGCGGCTCCGCCGATCAGAAGGTTGGTCCGTTTCGACGGATACATCGATCGCATAAAGATCAGCATGAGGATGGCCATCGGCGACACCATCATCAGCGTCATGTAGACGTTGTTGAGGTTGAAATAGAAGTGATTGAGGGACGCGATCATCGTGTACATCACCAGGTACATGATGATGAAATCCACGATGAGCTCGACGCCGAAGGAACGGTAGCTCCCCTTCATCGAGTCCATCGTCTTCATCTTTGAGTCCATCGTCTTCATCTTTTCCATGGATCGGTCCTTTCGCGACAACGCTCTTCAATCACATTCCGATCGCCAATCAGGCAGCGCCGGCCGGATGGGAGTCCAGCCAGGCGCGCAACTCGGCGATGTCGGCGGTCTGCATCTCGATCGTTTTCTGCGCCATGCGCCGGATGTCGGCGTCCTGACTTTCGCGCAACACCACCTGGGCCATGTCGAGGGCGCCCTGGTGATGCGCGATCATCTTGCGAGCCCAGGTCTGGTCCGTGTCGGCCCCGGTCGCGGCCATCATGGCGTCCTTCATCTCGGCCTCGGCCGTCGCGTATGGATTTTCCGCGCTTCCGCCTGGAGCCGCCGCGCCGGCGGCGGCGCCCACGTTCGTTTCAAGCCAGCGCCGCAGCTCGGCGATGTCGCCGGGCTGCATCTCGATGGTCTTCTGGGCCATGCGACGGATATCCGCGTCCTGTGTGTCCCTCAGCACGATCTCGGACATGTCCAGCGCGCCCTGGTGGTGAGGGATCATCTTGCGGGCCCATGTCTCGCCCGCATCCGCGCCCATGGCGGACATCATGGCCTCGTGCATCTTGGCCTCGGCGGCGGAGAACGGAGTCTGCGCCATGGCCATCGGCTCCTGCGTCTGAGCCGAGGCTTCGGCCTCCGTGTTCGCCGGCGGTTCCGCCGACGGGCTGCAGGCCGCCAGAACGAGAGCGGAACAGCCGGCGACCAGGAGAGACGTGCGGGTGAAAGTCGGGATGAGCATAGGGCGTCTCCGCTTGAGGGGGTCGCCGGCGGATCGCCGGACGGCCAGACGAACGATGCGTCCGACAACGCTGCGGCGGGTGCGAGTTTGGTCCCTTGCCCCGACTGCCCACGCCGGACATCGTCCAGCGTAATCCAGCCCCGGCGCCACGGTTCCGCCGTGATTAAATATTCCCGAACGCCGTTGGATCAGGCGAGGGATCGGTCGCCGGAATGCGTATTGGCGCCCCCCCGCGGCTCTCGTCTGCGACGGCTTTCTGGCCAGGGGACATCCATCAGAGTCGGACGGCCCGGAGCCGCAGCGCGTTGGCGATAACACTGACGGAGGACAGGGCCATCGCCAACGCCGCCAGGGCCGGCGACAACAGAAGGCCGAAGACCGGGTAGAGCAGTCCCGCCGCGATCGGAATGCCGAGGGTGTTGTAACCGAAGGCGAAGACCAGGTTCTGACGGATGTTGCTCATCACCGCCCGGGACAGTTTGCGCGCCCGGACGAGGCCCTGGAGATCGCCTCCCAGCAGGGTGACGCCGGCGCTTTCGATCGCCACGTCCGACCCGGCCCCCATGGCCACCCCCACGTCGGCGGCGGCCAGGGCCGGGGCGTCGTTCACACCGTCGCCGGCCATGGCGACGATCCGACCCTCCGCTCTCAGCCGCTCGACGACCGCCGCCTTGTCCTGAGGCAGGACCTCGGCCTGGACGTCGTCTATGCCGAGCCGGCGCGCCACCGCCTCGGCCGTCGTGCGGTTGTCGCCGGTCATCATCACCAGACGCAGCCCCGACGCCTTCAGATCGCGGATGGCCTCGGCGGTGGTCGCCTTGACCGGATCGGCGATGCCCAGCACGCCGGCCGCAGCCCCGTCCACGGCCACGAAGATGGCGGTGGCGCCCTCCTGGCGAAGCGCTTCGGCCTCGACCTCCAGCGTCCCCACGTCGACGCCGATCTCGGCCAGATAACGGCTGTTGCCGAGCGCCACGCGGCGGCCGTCGACGACCCCGGTGACGCCGCGCCCGACGGGGCTGTCGAAGTCCGACGCCTCGGACAGAACCAGATTTTGGTCGCTCGCCGCCCGAACGACGGCGTCCGCCAGCGGATGCTCGCTGCTCCGCTCAAGACTGGCGGAAAGTCTCAGAAGCTCGGCCTCGTCGAACCCATCGGCTGGCCGGACGGCCGTCACCGAGGGGCGCCCCTCCGTCAGGGTGCCGGTCTTGTCGAGCACTAGGGTGTCGACCTTTTCGAAGCGCTCCAGCGCCTCGGCGTTCTTGATCAGCACTCCGGCGTGGGCTCCGCGCCCCACCCCGACCATGATGGAGATGGGCGTGGCGAGCCCCAGGGCGCAGGGACAGGCGATGATCAGGACCGAAACCGCCGCGACGAGCGCGTAGGAAAGCCGCGGTTCGGGGCCGGCGAGCCCCCACACGACCGCGGCCAGAACCGCGATGCCGATCACCGTAGGGACGAACCAGCCCGAGACTTTGTCGGCTAACCGCTGGATCGGGGCGCGGCTGCGCTGGGCCTGGGCGACCATCTGGACGATCTGGGCCAGCAGGGTGTCGGCGCCGACCTTGTCGGCCCGCATCACGAACGATCCCGTCTTGTTGAGCGATCCGGCGACGACCCTGTCGCCGATGTCCCGGGTCACCGGCATCGACTCCCCCGTCACGAGGGACTCGTCGAGGGTCACCCGCCCATCCAGAATCTCGCCGTCGACCGCCACCTTCTCGCCGGGACGGACGCGCAGCCGGTCTCCGACCGCGACCAGGTCGAGGGTGACGTCCTCGTCCCCGCCGTCGTCGCGAACCCGCCGGGCGGTCTTA
Organism: Brevundimonas sp. Br13; assembly: GCF_055391505.1. Taxonomy (NCBI): domain Bacteria; kingdom Pseudomonadati; phylum Pseudomonadota; class Alphaproteobacteria; order Caulobacterales; family Caulobacteraceae; genus Brevundimonas; species Brevundimonas sp. Br13. Next base: position 1,664,865 of record NZ_AP044008.1, on the reverse strand, counting down.
GGGGCGAGGTCGAGCAGCGCGCGGATGGCCCCTGACGTCTGCTCGCGCGCCCGAAGCTCCAGGATCTGGCCGACCAGCACCAGGACGGTGATGATGGCCGCCGCCTCGAAATAGACCGGCGCGCTGCCGTCCATCCGCCGGACCGCCGCCGGGAACAGATGCGGCGCCAGCACCGCGACCACGCTGTAGATCCAGGCCGCGCCGACGCCGATGGCGATCAGGGTGAACATGTTGAGGCTGCGTTTGCGGAGGGACGCCCAGCCCCGCTGAAAGAACGGCCAGCCGGCCCACAGGACGACCGGCGTCGCCAGGGCGAACTGGATCCAGTTGGAGGTCTGGCCCGGAATCCGCATCGCCAGCCCGGTCAGATGGCCGCCCATTTCGAGCGCGAAGACCGGCAGCGTCAGAACCGCGCCGATCCAAAGGCGGCGGGTGAAGTCGATCAGTTCGTGATTGACCGGCGCCTCCGCGGTGACCGTCTCCGGCTCCAGCGCCATGCCGCAGATCGGACAGGAGCCGGGTCCCTCCTGGCGCACCTCCGGATGCATCGGACAGGTGTAGATCGCACCGGGCGTGACGGGAGCCGGTTCAGGCCGCTCGCCGAGATAACGAGCCGGGTCGGCCATGAATTTGGTCCGGCAGCCCGCCGAACAGAAGAAATACGCCTGCCCCTCGTGGGCGGTCCGATGCGCCGCGGTCGCCGGATCGACGGTCATGCCGCACACCGGATCGACTGCCCGCCCTTCGGCCTGAGGCGCCATGTTCGAACAGCAGCCGCGGCCGGCCGGCTGGGAGGGGGAAGACATGGCCATGGCGGCTCCTCGGACGACTTCACCGTTAAAAATATACCCCGCATGGGTATCGCGCAAGGCGTGGCGGTGAGCTAGGATCGAACGATCGGAACGAGGAATAGGATGCAGATCGAGGTCAAGCCGAAGGTGTTGAACCGCCTGAACCGGATCGAGGGGCAGGTGCGTGGCCTTTCCAGAATGGTCGAGGAGGACCGCTACTGCATCGACATCCTGACCCAGCTCCAGGCCGTGCGGGCGGCGCTGGCGCGCGTCGAGAGCGAGGTCTTGAAGGACCACATGGATCACTGCGTCATGGGCGCGATCGCGGGTGACGATCTCGCCGACCGCAAGGCCAAGGCGACCGAACTGATCGAACTTCTCGGCCGCGCTTCCCGCTAGTCAGGGACGGACTTCCGGCGTTCGGTCGCCAGGCCAGGCGGTCGGCCTGGACATCCTCTCGTCCGGCTGAGGGACATGACATGTCTTGGGGGGCGGCCTCACCTAGAGCGCAGCGGTCCAGGCTGGCAAACCGGCCGAGGGCATTCCGAGCCCCGAGCCAGACTTGGACGTCCCGTATGACCGGCCGGCCCCGTCTGGCGTCGCGCATGAGGGATGTTTCCGCCCGATGCGTATCTCAATATGGCGGCGGTGCTGATCCGCCGCCCTTGGGGGGCCATCGCGAATGACATCCGTACCGCCGACCCGAGACGGCTACCCCGCCGATCTCAGGGCTCTGACCAGTCTGCGCGCCTTCCTCGCCGTGGGGGTGGTGCTGTTTCACTATCAGCTCCAATGGGATCCGGCCTTGGGCTTCAGCCCGATTATCGAGCGCAGCCGGCTGGCGGTGGACGCCTTCTTCATGCTGTCGGGCTTCATCCTGGCCCACGTCTACGGCCCGGCCTTCGCAAGCGGCGGTTTCAGCTACCGGCGTTTCATCGTCGCCCGGCTGGCGCGGCTTTACCCCTTGCACGTCGCGGTTCTGACGGGCGCCTTGATCATGGTGCTGGGCGCGACCGCCGCGGGCGTTCGCTTCGACGGCGAGGGCTATGGGCTGCTGGCCTTCTTCCAGACGCTGTTTCTCATCCAGGCCTGGTTTCCGACCGATGCGGAATTGAACTGGAGCGGGCCGAGCTGGTCGCTGTCGGCGGAATGGTTCGCCTATCTGCTGTTCCCCGCCTACGCCTGGCTGGCCCTGCGTCTGCGGACGCGGCCCTGGGTGCTGCTGGGGATCGGGGCCGCGGCGTTCGTCGTCCTCGACGCCTTCTACGTCCAGGCGTTCGGCAAGGTTCTTCCGCGAGCCGAGGACTCGCTCGGCATTCTCCGGATCGCCCCGGAATTCCTGGTCGGCATGGCGCTTTACGGGCTGGGCCATCGCTGGCGCTGGAGCCCGCCCGTGGCCGCCGCGGCCGCCCTGTCCACGACCGTCCTGCTGCTGGGCGCGATGCAGCTATCACTGGACGATCGCATCATCGTCGCCCTCGCCGCCCCCGTGATTCTGACTTGGTCCCTGCTCGCGCGGGCGGATTGCGAGGGCCCCCTCGCCGCCCCGGGCCTTGTCTTCGCCGGAGAAGCGTCCTTCGCCCTCTATCTGGTGCACATGCCGGTGATCGTGGCCTGGAAGGGCGTCGTGGCCGAACTGCGCGGCGTCGACAGCACCTTCCGCATCACGCCGGTCGAACTGATCGGATTGTTCATCGCCACGGCCCTGATCGCGGCGGCGCTGCATCTGCTCGTCGAAAAGCCCGGCCGAACCTGGATAAGGCGCCGGTTCGACAGGCGTCGCGACGAGCTCGCCCCGGCCGCGCTCAGCCCGCCGGCGCTCCGTGAGCCTGGCGACCGCTGAGCCGACCGGTCTCTTCGCTCTTCGCGACGGCCGTCCGCTCGTTGGCGATGACACCGCCGTCGTCGAGAACCGGCCGATCCCGACCTCCGATCGACCCGTCGCGAGGACCTCCGTCGCGGATAAACCGCACCGTCTCCGTTCGGAGATGCGGCTCGGCCACGAAGCCGGCGTCCGCCAGGGCGAGATGCTGTGGCGTCGCGGGCGCGCCGCGCTCAGGTTTCCACCAGCCCTCCGTCGCCGCAGCCTTCGGAAAAAGGCCGCTGATGATGCGTTCGATATCGCGGAACGTCAGCACCACTTCGGTCCGCCTTTGACGCCGCAGATAGGTTGCGAGAGGCGCGTATTTGGCCATCAACCTCTTTTCCTCTCGCCGCCCCGCAGGTCAAGCGCTGCTCGGCCCCTGTGATAGCCACGAAGAAGCCAACGCCAGGCTGGCTAGATGCGAGTGCGATTGACTCGCAAGAAGGCCTGTGGTCAGACGCCCTCTATGTCGTTCCCACTGAAGTGCTCCATGTCCCCTCGTCTCCTCGCCACCGGCGCCCTTCTGCCGCTGCTGCTGGCCGCGCTTCCCGCGGCGGCTCAGGAGGACCCCACCCCGGACACGACGCTTCTGGATCAGGTGGTAGTCACCGCCTCCCGGATCGAAGCCCCCCGTTCCGCGATCGCCGCCACGGTCGAGCTCATCGACGCCGAGGCCATCGCCCAGCAGACGGCGCTGGCCGCCTCGGCCGTCGACACGGTGGCGGCCCTGGTGCCCTCCTTCTCGCCGACGCGGCAGAAGCTGTCGGGCTTCGGCGAGACGCTGCGCGGGCGTTCGCCGCTCTATCTGGTCGACGGCGTGCCGCAGTCGACGCCGCTGCGCGACGACAGCCGCGACGGCTACACCATCGATCCCTTCTTCATCGACCGGGTCGAGGTCATCTTCGGCTCCAACGCCATCCAGGGCGTCGGGGCCACCGGCGGCGTGGTCAACTACGTCACCGCCCGCACGCCGGCCGAGGGCGAAGGCCTGACGGGCCGGATGATGGCCCAGATCACAACCGACGATGAGCTGCAGGGCGACGGCGTCGGCGCCAAGATCGCCGCCATCGGCGGACGTGACTTCGGCGCCTTGGACCTGACCCTGGGCGCCGTCTTCGAAACCCGCGGGGCCTATTACGACGCCGACGGCCGCCGCATCGGCTTCGACGGCGCCCAGGGCGAGGTGCAGGACTCGCAGGTCCTCTCGCTGTTCGCGCGCGGCGGCTGGGATCTAGACGGCGATCGCCGGCTGGAGGGTTGGGTCAACCGGTTCGATCTGGAAGGCGACGGCGACTATGTGACCGTGGCGGGCGACCGGGCGACGGGCGTCCCGACCACCGCCGTGCGCGGCGCGGCGCCGGGCGAGCAGCCCTCGAACGCGGTGACCTCTGCGGCCCTGACCTACACCGACCGCGACCTGTTCGGCGGCGTCCTGCGGGCCCAGGTCTTCGCCCACGATTACCAGGGCGTATTCGGCGGCGGCAGCTTCCCCGACTTCCAGGATCCCCGCATCGCCCCGGTCGGGACCCTGTTCGACCAGTCGGCCAACAATTCGGAAAAACTGGGCTTCAAGATCGACTGGCAGGGCCAGGTTCCCGGCCTGACGGGCCTGAAGGCACTGGTCGGCCTCGACGGCCTGCGCGACCGGACCTATCAGGAACTGATCCTGACCGGGCGCAACTGGGTGCCCGAGACGGCCTACGAGAGCCTGTCGCCCTTCCTGCAGCTGAATCAGTCGGTCCTGGCCGACCGCCTCAGCCTGTCGGCGGGCGTGCGGCACGAATCGGCGAAGCTTAAGGTCGACGACTTCCAGACCCTGTACGCCTACGGCCCTCAGACGGTGGCGGGCGGCGAGCCGGGCTTCGAGGAGACCCTGTTCAACGTCGGCGCCGCCTTCGAGGTGACGCCGGCTCTCCTCGTCCACGGCTCCTTCGCCCAGGGTTTCACCATGCCGGACGTCGGTCGGGTGCTGCGCGGCATCAACCGTCCAAACCAGGACGTCGACACCTTCCTCAACGTCGAACCGGTCGTGTCGGACAACACCGAGGTCGGGGTGGAATACCGCGGTGCGCGCGTCGAGCTGTCCGCCGCCGTGTTCCGGTCCGAGGCCGAACGCGGCTCGCTGCTGAACCGCCTGCCCTCGGGCATCTTCGAGGTGCAGCGGCAGCCCACGCGGATTGATGGACTGGAGCTGAAGGGTCTATGGCGCGCCACGGACGCCCTGACCCTTGGCGGCAGCTACGCCGCGCTCGACGGCCAGAGCGACAGCGACGGCGACGGCGACCTGGACCGCGACCTGAACGGGGCCAACATCTCGCCGGACCGCCTGCTGCTGTGGGGCGAGTACGAGACAGGCCCGATCGCCCTGCGCCTTCAGGCCCAGACCTTCCTCGCGCGCGACTTCGACGGCGAGCCCGCGGCGAACGGCTTCGAGGGTTATGCCGTGTTCGACGCCGTGGCCCTCTACGAGACCGGTTTCGGCGCGGTGTCGCTGGGGGTTCAGAATCTGCTAGACGAGCAGTACATTTCCTATTTCTCCGACACTCAGGGCCCGACCGACAACCTTCGCTATTTCGCCGGTCGCGGGCGCACGGCCACCCTGACCCTGACCCAGAGTTTCTGAGCCGGTGATGGGCGCGATCCGCACGTTCCACGCCTGGGCCGGGACCGCCCTCTCGATCCTGGCCGTGTTGTTCGGCCTTACGGGATCGTTGCTGGTGTTCGAGGACGACTGGATCCGCGCCACCGTCCCCGCCGCGCGCGCCGAGATCGATCTCGATGCCGCCCGTCTGGGTGCGGCGCTCAACCGGCTCGAGGCGGCCGAGCCCCGCCTCACCTCGGTGGTCCTGCCGGGCGGGGCGGTCGGCGTTCACCGGCTCTACCTGGCCGACGACGATTTCGGCTACGCCGACGCCGACGGCAAGGTGGTGGACAGCTGGCGCGGCGCGGCGCGAGCCGAGACCTGGATCTTCGACCTGCACCACGAGCTGCTGGCCGGTCACACCGGCAAGCTGGTCGCCGGCGGCGCCGGCCTGGCCCTCGCGCTGATGATCCTGACCGGCCTGATCGTCTGGATTCCCGCCTGGCGCGCCACCGGCTGGCGGGTCTGGCCCCGCTCGGGGGCCCGGCGCGAACTGATCGGCAGCCATCGTAATCTCGGCCTGATCTTCGCCATCCCGCTGGTCGTCTTCAGCCTCACCGGAGGGGCCATCGTCTTTCACGGCACGACCCAAGCCCTGCTGGGGGCCGTCCCGGCGCCGCCGGCGCCGGTGGTCGGGACGGGAGACGTCGACTGGGCTCGCGCGCTGACGGAAGCCCAGGCCCGCTTCCCTGAAGCGACCCCGCGCATGGCCGTCCGCCCCGCCGCGCCGGGCAGGCCCGCCACGATCCGTCTGAAGCAGCCCGGCGAGTGGCACCCCAACGGCCGCACGACCGTGACCATCGATCCGGCCACCAGCCGGGCGGTGGCGACCTCCGACGCCAACGCCCTGCCGAGCGGCGTGCGGGCCTACAATGCCTTCTACCCCCTGCACGCCAGTTCGGTCGGCGGCTGGCTCTATGACGCGGTGACGGCGCTCAGCGGCGTCGCCATGGCGGCGTTGGGGCTGGTCGGCGCCTGGGCATTCCTGGGAAAACCCCGACGGCGCTCGCCTCGGTCGAAACCGACCCGCCGAGGACAAGCGCGCGAGGGAGCGGAAGGGTCTGCCTGATCCACGGCCCTACCCTCCGCCGGTCGCCACTCCAGGCCTGATGCACTCACACGGCCCCGCGCGAACCCCTATGCGGGACCACCGGCGGCAAGGCCTCGTTCACCGTGTCGGGCAAGCCTTCCTTGGCGCCTGTAGGGGATGATGGCTGGATGACGGAAGATCCAGCACACCCTGAGCGCCGATGCCCGCCGCCGATCGCGCGCGGCGGCTGGCTCGACCTTCTGCGTTTCGTCGTGGGGGCGATGATCGTCCTCTATCACTTCCGCGAGGCCGCTCCGATCCCCTTGCCGCTCTTCCATCCGGTCTTCGACCGCGGCTATCTGCTGACCGACTTCTTCATCATCGACTCCGGCTACGTTCTCGCCCGCGTCTACGGCGAGCGGCTCGCGAACCGGCGAATTCCGCTTTCCGTCTTCTACCGTCAGCGATTTCTCAGGGTGGTTCCGGCCCACATGACCGTCAGCCTCGCCCTGGCGGGGCTGGTGCTGACGGCGGCGATCCTGGGCCAAACACCCAGCCACCCGGAATGGTTCGACTGGTCCCGGTTTCCCGCCCAGTTCTTTCTGGTGCAGGCCTATGGGGTGCCGGGCGGAGAGGGATGGAACGCGCCGACCTGGACGCTCTCGGCGCTCCTGGGCTGTTACGTCAGCCTGCCCTTCCTCGCTCGCGCGGCGCGCGGCCTGTCCCCATGGCTGATCCTCGCTCTTGGGGTGGGCGGGCTGCTCGCCGCCAACCTGTCCGCCCACGCCGCCTTCGGGTTGCCGATCTACGAGATGCCGTTGCGCCTCGGCTTCCTGCGGGCCTTTCCGCTGTTCGCCCTCGGCGTCGCCGTGGCTCTGTTCGCCCGGCAGGTCTATTGCCCGCCCCGTCTGGCCGCCGGTCTGGGCGGTTCCGCCGTGGTCGCTGTGGCGGGTCTGCAGGCTCTGGGACCCCATAATCTGGCGACCCTCGGCCTCCTGACCGTCATCATCTTCGCCACCGGGGCCTTGCCGGTTCGGAGCCCGTCCAGGCTGGTCGAGCACCTCGCTTTGATGGCGTTCGCGATCTTCCTGACCAACGAAGTGATCCGGATCGTGTGGTTCGGCGTGCTCGACGCCGTCGATTGGCGGAGTTGGAGTCCGTCAGTGCAATGGACCGCCTGGGCGGTCGGCCTGGCCGCGGCTTTCGGCGGCGCCGCCGTCTTCCGCTACGCCTTCGACCGACCGACCCAGGCCTGGTTCAATCGTCCGCAGTCGGGGTCGCGATCGACCTCCCCCGCGGCCAAGTCTCCCGTTCCCGCGCTGTAGGCCGATCCTTCACAAAAGCTCGGCGAGGTTCACATCATGGCGGCGGGGGGCGCCTGGGTGCCCATGATCGCCACGATCAGAAGCAGCAGGGCCGCCAGCACGGTCTCCAGCGCCAGGCTGCGCCGCAGGCGGCGCAAGGCGAGCGGACGGGCGTGATCGTCTTCGAGCGCCGATCCGAGATGCGGGGTCAGGACAAAGCGGTTCGAGGCCGCTAGGGCCAGCATGCCGGCGAACAGGACGAGTTTCAGGATCAGAAGAACGCCGTAGGGCGTCGTCAACAGGCTCCCGAGCCGGCTGAACCCGATCAGATAGGCGCTGTTCACCAGACCCGTGATCGTCAGCAGGACGACGGCGAGCGTTCCCAGACCGGCGAACCCCTCCAGGGCGGCGTGAGTCACCGGCGCGCCCGCCGCGTGCCCGTGGCGGGTCCGCAGCATCAGGAACAACGCGACCAGACTGCCGAGCCAGAGTCCGGCGGCGAGCGCGTGAACGACATCGGCGATCAGATGCGGCCAGCGGCCCGCGCCTTCCGTCGCCGCGCCGTGACCGGTCCAGGCCAGGCTGGCGCTGACCACAGCGCCGACGACGGTCAGCACGATCCAGCCGCCGCGTCCCGGTTTCAGACTGATCAGCAGAACGGCGGCCAAAAGGGCCATCGCCGCGCGAACCAGGAAGCCGACGCCCAGGCCCGTGCCGAATGCCACGTAGGACAGCGACTCCGGCTTCAGCGCCTCGGTCAGCGATCCCGCCATCACGGCGGTTTGGACCACGAGGTTGGCGAGAGCAGCCAGGACGGTCGCCACGGCGGCGACCAGCAGCGTCGTTCGCGGCCACCTTTCGGCGGCCGCGTCCGACATGGGCATCCTGAACGCGAAGAACAGGGGGACGCCAAACAGCAGGACGGCGCCGATGTACTGCCCCAGCCTCAGCAGGACGACCGTTGTCTCCATCTGATCAGCGGACCGAGAAGTTGGTGGACCCCGTCATCCGGTGCCCGTCCGGAGACGCCACCCGCCAGTTGACCACGTAGGCCCCGGCCGCCAACGGCCTCGCCGGAGCGCCCGAGATCGTCTTGCCGTCCTCGGACACCCGTGTCTGGACACGGATGGTCGCGCCCGCCGCATTGACGAGATCGAAACCGGAGAAGGCCGGCGCCACGCGCTCGCTGAAGGTGAGGCTGATGGTGCGCGGCGCCGCGACCGCAGCGCCGGCGGCCGGCGTGGCGCTCACGAGACGCGCGTGTGCATCCGCCTGACCGGCGACCAGGGAAAGCGCCGCGACGGTCGCGGCGAGCGATGCGATTTTGAAACGGGTCAACTCAAACTCCTAGGAAGGGACGCCCCTACTGTCTCTTACGCGGCACGCGCCCCCGCCCCTCACGAAATGAAACTGAAGCCGGCCGGCCCCCGACAAAAACACTCGACGGCGGGTTCATCCACAAACTCGGCTTCAGGGATTTAAACCGGATCAGTTGGTGGCGGCCGGCAAGCAGAGACACATCTACCAAGGGAAGGCCGGACAAAGTGAGTCACGGTCCAGTCGCGCTTCGGCACAGCGGGTCCGCTCAACCGCTGTCACCGGCAGGGCGCCGGTCTGGACGACAACGCCTTGTAGAGGCGCCGCCGCGTCGCAGACCGCAGGTCGCTAAGCGCCGCCTCGCCGATCGCCTAGACGCGGAACTCGAGCATCACGCGAGAATTCGCCGATTACTGCTCGTCGGCGCATAGTCGAAAGTTCATGCGCTTCGGGGCCCACCAGCGCCTGCGTAAACGCTAGCAGTCGGTTCAACCGGTCACTGGATATCCCGCGAGCCTTACCCATCAGTTCGCAACGCGCCATAACGACAGGCACCACAGGCTCGCCGCAGACTGTGAACCCGATCCTCAAGAATCGAAGGAACAGGGCGCCTGAGAACCACGCGGGGTAGAGGCTGGTGCGCCACGGCGCCTGCGCTATCCGACCTGCCGGTCTGCACACATTGGTTTGGGCTCTCTTCCGACGAAGCGCACCGTCTCCGCTTTCAGATCGACTTCAGCTGCGAACCCTGCCGAACCCGAGCCTACTTCTGCGGCGCGCCATCGGCGTCGTCTGCGCCGTGCGACCGCCAGCCTAGGTCACTAGACGCCTTCGGCCGAAGACCGCCGATGATCCGTTCGATGCCGCAGAAGCTTAGTCGCACTCGGTTTTGCGCCGCCGTCGCAAATCACCCGCCAACGGATCATGCCTTCCGTACCCCCATTTCGGCGACGCCAGCGGCGAGGGTCAACCTTGAGGGGTGTTTGGTTTGAACCGTTCCCGAAACGTCGGGTAAGCTGAAACCATCGTCACCCAGGCTCGCAGTTGGAGCAGTTTCTTGACGGCGCTTTCGGACACCATCCAGTTCACAGTCATTCGAGGCGAAGGCGATTGGCGCGTCCTCCGCGATGGCCGAGACGCCGGCCACTTCGATTTCAGCGTCGACGCCATCGAGTCAGCCCTGGTCCGCGCTACCACGTTGATCGAAAAGGGCGAGACCGTCGAAGTTTTCGTCCAGGACGCGGCAGGCCAGCTTAGACAGGTCGATCCTGTCGGTGGCGAGGTACTGCACTAACGTCCTCGACCGTCGTCGAGCGCCGATATCCGGTCTTCTGCACCTCTTCGAGCAATCCCCACCGGCTTGGAAAGCGTTGTTCGACGCGTCCGAGAGCTCCGACCATCCCGGTCGACTGAAAAATTCGCGACATATGAGGGAAGGGAGGAGACGCCGCGTAGTCAACAAAGAGGGGCCGCGATTTGGCCGCAATGTCGCTAGGGGGAAACCATTGGCCAATAAGTTTTCAGGAGCCGGCTCGTCGCCTCCTCTGTCCTGACCGGAATCACGATCGTGGCGACAGCGACGGCCCTGCCTGTCGCGGCGCAAAACCGTCCCTCCTCCGAGACATCGTCATCCGAACCGGCCGCAGAGCTGGAAGCTGTTGTCGTCACCGGGTCTCGCATCGCCCGACAGGACTACATCGCCAACAGCCCGATCGTGACCGTGACCCAAGAGGATTTCCAGGCGACGGGATCGGTCAACATCGAGAGCTTGATCAACGAATTGCCGCAGTTCACGGCCTTGGGCAACGCGGCCTCTAACAGCCCAAATCTGGCGGGCCAAGCCAATGTGCAACTCCGTGGTCTTGGATCGACGCGAACCCTCGTTCTTCTCGACGGGCGCCGGATAGTCCCATCCAACGCCTCGTCGGTCGTCGATCTCAACCTGTTGCCCACCCCCCTGATCGCTAGCGTCGAGACGATCACGGGCGGAGCCTCCTCGACCTACGGATCGGACGCGGTGGGCGGCGTGCTCAACTTCCTGCTCGACCGCCGCTTTGAAGGCTTCAAGCTAGACGCTCAGTACGGGGCCTCCGACCAGGGCGACGCGGAGGCGGAGGCGGTCAGCCTAACGCTCGGCGGGGACTTCGCCGAGGGACGGGGTCGCGCTGTTCTTTCGGCCAGCTATTCCAACCGGGCGTCCGTGCTCAACGCCAGTCGCTCTTTCTCGCTCATCGGCGGGTTCGCCGGCACCTCGCCGCTCGGGTCGACGGTGTTCGACGCCTCAAACTTGCCGACAGCCGCCGCCGTCAACGCCGCCGTTTCCGGCGCTGCACGGGGCGATACGTTCGGCTTCAACAACAACGGAACCTTGTTCACCTATCAGGGCGCGCGCGATTACGTGAGTCCCGGCGGCATAGACTATGAGGGGTTCCGCAAGCCGGGTCCGTTGCAGCAGACGGACTTCACCTACAGCACCGTTGATCGCAACTATCTGATTATTCCCCAGACCCGGTACAATGTGTATGCGGCCGCGAGCTACGAGCTCACCGAAGCGGTCGAGTTTTACACGGACGTCCTGTTTTCTCAGTATCAGGCCGGCAACCAGCTCGCGTCCAACCCGGGTACCGGCCCCACTACGGGCTTCCGTATCCCATCTACCAATCCGTTCATTCCTACTGAACTGCGCGGTGTCCTCAACTCGCGACCCAATCCGGCCGGGAGTTTCCGCCTCGACAAACGATTCAACGAGCTCGGTCCGCGCCGCCAGAACGAAAATTACAGCGTCTACCAGATCACCACGGGCTTACGCGGCGATCTGGTCGGTCTGCGCGACTGGACCTACGACGCCTACTTGACCTATGGCCGGGTAGACAACGACACCAATTACACTGGCTATCTCTCTCGCTCCGCCATTCAGCGGCTCCTGGAGGCGTCAGACGGCGGCGCGTCGCTCTGCACCGGCGGTTTCAACCCCTTCGGCGCCAATCCGTTGAGCGCCAGCTGTATCGCCTATGTCAGCCGGGTGCCGCGCAATAAAACTACGAACGATCAGCGTGTAGTGGAAGCCAATCTGCAGGGTGGGCTGTTCACCCTGCCCGCCGGCGAGGTGCGCGCGGCTGTCGGCGCGGCCTACCGAGAGCAGAACTACGACTTTTCGCCCGACAACCTGCTGATCAGCACCTTTACCCTTAACGGCGTCACCGGACCTGAACTGGCCGGCAACTCCGGCACGCCGCTGTCGGGATCGGATACGGTGTCGGAACTCTATGCCGAGGTACTGATCCCGCTGCTCGCCGACCTGCCGTTCATTCGCCAGCTTGAGACCAACCTCGGCTACCGTGTGTCAGACTATGACACCATCGGACAGGTCGCGTCTTACAAGGCGGACCTCAGCTGGGAGGCGATCGACGGGCTGCGGCTGCGCGGCGGTGTGCAACGCGCGGTGCGCGCGCCCTCGATCGGGGAGCTTTTCGCCGCCCAGAACCTGAGCTTCCCGTCGATCGGCGTACCCGTGTCCTCGACCGGGGTGCGGCAGTTCTCCGGCGACCCCTGCGACATCCGCGGCGCCTATCGCGCGCCCGGCGCCGCGAACGCCGGCCAGGTGCGGAGCCTCTGTCTGGCGCAGAATGTCCCGGCGCAGGTGATCGACTCCTACACCTTCTCCAACTCGCAAGTGTCGGGCGTAACCGGCGGGAATCCCGACCTGCAGGAGGAGACCGCGGACTCCTTCACGGTCGGCGCGATCTTACAGTCGCCGTTGTCTAGCGCGTGGCTTAGCGGCGTATCCGGATCCATCGACTACTATGACATCACCATCGAGCAGGTGGTCGGCACGGTCTCGACGACCGAACAGCTGCGCCGCTGCTACAATCAGGACGGCGTCTCCAACCCGACCTACGATCCGAACAACGTGTTCTGCCGCCTGTTCAGCCGGGATCCGAACTCCGGCCAGATCACCAGCACGTTCGAGACAAATGCCAACCTGGGCACGCTGAAGACCAAGGGGATCGACTTCCAGATCGACTGGCGGCTCGATCTGACCGACATAGGCGCACCAGACTGGGGCGCCCTAGCCCTCAACGTCACTGGCACCCGGCTGCTGGAATGGGAGCGGCAGGACATCCCGGGCGGCCCCTACACCGATCGCAAAGGCACCGTTTCCAACAGCTTCGGTCTAACCCTCCCGGAATGGAAGGCGCTCTCGACCCTGAACTGGACTCAGGATCCGTGGACCCTCGGTCTGCGCTGGCGTTACCAAGGCGAGGTCGAGAACTTCAACAATCGAAGCCAAGTCATCGACGCCATCCACTATTTCGATCTGAACGCTGGATTTGAGATCAACTCGACCGTCTCACTTCGCGCGGGCGTCAACAATCTGACGGACGAACAGCCGCCCGTCTATGCGCCCGCGATCGCCGCCAATACCGACCCGTCCACCTACGATCTGGTCGGACGCCGATACTACGTCGGACTGATGGCTCGCTTCTGATCCCACCGATACTCGGCGCGTCCTGCTGAAATCACGCAAAGGAAGGCCCTATCTCATGAACACTCGTCTGATGCTGACCTTGGCCACGAGCCTCAGCCTCGTCGCCGGCGGCGCGGTCGCCCACGACTTCTTTCTCATCCCCGAGCGCTTTGTCGGACCGGCCGGACAACCGCTTATCGTTCACGCGACCTCGTCGTCAGATTTTCCCGCTCTCAATGTCGGTTCGCCGCTGGCGCGGGTCGGAGAAGCACGAGCGATGGTGAACGGCAGGCCCGCCCAAGTCGCCGTGGACGCCCATCGGCAATCCCTCCGTTTAACCGTCTCCAGCGCCGACGAGGGCATGGCCGCTGTCACTCTTCAGACGGTTTGGGGCGAGTCCAACTGGCGCCCTGACCAGGTCGAGACCTACCTTGACGAGCACCCGTTCTCGGCGGAGGACATCGCGACAGTCCATCGTTTGCTTCCCGCTGGCGCGACGCTCCAGATCCGATCGCGCCGCCTAGCGAAATCTCTCGTGTGTTTCCAGACCTGCACCCCGATCCCGCAGGGCCCAACGGGTTTGGAGGTGGAGTTTCTGCCGCTGTTCGAACCGGGTCAATCGATGCCCGCCGGCTTTCAGCTGATCAGAAACGGTGAGCCGTTAGCGGCGCACCCCGTCACTATCCGTTTCGGCCCTCGCGAACGTCGCACGGTCGTCACCGACGCCGACGGCCGGTTGAAGCTTCAGGATGGCGTGAGCGGCCCCATCATGCTGGTCGCGGTAACTATTGACGCGCCGTCGCAACCCGGAGAGCGGTTTGTCACCAACAACGCGACCTTGACCTTCAACGCGCCGGTCTAGGTTGATGCCCCTGGGCGGTGGTCCTCGTCATCATCATCCGAGGCGCTACAGCCGGCTGTGACGCCCTTCTGAGACCTCCAGCCCGGCGTGCGCCAGGACTTCCGCCTCGAGGGCGATGATACGACGCATCTGGTTCTCGGCCTTCAGGGTCTGGCGCCCTACTGGTGGGAGATCGACGCCGCCTCCTTCCTGTCGACCGAGGGGAACCTGACCGCTCGTGTCGAGGCCGAATACGACCAGCGCATCACCCAGCGCTGGATCCTCCAGCCGCGCCTCGAAATCGACGCCTCCGCCAGCGACATTCCGGAACTGGAGCTCGGTTCCGGTTTGTCCTCGGTCGAGGCGGGCCTGCGTCTCCGCTATGAGTTTCGCAAGGAGCTCGCCCCCTACGTCGGCGTCGAATGGAGCCGCGCGCTCGGCGATACCGCCGACTACATCAAAGCCCGAGGCGGCGAGATAGACGACACACGCTTCGTCGTCGGTCTCAACGCCTGGTTCTAACCGAAGGAGATCATTGATGATCCGCACCCTCGTCCTCACCGCAGCCCTGGCCTTCGCCGGAGCGGCCGCCGCCCAAGACCCGCACGCTGGCCATGCCATGCCGGCTCAAGCCGCCGCGCCGCAATCGGGCATCGTCACCGTCCCTGCCGATGGCGCCATGACATCCGGTTCGCCCGAACGCTTCAGCGTCAACTTCCCGCACGCGATGATTTTGAAGACCGTGACCCTCACCGCCGAAGGACGTGCCCCGGTCGTCGTCAACGCCCCTGCCGCGCCGGCCGCCGCGACCGTCAGCGTGGCCCTGCCCCGCCTCGTGGCGGGCACTTACAGGGCCGCCTGGACGGCGGAAGGCGCGGACGGGCACAAGATGTCCGGGTCTGTCAACTTCATGGTTCACTAGGAGAACGACGATGCGAGTTTCCAACCTGCTGGCCGCCGCCGGCGCGATCCTGGCCCTGAGCGCTGGAGCGGCCCTGGCCGCCGAAGGCTGCGACTGTTGCAAGGACATGGCCGCTGACGCCGCCATGAGCTGCTGCGACAAGATGAAGTCTGACGCTTCGCCGCCCGCCGAACCCGCGCCGCCCGCGCCGGCGCCCTCGGATGCTCCGGCTCCCCAAGGTCACGCCGACCATAACTGACCGGCCGATCTGAACCGCTCCGGCAGGCGCTCCGACTGATCGGAGGTCTGCCCGGAGCGGACAGGCGTCAACTCTCGGTCTTCGCCGCGCTGAGCCGCGCCTCGCTCCCTGGGGCGCCGCCTGCCGCAATCCGGATGAAACGGACGGTCTCGGCCCGCGTCCGCGGTTCAGCGACGAAACCCGCCTCGGCGAAGGCGAGATGCTGGGGCATCGGCGCCCTCGCCGTATCCACGCGCCACCAAACCTCCAGCGACGCCGCCTTGGGCAAAATGCCGCCGACGATCCGCTCGATGTCCCGAAAGGACAGGTCCACCTCGGCGCTCTTCTGACGTCGGAGAAAGGCTGCGAGCGGCGCGTATTTAGCCATCTGGGTGTCTTGCTCCACTGCTGCCGGGGGTCAAGCCCGGCTGGCGCGCTTGGGCTGGCCGATCTAGACTCGCCGGCGGCGGGTTCCGGGAACGATAGGCGCCGATCAAGAGCCAGGGGACGTGCAAACGTCGGCGGCGATCGGCGGCGAAACGCCGGGCTTCATCACAGAAGTTCCTGGCCCGCCCCCTCCCCTCATCCCGGGTCGATCAGACCTTGCCGGACCGCCGAGGCGACCGCTTCGATCCGGGTCCGGACCCGGAGTTTGGAGCAGGCCTTCTCAAGATAGCTGTCCACGGTGCGGGGCGACAGCGACAGAATGATTCCGATGTCGGAAGAGCTTTTCCCGCGACAGACCCATTGCAGACATTCCTGTTCGCGCGGGCTCAGGGTGACCGCGTGCGATCCACGGCCCGGATCTTCGGATACAGCTTCCATATTACACCACCGGTTGTCCGACTCCCTCCGTACACGGCGGGTTCGCGCCCGGGCAACGTCGATGAATTGCGGGTCGCCCGCAGGTTTCTTGCGGGACGGAAGCCTCCCCGCCGGTTGAACCGCAGACAGGTCGCGACTACAGCGGGGCCGTCGGGCGCCGCGAGATAGGCGCACAGCCGGAGCCGGGGTTCGTCGCTGACGGAGGCGGCGCTGCGCGCTGAAGTAACGGGCCTCGTTCGCAGAGGATTCCAACGCCCGACCCCTCCCGCTTGCGTCGGGATTCCGTTTGATTCATGCTCGCCAAGGCCGACCTACGCGTCGGCAGGGGCTTGGAATCCCCTGTGCGATATCTTCTTCGACGACCCACGCGCGGCGTGGCTGTCGCTGACCGGATCACCGTGTCAGGCGTGTGAGCGCCTGCGCCCGGCTGTCCGTTCGCGCCCCGGATTCCAGCCGTCTGAATTGCGGTCGGAGAGGCAGGGTGAGCGAAGCGAAGCCATTGCAAGCGGAGGTCGGCGGCGGCCTGGACGGCCTGTACCGCCGCTACGCTGCGTGGTTGAACCGTCGCCTCCGGGCTCGGATCGGTCCGGACGATGCGGCCGACGTCGTGCAGGAAACCTATATCCGCATCGCGCCCTTCGCCGACGGCGGGATCGCCCATCCCCGCGCCTTCCTGCTCCGGGTCGCCCTCAATCTGGTGCGCGATGACGCCAAACATAGGCGCCGTCGGCCAAGCGACGCCGACCTCCAATCCCCCGAATCCGAAGGCGCGCCCCAGTTCGATCAGGTTCTGCTCGCCCAGATCATACGATCCATGCCGCAACTCTACCGCGACGTCTTCGTCTTGAGCCGCTTTGACGGTATGACGTATCCCGAGATCGCCAAGGAGCTCGAGATCAGCGTCAAGACGGTGGAGTGGCGGATGTCCAAGGCGCTCGACTACTGCGCGCTGCGGCTGGACCTTTAGGCGAAGACTGATGACGACCGAGGCTGACGCCGACATCAGACGCAAGGAGACCGCCGACTGGTTCGCGCGGCTCAACCAGCGCAAGGTCACCACGGCGGACGTGAAGGCCTTCAGCGCCTGGCGACGGGACTCCAGGAACGCCGAGAGCTTCGATCGCATGCAGGCGATGTGGGACGCGAGTCGCACCCTGGCCGACCAACCCGAGATGGCCGCGCTTTCGGCGGACGCCCGGACCCGCGCCGCCTCCCGCCGCAGGGCCCGCCCCCGCCTGCTCGGTGTTCTCGCCCCCGTCGGCGCCGTCGGCGCCGCGATCGCGGCCCTGTCCGTGGGCTGGTGGTTGTGGTCAGCGCAGCAGCCGACCCCCTATCTCACCCAGGTCGGCGAACGCCGCGTCGTTCAACTGGCCGACGGCTCGACGATCACGCTCGACACGGACTCCAGGATCGACGTTCGCCTGACCGGGGGCCGCCGGCTGGTCACCCTCGTCACGGGCCAGGCCCGGTTCGACGTTGAGGGCGACCCGGACCGGCCGTTCGTCGTCAAGGCCGGCGACACCGAGGTTACGGCCTTGGGCACGAGCTTCGACGTCCGGCGCTTCGGGACGGGCGCACGCGTGGTGCTTGTCGAGGGCCGGGTCGATGTGCGCGAGGGCGAACAGGCGGACCGGCGCTGGTCGATGCAGCCGGGACAGCAGCTGGTGACGTCCGTCCCCCGACCCCGGGTGGTCACGACCGATCTACCCGCGGCGACCAGCTGGGCGGCGGGCCGACTGACCTTCCACGAAACGCCGATCGGCGTCGCCGTGGCTGAGGTCAACCGCTACACCCGTCATCCGATCGAACTGCGCGCCGGGGACATTTCCTCCATCCGGGTGAGCGGGGTGTTCGACGCCGGCGACGTCGAGGGTTTCGTGGCGGCGCTGCGCGACCTCTATCCGCTCACCGCCGAACGGGCCGAGGACGGTCATGTGGTGCTTTCGGGCGCATCGAAAAATAATCTGACCCCGGACTTAGGGTAAGGCCCGCGACCGGTCGTCTCCTCCCGGTCCCGCATCAATGCGGATAAGAAACCGGGGGAGACACATGAGACAGGGCTTCACTTCAACGGCGCTCGCGGCGCTTCTGATGGCGTCGGCGACGCCGGTCTGCGCCCAGCAGGCCGAGTCCGCGCGTCGCTTCGACATCCCGGCAGGGCCGCTGGCGCGCACCCTCCCCGCCTTCGCTCGCCAGAGCGGTCAGCAGATCCTCTATCCGAGCGCCCTGGTGGCGGACCGGGCCTCGGCGTCACTTTCGGGCGACTATTCCGTCGAGACGGCGCTGGCGCTGCTCCTGCGCGACACCGGCCTGACCTATCGACGGAGCCGGCCCAATGTGTTCGTCCTCATCGACCCGTCGCAACGCGCCGAGGCCGAACAGCTGGAAGCCGTCCAGCTGGACGAGGTCGTCGTCACGGGCAGCCTGCTGCGCGGGGTGCTCGACGGCCCCTCGCCGGTGGTGGTCGTCAGCCGCGACCAGATTGATCGCGACGGCCACGCGACCGTCGCTCAAGCCCTGGCGGCGCTGCCGCAGAATTTCGCAGGCACCGCCAATGACGCCACCCTCAGCAACGGCGGCGACCGCAGCGGCACCAACGCCAACTACTCCAATGGGGTGAACCTGCGCGGCCTCGGCAGCGACGCGACCCTGGTGTTGGTCAACGGCCGGCGGATCGCCGGGACCGGCTCCAAGGGCGATTTCGCCGACGTCTCGTCGATTCCGACGGCCGCCGTTGAGCGGATCGACGTCCTGCTCGACGGAGCCTCGGCTCTCTACGGCGCCGACGCCGTGGGCGGGGTCATCAATGTGGTCCTGCGTGACGACTACGACGGCGCCGAGACCAGAGCGCGCTACGGCACGGCCGCCGACGGCGCCTTCTCCGATGTCCTGTTCGCCCAGACGATCGGGCGGCGATGGGGCAGCGGCAGTCTTATGGGCGTCTACGAATACCAGGACCGCGAAGCCCTGCCCGCGGCCGAACGCGATCGCGCGGGTGACGCCGATCTGCGCCGCTTCGGCGGATCGGATCGCCGACTGAACTACAGCAACCCCGGCAACATCATGGTGATCGACCCGGCGTCGGGCGCCTATGTCTCCGCCTTCGCCATCCCGGGCGGTCAGGACGGGACCAACCTGGCTCCGGGCGATTTCCTGCCGGGGCAGGAGAACCGCACCAATCAGCGGTTCGGCATGAACGTCTTTCCGCGGCAGACCCGCCATATCGCCTATCTGGCGGGACGGCAGGATCTCGGCGGCCGGCTGACCCTGTCCGGCGACGCGCGCTGGGCCCGGCGCGACTATGAGACCCGATCGTCGCCGATCGCCACGCTGCTGACCGTCAACCGCAATAACCCCTTCTTCGAATCCCCGACGGGCGCGAATTCGCACCTGATCGCCTATTCCTTCGCCGGTCAGACGCCCAACCCGGTGCAATCCGGGGAGGTCGAGACCCTGTCCGCGACGATCGGCGCCGATCTCGACCTGGGCGGCTCGTGGCGGTTGTCGAGCTATCTCGCCTACGGCGCGGAAGAAGCCGGCTTCGGGTCGTCGGGCACGCTGCAATCGACCTATCTGCGCGAGGCGCTGGGCGCCTTGGCGGACAATCCGGCCACGGGCTACAGCGCCGCCAGGGACGGCTTTCTCAATCCGTTCGGGGCGGGGAACGTCAATCCGCAGGCCGCGCTGGACTTCATCACGGGCGGCTGGACCCATCTGTGGAGCGAGAGCCGCATCACCACGGCGAACGTGATGCTGGACGGCGACCTGTTGGAGCTGCCCGGCGGCCCGTTGAAACTCGCGGTCGGGGCGGCGCTCCGGCGCGAGAATTTCGACCGCAAGGTGGACAGTTTCACCTCCGGCATCGCGCCCGTCCTGGGCGCGCTGAACGCCAGCGAGCGCGACGTGGCGGCGGTCTATGCGGAGGCGCGGATTCCCCTGTTCGGGGCCGGCAACAGCCGTCCAGGACTGGAACGGCTCGAACTGTCGCTGGCGGCCCGGTTCGAGGACTATGGCGATGTCGGTCAGACGACGAGCCCCAAGGTCGGTCTGGTCTGGGAACCCATGGCGGGCGCGCGCCTGCGGGCCAACTACGGCCGGTCCTTCCGGGCGCCGGCCCTGCGCGAGGTGAATGACGCGGCGACGGCCAGTCCCTCGATCCTGCCCCGCGGACCCAACCAGATCCTGACCATGATCCTGTATGGCGGCAATCCGGATCTGGAGCCCGAAACCGCCGACACCTGGACGGTTGGGGGCGATTTCGAGCCCGCCTCGGTTCAGGGTCTCCGGATCAGCGTCAACGCCTTCCGCACGGATTTCGAGAACCGGATCGGCCAACCGGCTCTGGAGAACATCCTCACCGCGCTGAGCGACACCACCCTGAGCCCGTTCGTTCGGATCATCGATCCGGCCAACAACGCCCAGGATCGCGCCGACATGCAGGCGATCCTCGATTTGCCGACCACCAACCTGCGTGACCTGTTCCCGGCCACCGATTACGGCGCCATCGTCGACGCCCGCTACGTCAACACCGCCAGCGTCCAGGTCCAGGGCGCCGACCTCACGGTCGCCTACGCCTTCGCGGTCGGCCCTGACGCCTTCGATCTGACCAGCAGCCTGACCTGGCTGGAGCGCTTCGACGCCCGGGCCACGCCCACCTCCCCCGTGGTCTCCCAGCTGGATCGACCGAACTATCCCGTGGGCCTGCGGGGTCGCACCCATCTCAGCTGGACGAGGGGCCCGCTCACCCTCGGCGGAGCGGTGGATCATGTCTCCGACTACGCCGACACCTCCGGGCGTCGCATCGGCTCCTGGACCACGGCCGATCTTCAGGTGCGCTATGCGCCGGAGACGGGTCCGTTCGCCGGGACGGCCGTCGCCCTGACGATCCAGAACCTCTTTGACCGTGATCCGCCCTTCTACGACGCGCCCGAAGGCGTGGCCTATGACGCGGCGAACTCGGACGTCATCGGCCGCTACGTCTCGCTCCAGCTGACCCGGAGCTGGTGATGCACCGCACAGTTCTGATGCTCGGCCTTGCGGCCGGGCTCGCCTTCGCTTGTCCCGCGCTCGCCCAGTCCTCCGGCCCTTTCACCATCGACGCCCTGCTGCGTCAGGAGAGTCTCGGCGATGCGCGCGTCAGTCCGGACGGCCGCTGGATCGCGCTGGAACGCCGGGCGCGCTACGACCGCGCGCCCTCCTACAAGCTGTCCAGGGACACCGACCGCCTCCTCAGCGCCGTCCAGATCGTGGACGCGCGCTCTGGCGAGGTGGTCCGCACCCTGGAGACCCCGGACCATTCCGCCGGCTATACGGCTGGACGGTTCTCGCCCGACGGTCGCCGGCTGATCGTCTACGAGCTGACGCCGGACAGCTGGCGGCTGGGCGTCCTGTCGCTCGAGACCGGCGCGGTCCGTTGGACCGCGCTCGCGCCGGAAGACCCGCGGCTCGGGCTGACGGCGCTCTGGCGAACCGTCGACGAACTGCTCGTCGTCGTGCAGCCGGGCGGACAGCTGCCCGAGATCGCCCGCACCGGCTTCCAGGCCCAGGACCGTATCGCGGCGCTCTGGGCGGCGACAGCGTCCGGCCGATCCGTCGGCGGCACCTTCATTCCGAGCGGCTCGGCCCGCGACACCCGCGAACATCGCCCACCGTTGTCGCTCCTCCGCCTGGATGTGCGTAGCGGCGCGCAGACGCCGCTCGCCGCGGGTGCGATCTTCGATCTCGCCCTGTCGCCGGACGGCGCCCGTATCGCCGTGCTGGAGGACCGCGAGGATCTGCAGCCCGATCCCGATCGCCCGGTCCTGGTCGGCGACCCGATCCGCCGACGCGCCCTGCGCCTGATCGACATCGACACCGGCGCCGAAACCCGGATCGACCCCGCTCTCGATTACGGCCCCTATCTGATGGCGTGGAGCCCCGACAGCCGTCGGCTTCTCGCCTTCGCGCGCCACGTGGGCCAAGCCGGCTTCGAGCGGTCCGGCGCCTATGTCGCGATCGGGCTGGACGGCTTGGTCTCCAGGTTCGCGGACAAGCCGGCGACGGAGCGAAGCCCGTGGGACGAACCGGTGGCGCTGGGCGGCTGGCTCGGCGACACGCCCGTGCTCCGGGTCCTGGATGACGCCGGCGTCGCCCAATGGCGCGTGCCGGGCGGTCTCGCGCCGATCCCGGCCCAGACGGGCGATCGGCTCGTCGACTGGAACGGCGAGACCCGTATCGAGCGCGGCGACCGGCTTCTGTCCCTGAACGGAGGCCCGGACGTCGCCGGCCGGATCAGCGACCTCGGCGAGGCTCGCGACGCCGGCTTCCGCGCCGCCTATGTGCGCGAGGCGACCCCCGGCCGCACCCTGATCAGCGACGGCTGCGCCAAGGCCGCGATCGACGCGGCGCCGGTCTGCGTCTCGCCGCTGGAACCGGATGAAACCCGCGTCGCCTCCAGCCCTGACGGCGCCTTCGTCGTCGCCCGTCAGGACTCCGCCGACGGATCCGCCCGTTTCCGGCTCCATCGCGCCAACGCCGGCCTGACCCTGGCGGAGATCAACCTCGATCGCGCGACCTTCGACTGGGGCGAAATCATCGAAGTTGCGCACACCGGTCCTGCCGGCCAGGCGCTGAAGAGCTGGCTGCTCCTGCCGCCGGGATTGCCGGAAGGGGTCAAGGCGCCGCTGGTCGTCGAGGTCTACCCCGGCCGCGTCTCGTCGCGTCCGCCGTCACCGCTCACGCGCCGCTCCGCCATGCTCCAGAACAATCCGGCGGTCATCGCCGGGGGCGGCTATGCGGTTCTCTATGTCAGCCTGCCGAACCCGCCGGATGGGCGCTGGTCCGGCGCGGCCCTTGCCGCGCAGATCGACGCCATCGCCGATGCGGCCGGCGCCACTGGCCGGGTCCGGGCCGACCGCTACGCCCTGCTCGGTCACAGCTACGGGGCCTTCAATGTGCTCAACGCGGCGCCCCACAGCGACCGGGTCGCGGCGGTGATCGCCTCCAACGGCTACGCCGACCTGATCAGCGCCTTCGAACTGCCGCCCTTCTTCCGCTCCGCACCCGACGAGGGCGTGCCCATCGGCCAGCTGTCCGGCTGGGCGGAGACAGGCCAGGCGGCGATCGGCGCCTTCCCGGCGGACGCCGCCCGCTATGTCGAGATGAGCCCGCTGTTCTCGGCGGCGGACCTGCGGGCGCCGGCCCTGCTGATCGAAAGCGATCTGGAGCGGCCGCGCATGGGCAAGTTGTTCGGCGTCCTCTACCGACTAAACCGGGACGCGGCTCTGCTGACCTACTATGGCGAGGGCCATGTGCTCGCCAGCCCCGGCAACCTGCGCGACCTACACGCCCACATCCTCGACTGGCTGGCGCGCTACCTCGGTCCGGCGACGCGCGATCCGACCCTCCCAGTGGCGCGCCCAGGCCTCCAGGACGGCGGCCAGCAACGGGGCGTTGGCGCCCTCGCGCCAGAGCAGGCGGGCCGGGTCGAGATCAACCTCGAGCGTCGCCCGGTCGAGGACGCCCTGGGCCGCTAGTCGTCCCTCCAGGAGGAAGGCGGCGAGCGCCGGCGCGCTGTCCCGTACGACCTGGCCGTAGAAGTGGCTCAGATCGCCCTTGTCCCGCCGTTCGGCGATCAAGGGCGGCAGGCGCTCCGAGAAGGCCAGGCGGGCCAGGCCCCGGTCCCGTTCGCCCAGGGTCAGCCGGTCGGACGGCACGCCGAGGCAGTGTTCGACGACCGGCTGACTGAGGAAGGGATTGAGCAGCGGGGCCTGGCGCGCCCTCAGACAGTCCGTCCAGAACAGCTGACAGTTCACGAACCGCTCCAGCTGCCCCCGCTTGGCGGGCGCAAGCTCGGCCGCGTCGTCGAGCCACCGGTGACGCGGCCCCGATCCGGTCTGCGTCCGGCCGCGCACCGCCAGTCGGCCGACGGTCCAGGCGGAGTGGCGGGTCCAGCGGCCCACCGCCGCCAGATAGGCCGGATTGAGGGCGCGCAAGCCCTGGCGGCGGAACCGGTCGGCGGCGACGAGGGGATCCGGGGCCTGGAAGAAGACGCTGTCGCCGCCCTGTCCCGTCAACAGGCCGTCGGCGCCCAGCGCCGCCAGTCGGCCCGCGGCGTGCCGATCATAGGCCGGGTCCACCCCTTGGAGGGCGGGACGGAGTCCGGAGGCCAGGGTGGTGAAGTCCGCGTCGGAGATCGCCTCGACCGGCTTGCGAACGGTCTCGAGCGGAACGCCGCTCAGCGCCGCGGCCGCCTCCGCGTAACGACGCTCGTCGCCTTCGGCGTCGTCGCCATAGTAGTTGATGAAGACCGCGCGCTCGGCGTGCCCCGTCGCCCTCAGGCTTCCCGCCACGATGGCCGAGTCCAGTCCCCCGGAGAGTTCGGAGACCACCCGGCGACGCGAGCGCATGGTGCGGTCGATGGTGCGATCGACGACCCGCACGAGAGCGTCCGGGGCGTCGTCGGCGCCCCGACGGACGAAGTCGGCCGGCCGCCACAGGGGTTCGTCGGGAAGGTCTTGGTCCGGCCGGCTCCAGCAACCGGCGCCGACCGGCGTCAAACCTTGGAGGGGCAATCCGTCGGTCAGAAGCGAAGGCGTCGCCAGAAGGGCGCCCAGTTGTGGCCAGTCGATCGCGAGCGTGTCCGGCAAGACGGCGTCGAGCGCCGGCGGAGGACAGTCGGTCACCAAGGTGACGGGACCTCGCCGCCACCACACCACATCCACCGCTCCGGTCGGATCCCGCACCAGGTTCAGGTGGCCGTCGCGATCTCGCCAGACCATCAGATAGGCGCCCCAGCCTTCGCTCATGAGGCCCGCGCCGAGCGGGCGTCCTTCGGGGAAGCGGCCTGCGATCGCGGAAGGATGCGCGCCCTCCCCGCGCCATTCCCCGATCAGGGCATGGGCGCGATGAACCTGCGCGACGGGCCATGGGAAACGCGGTCCGGTCAGAATCCTCAGACCGAAGCCGTCGAGCCGCAGGGTCCAGCCGCTCCGCAGTAGCGCCGCCAGGGCCGCCTCGACGGCGGGATCGCGGGCGTCCGCGGCGTCGGCGACGAGGAGATAGCCGGCGTCGCCGCTCATCGCACCATGATCGGCGTGTAGGCCACGAGCCGCTCCACATCATCGTTGAGACAGACCTCGCCGACCTGCACCCAGCAATGGGCGGTGAACGGACACAGGCGCACGCCGAACACCCAGTCGGCCCGAAGCCCCTGACGCCGGAGAAAACGGACCAGCAGCGCCGACCGGACGAGGCATTCCCCCTCGATCGGCAAATAGGCCATCAGGGTCCAGAACCGCCGACCGGCCTCGATCGCGGCCATAGGGTCGTCACGAGGCTCGGCGCCGCCCAGACTGACATAAGGCGACAGGCCGGCCCCGCGCCGGGCGGCCCGCACCTCGTGCATCGCGCAGAGCCCCGGGATCAGGTCCCGCATCAGGTCCAGACGCCCTCCGGCGTGGATCACGGAACGCACCGGGCGAGCCGGCGGAACCCGGGGCTTCGGCGAAGGCTCCGCTCCGATCAACCCCGCCGCGATCAGGGCCGAGACGGGGCCGTTCATCCGGACGAGACCGCCTCCCGCGAGCCGCCGGCACAGGGCGGCGCCGTCCGGCAGGCAATGATAACCGTCGCCGCGCACGTCGAGCAGGACGGCGTCACCACCGACGCAGGCGTGGTGAACGTCCGGCGCGAAATACAGGCGCACGGCAGGGGCGGCGGCGTCGCCGCCGTCGCCCCCCGTCGGAGCCGTCGCGCTCAGGCGGTCCAACGCTCGACCGGGATCAGCTCGCGATTGCCGCTGGGCTGGTCCGCCCGCGTCTGCTCCGCGGCCCCGCCGATGCGGGCGACCGAGGGATCGACGTAGGTGTAGATCGGGTTGAGTTCCCGATTGTGCCCCGGGCCGTCGGCGCGGGTCTGCTCCACCGCGGAACCGAGCCCGACGATCTGGGTCGTGGACGCGTCGTCGTAGAAATAGAGCGGGATCAGCTCCATCTTTTCGACGCCGCCGCCGGCGCGGGTCAGTGCGCTGGCGCAGCCGAGCCCGATCAGGCCCGGAAGGGGATTGGTCTTCATGTCGTAGCCTCCTTGAACGGGGCCAAACGCCCCGCACCCTAAGCCAGCGCCCGCGAGGCTCTATATTCAAACTATATCTGTCCTATACTTTCGACAGATTGTCGCATGACTGCCACGACGGCGGTGGCGAGCGCCGATCTCTCTCGATGATGCAGATCGACCTCGCGCCGCAACGCGACGAGCGCGCCGTCCGCGACGTGGCGTTCGACACCGACGATCCAGGCCAGGTCCGGCGGCGCCAATTCGGCCGAGACGATCCGAATGGGTCGAAGCCGCAGCGTCAGGCGCCAATGGGTTTGCGCCAAGACCGCCCGCCCCGGCGACCGGACCAGGGCGGCGTAGAAGCGCTCCTCGCTCCTCTCGCCGACGCTCTGGAGCGCCACAGTCGTTCCGGCGGCGTCAAGAAGGTCGATCGCCAAATGCACCAGCCGCCGGTGGATTTCGTAGAGATCAACGATGTCGTCGGCGCTGGGACTGGGGGCGTAGTAGCCACGCCCGGGGCGATGTTCGATCAGACCTTCGCCGGCGAGCCGGGCCAGGGCCTCGCGCACGGGCGTCTGGGACAGCTCCAGTTCGGCGGCCAAGGCGGTGGCGACCAACGGCTCTCCCCAGCCGAAGCGGCCTGATCCGGCGAACGCCGCCAAGGCGGTCAGGGCGTCGTTATAGGGGTCTCGCGATCGCATCACGACCAACCCCCAGCGAGGGCGCTCAAGCCGCGACCCACGCCGAGTTCGGGTTGCGATGAGAATGCGACCATGTAATCGGCGACTTCCGCAAATATTTCGCGTGCGACCCGCAGATATTTTGCGCAAATACACAAGGTTTATAGACCCGTTTGTTTCCCACCTTTCATTTGATGCACGGTTGCTTCATTTTTCAACCAGTAGGGGTGCGGTGCGCGCGAGTCGCGGTGCTCGGAAACGGAGTTGGAGCGACGTCATGGAGAGCGCCGACCGTCAGTCCCAGAGCGAGACCCTGTCCACCGCCCTTCGGCTGATCCGCACCCATCGTCGGCTGCGGGCGGCGGATGTCGCCAAGTCCATGAACATGGCGCTGCGCTCCTACGAGCATTTCGAGTCCGGCGGCGGACGCATCAACATCGAGCGCGTCCATCGTTTCGCCGAGGTCACGGACAGCGATCCCCACGCGATCCTCGCGGCGCTGGCGCTCGGGTCGCCCGCCTTCGCCTTGCGGTGCGCCGACAATAAGCTCGCCACCATTCTCGCGGTCGTGCTGCAAGAGTTCGACGAGGAGGCGGGCGACGCGATCGCGGAGCTGGAGTCCCTGACCATCATCAACACCTTCACCAAGGCCCTGCGCGAGCTGGCCGCGCAGTCCGTCCGCCGGGAGAGCGCGGCGGACGCCTGGCTTGAGGAACGGCGACATCGGCTCGTTTCCCCCACCGGAGACGACGGCGGCTCGGACAAGGGCGCACCGTAGATCCCGGGTGGCGGGCTTACGGACTGGTCCAAGGGTTCCATTCGGCGCCTCATGACCGGATGCGCCCGCTACCCGCCGACCCTCTTTCAGATTCCTCCACGCTCGACCGGCTTTCCGATCGGCAGAAGCAGTGCGTTGCCCTGGCCGCCGAGGGTCTGACATCGGCGGCGATCGGCGAAAGGGTCGGCCTGTCCGCCCGCACGGTCGATGAACATCTGATGGGCGCTTGCCGTGCGCTCGGGGTGCGGACGCGCGTCCAGGCCGTGGCGCGGCTCGCGGCCGCCCAGCGGCCGCCTGAACCCTGGACCTTCCTACCGTAAACGCCCGGCGGGAGGGTCGCGGGTCGCGGCGGCCGGGACTCATCGGCTTTGCTCGGGGCTCACGATGGAGCCTCCCTTGCTGGACCTCGCCCTCATCCTCAGCCTGTCCCAAGCCTGCGCCCCGCATGTGGCCCCCGAAACCCTGGCGGCCGTCGCCTATGCGGAAAGCCGCTTCAATCCGAACGCCATCGGGGTCAACCGCGGCCCCCGGCCGGCGCGGACGCCACGCGACGCCGCCGAGGCGGCGCGCGTGGCGCGCGACCTTCTGGCCCGAGGCGCGAACCTCGATCTCGGCGTCGCCCAGATCAACAGCGACAACCTCGACTGGCTCGGCCTGTCGGTCGAGGCGGCCTTCGATCCCTGCCGAAACCTCGCCGCCGCCGGTCAGGTGCTTCGCGCGGGCTATCGGCCGGCCGAGGGCGTCGATCCGCAGACGACGTTGAGGATCGCCCTCTCCCGCTACAACACCGGTCATCCCGAGCGCGGCTTCCGCAACGGCTATGTCGCCCGGGTCGAGGCGGCCGCCGTCCGCCTCGGCGTTCAGGCCTTGCGCCCCGTCCAGCCCCTTGCGACCGCGCCGCTGCCCGACCCGGTCCAGACCGCGCCAGCGGCGGACTGGGACGTCTTCGCGCGCGCCCGGACCAGCCTGGTCCTGACCTTCACCGCCACCCAGACCGGGAGTTCTGAATGACCGCCTCCATCTCCTCTCGCCGGTTCGGCGCCGTCGGCGCCATCGCCCTGGCGACCAGCCTGATTCTGGTCCAGCCGGCCTTCGCCTCCGCCAACGTCGAAGGCCTGCTTCAGAACGTCGTCGACATGCTGACCGGCAACACCGCGCGGCTGCTCGCCGTCCTGGCGGTCGTGGTCGTCGGCATTCTCTGGATGTTCGGCCTGTTCGACCTGCGGCGCGCGGCGATCGTGGTGCTCGGCATCGTGGTCGTCTTCGGCGCGGCCGAGATCGTCAATCTGATCACGGGCGGCGCCTGATGGACGACGCCCTCTCCTGGGTCGTGATCGGATCGGCCTCGGTGCTCCTGGCGCTGGTCCTGATGCTCGGCCTGAAGCTGATCTCGCCCAAGCGCTTCGCCCAGATCTTCGCCGGCCTCGCCTCCGGCGTCGCCATCGGCCTGGCCCTGTCGCGCCTGTCCGCCGGAGGCCCGCATGGCTGAAGAGCGCCTGACCGAAGACCCCTTGTTCCTGGCCTGCACCCGACCGGCCATGATCCTGGGCGTCCCCATGGAGGCCATGGGCGTCAATGTCATCCTTTCGGGCGTCGTCTTCCTGGTCGGCGGCAGCCTGCTCTATCTCCTCGTCGCGCCGGCCCTGCACCTGGTGTTCCGGGCGATCTGTCGGGCGGATCACAACGCCTTCCGGCTGCTGTTCGTCTATGTCGACACCAAGGGCCGGTCGCGCAACGCCGCCCTCTGGGGCGGCAGTTCGGCGACACCGTTGCCTCTCATCCGGCGCTACCGTCCGACGGAGCTGGCCCGTGGCTGAGGGCGGCGTCAGCGCGATGCGCCTGCGGCGCGAGGCCGACGCCCGGCCTCATCTGCCCTACGCGCGCCACGTCTCCGACGCCGTGGTGGCGCTCGACAACGGCGCCCTGATGATGGTTTTCCAGATCGACGGGGCCAGTTTCGAGACCGCGGATGCGCGCGATCTGAACGACTGGCATATCAAGCTGAACCAGGCCTGGCGCAATCTGGCCGACGATCGCCTGGCGATCTGGCACCATGTGGTGCGCCGCCCGGCCGAACTCGAGCGGTCCGCCGGCTTCCGCTCGGACTTCGCCGGCGAACTGGGCGCGCTCTACGACGATCGGGTCGCGGAGCGTCGGCTCTGGATCAATGAGCTCTTCGTCACCCTCGTCCTCCACCCCGGCCGCGAGGCGGGCGATCGCGCCGCGGCCCTGGCGCGTCGCCTGAAGGCGGCGCGGCGGGCGGACGCCGAGGTCGAGACCGCCCACCTCCAGCGGATCGAGGAAGCGGGCCGGGACCTGATCCAGTATCTCGACCGCTACGCGCCGCTCCGGCTCGGCCTGTATGAACGTGACGGTCTCTGGTTCTCCGAGCCGATGGAGGTGATGCGACTGGTTCTGACAGGTCGGCGCTCGGCGGTTCCGATCGTCTTCGGCCACCTCGGCGCGGCCGTTCATACGGTGCGCGTCATCTTCGGTCGCGAGACCCTGGAGCTGCGGGACGTCGCCGACGCTCGCTACGCCGGCGTCCTGGCGGTGAAGGAATATCCGGCGACGACCCGGCCGGGGCTGTGGGACGATCTGCTGAGCGTCCGCTTCGGCTTCGTGGCGAGCCAGTCCTTCGCGTTCCTGTCCAAGGCCGCCGCGCGGACGGTGATGGAGCGCAAGCAGAACCAGATGGTCTCCGCGCGCGACCGCGCGGCCTCTCAGATCACCGGCCTGTCGGACGCGCTCGACGACCTGGTCAGCAACCGCTTCGTGATGGGCGAGCACCAGGCTTCGATCCTCGTGCACGGCGATACGCCGGGGGCGCTGGCGGACCATTTATCCAAGGCGCGCGCCATTCTCGCCGATTCCGGTCTGGTCGTGGCCCGGGAGGATCTCGGACTGGAGGCGGCCTTCTGGTCCCAGTTCCCCGGCGCCTTCGCCCGCCGCACCCGGCCGGCCGCCATCACCTCGCGCAATTTCGCGGCCCTGGCGCCGTTCCACGCCCATCCGGTCGGCAAGGCGCGCGGCGCCCACTGGGGCGAGGCGGTCGCGGTGCTGCGCACCACGGCCGGCTCGCCGTTCTGGTTCAACTTCCACGTCGGCGATCTGGGCCACACCTTCATCTGCGGGCCGTCCGGATCGGGCAAGACGGTCGTCCAGAACTTCATGCTGGCCCAGCTCGAACGCTTCGGCGCCCAGCAGCTGTTCATCGACAAGGACCGGGGGGCCGAGATCTTCGTGCGCGCCTGCGGCGGGACCTATCTCGCCCTGCGCAACGGCGAGCCGACGGGCTTCGCCCCATTCAAGGCGCTCGACCCGACGCCGGCGAACCGCGCCTTCCTGGTTCGCCTCGTCCGCGCCCTGGTCGACCGCCCCCACGAAACCCTGACGGTTCCGGAGGCGCGCGCCATCGATCAGGGCGTCGCGGCGCTGGAGGCCCTGCCTCGCGAGCGTCGATCCATCGCCGCCCTGCGCAGCCTGCTCGGCCAGGGCGACGCCGGGGGCGTGGGCGCGCGCCTGGAGCGTTGGCAGCGCAGCGGTCCGCTGGGCTGGGTACTCGACAATGAGGAGGACGCCCTGAGCCTGGAGGCGCGGTTCGCCGGCTTCGACATCACCCAGATGCTAGACCATGACGAGGTTCGCACGCCCGCGATGTTGTATCTGTTTCATCGCATCGCCGAGCGCGTCGATGGCCGACGCCTCGTGCTCGACATCGACGAGTTCTGGAAGGTGCTGGACGATCCGGCCTTCACCGAGCTCGCCCGGGACGGTCTCAAGACCTGGCGCAAGCAGAACGCCCTGATGGTGTTCGGCACCCAGTCGCCGGCCGACGCGCTCCGCTCGCCCATCGCCCACGCCATCCTCGAGCAGTGCGCGACCAAGATCTTCCTGCCCAACGCCCACGGCCAGGCCCGGGACTACGTCGACGGTTTCGGCCTGACCCAGGAGGAGTTCCGGCTCGTCCGCGAGGTGCTGACCCCGGAGTCGCACCGCTTCCTGGTCAAACAGGGTCACGACAGCGTGGTGGTCGAACTCGACCTGCGCGGCATGGACGACGCCTTGGCCATCCTGTCCGGCCGGACCGAGACCGTCGCCTTGCTCGACCGTCTGCGCGCCGAGGCGGGCGACGACTACGCGCAATGGCGCGCCCCCTTCCATAACCAGAGGAGGTTCCTGTGAGAGCCCGAATCCTGTCCGCCGCGGCCGTCGCCGCCCTCGTTGTCGCTGGCGCTCCGGCCGCCCGGGCCCAGCAGATCGTCCACGACCCGAGGGCCCTCGCCCAGATGATCGAGGAGGCACGCACCACCCTGGATCAGTTGAAAGCGCTGCAGACCCAGGTCGAACAGGGCCAGCGGCTGTTCGACAGTCTCAACAACCTGTCCGACGTCAACGCCCTGGCCGGCGAGCTCGGCCTGCCGACCGTGCGCAATCCCCTGCCCGATATGCGGTCGATGCGGGCGGCGGCGAACGGCGACCTCGGCGCGCTCGGCGACCTGGCTGACCGCGCCAACGCCATCCGTCGCGACACCCGGCTGTACACGCCGCCGACGGGCGATCTGAGCCCGGCCGACGCCTATTACCGGGACAGCCTCGAACGCGCCGGCGCCCGCACGGCGCGCGATCTCGCCGTGGGCGAGGCGGTGGCCGGAGCCGCCGACCGGCGGCTTGAGGGTCTGGAGACGCTGCGCTCGGCCCTCGACACCGCGCCCAACGCCCGGGCGGTGATGGATCTGGAGGCGCGGCTCGCGGCGGAACAGGCTCTGATCCAGAACGAACAGGTGCGGCTGCAAGGTCTGGCCCTGACCCAGGCGGCCGAGGCCCGGCTGGAGGAGCAACGCGCCCGGGAACGGGCCGAAGCCGCCCGCACGGCGCGCATGAGCGTCTACGAGAGGGCCTTCCAGTGACGCGGATCGCCCTGCTCGCCGCCTTCGCGCTCGCCGGCTGCGGCGCGCCGGACCGAACGGCCGGGGAATTCGCGGCCGACCCTGACGCGGCGGCCCGGGTCGTGGCCGCCTGCGACGCCGGCCGGACGCAAACGGAGTGCGAGGCGGCGCGCCGCGGCCTGGCCGAGGCCCGGCGTGACGCCCGGATGCGCGCCTATGAGCAGGCGTTCTGAGGACCGGCCATGAGCTTCCGCGTCTTCGAGCCCAGCTACGACTTCATCGACGAGCGGTTGAACGTCTTTCTCGGCGACCGCCTGTCCTCGGTCATCGCCGAGGTCGAAGGTCCGCTGCGGATCGCCTTGGTCCTCTATGTCGTGCTCTACGGCGTCGCCATCCTGCGCGGCGCGATCAGCGAACCGGTGATGGACTTCGCGGTCCGCTCGCTGAAGCTGGCCTTCCTCTATCTGCTGGCGACGACAGCGGCCTATTCCACCTTCGTCACCGAGCCGTTGTTCACCGGACTGCCCAACGCCCTGACCCGCGCGGTCAGCGGAGCGGATACGCCCAGCGTCGGCGCGGCCTTCGACCAGTTCTTCGCCTATGCCGCCTGGTTGGGCGAGGACATCTCGCGCGACGCGTCGGCCTTCAACCCCGGCCCTTATGTGGTGTCGGCGGCGGTCTTCCTAGTCGGCGCCTTGGCCGCGGCCCTCGGCTTCGGCGTTGTGCTGGTGGCCAAGTTGGCCCTCGCCCTGCTCGTCACCCTCGGCCCAATCTTCATCGCCTGCGCCCTCTTCGACGCGACCCGGCGCTTCTTCTTCGGCTGGCTCAGCCAGGCGGTGAACTATCTCGTCCTGTTCGCCCTGATCATCGTCATCTTCCAGCTCGTGCTGTCGCTGGTGCGAGATCAATGGGGCGCGATCCAGGGCGCCGATCCGATGATTGGCGGCCTGATCTTCATCGCCCTGTGCCTGCTGGGCGCGATCTTCTTCCTGCAGACCCCCGCCATCGCCGCCGGGATCGCCGGCGGCGCTAGCGCCGGCCTGGCCGACTTCGCCAACGCCGCCGCCCTGGGCGGACGCGGCTCGGGCCGCGCCCAGGGGCCGCAGGAATCCAGCCGCCAGCCCCCGAGGAGCGGCGGCTCCATCCGACCGAGAGGCGCCTGACATGACCTACCGTCCCTTCCTGCTCGTCCCCCTGTTGTTTCTGGGCGCCTGCGCTCATGGCGGCGATCCCGCCCTCCCGACCTGCGACGGCATGGCCCGGCGACCGGCCAATCCCCACGGATCGGTGCTGACGCCCAGAGCCGAGCGTCCCGCCGAACCCGTCGCCTCATCGGACACGGGAGGTTGCGCATGAGCGGCGTCCCCTCCTCCGAGCTGCAGCGCTATTTCATTGAGGCGCGGCGATGGGACCAGGACCGGCTGGCCTCGGCGCTGCGGTCGCGCCGCCTGGCCTGGTCCGCCGCGGCGCTTGCCACGGGTCTGGCCGCGATCTCGACCGGAGCGGTCGCCCTGCTGACGCCGCTCAAATCGACCGAGCCCTTCGTGATCCGGGTCGATCAGGCCACCGGGGCGGTCGATGTCATGCGCGGCCTCTCCACCGAGGACGGGCCCGTCCGCTACGAGGAAGCCGTCAGCAAATATTTCCTCGGACAGTATGTGCGTCAGCGGGAGGGCTATCTCGACCCGGCGGCGGAAGACGCCTTCCAGCTGGTGTCCATCCTTTCAGCGCCCGGCGAGCAACGCCGTTGGGCTGATCTGTTCCGGGGCTCCAACCCGGCCAGTCCGCAGAATCTCTACGGTCCGGACGGCGAGGCCATCGTGGCGATCCGCGCCATCGGCTTCATCAACGACGGCGTCGCCAATGTCCGCTTCCGACGCACGGTCCGGCAGGCCCAGCAGACCGTCGACAGCGACTGGATCGCCACCATCGCCTTCACCTACACGCGCGCGCCGATGTCGGAGCCGGATCGGCTGAGAAACCCTCTCGGCTTCCAGGTGACCTCCTACCGCGCCGACCCGGAGGTCATCCGATGATACGCCCCCTGTCCGCCCTGGCGCTGATCGCCGGGCTTGTCCTCGCCGCTCCGTCGATGGCGCAAACGCCCCCCGATCCGCGGATCCGGGAGATCGTCTACGACCCGGCGGCGGTCTATCGCATCGCCGGCGCCTTCCGGACGGCGACGCAAATCGTCTTCTCGCCCGAAGAGATCATCCGCCACGCCGCGATCGGTGACAGCGTCGCCTGGGAGGTGGCCGCTGAAGGGTCGGTGTTGTTCCTGAAGCCGCGCGAGCGCCATCAGGCGACCAATCTGCTGGTGGTCACCGAGCGGGCCGGCGTCATCCGCCACTACGCCTTCGAACTGGTCGCGCGCGACCCTGGCGACCGCGCCGCCCTCGCCTATCAGGTGCGCTTCCGCTACCCGGCCGACGATCAGGCCCAGACCGCCCGCGCCCTTGCCGTTCAGGCCGAGGCGGTCGAACAGCGCCTGATCGGCCTCGAACTGGACCGCGGCGTGCTCGAGGGTCCGCGCAATCTGGCCTGGTCCGCACAGGGCGACGCGGCCCTGCAGCCGAGCGAGGTCAGCGACAACGGCCGCTTCACTATCCTGCGCTTTCCGGGGGTTCAGGCCTTGCCGGCCCTGTTCGAGGTCGCCGAGGACGGCTCGGAGCGGCTTATCCCCTACGACGTGCGCGGTGAGTTGGTGGTCGTCCACGGAGTCGCGCGCGGCCTGCGGCTGAGACGCGGATCATCGGTCCTCTGCCTGTTCAACGACGCCTTCGATCCGCGCGGCAGGGGCCTGGGCACGGGCACGGCCTCGCCTGTCGTCGATCGGGCTCCCCTCGGAGATCCGTCATGACCGGGGTCGCGGCGCCGCCTCCGGACGAGAGTCCGTCCCCGGCCTCGACGGCGGCGGACCGCGGCGTCTCGCCGATCGCCGGACGGTTTGGCGGACCGCGCGGCAAGATGATCACCCTCGCCGCGCTCGCCGCCGGTTGCGGCGTCTTCCTGATCGCGAGCTGGGATCGGGGCGACCGCGACGCCGAAGGCCCGACGACGCGTGATGACCCGCCGCGCCAGACCGCGCCGTTCGAGCCCGCGCGTCGCGACCCGGCGCCCTTGCTCAGCGACCCGATCGTCGATCCCCAGGCCCCCGTGCTCGACGACGGGCCTTCCGTTCCGCCGATCGAGGCCGGACCTCAAGGCGCGCCCCGCTCCGGTCCGTCGCCAGCGGAGGAACGACGCGCTCTGGCTGAAAGCGCGCGGCGGGCGCCGCTGCTGGCCTACAGCCGGGCGGGCGGCGGCTCCGCTATTCCTCCGCAGGCACCGGCGCCCGGCGCGCCTGCGGGACCGCAGACCTCTCTGGACCAGCTCAGGCAGGTCACCCCGGTCGGTCAGGCCCGCGCGCACCGCCTGCCCGACCGCAATCTGCTGATCACCGCCGGGACCAGCGTCCCCTGCGTGCTGCAGACGGCCATGGACAGCACCACTCCGGGCTATGTGACCTGTGTCCTGTCCCGCGATGCCTGGTCCGACAACGGCGCCGTGGTGCTGATGGAGCGGGGCACCCGGGTCCTCGGCGAGTATCGCGGCGGCCTCCAGCAAGGCCGGCGCCGTCTGTTCGTCCTCTGGACCCGGGCGGTGACGCCCACGGGAGTCGCCGTCGCCCTCGCCTCGCCGGCCGCCGATGCGCTCGGCCGATCCGGCTTCGACGGCGTGGTCGACACCCGCTTCTGGGATCGGTTCGGGGGCGCGCTGCTGCTGTCGATCGTCGACGACGGCGTCTACGCCGCCGTGGGCCGCGACGACGGCGGCGCGACCGCCCGCCTCCCGTCCGACGCGGCCGGGGTCGCCCTGCAGGGCTCGGTCGATATCCCGCCGACGCTGCGAAAGGGCCAGGGCGCGGAGGTATCGATCTTCGTCGCCCAGGATCTGGACTTCGCCGGCGTCTATCGGCTGCGATCCCGGTGATGGACGACACCTCCGTCCTCGATCACTACCTCGCGCCGCTGCGCCCCTTTCTGGAGCCGGAGACGGTGACGGAGGTCGTCGTCAACCGTCCCGGCGAGGTCGGGGTCGAAGCCGACGGCGTCTGGCGCTGGGCCGAGACGCCGGAGCTGACCGAAGCCTGGCTGCGCACGCTCGCGATCGCGGCCGCCGCCTACACCCGACAGGACGTCAGCCCCGAACAGCCAATCTGCTCGACCACCCTGCCCGGCGACATCCGTTGCCAGATCGTGTTGCCGCCCGCGGTCGCCGACGGCGGCCTGTCCCTGACCCTGAGAAAGCCGTCGCGGCGACGCCTGGGCCTGGCCGAGTTCGCGGCGGCCGGCCTGTTCGACCAGGTCGCCGACGCCCGCGCCGAGACCGCCGATCCCGTCGATGCCGAGCTGACGCGCCTGCGCGAGGTCGGAGATTGGCCGGGCTTCCTCACCCTGGCCGTCACCGCTCGCCGCAACATCCTGATCTCGGGCGCTACCGGCTCGGGCAAGACCACCCTGGCCAAGGGTCTGATCGCCCTCATCCCCGATCATGAGCGTCTGCTGACGATCGAGGACACCCGCGAGTTCGTGACGCCCCACCGCAACGTCGTCCATCTGGTCTATTCCAAGGACGGCCAGGGTCTGGCCCGGATCGGCCCCAAACAGCTTCTGGAAAGCGCCCTGCGCATGCGGCCGGACCGCATCCTGCTTCAGGAGCTTCGCGACGGCACGGCGTTCTTCTACCTGCGCAACGTCAACTCGGGGCATCCCGGTTCGATCACCACCGTGCACGCGGATTCGGCCGCCCTCGCCTTCGAGCAACTGACCTTGCTAGTGCGGGAGTCCGAAGGCGGGCGCGATCTGCCGCGCGAGGATATCCGCGCCCTGTTGCACCTGCTCGTCGATGTCGTCGTCCAGATGAAGAAGGTCGACGGCCGGTTCCGTGTGACGGAGGTCTGGCATGACCCGGTTCGCAAGCGCCAGCCCGGCGACTAGGGCGGCGCTGATCGCCACCGCGGCTCTCGGCGCCGCCGTGGTCCTGGGCGTCCTCACCGTGACCATCGCCCTCATCGGCCTGGGTCGGTTCTCCGGCGACATCGACCCGACGCGCGTCCCCGGCTGGCTCTGGTACTACCGTCACGATCCCGAGGTGCGACGCTGGCTGACCGTGGGCCTGTCATGCGCGGGTCTGGTCGGCGGGATCCTCATCGTCGCTGTCCTGCTCCGCCAGAGACGCCCTCTGCACGGCGCCGCCCGATGGGCGTCGGCGGCCGAACAGAGCCGCGCCGGTCTCAGATCGCGCTGCGGCGTGGTCCTGGGCCGGGCGGACGGGAGGTTCCTGATCGCCGACGGCCCGGAGCATGTGATGCTCTACGCCCCGACGCGCACCGGCAAGGGCGTCGGCGTGGTCATTCCGAACCTGCTCGCCTGGCCGGACTCGATCGTGGTGCTGGACATCAAACGTGAGAACTATCTCGCCACCGCCGGCTATCGGGCCGAGGCCGGCCAGACGGTCCATCTATTCGATCCGCTGGCGCCGGACGGCCGCACCGCCCGCTTCAACCCGCTGGATCACATCGACCGTTCGGACCCGATCCAGGTGCTGGACGAACTCCAGCGCATGGCGGCGATGCTGTTTCCAGCCCATGACAGGGCCGATCCCTTCTGGGCGGAGGCGTCGCGCACCGGCTTCATCGGCGTCGGCGGCTATGTCGCCGCCACGCCCGATCGCCCCTTCACCCTCGGCGAGATCTTCCGCCAGCTCACCGCCGGCGACGCCCGCGCCCGTCTGCCCCGCATCGTTGCGGCGCGCGCGCGGGAGGGACGCCCTCTTCCGGGGCCCGTCGTCGCCGCCCTGACGGACTTCACCAGCTCCAGCGAGAACACCTTCGCCTCCGTGCGTCAGTCGATCACCACCCGGATGGGCCTGTGGCTCAACCCCCGGATCGACGCCGCCACCTCGGTCTCGGATTTCGACCTGCGCGATCTGCGCCGCGGGCGGCTCTCCCTCTATCTGGGGGCCACGCCGGACAACATGCTGAGGATACAGCCACTCTACGCCCTGCTCTTCCAGCAGCTGGTCGATCTCAACAGCCGCAGCCTTCCGGCCCCCGCCGACCGTCCCACCCTCGTCATGCTCGACGAATTCGCTCGCCTCGGCCCGGCGCCGGTGCTGGCCCACGCCTTCGCCTGGGTGGCGGGCTACGGGCTGCGTCTGCTGGCCGTGCTTCAGAGTCCCTCCCAGCTCCGGGCGCTCTACGGACCCGATCTGGCCGAGGATGTGATGACCAATTGCGGCATCGAGATCGTCTTCGCGCCCAAGGAACTGAGGATCGCCCGGGAGCTCAGCGAACGGCTGGGCTATTATACGACGGACGGGCGAAGCCGCAGCCGGCCGGCCGGCCTCGCGCGCGGCCGACGCAGTACGACCGTGTCCGACCAGCGCCGGGCGCTGATGCTGCCCCAGGAGCTCATGCAGCTTCCGCAGACCGCCCTGATCGTCCTGAAGGCCGGTCTTCCGCCTGTTCGCGGCCGCAAGATCGCCTACTGGCGCGACCGGATTTTCCAGCGCCGTCTGCGTCCCGCTCCCACGCCCGGGCCGACGGTCGAAGCGCCGGTCGTCCCGCCCGCTCTCGAGGAGGATCCCATGGATTTCGACGTCATCGCCCGCGCCTTCGCCGCCGAAGGCCTTCCTCCGCCCCCGCCCGACGCGGATGAAACCGATGTGGCGGCCTGGCTCGACCGCGTCGTCGACGCCACCCCGCCGGAGCGCGAGCCATGACCCCGTCAGAGCCCGCTCCGGCGGTCAACCGCCTGCGGCCCGCGCCCGGCGCACCCGCCCGCTCCACCGCCAAGGGCGACGTGCCGGACGCGGTGCTCGACCGCTATCTGGTCGAGCGCGATCTCAGGGGCCGGGCGGAGCGGTTCTTCCGGGATCATCGTGCGCCCGCGCCGATGTTCCGCGACCGGGGTGGATCGCTCACCTCGACCCAGGCCTATCCCGACGCCGTCATCGACATGCTCAAGATCGCGCGGCACCGCGGCTGGGAGCGGATACAGGTCTCTGGCGACCCCGCCTTCCGGCGCGAGGTCTGGATCCAGGCCCAGAGCCTGGGTCTGGAGGTCCACGGCCATCGGCCCAGGGACCGCGATCGCCAGGCGGCCGGAATCGACCGGGCTTCCTCCCAGAAGGCCCTCCAGGATCCGCTCGCCGAGCGGCTCGCCCGCGCGGCCGTGGTGGTGGCCCGTCTCATCCCCGATCCCGCCATCCAGACCAAGCTGCTGGAGGCCGCCTGGGCGCGCGCCGGCCGCGCGCGTCCGACGGAACGGGACACGACGCGCGACCGCGAGCGGCGGCGCTAGCGGTCGCGCCTAGAAAGTGTTCTTCAGATACGGCGACACGGTGAAGGCCGGGAATCCGACGCCGTCCCTCATCCGGTTCATCAGGTCCCAATACATGCCCAGCGCCAGCGGATCGCGGATGTCCGCCGGAATATCGAAGCTGTAATCGCCCTCGAACCGGTCGCCACGTCGCCAGGCCCGG
The DNA here is from genome assembly GCF_055391505.1 of Brevundimonas sp. Br13. Lineage (NCBI taxonomy): Bacteria > Pseudomonadati > Pseudomonadota > Alphaproteobacteria > Caulobacterales > Caulobacteraceae > Brevundimonas > Brevundimonas sp. Br13. Next base: position 1,624,736 of record NZ_AP044008.1, on the reverse strand, counting down.
GCGAACTCCGGCGAGAGGTAGGCGAACAGGGCCCGGCGGATCTGGTCCAGGAACTCGCCGATGGTGCTGGCGTGATAGGAGAAGACGTCGGTGTAGAACCACTGCTGGAAGTCCGGCACCGACCGATAGACCATCCCCTCATCGACCTCATGGCCGTGCCGCGCGAGCATCGCCCTGATCTGCTTCACCCGGGCATCGAGCCGGGAGAAGTTGTGCTTGTTGGCGTCGCCGACGACCTTGAGCAGCCAGATGCGGGAGACGCGCAGGTCCACCGACAGGTCGAGTCCGGGAAGCCAGACCTTGGGACAGACGCACTCCGCGTTCAGCCAGTCCGCGAAGGCCGAGGCGGAAGCCGCCAGACCGGAGGCGTCGGCGCCCAGCGTCGGCTGACGGCCGATGGCGTCCAGATAGAACAGATAGGTTCGATCAGTTTCGCGCGCGCCTGCGGTCGACGGGGCGAAGGCGAAGGGCAGCGCAGACGGCCGGGGCTGGGCCAGGAAATCCGCCAGCAGGATGGCGAAGACCCGTTTGTGGGTTCCCGACTTGAACACCAAATTGGTCGGGCGGGAGGTCATCGGGTACTCGAAGATCTCCAGATTGACCATGTCGTCGATCATGTCCCAGACCGCCTTGAGCAGGATCGCTTCCTGCTCGATCGGGGCGTAGCGCGGGGTCAACCCGTCGCCGCGGCGTTGGCGCGGTCCGCGAGCGCCGCACACGTCTCCATGAGCTTCTCGAATGGCTCGGCGTCCGCCTCCAGCAGGCCGTCCTCGACCATCCGGCGGTAGTCATCCCCGAGGGCCTCCAGCGAGGCGCCTTCAGGCTTCAGACGCAGCCCGCCCGTGACCGCCTGTCCATAGTCGATCTCCGCGCCGTCGGCGGTCTCGCGGAAGAACATCGCCTTGTGGCGCGCGACCGCCTCGGCGACCGCCCGATCCGCGATCGCGGTCTCGGCGAAGCCGGCCGCGTCCAGTCGGGACAGATCGTGCCAGTGGCGAGAGAAGCGATCGCCCCGGAGTCGTCCCTGCGCGCAATAGACGTGGGCGGCGGTGGCCTTCTCCCAGAACGTCCGCTCGGCCGCCATCACCCGCGGCGTGGCGGTCGGGAAGACGACGCCTTGCAGATGGGCCGCCGCATCGCAGACCACGGGTCGCGGCGCGCTCGGCTCGCCGGTCGCCCGCGCGCCGAACTCGAGCATCACGCTGGGCGAGACATAGCCGGTGCCAGTGCTGGTCGGCGCATAGTCGACGAAGGCCTTGGCGCCTTCGATCCGCACCGTGGCGCCGACGCCGTCTGCGGCGATCCGGGCCTCCAGAAGCGGCCGCACCTCGCCCTCTACCCAGAGCGGCAACAGCCGCTGAACGTCCCGGGACCAGCGCCGCTCCTCGGCGCGAGTCTGCGGCACGGGGTCTTCAGGCGCATCGGCCAGATCGGGAAGCAGGCGACGGATGTCCCAGGTCAGATCGATGTCTTCCGAGAACCGCTGGATGACGTCGTAGGCCTTGGACAGGGATGTCCCGCCCTTGAAGACCAGGCCTTCGCCCAAGGGCGACTCGAACAGCGCGTTCAGGGCCCAGACGACCCAGACGTCCTTCTCGAGCAGATGGGCGGGCCGGCCGGAGTCCGACGCCGCCGCCGCGAGGGCTTCAGCGCGGTCCTCGGCCGAAAGCTGCAGGAAGATTTCAGACATGGGCCGCCTGGCTGACCGACCGCGCCAGCCAGGTGGGCAGACGCGGTCCGACGGACACCAGTTCGCCGAAGGCGGCGGGTCCCAGCTTTCGTTTCAGGGCCTCCAGCGCCGTCGCGGCCTTCTCCGGCCCCAGCCAGGCCAGGGCGCGAACTGCTTCGCCGGCCGGACGATCGGCCAGGAGCAGCTGCCATGCCGGCGCATGTTTGAACTCCACCGTCTGCTTGCCAACGTTGAGGAGCCGGCTCTTGCCGTTGGTCAGATAGACCATGCGGATCGGCACCTGGGTGGTCAGGCCCAGGGCGTTGGCGGCCGCCGCCCCATTGGAGGCGACGACCTCGCCACGCTGCTCGCTCACCGCGCGCACGACCGTTTCCACCGAAGGCGTCCGCGATCCGAAGCGGCTTTCCAGCGGACGCATGTAGACGCCGCGCCCGGCGCGCACGAGCCGCCCCCGTCGCACGAGGCGCGACAGGGCCTGATCCACCGCCGCGCGGCTGCCCAGATGGAGCAGCCCCTTGGCGGCGACCGGCGCGCCCTCCGGCAAGGCCTGGGCGCGCTCCATGATCTGTTCAGCGAGCACCTGCATGATCGTCTCCGTGTCAGAAATATAGTTCTGTTTCTGACACTTCGCAACCGGGCCCGTGGAGTCGCGCCGCTTCATCGGCTTCGCTCTCGCCCGGTCGAGCGATCGACGCCTGCGTCCCTCAAGGCCTGGTCGCGCGTCTTCGGCCCGGGCCGGTCCCGCACGAACCGCTCCACCACCAGGGCCAGGGTGCGATCCGCCAGCCGATCGGACCGACCCAGTCGAACCGCTTCCGCGACCAGAGCGCGCCGCATCGCCAGTTCACGCGCCTGAATTGCCTCCAGCCACGGCCCCTCCCCGCCGTCGCCCCGGAGCGCGTCGCGGTAGGCGGCGGCGAGCGTCTCGGGCAGATCGCCCTTCCCCGCCACGAACCGCTCCCGCATCTTGCGGATCGGCGTCCGCTCCGCCTTTCGGGTCACGCCGCGCGTCCGCCGCGGGGTGGCCTCCGCCTCGATGGACCGGTCGCGCAGCGCCCGGGCGAAGCCCTCGCGCCAGATCTGCAGGTCGGCCTTGCGCGGATTCAGCCGCTCGCCCTCGCGTCCCAGCCGGCGCACCGTCAGATGCACGTGCGGGTGCCGTCCCTCGTCGTGCAGGGCGAAGACATAGGGGAAGCGCTCGCTGAAGGTCTCGGCCGCGAAGGCCCGGGCGGCGTCGTGCAGACGCACCGCATCCGTCCCCGCCGGCATGCTGAGCACGATCGACAGGGAGACCGAGGCGTCACGCCTGCGTCCCGGTTCCATCGCGAACTCCTCGGCCCAGTCGCGGGCGAGCGCATGCACCTCAGCGCGCCCGTCCAGCCGCTCCCCGTCCGGCCCTTCCAGAGTCAGGGCGCCATTGCGGCTGATGTAGTCGAGGTGCGCCTTCAGGTGGCCGCCGTCCCGGGTACGGCCGGTCACCTTGACCATCACCTCCGGCGCCCGGCGCAGGACCCGGATGAAGCGGGCGGCCGACTCCTGCCCTCTGTTCCGAGACGGCCGAAGCACCGCGGGCGTGATCCGCGCGCGGCGCGGATCGACCGGCGGCCGCAAGGCTTCCTCGAACCCGCGCGGCGAGCGGAAGTCGCTCACGGCCGCCCGGCCCAATAGGACAGGTTGCCGTCAAAGGCCTCGCCGAGCGCTTCCACCCAGGCCGCGATCTCAACCTGAAAGGCGCCGAGCTGGGCCATCTCCAGATCGAGCACCTGCCCCTCCATCACCGCCGTGTTCAGGGCGCGGGCGATCTGGTTGATGTTCACGCCGATGCGCCGCAGCTCGCGCCGCACCTCGATCAGCGCCAAGGCCTCGGGACGGCTGAACTGCGGACGATCCCGCAACCGCCGCCGGATGAGCGCGACACTCCATTGGGTTCGCGACAGCCCGACGGCGGCGGCCTCGGCCTCCAGGAGACGCAGGTCGGTCTCGCCGAGGCGCAGGGTCAGCTTGCCCGACCTGGGCGCGCTGACCGCCTCCGGCGGCGCCGGAAAGGACGCCTGCGCAGCCCCCTCCATGAGCCGGCGAAGCAAGCGCGAGCGCCCGCCCTGCCCCGCCGCCGCGGCGTCGAACCGGCGGATCAGATCGGGCGAGACGCGAAGGGTGAGGCGGTCCATCGGGAGGTGGGTCTGTCAGACGTTGCCGGCGCAAAGCCTATCCTGCCCTTGACCGTCACCCCCCTCGCCCCGTAGGCCTCCGGTGCTGCACGTCCTCCCCTCGGCGACCGCTGCACGGCCGCTCGCCCGCCGTCCTGTCGGACGCCCCAGCCGGACGGATCATGAGGAGGGAAGCGGCCTCGGAGGCAGACGCCCGCGCTTTCGCGCGGGCGTCCTCCGTCAGCGGATCAGCAGCAGGGTCCGCCGTTACAGCAGGCCGCGAGAAGCTCGCAGCAGGAGGCGGCGGCCTTGACCACCGAGTCGGGCGCGGCCGCGAAGGCAGCCGAGGCCGAGGTCAGCAGCACGAGGGCCGCGAGCGAAAAAGCACGTTTCATTGTTGATCTCCATGGATCGGTTTTCTGAGAAAAGGATCGTCGGTGGAGATCAGGTTCGAGGGGGCGGGTCCTCCGCTTCCGGCTCCACCCCCGCGAGGGCGTCGGCCGGTAAACGATCGTGCACATCGGCGGAGGCCGCTACCGGGACGGCCGCGGCGGGCGTCGGAACCAGGCCATGGCAGAGCACGGCGCACAGCCGAGCGGAGCTCATCTTCACGGGATCGCAGGGGGCATCCGGACTGGAGCCGTCGGCGGGCGCCATCGGCATCGACATGGCCGCGGCCGGAGTCTCCCAGGCCGTGACCGGGCTCGACGCGAACAGCAGGGCGAACACGGCCAGAATGGCCGGCGCCCAGGCCGCAGTTGTTCGACGTCCGATCATCAAGCTCAATACGTCCAGCAAGACCCCAAGGTTACAGCGCAGGTGACGCGCGCGCCAGCCATGACCGGCGCGCGCCCCTGCATCTTTTACGTCCCCGGCGTCAGCCGCCCTCGCCGGCCGCATGAAGAAAGTCCACGGCGCGCTGGGCGTGGGCGGCGGCTGAGAAGATGAATCGCTTGTCGTCGCGCAGCACCTCGAGCCATGAGGCGACATAGGCGGCGTGATCCTCGCGCGGCTCGAGAGCCAGCCCCAGGTCGGCGCAGAGGAAGGCGGCGCCGATTTCGGCCACCAGTTCTTCCCGGGCGTAGCCGGCGTCTCCATGCCGGCGGCGTCCGAAGTCGCGGTCGAGCCGAGCGGGGTGCCTGGTCCAGTGCGTCAGCTCGTGGCCCAGCGTCGCGTAGTAGGCTTCCGGATCGCGGAAGCTTTCGAACACCGGCATCTGCACGAAGTCCGGTCCCGGCGCATAGAAGGCGCAGCCGCCGCCATGACGGACGTCGGCGCCCGTCGCGGCGAGGAACGTCTCGGCCCGGGCGATCCGTTGACCGAGGTTCAGGACCGGCGCGGGCGCCGGGGCGGACGAGGCCGGGAGACCCTCGATCTGTTCGACGTTGAAGACCGTGTAGGCCTTCAGGAACGGAATGCGTCGGGTCGTCTCCTCCCCGGCGTCGTCATCGTCGATGCGGACCAGCTGGTCGGCGTAGACGACGGTGGAACCCTTTTCGCCCTTGCGGACATGAGCGCCCAGGGCCAGCGCCTGCCGGAAGGTCATCCAGGTGGAGGACTGAAAGCCTCGGGCGGCGGCCTCGCCCCACAGCAGGACGACGTTGACGCCGCGGTAAGGCGTGCCGTCGTGCCGGAGGGGTCGGCTGACGCTTTCGGATGCGGCCCAGGGCTGGCTCCAGGGCCGGACGCCGGCTTCGAGCTGGGCGACGATCTGGTGGGTGATGCGGGTGTAGAGGTCGGGACGTGAGGGTTCGTTGGGGCGCGACATGGCGGCCTCCTCAAGACGGGATTTGAAGAAGGGGCGGCGGCGCTGTCGTCAGCGCCGCCGCGGCTCGCTCAGCGGGACCAGATCAGGCTGTGTCCGCCATCGATCTCGACCAGCGAGGCGTAGATCGGGGCCGGGAAGCTGGGATCGTCGAGCTTGACCGACAGGTAGTCGCGGTTCTGCTGGCTCGTTTTCTTCCAGGCCGCGCCGAACTCGGTCTGGCCGGAGAAGATGCGGAAATCAGGAGCCTTGTCGTCGGTCTTGTCATTGGCCCGGAGTTGGGCCGCCTTGACGTTGAGGGTCAGGGTCTTGATCGAACCGCTGTAGCTGCCGTCCGCTTGCTGGGTGAAGGAACCGATGGTGGCCATGGAAGTCTCTCCTTGCTGATCTCGGGCCACGCCTGCCGCGGCCTCGATGGCGATCGGCGGACCGGAGGCCGGGCGGCCCGCAGGCGAGCACAGGGAGCCCCGCAGCGCAGCGGAGGACCGGGAGCGCGACTTTCTTGCCTCGCGAGGAAGGCCGTCAGGCCGGGGAAGAAAGTCGCGCGAACGGTTGCGGAAGCCGGACGGGCTTCGGTCAGATCAGGCCATTGAGAGGCCGCGCAAGGCTTGGCGCGTCGCAGGAGAGACGGCTGGTCACCGCCGCTTGAACCATGCGGCCAATCGCGGCGCTCGTAGGGATCGTGCCGCCAATGCCGGTGCATCCGCTCCGCCACCAAAGACGTGCCCAGGATTCACCGCTTCCGCGTCGTCGCAGCTGACGCGCGGCATGGCGACGGGCGCGGCCACGCCTGGCATGAATCTGAAGTGTCTCCTGCTATGAAGGGAACCTGAAGCAACTCCAGCTTCGTTCCCCTTCCGAGCGTTCCGTTCGAGGGACAGTCGCGGTGTCGTAAGCCAGCCGGATGAGGCGGCCGGAGCGTGCTCATCGGGAGTCAGAACAATGCGCAACTCCATCAAAATCGCTGGCTGCGGAGACAGCCCTCGGCGTCATCGCCGGTCTCGTGGCCACGAGGGTAACCGAGAGGGCGCAGACGGCGCTCTACCAGATCAAGCCGCCGAAAGTACGGGAAGAGGAAGTGCTGGAGCGACCATGCTCTTGATGATCGACGAAGGTCTGACGCCTGTGTTCGGCTACAGTGCTCCCAATCGAGACAACCCCCTGCTCACCCAGGCTAGAGGGGTCGCCGGGCACCTTCTCTTTGGCGCCGTCAACGCGGTGGTGACCGAGGCACTGTACCGCCTCGTCCGTCCCAAGGTAGCCGCTACAGAGCGAGCGCGGAGCATACATCGATGACCAAACATTATGATCTTGTGGTGATCGGGACCGGGACCGCCGCCATGGTCGGAGCCATGCGGGTTCGCGCTGCTGGTCGCAGCGTCGCGGTTGTCGATTTTCGTCCCTTTGGAGGCACGTGCGCGCTCCGGGGCTGCGATCCAAAAAAAATGCTGATCAGCGGGGCCAACGCCGTCGATCATACATGGCGGATGCGAGGCAGGGGTGTCGCCGGCGACGCCCGAATTGCTTGGGCCGACCTCATGGCCTTCAAGCGGGGTTTCACCGATCCCGTTCCCCAAAAGCACCAAGAGCGGTACTCTGAAAGAGGCATCGACACTTTTCATGGACGGGCGCGCCTCACCGGCCGCAACAGCCTTGAGGTGGGCGAGGAAACGCTGGAGTTTTCGAACCTGCTCATCGCCGCCGGAGCCGAACCCAGGAAACTCGGCATCCCGGGGGAAGAGCATCTGGTCACCAACGAGGGCTTCCTCGAGCTGGGTGACATGCCAAAGCGCATTGTGCTGGTCGGCGGAGGCTATATCGCGGCCGAGTTCTCCCACATCGCCGCGCGGGCTGGCGCCGAAGTCGTAATCCTCCAGCGTGGCGAGCGATTGCTTCCCCAGTTCGACCCGGACGTGGTCGGTTGGCTCATGGAAAGCTTTCGCCAACTCGGCGTTGACGTGCGCCTCGAAACGACAGTCCAGGCGGTCGAGCAGACGCGCGCAGGCTTTCGGGTTCACGCCCAGACGAAGGGGAAAGCCGTCGATGTCCATGCTGATCTGGTCATTCACGCCGCCGGACGAGGACCTGCGATCGACGATCTCGGCCTTGACGCCGCCGGGGTCGAGCATGAAGGAGGCCGCCTGAAGCTCAACGAATTTCTGCAGAGCGTTTCCAATCCAGCCGTCTATGCCGCGGGCGACGCAGCCCAGGTCGGTCCGCCGCTGACCCCCGTGTCCAGCCACGACGCCAAGGTCGTGGCGGCCAACATTTTGAACGGTAACTCCGAAAGGCCGAACTATCGCGGCGTCCCGAGCGTGGCCTTCACAATCCCGCCTATCGCGGCGGTCGGGCTGACGGAGAGGGAGGCTAAGGATCAGGGTCTGCTCTACCGAGTCAAAAATCAGAAGGCCTCCGACTGGTTCACAGCACGCGCAGCGGCCGAACCCACCTTCGGCTTCAAGGTCTTGGTCGAGGAAGGGACGGAACGGGTGTTGGGCGCCCACCTCGTGGGCCCGAACGTGGACGAGGTCATCAATATTTTCGCTTTGGCGATCCGCCATGGACTGACTGCGGATGACCTCAAGACCACGATGTTCGCCTATCCGACGGGCGCATCGGATGTGGGCTACATGCTATGACGCTCAAGCGGTGTCGCGGTAGGTTCATGGCGCCATCCGCATCGCGGATTGGAGCGAAGGAGGGATCCCTTGGAGAGGCAGTCCGACACCATCCAGTTCACGGTGATCCGGGGCGACGGCGACTGGCGGGTGCTTCGCGATGGCCGACCCTCAGGGCATTTCGACTTCAGCGTCGACGCCATAGAGTCCGCGCTCGTGAAGGCGACGACGCTGATCGACAAGGGCGAGCAAGTGGAAGTCTTTGTCCAGGACGCGGCCGGCCAGTTGCGTCAGGTCGATCCGGTCGGCGGGGAAGTGCTCCACTAAGAGGACGGCGATTCCGACCTCGTCGCCTTTTAACCCGTCCACTCGAGTTCGAAATCCGGAGTGAGCGCGATCAAGCCTGTTTCGATCTGGTTCCAGGTCAGGCGGAGCGCCTTCAGATCTTCGGGCGTGAACAGGTGCGCATGGTGCGACGCCGCGCGCAGCTTCCCGGCCTGCTTCAGAAGATCGAACACCGCCTCTGGGTCGTCGAAACCAGCCTCGAAGATCGCCTGGAAATGCTCCGGATGGCTCATGATCCGCGCGTAGTGGGTGTAGTCGGCATGGTCGAAAACCTCGCCTCCCCGCTTCTTCCACTTCCCCAGCAAATCCTTGCAGTCGCACAGCGGCAGGCGCTCGTCCGCCCAGTCCTCACCGTAGGTCTCGGCCATCACGGCATCTAGAATTTCCCTCAAGGTCAGTTCGTAGCGGTGAACCAGAGTCTTGGCGCGCTTCACATGCGGCGGGGCCGAGTTGGCCTGAAGGCGGGCCTTCAGGCGACGGCGCTTCTCCGCCATCGTCAGGAGACGCCGTCTCGGCCAGTGCGCAAGCCGCAGTCCCGCCGCGTCGAGGAAACTGCGATAACCGGCCAGATTGGCGAACTGCGGCATCTCCGTGATGGAGAAGGCGCCGACCGCCTCTCGCACTCCCCGCGTCAGCCGGTCGCTCTCGGCGAACATGTCGGCCATCGCCGAGGCCCGCGCGAAGGCCTCGATCTGGGCGGGTCGCCCGATTGCCAGGGCGCTCGCGCCAAGACCACTGTCCGACAGTCGGAGGATGCGATCGACGAAACTGTCCGTCGGCGTCCTGAAGCGCTCGAGACCATCCGGCAAGGCGAAGCCGGCGGACAGTTGCGCGATCCGCTCGGCCTGCTCGATCAGGCCATTCGGAAACGCGGCGCGATAGACGCGGTCCGCGTCGGTCTGAGCCCTCATCAGGGCGCCGACGCCCTGCATCCGGTCCATGAACGGGTTACGACCCATCGCGGCCAAGGCCAGCGGGGTCTCCAGCTTCATGCGCTCGGCGATGCCGAGCACGCCGCTGGCCCGCAGCATATCGTGCTGTCGGCGGACGTCCTCAAAGGGATCGGCCATCCGTCTTGCGGCGTCCAGCGTCGCGCGCATGCTGGGCGGGATCAAATCACGCGGAAGGGTCATCGCTCGCCGCTTCGCGCAGATGGGCCAGCCGTTCCTCGCACACAGTCGTCGCCAGCGCGCGCAGCACCTCAACCCGCTGGGTCAACCAGGTCAGTTCCTCGACGCTGATCTTGTAGTGCTTGGAGTAACGAGCCTTCACATAGGCCTCGCGCAGCAGCTCGAAGCAGCGGCGCTCGAACTTGGTCTCGCGCGGCCAGGCCTCGGCCAGGCGGGCGTCGATCGCCTCGCACTTCTTGCGCAGGAAGGCGAGGTTGTGCGCCTTGCCGCTGTAGAGCGTCACAACCAGCAAAACGCAGTGGTAGAGGTGTTCAGCCGATTGATGAAGGTTGAACGCGGCGAGCTTAGGATCAGCGCCCTCGCCCATATAGAATTTCGCGCCACGAGCAAAGCTGGCCGAACTCTGCGTCCAATCTCCGAAGAACTCCTCCGCTTCCTTAAGGGCAACCTGAGCTTTCAGGTCAGCCGGCTTGCGCAGCTTGGCGCCGGGCGTGTCGAAGAGAACGATGCCCTCACGCACGATGTCGGCCCAGAAGTATCGCCCACGGTCCAACTGCTCGTTCACGTCTTCCAGACTGTGCACGATAAGGCTCACCGGCGTGCGGATCAGGGTCTCGCCCGGCATCAGCTTGTTCTCGGCGTCATGCCAGAACTCGCCGTCGGTCAGATCCTCATGATCGACAACGATCAACAGATCGAAATCCGAGAAGTAGCGTCCGACCGGATCATGGACCCAATCGCCGCGCGCATACGATCCGTAGAGGATGATCTTGAGGATCTTGCCGTTCTTCAGCCGCTCGGCCCGACGGGTCGAGACGGTTTCGGCGAACGACTCGCGGATCACCTCGACCACCCGGCGCAGTTCCACCTGCTTGCGCGGCGGCAGATGATCGATCGAAGTCTTCATGACGCGAGTCTCGCGCAACGCGTGCATCGGGGCAAGGCGCGAAGCCTCAGTTCTGGATCAGGCGGATCAGGGTTCCGTCCGGGTCGATGAGCGCGCCGATCCGCATGCCCGACTCCTCGATCTTGGGCGCGTGCAATCGGGGTTGGCCCCAGCACGTCTCCGGCAGTCCGGTGCCAAGGCACACGGCGTAGAACGCGTCGAGATCGTCAAGCCGCAGGCAACAGCTGAAGTTGCTGGTCAGCGGATCAAGTTCCGGGTGCGGGAAGAACTCAAGCGTCAGCCCGCCCCGTTTCAGGATCATCCACCCTTCGTCGCGCCAGCCCTGCTGGAAGCCCAGTCGAGTGTAGAACTGGGACGTAGCTTCGAAATCCCGCGACGGCAGGTTGGGCGTGGCGTGATCGGTCACGGCGAACTCCGGAATGCAGCAGTGCCGCCTAAGCCTAGCCGCAACAGCCCTTTCCATCCACCTGGATCGGCGGACACGGCACGTCGGCATAGGAGCAGAACACGCAGCAATCGCCGGGTTGAGGCTTCAGCTTCACGCCGCAACCGAGGCAATCGTAAAACCAGATGCAGGCGTCGGTGGGCATGGTCTCGGTCGCGACGTGACCGCAGTGCGGGCAGGTCAGCGTCGATTCCAGAACGATGGCGGGGCTCATCGCATGGCCGCCAGTCGCGGCATGGCCCATGGTTCGATGTAGGGCTGCCAGGCCAGGGACAGGACGATCAGCAGGCTGGCGATCACCAGCAGCCAGAACGCCAGACGCGAGGGCCGGCGGCAGGATGCGTCCTTCCGACACATCCGCAGGCGACGCCAATGCAGCAGCCAGCCGGCGGCCAAGATGACGGCGGCCAGAAGCGTCAGCCAGGTTCGCGCGCCCGCGATGACCGCGGCGCCGGCGAAGGACACGCCCGCCACCGAGAGAGCCAGAGGCAGTACACAGCACGCGGCCCAGGCGAACACCGAGGCCACACCGCCGATGGCGGCCGAGGCGCTGACGGCGACCTCAGGAATGTTGGGCCGGTCTTGATCGATGGCCATGGGGCCTCCCGTTCGATTTCTGCTACAGGCTACAACCCGTAGCCGCTACGGGATCAAGAGCCATGTCCGCACGAAGTTTGACGATCGGGCGCCTCGCAGAGAGCGCCGGGGTGAACTTGGAAACGGTGCGCTACTACGAGCGGATCGGCCTGATGCCCGCCCCGGCCCGCACCGAGGGCGGACACAGGAGCTATGAGCCGGAACACGCCCAACGCCTGCGCTTCATCCGCCGGTCCCGCGAACTGGGATTCGGCATCGACGCCATTCGGCGGCTGATCGCGTTGAGTGAGCCGGGCGTCCAGGCCTGCTGCGAAGTCCGCGACATGGCCCAGGACCACATCGCCAGCGTGGACGCCAAAATCGCGGATCTGGAGCGGCTCCGGACGGTGCTTAAGCAGGCCGTCGCGGACTGCAGCGAAGGCGGGCGGGTTCGGTGTCCGGTGATCGCAGAACTCGGATCGATCGCATAGGTGATGACCTGCGCACCCTGTCGAGCCGGTAGGGTCCTGGCAATCACGCGCCGATGACGCCGAGGTGCTCAAGCAGGATCATCAGACCGAGCGCGACAAGCGCGAGCCCTCCCAGAAGCTCGGCGATCTTGCCAAAACGCTGGCCGACGGCCCGGCCAATCAGCATGCCGATCGTGGTCAGCAGGAAGGTCGTGACGCCGATTGAGGCCGCGATAACCCAGATATTGGCTCCGATGAAGGCCAGGCCGACGCCAACAGCCGCCGCGTCGATGCTGGTCCCGACCGCCATGGCGATCAGCGCCCAAGGTCCGGACCGGCGTGGGGCATCCTCAGCCAGGGGACGGGTCGCTTCCCAGATCATCTTGCCGCCAACAGCGGCGAGGAGGCCGAAGGCGATCCAATGATCCACGCGTTCGACGAGGCCTGCAGCGACCATGCCGAGCCCCCAGCCAATCACCGGGGTGATGGCCTCGATACACCCGAATACCAGGCCTGCCTTCACGGCGCCGGCCAGGTTCGGTCGATGCAAAGCACCACGCCCAACGGCGGCGGCGAAGGCGTCGGTAGACATGCTGAGAGACAGAACGGCGATGGCGACAGGAGTCATGACGAGCATCCACCCGGCAACGAACAGCGCTTCCCTCCCCGGCCGGTGCGGCGGTGGGACGCGCTGGTCTCGCTAGGCGGCGGTTCCGCTGGTCGGACCGCGCGCCGAAACGCGAGTGTGTTGATCCGACCCCGGCGATCAGACGCCGGAAGCTACTCCCCAACAGGAAGCGGCCTCATAGGAGGTGTCGCGCGCCGGTGCAAGATACTATAGGGGAGTATCCATGGCGCATACCTCCACGAACAAGAAGAAGCTCGTCGCGCGGGTCCGGAGGATCTCGGGTCAGCTCAGCGCAATAGAGCGCGCCATCGAGTCTGAAGCCGGGTGTTCGCAAATCCTGCAGCAGGTCGCGGCCGCGCGGGGCACCATGGGCGGGCTTCTGGAAGAGTTGATTGAAGACCATCTGCGCCACCACGTCGCTCATCCCGATCTGAGCGAGGACGCCCGGCAGGGCGGCGCCGACGAGTTGATCGCCATCATTCGCCGCTATTCAAAGTAAGGCCCGCGCCATGTCCGCGTCCGAGACCGACTATCTGACCCACGACCACTATTTCCTCAGCCGTTCGCACGACGACAGCGCACGGCGAACGCTGTGGGTGGTCGGCCTGACGGCCGTCATGATGGTCGGGGAGATCATCGCCGGCCTGGTCTACGGCTCGATGGCCCTGCTGGCCGACGGCTTTCACATGGCGACCCACGCCGGCGCCCTGGCCGTTGCGGCCGGCGCCTACGCCTACGCCAAGCGGCATGCCGCCAACCGGCGCTTCAGCTTCGGGACCGGCAAGGTCGGGGACCTGGCGGGGTTCGCCTCGGCGCTGGTTCTGGGCATCGTGGCGCTCGGGATCGCGGGAGAGTCCATCGGCCGCCTGATCGATCCGCGCTCGGTCGCCTTCGGCCAGGCGACGCTGGTCGCCATCCTGGGTCTCGTGGTCAATCTGGTCAGCGCCGTCCTTCTGTCCGGCGGGGGGCACCACCACGGTCGTCATGGCCACGGGCATGGCCATCACCACGACCACGATCATCACGACGACCATGATCACCAGCACGGTCATGGCGGCCATCGCGACAACAACCTGCGCGCCGCCTACATCCATGTGCTGGCCGACGCCCTGACCTCGGTGCTGGCGATCATCGCCCTGCTTGCGGGCCGCTATATGGGATGGGTCTGGCTAGACCCGCTGATGGGCATCGTCGGCGCGATCGTCATCGCCCGGTGGTCGTGGTCCCTGATGCGCGACACCGCCGCGGTGCTGCTCGACACAACGGACACCGCCATCGAGGCCGAGGTCCGCGAATTCGTCGAGGGGCCGGGCGACGGGCAAGGGTTGCAGGCACGCGAACTGCGCGCCTGAAACCCTGCCCGTCGGCGAGACCGGGGTAGCAAGGGCCAGGGCGGACCGGCCGGAGGGGGATCGCCCGGCCTGCACAAGCCGACGACGATGATGAAAATGAACAGCATGACCGCGCGGAAGGTCGGGGAGACCGGCCGGTCCGGCGGCGCAGCCGCTTCACCCTGACCCGCGCGAGGGCGGAGCCCTTAGCCTTCTGGGCGGCGTCCCGGCGTGCGCCTGTGGATGACGACGGCGGGCGCGCGAAGCCGGCTTGACCCCGCTTCGTGTTCTGCTTTTGTTCTTGCCATGCCCCTCCGCAAGACCGTCACCATCGAATGGCAGGACGCCGGCTCCAGCCGCGCCTATTTCGTGCGCCCGGGCAGCCGGTCGCGCGCGTGGATCTGGTTCCTGGACGGCGACGTGCCGGCCTTCGAGGAAACGTCCGCCCGCTTCGTGGTCGAGAAGCGCGGCGGACGCTGGGTCGCGGTCGAACGGGTGGACACCTGACCGCAGGGGTCGCCCATTGACGGCGGACGCCCGCGGGCCGATCAAGGCGGCTCGATTTCAAGGAGACCCGCGATGACCCTCAAGATCGCCGCCGCGGCGGCCGCCTTCCTCGCCCTCAGCGCCGGCGCGGTGCTCGCGGCGGAGGCCTGCGCCTGCTGCAAGGACATGGCCCCCGGCGCCGCCATGGAGTGCTGCGACGAGATGAACGCTCCGGCCCCGGCTCCGGACGCACCCGCCCCGGCTCCGGCGCCCGCTCCCGAAACGCCGCAGAGCGGCGGGCACGCAGGTCACACGCCCGGCTAAGCCGCGGCGTCATCGTCACCCAGGACCGCCATGAACCGTTCTCCGACCATCCTTGACCGCCGGTCCATCCTGAGCGGCCTGTCCCTCGCCGCCTTAGCCGCCCCGGCCCTCGCCGCGCCGCCGAAGCGGATGACCGCCTACAAGACGCCCTGGTGCGGCTGCTGCGGCGGCTGGATCGCCCACATGCGCCAGGCCGGCTGGACCGTCGAGGTCGTCGAGCGCGAAGATCTCGCGCCGACCCGGGCGCAACATGGCGTTCCGGACCGGCTGGCCTCCTGCCACACGGCGGTCGTCGGCCCCTATGCGATCGAGGGCCATGTTCCGGCCGGCGACGTCGACCGGCTGCTCAGCGAACGCCCCGCCGCCCGGGCGCTGAGCGCCCCCGGCATGCCGGCTGGCTCGCCGGGCATGGAAGCCGCCGGGCGCGAACCCTATACGACCGTCCTGATCCTCAACGATGGTTCAACCCGCGTGTTCGGCCGCCACAACGGCGCCTGACGCCCGAGGCGTCGCGGGTGCGTTCCTGTCCGCAGCCGCCAGCCTGACGCGCGACGGGTTGAGCCAGCTCTGCACCGGCCGGTCGAAGCCATAGCGGAACACCGCCGCGGCCGCGAAGGCGCCGATGAAACCGATCGACCACAGCGCCCAGCGAACCCCCGACGACAGGGCGTCCTGGCCCAGGGCGTCGAGCAGGCCGAACCAAACGATACGGGTGACCTCATTGGTCAGGAACATCGAGAACGACATCAGGGCCAGATGTTCGATCAGGCGTGACGGCCTGCGCACCGATACGGCCCCGGCGGCCCAGATGATCACGGTCATCAGGCCCAGCGACAACAGGCTGAAGGCGCCGAAGGCCTGAAGGATGACAAGCGCGATGGCGGCGCCGACCCCGATCGCGCCGGCCAGACGGGATGCGACATAGACGCGTGAACCGTAGAAGGCCGCCGCGACCCCGAGCAGGAACAGCGGCAAGGCGCGCAGGACGCCGTAGCGCATCGGCAGGCGGTAGATCGGATCGCCGAGCCACACCGAGGCCGCGAGGTCGGCGCCGACGACCAGCAGCGTCGCGCCGATCACCACGGCGATCGGCGGCCAGCGCCACAGGGCCCGGCAGATCCAGGGCAGCAGGAGGTAGCAGGCAATCAGGGCCGAGAGCGTCCAGGTCGGGGCGTTCCACCCCTGCCCGCCCGGCACGCCCCAGGCCTGGAGCAGCAGCACCTGGGCCGGCAGCTGCGACCAGTCGAACCAGCGCGGGTTGCTGGGCGCGATCCCCGCCAGAGCCGCGCCGCCGACGAGGACGACGAGGATAAGGCTGACGACGAGGTGGGCCGGAATGACCCGCAGCAGCCGCTGGCGCGCATAGGCGCGCAGCGACGCCTGACCGGCGGCGAGCCGGTCGCCGTAGATGCGCGCCAGGACGTAACCGGAGTCGATGATGAAGAAGTCGGTGAGCAGATAGCCGCGGTCGAACACCGGATGCAGCTGGGGCAGCGGGACCGGCGAGGCCTCGCGGAAATGGTAGAGGATGATCAGCGCCCCGACGATGAAGCGGAGCGCGTCGAGCCAGCCGCCGCGGGCGATGCGCGGTGGGCGGGACTTCATCGGCGCGGCGTCGCTGCGGACCATGGGCGCAGCCTAGTCCGCAACGGGGCAAGGAATGGTTATCAGCGCGGGCCGCTCACTTCGCCACCGACCCGGGCTTTGGCCCCGGCCGTGTGATCATGGGCGTAGCCGCCGTCGTCACTCAGGCTTCTTCCCCCGCTCTCGTTTCGGCCCGGGAGTCGCGGAGGATGTCGACGCCGCCCTTCACGGCGATGCCGGCCACGATTAGGCCCACGACCAGATCCGGCCAGGACTGATCCAGCCACAGGACCAGGCCACCCGCGATCAGGATGCCGCCGTTGGAGGCGAAATCGTTGAAGCTGAAGGTCTCGGCGGCCTTCATGTTCACATCCTCGCTGCGTTGGCGCCGGATCAGTTCCAGGCACACCAGGTTCACGATGGCGGCGACCACCGCCATGCCCATCATCGTCCAGCCTATGGGCTCCGTCCCCATCAGCGTTCGTCTCAGCACGTCCAGCAGGACGCCCGCAGCGAAGATCAGCAGCAGGATTCCGGAGGCCCGGGCGGCGCGGGTCTTCCAGATCAGGGCGCGGCCCACCGCCAGAAAGCTGATGAGGTAGACGGCGGAGTCAGACGCATTGTCCAGGGCATTGGCCAGCAGAGCGCTGGAATCGGCGAGCAAGCCGCCGATCCCGAGCCCTACAAACAGGGCGGCGTTGAGGATCAACACCACCAGCAGGGTGCGGCGCTGGACGCCTTCCGTCTCGTCTCGTTCGCTCATCAATCCTCGATCCCTTCCGCCTTGCGATGCTTCACCGCCTTGGCGGCGAAGGTGGGCAACACCAGCAGTGTCAACGCAGTCGCCGTCAAAAGGCCCCCGATGACCACTGTGGCCAATGGTTTCTGGACCTCGGCCCCGGCCCCGTGGGCGATGGCCATGGGAATAAAGCCCACGATGGCCACCAGGGCGGTGGTCAGAACCGCCCGCAGGCGGCTGGACGCCCCTTCGATCGCGGCCTCACGCGGCGCCAGGCCCGCCGTCAGCCGCTCGCGGATGGCCTGCATCAGCACCAGGCCATTCAGGGTCGCCACCCCCGAGACGGCGATGAAGCCGACCGCCGCCGAGACGGAGAAGGGCATGCCGCGCAAGAGCAGCGCCAGGGCCCCGCCGACCAAGGCGAGCGGGACGCAGGCGAACACCAGACCGGCTTCAGCGAATGAGCCGAGGGCCATGAAAAGCAGGACCCCGATGAGGATGAATACGATCGGAACCACGAGGCCCAGACGCTGTTCGGCGCGCTTGAGATTCTCGAACTGACCGCCCCAATCGAGCCGGACGCCCGGCGGAAGATCGATCCGCTCCACCCGCGTCTGCGCATCCGTGACGAAACCGCCGAGATCCCGGCCGCGGACGTTGGCCTGCACCACCATGCGCCGACTGCCGTTGTCGCGGCTGATCTGGTTGGGCCCCTCGGCGGTCTGGATGCGCGCCACCGAGGACAGGGGCACCACCACGCCGGTCGAGGAGACGATCGGCAGGGCGGCCAGGCTGGTTGGATCGTTGCGGGTCGCCTCGGGCAGACGGACGACAACGTCGAAGCGCCGATCCCCTTCGAAGATGCGTCCAGCCTCTGTTCCGCCGATGGCGGTGGAGACCGCCTCCGAGACGTCCGCCGCCGACAGGCCGTAGTTGGCCGCCGCGAAGCGGTCGACGCTGACCGTCAGCGTCGGCAACCCCGACGCCTGTTCCACTCGAACGTCGGCGGAACCCGGTGTTTCCTCCAATGCGCGAGCCACCTGCTCGCCGACCCTCTGCAGGGTGTCGAAGTCGTCGCCGTAGACCAGCACCGCCAAATCGGTCCGGACGCCGGAGATCAGTTCGTTGAAGCGCAGTTCGATCGGCTGGCTGAACTCGAAATTATTGCCGATCTGCTGACTAACCGCCTCCTCAATGCGCTCGATGAGCGCCTCCTTTTCGAGGCCCGGATCTGGCCAGTCGCCTCGGTCCTTGAGGATGATCACGCTGTCGGAGATGTTACGCGGCATGGGATCGACGGCGGCCTCCGCCGTGCCGGTGCGCGAGAACACCGTCTCCACCTCGGGCTGGGCCTTGACGACCCGCTCGAGGGCCATCTGCATAGCCAAGGACTGGTCCAGCGAAGCGGACGGCACCCGCAGGGCCTGCATGGCGATATCGCCCTCATCGAGGGTGGGAATGAACTCCCGGCCGAGGGTGGCGAAGGCCAGACTGCCGACGACCAAGGCGCCCAGGGCCGAGGCGAGCACGACACGGGGCTTGTCTACGGCGGCGCTGATCGCGGGTTGGATCCAGCGGCGGGCGAAGCGCAGGACGCGGGTTTCGTGCTCCTGCACGCGGTCGTTGGCGTCGAGGTGGGCGCTTTTCGGGTCGCGTACCAGCAGCGCAGTCATGGCCGGGACGAAGGTGAAGGAGAAGATGAAGGCGCCGACCAGGGCGAGCATGACGGTCGCCCCCATGGGAATGAAGGTCTTACCCTCCACGCCCTCGAGCATCAGCAGGGGGGTGAAGACCAGCAGAATGATCAGCTGGCCGAAGGCGGCCGGCTTCACCATCTGCCGGGCCGCGGCCATGGCGACGTCCAGTCGTTCGTGACGGCTGAGCATGCGGCCCAATTCCGCGCGCCGCCGGGTCATCATCAGCAGGGTATTCTCCACCACCACCACCGCCCCGTCGACCATCAGGCCGAAGTCGAGGGCGCCGAGGCTCATCAGGTTTCCGCTGATGCCGAAGCGGTTCATGCCGATGACGGCGAACAGGAAGCTGATCGGGATCATCAGGGCGGTGATGCTCGCCGCCCGCAGGTTCCCCAGCAGCAGGAACAGCACGACGATGACGAGCAGGGCGCCTTCGGTCAGATTGCGCGCCACCGTGCCGATGGTGGAGTTCACCAGGGCGCTTCGGTCGAGCACGGTCACCGCCTCGATCCCGGGGGGCAGGGTCTCGCGCACCTCCTCGAGGCGCTCTCCGGCGGCCTGGGCCACGGTGCGGCTGTTGCCGCCGGCGATCATCAAGGCCGTGCCGAGCACCGACTCGTGGCCATCGCGGCTCGCGCCGCCCAGCCGCGGAGCTTGCCCGACCTCGACCGACGCCACATCGGCGACGCGCACCACCAGGCCGCCCCGGTTGACGACCGGGGCCTGGGCAAGATCCTCGACGGTGGAGGCCAGGGCGTCGGTCCGGACGGTCAGCGCCTCGCCGCCGCGCTGGACGTAGCCGGCTCCGGCCTGGGTGTTGGCCCGCTCCAGGGCCGTGACGAGGTCGCCCAGCCCCAGCCCATACGCTGACAGGCGGGCGGCGTCGGGGCGGACGGCGTATTCCTTCACATAGCCGCCGATGGTGTCGACGCCGGCGAGCCCGGGCGTCGTCCGCATCTGCGGCGCGACGATCCAGTCCTGAACAGTGCGCAGGTAGGTGGCGCGCGCCTCGGGCGTGGTCAACCGCTCCCCCTCGGGGGTCAGGTAGACGCCGCCTGGCTGCCAGCCGGGTTGTCCCGGCCGGGCGAGGTTGCGGCTGTTGAACGGCAGATAGTCCACGGTCCACATCAGGACCTCGCCGAGGCCGGTGGTGATCGGCGCCAATGCCGGCTCCACGCCCTCGGGCATGCTTTCGCGCGCCTGGGCGAGGCGTTCGGCCACCTGCTGGCGCGCGAAATAGATGTCCGTCTGGTCGGTGAAGATGACCGTGATCTGGCTGAAGCCGTTGCGGCTCAACGAGCGAGTGCTGGTCAGTCCGGGAATGCCGGCCATGGCCGTCTCGAGCGGATAGGTGACCTGCCGCTCGATCTGTTCCGGCGCGAGCGCCGGGGCGACGGTGGTGATCTGGACCTGCCGGTTGGTGATGTCCGGAACGGCGTCGATCGGCAGCTTGGTCAGTTCGAACAGACCGAGCGCGGCGACCAGCGCGGTCGCCAACACAACGAACCAGCGGAAGCGCACCGAGGCTTCAATGATGGATTTGAACATGCCGCGCCTCAGTCGTCATCGCCGGCCTCGCCCTTGGCGAGTTCGGCTTTCAAGAGAAAGGCGTTGGCGGCGGCGATGCGTTCACCCTCGTCGAGGCCGCGCAGGATCTCCGTGCGCCCTCCCGCCTGACGACCGGCCAGCACCGGGACGGCCCGGAAGCCGCCCTGGACCTGAACGAACACGACCGTCGCGCCTTCGATGGTCTGCACGGCTTCGCTGGGGACCGTCAGGCCGCCGGGGACGGCATCGCCCGTAACGATGGCGCCGGTGACGGCGGATCCCGTCGGCGGCAGCGACACGCCCGACGGCCGGGCGCGAATGATCGTCGCGCCGCTCTCGGCGCCGGCGCCGGGCGCCACGCCGGTGACGACGGCTTCGAATTCCCCGTTGGGCCCGGTCGCCCTCAGGCGCGATCCGGCGCGGACCTGGGCGGCCAGAGCCGGCGGCGCGTTGAAGACCAGTTCAATCCGCGCGGGGTTGGTGACCTCGGCGACGACGCCGCCCTGGGGGACAAAGCCTCCGGGGCCGACCTGCACCGAGGTGACGACGCCCGAAATCGGGCTGGTCACGCTCAGCCGTCCCGAAGCGTTTGGCGATCCGGCCGCCGAAGCCCTGGCGCGGGCGGCGCGCGCCGACGCCTCGGCGCTGAGCGACTGGGCTCGGGAGGTCTCCACCTCCTGCCGGGCCACCACGCCCTGGTCGGCCAGGTTGCGATCGCGGTGATAGGCCTGGCGCGCGGCTTCGGCCTGCGCCACCGCCGCGTCGGCGTCGGCGCGGAAGGTCGCGGCGTCGCCGCTGACCAATGTGGCGAGGGCCTGACCGGCGCGCACGGACTGCCCCGGCGCGACGAGCACGCGCTCGACCCGGCCGCCGACCGAGGCGGCCACGGCGGCGCGCGCATCGACCATGGGCTCGACGCGTCCCGCCAGCCGGGTCTCTGACCCGCCGCCGGCGCCGACGGCGACCACGGCGATGCCGGCGGCGCGGATCTGTTCGGCCGTGAGCGCCACGACGCCTTCGGGGGCCTCGGCGCCCTCGCCTTCCGCGTGCCCCTCCTCTTCCGCGTGACCGGCCTCGCCCTCGGCGGCCGGCCGCGCGTCGCGATTGAGAGCCAGGAACAGCCCGCCGCCTCCGAGCAGGACGACGGCGGCGACGCCGCCAATGAGCAGCGTTCTGTTGGATTGCGGCTTGCGCATTATTGGCCCCCTCCGAAGGGTGCGCGCGCTTGCAGGCGCGCGAGATCGATTTCGGCGCGGACGCGCGCCAGGCGGGCGTCGACGGCGGCGTTGCGGGCGGTGATGAGGGCGGCGCGGGTTCCGCGCAGCTCCAGTTGCGAGATGCGGCCGGCCTCGAAGCCGATCCGGGACAGGCGATAGGCTTCCTCGGATGAGGTCACGCCGGCGTCGGCGGCCGCGACGCGGCTCACCGAGGCGTTCAGCCGGGCGACCGCGGCCTGACCGTCGGCCTCGGCCTCCTGGCGCGCGCCGGCCAGGCGGGCGTCCGCGGCGCGGAACTCGGCCTGGGCCGCGTCGATATTGCCGCGGTTCCGGTCGAACAGGGGCAGCGGCATGCTGATGCCGAAGGTCAGCGCTGTCGCATCCTCGGCTTCGTAACGCCGAACGCCGACGCTGGCGCTGACGTCGGGCCGCGCGCGCACTCGCTCGACGGCGATCCGCCGTTCGGCCGCTTCGCGTTCGGCCTCGGCGACGCGAACGGCCGGCGCCCCGGGAGCGGCTTCGATGGCCGTCCGGGTCGGCGCGTCGTCCAGCAGGCTGTCGACGATCGAGGTGACCGGCGCGGGCAGCATCGCGACAGCCGTCAGGCGGGCGAACGCCGCGTCCCGCTCGGCCTGCGCCTCGTCACGGGTCGCGCGGGCCGCCGCCGCCTCGCTCTCGGCCTGGATGCCGCGCAGCATGGGCTCGCGTCCCTCCTCCACGAGCACCAGGGCGGCGCGGGCGTCCGCGATGGTCAGGCTGAGCGCCTCCTCGGCCAGGGCGAAGCGCCGCTCGGCGGCTTCCGCTTCGGCGTAGGCGAGTGCGAGCCGTCCGGCGGCGTCGACGACCGCCTGATCGCGACGCAGCGAAGCCGTTCCGGCCTCCGCCCGCGCCACCTCGACCCGGGCGCCGCGCCGGCCCCACAGTTCGAGGTCCTGGGTGAGCGAGAGCGTGGTCTCGGCGTTGTCGTAGCCGGAAAAGGGACCGCTGCCGAAGGCGTTCTCCGCCTCGAGGGCGGCGGTCGGGTTGGGCCGCACGCGCGCCTGGCGCACCCGGGCCTCGGCCGCTTCGAGCAAGGCGTCGGCCTCGGCCGCGGAGGGGCTGGCCCCTATGCGCTCAAGCAGGGTCCGGAAGGATGGCGCGGGATCGGCCCAGGCCGGGCCGGTCAAGGCGGTCGTCAGGGCGACCACAGCGCAGCCGACCGCGAAAGGCGGCAAGCGGCGAATAGGGGATGGCATGTCTCATGTCCCGGAAGGTTGACGTGAAGGGCGCGCGCGAACGCGAGGTCACGTCAGGTTCTGGGCGGGCGCATGGGACCGGCGGGCATCCGGGAGGCCGGCGCCTGATCGAGCGATGGCGCCAAGGGCGCGCGATCGAGGGCCATCGACCTCATGTCGTCAATCGCCGGCGGCGCGGTAATGCCGCAATGGTGGCAATGGCCGTGGGCGCAGGCGACCTGACCTGCTGCGTCCTTGCGTTCGCCGTGACCTGTATCGGACACAGCGACGACGTCCGACGCGGCCAGGCCTTGCAAGCTTCCGGTCTCGGGTGCGCAGGCGAAGGCGTCGGCTGCGGAAACCAGGACGAACAGGGCCAGGAACGACGCGAGCAGCGCCGCCATCCACCCATGCCTAGTCGAGGGAAACCCCATGCCGTCCCATAACACGGTGCGCCGCGACATCAATCGCCTCATCGTCGCACCGCCCGATACAGAGAGATGGATCCGGTGGCGGTCGGGATGACATCGAGCACTTGAACCTGTGTGAAGCCGGCCTCGGCCATCAGCGTAGGCAGAACGCCGTCGGCGTTCGGTTGGGTGTTTTCGTAGCCGTCCAGAGACTGCACCAGGCGGAAGAGCACGCGCATCGCACCCGACTGGCGGCCGTAGTCCGCGACATGCAGCGTTCCGCCCGGCTTGAGCGCCCGCAGGCTCGCGGCGAGGCCCGCTCGCTTCTCGGCCATGGGCAGCTGATGGAAGACCAAGCTGGAGACCACCTTGTCGGCGGCGTCCTCGCCCAGGAGCGCCGCCACATCGCGCGAAAACCCCTGGATGAAACGGACGGCCTGACCTGCAGCGGCCGTCTTCGTCTCGGCCCGCCTGAGGATGTCGCCGTCGGGATCGAGGCCGAAGATGCGCGCGTCCGGCGCCCGGTTCGCCATGGCGATCGCGAATGAGCCGGTTCCACATCCAAGATCGATGATCGTCTCGCCAGGGGACGGAGCCACCTGTTCGAGAAGGCGGCTCCGCCACAGCGGTTCCCGGGTCAAAAGCGCGATGGCCGGATCATACAGCCCGCTCAGGGCTGTATGGCCGAGCGCGGGGGTGAAGTTCGCGGTCACGCGGCGGCCTTCAGTTCTTCGCGGGACTGACGAATGATCGACCAGCCGGATTGCAGGAAGACCACCGCCAGGATCGCGCCGGCGATCAGGTCGGGCCAGCGAGAGGCGGTCAACCAGACGGCCACGCCCGTGGCCGCGACCACCAGGCTCTGGATCAGGTCGTTGCGCGTGCACAGCCAGACCGAACGGACATTGGCGTCGCCTTCGCGATGGCGGACCAGCAGCAGCGCGGCCAGGGCGTTGGCGAAAAAGCCCAGGGCGCCCAGGCCGGTGATGACGACGCCTTCCGGGGGCGCCCCCGAGGTCGCCCGCCAGATCGCGTAGCCAAGGATGAACAGCGCCAGCGCCGCGAGGCTGGCGCCCTTGATGATGGCGGCCCCGGATCTCACGGCGACCGAGCGCCCGATCACGGCCAGGCTGATGCCGTAGGTGGCGGCGTCGGCCAGGAAGTCGAGGGCGTTGGCACCCAGCGAGGCCGAGCCCTGCAGGGCCGCGCCGCCGGCGATGGCCAGGAAGGCGGCGCCGTTGATAGCGATCACCGCCATCAGGATGCGGCGATAGGCCGGCGTGGCGCCGTCGAACTTGACGGCCGCGCCGCAGCCGCAGCCGGCGGCCGCCGGTTCGGGGGACGAGAGGGAGTCAGTCATCGAAGTCCGCCTTTCACCACGAGAATGCATCCTCCAGTCGCTCGAGGATCAAGAACAAAAATGGATGCCTCGCCCAAAAAGACGCGGTTTGGCGGAACCGACTTGATCCTCTAGTAGCTAGAGGACGCACAATCGGACGAAATCCACAGGAGGCCTCATGATCACGATGCACCCGTCGCGACGCGGTCCCAGCCGCATGCGGGCGATCGCCTTCTCGTTCTTCATGCTGATCGCCGCTCTGGATCAGGCCGCCAAGGCCGCGGCTCGCGCCCGACTCGAGAGCCCGGTGGACCTCACGCCGTTCCTCGCGCTGCGTTTGGGATTCAATCCCGGCGTCACCTTTGGCCTGTTCGCAGACTCGGGCGCGGTGGGACGATGGGCCCTGAGCGCCGTGGCATTCCTGATCATCGGCGTCCTGCTGACCTGGATCTGGCGTACGCGAAGCGCCGTCACGGCGGTCGCGGCGAGCCTCATCGCCGGTGGAGCGCTCGGGAACCTGCTCGATCGTCTGCGCTCCGGCGCGGTGACGGATTTCATCGATCTTCATTGGGGCGACGCGCACTGGCCGACCTTCAACCTCGCCGATGCGGCCATTGTTTGCGGCGTGGCGCTGCTCCTCCTGACCGTCCGGGGCTCGGACGGCCGCCCGGCGACGTCGACCCTGGGACGGGCGGCGCGATGACCTTTTCCGCCGAACAGAAGGCGATCGCCGTCCGTTCGGGGTTGGCGATTCTCATCACCGCTGCGGCGGTGGCGTCAGCTTGGCTATGGCTTTCGCCACGTCTCCTGGGCGCCGCGCCGGACATGGCGACAGCTGATCGGCTGGCCTACGCCCTGAAGGCGGACCTCCTCGTTTTCCTGTGGCTCGCCGGTTGTTTGAGGGCCGTGGCGAGCATCCGGTTCCGGTCCGACGCCGACCGGCCGGGTTCCGCCTATGCGGCGCCCAGCTCGAGGCTCGCCGTGCCTGCCGCCGTGCTTCAGAACACCCTGGAGCAGACGGTCCTGGCGGTGGGCGCCCACCTGGTGCTCGCCACCGTGCTGCGCGGCGAGGAGATGGTCGTGCTGCCGGTGCTGGTCGCCCTCTATCTGATCGGCCGCGTGTTGTTCGCCCACGGTTATGCCCGGGGCGCGGCGGCCAGGGCCTTCGGCATGGCCCTTACCGGCGCTTCCACGATCGCCGCCTTCGGCGCCGCCATCGTCCTCATGGGGCTGGGCCGATGATCCTTTTCCGTCCTGCGCCTGCCGCCCTTCAGCCCGCTGCTGCGAGATGATGCGATGACCCTGCCCTCCCCGGCCTCGTCCGGCCTGCGCCCTATCGGCAAGCTCGCCGCGGCCACCGGCGTCAAGGTCCCGACCATCCGCTTCTACGAGGAGATCGGCCTGCTTCCCGCCGCCCCGCGCACCGCCAGCGACCGGCGGATGTATGACGACGCGGCGGAACGCCGCCTGTCGTTCATTCGGCATGCACGGCAATTGGGCTTCGATCTGGACTCGATCCGCTCCCTGCTGGATCTGTCCGATCACCCTGATCGGCCCTGCGCCGAAGCCAGCATCCTCGCCGAACGTCATCTGGCGGAGGTGACGCATAAGATCGCCCGACTCCGGGCCCTGCAACGCGAGCTTTCGCGGATGACGGCGGAATGTGCCGGCGGACGCGTGTCCGCCTGCAAGGTGATCGAAGCCCTGCACGATCCCTCGGCGCCGGTTTGAAGACGAACCCGACCCGGGTTTGCACCGCTCCTCGGCCTCGCCGTGCAGGTCGGCGCTGAAGGTCAGAACGGGCCCGGGATGATGCAGGAGCCATTGGGTCACCGCGACGTTTTGAGTAATCCCGCGGCCCTCGTCGCGCTCCCTTCGTCCATGGAGGACTTCGATGGCGCATCGATCGACACAGCGACACGCCGATCAGACGTTCGCCCTTTTGACGGACCCGTACAGGCGCATCTCCCGCCTGTTCGAGCAGGCCGGCGCGGACGCAATCGAGACCCGTCTGGCGCTGAAGGAGACGGCCTGTCTGAGAGGGCGTGAAGCGGCCCAGGTCTTCTACGACGAGACCCGCATCTCGCGCGCGGGCGCCATGCCGGCGCCTGTCCGACGCACACTGCTCGGCGAAGGCGGCGTCCAGGGCCTGGATGGCGAAGCGCACCGCGCCCGCAAACGCGTGTTCATCGCTCTTATGTCGCCGGAACGGATCGCGCGGCTGGGCGACCTGTTCGAGGCGGAATGGCGACGCGCGGCCGTTGAATGGGCTGGCCAGGAAGAGATCGTGCTGTACGACGCCCTGCAGCCGGTGCTCACCCGCGCCGTCTGCCGCTGGGCGGGGGTGCCGCTGAATCCCGACGACGAAGCGAAACGGGTCAGTCACCTCAGGGCGCTGTTTGACGCGGCAGGATCGCGGGGGCCTCGCCACCTGTGGTCGAGGTACGCGCGGCGACGCGTCGACGCCTGGCTGGCCTCGATCATCGAGGGCATTCGCGCCGGACGACTGGCGCCGGATCCAGACACCGCCGCCTACGCCTGGGCCTGGGCGAGCGCGGATGATGGCGAACCGTTGGCGGCCCGGACGGCGGCGGTCGAACTGGCCAATGTGCTGAGGCCGACCGTGGCGACCTCGGTCTATATCGTGTTTGTGGCGCACGCGATGCAGGCGCACCCCGCGGCGGCCCGTCTGGCCACCGCGGACGCCGGCCGCCGCCGCGCCTTCGTTCAGGAGGTGCGACGCCTTTATCCGTTTTTCCCGGCGGTGATCGGGCGTGTGCGCGCGCCGTTTCGCTGGCGCAACCTTGACTTCCCGGTGGGTCGGCAGGTGATCCTCGATCTCTATGGCTCCAATCACGATCCTGCCGTCTGGACCGATCCCGACGAATTCCGGCCAGAGCGTTTCATCGACGGCTCCGGGGACGCGTTCGGCCTGATTCCCCAAGGCGGCGGGAACGCCCTGACCGGTCACCGTTGTCCCGGCGAAAGCATCGTCGTCGAATTGATGGAGCGGGCCCTCGGCATGCTCGCCGGCCTGAACTACCGGCTGCCGGCTCAGGATCTGGAGATCGACTTCCGCCGCCTTCCGGCCCTCCCCAGGAGCGGGTTCCGAATGATGACGCGTCGGACTTCCCCGCGTAAGGGCGGCGCCTGATGTTTGCTCATGCGGGTGGCCGGCGCCTTCGTCCCTCTTTCACTTACAGCGAAGGCTGACGCGATGGCTTCGATGACATCCTATGACCTGGTGATAATCGGCGGCGGGCCGGGCGGGTACCCCTGCGCCATCCGGGCGAGCCAGCTCGGCATGTCGGTGGCGGTTATCGACGACCGGGAACTCCTCGGTGGAACCTGCCTGAACATCGGGTGCATTCCGTCAAAGGCGCTGCTGCAGGCCACAGAGCGGCTGGAGATGGCCCGCAATCTCGAGGCTTTCGGCGTCCTGGTCGACAATGTGCGGGCCGACCTTGCAGGCGTCATGCGGCACAAGGCCAGGGTCGTGACGGAGCTTGGTGAAGGGGTCGCCTACCTCCTGCGCAAGAACAAGGTCACCCGCCTGCAGGGCCGCGGCCGGCTGCTGTCGCGCGACCGTGTGGAAGTGAGCGCCCCGGACGGCAGCTTCGAGGTGCAGGTCCGCAAGGCGATCGTGCTCGCCAGCGGATCGAAAGCGGCGACGTTGCCGGACCTGCCCATCGACGAGCAGCGGATCGTCACCTCGGCGGGCGCCCTCAGCCTGACGGCGGCGCCGCGCCATCTGGCGGTGATCGGCGGCGGCTATGTCGGACTGGAGCTGGGCTCCGTCTGGCGCCGTCTCGGCAGCGAGGTCACCGTCGTCGAGGTGCTCGACCGGATCGCGTCCGGCGTTGATTCAGAGATGTCGACGGCGCTGCACAAGGTGCTCGAGGCCCAGGGCTTCCAATTCTGCCTGGCGCACAAGGTGGTCGGATCGCGAATGGAGGCGGACGACGTCGTCCTTGAGGTCGAGCCCATGGGAGACGGCGCGCGAGGAACCATCAAGGCCGATGTCGTGCTCGTGTCCATTGGCCGACGTCCCGCCACCGACGGACTCGATCTGGAGACGGTCGGCATCAAGCCGGACCCAAGGGGCTATATTCCGGTCGACGACGGCTTTCGAACCAGCGCCGAAGGGGTCTACGCCATCGGCGATGTCATCGGCGGCGCCATGCTGGCCCACAAGGCGGAGGAAGAAGGGATCGCCCTTGCCGAGCGCCTTGCCGGCGCCGCGGGCCATGTCGACTACGGAACAATCCCGGCCGTCGTCTACACCTGGCCGGAACTGGCCTCAGTCGGGCGCACCGAGGACGACCTCAAGGCGGCCGGCGTGGCCTATCGCGTCGGGCGCTTTCCGTTCTCGGCAAACGCCATGGCCAAGGCGCGGTTGGAGAAGAACGGGCTGGTCAAGGTGTTGGCGGACGCCGGCACGGACAGGATTCTCGGCGTGCACATCCTGGGGCCGGACGCGGGCAGCCTGATCCATGAAGCGGTCGCCGTCATGCAATTCGGCGCGGCGGCCGAAGACGTGGCGCGGACGAGCCATGCGCATCCGACGCTTCCGGAAGCCTTGCGCGAGGCATGCCTGGCTGTGGCCGACCGCACGATCCACCTGTAACGACCGCCCGTCGCGTGGCTGCCCGGGCTGGCCGCGCGGCGCCGAGGCGTCCCGGCGGGCGTAGAGGACCCGTAGCCGCCTACGAGCCCGGCCGCGTCGCGAATAAAGCGCGACAGCGTCGCCGCCTGAATGCTAATGCGAGCCGTTCACATCTGGATTGACCATGCGTCCTCTGCTCCGTCTGCTTGCCCTGCTGTTCGCCCTGGGGCTGGCCGCGCCCGCCCTGGCCCAGACGCCGTCCGCCTCCGAGGCCCAGGTCGCCTGGCGGCTGCTCGACTATGTAGCGGTCGACTACGCCGGCGCGGTGGCCGACGGTCAGGTGACCAATCCGGCCGAATACGGGGAGATGATCGAGTTCGGCGGCCAGATCCGGACCCGCCTGGACGCCCTGCCGCCGAATCCGGCCAAGGCCGGTCTGGTCCGCGACGCCGAGGCCCTGCAGGCGGCCATCAGGGACAAGGCGGATCCGCGCGTCGTTGGCGACCGGGCCAAGGCGCTCGCCGGCGCGGTGCTGACGGCCTATCCGAGCCCGCTGGCGCCTTCGTTCCCGCCTGATCTGGCCCGCGGCGCGACGCTCTATGCCGAGCAATGCTCGGTCTGCCATGGCGTGACCGGACGCGCCGACGGCCCGGGCGCCGAGGGGCTTGATCCGCCCGCGATCGCCTTCGCGGATGTGGAGCGCGCCCGTCAGCGCAGCGTGTTCGGCCTCTACCAGGTCATCGATCAGGGGCTGGAGGGCACGGCGATGGCCAGCTTCGCCCATCTGCCGGCCGAGGACCGCTGGGCCCTGGCCTTCTACGTGGGCCGGTTCGCCTTCACCGACGCCGAAGCCGCCGAAGGTCGACGCCTCTGGGAGAGCGACCCGGCGATCCGCGCCGTCTTCCCGGACCTGGCCGCCCTCACCCAGGCGACGCCGGCCGAGCTGGCGACAAGGATCGGCGAGACGAAGGCACGGGCGGTCACGGCCTACCTGCGCCGCCACCCGGAGGCGACGGTCCGCGCCGAGGGATCGACCCTGTCCCTGGCCCGGACGCGACTGGCCGAAAGCGAGGCCGCCTATCGCCGGGGCGATCGCAGGGCCGCGACCGACCTGGCCCTGTCGGCCTATCTCGACGGCGTCGAACCGATGGAGCCGGCGCTGGGCGCCCGCGACGGCGCCTTGCTGCGGCGGGTCGAGACGGCCATGACCGACCTGCGCGTCTCGATCAGCAGGGGCGCGCCGGCCCAGGAGGTCGCGGACCGGGTCGCCCGCGCGAACGCCCTGCTGGACACGGCCGAACGCGCACTCGCGCCCCAGGAGGCGGACAATCTCGCCAGCTTCCTCGGCGCCTTCACCATCCTGCTGCGCGAAGGTCTGGAAGCCATCCTCATCGTGGTGGCGATGATCGCCTTCCTCAGGAAGGCCGAACGTCCCGAGGTGCTGCGCTACGTCCACGGCGGCTGGGTGGCCGCGCTGGTCGCCGGCGGCGCCACCTGGGCGGCCGCGACCTTCTTCATCTCCATCAGCGGCGCCAGCCGGGAGCTGACCGAAGGGTTCGGCTCGCTTCTGGCGGCCGTCGTGCTCGTCTCGGTCGGCATCTGGATGCACGGCAAGTCGCACGCCGACGCCTGGCAGACCTATATCCGCGACAAGCTCTCTCACGCCCTGTCGAAACGGTCGGCCTGGTTCCTGTTCCTGCTGGCCTTCGTGGTGGTCTACCGCGAGGTGTTCGAGACCATCCTGTTCTATGCGGCGATCTGGAGCCAGGGCGGCCATCTCGGCATGCTGGCCGGCGCCCTTACGGCGGTGGCGATCCTGGCCGTGGTGGCCTGGGCCTTGCTGGCCTACAGCAAGCGCCTCCCGATCGGCCGGTTCTTCTCCCTGAGCTCGATCCTGATGGCCATCCTGTCGGTCGTCCTCGTCGGCAAGGGGGTGGCGGCGCTGCAGGAGGCGGGCTGGCTCGATGTCCATCCGCTGGCGTGGATCCCCCGCATCGAGATCCTCGGTCTTTATCCGACGGTCGAAGGCGTCGCCGTTCAGCTTCTGACGATCGCTATCCTCGTGGTCGGCTTCTCCCGGCATGCGGCGCCGAAAGGCGCGCGCCCAGCCTCTTGAGCGGGCGTCTGAGGCCCTCAACTGCGACCCGTTGGCAGGGTTTCGGAGCTGCTTGGGCGCCGATAGCCGCGCAGTCCGCGGATACCCAAGGTGCGGGGCCGCAGCCGATAGCGTGCGGAGACCACCCTTGGTGCGGAGATTAGGCGCCCTATTCTCCGCACTTCGCGCGGAGAATAACCTTGCTCTTTCGGCGAATGGCGCCCATATTCTCCGCAAGGAGTGCGGGGAATGGCGCAATACATCCATGAGATCGAAGGCTGGCCGCGTCTGGACTGGCGCGCTGACGCGCTTGCCGATCGCCTCGCAGCCGTCCGTCATCGCCAGGGCCTTCTGCTTGGCCGGATGCACACGCTCGGCTTCGACCTCCGCGCTGAAGCCGTCCTCGAGACCCTTACCGAAGATGTCCTGAAATCCAGCGAAATCGAAGGCGAGCTGCTCGACAAGGATCAGGTGCGATCCTCCATCGCCCGCCGCCTCGGCATGGATATCGGGGCCCTCGCCGCCGCGGATCGCAACGTCGAAGGCGTCGTCGAAATGATGCTCGACGCGACCCAGAACTTTGCGTCTCCGCTCACCGAGGAACGGCTGTTCGCCTGGCACGCCGCCCTGTTTCCGACCGGGCGCAGCGGCATGACGAGGATCGTCGTCGGCGCCTGGCGCAACGAGAGCTCCGGCCCGATGCAGGTCGTCTCGGGCCCCTTCGGACGAGAGCGCGTGCACTATGAAGCGCCCCTTGCCGACCGTCTGCAGGACGAGATGCGGGCGTTCCTCGACTGGTTCAATGACGAGCCGCGGACGGATCCGGTCCTCAAGGCCGCGATCGCCCACCTGTGGTTCGTGACCATCCACCCGTTCGACGACGGGAACGGCCGGATCGCGCGGGCGATCGCCGACATGGCGCTCGCCCGCTCCGAGAAAAGCGCTCAACGCTTCTACAGCATGTCCGCCCAGATCAGGCTGGAGCGCAAGGACTACTACGCCACCCTGGAGGCGACCCAGAAAGGCGCGCTGGACGTGTCCCTCTGGCTGGACTGGTTCCTCGGCTGCCTCGATCGCGCGTTCGATGGCGCGGAAACCACCCTGACGCATGTCATGCGCAAGGCGCGCTTCTGGGAGGCGCTAGCAGGTCAGACGTTGAGCGAGCGCCAGAGCACGGTCATCAACCGGCTGCTCGACGGCTTCGAAGGCAAGCTCACCTCGACCAAATGGGCGGCGCTGACGAGGTCCTCGCCCGACACGGCCCTGCGCGACATCAACGATCTGGTGGGGCGGGGCATCCTCGTGAAGGATGAAGGCGGCGGGCGCAGCACAAGCTATTCGCTGGTCGATCGAGGATAGGCGGGACCGCACGACGCCGGCACGGCACTTCGCCAGGTCGGTCGCTCAAGACCCGAGCCTCAACAGGGAGGATCGCAATTCGCCACATCTGGCGAGTTACCGCCAACAACCCGCCTAATTCGCCAGAAGTGGCGAATTACCACCTTTGCCAGGCGCGCGACGCCGCAAGGCGCCGCCGACGCGGCCTCACGCCTGACGCGCGATGGCGATGGCGGAGAGATCCGCTGCGGCCTCGACCGGACTGCCGGCCGCCTTGCGCTCGGAGTAGCGGTCCACGAGCTGGGTGGCGTGCGGTCGAGTGAGGACAGTGAAGCGCACCAGCTCCTCCATCACATCGACGATGCGCTCATAGTAGGCCGAAGGCTTCATCCGGCCGGCCTCGTCGAACTCCTGAAAGGCCTTGGCCACGCTCGACTGGTTGGGAATGGTGATCATCCGCATCCAGCGGCCCAGAAGGCGCAGGGTGTTGACGGCGTTGAAGCTCTGGGAACCGCCCGACACCTGCATCACCGCGAGCGTGCGGCCCTGGGTCGGGCGCATGCCGCCCAAACTCAATGGCAGGTGATCGATCTGCAGCTTCATCAGTCCGGAGACCTGGCCGTGCCGTTCCGGACTGCACCAGACCATGCCCTCCGACCACAGGGCGTGCTCGCGCAGCTCGCGCACCGCCGGATGGTCGTCGTCGCCGGGCGAGCCCGGCAGAGGCAGGTCGGAGGGGTCGAAGATGCGGGTCTCGCATCCCATGCGCTGCAGCAAGCGGGCCGCTTCCTCGACGCAGAGCCGCGAATAGGAGCGCTCGCGCAGCGACCCGTACAGGAGAAGGATGCGTGGCGGGTGGTCGTGCGGACCCAGGCCGGCGGCCGGGTTGCTCGACAGATAGGCCGCGTCCAGGGCCGGCAGATGATCGGGATCCGGCAGCGGCCGCAGGCGGGCGAAGATCATCCGAGATCCTTGGTCAGATAGGCGGCCGAGGCCGGGCAGATGTCTGCGAACTCGCGGGTTCGCCGGATCGCGGCGGGCGCGGCCGCCCGATCTGCGGCGGCGAAGCCGCGCCGGGCGAAGAAGGGCTCGGCCGTCGTGGTGAGCAGGTGGAGCCGTTCTCCGCCCAGCTCGCTCGCCGCGGCCTCGGCGGCGCTCAGGATCCGGCTCCCGAGCCCCCGCGAATTCAGGCCAGCGAGTACGACCAGGGAGCGCAGCAGCAGGTCCCGCCCCTCTCCTTCCAGGCCGACGTAGCCGGCCAGGGCGCTGTCGTCGTCGGCTCGGAAGTAGCGGCCGGCCCCGGGCTCCGGCAGGCCCTCGCCCTGCAGGGCCGCGATCAGGCCGGCGTCATCCGCGTCCAGGAGATGCAGCACGACCATCAGGCGGCGTCCGCCGGCGGGGCCGTGTCCGGAAACCACCGCCGGCCCATCCAGAGGGCGACCGACACCAGCAGGATCAGCACCGGCACCTCCACCAGCGGGCCGATGACAGCGGCGAAGGCGACCGGCGAGGCCAGGCCGAACGCCGCGATGGCGACCGCGATGGCCAGCTCGAAATTGTTGGAGGCCGCCGTGAAGGCCAGGGCGGTCGTGCGCGGGTAGTCGGCCTCGATCAACTTGCCCATGAGGAAGCTGACCACGAACATGACGAGGAAGTAGATGGTCAGGGGAATGGCGATGCGCAGGGCGTCCAGCGGCAGGGCCACCACCTCGCCGCCCTTCAGGCTGAACATGACCACGATGGTGAACAGCAGGGCGATCAGGGTGATCGGTCCGATGCGCGGCAGGAAGCGCCGCTCGTACCAGTCGGCCCCGCGGCGGGCGATCAGGCTGCGCCGGGTCAGGAAGCCGGCCAGGAAGGGAAGACCGAGGTAGACGAGAACGGCGCCGGCGATGGTCCAGACGCTGACGTCCACCACACTGCCCCGCAGGCCGAACAGCGGCGGCAGAACGGTGAGGAAGAGCCAAGCATAGAGGCTGAAGAACAGGATCTGGAAGATCGAGTTGAAGGCCACGAGACCGGCCACATACTGGTTGTCGCCTCGGGCCAACTGGTTCCAGACCAGCACCATGGCGATACAGCGCGCCAAGCCGATCAGGATCACGCCGGTCATATATTCCGGCTGATCGCGCAGGAAGATCGCCGCTAGAGCGAACATCAGCACCGGACCCAGAATCCAGTTCTGGACCAGCGACAGCGCGAGGACCCGCTTGTCGGCGAACACGCGCGGCAAGGCCTCATAGCGGACCTTGGCCAGCGGCGGGTACATCATCAGGATCAGGCCGATGGCGATCGGGATGTTGGTGGTACCGACCGAGAGGCTGTCGACCCAGGCGGGCAGGCCCGGCACCATGGTTCCGAGCAGAACGCCGACGGCCATGGCGGCGAAAATCCACACCGTCAGCCAGCGATCAAGGAACGACAGGCGGCGTGGCGACCTGGCGGGCGCTTCGGTCATCGTCCCACCCGCCGGCCGTCGGCGTCGATGACGACCTCTCCGTCTTCCTTGGTGAAGGGCTTCAGGTTCTCGACCGGCAGCAGGTCCAGCACGGCCTCCGACGGGCGGCAGAGACGAACCCCCAGGGGACCGACGACGATCGGACGGTTGAGCAGGATCGGATGGGCCTCGATCGCATCGAGCAGTTGCTCATCCGTCCGGTCGGGGTTCTCGAGACCCAGCTCGGCGAAGGGCGTGCCCTTCTCCCGCAGCAGGTCACGCAGCGGCGCGCCGGTCCGCCCGGCCAGCCAAGCGACCATGGCGCGCGACGGCGGCGTCTTCAGATACTCGATTACGTGAGGCTCGATCCCGACGTGCCGGATCAGCTCCAAGGCGTTGCGAGACGTCCCGCACGCGGGGTTGTGATAGATTACGATGTCCATGGCGTCCTCACGAGCAACAGGGCGCGAGGTCTGCCAACAGCGGCTCGCACAGGTCCGCCCTGCCCCCACAGCAGTCCTTGAGCAGGAACAGGACCAGGTCGCGAAGCCGGTCCAGGTCGGCCCGATAGATGATCGACCGGCTGCGACGTTCCGACTGGATCAGCCCCGCCCGGCTTAGGACGGCCAGATGGGACGAAAGCGTGTTGGCCGGGATGGCGAGGTGATTGGAGATGTCACCGGCCGGCAGGCCCTCCGGTTCGTGACGGACCAGGAGACGAAACGCCTCCAACCGGGTCGACTGCGCCAGGGCAGCGAGAGCGAGAATCGAGGCTTCGGCTTCCATAGTTCCGCATTAGTCGAAATACGGAAGTATTCAAGCCGCTGATGCCAGGGGATGCGCAAGCCTACGGTGGAGAGGATACGGCTAGGCCTGTCGCAATCTTTCGGGTTCGATTCTCCCAGCAAAGCGGAGATTTCGATGGCCCAGGCCAGCCCACCCCTACGCCGCACGATCAAGAAACCTGAACTGCACCAGATGGTGCCGCTCGCCGACAGCACCATCTGGGAGATGGAGCGCCGGGGCGAGTTTCCGAAGCGGTTCCTTCTGACGCCCCGCTGCGTGGTCTGGGACCTGGCCGAGGTCGACGCGTGGCTCGAGCGGCGCCGCAACCAGCCGATCCGCCGCGCCCCGCCGCCCGATGTCCGCCGACGCGTCAGCCGACCCGTCAGAACTTTGGATCGAAGCGAGGTCCCTCTCCCTCCGGCACACTGAGCACCGGCGTGAACGTCCGCCCGGCCTCCCAGGCCTCGACCGCGTCCGACCACTGCTGCGCCATATGCCGTCGCTGCATCTCGAACTCCGCCTTGTTGTAGACCCCGCGCGACGACCGCTCCTCGTGAGCCAAGCCCTTTTCGATCCAGTCCGAGTTGAACCCCATCTCGTGCAACAGGGTCGAAGCCGTCCGTCGCAGGTCGTGCACGGTGAACGGCTCCAAAGGCAGTCCCCGCTTCTTCGCCAGCGCGGCGATGGCGGAGGTCACGCGATTGAAGGTCGCCCGCGACATCGGCGCGTCCGCGTCGTAGCGCGACGGCAGGATGTATTTGGAGTTCCCCGCGCAGGTCTTCAGGGCGATCAGGATGTCGAGCATCTGGGTCGACAGATAGACGTTGTGGGGCCGGGAGCGCTTCATCCGCGCCGCCGGGATCGACCAGACGGCGTTCTCGAAATCCACTTCTGGCCAGACGCCATCCTGCAGTTCGCTCTTTCGCACCATGCTGAGCAGGATGAACTTCAGCCCGAGCCGGATGGTCGGCAGGGTCGCCACCTCTCCGAGAAGCCCCAGCATGATGCGGATCTCGCTCGGCGACAGGCTGCGGTCTCGCGGCCGGAAGGTCGCGATCGACGCCGGCCCGACGCCGTCGGCCGGATTGTCGATCTTCTCGCCGTGCAGAATCGCCCAGGCGTAGATCTGTTTGACGATGTCGCGCACATGGATCGCCGTCGCCGGCGCGCCGCGGTCCACGATGGTCTTGCAGTGCGCCCGGATGTCGTCGGGAGTGATCTCGCTAAGCAGGCGGTTTCGCCACTGCGGCAGCACCTCGCGATTGAAGATCGACCGGCGCATGTTCCGTGTGCTGTCCGCCATCGGTGCGGTGTCCATCCAACGCTGGGCGACATGCTCGAAGCTGCGCGCCTCTTTCAGACGACGCTTGGCGCGCTGCTTCTCCAGGGCGGGCGACACGCCGTCCGCGATGGTCCGCTTGATCTCGAACAGACGTTCCCGCGCCTGCGAGAGGCTCAGACCGCCCCGTCCGTAGCGCCCCAGGGTGAGCGTCTCTCGCCGACCGTTGAAGCGATAGTCGTAGCGGAACGAGATCGCTCCCCCGGGCGAGATGTAGGCGTACAAGCCGTCCCTGTCGGTACTCTTGTAAGGCTTTGATTTAGGCTTCAAATTCTTCAGAGCGGCATCGGTAAGCACGGTAAAACCTCCTCGCACCGGACAGGCCCGGAAATCGGCGGTTCGAGGTCGATATTTTCTCGCCTTTTCAGCGTCTTGCTTGAAAAGAATACCGTCAACGGCTCGCCGTGGCCCAGACGGTATGAGCCGGAATCCATGGGAGCAACGGAGCGCGATACCGTCAGACAGGTCGGCATCACGAAAAAAAGACCCTCCGAAAGGCTCCGAAGGGTCTCGACAGAATTCACTTTCGCGTCAGCAACTTACAGCCCATTTCGGAAGCGTTCTCGAAAGCTCCCGAAAGGCCCGAATTATTCCCATTCGATCGTCCCCGGCGGCTTGGACGTCACGTCGTAGACCACGCGGTTCACGCCCCGGACCTCGTTGATGATGCGGGTCGCCGTCTTGGCCAGGAGGTCCCAGGGGAACTGGTAGAAGTCGGCGGTCATGCCGTCGGTGGAGGAGACGGCTCGGAGGGCCAGCACCTTTTCATAGGTTCGCGCGTCGCCCATGACGCCGACGGTCTTGACCGGCAGCAGGACGGCGAAGGCCTGCCAGATGTCGTCGTAGAGGCCCGCCTTGCGGATTTCCTCCAGATAGATGGCGTCGGCCTGTTGCAGGGTCTCGACCGCCTCGGGCGTGATCTCGCCGGGGATGCGGATGGCCAGGCCCGGTCCCGGGAAGGGGTGGCGGCCGACGAAGGCGTCGCTCAGGCCCAGTTCGCGGCCGAGCGCCCGGACCTCGTCCTTGAACAGTTCGCGCAAGGGCTCCACGAGCTTGAGCTTCATATAGTCGGGCAGGCCGCCGACATTGTGGTGGCTCTTGATGACGTGGGCCTTGCCGCTGGACGAGGAGACGCTCTCGATCACGTCGGGATAGAGGGTGCCCTGGGCCAGGAATTCGGCGCCCTCGATCTTGGCGGACTCGCGGTCGAACACTTCGATGAACAGGCGGCCGATGGTCTTGCGCTTGGTTTCCGGGTCGGAAATCCCGGCCAGCTCGCCCAGGAATTCTTTCGACGCGTCAACGTGGATCAGCGGGATGTTGTAGTGTTCGCGGAACAGGGTGGTGACCTGTTTCGCCTCGTCCTTGCGCAGCAGGCCGGTGTCGACGAAGACGCAGGTCAGCTGGTCGCCGATGGCCTCGTGGATCAGCACGGCGGCGACGGAACTGTCGACGCCGCCGGACAGGCCGCAGATCACCTTGGCGTCGCCGACCTGTTCGCGGATCTGGGCGATCTTCTCGTCGCGATAGGCGGCCATGGTCCAGTCGCCCTTCAGCCCCGCAATGCCGTGGGTGAAGTTCTTCAGCATCTGGTGGCCGCGCGGGGTGTGCATCACTTCCGGGTGGAACTGGACGCCGTAGAAGCGCCGCGTCTCGTCGGCGATCACCGCATAGGGGGAGCCCTCGGACGAGGCCACCACGTCGAAGCCCTCGGGGATGGCGACGATCTTGTCGCCGTGGCTCATCCAGACTTCCTCATCCTCGCCCACCGGCGCCAGGCCGGCCAGCAGGGGAGAATCCTTCTGAACCGTGATGGCGGCGCGGCCGAACTCGCGCGTATGGCCGCCCTCGACCTTGCCGCCCAGCTGTTCGCACAGGGTCATTTCGCCGTAGCAGATGCCCAGGACCGGCACCCCGGCCTCGAACACGGCCTGGGGCGCGCGGGGGCTGCCCTCTTCGTGGACGCTCTCGGGCCCGCCCGAAAGGATGACGGCGGCAGGCTTCATCGCCGCCAAGGCCTGTTCCGCCTTCTGGAACGGGTGAATCTCGCAATAGACGCTGGCCTCGCGCAGGCGGCGGGCGATCAGCTGGGTCACCTGGCTGCCGAAATCGACGATGAGGACTGATCGGTGGTCGTGCGGCGTGGTCATGGCGTGATCGAATCCGGGGCGGGAGGTTGCGCGGGGTCTTGGCCGTGTAAGGCCGGAATTTCAAGCGCGGCGAGGCCGTCGGCCTCCAGGACGGCGATCAGACGGTCCAGGGCGGCGGCCAGGTTCTCGTCCACATGGCAAAGGGTGGAGGTCCAGTCCTCCAACGCCTTCAGCTCGCTCCGACCGTCCGACACGCCGCGCAGGGCGATCAGGGGCAGGCCGAAGGTCTGGGCCGCCCGGACCAGGGCCCAGGTCTCCATATCCACCATCTCGGCGTCGATGGCGTCATAGGCGGCGCCGGAGACGACGTTCGCGCCGGTCGACAGGGTGGCGGTCGGCAGGCCCGGGATGGGGCAAGGCAGGGGCAGGACCGCAGGCTGGTCCAGCAGAGGCGTCACCCCCTTGGGAAAGCCGAGAGGGCTGGCGTCCATGTCGCGATAGGCGACCGAAGAAGCTTGGTAGACGCAGGCGTGCTCCAGCACCCGCGAGCCGCACGACCCCAGGGACACGATCAGGTCGGGCGGATCGCCCGCCGCCTCCAGCCGGGCCAAGGCGGCGGTCAGGGCCACGGCGGCCTCCACCGGGCCGACGCCGGTCATCAGGGGCTGGATGCGGGCGCGCAGACAGTCGCCGTATTCGGCGGGCGCAGCCATGACATAGAGGACCGAAACCCCGCCGTGCCGCGTCGGCCCCGCCCCCATCAAACGGCCCGCTGATAGACGGCGGCGAAGAAGCCGTCAGTATCCGCCGAGGCTGGCGACAGCCGCAGACGCGCGCCCGACGCCCATTCCGCGATCCTGACCTGCGCGGCCTTGGTCAGTTGCGGCGCGGCCAGCAGATCGGCGACGGGAACCGGTTTGAACTCGGGATGGGCGGCCTCGAAGGCGTCGGCGCTGGCCTCGTTCTCGCGCGCCAGCATGGAACAGGTGACATAGACCAGACGGCCGCCCGGTTTCACCAACCTGGTCGCCTGGCCCAGAATGCGAACCTGAAGGGCGTGCAGCTTTTCGACCTCGTCCGCCGTCAGACGCCAGGCGTCCTCGGGCCGACGCCGCCAGGTGCCCGAGCCCGAACAGGGGGCGTCGACGAAGACCAGATCGGCCTCTCCGTTCAGCGCTTCCAGCCCCCCGCCGTTCTGACCGATCAGGACCAGGTCCGCCTCGACGCCGGCGCGTTGGAGGCGGGGGCGGATGTTCTCCAGCCGCTTGTTGACCACGTCGGAGGCCGTCAGCCTCCCCTGCCCCTTCATGGCCTGGGCCAGACCCAGGGTCTTGCCGCCGCCGCCGGCGCAATAGTCGACCACCGTCGCGCCGGGTTGCGCCCCGGCCAGCCAGCAGACGACCTGGCTGCCCTCGTCCTGGATCTCGAACTTGCCGGCCTTGAACCCGTCCAGCGCCTGGATGTTGGGCGGCGGTTCGCTGGGCAGGCGCAGGCCCCAGGCCGACCAGGGGGTGCGGGCGGGCTCCAGGCCGGCCTCACGCAGTTCGGCCTCGACCTGATCCACCGTGGCCGCCGCCTCATTGACCCGCAGGTCGATCGGGGCGCGCGGCGCCATCAGGGCGTGGGCCTCCTCGGCCCAACCGTCGCCGAAGGTCGCCTTGAAATCCTCGACCACGAAGTCGGGCAGGCCGGCGGCGACCCAGCCGGGAAGCTCCCCCTCCCCCGCGGTGATCCGGCTGCGCTCCTGTTTCGACAGGGGGCGCGGGCCGTAGCCGTCGCCCGCGTGCAGGGCCTCGATCTCTTCCAGCGACAGGCCGTCGATGGCGTGCAGGGACCCGATCACAAGGGCCCGGCCGTCCTCGCGCCCGCCCATGATCCAGGACAGGCGGCCGCGCGCCCGCAGCACCTTGTAGACGCGGTCGGCGATGGCGCGCCGGTCCTTGGACCCGGCGTATCGGTTGGCGGCCCCCCAGGCTTTCAGGACGGTTTCCGCCGGCTGGCGGCCCTGGGCGATGGCGTCCAGAACGGAGGCGGCGGCGGCGAGACGGGCGGCTGGGGTCAATCTAGGCTTTCAGAAGAAACAGGGACGCCAGCACCATGACCAGTCCCACGATCGAGACCAGCCAGACCAGCGACCGGATATAGGGAACGCCAAGGGCGTAGAGCGGCAAATAGACGACGCGGCCCCAGAAATAGAGGGTCGTCCCCCACAGGGTCAGGGGTCCGGAGGCCTCGACCACATGGGCGATCAGCACCGCGCCGATGAACAGTGGCAGGGTCTCGAACAGGTTCGACTGCGCCCGCTCCAGGCGCCCCACCACCGGGCGGGACGGCCCGGCCGGCGTATCGCGTGCGCCGGCGTTCCAGGCCAGACCGAACTGCGCCGTCCGCCCCAGGGCCGGCGCCAGAATGTGGACCAGGGCCAGGATGAGCGTCAGGGCCAGATAGGTCAGTTCGGTCGTCATGGCCTTACCCCTGTCTGTAGTTCGGCGCCTCGCGCGTGATCATCACGTCGTGGACATGGCTTTCCCGCAGGCCGGCGCCGGTGATGCGCACGAAGCGGGCGCGGTCCTGGAAGTCCGGAATCGTGCCGGCGCCGACATAGCCCATGGAGGCGCGAAGCCCCCCGACGAGCTGATGCAGGACCGGACCGATCGGCCCCTTGTAAGGCGTCTGGCCCTCGATGCCCTCGGGCACCAGCTTCTCGGACGAGACTTCCTTCTGGAAATAGCGGTCGGCCGAGCCGCGCGCCATGGCGCCCACCGAACCCATGCCGCGGTACGACTTGTAGGACCGGCCCTGATACAGGAAGACCTCGCCGGGGCTCTCATCGGTGCCGGCGAACATCGAGCCCATCATGGCCACGTTCGCGCCGGCCGCGATGGCCTTGGCCAGGTCGCCCGAATATTTGATGCCGCCGTCCGCGATCACCGAGGCGCCCGATCCCTTGGCCGCCCGCGCGGCGTCCATCACGGCCGTCAGCTGGGGCACGCCTACGCCCGCGACGATGCGGGTGGTGCAGATGGAGCCGGGACCGATCCCGACCTTCACCGCATCGGCGCCCGCGTCGATCAGGGCCCGCGTCGCATCATAGGTGGCGACGTTTCCGGCGATGATCTGGATACGGTTGTTCTCGCGCTTGATCCGCTCGACCACTTGGCCGACCGAGGCGGAGTGTCCGTGGGCGGTGTCGATCACCACCACGTCGGCGCCCGCCTCCGCCAGGGCCATGGCCCGTTCGAAGCCGGCGTCGCCGACCGTCGAGGCGGCGCCGACCAGAAGCCGGCCCTGCTCGTCCTTGGCGGCGTACGGGAAGGCCTGGGCCTTCTCGATGTCCTTCATGGTGATCAGGCCGACGGCCCGATAATCCTCGTCCACCACGATGACCCGCTCGATCTTGCGGGTGCGCAGCAGCTCGCGCGCCTCCTCGCGGCCGGCGCCCTCGCGCACCGTGATCAGGTCGCCGGTGGTCATCAGAGAGGCGGCCGTGACGTTCGGATCGCTCTCGAAACGCATGTCCCGGTGGGTCAGCATGCCGACCAGCTTGCCGGACTTGGGATCGACCACAGGGAAGCCGGTGATCTTCTTGCGTTCGACGATCTCGCGCACCTCGCCCAGGGTCGTCGTGGGGCTCACCGTCACCGGATTGACCACCATCCCGCTCTCATAGCGTTTCACGGCGCGGACCTGATCGGCCTGCTCCTCGATGGTCATGTTGCGGTGAAGCACGCCCAGGCCGCCGGACTGGGCCATGGCGATGGCCAGGCGGCTTTCCGTCACCGTGTCCATGGCGGACGACAGCAGCGGTATGTTCAGTTTGATGTCGCGCGTCAGCTGGGTCGAGACGTCGACCATCGCCGGCATGAACTCGGACGGGCCGGGTTCCAGCAAAACATCGTCGAAGGTCAGTCCTTCGCGTATCTCCATGGGGAGTCTCCGTTTTGCGGGCCGCGTATAACGGGGTGCGGGGGGCTACGGCAAGGGTCTTGCGGCTTATGGACCCGATAGATTTTATTGGTTTGCAACCCAGCGCCCCAATGACCATTCTCGCATCATGGTCGGCGTCATCCTCAGCACCGCGCGAAAACTGGCCCTGAAGATCGCCAGCTACGGGGTCATGCACCTCGTGGTGGCCATTCTGGTGGCCTTCGCCATCACCCGCGACTGGCGCATCGCCCTGGCCGTGGGCATGGTCGAGCCCTTTTTCCAGACCATCGCCTATTCGATCCACGACCGCGTCTGGCACCGGATCGAACGCCGTCGCATGGCCTCGAACATCGAAGAGGCGGCCGAGGCCTTCACCGCTCGGCTCGACATCATGTCGCCCGAGGAACAGGCCCGCGTCCACGACAACCACGGCCATGGCCACAGCCACGCCCTGCCCCGCTCGCTGAAACAGGTGGCGGTCAAGACCGTGACCTATGGCGTCATGCACTTCACCGTCGCCGTCCTGGTGGCCTTCGCCCTGACCCAGGACATCCGCGCCGCCCTGGCCATCGGCGTCATCGAGCCCCTGGTTCAGACGGTCTTCTTCACCCTGCACGACCGGGTCTGGTCGCGGATGGAAGAACGCCGCGCGGCCCGTAGACCCGCGACGGCCTGAAGGCCGCCTAGCGCTTATTCAACGCCACCAGAAACACCTCGGCGCTGTCCTTCCGACTGGACTCCGGCTTGACGTACTTCACCGTCTCGAACTCCTCGCGCAGTCGCGCCAGAACGCCCCCGGCGTCGCCGCCCTGGAAGTTCTTGGAGACGAAGGCGCCGCCGGGCCGAAGGGTGCGGATGGCGAAGTCGGCGGCGATTTCGATCAGGGCGATGATCTTCAGGTGGTCGGTCTGGCGGTGGCCGACCGTGTTGTGCGCCATATCCGACAGAACCAGGTCCGGCTGTCCGCCGATGGCTTCGATCAGCTGCTGATCCACGCCGGGGTGGGTGAAGTCGGCCTGGAGCAGGGTCGCGCCGGGGATCGGCTCGATCATCAACAGGTCCACCCCGGCCACGGCGCCCGCGCCCCGGTTCAGCGCCACCTGGACCCAGCCGCCCGGCGCCGCGCCCAGGTCGATGACCTTGGACCCGCGCTTGATCAGGCGGAACTTGTCGTCGATCTCGATCAGTTTGAAGGCGGCGCGCGAACGCCAGCCCTCCGCCCGCGCCCGCTCGGACCATTTGTCGGACAGTTGGCGCTTGATCCACTGCTGGCTCGACATGGACTTGGTGTCGGCCGTCTTCATCTTCGTGCCCATGCCGCGACCGGCGGCCGTTCCGCCGCTGGGCGGCCGCACCATTCGACGGCGTTCTTGAGGCTTTTCGTCTTCACTCATCGTTCCCACATAGCCCCGACCGGCGTTGCGGGCTATGTCCCGCCTCAAATCAACCCCGAGAGGACGACCGAAATGGCCGACACCCTGACCTTCACCCTGGACACCGGAGACGGCGAAGCCCGCGACGTGGTCATCAAGCTGCGCCCCGACTTGGCCCCCAACCACGTCGCCCGCATCACCGAACTGGCTTCGGAAGGCTTCTACGACGGCGTCGTCTTCCACC
The DNA here is from genome assembly GCF_055391505.1 of Brevundimonas sp. Br13. Taxonomy (NCBI): domain Bacteria; kingdom Pseudomonadati; phylum Pseudomonadota; class Alphaproteobacteria; order Caulobacterales; family Caulobacteraceae; genus Brevundimonas; species Brevundimonas sp. Br13. The sequence goes on along the minus strand of NZ_AP044008.1, from coordinate 1,579,891 downwards.
GCGTCATCCCCGGCTTCATGGCCCAGGGCGGCGATCCGACCGGCACCGGCACCTCGGGCTCCAACAAGCCGAACCTGAAGCAGGAATTCTCGGCCGAGCCGCACGTGCGCGGCGTCTGTTCCATGGCCCGCACCGCCGATCCGAACAGCGCGAACTCGCAGTTCTTCATCTGCTTCGACGACGCCACCTTCCTGGACCGTCAGTACACCGTCTGGGGCGTGGTCGAGTCCGGCATGGAACACGTCGACGCCCTGCCCAAGGGCGAGCCGCCGCGCAGCCCCGGCAAGATCGTCAAGGCGACCGTCAACTAAGCCGGCTCCACACCGAAAGATCGCGCCGGCCTTGGCCGTCGGCGCGATCTCAGGCGTCCGGCGCCGCCTTGTCCCGGCCGCCGTCGAACCGCAGCGTCTGCGCCTCGCGCCACAGCTGCCGCAGCCCCTCGACCGGCTGGTCCGCCCCCAGCAGAGCCAGTTGTTCGACCCAGACCGTCGCGAGTCGATCAATCGTTGACTGAGTCCAGCCCGGCGGCTGCTGGCGCGCCCAGTTCTGCACCGATCCCGCGTTGAAGATCATCAGGAAGACGCAGGCGACCAGCACGGTCTGGCTGGTCCACCGCCGCGCGCGCGCCGCCTCCCCTTCCTCGTCCAACGGCGGGGCGGGGGGAAAGGCGAAACGACCGAGGGCGACCAGGGCGTTCTCCCGCGTCGGCAAGTCATGGGCGTCGGCGGCGTCGATCCAGTCGCTGGGCGGATCGGCGGCCGTCGGCTCCTCCAGCGGCGGAAACGGCGACACCGGCGGCTGGGCGCGGGTGGGAAAGGGGTCGATCGGGTCCGTCGGCTCGCTCATCGTCGGATCAAGGCCTCAGAACTGGAAATAGATGAAGGGCGCCACGCCCTCGGGCCGCATCGCCTCGACCAGAAGGATCGCCAGTCCGATGAGGATGCCCAGGGTCGGCGACGGCGCCGTCTTCAGCCGTTCGGCCAGCCCCTCCACCGCGCGCGGCGGCAGTCCGTGCATCGCCAGTCCGCCGACGATCAACGCCAGCACAAAGGGCGTCAACAGGCTGAAGCCCTCGAACCGACCCAGGCCGACCAACATCTGCATCGCCAGATCGAAGGTTTCGGCGCGGAACAGAATCCAGCCCAGACAGACGACGTGGAAGGTGATCAGAACCCCCAGCCAGGTCGGGACGACCTTGCGGTCCTTGACCAACGCGCGCCCTAAACGCTCCACCACCTGCGCCCCGCCGTGCAGGGCGCCCCAGGCCACGAAGGTCCAGGCCGCCCCGTGCCACAACCCGCCCAGCAGCATGGTGATCATCACATTCATGCACGACGACCAAAGCCCTTTGCGCCCCCCGCCCAGCGGCACATACAGATAGTCGCGCAGCCAGCTGGACAGGCTGATGTGCCACCGCCGCCAGAAGGCCTGCATCGAGGCCGCCCGGTACGGCTGGTCGAAGTTGCGCGGGAAGGAATAGCCCAAGAGGGCCGCGACGCCGATGGCCATGTCCGAATAGGCCGAGAAGTCGCAGTAGATCTGAACTGCATAGGCATAGACCGCCGCCGCTATGTCGATCGCCCCATAGGCCGCAGGATCGAAGAAGACCGGATCCACCAGCCGCGTCGCCAGCTCGGACGCGATCACGGCCTTCTTGAACAGGCCCCAGACGATCAGCAGCAGCCCATGGGTCGCCATCTCGCGCGTCAGCCTGGGCACCCGGGCGAACTGGGGCAACAGGTCCGAGGCCCGCACGATGGGTCCAGCCACCAGATGCGGGAAGAAGCTCATCAGCAGCATGACGTCCAGCAGGCTCTCGGCCGGCGCCGTCTTGCCGCGATAGACGTCGACCACATAGCTGATGCCCTGGAAGGTGAAGAAGCTGATCCCCACCGGCAGCACCACCTGCAACAGGGGCAGGTCCCGCTCCCAACCGAATTGGGCAAGCAGATCAACAGCCTGTTCGACGAAGAAGCCGTAATACTTGAAGAAGCCCAGGATGAGCAGATTGGCCGCCACGCCCAGACCCACCCACAGTTTGCGCCGTCCCGCCCGGTCGCTGCGCACGATCAGGGCCGCCACGCCCCAGTTCAGCACGGCCGAGACGATCAGCAGCCCCACGAACCGCCAGTCCCACTGGGCGTAGAAGAACCAGCTGGCGAGCAGCAGGAACAGTTTGCGCCGCCCGTTCTCTCGATCCAGGCTCCAGCTGACCAAATAGACGAACAGGAAGAAGACCGCGAAGGCCAGGGTCGGAAACAGCATCAGTCCGCCTCCCCCTTCGCCGCCTTCCAGCGGTCATAGGCGGCCAGCAGATCGTCGCTCAGCACCCCGCCGATCCACTCCGCCCCCGGGGAAGTGAAATGCACCCGGTCGGGCCGCATATAGGGCTCAGGCGCAGTCGCCAGCCGCTCCGCCGAACAGTCGCCTCCCATGCGTCCGTACCAGTCCCAGAATGCGACGCCCGTCTCGCTCGCGACGCGACGCTGCACGTCCCGGACCACCGCCAGAGATGCGGGCGCGGCCCGCCCGCCGCACCGCCCGCCGGTTCCGGCCTTCAGTCCCTCCGGCGCGCCGAGGATCAGTACAGGCAGCCCCGAAGGCAGGACCGCCAAGGCTCCGCGCAGCCAGGACTCATAGTCGTCGGCGTTGAAGTTCGGCGCGAATCCATCATTGACGCCGAAGGCGATGATGACCAGGTCCGGCCGCCAGGCGTCCAGCTCCAATCGCGTCCAGTCGCCGTTCCTCAGCACCAGATCCTGAACGGTCCCTCCGACGACGCCGAGATTGGACAGCTCCACGCCCGGCCCCTGTCGCGTCAGCCGCACGTCATGGATTTTCACCCTGCCCGTCGGGCGAATCTCGAGCCGCGTCTGGAGCGTGTCGAACATCGCGGTCTGACAAACGGGTTGCCAGATTTCGTCGCGGGAACCGGGAAACACCATCGTCCGCAAGCCCGCGCTACCCGTCAGAGCCAGTTCGGCGTCCTTCGGCCAACCCTCTCCGCAGATTTGGACCTTGTCGAAGGCCGCGCTGTTTTCGGCCGCGATGGTCATCACCGCGCCGTCCGCGACGTCCGCCTCGCTGCCTGTGAATCCGACGCCGACCGGCAGACGCCCGCCAGACAACACATCCGTACGCAGCGGCCAATCGGTCGTCGTCACCTCAACCTGCATCGGGGCATAGCCGGCGTAGGGGACGCCCGGCGGCAGAACGCCTCGTCCTCCAACGCCGAACCGGGCCTGCCAGCGCGCGCGCACGGCGCCGGTGATCCGGTCGCCGGCCGTATGGCTGTCGCCGATCTGCAGGATATGGACGGGGCGGTCGCGCGCGCCGGCCTCCGTCGCCTCCAGAGCTTGGAACAGCCCCTCCAGGGCCGCCTCGCCGCACAGGCCGTCCGGGCAGATCGAAGACACGCCCGGCGTCGGCGCTGCGACCGGCCTATAGGCGACCGCGCCCGTTCCGGCCTGCACGTCCGCCTGCCCCGCCAGGATCAGTATCGCCGCCCCCACGGCCCCCAGGCTCATGATCAGCCGGTCGGCGGGGTGTCGAGCCGGGGATAGGCCGTCTTCGCCTCGATCAGGCCGGCGTCGCGCTTCAACCGCTCGGCCACCGGGGCGGCGATCCGAAGATAGCCGGCCATGCTCATGTGGATGCCGTCATTGGCGCGCATCAGCTGGGGCCGCCCGCTGGGGCCGGGCAGATAGGCGGCGTAGTCGCCCGCCGCATCCGCCGTCAGGGCGGACGTCTCGATCAGGGGCACGTTCAGGGCCGTCATCCGCTCGCGCACCACCGCATTAATCACGGCCATCTTGGCGTCGAACCCGGTGCGCTTCATCTTGGGCAGGCCGACCCAATAGACGGCGACGTCATTGGCGCGCAGCAGGCCGACCAGGTCGTCGATCCGCTTGGCGTAGGCGGCCTTCCAGCCCGGCGTGCCGAAGTCGTGGATCACCCCGTCCAGGCTGATGCCCTGGGCGTCGTTCGTGCCGAACAGCACCACCGCCGCATCGACCGGGGTCTCGCGCAGCTGGCGCTCGGTCTTGGCCTGAATGTCCACATAGTCGTAGCGCGACAGACCGGTGGAGACCTCGCTGAACTTGGTCACCGTCACGCCGGGTTGGTGGTTGAGATCGCGATAGAGGGCGGCCCACAAGCCGTCGGCTATGGAGTCGCCGAACACCCCCACGCTCAGACGCCCCTCAGCGAGTCGCGCCTTCAAGGGCGTGACCAGGGGCTGAACGGCCGGCGTCGGCGCGACGGGCGGCGCCGCGGTTTCGGGCGAAGGCGCGCGGTTCTCAGGCGGACTGGCCGAGGCGACGGCCGATCCGCCCAGCATCAGGGTGGGATGACGCAGCCAGCCGCGCCCGTCCGGCGTCAGGGCCAGGCCGATCACCACCCCGACGACCAGCGCCCAGGTCAGTCCGTTTATGCCGACACGCAAAGTGGGGCGCCCCTCCGACGTAAAGCGGTTACCTATAGCTTAACATGCGCCGGGCGCCATGGCTGACTCTTGTCAGGCGAACGGAAGTTTCAGCCGAACCGCCCCTCGGCCCAGCGCGCGGCGAAATAGCCCCCCGTCGCCGAGATCGTCGTCAGGACCGTGCCCCACATCAGATCGACGACGGTCAGCTTGGTCTGCCACGCGGCCAGGGTGGCCTGGTTGGTCAGGTCATAGGTGGCGTAGGCGACGAAGCCCAGGACCGCCCCGTGGATCGCCGCCTTGGTCCAGCTTCCCTCTTTCAAGGCGGGGGCGATGGCGAGGAAGACCGTCCCGGCGATCGAGATCAGATAGAAGAGCACGGCCGCCTTCATGTCCGGCTTCTCGGCCAGGATCGGGCCCAACACCGGCTTGTAGAAGCGGTTGGTCATGGTGGTCAGCCAAACGGCGTCGATCACCGCGAAGGTGATCCCGGCGCCCAGATAGGCGAAGACATATTTGATCACGACAAACTCCTCAGACGGGTTTTCAGGCCGGTTTCAGGCGATAGTGGCTGACGGCCCAGGTGCGGCCGCCGTCGTTGCCGAACAGACCGGCGGTCGCCAGGTAGAAACGCCGCCACCGCCGGGTCCAAAGCTTGGCGTCGTCGCCGTAGGTCTCGCGCATCAGCGCCGCCACGCGCGCGGCGTTGCGGTCCATATTGGCCAGCCAGTGATTGGCGGTGCGGGCGTAATGGCCGCCGTTCCAGGTCCACTCCTGCTCGACCGCGAACAGGTCGGGAAACTGCCGGATCAGGCCGCGACTGGGCATGATGCCACCGGTGAAGAAATGCTGGGCGATGAAGTCGCCGCTGTCGGTGTGATCGAACCGATAGGGGGCGTCCCGGTGGGTGAAGACGTGGATGAACATCCGCCCGTCAGGCTTCAGCCAGGACCGGGCCTTGGTCAGCAAGGCGCGCCAATTGGCCATGTGCTCGAACATCTCGACCGAGACGATCCGGTCGAACCGCTGGTCGGTGTCGAACCGGTTCATGTCCTGGGTGACGACCGTCAGATTGGTCAGCCCCCGCGCCCTCGCCTCGCCTTCGATATGTTTGCGCTGGCCGTGGCTGTTCGACACCGCCGTAATCCGCGCTCGAGGATAGGTCTCGGCCATCCACAGCGACAGCGAGCCCCAGCCGCAGCCCATCTCGAGGATGGTCTGCCCGTCCGCCAGATCGGCGTGGGCGCAGGTCTCCAGCAGGGCCGCGACCTCTGCCTGATCCAGGGTCTCCGTCCCTGTCGGATACAGGCAGCATGAGTATTTCAGCCGCTCGCCCAGGCACAGGCGGAAGAACTCGGGCGGCAGTTCATAATGCTGCCGGTTCGCCGCATCCGCATGTTCGGCGATCGCCCGCTCGGCCATCTCGCGCGCAAAGCCCGCCGGATCGTGAGGGCCGTCGCGATCCAGCCGCCGACGCGCCTCCGTCACCAGACTGTCGATCGCCGGCCGGGTCACGAAGTCCGGAAACGGCGCGTCCTGCAACTGGCGAATGGCGACATTGGTCAGGTTCATCGACGGCTCTGATGCGGCGGTTGCGGCGGTCTCCACAGGCATACGCCCGGTCGGTCCGCACGGATGCCGCCTCGGCCCTTGCCGCCTCTCATCCGCTCCCCATCTGTCCCCAGACCGCCTTTTGGGGGGAGGCAAATCGGACAGTCCGGACACTTCGGACACTGTTTTTTGCGGGCCGCCGCGCGGCCGCGACATCCCCGGCTTGCCCTGTCGTCCGCGCCGGGTTAGGCGTGGCCCAACACGCCGATATTCATCAGGCGATGAAAAGAGGGAGAGCGATGGGTAAGATCTACGCTGACGTCACATCCGCGCTGGAGGGCCTGACCTTCGACGGCATGACCGTCATGTCCGGCGGCTTCGGCCTGTGCGGCATCCCCGAGAACCTGATCGCCGCCCTGCGCGACAGCGGCGTCAAGGGGCTGACGGTCATCTCCAACAACGCCGGGGTCGACGGCTTCGGCCTGGGCCAGCTGCTCGCCACCCGCCAGATCGCCAAGATGATCAGTTCTTACGTCGGCGAGAACAAGGAGTTCGAGCGCCAGTATCTGGCCGGCGAGCTGGAGCTGGAGTTCAACCCCCAGGGCACCCTGGCCGAGCGCATCCGCGCCGGCGGCGCCGGCATCCCCGCCTTCTTCACCGCCACCGGCGTCGGCACCCTGGTCGCCGAGGGCAAGGAAGTCCGCAACTTCAACGGCCGCGACTATGTCATGGAGACCGGCCTGATCGCCGACCTGTCCATCGTCAAGGCCTGGAAGGCCGACGAGCGCGGCAACCTCGTCTTCCGCAAGACCGCCCGCAACTTCAACCCGATGATGGCCACGGCCGGCAAGGTCACGGTCGTCGAGGTCGAGGAGATCGTTCCCGTCGGTTCTCTGGACCCCGACCACATCCACACCCCGGGCGTCTATGTCGACCGCCTGGTCCAGACCGTGTCCGAGAAGCGCATCGAACAGCGCACCGTCCGGCAGAGGGAGGCCGTCTGATGCCCCGCACCCGCGAACAACTGGCCGAGCGCGCCGCCCAGGAGCTTCAGGACGGCTTCTACGTGAACCTGGGCATCGGCATCCCCACCCTGGTCGCCAACTACATCCCCGCTGGCATGACCGTGACCCTCCAGTCCGAGAACGGCATGCTGGGCATGGGCCCCTTCCCCTATGAGGGCGACGAGGACCCCGATCTGATCAACGCCGGGAAACAGACGATCACCGAGATCCCCGAGTCGTCCTACTTCAGCAGCGCCGACAGCTTCGCCATGATCCGCGGCGGCCATATCAACCTGTCCATCCTGGGCGCCATGGAGGTGGCCCAGAACGGCGACATCGCCAACTGGATGATCCCCGGCAAGCTGGTGAAGGGCATGGGCGGCGCCATGGACCTGGTCGCCGGCGTCAAGCGGGTGGTCGTCGTCATGGAGCACGCCAACAAGCACGGCCAGTCCAAGGTGTTGAAATCCTGCACCCTTCCCCTGACCGGAACGGGCGTGGTCAGCCGCATCATCACCGACCTGGCCACCTTCGACGTCAAGCCGGACGGCGCGGGGCTGGAGCTGATCGAGCTGGCCGAGGGCGTCAACCTGGACGAGGTCGCCGCCAAGACCGAGGCGGTCTATACAGTCTCCGAGGCGCTAAAGGCGGGCTGACCCGGCCCGCGCGACAGACCGGAGGCCAGCGCCGTGGATGAACCGGAACCCCAGGTCCCCCGCCTGACCCTGGCGGCCCTCTTCCTTAAGTTCCTCGGTTTCGGCCTCCTGGCCTTCGGCGGGCCCGTGGCCCAGATCGCCATGATCCGCCGCGACCTGGTGGAGCGCGAGCGCTGGATGTCCGGCGCCCGGTTCAATCGCCTGCTGGCCGTCATGCAGGCCCTGCCGGGCCCGGAGGCGCACGAGCTCTGCGTCCACATGGGCATGATGGCGCGGGGCCGTCTCGGCGGCCTGCTGGCGGGCCTGGGCTTCATGGCGCCCGGCTTGCTCCTGATGCTGGCGGCGGCCTGGGCTTACGGGCGGTTGGTCGCCGACAGCGCCGCCTGGGCCGGCCCGCTCCTGGGCATGCAGATCGTGGTCCTGGCCCTGATCGTCTGGGCCGTGCGGCGAATCGGACGTCACACGCTTCAGGATCGGCTGCTGTGGCTGGTCGCGGCCTTCGCCTGCGCCGCCAGCCTGATCGGCGCCCCCTTCTGGATCCCCCTGGTCGCCGGGGGTCTGGTCTACGCCTTCGGCGGTCGGCCCTGGATCGCCGCAGGCCTCGCCGTCGCCGCCGTCGTTCTGGCCGTTCTCCTGCGCGGCGACGGGGCGTTCTCTACGCCCCTGATCCAGCCGACGGGCGCGCCGGCGGGAAGCCTGGACCTCTTCCTGGCGGGACTGAAGGGCGGCCTGCTGACCTTCGGCGGCGCCTATACCGCCATTCCCTATCTGCGCGCCGACACGGTGGGGCGGGGCTGGATCTCGGACGGCGCCTTCCTGGACGGGGTCGCCGTCGCCGGCGTCCTGCCCGCCCCCCTGGTGATCTTCGGAACCTTCGTCGGCTATCTGGCGGGCGGCTGGACCGGCGCCCTGGCGGTGACGGCGGGGATGTTTCTGCCCGCCTTCGCCTTTTCGATGATCCTGTTCGAACGACTGGAGGCGGTGGTCGACCACCCGCCCCTGCACCGCGCCCTCGCTGGGGTGGCGGCGGCGGTGACCGGCGTCATCGCCGCCACGGCCGTCCAGTTGCTCTGGTCCACCGCCCACCGCGCCCCGTCCCTGTGGGGCGCGGGCCTGCTGTTCCTCGCGGCCCTGTTGGCGGCCCTGTTCGCCAAGGGGCGCTGGGCGGCGCCGGTCCTCGTCGTCTCGGGCGCCTTGGGCGGCCGGCTGCTCTTCGGCTGAAGCCCGGCCTCAGCGCGCCGAGCGGATGGTCCAGTCGGCGATCTGGGTGTTGATGTCGCGCGTCGCCGTATCGAAGGCGGCGACGATGGCCGAGACCCGGTTCTCGCTCGCCGGCTGGGTCACGGTGAAGACCCGTTCGACCGAACGTCCCTCTTCCGGCCGGATGGCGCCCTCGCCCCGGCGCTCAGGCGTCGAGCGAAGCTGGGCCCTGGCCGTGATGACCACGTCCGGGGTCGCCCCCAGCGCGGCGTAGCGCGCCTCGAAGGTCGTCACCGTGACCTGCAACACGAGCGGCGGCGTACCCGGCTCGCGGCGGCCCAGCACCCGGATCTGATCCGCCCGATTGGCGAAGGCGGCCTTCAGACTGTCGTCGAACAGGGTCGCAGCCGGCGACACCCAGCGCGCCCCGCCGATATAGGCGGTCTCGGTGCCCGTCACGCCCAGGATCCGGTCGTCGCTGCTGGCCTCCGGGAACTCAATGCGCCGGATCGACACCGACAGGGGGGCCGGCGTGTCGCCCTCCGCAGATGGAGCATCCATGGGCAGACCGAACCGATACAGTTGCACCGGGTCCGGCGTGGACAGCAGCGAACAGCCGCTCAGAGAGAGCACGACGCCGGCGACGGCGCCCAGTTGGACCAGGGAACGGATCACGGCTGCACCTCCAGCTCTTTCGATTGCGGTTTGCCGATGAAGTCGCGCGGGCTGGCGCGGACGTCGTCGATCAGGGCCTGCAGCGAGCGCGTCGCCTCCTGCAGCTCCTCGATGGTTCCGCTCAGTTGCGGCAGGCTGGAGGTGGCGAAGTCGCCCAGCGGCCGCTCCAGTCCGGTTATCGAGCGATTGGCCGAGGCGATGGCGACCCGCGCCTCCGCCGTGGCCTGGTTGATGTTGGCAATGGCTTCGCGGCCGTCGGTATTGACGACGGCGCGCATGTCGGCGCCCAGCCCCTGGTATTCCAGTATGGTGGCGTTGGCGTTCTTCACCGCCTCCTCCAGCTCGGCGAAGATGGCCTTGCGCGCCTCCAGCTCGGTCGTCAGGGCCTCGACGTTTTTCACACTGGTCGAGAAGCTGCGGATATTGTCGTCGGACATGACCCGGTTGATCCGGTTCAGCGCGTCCACCGTCTGGGCCAGGACCGTGCCGGACCCGCTCAGCAGCTCGGCGATCGGCGACGGCTGGCTTTGCAGCACCGGCACCACATTGTCCGGATACTGGTCCTTCAGCAGGGCGCTGTTGGGCGAGCCGGCGGTGATCTGGATATAGTTCAGGCCGGTGATCCCCTGCGGCTCAAGCTGGGCGCGCGAGGTCACGCGCACCGGGGTGGAGGCGTCAACCCGCACCCGCGCGATCACCTGGTCGCCGCGCTTGGTGTCGATGTTCAGGTCGGTCACCTCGCCCACGCGGATCCCGTTGAAATGCACCTCGCCCCCTTCCGACAGGCCGTTGACCGGCCCGTAGAAGACGATGTCGTACAGGTCATAGTCGCTGTTGAACTGCAGCCGGGCCAGCCAGATGGTGAACACCGCCAGGGCCGCCAGCAGGGCGACGGTGGCGATGCCGACGGCGGCGTAGTGTGCGTCTCTTTCCATACCTGGCTCTCCTCAAGCCGCCTTGACGGCCGCGCGACCGCGCGGCCCCAGGAAGTATTCCTTGATCCACGGATGATCGGAGCCTTCCAGCTCTTTCACCGTGGCCTTTTCGACGACCCGCTTGTCGGCCAGCACCGCCACCTTGTCGCAGATGGCGTACAGGCTATCGAGGTCGTGCGTGATCATGAAGACGGACAGGCCCAGGTCGTCGGACAGCTGACGGATCAGCTCGTCGAAGGCCGCCGCTCCGATCGGGTCCAGCCCGGCCGTGGGCTCGTCCAGAAACACCAGTTCGGGGTCCAGGGCCAGGGCTCGCGCCAGACCGGCCCGCTTCTTCATCCCGCCCGACAGTTCGGCGGGCTTCAGATGATGGTGTTCGGGTTTCAAACCCACCATGGCGATCTTCAGCTCGGCCAGCTCATAGATGACGGCCTTCGGCAGTTTGGTGTGTTCGACCAGGGGCGACGCCACATTCTCCAGCACGCTCAGCGACGAAAACAGCGCGCCCTGCTGGAACAGGATGCCGGTCCTGCGCTCGATGTCGGCCGCCTCATCGCTGGTCAGGGTGGCGCGGTCATAGCCCAGCACCTTGACCGACCCGCCCTCGGGCTCCTTCAGGCCGATGATGGTGTTCAGCAGCACCGTCTTGCCCGCGCCGGACCCGCCGACCACGCCCAGGACCTCGCCGCGTTCCAGATCGAGGTCCAGATTCTCATGGATAGTGCGTTCGCCGAACTGGCTCAGCAGACCGCGCACTTCGATCAGGGTCTCGGTCTTGGCTTGGGGAGCGTCGGTCATATGTCCAGCTCCAGGAAGATCAGGGCGAAGACCGCGTCCAGCAGGATGATGGCGAAGATCGCCTGCACCACGGCCGCCGTCACTCGTCGCCCCAGGCTTTCGACGTCGCCCGCCACCGACATGCCCTGGCGGCAGCCGATGGCCGCGATCACCAGGGCGAAGACCGGCGCCTTCACCAGACCGACCATCATGTGCTGGGCCATGCTGCCGTCCTCGACCAGCCGCTGGAAGAAGAAGGCCGGCCCAAGGTTCAGCGAGCCCCAGCAGACGATCAGGCCGCCGATCAGGCCGCCGATCATGCCCGCGAAGGTCAGCAGCGGCAGCATCAGCACCAGGGCCGCCAGGCGCGGCACCACCAGGGCCTGGAACGGATTGACGCCCATCACCTGCATGGCGTCGACCTCCTGGTTCATCCGCATCGAGCCGATCTCGGCCGCAAAGGCGGAGGACGACCGACCCGCCAGCAGGACCGAGGCGATCACCACGGCGAACTCGCGGAACATGGCCACGCCGATCAGCTGCACCGCAAAGACTTGGGCCCCGAAGTCGGTCAGCAGATCGACCCCGATGAAGGCCACCACCGCGCCGATGAAGAAGTTCGTCACCATCACGATGGGAATGGCGTCCAGCCCGGCCCGCTCGCCCTGGCTGACCCAGGCCGGCCAGCGGATGTCGCCCGGATGTTTGGCCGCCTCGACCACCGCCGCCATCAGCCGCCCCAGGAAGGCCAGGGACAGCATGGCCTCGCCGGCGAAGTCATAGACGCCCCGCCCGATCTTGGCGAAGCTGCGGGTGAAGGCGTTGGGTCTCTGCGGCGGGGGCTGGCTCTTGCGCTCCAGCGCCTCGATCATCGTGTAGATGCGCCCGGCTTCGGGCCGCTCCTTCCACGCCGCCTGGGGCACGCCGCACCGGGACGCCTGCACCAGGGCCAGGGCTCCGGCCGTATCGAAACGGCCCAGGTCGCGGGTGTCCAGGCTCTCGATCTTCCGCCCGTTCAGATCCGTGTCCAGTCGCTGCGGCAGCCGCCCCAGGGCCGTCGTCGTCCAGTCGCCGACAAGGCGCAGCCGCGCCGCGCCGCCGCCCGCATCCGTGATTTCGTAATCGGTCTGGCTCATCGCGCCCCGGCAGTCAGAAAGGCCTTCGAACGCTCCCAAGCCGCGCAAGGAACAGCCGAAATCCCGCCTCGGCTAATGGTGAAGCCTTGGAACTTAGTCAACGTGCGATGACATTGGCGCTGTGCTTTCCCCCTGCACTGTGTCGAACCTGCGCGCCTCATCACCCCTCCGGCCGCCACGCTGGCGGCGTGTTAAAACGCCGCCGACCCGGTTTGGTTCTAGGACCGGCTTATAAGCCCACGCGCGGCGATCAGATCATCGACAAATCCGCGACGCGCCTCCGCCCGCGAATCCGCATTCGGCAGGCGAAGCAGATAAGAGGGGTGAACGGTGACCATCCCGACCGAGCCGTCGTCCAGAGGCAGGGCCCGCCCCCGCTCCTTCGTCACGGCCGGCTTGCGACCCAGAACCGCCAGTCCCGCCGTCGCCCCCAGGGCCAGGACCAGCCTGGGGCGGATCAGGCGACGCTCGGCGTCCAGCCACCAGCGGCAGGCCTGGACCTCGCCCGCGTTCGGGGTCTTGTGCAGCCTTCGCTTCCCGCGCGGCTCATGCTTGAAGTGTTTGACCGCATTGGTGACATAGACATCGGCGCGTTCGATCCCCGCCTCTTCCAGGGCGGCGTCCAGCACCCCGCCGGCGGGGCCGACGAAGGGCTGGCCGGCCAGATCCTCCTGATCCCCCGGCTGTTCGCCCACGATCATCAGCCGCGCGCCCCTGGGGCCCTCGCCGCAGACCCCCTGGGTGGCGTCGCGATACAGGGGACAGCGGCGACAGGCCTCCACCCCGCGCTCGACCTCGCTCAGATCATCGGGAACCGCATCCGCTGTGGGCCGCCCGGCGTGCAGATCCGGCGCGATGGCCCGGGAGAAACGGGCGTTGGGTTCGGGAGCGGGCTTGGCGACCATGACATCGGTGCGAACCGACGACGCCGCCACCAGTTCCGGGATCAGCGCCGCCTCGGGCAGGTTCTTCCAGTATCCCTTGGCCATTTCTCCCTTCATCGCCTTCACCTTCAGCCGGGCGGGATTGAAGGTCGAGGCGTAGTAGGTCTTCCAGAATTCCTCGATCTCGTCCTCGGCCGGGGCCATGTCGCGGGTGGCCGGCGGGCCGAAGGCCAGTTGCTCCCCGTCCCAAAACGCCGAGCCGTCGGGCGTCAGGATCGACCAGCGCATGGTCGGGAACCGGCGCTGGAAGAAGGGGGCGGTCTTCTCCAGCACCCGATGCGGCGGCTCGAACCAGGCGACCCAGGCTTCGCCCCGCGCATCCTCGACCTGCCGGAACCGGACGAAGGCCTTCATCTTGTGCGAGGCCCGGCTGACGGTCTTGGCCCGCTCCATCGCCTCGGCCACGTCCCGGTCGGAGATCATCTTCATCAGATCGGGCTCGTCCCGCAGCCGCCACAGCAGACGGTACAAGAGATCGAACCGGTCGGCGGACCGATGCAGGATGACGTCGCGCGCCAGGTCGACGAAGGCGGCGGGAACCGAGAACTCAGATTCCGCCCGTTCGCGATTCCCCAAATCCGTCATCCTCGGGCTTGTCCCGAGGATCCATACTCCCGGTGTCGCCAGCGTGCCCCCCCTCTTCGTCACGGCGTACGGATTCTCGCCACAAGGGCGAGGATGACGAAGTGTGGGGGGCGAGTGAGAAAAACGAGCTGGCTCGTCGAACAAGCCGCCCTGCCCCGACGCCGCCGCCCCCTCGACCACGAACCGCGCCGCCGCCGGCTCCACTCCCGCCAGCCGCATTTCGCGCGCCGCCGTCCGCCACCCGTCGAAGTCCGTTTCGGACGCCAAGACCGCAGTCCGCATCAGAACAGGCTCAACTGTTGCGGCGCCCGCGTCGATACGCGCGCCTTCAGATCCGCCGCATCGGTCAGCCTGCCCGGAGTCCAGTCCAGCGCGGTGATCCAGGGCCGGACCTTGCCCACCGATCGGGTCAGTCGCCCGACGTCCTCCAGCCTCAGCGTCCGATACCGCCGCACCGACACGATCCGGTCCACCGCCTTCACCCCCAGGCCCGGCACCCGCAGCAGCATCTCGCGCGGCGCCCGGTTCACATCGACGGGAAACTGCTCACGCCGGTTCAACGCCCAGGCCAGTTTCGGATCGACCGCCAGATCCAGCATTCCGCCCGCCGTCCCCTCCCCGATCTCGGGGGCGGAAAAGCCATAGAAGCGCATCAGCCAGTCCGCCTGATACAGCCGGTGCTCGCGCATCAGCGGCGGCTTCGACAGCGGCAGGACCGAGCTGGCGTCGGGGATCGGACTGAAGGCCGAATAATAGACCCGCCTCAAACCATAGCCGCCGTAGAGCGAGGCGCTCCGGTCCAGGATCTCGGTGTCCGGCGCCCCGTCCGCGCCGACGATCAGCTGAGTGCTCTGACCGCCGGGTGCGAACTTCGGCGGCTTGATCTTGTCGCGCTTGCCCGGCTTGGCCGCCTCGACGCCCAGCCGCACCTGTCCCATCGCCTTCTTGATGACCGCGACGTCCTTCTGGGGCGCCAGCCGCGCCAGGGCCTCGTCGCGCGGCAGTTCGATATTGGCCGACAGCCGGTCCGCGTAAAGCCCCGCCATCTCCACCAGCTTCGGGTCGGCCTCGGGGATCAGCTTCAGATGGATATAGCCGCGGAAGTCGTGGACCTCTCTCAAGGTCTTAGCCGCCAGGACCAGCTGTTCCATCGTATAGTCGCTGTTGCGAATGACCCCCGACGACAGGAACAGCCCTTCGATATAGTTCCGGCGATAGAAGTTCAGCGTCAGGTCCACCACCTCGTCCACGCTGAACCGCGCCCGCTCCACATTCGACGAGGCCCGGTTGATGCAATAGGCGCAGTCGTAGATGCAGAAATTGGTCAGCAGTATCTTCAGCAGGCTGACGCAGCGCCCGTCCGGCGTATAGGCGTGGCAGATTCCCATGCCCTCGGTTGACCCTATCCCCCTGCCGCCGACCGAATCCCGCTTCGACGTCCCCGACGACGAGCAGGAGGCGTCGTACTTGGCCGCATCTGCAAGGATCGACAGCTTCTTTCGGAGATCGAGACGCGCCATATGTTCATGATACGTTCCAATCGGCGGCGCCGTCCAGCGTGGCTTTAAATCTATTTTGGGGAAGGCTTAACGGAGCAGGTCAAGCAGGGAGGTGCTGCGCAGCGTGTTGATCACCTGGGCCGACGCCTGTATCGCGACCTGCGCCATCTGCAGATCAGTGACCGCCTGGGCCGGATCATAGCCCGTCTTGTCGTTCATCAGCTTTTCCAAGGCGATCTTCTGCGACTCATGGGCGTCCAGCGCGGTCTTGACCTGGTTCTGAACCAGTCCGTTCTTCGCGGTCTGGTTGGTGACTTCCGTATTGGCGGCGTCCAGAGCCTTCAGCGTCGCCTTCAAAAAGGCCTCTACCTCAGCGGTCGGCTTGCCGGTGATCGAACCCGGCGCGGCGGGGGTGTAGGTCACGCCGTCTATGACGACAGCATTGCCGTTCTGGTAGGATTGGATGGTGCGAAACACGTCCGTCAGACCGCCGCCCAGCTCGCTGGCCACAAAGCCCGTCTCGACCAAGGTGTTCTCGTCGATGCGCGACTTCTGTTTCAGGGTGTCATTGGCGAAGGTCGAGGCCGTGGAGGGAGCGGCGGCCAGATCAGCCATGGTGGAGGCGGTCGCTGGAGCGTCGTCGCTGTTGCCGCCGCCGAACAGATAGCTGCCCTGATGCTGAGCGTTCAGCCCGCCTTGGATGGTCTGATAGTGCAGTTGCAGCTCAGTCATCAGATTGGTGACGCCGCCGGCCGCCAGGGAGTTGGCGATGGCTTCGCGCGCGCCGGTGCCGCCTTCGTAGATCCGCCCCATGGCCAGGTCCTGCGCGTCCAACCGCGCCGCCGCGCTCTGGCCTGCGCCGATGAAGCCCTCCAGCCGCTCCTGCGTCGCCGTCAGGGTCGTCAACTGCTCGGCCCCGCGGCCGTAGCCCGCCATGTCGGTGGCGATCTTTTCGCTGGCGATCCGCTCCTGGGCCTGCTGCGCCCGGCTCTGGGCGCTCATCAGGTTCAGCAGGGCTGATTGATAGCCCGCATGCGTGGCGACACGTGTCATCTCAGGATCCCGATCAAGGTGTCGTACATGTCCTTGCTCGCCTGGATCAGGCGGGCGGAGGCGTTATAGGCCTGCTGGAAGGTGGTCATATTGACCAGTTCCTCATCCATGTTCACGGCCTCGGCCGAGGATCTTCGGCTTTCGGCCTCCTTCGCCAGGGCCTCGGCCGTCTCGCTGCGGGTCTTGGCCGCGGCCCCCTTGGCGCCGATGTCGCCGGCGAAATCGGCCGCATAGGCCGACACCGTCTTGGTCGCTGCGCCCAGACCGCCGGCGGCGGCGAAGTTGACGTTCTTCTTGCCCGCATCCGACAGCGCCAGTCCGCCGCGCCCGTCGTTCTTGCTCAGGGCCGGCGTTCCGGCCGCCGCCGAAAGGTTGAACTGGGCCAAGGCCAGCTTGCCCGGATCCTGCTGGATGTCGCTGCGCACCGAATAGGCGCCGGCGCGGGTCGCCCCGGTCCCGCCCAGGCCGAACAGCTGCGACATCGACAGGCCCGACGGCGCCTGGGTGGTGGCGTCCTTGACGATGCTCATCGTCGTGCCGCCGTCATTGGCCTTGAAGCTGAGCGCGCCGGCGGCGTCCAGGCTGAAGGCGCCGTAGCGTCCCATGCCGGTGACCGGATCGTTCAGGGCGGTCAGCAGTTCGCCCATCGTGCCTGTGCCGGCGGGTACGGCGACCGTGACGTCGCGCAGCCGCGAGCCAGTCTCGCTGCCGATGCGGAAGGTCAGGCTCTCGCCGGGGTCGAAGCCGTGTTGCGAGGCCAGGGTCAGACCCGTCTCATAGAAGGTGGGCGTGGTCGTGCTGACCAGATCGTTCAGGCCGAACCAGTGGGAAAAGCCGCGCCCGCCCTTGGCGCTCGGCGTCGTCGCGTCGTCGGCGACGGCCACGCCGTTCCCGCCCTGCCCTTCCAGCCTCAGACGGCCGTCCGAGAAGGTGGCGGTGGCCGTTCCGCCCAGCTGGGCGTTCAAGGTCGCCAGGAAGGTGGATGGATTAGCCGCAACCCCGTTGATGGTCATGGTGGCGCCGGAGAAGACGATCGTCGCCGACCCCTGCACCACCCCGGCGCTGTTCACGGCGGAGATGGTGGTGCTGCCGGTGAAACCGGTCAATGCATTCTCAAGCGACTGTCCGGTGTTGCGCCCGTTCAGACTGGCCGGCGCCGGCACGCTGCTGTGGGCGTTGTGCGCGCGGTTCATCTCATCGGCCAGCTTCGCCGTCAGCTCGCCCAGCCGCGCCGCGGCCTTGGGCGCATCGGTGTCGCGCAGATCGATCAGTCCGCGAATCTCACCCGACGACACCCCGTCCAGCAGCGGCCAGCGCGTGCCGTTGGGCTCGGTGATCATGATGTCGGCGAAGGCGGTCGTGGCGTCGACCGTGCCCGCCGCTTGATAGGATAGGGTGGCGTGACCATCGCCGACCAGGGTCATGCCCGTGCCCGTCCGCACCGTCACGCCGCCGTTCGGCCGCTGCTCGATCTTGACGTCCATATATTTGGACAGCTCGTTGATCAGCGTCTGTTGCGCGTTCTGAGCGCCGGTGACGTCCTGATTGATGATCGACCCGGCCGAGATCGTCTTGTTCAGCGTATCGATCTGTTCCAGTAGCGGATTCACCGTCTCGATCGCGCTTTGCAGCCGCCCGTCCGCCTCCTGCCGCGCCGACTGGATCTGGGCGGCGATGCCGGCGGCCTCATTGAACAGAGCTTGGGTCTTATAGACGGTGTCCTGACGCGCCGCCGAGGACGTGGCGCTTTCCGCCAGGGTGGCGTAGCTGGCGAACAGTTTGTCGATGTCGGCGAAGAAGCCGCCGTTGCCGCTGGGGTCGCCGAACTGGGTCTGGATCTGATCGTAAAGCTCGTAGCGAACGGTCTCGCGCGCCGCATCCGACTTGGCGGCCATGCCTGCGGCCTGAAGGAAGCGATCCGTCGCCAGCCGAACGCGCGCGGCGTCGACGCCAGCGCCGCGCCCCTGGGTTACCGCCGAAGTCTGATCGACGACTTTCCGCACATAGCCGGCGGTGTTGACGTTGGCGATGTTGTCCGACGTGACCCGCAGCTGGGCCTGAGCCGTCTGCAGGCCCGACGTCGCAATATTCATGATGGACGTCAGCGACATGGACGCATCCTCTTCGCCTCGGGCGACCCGGCGCCCGGCAGCCCCTGCCCCGTCGCGCGCAAATCTTGCCTGGCGACGCATTGTCGACGCCCAGGGAGAGCGTTGTTTTTAAACGACATAGCTGACAACACAGGCTTCATGGTGAAGATGCGGCGCAAGGGTCAGGCCAGACTGCGGCTGTGTCGGCGGCGTCGGCTGGCGCGCCGTAAGCTTGCAGCGCCCTTCCGGCGATCGGCGCCGGGCAAAAAGGGGCGAAAGCACGGCAAGAAAGGCCCAGGCGGATGAGCGACACGAGGAGGGCGAGCGAGATTTTCCCTTACAAAACAAGGAATGAGGAACTGGCCTGAGGCTTGCGACGGGCTAACGGAATCACCAGGCGCAGCAGGCGCCGCCCCATCTGAAAGCCGCCTGCGCCCTCATGCCGTCTGCATCCGCCCTGTTCGCCGCCCCGCTTCCGGTTTCGACCGGAGCGCCAGAGGCTGCGTCCGGCGCTGTGACCGACGAAACCGCTGGGCTGTTCTCTTCGAAATTGGGGGACGTGCTTCAGGCCGTGGGCAAGACCGAGGCGACGCCCGTCGAACCGGCCCACCGTGCGGCGACGCTTCTGTCCTTGGTGGTCGTCATGGCGGAAGAACAGGACGCGGCGCAGACCGCTGACCCTGTCGTCGAGACGGCGACCGCTCAGCCCGGCCCCGTGGTCGCCGAGGCATCAGGCGGTACGCCCGCGGCCGTCTTGCCTGAAGCCTCCGTCGAGCCCGCGTCCGACACGGAAGCGGCGCTCGCGGCTCCGCCGATTGCGCCGGTTGCGCCGGCGCCGATTGCCCCGCCGCCTGTGGTCCTTCAGCCCGGCGACACGGCCGAGATCAGCGTCGATCAAGCGACCGTCTCAGCCGAACCGGCGGCGTCCTTGGTCTCTTTCCCGTCGATCTCAAACAAAGAAGAGGCGGCTGCAACTGGCGACGTAAGCGGCGAGACCGCCGGCACGGCAGCCGGGCCAGAGGACGCGTCCACGCCAATGACGACCGCCCCGCAGTCGGCGACCCAGGCCGCGCCCGCTGCGCCGGTCCAATCGACGATCGCTCACATCGCATTGAAGGCCGAGCCTGAAACAGCGCCGACTGCCGCGATGGAAACCGTCTCCGTCACGAAGACGCCTTCGTCCGATAAGCCCGAGACGTCGTCAGACGTCGCCGCGGCCCTGAAGGCGGCCGCCTCTATCGAACATGGCGCGACGATGAAGCCGACGCCGGACCTCGCCTCCAGCTCTTCCTCGCCCCCGCCCCTCGAGGCCAAGGTCGCAGAACAGCCTACGGTTACGGGGGCCAAGGTCGCTCAAGAGGCCAAGCCTCAATCGCCCGCGACGCCCCCCGTCCAGAGCCTCGCTCCAGACCTTGGGGCGAAACCCGACATCGACCCGACCCGACTGGACGTCAAGGTCACGGTTCGCCCGGCGATCACGCCTGCGCCTGCAGTAGCGCCGGCGTCGCCCGCGGCTCCGATCGTCGCGTCCGTCCTGACGGCGGCCGATGCCCTGGAGGCGATCGCAGCGATCGAAACGGCGGCCGTCCCCGCCGAAGAGCAGACGGCGCAGACGTCCGTGAACGCCGCGACGCCTGCGACCGCCGAGGCGGCGTCCCGAGACAGCCTCGCCAAGGCCGGCTCCACGTCACCGCAGCCGACGCCGCAACCGGCGCCTCAGCGTCGTCCGGCGGCAGAGTCGTCTCCCACGCCGGCCTCGGCCGAGGCGCTCCCGGCCGGCTCGTTGTCTAACGCCGACACGGCTGCGGCCTCAGCCCTGGCCGCGCCGGCGGCGCCATCCTCGCCTTCGTCCTCGGCTCAGACCGCGGCTCCCGCCGCTGCGGCGTCGGCCGAGGCCGCCGTTCCGTCGGCTCCTCCCGCCCCCTCCGATGCGGCGACGCCGATCGAAGGACACAAGACGGCCCACGCTGCGGAGACCCTCGCAGGATCGGGTCCGGCGCCGTCCGCCTCCGCCCTCTCGCACGCCACCATCGAAACCACGGCCCATCTGGCCGCCCAGATGGCGCGCAAGCTGGAAGGCCGCTCGACGCGGTTCGACATGGTTCTGACGCCCGAGGATCTGGGGCGGGTCGACGTCAGCCTCGAGATCGGCTCCGACGGCCAACTTGCGGCTCGACTGGCGTTCGACAATCCCGCCGCCGCCGCCGAACTGCGCGGCCGGGCCGATGAACTGCGTCGCCAGCTTCAGGACGCCGGTTTCCAACTGTCGAACGACTCCCTCGACTTTACTCAGCGCGATTCCTCGTCCGGCGGCGGCTTTGAGCGTCAGCACCAGCAACGCCAGGCCCTATTCACCGGCGCCGCCCGGCTGACCGCCGAGACCGATCTCCCCGTCTCGCCGCCTCCGGGCGCCTGGACCAACCATTCCCAGACGCGCGACCGCGTCGATGTGAGGGTCTGACACATGGCCACCGCGATTTCTTCCGTCGACGCCCAAGGCCGCCTGAACAGCGGCAAGGCGATGATGGCCTCGAACTTCGAGACCTTTCTGACCCTGCTGACCACCCAGATGAAGAACCAGGACCCGCTGTCGCCGCTGGATTCCAATGAGTTCACGGCCCAGCTGACCCAGATGGCGGGCGTCGAGCAGCAACTGCTGACCAACGACCTGCTGAAAAGCCTGGTCGCCGCCCAGACGGGGGGCGGCCTGGACAACGCCGCCAACTATATTGGCAAACAGGTGACCGCCGCCTGGACCGCCACCACCCTGGACGAAGGCAAGGCGACTTGGAGCTACGAACTGGCCTCCAACGCCGAGAGCGCGAAGCTGCAGGTCGTCGACAGCGCCGGCAAGGTCGTCTGGGAAGGCGACGCCCCGAACAAGACGACGGGCCTGCACGACTTCGTCTGGGACGGCAAGACGACCCAGGGCGATCAGCTGGACGACGGCGGCGTCTACACCCTGAAGGTCAGCGCCACCAACGAGGCGGGCGCCGCCGTCGAAAGCCAGGCCCTGATCCGCGGTCGCGTCACCGGCGTCGAGATGTACGACGGCGCCCCCTATCTGGTGATCGGCGATTCCATCCTTCCGCTTTCGACCGTGATTTCGCTGAACGAGATCACGGATCGCGCAGACAATGACGATACGGAGAAGCCGGACGTCCCGACCGAGGAGGCGGCCGCATGATGCGCTCCGCCGCCTTCCCGATGACTTCCATTCAAGGAGCGTATTCATGAGCTTGAACAGCGCAATGCTGGCCGGCGTGTCCGGCCTGGCCGCCAACTCCGCCGCCCTGGCGGCGATTTCCCAGAACATCGCCAACGTCAACACCGTCGGCTACAAGCGCTCGCAGGGCGAGTTCCAGACCCTGGTCAACAGCCAGACCCGGACCGGCGGCTCCTATTCCGCCGGCGGCGTGATGTCGGCGACCCGTTCCTTCGTGAGCCAGGAAGGCCAGCTTCAGCGGACGACCGAGAACACCGACCTGGCCGTCAGCGGCCAGGGCTTCTTCGTCACCACCACCCAGGCCGAGAACGTCGGCGCCACCGACACCCGCCTGTTCACCCGCGCCGGCGCCTTCCGGGTCGACAATCTGGGCTATCTGAAGAACAGCGCCGGCCTCTATCTGCAGGGTTGGCCGGTGGATTCGAACGGCGACATCTCGACCGATCCGTCCGACCTGTCGCGCCTGCGCTCGATCAACATCGGCCAGGTCGGCGGCACCGCCGAACCGACGACCCGGGTTCAGATCAACGCCAATCTGCGTTCGACCCAGACGGTTTCCTCCGCCGCCGCCGCCAATCGCTATAACGGCGTCGATGACGCCGCCACCCCGCCGGTCGAACATGATGTGGACGTCTCCTACGTCCGCACCGGCGCCAACACCTATCAGGTGACGATCAAGACGGGCATCACCAAGATCACCGGCACCGCGACCTACGCCGCCGGCGCCCTGACGGGCTTCACCCCCACTGCGGGAAGCAACGGTTCAGCCACCGCAACCGCGACGGCCCTCACCATCACCCCGACCAGCGGCACGCCGCCTGTCGCGGGCACGCCCTTCGCGATCAACTTCGCCGATATCGGCATGTCGACGGACGGCGTGGCCAAGACCAAGTACGACCCCTCGGCCAACTCCATGGCCATGTACAACGCCGAGGACGACAATCCGGTGGGCGTCAAGCCGGACTTCAAGATGAACATCCCGGTGTCGGACTCGAAAGGCGGCCAGCGCAACCTGGAAATCCGCTTCCTGAAGAGCGCCGAACCGAACCAATGGTATGCGGAAGTGGTGGCCGTGCCGGCCAGCGACGTCGTCACCGGCGCGCCCTACTCCCACGGTCAGATCAAGACCGGCCTTATCGCCTTCACCCCCTCAGGCCGCCTGGATATCGAGACCATGCAGGCTTGGCCCGCAGGCAAGGGGCTGTTCGACGATCCGGAACAGGCGAGCCTGAACTTCCTGGAATCCGATCCGAACAATACGATCGACCCCGCTGATCCGAGCGACAACGGCAAGGTCAAATGGGCCGACGGCCTGGGCATCGCGGCCCAGACCGTGACCCTGGACCTGAACACCTCCGCGGGCGGCCTAAGCCAGCTGAACACCGCCTCGGTGGTCCAATCGACGGTCACCAACGGCACGGCCTTCGGCAATCTGAGCGAGATCACCATCGACGAGGGCGGCTTCGTCACCGCCATCTTCGACAACGGCGTGATGCGTCGGATCGCCCAGGTCGCCATCGCCACCTTCCCCAGCCCCGACAGCCTTAAGGAGGTGTCCGGCAACGCCTATGCGGTCAGCCTTGAGAGCGGCACCTACAATCTGAAGGCCGCAGGCACCGGCGGCGCGGGCAAGGTCGCCGCCCAGCAGCTGGAGTCTTCCACGGTCGATCTGTCGGCGGAATTCACCGGCCTGATCACGACCCAGCGCGCCTATTCCGCCTCGTCCAAGATCATCACCACGGCGGACGAAATGCTCGCTGAACTGATCAACATCAAACGCTGATCGGCCAGTAAGTAACCGTTAGTTCTAATGAATCGTCGCTCAAGCAAGGTTTACAGAGTCCCTCTGGCGAGGTCGGATTTTATCCGTTCCTTCACCACGACGCTTAAACCGACCTTAGAGGGGCAGGCCTACAGTCATCTCACTACGGTGATGGTGAAAGAGGCATAAGCCCATGTTGCAAGAGCGACGCCTGAATAGCAAAGGCGAACAATACGTGGTCGGACCGACTGGCACGCCCCTGACCCTGAACGATCTGCCCCCGGCCAACACGGACCGGTGGGTGATCCGCCGCAAGGCCGAGGTCGTCGCCGCCGTGCGCGGCGGCCTGCTCAGCCTTGACGACGCCCTGGCGAAGTACCGCCTGACGGCGGAAGAATTCCTCGCCTGGCAGAAGGCCATAGACAAATGGGGCATGCAGGGTCTGCGCACGACGCGGATTCAGAGCTACCGTTCCTAAGGCTTCTCCCCGAAGACGAAGAGGGCCGCATCCGGCGACGGGTGCGGCCCTTGTCGTTGGAAGCGCCTGTGTTAAATTCCAGGCATGACGACCTTCGCCGTACATCTCAGCGAACAGCTTGAGGCCTTCGTTGATGAAAAAGGTTGGTTCAGGCGCGTTTAGCGACCGAGTCGGATATGTTGCAGCAAGAGACGCAGCTGACCGCGCTCAAGTCCAAAATCCAAGAAGGTTTGGACGAGTTGGACGCGGGCCTCGGTATAGAGGTTGAGAATATCGAGGCCTGGCTCGACAGCCTCGGCCGCTGACCCTTGCCTCTACGCCTCGTCGTGGCGCCTCGGGCGCAAAGCCAGATCGAGGCGATCCTTCGAACCAGCGCCGTTGATTTCGGCGAAGCCGCCGGCGCTCGCTACAGACTGCTGTTGACCACCGCTTTTCGCCTGCTGGCCCAACACCCAAACCATGCTGCGTCCAAATCGCTCTCGTTGGACCATGAGACGGTGAGACTGTTTAATCTTCGCCATGCGCGTCACCTGGCGCGCCAAGCGAGCGGGTCAGTTCGCCCAGACATGTCATCGCCTATCGTCACGACGATCTTCGCATCGAGAGCGCTCAGGTGTTGCACGATCGCATGGTTATTCCTGCACGCTTGCGCTGAAGCCTCGAAATCGCGCCGGTTCCGCACTAAATGGCGGCCATGACCCTGGTCGAAGATCTCTGCCCCGTTCCCGACATCCTCCGCACCGACATGGATGCGGCGGTCGAGAGCGCTCGGGCGGCGGTCGGCCTGCCGGTCGGAGCGCGCGTCGTCGCCGCCATGTCCGGCGGGGTCGATTCCACCGTCGTCGCCGCACTGCTGCACAAGGCGGGCTATGACGTCGTCGGCGTGACCCTTCAACTCTACGACCACGGCGCGGCCCTGAAGAAGAAGGGCGCCTGCTGCGCGGGTCAGGACATCCACGACGCCCGTTTAGCCGCCGAGACCATAGGCATCCCCCACTATGTCCTGGACTATGAAAGCCGGTTCAAGGACGCGGTGATCGACCAGTTCGCCGACTCCTATCTGAAGGGCCAGACCCCGGTTCCCTGCATTCGCTGCAATCAGACGGTCAAGTTCCGCGACCTGCTGGACGTCGCCCGCGACCTGGGCGCCGAGGCCATGGCCACGGGCCACTACGTCCGCCGCGCCGCCGTCGGCAATCGCTCGCAGATGAGGAAGGCGATCGACCATTCGCGTGACCAGTCCTACTTTCTGTTCGCCACCACCCAGGACCAGCTCGACTATCTGCGCTTTCCGCTGGCCGATCTGGAGAAGCCTCAGGTGCGCGGCGTCGCCGCCGAACTGGGGCTGAAGATCGCGGCCAAGCCGGACAGCCAGGACATCTGTTTCGTGCCCTCCGGCGACTACCGCACCCTGATCGACCGCCTGCGCCCGCAAGGGCGCGAGGCCGGCGAGATCGTGCACATGGACGGTCGGGTGCTGGGACGCCATGCCGGCATCACCGACTACACCATCGGCCAGCGCCGGGGCCTGAACGTCGCGGTGGGCGAGCCCCTGTTCGTCGTCAGGCTGGAGCCCGAAACCCGCCGCGTCGTCGTCGGCCCGCGCGAAGCCCTGCTGACCGCGTCTCTGACGCTGGAAGAGACCAACTGGCTGGGCGACGAGGCCACGATCCAGGAGGCCGCTGCGTCCGGCCTCCCCGTCCTCGCCCGTGTCCGCTCGACCCGCCAGTCCTCCCCCGCCCGTCTGGCCCTGATCGACGGCGACGTCTGCGTGGTCTTCGACGAAGGCGAGGAAGGCGTCGCCCCCGGCCAGGCCTGCGCCCTGTACGATTCGACCGACCCCGACCGCGTCCTGGGCGGCGGCTTCATCCGCGACACGACCGCCGTAGCGACAGCCTAGACAATTGTGGAGATCGGGTGGATTTTGAGTTGATTTTCGTCGAATATTGATTGAGACCCCATTCAACAATAATGCACAGCTGCGTTATATTTCTTTAAACTGATCATTGCAGTAATGCCCTAATCCCCGGCCTGACCAAGCAGGGGAAATAAATGCAACGTCAAAACAAACTCCGCCTCCAGCTTTTGCTGGGGACCGCGCTTCTCGCCGCGCCCGTTTCCGCCTTCGCCGGCAGCGATCCCGTCGCCGTCGATCCGACGCCGACCGGCCTGGCCGACATCGTCGTCACCGCCACCAAGCGTGAAACCAATCTGCAAGACACGCCGATCTCCATCTCGGTCATGGGTTCGGAATCGCTGGAAAACCGCCACGTTCAGAGCCTGATGGATCTGGCCGACGGCGCTGTGCCCAGCCTTCGCGTCGCCACCTTTGAAGCGCGCCAATCGGCCCTAACCATCGGCATTCGCGGCATTGTGCCGAACGACGCCAACCAACCCGCCCGTGAACAGGGCGTCGGCGTCTATGTCGACGGCGTCTATCTGGCGCGTCAGCACGGCCTCGCTTCCGCCCTGCTCGACATCGAACGGGTGGAAGTCCTGAAGGGGCCGCAAGGCACCCTGTTCGGCCGCAACACCGAAGGCGGCGCCCTGTCGCTGGTGACCAAGAAGCCCACGGGCGAGTTCGGCATGCGCGTCGTCGCCGGCGTCGGCAACCTGGACTCCTACAACTCCGAACTGCACGTCGATTTTCCGGCCCTGGGCGACTTCGCCTTCAAGGTGGACGGCGTGATCGCGGTTCAGGGGCCCGTCACCAAGAACATCCTGCCGGGCGAGACGGGCTTTGGCCAGTACGACCGCCGCGGTCTGCGCTTCCAGACCCGCTGGACCCCGGCCGAAAACTTCACCGCCGATCTGGCGGCCGACATCGGCAAGGACAAGAACACCCCGTTCTACAGCCAGCTGCTGAACTTCAACCCGAACGGCCTGACGGTCGTGCCGTGGACCTCGGCCACCGTGCCGAGCGGCTCGATCCGCGCCCTGTCGCCCCTGGTGCAGGTCGAAGGTTCGGAGCGCATGACGCAGGCCGACATCGGCGTGCCTCAGCAGTGGAGCGTCGATGACACGCGCGGGACGGATCTGCATCTGTCCTATCGCCCCAGCGACGCGCTGGAACTGCGTTCGATCACCGCCTATCGCGACCTGGACGTCGAGCAGTACGACAATATCGCCGGCGCCCACCGTCCGCCGGTGACCGGCCCGAATGGCAAGTTCTCGCGCTACTCCCTGGCCGGCTTCTGGCAGCACCAGTTCAGCCAGGAAGTCCAGGCGGTCGGTTCGCTGGGCGACAGCATCGACTATGTCGGCGGCGTCTTCTACTTCAAGGAAACCGTGTCGGACGATGCGGCCACGCCTTCGACGAACCAATGGAACGCCGACGGCACGGGCTACACCATCCTGGACCCCACCCCGACCATCCGCGGCTCCCGCTCGCTGGACCGCAAGTCGACGGCTCACGCCGAATCCAAGGCGGTCTATGGTCAGGCGACCTGGACCCCGGCCCAGCTGGACGCCCTGCACCTGACGGTCGGCGGCCGCTACACCTGGGATGACAAGGACGGCAAGCTGGAGATGGTGAACAACGCCCCGACCAATCTCAGCTTCAACACCTCGGTCGATCGTTTCGATCCGCTGGTCACCCTGGCCTATGACCTGACCGACAGCGTCAACGTCTACGGCAAATATTCGACCGGCTATCGGGCCGGCGGCGCCTCGTCGCGCTCGCTGACCTATCGCTCCTTCGATCCGGAAGAGGTGAAGGCCTATGAGCTGGGCCTGAAGAGCGACCTGTTCGACCGTCGGGTGCGGCTGAACGCGGCCGTCTATGCGATGGACCGCACCGACAGCCAGATCGACTTCAGCCTTGTCACCGTGATCGGCGCCTCGACCCGCAACACGCTGGAAACGATCAACGCCCCCGGCACCACCAAGATCCGGGGCCTGGAGTTGGAAGGCCAGTTCCGCGCCAACGACTATCTGACGCTGTCGGCCTCCTACGCCTATACGGATGCCAAGATCCCGGACACGGTGAACCCGTTCAACAATCAGGTGCAGAAGGTGTTCATCGCCTATACGCCTGAGAACGCCGCCAGCGTGGCCGCGGACTGGAACTCGCCCTTCATGGGCGCGACGCTGAAGGCTCACATCGACGCCAACTACGCCGACGCCAGCCACAGCTTCGACCAGTTCGAAATCAAGAACGACTCCTCGTTCCTGGTGAACGCCCGCATCGCGGTGGCCGACATCGCCACCCGTGAAGGCGGCCCCGATCTGGAAGTGGCCCTGTGGTCGCGCAACCTGCTGGACGAGACCTATGTCTACCGCCGCGACCCCTCGAACCGGGGCACGCTGGGCGACTACGGCAACTTCAACAACCCGCGCACTTTCGGCATCGAGCTGCGCGCCTCCTACTGACCGTCCTCCTCCCGGTCAGTTCGCCCCCTCCCGCCTGGCGCGGGAGGGGGTTCTCTTTTTTCAGATCGTCCAGATTTCGTGGAGAACGGATGAAGTTTATCCGAAGCCGTGCGGTTCCGCTGGACGTGCCGGGCGCGCGGCGCGATGGCGGAGGACGGAGGTTTCATGAGCAGTCTTGTCTTGATCGCCGACGACGAAGGCGAAATCGTCGAAATTCTGGACGCCTATATGCGTCGCGAGGGCTTTCGAACCGCGACCGCCTCGGACGGGCAGCAGGCGCTTGATCTCCATGCCTCTCTGAAGCCCGACATGGTGCTGCTGGACGTGCGCATGCCCAATCGCGACGGCTGGGACGTCCTGGGCGAACTGCGCCGGCGCGGAGAAACGCCGGTCATCATGGTCACGGCGCTGGACCAGGATCTGGACAAGCTTCAGGCGCTTCGGATCGGCGCTGACGACTATATCGTCAAGCCTTTCAAACCCGTCGAAGTCGTCGCGCGCGTCCACGCCATCCTCCGGCGCACCGTGGGCGCGCCCGACGCCAAGGTGCTGAGGGTCGGGCCGGTCGAGGTCCAGTTGGAGAACTATCTCGCCGCCGTGATCACGGCCGACGGACGTCGACGCCTGGACCTCACCCTGACCGAATTCAAAATGCTGGCCCATATGGCGCGGATTCCGTTGCGGGTCTTCACCCGCGCCGAAATCCTGGACGCCTGCTTCCCGAACCAGGACGTTCAGGAACGCACGATCGACAGCCATTTCAGCCATCTTCGACGCAAGCTGGAGGCCGCCGGCGCCGTCGGTCTGGTCGCCAATGTCCGGGGCGTCGGCTACCGGCTGGAGCCTGACGCTTGCCCCTGACCGACGGCATAGGGCGCAATGTGGCGGCTCGGATCGGCCTGGTCACCCTGACCGGCTTCATCCTCAGCGCGTTCTGCGCCTTCTTCGTCTATGCTTGGGTGTTTGAAAACCATCCCGGCGTGGTCGCCGCGCCGCATCACTGGAAGCCCCAGGCCGTCGACTATGCGGTCATCGTTGCAGCGGTCCTGACGGCGATCGGCCTGGCCGTCATGGCCGGCGCCCTGCTGGCTCGGCAGATCGTCCTTCCACTCGCGTCCCTGGCTATTACGGCCCAACGGATTTCAGAGGGCGACCTGACCGCTCGCGCCACCGTCGGCAAACGCGCCCTTCGCGAAACCGCCCAACTGGTCGAAGACTTCAACCGAATGGCGCAACGGCTTCAGGCGCACGCCGAGGAACGCATCGCCTGGAACGCCAAGATCGCCCACGAATTGCGCACCCCGGTCACCATTCTGAAGGGACGTCTGGAGGGCGTCGCCGACGGGGTGTTCCAGATCGACGATCACACCCTGACCAGTTTGAGGCGTCAGATCGAGGGCCTGGCGCGCATCGTCGAGGATCTGCGGGTGGTCAGCCTGGCCGAAAGCAACCACCTGGATCTCCAGCTTGAGGCGGTCGATCTGTCCCAAGAGATCGGCGCCCTGCGCGAAATCGTACAGCCCAGCCTGAGCGCCGCCGGTTTCGAAGCCCAGTGGCGCCTGGAGCCCGCCCTGGCCGTCTGCGATCCGACACGCCTCAGACAGGCCGCCCTGGCCCTGCTCGAAAACGCGCGGCGACACGCCGTTCCGGGTCCGCTGGTGATCCGCACGGCCACCTTCGGCGCCTTCGCCCGGATTTCGATCGAGGACAGCGGCCCCGGCATAGACGCCGATCGCGCCGCCCACATCTTTCACCCCTTCAAGCGCGACCCATCGGCCACGGGCTCGGGCCTGGGATTGGCGGTCGTCCGGGCGATCGCGGAGGCTCACGGCGGGCTCGCCCTTCACCGTAACACCGTCGCAGGCGGCTCCCTCTTCACCCTGGAGATTCCACGTCAGCCCGCGCGCCGACCCGCGGTCTAGCCGGCGGCGAAGACCCGGATGCGGTTGCCGTCGGGATCGCTCGCGACGAAGGCCCGCCCCTGACGGGTGTCCATCGGCGGCAAGACGATCCGCGCGCCGCGATCCCACCAGTCCATATGCAGTTCATCCACCACGGACGGCGCCTTCATGCGCAGTTCCAGGGCGTCTCCCGGTCGAGACGCCGGCTGTGCCGAACGCCACAGGCTCAGCGTCCGCCGGGTCGACAGAATGAAGACGGCGCGATCCGGTCCCGCTTCCAGCGGCGTTCGCCGCAGCAGCCGGGCGTAGAAGCGCGCCGCGGCCTCCGGGTCGGCGACGCTCAGTGGAATGTCTTCGATCTCGGTCATGCGCCCTCCGGTTTTTGCGAGAACAAACCTAGACCGCCCTGCTGCCAGTTCCTGTCAGCATGATCCTGCTTCCGCCCGTTTTTCCTGCGCCTCATGCCAGGTCTTCAGCAGGGCCTGACGCCGGGCGGGATAGCGGGCCTCCGTCACCTCCGCCTCGACGATCCGGTCGGTGCGGAAACTGCGGAAATCCTGTCGCAACTCGCACCAGGCCAGCAGCAGCCGCACCCGGTCGAAGAAGACCAGGGCGAAGGGCCAGACCACCCGTTCTGACGCCTTGCCCGCCTCGTCGCGGTAACACAGCCTCAGCCGCCGCTCGGTGCGGATCGCCTTTCTCAACAGGGCGGGATCGACCAGATCGGTCGGAAACGGCGCCCCCGGCACGACCAGCAGGGCCGAGGTCTCCATCTCGTCGCGCAGATCCGGGGGCAGGACCGCCGCGATCCGCGCCAGCGCCCCCAGGGCGGCGTCCCGCATCCGCGCATCGGCCCGGTCCGCCACCCAGCGCGAACCCAGCACCAGGGCCTCCACCTCCTCCGGCGTGAACATCAGCGGCGGCAGCAGATAGCCCGGCTTCAGCACATAGCCGACCCCCGGCTCCCCCTCGATCGTCGCCCCCTGCGCCTGTAGGCTGGCGATGTCGCGATACAGGGTGCGCAGACTGACACCCATCTCCTCGGCCAGCGCGCGACCGCTGGCCGGCCGGCGTCGTCGCCGCAGGGCGTTCAGAAGATCAAGCAGGCGTTCGGACCGGGACACGACGCGAGCCTAGCAGACCTGCTGACAGAAAGCGGCAGTATCAGGTTTTTCGGGATCAGGGGTTGCAACTACGTCTCGAAGGAGAAGCATTTCGGCAAGGACGTCTTCCTGACCCGCAAGGGGGCCGTGTCGGCCAAGGACGGCGAACTGGGCATCATCCCCGGCTCGATGGGGGCGAAGTCCTTCATCGTCCGGGGCAAGGGCAATGCGGATTCGTTCTGCACCTGCTCGCACGGCGCGGTCGGGCCATGAGCCGGGCCGAAGCCAAGCGCCGGTTCACGATCGAGGACCACGTCCGCGCCACCGAGGGCGTGGAATGCCGCAAGGACGCCGAGGTGATCGACGAAACCCCGATGGCCTATAAGGACATCGACGCGGTCATCGCGGCCCAGGCCGACCTGATCGAGGTCGTGCACACCCTGCGTCAGGTGGTGTGCGTCAAGGGATGACGGGAGCCGGTTTCACCGCAGGGTGGGGCCGGCTTTCGTCGTCAGGGCTCCGGGCGCCAGGTTACCCAGCGAGGCTCGCTAATGATGGGGGCGAAGGTGGGAGCCGGCGGATGCGGCAGACCATCATCCGCCCCTCGGAAAGTCACTGTCATCCAGTCCAACTGGGCCGTGTTTGTGTCTCCCGCAAAAATCTCAAGGATCGACAGACCCTCAGCCGGCCCAGGCCAAAATTGGCACCCCACAACGGCATTCAACTGATCAATGTGAAACCAGGACACATTGTCCGTTGCGGGTTTCGTCCAAGGCCAAGGTTGCGAACTTCTTATCGCAGTGACTCCGCCGGCGCCTGAATTGTAGCGGGAAACGACTTCCGCCTGCTCGAAATGTCGGCGTGCGGCGGCCTCCTGAGGACCGGCTCGATCAAGGAATTGTTCGATAGCGGCCAGCTCTAGTGTTGAAAATCCTGGACCTTGCTGGCTTTGAAGACGCGTTCTGGACCTCCAGCGAAAGTAGTTTCGAACAAACCTCTGCTGCCAAAACAGGAATCCCAAAGTCCAGCAGAACGCATAGAGGCCGAAAAACCAGGGAATGGCGGCGTTGCCGAAGGCGATCAGGACGCCGAAGCAACCACCGGCAAAGGTAAAGGCCGACAGGGCCAGCACGGTGTTCTGAACACGAGCCTTCCTGTTAGGACGCCGACTGAACTTGTCCAACCAAAGCCCCCTGTCCCGCTCTCAAACCCGTCCTCGACGGCCGCCCTAAGCCGCCTCATCATCCTTCGGCATCACATCCCCCACCGTCGGCCGGTTCTCCGCCCGCGTCAGCCGGATGTCCCTCGGCTTGACGATCTCGCCGCAGCAGCCGCAGGCGATGCGCGGGGTCAGGGTGGCGCCGCAGGTCGAGTGGACCATGTCGATGCCGCAGTCGGTCTCGCCATAGACGTGTTTGGCGCCCCAGCCGTGCAGGGTCACCAGAACCCCGTACAGATCCTTGCCCTTGGGCGTCAGCACATATTCGTTGCGCGGGGGCCGTTCGGAATAGGGGCGCGGCTCCAGCACCCCGTGCTGGACCAGGCTTTTTAGACGCGCGGCCAGGACGTTGCGCGCCACGCCCAGATTGTCCTGCCATTGCTCGAACCGGCTGACCCCGTTGAAGGCGTCGCGGATGACCAGCAGGGTCCACGGATCGCCGATCACCTCCAGGGTGGCGGCGATGGAGCAGCTTTGGCGGCTGTAGTCTGCGGTGCGTCCCATGCGACAAAAGTGACCCCGCGTCAGGCGGTTGGCAAGAGGGTTGCCAATCCGAACCGGCTCAGTCAGTCTTGTTTGACAACGGACCTGCAACCCCTCCAGAACGCAGCGCCTTCCGTCCCTTCTTCGCCTGACGCAGGATGGCGCCCATGGCCGATACGACCCACCCCATCTCCCTCGACGCCGCCCTGGCCTTCCACACCCTGGACGACGGCGGCCTTTCGGCGCCCGTTCCCGGTCATTTCTCCAACGGTCCGTCCGGCCTGCCGCCGGAGAAGGGCTTTCCCTTCGGCGGCCTGCTGGCGGCCCTGTGCGCCCAGGCGATGCGGCAGGGCCTGTCACTGACCGCGCCGCTGCGGACCCTGTCTGTCCAGTATCTGTCGGCGGCGCGGTTCGGCGAGCAGGTCGCCTTTCGTCCGCGCCTGCTGCGCGGCGGCCGCAATGTGATCTATGCGGCGGTCGAGGCCGAGCAGGACGGCCGCATGACCCATCACGCCACCGGAACCTACGGCTTGGACGGCGACACCCCGACGCTCGCCCCGCTTCATCGGCCTCCGCCCCCGCTGGACAGCCTGGACCCCGCCGCCACCATCCGGGGGCCGATGTCGCCCCATTTCGCCCAGCATGTCGAATACCGGTTCGACGGAGGGCCCAACATTCTGGGCGGCAATGCCGGCAAGCCGGTGATCGAACGCACCTGGATGCGGATGGCCGACCGCCGCCCGCTGGACGAGGTCGGGCTGTGCTATCTGCTGGACGCCCTCTATCCCCCGGCCTGGACCGCCTCCTCGACGCCGGCGCCCATGACCACCGTTGATCTGCGCATCGACATCCTGACCGACCCGACCCCCGAAACCGCGCCCGACGGCTGGGCCTTCTTCGAGTTCCGGATGCTGGACCTGGGCCTGGGCTGGACGGTGGACGAGGCGACCGCCTGGGGCGCCGACGGAACCCCGCTGGCGATCTCGCGCCAACGCCGCAAACTGCTCCCGCAACGGGCCGGCTGATCCCGACCACGGTCAGCCTGCGTTCATCATTATCAGGGACTATTCGAAATCTCTGGAGTAGGCTCCGGACGTCGCTGTCGTCGCCCCTATCCTCTCTTCCAAATCTCTGGTGTCTCACCCATGCGTCGCAGCCGTCTTATCGCCGCTTGTCAGACCGCCGTCGTCATGGGCGGAGCCTTGATGCTCCAGGGCTGCGTCGCCGGCGCCGTGGTCGGCGGAACCGCCGCCGTCGTGGGCGGCGCGGCCAAGGCCGGGGGCGCGGTCGTCGGCGCCGGCTTCGACGCCGTCACCACCTCGGACGAAGAAACCCGCGCCCGCCGCGAACGCGAACAGCGCGACTACGAACGCGAGCAACGCCGCTGCGAACAGCGCCAGAGGCAGGGCAAAAGCTGCTGACTACAGCGACAGCACGCACCGCTCGTTGATCGTCGGCCGCGCCACCTGCACCCGGCAAAGCCCCGGCCAGTCCGGCTTCAGGGTCTTGGCGAACCACAGGCACAGGTTTTCCAGGCTGGGCAGCTCCAGCCCCTCGTGCTCGTTCAGCATGCCGTGGTCCAGCTGCTCCGCCGCCGACTTCAGCGCCCGGTCCAGCGCCCCCAGGTCCGCGACCCAGTTGTGCTCGGCGTCCAGGGTCTCCGACCGGATCGTCGCCTCGACCGTAAAGGAGTGGCCGTGGACGCGACGATAGATGCTGCCCTCGGGTTCGTTGGGGAAGTGGTGGGCGGCGTCGAAGGTCGCCTGTTTGGTGATTTCGAAGACGGGCATTAGCGGACGCCGATGTACTTGTGGGTCTGGACGCTCAGGCGCCACTGGGGATGGGTTAGGCAGTATTCGATGGCGGCGGCGGTGTTCGCCGCCTGGTCGGGGCCGTCCATGGGCTGGAGCCAGAACCGTTCGAACGCCAGGTGTTCGAACCGCTCCGGCAGGGCCTTGGGCTGGGGATAGACCAGCTTCAGCTCCTGGCCCTTGATCTGGATCACGTCTGCGTCCGCCTTTGGGCTGACGCAGATCCAGTCGATCCCGTCGGGCGCCGCCAGGGTGCCGTTGGACTCGATGGCGATCTCGAAACCGCGCGCGTGAAGGGTCTGGATCAGCGGCGCATCCAGCTGCAGCAGGGGCTCTCCCCCGGTGCAGACCACCAGCTTCGGATCGCCTTCCCGCCCCCGCCACATCGCCGCGACCTGATCGGCCAGCCCGTCCGCGGTGGCGAACTTGCCCCCGCCGTCCCCGTCCACGCCGACAAAATCCGTATCGCAGAAGCTGCAGACGGCGCTCGCCCGATCCTGCTCGCGCCCGCTCCACAGATTGCAGCCGGCGAAGCGCAAAAAGACCGCCGGCCGGCCCGCCTGTCCGCCCTCGCCCTGGACCGTCAGAAACACTTCCTTGGCCGAATAGGTCACTTCGAAGCGACCCATTCCGCATGACCCGCCGCCCGCAGCTCGCACGCCGGGCATTGGCCGCAGCCATAGCCCCAGGCGTGGCGATGCGTCCGGTCGCCCTGGTAGCAGGTGTGGCTGTCCTCGATGATCAGCTCGACCAGCGGCGCCCCGCCGATCGTATGCGCCAGGTCCCAGGTCTGGGCCTTGGTCAGCCACATCAGCGGGGTCTCGATCACCACCGGCTTGTCCAGCCCCAGCGACAGGGCCCGCGCCATGGCCTCCATGGTCTCGTGGCGACAGTCGGGATAGCCGGAATAGTCCGTCTCGCACATGCCGCCGACCAGCACCTCCAGCCCGCGCCGATCCGCCAGGGCCGCAGCCGCCACGAGGAAGATCAGGTTGCGGCCGGGGACAAAGGTGGTCGGCAGGCCGCGCGCATCCATCTCGATCTTGCGGTCGGCGGTCAGGGCGCTTTCGGCGATCCGGCCGTATCCGGTCAGGTCTACCACATGATCGTCGCCCAGCCGGTCCGCCCATTGCGGCAGGGCCGTCTTCATCCCGGCGCGCACGGCCTGGCGCGCCTCCATCTCCACGACGTGCCGCTGGCCGTAGTCGAAGCCGACCGTCTCCACCCGCCCGAACCGCTCCAGCGCCCAGGCCAGACAGGTCGCGCTATCCTGCCCGCCGGAGAAGAGAACCAGGGCCGATGTCGTAGACTTTTCCAGGATGACGCTCATGACGAATCTGCGGTCGGCCGGTCGGCCGCGCGCATGCACAAAGGGATGAGGACCTCAGATGGGTCGGGCGGGCCTTCTACACCAGACCCGCCCCCGGCGCAAAATCCTGAAACAGCCGGCGCCCGCCCCTGAGATGACACCGAGGGTACAGGCCGAAACTTTCTGATCCGGCTTAACTAATCGGCAAGCGCTACTGGTGCATATGGGAGGCGAGTAAGGAGTTCCAGGCAGTATGCCGACGATTGAGACCCTTTCAGAACAACCCGAGCCGGTAGGTCCGTCCACGCTCGGCTGCGAGGTTTTCGCCCGGTTCGAGCGCGAACCGGACACTTTGGTCATACCTGTCGTAGAGAACGACCGCCCCCTGGGCCTGGTGGAACGCACCACCTTCATACAGAAGATCGCCGGCCGCTTCGGCCACGCCCTCTACGATCTGCGCCCGATCACCTTCGCCATGGACCCCGAGCCGGCGGTGGTGGAAGGCGACGCTGAAATCGACGCCTTCAGTGAAATCCTGCTGAGGGGCGGTCCCGCCGCCCTGCTGCGCGGTTTCATCGTGACGAAAAACGGCCGCTATCACGGCGTGGGCACGGCTGCGACCCTGCTCCGCAGCGCGACAGACCGCCAGCGGCGCCACGAGGCGGAGTTGGCCAACCAAGCTGCAGCCCTCAACGACACGCGCGCCCAGGCCCTCATCGCCGCCCGCGCCAAGAGCCAGTTCCTGGCCATCATGAGCCATGAGCTTCGCACCCCGATGAACGGCGTCTTGGCCGTCGCCGAACTGCTGCGCCGCCAGCCCTTGAGCACGACGGCCCAGGCCCATGTGCAGACCATCGTCGAATCGTCCGAAAACCTGCTGCGCATCCTTCAGGACGCCGTCGACCTGGCCAAGGCCGAGGCGGGAGAGCTGGAGTTGACCCCCGTCGCCACCCCGCTGCGGGCCGTGATGGACGACGTCCAATCCCTATGGGAGCCGCGCGCCTCCCAGGACGGCGTGACCCTGCTGGTCGGCTACGAAGGCGACACGGAGCTGGCCGCCGTCATCGACGGAGTCCGCCTGAAGCAGGTGTTCAACAATCTGATCGGCAATGCGCTGAAATTCGCGCGCAATGGGGTGGTCGAGGCCGGGCTGAAGGCCTGGGTCGACGGCGACCAGGTGCGGATGGAGGCCCGGGTTCGCGACGACGGCCCCGGCGTCGACGCCGACCGTGTGGATTCCATCTTCGAACCCTTCGTCCACGGCTCGGGCCCGGACGGCGCCGGACTGGGCCTGTCCATCTGCCGCCAGGTCATCGAGCGTATGGGCGGTCGAATCTGGGCCGAGAACAACAAGGGTCGGGGCGCAACCTTCGCCTTCGACATCACCGCGCGCCGCGCCGCAGCGGTCGTCGAGCCCGCCTCCAATGTCTCGAGCCTGCCGGAACTCGATCTGAAGTCCGCGCCCCACGTGCTGATCGTCGATGACAACGCCACCAACCGCGTCGTGGCCCAGGCCTTGTGCGAAATGTTCGGCTGCAGTTCCGAACTGGCGGAGGACGGGCTGGAGGCGGTCCAGGCGGTTCAGGAAGGTCGCTATGATCTGATCCTGATGGACATCAAAATGCCGCGCATGGACGGGGTCCAGGCGACCCAGGCCATCCGCGCCCTGGGCGGCGAGGTGGGACGCACCCCCATCGTCGCCCTGACGGCCAACGCCGATCCCGAAGACGCCAAACACTATCTGTCCGTCGGCATGGCCGCCGTGGTGGAAAAGCCGATCAAGCCCGAGCGCCTGCGCATGGCGATGAACGCGGCCCTCGTCGAGAACAAGGGCGAGGACGAGACGCAGACGTCGGCGCCGGCCCCTCGCCGGGCGCGGCGCTGATCGCTCAGTCCGGCCGGACCTCCAGCGTCTCTTCATCCTCCTCGTCATAGCCGACCAGGCGCAGCGCGCGCGCCTTCTGGCCGTTCAGTTCGGCCCAGCGCAGAAGCCCCTCCTCCCGGCCATGGGTGATCCAGACCTCGTCGGGTTTCAGCTCCTCGAAGGTCGTGACCAGTTCCTCCCAGTCGGCATGGTCGGAGATGACCAAGGGCAGCTCCACCCCCTTCTGGCGGGCCCGCGCCCTTACCCCCATCCAGCCCGAGGCGAAGGCCACGACCGGATCGGCGAACCGCCGGGACCAGCGATCCTGCACGGCCGACGGCGGCGCGACCACCACCTCGCCTCCCAGCGCCCCCTTTGGGAGATCGCGCGTCGGCAGGATCGGCCCCAGATCGACGCCCTCGCGCTCATAGAGCGCGTTCAGCCGCTCCATGGCGCCGTGCACATAGATGGGTCGGTCCCAGCCCGCCTCACGCAGCGTGCGTATGATCCTCTGGGCCTTTCCCAAGGCGTAGGCGCCGACCAGATGGGCTCGGTCAGGAAACTGCGCCAGCGACCGAACCAGCCGGCCGATCTCATCCTTGGCCGGCGGATGGCGGAATACAGGCAGGCCGAAGGTCGCCTCAGAGATGAAGACGTGACAAGGCACGGGTTCGAACGCCGGACAGGTCGGATCGCGCCGCCGCTTGTAATCGCCCGACACGACCATGGTCAGACCCTTCCAGCGCACCTCGACCTGGGCGGATCCCAGGACATGGCCTGCCGGAAACAGCCGCAGCTCGACCCCGTTGATCGCGGCCCTCTCTGCGTATTCGACCGCCTGCTCCCGCGCCGTAAAGGCGTCGCCGTAGCGTTCGGTCATGACGGCCAGGGTCTGGCGCGTCGCGAGCACGGCGCCGTGCCCCGCCCGCGCATGATCGGAATGGCCGTGGGTGATCACGGCCCGATCCACCGGACGCACCGGATCGACGTAGAAGTCGCCGGGCGGGCAATAGAGGCCGGCCGGGGTCGGATGCAGCAGATCTTCGGGGCGGATCATGGGGGCGTAACGCTCTCGACGCCGTCGGGTCGCCCCGTCATACAGAAGACTGTCACCGACTCCACGGACGCCCTTTCGCATGCACGACAGTTTCGTCGACGCCATCCTGCCACAACTTGCGGCGGGCGCCGCCCACACCGGCGCGCTGGGCTTTGTCTTCGACGGGCTTCATGACGGCGCGCCGCGCATTCGGGTTCCCTGGCGGCCCGACCTGGTCGGCGATCCTGACACGGGCGTGCTGGCCGGTGGACTGGTGACGACCTTGCTGGACCATATCGGCGGCCTGGCCGTCTGGACCGCCATGGACGCCTTCCACCCGATCGCCACCCTGGATCTGAGGGTCGACTATATGCGCGCGGCCCGGCCGGGCGCGGACCTTTTGGCCCAAGCCAGCTGCTATCGTCTGACCCCCACGATCGCCTTCGTGCGCGGCTGGGCGTTCGAGGATGACCCCGCCGATCCCGTCGCAGCGGCCCAGTCCGCCTATGTATTCAATCGCGAGCGCAACCCCAAGGCGGCGACCACAGGAGACGTCGGCGCATGAGCGACCTTCTGGATCGGCTTCCCTACGCCCGTTTTCTGAACCTCCACACCCAGATGAACGGCGACGAGGTCACGGTGGTCATGCCCTTTGCCGACCGGCTGATCGGAAATCCCATGCTGCCGGCCCTGCACGGGGGCTCCACCGCCGCCCTGTTGGAAATGACGGCCATCGCCCAGGTCGCCCTGGCGTTTCCGAGTTCGCGCCTGCCGCGGCCCATCAACGTCACCGTCGCCTATCTGCGGGCGGGCCGGCCGGTCGACGTTTTCGCCAGGGCCGAGATCAGCCGCGCCGGCCGGCGGATCGCTCACGTCCAGGCCGAGGCGTGGCAAGAGAGCCGAAGCCGCCCCATCGCCTCGCTGACCGCTCACTTCCTGCTGGACGATTCATAGAATATACAAGGGTTTATGTGAGCCCAAGCAGGACCGAACGACGCTCGCGCCGCGACGGCCTGGGTCTGGCCCCGCGCAACAATTAGGTTAACAACAATCTACCACGAATGGTTAAGCCGTGTTAGGGTTCACCCATTGTAAACCTTGTTTGAGGGGCTTCCCTATGGACCGCACTGAAGTCATCGCCGGCGTGGCTGCTGATCTGCACGCCACGGAACACGCTATCGACGCCGCCATCGCTCAAGCGACGACGCTGGTTCAATCCTTCATCAGCGCGCGCGCTGACCTCTCGCTGTCGCCGGTCGCCGCCACGGCCTCGCAAGCCAAGGCCATGGAAACCATCGCCGCCCTCGCCGCCGCGCGGGAATCCATCGTGGCGTGCCACGGCGAGTTGCAGAAGGACCACCGTCGCCTCGGCTTCGGAACCTACGCCGCCGGCCCGATCGGCAAGCCGGACGACTGGCTTGACCCGAAGGACACGCGCAATCATCTCCGCTCGGTTGCATGAAATTAAGTTAAGGTTAGGCCTCATTATCACTTAACCTAACATCGCCTACAGTCGCCCCCTCGCGTAAACGCTTGGGGGCGACAACTATGGTAAACATGATGTACGCCGTCATAGGCGCCGTCTTCATGGTTACGATGGCGCTTTTTGCGCTGCTCAAGGGCGGAAATACTGAAAAGGCGGGCGCCAGCGCATACCTGATGGCGTGGTTTGCTTCGCTTGTCGTCCAACAGGAATCGCCCCGCGCCGATCAGGCTCCCCACGGCGTCTTCTTCATCGACCTGATCCTGCTGGCCGTGTTTGCCGTTCTCGCTTTGAGATCAAACCGCGCCTGGCCCATATGGGCCGGAGCCATCCAACTTCTTACAGTCCTGTGCCATCTCATCCTGCTGATGAACGGCCGGACGCCGGTCAGCGCGCTGTTCACCATCATGAACCTGAACGGCTACCTCATCATCATCTGCCTGACCGTCGGCACCTTCTGGGTCTGGCAGGAACGAAAGGCGGCGACCGAGCATCAGCTAGGTAGAAATTCCTAAGCTCTCACTCTAGGCTGGGCCGACTCATTGTCGGGAACGCCATGCCTCTGTCCCACGCCAAACTATGGAAGGCCGTCGACGCCCTGGCGCGGCGCGAGGGCCTGTCGCCGTCGGGGTTGGCGCGGCGGGCCGGGCTGGACGCCACCAGTTTCAATCCGTCCAAGCGGTTCAGCGCCGGGGATCCGCCGCGGCCCCGCTGGCCCTCGACCGAGAGCCTGACCCTGATTCTTCAGGCGGCCGGCGTATCCCTCGCCGATTTCGCCGCCTTGGCCGACGACGCGCCCGCCACCCCGTCGACCGTGCCCCTGCTCGGCCTGGCCCGCGCGGGCCTGGACGGCTTCTTCGACGAGGCGGGCCTGCCGACCGGCGAGGGCTGGGACCAGACCGAACTGCCGCAGGTCAATCCCACCACCTTCAGCCTGCGGATCAGCGGGGATTCCATGGCGCCCCTGTACCGCGAGGGCGACCGGGTGATCGT
Source organism: Brevundimonas sp. Br13 (assembly GCF_055391505.1). NCBI lineage: Bacteria > Pseudomonadati > Pseudomonadota > Alphaproteobacteria > Caulobacterales > Caulobacteraceae > Brevundimonas > Brevundimonas sp. Br13. Next base: position 1,538,324 of record NZ_AP044008.1, on the reverse strand, counting down.
CGACCGGGGCGACCCAGCCGTGCGGCGCGGCGACCGGGTCGTGGCGCGTCTGACCTCGGGCGAGGTGGTGGCCAAGGAGCTGACGGCGCTGAACGCCCGCAGCGCCACCCTGTCCTCGATCAATCCCGACTATCCGCCGCGGGTGGTGCCCCGGCGCGACATCGAATGGATGGCCCGCATCCTCTGGGTCAGCCAATAAAAGACCCCGCCCGGCGAACCGGACGGGGTCTGGGCTCAAACGGCGAACCGCGAGCCTGGCGACCGTTCCAGCGGGATCGACGGGGGGAGGAACGACCCCGCTGGCGCGGTCTTTCGGGGCGCGACCTCAGCGGGTCACATAGTTGGCGTTCACCCAGCCGCCGCCGGCGATCTGGATCCAGTCGCCCTGGCGAGCGACGGCGGTGAAGGGCTGGCCGGCCGCCAGGCTGCCCGACTGACGGAAGCCGGTGCCGGGGCCGCTGCGGATCCGCAGAGTGGTTCCGGCGCGATAGGTGTTGGCGTTGGCCTCGGCTGCGACGCGGGCGCGCTGCTGGTTGCAGCCGATATAGGAGCCGGCCGCCGCGCCGGCGCCGGCGCCGACGATGGTCCCGGCCGTGCGCTCGTTACGCGCCAGGTTCGAGCCGACCACCCCGCCGACGACTGCGCCGATCAGGGCGCCCGCGCGCTGGCGACCGCCGGGGGCGTCGCAGTTGGTCACGCCGTTGGCCTGGGCCTGGGCGGCCATGGGGGCTGCGGTTACCAGGGCGGCCAGAGCCGCAGCCGTGGCCAGACCCGTCTTCAGAAACTTGCTCGACATATTCATCTCCTGTCATCGGGTTTGCCGATGAGGGGAGAATGCCGAGCTGAACCTGAAGGCTCCCGGAGCTTCGCCGTTATTTTCCGTTCATCTTAAGGGACGCTCGGCGCGTCGGCGTTCGATCAACCGCCGCGCGGCCTCGACGTCGCGCTCGACCAAGTGTTTGCGGCGCAGAAATTGGAAGTCCATCACCCGGGCCCACAGGTGCAGCAGCCGGTCCTGAGTGACGAAAACGGTCAGCGCCTCGACCGTGGGCGGTGCGCCCCAGGCCTGGGCCAGTTTCGACAGATGGTCCACCGTCGCATCGTCGGGCAGGGGCTGGCATTCGACGATCCAGTCCCAGCTGCACAGCTCCGGCCGCGCCTTGATCAGCGCCAATGTCGCCGTCAGCACCTTGTCTGCGGACCCGGCCGAAACCAGGTCCATCCACAAGATCCGCGCCTGTTCGTCGATCTCGTACTGCACGTCGCCTCCCCGGCCACGTCGCCATACAAGCCCTTCGCGGTTAAGAAATATTACCTTGCGTCAAGCCTGCGCCAGTTCGCCGCGCGCGCCCTTTTTGATCAGGTCGATCGTCTGCGGCAGGCCGTAGATGGCCGCAAAGGAGCCGAAACGCGGTCCCTGGCTGGCGCCCAGCAGCACTTCGTACAGCGCCCCAAACCAGGCTCGGAGCGGCTCGAACTCATGCGCCTTGCCTGCTGCATAGACCTCGTTCTGGATCAGCTCGCCGTCGGTCGTGTCCGCCGGCAGGGCCTTCAGCCGCTCCGCCAGGTCCTCCAGCGCCGCCTTCTCCTTGTCGTCCGGCAGGCGGTACGACTTCGAGGGCTTCACGAAGTCCTCGTAATAGTTCAGCGCGTGGTCCATCAGCCGGTCCAGAAGCGGCTCGTTCTCCGGCGTGGCCTCGGGCAGATATTTGGCGAAATAGGCCCACAGCTGCGCCTTGGTCGAGGCGTTCGCCACCCCCACCAGGTTCAGCAGCAGGGCGAAGGACACCGGCGAGGTATGGGTCGGCGGATCGCCCGCATGGATCGACCAGACCGCATTGTCGATCCGCTTGGCCGGCTCCTGGGTCTTGTAGCTTTCGATGAAGGCCAGATAGTCGTCGATGGCGCGCGGAATGACGTTGAAGTGCAGGCTCTTGGCCGACTTCGGCGACTGGAACATGTACCAGCTCAGGCTCTCCGGCGTGCCGTAGCGCAGCCATTCCTCCATCGTCAGGCCGTTGCCCTTGGACTTCGAAATCTTCTTGCCCTCGATGTCCAGGAAGAGCTCGTAGTTGAAGCCTTCCGGCGGCGTCCCGCCCAGGGCGCGACAGATCTTGCCGCTCTCGCGCACGCTCTCGATCAGATCCTTGCCCGACATCTCGTAATCGACGTCCAGGGCGGTCCAGCGCATGGCCCAGTCCGGCTTCCACTGCAGCTTCACATGGCCGCCCGTGACCGGCAGCTCGGTGCGCCCGCCCGCGGGATCGTCGAAGACGATGGTCCCCTTTTCGACGTTCCGCTCAAGCGTCGGGACCTGCAGCACATGGCCCGTAATCGGGCTGACCGGCAGGAAGGGCGAATAGGTCGCCCGCCGCTCTTCGCCCAGGGTCGGCAACATGATGGCCATGACCGCGTCGAACCGCTCCAGCAGGGTCAGAAGCGTCGCGTCGAAGGCGCCGGACCTGTAGGTCTCGGTCGAGCTCATGAACTCGTAGTCGAAGCCGAACGAGTCCAGGAACGCCCGCAGCCGCGCGTTGTTGTGCGCCCCGAAACTGTCGTGCGTGCCGAACGGATCGCGCACCCGCGTCAGCGACAGGTTCAGGTCCTCGCGCAGCATCTCGGGGTTCGGCACCCCTTCCGGCACCTTCCTGAGGCCGTCCATATCGTCCGAAAACGCGACCAGCCGCGTGGCCCAGTGGTCGCCGGTCAGGGCGCGGAAAGCGTTGCGCACCATGGTGGTCCGCGCCACCTCGCCGAAGGTGCCCATGTGCGGCAGGCCCGAGGGCCCGTATCCGGTCTCCAGCAGCACCGGCTTCTGCAGGGCCTCGAACTTCGCCAGGGCCTCGTCGGCCTTGCCCGCGTCGATCAGCGCCCGCGCCTCGGCCCGCTCGCTCTCGCCCAGCCGTTTCTTCAGCACATGGGCCAGCAGATTACGGGCTTGTTCGAACGGCCAGGACTTGGCCTCGCGGGCGAGGGTTTCGAGGTTCTGAAGCATGGCGGCGGTTTGACTTGTCCCGCCCCCCGGGTCAACGGCTCAACGACGTCGGCCGGTCGCCATCGCCACCACCGCCGCCCCGGCCGCCACGATGAGGGCATCCTCGATCAGACCGCTCTTCGTCTGCCCGATCCGCGCCATCGCCTTTTTCCGCCCGGCCAGCCCCAGATAGGCCAGCGGAACCGCCGTCCCCACCGCAAGCGCCGCGCCGAGCTTCTCGCGCCCGCGCGGCGCCAGGGCCGAGCCCGCGATCCCCGCGCTCATCACCCGCGCCAGCAGGCCCAGGAAGACCGTCCGGTCCGGCGCCGACTTCATCTTGTCGCCGAACAGCTCGCCTGCGCCCATGGCCAGACCGCCGAACTTGAACAGCGGATGATCCAGCAGCAGCAACCGCCCCGGCGTCTTCCGGTGCGCCAGCCGGGCCCCGGCTATGGCCGCCATGGGCGTCATGGACCGGGCGCTGGCGACGGCGCCGATGAGGACGGAGGGGACAAGGGCGAGGGCTTTCATCTCCGCTGAACACGCGCCGGATCGGAAGGTTCAGCCGGATCATTCCCGCCTCGACCGCATTCCTCCTCAGCGACACCCGCCGAGGCCGCCCATGAGGTTCCCGTGAGCTATCGCCGCTTCGCCGCCATGATCGGGGTCTCCACCCTCGTCATGTACGGCCTGATGTATCTGAACACCTATCAGATCGACCACGTCCGTTTCAGCGAGACGCGGCTCTACATGGCCCTGCTGATGGGGGCGGTCATGGCCGCCATCATGATGGGCTTCATGTGGTCGATGTACGAAAGGCCGCGGATCAAACAGATGATCCTCGCCGGCGCCGTCGTCGTCTTCGCCGGCTCCCTGTGGCTGGTCCGCAGCCAGGCCACCGTCGGCGATGTCGCCTATATGAAGGCCATGATCCCGCACCACTCCATCGCCATCATGACCAGCGAACGCGCCCATATCCGCGATCCTCGCGTCCGCGAACTGGCGGACGAGATCATCGAGGCCCAGGTGCGCGAGATCGATGAGATGAACGATCTGGTCGCCGATCTGTCCCGGAATCCCCCGCCCCGCGACGCGCCTGACCTGCCGGCCCGCTCTCCCGCCCCTTGACCCCCCGCCCCCGGCGTGGCCTGTGCGCCGCCTGATGAAGACCGCCGATTTCGACTTCGACCTGCCCGAGGACCGCATCGCCCTGCGGCCCGCCGATCCACGCGATTCCGCCCGCCTGCTGGTGGTGAAGGACGGCGCCCTGGACGACCGGATCATCCGCGACCTGCCCGACTTTCTTCAGCCGGGCGACGCCCTGGTCTTCAACGACACCCGCGTCATCCCCGCCCGCCTGTCCGGCGTCCGCACCCGTCCCGGCCCCGAGGGAGAGACCCTGACCGTCGCCGTCGAGGCCACGCTTCACCATCGCGACGCCCCCGACGTCTGGTCCGCCTTCATGAAGCCCGGCAAGCGGATCAAGCCGGGCGACCGCATTCGCTTCGGACAGGGAGCCGACGCCGCCTGTGACCTGGGCCGTCTCGACGCCACGGTCACGGCCAAGGGCGACGACGGCCTGATCACCCTGAAGTTCGACCTGTCCGGCCCGGCCCTGGACGAGGCGATCCGCGCCGTCGGGGTCATGCCCCTGCCCCCCTATATCGCCGCCAAACGGCCCGAGGACGACCGCGACCGCTCGGACTATCAGACCGTCTTCGCCGAACACGACGGCTCGGTCGCCGCCCCCTCGGCCGGCCTGCACTTCACGCCTGCCCTCCTTGACGCCATCCGCGCCCGGGGCGTCTCGACCCACGCCGTCACCCTGCACGTCGGCGCCGGCACCTTCCTGCCGGTCAAGGTCGAGGACGTCGCCGAACACCGGATGCACAGCGAATGGGGCGAGGTCTCGCCCGAGACCGCCGCCGCCCTGAACGCCGTCCATGCGAACGGCGGCCGCATCGTCTGCGTCGGCACCACCTCGCTGCGCCTGCTGGAATCCGCTGCGACCGAGACCGGCGAAATCCGCCCCTTCCACGGCGACACCGCCATCTTCATCACCCCCGGCTACCGTTTCCGCGCCGTCGATGTGCTGATGACCAACTTCCACCTGCCCAAATCCACCCTCTTCATGCTGGTCAGCGCCTTCGCCGGCCAGGAGACGATGAAGGCCGCCTACGCCCACGCCGTCGACACCGGCTACCGCTTCTACTCCTACGGCGACGGCTCCTTGCTGTTCCGGGCCTGAAAACCCTCCGCCGCCGACGCGAACCTTCTGCTGAGGCGGATCGAACCGCTTGTCCTGTGGCCTTCCGGCGCGCGAACGCTTAAATGCCGTCCTCTGACGAAAGAGACTCCCCGTGACGCCTGACGACGCCGAGCTTGACCTGCCGCAAGATCTCCGCGACGGCCTGATCGCCGTCGGAGAGGCCGCGCGCGACCTGGACCAGCCCTGGTGGATTTTCGGCGGGGCGGCGATGGCGCTTTACGGCCTGACCGACATCCATGTGCCGGACATCGACGTCCTGTGCGCCCCGCGCGACGCCCGCGCCCTGCTTGCCGCCTTGGGCGGCCAGATCGTGCCTGACCCCGGCGAGGGCCTGTTCCGCTCCGCCGTCTTCGGCCGCGCCCATGATCAGTCGATCCTGATCGAGGTCATGGCCGGGCTGGAGGTGCGTGACGGCGGCGACTGGGCGGACGTCCAGTTCGGGTCGCGTCGGCCGGTGTTTATCGACGACACCCCCCTGTTCGTCCCCGACATCCAGGACCACATCGCCCTGTACCGCCTTTTCGGCCGTCCCAAGGATCTGGCGCGCGTCGAACAGCTTGAACGACTGATCGCCTGAATGCCCTTTCCTTTTGACATTGCGGCCGTCGAAGGCCGCGCGCGCACCGGCGTGCTGAAAACCGCCCGCGGCGAGATCCGCACCCCCGCCTTCATGCCGGTCGGCACCGCCGCCACGGTCAAGGCCCTGACGGTGGACCAGGTCAAGGCGACCGGCGCCGACATCATCCTGGGCAACACCTATCACCTGATGCTGCGCCCCGGCCCGGAGCGGATGGAGCGTCTGGGCGGCCTTCACAAATTCATGGGTTGGGACAGGCCGATCCTGACCGACAGCGGCGGTTTCCAGGTCATGTCCCTGGCCGGCATATCGAAGGTCAAGGAGGAGGCCGTGACCTTCTCCTCCCACATCGACGGCTCCAAACACGTCCTGACCCCCGAACGCTCGATCGAGATTCAAGCCGACCGGATCGGCGCCGACATTTCGATGCAGTTGGACCAGTGCGTCGCCTATCCGGCCGAGAAGGACGCGGCGCGAAAGGCCATGGAGCTGTCGATCCGCTGGGGCGCCCGCTCCAAGGCCCGGTTCGGCGAGCGGGAAAACCAGGCCCTGTTCGGCATCCAGCAGGGCTCGACCTTTGAGGATCTGCGCCGCCAGTCGTCCGAACAGCTTCAGGAGATCGGCTTCGACGGCTACGCCATCGGCGGTCTCGCCGTCGGCGAAGGCCACCAGGCCATGTGCGAGGTGCTGGACTACGCGCCCGAAATGCTGCCTGCCGACCGGCCGCGCTATCTGATGGGGGTCGGCAAGCCGGTCGATCTGGTCGAGGCGGTCTGGCGCGGGGTCGACATGTTCGACTGCGTCCTGCCCACCCGCGCCGGCCGTCACGGCCAGGCCTGGACCTGGGACGGCCCCTTGAACCTGAAAAACGCCCGCTTCGCCGAGGATCAGGATCCGCTGGACCCCACCATCCCCTGTCCCGCCTCCTCCGCCTATTCGAAGGCCTATCTGCACCACCTGATCCGCGCCGACGAAATCCTCGGCAAGGTCCTGCTCAGCTGGCACAATATCGCCTTCTACCAGGCTCTGACCGCCGCCATGCGCGCCGCCATCGCCGAAGGCCGCTTCGAAGCCTTCCGCCGCGACTTCCACGCGCGGCACGTGTCGAACGGATAAGCTCCTACCGTCTCGGGCGGAACCAGCTCGGCGCCGCCGGCGGGGCGCAGTTCCTCTGCATGCCGATCCCCTTCAGAAAGGCGCGCCGCATCCGCCCCGCCTGTATGGCCGACTGCACATGGCGGCTGTGCTGTTCCGCCCCGCTCAGTCGACGAATCCAGCTGCGGCCCGGAATAAAGTCGGTCGTCGTGCCGCGAATGGCGTCCAGCGTCGCCTTGGCCGCCGCATCGGCCGCCTGTTCGCTGCGATAGGAGCCGTCCTGGCGCGGCGGCTCGTCCGTGTCGGGCCCCAGGGCCTCGTCCAGCCGCGCCACCTCGGCGCCGATGGTGGTGCACTGGTTCAGATTGCGCAGATCATAGGGATTGGCCTCGGCCTGCAGGAGGACCGTCGGAATCAGCTGGCGACGCAGATTGAAGTCCTCCAGCGGCGCGGTGACCGCGTCTCCCAGACCCGCCCCCACCTGCTCGGCCCCGCTCATGGCGGAACGACCGGCGTTGCAGCCGGCCAGCACGAGAAGGGCGGCGAGGACAGGCCACTGGATCAGCTTCATGCGGCCCTTAGACCACGGATGCCGCTCCGATCAAAACCCCTGGATGGATTCCCGCGCCATCAGCATGGCCCCATCCAGCCCGGCGTGTCCGCGCTCGGCCGCAACCAGATAGCCGCCCTCGCCCATCACGAGCGCCGCGCCATAGCCGTTGACCCAGCGCCGCGCCGCCGCCTCGACCTCGGCGATCAGGCCGGACGTCGACATCACGCCGCCGCCCATGACGATCCGGTCGGGCGCCCAGGCGAAAACCAAGCCGGCGATCATCTGGCCCAGATAGTCCGTGACCACGGCCCGAACCGCATCCACTTCTTCCAGCCGACGCCCCGCCAGCCGCACCTGCACCGCCGGTCCCGCCGCCAGCCCCTCCACACAGTCAGCATGAAAAGGGCAGGCGCTGACCTGGGCGTCGCCCGCGAGGCGCTGGACGAACAGATGGCCGATCTCGGGATGAAGTGCGCCTTTCAGGGTCTGGCCGTCCACACACAGCCCGCCGCCGATCCCGGTGCCGACGGTGACATAGGCCACAGCCCGCGCCCCGCGCCCCGCGCCCAGTCGCGCCTCCGCGACGGCGGCGGCGTTGACGTCGGTGTCCACGACGAAAGGGGTGTTCAGCCGCTCCGCCAGGGTCTTCGCCAGATTGAACCCGGTCCAGCCCGGCTTGGGCGTCGCCAGCATCAGGCCGCGATCCTGCGAGGCCGGATCGACCACCAGGGGGCCAAAACTGGCCACGCCCAGTCCCGCGACCGCCCTGTCGCCCGTCGCGGCGATCAGGGCCTCGACCGCCGCCTCGGGCGCGCCAGTCGCAAACCGTCCCTGATCCAGCACCGCGCCGGCCGCATCCTCGACCCGCCACACGATCTTGGTCCCGCCGGTTTCGACGGCGAAGAAGACGGGCTGGGACATGGGGAGGCTCCTCCGAAGGGAGAAATGGTACGTCCTCTCGGGCTCGAACCGAGGACCCTCTGATTAAAAGTCAGATGCTCTAACCAACTGAGCTAAGGACGCACCGCGCGACGTTCGGGCCTGGCCCAAACCGTCGAAGGGCGCCTTCTGTTGCAATCCGCCCTTCCGGTCAAGACCGGGTCTGCTACTCAATGCATATGAAACCGCTGAACGGACTTCGCATCCTCGAATTCGACGGACTGGGGCCCGTCACCTTCGCGGGCATGATGCTGGCCGACATGGGGGCCGAGGTGCTGCGCCTCACCCGCTCGGAAGCGGCGGCTTCGGCCGTCTTTTCCGAGGTGGGCGGCGCCGTCCTTCACCGCAATCGCGCCGCCGTGCCGGTCGATCTGAAGTCTGCGTCGGACCGGCGCGGGGTTCTGAGCCTGGTCGAGTCCGCCGACGCCGTGATCGAGGGTTTTCGTCCCGGCGTCATGGAACGTCTGGGCTATGGTCCGGCCGATCTGCTGGGCCGAAACCCCGCCCTCGTGTTTGGGCGGATCACGGGTTGGGGACAGAGCGGCCCCTTGGCCCAGGCCGTCGGACACGATCTGAACTACATCGGACTGACCGGTCTGCTTCACGCCATGGGGTCGCCGGACCGACCGCCGACGCCGCCCTTGAATCTGGTCGGCGACTACGGCGGCGGGGCGATGATGCTGGTCGTCGGCGTTCTGGCGGCCCTGCTGGAGGTCCGAACCACCGGGCGCGGACGCGTCGTGGACGCCGCCATGACGGACGGGACCGCCCTGCTGGGCGGCCTGTTCCACGCCCTGCGCGCCCAGGGCTTGTGGAACGACCGCCGCGGCTCCAACCTTCTGGACGGCGGCGCGCCCTTCTATCGGTGTTACATCTGCCGGGACGGCGGCTATGTGGCGGTCGCGGCGCTGGAGCCCCGCTTCTATCTCGCCCTGCTCTCGGGTCTGGGGATCGACCCCGCCGAAGCGCCTCAGTACGACACCTTCGCATGGCCGGATCTCCATCTTCGCTTCGCCGCCCTGTTCGCCGCCCGGAACCGTGACGACTGGGCGGAGCATTTCGCGGGGACGGAGGCCTGCGTCACCCCCGTGCTGAGCCTGGGCGAGGCGCCGGCTCATCCGCACAATCAAGCCCGTGGGACATTCGAAGACGGCGCCCCGGCCCCGGCGCCCCGCTTCGATGACCAGCCCTCTACGGTCGCAAATCCGCCGCCCCTTCCGCTCGACGCGGCCATACTGCGCTGGGGGGGCTGCGAACCCAGATGACCGAAGGCGTTTTCGGCGCTATGGAACGGAGCCGCGCGACAGACGTTGCAGAACCAACCCAGGGGAACCGCTTTTCATGAGACGCTCGATCTTCATTCTGGCCGCGACAGCGCTGGCCGCGTCCGCATTGGCGGGCTGTGAGGATCGCCAGTCTCGGCCCGAAGACGGCTACCAGCCCCCCGTTGAACAACCCGCCGAGACCGACGAGGCCGCCGGCGAGCCAGTCGTCGCCCCTGAAGTGACCGATCCCGCGCCCACGCCGCCTGAGGAGACCCCGCCGCCGCCGCAAGAGCGGACCTCGGAACAGTCGGTTCAGCCCGAAAGCGAAACCCTGTTCTACTGACGGGCCTTGTCCCTCCCTCCTGCGGTCGGATAGGGGCTAACCTAAGTGCTTGAAAGGGCGTGCCGAGGCGCCGATCCGGAGGCCGTGATCTTGACGAAAGCTGTAGTTTGACGATCCGGCCCGCCCTGTTTCTCACCGCATTGACGACCTGCAGCCTTCTCGCCCAGGCCGCCGCCGCAGATCCCCGCGCACAAATCCGCGGCGAGGTCGACACCGAGCTGCGCCGCATGTTGGAGCGGGCCATCGGCGAGGTGGACGGCCCCCCCGAAAGCCGGTTCGAAGCGCGGCGCCGCGCGCGCAGCGCCATGTCGGCGGCCGAGGCCCTGCTGCGGTCGGAAGCCTATTATCAGCCGGTGCTCGAAGACATCGTCGAAGGCGAAGAGCGGCCGACCGCCATCGTTTCGGTCGAGCCGGGTCGCCGCTTCGTGCTGACCCCGCCGACCATCAGCTGGATCGACCCCGCCCCCGACGCCGAGGCGGCCGAGGACGCCAGAGCCGCGATCGGGTTGAAGGCCGGCGATCCGGGCCGGGCGGTCGATGTGATCGCGGCGGAAGGGCGGATCGTCGCGCGCCTGGTGCGGGACGGCTATGCGGACGCCAAGGCCGATCCCCGCCGCGTCGTGGTGGATCACGCCGCCTTCACCGTCGCGCCCGAATACCGCATCGTATCGGGCCGGCCGGTCCTGTTGGACGGCGTCCTGATGCCGCGGTCGGGGCGCACCAATCAAGCCTGGGTCGCCGCCCTGGCGCCGTGGCGGGAAGGAGACCGGTATGACCCGGACAAGGTCGGCGAACTTGAGCGCCGCCTGTTGGACACCGGCGTCTATGACGGTGTGGGCGTCGCCCTCGCGCCGCCGGAACAGACCACCGCCGAAGGGCTGCGTCCCGTGATCGTGACGCTCCAGGACCGGCCCCGCCGCGTGCTGGAGGCCGGCGCCACCTGGGCCACCAAGGAAGGCGCCGGGGTGGACTTCATCTGGACCCGCTACAATCGGTTCGGCCGGGCCGACACCCTGGCGCTTGAGACCCGGTTCGCCCGGCTGGACAGCCGCATCGGCGCCGATCTGTCCCTGCCTCACTGGCGCAAGCCCGGCCGCACCCTGAAACTGAGCGGGGGCGTGGTGAAGGAGGACACCGACGCCTATGAACGCACCGCCCTGGTGCTGGCGGCCGAGCTGCAACAGCGGATCGGCCGGACCTCCTACTTCAACTACGGCATCGGCCTGGACGCGGGTCAGTACCGCGAGAACCGATACGACTATGCGTCCGTCCCCCCTAGGGCGGTCAGCTTCGACCGGGATCTGGCGATCGTGACCGGCCGCACCAGCGCCTATATAGACAACTCCAACGATCCTTTGAATCCGACGCGGGGATGGCGCGTGACCGCCTCGGTCCAGCCGACGGCCGTGGCCGGGGAGGACACGGTCCTTTTCCTGCGTAATGAGGCCCAGGCGACCGCCTATCTGCCGCTGCAAGATCAGGCCCGCACTGTCCTGGCCGGGCGCCTTCGTCTCGGCGCGATCATCGGCGGGGGTGAGCTGAGCGTGCCGTCGGACCGTCTGTTCTACTCCGGCGGCGGCGGGTCGGTGCGGGGCTATTCCTATCAGGGGGTCAATCCGCAACTGCCGGATCAGACCCCGCGCGGCGGTCTGTCGCTGTTCGAAACCTCGCTGGAGGTTCGTCACGACATCGGTCAGAGCTTCCAGGCTGTGGCCTTCGTCGACGCCGGCGCCGTGGGTTTTCAAGAGACGCCGAACCTCAGCAACATGCGCTACGGCGCGGGCGTCGGGGTTCGTTATAAGCTGCCGTTCGGCCCCATCCGCGCCGACGTCGCCATCCCCCTGGACAAGCGCGAAGGCGACTCGGCCTTCCAGATCTACATCAGCATCGGGCAGGCGTTTTGACCCAAGAGCCGCCCGAACAAGCGCCTGAAGCCGCGCCCGAAGAAACCGCCGCCCAGGTGCGCCGCAAGCGCAGCCTGCCACAGCTGATCGCCCTGATCGCCGGTGGAATAGTCGGCGGTGTACTGGTCCTGGCGCTGATCGCCCTGATCGGCGGTCGGATGTACATCGTCTCGGATGCCGGACGAGAACTGGTGTCGGGCTTTGTCCAGGGTCAGAAGATCAGCCGTTACGGCCGGATCAACGTCTATGGGCTGAAGGGCGATTTGTTCGACGACTTCACCCTGGAGCGGGTCACGGTCACGGACCGCGAGGGGGTCTGGCTGGACGCCCGAAACGTCAGGGTCGATTGGTCCTACTGGCCCCTGGTCACGCGGCGGTTTCACGCCACGGAGATCAGCGCCGATGTGATCCGACTGATCCGCCGCCCCATTCTGGACGCGCCGAGCGGCGAGCCCGGCGGCCCCCAGCCGATCGACGTCGATATCGACAAGTTCTCGGCGCGGGTCGAACTGCTGGAAGGTTTTTCCAAGGAATACGGGCGCTGGGATCTGTCGGGAATGGTCGACCTGCCGCGTCGCGGGGCCAAACACGCCGAGCTGAAGGCCGACAGTCTGAATCGCCCCGGCGATCTTTTGCGCCTGGCGGCGACCTTCGGCGGCAAGCTGGAGGACACGCGCGTCGATCTGCGCGCCAAGGAGGCCCAGGGCGGCCCCCTGGCCGGCGCCCTGGGCTATTCGCCGGACGAACCCTTTTCGGCCGTTGCGGTCGTGAACGCCGACCTGGTGCGGGCCAAGGTTCAGACCGGCCGCTTCGTCCCGCTGACGGTGGACGGACGGTTCGGCGAGGCCGGGTCTCGGGTCTCGGGCTATTTCGATTTCAGCGGCTCGGACCTGTTCGCCCCCTTCGTCGAACGGGTCGGGCGCACGGCGCGGTTCGGCTTCGCCATGGTCCCGGCCAAGGACAAGGCCTTCCAGGGCGTGGGTTGGAAACTGATCTCCGACAACGTCGCCTCCGAAGCGCGGGGCGTCATCCGCATGTCCGACCGCAGTTCGCCCGACGGAATTCGACTGGACGTTCAGACCGCGTCCCTGAGCCGATTGACGGGTGCGGACGTCGCCGGTCCCGCCGCCTATTCCGGTCTGTTCAAGGGCGACGCCCAGACCTGGAGCCTGGAAGGCCAGGCCACCCTGTTGAACGCCAACCTGGCCAGCTACAGGGCGACCCGCATCGCAGGGCCGCTGAACGTGCAGGTCCGCGACGGACGGATGGATCTCGACGGCGACGTTCGGGCCTTCGGCGGTTCGACCCAGGGCCTGATCGGCGGTCTGCTGGGCGCAGCCCCGCGCGTTCAGCTTGAAGCCGCACGCATGAAGGACGGCGCCCTATTGCTGGAGAAGATCGATCTGGACGGCCAGGGGCTGTCGGTCGAGGGATCCGGCTCCCGCAATCTTCTGGGCGGCATGGGGTTCCGCGGCGATGCGCGGCTGACCGACGTTTCGCGCATCCAGTCCGGCGGCAAGGGGTCTTTCGGCGGGTCCATTCGCGCCGCCTCGGCCAAGACGGGCGCGCCCTGGACCCTGAGTTTCGACGGCCGGGGCCGCGAGCTGAGCGTGGGCATGGACGAGTTGGACCGTCTTCTGGGCCGCACGCCGCGTCTCCAGCTGGACGGCAAGCTGAACGGCGGCCGGATCGAGGTGGATCGCGGCGAACTGACCGGCGCCGCCGGACGGGCCGGCGCCAAGGGGCTGATCGAAACGGACGGCCGCCTGCGGCTGGCCCTGAACTGGAACGCGCGCGGCCCCTTCGCCGCCGGTCCAGTCGAAATCGCCGGCGACATGAACGGACAAGGCGCCCTGACCGGAACCCTGTCTCAGCCGCGCGTCGATCTGACCGCAGGGTTCGACCGGGTCACGGCCGGCGGACTGATCCTGACCGACGCCGACCTGATCCTGAGCTTCCGCAAGGGCGCAGACGCCTCGGACGGCCGGATCACGATCACCAGCGGCTCCAACTACGGCCCGGCCCGCGCGTCGGGGAATTTCGCCCTGGGCGGCGACCGGATCAGGCTGAGCGATCTGGACGTCAACGCCGGCGGCGTCACGGCCCAAGGCGCCGTGGCCTTGTCGGACAACCTGCCTTCCAGCGCGGACCTGACCTTCACAGCGCGCGCCGGCGCCTTCCTGGCTTCCGGCGAAGCCAACGGGCGGGTCCGCCTGACCGAGGGCGGCGGCTCCGACAGCGCCATCCTGGACGTCAGCGGGCGAAACGTCCGTCTGTCCGGCCAAAGCTGGGTCATTCGCACCGTCGATCTGGACGGCCGCGGAACCCTGAACAATCTGCCCTTCACCCTGGCCCTGGACGTCGGCGGCGGCTCGCCCGCCCAGTTCAATGGAACCGGGGTCTATTCGCGACGCGGCGACGCCCAGACCCTGAGCCTGCGCGGCGGCGGCCGGGTCCGCGAGGTGGCCTTCACCACCCGCACCCCCGCCACCCTGACCTTGGATGGCGCAGAGCGGTCGGCCCATCTCGATCTCGGCGTCGGAGGCGGAATCCTGATGGCGGACCTGCGTCAGGATTCACGGATCGCCGTCATCCAGGCCGACCTGACCAGCGTCGATCTCCAAACCATTTCCCCGGATCTGCGCGGCCGCGCGACGGGCCGAGTCTCTCTGCGCGGCGCCGGGGACGATCTGTCCGGTTCGGCCAACGTCACCTTGCAGGACGTCCGCAGCATCGACGCCCCACGCGGCCTGGCGGTCGACGGCCGTCTGGACGCCACCCTGATCAACAACAGCCTGACGGTGAAGGCCGTCGCCTCGGACGAGGACGCCGTTCAGGCGGCCGCCGACATCACCTTGCCGGTCGAAGCCTCAGCGGCGCCGCTGCGGCTGGCGATCGCCCGCCAGCGCCCGATGTCCGGCAATGTCTCGATCAATGGACAGATTCAGCCGATCTGGGATCTGTTCCTGGGCGGTGACCGCACCTTGGCGGGCCAGGTGGACGGCCGAGCGACGATCGCCGGCACCCTGGCGTCCCCGCGTCTGAACGGCCGGTTCGACCTGTCGCAAGGCTCCTATCGCGAGAAGTCGGTGGGGCTGGTTTTGGGCGACCTCAATCTGAGGACGCGGTTCGACGACACCACGGCCTTGATCGAAGCCTTCAGCGCCAATGACACGGCGGGCGGCACGGTGAACGGCCAGGGTCGGATCGGACTGCGCGAAGGCTCGGGCTCGACCGCCCAGCTGAACCTGACCCGCTTCCGCGTCATCGACAACGACATAGGCGAGGCCCGCGCCACAGGCCCCGTGACCATCGTCCGCGGCCAGGACGGCAACATCCAGCTGTCGGGTCAGATCAATGTCGATGAAGCGCGGATCGAGCCGGAGGTGCCCGGTTCCACCGGCATCGTCTCCATGGACGTGGTCGAGATCAACCGGCCCGGCGGAGACGACCAGGAAGCCGAGGTGCGCCAGCGCGGCCCTCAGATCGGCCTGGACATCGCCCTGCGCTCCAGCGGGGGCAAGGTGCGGGTCAGCGGCCGTGGCCTGAACGTGGTGCTGGACGTCAACGCCCGGGTGCGCGGTACAGTGGCCCAACCCCAGCTGACCGGCACGGCCAATGTGGTTCGCGGCGACTATGAGTTCGCCGGCAAGCGCTTCGTCTTCGACGAGTCCGGCCGCGTCACCCTGTCCACCGATCCGGAGGACATCCGCCTGAACCTGTCGGCGACGCGAGAGGACGCGGCCCTGACCGCCACCATCAATGTCACCGGCACGGCGGCCCAGCCGAAGATCGCCCTGACCTCCACCCCCGCCCTGCCCCAGGACGAAATCCTGTCCCAGGTGCTGTTCGGCCGGTCGGCCGCCCAGTTGTCGCCGTTCGAGGCGGCGCAGTTGGCGGCGGGGGTTGCGGCCCTGGCGGGCGGCGGCGGCTTCGACGTCATCGGCAATCTGCGCGAACTGGCGGGGCTGGACCGGCTGTCCTTCGGCGGACAGGCCAGCGCCCTGACGGTGGCGGGCGGCCGCTACATCACCGACGACGTCTATCTGGAGGTCATCGGCGGCGGTGAGGGCGGGGCGGCGGTCAAGGTGGAGTGGCAACCGCGCCGGAATCTGGCGATCAGCTCCCAGTTCGGCGGCCAGGGCGAAACCAGCCTGTCGATCCGTTGGCGTCGTGAAAGCCGCGACCCCGGCCAGCGCGCCGACCGGCGCCCGAACCGGTAATCTGTCGGCCCGACCTTCACCTTTGGACGCGCGGCGTCTAGAGCCTGATCCGTTGAGGAGGAACCGCTACGCGGTTCCGCTGAAACGGTGAATCAGGCTCCAGATTAAAGCGAGAGCATGATTCACGCTTCTGTCGGAACCGCAAAGCGGTTCCGTCCGAAACGATCATGCTCTAGGGTCCGGCCATGCGGATTCTGAACGCCGACCAGGCCGTCCTGGACCATGTCGCCGGGCGACGTGACGCCATCATCGGCCGCACCATCGACTGGGCTGACATCAACTCCGGCAGCCGCAACGCCGCCGGGTTGAACGCCGTGTTGGACGCGCTGGAGACTGAGGCCCGGCTCCTGCCTGCCACGGTCGAACGCATCCCGACCCAGGACTCCGCCACCGTCGCCGACGACGGCTCGGTGCGGACCGAGGCCCACGCCGACGCCCTGAAGATCACCGCCCGGCCGGAGGCGCCGATCCAGGTCGTCCTGACCGGCCACTACGACACCGTCTTCCCCGCCGACAGCCGCTTCCAGACCGTGACCACCCGCCCGGACGGCGCTTTGAACGGTCCCGGCGTCGCCGACATGAAGGGCGGCATCAGCGTGCTTCTGGCCGCGCTCGAAGCCTTCGAGACTCATCCCGACCGTCACGGCGTGGGCTGGACCGTTCTGCTGAGCCCGGACGAAGAAATCGGCTCGCCCGCCTCCGCGCCTCTGCTGGCCGAACTGGGCGCGCGCGGCCATGTCGGCCTGACCTATGAGCCGGCCCTGGCGGACGGAACCTTGGCGGGGGCGCGCAAGGGCAGCGGCAACTATCATCTGATCGTCACCGGCAGGGCCGCCCACGCCGGCCGGGCCTTCGAGGAAGGCCGCAATGCGGTGGCGGGCGCGGCCATGATCGCCGCCGCCCTGCACGGGCTGAACGGTCGGCACGAGGGCGTCACCGTGAACGTCGCCAAGATCGCGGGCGGCGGCGCCCTGAACGTCGTCGCCGACAACGCCGTGGTCCGCTTCAACGTGCGCGTGCCTGACAAGGCGGCCGCCGACTGGATCGACGCCTCGGTCCGCGCCATCGCCGCCACGCCGCCGTTCGAAGGCCTGACGCTGGATCTGCACGGCGGCTTCACCCGCGCGCCCAAGCCGATGGACGCCGCCCAGACGGCCCTGTTCGAGGCGGTGAAGGAAGCCGGCGCCCTCTTGGGCCAGTCCATCGCCTGGAAACCCTCGGGCGGCGTCTGCGAGGGCAACAATCTCCACGCCGCCGGCCTGCCCAATATCGACACCCTGGGCGTCCGCGGCGGCGACATCCATTCGGACCAGGAGTTCGCCTGGCCCGACAGCTTCGTCGAACGCGCCCAGCTCAGCGCCCTTATCCTGTGCAAGATCGCCTCGAGCGAGATCGATGCGGCCAAACTCAAAGCCCTTCGGATGGAAACTCTCTGAATGCTCGTCGTCCGTCCCGCCGGCCCCGCCGACCTCGACCATCTGCTCGAACTGGCCATCCTGTCCGGCCCCGGCTTCACCAGCCTGCCCGAGGATCCCGACGCCCTGGCCGAGCGGCTGGACCTCAGCCAGGCCAGTTTCGAGGGCAAGGTTCCCTGGCAGGAAGCCTGGTACACATTGATGCTGGAAGACGGCGACACGGGCGACATCGACGGCGTCGGCTCGGTCAAGGCGACCGTCGGGCTGAAACGCCCCTTCTTCTCGTTCCGCGTGGTCAACAACACCGTCCAGTCGCCGTCCCTGGGGGTGAAGCTGGACCATCAGACCCTGGTGCTGGTCAATGAATGCACCGGCTGGACCGAGGTTGGGTCGCTGTTCCTGAAGGCGGATCGGCGAAAGGGCGGCGCCGGCCGTCTGCTCAGCCAGTCGCGATACATGCTGATCGGCGCCCAGCCCGACCTGTTCGCCGACATGGTTCTGGCCGAACTGCGCGGCGTCTTCACCCCCGACGGCGCCTGCCCCTTCTGGGACCATGTGGCCCACAAATTCTTCCCGATGGAGTTCGACGACGCCGACCGGATGACCGGCTCCACCGACAAACAGTTCATCCTCGACCTGGCGCCGCGCCATCCGATCTATGTCGAACTGCTGCCGGAACCGGCGCGTGCGGTGATCGGCAAGGTCCATCCGCAGGGCGTGCCCGCCATGGCCCTGCTGGAAAGCGAAGGGTTCCGGCCCAACGGTCTGGTCGACATCTTCGACGCCGGTCCGACCGTCGCCTGCGGCCGCGACAATATTCGCACCGTGCGCGACGCCCGCCGACTGAAGGTCGAATTGGTCGATACGGTTCAGGCCGAACTGCCGGCCCTGATCTCGACCGACAGCGTCGCCGCCTTCCGCGCCGTCCGCGCCAAGGCCGATATCGACGGCGACGCCGTGCGCCTGACCGCCGAAACCGCCGCCGCGCTCAAGGTCCGCAGCGGAGACACTGTGCGAGTAAAATCATGACCCGTTTCACCTCCACCGATCCCGCCACCGAAGCCGTCAACTGGGAGGGCGAGGCCGCCTCCCCCGCCCAGGTCCAGACCGCCGTCGACGCCGCCCGCGCCGCCTTCCCTGACTGGGCCGACCGCCCGCGCCAGGACCGGATCGACGCCGTCAAACGCTATCAGGCCGTGCTGAAGGACCGCGCGCCCCAGATCGCCGAGGCCATCGCCCGCGAGACCGGCAAGCCCCTGTGGGAGACCAAGACCGAGGCCGCCGCCATGATCGGCAAGGTGGACATCTCGATCCGCGCCTATGACGAACGCACCGGCGAACGGACCAGCGACACCGCCTTCGGCCGCGCGACCCTGCGGCATCGACCGCACGGCGTGGCGGCGGTCCTGGGCCCGTTCAACTTCCCCGGTCACCTGCCCAACGGCCATATCGTCCCGGCCCTGCTGGCCGGCGACACCGTCGTCTTCAAGCCGTCGGAGGAAACACCCCTGGTCGGTCAGGTGATGGCCGAAGCCTTCGCCGCCGCCGACCTGCCGACCGGCGTGGTCAATGTGGTCCAGGGCGGACGCGAGACCGGCGCGGCCCTGCTGGACGCCGGGATCGACGCCCTGATGTTCACCGGTTCCGGCGCGGCGGGCGCCCACTTCCGGCGCAAGTTCGCCGACGATCCCCACGTCATCCTGGCGCTGGAGCTGGGCGGCAACAATCCGCTGGTCGTCTGGGATGCGTCGGATGCCGAAGCCGTGGCGGGCATAGCGGTGCAGTCCGCCTTCATCACCACCGGCCAGCGCTGCTCCTGCGCCCGCCGCCTGATCGTGCCGGAAGGGGCTCAAGGCGATGCGATCGTCGAAGCCATCGCCGCCCTGTCCGACCGCCTGGTCTTCGGTCCCTGGGACAGCGATCCAGAACCCTACGCTGGACCGCTGATCTCAGCCCGCGCGGCCGAAGCGGCATTGAAAGCGCTGCAGGAACGGATCGACGCCGGCGCCAAGGTCATCCGCGCCTCGGGGCCCGTCGCCAACCTGCCCAATTCCGTAAAGGGGGGCGCCTTCGTCAAACCTGCCCTCATCGACGTGACCGGGATTGACGTTCCCGACGAGGAGATGTTCGCCCCCTTCCTATCGGTGATCCGCGTCCCGACCTTCGACGCCGCGATCCAGGCGGCCAACGCCACCCGCTACGGCCTGTCCGCCGGCCTGATCAGCGACGACCCAGCCAACTGGGACCATTTCATCCGCCGCATCCGCGCGGGCGTCGTCAACTTCAACCGCCCCACCACCGGCGCCGCCGGCGACATGCCCTTCGGCGGCCTGGGCGCCAGCGGCAACCACCGCCCCAGCGCCTATTACGCCGCCGACTACTGCGCCTATCCGGTCGCCAGCTTCGAGGCCGACGCGGTCGCCAACATCGAAGGCGAGATCAAGGGGCTGCTATGACCACCGCCGTCGAAGCCAACGCCGACGGCCTGATCGGGCCGACCCACTCCTACGCCGGTTTGTCGCCGGGCAATCTGGCCTCAAGCCTGAACAAGGGCGAGGCGTCAAATCCCCGCGCGGCGGTGCTGCAGGGGTTGGACAAGATGAAGACCCTGGCGGACCTGGGCCTGCCCCAGTTCGTCCTGCCGCCGCATGAGCGGCCCAATATTCCCTTCCTGCGCACCCTGGGCTTCACCGGCTCGGACGCCCAGGTGCTGGAACAGGCCTGGAAGGATGCGCCGTCGTTCGCCGCCGCCGCCTGCTCCGCCTCGCCCATGTGGGCCGCCAACGCCGCGACCGTGACCCCCAGCGCCGACGCCGCCGACGGGCGGGTGCACTTCACACCCGCCAATTTGGTCACCAATCTACACCGCTCGCTGGAACATCAGCAGACGAAGCGGGCGCTGGACGCCCTCTTCCCCGATCCTGAGCGGTTCGCCGTCCATGACGCCCTGCCCTCCGTCGCCCATCTGGCCGACGAAGGCGCCGCCAACCATGTGCGCCTGTGCGCCGAACATGGGGCGCCCGGCGTCAATCTGCTGGTCTGGGGACGCGAGGCGTTCGAGCCCTGGGACGGCCCCTACCCCGCCCGCCAGACGCGCGAAGCCTCTCAGGCCATCGCCCGTCGGCACGCCGCGGGGCGCCCGGTTCTGGCTCAGCAGTCGAAGGCCGCCATCGCCGGCGGAACCTTCCACAATGACGTGGTCTGCGTCGGCGCGCTGGAGACCCTCTTCTTCCACGACCTCGCCTTCGAGGACACGGCCGCGACCCAGGACGCCATCCGCCGCGCCGCCGACGGCTTGTTCGACCCGATCTTCGTCGAGGTCTCCTCCGCCGACCTGCCCCTGGCCGACGCCATCAGCTCCTATCTGTTCAACTCCATGCTGATCCAGGTTCCGGGCGACGACCGCCTGACCCTGATCTGCCCGACCGAGACGCGAGACAACCCCCGCAGCCATGCGGTGGCGCAATCCCTGGCCGCCTCGAACGGTCCCATCGGCCAGGTCCGCTATGTCGATGTGCGCCAGTCGATGCGGAACGGCGGCGGCCCGGCCTGTCTGCGCCTGCGGGTCGTCCTGAACGCGGCGGAGCTGGCCGCGACCAACCCGGCCATGCGCCTGACCGACGCCCTACACGCCCGACTGTCAGACTGGGCGCGCCGCTGGTACCGCGACGAACTGCGCCCCGCCGACCTGGCCGATCCCGCCCTGCTGGACGAGAGCCGGGGGGCGCTGGACGAACTGACGGCGATCTTGCAGTTGGGCGGCGGCTTCTATCCGTTCCAGCGGCCCTAGGCCGCGAACCGGCCGCCCTTGGCCGCATAGGCCTGGGTGCCGCGCGTGAACACCTGATCGCTGGGCAGGACGGAATCGATCGGCAGATCGGCCTGCCCCTTCAGCGCCGCATAGACCGGGCCGAAGTCCTTCAGCGTCTCGTCCTTCAGGGCTTCCAGACTGTCGATCACGAAATAGACCTGCTGGAAGTCGTCGATTCGATAGAGGGTCCGCATGACCCGCTCCAGGTCGAAGCCCAGGCGGTTCGGCGACGGATCATCCAGCGCAAAGACGCTCTCGGTCGCCGAGGAGACGATGCCGGCGCCGTAGATGCGCAAGGCCCCCGCCTCCTTCATCAGGCCGAACTCGACCGTGTACCAATAAAGCCGCGCCAGATTGGGCAACATGCCCAGGCCCGCCGCCCGCTGTCCGCCCTTGCCATAGGCCTCCATATAGGCGGCGAAGTCCGGGTCGGTCAGCATGGGCACATGGCCGAAGACGTCGTGGAAGATGTCGGGTTCTTGCAGATAGTCGAGCTGGTCCGGCTTCCTGATGAACTGGCCCGAGACGAAGCGGCGGTTGGCCAGATGGTCGAAGAAGACCTCGTCCGGCACCAGCCCCGGCACGCAGACCACGGTCCAGCCGGTCAGGGCCTGAAGCTTGGGATTGATGACGTCGAAGTCGGGAATGCCGCCTGCGTTCAGGTCCAGCGCGTCCAGTCCTCGCAGGAAGGCGTCGCAGGCGCGTCCCGGCAGGATCTTCATCTGACGGGCGTACAGGGTGTCCCAGGTGCGGTGTTCGACCTCGGTATAGGCGTCCCAGTTCTGCGGGATGGTCCAGTCGGCGGCCGCCCCTTCCGGGGGCTTTTCAAATACATGTTCGAAGTCGGACATGGAGCGCTCCTCTTTGCCCCATCCTAACCCTCCGCCCGCGCCCGTTCCATCGCTTCCTCAGTGGATGCCGGCATGGAGCGGCGCATGGTGGCCCTGTCCATCAACGGTGAACCAGCGTCGGACGTCGTCCGTCAGCAGCGCCGACCGACCGTCTTCCAGAACGGATTCCGCCGCATAGGCGACGAAACCGCCGTCCTCGCCCAGGGCGAAGATGCGATAGAAGGGCTGATCCGGCGAGACCGCGCCGGTGTCAGAGGCCGGCCCCTGATAGGCCGGATCGACATCCATCACCACGCCGCGAAAGGCGTCGTCGCAGTGGCGCACCATATGGCCGATGGCGAACCGGGCTGTGTGAATCTGGGTCATGCTCCCTGTTACGCTTGGCCGGATGACCCTGACGCCACAGACCTGTTCATCTTCCTGACAGAATGGCTTGGCGCGGACGATCTTGCCGGGCTAGGTTGATCGGGACGGGCGCCGCTTTGGACCGCCCACATCGGAATGACGGCCCATGCCGGAGACCCACGGCGCGCCCCGACGGCGCGACGAGCGGTCCCAGCCTTCCCGCGAGCGGGATGCGTCGGGTCGGGACGCGCCCCTGTATGGCGCGCTCGATCTGGGGACCAACAATTGCCGGCTGCTGATCGCCAGACCGTCCCGCGACGGTTTTCGGGTGGTCGACAGCTTCAGCCGTATCGTGCGGCTGGGCGAGGGCCTGTCGCGGACAGGGCGGCTGGACACGCGCGCCATGGACCGAGCCTATGACGCCTTGGCCCTTTGCGCCGAGCGGATCGTCAGGAAGGGCGTGGATCCGGTCAGGCTGAGCGCGGTGGCCACCCAGGCCTGCCGGGCGGCCGAGAACGGGGCCGAGTTCATCGACAGGGTCCGCAAGGGCACCGGGCTGCGGCTGCGGATCATCGATCCGGCCGAAGAGGCGCGGCTGGCGGTCGAGGGCTGTCTGAACCTGATCGACCCGAAGGCCGAGGGGGTGGTGATCATCGACGTGGGCGGCGGGTCGACCGAACTGTCCTGGCTGAGGCGCGACGGGCCGAACTGGAAGACCACCGGCTGGATGTCGGCGGCCCTGGGGGTCGTCACCCTGGCGGAGCGGCATCCCGAACCCGAAGGGACCAGTCCTGCGGACCACGCCCAATGGTATGAGACCATGGTCGCCGACATGGGCGCGGCCCTGGCCGGAGGCGGCGTCGAGGATCCCGAGATGCTGGACCTGCTGCGGCGAAACTGCGCCCATCTGATAGGGACATCGGGCGCCATCACCAGTCTGGCGGGCATCCATCTGAAGCTGCCCCGCTACAACCGCGATCGGGTCGACGGCCTGTGGATGACCAGGGCCGAATGCGAGGCGGCGGCGGAGCGGCTGAAGCGGCTGGGGCCAGACGGGCGCGCCAAGGAGGCCTGTATCGGGCCGGATAGGGCCGATCTGGTCCTGGCGGGGGCGGCGATCCTTGAGGCGATACAGCGCGCCTGGCCGTCAGAGCGTGTCAGGGTGGCGGATCGCGGCTTGCGCGAGGGCCTGCTGCTGCAACAGATGCGGGCGGACAAGGCCCCGCCCAAACGCCGCAGGCGGCGCCGGGGCCGGGGGCGAGGACCTGCCGGCGCCTGACGCACCGTCTCCTCCCCACGACGTGGGAAGGTGGCGCGACGCCTCTTCGCGTCGTGACGGAGGGGTTCTTCCCGCATCGCAGACGCCTGTGCGGCGTCCAGAACCCCTCCACCACGCTTCGCGCGCCCCCCCTCCCCATTGCATGGGGAGGAGACAGTGCGGGCTCAGCCCGCCGTGGCCACCCGCACCGGCAGGTCGATGTCGCAGACTGAGAAGTCCGCGCCCTTGGCCTGGCGCGCCTCATCGACCAGGGCGCGGAAGGCGGGTGAGGCGGGATTCAGCATCTGAACCGCCGGGCGTTCGGCGGCGGGCAGGTCGGAGGCCAGGCGGACGCGGGTCATCCGGTCGGGATCGGTCACGATGCCGCTGGGCTCCGGACTGGCCTTCAGGGCGCGGACCACCTCAAGCCCCACGACCACCCGCCCCCAGACGGTGTAACGCTTGTCCAGCGCGGGATAGGGCTGGCGCATCAGGAAGAACTGGCTGTTGGCGGTGTCATTGCCCTCGTCGCGCGCCATGCCGGCCACGCCGGGGCAATAGAGACCCCAGCCGTGGACCTTGCGATCCGAGGTGCCGGCCATCAAGGCGTCGGGCTGGGTCTGGACCGGAATGGAATGATAGAAGCCGACCAAGGCCCCGGCCGGCGCCGCCACGGGGGTGAAGGCCATGTCCGGCCCACGCCGGAAGGTGAACTCGGCCTTCAGGTCGGGATACCAGCTCTGGCCGTCGCCGGTGCCGAGGGGATCGCCGGTCTGGGCCATGAACCAGTCGATGACCCGATGCCAGGCCAGATTGTCGTAGAAGCCGCGCGAGGCCAGCAGCTTGATCCGCTCGACATGGGCCGGGGCGATCTCGGGCGCCAGCTCGACCAGAATCCGCCCCTTGGTCGTGTCGATGACCAGCAGATTGTCGGGGGCGACGGCGCGCCATTCGGTCGGGCCGGGCGGCGGCGGCGGCGCGGCCGCCTCCTGCGCCTGGGCGGCCCCGGTCAGCAGGGCGGCCAGCCCTGCGGCGATCAACGTCTTGCGAAAGATCATCACCCCTCCCCTGTCGCGTCTCAGCCCCCGACGACCTCGGCCACCGGCTGGACGTCGCAGATGGTGAAGCCGCCGCCGCGCGCGGTGCGGGCCGCGGCGATTCGTTCGGCGAAGGCGGCGCTGGCGGGGTTCAGCACCCGCACGGTCGGGCGTTCGCCCTCGGGCAGGGCCGAGGCCATGCGGACCCTGGTCATCACATCGGGATTGGCCACCTTGCCGTCCTCGGCGTCAGAGCCCTTGTTCAGCTTGTTGACGACGTCCAGGCCCGAGACCACGCGGCCGAAGGCGGTATAGACGCCGTTCAACTGGTCCCGGTCGCCCATCATCAGGAAGAACTGACTGTTGGCGCTGTCAGGCGAACCCGCCCGCGCCATGCCCAGAACGCCGGGGCAGAACAGGCCGTGGGCCGCGACCTTGAAGTCGGCCGTCACCATCATCTGGGCGTCGGGCTGGGTCTCGACCGGCAGAACGCCGACCAGGCCGCGCACCCCCTGTCCGGCGTTCGGCACGGCGACGAAGCCGGCGTCGCGACCGCGGCGGAAGCTGAACTCGGCCTTCAGGTCGGGCAGGTCGCTGCCGCCCTCGCCCGTGCCCTGGGGGTCGCCGGTCTGGGCCATGAAGTCGGGGATGACGCGGTGGAATTTCAGCCCGTCATAGAAGCCCTGGTTGGCCAGGGTGCGGATGCGTTCGGCGTGGGCCGGGGCGGCCACCGGCGTCAGCTCGACCAGAATGCGGCCCTTCGAGGTGTCGATGACCAGCAGGTTTTCCGGCGCCACCGTCCGCCAGTCCGAGGCAGGAGCCTGGACCTGGCTTTGAGCCTGGGCCGAAACGGTCCCCAGAAGGGCGGCGGCGGCCGCCGCGATCACACCAAGACGCATTGCCGAACTCATCCTCTGTTCTTGACCTTGTCCCGGACGCGCGCGGCGACGGCGGGGCTGACGAAACTGTCGATCGCGCCGTCCAGACGGGCGATCTCCTTGACCAGGCGCGAGGCGATGGCCTGATGCCGAGGATCAGCCATCAGAAAGACCGTCTCGATGTCCTGATTGAGGCGCTGGTTCATGGCCGTCATCTGGAACTCGTATTCGAAATCGGCGACCGCGCGCAAACCGCGAATGATGACATTGGCGTTCAGCTCTTCCGCGAAATGCATCAGCAGGGTCGAAAAGGGCTGGACCACGATGTCCCCGCCCAGGCTCGCGACCTCGGTCCGAAGCATCTCGACCCGCTCGGCCGTGGTGAACAACGGTCCCTTCTCGTCATTCTGGGCCACGCCGATGACGACCCGATCGACCAGCTTCAGGGCCCGTTTGATAATGTCGGTATGGCCGTTCGTGACCGGATCGAAGGTGCCCGGATAAAGTCCGATGCGCATGGCGTTTTCTCCCCCGGCTTGTCGCCTGCCGTCGGGGGTGACTTAGCAGGTGCGAAATCGACGGCCTAGACGGCTGACGCGATCGTCATGCTCAATCGGCGATTGACTGAGGCCGCTGCGCCAGCCAAGCCTGGTTGAGCCGGTCCAGAACGGCGGGATCATTGGCGAACGTCGCCTGGTCAATATGGGTGACCGGACAGACGGGCGTTGCGCTGTTGCACAGAAAGGCGCCGTCGAAACCCGCCAGTTCGGACACATGCACTGGGCGGGTCTGAGACGACAGCCCCTGCCCAGCCAGCCCCCGGTCGATCAGGACCTGGGTCACGCCCGCCAGCATCGGCGCCTGGGGCCAGATGATCCGATCCACCTGGATGAAGCCGATGTTCCAGGTGACGCCTTCGGACACATGACCCTGATCGTCGACGAACAAGGCGTCGTCAAAGCCCCCCGCCCGCGCGGCCCGGCGCATGCGCGTCTGACCAAAGGTGGCGACATGCTTCAAATGCGGCGCCTCGCGGACATAGGGGACGGCGGTGACCCGCATCGAGGTCGCCAAGGGCGGCGGCGGCGGCGAGACGACGGTCATCACCTTGGGCCGTCCGACGAAGGACGGATTGCGGTGGCCGATCTCCGGTGAGAACAGGCTGACCCGCAGCCAGCAGGCGTCGCGCCCTTCGACAGCCAGCGCCGACAGACGCCGGACCTCGGCCTCGCCGGGGCTTTCGCCGAACAGTTCGACGGCGGCCTGATCCAGCCGGGCGAGATGCAGGTCGAGCCCCCGGACCCCGCCATGCTCGACGCGGAAGGAGGTGTAGGCGCCGTAGTTGACCAAGGCCTGGTGCGCCAGGTCGTCAGGGGCGGCGGGAAGGCCGTCGATCAGGATCGACATTATCGGTATGTACCTATATATAAAGTTATATAACTTTGGAGTTGCCGAAATGTCGGTCTACGCCCCGCTGGAATACCGCCTCGCCCAAACGAAGCAAAACGCCCTCACTCTGTCGTTCGAAGAGATCGAAGCCCTGCTGGGCCGAAAGCTTCCCCAATCCGCCTATGACGAGCGGATAAGGCGTCAATGGTGGGCCAATACCGACACCCATGTTCAGGCCAAGGCCTGGCTGAAAGCGGGCCGCAAGGCCAAGCTCAATCCCGCTCGGAACGAGGTCACCTTCGTAAAGGAACAGACCGAAACGGGGGTAGGGGGCGCCCTTCTATCCTTGGCCGCCCTGACGCCCGCTGCGCGCAGTTTAGTGGAGCGCACCTGTCAGGAGCGCGGCGTCGATCTTGGAACGGCCGTCGCCCTCCTGTTGAACGAAACCGCACGAAGCCGGAACGAGGCCTTTCTGGACCGGATGGACCGCTCACGCAGCCGCTCGATCTATTCCAGCGTTTCCAGCGTCGATCTGATCCGGGAAGATCGCGATGGCCGATGAGGTGGTGATCGACGCCTCGGTCTTTGCGGCAGCCCTGTTCGACGAGGAACATTCCGCCGCCGCCAGACGGTTTCTGGGCGACTGCGTAAGCTCGGAGCGGATCATGATCGCGTCCGACCTGATGCCGCTCGAAATCGCCAGCATAGCGGCGAAGAAGGTCTGGCGAGGCGAATGCTCCGAGCATCTCGGGGCGGAAGCCGTCGATACGGCGCGTGGCATGATGGCCATGCCGGTATCACTGCCGGACCTGTTGGCGCGCGCCTATGACCTGGCCGCGCGTCACCGGTTTTCCGTCTATGACGCGACCTATATCGCCTTGGCGGAAGTGCGAGACAGCCAGGTCGCGACGCTGGACGCCCGACTGGCTCGACGCGCCGAGGCGGAAGGCTTCGCCGACCGCCTCGTCCTCGTCGCCTGATCAGGCCTCGCCGCCCTCTTCACCGGCGACGTCCGCCTCATCCTCGCCGCCGCTTTCCGGCAGGCGTTCGACCGAGACGACCCTTTCGTCCTTGCCGGTGCGGAAGATGGTGACGCCCTGGCTGGAGCGGCCGACGATGCGGACCTGATCCACGCGGGTGCGGATCATCTGGCCGCCCGAGGTGACCAGCAGCAGGTCGTCGGTCTCCTCGACCGGGAAGGCCGCGGCCAGGCGCGCGCCCGCGCGGCCGCCCAGGCCGTGGGCCGTCAGCCCCTGGCCGCCGCGACCTGTGCGGCGATACTCATAGGCGGAGGACCGCTTGCCGAAGCCGGTTTCCGTGACCGTCAGGATGAACTGTTCGGCCGCGCCCAGTTCGGCGATCCGCTCGGGCGAGATCGGGGCCTCGGCGACGTCGTCCTCGGCCTCAGCGGCCGGCGGCTCCTCTTCGCCCTCGGCGCCGGCCAGGGCCTTGCGCATGGCGTTGGCGTGTTTGACGTAGGCGGCGCGTTCTTCCGGCGTGGCGTCGACCCGGCCCAGGATGGCCATGGAGATGACCTCGTCCCCGTCCTGCAGGCGCACGCCCCGGACGCCGGTCGAATCCCGGCCCTTGAAGACGCGCACGTCGTCGGCCTTGAAGCGGATGGCGCGGCCCAGGGCCGTGGTCAGCAGCACGTCGTCGTCCGCCGTGCACAGGCCGACGCCGACCATGCGGTCGTCGCCTTCCAGCTTCATGGCGATCTTGCCGGCGCGGTTGACCGTGGCGAAGTCCGACAGCTTGTTGCGGCGCACGTCGCCCGAGCGGGTGGCGAACATGATGTCGTAATCGCCCCAGGTCGCCTCGTCCTCGGGCAGGGGCAGGACGTTCATGATGCTGTCGCCCGGCTCGATGGGCAGCAGGTTGACGAAGGCCTTGCCGCGCGACTGCGGATTGCCCAGCGGCAGGCGCCAGGTCTTCAGCTTATAGGCCTTGCCGTTGGTGGCGAAGAACAGGACCGGGGTGTGGGTCGAGGCGCTGAACACGCCGGTGATGGCGTCCTCGTCCTTCATGGCCATGCCCGAACGGCCCTTGCCGCCGCGATGCTGGGTCCGATAGGCGTTCAGGGCCACGCGCTTGACATAACCGCCGTGGGTGACGGTGACGACCATGTCCTCACGCGGGATCAGGTCCTCGTCCTCCATCTCGCCGTCGCCTTCCCCGATCAGGGTGCGACGCGGCACGGCGAACTTGGCCTTCACGTCGATCAGGTCGTCGCGAATGATGGCCAGGACGTTCTTGCGGTCCGACAGGATGGTCAGGTGGCCCTGGATGGTGTCGGCCAGGCCGTGCGCCTCGCCGAAGATGTCGTCGCGGCCCAGGCCGGTCAGACGCGACAGGGTCAGGGCCAGGATGGCGCGAGCCTGTTCGTCGGTCAGGCGGATCTTGTCGCCCTCGACGATCACGCTGCGCGGGTCGGCGATCAGCTCGACCAGGGCCATCATGTCGCCGACGGGCCAGGCCTTGGCTTGCAGCCGCTCGCGCGCCTCGGTCGGATCGGCCGAGGAGCGGATAATGTGGATGACCTCGTCGATATTGGCGACGGCGACGGCGAGACCGACCAGGACGTGGCCGCGGTCGCGGGCCTTGTTCAGCTCGAACTTGACGCGGCGGACCACCACCTCCTCGCGGAAGTCGAGGAAGGCTTCCAGAAGAGCGCGCAGGCCCATCTGCTCCGGTCGGCCGTGGTTCAGCGCCAGCATGTTGACGCCGAACGAGCTCTGCATGGCGGTGTAGCGCCACAGCTGGTTCAGGATGACGTCGCCCGAGGCGTCCCGTTTCAGCTCGATGACGATCCGCATGCCCTGACGGTCGGATTCGTCGCGAACGTCGGAGACGCCCTCCAGACGCTTCTCGCGAACCATTTCGGCGATGCGCTCGATCAGCGTCTGTTTGTTGACCTGGTAGGGCAGTTCGGTGACGACGATGGCCTCGCGATCCTTGCGGATCTCCTCGATCGAGGCGCGGCCGCGCACGACGACCGAGCCGCGACCGTCGCGCAGCGCATTGCGCGGCGCGGTGCGGCCCATGATCTCGCCGCCGGTGGGGAAGTCCGGGCCGGGCACGATGTCCAAAAGGGCGTCGTCCGAAACGTTGGGATCATCCAGCAGGGCCAGGGCCGCATCGACGACCTCGCCCAGATTATGGGGCGGGATGTTGGTCGCCATGCCGACGGCGATGCCGCCCGCGCCGTTGACCAGCAGATTCGGGATTCGGCTGGGCAGGACGACCGGCTCCAGCTCCTTCTCGTCATAGTTCGGCTGGAAATCGACCGTGTCCTTGTCGATGTCGGCCATCAGGGCCGTGGCGGCCGGCGCCATCCGGCACTCGGTGTAACGCATCGAGGCCGGCATATCGCCGTCAACCGAGCCGAAGTTCCCCTGCCCGTCGACCAGCATCAGCCCCATGGAGAAGGGCTGGGCCATCCGCACCAGGGCCATATAGACCGAGGCGTCGCCGTGGGGGTGGAACCGCCCCAGCACGTCGCCGACCACGCGCGCGCATTTCGAATAGCTGCGCTCGGGCGTCATGTTCAGGTCGTGCATCGAATAGAGGATGCGACGGTGAACCGGCTTCAGCCCGTCACGGGCGTCAGGCAGGGCGCGGCTGACGATCACGCTCATGGCGTAGTCGAGGTACGAACGCTTCAGTTCGTCCTCGATGGTGATCGTGGAAATGTCTGAGCCGCCGCCTCCCGGAACAATCGGAGTTGCGGCGTTTTCGTAGCTGTCGTCGGTCAAGGAAGCGTGGCTTTATGCGGCCGGAATCGGAACGTGATCCGCTGTCGCGTTTTCTAGCATTCTAGCATCGCGGTGGCAAAGCGACGCCGCCGTGAAAGCCCGTCTCTGAAAGGACTTTCCACATGCACGCCAAGACCCTCGCCTTCGCCGTCGCCCTGGCGTCTCCCCTGGCCTTCACCGCAGCCTGCGCCGCGACCGGCAACGCCCCCCAGACCCAGGCCGAGCTCGCCCCGGTCGGTGCGGCGGGACAGGCAGTCTTGGTCAACGCCTCGGGCGCCAACATCGGTCGCGTCGATTTGCGTCAGGGGCCGACCGGCCTTCTGATCAAGATCGAGGCTTCCGGCCTGACGCCGGGCTGGCACGGCATCCACATCCATGCGACGGGCGCCTGCGCCGCCCCCTTCACCTCGTCCGGCGGCCATATCAACCACAGCGAGCCCAAGGCCCCGCACGGCCTGCTGAACGCCCAAGGGCCGGACGACGGCGATCTGCCGAACGTCTATGCGGGGGCGGACGGCAAGGTGAACGCCGAACTCTTCACCACCCGCGCGCGCATTTCCTCGGAAGGCCCCGGCCAGTGGCTGTGGGACGAAGACGGCTCGGCCATCATCATCCACGCCAATCCCGACGACCATTCGACCCAGCCGATCGGCGGCGCCGGCGATCGGGTGGCCTGTGCGGCCCTGAGCGCGAGCTGAGTTCTCTCGCCCTCCTGCGTCATCCCCGGGCCTCACCCCGAGGATGACGGGGGTGTGGCGTCATCGCCCCTTCTGGATCAGCAACCGCTCGATCATGCGGGTCTGTTCCTCCTGGCGGGCCGTCAGCTGCTCCACCTTGTCCAGCAGGGCCATGATCTCGATCTCGGCCTTCAGATTGACCTGATAGTCGTTGCTGGCGTCCAGCCGGTCCTTCGCCGCCTGGCGGTTCTGGCTCATCATGATCACGGGCGCCTGCACCGCGGCCAGCATGGACAGGACCAGGTTCAGGAAGATGAAGGGATAGGGATCAAAGGCGGCCTTGCGCAACAGCAGGTTCCCGGCGGTCCAGAGCGCCAGAAACACGCCGAAGGCGATGATGAAGGGCCAGGACCCGCCGAAGGCGGCGACCCGATCCGCCAGTCGGTCGCCGAAGGTCTGACGCCCCTGAAAGGCGGTGTTGACGTCCTCGGAAATGGGACGTCGGTCGGCGGTGCTCTGCATCACGCTGGCGGCGTTTGCGGGCAGATCGTGTTTGGCCTTGCCCAGCCAGCGGCGGGACAGATGGTCGGCGTCGATCGGGGCGTGGGACAAGGGCGGGCTCCTGAGGCTTGCGCCCCAGATCAAGCCTTGGCGGCCCCCGCGCGCAAGCCCCGTTCGGCCAGGGCCACCAGGGCCACCCCGCCCATGGCGATGGCCGAACCCGTCAGGATCTGGGGCGTCAGCACGTCGCCCATGAAGCCCCAGCCGATCAGCATGGACACGACCGGCGTGACCAGCAGATAGGGCGTGACCCGGCCGGCCTCGCGCCTCTGCACCAGCCAGAACAGCAGGGTGGTCGCCAGCACGGACGAGGTGATCCCGGCCCACAGCAGCGAGGCCCAGACCATGGGCGACGCCGCCTTCACCGCCTCCCACTGGCCATGCTCGAACACCGCCGAGCCGAAGGCCATGACCGGAAAGGCGCCCAGCGCCAAAAGGCCCTGCATCTTCAGCGGCGGGATCGAGGTGGTGCGCCGCGCGACCACCGTGGTCACGCCCCAGGCGGCGCCGGCCGCAATGGCGACCAGAATGGCCTTCCAGTCCTGAAGCGCATGGGCGTCCAGGGTCATCCAGGCCACGCCGACAAAGGCCACTCCCATGCCGACCAGGGCCGCCTTGTTCAGCCGCTCGCCCAGGATCAGGAAGGCGAACAGGGCCGTAAAGGGAATCCACAGCTGGTTGGCCACGGTGACCGGACTGACGTCGGTCGCCAACCAGTAGGCGGTATAGGCCAGACCATATTGGATCGGCCCCCCCAGCAGGACGATCAGGGTCAGGCTGCGCCAGTCCGGGAAGGGCGGACGGACGAAGACGATCAGGCAGGCGGTGGCGATGCCGAACCGGATCGCCCCGACCAGCAGAGGCGACAGCTGCTCGGTCGCCAGCTTGGCGCCCGCATTGTTCACGCCCCAGACGATGATGATCGCAGCGATGGCGGCGATCTCCAGCCCGGTCAGGGCATGGGGCTTTGCAGGCGGCGGGGCGGGCGGGGGGGCGGCGGCGGCATCGGACATGCCCCGCCTATGGCACGGTGCGCGCCAGAACGCCCTTCACATGCCGTGTCCGCGCGTTGCATTGACATGTACAGGCCTGACGCCCAACATGTACATATGACCGAAGTCACCCTGACCGCCTTGCGCAAGGACCTGTTCCGGCTGGTCGACAGCGTGCTGGAGACCGGCGAGCCGCTGGTGATCCGGCGCGGCGGGCGGCGGCTGACCTTGATCGCCGAGACCCCCGCAAAACCGATGACGCCCGAAGAACGCTGGGACGCCTATATGGCCCAGGGCGTGCGGGAAGGCGCCGACGACTGCCCCGACGACATCGACACCAACAAGAGCCATTGGACCTGGGATCCGGACACCAAGTTCGACTTCGAGGACAAGTGATCCACCTCGACACCCAGGTCGCCCTCTGGCTCTATTACCGACTGGATCGGCAGATCAGCCGCGCGGCGAAGGCGCAGTTGGCGCGGGCTCGCGACCTGCGTCTGTCCCCCTTGGTCGTGGTGGAGATCGAAATCCTGATCGAGATCGGTCGGGTCAAGCTGAAGACGGCCGACCTTCTGCTGCATGACCTTCAGGAGCGTCTGGATCTGGAGTTGTCGGACGCCTCGGCCGCCGCCGTCGCCGAGGCCGCCTGCCGCTTCGCCTGGACGCGCGATCCGTTCGACCGGCTGATCGTCGCCAACGCCATGGCCGACGGGGCGACGCTGATCACCGCCGACCGGGTGATCCTGCGCCATTTCGATCAAGCGGTCTGGTAGAACTTAGAACGTCGGCTTGGCGACCATCAGCCAATAGATGGCCAGGACGCCGGCGAAGGCGGGCCAGCCCAGGGCGAACCACCAGCGGAACAGGCGATGATAGGCCGGCGGCAGGGCCGCCCCCTGCCCCGCCGCCTGCTGGGCCAATTTCATCATCCGGTACTGAATCCAGACGACCGGCAGCCAGCAGAGGCCGACAAAGACATAGAGCCCGTAAGCCGCCAGCAGCCAGGGACTGGTCAGGGACCAGCCCTGCAGATGGATCAGGCCCAGGCCGCTGATCGGCTGGACCACGACGGCGGTGGCGGTGAAGACGAAATCGGCCAGGACCACGATACGGCCGACCTCGGCCACCGTCCTGGCGTCGCGCGTGGCGTGGGCGCGCAGCATGAAGAAGGCGATGCCTGCGCCTGTGCCGAACAGGACGGCACCGGACAGGATGTGGATGATCTTCAGCGCGAAATAGAGGCTCATCGGCGGGCGTCCGTTGCGGCGACGAACAGGCAGAGGGCCATCATCGGCAGGACTTTCAGCCACGGCCCCAAGGGGTCGATCCAGTAGTGCGGCAGGCTGAGGCTGCCGGCGATCAGATAGCCCACGGTGGCCACGCACATGAGGATCGCCACCCGCGCCGTCCAGGGCCGCACGAACAGGGCCAGGCCCAGAACCACGTCCAGCAGGGCGCCCCACCCGGCCACCGGCCCGGCCCAGCGGCCATAGCCGCCTTCGTGCAATATGGCGACGGCGCCGCTCCAGCCGGGGCCGAAACTGATCAGGCCGGTGATCAGCCAGAACAGGCCCAGGGTCAGGATCGAAATCGGGCGGACGAACCACAGGCGGGCGTGCCAGACGTCCTGGACCGAGGCCGGGGTCTCGGCCAGGAAGCGGGAAAAGCCGCGCGACGATACGCCCAGCCGCTCGGCCCAGCCGCTGTCGCGACCGGCGACGTCGTGATCCATCTGGCGCATGGCCGTGGTGCGGATCGGCGAGGACCAGCCCAGCCGTCCCAGCAGATCGCCGATCGCCAGGGCGGGCGCGGCCAGGGCGCGGGGAACCCGAACGACCGGCGCCGGCTTCAAGCCCAGCCAGCCGCGATAGAGGCGCACCGTCTCGGCCATGGTCACCGCCTCCGGCCCGGGCATGTCCAGGATCAGGCGCGACGGGGCGCCGGGCCGCAGGGCTGCGACGACGGCGACGGTGAGATCGCCCAAGGGGATCGGACGGAAGATCTGGTCGCCGCCGACGACGGGCGAAAACAGCGGAAAGGCCGCCAGCGCGCGGATCAGACCCGTGCCGCCGAAGGCCGCCCGGTCCACCACCAGCGACGGCCGCAGGACCAGCCAGTCCAGCGCGCTGTCCTCGACCAGTCGTTCGGTCTCGGCCTTGGTGCGGGCGTAGTCGGTGCCGGCCGCTTCGTCGGCGCCGACGGCGGAGATGTGGATCAGTCGGGCCACGCCCGCCGCCTCGCACGCCGCGATGAGGGCGCGCGGGCCGTCGACATGGGCGGCGCGAGTGCTGTCGCCGCCGCCGTCCTGAAGCACGCCGACGCAGTTCACCACGGCCGACACCCCCTCCAGCAGCGGCGCCCAGGCCTGGGCCGTCGTCAGTTTCGAAAAGTCGGCCGCGACCCAGTCGAAACCCGGCGCGCGTCGGGACGGTTCGGCGATACGCCGCGCGCCCGCGCGGATCGTCCAGCCTTCGACGGACAGGGCCGCCGCCATATGCGAGCCGATGAAGCCGTTGGCGCCCAACACCAGCACGCGACCGCTCATCCCAGCACTCTGTCCTTCAGATCGACGCCCGCTGGCGGAAGAGCGCACCAGGTCGCGCCGGAAAACCGGCGACGGCGACGCGCCACGAAATCATAAAGCCGGTCGCGAATGAACCGGGGCGCGATCCGACCGATGATCGCCCACCGATAGGGTGCAGGCAGCTGGGCGGCGATGGCCAGGACGGCGTCGGAACGTTCGCGCGCCATGCCGTCCTGGATCAGCAGCATCGTGGCGGGGTCGTCCGGATCGACGTCGTAATGGGTCAAGAGCGCCCGCCCCAAGGCCGACTGGGTCGGCGCCAGCCGGAACAGCCCGGCCCGATCCGCCTTCAGGATCTTGCGCGCCGAGCCGGAGCAGAGCGCGCAATCCCCGTCGAAAAGAACCAGGGGCCGGTCGTCCGGGAACACCGGCACGGCGGGATCCTCACGATAGCTGTAAGGCCCCCGCCCCACCTCGAGCGCTTAGAACGGAATGTCGTCGTTCAGGTCGTAGCTTTCCTTGGGCCCGCTGGGGCGGTTGGCGCCGCCGGTGGAGAAGCCCGAGGAATAGTCGTCGTCGCCGCGACCGCCGCCGTAGCCGCCGCCCTGGGAGGCGCCGCCCTCGGACCGGCCGCCCAGCATGGTCAGTTCGCCCTTGAAGCGGCTGACCACGATCTCGGTCGAATACTTTTCGACGCCCTGCTGATCGGTCCACTTCCGGGTCTGGAGCGCGCCCTCGACATAGACGGTCGAGCCCTTCTTCACATAGTTCTCGACCACCTTGACGATGTTGTCGTTGAAGATGACGACCCGGTGCCACTCGGTCTTTTCCTTGCGCTCGCCGGTCGACTTGTCGCGCCAGGTTTCCGAGGTGGCGATGGACAGGTTGGCGATGCGGTCGCCGTTCGGCATCGACCGGATTTCAGGATCCCGGCCCAGATTGCCGACCAGAATGACCTTGTTGACGCTGCCCGCCATGGAAACTTCCTTCTCACCAGACCGGCGATCACCTCGCCCGCCCTTCAAATTCAGTCGGATGTCTTAGAGCCGCTGCGGATCACCGTCAGCCGCATTCGACGCCCAACCCGCCAAAACGGTGGATTAACGCTTTGTTCCACTTTTGTTCGAGGGCCGCAAGTCCCTCGAACGAAGACCGGCTGAGCGGTCAGGGCGTCTCGGGCGGGGGCGCGGCGACGGC
This sequence comes from Brevundimonas sp. Br13, assembly GCF_055391505.1. Classification (NCBI taxonomy): domain Bacteria; kingdom Pseudomonadati; phylum Pseudomonadota; class Alphaproteobacteria; order Caulobacterales; family Caulobacteraceae; genus Brevundimonas; species Brevundimonas sp. Br13. Next base: position 1,501,492 of record NZ_AP044008.1, on the reverse strand, counting down.
GACGGGCCGGCCCGTCTCGTCCCTCTGGATCGCGCCCGGTATCGCCAGCCGCCCGTCGCCGGTGCGGGCCATGGCGAAGAAGCGGCTTCCCGTCAGGCTCTTGCCGAACTTCACCCCCTCCCGATCAATGAAGATGAAGCGGCCCTGATAGGCGCCGGCCACCTCTTGATTCGAGCCGCCCATGCGCAGGAAACGCAGGCGCATCTCCTCCAACTGGGCGGCGCACAGTTCGATCTGGGCGACGTTTTCGCTCATCTTCTGAAGCCGCGGCGGCTGTCCGTCCGGCGTGGCGACGAAATAGCAGACGCCGGGCTGGAACTCGAACTTCGGCGCGTTGGAGCAGGCGCCCAGAGCGGCGGCGGCGATCATCGAAAGGGCGAGCACGCGCATCAGTTCAGACCCGGGAATTGGCAGTTGCGGTCCTGTTCCGCCAAGGTGCGGAAACGGGTGTTGTCGCTGGACTGTTCCACGCGACGCGGCACCAGACGCAGGGTGGTCTCGCCCCAGCGGCCGTACTGAGCGTCGCCGGGACGGACGCAGGTTCCGGCGTAAAGGGCCTGGACGCAGGCGTTCAGGCTCATGCCGCTGGACAGGACGCGCCAGTCTGAGCCGGTGTGGCGCAGACACTGCGCGCCCGCCGCCGCCGGCGCCGAAGACGCAGGCGCGCTGGGCGTCGTGGGCTTGGGTTCCATGTGCGGCGCGGGTTCCGCCTGGGCCAGTTCGACGGACGGCAGCTCCGGCGGCGGGGCGAAGGCGGCGGTCGGCGCGGCGGCCAGGGCGCCCGTCTCGTCAATGCCGACGTCCAGGGCGTCGGTCGCCAGACCGTTGCGCTGGGCGCAGTCCGCCAGGGTCGCCATCCCGACGAACTGACCGTTGACGAAGCAGCGCAGTTCGCGCGTCGGCTCCAGCGAGGGGGCGTCGGCCAGATCGACCGTCAGGCCGCCTTTGGACGCCGGCGGCGCCTCAGGCGTCTTTTCGCCGCCGCTGGTGAAGATCAGAGCCAGTACGACAGCGGCGATGATCACCAGTCCGGCGCCGACGGCGATGATGACGCGATTGTCTTGAGGAAGGGCCATGGCGAACTTTCGCGACTGAGGCGTCCAATAACCCGGAACCGGCGCCGGCCGTCAACCGGGAACCACGCGCCTTCGCAATCAGCCGACAAGACGGCTGAGCGCCGCCTGATAGTTGGCCAGTTGGGTCTGCTGATAGACGGTGGACGAGCCCTTGTTCGTCTGGGTGTTGGTGATCGTCCCAGTGGAGGGAGCCAGGGCGCGATAGCCGGAGCGGACCGCCGTCAGGGCGGCGGCCAGGGCGTCGTTCGCGGCCTTGATCGAGGCGGCGTCGTTCAGATTCAGAGTGTTGGGCAGATTCAGCCCGATCGTCTTCTTGTCGCTCGTCGCCGTTTTGCTGATGAGGCCGGGCGTCAGACCCAGGGCGGCCAGAGCATCCTTGCCGGCGGGTCCGGCCGTGATGACCGCGCCCTCGCGATTGGCCGCGGGGGTGATCTGCAGCCTCTGGGTCGGCGGATTCGATTTCAGGTCGGAGACGATCTTGGCCTCCAGCTGACGCCCCGAGGCGACGGAAATCTTCTTGGCCAGGGTGTCCAGCGTATCCTTGGCTTCGATGGTGACGGTCAGGGCTCGCCCCCCGCCGGCCGGGGTAATCGAGAACTGATCCCCGACACGGGCGGAGGTCGCCACGGTCAGAAGTTTGGAGTCCGCCTGCATGACTTCGCCCTGCGGCAAGCCCAGCCGATCCAGAACGCTGGCGCCGCCGGAGACGATGCTGAGGCTGGCGGGCTTGGCCTGGTCGCCGTCGGCGCGCCAGGTCTGGTTGGACTCCACCGCGCCCGTCGCCAGATCCAGCCGCGCCAGATAGGCGCGCGTCGGATCGGTCTTTGTCGCCCCCGCATCCCGGTTCGAGCCGGTGATCCAGACCTTGCCGTCGCGCACCTCGACATCGGCGGCGGTGTCGTCCCCCGCCCCGCCGAAATAGGTCAGGCGATCGGCGCCGGTGTCCTGAAGATCGGTCGAGAAGGCGGCGACGAAGACGTCCGTGCCCCCCGCATGCGCCTGGATCGGGGTTCCCAGGTCCAGGGCCGGATTGCTGGTTTCCCCCGTCAGCACCACCTTGCCGTTTTCGACGGAGATTCCCGCGATCTTGCCGCTGGCCGATCCCAGGTCGCGCGTCGCGGCCAGGGTGGGAACGCCCGAGGCGTCCAGCGTGAACCGGCGAACCACCGCGCGGCCGTTCTCCACGCCGGCGGTGAACAGATCCGCGCCGGACACGGTCATGGCCTGGATCGAGTCATCTCCGCCCGTACCGAACTGCTGGGTGGACATGTTGATCGCCGTCACGACGCCTTTTCGATTCGGCGCGGTCTGGGAAAAGGTCTGGACATAGCTGTCCCAGCCGCCGAGAGCCATCGTGCCCGGCATGGCCGACTTCGACCGACCCGCGACATAGACCAGGCCGTCGGCGCCGAAGCCCACCTGGGTCGCTTCGTCCGCCGCCTTCGCGCCGCGGCGTTGGGTCCAAAGCTCCTGGCCCGAACTGTCGAAGACGGTGACGAAACTGTCGGCCACAGCCGCATCGGCCCCGCTCTTGCCCGGCTCAAGGGCCCCGGTGACAGAGCCCGCGACAGCGATGCGGCCGTCCGCCGCCGCCGCCAGAGAAAAGCCGTTGGCCTTGCTGGCGGCGCCCAGGAGCTTGGTCTGCACCAGATTTCCGGCGCTGTCGTACTTCATCAGGGCGACGTCGCGCGTCCCCTTGATGGGCTGATTGGCCTCCCCCGCCTTCAGGTCAGCCAACACCCAAACCGAGCCGTCGGCGGTCGTCACGCTGTCGCGGACGGATTCGACGCCCGGCGGAAGTTCGGATCGGCCCAACCGGCCTTCGACCCAGAAGGGGTCAGCCACGCCCTGCTGCGGCGTCGGGGCGGCGCCCCCGTCCGTCTGAAACTTCAAAAGCTGGCTCGAACCCGTCGTCCCGCCGACATTCTGCGTCACATAGACGGCGTCAGACGTATCGACGGCCTGATAGGAGACGGTCTCCCCGGAAGAACCCCAGACCTTCAACGCCCACTGGTCCGGCCCCGCCGGCAGGGTGATGGTCTTGTCGCCGCTCTTGATCGTCTTGGGCTCGACCTTGATCATTTCGCGGCCCATGCGGCTGGCTACCCCGGCCGCTTCCAGCTTGCCGTTCATATAGGCCACGACATTGTCCAGGGTGCGCGTCGTATCGCCCATCTCCGACAGGTCCATGGACACCGAGACGGTTCCCGTGGCGCTCTTGACCGACATGGCGAACTTGACGTCGCCGGCGAAGGCGGCGACCGGCGCATCCAGGGCGCCCTCATGGATCGGCTTGGCGACGAAGCTGGCGGGCGCCTTTTCCTGGGCGTAGCCGGTCTTCACACTGGTTTTAGAGACGCCCTGAACGACCTTCAAATCCTCGAACTTGGCAGTCTGGAGATATTTGGACACCTCTTCGAGACCGGCGGAGAAGCGCCGGTTCAGCTGATCCGCCTCGAGCTTGGTCAACCCCTTGTCGTCGGCGCGATCCGCCAGGGCGCTCAGCGTGTTCAGTCCCTGGTAGATGGCGAAAAGCTTGCGATAGTCGGGGGACGCGCCCGCCATATCCAGATCGACGGCGCTCTCGTCGATCACCTTGCGCCCGGCCAGGGCCGCCCGCACCAGGTCGCTGGCCTTGGGCGCCGTCGCAGCAGAGGAATTGGCCCAGGGCGCGGTGGGCTGGGTCTTCTTGGCCTTGGCCGGAGTCGCAGAGGCGCCGATCAGCGAGGACGAGTCCGCCGAAATCCCATACAGACCTAGCAAATAGCTGTTGCTTATCATAGCGCGGCTCCGCTCAGGGGCAGCCTACGACGCAAGCGATAACGAGCTGTTAAGTCGCCCTATCAGCCCTTGAACAGCGACAGGATCATCTGCGGCGCCTGGTTGGCGATCGCCAGGGCCTGAACCCCCAGCTGCTGCTGGACCTGCAGGGCTTGAAGCCGCGCGCTTTCCTTGGCCAGGTCGGCGTCCACCAGATTGCCGATGCCCGCCTCCAGCGAATCCGACAGCTTGCCGACATAGGTGGTGTGGCGTTCGATCTGTTTGGCCTGGGCGCCCAGTTCCGACAGGCGCGAGCCGGCGACGGTGATGGCCGCATCGATCCGCTGAAGGGCGAACTTGGCCTTTTCCTGGGTCAGCAGGTCGGGCGCGGCATTCAGCAGGGTTTCGTCTTCCGGCGTGGCGGCGTTGTTGGTCCAGGCCTGAACGCCGGCGGTGGCGGGATCGGAATCGAAGGAGTTGGCCGCCAGACCCAAGCCCACCAGGCCGAGGTTCTGACGCTTCAAGGCGATCGTCTCATTGCCGTCGGCGCTGGCGAGAAAGTTCAGATCCGCCGTCGCCGAGCCGTCCAGAATATTGGCGCCGTCGAAGATGGCGTTGTCGGCGAACGACTGGATCGACTTCAGCAGCGACTGGAATTCCTGATCGTAGGAGGCGCGCGTCGCCGCCGTGGCGCTGGGGTCGGCAGCCGCAGTGGCCTTCTGCTTCAGCTCCAGGAGGATGTCCGAAATCTGCTCCCCGGCGGCCAGGGAGACGTCGGCGATCGAGGTGGCGCGGTTCAGGCTGGTGGTGACCGCCTCCAGCGACCCTCGGTCCGCCCGCTGGCCCTGGGCCACAGCCCACACCGCAGCATTGTCCTTGGCGCCCTGCACCTTCAGCCCCGTATTCACCCGGCTCTGCGTCGACGCCAGGTTCTCGCTGGTGCGATTCAGGTTCTGCAGGGCGATCATCGCCGAGGTGTTGGTGTGGATACTGCTGGTCATGGCTTCAAGCCCCGGACTTTCTGTTCCTGCCAGTATTAATCATGAGTCGTGAGCGGATGGTTAACGCCCCGGAAACCATGATTGCGCCGTCCGGCGGGCCGGCGGCGTTAAAAATTCAGGCTCTCCCGCCGGCTCAGACGGCGGTGTCGACCACCCGGCCTCCGCGATAGGTCGGATCGCTGATCAGCTTCTCGACGTCTTCGCGAGGCAGTTGGCGGATCACCTCGCCCGTCACCCGATCCAGAACCTTGTAGACAAAGCGGTGACGACCGACCGCCTCGATCGTCAGACGATAGCGTCCGGGGTCTGCAAGACTGTTGGGCGTCTGGGGCGCTTCATCCGCGGTCGGCGCGGCGGCCGAGGCGTTCACGGGCTTCACCTCCAAGGAGGCTTCGGCCGCCTTGGCGGGTGCGACGGGTGCAAGAGCGCTGCTTATTCTGGCGACATTCTCCGTCATGGCTCCTTGCGCGGATCACTCCGCGTCTCCTTGATGAAACGAGGACGATGGCCGGGGCGGTCGCGAAACCGCCCCGGCCGCTCGCCTTAGCGGAACAGGCCGAGCAGGGTTTGGCTCGACGAGTTGGCGATCGACAGCGCCTGCACGCCCAGCTGTTGCTTGGTCTGCAGGGCGGTCAACTTGGCGCTTTCCTTGGCCAGGTCGGCGTCCACCAGATTGCCCACGCCGGCTTCAAGAGCGTCCTGAAGCTTGTTGACGAAGCTGATCTGACGGCCCAGCGACTTGGACTGGGTGCCCAGGGTCGACAGGGTCGAGGTCGTCGCCGCAATGGCGGCGTCGACGTTGGCGGTCGTGGCGTTGGCGGCGGTGATGCTGCCGGTGTTCACGGCGGTGATCGCCGCGTTCGAGCCGAGCGCCGTCAGGCTGTTGACGCCGTCAAAGGAGGCGCCGGTGATCGCCGAAGCGATTTCCGTACCCAGGGCGTTGTATTCGGCCAGGTAGGAGGTCTGGGCCGCGCCGGTGGATCCGGCGATGCTGACCGCCAGCCCCTTCATTTCTTCCAGAGCGGCCGTGATCGTATCGCCTGCGGCCAGGGCCACGTCGGTGATCGATTGGGTGCGTTGCAGACCGGCGCGGACCGCGTCTTGCGAAGCGGCGGCGGCCCGTTGCGACGTGGCGATCGAATAGATCGCCCCGCTGTCCTTGGCCGACGAGACCTTCATGCCGGTGTTGATGCGGTTTTGGGTCCGCTCCAGCTCCGAGTTGGTCTTGTTCAGGTTTTGCAGCGCGATCGAGGCGCCGTAGTTCGTATTGATGCTCGCCATTTTGGCGTTCCTTCTTCACTTCGTGATGGCCGACGCCGTTTTGGCGACGGGAGCGTTTTGCTCGGGGTTCAAGACCTTGGCCCTGCCGCCGAGGCGACCGGGCCTCCGGGTCTTAGCGGAAGAGGCTCAGCACGGTCTGGCTGGAGGAGTTGGCGATCGACAGCGCCTGCACGCCCAGCTGTTGCTTGGTCTGCAGGGCGGTCAGGCGCGCGCTTTCCTTGGCCAGGTCGGCGTCCACCAGATTGCCCACGCCGGCTTCAAGGGAGTCCTGAAGCTTGTTGACGAAGCTGATGGTGCGCCCCAGCGACTTGGACTGGGTGCCCAGGGTCGACAGGGCCGTCGTCACGGCCGTCATCACCAGATCGACGTTGGCCGAGGTGAAGTCAGCCACCGTCGGAGACGCGGCCGTGAACTTGGCCAGGTCCGTATTGGCGCTGAGATCGGTCGTGATGCCGATGGTCTTGGTGTCGGTGGCGCCCGTGCCGATACGGACGTTGACCGCAGTGCCGCCGGTTGAGGCCGTCTTCAACAGGTTGACCCCGTCGAAGCTGGCGCCGTCCAGCGCGCTCTTGATTTCCTGACCCAGGGCCGCGAACTCGTTCTCATAGGAGGTCTTGGCCGAGCCGGTGGAACCGGCGATGCTGACGGCCAGGCCCTTCATCTCTTCCAGAGCGGCCGTGATCGTATCGCCGGCGGCCAGGGCCACGTCGACGATGGATTGGCCGCGCTGGATCGAGCTGCGGACTGAGTCCTGAGCGCTGGCGGCGGCGCGTTGGGACGTGGCGATGGCGAATATCGCCCCGCTGTCCTTGGCCGACGAGACCTTCATGCCGGTGTTGATGCGGTTTTGGGTCCGCTCCAACTCCGAGTTGGTCTTGTTCAGGTTCTGCAGCGCGATGGACGCGCCGTAGTTGGTGTTCACACTCGCCATTTTGGCGTTCCTTCTTCACTTTGTGAGGGCCGACGCCGTTTTGGCGTCGGGAGCATTTTGCTCGGGGTTTCAAAGCCTTGGCCCGGCTGCCGAGGCGACCGGGCCTCCGGGCCTTAGCGGAAGAGGCTCAGCAGGGTCTGGCTGGAGGAGTTGGCGATCGACAGCGCCTGCACGCCCAGCTGTTGCTTGGTTTGCAGGGCGGTCAGCTTGGCGCTTTCCTTGGCCAGGTCGGCGTCCACCAGATTGCCCACGCCGGCTTCAAGAGCGTCCTGAAGCTTGTTGACGAAGCTGATCTGACGACCCAGCGACTTCGACTTGGTGCCGAAGTCCGACAGGATGGCGGTGAAGGCCGTGATGGCCCCGTCCACCGTCGCCCCCAGGGTCGCCGCATCGCCAGACGTCGCCGTCGTCGTCGTGGCGACCGAGGTCGCGGCGCCGGCGATGGCCTTCAGCGTATAGGTGGTCGACGGCCCGGTCTGCACCGTGATCGCGGCGGCGTTGGCGGAGAACAGATTGACGCCGTCAAACGTCGCGCCGGACAGGGCGCTGGCGATTTCAGTCCCCAGGGCGTTGTATTCGGCCAGGTAGGAGGTCTGGGCCGCGCCGGTGGAGCCGGCGATGCTGACCGCCAGGGCCTTCTGCTCTTGCAGAGCGGAAGTGATCGTATCGCCGGCGGCCAGGGCCACGTCGACGATGGATTGGCCGCGCTGGATCGAGCTCCTCACCGCGTCTTGCGAAGCGGCCGACGCCCGTTGAGACGTGGCGATGGCGAAGATCGCCCCGCTGTCCTTGGCCGACGAGACCTTCATGCCGGTGTTGATGCGGTTTTGGGTCCGCTCCAACTCTGAGTTGGTCTTGTTCAGGTTCTGCAGCGCGATGGACGCGCCGTAGTTGGTGTTCACACTCGCCATTTTGGCGTTCCTTTCACTTCGTGATGGCCGACGCCGTTTTGGCGACGGGAGCGTTTTGCTCGGGGTTCAAGACCTTGGCCCGGCCGCCGAGGCGACCGGGCCTCCGGGCCTTAGCGGAAGAGGCTCAGCAGGGTCTGGCTGGAGGAGTTGGCGATCGACAGCGCCTGCACGCCCAGCTGTTGCTTGGTCTGCAGGGCGGTCAGCTTGGCGCTTTCCTTGGCCAGGTCGGCGTCCACCAGATTGCCCACGCCGGCTTCAAGAGCGTCCTGAAGCTTGTTGACGAAGCTGATCTGGCGACCCAGCGACTTGGACTGGGTGCCCAGGGTCGACAGGGCGGCGGTCACGGTCGAGATGGCGGTGTCGACCTTGGCGGTCGTGGCGTCGGCGCGCGCCTTGCCGCCGCCGCTGACGTCGGTCACGCCGGCCACGCCCAAGGGGGTGGTCAGGCTGTTGACGCCGTCGAACGAGGCGCCGGAAATCGCCGAGGTGATTTCGAGACCCAGGGCGTTGTATTCCGCCAGGTAGGAGGTTTCGGCGGCCGAACCCGCCGTCGTGCCCGCGATGGACACGGCCAGGCTCTTCATTTCTTCCAGAGCGGCCGTGATCGTGTCGCCGGCGGCCAGGGCCACGTCGGTGATCGACTGAGACCGTTGCAGGCCGGCGCGAACCGCGTCCTGCGAAGCCGCATTGGCGCGTTGGGACGTGGCGATGGCGAAGATCGCCCCGCTGTCCTTGGCCGAAGAGACCTTCATGCCGGTGTTGATGCGGTTTTGGGTCCGCTCCAACTCCGAGTTGGTCTTGTTCAGGTTCTGCAGCGCGATGGACGCGCCGTAGTTCGTATTGATGCTCGCCATTTTGGCGTTCCTTTCACTTCGTGAATTCCTTCGCCCTTTTGGCGAAGGGAGCTTTTTGCTCAGTGGGTAAGAAGCAATTGCCGGGCCAGAGGCGACGGCGAGAAGTCACGGTAAGCCACTGTTTTCATTAGTTTACTATTGATTCACCCTCCTTCTTGCCCGGCAGAATTTGCCGACCCCCGCCGTTCACTGGGCACATCTTGCCGACCCGAGCCCCAAAAGGACCCGACGAACGACCCTCGAACGGGGCGGCGTCGGCCCTCAGACGCGGCCTTCAGGGCCAGCCTTCAGGGCCGACCTAGTTGCGGAAGAGGCTCAGCAGGGTCTGGCTGGAGGAGTTGGCGATCGACAGCGCCTGCACGCCCAGCTGTTGCTTGGTCTGCAGGGCGGTCAGGCGCGCGCTTTCCTTGGCCAGATCCGCATCCACCAGATTGCCGATGCCCGCCTCGGTCGCGTCCTGCAGCTTGTTCAGGAAGGTCACTTGCCGACCGACCGACTTGGACTGGGTGCCCAGGGTCGAAAGGGCTTCCGTCACCTTGGCGATGGCGGCGTCGACCGCGCCCGTCGTCGCGGCGCCGGCGGCGATGGCTTGGTTGGTGATGGTGGTGATGGCCGTGTCGGCGGCCATGCCGCCTGCGACCGTGAAGCCGATCGCCGTCGTGCCGCCGCTGACGTCCTTGATCAGATTGGTCGCCGTCGCGCCTGTCCACAGGTTGACCCCGTCGAAGCCCGCCCCGGCCAGGGCCGAGGTGATTTCGGCGCCCAGGGCGCGGAAGTCCGTCAGATAGGAGGTCTGGGTCGCCCCGGTGGAACCGGCGATGCTGACCGCCAGCCCCTTCATCTCCTCCAGGGCGGCCGTCACCGTATCGCCGGCGGCCAGGGCCACATCGACGATCGACTGGCCGCGCTGCAGGGAGGCGCGCACGGACTCCATCGCGCCCATGTTGGCGCGCTGTCCGGTGGCGATGGCGTAGATGGCGCCGCTGTCTTTGGCGCTGGAGACCTTCATGCCCGTGTTGACGCGGTTTTGCGTCATTTCCAACTGGGCGTTGGTCTTGTTCAGGTTCTGCAGCGCGATGGACGCGCCGTAATTGGTGTTGATGCTCGCCATTTTGGCTGCCCTCTTTCACTTCTGTGCATGTGCGACGCCGTTTTAGCGTCGGGAGCATTTTGCTCCGCCCTCCCTAGAGCAAGGGCGGGGCCAAGCCGGTGAGCCGAGCCCATTTCATCAAGTCATTGATTTCTCTGCCTTGTTGTTGATGGAAAGGCGGAAAACTCGGCAACTTCTGTCGTGCGGCGGCAGAAGTTGCCGAGTCGTTTTTGCCCCATGCCTTCTTAAGGCTGCGGGACGGACGCCCGTCCCGCCGCCTGCATCGCCCGCTCGGCCAGAAGCGTCTCCACCGCCAGCCGGCGAGCGCCGTCACAGGCCAGCACCTGGGCGCCGCGCAACATATAGGCGGCCTCAAGGTCAGCCAGGGTCGGCGCCGCCGGCAGCGTCGCCAGGGCGCAGGGGCGGCTCGCCGTCTCCGGCAAGGCCAGACGCGGCGGCGCAACCGGCGAGATCCGGGGCGAGCCGGCACAGCTCGCGGTCATGAGCGCGCAGACGATCGGCGCGGCGGCTTTCCAGAACAGTGTTTGCATCATCGGCCCTTTTCGCCTCGGAGACGGCGGCGGCGGTCGCCCGCGTCGCCTGGATCTCCTGCTGTTTGAAATGCTCCAATCGACGGAGTTGCGCGACGGTCCCGGCCTGCTCGTGACGCCGCGCCTCGCCCTCCGCCTTCGCCGAGGCTGCGGCCTCGGACGCCCGGGCTTCGGCCCGAACCCGTCGGCGCTGCTCCAGGTTCAGCGGATCCCAGCGAAAGCCCAGCCCGCCCAACAGGGCGACCGTCAACGCCACGACCGCAACGACGGCCGCCGTCCAGCCCCCGGCCCGCAGACCTTTCCTCAGAGCGTCCGGGGTCATGGAAAGACCCTGCGATCCAGTTCGAAATGGGGGCCGTCCCGCAGGGTCCGCCAGTCGCCGCCCCAGATGATCGGGGTCTCAAGCTCCTGGGCCGCCGCCTTGAAGGCCGCCGCGATCCGACCGTAGAGCGGCCAGTCCCAGCGGACCTGTCCGTCCACCAGGGCCGCCACATCGACCGCGTGGCCGGTCAGATGGCGCGAGCGCCGGGTGCGGCTGGCGCCGGCGGCGACCAAGGCGGCCTGTCGTTCCGCCGTCCGAACGCCCTCGGTGATCATGAAATCGACGGGGCTCCGCGTGATGGCGGCCTCGACCACGGCGACCAGGGCGGGATGCACGCCCAGGAGCCGTCGGCGCGAGCTTTGGGACAGTCCGAAACTCATGGCCGACCTCCCGGCAGGCGAGGACGGGCGGTTGCGATCATGGCGGCCAGCTGCTGCGCCGTCGGCGCGACCAGATAGAGCACCAGGATCAGGGCCAGCAGCCCCATCAGCCCGTCCGTCATCTTGGGCAGCATTTCGGGGGGCGTTCGCCCCACCGTCCGCATCAGCAGGACCCACAGGCCGGCGCTGACCATGAAGGCGTAGAGCCTGCGCCACAGCCAGCGCGCCTCCGCCAGGGGCGGACTGAAAGACCGGTCCGAAACCGGCCGTCTGCGTCTGATCATTCTTCGTCCTCTTCATCAAAAGGCGCGCTGAAGTGTCGGCCGTCCCAGCCGGTTTGCGCGCGGCGATCCCAGTCGTTCAGCGCCTCCGGCGCATCCCAGGCGTCCCTGTCCGAGACCTCGATCGGTTCAGGCGCATCGGGCGAACGGCTCATCCGATCGCCGTGATGCGGATCACGCCTCCCGCGCCTGCGCCCCCGGCGCCGGACTGACTGAGGCCCGCGCCGCCGCCCCCGCCCCCGCCGCCGAACCCGCCGCCAGGGCCGCCCGCCCCGCCTTGGCCTGCGGCCTGGGCGTTTCCACCGCCGCCGCCGCCGCCGACCCAGGCCAGATTGGGCGTCGAGGGCGTTTGACCGGGTTGGCCCGCCGCTCCGCCGGGACTTTGTCGGCCGGTCCAGCCGCCGATCCCGCCCGGCCCGCCCGCGCGGGGCGCGTCGGCGGTCGACAGGCCCCCGCCCCCGCCGCCCCCGCCGGGGCCGTCAGGACACAGGGTTTCGCCCCCGCCTTGGGCCGTCGCTGTGATCGAACTGTCGCCGCCGGGATCGCCTCTCCTCAGCCCCAGACCGCCGATCCCGCCAAGGCCCGCGGCCGCACCGCCGCCCCGGCCGCCGCCGCCGCCGTTCGCGCCCAGCAGAATCGTTCCACCCTCCGCCAGGGCGGTCCCTTCTCCGGCCGAGCCGTCCGCCCCGGCCCCAGAAGCGGCGGCCCCGCCGGCTCCGCCGGTCCCGACCGTCAGCACCAGCGTCCCCGCCAGATCCTCGATGGCCCAGCGTCCTTCGCTCAAGCCGCCCGCCCCGCCGCCGCCGCCGCCGAACCGCGCCGTTCCCGAAGGGCCCGCCATGCCCGATCCGCCCCCGCCGCCGCCGCCGACGCAGACGACCTCGATCCACCGCGCCCAGGTCGGCGGGGCATAGACGCCGTCCGCAGTGAAGACGCTGGTTTCGCGCCGGGTGGCGCCTTGATCGAAGGCGACCCTGCCCGTCGCTCGATCGACGCCGAAGGCGCGCCGCCAACCGCCGCCGTCGGCGCTGACCTTCAGGCTCAGATCCTCGTCGCCGACCAGACCCAGTTCAGCCCGACCGCCGTATCCGCTCTGGAACAGCAGCGACAGCACGTCGCCCGCCGCCTCCTTGTTCAGGGTCAGGCGCAGATCGCCGTCGCCGCCCTCGCCCGAGCCGCGCGCCGTAAACAGGGCGGCGTTGCTCTTGATCGCCAGGGGGTTTGCGGCGTCCGCCGTCGTTCCCACCCCCAGGCGCGACAGGCCCTGGGCCTCGCCCAGACAGTCGCCCAGAGGTCGCCAGCCGGCGGCGCTGCGGACCACGATCAGGCCCGCGTCCAGAACCAGGGCGATCAGTCCCACGGGCGCGGCGACCTCGGCCCAGCCGCCCGCCTCGAACCGCATCAGGGCGCCCGCCGGACGCCCGCTCCAGGCCGGGCCGACCGGCGCCTGCGGCAGGATGTAGAGGTCGCCGTCCGCGGGCGTGGCCGGTTGGTTCGAAACCGACCGGCTGATCACCGCCGTCTGCACCAGAGCGTCCAGGCGGCTCAGGGCGGCGTTCAGGGTCACATGCTTCTGCATCTGCCCCGCCGCCAGATAGGGCAGGACCAGCCGCGCCGTGAAATCTTCGCTCATCGCGCTCTCCGTTTGTCGTCGGAGATCAGTCTGCCGCCGCCGCGAACCCAGGCGCGTCAGACGGAGAAGGAGCGGATTACAAGATTGTTTTCACTTGAACATTTTCCCGCCCCCAGCGGGATCAAGCCTCCATGCCCATAGGGCTCAGTCGTGCAGATAGACCACACGACGCAGGGACTTGTGGTTCCTGACCGTCTCCAGATGGCGTTCATGCTCGCCGCTGGCCCGGGCGTTGGCTTCGGAGTCCTCGACCCAGTGGCTGGTCTCGATGTCCTTTTGCAGGGCCTTGGCCGCCAGCAGCTGGCCGGGGAAGAAGGTGTCGACCAGATCGCCGGCGAGCGGCACCGTCCCGGTCGCCGTATCCAGCGCCATATAGGCCGCCATTCTGGCCAGAGTCCCAGGCGCCGCCTTGGCCCGAATCGCCTGCAACAGCAGCCAGGCGCCCGTGCCCGCCGTATAGGCCGTGCCGACCACTGGCACCCAGGTCAGGAGGGCGTCCATGCCGAAGCCGACCGGACCTATGCCGATGACCCGGTCCGACAGTTTCTTGACGCCCTCGACATTGGACCAGATCTTCTCGATATCCTTGATCGACCGTCTGGCCATGTCGCCTCTCACTGCGGCCCATCAACGCGACATAGCCAACAGCGTTCACCGAGAAAGGCAATAAGGATGTCGTTGCTGAAGACCGCAGCCAACGCCGCCGCCGGTCTGGCCCTGCTCGGCCTAGCGACCGTCGGCGCGGCGGCGCTCAGCGGCGTCGGACATCGCTGGGTGGACATACTGGCCCAGTTCACGGCGCCGGCCCTGCTGGCGGCGTCCGGCGTGACCCTGGCCTGCCTGATCCTGCGCCTCTGGCCCGCCGCCGGCGCAGGCGTCGCTTCGGTTCTTGTCCTGGCGATCGCCGTCTGGCCGCAGTGGGCGCCGTCCCAGGGCCACGCTGCGCCTGACCAGCCTGTGGTTCGACTGTATTCCGCCAACCTCTGGGTGGAAAACACCGACGTCGCCGCCATGAAGCGATCGATCGCAGCGGCGGACGCCGACATTCTGGTGCTGATCGAGGTGGGCGATGCGGCGTCGGATCGTCTGGACGACCTCCTGGCGGGCTATCCGCACCGCGCGGTCATGGGGGCGGCGGAGGCGCCGGGCGGCCGGGCCCTCTCGGTCGTCGCGTCCCGCTATCCGATCCTGCGCCGCCTGCCCGCCTCTCGCGACGGCCTGTCGGCCGTGGGCGCCGTGGTCGAGACGCCCCTGGGTCCGATCAACGTCTTCGGCGTCCACCTGACCCGGCCGTGGCCCTATCAGTATCAGTGGGGCCAGATCACCCAGGCCATGGCCCTGGACGCGCGCCGACGCGCCGCCCCGCCCCATCCGGTCATCGCCGCCGGCGACTTCAACAGCGTCTCCAGCGCCCGGATCGGCCGCCAGATCAAGACGGACATGGGTCTCCTGCCCGCCCCCGGCTTTCCCGGCACCTGGCCCACCGCCCTGCCCGCCTTTGCGGGCATCGCCATCGACCAGGTCTATCGCTCGCCGGACCTGGCTCTGCTCAGCCGCCGCATCGGCGAACCGACCGGCTCGGACCACTATCCGGTCGTGACCGAGTTCACCCGCGCCGCGCCCTGACTTCGGGGTTCAGCCGCCGATCAGGGCCTTCAAGCGGGCCTCATGGCCGTCCGTCGGAAAGTCGTCGGCGATCCAGCCGTCCTCGAACGCCTTGAGGATGCGTCCCGTATCCGGTCCCGGCTGAAGCCCCAGCCGCGCCAGGTCGCGGCCGCCGACCGGCAGCCTGGGGGGCGTCCAGTCCTCGGCCAGCCGCCGCAGCTGACCGCCGTCGCCCCCTTCCGCCGCTTCCGCCCGCGCCAGCCGATCTTCAAAGGCGCGGCGCCCCAGCCGATAGATCGCAGCCCGTGCCTCGGCCGCGCCCATGTCGGGCCTCACCGCCAGCCCCTCGGCGACCGCCGCCGCCAGCCGGTCGCGCACGGCGTTGGACAGTCGCAAGCCTTCCGCAATCCTCCGCACCGCCGCCTCATCGACGGGCAGAAGCGCCGACAGCCGCAGGACAGGATCGCCGCTGCGTCGGCTCAGGGCCTCGAACATCGCCAGGGGTCGAACCTCCGGCAAGACCTGGCTCAGCACGCCCGTCCTCTCCATGGCGCGCACGCTGGCGACCGGGTCCGGCGCCGCCAGCAGTTTCAACAGCTCCTTGGACACCCGCTCGGCCGAGAGCCGCGCCATGCCGCTTTTCAGAGCGGCGCAGGCGGCCAGTCCCGTCGCGTCCGGCGCGCCCCGCCCATACCAGGCTTGAAACCGGAAGAAGCGGAGGATGCGCAGATAGTCTTCGCGGATGCGCGTTTCGGCCTCGCCGACGAAGACGATCCGCCCCTCGGCGGCGTCCGCCAGCCCCCCGCCCGTCGGATCGAACACCACGCCGGTCGCATCGGCGTAGAGGGCGTTGAGGCGGAAGTCCCGCCGCGCGGCATCCTCCGCCCAATCCCGGGTGAAGGCCACCACGGCGCGCCGGCCGTCGGTCTCCACGTCGCGGCGCAGGGTGGTGATCTCATAGGGCGCCCGCTCTGAAACCGCCGTGACCGTGCCGTGCTCAACACCCGTCGGCACAGCCTTCAGCCCTGCCGCCTTCAGCGCCGCCATCGTCTGTTCGGGCGTCAGCCGCGTGGCGATGTCGATGTCGTCCACCGCACGGCCCATCAGGCTGTTGCGGACGCAGCCCCCGACGAAGCGGGCGCAGTCGGCGCCGCCCGCCGCTTCCAGCGCCGCCATGACGGCGCGGGTGGCCGTCGCCTCCAGCCAGGGCTGGCCTTTCACCGAGGCCGTCATGCCTCAACCTCGGCGGCGTCCCGCTCGGCTGCGCGTTCCGGGTCGACCTCGTCGCCGTAAAGACGCGCGTGAAGTCCCTTCAGAATGCCGGCCGTGACGCCCCAGATGTAGCGCTCCTGCCAGGGCATGGCCCAGAACCACCGCCGCAGACCGTCCTCCAGGTCATAAAAATCCCGCCGGTGATTGGCCGCGTCCATCAGAAAGTCCCAGGGCGTCTCGAACACCTCCGCCACCTCGTCCGGCGACGGTCGGGTCAGGGGCGGCTGGTCCAGCCATCCGATCACCGGCGTCACCAGAAATCCCGTGCCGGTCTCATAGGCGTCCGACAGACCCAGAACCTCGACGGCGGCGGGGTTCAGCGCCACCTCCTCGTCGGCCTCGCGCAGGGCGGCCTGGACGGCGGTTTCACCAGGGTCCAGCCGACCGCCCGGAAAGGCGATCTGTCCCGTGTGCCGGGCCAGGGTGTCGGCCCGACGGGTCAGCAGAACCGTCGCCCCCTCCGGCCGCGCCACGACCGGGATCAGGACGGCGGCTGGCCTCAACTCCCGCACAGGCCGCGCCGCCTGGGGATTGAGATCGAAATCGGAACGCGCCGGCGCCGCCTCCGCCCGCCAGGCCCCGATCGGCGCCAGCCGCTCCGAAAGTCTGCGCCTCAGGGTCTCCAGACTCACGCCACGGCTCCCAGAGGAAACACCTGCCCGCCGGACCGGACCACCAGCCGCCCGTCCGCCTCCTCGGCCGCCTCGACCAATTCATAGAAGACCGCCCGCGTGATCCGCGCCCACAGGTCACGGCGCACATGCACGCGCGGCGCCGGCTCGCCGGTCTCGGGATCTTCGTCCACCACCAGGGGGTCGTCCGCCCCGGCCCGCACCTCGTCGCCGACGTCGGTGGTGAAGATCAGGTCGTCCCCCTCGCGCCGCACCGCCACGGCGCGAAACGGCAGGTCCTCGACCTCGATCTTCATCTTCTCGACCGGCGTGACCAGATGATAGCCGTCCGGGTCCAGGCGCAGAACGGTGGAGAACAGCCGCACCAGGGCCTCGCGCCCGATCGGCGATCCTTCGTGCATCCAGACGCCGTCTCGGCGGATCCCGATGTCGATCTCGCCGCAATGGGCCGGATTCCACAGATGAACCGGCGGCAGTCCTCGGCCGGGCGCCTGTTTCGCCGCCTCTGCGACCGCGTTCAGACCTTTGGGCGTTTCATCCGGTTCTGTCATGACGCCCCTGACTTAGTGGCTGATCGTCCTGGACGGAACCGCGAAGCGATTCTTCGTCAGCCGATCCGGCCGGCCCTCCCGTCCGATCAAGGCGGAGGCGTCGCCCGCCTTCATCCCCCGTCCTCTCCGCCCCCGGCGCGCCAGGGCCTGCCCCAGAACCTGCCGTTGGACGCCCGCGCGACCTCGCCAGAACCCGCCCTCTGTTTCAACGGCTTGCGGCCTCAGCCGCCGAACGATCCGGCGCCTCGCTCGACGCCCCTATAATGACGCCCGGTCTTTGACATCGCAAAGAGAGAGCCAGGCGGGACCGCCGCCGGACAGTCCGATCCGTGTCCGGCTGTTTTAGCAATAAGATCAAAGGCCGTCGGACAGATCGGACACATCGGACACCTTTTTTGTCGGACACATCGGACACATCGGACACTGTTTTCGCGTTCAATGAGCCCGCCGGGGGAAGGTCAGCCGATGCGGACGCCGCCGGCCGCCGTTTCACTCCCGACCGCCAGCCACAGCACGCGCCGCTGATCGACCGGCCCCGGCAACTGGGCCTCGGGCGCCCCGACGAAGCCGAACCGCTCGAAATAGGCGCGGTCGCCGACCAGCAGAACCCCGCCGGTCGCCGTCATCCGGGCATGATCGACGCAGGCCTGAACCAGACGCGCCCCCAACCCTTCGCTGCGAACCGCCGCCTCGACCGCGATGGGGCCTAAAAACAGGCCGGGCGTCGCGCCGATCACCACGGGCCATAGCCGGACAGACCCGACGACCCGGCCCTGCCGATGGGCGACGAAGCCCACGGCGGGTCGCGTCCCCTCGCGCAGCCGCTCGGCCGTCTTGGCGAAACGGCCCGGACCGAAGGCGGCCATAATCAAGGCCTCGACGCCCGGCGCGTCGGCAGGCGTTTCAAGGTCGATGGGCTCGGCGACCGGGTCAGGGGCCGAAATCTGGATAGAGGCGTGCGACATGGGCGCTCCGACGGGGGCGCGCGCACCTAGAACCAAAGCTGCGCTGAATCAAGGCGCGGTCTTGCGACGCCTTCAGCCCGCCTTCGAAAAGTCGGGCGCCCGCTTCTGGGTGAAGGCCATGAAGGCCTCCATGGCTTCCGGGCTTCGCATCTGGGATCCGAACGCCTCGCCCTCGCGCTGCATCAAGGCCCACAGGCCTTCCGCATCGCGCATCAGCCGCTTGGTCTTGCGGATCGAATTGGGCGCACGGGCCGCCACCTTGGCCGCCAGCTCCGCCGCCGTCGCCTCGACCGCCTCCGCCGGAACGACGCGATTGGCCAGGCCCCAGGCCGCCGCCGTCCGGCCGTCGACCGGCTCGCCCAGGGCGAACAGTTCGAACGCCCGCTGATGACCGACCACGGCCGGCAGCAGCAGGCTGGACGCCGCCTCCGGCGCCAGGGCCAGATTGACGAACGGAACCGACAGCAGGGCGTCCTCGGCCACCACCACCAGGTCGCAGTGCAGCAGCATGGTCAGGCCGATGCCGACCGCCCGGCCCTTCACCGCGGCCACCAGCGGCTTGTCCAGATCGGCCAGGGACTTCAGGAAGCGGAACACCGGCATGTCGAACGGCTGTTCTGTCTGGGAGCCGATGGCGATGAAGTCCCCGATGTCATTGCCGGCCGAAAAGCTGTCGCCTTCGGCCCGCAGCAGCAGAACCCGCACGGCCTCGTCGGTCCGCGCCTGTTCGACCGCCTCCGCCAATGCGGCGTACATGGTCTGGGTGATGGCGTTCTTCTTGTCGGCCCGGTCCAGCGTCAGGGTCAGGACGCCGTCGGCCAGTTCTGTGCGGATATGTTCGCTCACGTCGTTTCCTCGTCCCGTTTGACGGCCGTCCACCAGTCGACGCCGTTCTCATCGCGCGTCCGTTCGGCGCGGCCGCGCTTTGCCAGATAGTTCAGATGCGCCTGGGCCTCGCCCGTGGCCATGCCCAGAACGCTGTCATCCACCGCGCGCCCGAAGACGGCGGAGAAGCCGTCGATCACCCTAGACGGTTGACGCAAGGTCCGCTCAAGCCGTTTCAGCGCCGTCTCATGGCCGCGTTTCAGAGCGTCGAGCCGGGCGTGAACGCCCAGGAAGGGTTCGCCGTGCGACGGCAGAATGAAGGCCCCGTCCGGCAGAAGGCGCCGCAGCTTCTCCAGCGAATCCATCCAGTCGCCCAGCGGATCGGCTTCGGGCTCGGTGGGCCAGACCGAGACGTTCGACGAAATCCGGGGCAGGATCTGATCGCCGGAGATGAAGATGTCGTCAGACCTACGCCACAGGCAAACGTGCTCCGGGCTGTGGCCTGACCCGACCACCACGGTCCAGTCGTCGCCGTCGATCTGGATCACATCCTCATCCGACAGCCGCAGATAGCTGCGCGGCATCGCCGCCACCCCCTTGGCGAAGCCGCCGTAATCCTTGCGCCAGCGGTCGATCTGGGCCTCGCTCCACCCGGCGGCCCGATAGTAGCGTTCGCCGTCCTCGGGGGCGTCCCCGGCCTCTTCGGCCATCAGCATCCGGGCGGTGACATATTCCAGCCGCGACATCAGCAGCGGCGCGCCGCTCCGCTCGCACAGCCAGCCGGCCAGGCCGACGTGATCGGGGTGCATATGGGTGCAGACCAGGCGGCGGATCGGGCGCCCTTCCAGCGCGCCGGCCAGCGCTGCTTCCCAGGCCGCAATACTGTCAGGCGTGCGCAGGCCGGTATCGACCACCGTCCATCCGTCGCCGTCCTGAAGGGCGTAGACGTTTACGTGGTTCAGCTGGAACGGCAGGGTCAGCCGCATCCACAGGACGCCGGGGGCGACTTCGATCGCCTCTCCTCCCGCGGGCGTCTGGGGCATGGGGTAGGTCAGCCCTCTTGCGTCCATCCCCGTCTTCACCGCCGTCGCATCGTCCGCCAAGTGGGTCTCCAATCAAAACGCGCAGACCTTAATCCCGTCAGACCTCCATCGTCCACAGCCGCCTTGACCCTGCCCGATTAGAAGGCCACGAAGCGTTCAGTCCTTTCAGATCTCCAAGGTGTTCCATGAAAGCCCGCTTCGCCGCCGTCCTCGCGGCGCTGATGTTCAGCGCCGTTACGGTCGCTCCCGCCGCGGCCCAGACCCGCCCCAATGACGATCGCCAGGCTGTTGCAGAAGGCTCTTCACGAGCCGCCGCAGCGCGCCAACGGCGCGAACGCCGCCCTGCGGCGCCGACGCCTGAGCAGATCATGGCGGCGGCTCAGGAACAGGCCACCCTGGCCAACACCAAATGCCAGGTCACCGAAGCCAAGCTGCTGGGCGAAACCCCGGCCAAGACCTCCGTCTATGAAGTCGCCTGCGCCGCCGGTCCTGGTTACCTGATCGAATCCAAAACGCCGCCCTCGGCGATGGACTGCGTTCTTCTCGCCCATTCGGCGTCGGTCGTGCGTGCGCGCGATCCCGCGGCCGATGTCGGCTCGCAATGCACCCTTCCCGCCAACACCGACACTCTCAAGGTCCTGCGCGAATACGCCGTGAAGGCGGGCGTCCCCTGCACCGTCGACGAAGCCAAGGTCCTGGGCCAGTCCAACGACGGCGGCGTCATGTATGAGATCGGCTGCGCCGATGCGTCCGGCTTCTGGGTCAAGGCGTTGAACGACAACTGGACCAAGACGCCCTGTATCCAGGTTCTGGCTGAAGGCGGCGCCTGCGCCTTCACCACCGCCGCCGAAAATGCGGCCCAGGTGAAGCAACTGCTGGCGGGATCGGAAGCGGCGGGCTGCGACGTCACCGAGGCGCGCCTGATGGGCCAGAACGCCAACGGTCTGTTCTATGAAGCCAAATGCGCCGGCGCCGACGGCGTCATCGCCCGCGTGAACGCCGAGAACGTCGTGCAGCAGATCTACCCTTGCGCCACCGCTCAGCGGATCGGCGGCGGCTGCACCCTGACGCCGGCCCCTGCTGCGGCCCCCGCCCCGGCCGGCGGCCGCCCCTAAGACAGACCGTTAGACGGCAAGGGGCCGCCGGAGCGATCCGGCGGCCCTTTTGTTTGCGGCGCCTCTTTCCCGAAACCGAGACGCAGCCTAGCGTCGCCACCATGCGCATCGCCACCTGGAACGTGAACTCGGTCAACGCCCGCCTGCCCACCGTGCTGGCCTGGCTGGAGCAGGCCGCCCCCGACGTCGCCTGTTTCCAGGAGATCAAGTGCGTGGACGAGAAGTTCCCGCGCGAGGCTTTCGAGAGCCTGGGCTACAACGTCGAGACCCACGGCCAGAAGAGCTACAACGGCGTGGCCCTGCTGTCGAAACACCCGCTGTCGGACGTGCGGCGCGGCTTGCCTGGCGACGAGACCGACGAACAGGCCCGATATCTGGAGGCGGTGATCGAGGCGCCCCGGCCGATCCGGGTGGCCTCCATCTATCTGCCGAACGGCAATCCGATCGGGACTGAGAAGTTCGACTACAAGCTGGCCTGGTTCGAGCGGCTGAACCGCCATGCGCGCGACCTGTTGGCCTTCGAGGAGCCCCTGGCCCTGTGCGGCGACTATAACGTCATTCCCGAGCCGGAAGACGCCAAGAACCCCGCCGCCTGGACCGATGACGCCCTGTTCCAGCCCCAGAGCCGCCAGGCCTTCCGCGCCCTGAAGCACCTGGGCCTGGCCGACGCGCACGAGGTGGGGGGCGAACCGGCCGGGACCTACAGCTTCTGGGACTATCAGGCCGGCGCCTGGCAGAGGAACCACGGCATCCGCATCGACTTCGCCCTGCTGTCGCCCCAGGCCGCCGACCGGCTGCGGGGGATCGAGACCCATCGCGAGGCCCGCGAGATGGACAAGCCCAGCGACCATGTGCCGGTGGTGGTCGATCTGGACCTGTCGGCCGGATCGGAGGCCTGACCCATGGCCGAGGTCGTTCGGGTGGTCCTGCTGATCGCCTTGGCGGCGGCCCTGCTGACGACCCTGGCCCTGGCCCTGTCCTGGTGGATGGAGCCGCCGCGCCGGATACGCAGGGCCCTTCTGAAAGCCCTCGGCGCCCCGCCTGAGGTCGAGGCCGTTTCCCCTCGCGAAGGCCGGGCCTGCGCCCTGAATTTCGACGTCGAACAGGTGGTGGTCCTGTGGGCCAACGGCGCCCACGGCCTGGCCTACGCCTTCGAGGAGGTCGAGGGCGGCGAGATCATCGTCGACGGCCATGTGGTGGCCCGCATCCGGCGCGGCGAGACGCGCAAGTCGCTGGACGTCATGGCGCCGGACGCCGAACAGGTGGTGCTGCGGCTTATGTTCGCAGACGCCCGTCATCCGGAGTTCGAACTGGCCCTGTGGGACGCCGCCCTGGCCGGCGGAACCGGCTCGCCCGGCGAGGCGCTGCGGTTGGGCCGGCGCTGGTTGTCCCACCTGGAAGCCCTGCTGAAGAGCTGACCGCCCCCCTTCCGATTGGGCGGCGAGAGGTCTAGAACCCCCGCTCATTCCTAACGACACGCCTTTTTACGGGAGGCCGCCTTGGCCCGCCTATTCGACGCCTATGTCGTCGCCGACTGGACCGCCGCCGAGACCAAGAAGCTGGGCGACAGCTCGCTGTGGATCGGGGTGGCCAAGCGCGACGTGCGCTTCCGCCTCTATACCGAGACGCACAATGTCGCGACGCGGGCCGAGGGCGAGGCCCTGTTGGCCTCGATCCTGGCGGACCACCGAAAGCGCGGCGACCGGGTTCTGGTCGGGCTGGACTTCAACTTCGGCTATCCCGTCGGCACGGCCGCGCGGCTGAAGCTGGAGGGAACACCCTGGCAAGCCATGTGGAAATTCATCGCCGCCAATGTGGTGGACAAGGCCGACAATACGAACAACCGCTATCAGGTGGCGGCCAAGATGAACCGGCTGATGACGGACGAGGCCTGGCCCCTGTGGGGCGCGCCTGCCAAACAGGCGCAGCGCTGGCTGACCACGACCAAGCCGCCCGCCGGCGCCGGCGCCGACATCCCCGAGTTCCGGGCGACCGAGAATGCGGCGCGCAAAGGCAAGCTACAGCCCAAGAGCGTGTGGCAGATGCACGGGGCCGGCGCCGTGGGCGGCCAGACCCTGGTGGGCATACCGGCCGTGCGCAGGCTGTTGGAATCTCTGGGACCTTCGGGCGCCGTCTGGCCGTTCGGCACCGGCTGGCGCGAACTGACGCCCGACGACGTCGAGCCCCTGTCGGCCCTGGTTGTCGAGGTCTGGCCCTCGATGTTCGACGGCAAACCCCATGAGGGCGAGTTCAAGGATCAGGCCCAGGTCCGCGCCACCGCCGAGGCCCTGGCCCACATGGACGAGGCCGGCGAACTGGCCAAGGCCTTCGGCCCGCCCAAGGACGCCACGCCCGAGTTGATCGCCCAGGTGGAGCAGGAAGAAGGCTGGATCCTGGGGGTCTAAGACCCCCAGGTCCGTCAGGACAGGCGGTCGCGGAACTCTGACCAGTCGAACTCGCGGACCAGCTTCAGCGCGTCGGTGTCGCTGTTCCACAGGGCGATCGCCGGCAGCGGCACCCCGTTGAAGGTGTTGGTCTTCACCATCGAATAGTGGGCCTGATCCAGGAAGGCGATACGGGTTCCAGCCGTGGGCGCGGTGGCGAAGCCATAGTCGCCGATGATGTCGCCGGCCAGGCAGGAGGGCCCGCCCAGGCGATAGGTCACGCCGCCTTCCGCCTCGTTCAGCATGGCCGGACGATAGGGGGCCTCGATCACGTCCGGCATGTGGCAGGTCGCCGAGATGTCGGTGATGGCGATGGGCAGGCCGTTGTGGAAGGTGTCCAGCACCTCGCCCACCAGTATGCCGGCGTCCAGCGCAATGGCCTCGCCCGGCTCGATATAGACCTGAAGCCCGTAGCGCTGCCCCAGATCCTTCAGGAAGGCGACCAGGGCGTCGATCCGATAGTCGGCGCGGGTCACATGATGGCCGCCGCCCAGGTTGATCCATTTCAGGTCGGGCAGCAGGGGCGCCAGCTTCGGCTCCACGGCGGCCCAGATCCGCTCAAGCGGCTCGAACCCCTGTTCGCACAGGGCGTGGATGTGCAGGCCGTCGACGCCGTTCAGATGCTCGGCCGTCAGCTGCGACACCGGAAAGCCCAGCCGCGAGCCCAGCTGGCAGGGGTCATATTTGGCGACCTCGCCCTCCGAATGCTCCGGGTTCAGACGCAGGCCGATGTCGAACGTCTCGCCCTCCGCACGGGCGGCCGAGATCAGGTCGGCGAAGCGGGCGATCTGGTCCGGGGCGTTGAAGATGACCGTATCCGACAGCCGCAGGATCTCGGGCAGGTCGGCGGGCTTGTAGGCGGGGGAATAGGTGGTCAGGTGGCCCTTGTAGAACTCCCGCGCCAGGCGCGCTTCCCACAGGCCCGAGGCGCAGACGCCGTCGAGATATTCCCCGACGACATCGGCCAGCGACCACATGGAGAAGGCCTTCAGGGCCAGCAGCACCCGGGCGTCCGCCCGCGCCCCGACGTCCTGAAGGACGGCCAGGTTGCGACGCACAGCGACCTCGTCGACCACGAAAGCGGGCGACGGGACGCGGTTCAGATCGAACCGGGCGAAGGCGCCCGGTCCGCCGGCCTGGGTCTGCATGACCATGGGGCTTATCCTCAGAAGTCCAGCGGGGCGTCGAGTTCCTCGACCGTCCAGGGCAGGCCGTGCTTGTTCAGCATGTCCATGAAGGGATCGGGATCCAGTTGCTCCATGTTGAACACCCCCTCGCCCTTCCACTGGCCGGTCAGCATCAGGGCCGCGCCGATCATGGCGGGGACGCCGGTGGTGTAGCTGACGGCCTGGTTGCCGGTCTCGGCATAGGCCTCCTGGTGGTCGCAGATGTTCTTGACGTAGATCGTCTTCTGCGCCCCGTCCTTCAGGCCGGTGGCGATGGCGCCGATATTGGTCTTGCCCTTGGTGATCGGGCCGAGCGACGCGGGCTCGGGCAGCAGGGCCTTCAGGAACTCGATCGGGATGATTTCGCGGCCCTGGAACATCATCGGCTCGATCGAGGTCATGCCCACGTTCTCCAGCACCTCCAGATGCTTCAGATAGGAGTCGCCGAAGGTCATCCAGAAGCGGATACGCTTGATTTCCGGATAGAATTTGGCCAGCGACTCCAGTTCCTCATGGTACATGAGGTACATGTTCTTGGGCCCCACCCCCTCGAAGTCGAAGGTCTGTTTGTGGCTCAGCGCCGGGCCCTCGACCCACTGGCCGTTCTCCCAGTGACGCGAGTTGGCGGTCACTTCGCGCAGATTGATCTCGGGGTTGAAGTTGGTCGCGAACGGCAGGCCGGTGTCGCCGCCGTTGCAGTCCAGGATGTCGAGGGTCTCGATCGAATCCAGCAGGTGCTTCTTGGTGTAGGTGGTGAAGACCGAGGTCACGCCGGGGTCGAAGCCCGACCCCAAGAGGGCCATCAGACCGGCGTCCTTGAAGCGGTCCTGATAGGCCCACTGCCACTTGTATTCGAACTTGGCCTCGTCGCGCGGCTCATAGTTGGCGGTGTCGAGATAGTTGACGCCGGCGGCCAGGCAGGCGTCCATGATCGACAGGTCCTGGTACGGCAGGGCCAGGTTCACGACCAGGGCCGGCTTGACCGACTGGATCAGGGCGGTGGTGGCGGCCACGTCGTCGGCGTCGATCGCCGCCGTGTCGATGGTCACGCCGAAACGCGACTTCACCGATTCGGCGATGGCGTCGCACTTGGCCTTGGTGCGGCTGGCCAGGGTGATGTGCGAAAAGATGTCCGAATTCATCGCCATCTTATGGACGGCGACCGAACTGACGCCGCCAGCGCCAATGACCAGCACCCTGCTCATCTGTGCTTCTCCTGAAGTCTTGAAAGGCCTCGGCGACATCGCCGCCCGTATAAAGGGCGGGGCTCATAGCACGATGATGACAGGATCGCTAATGGGCGGGGGTTTGTGACGAATTCGGCGATTTTTCGCGTCTGGGCGAGGGGCGTGGGGTGTGGGGCGTGGGGCGCGGCATTCGGAAAAACGGTGTCCGATGTGTCCGATCTGTCCGATTGCGACGACCGACGACGAAAAAAGGGTGTCCGATGTGTCCGGACTGTCCGATCGGGACGGCTGGAGACCGGAAAAACAGTGTCCGATGTGTCCGATTTGTCCGATTTGTCCGATTTGTCCGATTGTGACAGGGGGCGTCGAAGCTGACGAAGGCCGAGCGGACGCCAGACGCCGCAGGGCGTCTTTGCGGAAGGGCTTTACGTTCTCAAGGACCGGCGGGATTATACGCCGGGTTTGAGGGGGGAGGCGATAGAGAAACTCCAACGCCGACCGCTTGTTCTCAAGCCCTTTTCCGATGAAATCGGAATGATGAGGCTCCCCGTAATAGCCAGAGTGACTCCAGGCTGCTTCCGAACTCCGTTAGGAAATCGCAGCCGCCACCTCCCGAGCAAACATCATCAGATTATCCACCGGGCCATAAAGATGGCCCAAGCCGTCCAGGGCCGTCAGTCCACATCTCGCGTGTTCCGCAATTAAAAGAAGTCGCTCTAGCGACGCCTCGTAGAGAAAGAAGGAGATATAGGGGTACTTGGCCTGATGACTATGACCAAACGCACCTCCATTGCAGCTCGAAACCGGACAGGCACCGAGACAGGAAAGCGCAACCACGGCGCTCGCTACTCCAAGATCAAGTCCCCAAAGCTCTTCGACCGGTTCAAACGCGCTTCCACGAACGTTCGTTAGAACCTCTTCCACGTCGCTGGGCGCTTCTCCCAGCCGAATCCGTGTCAGCCATCGCTCTTCTTCACGAAGGACCGCCTGAAGATCGATAGCCGAAAGGGCACGAAGATCGCTGTAATCTTGATTGCCTTCCAGCCCCCCTTCGACCCCCTCCTCGGCTTCGGCTTCCGACAAACTTCTGAGATTGCGGAGAGCGATATCGCGGCGGATCTCCGGGATCGACACAGAAGAACACGACGTCAAGGCGAACTCCGAATCGATCAGAGGTGGAGCCTGCAATCTAGCGCCGATTGACGAGAGCAAGAAAACTAGAACAAAGTAAGAACTGGACTTAGGCCAATGGTGGCGCCAACGTGGTGACATGAGCGAATCGTCAAGCCCTTCGGTCCGGGCGCTGGACCGTCTCAACCTGCGCCTTACAGCCGAAACCTTTGCGGCTATTGGCGCAGCACGCTTCGCGCGACCAGGCCACATTTCTCGGAACACTCGGTTAACCGAGGCTGTGCGAGAGAAACTTGCGCGCGAAGCGGCCAATGCGGCGTCACCGGATAAGGATGTTCGACTCCATGGCTAGTTTCTATGAATTCTTTGCTGGCGGAGGCATGGCCCGCGCGGGTCTCGGCGAAGGCTGGACGTGCTTGTTTGCTAACGACTTTGATCCCAAAAAGGGTTTTGCTTACCAAGCCAATTGGAACGTGAAGGGTGAGTTGAAGATTGGCGATGTCGCCGATGTGAAGGGCGCGGAGCTTCCAGGCCACGCCGACCTCATTTGGGGCTCGTTTCCTTGTCAGGATCTCTCCCTTGCCGGAGTTGGCGCGGGGTTGCGTGGAGATCGGTCAGGAACTTTCTATCCTTTTTGGAGAGTTATCTCCGAACTCATTGAACAAGGCCGTGCCCCGAAGATGGTAGCCGTCGAGAATGTGTGCGGCACTCTGACTTCCCATGGTGGAAAGGACTTCGAAGCAATCTGCAAAACCTTCGCCGACGCGGGGTATAGGTTTGGAGCGCTAGTCATCAATGCCGATCTGTTCGTGCCTCAATCACGCCCACGCCTATTTGTGGTCGGAGTGCACGACACTGTGGAGATTGCCGATACGCTGATTTCTCCTGGACCTTTGGAGCCTTTTCATACGCGCGCCTTACGGCGTGCTGTTGAAAAATTGCCTTCAGAAGTGCGCGAACGACTAATCTGGTGGAATGTGCCGCCTCCTGGGCGGCGCGTGCAGACCTTTGCAGATATCATTGAAGAACAGCCCTCATGCGTCTCCTGGCATACTGCAGAAGAGACGGCGAAGCTGGAGTCGATGATGTCTCCCCTCCACCGCGCCAAGGTCGCTCAAGCCAAGCGCGCCGGTCGGCGGATGGTTGGTGGGATTTACCGCCGGACTCGACTGGACGAAAACGGCAACAAGGTTCAGCGCGCCGAGGTGAGGTTTGACGATGTGGCGGGCTGCCTTCGCACGCCGGCCGGGGGGTCGAGCAGGCAGGTGATCATTGTCGTGGACGGCGTGCGAGTACGGACACGCCTTATTTCCGCAAGGGAGACGGCGCGATTAATGGGGTTGGACGAGGGCTATAAGTTACCTCGAAACTACAATGAGGCATACCATTTGACCGGTGATGGAGTCGCCGTGCCTGTCGTGCGCCATCTGGCGCAGCATGTGTTTGAGCCCATTGTCGAGGCGAAGACAGCCCGACGGCAAGCCGCCTAATTCCATGGCGGCCGGCCGTCCTGACGCGATCAACGCGCCTCCGTTTGAGACGGAGGAACTGCGCAAGCTGTTAGCGACGTTCCTGGATACGCCCTTTGCCACATCCACCGGAGAGGTTCGTAAAGTCGGAGACTTCAAATGGGGCGTCTATGCCTTCTTCGACTATGATCTTGAACCGATCTACGTCGGTCAAACGAACGAAAAGCTTAGAACGCGCATTCGCCGACACCTGACTAATCAACGCACGGACGCAGTGGCGATGTCCGTCCTTGACCCTTTTGAAGTATTCGAGATTGAGGTCTGGCCGTTACCAGATCTGCAGAACATCGACGGCAAGAATCTTGAGGCTCGCTTACAGCTGAACGCGCTTGAGCGCACCATCACTGCAAAGGCTGTGGCAGAGTCCAAGTTTCAGGCAATCCTCAATGAAAAGGATCCGCCTCCTGGCCTAGTGACGATCGACGCCCCGCCGTCTCTGCGCGGGCGCGTGGTATCTGATGCCGTCTATCAGCTCCGGGCGCATCCGGATTTCCGAATCGCGCGTAGATCGCTGATTATTTCGAGGCTCGCTCAGGTGATCTCGGAGCGGAAGGTCCAAGGCGGTTTAAGACGCGTTTTGCTGACTCAAGCGAAGCGTTTGCAGTGGCTCTCAGATCGGCGTTTTCAGGCGTTGGGCGGTGAGAGAACGGTTGAAGCCAACACCGGAGTTGAGGGCAGAGAAGAGGACGAATGAGTCCGCGTGCCTTTAGTCTGAAAAGCTCCTCTGCGATCGTGATGCCCGTCTTCGATCAGCAGACGCCCTTAAACCTTCCTCGCCAACTAGGTCGGTACTGCGGCCCATCAGGAATCAATGTTCAAGGCGCCGCTGAAGACAGGAAGCCCGTTCGTCCGTTACGACAACCGCCCGAATTTGACTATTCGGTCCTCCACATAAGATTCCAGATCGGGATGTAAGGCGAATACCGCATCGGTGATTTTACCGATTTCGGCGATCACGTAACCCGCCTGCATCTTGATGCGGGCACCGTCTTCATTGGGTGAAAATTCCTCGACCGAGACGCCGACCTCGCCCATTTCGCGGGACGCTCGGTAACAGGCTTTCAAAATCAAGATGGCGAATTCTCTATCCACAGCCCTCTCCCGAAATCGGCTTCACAACTCCCCCTACCCGATCAACGCCCTTGCCGCCGCCCGCGCCTCATCCGTGATCTCCGCCCCCGACAGCATCCGCGCGATCTCTTCCTGACGCCTCGCGTCGTCCAGGGCGAGGACGGTGGTGGTGGTCAGGCCGTCGTGGTCGGCTTTCAGCACCTTCCAGTGGGCGTGGCCGCGGGCGGCGACCTGGGGGCTGTGGGTGACGACCAGGACCTGGGCGCCGTTTGACAGGCGTTTCAGGCGCGAGCCGACGGCCTCGGCCACGGCGCCGCCGACGCCCTGGTCCACCTCGTCGAAGATCATGACCGGCTGGCGCATGTCCTGGCGGCCGGCAAGCGCCGCCTTCATGGCCAGGGCGAAACGGGCCAGTTCGCCGCCCGACGCAATGGCGTCCAGCGGACCGAAGTCGGTTCCGGCGTTGGTGGCGATCTGGAACCGCACGGTCTCGACCCCGTCGGGGCCGCGACGGCCCTCGATCGGCTCCAGCGCCACGCGGAACCGGGCGCGCTCCAGCTTCAGCGGGCCCAGTTCGCCCATGACGGCGGCGGTCAGGCGGTCGGCCGCCGCCTCGCGCGCCGAGGTCAGGAATTCGGCGGCGAGATCATAGGCTTCGGCGGCCTGGGCGGCCTCGCGGCCGGCGGCGGCTAAAGCCTCCTCCCCGTCCTCGATCAGACGCAGCTGTTCGCGCAGGCGAATGCGTAAGGACGGCAGGGCGTCGACGGTGGTGTGCAGTTTCCGGGCGGCGGCGCGCAGGGCGAACAGCCGTTCCTCGGCCTTGTCCAGACGGCCGGGCTCATAGTCGAAGGCGTCGGCGGCGGCGTCCACGGCGGCGATGGCCTCGGCCGCCTCGACCAGGGTGCGGTCGATGGCCTCGACGGCGGCCGACAGTTTGACAATGACCGGATGGTCGCCCTCGGCCCCCGCCTGGCCGGCGCGCTGACGGGCGTGTTCGACGGCGCGCAGGGCCGCGCCCAGCTTCTGGCTCAGCTTGTCGCCGCCCAGCTGGGTGCGGGCGTCCGCGAGGTCGGCGATGGCCTTTTCGGCGGCGCCCAGCAGGGCGCGTTCGCCGGCCAGTTCCGTCTCCTCGTCGGGGCGGGGGTCGAGCGCGTCCAGCTCGGCCAGGTTCAGGCTGATCTCCTCGGCGCGGGCGGCGGCGTCGGTGGCCTGGGCCTTCAGCTCGGCCAGCCTGGCCTCGGCGGCCTTCAGCTTTGTCGAGGCGGCGGCGACGGCCTGCAACTGCGGCTGAAGCCCGCCATAGGCGTCCAGCAGTCCCCGGTGGGTGCGCCAGTCCAGCAAGCCCACGGTTTCGTGCTGTCCGTGCACCTCGACCAGGGCGGCGCCGATCTCGCGAAGCGCCGTGACCCCGGCGGGCTGGTCGTTAACATAGGCCCGGCTGCGGCCGTCGGCGTTCAGGACCCGGCGCAGGATCAGCTCCTCGCCCGGCTGCACCTCGAACCCCTTGTCGGCGATCAGGGCCAGCAGGTCGGGATCGTCGGGGGCGCTGAAGACGGCGGTGGCCACGGCCTGTTTGGCGCCGTTGCGCACCAGGCCGGCGTCGCCGCGTCCGCCCAGGGCCAGGCCCAGGGCGTCCAGAATGATCGACTTGCCCGCCCCCGTCTCGCCGGTCAGCACGGTCAGGCCGGTCTCGACGTCGAGATCCAGCACGTCGACCAGAACGACGTCGCGGATGGAAAGGGCGGTCAGCATGACAGTTGGTCGCCGGTGGAACGAATCAGGATCACGCCGTCAGAATCGAGAGATGTGCAGGGATACACAAGGCTATTTCCCCGCCCCCCGGGCGATCAGCCCGGGATGATCCGTTGCAGCCAGCTCTCGCGCTTGGCTTCGGGCGCCTTTTCCGGGGTCTGGCCGTTTTCGGTCAGCAGGGCGTAGGCCTCGGCGTACCAAGGGCTGCCGGGGAAGTTGTAGCCCAGGACGGCGCCGTTGCGGGTCGCCTCTTCCTTCAGCCCCAGCTGCAGATTGACCTCGACCAGGCGGTACAGGGCCTCGGGCGTGTGGGAGGTGCGCTGGAACTCGGGATTGGCGATGACGGCCTTGTAGCGGTTCAGGGCCGCCAGGGGCTGGTTGGCGCGCTGATAGTAGCGGCCGATGTTCATTTCCTTGCCGGCCAGCTGGTCGTTGACCATGTCGATCTTGACGGCGGCGTCGGTGGCGTAGGGGGTGCCAGGATAGCGGCGGGCCACGTCCTTCAGACCGGCCAGGGCGGCGGTGGCGTAGCCCTGGTCGCGGCCCACGTCGGTGATCTGTTCGAAGTTGCAGACGGCCTTCATATAGAAGGCGTAGGCTGCCGACGGATTGCCGGGGAACAGCTGGATATAGCGGTCAGCCGCGGCGATGGCGTCCGTATAGTTGTTGTTCTGATAATAGGCGTAGATCTGCATCAGGATCGAGCGGCGCGCCCAGTCCGAATAGGGGTGCTGGCGTTCCACCTCCTGGAAATAGTCGACGGCGTCGGCCCAACGGCGCTGTTCCAGCCGCTGATAGCCGGTGTTGTACAGCGCCTCGACCGGGCGTTCTTCATAGGCGAGCCTGGGCCGCTTGTTCCCGGCGCAGCCGGAAATCGTCAGAGCGGCGGCCGCTGCGGCCATCAGCACCAGGCCGGAACGGAACTTGGAAACGGACAAGGACGACCCCATGACGAGCGAAAGCGGGGCCCCAAGCCCAGCTTCCAAAAACCAACGCGGCGATCTCTAGCACCCGCGACCGGGGCGCGCCATGCCGAGGAAATCTCCGTGCACGACTTGCCCTGACCGGCTCCGCTGGTAAAGAGCGCGCCAACCGACACCCGTTCATGGGGGGCGGATGACGGCGAAAGGATGACCAGCCGATGAAGCTGCTCTCAGGCAACTCCAACCGAGGCCTGTCTCAGGCCATCGCCGACCATCTGGACGCGCCCCTGACGAAGGCCCAGGTCAAGCGGTTTGCGGACAATGAGGTCTTCGCCGTCATCGAGGAGAACGTCCGGGGCGAGGACGTCTTCATCCTCCAGTCGACCAGCTATCCGGCCAACGACAATCTGATGGAGCTGCTGATCATCACGGACGCCCTGGTGCGGGCGTCCGCCAAGCGGATCACGGCCGTCATGCCCTATTTCGGCTATGCCCGTCAGGACCGGAAGACCGGCGGCCGCACGCCCATCTCGGCCAAGCTGGTGGCCAATCTGATCACCCGCGCCGGCGCCGACCGGGTGCTGACCATGGATCTGCACGCCGGCCAGATTCAGGGCTTCTTCGACATTCCGACCGACAATCTGGTCGCCATTCCGGTCCTGGCCCAGGACGTGAAGGAAAACTACGCCCGGGGCGACGACCTGATGATCGTTTCGCCCGACGTGGGCGGGGTGGTGCGGGCCCGCGCTCTGGCCAGCCGCCTGAACGCCGACCTGGCCATCGTCGACAAACGCCGGCCCAAGGCGGGCGAGAGCGAGGTGATGAACATCATCGGCGACGTCGAAGGCCGTCGCTGCATCCTGTTCGACGACATCGTCGATTCGGGCGGCACCCTGGTCAACGCCGCCAAGGCCTTGATCGACCAGGGGGCGACCGAGGTCTCGGCCTATATCAGCCACGGCGTGCTGTCGGGCCCGGCGGTGCAGCGGATCACCGACGGGCCGCTGAAGGAGCTGGTGATCACCGACTCCATCGAACAGCCCCACGAAGTTTTGAACTGCGCGAAAATTCGCAGGGTTTCCGTGGCTCCGCTGATCGGTGAAGCTATCCGTCGGATCGCCAACGAGGAATCGGTGTCGAAGCTGTTCGATTAATCTTCGGCAAACCCCTTTCGACACGTTATAAGCGCCTTCCAGTACGCGCCCCCGCCGGGGCCTCCTTTCAGTTCTGTGGACGCGCCCTATGCCCAAGGCCTTCATGACCCGCGGCCTTTCGATCGCCGCCATCGCCGCCGCCGCCCTTCTGGCCAGCTGTTCGACGAAAGAGGCCGAACCGGCCGCGCCGCCTCCGCCCCCGCCGCCCCCGCCCGTCTCGCTGAACGAGGGCGTGGCCCAGGCCGCCTCCATCTATGTGGCCTTCCTGCGCGAGGCCGAAACCATCCAGCCGGGCGGTTTCACCGACGCCGAGGCGGTTCAGGCCGCCATCCGCAAGGGCGTCGCCTTTGAGCCCGCCCAGCTGTCGCGCGGCCTGATCGCCTATGGTTCGATCATCGCGCTTCAGTCGCCCGAGTTCGTCGCCGGGGTGCGTCAGTTCGCCGTCGATCCGGTCCAGCGCCAGGAGATGGTCGCCCGCATCGTCGCCGATCCGGCCTATGCCGCCACCCTGCCCGGCGCCGATGCGGCCGCCGGCCTGATCTCGGCGACCATCGCCAAGGACGCGGTCGTCATTCGCGGCATCGCCGAGGCGGTCGAGGCCGACGCCTATACGATCCAGGAGCGCAACGACCCGCGCCGCCGCTGGGCCGTCACCCATATCCCCAACCGCGAGGTTCGGCTGGAGACCGCCAAGACCCTGTCGGCGGCGGCCATGCTGCCCTCGGCGGATGAATCGGCCAAACTGTTCGCCGCCGCCAATTCCGGCGCGGGCCTGGAAGGGGTCGAGGCGTCGCGCAAGGCGCCGCCCTATACGCCGCCGGTCGTGCGGTCCCTGGCCATCGCCGCCCTGGCCGCCCTGGGCGCCGCCGGCGAAGAGGCGCGGGCCAACACCGACGCCCTGGTGGTGGAGCCGAACAACGAATTCTGCCTGAACATGTCCAAGCTGATGCTGTTCCAATGCCTGGCGGCTTCGCGCCCCAGCTATGAGGACATGTTCTGCCTGGGCCGCCACATCACCCGCGACCTGGCCACCTGCACCACCCAGGCGGTGCTGAACACCACCATCACCGTCGGCGCCCCGGAAGAGACCGGCACGCCCCCGCCCCCGGCCCAGACGCCGGTGTCCGTCACCCTGGCGCCGACGCCGGCCGCCGCCTCGGCCCAGGCGTCCGCGCCCCCGTCGTCGGGCGGCCGCTGAGCCCCGCAGCCCCCGCCGATTCGACGCGATAAAAAGGCCCGCCCCGAGCGATCGGGGCGGGCCTCTTGTCTTTGCAGTCGACGCGCGGCCTATTCGTAGCCGTGGGCGGCCTCGTTGATCACCTGGGACGGCATGGACGAGAAGTCCACGGCGATCGGCCTGGCGACCTTGGCCTGATAGGTCCGCAGGACGTGGGTCAGGCGGCGGCGCACCTCGCGTTCGGCCTCGGTTCCGGCGTCGAGCGCCAGGGGCGCCAGGCAGAAGTCGATGATGGCTTCGGTTTGGGTCAGAGGTTCCATGGCGGTTCCTTTCCTTAAGCCGCGTGGGTGAACTGGGCGGTCTCGGTCGAGTCCTTCAGCGCCGTGGTCGAAGACGTGCCGTTGGAGATGACCGTTGCGACCTGATCGAAATAGCCGGTGCCGACTTCGCGCTGGTGGCGGGTGGCGGTGTAGCCGCGCGCCTCATTGGCGAACTCGCGCTGTTGCAGCTCGGAATAGGCCGCCATGCCGTTGTCGCGATAGCCGTCCGCCAGCTCGAACATCGAGTTGTTCAGGGCGTGGAAGCCGGCCAGGGTCACGAACTGGAACTTGTAGCCCATGGCGCCCAGCTCGCGCTGGAACTTGGCGATGGTGGCGTCGTCCAGCTTGGCCTTCCAGTTGAAGGAGGGCGAGCAGTTGTAGGCCATCAGCTTGCCCGGATATTTCTTCTGGACGGCTTCCGCGAACTTCTTGGCGTCGTCCAGATCCGGATGCGAGGTCTCCCACCACAGCAGGTCGGCGATGTTGGCGTAGGACAGGCCGCGCGCGATGCAGTGGTCCAGACCCGTGCCTTCCTTCAGGCGGAAGAAGCCCTCTGGCGTGCGGTTGTCGCGGTCGATGAAGGGCTGGTCGCGCTCGTCGATGTCCGAGGTGATCAGCTGCGCGCTTTCGGCGTCGGTGCGGGCGACCGTGATGGTCGGCGTGCCCATGACGTCGGCGGCCAGACGCGCGGCGACCAGATTGCGTTCATGCGCCTGGGTCGGGATCAGCACCTTGCCGCCCAGGTGGCCGCACTTCTTCTCCGAGGCCAGCTGGTCCTCGAAGTGGACGCCGGCGGCGCCCGCCTCGATGAAGGCCTTCATGATCTCGAAGCTGTTCAGCGGCCCGCCGAAGCCGGCCTCGGCGTCAGCGACGATGGGGACGAACCAGTCACGCTTGGCGCCGCCCTCGGCGTGCTCGATCTGATCGGCGCGCTGAAGGGTGCGGTTGATGCGGCGGCACAGTTCCGGCGCGGCGTTGGCCGGGTACAGGGACTGGTCGGGATACATGGCGCCGGCCGTATTGGCGTCGGCCGCGACCTGCCAGCCCGACAGATAGATGGCCTTCAACCCGGCGCGGACCATCTGCATGGCCTGGTTGCCGGTGACGGCGCCCAGGGCGTTGATGAAGGGCTCGTCGTGCAGCAGCTGCCACAGGCGATTGGCGCCCCGCTCGGCCAGGGTGTGGGTGATCGGCACCGAGCCGCGCAGGCGCAGGACGTCTTCGGGCGTATAGGGGCGCTCGATGCCGTCGAAACGGCCGGCGGGCGAAGGAACCAGGTCGGCGAAGGTGGTCATGGTCGAACTCGTCTTCTGAAAGGGCGCGGCCGCAGCCGCCGTCTCAGGGACAAGAACACGTAGAAGTCACGAATGACACAGGATCGCGCCGATCAATGAAGTCAGTTTGTCACATCATGACTTTGCATAGCCAGTCATAGTGTGACATTCTTCAGCCATGGACACCGCCGCCGATCGCAAGCTGTTTCTGGGGGCCCGGCTGAAGCGGCTGAGGCGCGACCTTTCCCTGACCCAGACGGCCATGGCGGCCGACCTGGGGGTTTCCCCCAGCTATCTCAACCACATAGAGCGCAATCAGCGACCGGTGTCGGCCCAGTTGCTGCTGCGTCTGGCCGAAACCTATGACGTCGATCTGCGCAGCCTGAACCAGGGCGGGGCCGTCGATGAGGCGCGGCTGGGCGAAGTCTTGGCCGATCCTCTGTTCAAGGGCTTGGCCCTGCCCCGTCACGAACTGGTGCAGGTGCTGGAAGAGGCGCCGGGCGTGGCCGACGCCCTGCTGCGCCTGTATCGGGCCTTTGACGACGGCCGCGCCAAGGCCCGCGCCGCCGCCGAGACCGGCGAAGGCCTGGTCGAGGCCAGTCCCGCCGAATGGGTGCGCGAATATATCCAGTCGCGCGGCAACCACTTTCCCGAACTGGACCAGATGGGCGAGGCCCTGGCCGAGGTCCTGGCGGCCGAGGCGCCGGCCCATGCCGACGGTTTCGAACCGGCCGCGCGCCAGCGGCTGGCGGCCAAACACGACCTGGGGGTCCGCACCCTGCCGGCCGAGGTCATGGTGGAATGGACCAGGCGCTATGATCTGCACCGCCGCCGTCTGCTGCTGTCCGAGACCCTGGGCCCGTCGTCTCGCGCCTTCGCCATCGCCTATCAGCTGGCCCTGGCCGAGCACGGACAGGCGCTTCACGACATGGTCCAGGCCGCAAACGCCCCGGACGGACCGACGCGCTCCCTGCTGAAGGTGGCCCTGACCAACACCCTGGCCGCCGCGATCCTGATGCCCTACGCCGCCTTCCAGCGGACGGCCGAGGAGACCGGCTATGACCTGGCGCGGCTCCAGGCCCGGTTCGGGGTCAGCTATGAACAGGCGGCGCACCGGCTGACGACCCTGTCGCGGCCGACGGCGCGGGGCGTGCCCTTCTTCCTGATGCGGGTGGATCAGGCGGGCAATATCTCGAAACGCTATGCGGCGGGCGCCTTTCCCTTCTCGCGCTTCGGCGGCGCCTGTCCGCGTTGGCGCCTGCACAGCGCCTTTCGCACGCCGGGCCGGATCATCACCCAGATCATCGAGACGCCAGACGGCGGCCGCTGGTTCACCTTCGCCCGCACCGTCGAACGCCAGGGCCGGGACGGCTATGGCGAGGCCCAAGACCTGGCCGTCGGCCTGGGCTGCGAACTGCGCCATGCGCACCGGCTGGCCTATGCCCACGGCCTGGATCTGGAGCGGCCCGAGGTCACCCCCATCGGCCCCGCCTGCCGCCTGTGTCACCGCCACCCCTGCGCCGAGCGCGCCGCCGCCCCCATCGACCGGCCCCTGGCCGTGGACGACTGGGCCAAGTCGGTCAGCCCCTATCCGTTCGCCGCGACATGAGTTCACAACCACTCATAGTTGTGAGATGATGCGGATATGGCCGATCACGTCCTGACCCTTACCCTGACCGAAGAGGCGCTTGAGCGGCTTAAGGCCGCTGCGCGCGCGGCGGGCATGGAGCCGGAAGCCTATGCCGTCGCGGTTCTAGATCGAGCGCTCGCAAGCGGGCGTGACGCCGCTTCCGGCGACTTCGAAGTTCGGGAGACGGACGCCGCCTTCATCATGGACAGCCCAGAGCCTTGGCCTCCGACCACGCCCTATGACACCACCGAGGCCAGACGTCGGCTGGCTGAGTATGACCGCACCGGCAAGTTCGTCGATTTCGAGGACTGGGCGGCGGATTTCGAAGCTGAGATCGAGGCCATGTTGAAGGCCAAGGCTTGAAGATACGGCTGTCGCCCGATGCGATTCAGGATCGCCGACGGGTCATCGGCTTTCTGCGGGGCGTCAATCCAAACGCCGCCCGAAGAGCAGGCCATATCATCACCAGGTCCATAAGCCAGCTGGCGGACACCCCGATGATCGGGATCGACCTGGACGGTCTGCGCCACCTCTACATCCCCTTCGGCGACAGCGGCTATGTGGTCCAGTACCGCGTCGATGCGGACGCCGTCGTCGTCGCCCGCATCTTCCACGCCCGCGAGGACCGCTGAGGCCTCAGTGGCTGAACAGCAGCCAGGACTGGCTGCGGTTCAACAGGGCCTGGGTGACGCCGCCCAGGACCCATTCGCGCATTCGCGAATGCCCCCAGGCGCCGGCGACGATCAGATTGGCGCCCGTCTGTTCGACCAGGGCCAGGATGCGGTCGCCGGCCGGACGTTCGTCGCGGACCTTGGCCTCGCTCTCGGCGACGACGCCGTGCCGACGCAGCCAGGCGGCGACGTCGGCGACGCGGGCGGCGGCCGCTGCAGCGTCGGCCGAAGCGCAGATCTCGACCACCTGGACCTCGCGCGCCTGTTTCAGCAGCGGCAGGGCGGCGGCGACGGCGCGCTGGGCCTCGCGCCCCTCCTTCCAGGCCACCAGGGCGACGCCGTCCACCGGCGCGGCCTGGGCGCGCGGCGGAGCGACCAGGACAGGGCGACCGAGATTCATGATCAGGTCGCCCGCGTCCGGCGCCCGATAGGGCAGACGGCCGGCGTCTCGGCCGATCAGGATCAGGTCCGCCGCACGCGCCTGGTGCCCGACGCAGGCGGCGGGATAGCCGGTTTCGGCCCGCCATTCATGGGCGATGCCGGTGTCCTTCAGGGCGTCCAGAAAGCGGGTCTTGGCGGCGGCCAGCTCCCCGTCCGCCTGATCGCGCCGCAGGGTCAGGATCTCGCCGGCCATGCCGCCGGCGACATAGGCGTCCACCAGGGGCGGCTCCGGCTCGCTGACGGATATGCCGATCAGGGTCGCGTCGAAGACGACCGCGAGATCGCGCGCAAAACCAATCCGGGCGACATTGTCGGCCTCGTCGTCCACATAGACCATCAGGCTCGAATAGGTCATGGCGATGCTCCTTGTTTCCGGAGCCTGGATGCGCCCGCCGGGCCGGTCCCGCCTTGATCCGCGTCAAACCTTCAACTGAGCACCACCCGGCCGTTCTCGAGGCGGAAGGCGACGCCGGTGCGCTGGAACAGGCGGGCGATGACGGCGGACGGATCAGCCACGCCCCGGTCCAGCAGGGTGGAGATGTCATTGGCCAGGGTGGGGTCGCGCGACAGGCGGGTCAGGGCGCCCAGCCATTCGTCGCGGCTGAGGATCCCGTCGTCATTGTCCCGCCGCTGGAAGTCCGCCACCACGTCGAAGAAGTCTCCCCCGCCCGCGCGCCGCTCGGCCCCTTCGATGACCAGGCCGAACACTGCGCCGCAGGCGTAATAGGCGCGGTTGTCGCCCCGATCGCCCGCCGAGGCCAGGGGCCTGCCCGCCGCCAGCCGAACGCAGTCGTCCACCTCGCGCTGAAGCTCGGCCCGATCGTCATAGACGGGGTCGATGGCCTTCAGGGCGCGCACGGCCATCAGGTCGGCGCCGCCCTCGGTGATCCAGGCTTCGCGGGCGTACTGATACCTGAGCCCCTGCGAGCCCAGCCAGAAATGCGCCGCCTCATGGCCGATGAACCAGCGGGCGCGGGCCAGGGCCTGGGCGTCGGGGTCCAGCACCCCCTCGCCTTCAAAATTCATCGAGATCAGACCCGGCAGGACGCTGCCGCCCATGCTGGACAGGGATTTGGTCGGGCCGGTCCAGCTGACCATCAGGGTCGGGGGCTCGCCCTGGGCTGGGCCCAGACGGCGGGCGTAATAGGCCATGACCTGGGGCGTGAAACCGGCCAGTTGGTCGCCCAGCCAGCGCGGCAGACCAGGGTCGATGACGGTGGTGATCCCGTCGCCCCGGCGCGTCGTGGCGTCGCCGAACAGGACATAGGTCTGGGCGTCCACGGCGGTCGCCTCCGGCTTGCGCTCGCCCTTGAACAGGATCGGCCCGGACCGGTCGCGCCAGGTCACGGCCGCCGGACCGCCCGGCACCTCGACGCCGTTCAGATCGCGCGGCAGGGCGCGGGCGGCGGCGACGGACTCCAGCGGAATGACGTCGAACTGGCCGGAAAACAGCGCCACCGTGCCGTCCGAAAAGACGAGAGCCGGATCATATTCGGCCTCAAGATCGCCGGGGCGCGGCGTCATGACGATGCGCACGTCGCGCGGCACAGGACCGCCGTCGGTCGAGCGCAGCACGTCATAGTCCCCCACCCGCTCCAGCACGACGCCCGGCGTCTCCACCCGCCACCAGTCCGGCCGCCAGGGCCGGCGGCTCTCGCGCAGCAGGGCCGACCGGAAGAAGGCCCAGACCGGCGCGTCGCGGTCCAGCACATAGTCGGCGGTCCACCGGTCACCGTCGCGCTGGACGGTGACGGCCACGCGGCCGTCCTCGGCCGTGACCGGACCTTGAACCGCAACGACGGTGGGCGAGGCGCAGGCTGTGACGGCCGAAAGTCCGATCAAGCCTGCACAGATGAGGGCCGTCTTCAGACGCATGAAGCTCTCCGATAGGTCATGGCGGCCATAGCGACGGCCGGCGACAGCGTCACCTTAAGCCTTGTTCATCCGCGGGCCGCGTCCAGAGCGCGTCCGGCCGCCGCCAGTTCCCCGGCCATGACCGCCTTCAGCCGTTCGGGCGCCAGGATCACCGCCTGTTCGCCCCAGGTGAACAGGTGCCAGGCCAGTTCGCGCATGCCGGACGCCCGGAAGCGCACCACGACGCTTCCGTCCGGCTGGTCCTCGAAGGTCTGGGTCGGGTGCCAGCGCCAGCCCCTGGCCTCGGCCGCGCCTTGCGGGGCGATGCGCAGGACCACGTCCTCGATCTCGTCCTGATAGATGCCGAAGGACTGGCTGGCGAAGACGTTCAGGTCGAAGTCGGGCGGCGGGATCGCCACCCCGTCCTGAGCGGCGACATGGCTCATCCGGTCCAGACGGAAGGTCTGGATGCGGCCGGTCTCGCGATCGGCGGCGACCAGATAGTTGGCGCGGCCGAACATGACCCCGCAAGGGGCGACGCTGCGGCGGCGAGGCTCGGCGCCCGGCCGGGAATAGGTAAAGCCCAGCGGCTGTTGGGCCAATATGGCCCCGCGAATGGCGGTCAGCATGGCCTCGTCAGCCGAGGGACGCGGCCCGGCCTGGACGGCGATGGTCTCGGCCCGGACCAGGGCCTCCAGGTCCGGCGCCATCCGGTTCAAGGTGGTGGAGCGCATCGCCGCCTTGAGTTTCCGTTCGAGCGCCTCCAGCGCCGCCGCCCGCGCCGGTTCGCCCGCCGCGCGCAGGGCCGCCGCGGCCTTGGTCAGCTCCAGCATCTCGGTCGCGGTCGGCGCCTGTTCGAAGGCCGACAGGCCGCCGCGAATGCGCCAGCGTTTCGACGGCGGGTCCGACACCTCCTCCACCGTCGGGAACAGCATGAAGACGGCGTCGCGCATCCGCTCGGCGGTGCGGCGGCTGACGCCCATGTCGCGCGCCATCTCGTCCAGGCTCAGGCCCTCGGCGCTGGCGGCCAGGCGCCGCGCCAGGTCGATCACCATGGCCGCCTTGTCGTGTCTCACCGTCGCTCCTGAAAGATACGTCCGTTTCTGACGCATCAGTGCGCCATAACACAATCATCGACAAGAGGCCGACCGCTTCAGGAGATCATCAGATGGCTCAGTTCCAACCGACCGCCCCCCTGGCCCACAAGGCCGTCAACGCCAACCGCTACATCATCGTGCCGTGCGAAGCCGACGGATCGTCGGACCTGGCCGTCATCTGGGATCGGCTGGAGGAACAGGTGGTGGACGTCATCTCCGCCGCCGCCAGCAGCCGCTATTCCGACGAAGACATGCTGTGGGACGAGGCCCGGTCGGAGTGGGACGCGCCCGAATGGCGGATGGCGGCCTGAACTCAGGCCGTCTTCATCAGGCGGCTTTCGGCTTGGTCCAGCGATCAATCAGCCGCTGGGCCGGGCGTTCGACGTGATTGTGCGCCACCACCGCGACCCCGACGATGAAGCCGAACAGGCCGAGCGCGAACAGGTCGTTCAGCCAGACCGAGCCGAAATCGACGCGCCTGCCGCCGGGCATCCAGTCCAGCTTGCGCGCGATGATCAGCATCACGGTCAGGATGAACATGTGGACCATATAGATGGAGAAGGACCAGCGCCCCAGGGTGACCAGGGCCGGATGGTCCAGCAGGCGCGACACCCGTCCCTCCTCGCCCGCAAACACCCAGACCAGGACGACGAAGACCACGGTGACGGCCACCGTCACCGGTCCCTGGGCCCAGGCCACGAAGAGGCAGACGGCCGCGACGGCGGCGACCTCCAGCCCCGTGGCGGCCAGCCCCTTCAAGCGGGGGATGTTCAGCCATAGGCCCTGGAGCAGACAGCCCAGGAAGAAGCCGTAGACCGCGCGCGGCACGGCGAAGTCATAGGTGGTGTTCATCCAACGCCGGGCGTAGCTGACCACCAGCACCCCGCCAATGACCGCCAGCACCAGGCCGATCCAGCGGAATCGCTTGGGTGCGACCAGCACCAGGCCGGCGAAGATCAGATAACAGGCCCATTCGGCGCTGAGCGTCCACGACGGCCCGTTCCAGGTCAGATAGGGATGGACATGCCAGGCCTGGATCAGGGCCAGATTGGTGAAGATCGCCTCCACCGACCGGTCGCGCGTAAAGGGCTCGGCCCCGTCGAAATGGAAGACGAGCCGCGCCACCTCCAGCCCGATGAAGGCGGCCAGCATCAGCACATGCATCGGCCAGATCCGCCCGAACCGCCGCACCATGAACCGGCCCGCGTCCTGCGCCGTCTTCAGCCGCTCGGCATAGGCGTGGGCGATGACGAAGCCCGAGAGGACGAAGAAATAATCGACGAACAGATAGGCGTGCTGGATGAAATCCCAGGTCCGCCAGTGGCTGGCCACCGGCATGTGGAACATCACCACCAGAACGGCGCACACCCCACGCAGGGAATCCAGGGCTTCGAACCGGCGATGGGCGGCGGGGGCGGGTTTGGACAGGACGTTCACGGTCGCGTGATAGCGCCGGTCAAGCTCGGACGATAGGGGTTTCAGCGGTTGGCGAGACGATGGGAGCCGCGAGCGATGTCGGCCTCCCCTGCGCCTGTGATCCCACCCCATTTCCCGTCATCCCAGGGCTCGTCCCTGGGATCCATACGCCCGGTGTCGAACATCGACGCACGACGTCAAAACCGGGAGTATGGATCCTGGGCACAAGGCCCAGGATGACGACGGTGGAAGGTCACAGCCCCTTCACGATCCCCTCGACCATCTTCTTCGCATCCGCGAACAGCATCATGGTGTTGTCGCGGAAGAAGAGCTCGTTCTCGACGCCCGCATAGCCCGAGCCCATGCCGCGCTTGATGAACAGCACCGTCCCGGCCTTCTCCACGTCCAGGATCGGCATGCCGAAGATGGGCGACTGAGGGTCGGTCTTGGCGGCGGGGTTGGTGACGTCATTGGCGCCGATGACGAAGGCGACGTCGGCGGTGGCGAACTCGGCGTTGATGTCCTCCAGCTCGAACACCTCGTCATAGGGGACGTTGGCCTCGGCCAGCAGGACGTTCATATGGCCGGGCATGCGGCCGGCGACGGGGTGGATGGCGTATTTCACCTCGACCCCTTCTTCCTTCAGCTTGTCGGCCATTTCACGCAGGGCATGCTGGGCCTGGGCCACGGCCATGCCGTAGCCGGGGACGATGATGACCTTCGACGCATTCTTCATGATGAAGGCGGCGTCCTCGGCCGAGCCCTGTTTGACCGGCCGCGTCTCCCTGGCCCCGCCCGCGCCGGCCGCCGCCGCATCCCCGCCGAAGCCGCCCAGGATGACGCTGACGAAGCTGCGGTTCATGCCCTTGCACATGATGTAGCTCAGGATGGCGCCGGAACTGCCGACCAGGGCGCCGGTGATGATCAGGGCGATGTTCTCAAGCGTGAAGCCCAGCGCCGCCGCCGCCCAGCCGGAATAGGAGTTCAGCATCGACACCACCACCGGCATGTCGGCGCCGCCGATGGGGATGATCAGGGTCGCGCCCAGCACCAGGCTGAGGATGAAGACGCCCCAGAAGGCCCAGACGGCCGAGCCGCCCGTGCCGATCAGAATCCCGATCAGAAAGACCAGGGCCAGGCCCAGGCCGACGTTGATCAGGTGCCGCGCCGGCAGGAGGATGGGCGCGCCCGACATATTGCCGTTCAGCTTGGCGAAAGCGATGACCGAGCCGGTGAAGGTGATGGCCCCAATGGCGACGCCCAGGCTGAGCTCGACGATCGACAGGGTTTTGATGCCCGTCCCGTCCTCGGCCAGAATGCCGAAGGCCTCGGGTGCATAGATGGCGCCGATGGCGACCAGACAGGCGGCCATGCCGACCAGGCTGTGGAAGGCCGCGACCAGCTGGGGCATGTCGGTCATGGCCACGCGCCGGGCGATCAGGGCGCCGATCCCGCCGCCGACCACGACCCCGCCCGCGATCAGCCCCAGGGTCAGGGGGTCCAGGGCCCGCGTGGCGGCGAGCGTCAGCAGGGTCACGCCGATGGCCAGCGCCATGCCGATCATGCCGAAGGTGTTGCCCTGGCGGCTGGTCTCGGGG
This sequence comes from Brevundimonas sp. Br13, assembly GCF_055391505.1. Classification (NCBI taxonomy): domain Bacteria; kingdom Pseudomonadati; phylum Pseudomonadota; class Alphaproteobacteria; order Caulobacterales; family Caulobacteraceae; genus Brevundimonas; species Brevundimonas sp. Br13. The sequence continues at coordinate 1,456,578 of NZ_AP044008.1, read as the reverse complement.
CTGGACAGGCCGCGCAGAGACAGGATGAACAGGACGCCGGAAACCAGATAGGCCAGCGCGGCCAAGGATGCGTTCATCACGCCCCTCCCCTCAAGACGTGCGCGCCAGCCGCCACAGGGCGGCGGCGATGAACAGGGGGCCGATGAAGAACAGGGCCCATTCGAAAACGCCCAGCTGCCGGTCCTGGGTCACGACCCGGACCAGAATGGCCGAAAACACCAGGGCGATGCCGCAGTCGTGCAGCCGCTGGCGCTTGATCGGAACCTTGGTCCCGAACCAGCCGTACAGCCACAGGCCGAAACCGACGCCGGTGGCGATCCAGGAGCCGGTTATGGCGATCTGGGCGGGGTCGATCATGCCGCGCCCTTGGGAGCCGGCCGCTCCTTCTTCTTGTACATGGCCAGCATCCGTCGGGTGACCATGAAGCCGCCGAAGATGTTGACGCTGGCCAGGGTCACGGCCGCCACGCCCGCGCCCTTGGCGATCCAGGCGCTGGGGCCGGTCGCATCGCCCGACACGGCCGCCGCCGCAATCAGGCCGCCGACGATGATGACGCTGGACACCGCATTGGTCACGGCCATCAGCGGCGTGTGCAGGGCCGGCGTCACGCTCCAGACGACATAATAGCCGACGAAGATGGCCAGGACGAAGATGGCCAGGCGAAAGACGGTGGGATCGACGTGTTCCATCAAGCGCCTCTATTTTCAATGCGTTCGTCAATGCTGAGCGCAACGAGAAGAACGCCTGCTATCGCCATATTGACGAGGATCGCGGGAACTTCGTTCAGCACGCCCAGGATCAAGGTCCCCTGCGAAAATCCACGCGATACGCCGAGGCTCATGACCAAGCCCGAGTGAAACACCGGTCCTGCCAGCAGTACGAGGAGGGCGAACTTCCTCAAAACGTTTCTGGCTTTGACGGTAATCATCCCCTCACCCCCTCATGCACTACGGCCCCGCCGTGCGTCACAACGGCCGCCTTCAGAATCTCGTCCTCAAGATCGACCGCCAGCCCCCCGTCCTTGACCATCAGCCCCACAAAGGCCGTCAGATTGCGGGCGTACAGGGCGCTGGCGTCGGCGGCGATGCGGCCGGGCAGGTTGGACCAGCCGACGATGGTGACGCCGTTCGCGGTGGTCACGACCTCGTTGAGCTTCGAGCCCTCGACGTTTCCGCCCGCCTCGACCGCCAGATCGACGATGACCGAGCCCGGCTTCATCGATGCCACATGGGCCGCCGTCAGCAGCCGCGGCGCCGGGCGGCCGGGGATCAGGGCGGTGGTGATCACCACATCCTGTTTGACGATGTGAGATGCGGTCAGTTCGGCCTGTTTGGCCTGGTACTCCGCCGACATCTCCTTGGCGTAGCCGCCGGCGGTCTGGGCGTTCCTGAACTCCTCGTCCTCGACGGCCAGGAATTTGGCGCCCAGGCTTTCGACCTGTTCCTTGGTGGCGGGGCGGACGTCGGTGGCGGTGACGACGGCGCCCAGACGCCGCGCCGTGGCGATGGCCTGAAGCCCGGCGACGCCCACGCCCATGACGAAACATTTGGCGGCGGCGACCGTGCCGGCCGCCGTCATCATCATCGGGAAGCCCTTGCCATAGGCGTAGGCCGCCTCGATCACCGCCCGGTAGCCGGCCAGATTGGCCTGGGACGACAGGACGTCCATCACCTGGGCGCGGGTGATGCGGGGCACGAACTCCATGGCGAAGGCGGTGGCGTTCGCCCCCTTCAGGGCCTCGACCGTGGCCTTGTCGCGCCAGGCGTCCAGCATGGCGATCACGATCGCACCGGGCTTGAGCGCGCTGATTTCCTGGGCCGTGGGGCCGCGCACCTTCAGCACGACGTCGGCGCCGTCCAGCACGGCGCGGGTGTCAGGCTTCACCGTGGCGCCGGCGGCGGCGTAGTCGGCGTCGGGAATGGACGAGCCCAGGCCGGTCCCGGCCTCGACCGAGACGGCGGCGCCGAGCGCGATCAGCTTCTTGACCGTTTCAGGCGTGACGGCGCAGCGCGTCTCGCCTTCGCGACGTTCACGGGTGGCGGCGATAGCGACGGCCAAGCGAATCCCCTCTCATTGAAGCTGGGAGACGAGCCTAGGCCGGTTCCACCGACGCCGTCAAAGACCCGTGTCGGGCGAACGGATCAGTGGCCGGCGCCGCCCTTGGGCTTGAGAGCCCAAAAGCCGACGGCGGCCAGAACCGCCGCCCCTATGAAGCCCGCGACGAAGGTTCCGCCCGGATGGAACCACAGGGTCAGGAACACGAGCACGCAGGCCACAGCCAGGGCGCCCCATTTGGTCAGGCCCATGAACAGGTGGAAGGTCGAGACTTGTTCATTGATCTGCATATCCCCCCGGACATAGGCGCTCGCATCGGCGTCGGCCTGGGCGGTGGCGGGGTTTTTGGCCTTGGCCATGAGAGCTCCCTCGGTCTTGTCGTTGGCGCGACTATAGCGCGGGTTCGACGCCGCTCAAGCTCACACCGAGGAATGGCGAGGGGTGCGGGGTGTGGGGTGTGGCGGCAGCGGCCCACACCCCGCACCCCACATCCTCACCCCAACGCCTCGAACTGATCCACCAGCCGCTCCAGCCGCTTGCAGCCCACGCTCCAGAAGGCCGGGTCGCGCGGATTGAGGCCGAAGGGCTTCAGCGCCTCGACATAGGTCTTGGCCCCGCCCCCGGCCAGCAGGTCGCGGTACAGGGGGGTGAAGCCCTTGGGATCGGCCCGTCGCGCCTCCATCAGGGCCGCCACCAGCAGGTCGCCGAAGGCGTAGGCGTAGACGTAGAAGGGCGAGTGGACGAAGTGGCTGACATAGGACCACCAGTGCTCATAGCCGGGGTTCAGGGTGACGGCCGGCCCCAGCGAAGCGCCCATTTCGGTCAGCCACAGTTCGTTGATCCGCTGCTGCGAGACCTCGCCCTTCTGGCGTTCGTCGTGGAAGCGGGTCTCGAACCGGTGGAAGGCGATCTGGCGCACCACGGTGTTCAGCCCGTCCTCGATCCTCCCGGCCAGCAGACCACGCTGCTCGCGCTTGGGCGCCGTGGCCAGCAGACGGTCGAAGGTCAGACCCTCGGCGAAGATGGAGGCGGTCTCGGCCAGGGTCAGAGGGGTGTCGGCCAGAAGCGTGCCCTGGTCCGCCGCCAGGGTCTGGTGCACCCCGTGGCCCAGTTCGTGGGCCAGGGTCAGGACGTCGCGCCGCTCGCCCATCCAGTTCAGGAAGACATAGGGATGGCGGTCGGCGGTGACCGGATGGGCATAGGCGCCCGATTGTTTGCCCGGCCGGGCGCGGCCGTCGATCCAGGGCCGGTCGAAGAAGCCGGCGGCGCGTTCGGCGAACTCGGCCCCCAGGTCCGAGAAACTGTCCAGAACGATCTCCCGGCCCTGGCTCCAGGTGAAGGCGCGCGGGGCGGTGGTCTCGATCGGGGCGTTGCGGTCCCAGTGATCCAGCCGCGCCTTGCCCATGGCCTTGGCCTTCAGGGCGTAATAGCGGTGGGACAGGCGCGGATAGGCTTCGGCGACGGCCTCGGCCATGGCGTCCACCGCCTCGCCGTCGACCTCATTGGCCAGGTGTCGGCTGTCGGCGGGGCGTTTGAAGCCGCGCCAGCGATCCTCCATCGCCTTGTCGGCGGCGACGGTGTTCAGCACCAGGGCCAGGGTCGGGGCGCGGGCGGCTAAAGCCTCCGACAGGCCCTCGGCGGCGGCCTTGCGCCGCGCGGGCTTGGGATCGGACAGGCGGTTCAGCGCCTCGGCCAGGGTCAGGCTCTCATTCCCTGCCTTGGCGCGCAGCGCCGCCAGCTGTTCGTCGAACAGGCGCGGCCACTGGGCCGTGATCGGCCCGCGTTCGGCGATGAAGGTCTCCAGCTCGCTGGACAGTTCATGCGGCTTCATGGCCCGCACCCGCCGCAGCCACGGCCGCCAGCGCGCGGCCCCCGCGTGGGCCTGAAGCGCGACCTCCAGGGCGGCGTCGTCGATCTGGTTGATCTCCAGCGTCAGCCAGACGGTCGGGGTGGCGATGACGGTGATCTTTTCGCGTACATCCGCCTCGAACCCCTGCGCCCCCGCGTCGTCCCGCGCCGTCGAGGCCGACAGGAAGGCGTAGGCGCCGAGCGCGCCCAGGATGTCGGAGGCCTGCTCATAGAGGCTGATGGCCTGATCCAGCACCGCCCCCAGGGCGGCCGGATCGCCCGACGCCCCCGCCAGCCGCCCGCGCAGGCCGTTCATCTCGTCCACCAGGGCGCGCGCCCGCGTCAGGTCGTCGGCGAGCCGGGCGTCGTCCCGCGAGGCGTAGAGGTCGGACAGGTCCCACAGGGGGGCGTCGATGTCGGGGGTCTTGAAGGGGGCGTTCATACCCCTGTTTTGGGGAAGGTTCGGCCGTGCCGCAACCGCGCGCCGCTATCTTGCCGTATCCAGCTGCCTCATACTGGGCCGCAACACGGGGGCGAGCGTCATGAACGAGTGGATGCAGGACGGCGGACGCAAGGGGCTGGACGGGCAAGGTCGGCTGTTCGCCGCGCGCCTGGCGACCGGTTTGATTCAGGGCGGCGCCCTGTATCTGCTGTACCGGGCGGCCGAGGTCGGGATGTGGCCCGACACCCGGCCCGAGGTGTTCGGCGGGCTGGCCCTGGCCTTCGGCTATGCGCCCGCCGTGCTTCTGGCGGCGGTTGGACGGCTGAAGCCCCTGCCGCTGGCTCTGTGGACGGCCGCAGCGGCGACGGCCCTGTTCCTGATGGGCTGGCACGACGTGGCGCGGCGGGTGATCCCCGAAAACGACCAGGCCCCCTATCTTGAGGTTCCCGTCCTGGCCTTCAGCGCCGCCGCCCTCTTCGTGGCCCACCACCTGATCCTGCCGGCGATCCGCGAACGGCGCTGGCGGGCCGATTATCACGCCTATTTCGACGTGGCCTGGAAAGCGGGCGTGCAGCTGGCGCTGTCCCTGGGCTTCACCCTGGCCTTCTGGCTCCTGCTGCAACTGGGCGCTGCCCTGTTCCACGTCATCGGCGTCAAGGCCCTCAGCTCCCTGATCGGCGAGGCCTGGTTCGCCATACCCGTCACCTGCCTGGCCTTCGCCCTGGCGGTCCAGCTGACCGATGTGCGCGACGGCCTGATCCGGGGCGTGCGGACCGTGGCCCTGATGCTGCTGTCCTGGCTGCTGCCCGTCATCGCCCTGCTGACGGCGGGCTTTCTGGCCGCCCTGCCCTTCACCGGCCTGGAGCGCCTGTGGGACACGGGCAGCGCCACGGCCCTGGTGCTGGCCGCGGCCGCCGCCCTCATCATCCTGATCAACACCGCCTATCAGGACGGACGGCCCGACAATCTGCCGCCGGCGGCCCTGCGGATCGCCACCCGGATCGCCGGGGTTCTGGTCGCGCCCCTGATTGGCTTGGCCTTCTGGGGTCTGGCGCTGCGGATCGGCCAGCACGGCCTGACGCCGGATCGGATCATCGCCCTGGCCTGCGCGGTCGTCGGCGCCGTCTATGCGGTCGGTTATCTGATCGCGGCCGTGCGGCCCGGCGGCTGGATGCGCCCGCTGGAGACGACCAATGTCGCCGCAGGCGTTCTGGCCGTCGCCGCCGTCCTGGCCCTGTTCAGCCCCCTGCTGGACCCCGCGCGCCTGTCGGTCGCGGACCAGGTGGCGCGGCTGGAGCGCGGGGCGGTGAAACCTCAGGATTTCGACTTCGACTTCCTGCGCTTTGACAGCGGCAAGGCCGGTCTGGCGGCTCTGGACCGGCTTATGCGGTCGTCGGATGCGAAGACCGCCGAATTGGCACGCGAGGCCAGGGTGCGCGTAAATCGCGAGGCCTATTCCATCCAGGACCGGAATGAACGGGCGGCGGCCGTCCGCATCCAACCTGTCGCCGGCCAGACGACGCCGTCCAGCTTCACCGCACAACTGAGCCGGCAAGACAGTCTCATGTACGCCTGCAACAATGAGGCTCCCTGCCGTCTGCGCACCCTGGACCTGGACGGCGACGGCCGGGTCGAGGTTCTGCTGGCGGCGCCGGGGAGCATCATGGCCTTCGCCCAGGACGCCGGGGGACAATGGTCGCAAACCGGGTCCTACAGCGCCGTATGCGGGACGGCGGCGCCGAAGGATCTGCTGAACGCCTTCGCCGAGGCTGTGACGGTCGCCCCCGCCAGCCTGCCCAACCTGGTCGTGGGCGGTCGGACGCTGAAAGCCCAGCCGCAGATCCGATGCGAAGAGCCAAACACCCGTTAACCCCCCGGTCACCACGCCCCCTCACCCGTTTTTCACCTCGTCGCCCTTAGAAGTCGTCCCGAAACGGGCCAGTCCGATCCACGGGCGGCCCATCGGTGATGACAAGGGACGCCCATGGCCAAGACCGTTCTGGTGGTCGACGACGATCCGACCCAGCGCCGCCTGTTGCAGGCTGTGCTCGAACGCGACGGTCACGCCGTGGTCCATGCCGCAAGCGGCGGCGAGGCGATCGACCGGATGACGCGCGGCGGCGGCGCCGACGTCATCCTGCTGGACATGATCATGCCCGAGATGTCGGGTCTGGAGTGTCTGGCCGAGCTGCGCAGCGGGGGCTTGACCACGCCGGTCATCGTGCTCACGGCCAACGGCGGCATCGACACCGTGGTCAAGGCCATGCAGGCCGGCGCCCAGGACTTCTTCGTCAAGCCGGTCGGGCCCGAACGCCTGCTGGTCGGGGTGCGCAACGCCCTCAAGCTGGAGCAGCTGACCACCGAGGTCGGTCGTCTGACCAAGCGGGTCCAGGGCCGCGCCAGCTTCGACGACATCATCGGCGACAGCGCCCCCATGCGGATGGTCAAGGCCCTCGGCGCCCGGGCGGCCAAGTCCTCCATCCCCGTCCTGATCACCGGCGAGAGCGGCGTCGGCAAGGAGGTGATCGCCCGCGCCCTGCACGGCGCTGGCGACCGGGCCGGCAAGCCCTTTGTAGCCGTCAACTGCGGCGCCCTGCCCGCCAATCTGGCGGAATCCATCCTGTTCGGCCACGAGAAGGGCGCCTTCACCGGCGCCGTCGACAAGACTCTGGGCAAGTTCCGCGAGGCGGACGGCGGCACCCTGTTTCTGGACGAGATCGGCGAACTGCCGCTGGATCTTCAGGTCAAGCTGCTGCGCGCCCTGCAGGAAGGCGAGATCGACCCCGTCGGCGGCAAGCGCCCGGTCAAGATCGACGTCCGCATCGTCTCGGCCACCAATCGCGACCCCACTCAGCAGGTCAAGGACGGCGCCTTCCGCGAGGATCTGTTCTACCGGCTGAACGTCTTCCCGATCGAGGCGCCTTCCCTGCGCGACCGGCGCGAGGACATCCCCGCCCTGATCGATCATTTCATCGCCCGCTTCAACGCCGAGGAGGGCCGCCGCATCGCCGGCTGCGCCCCCGAGACCCTGGCCATGCTCCAGGCCTATGACTGGCCCGGCAATGTGCGCCAGCTGGAGAATGCGGTGTTCCGCGCCATCGTCCTGGCCGACTCGCCCTTCCTCCAGCCCTATGACTTCCCGTCCATCTCGGGCGTGGCCGCGCCCCTGCCCGATGCGACGCCCACGCCGCCCGCCGCCGCGCCGTCCTACGCCGACCTGCCGCCCCTGCCGGAACAACCGATCCGCATCCTGGACGACCGCGGCCATCTGCGGACCCTGGAAGACATTGAGCGCGACCTGATCCAGCACGCCATCGAGGTCTACGCCGGCCATATGAGCGAAATCGCCCGCCGCCTCGGCATCGGGCGCTCGACCCTGTACCGCAAGGTCCGCGAACAGGGGTTGGAGGGGCAGCTGAAAGAGGCGGGGTGAACGTCACTCGCCTGTTTCCAGCCGCTTCAGAAACGCCTTCACACCCCCCTCACCGTCATCCTCGGGCTTGCCCCGAGGATCGGGCGCCCAGCCGCACAGACTGGGGTAAAGGTCCACCCACTCAGGGTTCGTCCGCTCGATCAACTCGAGCTTCCACACGCGATTCCAACGCTTCAGCGCCTTCTCTTTGCGGATGGCGGCGGTGACCAGCTCGAATTGCTCTTACCAGACCAGCAGACCGCAACCATAGCGACGTGCGAAACCTTCGAACGCTCTGTTCCTGTGTTGATGGCCGCGCTCATACAGGTTCGAGGTCATGCCGATGTAGAGGACGCCGTGTGGGCGGCTGGCCTCGATGTAGGTCGCGATGAAAGGTCGACGCTCACTCATCAACGCTGAGTTGCGGATAACCCGATCCTCGGGTCAAGCCCGAGGATGACGATCTATTCGATATCTTTTGGCTTCCGCCCCCACCGCCGCTTCGGTTCTTCGCCCTTGGCCTTGGCGGCGATCTCCTTCAGCTTGCGGCCCTGCATGGCCGACAAAGCCTGGCCCGGCGCGCCCTTTTCGAGGTCGGCGAAGGCGCGGCCGTGGGTTTTCACCCGCTCGCTGACCGAATCAAGGAACTCCCCCTCCCATTCGGACAAGGAAACGCCCGCCTTCTCGGCTGAGCGGCGGGCGCGTTTGAGAGCATTGAGCGCAGACCGCTGGGCGGCCTTGCGCTGCTGGTCCCAAGGGCTCAGCAGCTCCTTTTTTGAGGCGCTACCGCCCTTCGGGCTGCTTGAGCGCGACAGCCGGCCTTTCGACGAATCGATGGGCGTGCGCTTCAGCCCCTAATCTCCTCAGACCTCGCCGAGGGCCGACAGATAGAGGTCCAGGATGGCCTCCTCCTCCTGGCGCTTGGCCTTGTCCTGCTTCCTGATGCGGATGACCTTGCGCAGGACCTTGACGTCATAACCCTCGCCCTTGGCCTCGGCGAAGACCTCCTTCATGTCGGTCATGACGGCCTGTTTGTCCTCTTCGAGGCGCTCCAGCCGCTCGATGATGGTGCGCAGACGGCCCTGGGCCGTTGCGGTCAGGACGTCGGGATTGCCGTCGAACGAGGCGTCATCGGCCATGGGGAATACTCCAGAAATCAGGCGCGGACGCTAACCACGCCGTCCGGCGCGACTCAACCGCGAACACGAAAAAGGCCGCGGACAGAATCCGCAGCCTGTGGATCGTCAGGGCTTTTCCTGCCCTACCGCCCGTTGGGCGGCTTGGGCAGACCTGCGTGCGCGCGCCGCCGAGCAGCGCGCCTCGAACGCAGCTTAGCCTTGCTTGGCCTTGAAGCGCGGGTCGGTCTTGTTGATGACATAGACCCGGCCCTTGCGACGCACGACCTTGCAGTCGCGGTGACGGGTCTTCAGGGACTTGAGCGAGCTGCGGACCTTCATGGTCGGACGTCCTGAGAGAAGCCAATAAGAAAGCCGCTGATCCGGGCGGATCGCGGCGGAGGCGGTCGTATAGAGAGCGGTCCTTAGAAGGTCAAGCCGCTTGGGACCGAAAACCCGCTAAAGCAGCCCAAGGGGACGGTAGCGCCCCAAAACGCGCTCAAGCAGCGCGAAGCGCGATAGCGCAAAAAATATGGAGGCCTGACCTCCGAGTCGAACGGAGGGTATTCGGGTTTGCACGCCCGTTGCGTCGCCACTCCGCCATCAGGCCGTCGGAGAAGTCTGCGCCATTACGCCGCAGCGGGCGCCTCCGTCGATATAAATGAGGGTTAACGACGCTGATTGGGGAGTCCGTGGACGGACTTTTCTCCTCCCAGGCGGATCAGGGCCGGCGAAACCGCTTCGCGCGTATGTCATTTCCCCTATCCGTTCGGGGACTGTAGTCTGAATCTCATGCGCTTTTCCTATCGCCTTCTCCTCATCGGCTCCGTCGCGGCCTGCGCTCCCATGTTGCCGGAGCCGCCGGTGTCCCTGCCGACGCCGCAGCCTGATCCGGTTCCCGCCGCCGTGGTCCCGCCGCCGACGCCGCAGGCGCCGCCGCTCGCCGCCTATGACCAGGAAGGGTTCGAGGGCTGGAAGCAGGGCTTTCTGGCGCGCAAGGGCGGCGCCCGTCGCGCCGACTATGAGCGGGAACTGGCCGGTCTGACGCCGGACTCCAGCGTGGTGCGGCTGGACCGGAATCAGCCGGAATTCTCCAAGCCCGCCGGCGCCTATATCCAGAACGCCGTGACTGCGGTGCGGATCGCCCAGGCCAAGCAGCGGATCGACCGGGTGCCCTGGGCGGTGGTCCAGCGTTTCGGCGTGCCCTCCGAAATCCTGGTGGGCGTCTGGGCCCAGGAAAGCGCCTTCGGTCAGGTCCAGGGCGACTATGACGTCATCCGCTCCCTGGCGACCCTGGCCTATGACGGGCGCCGCCGCGACTGGGCCGAATCCCAGTTGAAGGACGCCCTGGACATCGTCGTCGACGGCCGCCGCGAACGCGCGGGCCTGAAGGGCAGCTGGGCCGGCGCCATGGGCCAAACCCAATTCATGCCCGACAACTATCTGCGCCTGGGCGTGGATCAGGACGGCGACGGCAAGGTGGACATCTGGGGCGACGACGCCGACGCCCTGGCCTCGGCCGCCAATCTGCTGGCCCAGGCGGGCTGGAAGCGCGGCCAGACCTGGGGCTATGAGGTCGTCCTGCCCGCCGGCTTCGACTACGCCCTGGCGGAAGGGCCCAAACACGACTGGGCCTATTGGGCGGCCAAGGGCGTGCGCCTGGCCCAGGGCGGCACGCCGAACGGCGCCGAGGCGGTGGAGGACGCGACCATCCTCCTGCCCCAGGGGGCCAACGGCCCGGCCTTCCTGGCCCTGCCGAACCACTATGTGATCCGCAGCTACAACAACTCGGTCTCCTACGCCCTGGCGATCGGCCTGACGGCGGACGGGATCATGGGCAAGCCGGGCCTGACCAAACCATGGCCCAACGACGCCTCCCTGTCGCGCGACCAGCGGATCGGCGCCCAGGCGGCTCTGACGCGGCTGGGTTACGACACCCGCGGCGTGGACGGGGTGATCGGCGCCAACACCCGCGCGGCCCTGCGCCGCTGGCAGCTGGCCAACGGCCGCATCGCCGACGGCTATCTGACCGCCGCCCTGGCGGATGAGCTGATCCGCAAGGCGAACTGAGCGGTAACGCCTGTCTCCTCCCCGTTTGGCGGGGAGGTGGCTCGGAGCGCAGCGGAGAGACGGAGGGGCTCTTCACCGCATCCCAGGCGTCAATGGGGCGTCCAGACCCCCTCCACCACGCTGCGCGCGGTCCCCCTCCCCCAGAGGGGGAGGAATGCGAATGGCGGAGACCAAAATCCTCCCCCCTTGGGGGAGGTGTCGGCGAAGCCGACGGAGGGGGCCGGCCTCCTTAGGCCGCCTTGTCCCAGTTCAGCACCACCTTGCCCGACTGACCCGACTTCATCGCCTCGAAGCCCTGGCGATAGTCGGCGTAGTCCAGCCGGTGGGTGATCAACGGGCTCAGGTCCAGGCCGGCCTTCAGCAGGCCCAGCATCTTGCGCCAGGTGGTGAACATTTCGCGGCCATAGACGCCCTTGATCGTCAGGGCCTTCAGGATGATCGCGCCCCAGTCGGTCTCCATGGGTTTGCCGGGGATGCCCAGCATGGCCATGCCGCCGCCCATGATCAGGGTGTCGACGCACTGTTTGAAGGCGACGGGCGAGCCCGACATCTCCAGGGCCACGTCGAAGCCGACCTTCAGGCCCAGCTCCTTCATGACGTCATGGATGTCTTCCTTGGTCGTGTTCACGGTGCGCACGCCCGGCGCCACCTTCTGCGCCAACTCCAGCCGGAAGTCGTTGATGTCGGTCAGGACCACGGTGCGCGCCCCGGCGTGTCGGGCCACGGCGGCGGCCATCATGCCGATGGGGCCGGCGCCGGTGACCAGGACGTCCTCGCCCAGGAGGTCGAACTGCTGGGCCGTGTGCACCGCATTGCCGAACGGGTCCAGGATCGAGCCGATCTCATAGGGCACGTCGTCGGGCAGTTCGATGACGTTGAAGGCCGGCGCCACCACGAACTCGGCAAAGGCGCCCTGGCGGTTCACGCCGATGCCGCGCGTATGCGGGTCCAGGTGGAAGTGCCCGGCGCGGGCCGCTTCGGAGTTCAGGTCGATCACATGCCCCTCGGCCGAGACGCGCTGACCGATCTTCAGCGGACGATCCACCTCCTTGCCGATGGCGACGATTTCGCCGGCGAACTCATGGCCGGTGATCATCGGGGTCGGGACGTTCTTCTGGGACCACTCGTCCCAGTTCCAGATATGGATGTCGGTGCCGCAGACGGCGGTGCGATGGACCCGGATCAGCACATCCTCCGGCCCCGCCTCGGGGATCGGGGCGTCGATCAGTTCCAGGCCCTCGACCGGTCCGGTCTTGGCCAGGGCTTTCATCGTTTCGGCCATTACGGCGTCTCCTAAAAACTCTAAGATCGTCATCCTCGGGCTTGTCCCGAGGATCCATACTCCCGGTTTTAGCCGGTGCGCACCGTCCTCGACGGAGTCTATGGATCCTCGGGACAAGCCCGAGGATGACGGGAATAATGTGGCCGAGCGTGACGGAGAAAGGGGTCAGATAACCCCCAGCTCCCGCCCCGCCTGCGTGAACGCCTCGACCGTCCGGTCGATCTGTTCGAACGTATGGGCCGCCGACATCTGGGTGCGGATCCGGGCCTGGCCGCGCGGCACGACCGGGAAGGAAAACCCAATCACATAGACGCCCAGCTCCAGCGCCCGCGCCGCGAAGTCCTGGGCCAGTTTGGCGTCGCCCAGCATGACCGGGATGATCGGATGTTCGCCGTCCAGCAGGGTGAAGCCCGCATCGGCCATGGCGTTGCGATAGCGATGGGCGTTGGCCGACAGGCGAGTGCGTAGCGCATCCCCCTCCGCCCCTTGGGCGATGCGGATCGCCTCCAGCGAAGACCCGCACACCGCCGGCGACAGGGCGTTGGAGAACAGATAGGGCCGCGCCCGTTGCTTCAGCAGTTCGACCACCGCCTTCTTGGCGCAGATGAAGCCGCCCATGGCGCCGCCCAGGGCCTTGCCGAAGGTGCCGGTGACGAAGTCCACCTCGACCCCGTGATAGGCGAAGGAGCCCTTGCCCTGCGGGCCCAGGAAGCCGGTGGCGTGGCAGTCGTCGACCATGATCAGGGCGTCGTACCTATCGGCCAGCGCCCGGATCTCGTCCAGCTTGGCGATATAGCCGTCCATCGAGAAGGCGCCGTCGGTGGCGATGATGATGTCGCGGACGCCGGCGGCCCGGGCCTCCTTGAGGCGGCTTTCCAGCTCATTCATATCCGAGTTGGCGAAGCGATAGCGCTTGGCCTTGCACAGCCGCACCCCGTCGATGATCGAGGCGTGGTTCAGGCTGTCCGAGACGATGGCGTCGTTCTCACCGAACAGGGGTTCGAAAATCCCGCCGTTGGCGTCGAAGGCGGCGGCGAACAGGATGGCGTCCTCGAAGCCGAGATAGCCGGCGACAGCCGCCTCCAGCTCTTTATGAATCTCCAGGGTGCCGCAGATGAAGCGGACCGAGGCCGTGCCCGCGCCCCACTTCTGTTGCGCCGCGATCCCGGCCTGGGTCACGCGCTCGTCGCCGGCCAGGCCCAGATAGTTGTTGGCGCAGAAGTTCAGCACCTCCCGCCCGCCGACCTGAATCACAGGCCCCTGGCGCGAGGCGATGATCCGTTCGGGCTTGGTCAGGCCCTGGGCGTCAATGTCGGACAGTTCGCCGGCGACGCGGTCATAGAAGCTCTGGGTCATGGCCGCGACCTACGCCCATTTCGCCCGGGTTTCCAGACGTCTCGGCGCGGTGTCAGGTCGCGGCCTGGGGGTTTTCCTCGGCCCGGATCGGACTGACGCGGATCTTGCCGCCGCACGGCTGGAAGGCGAAGGCTAAGGGAATTACCGCCGTGTCGCCCGGCGCGGTGGCTCGCAGGGTCGCCGCCGAGGGGCAGGTCTTCTCGCCCATGGCCTCGTTGGGGATCACGCTCCAGGCCAGTTCGAACCAGGCCTTGGCCTGGGGCGCCAGGGTCACCGGGGTCGGGGCCTGGCCCTGGCGGAAATAGCTGCCGGGGCTCTGGTCGGCGCGGATTGCGGTCAGAGGCCGCCCCTGTCCGTCCAGCAGAGTCATGCCCGGATAGCCGGTCAGGCTGCAGGCCTGGCTTCCAATGTTCTGAAGGCTGAAGTTGCGCACCCGATTGCCCGCCCCGGCGTCGCCGTCCTCGGCCGCCAGCTTCAGCTGCGGTCCCTTGCAGGGGGCGGCGGCCGGCAGGACCCCGCCCGGCGCAGGCGTGACGGCCTGATCCGGCTGGGCTGCGCTCAAGGGTGACGGCGTCGCCGCCGGTCGCGCGCAGCGTTCCAAAACGGCCACGCCGACCTGGTCGTTCGGGCTGAGCCGGCTGAGGGTGGCCGTCTCCTGGCCGTCGCGGGTGACGGTCCACCATTCGACGCCGGAGCCGACATAGCGGGCCCCACTGGCGGCCTGGGCGGACCGCAGATCATAGGTCTGGCCCTTATAGGTCAGCTGAGCCGTGGCGCTGTCGGCATAGCGGGCCTCGACCGTCGCGCCGCTTTCGCAGGCGTAGCCGACGCCCGGAACCGGCGGGGCGGGCATGGGCTGGGCCTCGACCGGGGCGGCGGGCTGCTCCGGCTCGGCCTGCTGACAGGCGGAGACGCCCGTCAGGGCGGCGACGGCGAGGAAGGCGGTCAGGCGGCGCGTCATGATCAGGTCTCCTGTTCACGCCCTTAACGGTCAAGCTGGCGAAAAGCTCCAGCGAACCGCGATCGGTCCTCAGTGTTCGCCTTTCGGCGTCTCCATCAGCTCGATCAAAACCCCGCCCATGTCGCGCGGGTGCAGGAAGACGACCGGCGTCCCGTGCGCCCCGATGCGCGGCTCGCCCGTGCCCAGGAGGGTCACCCCCTTGGCCCGCATTTCGGCGACGGCGGCCTGGATGTCCTCGACCTCGAAACAGACGTGATGCTGGCCGCCCTTGGGGTTCTTGGCGAGGAAGCCGACGATGGGGCTGGTCTCGTCATAGGGTTCGATCAGCTCGATCTGAGCCGTCGGGGTGTCGATGAAACAGACCTTCACCCCCTGCGCGGGCAGGTCGAAGGGCTCCCCGATCTTCGTCGCGCCCAGCACGTCGCGATACAGTTTGATCGAGTCCGCGATGGACGGGGTCGCCACCCCGACATGGTTCAGGGCGCCGATCATGCGGTCTCCTTTGGGGCAGGCTGGGCGTAACCCAGCCGCTGGTTCAGCTTCTCGATCAGGTCCGCCGCCGTATCGGCGATGGCCGAACCGGGCGGATAGACGGCCGCCGCCCCCATATCGAGCAGGGGCTGCACGTCGGACGGCGGGATGACGCCGCCGACCACGATCATGATGTCGGGCCGTCCAAGCCGTTCCAGCTCGGCCTTCAGTTCCGGCACCAGGGTCAGATGCCCGGCGGCCAGCGAACTGGCGCCCACTGCGTGAACCCCCTTGTCCACCGCATCGCGCGCCGCCTCGGCCGGGGTCTGGAACAGGGCGCCGGCGGTGACGTCGAAGCCCAGGTCGCCGTAGCCGGTGGCGACCACCTTCTGGCCCCGATCGTGCCCGTCCTGACCAAGCTTGGCGATCAGGATGCGCGGCGGCCCGCCGTCGTTCTCGACGAAGGTCGCCACCATCTCGCGGGCGCGGGCGAAGCGGGCGTCCGTCCCCGCCTCCTTGGCATAGACGCCCGACACGGTCTGCACCGTCGCCACATGGCGGCCGAAGGCGGCCTCCAGCGCGTCGGAGATTTCCCCCACCGTCGCCTTGGCCCGCGCGGCCTGCACCGCCAGCTCCAGCAGGTTCGCCTTCCCGCGCGCACCGTTCGTCAGCGCCTCCAGCGCCGCATCGGTCGCCGCCGGGTCTCGCTCGGCCCGCAGCCGTTTCAGCTTGTCGATCTGGGCCGCCAGCACCGCCGCATTGTCGACCTTCAGCATCGGAATATCGTCGACGACGGGGTTCAGATATTTGTTCACCCCCACCACCGTCTGCTGGCCGGTGTCGATCCGCGCCTGGGTCCTGGCGGCGGATTCCTCGATCCTCAGCTTGGGAATCCCGGCTTCGATCGCCTTGGCCATGCCGCCCAGGGCCTCGACCTCGGCCATGTGCGCCCGCGCCCGTTCGGCCAGTTCGTGGGTCAGCCGCTCGACATAATAGCTGCCGCCCCAGGGGTCGATGACGCGGGTCAGGCCGGTCTCCTGCTGCAGCAGGATCTGGGTGTTACGCGCGATCCGGGCCGAGAAGTCGGTCGGAAGCGCCAGGGCCTCGTCCAGCGCATTGGTGTGCAGGCTCTGCGTCTGCCCGCCCGCCGCCGCCATGGCCTCGACCATGGTGCGGCTGACATTGTTGAACACGTCCTGTGCCGCCAGGCTCCAACCGGATGTCTGGCAGTGCGCGCGCAGGCTCAGCGACTTCGGATCGACCCCGCCCTCTTTCCGCACCGCCTCGGCCCACAGCAGGCGGCCCGCCCGCATCTTGGCCACCTCCATGAAATAGTTCATGCCGATGGCCCAGAAGAAGCTTAAGCGCGGCGCGAACCGGTCGATCGGCATGCCCGCCGCGACGCCCGCCCGCAGATACTCGATCCCGTCCGCCAGCGTATAGGCCAGCTCGATATCCGCCGAGGCCCCCGCCTCCTGCATGTGATAGCCGCTGATCGAAATGGAGTTGAACTTCGGCGTCTCCTGCGCCGTCCAGGCGAAGATGTCGGCGATGATCCGCATCGAGGGCTCGGGCGGATAGATGTAGGTGTTGCGGACCATGAACTCCTTCAGAATATCGTTCTGAATGGTCCCGGTCAGGGCCGCGTGCGGCACCCCCTGTTCTTCCGCCGCGACGACATACAGCGCCAGGATCGGCAGCACCGCCCCGTTCATCGTCATCGACACCGACATCTGGTCCAACGGAATCCCGTCGAACAGGGTCCGCATGTCATAGATGCTGTCGATGGCCACGCCGGCCATGCCGACGTCGCCCTTTACCCTGGGATGGTCGCTGTCATAGCCCCGGTGCGTCGCCAGATCGAAGGCGATGCTCAACCCCTTCTGACCCGCCGCCAGATTGCGGCGATAGAAGGCGTTCGACTCCTCGGCGGTCGAGAAACCGGCGTACTGGCGGATGGTCCAGGGATTGCCCGCATACATGGTCGGATAGGGACCACGCACGAAGGGGGCGAAGCCCGGCAGGCCGTCCTGGTGCGCCAGCCCCTCCAGCGCCTCGGCGCCGTATGCGGTCTCGACCGTCAGACCCTCGGGCGTCAGCCACGGATCACGCATCGGCCCCTGCCCCGTCGGCCCCAGGTCCAGGCTGATCTTGCTGAAATCGGGGAAGCTCATCCGATCACCTCCTCGAAGGCCGCCGCGAAGCGGATCGGGGTCAGGGGTTCGCACACCCGCACCCCCGCAACCGCCGCCTCATCGCCCGCCTCGACCGACGCCGGCCGCACCTCCGGGTCTACATATTTGGTCACCCCGATGATCTGGACCGCGCCGTTCGCCAGCGCCGCCTCCCGCTGGGCGCGGGCGCGGGCGATGCGGGGCTGGATCACCGACCCCTTCAGGGCCTCGACCAGACCGCCCTCGGCCTCGATCATCTGGAACTCGGCCCAGCCGGCCTCGGCCAGATCCCGCGTCCGGGCGTCCAGATACCAGCTCCCCGCCGCCGGATCATCGACCCGGCCCAGGTTCGCCTCCTCCATCAGCACCAGCTGTGTGTTCCGCGCCTGCCGCCGAGCAAAGGCGTCAGGCCGCCCCGCCGCGCGGGTAAAGCCGTCCAGCACCACCACATCCGCCCCGCCGACCGCGCCGGCAAACCCCGCTGCAGTCAACCGCAGCAGATTGGGCCAGGGATCACGGCTGCTGAGCATCCGCCGCGACGACCGCGCCTCGATCACCGCCGGCGCCTCGACCCCGAAGGCTCGCGTCAAGGCTGCCCAGATCAGCCGCATGGCCCGCACCTTCGCCAGGCTGTCGAAATATTCCGCATCGACCGACAGGCCGACCACCGTCCCCTTCAGGGCCGCCTCGACCGACATCCCCGCGTCCACGGCCGCCTTCCCATGGGCCACGACGCTTGAGGCCGCAAAGGCCAGCTCCTGCGCCGCCGATCCGCCCGCCTCGTGCGCCACGCGCCCGCCGGCCATGAAGAAGCTCGCCTCGGGATAGGCCCCCGCATGCCGGGCCGCCGTATTGGCCGCCAGGCTCAGATGCTCTTCGACCGAACGCGGCGCCCCGCCCGCCTCGGCGAAGGCCGAGACCGGATCCATGTGGAACCTCAACTTGGCGCGCGGCGACCCCTTGGCGACGACCGCCAGGGCGTTGGCCGCGTCCGGCCCGTCGATCCCGGCGTCCAGCGCCACCGGCGCCAGCTCCAGCGCCACGCCTTCCAGCGCCCGCCCCAACGGCGCGGAATCCGCCAGCACCCGCCCCTTCAGCACCACCGACGCCGCGCCGTTCTCCAGATCGGTCAGCACGGCCGCATTGACCGCCTCGGGCTCATCCCCCTCGACCAGGGTCCGCAGATCCCAGGCCCGGCCTTCGGAATCGGACGGACGCGGGGCGAAGATCGGCTGCACGCCGGTGGCCCCGGCGTATAGAGGCCGCGTCGCCAACTGGTCCGCGTCGAGGTGCATCAGCGACTCGATCGGTCGATCCTTCAACGCCTTCTGGGCCGCCTCGCGCCATTCGAGGGGTGTGGGAATGGGGAAGGTCATGCGACGCCCCCCGCCCCCACTCCCGTCATCCTCGGGCTTGACCCGAGGATCGGATGTTCCGTCGCACATGCAAGGACGTCGAGCGCAGGTCGCGCCCCACACCCGATCCTCGGGTCAAGCCCGAGGATGACGAAGGTAGAAAACATCACCCGAACTCCACCAACACGTCATCGGCCGCCACCGGATCGCCGTCCTTGGCCCCGACCGCCTTCACCACCCCGTCGCGCTCGGCCTTCAGGATGTTCTGCATCTTCATGGCCTCGATGATAGCCACCGTCTCGCCGGTCTTGACCGCCTGGCCCACCACGACCGGGATCGACACCACCAGACCCGGCATCGGCGACAGCACCAGTTTGGACGTATCCGCGACCGCCTTCTCCGGCAGGCGCGCATACAGTTCGGCGACCTGGGGCCGCAGCACCCGCACCCGCGCCTTGGCCGCGCGGTGGCGGATGTCGAAGCCGTCGGCGGCGCGTTTGACCTCGGCGGTGAAGGGCTCGCCATCCAGCTCGGCCTTGAACTGGGCCAGGCCGGGCCGCCAGTCGATCTCCGACAGGCGGATGTCGCCCCCGCCCGTAAGGGTCAGGATCATCGCCTCGTCCGTATCATAGGACAGGCCCACCCCGTGCGGCGTCTTGTCGATCATCACGATCCAGTCGGTGCGGTCCGACGGATCGCCGTCCTGTTCGGCAATGATCTCGTGCATGGCCATGGCGGCGGCGATCAGGATTCGCTCCTGGTGCTGCGTCGGCTTGAGGCCATGGAAACCGTCCGGGAACTCGTCCTTGATATAGCTGGTCGACAGCCGGCCCGACCTGAACCGCTCTTGGTCCATCACCGCCGCCAGGAAGGGCACATTATGCCCCAGGCCCGACAGGTGGGTGTCCTCCAGCGCCCGGGCCATGCCCGCGACTGCGGCCTCGCGCGTCTCGCCCCAGGCGCACAGTTTGGCGATCATCGGGTCGTAGAACATGCTGATCTCGTCGCCCTCGCGGACGCCGGAATCGTTTCGGACCACATAGCCGTCCTGCTCGCCCTCCTCCGGCTGCTCGTATCGGACCAGCCGACCGATGGAGGGCAGGAAGCCGCGATAGGGATCCTCGGCGTAGATCCGGCTCTCGATGGCCCAGCCGTCGATCTTGAGGTCCTTCTGCTCGAAGGCCAGTTTTTCACCCCAGGCCGAACGGATCATCTGTTCGACCAGATCGACCCCGGTGATCAGCTCCGTCACCGGATGTTCGACCTGAAGACGGGTGTTCATCTCCAGGAAATAAAACGACTTGTCCTGCCCCGCCACGAACTCGACCGTCCCGGCCGAGTCATAGTTCACCGCCTGGGCCAGGGCCACGGCCTGGGCCCCCATGGCTGCGCGGGTGGCCTCGTCCAGCAAGGGGCTGGGCGCCTCCTCGATGACCTTCTGGTTGCGGCGCTGGATCGAACATTCGCGCTCGAACAGATGGACCACATGGCCGTGTTTGTCGCCCAGCACCTGGATCTCGATATGGCGCGGATCGACGATGAACTTCTCCAGGAAGACCCTGTCGTCGCCGAAGGCGTTCAGCGCCTCGGCCTTCACCGCCGCAAACCCCTCGGCCATGTCGGCGTCCGAATGGGCCACGCGGATGCCCTTGCCGCCGCCGCCGGCGCTCGCCTTGATCATGATCGGATAGCCGATCTGGTTGGCGATCCTGACCGCCTCCTCCGGCGTCTCGATCAGCCCCATATGCCCCGGCACGGTCGAGACCCCCGCCTCGGCCGCCAGCTTCTTGGAGCTGATCTTGTCGCCCATGGCCTCGATGGCCTCGGGGTTCGGGCCGATGAAGGCGATGCCCTCGTCCCTCAGCCGCCGCGCGAACCCGGCGTTCTCGCTCAGGAAGCCAAAGCCCGGATGCACGGCTTCCGCCCCCGTCTGGCGCACCGCCTCGACGATCTTGTCCGCCAGCAGATAGGACTGCGCCGCCGGCGCCGGCCCGATCAGCACCGCCTCGTCGGCCATCTCGACCGCCAACGACCCGGCGTCGGCCTCCGAATAGACCTGCACGGTCTTGATGCCCATGCGGCGGCAGGTCTTGATGATCCGAACCGCGATCTCGCCCCGGTTGGCGATGAGGATTTTGGAGAACATTTTAGCCCTTGCTACCTTCGCTGAAACCGAGGAGGTTTCAGTTGCGCCCAACAGGCACCTTCACAATAGTTGTCCAAGTGGAGCACATCAGATTTGATCATGTCAGAAGAAGTCCGTCGTCGGGATTGACGGCTCGCACATTAGTGCATGAGAAAATCTCAGCTAACCGCGCCCGCTGATCATATTTATCGATGGATATTATCTCTTCGAGGTTGGCCGAATTGCCCGAAAATAATTGGCGAATGGCCAGGTCGTAGGGATTGAATGCAAAGCCAAAAACGATCAACCGCTTCGCATCTCGAAGGTATTTTCCGGCTTCGGCCCACTCCCACGCAAACGTCTTATTGGGCGATTTTTCTGCCATCGGCGGGACGATCAAACACTTACCGGTCATTCCGTGTCGGGACGTGGTGCTTTTGCCCTCAACGCTCCAAGACAGGCTGCCGTGAAGCTTCAAAAGCGGCACACGGCCAGTAACGTAGACTGGTTGGATGTGAGGGTGCGGCGTGCTCCCAATATGCTCGCCGGGCTTTCCGTAGTGGAATCCTTTTGTACTGAGCGCGTACTCGACCAACAAATCGTAGTTTGCCGTCAGGATGGCGGGCGTACCGTAGGTCGCTTCGACCTGCTGTAAAAATTCTCGGGCACGGCCGACCCCGTGGTTTTCACGTGCGTAGTAGCTGTTGATATAGAACGTGCGCCGAATGTAGCTTCCGCTAATGAAGGGGTCGGTTAGCCGACGGGTTACATACCAACCCGCGTAGTCAAAGCGCTTTAGGTTCAGCCTAGCCCAGGCAATAAATTCTTCGTTGTTCGCGTCGGGGCACTCTGCCCTCCATCTTCCATACGCCTCGCGGACGATTTCCAAGCGCCGCGCCTCCCGATCATTGCCGGGATCAATCGCGAAATCAAAAAGCTCACTCACCAGAGGCAAATTTGCCGCCCAGCGAGAGAACCCTGCACCTAGGAGAACGACAGTTTCCATATCTACAGCGGAATATTATCGTGCTTCTTCCAGGGGTTCTCCTGGACCTTGTTCTTCAGCGTCCGCAGCGCCTTCACCAGCCGGCGCCGCGTCCCGTGCGGCATGATGACATCGTCGATATAGCCCAGGCCCGCCGCCACGAAGGGATTGGCGAACCGGTCCTTGTACTCGGCCTCGCGCGCGGCCAGGGCCGCAGGATCGCCGGCCTCCTTGCGGAAGATGATCTCGACCGCGCCCTTGGCGCCCATGACCGCGATCTCGGCGGTGGGCCAGGCGTAGTTGACGTCGCCGCGCAGGTGTTTCGAACTCATCACGTCATAGGCGCCGCCATAGGCCTTGCGCGTGATCAGGGTCAGTTTCGGCACGGTCGCCTCGGCATAGGCGAACAGCAGCTTGGCCCCGTGTTTGATCAGGGCGCCGTACTCCTGCTTGGTCCCCGGCATGAAGCCCGGCACGTCCACCAGCGTCACCAGAGGAATGCCGAAGGCGTCGCAGAAACGCACGAACCGCGCGGCCTTGCGGCTTGAATCGATGTCCAGCACCCCCGCCAGCACCTGGGGCTGGTTGGCGACGATCCCGACCGTCTGGCCGTCCAGCCGGCCGAAGCCGCAGATGATGTTCTTGGCGAAGTCGGCCCCGATCTCGAAGAAGTCGGCCTCGTCGACCACCTTCAGGATCAGCTCCTTCATGTCATAGGGCTGGTTGGGATTGGCCGGGATCAATGTGTCCAGGCTCGGCTCGTCCCGCTCGGGCTCGTCATAGCTCTCGCGCACCGGCGGCTTTTCGCGGTTCGACAGCGGCAAGAAGCCGACCAGGCGGCGCACCTCCGACAGGGCCTCCAGGTCGTTCTCGAACGCCCCGTCCGCCACGCCCGACTTGCCGGCATGCACCCGCGCGCCACCCAGGTCCTCGTGGCTGACGACCTCGTTGGTGACGGTCTTCACCACATCGGGGCCGGTCACGTACATATAGCTCGTGTCCTTCACCATGAAGATGAAGTCGGTGATGGCCGGCGAATAGACGTCGCCCCCCGCGCACGGCCCCATGATCACGCTGATCTGGGGAATGACGCCGCTGGCCAGGGTATTCTGCAGGAAGATGTCGGCGTAGCCGGCCAGGCTCTCCACCCCCTCCTGGATCCGCGCCCCGCCCGCGTCGAACAGGCCGATGATCGGCGCGCCGGTGGTCAGGGCCATCTTCTGCAGCTTGACGATCTTGGCCGCATGGGCGCCCGACAGGCTGCCGCCGAACACCGTGAAATCCTTGGAGAAGACATAGACCAGCCGCCCGCCGATGGTCCCGCGCCCCGTCACCACTCCGTCGCCGGGGATGCGCTGATCCTGCATGCCGAAGTCGTGGCTGCGGTGCTCCACGAACATGTCGGTCTCCTCGAAGGAGCCCTCGTCCAGCAGGACGTCGATGCGTTCGCGCGCCGTCAGCTTGCCCTTGGCGTGCTGGGCGGCGATACGCTTTTCCCCGCCGCCCAGTTTCGCGGCGGCGCGACGGCGCTCCAGTTCTTCAAGGATGGCTTGAGTCATGATCGGTTTCGGCCTCTCGTTCGAAGAGCAAGGCGTGGCGCCTTCATCGCAAAATGGCAAACGCAACTTTGCAAAAGGTGCGGAACTGCACGGACTTGCAAAGGCGGCGACTGTGAACTGCAAACTTGCGAATGGCTGAGAAGCTTTTTCTGGGACCCAAGCTGCGCAAGCTGCGCGAGGCGCGCGGCTGGACGCTGGAGGCCTGCGCCGAGCGGCTGGGCCTGTCGCCCTCCTATCTGTCGCAGATCGAGACCAATCAGCGCCCGGCCACCGCCCGCGTCCTGATCGCCCTGACCCGCGCCTTCCACATCGACGCCAGCCTGTTCGATCTCGAGGGCGACGCCCGCCTGATCGCCGACCTGCGCGAGGCCACCACCGACATCGCCGGTCCGGTCAGCGGCGGGGCCGAGCCCCCGACCGCGGCCGAGCTGAAACAGGCCGTCGCCAACACCCCGCGCCTGGCCCATCAGTTCCTGGCCCTGCACCAGGCCTTCCGCCAGCTGGACGAGCGGGTGAAGGCGCTGGACGACACCCTGGGCCGCGACGAACTGGGCGCCCGCGTCGCCCTCCTGCCCTATGAGGAGGTCCGCGACTTCTTCCATTACCGCGACAACTACGTCGACAGCCTGGACACGGCGGCCGAGGCCCTGGCGGCGGACATCCCGCAGGACGGCCCGATCGAACGGGCGCTGGAGACCCTGCTGGCCGACCGGCACGGGGTCCGCACCGTCTATGTCGCGGGGCAGGAGGCCCTGCGCCGCTATGATCCCGCCGGCCGAATCCTGACCCTCGACGCCTGGCAGCCGGGCGCCACCCGCTCCTTCCAGCTGGCCCACCAGCTGGCCCTCATGTCCTTCCGGGACCTGGTCGAGACCGAACTCGACCGCGCCGCCTTCCGCACCCAGGCCGCACGCGACGTGGCCCGCGTCGGCCTGGCCAACTACGCCGCCGGCGCGCTCCTGCTGCCCTACCGCGCCTTCCTCGAGGCGGCGCGGGCCGAGAAACACGACATCGACCGCCTGCGCACCCGCTTCCAGGTCAGTTTCGAACAGGTCTGCCACCGTCTGTCGAACCTGCAGCGCCCCGGCTGGCGCGGCGTGCCCTTCTATTTCGCCCGCGTCGACATGGCCGGCAACATCACCAAGCGGCACAGCGCGACCCGCTTCCAGTTCGCCCGCTTCGGCGGCGCCTGCCCCCTGTGGAACGTCCACGAAGCCTTCGCCACGCCCGACCGGATCGGGGTCCAGCTGGCCGAGATGCCCGACGGCTCGCGCTACATCTCCATTGCACGCTCAGTGTCCAAACCCAGCGGCTCCTATCTGGCCAACGATCGCCGCTACGCCCTGTCCCTGGGCTGCGAGGTCGAGCACGCCGGATCCCTGGTCTACGCCGCCGGCCTGGACCTGAACGGCCCCGCCGCCCGGATCGGCGTCAGCTGCCGCATCTGCGAGCGCACTGACTGCACCCAGCGCGCCTTCCCGCCCCTCGACCGCGCCCTTCACGTCCCCGAGAACGAGCGCGGCGTGGTGCCCTATGTGCTGGATGGCCCCCGCCCGGAACGCTATTGATCGGGGCATGACCTCACACGCACCCATCGGCGTCGCCGTCGTCGGCTACGGCCTGGCGGGCCAGACCTTCCACGCCCCCCTGATCGAGGCGACCCCGGGCCTGCACCTGACCGCCGTCGTCTCGTCGCGCCCTGAAGCGGTCCACGCCGACCTGCCTGGCGTCGCGGTCCTGCCGGATCTGGACGACGCCCTGGCCCGCGACGACATCGGGCTGATCGTCGTCGCCACCCCCGACGCCCTGCACGCCGAACAGTCGATCGCCGCGCTTCAGGCCGGCAAGTCCGTGGTGGTGGACAAGCCCTTCGCCGTCACCCTGTCCGACGCGCAAGCCGTCGCCGCCGTCGCGGCTTCGTCGCCCGGCGTCTTCAGCGTCTTCCAGAACCGCCGCTGGGACGCCGACTTCCTGACCCTGCGCCGGCTGATCGACCAGGGCGAACTGGGCGATGTCGCCGTGTTCGAAAGCCACTACGACCGCTTCCGCCCGACCGTCACCGACCGCTGGAAGGACAGACGCGACGGCGGCGTCTGGGCCGACCTGGGTCCGCACCTGATCGACCAGGCGGTGCAGCTGTTCGGCCCGCCCCTGGCCGTCTACGCCGATCTCCAGCCCCAGCGCGTCGGCGCTGCGGCCATTGACTACGCCCACGTCCTGCTGCGCTACGACCGGCTGCGGGTCATTCTGAACATGGGCCACCTCGTCGCCGAGTCCGGCCTGCGCTACCTCGTCCACGGCACGGGCGGCAGCTTCATCAAACACGGGCTGGACGCCCAGGAGGGCCAGTCGAAGGCGGGCCTGCGTCCCGGCGACGCCGACTGGGGCCTGGACCCGTCGCCCGGCGTGCTGACCAGGCAGATCGACGGTGAGATCGTCCGCACCACGCCCGCGCCCGAACGCGGCGACTACCCGGCCTTCTACACCGCGGTCCGCGACGCCATCCGCGGCGCGGCGCCCGCGCCCGTTCCCGCCGACCAGGCGCTGGTCGTCATGCGCGTCCTGGACGCCGGCCTGCGCAGCGCCGCAGAACGTCGGGAAATCCCCCTGTGAAGACGGTCTGAAGGCCGATTTGAACCGAACTCGGCAATGGACGCCGCAACCATGGCGGAACTGTCACGCTATAGGTCCATGCTCAAGACCAAGATGAATCCGCGCGTCTTCTGGGGCGCAAGCCTGATCGTCGGCCTGCTGCTGGCCCTGGCCGTCGCCGCCCCCGGCGAGTCTGACCGTCTGTTCCAGGCCGCTCAAGGCTGGGTGATCGACACCTTCGGCTGGTTCTACATCGCCGCCGTCGCCGGATTTCTGCTGCTGATCCTGTTCCTCGCCCTGGGACCGACCGGGGCCTTAAAGCTAGGGCCGGACGATTCGGAGCCGGACTTCCCCTATGTCTCCTGGCTGGCCATGCTGTTCGCCGCCGGCATGGGCATCGGCCTGATGTATTTCGCCGTCGCCGAGCCGATCCAGCATTACGCCAGCCCGCCCGAGGCCCAGCCCCGCACCTTCGAGGCGGCGCGAGAGGCGATGGTGATCACCTTCACCCATTGGGGCGTCCACGCCTGGGCCGTCTATGCGCTGGTCGGGCTCAGCCTGGCCTATTTCGCCCATCGCAAGGGCCTGCCGCTGACCCTTCGCTCGGGCCTGTCGCCCCTGTTGGGCCGGAGGATCAACGGACCGATCGGCGACGCCGTCGACGTCTTCGCCATCTGCGGCACCCTGTTCGGCATCGCCACCTCCCTGGGTCTGGGGGTGTCGCAGATCAACAGCGGGCTTAACGATTTGACCGGCCTGCCCAATACGCCCTGGGTGCAGGTGGGGCTGATCGCCTTGGTCATGGCGTGCGCGACCGCCTCGGTGCTGACCGGACTGGACAAGGGGGTCCGGCGGCTGTCGGAGCTGAACCTGGTGCTGGCGGTGCTGCTGATGCTGTTCGTCCTGGTCGTCGGGCCGACCGGCTTCCTCTTGAAGGCCCTGGTCCAGAACTTCGGCCTCTATCTGGACCATTTCTTCATCCGCACCTTCAACCTCTACGCCTATGAGCCCCGCGGCTGGATGGCGAACTGGACCCTGTTCTACTGGGCCTGGTGGATCGCCTGGTCGCCCTTCGTGGGCATGTTCATCGCCCGCATCTCACGCGGCCGCACGGTGCGGGAGTTCGTCATCGGCGTGCTGCTGGTTCCGACCGGGTTTACCTTTCTGTGGATGACGATCTTCGGCAATACGGCGGTCAATCTCGATATGGGGGTCGCGGCGGGGGCCATCGCCGATGCGGTGACGGCGGACCTGTCCACCGCCATATTCCGTTTCTTCGAGGAACTGCCGGGCGCCGCCGTCACCTCGACCCTGGCGGTGCTGCTGGTGGCGGTCTTCTTCGTCACCTCGGCGGACTCCGGCTCATTGGTGATCGACACCATCGCGTCGGGCGGGGCCGACGATACGCCGCGTTGGCAAAGGGTCTATTGGTGTTCGCTGGAGGGGCTGGCCGCCGCCCTGCTGCTGTTGGCCGGCGGCCTGGGCGCGCTTCAGGCGGCGACCCTGGTGGCCGCCCTGCCCTTCGCCGTCATCATGATCCTGCTGGCCGCCGGACTGGTGCGGCAGATGAACGCCGACCTGGCCGGACGCGCGGTCGAGACCGAAGGCCCGCCCCTGTCCGAACAGCTCAAACGCATTCTGTCGCCCGCGAACCGGCGCGACATCGACCGCCAGCTGGATCAGGCCGGAGCCCCGGCCCTTGAGACGGTTCGCGCGGCCCTGTCCGCCGAAGGACTGGAGGCTGAGGTGGCGCGCGAGGCGACAGGCCTGGTCCTGACCGCGGCCGGTCAGAGCGGGCCGACGTTCCATTATCGCCTCGCGGCGCGTGAACGTCCGCGCCCCGCCATGACCGCGCTGGATGCGCCCGAGAAACGCCGCGCGATGGAATGGCGGCTGTCCGCCTATTCCGACGCCGCCGGGCGGGCGCGCGATCTGACGGGGTTCACCCGGGAACAGATCGTCGCCGACGTGCTTGAACATCTGCGTCTGTGGCGCATGGGTTGACGTCGCCCGGACGAGGTCGGCGATACGGATAAGCGATCGGAACGGCCATGCTGAGCCAGGTTCACGCCTTCATCCAACCGTTTGCGGTACTGCTGGAATTGGCCGGCGCCGGCATCATCGTGGGCGGAGTCCTGCTGGCGACCGGGCTGTTCGCCCTGCACGGCGTCCGGGATCGAAACTGGCGCCAAGCCTATACCACCTATCGGGCGAACCTGGGCCGCGGCATCCTCCTCGGCCTGGAACTCCTGGTCGGGGCGGACATCATCAGCACCATCACCGCACCCCTGACGCTTCAGACGGTCGGCCTGCTGGGTCTGGTCGTCCTGATACGGACCTTCCTCAGCTTTTCTCTGGAAACGGAGATCGAGGGCTGCTGGCCCTGGCGCCGGGCCGCGAGGGCGGAGCCTGGGCGAGCCGCGAGGGCGGAGGCTGGGAGAATGGACAGGCGCTGACGCCGGCAAACCCCCTCAGTCGACCTATTCGTCGACCGGCTGGTGGGTGAAGCCCTTGACCCCGCTCAGGGGTTTGGCGTCGCGGCCGATTTCGACCTCGCTCTCGGCATAGGCGATCAGCAGACGCGTCAGGTCCGCCAGGGCGGTTTCGTGGATCCGCTCATAGCCGTGGCTGGCGTCCACGCCGAAGGTGATCAGGGCGGTGCGGATGTCCGCCCCGGATTCCAGCGCAGAGGCCGAGTCCGAGCGGTAGTAGCGGAAGACGTCTTTCTGATGCGCGATGTCGTGGTCGCGCGCCAGTTGGACCAGTTTGCGCGACAGGTGCCAGTCGAACGGCCCCGTCTGGTCGGCCATGGCGATGGTGACGCCGAACTCCGACGAGTTCTGGCCCGGCGCCGTCGTGCCGTTGTCGACCGTGACCATGGCCGCCACGTCCGGGATCAGCACGGACGAGGCGCCCAGCCCCACCTCCTCGGCGATGGTGAACAGCCACCAGGTGTCGACCGTGGGGGTGCGCTCTTCACGGATCATGCACTCCAGAGCGGCCAAAAGGACCGCGACCCCCGCCTTGTCGTCCAGATGGCGCGAGACGATGAAGCCGGTGTCGGTGAACTCGGGCTGGGGGTCGATGGCGACGATGTCGCCGACGTCGATCCCGAGAGCCAGGGTGTCGTCGCGCCCGTGGGTCACGGCGTCGATGCGCAGCTCGACCTGACGCCAGCTGACCGGCTGGGTGTCCACCTCCTCATTGAAGGTGTGGCCCGAGGCCTTCAGCGGCAGGATGGTGCCGCGCCAGGCGCCGCCCTCCGAAAAGACTGTGGCCCGCGCGCCCTCCGCGAAGCGCGACGACCAGTGGCCGATGGCCACCAGCTCCAGCCGGCCGTTGTCCTTCACCTGTTTGACCTGGGCGCCCAGGGTGTCGACGTGGGCCACGACCGCGCGGGCGGGTTTGGAGGCCCGGCCCGGCAGGCGGGCCCGGATGGCGCCGCGTCGGGTCAGTTCATAGTCCAGCCCCAGCCGCTGCAGCTCCCGGCACACCTGCCACACGGCCTCGTCGGTATAGCCGGTGGGGCTGGGCGTGTTCAGCAGGTCGGCGAGGCGGGACTTCAGATAGTCAAGGTCGATCGCAGGACGGGCCAAGGGGCCTCCTTCAGACGTCGGCGCGAACCACGGCGCGCGCCGAGGTCGGGGCGGACAGGGGGAACAACAGGTCGATGAAACGCTCGGCCGTCGGCTGGGGTTCGTGATTGGCCAGACCGGGGCGTTCGTTGGCCTCGATGAAGGCGTAGTCGGGCTCGCGTGGCGACTTCACCATCAGGTCTATGCCGGTGACCGGAATGTCGATGGCGCGGGCGGCGGCGACGGCGGCGCGGATCAGAGTCGGGTGCACCTCCTCCGTAACATCGTGAATGGTGCCGCCCAGGTGCAGATTGGCCGCCTTGCGCACCAGAACCTCGACGCCCTCGGGCGCGACGTCGTCCAGGCCATAGCCGGCCTCGCCCAGGGTGCGTTCGGTCTCTTCGTCAATCGGTATGGTCGATTCTCCGCCGGTCGCGGCGGCGCGGCGGCGGCTCTGATGCTCGATCAGAGCCCGAAGCGGGGTGCGCCCGTCGCCGATGACGCGGGGCGGGCGACGGAGGGCGCAGGCCACGACCTTGTAGTCGATCACCACCAGACGCAGATCCTCGCCCTGGACCTGTTCCTCGATCAGCACCTCGGAACAGATGCGGCGCGCGCGGACCAGGGCCGACTGGACGGCCTTCATGGTCGTCAGACCCACGGCGACGCCCTGCCCCTGTTCGCCCCGCGCCGGCTTGACCACCAGGGCGCCGAACCGCTCCAGGGCCGCGTCGATGGCGGAGGGATCGTCGGGATCGATCCGCTCGGGCACGCGCACCCCGGCCGCCTCGACGATGCGTCGCGTCATCCGCTTGTCGTCACAGATGCTGAGCGCCACGGCCGAGGTCAGCTCCGACAGGCTCTCGCGGCACCGCACCGACCGCCCGCCCCAGTTCAGGCGAAACAGCCCGCCCTCGGCGTCGATGATCTCTGTATGGATGCCGCGCCGCCGCGCCTCATTGACGATGATCCGGGCATAGGGGTTCAGGTCGTGGTCGTCGGTCGGACCGACGAACAGGGCCTCGTTGATCGGGTTCTTGCGCTTGACCCCGAAGAAGGAGACGCGGCGAAAACCCAGCTTTTCGTACAGGGCGATGGCCTGGTCGTTGTCGTGCATGACCGACAGGTCCATGTAGGCCAAACCCTGGGTCTTAAAATGCTCGGCCAGCCGCCGGACCAGGGCCTCGCCGACGCCCGGCTGGGTCGCCTGGGGATCGACCGCCAGACACCAGAGCGACGAACCGCATTCGGGATCGTCGAAGGCGCGCGCGTGATTGACCCCCGTCACCGTGCCGATGACGGCGCTCGTCGTCGCATCTTCGGCGACGAAATAGGTGATCGTCCGGTCGTCGCGACGGGACCAGAAGAAGTCGGGCGGGACCGGCACCATCCTGCGCTTGGCGTAGATGTCGTTGACCGCCTGGGCGTCCGCCTCCGACGTCAGACGGCGCACGGTGAAGCCTCTCGGCTGGCGACGACCGGCGCGATAGGTGGCCAGTTCCAGCCGATAGGTGTGCGACGGGTCCAGGAACAGCTCCTGCGGCGCCTGGGCCAGCAGGACATGCGGATTGCGGACGTAGAAGGCGATGTCGCGCCGGTCCGGCCCCTCGGCGCGCAGGGCCTCGACCAGGGGCTCGGCCGTCTCGAAGGTCTGGGCGAACAGCAGCCGGCCCCAGCCGCAGTCCAGCACGGCGTCCGGCCTCGGTCCGTCTCCGGACTGCACGGGTGGCTTCAGCCCTTCGTGACGCAGCCGCTTCAGCCGGTGCGCCTTGGACCGTTCGGGTCGAACGTCAGACGCCATGCTGTTGCATCCACATCTCGAGTACGGCGACCTGCCACAGTTCGGACCCGCGCAGCGGCGTGATGTGCTGGGTCGGGTCGGCGAACAGGGTGTCCAGATACCCCCTGTCGAACAGACCCCGGTCGCGGGCGGTCTGATTGGTCAGGGCCTCGCGCACCATCTCCAGATACGGACCCTGGATGTATTTCAGCGCAGGAACGGGGAAATAGCCCTTCTTGCGGTCGATCACCTTGGACGGGATCACCAGACGCGCCGCCTCCTTCAGCACCCCCTTGCCCTCCTGAGCCAGCTTGTGCTCAGGCGGAATCCGCCCGGCCAGCTCGACCAGCTCGTGGTCGAGGAAGGGCACCCGCGCCTCCAGACCCCAGGCCATGGTCATGTTGTCGACCCGCTTTACGGGATCGTCGACCAGCATCACCTGGCTGTCCAGGCGCAGGGCCTGGTCGACCGGCGTATCGGCGCCCGGTTGGGCGAAATGGGCCTCGACCAGGGCGCGGCTGACGTCGGTGTCGGCCATATAGGCGACGTTCAACTGGGTCTTCAGCGTCGCGTGGCTGCGGTCGAAAAAGGCCTTGGCGTAGGTCTCGACCGGGTCGGTCGCCTCCAGCATCGGCGGGTACCAGTGATAGCCGGCGAAGACCTCGTCCGCCCCCTGGCCCGACTGCACCACCTTGATGTGTTTCGAGACTTCCTGGCTCAGCAGATAGAAGCCGACGTTGTCGTAACTGACCATCGGCTCCGACATGGCCCCGATGGTTCCCGGCAGGGCCTCCATCAGCCGCTGGTGCGGCACGAAGATCTGGTGGTGTTTGGTCCCATAGTGTTTGGCGATCAGGTCGGAATAGACGAACTCGTCGCCCTTCTCGCCATTGGCCTCTTCGAAGCCGACCGAGAAGGTCATCAGATCCTTCTGGCCCAGCTCGGCCAGCAGGCCGACGATCAGGCTGGAATCCACCCCGCCCGACAGCAGCACGCCCACCGGCACGTCCGCGACCATGCGGCGCTTCACCGCTTCGCGCAGACTGTCCAGCACCCGGTCGCGCCAGTCTTCGGCGGTCAGGCCGGCGTCCTCGGCGTGGCGCGTCATGTCGGGCCGCCAGTACAGCCGGTCCTTCGCCGTCCCGTCCGCCTCGATCACCCGGACGGTCGCCGGGGGAAACTTCTTCACCCCCTTCAGTATGGTGTGCGGCGGCGGCACCACAGCGTGGAAGGTCATGTAGTGGTGCAGGCCGACCGGGTCGATGGTCTTGTCCACATCCCCCGCCGCCAGCAGGGCCGGCAGGGTCGAGGCGAACCTCAGCCGCTTGCCGCTCTCGGCCAGATACAGCGGCTTGATGCCGAACCGGTCGCGGGCGATCACGGTGCGGCCCGTGTCCCGCTCATGCAGGACGAAGGCGAACATGCCCTTGAACCGTTCGACGCAGGCGTCGCCCCAGGCCTTCCAGGCCTTGATGATGACCTCGGTGTCGCCGTGCGAGAAGAAGCGGAAGCCCAGCCCCTGCAGCTCTTCGCGCAGCTCCGGATAGTTGTAGATGCAGCCGTTGAAGGCCAGGGTCACGCCCAGGTCGGCGTCCACCATCGGCTGCTGCGCCGCCTCCGACAGGTCGATGATCTTCAGCCGGCGATGCCCCAGACCCACCGGGCCGCGCATTACGATGCCGGACCCGTCCGGTCCCCGAGGCGAGAGCGCATCCGTCATGCGTTGCACAGCGCCGGCGTCGGCCGGCCGTCCGTCGAAATTGATCTCGCCGCTAAGACCGCACATGGGGCCTCCTTGAATTGTGGATGCAGCGGGTACAAATGTTTCGTGTACGAAAGAGTTCAACCTGATGATTGATCTTTCAGCGGGGCTGTCTCGCAAGGCGCCGACGGATTCCACGGCGACCCTGGTCCGCTCCCTCAGGCGGATCGCCCAGGCGATCGACGTTCGATCGCGGGAAATCGCGCGCCTGACGGGCCTCACCTTGCCGCAGCTGCTGGTGCTGCAATCCATCCGCGATCTGGGCGAGGTCAGCACCAGCGCCATCTCGCGCGACGTCTCCATGTCCCCGCCCACAGTGGTCGCCGTGCTGGACAAGCTGGAGGCCAAGGGGATGGCTGTGCGTTATCGCTCAACGATTGACCGTCGGATCGTCCATGTCCGGCTGACGGAGGCCGGGCGAGACGCCCTGGCCTCCTCGCCCGGCCTGTTCGGCGACGGCTTCATTTCAGGTTTCGGCCGACTGTCGGCGGACGACCGGGCGGCGATGGCGACGGCCGTGGATCGGTTGGCGACGATGATGCAACCGCGCCCGCCTGCGTTTTCAGAAGACGGCGAAACGGGCTGAGGACGACCGCCGTCAGCCCCCCCGCCACTCGCTGAGCAGCTTGCCGCTCGCATCCTCAAAGGCCACGCGGTCCAGCCGAACCGCGCCGATACAGACCGGCCGCTGATCGGGGCCGGCGGCGCGGCAGCGGATGGCGCGGCCGTCGGCGAAGGCGGCCATTCGCCCTTCCAGCACCAGCCGGTAGCCGCCGGACGGCGCCGGGGGCGGCTGGTCCCCTTCGCCCCTTACGACATATTCGTAGGCGCGACCGTTGCGGCGGCCGGTGCGCGGACCGTCCTGGTCGAAGACCGCCGCCAGGCCCACGGTCTGGGGAGACGGGGCAACGGGGCCGCCGGCCAGGAGATCGCCCTGGACGCCGGGGCAGCCCTCGGTCCTCAACCAGGGACGGGTCAACCAAAAGCCCTCGGCGGCCTCCCAGCTGTCGGCGCCCCCGGCGATCAGGGCGGAGTCGGTCCAGTCGCCCGGCGCCAGCGTCAGCTTCAGAGTTCGGCGCCGATCGCCCCAGGACCAGCGGGCCAGGCCGTCGCCGGACGCAGCGTCCGCGGCGGGCGGCGTCGCAGGCCCCGTACAGCCGAAGACCTGACGCACCGCAAAGCGCCGACCGACTAGATCGGCGCCGCCGACCTCGCCCCCCGCCGCATAGGCCGAAGCGGCCACGTCCATGGCCTGCAGCAGGCCCGCCCGATCCAGGGTCGGCGCAGGCGCGACCGAAACGACCGGGGCCTGGGTCTGGGGTTGGGGCTGAGACGGAGCGGCTTCAGGCGCCGGCTCCTCGCGCTGGCAGCCCGCCAGGACGGGACCGAGGAGGAGGACAGACGCCGCGAGCGCGACGACCGACGGGCGAGGCGACGCGATCGGTTCGAGCATGAACCAAGCCTAGCATAAGGTCGGTCGCTTTTGGGGCGATCTTGCGAAAAAGGTTGACGAAGGGCGCGGAGAACGGTCTGCACGGCCTATGACTTTCGACCAGATGGTTGCCCTGGCGGTGCTGATCGGCGTGGTCGGCGTCCTGATCCACGGCAAGCTGCGCGCCGACGTCGTCGCCCTGAGCGGCGCGGCCGTCCTGCTCTTGCTCGGCGTCGTGCGGCCCGTCGAAGTGCAGAGCGCCTTCGCCAGTCCGGCCGTCATCGCCCTGGCCGGCCTGTTCGTGATCGCCTACGCCATCGAACTGTCGGGCCTGCTGGGCCTGCTGATCCGGCAGGCGACCGGTCTGGCGGCCCGCGTCGGGGCCCAGGGCATCTGGATCGTCATCGGCCTGTGCGGCGCGGTCGGGGGCTTTTTGAACAACACCCCGGTGGTCGTCCTGGCCGCGCCGGTGATCCGCGACGTGGCCCAGTCGCTGAAGCTGTCGCCCAAACGTTTTCTGATGCCGCTGAGCCACGTCACCGTCATGGGCGGGCTTCTGACCTTGATCGGCACCTCGACGAACCTCTTGGTCAACGACATGGCGCGCAACGCCGGTCAGCCGGTCTTCGGCCTGTTCGAGATCACGCCGGTGGGTCTGTTCATCGCGATCGTCGGCGGCCTGTGGCTCTATTTCTTCGGGGCGCGACAGCTGGGCCGTTCCGTCTCCCAGGACGAGGCCCAGGCCGCGCGGCTGGCCGAGATGGAGGCGGCGCGACGACGCGCCGAGGCCGAGGCGGCGAAGCGGCGCAAGCGCATCATCCCGTTCGGCCTGCCGCGCCTGGGCGAATCCCGCAATCAGGCCGACGGGTCGGGGGACGCCCATCTGGGCGACGTCACCCTGTATGAGGCGGCGGACCGCCCCTTCCGGCTGCGCCCGGCCATGATGTCACTGGCGGTCTTCGTCCTGGTGATCGCCTCAGCGGCCCTGGGCTGGGCGCCGATTGCCGCCTCGGCCTTCGCCGGGGCCGTGGCGCTGATCCTGCTTCGGGTCATCACGCCGGAGGAAGCCTACGCCGGTCTGAGGCCGGAAATCCTGCTGCTGATCGCCGGAATGGTGGTGGTCGGAACCGCCATTGAGGTGACCGGCCTCGCCGCAGCCGGCGCCGAGCGACTGATCGACGTCATCCGCCCCATGGGGCCGTTCGGGGCCCTGGTCGTGCTCTATGGCGTCACCCTGTTTGCGACGGAGCTTCTGTCCAACGCGACCGTAGCCGTGCTGATCACCCCCATCGCCGTCGCCCTGGCGGAGAGCCTGGGCGTCGATCCCCGGCCCTTTCTGGTCGGGGTCATGATGGCCGCCTCAGCCGCCTTCGCCACCCCCTTCGGCTATCAGACCAATGTGCTGGTCTTCAACATGGGCGGCTACAGCTACATGGACTTCGTTCGCGTGGGGCTTCCGTTGAACCTGGCGACCTGGGTCGCGGCCATGGTGGCGATCCCGATCGTCTTTCCGTTCTGATCAAGCCTCAGGCCGCGGCGGCGTAGATCCGGTCCAGGGTCCGGGCCACCTCCACCAGCCGCTCGACCTCAGGGTCGTATCGTTTCCCTTCCGCCAGGGCCTGAGCCCAGGCCTGAGCGGCGCGGCCGCCCCAGTCGTCCGGCGGCGACGCCAGAACGCGCCGCGTCACCCCTTCAAACGCCGTGGCCTCGAAATCATAGAAGGAGCCGCCGAGATTGCCCAGGGCCGCCCCGCCCCGCTCGCCGTAAAAGGCCGCTTCGATCACCGCGTCCTGGCCCGCAGGCAGTCGCCATGAACAGGCCAGGCGGACCACCGCGCCGGATTTCAGGATCAGGGTCGCGACGGCGTAGTCTTCCGCCTCCTTGCGACCAGCCAGGGGACGACCCTGTCGCCGCAGATGCGCCTCGCCCCCCGCCACCGCGTCATCCAGCAGCCACAGACACAGATCGACCAGATGGACGCCTAGATCCATGACGCATCCGCCGCCAGAGAGAGCCGCGTCGTAGAACCAGGGCTTGTCCGGTCCATAGGCGTTATGGAAGGTCAGATCGACCGCATGAACACGGCCCATGCCCCCCAATTCGAGATGGGTCTTCAGAGCCTGAACGGCTGCGGTGAACCTGTAGCTGAGGTCCACCGCCAGCAGCCGGTTCGCGCGGCGGGCGGCGGCTATGGCGGCCTCGGTCTCCTGCGCGTTCCGGCCCAGCGGTTTCTGGCAGAAGACGGCGACGCCGGCGTCCAGGGCCCGTTGCGCCTGATCGGCGTGAAGCGCGCTGGGTGTGGCGATCACCAGACCGTCCAGACCCTGGGCCAGCAGATCGTCGAGGTCGGCGCAGACCGTCGCGTCAGGGGCGAGAACCAGGGCCTCGCGCGCCATGTCCGGGTCGGGCTCGGCGACGGCGACCGCCTCGATCCGGCCCGCGTCCAGCATAGCCGCCATCCGATGCCGCCCGATCCAGCCCACGCCGAGGAATCCCACGCGCGGGCGACGCAGGTCAGACGACGCGCCGCGTTGCAGAAGCAGATCGGTCATCGCATCCTCACCACCGCCTTCAGGAAGCCGTCCGGTCGGTCGCGGGTGGCGTCCAGCGCCTGGTCCAACTGTTCCAGCGGATAGGCGTGGGTGATCAGGTCGTTGAGGTCCAACTGCCCTGAGCGCACGGCCTCCACGGCCTCGCGCACCCCTTCAGCATAGACGGCGGGGTCGCGCTCATGGGCGTTGACGACATCCAGGCCGCGCCAGTTCCACAGCTGCATATTGATCTGCCGCGGGCCGTCCTGGTGATAGCCGGCGATGACTAGCCGACCGCGTTCACGGGTCAGTTCGGCCGCCAGGTCCAGCGGCCAGGCCTTGCCGACCGCCTCGATCACCACATCGCAGAACCGCCCGTCCGTCAGTTCGGAGACCCTGGCGATCAAGGCGTAGTGGTCGTCCAGCGCCAGGGTTTCGACCGCCCCCATGCGGCGGGCGACGTCCAGGGAATAGGGCCGGCGGGACAGGGCGATGACGCGGGCGCCCGCATCTGTCGCCAACCGTGTCAGGATCGCCCCCAGAAAACCAATTCCGACGATGGCGACGGTCTGACCGGGCGCGATCCCGCTGCGCCGAAAGATGTTCATGGCGCAGCCCAGGGGCTCGCCCGCGAACGGCAGGCCGTCCAGTTCGGGCGGCAGGGGCACCACCGCCGCCTGATCGGCGACGTCATATTCGGCGAAACTGCTGTGGGACAGGGCCGCGACCCGGTCGCCGACCGCGACACGCGATACGCCCTCGCCGACCGCATCCACGACGCCCCAACCTTCGTGGCCCAGCCCGCCGGGCGGCGTTGGAAACGTCATCCAGTCCGGCCCCGCCCAAGGCGTCAGATTGGAGGCGCAGACGCCGCAGCCCTCCAGCCTGATCCGGACCTGCCCCGGGCCGGGTTCAGGCCTGGGCACGCGATGCACCTCCAGTTGACCGGGGCCTGTGACGACCGCCGCGCGCATGGT
Source organism: Brevundimonas sp. Br13 (assembly GCF_055391505.1). NCBI lineage: Bacteria > Pseudomonadati > Pseudomonadota > Alphaproteobacteria > Caulobacterales > Caulobacteraceae > Brevundimonas > Brevundimonas sp. Br13. The sequence continues at coordinate 1,418,719 of NZ_AP044008.1, read as the reverse complement.
GTGCGTCTGGTCAAGAACCTCTGTCATCGTCTTCCTCATTTGATCGCGTGATCTGATCGAGAACGGCGTCCGGCGCGACGTCGCGGCGCAGCTCGTCCAGGTCTGGGTCCGTCTCCGAAAGTCCCGCGTGCGCGGCGAGGCGACCCACCAGATCAATCAGCCGCGTGATTTCGTGTTCGGCCAGCAGATTGATCTGCAGGTCCAACTCCGCCCGCCCATGCTCCGCCGCCGCCATCCGGTTCTGGCTGATCAGGACGAAGGTCGACAGGAAGATGGCCTCCACGGAGGCGGCCATGGCCAGGACGACCAGGGTCGCGTCGAAACGCCACGGCTCCGGAGCCAACAGGTTCCAGACGATCCAGCCGCCGAAAATCAGCAGGTGCAGCAGCACGAACCCCATGCTCCCCGCGAATCCGGTGATGCGCTGGGCGAGCCGTTCCGGCCATGGCGCCGCCTCGGCCGCCTCTTTTCGCTGCGCACGCATGGCCTCGATATTGCGCCGCAGAACCTCCGCCATGTCGCCGTCGGCCCGCACCTCAGGCGCTGAGGGCCGGACGGTCGCTGACCACAATCGGGCGATCGGCGTCGAACCAGTTGATGGTGCGGCGCAGACCGTCAAGCAAGGCGGTGGTCGGGCGCCAATCCAGGACTGCATCGGCCTTGGCGATATCCGGACGGCGACGCCGCGGGTCGTCGGCGGGCAGCGGTCGGTGGACGATTCCGGAGCCGGAGCCGGTCAGATCAAGAATGACCTCGACCAGTTCGGACACCGTCAGCTCGACCGGATTGCCGAGGTTGATCGGTCCCGGCTGCGGTCCCTCATGCTCCATCAGGGCGATCAGGCCGCCGATCATGTCGTCCACATAGCAGAAGGACCGGCTCTGGCTGCCGTCGCCATAGATGGTGATCGGCGCGTCCGACAGGGCCTGGGTGATCAGGTTGGAGACGACCCGACCGTCGGCCGCCGACAGGCGCGGCCCATAGGTGTTGAAGATCCGCGCCACGCGAACCTCGGCTCGCCCCGCCCGATCATAGTCGAACACCAGGGTCTCGGCCGCCCGCTTGCCCTCGTCATAGCAGGCGCGCGGGCCGATCGGATTGACGTTGCCGCGATAGGTTTCCGGCTGGGGATGGACCTCCGGATCGCCGTAGACCTCGCTGGTGGAGGTCAGCAACAGACGCGCGCCGGTCTTCTCGGCCAGTTGCAGCAGGTTACGAACCCCGAGGATGCAGGTCAGCATCGTATGCTCCGGATCCTGCTGATACTGCGGCGGCGAAGCAGCGCAGGCCAGGTCGTAGATGCGGTCGAACCCACGGGCGGCGATCCGCTCCGGCAGGGGGTCGACGATGTCGTGGCGCACGAACTCGAACCGCGGCTGTTTCATCGCGTCCTTGAGGTTCGCCAGGTCGCCCGTCTGCAGATTGTCGAGGCAGACGACGTGGCGACCTTCCGCCAACAAACGGTCGCACAGGTGCGAACCGAGGAAACCGGCGCCGCCGGCGACCAGGACGGTGCGGGTGTCGGATATGGACTTCATAGGTCGGTCCTTCGTCTTGGCCCGTGGAGCCGCGATCAACTCACGCTCCAGAGTGTGGGCGCGGTGGGAGGGGGTGTGTTCGGACAGGATGCGACGGCGCGCGGCCTCGCCCATCGCCCGAGCCTGATCCACAGGCGCGGACAGCGCCTCGATCACCGTCTCGGCGGCGTCGGCCAGCAGGATCTCCTCGCCCGGGGTGAAGAGCGTCTCGATGCCAGGCCAGGCGTCTGAAATGATCGGGCAGCCGCAAGAGCCGGCCTCGAACAGCCGGATCGAGGGGCTGTGCCCGGCCGCCCGCATGTCCGCGCGAGTGACGTTCAGGGTGAAGCGACTGGCGGCGTAGAAGGCGGGATGGTCGGCCGGGGGCAGATGGTCGATCCGCTCGACATTCTCGGGCCAGTCGATGTCATCGGGATACTGAGGGCCCGCCACCACGAAGCGACGATCCGGCATACGCCGGGCCGGCTCCAGCAGCAGACGCTCCAATGTCGGCTGACGATCCGGGCTGTAGGTGCCGAGGTAGGACAGATCCCACCGCGGAGCGGCGGCTTGCGGTCGATAGGCCTCGGGGTCCGCCGAACAATAGAGGGCGCGGGCCGCCGGCGCGCCGTGGTCGCGCTCCAGACGCTCGAGCATCGCCCCGCCGGTGAAGGAGAAATAGATGTCGTAGTTCGCAATCTGGTCGGCTCGCAGATAGTCGCAGTCGTCTTGCGCCAGCCGGGCCAGGGTCACAGGGGTGTCGATGTCGTAGAAGGCGACCACGCCCGTCGCCGTGCGACGCGCCCACCGGCCGACCTCGATCCCCTGGGGCACATATGAGCCGACCAGGACGGCGTCTGCGCTGCGCACCTCGTCGGCGAAACGCTCCAGATCCTGCAGATCCGAATAGAAGTCGAGGCGGCAATAGGGCGGGTCCGACACATCGCGGTGCGCCGCATACCAAGGGGTTTCCCGCTCCAGGAACACCACCTCGTGTCCCCGGTCCGCGAAGGCGGACAGCAGGGCGCGGAAGGTCACGGCGTGGCCATTGCCCCAGGCGGACGACAGGCTGAGCCCCAGCACGACCAGCTTCATGCCGCGCTCCTTTCGCGGCGCGCCGCGAGCCGTTCGCGGAACAGGGCGTCCACCGCCTCGGCCCGCTGGGCGTAGGTATGGTCCGCCAGGACGCGGTCGCGCGCCGCCCGGCCGATGGCCTGCGCCCGTTCCGGCGTCAGGGCGGCCAGATGCGCCGCCACGTCCTGGCCGTCGCGCGCCACCAGCACTTCGACGTCCGGCTTCAGAAACTGTTCGACGCCTTCCCAATAGTCGGTGATCAGGCAGGCCCCGGCGCCGGTGGCCTCGAACACCCGCGTGGCGGGCGAGAAGCCGACCTCGGCCATGCTGTCGCGGGCGACGTTCAGCACCGCCAGGGGCGTACAGTTGAAGGCGTTGTGCTGGGCCGTGCCCACATGACCGATGGTCTGGACGTTCGCCGACATGGCCTTGTCGGCCCAGCCGTTGCCGCCCAGCAGAAACCGGCGTTGCGGCAGGGCGGCGGCGGGCTCCAGAAAGAAGGTCTCGATCCGGCGTTCCCGATCCGGCAGTCGATTGGCCAGGAGCGCGAGGTCGGCGGAGAAGCCGGGGTCCGGCTGGACGGGATGATGGGTGGCGGGATCGAGCGCATTATAGATCGGACGGCAGTCGCGGGCGCCGAGCGCTTGGAACGCCTGCACGACCGGAGCGCCGCCGCCATAGGTCAGGACGTGATCAATCTGCGGCAGGACCCGCCGCAGCGGATGATCGGGCGCGGCCTTCACCTCCGCCAGGGTGGCGGGGGCGTCCACGTCCCAGTAGACGGTCAGGGCGTCGGGGCGCGCCAGGTCGAACACGCCCAGCAGGACGTCGTCGAACACGCCGACGCCGGAAGCCTTGACCACTACGTCGGCCTCCACGGCGCGCGCCATGGCTGTCTTGCAGCCTTCGACGGTGTTGTCCCACACCACCACCTCAGCCCAGTCCGGCGCATCAATGTCGCGATGCTGCTGCCGGTCGAAGGCGTCGGGCTCCAGAAACAGGATGTCCCATCCGCGTTCGGCCAAGGCGCCCAGCAGGCCGCGATAGTAGGTGGCCGCGCCGTTCCAGTAGGACGACAGCAGGCTGGAGCCGTAAAAGGCGATCTTCATTCCGCAATCTCCATGACGGGGTGGAAGGTTGGAGCGGGATCGGCGGCGGGCGCGCCGAGCCGCCCCAGCACCGCCATCAGTTCATCGACCCGGTGTGCGCAGGTGTGGCGGGCGCGGATTGCCGCCAGTCCGTGGTCGGTCAGTTCCGCGCGCAGGCCGGCGTCCGACTTGACCGCCCGGAGCGCCGAGGCCATTTCGCTGCCAGACCGCACCATCAGGAAGTCACGACCGACCTCGAACAGGCCCTCGCTGTCCGTCCACGGCGCGCTGATCAGGGGGATTCCACAGGCCAGGGCTTCGAACACGCGAATGGTCGGAATGCCCGGAAGCGTCTCGACGTAGAAACGGCGCGGGACGTGAACGGTCGCCAGGCGCCGCGCGAACACTTTCGGCGCCGCCGCGTTGGGCAGCCAGCCGTGATAGCGGACGTCGTAGCGGTCCAGCAGCCGCCGCGCCGCCTCGGGATAGCGGACGCCGTAGAGATCAAGTTCAAGGCCGCTCGCCGCCGCCGGGGCGAACAGAAATCGCTCCAGTTCCGCGGTCCGCTCCCCGTCGCCCCAGTTGCCGACCCAGACCAGTCCTTCCCGGCGCTGCTGCTCAAGCGGAGGATGGAACAGGCGGACGTCGGCCGCCTCATGCCAGACGAAGACGCGATCGCCCCAGCCCCATCGGCGATACACCGCCGCCAGGGTCTCACCGAAGGCGAGCACCCCGTCATATTCCGACAGGTCGAAAGCCTGCATGGCCTCCGGCTCGCTGACGGCCCGGTGGTGGGTGTCGTGAAACAGCAGAGTAAAGCCGCCCCGCCGCCGCGCGCGACCGACGGCCGCCACCAGCGCCGGATCGTTCCATTCATGCACGATGACCACATCCGCCCCGTCCAGCGCCCGATCCACATCAAGGGGCGGATGGAAGCGGCGGCTGACCAGTTCGGGATAGGCTTGTCGATAGGGCGCCAGTCCGTCTTCGCCATGGTCCGCGACCAGATTGGCGCGGCTCCACGCGTCGTGCGGCTCCCACGCCTCGACCTGATGGCCGCGGGCGCTCAGTTCACGCAGCACCCCACGCAGGAAATGCGCATTGCCGTGGTTCCAGCATGACTCCAGCGAATGAGTGAAATAGACGATCTTCACGCCGCCGCCTCCCCGAAGGGGGTGCGCTGGGCCAAGGCCTCGGCGTAGACGGCCAGGGTTCCCTCGACCATGGCGTCGAGGCTGAACTGTTCGGCGCGATCGGCGGCCAGCCTTCCCAGACGGCGCGCCCGGTCGACGTCTTCCAGCAGTTCGTCCAGAACGACCGCCAGGGCGGCGTCGTCTTGCGGGGAGACGAACAGCGCCGCCCCCTCCCAAAGCTCGCGGAAGGTCGGAATATCGGCCAAGACCAGGGCGCATCCCGCCTGGGCCGCCTCCAGTACGCCCAGGCCGAAGGGCTCGTAAAGCGACGGGGCGCAGAAGATTGACGCCAGTCGAAGCCTTTGCTGCAAGTCGGTGGGGCCCAGCGCGCCCAGCGCCTGGATCCGGTCCAGATGAACCGATTGACCGTTCGGTCCTTCAAGCGGACCGGCGGCCTCCACCCGGCCCCGCATCCGTCGCGCGGCCCGTTCGAGGGTCGCGATATTCTTGCCCTCGTCCCACAGCCGGCCCGAGGTCAGAACCTGCCGGCGCCGGGGAACCGGGCGGGTTCCAATGGGACGGCGGCCGTTTCGAACCGCAGCGGGCAGGACGCCGTAGCGCGCCGCCGTCGTCTGCATAAAGGCGAAACTGGGGGCGATCAGACGGTCACAACGCCGGTAGCCCTGGACGAGCCGCTCGGTCCGCCAGACGAAATCCTCCGGCAAGGCCGTTCCACGCACCGCGTCCCACCAGGTCGCCACGCAGGAGTGGCAAACCCCGACCACGGGCGCGCCCCAGTCCTCGTCCCCCCGCAAGGCGGGGCTGTTGAGGTGCACCAGATCCACGCCGTTCTGGGCCGCCAAACCGCGCAGGGCCCGCGCCGTCTGGTCCAGCGGGCGGGGACCGTCCGCCAGCCAATCGAGCGTCCCCCCCGCCTCGACCAGCGTGAGCCCCCCAATCTGTTCGGCGGCTCGTCGCTGGGCGGGACGGGGCGCAGGGCCCGACACGGCCAGGGTGATGCGGACGCCGCGCGCCGACAGGCCTTCCGCCAGATCCAGCGCATAGGTCCAGACGCCGCCCACGGCGTCGGTGGTCATCAGCACGTGAAGGGGGACCAGACTCATGCCGCCGCCGAGCCGATGCGGGCGTCCAGTCGCCGTTCCGCCCGCAGCCAGCCCGCCAGGTCCGACACGCCCGGCCGCCAGGGCTTGACCGCGCCCAGCCCCAAGGCGCGATGGGCCGCCGAGGCGTCGGCGACGAAGTAGCGCTGATCCCCGGCCCGCCAGTCCTCAAACTGCAGTTCGGTCGCGCGGCCGATCAGCCGGTCGATATGAGCGATCAATCCCCTCAGGCTGACGGCGTTCTCAGGCCCGCCGCCCAGGTTGAAGGCGCGGCCCGACACGGCCTCGATCCGCTCCCAGGCCGCGACATAGGCGTCGACCGCGTCGGACACGTCCAGAATATCGCGCACCTGCCGGCCGTCGCCGTAAAGGGTTATCGGGGCGCCTTCCAGCGCCCGGATCAGGAAATGGGCGACCCAGCCCTGGTCCTCCGTACCCATCTGACGGGAACCGTAGATGCAGCTCATCCGCAGCACGCAGGTCGGCACGTCGTAGCTGCGGGCATAGTCCAGCACATACTGATCGGCCGCGCCTTTGGAGCATCCGTAGGGCGTGTGGAAGTCCAGCGGCCGCCGTTCGTCCACGCCCCGAGTCCGCAGCGCGGGCTCCGTCGGCAGCCAGGCCTCGTTCTGAACGGCCAGTTCGATGTCGCCAAGATCGCCGTAGACCTTGTTCGTGCTGGCGAAGACGACCGGAGTGCATCGACGGCGCGCCGCCTCCAGGACGTTGAGCGTCCCGATCAGATTGACGTCGAAGTCGGTGCGGGGATCGACCAAGCTGGTCGTCACCGCCACCTGGGCGGCCAGGTGGAAGACCACGTCCGCCTGGGCGACCGCCGTCTCGACCGCCTCGGCCTGGCGGACGTCAGCGGTCAGGTGCCGGACCTGTGCCCCGTGGCGCAGCAGCAGCCATTTGAGGTTTCCCTCCACCCCCCGCCGCGCCAGGGTGTCCAGCACCACGATCTCATGACCCTGGCCGGCCAGTCGGTCGGCCAGGTTGGAGCCGATGAAACCGGCGCCGCCCGTGATCAGGACGCGGCTCATGCGACCAGCCCCCGACGTTCCAGCTCACCGCGCGCCTGATCAACCCGGTCCTGGGCTTCCTGGCGCGCCACCCATTCGGCCAGTTCCTCAAGACCTGCCGCGAAGTCCTGACGCGACTCATAGCCGAGTTCCTCCCGGGCCTTCGTCAGATCGGGAATATTGTGGCGGATGTCGCCTGCCCTGGCCTTGTTGGTGATCAGGGGTTCGATATCCGGCCGCCCCATCGAGGCCGCCTGCAGCCGCGCCACGTCCTCGACGGTGCGGTCCTCCCCAGAGCCGATGTTGAAGACCTGCCCATTCGCCTCCGGCTTCTCCAGCGCCAGAAGGAAGGCGCGCGCCACGTCCGAGACATGCACGAAGTCGCGCCTCTGACGGCCGTCCTCAAACACCATCGGCGCCTGACCGTTGGCGATGCGGGAGGCGAAGATGGCCAGGACGCCGGTGTAGGGATTGGAAAGGGCCTGCCCCGGCCCGTAGATGTTCCAGAGCCGCAGGGCGCAGCTTTCCATCCCGTATTGGGCCGTCAGGGTCAGGGTGAGCCGTTCCTGAACGAACTTGTTGATCGCATAGACGCTCTTCAGCGCCGGCGACTTGGTCTCTGGCGTCGGCACGGGGATCAGCGCACGCCCTTGGTCGTCCGTGGGGTCCCATGAGCCGTCCGGGTTGCGGGCGCCGCGCACCACCTCCTGACGCAGATCGCCGTCTTCAGTGCGGTACAGGCCCTCGCCGTAGATGCTCATTGAGGAGGCGACGACCACCCGCTGCACCGGCTGGTCGATCAACTGCTGGAACAGCACCGCCGTGCCGTAATCGTTGACCGAGGTATAGCGGTCGATCGCATACATGCTCTGGCCGACGCCGACCTCCGCGGCGAGGTGAACGACCTTGTCCACCCCCTGAAGCGCCGCCCGGACCCGGTCCTCGTCGCGAATGTCGCCGACCACCAGTTCGACCTCGGGGTCCAGTTCGTCGGGCCGCGCGCCAGTGGGGTGAACCTGCTCGATCAGGCTGTCCAGCGCCCTCACCCTGTGGCCTTGTTCAAGCAGGGATCGGGCGAGATGACGGCCGACGAAGCCCGCGCCGCCGGTGATCAGGACAGTGTTCGCCATGGGGATCTCCGGCTCAGCGCTGCACGAACTTGGAGAAACGGCTCGTCTCGCCGCCGCTCGTCTGGTCCTGCGCAAGCAAGGCCAGATCGCTGTCTTCGAAGATGCGAAAGAACTCGTCCCAGGAGATCTCCTCCAGCGCCTCTTCCTTGTCGCCGAAGTCGAACCTCAGCACACCGCCGCCGTCGGCGTCGGCCGTGCTGGCTACGCGAGAAGGCCTGGCGCCGAGGGCCTCGGCCCAGGCGCGGATATCGTCATGATCAGTCAGGCGGTTCGCTTCGGACATGGTGCAGCTCCGGCAGGTTCACCCGAGCAACAGCTTCTTCTACCGATCTGTTCCGATATTTGGAGCGTTCAATTTTGAACATACTGCGCGACCACTTTCCTTTTCGCCGTTTATTTCAATGTTTAAAATCCGACACAAGAACACCTATCTTCCGCTTCGATCCTTGATCTGACGGATACTTGGCCATTTCACGGAACCGGGAGCTTTGTAGATCCTTCCTCCTGCTGCGGCCGATCGGGCCGCGGAACGGCGAAGGGACCAGCCAATGCAACGAAAATCCGTTCGGATCGGCGTCGTGGGCGTGGGCAACTGCGCTTCGTCCTTCGTGCAGGGCCTGGCCCATTACGCGGCGGCCCCCAGCAACGCCCCTCCGCCCGGGCTGATGAACGTCGAACTCGGCGGTTATCGCATCGAAGACATGGAGATGGTCAGCGCCTTCGACATCCATGCGGCCAAGGTCGGCCGCGACCTGTCGGACGCCATCTTCGCCCCGCCGAACAACACCTTCCGCTTCGCCTCCCCCGGCCCCTCGGGCGTCACCGTCCAGCGCGGACCGACGTTGGACGGGATCGGCCGATACATGATCGACGACCTGGAAGAGAGCGCTGCTCCCCCCGTCGATGTGGCCCAAGCCTTACGGGACAGCGGAACCCAGGTGCTGGTTTCCTACCTGCCCGTGGGATCGCAAAAGGCCACCGAATATTACGCTGAACAGGCGCTGCGGGCCGGCTGCGCCTTCGTCAACTGCATTCCGGTCTTCATCGCTTCGGACCCAGCCTGGGCGAAGCGCTTCAGCGACGCCGGACTGCCCCTCGTCGGCGACGACATAAAGAGCCAGGTCGGCGCCACCATCGTTCACCGAGTTCTGGCCAATCTGATGCGTGAGCGGGGCGTGCGCGTGGATCGCACCTATCAGCTCAACTTCGGCGGCAACTCCGACTTCAAGAACATGCTGGAGCGCGAAAGACTGACGTCGAAGAAGATCTCCAAGACCCAGGCGGTCACCAGCCAGTTCGAGACGCCGCTGGCCGACGACGACGTCCATGTGGGCCCCAGTGATTTCGTCCCGTGGCTGACCGACCGCAAATGGGCGCACATCCGTCTGGAGGGCACCACCTTCGGCGACGTGCCGATCAGCATGGAGGTCAAGCTGGAGGTCTGGGACAGTCCCAACAGCGCAGGCGTCGTCATCGACGCCGTCCGGTGCGCCAAGGTGGCGATGGATCGCGGCGTATCCGGGCCTCTGATCGGGCCGTCCAGCTGGTTCATGAAATCCCCCCCGGAACAGTTCACGGACGAGGAGGCGCGCGAACGGACGCTGCGTTTTATCCGCGGCGACGAGCCCGCCCCTGCCCCGCGCGCCGCTCGCCTGGTCTCGTGACGATCATCCACCTGATCCGACACGGAGCCCACGACCTTGTGTCCCGACGGCTTTGCGGACGCACTCCTGGCGTGGGTCTGAGCGACACGGGAAGACGTCAAGCCGAGGCTTTGGCGCGCGCCCTCCCCCGACTTGATCGGGTGCTGACCAGCCCGTTGGACCGGACGAGAGAGACCGCCGCCGTGATAGCCGCCGCCCACTCTGGGCGGCTCGAAGAGGAAACCGCCTTGAACGAGATTGATTTCGGGGACTGGACCGGCCGGGATTTCGCCCAACTGGACGCCCTGCCCGAATGGCGCCGGTGGAACGCCGCTCGAGACCAGGGGCGGGCGCCGAACGGCGAGTCGATGCTGGAGGTCCAAGGCCGCCTGTCCCGCTGGCTGGAGACGATGGCGGCCGCCGACGCCGGAGCCGTGGCGGCGGTCAGCCACGCCGACGTGATCAAGTCGGTCGTAGCCCTGACTCTGGGGCTTTCGCTGCGACACCACGATCGGTTCGAGATCGCGCCGGGCTCGATCACCACCGTCTCGGCGACGCCGGAACACCTGTCCCTTCTTCGCCTGAATGAGGTTCCTCATGGCTGAACTCAGCGCCGCGCAGGTTCGCGCTCGGGTGGCCGAACTCGGCCCCTGGTTTCACAATATGGAGCTGAAGGGGGTTCGCACCGCGCCGGATCACTTCCTCCACGACTATCCCGCCAACAAGTTCGCCCGCTTCGCCCATGTGATCCCCGATGATCTGAGCGGCCGCAGCGTGCTCGATATCGGCTGCAACGCCGGCTTCTACTCGCTGGAGATGAAGCGGCGGGGGGCGGACCGGGTGCTGGGCGTCGATTTCGACGACCGCTATCTGGACCAGGCGCGGCTCGCCGCCGAGGTCGAAGACGCGGATATCGAGTTCCGCAAACTGTCCGTCTACGACTTGGCCAAACTCGGCGAACGGTTCGACCTCGTCATCTTCATGGGCGTCCTCTACCACCTGCGCCACCCGCTGCTGGCGCTGGACCTGATCCACGAGCACGTGGCCGACGACCTGCTTCTGTTCCAGTCGATGCAACGCGGCGCGAACGACATCTTTGAACCCGAAATCGACTACGACTTCAGCCAGACGGCCCATTTCGACCGCCCCGACTATCCGAAGCTGCACTTCATCGAGCACCGCTACGCCGGGGACTGGACCAACTGGTGGGCGCCCAACGCCTCGGCCAGCGCGGCCATGCTGCGCAGCGCGGGGTTCCAGGTGCTGGATCGACCGGAGGAGGAAGTCTTCCTGTGTCGCCGCACAGAACGACCGACCGAGGCCGGCGCCGTCTATCCCGCCCGCTCGCCCCTCAACGGCCATGACAAGACCAAGGAGCCGCGCCGATGATCGAGGCCGTCAAGATCTGGAACGAACCGAACAACAAGTCCCACTGGGACCCCCTGCTGGACCCCGAATGGGCGCGTTTCGCGGAAATGACGCGGCTGGCCGGGGCCGCTGTCCGGGCCGAGAATCCCACGGTGACCCGTGTCCTGGGCGGGATGTCTCCCATCGACCCTTCCTTCGTTCGGCGACTGGAGGAGATGGGGGTGATGGAGGCGATCGACGTGGTCGCCGTCCATGGTTTTCCCCTGGACTGGAACCTGTGGCCCATCGACGAATGGCCCGCGCGAATCGACGAGATCAAGGCGGTCACCGACAAGCCGGTCTGGGTGACGGAGGTCGGGGTCTCCGCCTTCGGCTCCGAAGAGGTCCAGGCTTGGGGTGTGAAAAAGACCGCCGAACTGCTGATCGGCAAGGCGCCCCGCATCCACTGGTACAGCCTGTACGACCTGCCCCGCACATGGGAGGCCACGACACGGCATCGGGAGGCTGAGGGGTCGTCCTACTACCGGCACTTCCACATGGGCCTGTTGCGAGAGGACGGCTCGCCCAAGGCCGCGCTGGAGGCCTTCCGGCCCTATGCGGCCTACATGGGGGTCTGCCAGTGGTTTCACTTCCAGGATCACAGGCTGGACAATGCGGTCCGATGGCTGAAGGACCTGGGCGTACGTCGGCTGCGCACCGGCCTGTCCTGGGCGGACCGTTATCGCGACGGCGCCCTGGACTGGTTCGACCGGCAGATGGAGACCTTAGCCGACTTCGACGTGACCGTGACCTTCTGCTTCACGCCCGAGCATCGCGGTCTGGAGCCCCACCACACCAGCCCGCCGCAGGTCGCCGAAGAGTTCGCAGACTTCTGCGCCGAGATGACCGCCCGCTATGCGCCGGCCAGACCGCAGGATGCGGCGATCAGCCCAGCACGACTGATCGCGTGATGCGCCCGGCCTCGTCTGCAGACAGGCGGCGCCCCCTCCCGAAGTCGGCGGCGCCCGGTCCGGTCGAGCCGAAGGTCGCGAAGCGCGCCTCCTCCGGCTGAAGCATGGTGCGCGGATTGCCGTCGCGCCCCGTGTACCACATCTCCGTCCAGCCCTCCCGGGCGATGTGGTCGTCCATCCAGCAGTCCACAAAGGCGGCCGCGCCGACGTAACGGGGATCGCCGTATCGCCCATCGGGAAAGGCGCTGGACGGCCGCCAGGGTCGGCCCAAGAAGACGGAGCCCGGACGAACATCGGCGTCCTTGGTCAACCGGCAGTCTTTGAAGACGAAGCCGAACGGCTGATCGATCGGGGTGCTGGGCGCGGTGACGTAACCCTCGATCGGATCGGCCGGACGTGTGCGCGATCGGATTTCGCAGCCTTCGAACCAGGCGCGCCCGCCGCCGAAGATGAAGTCATAGCTGCCCGTGATCAGACAACGGTCGAACAGGGTCGATCCCGCATCGGGGAACAGGGTGTCCTGGTAGCTGAGGATGTCGCAGGCGCGCACCACCGCCCGGTCGGAGCCCTTGTCCATCATCAGGGCGACCGCCTGAGGACCGGCGCCGTTGTGAGAGTGCAGGCCGTTCGACTTGGTCATCTCCGCCAGGCCGTCGAAGGCGTTGTTGATCGTCAGGGTCTCGGCGTGAAAATCCGGAGCGCGGACGAACAGAGTCGCGGTGCGGAAGGTGCCCCAGGGCCGCCCGTCCGGCGCCGCCAGTCCGGAGGCGGCTAGGTGGTTGATCACTGAACCGCTGCGGTCTTCACCGATCAGATGAACGAAGGGCTTGTCCACCACCACCTGTTCGGTCCAGATCCCGCGCGTGATCAGGATGCGGAACGGCCGCGTCCCATTCGCCGGGGCGGCGGCGATGGCGGCCGACAGGCTGGGATAGGCCGGGGCGGCGAAGTTGCGCCCCGAGGCGGGTTTCGCGACCACCGCATCATAGGCCCGCGCCGCCGACCAGGCGGGCGGACCGACCGCCGCGAGCGGCAAGGCGGCGCCGACGGCCAGGACAGAACGACGATGAAGCAGCGGTTTCATGGCGTCTCCGAATGAAAAGCGGGCGCCGACCGGCGAACCGGCCGACGCCCATCCTCGGGAGGGGAGAGGATGACTAGAAGCTGTAGCGGACGCCGAAGTTGTACTGCCGGCCGGTGTGCGAATAGACGTAGATGCTGTCGCGACGGCTGTCCGTATATTGCTCGTTGAAGGCGTCGGTCAGGTTCAGCCCTTCGAACGTCAGCTTGATGCGGTCGTTCAGGGCGTAGGAGGCCGAGGCGTCCACCGTGACGATGTCGCGCACCCCGTCGATGTCGTTGGTGCTGGTCCCGCTGGGCACGGCCGTCAGATAGCGGTCGCGATAGGCGGCCGAGACGCGGGCGCTGAACCGATCGTCCTCATAATAGAGGGTGGCGTTATAGGCGGTCTTCGACAGGCCGATCAGGTCGTTCTCGACAAAGCCGGTCGGGGACCGCGACGAGATGTAGCTGATCTTGGAATCGACCAGGGTGACGTTGAAGATGGCGCCCAGGTTGTCGAAGGGGCCGGGCAGGAAGCTGAACGGCTGCTGATAGCTGACTTCGATCCCCTTCAGCGGACCGCCCTCGGTGTTGACCGGCTGGCTGAACAGGAAGACGTCGCTGGGCGAGACCCCCAGGCCGTTCAGCAGTTCGAGCGGCAGACCCGACTCATTGAACGGGCGCGAGGTCCTGGACGTCTGAATGTAACTGTCGATGTCCTTGTAGAACAGACCGACCGACAGCAGGGCTTCCGGCGCGAAATACCACTCGGCCGAAAGGTCGTAGGTGGTGGCCCGGATGGGGTCCAGATAGGGGTTGCCCGAGCTGACGCTGAAGACGCCCACGGTGCTGAGGCTGCCCCCGGGCGTGACACTGCCCAGGTTCGGACGGGTCATGACCTTGGCCGCGCCGAAGCGGACCAGGAAGTCCGGCGTCACTTCAGCAGTGACGTTCAGGGCGGGCAGGACGTCGTCATAGTCGCGGTCCACCGTCGTCTGCTGCGCCGCTCCGGCGACCAGCTGATAGCCGGTCGAGCTCTGTTCCGTCTTCACATAGCGCACCCCCACGTCGCCGCGGATCGGCACGCCGGCCAGTTCGGTGGTGAAGTCCAGTTGCAGATAGGCGGCCGAATCCTTCTCCGTCACGCTGCGGATATTGCCGCGCGCATTGCTGTTGGACGCCCCGCTCAGCTCGAACAGGCCCGTGTTGCTGTAGATGTCGAACAGGTCCGCGAAGGCCTGAAGGTTCGGCGCGATCCAGCTGGTGACCGTTCCGGCCGGCGCGTCCAGGTTCCGGCCGAAGCCGCTGACCAGTTCGGTCAGGCTGGCCAGGGTCACCCCGGCCGGCAACTGGGGCACCACGCCTTCATTGACCCGCGCCAAGGCCCAGGAATCGAACTCATATTCCTTGTAGTTGACGCCGGCCTTCAGGGTCAGGGACGGATTGAAATCATAGCCGGCGTCAAACTGGGCTGTCTTGATGGTGTTGGTCACGCCCTGAGGCCGCAGACGGATTTCCGAGCGGGCGGCGCCGAAATTATAGGCCAGCGGATCGGTGACGTCATAGCCGAAGCCGATCAGCGGCGCGTTCCGGTTCTCACGGTAGTCGTAGAAATAGTTATCCGAATTCTCGCGGTTCAGGATGACCGTGGTCTGGATCGGATTGTCGAAGTCCGACTTGGAGTAGCCGACCAGACCCTTCACCCGGAAGCGGTCGCTGAAGTCGTGCTCCAGGCTCAGCGTCGCCTGAGTGTATTTTGTGTCCAACTCGTCAAAGCGGGTTTCGGTCTCCACATCGACGTCGTCGAACAGCCCATAGACCATGTCGCCGTTCGCATCGATGACGCCGTCGCGAACGATGATTTCGGGCCGGCCGCCCTGGGAAGCGTTGCGGGCGAAGGACAGGGCTTCCAGCCAGTTCTCCTGACGCGTCGCCTTGAAATCGGAATAGAGGAGATCAAGGTTGATCAGCGTCTGTTCCTGCGGGCGGAACTGCAGCGAACCCGTCAGGCCCAGCCGCTCCTGATCATGGGTCAGACGGCCGTAGCGGGGAAAGCGCGGCGAATAGACGTCCGCCCGGCGCGCATCGGCGAAGGGTGAAGCCGGATTGTATCCGCCCGCCTCGGTTCCGTTCAGCCAGCCGCCGGACCCGTGGCCTTCCTCCAGCAGACGCCGCTTGGTGTAGGCGACCGAGACCAGGGCGCCCAGGCGGCCGTCCATCCAGGTGTTGCTGGCCAGGGCGGCGAACCGGGGGTCCCATTCCTGCGACAGATCATTGTAGCCGTATTGACCCGACAGGACCAGGTTGGCGCCGGCGTAGTCGAAGGGCCGGCCGGTCTGCAGATCCACCGTCGCCCCGAGCGAGCCCTCCTCCGTCTCGGCCGAGGCCGTCTTGCGCACGGTGATGCTGTTGAAGAGTTCCGAGGCGAAGACGTTGAAATCGAAGGCGCGGTTGCGGTTGGCGCCGCCCGAGCTGTCGGTGCCCGAGGCCGTGCTCTGACCCTCCACGCCGTTGATGCGCACACGGGTGAACTGCGGTCCCAGGCCGCGCACGGTGATCTGTCGGCCCTCGCCGGCGTCGCGGGCGATGGAGACGCCCGGCACCCGCTGGATGGACTCCGCCAGGTTTGCGTCCGGGAAGTCGGCCATGTCCTCGGCCTTGATGACGTCCACGACGCCGTTGGCGCGGCGCTTGGTCGTCAGGGCGCTGCTGAGCGAGGCGCGGAAACCGGTTACCACAATCGAGTCGACTTCAGAGACCGGATCCTGCGTCTCATCCCCCTGGGCGACGCGGGTGTCGCGGGCGAGGACGGCGGTCCGTCCGTCGTTGGACGCGACGACGAGGTTGGTGCCGGCGAGCAGTCGGTCCAGGCCCTGCTGCACGGTAAGGACCCCCTGAACCGCGCCGGTCTGCTGCCCCGCCACGGCGTCAGAGGACGCCAGGAGCTGGAGATCCGCCTGCCGGGCGAAGGCCGGCACGCCGGTCGCGGCGGGCTGGGCCGGCACGTTGAACTGCCGCGTCTGGGCGTGGGCGGCTCCGGCCGAAGCCAGGGCGATGGTGCTGACGGCGATCATGAGCGACGCGCGAGCGTCGAATTGTGGCGCGAATGGCATGCGCAGGCCCTCCCTTATCTGTTTCCTGTTCCCGGACCCTTCTGACGAGGGTTCCATTCAAGCGATGCTCAGGCGCGGACTTTCCGTCACGCGCCCGTCATTTTTCTTCTTCAGCCGCCCAAGACGATGACGGTGTCGGCAACCTGGACCGATGCGCCGTGCGCGACGGCGACCGCCCGTGCGAAGCTGTCGGGCTCGTTCGTGCGGAACCAGCCCACCACACGGCGCCCCTCCAGGGCCGGGTCGCTGATGATGATCTTGCGGCTGTTGTAGCGATTGAACTCGGCGGCGGCGGCGGCGACCGTGTCGCCGTCAAGCACCACCTGACCGTCGCGCCAGGCCAGGGCGCGCTCCGCCTCCAGGGGCCGGCTGACGGGACGCGCCGCGCCGGCCTTGTCGCCAATGAAGACCTGTTCGCCCGCCTTGACGCGCCGCCGTGCGCCGCCGGGGTCGTCGACGCTCCAGACCTCGACGACGCCTTCGGTCACCATGACCTGGGCGCCGATGCTCTTGCGGCGCACGGAAAAGGCGGTGCCGACCGCCTGCACCCGCACCGCGCCGGCCTCGACGACGAAGGGGCGGGCGGCGTCCTTGGCGACCTGGAACCAGGCCTCGCCGCGCTCGATCGCGACCTCGCGGCGGCGCGGCTTCAGGCTGACCTCGACCACCGTATCGGTGTTGATCGCGGCCAGAGAGCCATCCTCCAGGGGCACCCGGCGGATCTCGCCCAGACGAGTGGACAGTCGCTGGCGTTGCAGGGCCGAGACGAAAACACCGCCGGCCGTCAGCGAGGCGGCCAAGCCGGCCGCCCCCGCCAGGACCCAGCGCCGGGCCGGCCGACCTGTCGTCGCCCCGGGTTCAGCCGCCTGGGCGGGCGCGGCGGCTAGACAATAGGCGGCCTGCGCTCGCGCCAGCGCTCCGCGGTGACGCCGATCCTGGGTCAGCCAGGTCTCCAAGGCCGCGCGTTCGACGTCCGGCAGCGGGCGATCCAGCTTCACCGCCCAGGCGGCCGCTTCCGCATCGATCGGATTCAGGTCGGAAGCGCTCATGCCTTGCGCCTCGTCATGCCCGGCGCCTCGTCCGCGGCCAGGGCGGCCAGAATCGCCTTCAGCCCACGCGCGGCTTCGTTCTCGACCACGTTCTCGCTGACACCCAGTCGGCGTGCGATCTCCCGCTGCGACAGACCCAGAATGCGCCGCATCTCGAAGATGCGCCGGCATCGGTCGGGCAGACGGCTGATGATCTGCATCACGCGTTCAAGTTCCTTGCGCCCGGCCGCAATACGCTCCGGAGACGGTTCGTCCCACTCGATGTTCAGACCGTCGATTTCCGTCACGGTTTCGAACCGAACGACGCGTTGCCGACGCAGCTGTTCGAGAACGATCGACCGGGCGGTCTGGAAGAAGTAGGCGCGGGGGCTGCGGATGCGGCCTGGATCGTCCAGATCGACCAGTCGGCAATAGGCCTCCTGGATCACATCGTCCGTTTCGGAGGCGGCGACCAAGGACTGGGCAAGCCAGCGGCGGACGTCCGCCTCATGCGGCAGAACCTCGCGCGCCAGCCAGCGCACGGCCTCGTCGCTTGGAATGCTCAGTCTGGTCGCCACAGGCCCCTCCATCTGATGACGATGAGCGGCGCGACCGTTTCCGTCAAAGGCCGCCGAACGAGGGAAAAAAAGTTCGACGGCCGAAGGCCCCCGATCAGCCGTTCTCCGCCGACCAGACGGCGTACAGATCAAGCGCCCGTTGCGGCGAGGTGATCCACCAGGAATAGCCGTTGCGCCGCCCGATCGAAATCTCGTTCACGTCGTCGTGGATGGTCTGGTCCTTGTCGCCGAAGATCGGCCGTCCGGTCACCAGATCATAGTTGCGCGACCAGATCGGACCGGCGCCGGGCTTGTCGATCAGTTTGCGGCCCTGATCCGTCATTTCGAACGACTTGTCGTAGACCCGGACCGCCTCCAGCCAAGCCGCCGCGCCGCGCACGGCCGCCTTGACCTCGGCGGAAGGGTTCGGCTCGCGCATCAGGAAGATCAGGATGTCGGTGGTTTCGCCGCTGGCGATGGAGCGAGGCTCATAGTTGCGGGCGCTGGTCGGAACCAGGCGCATCGGCTCCACCTGCTGAGGCCAGCCCAGCAGGCGATCGCCCTGACGCACCTGGGCCGCCAAAATGACTTCGACCGCCTTGTGCGTCGCCTCCCCTGCACGGGACTTCAAATCGTTCGAAACGAAGTCGAAGCCCTCGCGTCCCTGCGACACGTCCCGCAGCAGCATGGCGGCGTTGGCGACAGCGTTGTCGTTGAAGGTGATGGAATCGTGGAAGCCGCCTTCCAGAGGCCAGATCTGCGGCCAGCCGCCGTTCGGATATTGGGCGTTCAACAGATAGCGCACGCCGCGCTCGATACTGGCGCGCCAGGCGTCGCCCTGGGCGCCCGGGGCGTGGGCCGCGACCTTGGCCAGGAAGCGCATCTCCGTCCAGGTCGCCTCATTGTCGAGGGTGCCGACGAAGGTCCAGAACCGGTCCGCGGGGGCGTCGAAATTGGCGGGATTCTGCTCCATGGTCTCGGCGTCGTTCGAGAACCGCTGACCGGGCAGACGGGCGATCGTCCGATCCTGGTTCTTGCTCCACCCGCCGGCCGGCGTCTGGAAGCTGACGATGGCGTCGGCGATCCGGCGAGCCTGCGCCGATCCGTACCAATCCGACGCCCGGTCCAGAGGCATGTTGTACTGGCTGGGCCCCACGGCCTGAGGCGGCGGCGGCGGAGTCGCGCCAGGCGGCAGTTCGGCGGCCAGAGCCGCCCGGTCCGCCAGGTGCTGGGCCTGGGAACGAGCCAGATACTCGACCCAGGCGCCGCGCTCCCCATCCGGCAGGGCGCCGATCCGATCAATGGTCAGACCGACGGCCGGGGTGTTCAGGCGAAGAACCTCGGCCTCAGCCGGCGCTCCGGCCATGGCGACCAGGGTCAGAGCCCCCAGGGCGGTGAAGGATCGGGTAAAGACAGAACTCACGAGCGTACTCCCAATATTTTGGGAAACACTTCTACATAATGAAACATGAGACGCAACCGCCCGCCGTTGGGCGGCCCCTGCGCCGTCACTCCACGATCAGAGTGCGATCAAGGGCGGAGACGGACTTGGCTCCCGTCAGGGTCATGGCCACGCGCATCTCCTTTTCGAACAGATCGAGAAGGTCGCCCACGCCCGCCTGCCCCCGCGCCGCCAGGGCGTAGATGAAGGCGCGCCCTAACATCACGGCGTCCGCGCCGAGCGCCAGGGCCCGCACCACGTCTAGGCCGTTGCGGATGCCGGAATCCACGAGGATCTTCAGGTCGCCCTGAACCGCGTCGGCGATGGCCGGCAAGGCCCGCGCCGAGGAGAGAACGCCGTCCAGCTGACGCCCGCCATGGTTCGACACAACGATCCCGTCGGCGCCGAAGGCCACGGCGTCACGCGCATCCTGGGGATCCAGGACGCCCTTGATGATCATGGGACCGTCCCAGGCGTCGCGGATCCACTGAAGATCCTTCCACGAGATCGACGGATCGAAATTGGCGCCCAGCCAGCCGATATAGTCGGCCAGACCCGTCGCCTTGCCCAGATATCGGGAAACGTTGCCCAGGTCGTGCGGCCGCCCCCTCACCCCGACGTCCCAGGCCCAGGCGGGATGGGTCATGGCCTGGATCATGCGGCGCATCTCGGCGTGGGGCCCGCTCATGCCGGAATGGGCGTCGCGATAGCGGGCGCCGGGGGTAGGCATGTCGACGGTGAAGACCAGGGTCTTCACCCCCGCCGCCTTCGCCCTTTCCAGGGCGTTCTTCATGAAGCCCCGATCACGCAGCACATACAGCTGGAACCACATCGGCCGGTCGATGGCGGGCGCCACCTCTTCGATGGGGCAGACCGAGACGGTGGACAGGGTGAAGGGCACGCCGCGCGACGCCGCCGCCCGGGCCGCCTGCACCTCGCCGCGCCGGGCGTACATGCCCGTCAGGCCGACCGGCGCCAGGACGATCGGCAGACGCAGGGTCTCGTCGAACAGTGGCGTCTCCAGGCTGAGGCTGGACATGTCCTGCAACACCCGCTGGCGCAGGGCGACGTCGCGCCAGTCCTCGACGTTGCGGCGCAGGGTGTGTTCGGCATAGGCGCCGCCGTCGATATAGTGAAACAGGAAGGGCGGCAGCTTGCGCCGCGCGGCCTCGCGGTAATCGCTGGGCGACGAGATGATCATGGGCCGGTCTTACTGGAAGTTGGCGAAGGCCCCGCCGTCGACCAGCAGGGCGGCGCCGGACATGTAGCCCGCCATGTCCGAAGCCAGGAAGGCGACCACCGAGGCGACGTCCTCGGGCCGACCCAGCCGCCCCAGCGGAATCCGCCCTTCCATATAGGTCCGCTTGGCGGGATCGGACAGGTCGTCCTTATTGATGTCGGTGGCGATGGTGCCGGGCAGGACCGAGTTGCAGCGAATGCCGTATTGGCCCAGGGCCACGGCGCAGGACTGCATCAGGCTGTGAACCCCGGCCTTGGTCGGGGTGTAGTGGGTCTGCATCTCGCCGCCGACCAGGGCCGAGATGGAGCTGATCGCCACGATGGCCCCGCCGTCGCCCTGGTTCACCATCTGGTTGGCGGCGGCCTGGGTCATGAAATAGGCCCCGTGCAGATTGACCTCCATGGTCCGGCGCAGGGTCTCGACCGGCATGTCCAGGAAGGCGTGGAAGGGACAGATGCCGGCATTGGAGACGAAGACGTCCACCCGACCCAGGGCCTGAACCGACCGGTCGATGAAGTCGGCGGCGCTGTCCGGCAAGGCCACATCGCCGTCGACGGCGACGGCCCGGCGGCCCAGCCGCTCGATCTCGGCGACGACATCTGCGGCGGCCTCGGCGTCGCGAAAGGTGTTGATCGCCACGTCTGCGCCCTGGCGCGCGGCCTCGATCGCGGTCGCCCGTCCGATGCCTCGCGACGCCCCGGTGATCAGGACGACCTTGTTCTCAAGCAGCATGGGGGCTCCAGCGGTTCTGTGGGTTTGGATCAGGTTTTGGGCGACCAGCCGAGGTCGGCGCTGATGGCGTCAGCGGCCTCCGTCACGGTCTTGGTCAGTTCGCTCATTCGCGCGTCGGACATGTATTGAGCGGCCGAGGAGACGCTGAGGGCCGCGACGATTCGGCCGTCGACCGAGCGGATCGGAGCAGCGACGCAGCGGATCTGGTCTTCGTTCTCCTCAAGATCGAAGGCGTAGCCCTTCTGGGCGTAGCCGCGCATCCGCTCCAGCCAGACGGCGCGGGCGGCCGAGTCGAACTTGGCGTCCGGCTCGGCGTAGAAATCGATCCACTCCGCCTCGGTCTTGTCCAGGATCAGCGCCTTGCCCAGGCCGGTCGAGGCGATGGGGTGACGTTCGCCCAGGCGCGAACCGATGTTGATGCGGCGACGTCCGGCCACCTTGTCCAGATAGAGGGCATGGCGGCCGTCCAGCACGCCCAGATGCACCGTGTCGTCCGTGGCGGCCGACAGCTGCTCCAGCCAGGGTCGGGCGACGCGCGGCAGATGCATCTGCTGGCTGGCGGCGTGCCCCAGCTCCAGCAGTTTCGGCCCCAGGGAATAGCCCTCGCGCGGCCGGAACGACAGCAGACGACGCTCGACCAGGGCCGAGGCCAGGCGGTGGGTGGTGCTGCGGGTCAGATCCAGTTTTTCCGACAGTTCGGCCAGCGGCAGGGAGCCTTCGATCAAGGCGTCGATGACGTCCAGACCGCGCAGCAGGGTCTGGCTGCCGGACGCCTTGGCCCCCGCCTCTTCTTCACCTGCGACCTGCATGGTCTTGATTGACGCCGTTCGTCCCATTTCGTAATCCTCATTCTCAGAATGTAGCAAAACGCGCAAGTCGTCCAAAGCTATGCAGGGAACCTTGGCGTGTCGCAGGGAGGAAAGCCAGTGAAATCCCGAAATATGGGAGCGGATCGCCGCTTTTTGGCGGGTTCTCAATGAGCCGCCTGCCCCGGATCAAGCATGTCCGCGCCTTCGTCGTTAAAAACGACGGGACCGGCGGCGGCGCCGACTATCACGATCAGGGCGACGGCCACTGGATCGACGACCATATCGCCACGCCCATGGCGAAATATCCCGAGTATCGTCAGAGCCGCCGCAGCTTCGGCATCAATGTGCTGGGCACGCTGGTCGTCGAGATCGAGGCCGAGAACGGCGTCGTCGGTTTCGCGGTCACGACCGGGGGCGAACCCGCCGCCTATATCGTCGAAAAACACCTGGCCCGCTTCCTGGAAGGCCGCGATCCGTCCGAGGTCGAGAAGATCTGGGACCAGATGTATTTCTCGACCCAGTATTACGGCCGCAAGGGTCTGGTGGTGAACGCCATCTCGGGCGTCGATCTGGCCGTGTGGGACCTGTTGGGCCGTCTGCGCCAGGAACCGGTCTTCGCCATGCTGGGCGGGGCCGTGCGCGACGAACTGACCTTCTACGCCACCGGCGCCCGGCCCGACAAAGCCAAGGAACTGGGTTTCATCGGCGGCAAGATGCCC
This sequence comes from Brevundimonas sp. Br13, assembly GCF_055391505.1. Taxonomy (NCBI): domain Bacteria; kingdom Pseudomonadati; phylum Pseudomonadota; class Alphaproteobacteria; order Caulobacterales; family Caulobacteraceae; genus Brevundimonas; species Brevundimonas sp. Br13. Next base: position 1,395,972 of record NZ_AP044008.1, on the reverse strand, counting down.
CTGCACCACGGCCCTGCCGAGGGCGAGGAGGGCCTCAAGAAGAACCTCGCCGAGCTGGAGGCCATGCGGAACGCCTGCGGCGACGACTTCTGGCTGATGTTCGACTGCTGGATGGCGCTGGACCTGAACTACGCCACCCGCCTGGCCCATGAGGCGCACAAACTGGGTCTGAAGTGGATCGAGGAGGCGCTGAGCCCCGACGACTACTGGGGCTATCAGGCGCTGAAGAAGAACGCCCCCAAGGGGATGCTGGTGACCACCGGCGAACATGAGGCGACCCGCTGGGGCTTCCGCATGCTGCTGGAAATGGAATGCTGCGACATCATCCAGCCGGACGTCGGCTGGTGCGGCGGCGTCACCGAACTGCAGAAGATCTCCGCCCTGGCCGACGCCAAGGGCGTGCTGATGATCCCGCACGGGTCCAGCGTCTATTCCTACCACTTCGTCATCACGCGCCATAACAGCCCCTTCGCCGAGTTCCTGATGATGGCCCCCGGCGCCGACGAAGTCGTGCCCATGTTCCATCCGCAGCTGATCGGCGAACCCGTGCCGGTCAACGGCAGGCTCAAGGTTCCCGACACGCCAGGCTTCGGCGTGGAGCTGAACCGCGACATCGCCCTGCACCGCCCCTACGCCCGCTAGTCGAGAGTCCCCCCGTCTCATGAAACTGCTTCGCTACGGCCCCAGGGGCCAGGAAAAGCCCGGCCTGCTGGATGCGAACGGCCGCATCCGCGACCTGTCCGGCGTGGTCGCCGACATCACGCCCGACCAACTGTGGGGCGAAGGCCTGGCTGCGCTGAAGGCGATAGATCCCGAGCGCCTGCCGCTGGTCGAAGGCCAGCCGCGCTACGGCGTGCCGGTGAACGGCGTGCGCAAATTCATCGCCATCGGGCTGAACTTCGCCGACCATGCCGAGGAATCGAACCTGCCCATTCCGTCTGAGCCGGTCGTCTTCGCCAAGGCGGTGTCCTGCCTTCAGGGACCGAACGACACGGTCGTCATCCCGCGCGGCTCCGAGAAGACCGACTGGGAGGTCGAGCTGGGCATCGTCATCGGCAGGCGGGCCTCCTACGTCGAACAGGCCGACGCCCTGGATCATGTGGCCGGCTATGTGCTGATCAACGACGTGTCCGAGCGCGCCTTCCAGACCGAGCGCGGCGGCACCTGGGACAAGGGCAAGGGGTGCGACACCTTCGGTCCGGTCGGCCCCTGGATCGTCACCCCCGACGAGGTCGGCGACGTCCAGAACCTGGACATGTGGCTGGACCTGAACGGCAAGCGGATGCAGACCGGCAACACCCGGACCATGATCTTCGGCGTCGCCGAGATCGTATCCTACGTCAGCCAGTTCATGACGCTGGAGCCGGGGGATCTGATCACCACCGGCACCCCGCCCGGCGTGGGCCTGGGCCAGAAGCCCGAACCCTTCTACCTCAAGGCCGGCGACGTGATGGAGCTGGGCATCGACAAGCTGGGCAGCCAGCGTCAGGCCGTGGTCGCCTGGTCCAGGGATCTGGTCGCATGAGCGCCTATGAAGGACGTTTTGCGGGCCGGGCCGCCGTCGTGACCGGCGGCGCCTCGGGCCTGGGCAAGGCCGCCGCCGCCCGCATCGTCGCCGAGGGCGGCCGGGTGGTGCTGTGGGATCTGAACGCGGACACGCTTAAGGCCGCCGCGGCTGAGGTCGGCGCCGTGACGACCGTGGCTCTGGACGTGGCCGATCCCGAGGCGGTCGCATCGGCCGCCGAGACCTCGAACGCGGCGCTGGGCGGCCGCATCGACATCCTGGTCGCCTCCGCCGGCGTCACGGGCGCCACCGCGCCGGTGCAAGAGTTTCCGATCGACAGCTGGAAGCGGGTCGTGGACATCAATCTGAACGGCGTCTTCTACTGCTGCCGCGCCGTCGTGCCCTTCATGCTTCGGAACGGCTACGGCCGGATCGTCAACGTCGCCTCGGTCGCGGGCAAGGAAGGCAATCCCAACGCCAGCGCCTATTCGGCGTCAAAGGCGGGGGTGATCGGCTTCACCAAGTCTCTGGGCAAGGAACTGGCCGGCCAGGGCGTCATCGCCAACAGCCTGACCCCCGCCACCTTCGAAAGCCCGATCCTGGAGCAACTGCCCCAGAGCCAGGTCGACTATATGCGCTCCAAAATCCCCATGGGGCGCCTGGGCGAAGTCGAGGAGAGCGCCGCCATGGTCTGCTTCATGGCCTCCGAAGAGTGCAGCTTCACCACCGCCTCGACGTTCGATACGTCTGGCGGGCGCACGACCTACTGAGTGTACGCGGTGGGCTCGGATCTCCGCATCGTCGATTCCCACGTCCATCTGTGGGACCTGTCACGGGCGCGCTACGGCTGGCTTCAGGACGATCCCCTGCCGAACAATCCAGCCGGGGACATGTCGTCCATCGCCAACGCGAACTATCTGCTGGACGACTATCTGGCCGATACGGCCGGCTGGCGTGTGGAAAAGATCGTTCACGTCGAGGCCGGCCAGCCGGTAGGCCGGCAACTGGCCGAAACAGACTGGCTACAATCGCTCGCCGATGACACCGGTTATCCACACGCGATCGTCGCCGGCGCCGACATGCTTGACCCACACCTGGACGCCCTGCTGGAGGCTCACGCCGCCCGCGCGAACGTACGCGGCGTGCGCCAGATCGTCTGCTGGCACGAGGATCCGCTGAAAACCTATACCGACCGAGACCTGTTGCGAGATCCGCAGTGGGTGGCAGGCTTCGCGAAACTGGCGCGGCACGGCCTGTCGTTCGACCTCCAGCTCTATCCGTCGCAGATGGCGACCGCCGCCATCATCGCCGCGCGTCACCCCGACATTTCGATGATCGTCAATCACGCCGGACTGCCGACCGACCGCGACGCGGCGGGAATGGAGCGCTGGAAGCGGGGTCTGCGCCTGCTGGCCGCCCAACCCCAGGTCTCGATCAAGATTTCCGGCCTCGGCATCACCGACCGCGCCTGGACCCCCGACAGCATTCGCCCCGTCGTCCTGGAGTGTATCGACGCCTTCGGGACCGAGCGGGCCATGTTCGCCTCCGACTTCCCGGTCGAGCGGGTCCACGGAACCTTCGACGCCTTCTATTCCGCCTTCGACGCGATCACGGCCGACTTCTCGGCCGAAGAGCGCGACCGCCTGTTCGCCGCCAACGCCGAGGCGATCTACCGCATCTGACACCCACCCGCCGAGGCCGCGAAAAGACGGCCAGGCCCGCGAGAAACACCAGGAGAGCCCCAATGGTCATCGAGACCGACGCCGCCCACACCCCCGGAGGTCTGGCCCAGCCCTCAGTTTCGGGGCCTGCCGGTTCCTTGAAGGGCCCGCTGGCCTTCGCCATCGCCTGCTTCCTGATCTGGGGCCTGGCCTATGGCCTGCTGGACGTGCTGAACAAGCATTTCCAGGAGACGCTCAGCATCAGCCAGGCCGACAGCGCCTGGCTGCAGATCGCCTATTTCGGGGCCTATCTGCTGCTGTCGATTCCGGCGGGCATGCTGCTGCACGCCCGGGGCTACAAGTTCGGCATCGTGTCGGGCCTGGCCGTCACCGCGATCGGCGCCCTGCTGTTCATCCCGGCGGCGGGCGCAGGGGCCTTCCTGCCCTTCGTCGGCTCCATGTTCGTTCTGGCCGCCGGCCTGTGCATTCTGGAAACCAGCGCCGACACCTACGTCAACGTCCTGGGCGATCCGGCCAAGGCGTCTCAGCGCCTGAACCTGGCCCAATCGTTTAACGCCCTGGGCGTCTTCTTCGGGCCGCTGATCGGCGGCGCCGTCTTCTTCAGCCCGACGACGACCCAGGCCCTGGGCGGGGCGACCCGCTCGATCCAGATCGTCTACGGCCTGATCGCCGTCGGGGTGATCATGTTCGCCCTGGCCGTCTGGCGCGCCCGCCTGCCGGAGACCGGCCTGTCGGACCATGGCGCAGCCGAGGGCGACGTTCCCGCCCTGCCCCTGTCGAAACAGCCGCACTTCGTCGCCGGCGTGATCACCCAGGCCCTCTATATCGGCGCCCAGGTCGGCATCGGCGCCTATTTCATCAATCTGGTGACCCACAACTGGCAGGGCCTGACGTCGCAACAGGGCGCCTTCATGCTGTCCCTGGCCGCGATCGGCTATCTGGTCGGCCGCTTCTTCGCCACCGCCCTGCTGCTGAAGATGAGGCCGCGCGCCCTGCTGACGGCCTATGGCCTGATCAATGTCGTCCTGACCCTGGTCGTGGCGGCCGGGATCAATATCGTCTCGCCGGTCGCCCTGATCGCCGTCTTCTTCTTCATGTCGACCATGTTCGCGACCATCTTCGCATTGGGCACGACCGGGCTGGGCGCCGCCACCAAGCGCGCCTCGTCCCTGATGGTCATGGCGATCGGCGGCGGCGTGCTGCTGCCGTGGCCGATGGGCAGGATCGCCGACCTCTACGGCGCCAACGTCGCCTTCCTGATGCCTGCGGTCTGTTTCGCGGTCGTCGCCTGGTACGGATGGAAGGGCGCGGGCTTGGGGCTGAAGGCGGAGGCGAAGTAATGGGTTTCCGCACCGCCCTTCTCGCCTTCACCCTGCTGGCCGGCCCCACCGCAGCCTGCGCCCAGACGGTCGCGCCCGTCGCCGTCGCGCCCGTCGCGCCGATCGACCGACACGCCCTGGTCACGCGCCATAATGTGACGCTGACCTCGATAGACCCTCATGCGCCGATCATGCTGGGCAATGGGAACCTGGGCTTCACCGCCGACATCACGGGGTTGCAGACCTTCCCGGAACAGTATTCGGAACTGTCCCCCCTGCTGACCATGGCGCAGTGGGCCTGGCACAGCTTTCCCAATCCGAACGGCTATACCGAACAGGACGGCCTGATCGACGTGCCCGTTCCGGGACGGGGGGACCAACCCTATGCCTGGATGAAGTCGTGGGCGGTGGCCGAGACCCAGCCCGCCTACACCTGGCTGCGGGCCAATCCGCATCGGTTCTCTCTCAGTCGCATCGGCCTGACCTTCGCCGACGACAGGCCGCTGGACTTCGCCAAGGTCGCTCACACCCGCCAGACGCTGGACCTGTGGTCCGGGGCCCTGACCAGCCGCTTCACCTATGACGGCCAGCCGGTCGAGGTCGTCACCCGCGTCCACCCGAGCCTGGACATGGTGATGGTCGAGATCGTCTCCCCCTTGGTCTCCACGCGAGGCCTGGGCGTCCAGGTCCGCTATCCAAGCGTCGCCCCCGCCATCAATCCCGATCCGACGTCGTTTGACGCCTCGGGAGCCCAAAGCCTGACCGTCGTCGCCCAAGACGCGGGCGACGTCCGCATTCGCCGCACCCTGGACGACACCCGCTATTATTCGGGCATCACCGCTTCCGGTGAGATCGAGCAAACCGGCGCCGACGCCTTTCGAGCGATCGCCGCCGGTCGCGACCGGCTGACCGTCATGGTCCGCTTCGATCGGCAGGAGCGAGCGCCCGCGACACCGGCCTACAGCGCCGGCGTCCAGGCGACGGCCGCCCACTGGAACGGTTTCTGGACCCAGGGCGGCGCCGTGGATTTCAGCGGTTCCACCGATCCCCGCGCATCCGAGTTGGAGCGCCGCGTGGTCCTGTCGCAATACCTCTCGGCCCTGAACGGCGCCGGCGAACTGCCGCCCCAGGAAGAGGGCCTGTTCTCCAACAGCTGGTACGGCAAGTTCCACTTGGAAATGCACCCCTGGCACGCCGGCTGGCAGGCCATGTGGGGGCATGCCGACATGCTGGAGCGGAGTCTGCCCTGGTATGTCGGCCATCTGGACCAGGCCCGCGCCGAGGCCGCCCGCCACCGGGTCAAGGGCGCCTGGTGGCCCAAGATGGTCGGACCCGAGGGCCGCAACAGCCCCAGCCTCGTCTCGCCCTTCATCATGTGGCAGCAGCCGCATCCGATCCTGCTGGCCGAGCTGGTGTGGCGATCTGAGAGGGATCCCGCCGTACTGGATCGATACGGCGAGTTGGTCGAGGCCACCGCCGACCTCTTGGCCTCCTGGCCCATCGAACGCGACGGCCGGCTGAACCTGGGACCGCCGATGATTCCGGCGCAGGAAAACTATGATCCCCTGACCACGGTGAACCCCGCCTTCGAGGTCGAGTATTTCCGTTGGGGGCTGGAAACCGCGCAGTCCTGGCGCGAACGCAAGGGCCAGGCCCGTCGCGCCGACTGGGATCAGGCCCTGGCCGAGATGGCGCCGCCGCCGATCAAGGACGGCCTCTATCTGCCGGTCGAAAACGTGCCGGACTTCTGGGAGACCGCCATGTCCGACGCCTGCCGCAGACACGCTGCGGCGGCTCAATGCAAGAACCGCGATCACCCCTCCTTCCTGATGGCGTACGGCTTCATCCCAGGCGCTCGCATCGACCCGGCCGCCATGCGCCGCACCTTCGAAGCGGTGGAGCGGAACTGGGACGTGCGCCAGACCTGGGGATGGGACTTCCCCATGATGGCCATGACCGCCGCCCGCCTCGGTGAACCCGACAAGGCCGTGGACTGGCTGTTCGCGGACCTGAAGAACAATCAGTGGGGCGTCACCGGCATGACGCCGCGCGTCCATCTGGACGAGCACGCCGACGAGCTGGTGCCCGTCTCGGCGGGAGCCGGGGGAGTCCAGATGGCGGTCAATCCCGACGGCCCCGGCTATCGTCGCGCGGCGGAAGCCTACTTCCCGTCCAACGGCTCCTTACTCATGGCTGTCGGCCTGATGGCCGCCGGATGGGACGGGTCCAGCGGCCACGCGCCCGGCTTCCCCAAGGAGGGCTGGACCGTGCGGGTCGAAGGCCTGACGCCTGCCCCCTGAACCCGAAAGACAGGATCGCCCCCATGACGACCTCCAGACGCTCCGCCCTGAAGGCCCTGTTGGCCGCCCCCGCCGCCGGCGTGCTTGCCGGCCAGGCCCAGGCCGCGACGACCCAGGCAGGGCCGCCCCAGGCCGGGCCGGCCGGCGCGCCGGTCTTCCCAGCGCCCAACACCGCCCCGCCCATCCATCAGGCCAGCGAGGCGCCGCCGCCCTGGCCGACCTGGGAGGGGCCGGTTCCGACCGACTGGATCGACCCCAAGACCGGCCATCGCATTGTGCGCCTGTCGGGAGACGAGGGCGGGAGCAAGCTCTACTTCTACCGCAACAGCTTCACGCCCCAGGGTGATGTTCTGCTCTTCTCCTCGCCCCAGGGCATCATCAAGGTCGAGCTCGACAACGGCTTTCGACGCTCTGTGCTGGTGGCCGACCCGGACGCGGACCTGATGGTCACGGGCCGCAGGACGCGGACCGCCTACTATACTGTCTCTGATGCCGGCGAAGGCCAGCCCACCGATCGGCCGCGCACCCTGTTCGCCGTCGATATCGACACGGGCCGCACCCGACGTCTGGCCCGGATCGAACAGGGCCAGTTCAGTTCGATCAACGCCGACGAGACCCTGGCGGTCGGGACGGTGGCCTATGGCGACGCGCCGCTCCAGCCCGACGCCGCCGATCCGCGCAATCGTCGCGCAGGACAGGCCGAGTACGCCGCCGTCGGCCCCGACGGCCGCCCGCTGAACTTCGCCAAGGCCAAGGGCGTGCGGATGCTTCAGCGGTGGGCCGCGCGCGTGCCGATGGAGTTGTTCGTCATTGATCTGCGCACCGGTGAACGCCGCGTCGTCCATGCGGCCAGAGACTGGCTGAACCATCCGCAGTTCTCGCCCACAGACCCTGAGCGCATCATCTTCTCGCACGAAGGGCCCTGGCACCGCGTCGATCGCATGTGGACGATCAAGACGAACGGCACGGACCTGCGCAAACTGCACCAGCGGACGATGAATTTCGAAATCTTCGGCCACGAGTGGTTCAGTCCTGACGGACGCCAGGTCCTGTACGATCTGCAGACGCCGCGGGGTCAGGTCTTCTGGGTGGCGTCCGTGGACCTTCAAACCGGAAAGCGCGTCTATCGCCGCCTGGAGCAGAACAGCTGGTCGGTGCACTTCAACAGCTCGCCCGACGGGAGCTTCTTCGCCGGCGACGGCGGCGACGCGGACATGGTCGCCCATGCGCCGGACGGCAAATGGCTGGTGCTTCTGCGCCCGGAACCGGTGGTCGATCATGACCCAGAAAGCGATCAGGACGACCTGATCTCGGTCGAATATCTGCGGACCGAGCGGCTGGTGGACATGGGCCGCCACGACTATCGGCTGGAGCCCAACGTCACCTTCACGCCGGACGGACGGTGGGTGCTGTTCGTCTCCAACATGCACGGTCGCAATCACGTCTATGCGGCCTCTGTCGCCCGAAACTGACAGGGCGCAAACGAGCCTTGCCCGGCTAAATCCGCCACGTATTGCAAAATACGAGAAGCTGTTGCACAAAACGGTACGTTGCGCGTCCGATCATGTGCGACGCCATACCAAGAAATGACACCGGTGCCACAGACGCCGGATGGGGAGAGAACAGGATGCAACGGATCAACCTCCGCAATTCGTGCGCCGTCGGCGTATCCCTGGCGGCGCTGTCTTTGGCGCTGCCGGCCGTCGCGCAAACGGCGCCGCAGGAGCCCGTGCCGACAGGGGTCGCCGATCAGCCAGCAGCCCAGGTCGAGGACATTGTCGTCACCGGCTTCCGCTCCAGCCTTCAGCAGGCGCTGAACATCAAGCGCAGCGAGGCCGGCGCCGTGGACGCCATCCTGGCCGAGGACATCGCCGATTTTCCGGATCAAAACCTGGCCGAAGCCATCCAGCGGCTGCCCGGCGTGACCATCGACCGGGTCAACGGCCAGGGCACGACCATTTCGGTCCGGGGCCTGAGCTCGGACTTCACCCGCACCCGCATCAACGGCCTGGAAGCCCAGGCGGCGTCCGGCGGCAGTCGCAACCGCAGCTTCGACTTCTCCATGTTCGCCTCGGAGCTGTTCAACAGCATCAAGGTCCGCAAGACTCAGTCGGCTGAGATCGAAGAGGGCTCCCTGGGCGCCACGGTCGATCTGCAAACCGGCCGGCCGATGGATTTCGGCGGCAGCGGCCTCAACTCGGCCCTGTCGGTCCAGGGCTCCTATAACGACCTGTCCGAAAAGACGGTGCCGCGCCTGGCCGGTCTGTTGAGTTGGACCAATGAAGACCGCACCTTCGGCGCCCTGATCTCAGCCGCCTATTCCGAGCGGTCGCCGATCCTGGAAAGCTTCAACACCACCCGCTGGCAGCAGGGCGACGCGAGCCGGCCCTACGGCGTGGGTCAGAACCTCGGCGGCTGCATCCCTTGCACCACGGCGGCCCAACGCACCGAGGTGCTGAACGCCTTTTATCCGCGCATTCCGCGCTACACCTTCGGCAACACCCAGGAGGACCGCCTGGGCGTGACCGCCGCCCTTCAATGGCGGCCCAGCGCCCGCACCGAGGTGGCGCTGGACCTTTTGTGGTCGCGCCTGAACTCCGAACTCGAAAGCCCGAACCTGGAGGCCTGGTCTTTCAGCCGCGCGGCGGTGAACAGCGTCGTCGTGCGCGACTATGCGATCGACGCCTCCAAGAACGCCTTCTCCTACGGCGTGTTCGACAATGTCCTGGTGCGGTCGGAAAACGGCTTCACGCGAAATGAAAGCACCTTCGCCCAGGCCTCGCTGAACGTCCGCCACGACTTCACCGACCGGTTCCGCGGCAATCTGAAGCTGGGCGCCAACAAGTCGGAGGCCCGCACCCCGCTGAACGTCGCCTACGCCTTCGAGCAGTCGGATGTGGACGGCTACACCATCGACTTCCGGGGCGACGACCGTCTGCCGCTGATCAACTACGGCTTCGACACCACCTCGGGCGAAGACTTCACCCTGATCCAGGCGACCCGCAGCACCAGCGGCGGCGACTTCGACAACCAGGTCGCGGCCGGCGCGCTGGAATACGACTGGTCCGACGCGGTCACCTTCAAATTCGGGGGCGAATACCGCACCTATGGTTTCAGCAACTTCGGTGTTTCGCGGGCCAACACCGCGACCGTCGGCGCGGACCGTCTGACCGGGGTCGACTCCATCGGCAAGATCGTCAGCATCGACGGCAAGATCGGCGTGCCGGCGGGTTCCAGCCTCAACTTCATCGTGCCTGACATCGGCAAGATCGCCGACTTCCTGAGCGTCTATGACGACCCATTGACCCCCAACCGCAGCGAGCGGGAAGTGGACGAAACCGATCAGGGCGTCTTCGTTCAGACCGACTTCAACACCCAGCTGGGCGCCGTGACGGTGCGGGGCAACGTCGGGGTCCGCTATGCCCGGACCGAGGTCGAATCCAAGGGCTGGCAGACCATCACCACCCCGGCCGGTCCGACCTATGAATACGTCACCGCCAACAATGACTATGACGACGTTCTGCCGTCGTTCAACCTGGCGATCGAGCCGCGCGAAGACTTGGTGATCCGGCTGGGCGCGGCCAAGGTGATGTCGCGGCCTTCGCTGGGCGATCTGACCCCCGGCGGCGGCGTTTCGCCCACCACCCGCACCGTCTCCTACGGCAATCCGCTGCTCGATCCATTCCGCGCGACCAACTACGACATGTCGGTCGAGTGGTACTTCCAGAACGAGGGCCTGCTGGCCGCCGCCGTCTTCTACAAGGACATCGACAGCTTCATCACCTCGGTGACGGAATCGATCGTGTGGAGCGACCTGGGCCTGCCGGACGAACTGCTGCAGGGGGCGGCGCGCCCGACGGACGTCTTCCAGGTCACGCGCAAGCTGAACGGCCAGGGCGGCACGCTGCACGGGCTGGAGATTCAGTATCAGCAGCCTTTCACCTTCCTGCCTGGCTTCTGGTCGAATTTCGGTTTCATCGGCAACTTCACCTATGTGGACTCCGAGGTCGACTACGGCGCCGCCGGCAAGAACCGCCTCACGGGCCAGTCCAAGAATACGGTCAACGCCACCCTCTATTACGAGAAGGGCCCCTTCCAGGCGCGCACCTCGGCCGCCTATCGCAGCAGCTATCTGATGTCCTTCCCAGGCAGCAACGGCAACTCCGAGGAGGGCATGAACGACACGGTCTATCTGGACGCCTCGATGTCCTACGACATCACGCCCAACCTGACCTTCTCCCTGGAAGGGATCAACCTGACCGACGAATACAACGATCGCTATGTCGATGTGGCGGACCGCGTGTCCGACTACCGTCACACCGGCCGAGAGATCGCCGTGGGATTGCGCTGGAAGTACTGACCTTCCCTCTCTGACCTCTTCAGCGCAATTGACTGGGCCCGGAGCGCAATGCTCCGGGCCCGCTTTTTTGTCGCCTGGCCTGGCCGTGGGAGGCTGGGTTCAGGCCCTGTCACGCAGACCCGTGACGCGCACCGAATCCGTCACACGCGGCGCCTTGCCGTCTAGGGTGTCGATGTTGCAGTCGACGAAGCGCCAGCCCTGGGCGTTGGCGATGGTCCCGGCGTCGTGGACGTCCCAGTCCAGGCGCTCGAACAGGAAGTCCTTCAGCGGCGCCTCGGGATAGGCGGCGGCCTCGAATCCAACCTTGCCCCCCGCGGCCTTGATGTCGGACAGGCGGACGTCGTGGATGCGCGGCACGCCTCGGTCGCGGGGCACCGGCGTCGCCAGCGCCCGCCAATAGTCCGGGACGTCCGCGACGCCCGGCGGAATCCGGGCGTAGCTGTAGTTGGGGTACCAGTTCAGGTTCACCCGGAACAGGGTGCGCACGTCCTGCAGATGGATGTCGCGCAGGCGAATATTGGAGATGACGCCGCCGCGCGTGTGGCCCGATTTGAAGAAGATCCCCAGCGGCACCGGATATTCGATCCTGAGGCCCGAGACCTCGATGTCCTCGAACCCGCCGGAGGTTTCGCTGCCGAAGGTCATGCCGGCCAAGGCGTCGCGCACGACACAGTCCTTCACCCGCACCTGACGGCAGGGCCGGGCCACGCGCAGCCCGTCCCAGTCGCGCCCGGCCTTGATGCACAGGGCGTCGTCATTGACGGCGATGTCGCACCGCTCGACCAGCACGCGTTCCGAGGAATCGATATCCACCCCGTCGGTGGACGGGCCGCGCCCGCCGATGTTGTTGCGGATGATCAGGTCCGAAACGGTGACGTCGCGCGAATAGCAGACGTGGACGGTCCAGAAGCCCGACCGCGCCAGATTGAGGCCCGAGACCTCCGCCTGATCCGCCTCATAAAGATGGATCAGACGCGGGCGGCGGCAGTCATAATCGGCGGCCCAGCGCAGATCGCGCGGATCATAGTCGCGCCGCAACGCCCAATAGCTGTCCCAAAAGACCTGGCCGTCGCCGTCCACCAGCCCCTCGCCGGTGATCTTCGCATTCTGCTGACGATAGATGTTGAGCAGCGCGGCCGGCCAATCCATCTCGATCCCCGCCACGCGGGTCCGGATCATCGGATAGGCGGCGATGTCCTTGAGGCCCCGGATCGTCGCCCCTCGCCCGATCATCAGGGTCACGCCCGACTTTACGAACAGCGAACCCGACAGGTAGAGGCCGGGCCTGATCACCACCGTGCCGCCGCCCTCGGCCGCCGCAGCGTCGATGGCCGCCTGGATCGGGCGCGTATTGATCGTCTGGCCGTCTCCGACGGCGCCGAAGTCCGCTGCATCATGAATTTTTCCGCCTTGCGCTCGGGCGACGGCGGGCAGAAGGGCGGGCGCCGCCGAGGTCAGAGCGCCGGTCAGGCCGAGGTGAAGCAGGGATCGACGATTCATGGCGGGCCTTTTCGCACTGTGCAAAGGGAGGAGCCGGGCGCGGCCATTTGACCGCAGAAAGCCGCTTCCCATATTCTGCTCTTTCGTCTCACGATAGCGGACGGTATGGTCCTGGCAAGCCGAAGCGGCGCGTGCGGCCGTGCGCCGCACAGGAAAGACACCGGTTACCACGCGCGCCGGCGCAAACGACAACGAAGAGAGAGCGACGCCTTCACGCGCCGCCGGAGGAAAGCCAATGCCCCTGCCCTCGCGCACCCGTCTGGCGCTGACGACCGCCCTGACCACCGGCCTGACCACCGCCCTCGTCCTCACCGGCCCGGCCCTGGCCCAGACGGCGTCCCAAACCCCGCCCCCGACCCCGGCCGCGTCTGAGGCCATCGCCTCGAGCGCAGCCGCACTGCCGCCCGGCGTCGAGGCGGACTGGCTGAGCCCGCGGCCCCGGCCGACCCTCTATACGGAAGCCGCCGGCCTGCCCTCCCGCCGCGATACGATGGCGGCGGTGGACTATGTCGCCTCGTCCCAGATCGCCGCCATGGCCGCCGAGCCGATCGCTCTGTCGACCGGCAGCAATCTGACGCAGATGTCGTCCAACTGGGTGGCTGCGACCTTCTATGTGGGGGCGGCGCGCCTGGCGCGGGTGACGGAAGATCCGAAGACGCTGCGGTTCCTCAGCGCCGTCGCCGACCACTATAACTACAGCCTGCGGGGGGGCCGGTCCGGCAAGACCCTGCTGAACGCCGACGACATCGCCATCGGCGATCTGTACGAAGAGCTTTACGCGCGACGCGGCGAGGAAGGCGTTCTGATGCCTCTGCGTCAGAGGCTGGACTGGCAGGTTCCCCATCTGGCGCGGGCGGAGGAGACGCCCGCCCTCGTTTGGTGGTGGGCCGACGCCCTCTATATGGCGCCGCCGGTTCTGGCGCGCATGTCGGCCATCACAGGCGACCCCAAATATCTGAACGCCGCCGACAAGGAGTGGCGGCGCACGGCCGATCGGCTTTGGGTCCCAGAGGAGCGCCTGTTCCTGCGCGACGAACGATTCAAGGACCAGGACCACCGCGACGCCGACGGCGACCGCATCTATTGGTCGCGGGCCAACGGCTGGGTCATGGGCGGGTTGGCGCGCTGGCTGGAATCGGTCCCGGCCGACCTGCCGAGCCGCCCCTTCTACGTCGATCTGTTTCAGACGATGGCGGGACGGATCGCCGAGCTGCAGCAAGACGACGGGCTTTGGCGCGCCAGCCTTCTGGACCCGGGGGCCTATCCGGAGGCTGAAACCTCCGGCTCGGTCTTCTACGTCTACGCCCTGGCCTGGGGCGTCAATCACGGCCTGCTGGACCGAGAGGCCTATCTGCCCCACGTGCTGAAGGGCTGGGCCGCACTGAACCGTCATGTCCTGCCCAGCGGCCTGTTGGGCGCCGCCCAGAAGACAGGGGACCAGCCGGTCTCGACGGCGGCGGACGACACCGGCCTCTACGCCACCGGAACCTACATCCTGGCAGGGCTGGAGATCGCTGATCTGAACGGACCGGCTCAATCCCTGCCCGAGCCGGAGCCCGCGCGGGACACCGCTGAGGTGATCGCCGCCACCACGCCGGCGCCGCCCGCTCCGGTCACCGTGAGGGGACCGGAAGAGACCCGCCGCCGCGAGGCCGAGATGCGGGCCACCGCCGCCCTGTCCTATGATCCCGCCGTACTGGGCCGCCCCTCGACGATCGCGCCGCTCACCCCGCCGCCGGCGGATCTGCAGACGCCGCGCGCCGTCGCACGCTTCGCGCCCGATCGGCTGGACGATCTGTTGTGGGAGAACGACCGGGTCGCCCATCGCATCTATGGACCGGCCCTGGAGGAGCGTGAACCGCCGTCCGGGTCTGGCATCGACGTCTGGGCCAAGCGGGTCCGCTATCCCTTCATGGACCGTCAGCTGAAGTTCCCGAACTACCACGTCGATCGGGGTGAAGGGCTGGACTATTATGACGTCGGCCGCGGCCGCGGCGCAGGAGGCCTGGGCGTCTGGTACGACAACAAGCTGTGGACCAGCCGCAACTTCTCCACCCACGCCATCACCCGCACCGGCGGCGATGAGGCCCGGTTCAGCGTGACCTACCGCCCCTGGCCGGTCGATGTGGTCCGCAACGTCTGGGAGACACGGGAGTTCAGCCTGCCGCTGGGGTCGAACTTCACCCGGATGACCTCGACGCTGAGCTCGAACTCCGACGCCCCGCTGATCGTCGGCATCGGCATCTCAAAGCGACGGAACGCCAACGGCGCCGGCTTCGTCACCCGCGACGCCGCAAACGGACGGATCATGTTCTGGGAGCCGGAAGATCCCGAGCACGGCAGCCTGGGCATAGCCGTCGTCGCCGACCCGTCCATGGTCGAAGGCTTCGCCGAGGATGCGGACAACTATCTGATGCTGGTGCGGGTCACGCCGGGCCGGCCCTTCGTCTATTATATGGGCTCGGCCTGGTCCCGCGGCCTCGACTTCCCCGACCGCCGGTCATGGGAGGCCTTCGTCGCCGACCAGGCCTTCGACTTCCGTCCGGCGCCCTGAACGCGGCAAATCCCACCCCCGAACCGAGGCAGAGCGACATGTACGACAAGATGTACGACAAGGTTTATCAGGCCACTCATCCGGACATGGTGGACGGCGCCACCAATGAGCAGCTGCGCGACCGCTATCTGGTGTCCGGCCTGTTCCAGCCCGGCCGGATCAGCCTCAACTATTCGCATCATGAGCGGCTGATCATCGGCGGCGCCGTTCCGACCGACGCGCCGCTGGCCCTGCCCCGCCACTCAGAGCCGGCCTCCCTGGCCGGCAAGCCGTTCCTGCACGCCCGGGAACTGGGCGTCGTCAACATCGGGGGCGCAGGCTCGGCGATCATCGACGGCGAGACCGTGCGACTGGGCTTCCGTGACGGCCTCTATGTACCGATGGGCGCGGCCGAGGTGATCCTCGGCTCCGACGACGCGGCTGATCCGGCGCGGTTCTATCTGGTCTCAACCCCCGCCCACGCCCGCTACGACCTGGTCAGGATCCCCATCGAGGCGGCGACGCCGCTGGAGATGGGCGCGCTGGAGACCTCCAACGAACGCACGATCTACCAGTATATCGTGCCGGGCAAGGTCAAGTCGTGCCAACTGCTGCTCGGCGTTACGGTGCTGAAGACCGGTTCGGTGTGGAACACCATGCCGCCCCATCTGCATGACCGCCGATCGGAGGCCTATCTCTATTTCGGCCTGAGCGAAACAGACCGAGTGTTCCACTTCATGGGCCAGCCCGACAAGACGCGCCACATCATCGTCCAGGACGGCGAAGCGGTGATCAGCCCGCCGTGGTCCATCCACATGGGCGCAGGCACCTCCAACTACACCTTCATCTGGGGCATGGGCGGCGAGAACCTGGACTATGCCGATATGGACAAGCTGGATCTCTGCCAGCTGAAGTAGCCGCCTGGTTGGCGTCTCCGCAGGCGGCCCTGCGACCTTGTTCGGCTGACGCGCCATTGAGGCCCCGCCGCAGGTCGCAGGCTTACTGGGCGGCGATCATCCGATGGGGTCGCAGACGTTAGGCGTCGGCGGCAGGGGCAGAGGGTTCATGTGGGACGGACGCGCATAGCTGAGGCCATAGCCGCGGGCGAACTGCACCACTTCGCCCTCATGCTCCCCGGTGCTGCAAGCCGACCCCGGCCAAGCGAAGGACAGACGACCGGTGAAGTCATAGGCCCCGCCGGACAGGACGTCGGCCAGCCCCGCCCCCTCCGTGCCGGGCAGGAAGGCGGCGACGAAGGCGTCAGACAGGTTGATCAGGTCGTTCACATAGGCGGGACGGCCCGAATAGAGCACCGACACCACTGGAACCCCCTTGCCCGAGACGGCGTGCAACAGGGCCAGGTCGTTCGGGCGGCGATGGCTGTACTGGACGGGCGCGGGGAAGCGGACGTCGCCGTGGTACTCGGCATAGGGGGTCTCGCCCAGGACGACCACCACCTTGGCGAACCGGGTCACGTCTACCCCGACCGCGTCGCGGGAATAGACGATATTCTCGGCGCCGAACTGGGCCGTCAGGGCCTGCAACAGGGTGGCGCCGGTGGCGAAGTCGGCATTTGTGTTTTCTGTCCCCTGCCAGGTCAGGGACCAGCCGCCGGTCTGGTTGGACAGGCTGTCGGCGCTGTCGCCCACGACCAGGATCTTCTCGCCCGGGACCAGAGGCAGGGCGGACTCGTTATTCTTCAGAAGGACGACCGACTTGCGCACCGCCTCGCGCGCCAGGTCTGCGGCGGCGACGGCCTCCGCCCGGCCGTTGTAGCGGCTTTCCGACGGGGCGTGCTCGAACAGGCCCGACCGCATCTTGACCCGCAGGATCCGCGTCACGGCGTCGTCGATGCGCGACATTGGAATGCGCCCAGCCTCCACATCGGCGATGGTGTTCTGGATGAAGGCCTTCCAGTCTTCGGGGACCATGACCATGTCGATGCCGGCGTTGATGGCCTGGGCGCACTCGGCCTTGGCGCAGCCGGGCACCTGTTCGATCCCGTTCCAGTCAGACACCACCAGGCCGTCGAAGCCCAGCCGGTCCTTCAGCACATCGGTCAGCATCTCGCGGCTGCCGTGCATCTTGCCGTAGTCGTGGCCGGCGGCGACGTCATTCCAACTGCTGTAGGAGGCCATGACCGTCTGCACGCCCGCCTCTATGGCCGAATAATAGCCGGCGGCGTGGCGATTGATCATTTCCGCGCGGGTGGCGCGGGTCTCGCCCTGGTCCTGACCGTTATAGGTGCCGCCGTCGCCCATATAGTGTTTGGCCGTGGCGACCACGTCGCCGTCGCCGGTCAGGTCGCCCTGAAGCCCGCGGACCAGGGCCTCGCCATATTCGGCGACCTGCTGAGGATCGCTGGAATAGCTCTCATAGGTGCGGCCCCAACGGCGGTTCTCGCCGACCGCCAGGGTGGGGGCGAAGACCCAGGTGATGCCGGTGGCGCGCACCTGGCGCGCGGTGGCGCGGCCGATCCGCTCGATCAGATCGGAGTCGTGGGCGGCGCCCAGGCCGATATTGTGGGGGAAAAGCGTGGCGCCGGAGACGTTGTTGTGGCCGTGCACCGCGTCCGTACCCCAGATAAGCGGGATCTTCACCGCCATGTCGGTGGCGAGGGCGGCGTCGTGATAGCGGTCCGACAGGGCCGCCCATTCGGCGACGGTCGCGTGCTTGTTCATGGCGGGCCAGGCGCCGCCGCCGTTCAGCACCGAGCCGATGTAATACTGGGTCACCTCTTCGGGCGAGATGTAGCGGACGTCCGGCTGGGTCATCTGACCGATCTTCTGCGCCAGGGTCATGCTCGCCACGATCCGGGCGATCCGCGCCTCCATGGCGGCGTCGGGCGCACGGGCCGGCGTCAGAGTCGGCCAGTCCGTGAAACTTTGCGCGGCGGCGCTCTGATCGGCGACGGCGCTCATCGGCGCAAGGGCGCATCCGGCCAGCAACAGCAGGGATAGAAGCTTGGTCTTGCGAAGGGTCATGCGCCGTTTCTCGATGCTACAGAGGCCGAATGAGCGAATAGAGAGGGCGGGACGGCCAAGCCGCCCCGCCCAGGATCCAGGGCCGTGGGAGGGGCGCCCTAGAACCGGTAGTTGACGCCGAACAGGAACTGGCGACCGTACTCCTCGTAGGTCTCAGGCAGGGCCCCGCCGTCTGCTGTCGTCGTGCCGCCGCTGTCCAGACCCAGGCGGGTCCGATAGGGCGAGTTGGTCAGGTTGTTGACCTGGAACAGGACGCCCAGTCCCTCCAGAGGGCCTTCCTCGAAGGTGTAGCCGATCTGGGCGTCGATCTGCTCGTCGTCCAGGATTTCGGTGTAGCCGCGCGTCGCGAACAGCTGCACCACCTCGCCCTTGAAGGCTTCGCGGAACCGCTTGCTGATCCGCGCCTGGAAGCCGCCGCGTTCGTAGTAGGCGGTGACGTTGTAGACCGTGCCGGACAGGCCGGGGATGCGAACCGTCTGTCCATCCGGAGCCGGATTCAGATCCGACTCCGTGAAGGAGATGCTGCCCAACAAGCCCAGTCCATCCAGCGGCGCCCACACCGTACCGAAGTTCAAGGCGCCGCTGACCTCAAGCCCCTGAACCGTTCCACCATTGCCGTTGGCCGGCAGGCTGATCTGTCCGATCGGGCTGATGTTCACACCCGCCGGAATAGAGGACGCCGTCGACGGCAGGGGTATGCCGGTGAAGTCGAAGGTGCCGTTCTGGACATAGATGTAGGTCTCCAGATCCTTGTAGAATCCGGCGATCGACAGATAGGTGGTGGCGTCGACGTACCATTCATAGGCTAGGTCGAAGGCGTTCGCTCGCCAGGGCTCCAGGTTCGGATTGCCGCCCGAGGCGGACCAGGGATTGACGGTCGAACCCGGCGGACAGGTCTGGCCCGTGCAGACCAGGGCGTTGAAGCCCGGCGTCACATTGGCCCGCATCTCGTCCATGCGCGGCCGCGCCATGGTGCGTGACGCAGCGAAACGGAGACGATGCCCGCCGCCCAGATCATAGATCAGGTTCAGGCTCGGCAGGATGTCCAGATAGTCCGCCCCCTTGGTGACGGAAATCGGCGTGATCGGCGCGCCGGGCTCGGTGCCGTTGATCACGACGCCGGTCGATTCCTGGTTCTGGACGACGGCCTGCATGCCGACATTGCCGCTCCAGCGACCACCCATGAAGTCCAGCTTCACGAAGGCCGTGGTGACCTGTTCTTCGATATCCCAGTTCTTGTCGAAATAGTTGGCGTCGAGGATCGGCGCGCGATCGTAGTACACGTCAAGCGCACGGCTCAGATCGACGGCCAGGACATTGCCGAAACCGGCCCAGTCCAGCGACACCGGCGTTTCCAGATACTGAGCGTCAACATAGACCTGCTGCCGGCCATTCTTCAGGAACAGGTCATAATCATCGACCCTCTTGGACTTCTCGCGCTTGGCGTAGTTTACGCCGGCCGTGAAGGTGTTGAAGAAGCCCTCCATGTCGCGCTCGATCTTCAGATCGGCGGACTGGATGGTCTCCTCGACGTCGGGGAAGCGAATGGCTCCGTCGTGGCCCCAGCCGCCCCAAGGCGCCCGGTCACCCAGCGACACCTGCGAGGCGTCCGCATAGTCCAGACCTTCGGCATAGGTCGGATAGCCGTCGTCGTTCACCGTGAAGTCAATGACGTCCAGGGTGCGGCCGACGTTCGGCGTCGATGGCGTCACGCCGCCCGTCCCCCGTCCATAGCCGGCGTAGGTTTCCAGAATGGTCTCGCGGCGACGATTGTTCGAATAGGACAGGTCGGCGACGAGGCGGGTCCGGTCGTTCAGCTCGTACTGGGTGTTGAAGCCGACCGAGAAAATCTCGTCTTCGCGGGTGTTGCGGTCGTTGCGGATGATGGGAACGGCGTTGTGGATCGTGCCGCTGCGGCCGAACGACGAGCCGCCGCGATCCTCGGTCACGACCCCCGTAAAATAGGCGTCGTCAGCCCAGGCGTTCGAAAACCACTGCGCGCCCCGCGTGGTCTCTTCCTGCTCGAATTTCGAATAGTAGAGATCGAGGATCGAATGGACCCGCTCGTTCGGACGCCATTCGACAATGCCGATGACCGCGTCGCGCTGATTCAGGCGTGACGTCGAGAAGATTTCCTGTCCGTTCAGCAGCAGGGCCGTGTCGGCGCTGTCCGGTTGGACGGAATCGACAGTGCAGGTCGATCCGGGCGCGCTGGGTTCGCAGACCCCGCCGAACGACTCATAACCATAGGCCTTGTAGTGTTTGTTCTGCGACGGGGAATCCAGGTGGGCGTATCCGAGCGCAATGCCAAGCGTCCCGTCCGCCAGCTGGTCGATATAGCTGACCGAGAAACGTCCGCCATAGTTGCGGATATCATCGTTGAGGGCGTCGCCTTCGGTCATCTCGCCGCGAAGGTTGACCGCCACGGCGCGGTCGCCGAACGTCAATGGCCGCACGGTCCGCAGATCCGCCGTGCCGGACAGCCCCATGCCCGAGACCTCGGCGTCCGGCGTCTTATAGATGACGACGCCGGACAGCAGTTCGGACGGGTATTGGTCGAATTCCACCGCCCGGTTGTCGCCCGAACTGGCCTGTTGACGCCCGTTCAGCAGGGTGGTGGTGAAATCCGGCGCCAGGCCCCGAATCGAAATCACCTGGGCGCGGCCGTTGACGCGCTGAGCCGCCAACCCAGGCAGACGGGCGATGGATTCCGCGATGGAGACATCGGGCAGCTTGCCGATATCCTCCGCCGAGACCGCTTCGACGATCGAAGTTTCCCGCCGTTTGATGGAAATCGAATCCGCCAGTCCTCGCCGAAGACCGGTGACGACGATCTCCTCGACCTCCGTCGGAGCGGCGTCGGCGCCCGACGGCGGCGTCTGGGTTTGGGCGACGGCGACCGTCGGCAGGACGGAAGCCAGCGCCAAGGCCGAAGCCGTGACGCGGAGGCGACGGCGACCCTGGTTTGAACGAATGGAACTGCCCCCAGCGAATGCGCTGCGCATTTGATCTCCCCTCACGTTTCCTCGGCGCAGCGCCCCTTGGGCCTGCGTCCTTCTTTGTTGGCGCTCATTGGAAGCGCTTCCAACACGCTACCACCTTTTGCATTTTTGACAAGATAGGCCTTAGCGCGGGCTGCTCCATACGTAGGTGGCGGCGCTGGAGGCCGGCAGGAGGACCTGGGCCCGCCGGCCCGCTTCGCCGACATCGAAGCGCGCCTGAACGTCCGCCGGATTCAGGACCACCAGCACCCGTCGCCCATCCGGATTGACGAAACCGACCGCCTCAAGCCCCTCCGGTTTCGCCACCGCCACGCGCCTGGCGCCTTGGCGTACAAATCGGCTGGCGTGCCCAAAGGCGTAGTATTCTTGGTTCTTCTGAACGGCGCCGGTTCGGCTGTCGATCGTCACCACGCCGCGGCAGTCACTGCATCCGCCCGCGTGCGGACCATGGTTTTCGTCCAGGGCGATGTTCCACATCAGAACGCCGCGCGCATGGTTTTCCACTGCGCCGATGATCAGGCTCTTCATGGTCCAGACGAAGCTGTCCTTGAAGGCGGGGGCCCACTCGCCGCCGGAGCATTCCGTGAAGAAGACGTCCTTGTCGGGATAGGCGTCGAACACTTTCGACTGGGCCGAGACGTCGCCTGCATAGCAATGCCAGGCGACGCCGGAGACATAGGCCCGGGCCTCAGGGTCGGCCAATACGCCCAAGGGCTGCTCCGGCTTGTCCCAGTTGTGATCCCAGTCGAGGATCTTCGTCTCCACCCCCGACCGCTCCAGTCGGGGTCCCAAGTCCCGCCCGATGAACGTCGCGCGCCCCTGTGGTCCCCACCGCATGCCGGGATAGGAGTCGGGCTCGAAGTCAGGCTCGTTCTGAATGCTGATATAGTGGGTCGGCACGCCCTCTGCCGCAGCCTCTGCAATATAGCGCGTCAGATACTCGGCATAGGTCGAATAGTATTGGGGCTTCAACTCTCCCTGGATCAAGGAGCCCGTCGTCTTCATCCAGCCCGGCGCGCTCCACGGCGTGGCCATGATCTTGAGCTGAGGATTGATCGCCAGGGCCTGGCGAACCGTGGGGAACACCTCCGCAGCCATGGGGGCGACCGAAAACCCCGCCAGCGAGGGATCGGCTTGATCTGCGAGGCTGTAGTGGCTCCGCGAAAAGTCGGACGCGCCGATCGTCACGCGCGTGAAGTCGAACCCCAGCCCGCCGTCCGCCCGGCCGAACAGGTCGCGCATCAGGGCGTCGCGTTGAGCGGGCGTCATCCGGCTCTGGATAAGATACGCCGACGCATCCGTTATGGCGGCGCCGAAGCCGACCATGGTTTGAAGCGGCGTCTGCGGGTCAAGAAGCACCGCCTGGCCCGTCGCCTGAACAGCCGCCCGCCTCATCATCAGCGGTTCGTGTTGCATGAGGCGGGACTGGTCCCCGGTCGTGATCCAGCCGCCATCCGGCGCCGAGGCGCATCCTGCCGCGCCTGAAGCAGCCAAAAACAAGCCGCAAATCGCGGCCGTGTGAGCTTTCATGCCTTCCTCCCTGCAGACGTCTGACGCGCCTGTCGATTTATTGGAAGCGCTTCCATAATGACGGTGCGGCTGCGCGCGTCAAGGCCTCCTGCCTTCTATCCCGCCCAGCTTCCCACCGACTCCCGCGCGACCACGGCGTGCGGCAGGGTGCGGAAGGTCCAATCGCCGGCGTCTCTTCCTGCGATCCGACCCGAGAGCAGCCGGACCGCCTCTCCGCCCATCTCCTTCAGCGGTTGGTGCACCGTCGTGAGCGGCGGCCAGACGATGCCCGAGACGGGCGTGTCGTCAAAGCCGGAAATCGACAGATCACCCGGCACCTGAAGGCCGCGCGCATGGGCCACCGACAGGGCGCCTGCGGCCATATCGTCATTGGCGCAGATCAGAGCGGTGGGGCGAGGGCTGAGCGAAAGGAGGCGCGAAGCGATTAGCCCGCCCGATCGAAAGGTGAAGTCGCCCGGCTCCACCACCAAGGCCGCCTCATCCAGCCCCGCTTCTCGCATCGCGCGCCTTACGCCGTCCAAACGGCTCTTGGCGGACAGATGGCCCGGTATCCCACTGAGATAAGCGAGCCGTCGATGCCCCAGATCGATCAGATGGCGGGCGATGTCACGTCCTCCCGCCTCGTCGTCGATGCCGACGGCGTCGATCAGCCCCCGTCCGTCGCCGCCGGGCGACACGGCGGCTAGATGAACGCCTCTGGTCCTGAGTTGCCGGATCAGATCGACGTTGTCGCAAAAGGGCGGCGTCAAGATCACCCCCTGGCACCTCTGACTGGTCGCGATCTCCAACAACTGCTGGACCGCCGCAGGATCGTCCTGCGGCACGTGGCGGGTGATCAGTTGAAAGCCCGCCAGCAGGCATTCCCGTATCGCGCCAAGCTCCAGCGCAGAGGCGTAGAAGGAGTTGGGCTCCGCATCCAGGTCCGAGGCCAGGATCAGGGCCAGAACGCCGCTGGCGCCGCCGGCCAGCGACCGCGCCTGAGGATTGACGCGGTAATCCAGGGCCTTCACCGCCTCCAGCACCTTGCGTCGCACCGGATCGCGAACATTCGGGCCGCCGTTGAGAACGCGCGACACCGTGGTCCGCGCAACGCCCGACAGCCGCGCCACATCATCGATTGTGGGCTTCTTGGGCGCCCGCCCATGCTCCGGTGTCCGCATCCTGTCTGGATGGCTCATGGCGGCGCTGACTGCAAGGCCGCCCGCAGCGATCGAGCGCGCCGAAGCCAGCGTTGAGTCCAGACCGGGGCTGAGTCCATGACGTGACCCCCTGAAGCTCCTCCAGGAATAGCTAGAATCCGCCCCTCGAAAGGACGGACGGAATGAAGCGATCACGGTTCACGGAAGAGCAGATCATCGGGATCCTGCGCGAGCAGGAGGCCGGTGTTCCGGTGGCGGACCTTTGCAGGACACACGGGCTAAGCTCGCCGACCTTCTACAAGTGGAAGGCCAAGTTCGGCGGCATGGACGTGTCGGAGGCCCGGCGTCTGAAGGCGCTGGAGGACGAGAACGCCAAGCTGAAGCGGATGCTGGCGGACGCGATGCTGGACAACGTCGCGCTGAAGGATCTGCTGGGAAAAAAGTGGTGACGCCCGCTGCGCATCGAGAGGCTGTGGCGCACCTGCGGTCGGTCCACGAGATGAGCGAGCGGCGGGCGTGCCGGGTGCTGGGCGTGGATCGGACCAGCGTGCGCTATCGGGCGACGCGCCCTGACGATGGCGCTTTACGAGATCGACTGAGGACCCTGGCCCAGGAGCGACGTCGGTTCGGCTATCGCCGGCTGCACGTTATGCTCCGGCGCGAGGGTCATGTGGTGAACAGGAAGCGGGTTCAGCGGCTCTATCGCGAGGAGAAGCTGACGGTCCGACGGCGCGGCGGGCGCAAGCGCGCCATGGGCACCCGTCGGCCGCTGGATGAGCCGCTGGTCGCCAACCAGCGCTGGTCGTTGGACTTCGTCTCCGACCAGATGACTGACGGGCGGCGCTTCCGCATCCTGACGGTGATCGACAACTGCACCCGCGAGTGCCTGGCGCTCGTGGCCGACACCTCGCTGTCGGGCCGGCGGGTCGTGCGCGAGCTGGATGCCATCATCGTCCGTCGGGGTCGTCCCGAGACGATCGTCAGCGACAACGGCACCGAGCTGACCTCGAACGCGATCCTATCCTGGGCCGACGAGACGGGGGTGGGCTGGCACTACATCGCGCCGGGCAAGCCGCAGCAGAACGGCTTCAATGAGAGCTTCAACGGTCGTCTGCGCGACGAGCTGCTGAACGAGACGCTGTTCCGGTCCCTCCCGCACGCCCGGCTCGTGCTCGAAACCTGGCGGCGCGACTACAATGAAACCCGGCCGCACTCGAAGCTGGGATGGCTGACGCCCGAGGCCTACGCAAAGGCGCTCACCGGACACATCGGCCGGCCTGCTGCGCGGGTTGATGGCTGCGCAGACCGGCCTCTTGCCAACCACGCCAACCCCAGCTCAGATCAACCCAGGACTCTCGTTATGGCTGGATGAGAAACGGGGGTCACGTCATCCAGGACCGTCGAGCCGGTTCGCTCGAGAACAACCTCACTTCAGCTGCTGGGACGCTGGGCGTTCGGGTCCGAGATGGGGCGGGGCGTGCCTGTAGGTTCAGACAGCAAAAACCCGCTAGATCGTTGATCTAACGGGTTTAAAACTTGGGTGCGGGAGCAGGATTTGAACCTGCGACCTTCAGGTTATGAGCCTGACGAGCTACCGGGCTGCTCCATCCCGCGGCAGGGGTGGTTTGTGGAGGAAGAAGGGGTTCGACAAGGATTTTTCATCATCGGCTGTCCGCCTGGTAGACCCGGCGGCGACCTACTCTCCCGCGCCTTGAGACGAAGTACCATTGGCTCTGGAGGGCTTAACGACCGAGTTCGGAATGGGATCGGGTGGGGAACCTCCGACATAGCCACCAGGTCAACGAGGCGGACAGCGGATGATGAGAAGACATTGTCGTGACGATCATCGGGTGATTGATGATCATCGAATGAGTTTTGCTGAGAAACGATCAAACCGATCGGATTATTAGTACCAGTAAGCTTCACGCGTCGCCGCGCTTCCACACCTGGCCTATCAACGTGGTAGTCTTCCACGATCCTCAGCGAAGCCTTGTTTTGAGGTTAGTTTCCCGCTTAGATGCTTTCAGCGGTTATCTATTCCATACTTAGCTACCCTGCTGCACAGCTGGCGCCATGACAGGTACACCAGAGGTATGTCCATCCCGGTCCTCTCGTACTAGGGACAGATCCTCTCAAGCTTCGAACACCCACGGCAGATAGGGACCAAACTGTCTCACGACGTTCTGAACCCAGCTCACGTACCACTTTAAATGGCGAACAGCCATACCCTTGGGACCTGCTCCAGCCCCAGGATGTGATGAGCCGACATCGAGGTGCCAAACTTTGCCGTCGATATGGACTCTTGGGCAAAATCAGCCTGTTATCCCTAGAGTACCTTTTATCCGTTGAGCGATGGCCCTTCCACTCGGGACCACCGGATCACTATGGCCGACTTTCGTCTCTGCTCGACTTGTCAGTCTCGCAGTCAGGCGAGCTTATGCCATTGCACTCGACGAGCGATTTCCGACCGCTCTGAGCTCACCATCGCGCGCCTCCGTTACACTTTGGGAGGCGACCGCCCCAGTCAAACTACCCACCACGCCATGTCCCGGGACCGGATAACGGTCCTCGGTTAGACGTCAACGACAGTAAGGGTGGTATTTCAAGGACGACTCCACCAGAGCTGGCGCCCCGGTTTCATAGTCTCCCACCTATCCTACACATACGGTCGCTAACGCCAAGGCGAAGCTATAGTAAAGGTTCATAGGGTCTTTCCGTCTGACCGCGGGAACCCCGCATCTTCACGGGGAATTCAATTTCACTGAGCCTGTGCTGGAGACAGTGGGGAAGTCGTTACGCCATTCGTGCAGGTCGGAACTTACCCGACAAGGAATTTCGCTACCTTAGGACCGTTATAGTTACGGCCGCCGTTTACCTGGGCTTCAGTTCGGAGCTTTCACTCCTCCCTTTAACCTTCAGGCACCGGGCAGGCGTCAGACCCTATACGTCGCATTGCTGCTTCGCAGAGCCCTGTGTTTTTGCTAAACAGTCGCTACCCCCTGGCTTGTGCCACTCAGTCCTGGTTGCCCAGGGTGAGTCACGCTTATTCCGAAGTTACGCGTGCAATTTGCCGAGTTCCTTCAGCACAGTTCTCTCAAACGCCTTGGTATGCTCTACCTGACCACCTGTGTCGGTTTCGGGTACGGTCTCTGCTGGAGTTATTTCCTGGGACGACGCCCCCGCACACACAATCCAATAAGTGGGTACGAGTTATGCCATCCGTCACTTCCAGCTGGTGCAGGAATATTTACCTGCTTCCCATCGACTACGCTTTTCAGCCTCGCCTTAGGGGCCGACTAACCCTGCGCAGATTAGCTTTACGCAGGAACCCTTGGTCTTTCGGCGAGAGTGTCTCTCACACTCTTATCGTTACTCATGTCAGCATTCTCACTTCCGATACCTCCAGCCAGGCTCACGCCTGACCTTCACCGGCTTACGGAACGCTCCGCTACCGCTTGCACAAAGTGCAAACCCATATCTTCGGCGACTGGCTTGAGCCCCGTTACATTTTCCGCGCAGGATCGCTTGATCAGTGAGCTGTTACGCTTTCTTTAAAGGATGGCTGCTTCTAAGCCAACCTCCTGATTGTCAAAGCAATCCCACATCGTTTCCCACTTAGCCAGTACTTGGGGGCCTTAGATGATGGTTAGGGTTGTTTCCCTTTTCACGACGGACGTTAGCACCCGCCGTGTGTCTGCCCGATAGTTCTCTTAGGTATTCGGAGTTTGGTTAGTATTGGTACCGCTCGCGCAGCCCGCAACCATCCAGTGCTCTACCCCCTAAGGAATTCGTCGGACGCTCTACCTAAATAGATTTCGCGGAGAACCAGCTATGTCCAAGTTTGATTGGCCTTTCACCCCTATCCACAAGTCATCCGAGAATTTTTCAACATTCACCGGTTCGGTCCTCCAGTTGGTGTTACCCAACCTTCAACCTGCTCATGGATAGATCACTTGGTTTCGGGTCGTCATACGTCGAACTTAGCGCCCTATTCAGACTCGCTTTCGCTGCGCCTACACCTAACGGCTTAAGCTTGCTCGACACATGAAGTCGCTGACCCATTATACAAAAGGTACGCCGTCACCCCGCTTGGGGGCTCCGACTGCTTGTAGGCTTCCGATTTCAGGATCTGTTTCACTCCCCTTGTCGGGGTGCTTTTCACCTTTCCCTCACGGTACTTGTTCACTATCGGTCGTAGAGGAGTACTTAGGCTTGGAGGGTGGTCCCCCCATGTTCAGACAGGATTTCACGTGTCCCGCCCTACTCGAGTCTCTTGCTGTTTGATGACTACGGGGCTTTCACCCACTATGGCCGACCTTTCCAGATCGTTCGTCTTTATTTCACAAGAGCACTGGCCTGGTCCCGGTTCGCTCGCCACTACTACGGGAGTCTCGGTTGATGTCCTTTCCTACGGGTACTGAGATGTTTCAGTTCCCCGCGTTCGCTTAATGAAGCCTATGTATTCAGCTCATTATACCTTTCAACAATCCGCCAATCGCTGACCCGGCCGAAGCCGGAACAGAGTTGGAAGACTGTAAAGGTGGGTTCCCCCATTCGGAAATAACCGGATCAAAGGGTGCTAGCGCCTCCCCGGTTCTTATCGCAGCTTGCCACGTCCTTCATCGCCTCTCTACGCCAAGGCATCCGTCAGAAGCCCTTCAACGTTTGATCGTTTCTCAGCAAAACTCATGCTTGGTCTATTCCGCCCGACTGGAAAGGCGCCGGGGGACCAAGCCTGATTTTTGTCAGACAATGTCTTCTTATCGAACCAGACCTAAAAGCTCAGGGGAGCCGGCCTCATTCTTCCTTCACAATATCAATGCACATCACCCATTCAGGTAACGGCAAACTTGTATGCGATGCGCGCCTCTGGTCATTCGCCTCTCGCCGCTCGGCGAGTGGTGGAGCCAGACGGAGTCGAACCGACGACATCCTGCTTGCAAAGCAGGCGCTCTACCAACTGAGCTATGGCCCCTTCTCAGGGTCAAGCCAGGAGAGCTGTCGACGAACCGTCCAGATGGATCCTAGAGAGCTGGTAGGCCCGGGCAGACTCGAACTGCCGACCTTACGCTTATCAGGCGTACGCTCTAACCACCTGAGCTACGGGCCTAGGGCAGCGCGACAGCCAGGAGTTCCGGGCTCGCGATCGCGTCACCAACCCCGCGACCCGTATAGCCGAGGCGTCGATGACGAAAGTGGAAAGAGAAACGGAGACGGCGGCATCCTGCCGTTTTGCTTTGCGCTACCGCATTGCTGCTTGAGCGCATCGCTATGCGGAGCCTCAATAGTCTCGTGAGAGACTGGAGAAGCATCCTTAGAAAGGAGGTGATCCAGCCGCAGGTTCCCCTACGGCTACCTTGTTACGACTTCACCCCAGTCGCTGACCCTACCGTGGTCGCCTGCCTCCTTGCGGTCAGCGCAGCGCCTTCGGGTAGAACCAACTCCCATGGTGTGACGGGCGGTGTGTACAAGGCCCGGGAACGTATTCACCGCGGCATGCTGATCCGCGATTACTAGCGATTCCAACTTCATGCCCTCGAGTTGCAGAGGACAATCCGAACTGAGACGACTTTTAAGGATTAACCCTCTGTAGTCGCCATTGTAGCACGTGTGTAGCCCACCCTGTAAGGGCCATGAGGACTTGACGTCATCCCCACCTTCCTCCGGCTTAGCACCGGCAGTCCCATTAGAGTTCCCAACTGAATGATGGCAACTAATGGCGAGGGTTGCGCTCGTTGCGGGACTTAACCCAACATCTCACGACACGAGCTGACGACAGCCATGCAGCACCTGTGTCCCAGTCTCCGAAGAGAAAGCCACATCTCTGTGGCGGTCCGGGCATGTCAAAAGGTGGTAAGGTTCTGCGCGTTGCTTCGAATTAAACCACATGCTCCACCGCTTGTGCGGGCCCCCGTCAATTCCTTTGAGTTTTAATCTTGCGACCGTACTCCCCAGGCGGATTGCTTAATGCGTTAGCTGCGTCACCGAAATGCATGCATCCCGACAACTAGCAATCATCGTTTACGGCGTGGACTACCAGGGTATCTAATCCTGTTTGCTCCCCACGCTTTCGAGCCTCAGCGTCAGTAATGAGCCAGTATGTCGCCTTCGCCACTGGTGTTCTTCCGAATATCTACGAATTTCACCTCTACACTCGGAGTTCCACATACCTCTCTCACACTCAAGACACCCAGTATCAAAGGCAATTCCGAGGTTGAGCCCCGGGATTTCACCCCTGACTTAAATGTCCGCCTACGCTCCCTTTACGCCCAGTAATTCCGAGCAACGCTAGCCCCCTTCGTATTACCGCGGCTGCTGGCACGAAGTTAGCCGGAGCTTCTTCTCCGGGTACCGTCATTATCGTCCCCGGTGAAAGAATTTTACAATCCTAAGACCTTCATCATTCACGCGGCATGGCTGCGTCAGGCTTTCGCCCATTGCGCAAGATTCCCCACTGCTGCCTCCCGTAGGAGTTTGGGCCGTGTCTCAGTCCCAATGTGGCTGATCATCCTCTCAGACCAGCTACTGATCGTCGCCTTGGTGAGCCTTTACCTCACCAACTAGCTAATCAGACGCGGGCCGCTCTAAAGGCGATAAATCTTTCCCCCGAAGGGCACATTCGGTATTAGCACAAGTTTCCCTGAGTTATTCCGAACCTAAAGGCACGTTCCCACGTGTTACTCACCCGTCCGCCACTAAGTCCGAAGACTTCGTTCGACTTGCATGTGTTAGGCCTGCCGCCAGCGTTCGCTCTGAGCCAGGATCAAACTCTCAGGTTGAGTTGACTTCTGACCTAAAGCACTAAGACCATCCCAAAGGACGTCTTGGCGTTAGTTCTACGTATTTGTTTGACGAGTTCCCACCCGTCGATCCTAAGACCGACGCATGGTATCTTTTCAAAAAGACCGCAGATAGTCAGTGTCGTATGATAGCCCCTAGGACTATCGCAAGGACACCGCCGCCTGCGTTTCTCTTTCCATATCAACAATGTCAAAGACCAGAACCGCCAAAGCGGCCCGACTTGTTTAGCGCCTCGTCGTCGGCGGAGGCGGCGATTTAGAGACCGCCGAACCTCATGTCAACCGCTCTTTTCAGAGATTTTGCAGATCCAAGACCAAGGCCTCAAAACCACAAAAAACCACCGCAAGGAAAACCAAGAGGCCTTCCTCTTAACCGTTCGGCGATTCGATTGGAGCGCGGAACCTATTGAAACCAACCCAGGAAAGCAAGAAGTTTTTCAACCCCTCAACTCCCCCAAAACTCCCGAAACCAAAGTCCCAAAAGCCTCAAAGGCCGGCCCGTCTCCGAGCGAGGCAGCCCTATACGGGCCACCCTCCTAACCCGCAACCAGATTCTGAAGGCGGAGGAAAGATTCTCACCGACTCTCGGTCGGTCGAGCCGCAGCCCCGCCGCTCAGCCCGCCGCTATATAGGTCTTGAGGCTTTCGGCCTCGCGGGCGTGTTCTTCGATCTGGCGTTTGACGAGGTCGCCGATCGAGACGACGCCGACCAGGGTCTCTCCGTCCAAGACCGGCAGATGGCGAATCCGTCGGTCCGTCATCCGGCTCATGACGACCGACAAACTTTCGCGCGGCTGGGTGAAGATGACCTTGGCGGTCATATAGTCCTGAACGGGTCGGGCGAGGGCGTTTGGGCCGTCGGCCGCCACGGCCTTGACCACATCCCGTTCCGAAAAGACGCCCACGACGGCGTCTCCGTTCTGGACCACCAGAGCGCCTACGCGTTTGGCGTCCAGCGCCTGACACGCCCGGGCCACCGTCACATCGGCGGTAATGGAATAGACGGCGTTTCCCTTGGTCTTGAGGATCTCGGCGACGAACATCGCGGCTCCTTCTCTCTGTTAGGAGACGACCGCAGGGCCGGGATGGCGACAGGGCCGCTCGGACCGATGATCGCTCAGGGACGCCGGGGAATCAAATGGCCGAATCGGCGCCGCCTGAGCGTCCCGCGTGCGACGTCGTTCCGAAAGCGCGTCCCAGGGGTCCGATCGCCAAAAGGCCGGCGAAGAAGCCGAAGGCATGGGCCTCCCAGGCGATTCGCGCGCCGTCGGCGCCGGGGGCATAGCCGATCAGGCCGGTCACGGCGTTGACCGCCATCCAGGCGATGGAAGCCGCGATCACACGCCGGTCCAACAGGCTGAGGACTCTGCCGCCCCTCCAGCCCTGTGGCGCTCCCATCAGTCGGGTCGCCCCGCCGATCAGCCCAAAGACGGCGCCCGACGCTCCCACCATCGGATCGGAAGATCCCCAATGCACCAGCCCGTAGCCCAGGGCCGCGATGACGCCACACCCTATATAGAAGAGCAGAAAGACGCTCGATCCGAAGCGTTCGCCAAAAAGCCGCGCGACCGGCGCGCCGAAGGCCAGGGCGCCGACCGCATTCATCAGGGCGTGGGCCCATCCACCGTGCAGCAGCATGGCGGTGAACAGCCCGCCCCAACGGCCGTTCTGCAGGTCGATCGGCGCAAAGGCCATGCTGGCGCCCATGTCGGGCAATTGGCGCTGAAAGAAGAACAGCACCGGCATGGACAGGGCGACCACGACCACCGACAGGGGCGCGTTGAATACAGCCTCTGATTTGGGCGGATCTGAATGCGAGGGGCCGTCGAATCGATCGTCAGGTTCGGACATGGTTTTCAATGGGTGACGATTTCGCCGATCTCAAGCGCTTCTTAATAACCTTAACCCAGTTTAGCGGGTGGATCGCGGTTCGATCCCTTGGTTCGTCGACGCGCAAGGAGTCCCCATGCCGGTCCAGAGGCCGATCGCCCCCCTGACGATGGCGCTTGCGGTCGTCCTGGCGGTCCCGACGCTGGCGGCCGCCCAGACCACGGGCTCGGCCGGCGTGGCGCGCTTTCAACAAGGCTATGGGGCGGCGCGAAGCGCCACCCAGGCTGCAGCGACCGGCTCGACACGCGACGCCAACGGCAACCGCATCATCGTCAACGGTCTGATCCAGTCCGGCGCCTCCTCCTATTCCAGCCAATCCGGCGGCGTAGCCTCGGCCTATGCCGGCGCCGGCGCATCGAGCAGCGGGGGCGCGGCCATCGGCGGCTCGACCGCCGTCGGCAATCAACTGAACGTGGTGGTTCAGGGCAGCCACAACACCGTCATCGTCAATTCGAAACAGACCAACAACGGCGACGTCACCGCCGGCACGGCTCTGAACGGAAGCCTCACCCTGCCATGAGCCGACCTGTCTTCATTCGCACCGGCGCTGCGTCGATTGCGGCCGCCCTGCTGCTGGCCGGCTGCGTCAGTCCGGTCGCAGGGCCGTCGGGCCAGTATGCGACGCCGATCGGCAATGCGCCGGTCACCGCCAACCCAACCCCCTATTCGACCGCCCTCTACTGCCTGGCCGACTACGCCCGCCGCTATAATCTGCCCTCGCCGCGCATGGCCGTGGGGCGGATCAGCGACTATACGGGCACCGTCTCCTCCGACGGCGGGCGCCAGATCACCGGCGGCGCCTCGCTGATGGCCAACTCGGCCCTCGCCAAGGCCGGCGCGCGGATCGTCGAACGTTACGACACCTCGGTGTCGGAGCTTGAGCTGCGCTACGCCAACAACAAGCTGATCGGCGACGCCACGCCCGAAGCCCAGGGGCCGGAAGACACCCAGTACCGCCGCATCCTGGCCGGCCAGGTGCCGGGTTCGGACTTCTACATCGTCGGCGGCATCACCGAGGTAAACTACAACATCCGCTCGGGCGGATTCGACGCCGCCGTGGGCGAGGTGGACAGCGACCGGCCCGGTTCCGGCATCGCCACCCACCGCACCTATGTGATGAACATCGCCATGGATCTGCGGCTGGTTCAGACCACGACCCTGGAGGTCGTGGACGTGGTCTCCTATCAAAAGCAAATCATCGGCCGCGAGATCTCGGCGGGCGTGTTCGACTTCCTGAACGGCAATGTCTTCGACATCTCGGCCGGGTCCGGCGGGATGGAGCCGGTGCAACTGGCCGTCCGCGCCCTGGTCGAACGGGCCACGGTCGAGTTCATGGCCAATCTTTACGGCGCCCCCGGCCCCGAAATCTGCCTCAACGCCGCCAACGACCCGCTCGGCGATTCCACCGTCGGTCCCACCGGCGGCTATTACCCGGCCTATCCCACTACGGAGACGAACAATGGCCAGACTCGCGCCGATCCGTCTCGCTGGCATGATCGCCGCGACGGCGACGTTCGCCGCTCTCGCTACTGAGACGAGGGCCCAGCAAGCGCCGGTCTGCGACGCCCAGACCGGCTCCACCTGCACCAGCACCCAGACGATGACCGGCGAGGTCACCGGCGCGGTGAACCTGGACGTGGCCGTGGGCCAGCTTCAGGTGACCAATGACGTTGCGGGCAATCTTCTGGTCGGAGGCGTCGATCAGGCGGCCGCCGACCTGACCGCGCGCCAGACCATGACGGGTCCGTCCGTCACGGCCCGCACCGCCGTGCGGGCGCCGACCGCCCATATCGAAGACGGCGCCGCCGTCGCCACCACGGCGGCGGCCAATCATATCGCGCTCAGCGGATCGTCCGCCTCGATCACCGGCGCCCTAGACCAGTCAGCTCAAACCCCCGTCCTGGCCGAGACCGTCGCCGATGTTCAATACATCCCCGCCCCCGCCGAATTTTCTGCCCATGCGGCAGCCAACCTGGTCCAGGCCTCGACCGACGGCGCCTCGCACCAGGATTTGACGGTGCGCCAGGCCAACGCCCCGTCGACCATCGAGGCCCGTACCGACGTCTATGTCGACAACGCCTGGAACCTGGCCGCCCGGGCCGGCGCCGGGGGCAACCGGATCGTCCTGTCGAACGCCGGCGGCTCCTTGGTCGCAACGACCGACCAGACCAACCAAGGCCGGATCCGCGCCGTCGCCCAGGCCCAGACCAATCTACAAGGTCAGACCACCGTCGCCGCCCGCGCAGTGGCCAACGAGACCGTCGCCGGCAACCAGGACATATATCTGGAGCTGGACAACACCCAGCTGAACACCGGCGGGGTCGAGGCGACCGCGACCTATACGGGCGTCAGCGGCTATGACGCCTATGTCGGCGCCGAAGCCGTCGGCAACAGCGTGACGGGGTACGCCTGTTCCCAGTGCGGCGGCGAGGTTCACGTGACGAACAGCCAGACCAATGACGCCAATGTCACCGCCACGACCAGTGCGACGATCGGCGCCGGCCGCGCCGCCGTCGTCGGCGCCACCGCCGTGGGCAACAGCGCGACCTTCTACGTCAGCCGACCGGGCGGTTGAGCGCATAAGGTCCGAGATCAGGCTTCTCGCCAAAAGGGCCCCGCCGGCTGAACCGACGGGGCCCTTCTTAACATCTATCGGTCGTCAACTCAGTTCGGACGAACGCTGCCGCCAGCCGAAACGCCGACCGAGGCCGAGGCGCCGTTGCGGTTCGCAGACGCCGACCCATTGGCGTCAGCGTCAGCTGAGGCGCGGCGCGTGGGTGTTTGGGTCTGGGCCTGGCCTTGCCCCGAGCCCGAGGCGGAGCCGCCGCTGCTGGACAGGGCGCTGTTCAACAGGGCCGAACCCTGAGCTTGGCCTTCGCCTTGGGCGGGGCTCGCAGCGTTGGCGACGCCGTTGACGGTTCCGTTCAGCGCGCCTTGGGCCCGCCCCTGGGTGGAGGCGGCGGTCGAAGCGACGCGGTCACGGGTGTTCACCGCAGCATTCTCAGCCCTGGCGCGGTTGCGTTCGGCGGTTGCGGCGGCGCGGGCCTGAGCCTGCTGAGCGCGGCGCTCGGCGCGGGTCAGGGTCTGATTGGTGGTCGAGGCGACGCCGTCACGAATGCGCGAACCGTCGATCGCGCCCGACACGCCTCCGGTCAGAGAGCCGGCGCCACCGATCTGGCCGCCGGTCATGCTTCCGACCTGGCCGCCCAGGCCGCCGGCCAAACCACCGGTCAGGCCGCCGGAACCGCCCAGGACCTGAGCTTGCGATGCGCCGGCCAGAGCCAGGCCGAAAGCGACGGTCGCGGTCATCAGGGTCTTCTTCATCGTCAATCTCCTGCATGTCTCGGGCATCTCGCCCTCGCAGTGTCCAACGACCGGCCGTCGAGATTTCATCCCGACCCTTCGATATTTTATCGAGCCAGCCGTCCGCGCGCACCCATCGTCTGCGGCGCCGCGCGAGATCCGACGCCCACCAAGCCCTGGCCGTAGACGGCGTCGCGGCCGCGCGCCCCCAAGTCGGCGGCGCTGCGCGCCAAGGCGGCCTGACCCTGGCGCGCTACAAGTCCAGCCACGATGGGGGCGGCGAAGGAGGTTCCCCGCACGCTGGTCCAGCGGCCGGCGGGCGCCGCGGCGGCCATGTCGGCGCCCGGAGCGGCGAAGGCGACCTGGGGGCCGCGCGCCGCCTCCGGCAGAACCTGGTCGCGGGCGTTCACGGCCGTGACGCCGATCACCCCGTCATAGGCGGCGGGATAAAGCGGCGGGGCGGCCGGGCCGTCATTGCCCACCGCCGCCACCACCGTCAGACCCCGCGCCTGGGCCCGCTGGATCGCGCGTTCGACCAAGGCGTTGCGCGGGCCGACCAGGCTGACGTTCACCACCCCGACCCTCTGTTCGATCATCCAGGCCAGGGCCTGGGCCAGGGCGGTCGATGAGCCGCCCTCCGCTTGGCCGCCATAGATGTCGGCGACGCGCAGATCGGCGCCCGGCGCGCCGCCAGCGAACGGGCCGCTGCGCCCGACCATCAAGGAGGCGACGGCCAAGCCATGCGCGCCCATGCGCGGCGGCCCGGCGAAACCCCGCTGCACGACCTGCGATCCGACGAGAGCCGGATGGGTCGCCTCGACGCCGGTGTCGATCAGACCCAGCTTAGGGCCGGCGTCTCCACCAGCGCTTGAGGATTGCTTCGCGAGCCCGCCCTCCTCCGATGACACGGCGCCGGCCGTGTCGTGGATATGGTTGAAGGTCACGTCAGCCTGTGGGTCCAATCTCTTCAAACGCGCGACAGCCCGCGCAAGGGACAGGCCGCGCGGCGGGGAAAGGACCAGGCTGGTCAGTTCAAGAGCCTCAAGCCGCTCCTCCCGCAGAACGGTGAAACCTGCGCTCGTCGCCAGAGCGCGGGCGGCGGGCGACAGGTCCAGGGCCACGATCTCGCCACGCACCACGGGCCAGCCCTGGGGGTCTGCCTCCAGCGCCCCGTTGGAACGCCGCACGAGTTGCGTCAGACGCGCCGGCGCCCTCAGGGCTTGATCGATCCCCTGGCGTCCCAGGCGATCAACCTCGTCCAGACCCGGCAGCCGCTCCGTCAGACGGTCAGGCAGACGATCCGGCAGACTTTGCCCCACGCCCGGAATTGTGGGAACCGGCAAAGATCCGATCTGGGCCTGGGCCGGTGCAGCGGTGATCAGCGGCGTCAGCCCCAGCGCCGCCAGGCCGATCAACGCCAAGGTCCGTTTCCACCGCATCATCCACTCCTTCCGGCCCCGCGCCACTTCGTCCTTGCGTCGGGCGGCGTTCCGTTCTCGATATGCCATGGATGAAACGCCTGGGCTCGTTCGTTTCATCCCGCATGGAAAAGGACGACACGTGGACGATTTTCAGACGGGGCTGGTGGAGCTTCT
Source organism: Brevundimonas sp. Br13 (assembly GCF_055391505.1). Lineage (NCBI taxonomy): Bacteria > Pseudomonadati > Pseudomonadota > Alphaproteobacteria > Caulobacterales > Caulobacteraceae > Brevundimonas > Brevundimonas sp. Br13. The sequence continues at coordinate 1,358,532 of NZ_AP044008.1, read as the reverse complement.
GCCGCGCCTGCGCCGATTCGCCCGCATCCTCCGCCCCCACGACGCAGACGCGCAGGATTTGGTGCAACAGACGGTGGAACGCGCCCTGGCGTCGCGGCGCGGTTTCAAGACCGGCACGCGGCTGGACAGTTGGACCTTCACCATCATGAGACGGATCGCCATAGACGACGGTCGCGCACGCCAGCGCTGGGGCCGGGTCCTGACGCCCGAGGACGAGGCCACGGCCCGTGTGCCCGACGCCGCCCAGGCGGACGAAGGTCTGCGCGCCGACGCCCGGCTGGTGCGCGACGCCATCCACGCCCTGCCCGAGGATCAGAAACATGCGGTCGCCCTCGTCCTGGTCGAGGGCCTGTCCTACGCCGAGGCGGCCCAGGTTTTGGGCGTGCCCGCCGGCACCCTGACCAGCCGTCTGGTGCGCGGCCGTCAGACCTTGATGCAGACGTTGGCCGAGCAGGGAGTGACGGGATGAACATCGACGATGAAACCCTGATGCGTTGGACCGACGGCGAACTGGCGCCCGATGCGGTCGCACGGCTGGAAGCGGCGGCCCGGACCGACTCCGCCCTGGCCGAACGGATGGCGACGGCGCGACGGTTGCGCGCGGCGACGCAGGCGGCCTTTCTGGTCCAGGTCGATCCCCGCGACCGTGATCTGTCGCGCCTGATCGCCAATGGCGGCCACGTCCGCGCAGCGCCGTTGGCGGGTTTGAAAGCCTGGTTGTCCCAAGCCCTCGCGCCGCGCCAGGCGCCGATCTGGGGCGGTCTGGCTGCGGCGGCCTTCGTCGCCGGGGTGCTGATAGGGCCGGGCCTGAACAGCGGCTCCGGCATCCGTGTCGCCGAGGACGGCGTCCTTGCCGACAGGGATCTGGTCAAGGTCTTGGATCGCCGCCTCGCGTCAGAGGGGGCGGACAACGCCGGTCGGGCCGTCGGTCTGACCTTCCAGGACGGCGAGGGCCGCTGGTGCCGCACGTTCCAGGCTCGAGACGACGGGCTGGCGGGCCTGGCCTGTCGCCGGTCGGACGGCTGGACCGTCCAGGCCCTGGCGCCCCTGTCGAGTCCAACCGGCGAAGTCCGCACGGCCTCGTCCGACACCCCCGCCGCCGTCCTTAGCGCGGTCGATGCCCTGATCGCCGGTCCCTCCGCCGACGCCGTCACTGAGGCGCGCGCCCGCGACGAAGGCTGGCGCTAGTCCTCGAACGGATTCCCTCTTCAAATTCACCGCTTGCAAAGCGCCTTCGACCCCGGAGGGGGCGTCGGGCGGTGCAAAAGGTCGCCTTGCCCTCGCCCCCACGCTCCCCTACTGCGGACAAAAGCCGCTCCGTCGGGGGTTGCGGCGTTGGGAGTGAGTTCATGCGTTCTGCGCGTCGTCTGCTGCTGCTGGCAGCCTCCGGGTTGGCTCTGTCTGCGGGGGCCTTCAGTGTTCCCGCCCTGGCTCTGGCGGCTTCCCCCGCCGCCGTTCAGGTGGAAGGACAGGTCGCGCCGTCCGATCCTTGGGCCCAGTCCGCCAGCGACGTTCCGGCCGATCCGGCGGTGCGCTACGGCCTGTTGCCGAACGGAATGCGCTACGCCCTGATGCACAACGCTACCCCGCCCGGCCAGGCGTCGTTCCGGCTGCGGATCGACGCGGGCTCCCTGATGGAGCGCGACGACCAGAAGGGGCTGGCCCACTTCATGGAGCATATGGCCTTCAACGGGACCAAGGACATCCCCGAGAATGAGATGCTGCGGATCCTGGAGCGACTGGGCCTGGCCTTCGGCGCCGACACCAACGCCTTCACCAGCTTCGACCAGACCGCCTATATGTTGGAGCTGCCCAACACCCAGGACGAGACGGTGGATACGTCGCTGCGGGTCATGCGGCAGATGATGGGCGACGCCCTGATGGCGTCGGACTCCATCGACGCCGAGCGCGGCGTGATCGAGGGCGAGGAACGCAGCCGCAACAGCCCGCAGATGCGGGTGCTGAAGACCCAGCTGGCCCTCCTGGCGCCGGGTCAGCGCCTGTCGCAACGCCTGCCGATCGGCGACCTGGAGGTGATCCGCACCGCGCCGCGCGAGCGCTTCGTGGACTTCTATGAGGCCTACTATCGCCCGTCGCGGGCGACCTTCATCGCCGTGGGCGACTTCGACCTGGACGCCATGGAGGCCAAGGTGCGCGGCGCCTTCGCCGACTGGACGCCCAAGGCGGCGGACGGGCCCGAGCCCGACCTGGGCCAGGTGCAGCCGCGCCAGCCCCAGACCAGCATCATTGTGGAGCCGGGCGTGCAGTCGTCGATCCAAATCAACTGGATCAAGGCGCCGGTCCTGGACCCCGACAGCTTCAACGAGCGGGCCGAGGACATTCGCCGCAGCCTGGGCTTAGCCGTGCTGAACCGACGGCTGGGCGAGATGGCGCGGGCCGACAATCCGCCCTTCCTCGGCGCCGGCGCCGGCTATCAGTCGCTGTTCGACAGCCTGGACGCCGGCGTCCTGTCGGTCAGCTTCACCCCGGGCCAGTGGAAGCGCGCCCTGGAGACCGTCGAACAGGAGGCGCGCCGCCTGACCCAATACGGGGTGACCGCGCCTGAACTTCAGCGCGAGATCACCGAATACCGCACCTCGCTTCAGAACGCCGTCGCCACCGCAGCGACCCGCTCCACCCCCGCCCTGGCCGGCGCCCTGCTGAACGCCGTCAACAGCGACACGGTCTTCACCGCGCCCCAGCAGAGCCTGGACCAGTTCGAACGGATCGTGGCCGACCTGACGCCTGAACAGGTAGACGCCGCCGTCCGCCCGGTATTCGAAGGCCAGGGGCCGCTGGTGCTCTTCACCAGCCCGGTCCCGGTCGAGGGCGGCGAGGCCGCCGTCACGGCCGCCCTGGAGGCGTCGCGTCAGGTGCCTGTGGCGGCTCCGGCCGATCAGGCGGCCCTGGAATGGCCCTACGCCGACTTCGGCGCGGCGGCGGCCCCGTCTTCGCGCACCGAGGTGTCGGACCTGGGGGCCGTGCTGGTGCGCTTCCCCAACGGCACGCTGCTGAACATCAAGAAGACCGACTTCCGCGACGATCAGATTCTGATCAGGGCCAAGACCGGCATCGGCTCCCTGGGGCTGCCGACAGACCGCTTCTCGCCCCTGTCCCTGGCCGATACGGTGCTGAACGCCGGCGGCCTGGGCAAGCTGACGGTGGATGAGGCGGATCGGGTCCTGGCGGGTCATGTGATCAACACCTCGGTCAGCCAGGGCGAAGACGGCTATGTCTTCAGCGGCTCGACCCGGCCTGAAGATCTGGCGCTGGAGCTTCAGGTGCTGACCGCCTTCCTGACCGATCCGGGCCTGCGCCCCGCCCCGCTGCAGCGCGCCCAGGCGGCCTATCCCCAAACCCTGGAGCAGCTGACGGCCACCCCCGGCGGCGCCTTTGCGGTGAAGGGCGGCGCGATCCTTGCCGGGGGCGACAAGCGCGCCGCCACGCCGACGGTCGAGGAGTTCCAGTCGGTTCAGATCGAGCCGCTGCGCGAGCAGATCAAGGCCGCCCTGGCCTCCGGCCCGGTCGAGATCACCGTCGTCGGCGATGTGGACGTGGATGCGGTGATCGCGGCCGTGGGCTCGACCTTCGGCGCCCTGCCCGCCCGCGGGGCGGCGCCGACGCCGCCGGCCGGTTCGGCCGAACGGCGCTTCCCCGCGCCGACGGCGACCCCGGTCCGGCTGACCCACACCGGCCAGGCCGAACAGGCCCTGGGCGTCGTGGCCTGGCCGACGACCGACCAGATCGGCGACCGCACCACCTCGCGCCGGCTGTCCCTGCTGTCGGCGGTGCTGCAGCTGCGGCTCAACGAAGACATCCGCGAGAAGCAGGGTCTGGCCTATTCGCCCAACGCCGGCTCCAGCACCTCCGATGTCTTCCCCGGCTACGGCTATATGGTCGTAGCGGCCGAGACGGCGCCGGCGTCCCTGCCGAAACTGTTCACCGCCGTGGACGCCATCGCCGCCGATCTGCGCGACAATCCGATCGGTGAGGACGAACTGAACCGCGCCCGCCGCCCGGCGCTGGAGCGTTTGCGCCGCAGCATGGCCGACAACGGCTATTGGCTGACCCAGCTGTCCGAGGCCCAGTCGGACCCCGCCTCGCTGGACCAGACCCGCAACAATATCGCGGTACTGGAAGCCGTCACGGCAGCCGACCTGCAACGGCTGGCGCAGCAGTATCTGAAGCCGGACACGGCCTGGCGCGCCGAGGTCGTGTCGGACAAGCTGGCCCAGTAAGAAAAACGGCCCCGGTTCCAAAGAGCCGGGGCCGAACCCTTTTCAGGGCAGTTTTCAGGATCATCGACGGAGACGTCGACGCCCCCATATCTCGCACGCGGCGTCTGAGCCGAGGCTGAACGGGGCGTGTCAGCTCCGGTTCAGAAGACCCGGCCGCCGACGCCGCCGTCCAGGGTGATGGCGCCGGTGACGACCGTCGCGCTCTGCACCTCTTCGCGGTATTCGGTGTATTCTTCCTCGCGATACATGGTCAGGATCTTCACCCCGGCGCCGTAGCGACGCAGCAGGGAGCGCTCGTTGCAGTCGCGCTCGGGCTTTTCGGGGCGGCATTCCAGCCGACCTTCGCCGCCGAACCACAGGGCCTCGTGCTTGTTGCAGGTCAGGGTCGCGCCGTGGTCGAATTTGATCTCACCCTCATAGTCGGCGATCGTCGCCTGAAGCCAGGTGCCGGCCAGGCAGCGGTAGATTTCGCCCTCATAGCCGTCGGCGATCTCGCGGTCCGGCTTCACCTGAGAGGCGGGATGCGGCACCTGGCGATCGTCGATACAGACGGCCTGGATCACCACGCGCTTCATCATCCGGCGATAGGCGGTGAAGGGCGTCCGCACCGTCTGGGCCAGACCCTCGACGGCCAGGCCCTGAATGGTGGTCGGATAGGGTTGGTCCACGGTCACATAAGCCGCACCGCCGCCCCCCCCGTAGCCATAGCCGCCCGCGAACCCGCCGGCTCGCGCGTTGATATAGGCCCGCGCGCCAGCGTTTGCGTTGGCGCCGGCGTTGGCGGACGCACCGGCGTTCACATTGACGTTCACATTGACATTGGTGTTGGACGACCAGTGGCCCCCGCCCTCGCCGCAGGAACCGCCGTCTCCGCAAGAGGGCGGGGGCGGGGGCGGCGGCGGCTCGCAGCAGGGCGGCGGCGGCGGCTCGCAGGCCGGTTGGCCGCAGCTCTGGGCGGCAGCCGCGCCGGCGACGCCCAGCATGGCCGCGCCGGCCGCCAGACCCAGCATCCAATTCCTGATCCGCTGCCGCATCGGCGGGACTCCCGAACGAATTCTCATCTCGCCCGAACAGACTTCCGGACGATCCAAACTTAACCAAGACGGCAAAAGCCTTTCGTTTCCGTTGAGACGCGGCGGTGTTCGGGATGGCGCAATGCCGCATCCGTCTGCTAGACCGCCTCCACAATGACCGTCCGCGTCCTCATTCGCCTGATTTCGATTAGCCGCCCGGCGTAGCGCCTCTGGGCCCTTGGCCCCGTGCACGCCGGGAACGACCGCCCTCAGCAGCGCGATAGGGCGAACGAAGACAGCGAACGCTCACCCCACGACGCCGAGACGACCCATGGCCGACGCCACCGACACCACCGACACCCCCTCCGGCCGCGACTATCGCGACACCGTCTTCCTGCCCGAAACGCCCTTCCCCATGCGGGGCGGCCTGCCGCAGAAGGAGCCGGCGATCCTGGAGCAGTGGGGCGACCTGTACGGCGCCCTGCGCGCCGAGCGGCAGAAGCAGAACGCGCCCCTGTTCGTCCTGCACGACGGCCCGCCCTACGCCAACGGCGACATCCACATCGGCCATGCGCTGAACAAGACGCTGAAGGATTTCGTGGTCCGCAGCCGTTTCCTGCTGGGCTATGACGTCGACTACGTCCCCGGCTGGGACTGCCACGGCCTGCCGATCGAGTGGAAGATCGAGGAACAGTTCCGCGCCAAGGGCCGCCGCAAGGACGAGGTGTCCAAGGACGAGTTCCGCGCCGCCTGCCGCGACTACGCCGGCAAATACATCGACCTGCAGAAGGAGCAGTTCCTGCGCCTGGGCGCCGTCGGCGACTTCGCCAACCGCTACGCCACCATGGACTTCAAGTCGGAAGCGGCTATCGTCGCCGAGTTCCACAAGTTCAAGAACTCGGGCCAGCTGTATCGCGGATCCAAGCCCGTCATGTGGTCGCCGGTCGAGCGCACGGCGCTTGCCGACGCCGAGATCGAGTACCACGACCATGTGTCGCCGACGATCTGGGTCAAGTTCCCGGTCACGGGCGCATCCGACGACCACCCCGACGATCTGCTGTCCTTCCGCAGCGGCACGCCCTCGGTCGTGATCTGGACCACCACCCCCTGGACCATCCCGGCCAACCGCGCGATCAGCTACGGCCCCGAGATCGCCTACGGCCTGTACGAGGTCACGGCCATGGAAGAGGGTCTGGAGTTCGCGCCCTGGGCCAAGCCGGGCGACCGTCTGATCGTCGCCGACAAGCTGGCGGAAGACGTGTTCAAGGCCGCCAAGATCGCCGCCTGGACCCGCGTCTACGACATCAATCCATCGGGCCTGGAATGCGCCCACCCGCTGGCCGCGCTCGACAGCGGCTACGGCTTCTCCGTGCCCCTGCTGGCCGGCGACCATGTGACCGACGACGCCGGTACGGGCTTTGTCCACACGGCGCCGGGCCACGGCGCCGACGACTTCGAGGTGTGGAAGGCCCACGGTCATCACGAGGTGCCGGATACGGTCGATCCGGACGGCGCCTATTACCCTCACGTCCCCCTGTTCGCCGGGCTGAAGGTTCTGGAGACCGAGGGCAAGAAGACCGGCAAGTTCGGTCCCGCCAACGGGGCGGTGATGGAGAAGCTGATCGAGGCCGGCAATCTCTTGGCGCGCGGGCGGCTGGAGCATTCCTATCCGCACTCTTGGCGGTCCAAGGCGCCGATCATCTTCCGCAATACGCCGCAGTGGTTCATCCGCATGGACCAGCCCTTGAAGAGCGGCGACACCCTGCGCGAAACGGCGTTGAACGCCATCGACGACACCGCCTTCCACCCGGCGGCGGGCAAGAACCGCATCCGGTCGATGGTCGAGGGGCGTCCCGACTGGCTGGTCAGCCGCCAGCGCGCCTGGGGCACGCCGCTCGCCATGTTCATCGACAAACAGACCGGCCAGCCCCTGCATGATCCCGAGGTCGACGCCCGCATCGTCGCGGCCGTGGCCGAACACGGCGCCGACATCTGGTTCACCGCGCCGGACAGCGACTTCCTGGGCGCTCACGACCCGGCCCGCTACGAAAAGGTCGAGGACATTCTGGACGTCTGGTTCGACTCCGGTTCGACCCACGCCTTCACCCTGGATCCGCGCCTGCCCGAGCACGGCTATACGGGCGACCGCCCGGCGCATTGGCCGGCCGACCTCTATCTGGAAGGGTCGGACCAGCACCGCGGCTGGTTCCAGTCGTCGCTGCTGGAAGGTTGCGGCACCCGTGGCCGCGCCCCGTTCAAGGCGGTCCTGACCCACGGCTTCACCCTCGACGAGAAGGGGGAGAAGATGTCCAAGTCCAAGGGCAATACGACCGATCCCCTGACCATCATCAAGGAGAGCGGCGCCGACATCCTGCGCCTGTGGGTGGCTCTGGTCGACTATTCCGAGGATCAGCGGATCGGCAAACAGATCCTGCAGACCACGGTCGACGCCTATCGCAAGCTGAGGAACACGGTCCGCTATCTGCTGGGCGCCTTGGCCGACTTCGACGAGGCCGAGCGGCTGACCGACTACGACCAGTTCCCGCCGCTGGAGACGTTCATCCTGCACCGCCTGTGGGAGCTGGACGCCCATGTGCGCCAGGCCTACGCCGAATACCGATTCCAGGACGTGGTGCGCCCCGTGCTGGAGTTCTGCTCCAACGACCTGTCGGCCCTGTATTTCGACATCAGGAAGGACAGCCTGTACTGCGACCGCCCCGACGCCCTGCGCCGCCGGGCCGCCCGCACGGTGATGGTCGAGGTGTTCGCCCGCCTGACCGCCTGGCTCTCGCCGCTGACGCCCTTCACGATGGAAGAGGCCTGGACCACGCGGTTCCCGGAAGGTGGAAGCAACTGCCTGCGGGTGATGCCGGAAACGCCGGCGGAGTGGGAGAATGCGGCCGAGGCGGCTCGGTGGGCGAAGATCAACACCGTCCTGGAAGTCGTCAACGAATCCCTGGAGGCCGCCCGTCGCGACAAGCGGATCGGCGGGGCGCTGGACGCCTGGCCCACCGTAACGGCCCCGGCCGGGACCTTCGCCCCGTTCGACGGCCTGGACGCGGCCGAGATTTTCCGCACCTCTGGCGCTGAACTGGTCGAAGGCGAGGCCCTGGCCGTGACCGTGAACCTGGCCGACTATCCCAAATGCGCCCGCTCCTGGCGGCGCGTCCCCGACGTCGGCTCCGACCCCGACTACCCCGACCTGTCGGCGCGCGACGCCGATGCGGTCCGGTACTGGGACCAGACGCGACGCTGACCTCAAGACCCTCCCCCGCCTGCGGAGGAGGTGGGCCGGCGTCCGCGCAGCGGACCAGGCTCGGAGGGGGAGGTGTCGCCTGAAGGAAGACCTCCCCCATCGTCAAGCGTATTGCTGTGCGCCTCGACCTGCTGCTCCCCCCGCAAGCGGGGGAAGGTCTGAACGCGACACTGCGTCATCTTGAAAAAGCGGCCTGCGGCCACCAACTGCGACGTCTCCGAACAGCGCGCCCTTCCCCTTCGCAGGAGCCCCGATGACGCATGCCGACAGCCTGATTCTCACCCTGGTCGGAGGCTTCGTCCTCGCCTTCGTGTTCGGCATGTTGGCCAATCGTCTGAAACTGTCGCCTCTGGTCGGCTATCTGGTCGCGGGGATCGTCGTCGGTCCCTATACGGCGGGGTTCGTCGCCGATCTGGAACTGGCGCCCCAGTTGGCCGAGATCGGCGTGATCCTGCTGATGTTTGGAGTCGGTCTGCATTTTTCGCCCAAGGATTTGATGCAGGTGCGCAAGGTCGCCGTGCCCGGCGCCCTAGTCCAGATCGCCGCCGCCACCGCCCTGGGCTGGGTCCTGGGCCGGACCTTGTTGGGCCTCGGCGACGTCGAGGCCCTGCTGATGGGCTTCTCCCTTTCGGTCGCCTCCACCGTCGTTCTGCTGCGGGCGCTGGAAGAGCGCAAACAGGTCAAGGGCGAAATCGGGCGGATCGCCGTCGGCTGGCTGATCGTCGAGGACATGGTGATCGTCATCGCCCTGGTCATGCTGCCGATGATCCTCGTCCCGGCCGGAACCCAGGCCGACCTGGGCGCCCTGGGCATGAACATCGGCTGGACCCTGTTGAAGGTAGGCCTGTTCGTCGCCGGCATGCTGGTGGTCGGCGGGCGTCTGATCCCCTGGCTCCTGGTGCGGATCGCCCATACCCGGTCGCGCGAACTCTTCACCCTGGGCGTCCTGGCGATCGCTCTGGGCATCGCCTGGCTGGCCTATTATCTGTTCCATTCGTTCGCCCTCGGCGCCTTCCTCGCCGGGCTGGTCATGAACGCCTCTCCCCTTGGGCATAATGCGGCCGAACGGTCCCTGCCCCTGCGGGACGCCTTCGCCGTCCTGTTCTTCGTCTCGGTGGGCATGCTGTTTGACCCGATGATCCTGGTGCGCGATCCGCTGGCGGTTCTGGGCGTCCTGGCCATCGTCATCGTCGGCAAGTCGCTGGCGGCCCTGGTCATCACCCACGGCTTCAGGCTGGATCGCTCGACCGGCCTGACCGTCGCGGCCTCCCTGGCCCAGATCGGCGAATTCTCCTTCATCCTGGCGGCCTTGGGCGTCTATCTGGGGGCCATGAGCCGAGAGACCCACGATCTGATCCTGGCGGCGGCCCTGCTGTCGATCTCGCTGAACCCCTTCGTCTTCCTGCTGACGGATCGGATGGGAGGGCGGCCCCGCCCGCCCGTCGCCGGCTCGCCCGAGGCCAAACAGGCGGCGATAGACCACGCGGCGGAAAAGGCCGCATCGAATCCGGCCACCGCCTGAGCCGACGCCTCTTGGCGGGCGCTCGGGATCGTCGTTAACTGCGGCCATGGACGAGCCCCTTTCAGCCCAGGCGGTGCTTCACTACGGCGACGGGGAGTTCGCAGTGCTGAAGCCCGGCCGTTTCGTGCGCTGCGCCGTGACGGAGAAGCCCATTCCCCTGGAGGTGCTGCGGTACTGGAGCCCCAGCCGGCAGGAAGCCTATTTCGGCCCAGCCGAGTTCATCGCCCGGATGCAGCCTGAATGATCGGCCGCCGGCCCCTGCTGCTGGGCCTGGCCGCTGCGGTTGCGACGCCCCGCGGCCTGGGCGCCGCCGCGCGCGGCGAGACGCCGTCCGCCCTGCCCCTGGCGATGAACGGCGCCTGGCGACAAGGCGGCTACGCCCTGGGTCGCACGGCGTCGCGCGCCCTGATTTTCGTGGATGGAGAGGCCCTGAGCACCGCCTCCGCCGACGGCCTGTTCATCGTGGGCTTTGACCGAGACGCCGCCGCAGAGGTGGACATCGAAGCCCGCGACGGCGCGCAATCCACCCGACGCCGCATCGCCGTGGCCCCCTATGACTTCCCCTCGACACGGATCGACGGCCTGCCGCCGGCCACGGTCGAGCCCAGCGATCCGGCCCTGCTGGAGCGCATTCGCCAGGAGGTCCTGGTCAAGACCGAGGCCTTCGCCAGCCGGGCTGATACGGACGACTTCCGCGACGGCTTCGTCTGGCCGCTGGAGACCTATCGCGTCTCCAGCGCCTGGGGCGCCCAGCGCGTTTTGAACGGCACGCCCGCGCGGCCCCATTACGGCGTCGATCTGGCCGCGCCGATCGGAACCGTCATCCGGGCGCCGGCCGACGGCCGCGTGATCTTCACCCGGCCCGACATGCATTTCGAGGGCGGTCTGACCCTGATCGATCATGGTCAGGGGCTGATCAGCGCCTATCTTCACCAGTCGCAGATCGACGTCGCGGCCGGTCAGACCGTTCGTCGCGGCGATCCGATGGGGCGGGTCGGCATGAGCGGCCGCGCGACCGGCCCGCACCTGTGCTGGCGCTTGAAATGGCGCGAGCGCAACCTGGACCCCTCGCTTCTGATCGGCGCCCGGCCGCCCGAGCGCCTGGCCTGATTCGCGGCCGCTTGCCTGCCTAAGGGAAATCCCTTATATTGCGCCTTCGTGCTAGGCGGGAGGCCGAATGCCGCATCTTCAATCGCTGAATGTGCTGCTGGTCGATGACAATCAGCACATGCGCACCATCGCAGCGGCCGTCCTGCATTCCGCCGACATCCACCGGGTGTATGAGGCCGGCGACGGGGCGGAAGCCTTCGAGGTTTTGCGCCGTCAGCCCATCGACCTGGCTCTGGTCGATTACAACATGTTCCCGATGGACGGGGTCGAGTTCACCCGGCGGGTCCGGAACCGCCCCGACAGCGCCAACATCTATCTGCCCATCATCATGATGAGCGGCCATGCCGAGAAGCACCGCGTCTACGCCGCCCGCGACGCCGGGGTCACCGAGTTTCTGGTCAAGCCGATCACGGCCAAGGCCATTCTGGACCGGATCAACGCCGTCATCTTCCGACCCCGTCCGTTCGTGAAGACCGCCACCTATTTCGGACCCTGCCGCCGTCGCCGCGAGGCCGACGACTACTGCGGCCCGTTCCGCCGTTCCGCCGACGGGGCGGCCGCTTCCAACGCGGCGTAAACCCGGTCGGGCCACCGTTTGTGGACCCAGAACCAGTCTTCGGGAACTTCGCGCACCCGGTCTTCGACGAAGCGGTTGGCGGCCTGGATTCCGGCCAGGACGGCGGCGGCCTTGTCTTCGGTTTCACGCACTGTGATCGGCTCATGGGCGGTCACGCGAAAGCGCGCCCCAGGCAGCCGCACCACCGACAGCGGCTGCATCACGGTTCCGAACTTCAGGGCCAGCCGCGCCGCGCCCGGCGAGGCGTTGACGGGCTGACCGAAAAACTCGACCTCCGGCCCCTGATTGTATTTCTGGTCGACCAGCAGGGCGATGGAATCGCCCCGCTTCATCCCGGCCATCAGATCGCGCGTCCCGTCCCCCTTGGGCGCGAACAGCCGGATGCCGTAACGCTCTCGGCTCTTGCGGATCTGGGCGTCGACATAGGGATTGTTGGCGGCGCGATAGGTGACTTGGCACGGCACGCCCGAGGCCATGATGACCGCCGCCATGACTTCGAAATTGGCCAGATGGCCCGAGATCAGGACTGCGGGGCGCCCGCTGTCGCGCAGAGCGTGCAGCCGCTCCATCCCCACCACCTCGACCCGCCCACCGGCCGGGGTCAGCTGATCCATCACCGCCAGTTCGGCGAAGGTGCGGCCCGTGCGGTCCCACTGTTCGCGCGCCAGGGCCTCGCGACGATCCGGCGGCATCTCGGGAAAGGCGATGCGCAGATTTCGCATTACCGTCTTCTGCGTACCGGTCAGCGGCCCCAGGGTCCTCAGCAACCAGCCCCCCAGGGCCGAGGCCCGCTCGACGCCCAAAAGGCGCAGGAAGGCGAACAGGGCCTGAAAGCCGACGGCCTCTAGGCGCCAGATGACGTCCTGCTTCCAATCTGTGGCGCGACCGCCCCTTGGGCCGTCTGCGCGCGTGTCTTCACCAGGCAATCGTCAATCCGCCGTCCACCACCAGGGTCTGTCCGGTCACATAGGCCGAAGCAGGGCTGCACAGATAGACCGCCGTGCCCGCGATTTCATCGGGCTGGCCGATCCTTTTCAGCGGCGCCGGCTCAGTGACGGTCTTCAGCAGCTCCGGATTCTCCCACAGATATTTGGCGAAGTCGGTCTGGACCAGGCCCGGCGCAATGCAGTTGACGCGCACATTGGACGGCCCCCACTCCACGGCGAGATTGCGCACCAGCTGCATGTCGGCGGCCTTGGAGATGTTGTAGGCGCCGATCAGGGCGTTGCCGCGCAGGCCTCCGATCGAGGAGATCACCAGGATGGCGCCGTCCTTGCGCTCCACCATCTGGGGGGCGACCATCTGGATCAGCCAATGGTTGGAGATGACGTTGTTCTGAAGGATCTTTTCGAACTGCTCGTCGGCGATCCCGGCCATCGGCCCGGCGTAGGGATTGGTCGCGGCGTTGCAGACCAGGATGTCGATTCGGCCGAAGGCGGCGTTGGTTTCATCGACCAGCCGTTGCAGGTCTTCCTTGGAGGCGATGTTGGCCGGAACCGCGATGGCGCGGCCGGCTCCGTACTTTGCGTTGATCTCGGCGGCGGCCTCATCGCAGGGTCCGGCCTTGCGCGAGGATATGACGACCCGGGCGCCGTGTTCGGCCAGACGCTCGGCTATGGCCTTGCCGATGCCGCGCGATGAGCCGGTGATGATGGCGACCTTGCCGGTGAGATCGAACAGTTCCATTGCGTTTCCCTTGAGTTTCGCCGGGCTATTTGCAGCCCGGCTCTAGCCGAACGCCATTGATAGCCTGATACTCAGGCGATTCCATCCGGGAGTGGCCACCGCCAGCCGATGCGCAACCTGACCACGGGCTTTCTCTACTTCGCCTATCTGTTCCTCGGCATGACCGTGGGGGCCTTCCTGTGGCGTGCGGGTTTGGGCGCCGGCGCAGGCGTGGCGGGGGCGATCGGGGCGCTGGGCCTGTTGGGCGCCTTCCACGGCATCGTCACCGGCATGGCGGCGCGCCGCGCTCTGAAGAAGGAAATCGACCAGGTGCGCGAGGCGCATCGGCTGCTGGCCGATGCGATGGAATCGACCCAGGGCGCCCTGACCGAACTGGCCCAGGCAATCGAAAGCGGCGCCTTGTCGGACACTGACGCCCTGACCGGCGAGGTTCGGATGCTGGAGACCCTGGTCCAGCAGATGAGCGACAGCATCGACCAGCGTCTGGCCAGCGCGCCCAATCTGGGCGTCGAGACCTTTGAAGGCCGCCGCCAGGCCCAGTCCAACGTTCTGCTGCGGACCATCCACGAGGCGCTTAGCCAGGGGCGGGTCGATCTCTATCTCCAGCCCGTCGTCTCCCTGCCGCAACGCCGCACCCTCTTCTACGAGAGCTTCACCCGCCTGCGCGACGCCTCCGATCGGGTGATGATGCCGGCGGAGTATCTGTCCCTGGCGGAGGGCGAGGGCCTGGTGCCCGCGATCGACAATCTGCTGCTGTTCCGCTGCGCCCAGATCGTGCGCCGGTTGTCGCGCCATGACCGCAAGGTCGGGGTCTTCTGCAACGTCGCCCTGACGTCCCTGGGCGACGAGACCTTCTTCCCGCGCTTCCTGGACTTCCTGAACGAGAACCGCGACCTGAACCAGGCCCTGATCTTCGAACTGGGTCAGGCGACCTTCGACGCGCGCGGCGCGGTCGAGGCTCGCAACATGGCCAAACTGGCGGACCTGGGCTTCCGCTTTTCGCTGGACAAGGTCCAGACCCTGGACCTGGACTTCGCCGATCTGCAGCGCTCGGACGTGAAGTTCATCAAGGTGGCGGCCGATCTGCTGATCGAACAACTGCTGGACCTGGACGGCGGGGCGCCCTTGCGCTCCATGCCCGACATTCAGGCGGCGGACTTCGCCGCCCTGACCCGCCGCTACGGCGTCGAGGTGATCGCTGAAAAGGTCGAGGCGGAACGTCAGGTCGTCGACATCCTCGAACTGGATGTCGCCATGGGCCAGGGCCATCTGTTCGGCGAACCCCGCGCCATCAAGGAACAGGTGCTGGCCGAGACCGACCCTCCGGCCGACTTCATGCGCTCGACTCTGCGCACGGCGGAGCAGCGTCGCCGGTTCAGCTGATCGCCCCATGTCTATCACCTCCCCATGACATGGGGAGGTGGCGCGGCGCGCCTTCCGCGCCGTGACGGAGGGGTTCTTTCCGCACCCCAGGCGCCTCTGCGGTGTCAAGAGCCGCTCCACCGCTTTGCGGTCCCCCTCCCCATTTCATGGGGAGGAGACTTTCGTCAGCCCGTCGGAGCAGCTACTCAGCGCCCATGACCCTCCCCCACGCCCTGCCCCATCTCGAAGCCGTCGCCGGCGACTACGACATCCTGCTGTGCGACGTCTGGGGGGTGATCCACAATGGACGGGAGAGCTGGGCGGGTCCGTGCGAGGCCCTGACCCGGTTCAACGCCCAGGGCGGCCATGTGGTGCTGATCTCCAACTCGCCGCGTCCGGCTTCTGACGTCGTCGCCCAGCTGGACGGTCTGGGCGTGCCGCGTGAGGCGTGGAAGGCCTTCGTCACCTCGGGCGACGCGACCCGCGCCGAACTGGCCAAGCGCGCCCCCGGCCCGGCCTGGATCGTCGGGCCCGAACGCGACGCTCCCCTGTACGCCGGTCTGAACCTGGCCCGGACCGACAGCGCCGAGGACGCCGCCTTCATCTCCGTCACCGGCCCGGTCGACGACACGGTGGAGACGCCGGAGGACTATCGTGAACGACTGGCTGTCGGCGCGGCGCGGGATCTGGAGCTGATCTGCGCCAATCCGGATCGGGTGGTCCAGCGCGGCGATCAGCTGATCTATTGCGGCGGGGCCTTGGCCGACCTCTATGAGGCCTTGGGCGGCCGGGTCGTCATGGCCGGAAAGCCTTTCGGCCCCATCTACGACCTGGCCTTGAGAGAGGCGGAACGTCTGCTGGGACGGCCCGTGGACCGGTCGCGCGTCCTGTGCATCGGCGACGGGGTCGTGACCGACGTCATGGGGGCCAATGCGCAAGGCCTGGACTGCCTGTTCATCGCGCAAGGGATCCACGGCGACCAGGCCAGGGGCGAGAACGGAAGCCTCGACCCCGCCCGCGCCGGCGAACTTCTGAAGGCTGAAACAACATATGCGCGATACGCCGCGCTCGAACTGGCCTGGTAAGGCTCGCCATTTTGTCGCACCGCCGCTAAAGCCTGATCCATGGTCGAATTGGTTCAGCAACATCCGTCCGGCGGCTACATCCTGGACGAGCTTCACATCGGCATGGCGGCCGAAAAAATCGTCGTGGCGACGGAGGACCGGATTCGGCTGTTCGCCGAGGCGTCCGACGATTTCAACCCGGTGCATCTGGACGAGGCCTTCGCCTCCAAGACCGCCTACCGCGGTCGCATCGCCCACGGCCTGCTCAGCGCCTCCTTCGGCTCGGCCGTGGTCGGCACCATCCTGCCGGGGGCGGGGTCGATCTACATCTCCCAGACCCTGGCCTTCCATCAGCCGGTGCGGATCGACGATGTGGTCCGTATCCGGATCACCGTGATCGAGGTCGAGGCCGAGAGCGCGCGGGTCAAGCTGAGCTGCGAAGGCTTCGTCGGCGAGACGATGATCATGGACGGGATCGCCGTGGTTCGCGTTCCGCGCCGGCGCAAACCGTCCCAGCGCTGATGCGGAGTACGCGTATTTGGCGCGACTGGCGCGACCTGCCGGAAGCCCTGAGGGGCGCGTCGGTCGCGGTCGGCGCCTTCGACGGCGTGCATCGCGGGCACCAGGCGGTCATTGCAGGGGCCAAGGCCGCCGCCGAACGGCTGGGCGCCCCGCTGGGCGTGGTCAGTTTCGATCCCCATCCGCGCCGCTGGTTCCAGCCCGAGGCCGCGCCCTTTCGCCTGATGACCGCCGACCAGATGGCGCGGGCTCTGGCGCCTCTGGGGGTCGACATCCTGTATCTGCTCCCTTTCGACGGCGAGATGGCGGGCATGAGCGACGCCGACTTCGCCGAACAGGTGCTGGCCCAGGGTCTGGGCGTGCGACACGCCGCCGTCGGCTTCGACTTCACCTTCGGCAAGGGGCGGTCCGGCTCGCCCGAGGCGCTGCGGGCCTATGGCGAGCGGCTGGGCTTCACGGTCTCGGTGGCCGAACGCCTGGACGACGCCGACGGGCTGAAACTGTCGTCCAGCGCCGTGCGCGAGGCCCTTAAGGCCGGAGACATGGACCGGGCCGCCGCCATACTGGGCCGCCCCTTCGCCATCCAGGGCGAGGTGATCCACGGCGACAAGCGCGGGCGCACCATCGGCGTGCCGACCGCCAATATCGCCTTGGGCGACTACATGCGTCCGGCCTACGGCGTCTATGCGACCCGCAGCCGCCTGCCTGACGGCCGGCTGGTTGACGGCGTCGCCAGCCTGGGCGTGCGGCCCATGTATGCGCTGGAGACCCCGCTCTTGGAGGTCTGGCTGTTCGACTTCGACGGCGACCTTTACGGCCAGACCCTCGAGACCGACCTGATCGCCTGGCTGCGCGGCGAAGAAAGCTTCGAGGGGTTGGAAGCATTGAAGGCTCAGATCGACGCCGATGCGGCGGCGGCGCGGGCGGTTCTGGCTTCCTGATGTCCACTCATCACGGCGAAAGCCGGGATGAGCGAGATTAGAGCGGGCGCAACTCCGCCGCAAACCGTTTCCAGTTCTGCACATAGTGCTCGGCCGACATCTGCAGCACGGCGATCTGGGCGGGATCGCGGTCGCGCACCACCTTGCCCGGCTGGCCCACCACCAGACTGTTGTCGGGAATGACCTTGCCCTCGGTCAGCAGGGCGTTGGCGCCGATGATGCAGTTGCGGCCGATCTTCACCCCGTTCAGCACCACCGCCCCAATCCCGACCAGACTGTAGTCCCCGACTTCGCAGCCGTGCAGCATGGCCTTATGCCCGACGGTGACGCCCCGGCCCAGGGTCAGGGGCGAGCCCATGTCGGTGTGCAGGACGCTGCCGTCCTGAATATTGGTGTCGGGGCCCACGGTGATCGGCTCATTGTCGCCGCGCAGCACCGCCCCGAACCAGACGCTGGCGTTGACGTGCAGAATCACGTTTCCAATCACGGATGCGTTCGGCGCCACCCAGTATTCGCCCTGCGGCGGAAACTGAGGTTTGCTGTCGCCCAATGCGTAAATGGTCATCAGAATGCCGCCTAATCTTCGAAAATTGAGGGCTTTAACAGATTTCTAACCACGATAGCATCTAACTGTTGATGCGATTCGAGGGTCGCCATTTCGGCCCCGGATCCGAAGCCGGATCAAGCCCGGTCCGGTCAGTTGTCGGGGCTTTCGCTTGGCGCGTTGGGATCCTGGTTCGGTTGTTCGGGAACGGGTTCAGCCCGTTTTGGACGGCCCGGCCGTTGATCCCGGTGGTCGCTGCGGCGCAGGCCGCGACCCCTTCCTCCCCAAGACCAGCCAAGGCGGAACCCGTGTGGGTCCGCCTTTTTTCATGCCCTGGAGGCGTCCATGACCAAGCGTGCGGCAATGAAGCGTCAGTCCCGTGAAAACGGACTCCTGGATTCGCGAGAGTTCATGGAGGAATCAAAGGTGCGGCGCCTGCACGCCCCCCACAACGAACGGTCAGGTTGGTCGCCCTATCCCAACAACGACGACCGCGAGCAGGGCTATCTGAAGACGCTGAAGCCCAAGTCGGACGGTCAGCACGAACTGATGGCGGCCATCGACGCGCACAATCTGGTCATGGCCCTGGGGCCGGCAGGGACCGGCAAGACCTATCTCGCCGTCGCCAAGGCGGTCGAGGCGCTTGAGGCCGGCAAGGTCGGCCGCATCGTCCTGAGCCGCCCCGCCGTCGAGGCCGGCGAATCGATCGGCTTCCTGCCGGGTGACATGGAGGACAAGCTGGCCCCCTATCTGCGCCCGCTCTACGACGCCCTGTCGGACCGGCTGTCGATGAAGCGGGTCAAGGCCCTGATGGCCGAGGGCCTGATCGAGATCGCCCCCATCGGCTACATGCGCGGCCGCACGCTGAACAACGCCTTCATCGTCGTCGATGAAGCCCAGAACTGCACCTATGTGCAGCTGAAGATGCTGCTGACGCGCCTCGGCTGGCATTCGACCATGGTGGTCACGGGCGACCCCCACCAGTCGGACCTGCTGCCCGGCGTGTCCGGCTTGGCGGATATTTCCGCCAGGCTGGAGGCGGTCGACAACATCGCCGTGGTGCGTCTGGCCGAACGCGACATCGTCCGCCACCCGCTGGTGGCCTCGATGATCGGGGTGCTCTGAACGCCCTGCGGGTCTGAGTAGAGGGAGGGCCGGCGTCCCAGTGCGCCGGCCCTCTCTTTTTGCGCGCCCGTCGCCCTATCCGCAGAAGGGCCCTGAAACGACATGTGAACTGGGGGTGTCATAACCACGTTCGATCATGGCCGTTTCGTGTTGTGAACGCTCTCAATCCATGCTTACCTGTTCATGCGAGGGGCCGAAGAGTCTCCGCACAGGGAGCGGAAAGTTGACGGCCTCTCCAGGTCGTCGAACCTCGGCGTCGAAGACGCTATCCGCAAACAGGATCGAAAAGCCTGCGACAGCAGGCGATGCTGTCGGCTGCCCGCCGCCATCATCGATCCTGTGCGGCGCATCCCAACTCTTGTCCTGACGGCGGTCGCCGTCGCGCAATCGGTTCGGGGCGTCTCTTGAAGTTTTCCAAGTCCTTGATGATCAGCCGTCTCGCCCTGGCCTTCGCCGTGGGCGTGACGCCCGCCGGCGCACTCGCGCAGCCGGCGCAGTCTGCGCCCCAGACGGAGACGGCCGCCGCCCAATCGCGCGCCGACGCCCTGCTGGCGCGAATGACGCAGGACGAAAAGCTTCAGCTGATCCACGGCTATTTCCCGCCCATGGCGGCGCGGACGCCGGGCGCCCCAGTCGCCGACATGATTCCCTCGGCCGGCCACATCCCGGGAATTCCCCGCCTGGGCATACCCAATCTGCGCGAAAGCGACGCCAGCCTGGGCGTCGCCAACCAGGTCGAGCAGCGCAAGGGCGACGTCGCCACCGCCCTGCCCTCCAGCCTGGCGACCGCCGCCACCTTCGATCCCGAGATCGCCTACGCCGGCGGGGCCATGATCGGCTCGGAGGCGCGGGCCAAGCGGTTCAACATCCTGCTGGCCGGCGGGGTGAACCTGACGCGCGATCCGTGGGCCGGACGGAATTTCGAATATCTGGGCGAGGATCCTCTGCTGGCCGGGGTCATGGCCGGGGAGCATATCCGCGGCGTCCAGTCGAACAGGATCGTTTCGACCATCAAGCATTTCGCCTTCAACGCGCAAGAGACCGGGCGGATGATCATGGATGCGCGGCTGGACGAGGCGGCCCTGCGCGAAAGCGACCTCTTGGCCTTCCAGATCGCCATCGAGCGGGGGAACCCCGGCTCGGTCATGTGCGCCTACAACAAGGTCAACGGCGACTGGGCCTGCGAGAACGACTTCCTGCTGAACCAGGTGCTGAAGCGCGACTGGGCCTATGACGGCTGGGTCATGTCGGACTGGGGCGCGGTCCATTCGACCGAGAAGGCGGCCCTGGCGGGTCTGGACCAGGCCTCGGGCCAGGAACTGGACCGGGCCCTCTATTTCGACGCGCCGTTCCGCGAGGCCCTTGAGGCCGGACGTATCCCCGAGGCGCGGCTGGACGACATGGTGCGCCGCCTGCTGGTTGGCCTGATCCGGACCGGGGTGCTGGACGCGCCCGTGGTCACGACCGAACAGCCGATCGACTACGCCCGAAACGCCGAGGTCGCCCAGCGTGCGGCCGAAGCGGGGATCGTCCTGCTGAAGAACGAGGGCGGGGTTCTGCCCCTGGCCAAGACAGCGAAGCGGATCGTGCTTATCGGCGGCCATGCCGACGTCGGGGTGCTGTCGGGCGGCGGATCGTCCCAGGTGCGGTCGGTGGGCGGGGCGCCGGTCGAGATCCCCCTGACCTCGGGGGCCGCAGCCTCGTTCGCGCGGATCACCTGGCATGCGTCGTCGCCGCTGAACGCCATTCGGGCGATCGCCCCGGACGCGACCGTGACCTATGTCGACGGCAAGGATCCGGCGGCTGCGGCCGCAGCGGCGCGAGCGGCGGACGTCGCCGTGGTCTTCGCCACCCAGTGGACCACCGAGGCCCAGGACGTCGAGAGCCTGTCCCTGCCTGACGGACAGGACGAGCTGATCGAGGCGGTCGCGGCCGCCAACGACAAGACCGTGGTGGTGCTGGAGACCGGCGGGCCGGTGCTGATGCCCTGGCTGGAGAAGACCCCGGCGGTGATCCAGGCCTGGTATCCCGGCCAGCGCGGCGGCGAGGCCATCGCCCGCATCCTGTTCGGCGAGGTCAATCCGTCGGGCCGTCTGCCGATCACCTTCCCCGCCTCGGCGGATCAGGCGCCGCGCCCGACGCCGCCGGGCCTCGAGGCGCTGAAGAGCGCCGAGGCCGCAGCCGCCGCCAATCCCGGCGCGCCCCAGGCCGGCGAAATCCAGGGCTTCGTGGTGGATTATCCGGAAGGCTCGGACGTCGGCTACCGCTGGTACGAACGCGAGGGCAAGACGCCCCTGTTCCCGTTCGGATATGGTCTCAGCTACACAAGCTTCGCCTATTCCAACCTGGCGGCGTCCAGCGCAGACAAGCTCAGCGTCAGCGTCGATGTGACCAATACCGGCGCGCGAGCCGGCGCCGAGGTTGCGCAACTCTATGTCGCTTCGGGCGATCGGCCCCGCCGTCTGGCCGCCTTTGCGCGGGTGAACCTGGCGCCGGGCGAGACGCGCCGCGTCACCCTGACGGCCGAGCCCCGCATCCTGGCCGAATACGACACCGCCCTGCCCGGCTGGCGCATCACGCCGGGCGATTACCGCATCACCGTCGCCCGCGACGCCGCCGAGCCGGGGTTGAGCGCGACGACCACGCTTTCAGGGTCGACCATCAAACCTTGAACCAATGCCGCACAACAAAACGCGGCGCCACCGAGGAGGGAGAAAGAGATGAGAATCCACAAGAGGCCCATGGTTGCGGCCTTGCTGGCGAGTTCGGCGCTGGTCGCGCCGGCCTACGCCCAGACGGGGACCCAGACCGCTGAACCGGCGGCGACGCAGGAGCCGACCGAGGTCGGCGAAATCGTCGTGACCGGCATCCGCGCGTCGCAGACCCAGTCGATCAACGTCAAGCGCAACGAGACCGCTTTGGTCGATGCGATTTCGGCCGAAGACATCGGCAAACTGCCTGACGTCACCGTGGCCGATGCCCTGCAACGCATCGCCGGCATCCAGATCCGCCGCACCGCAGGTGAGGGCTCCACCGTCAACATCCGCGGCCTGCCGCAGGTTGTGACCCTGCTGAACGGCGAACAATATCTGAGCCCCGGCAACCTGGGCAGCGCCCAGCCGAACCTGAACGACGTGCCGTCGCAGCTGATGAGCTCGATCGTCGTATTCAAGTCGCAGGACGTGACGAACGCCCTGTCCGGCATCTCCGGCACCATCGATCTGCGCACCCGTCGTCCGATGGACTTCAGCTACGGAACGACCGTCACCGGCGCCGCCGAATACCAGACGGGCGAACGCACTCGTCAGGACGACTACCTGATCAACGGCCTGCTGAACTGGCGCGGCGACCGCATGGGCGTCATGGTCTCGGGCGTGCTCAGCAATTCGAACCTGGGCAATAACTACGCGGGCACCGCCGGCAGCCTGTTCGGCAGCAACGACTGGGGCGGTTCGGGCAACGCTTGGCTGGCGCCCCACGGCTACGAAATGTTCAACCGCGTGGTCGAGCGCGAACGGGTCGGTCTGAACGCCGCCTTCCAGTTTGACATCGAAGACGGCATTCGTCTGACGGCCGAGGCCTTCTACACCAAACAGGACGAGTACAATCGCGCCGCCGGCCTGAACGTCTCCAACCGCTGGAGCGGGCTGGGGTGGACCACCCCGACCGAGTCGACCGACACGGGCCTGGGTTGGCTCGACGTCGAGGAATATGATCTGGACGCCTGGTGGGTGAACTCCTTCACCGTCAACCGCGTCACCAACAATGAGTCCAAGAACTTCAACCTGGAGCTGGACTACGACAAGGGCGGTCCCTTCACCTTCAATGCGCGGGCGATCAAGGCCGAGGCCTCGCTGCTGAGCATGAACGGTCAGGTCCAGGGCGACCTGTCCAACTGGGAGTACGGATCGGACCGCGCCTTCACCCTGTTCCGCCAAGCGGCGGACCGCACCCGCGGCACCTTCTACCCCGCCTCGATCGCCGCCCTGTATCCGGCCTCACGCTATTCCAACAACGTCGTCGGCAGCCAAGGCGGTCGCTACATCACGCCGAACCCCTTCGGTTATGGGGCGGACCCGCAACTGCATATCGATACCGGCGGTTCGAAACTGGCCTGGAGCGGGTTCGAAAACAACATCGTCGGCGGCTTGGGCAATGTGCCGCTGAGCCAATATATGTCGAACCTCGATTCCTACACGGTCGGGGCCTATTCATCCGAAGGCAACCAGCGCAACAACTCGGACCTGACCGTTGTCCGTTTCGACGGCTCGTATGAGTTCCAGGAGCGCCCTGCTTTCGGCTTCCTGACCCGCGTCGACGCCGGGGTTCGCCACAGCGGTCGCGAGGTGGAGATCACCAACTTCCATCTGTTCTCGGACTTCTACGCCAATGCCGGCGCCGGCAACCAAGCGGGCTGCTCGGCCCAGTGGAAGGCCATCGACGTCGTGATGGACAATCCGCAGTGCCAGTCTGGCGAGTTCGTGACTAACCCCGGGTTCAATCCGGCCTTGGCGGTTGCGACCACGCCCAGCAGCTGTACGGCCGGCACGGTGGCCAACGCCCCCACCTGCTTCCAGGGCTATACCGTCAACCGCCCCACGCTGCTGCGCGAAAACAACAATACCTACTTCCTGACCGACTTCGGCTCGGTCGCCTCGGGCATTCCGGGGGTGTGGGTGGCTGATCCGCGCGATTTCGACGACCCCCGCGCCTTCCAGCAACGGGTCTTCGGCAACGCCTATGACGTCATCATTCCCGGCAACTCCTATGACGTCGATCTGTATGAGGACAGCGCCTATCTGAACGGCGCCGTCGAGTTCGGCGCCCTGCACGGCGACGTGGGCGTGCGGATGGTCCGGACCGAGCTTCGGGTCCGTCAAAATCAGACCGGCGACGTGCGCGCCTATGGCGACACGAACAACGATGTCGGCGACACGATTTCGAGCCGCAGCTACACGGACTGGCTGCCGTCGGTGAACCTGGCCTACGACTTCAGCGACAAGCTGCGTCTGCGGGCCGCCTACGCCAAAACCATGATCCCGCTGGATCTGGGCAACTACGGCGGCGGCGTCACCATATCCACGGCGGACTCCCAAGGTCCGACGCCCGCCGATCCGACCGCTCCGCCCGTCGGCGTTCGTCGGGTGACCGGGGCCACCCTGTCCGGAAGCCCGGACCTTGACCCTTGGCGTTCGGATAACTTCGATCTGGCGCTGGAGTACTATTACGGCCCGGCGACGATGTTCAACATCGCGGCCTTCCGCCTGAACATCGATAGCTTCGTCACCCGCGCCACCGTCCCCCAGAGCGGGTCATATGCGGACGGCGATGGCGTCATCCGCAGGCTGGTGGACGTCAACCGTCCGGTACAAGGCGACGGCGGCCAGCTTCAAGGCATCGAAATAGGCGCCAAGATCGGTCTGTCGGATTTCATCGACACGCCCATCTGGTCCGATTTCGGCTTCGACGGCAGCTACACCTTCTCGGACAGCTCCTCCAACTCGACGGCCCTGAACGGGGACGAACTGCCGTTCCAGGACAACTCGAAACACTCGCTGAACGCCGCCGTCTGGTACCAGGGCGACAAGCTTCAGGCGCGGGTCGCCTGGAACTATCGCACGCCGCGCCTCAACAGCACGTTCGGCAGCATCCCGATCTATCAGGATACGTCGCAATACGTGGATGTGAACGTGACCTATGACGTCAACGACATGGTCACGGTTTACGCCAACGGATCGAACGTCCTGGGCGAAATCGAGGAGTACTACCTCGAGTTCAAGCCGGGTGCGGAACAGTTCCAGAGCCGCAACGAGTTCGAGCCGCGCTACACCATCGGCGTGCGCGCTCGCTTCTGATCTCTTCCTGAGCAGACTGGCCGGCGGCATTCGTGTCGCCGGCCTCTTTTTTCGCGTATTGGGATCAGGCCATGGATGAGATCGACGATCCTCGCATCCGTTCCGTCGTCATCGTGGGCGGCGGCACCGCCGGCTGGATGACGGCTGCGGCCCTGGTCCAGCATTTCCGCAGCACGCCGCTGAAGATCACCGTGGTCGAGTCCTCCGACATCGGCACGATCGGCGTGGGCGAGGCGACCATTCCCACCATCCGTCGGTTCTATGGGCAGCTGGGTCTGCGCGACGACGACGTGATGCGCGCCACCCAGGCGACCTGCAAACTGGGCATCCGCTTCATCGACTGGTCCGGGCCGGGCTCGGACTTCATCCATCCCTTCGGCCTGTACGGGCAGGACGTGAAGGGGATCGGTTTTCATCATTACTGGCTGAAGCAGAAGCGCGCGGGCGACCCCGCGCCGCTGGCGGCCTATTCCTTGGGCGCGTCCCTGGCCGCCGGGGGCAAGTTCATCCAGCCCTCGCCCAATCCGCCGTCGCAGCTGTCGGTGTTCGACTGGGCGCTTCATCTGGACGCCGGCCTGTTCGCCCAACATCTGCGCGCCTATGCAGAGGCTGGGGGCTGCGCCCGGATCGACGCCCGCATCCGCTCGGTCGAACTGCGTCCCGAGGACGGTTTCGTGCGGGCCCTGACCCTGGACGACGGACGCGAGGTCGAGGGCGATCTGTTCGTCGATTGCTCGGGCTTCAAGGGGCTGGTGATCGGCGAGGCCCTGGGCGTCGGGTTCGAGGACTGGGGCCGCTGGCTGCCTTGCGACGCCGCCTATGCGGTGCAGAGCAAGAACCGCCCCGGCGACGCCCCCGCCCCCTTCACCCGTGTCACCGCCCGGTCGGCCGGATGGCAATGGGGGATTCCGCTGCGCCACAGGGCCGGCAACGGCCTGGTGTTTTCCAGCGCCCATCTGAGCGACGATCAGGCCCTGGCCGAGCTCATGCCCCATCTGCTGGGCGATCCGCAGACGGAGCCCCGGCGCATTCCCTTCCGCCCCGGCCGGCGGTCGCAGGCCTGGGCCAAGAACTGCGTCGCCATCGGCCTGTCGTCCGGCTTCCTGGAGCCGCTGGAGAGCACCAGTATCGCCCTGATCGAGACGGGCATCGAGCGACTGAAGGCCCTGTTCCCCGACCGCCGCTTCGCCCAGCCGATCCTGGACGAGTTCAATGATCAGACTGCGCGGGAGATGGAGCGGGTGCGGGACTTCATCATCCTGCACTACAAGCTGAACCGGCGGACCGACACGGACTTCTGGCGCGACTGCCGCGATATGGCCGTCCCCGAGACGCTGGAGCGCAAGCTCGCCCTGTGGACCGCGCGGGGCCAGTTCGTCCGCTATCGGTGGGAGATGTTCCACCCGGCCAGCTGGCTGGCCATCTATGACGGCTTCGGCCTGTATCCCGACCATTACGACCCCGCCGTCGACGCCATGGACCCGGCCTATCTGGCGCGCAGCCTGGCCGAGATGCGGACCAATATCGCCGACTTCGTCGCTCGGACCCCCGATCACGCCCAATTCCTGGCGGGTCTCGATCCCGCCGCCTCAGCCGCATGAGACCCGAGATGGACCAACCCCGCCGTCCCCTGAAGAAGATCTGCATCGTCGGCGGCGGGACCGCCGGCTGGATCGCCGCCGCCCTGATGGCCGAGCATTTCAAGGGCCGGATGGCCGAGGTCGAGTTGGTCGAGTCCGACGACATCGGCACGATCGGGGTCGGCGAATCCACCGTGCCCCCCTTCCTGGAAATGCTGAAGAAGCTGGGGATCAACGAGCAGGACTTCATCCAACAGACCCAGGCCAGTTTCAAACTGGGCATCCAGTTCGACGACTGGACCGAGAAGGGCGAAAGCTATTTCCACCCGTTCGGCGCCATCGGCGTGCCGGTGGACGTCAGCGACTTCTATCCGGTCTGGCTGAAGGCGCGGATGAACGGCTATCAGCGCCCGCTGATGGACTTCGCCTCTGCGGCGCGGATGGCGGCCCACGAAAGGTTCATGCTGCCGTTCAAAGCCCAGCGCAGCCCTATCGGCGGGGCCTCCTACGCCGTCCATGTGGATGCGAAGCGGGTGGCCCGCTATCTGCGCGACTTCGCCGAAGCGCGGGGGGTGAAGCGGACCGAGGGCATCGTCGAGGAGGTGATGACGCGGCCCGACGGCTTCGTCAGCGGGCTGAAGCTGAAATCGGGCCAGACGGTCGAGGCGGACTTCTTCATCGACTGCACCGGCTTCCGGGCCCTGCTGATCGGCAAGACATTGGGCGTCGGATACACGGACTGGTCCGAATGGCTGATGTGCGACCGGGCCATCGCGGTCCAGACCGAGAATGTCGGGGCGCCCAAACCCTATACCCTGGCCCAGGCGCAGGACTGCGGCTGGCGCTGGCGCATCCCGCTGCAGCACCGGACCGGCAACGGCCATGTCTTCTGCAGCCGCTACATGTCCGACGACGAGGCGACGGCGCGCCTGCTGGCCCAGGTCGAGGGCCGGGCGGTGGTCAATCCGATGGTGGTGCCGTTCAAGACCGGGGTGCGGGAGAAGATCTGGGACAGGAACGTCCTGTCCCTGGGTCTGGCCAGCGGCTTCATCGAGCCGCTGGAATCGACGGCCATCCACCTGATCTATCGCGGGATGGACTTCTTCTTCCGCCTGATGCCGGACCTGGATTGCGATCCGAAACTGGCGACCGAATACAATCGGCGGATGACCGTGGACTACGAGGAGATTCGCGACTTCATCATCCTGCACTACGCCCTGACGAGGCGGGACGACACGCCCTTCTGGCGGGCATGCCGCGACATGGCCCTGCCCGAGGGGTTGCAGCACAAGCTGGACGTCTTCCGCGCCAACGGCAGCCTGGTCGAGGCGCTGGACCCCCTGTTCCGCAATGTCAGCTGGTATGCGGTGATGGACGGCATGGGGGTGACGCCCCGCTCCTATCCGCCGCTGGTCGACCGGATCGACTTCGCCGGCCTGACCGCCGAGATGGACCGGGCGGCCGATATTCTGAACGCCTTCGTCAAGGACCTGCCGTCGCATCAGCAGTTTCTGCAGGACAACTGTCCCGCCCCGCCGGTCGACCTGGCGCCGGTCGCCCCGGCCGCCGTACCCGCTTGATGCCGGCGCGCTTGCCTTGTCGCCGCCGAGCCTGACAGTATGAGGCGGGGATAAGGAACCAGAGTTTGCGCCGCGCCGTCACCATCAAGCACGTCGCCGCCGAGGCGGGCGTTTCCCTGCAGACGGTGTCGCGGGTCATTAACAACGAACCGAACGTGCGGCCCGTGGTGCAGGAGCGGGTGCGCGCCGCCGTGGCCAAGCTGGGCTATGTGCCCAGTCTGGCGGCGCGACGGATGGGGGGCTCGCGCTCCTATCTGCTGATGGCGCTGAACGACCGGGACCGGACCATCGAGGGCTGGAAGTCCGGCGAGGGCACCGACTGGGTCGATCAGATGCTGATGGGCGGCATGCTGAAGTGCGAGTCGCACGGCTATCGGATGATCTTCGAACTGGTCGACACCCATTCCGACTATGTGGATCGCGCCGTGCGCGCCGCCCTGGCCGCTCTTCACCCCGACGGCGTCATCCTGACCCCGCCGCACAGCGAAAACCCGGCCATCACCGGCCTGCTCAGCCAGTTGGGCCTGCCCTTTGCGCGGATCGCGTCGATCGCCGAGGGCGACGGTTTCGCCGTATCGATGGACGACGCCGAGGCAGCCGCCCACGCGACGGATCATCTTCTGTCCCTCGGCCATAGGCGCGTCGGCTTCGTCACCGGCAGCCCGCAATACGCAGTCAGCGACGCCCGACTGTCCGGCTATCGCGCCGCCATGATCGCCTCGCCCCATGGGCTGGACGAGACCCTGATCGGACGCGGCGACTTCTCCTATGAGTCGGGTGTCGCCGCTGTGGACGCCCTGCTCGATCTGCCGTCGCCGCCGACGGCCGTCGTCTGCAGCAATGACCGCATGGCCCTGGCGGCGATCCGCACCGCCCAGCGGCGCGGTCTTTCCACGCCGGCGGATCTGTCGGTCGTCAGTTTCGACAACACGCCCCTGGCGCGGTTCGCCGACATGACGGCGGTGATCCAGCCGGTCGCCGAGATGAGCGCGGTCGCCGCCGACCTGCTGATCCGGTTCAAGGCGGGGGAAACGGACCTGCCGTCCCAAAGCAGGGTGGCCTTCGGCTTTGCGCCTCGCGGCTCGACCGCCCCGCCCCGGTCTGATGGCTGACACCAGGCGGCAGTCTTTTCGTAGAGGCCTTAATAAGTCCAGCAGCGCCCGGATCACATGATATAGGGCCGTCTCTCCTGTTCGTTTGAGGATGTTAGGATGCGCGTCGCGATGATCGGCACCGGCTATGTGGGCCTGGTGTCTGGGGCCTGTTTCGCCGATTTCGGCCACGTCGTGACCTGTATCGACAAGGATCCCTCCAAGATCGAGCGTCTGGAACGCGGTGAGATTCCGATCTTCGAGCCGGGGCTGGATGATCTGGTGGCCGCCAACGTCAAGGAAGGTCGGCTGTTCTTCACCCTGGACGGGGCCGAGGCGATCCGCCGGGCCGATGCGGTCTTTATCGCCGTGGGCACCCCGACCCGCCGCGGCGACGGTCATGCGGACCTGTCCTACGTCTATGCGGCGGCCGAGGAGATCGCGGGCCTGATCGACGGCTTCACCGTGATCGTCACCAAATCCACGGTCCCGGTCGGCACCGGAGACGAGGTCGAAGCGGTGATCCGCAAGGCCAATCCGAACGCGGACTTCGTCGTGGTCTCCAATCCCGAGTTCCTGCGTGAGGGCGCCGCCATCGGCGACTTCAAACGCCCCGACCGGGTGGTGATCGGCGTCAACGACATCGAGGGCGAGACCGGCGCCCGCGCCAAGGCGGTGATGAGCGAACTGTACCGTCCGCTGAACCTGAACGAGAGTCCGCTGCTCTTCGTCGGCCGGCGCACGTCCGAACTGATCAAATACGCCGCCAACGCCTTCCTGGCGATGAAGATCACCTTCATCAACGAAATGGCGGACCTGTGCGAGGCGGTGGGCGCCGACGTGCAGCAGGTCGCGCGCGGCATCGGCCTGGACAAGCGCATCGGGTCGAAATTTCTGCACGCCGGGCCCGGCTACGGCGGCTCCTGCTTCCCCAAGGACACCCTGGCCCTGGTCCGCACGGCCCAGCAATATGAATCACCGGTGCGGTTGATCGAGACCACGGTCGAGGTCAATGACGCGCGCAAGAAGGCCATGGCCGGGCGGGTTGAAACCACCCTCGGCGCCGCCGTCGCGGGCAAGACGGTGGCCCTGCTGGGTCTGACCTTCAAGCCGAACACTGACGACATGCGCGACGCCCCAAGCCTGGACATCGCCCAGGCCCTGATCGCCGCCGGGGCCCAGGTCCAGGCCTTCGACCCCGAAGGCATGCCCGAGGCGGCCAAGCTGCTGCCGGACGTGAAGATGAAGGCCAACGCCTATGACGCGGTCGAGGGCGCCGACGCGGTGGTGATCGTGACGGAATGGGACCCGTTCCGCGCCCTGGATCTGGACCGGATCAAGCTGCTGATGAAACAGCCGGTGCTGATTGATCTGAGAAACATCTATCGTCCCGACGACATGGCGCGGCGAGGGTTCAAATACTCCGGGATCGGCCGCGGATGAGCGAAGGGCCGATCCTCGTCACCGGCGCCGCCGGCTTCATCGGCATGCATACGGCCGAGCGATTGCTGGCGCGGGGCGAGACGGTGGTCGGGATCGACAACTTCAACACCTATTACGACCCGGCCCTGAAGGAGGCCCGCGCGGCGCGTCTGCAGGCCCGCGAGGGCTTTCGCCTGGTTCGGGCCGACATCGCCGAACATGAGCAGGTGCTGGCCCTGGTGCGGGATCAGGGGATCAAGCGGATCGTCCATCTCGCCGCCCAGGCGGGAGTTCGCTATTCGCTGGAGAACCCCTTCGCCTACGAGCGGTCGAACCTGGCGGGGCATCTGTCGATCCTGGAGGCAGCGCGTCACAACGCGGTCCAGCACCTAGTCTACGCCTCGTCCAGCTCGGTCTATGGCGATCGGCCGCTAGAGGGCTCGGGCTTTCGCGAGGACGATCCGACGGTGACGCCGGTCTCCCTGTACGCCGCCACCAAACGATCCTGCGAACTGCTGAGCCAGAGCTACGCCAAACTGTACGGCTTTCCCCAGTCAGGTCTGCGCTTCTTCACCGTCTATGGCCCCTGGGGCCGGCCGGACATGGCCTATTTCAGCTTCACCCGGAAGATCGCGCGCGGCGAACCGATCGAAGTTTACGGCGAGGGCCGCATGGCCCGCGACTTCACCTATATCGACGACATCGTGGACGGGATCGTCGGGGTCTTGGATCATCCGCCCGCGCCGGGCGGTCATGAGGTGTACAACATCGGCGACAGCCGGCCCGTGGGCCTGATGGAGATGATCTCGACCCTGGAAGAGGCGATCGGCGCGGAGGCCAGAAAGATCATGCGGCCCATGCAGCCGGGCGATGTCACCGCCACCTATGCGGACATCTCCAAGCTGAACGCCCTGATCGGCTATCGGCCAAGGGTGCCTCTGAAAGAGGGGCTTGAGAAGTTCGCCGCCTGGTGGCGCGGGTATGAAAACGGCTGAAGATCGAGGGCCGAGGCCGGAACGGACGGCGCCGAAGGCGGTTTTCAGCCCATGCCCAGACGCGCCCCCAAACCCCCGATCCTGAAGAGCAAGCGCGGCGTCGCCATCCTGCTCCTCGTCCTGGCCCTGATCTTCGGCCTGCTCTACTTCGGCGTCGGCGCCACAGCCTTCCTGCGAACCCAGCCGCCGATGTAGGCGGGCCTGCTCAGCCCTCGTTCAGATCGTCCACAGCCTCGTCCTTGGCGGTGGTCGGGACGGGCGTGCGCGGGTCGCCGCTGATCGGTCCCTGGGGCAGGTCGCCTTCGGGGCGCTGGTCGTGCGGCGTCTTTTGAACCGCCAGCGTATTGGGATCAGGGCCGATCTGGCCGCCCGGACCGACGCCGCCGGCCCGTTGCTGCAGCGCCTCGGACGGGGTGTTCAGCGACCGCCCGCGCGCCACGCCCGGCGGCAGGGCCGCCTCGGCCTCTTGTTCCTTGTTCATGTCGAACCTCCATCCAATGGGACCAGGAGGTAACCGACCCCTGCCTGCCCGGTTCCTGCATCGTGTCAAGGCGTCGGGCTCCGGTCGCAAATTGACACCGGTAGCAAACCTGACAAGCTGTCCGCAAAACTGGGACAAGGGAAACGCCCATGAGGTTCATCGACCGTCGCACCGCACTGACCGGCCTTCTGGGCGGGGTCGCCGCCTCCGCCCTGCCGGTCCGGAGCGTCCTGGCCCAGACGCTGGAAGAGGCCGCGCCGCTCGGCCGCGAATGGGCGAACATGAAATGGCGTCGCGGGATCGAAAACCAGCGGATGGCGGATTTGGGCGACGGGACGTTCCTGAACCCGATCCTGTCCGGCGACCACCCCGACCCTTCGATCCTGAAGGACGGCGACGACTATTACATGACCTTTTCGTCGTTCGAATCCGTGCCGGGCATCCATATCTGGCATTCGCGCGACCTGGTGAACTGGTGCCCCGTCACTGCGGCCCTCACCACCAATATCGGCTCGGTCTGGGCGCCCGAGCTGATCAAACACGAGGGGCGATTCTACTGCTACATCCCCGCCCGTTTCCCGGAGTATCGGTCGAACTACGTGATCTGGGCCGATCGAATCGAAGGGCCCTGGAGCGCGCCGATCGACCTGAAGCTGCCGGCCCATATCGACCCCGGCCACATCGTCGGCGAAGACGGCAAACGCTATCTGTTCCTGAACGGCGGGGACCGAGTCCGGCTGACCGACGACGGCCTGGCGGTCGATGGTCCGGTCGAGGAGGGCGTCTATGACGCCTGGCGCTATCCCGAGGACTGGATCGTCGAAGGCTTCGCCCAGGAAGGCCCCAAACTTCTGAAGCGCGGCGATTATTTTTACATGATCACCGCCATCGGCGGCACGGCGGGTCCGCCGACGGGGCATATGGTCATCGCCGCCCGTTCCCGGTCCATCCATGGCCCGTGGGAAGACTGCCCGCACAATCCGATCGTCCGCACCCGCTCCGGCGCTGAAAAATGGTGGTCGCGCGGTCACGCCACCCTGGTCGAAGGTCCGGCCGGCGACTGGTGGATGGTCTACCACGGCTATGAGAACGCCTATTGGAGCCTGGGCCGCCAGACCCTGCTGGATCCGATCGAATGGACCGACGACGGCTGGTTCCGCGCCAGGGGCGGCGATCTGTCGCAGCCGATCGCCAAGCCGCGCGGCGGCCAGGCCGTGCCGCACGGCATGGCCCTGTCGGACGATTTCTCAACCGACAAGTTCGGCCTTCAGTGGAGCTTCTATGATCCGCAGCCGAACGAAAAGGACCGTCTGCGGCGAGACAGCGGCGTGCTTCATATGCGCGCTAAAGGCAGGGCGCCGGCGGACTGCTCGCCCCTGACCTTCGTTCAAGGCGAGCAAGCTTATGAACTTGAATGTGAAATCGAGATCGATCCCGGCGCTGTGGCGGGGCTGATTCTGTTCTATGATCGCGCCCTTTACGCCGGTCTGGGGTTCGACGCTCAGCGCTATGTCACCCACCAATACGGAATCGAACGCGGCCGCCCGGCCAATCCCCACGGACGGCGCATGTTCATCCGCCTGACCAACGCCTATCAGAACCTCCATTTCGACACCTCCGGCGACGGCGTGACCTGGCGGCGGTTCGATAGAGGCATGGAAGTTTCCGGCTATAATCAGAATGTTAGGGGCGGCTTCATGATATTGCGTCCGGGCCTCTACGCCGCCGGAGAGGGTGAAGCGCGGTTCAGGAATTTCCTCTTCCGCGCGCTCGGCGCCTAAGCCGCCCGGGCGGCGTCGATGGGCGGGGATCGCCCCGTCCTTTTCGGCCCATTCCAATCAAACGCTGATTTTTGCCCTGGCGCTCGCCACATTTTCGCCATATGACACCGGTGACATTGTCCTGTCTCGCAACGGCGGGGGGACCAAGACGATCCCCTCATCAAGAGGGGGACAGAGGATGTCGGCATCCGGCCCGCCAGAGGTCGGAGCGCGACAGCAACGGAGGGAACGGATGCACAACCAAACCACAGGACAACTGCGCGCGGCGGCGTCCCCGGCGGCGCTTCTGATCGGCGCCCTGCTGCTGGCGGCGCCCACTTGGGCCCAGGCTCAACAGGCCGATGATCAGGAGGCTACGACCGTCGATGAGATCGTCGTCACCGGGATCCGCGCCTCTCTCGCCAGCGCCCTGAGCGAAAAGCGTCGGTCGAACACCATCGTCGACGTCATCAACGCCGAAGACATCGCCGACTTCCCCGACGCCAACCTGGCGGAGTCGCTTCAGCGGATTCCCGGCGTCTCGATCGACCGCGAAAACGGCGAGGGCAATTCGATCTCTGTCCGCGGCCTTGGCGGCGACTTCACCCGGGTTCGGCTGAACGGGCTGGAGACCCTGTCCACTTCCGGCGCCAGCAGCGCCGACGGAGCCCTGCGGCGCGACCGCGGCTTCCAGTTCAACACCTTCGCCTCCGAGCTGTTCAACTCCCTGAAGGTCCAGAAGTCCGCAGACGCCCAGACGGACGAAGGCTCCCTGGGCGCGACCGTCGATCTGATCTCGGGCCGCCCGTTCGACTTCACCGAACGCCGTCTCGCCCTGACCCTTCAGGACGCCTATTACGAGAACGGCGGCAACCACAGCCCGCGCGTGGCCCTGTTGGCGTCTGACCGCTGGACCAGCAAGATCGGCGAGTTCGGCCTCTTGGGCTCGGTCGCCTACAATGAGCGTAAACAGGTCATCGACAGCTACGCCCGCCAGGTCGGCTCGATGGACTACGCCTATCGCGGCGCGACGTTCAATAACGCCGGCGCCAACGCCGCAGGGGACCCTCAAGGCTTCGCCCTGCCGATCGGCACGCCCAACTCGGCCCTGCCGCGCGTCACCAATCCCGAGGCGCGCAACTATCTGATCGGCTCGAACCCGGCCGCCTATGCCCTGATCAACGGAACGGGGAACCGCGGCTCTCTGGTTCGCATCCCGGCCCTGGCCACCCTGAATCACCGGGAGGTGGATCAGGATCGCCTAGGGGTCACCCTGTCCGGCCAATGGCGGCCGACGGAGCGGACCACGATCAACTTCGACAATCTCTATTCGGAGATGACCCAGACCTCGACCAACTATCAGATCGGTCCGGTCGGCCTGAACCGCAACAACACGAACGGCAACCGCACAGCTACGGCCTTCAGCTATCAGACCGCGACGACCGCCAGCAACTCCAACAACAGCTACAATAACCGCCGCAGCGTGTACGCCAACTGCACCGCCCAGACCGCGACCGAGTTTCGCGACGCCATCGACTGCGGGCAGTCCCTCTATGGCAATACGCCGATCTTCACCACGGCGCCGGGCGCCACGAACCAGACTCTGGCAGCCGGCGTCGGCAGCTTCAATCCGAACAACCTCGACGTCTACGACTACTATAACCAGCCCGGCTCGGTCGGCTATGTCGCGCATCCGCAGTATCTGGCCATGCGCGGCGCCTTCATCGGCCGCCCCTCGGTACGCCTGATCGACGCCGGCCTCAGCGAGACCGGGGCCAACGCCAACTATCTGGTGCTCGGCAACGTCGACATGCGCTCGGCCGTCGATCAGGGCTCCTATACGACCAAGTTCCGCCAGAACTCGATCAATATCGAGCATGAGTTCAGCGACCGGTTCAGCATGTCCCTGTTGGTCGGCGATTCCGAGTCGACCAATGAAAACATGGGTCTGCTCGCTGACTTCATCCGGCTGGACTCCGGCCAGGGCGTCGCAGGAAACGACTACTTCGTCTACGACGACCGCGCCGGCGGCGACATGCCCTTCATCGACTTCGGCTTCGACGTCGCCGATCCCAACAACTGGGACTTCGTGAAGGGCTATTCCGCCCTGCGCGCCTTCCGCACCGTCACCGAAAACGGCTATCAGACGGCCAAGGCCGACTTCCGCTGGGATTACAACGACTACGTCACCCTGCGTTTCGGCATCGGCAAGCGCAAGTTCGACTTCTACTATACGCGGTTCGAGCGGCTGGTCAGCGACACCATGAACCCCAGCCTGCTGGAGGGGGTCCGCAGCGGCCTGGCTCAGGCCACGACAGTGGCTGACATGGGCCAGACGGTCAGCTGGGGAGACGGTCTGAACGTGCCTGACGGCATGCCGACGTCCTTCTTCGCCCCCAATCTTCAAGCCTTCCAAAACCGCTTCGGCTTCGACTGCGACTGCATCAACGAATGGGGCGACTGGCGTCTGTCGGACCTTCGCAACGGCGGGGTCAACACCTTCTGGGTCGATGAAGAGAGCCTGTCCTACTACGGCCAGATGGATTTCAACCTGCCTCTGTTCGCCGGAACCCTGCGCGGCAACGCCGGTCTGCGGAGAGCCGAGACCAGCGTCGACTCACGCGGACGTTCGCCCAGCGGCCGCCCCATCAGCAACGACAACGACTATAACGACACCCTCCCCTCGCTGAACCTGGCGTGGGAGGTCAGCGACAGCCTGATCCTGCGCTTCGCGGCGGCCAAGGTGATGGCGCGCCCGCAGATGATGGCCTTGCAGCCCGGCGTCACCTCCTTCACGGTGCCTGTGGGCGTCGCTGGGGCGGCGGCCGAGTTCGATGGCTCAAACGCCCAGATCAGCCTGGGCAACACCAAGCTGA
The DNA here is from genome assembly GCF_055391505.1 of Brevundimonas sp. Br13. Classification (NCBI taxonomy): domain Bacteria; kingdom Pseudomonadati; phylum Pseudomonadota; class Alphaproteobacteria; order Caulobacterales; family Caulobacteraceae; genus Brevundimonas; species Brevundimonas sp. Br13. Next base: position 1,321,935 of record NZ_AP044008.1, on the reverse strand, counting down.
AACCGTTCCGAGCCACCAACCTCGACTTCAATGTCGAATGGTATTTCGCCAAGGACGCCTTGTTGTCCGTGGCCTATTTCCACAAGGAAATCGAAAGCTTCCCGCAGGTCGTGCTGCGTGAGGGCAGGCTGAGCGAGGTTTTCAGCAGCGAGCAGATCGCCAATCTTCGGGCCGCCTATGACGACCTGACCGACCTGGCCTCCGACAGCCGCCGCGCCTATATCGACGCCGATCTGCCGTTCGTCCTGCGTCAATACAATGACGCGCCGGGCGGGACCCTGTCCGGCTTCGAGGTCGCCTATCAGCAGAACTTCACCTTCCTGCCGGCGCCGTTCGACGGTTTCGGGGTTCAGGCCAACTACACCAACATCGAATCCGAGCTGGAATACATCCTCGATCCCGCGCGGAACCTGACCGGAACGGCCCCCTTCCTGGGTGCCTCGCCGGAATCCTTCAACGCGACCGTCTTCTATGAGGTGCCGCGGTGGAGCGCCCGCGTTTCGGCCGCCTATCGGGCCGCTTACCAAACCACCTATCCGCTGGCCTCGGGCGGCTGCGATCCGGGCCAGTGCGACTCGCCCCTGATCAACGACTTCATCGGCTCCAATGAGACGCTGAATGTGGACGCCGCCTTCACCTACAAACTGACCGACAACGTCACGATCACCGCCGAGGCCCTGAATCTGACGGATCAGCCGGACGAGCGCTGGGCCTATCAGGCCGATCCGCTGGTCAACAGCTACGGCAGCACAGGTCGCCAGTATTTCGTCGGCGCCCGCTTCATCTTCTGAGGCGGACCGACGCTCCCTGCCCCCTGAAGGGACGTCGCCCCGGCGGCGTCCCGCTTTTTTTGCCCTTCGATCCAGGACAGCGCCATGCTGAGAGCCACCCTGATCCTAAGCCTGACGGCGATCGCGGGCGTCGCCTGCGCCCAGACCCCGCCGCCCGGGTCCCAACGGGTTGCAGCGGCCTCATCCATGGTCTGGGGGACGTCCGCCGTCAGCCGTCCGGCGGGCTGGTACGGCTCGGACGAGGCGCGTCGCCTGGCGCTTCAGGTCATCGCGCATCAGTCGCCCCAAGGCGGCTGGCCCAAGAACACGGATCTGTTCGCACCGCCCGCGCCGGATGCGGATCCGGCCCTGACCAACACGATCGACAACAACGCCACCACCCTGCCCCTCGCCTTTCTAGCGCGGGTCATCGAGGCCGGCGATTCGACGCCGCGCGCCGCCTTCGACAGCGGTCTCGACTATCTGCTGGCCGCCCAATATCCGAACGGCGGATGGCCCCAGTACGCTCCGCTGCGGGGCGGCTATCACGACGCGGTCACCTATAATGACGACGCCATGGTGCGGGTGCTGCGCCTGCTGGACGAGGTCGCCCAGGCCAAACCGCCTTACGGCTTCGTCGACGGCGCGCGGCGCGAGCGGGCGGCCCAGGCCGTGCGGCGCGGCGTGGACGCCCTATTGAAATCCCAGGTGCGACAGGACGGCCGACTGACCGTCTGGTCCGCCCAGCACGATCCCGTCACCCTGGCGCCCGTCGGCGCCCGCCGGTTCGAGCCGGCGTCTCTGTCGGGGCAGGAAAGCGTGGGCCTGGTGCGCTTCCTGATGGGGATCGACCAGCCCGGCCCTGACGTGATCGCCGCGGTCGAAGGCGCCGTGGCCTGGTTCCGCGCCACGGCCCTCTATGACATCCGCATCGAGTCCTTCACCGACGCTGAGGGACAGGCGGACCGACGGGTCGTGCCGGCGCCGGGCGAAGGCCCGCTGTGGGCCCGATTCTACGGGCTCGAGGACAATCGCCCGCTGTTCACCGGCCGCGACGGCGTCCCGCGCCCGGCCCTGGCGGACATCGAGCGGGAGCGCCGCGCCGGCTACAACTACTATGGCGACTGGGCGAAGACGCTGCTGGAGCGGGACTATCCCGCCTGGCGCGCGCGCCTTGCCCGGCCGAACTGACAGGGCCTGCGAAGCGAAGGCCTCGCCGGCCCTAGAGCATGATCGTTTCGGGCGGAACCGCTTCGCGGTTCCGACAGAAGCGTGAATCATGCTCTCGCTTTAAGCTGGAGCCTCAGAACCGCTTGGTCAGCTGCACGCCGTAGGTGCGCGGCTCGTTGACGAAGGCGGTCAGGTTGTTGAAGTCGATCGCGCCGATGACGTTCTCTTCGTCGGTCAGGTTGCGGACATAGGCCGCCGCTTCCAGGCCGCGGCCCAGGTCGCGCCAGCCGGCCCGCAGCCCGCCCTCGAAGTGGGTATCCTGCATGAACTCGACCGATTCATAGAGGAACAGGTTGAAATCCTTCTGCATCGTCCAGTCGGTCGAGACGAAGAACTCGGTGTCGTCGCCCAGGGGCAGGACGTAGTTCAGCGTCAGATTGGCGGTGTATTCCGGCGCCTGCGGGAAGGGGTTGCCGTCGACCTTGGCGCGGCGGGTCGTGCCCACGGTGACGATCGGGTCGGTGACGGTGCAGTTGGAGCCGCAGATGGCCACCAGCAGGTCGCCGTCCTTGATCTCCGTGTGGTTCCAGGCGGCGCCGGCCGCCAGGCTGAAGCCCGCGCCCAGATACAGGTCGCCGTCCAGCTCCAGGCCGTAACCCTCGCCCTTGTCGGCGTTGATCAGGCGGTTGGTGTTGTCAGCGCCGCCGATGGCGGTGAACTGCATGTCGCTGACCTCATAGGCGTAGGCCGTGCCGTTCAAACGGCCGCGGCCGTCGAACAGACGGGCCTTGAAGCCGGTCTCATAGGACATGACGGTTTCGGAATCGGCCGTGGTCAGGACCGGGAGGTTGCGGCCCTGGATCGACGGACCGCGATAGCCCTTGGCCACGCGGGCGAACAGGTTGAGGCTGTCGTTGACCTCATACAGGGCGCTGACGTCCCAGCTGACCTGCTCGTCGCCGACCGAGACGGCGCCCGTCCCGCCGGCGCCGGTTCCCAGGACGATCCGACCGAAATAGTCGCGGTTGTCATCGGTATAGCGCAGACCCGCCGTGACCTTCAGGGCCTCCGTCAGCCTGTAGCTGCCCTGACCGAACACGGACCAGGAGTCCGACTTCTGCACGATGTCGGTCACGCGCGTCGGCTGGGGATTGCCCACGCCGTTGAAGGTGCCCGAGACCAGATTGATCCGCTCATCCCAATAGAAGGCGCCGATCTGCCAGCCCAGGCGCGCATCGCCGTTCGAGGCCAGGCGCAGCTCGTAGGTGTTCTGCAGCAGGTCGCTGGACAGGGTGCCGGTCTCGGAGTTGAACGGCGTCTTGTAGGAGGCCGTCGCGGGGGCGCTGGCCACGCCGCCGTCGATGTCGCCGTCGCCCTGCGACCAGCCCTGGTAGGAGCCGACGATGCCGGTCAGGGTGGCGGGGCCGAAGTCATAGGCCACGCGCAGCGACTGGGACGTGGTCTTCTGCTTCTGGAAGTTGTTGCGGCCGCCGTCGTAATAGACGGTGTCCCGATCGAAGTTGTCGTTCAGCTTGTTGGAGCCCTTGGTCAGGGCATTGGCGCGGTTCATCGTGCCCGTGCCTTCATAGTCGCGAGCCTGAAGGGTCAACAGGGTCGACAGACGCGCGGTCGGGGTCCAGGCGACATGGACGCGGCCGGCGATGTCGTCGAAATTGCCCAGGTCGTCCTTGTCCGGATTGGCGAAGGACGGGTTGTAGGCGTTGTTCACCCAGTCGTCGCGGTGGTTCCACAGGAAGGCCCCGCGCACCTGGAGCGTCTCGGACGCCGGCAGGGTGACGGCGGCCTCGGCCCGGGTCGAACCCAGGTTGCCATAGGTCAGGGAGCCGAAACCGGTGAACTCGTCCGACGGCTTGACGCTGTCGATCTTGATCACGCCCGCCGGGGTGTTGCGGCCGAACAGGGTGCCCTGCGGTCCGCGCAGCACTTCCAGCTGCTGCACGTCGAACAGGGGGAAGCCCTTCAGATAGACGCTTTCCAGAACCACGTCGTCCAGAACCACCGAAACCGGCTGGGAGGCGGTGAAGTCGAAGTCCACATTGCCCAGGCCGCGGATGTAGAAGCGCGGCGCATAGCGGCCGTTCGAGCTTTCGACCTGAAGGCTGGGCACCCGGCCCGACAGAGCCAGAACGTCGGCGCCGCCGGCCGAGATGTCCTGCAAGGTCTGGGGCGTCAGGGCGGAAACGGCGAAGGGGACGTCGCGGATGTTCTCGCTGCGACGCTGGGCGGTGACGACGATGTCATCGACGCCGGCCGGTTCGGCGGCGGTTTGCGTCTGGGCCTCGGTCTGGGCCTGGGTCTGAACCTGAGCGAGGGCCGAGCCGGCGCTCAGCAGGGCGATGCTGCTGACGGTGGCGGCCAGAAGGGCGGGACGAAGCATGGCTGAACTATCCTTGGCGTCGTGGGGAGGAACGATCGCGCGACGCCGTAAAGCTTCGAAAAGGGAATCGCCAGCGTCAGACGGGCCGCTTTGTTGAAGCTTTGAAGACGCGGACACAGTGGTGTGACAATCGGCCTCAGGCGGGGCGCCGCGCGGCCCCCCAGTCTTGTTCGAACAAGGTTGAAGTGCGACGATGTAAGGGTGCGTCCCTCCGCTGCGCGCCCCTTCCCCATATCCTGGATTGCGAATGTCTCTCGTCAGGCCTTCCCGCCGCCGTCTTCTGCAACTGGCCGGGGCGACGACGCTGGCGCCGGGCCTGATCGGCCTGAGAGCGAAGGATCAGACCAAGACGATCGGCCGGGTGCTGGCGGTTTCGGACATGCATTCGGCCTATGAACGCACCGCCCAACTGCTGGCCGCCTTTGAAAGGGAGGTGCGGACCCATCCGATTCCCCATGTGATCGCCGTCAACGGCGACCTGTTCGAACACGGCAACGCCGTGGCCGTGCGGTCCGGCGGTGTGATCGACTGGGCGTTCGTCGAGGCCCTGCCGCGCCTGGCGCCCACGGTGTTCAACCTGGGCAATCACGACAACGACCTGACCCCGGACCTGGCTGAGGTCGTGGCGCGGCTGCGGACCCTAGGCGTCCAGGTCGTCACCACCATCGGCGACCGACGCACGGGCGAAGGCTACGCCCCCTCTTCGACCACCCTGCCCTTCGGCGCCCGATCCTTGCGCGTCGTGGGCATAGGGACCGACGCCCTGAACACCTATCCCAAGGTCTCTCGCGACCAGTTGGACATTCCATCTCCTGCGGTCTGGGCAAGGGCCCAACTTGGAGCCGCATTGTCGGGCGCCGATCGGGTTCTGATCCTGAGCCATGCGGGTGTCGCGGCCGATCGCGACATCCTGCCCCTGCTGCCCGACGGCAGCCTGATGATCGGCGGCCACAACCATCTGCTGTTCCAGCATCAACAGGGCCGCAGCGCCTATGCCCACACCGGCTCGTGGACAAGCGCCTATACGGTTGGCGAATTCCGCGCCGACGGCTCGGTCACGGCCGCCTCTCACCCGGTCGCACTGGACGCCGCAGCCGATCAGCCCCTGGCCGAACGGATCGCGGCGACCCTGGCCGCCCAGATGACGGCGGAGGAGCGGGCCATACTGGGCGTCAGCCCCCGCGCCCTGTCCCTGGGCGACACTGGACGGCGGGTCGCGGCAGGCCTTGCCCAGGCCGCAGGCGTCGATGCGGGCTTCATCGGCCACACCACCCTGGGCGCCGGCCTGCCTGCGGGGCCGGTCAGCCGCTACGTTTTCGACGCCGTCGTGCGTTTCGACGGCCGGTTGATGACCGCCGTCGTCCCGCGTGATCAGTTCGACGCCTTCCTCGCCCGCGCCAACCAGGACCGGCCGATGCCGCTCAGCGCGCGCAACGGCGATTTCCTCTACGCCGCCGGCGCCGCGCCGACGGACGGCCCCGTGCACATCGTCACCACCGACTGGTGCGCGACTAATCAGGCCGAATATTTCGGCGTCGCCGACCTCGTCTTCGCCGAAGCGCCCGGCCTGACGGTCAAGACAGCGGCGGCGGCGGCCCTGTTGGAGCCGCATTGACAACGGCCGCCCAGCCGGAGCCAAGATGGATCATGGCGATGCGCTCGATACTGTCGACCATCCTGGCGCTGGCGGCCCTGGGACAGGCTGGGACTGCGGCTGCGCAGACGACGGGGCGTTGGACCGTCGATCAGGCCTACGCCGTCATCGACTTCCAGACCCGCCACGACGGCCGCAGCGTCGCCCAAGCCTTGGAGCGCCATCTTCGCCGTCAGGGCTTCCTGGTCGTCACCCGCCGCCAAGCCTCCGGCGGCCCGCCCCGCACGCCCGGTCGTTTTACCCTGGCGGACCCGGCCGCGCCGACGGGTTTCGGGCTGGAGGGTCCGACGACGCGCGCCGCGGCGGGCTGGCTGCGGCCGGTCCGCACGGTCGTCTGCAACGGCGCCGCCTGGCGCGCCGAAGTCAGCCCGCGTCAGGTCGGGCCGGTCGAGACCCGCTACACCCTCTGTCTCTTTCCCTATCGCGACGGCGCGCGCCAGGGACTTCAGCTCGACATCTACGCCGCCGCCGTCCTGCACGGCGATCCAGAGACGCCGATCGCGCCGCAGTCCGAAGCCGTCTCGCCCGAAGCCTTCATGCGGGGCGCGGTTCAGGCGGTCGAGCAAAGGATCGGTCAGCCCGGCGCCTGGATCGAACATCGCCTGGCCAATCGCGACCGGCCCTTCTTCCTGGACGACGACGCCCTGTCCGCCGGTCCCCACTGAAGTCTTTCGACTGAGCCTGAAACGATCGCGCCCCTGACGGAGCCGTCAGGGGCGCGAAAGTCAGCGTTCAGGCGGGAATCAGAACTTGACGCTGAACCGGCCGAAGATGCGGTTGTCGCGGTACTCGTCCTTGTAGAGGCCGGTGTAGCCCATCTCCAGCGCGGTCCGTTCGGTCGCCTGGACGGTGAAGGCCAGGCCGCCGGAGATGACGTCGTCCCCCGGATTGGCGCCGCTGATCACGAAGCCGGGTCCATCGGCGAAGGCGGCGTCGAACACTGGCCCGTCGCCGTTCAGATCGTGGGTATAGGCCAGGTGGGTCACCGCCGACAGACGCGGACGGCCCTGACCGCCGGCCAGGACGGTGCGGGTGCGGAAGCCGGCCGTGACCAGATCCGCCGTCTGTTCGACTTGGCCCGACAGGGCGGCGTCTCCGCCGACCTCGACCACGTCGGCGTCGTATTGGACATGGCTGAAGGCGCCGTAGGGTTCGAACATCGTCGCCCCGACCGCCCGGCTCCAGGCGAGTTCGCCATAGACCTGCCAGACGTCGCCGTCATAGTCGCCGGCCAAGGCGTTGCTGAACTGGTTCAACTGAGCGGTGCGGTCGGTGCGGACGTCGGCCTTGGCCCAGGATCCGCCGACACGGACCTGGAAGTCGCCCAGGGCGCCGCCGCCGTAGACGCCGATCTGTTCGCTGTTGACACGACCCGTCGAGTTCAGCCGCGCCGACCGCAGTTCCGAACGGCTTTCGCCCAAGGCCAAGCCGATGTGAACATCGTCCGACAGCGCCTTTTCGGCCCCGACCAGATAGCCGGACGATTCGCTGCGGAAGGCCGCCAGGCCGTCATGACGCGAGCCGCGGCCGTCGCCGAAGACGCCGCTGCCCCAGACCGAAACCCCGTTGCCCGCATAGGTCTGACCGCCGGCCTGACCCCGGCCGCGGTCCGACATGGCCTCGCGGATCGCGCGCGTGTCGGACACCGCCAGGCCGGCCAGAGAGGCGTGAACCTCGCCAGTCAGGCTGGGCAGGGCGGCCTGAACCGCGGGCACGCTGGCGTCCAGCAGGGCGTTCTCCAGCGACAGGTCGCGGCTTCCGCTGGTCGCCGATCCGTTGATCATCACGTCCAGGGCTGCGCCCGCCGACTTCTGGTTCGAGTTGGCGCCTAGGGACGCCACCGTCACGTCGTTGCGGCGCACCGTCAGCGTGACCCCGTTGGTCGAATAGGTCAGGACCGGCGTCAGGAAGGCCAGATCGCTCTGCGCCCCGGTGAAGGCGCCGGTGACTGCGCCCGTCGACTGAATGATGTTCATCCGCGAGCGCAGGTTCCATTCGCCGCTGTCGGCCTTCAGCACGACCTGACCGCCCTCGAGGCGCGTCGCCCCGCCGACGTTCAGCCGCGAATAGGCGCCGCCGTTGACGCTGGAGCGGATCCACAGGAAGGAGCCCGGCTTGAAGTTGACGTCGCCGGCGACGGTCAGGGTTCCGAACGGATTGGCCCCGTCGCCCGGCGCGACCACGCCGCCGCTTTCCGCCGTCAGGTTCAGCAGACGACCGACGCCGCCGATCATGCCCACGCCGCCGACGGTGGCGTTCGAGCGCAGCAGGCTGCCGTTGACGGTCAGAAGACCGCCCTCGACGCGGGTCAGGCCGCTGTAGTCATTGGCGCCGGTCAGGATCAGCTGTCCCCCGCCCTTCTTGACCAGACCGCCGACGTCATTGCCGAAGTTGGCCCGCACCTCGGCCGAATAGCGGTCGCGGGCGTCGCCGATGTTGTTGCTCCAGACATCGACGGTGCCGACCGCCACGGTGACGTCGCGGGTCGCCCGCAAAGCGGTCGGGCCGCCCAAGGCGACGTTCATCTGGGGCGCGCCCCAGCCGGACTTCAGATCGACGCCCGGCGTGTCCAGATCCCGCGAGCTGGACACCAGAATGTCCGAAATCAGGGCCGTGGAATATTCGGGGAAGTTCTCCATCAGGAGGGCGGCGAAGCCCGACACGTTCGGCGCCGCCATCGACGTGCCGGTATAGGCCGCATAGCCGGCGCCGGTGTAGCGGATGTACTGGTTCAGCACCCGCTGCAGTTCGGCGTTGGCGTATTCGAGCACGGCGCCGGAGAAGGCCGGGGTCAGGATCGCCATGTTGTTGGTCGAGACCAGCAAGCCCGCCAGGGTGGAGGTGAAGCTGTCGGGATCGCCCAGGCGGGCTCCCGCAACCAGGGTGATGGCCGCCGCTTGCCGAGCCACTTCGCGCCGTTGCGCGTCCTCGTCATAACCGGGCCCGCCGGCTTCTCGCGCGTCGAGATAGTTGTTCAGCACGACCAGAAACTGGTTCACGGCCGCAGATTGCAGGGCCGAGACGGTGGTCGCAGCATAGAGTCCCGTATAGTTCGCCCGGGGATATAGGGCCAGGATGCCGGCCCGGTCCATCGTATAGGCGGGCACGGACGAGACGACGGCCGAACCCGGTCCGGCGACGCACCAGGTCGCCGTCTGACCGCAGAAGCTGGTCGACGGGTCGGCGGCGGCAAAGCTGGAATAGTTGGCGACCGACAGCCAGTTGGAGCGCAGGCGCGGATCCGACAGGGGCGCCACGGCGTCGATGCTGGCGTGGACGCCATAGCCGTTGCCGGCCGAGAAGACCACCAGCACGTCATTATCCAGAACCGGCTTGTAGTAGTCGCCGTAGTTCCGATTCATCGACGCCAGAACGGTCGACAGCGACGCATTGTACGGCAGGGACGTGCCGCTGCCCCAGCTGTTGTTGATGATGCGCACCTGCCCCGTATTGGCCAGATCGACGATGTTCTGGTTCGAGGTCGCGACGATGTCGCCGTCGATATAGACGTCCTTGAACCACAGGAAGTCGCCGGCCGCGAAGTTGGTGGTGGCGGCGTAGAGCTTGGCGCCGTAGGCGTTGCCGAACATGGGCTGACCCGCGACCCGGTCGCCGGCGATGGTGCCCGCCACATGGGTGCCGTGGCCCTCCCATCGACGACGCGGATTGATCCGCCCGTCATTGCCGTAGCCCTCGACGACCTGGGTTCGCAGCCCCGTCACCTTGCCCGCCGATCCGAACAGGGGGTGGTCCATATAGACGCCGGCGTCATTGACCCCGATCGTCTGACCCCGCCCGGTCAAACCCATGGCGTAGGCATGTTCCAGCCCCAGGAAACGCTTGGAATAGTCGACCGAAAACTGGGCGTCCGACCGCCACGAGGCCAGGGCCGTCTGATAGTTGGTCGTGCGCGTCCCATTGGCCATATAGAAGCCGCCGGCCGGCGGGGTCGGCGTCGTCTGCGCCGCCGCCGCGCCCGCCAGGACCGACACGCCCGCCGTCGCAGCCATCAGGCCGATTTTGAAACTGAAAGCCACTCTTTCCCCCTCTTCGGCCGACGGCCGAACGCTTAAGCTTGCAACCCCACGGCGCAATTCAAACACTCAATCGACCGGAGCGAGCACCGTCGTCAACACATTTCGGACAAAAGACGGGCGCGGCGTTTCGTCTTTTAGGGGATAAAATTCCGACGCGTTCTGCGCGGCCAGCCGTAGCCTTCTCCGCATTGTCATGCGCTATTCGGTTCAGCGGCGCAGGTCCAGACCATCGCCGGGCCGAAGCAACTCGCTCGCAGGGGGGGGGTTACGGAGGGAAAGCCGTGGCGGACAGAGAGGAAGTCGTTTCTTCTCGTGAATACAACACCTTAACACGTCTAACGGGGTGTAAGGGGCATATTGAAATCCCTAGGGATTTTTCCCGTTTGGCTAACCCCTCGGGACGCCTCTCGGACACGAAAAACCCCGCCAGCGTTGCAGCGCTCGGCGGGGTTCGAATGGGCTTGGCACAACACTCAAGGCCGCAGGGATTCTACCCCCTCCCCTACCCGGCCGCAACGTCGGAGGTTCGCCCATGAGCCGCCGCCTCGATCCCGAGAACTTCGTCGCCGAAAAACTTGCCTGGCATCAGCGGATCGCCAGCGATCCCAAGATCAGCCTTCAGGCCAAGGCCGTCGCCGGCTTCATCCTCCACGACCTGAACCCTTGCGAAGGCGGCGCCTGGCGCGGCCAGGAGAGCATGGCCAGTAGTCTGGGCGTCAGCCCCCGACAGCTGCGACGCCTGCTCGAGGAACTGCAGACCGCCGACTATCTCGAGGTCGAGGTCCGGAGGGGGCGGGGCCGCACCAACATCTGCCGCGCAACCATCCCGGGCGAAGCGGCCGAGGTGCCGCAAAACCGGTCATCCGCGACCGATCAAACCCGCGAAAAGCGGCCACAAGCGACCGCTCAAACGCCGGAAAACCGGACATCAGCGACACGAAAACCGGTCACCGGTGACCGACAATACCTTTATGAGCCCATTAAAAGATTTCGCGCCGCCGAAAGCCGACGACCAGATGGCGGCGCCGGGACGCCGGCGAGGCTCATCCCGTTCGCCGAGACCGACATCCGCAAGGCGGTCGTCCAGATCGCGGGGGAAGGCGCGGCGATAAGCTACCTGGATCACGCCAGATGGGAGCCCGATGAACGGCGCATCCTCTGCACCAGTCCCACGGCGTTCGCCCGACTGAAGGATCTCGTCGGCACGCCGCTAGCCGCGAGAGGCGTGTCCATTGCATTGCAGCCCTGCAAATCCCGTCAGCTCGCGGCCTGATGAAAAAGGCGTGCGGCGAACACTCACAAAATTTACCGCAAATGTTGCGTCGATTACCCCTTACTGCGAACAGCCTATAAGGTTGCCGGCCTACTTCTAGGACAGCTGCCTTCGTCGGCTGCGCTAGCGAGGGTTAGAGCTGCCGCACTAGCTCGAGGGCATTTCAAGCAGCTACGGGCCAATACCGCTCGTTTACTGAGTACCAACAACGCGAGGTTCAGAGCGCGTTCCGCGTGCGGCCTTTAACCTCCATATCCCCAGGGCGACGAGCGCGCCGAGGGTGAGGACGACGACGGACAGCAGGGGACGAACGACCAGCCAGGCCGTCGCGATCGTCAGGGCCGAGAGGATTGCGCCGAAGATGAAGGCGAGGGCGACGACGCCGAACCCGACGATCGCGCCCGCCGGCGGGAACACGTCGGCCGCCACCTTGGCCGGATTGAGGATCAGGGCGAGGCCCAGGATGATCGCGACCGCGCCGCCGAGCCGCACAAGCCAGGTCAGGACCTGGTTGGCCGCCTTGGCGTCCTGCAGCATCGTCTCGGCGTCGAGCCGTCCGGCCCGCACCTCGTAAAGGCGGCCGTGGCGCGTGGCGTAGGGAACCAGATCGGCGCCCTGCTGGCCGGCGATGACGCTGATCGGCCCCCAGGGAGCCGCCGCATAGCGGATGCGGGCGTCGCCCGCGGCGGGCAGGGCCGGATCTGCGCCCACATAGAGGGCGTCGCCGCTGACGACGACCTTGCGGCCCAGGCGGCGTTCCGCCTCCTGGGCGTCGCCGGCCAGAAGGACGACGGTTTCCGTCGCCGGCAGCCCCGCGGCCGCCTCTGGCCCGAGGCGCCGCCGCCCCAGCCTGATCTGCGGCGTCGAAAAGTCCTGATCCTTCAGGATCGGTTCGGGATTGACGTGTCCCTGCGGCTGCTTGAACCCGTCGGAATCCACCGGAAGCGACGACCATTCCAGCTGGTAGTCATAGGTGGCGACCGTCTCCTCGCCGCCGCCCAACCGCGTGCGCGTCTCGGTGCGAACCGTCTCAACCCACTGATAGAGTTCGACCTTCCGGACCAGCCTGAGGCCGGAGATTCTGAGACCTGTGCTCTCGTCGCTCAGCGGTCCGGCGGCCTGGGCCAGGCCGACGACGTGAACGGGCCGCCCCTCCTGGGCCGGGTCGATCCTGTCGGGTGAGGCCGAGGTCGCCAGACGTCCGCCCTCGTCCAGCGTCTGGGCCGCACGCACCGCGCGGCCTTCGTTGCCGAACAGAAGCGTCAGGCCTCCCAGCACCAGGATGACGCCGACCGCCATGCCCGCCAGGGCGCCGCCCAGCCGTTGCAGCCAGGAGGCGTGGGTCGTCACGACGAGGGGATCTTGGCTCATGTCCGGCTTCACGGGGTTTCAGTGATTTGCAGGACAGCCGGCGCCGTGCCGCCGCCGAAGACGCCGACCCAGATGTCGTAGACGCCGCTGCGCGGCGCGTTCAGGCGGATCTCTGCGTTGGTGCCTTCGCCGCCGTCGTCGTCGCACAGCCACTCGCCGTCCGGCGTATTGACCATCAGGGTGACGTCGCGGTCGGCGTTCGCGCGAATCGCCAGCGGCATGCCGGCCGCGTCGTAGGTCAGTTCGAAACTGGGCGCGATCGCCGTAAAGCCGGAACAGCCGTTTTCGACACGCGAGGCGTCGACCGTCCCTCCAGCGGTCACGGCGCGACGGAAGGGATCAGGCGTAAAGCCCGCGCGAAGCCGGCGCGAGCCATAGGCGGCCGGTGCGGCGTGATCGGGAGCGTCCCGGCCGTCGTCGCTCGCCTCGGGGCCGTACCGGCCGCCGCCCAGCATTTCCGAAATCCGGACCTCGCCGATCGGGCGAGGCTGACCGAAGGCGCCCAGCCAGATGCGGTATGTCCCGGACTGGGGGCTGGAAATGACGATGCGCGCGTTGCGGCCGTCGAGGCTGTCGTCGTCGCAACGCCAGCGCCCGTCCGGTCCCTGGACGACCAGGCTGGTGTCTGCAGGGCTGTCGCTGGTCAGGACGAGCGGGGAGGCGCCGGCTTCGTAGCGAAGCTCGATATTGGCGCGACGGGCCACCATGCCGACGCATCCGGGCGCCAGGGACGCGGCCGACCGGGCGCCGCCGGCGCGGAGTTGCACGACCTCGGGATCCGGCAGGAAGCCGGATTCGAGCTCGACAATCTGGAAGTCGGGCCTGTGCTGAAAGGCCTGGGCCGAGACCTGACCGGCTGCGAAGACCAGGCCGAAGCCGATGAGAATGGATCGAAAAGCCATGGGACTGAACGTTCGGCGCGGCCCCGGATCGATCCGGGGCCGCGCCTCTTTCTTCAGGGGGTTTCGGTGATCTGCAGGGTGGCGCTGGTCGTGCCGCCGCCGAAGGTGCCGACCCAGACGTCGTAGGTTCCGCTCTGCGGCCGGTTGAAGCGCACCATGGCGTCGCCGTCGCCGTACGAGTCGTCGTCGCAGTGCCAGCGTCCGTCCGGGCCGTTGATGATCAGGGTCGTGTCTTCCGACGAGACCGTGCGGAACACCAGCGGCAGGGAGCCCGCCTGATAGGTCAGCTCAAAGTCGGGGGCCTGGCTGATCATGCCGGTGCAGGCGCCCGGCAGACGCGCTCCGTCGACCGATCCGCCCGCCTGGACGCTGACGCGGTAGGGGTCGGGGGTGAAGCCGGAGCTGAGCGAAATCTCGCCGAAGTTGGCGGTGAGGCTGGCGTCCTGGGCGAGCGAGACGGTCGGGGCGGCGGCGGCCAGCAGGGCGGCGGCGAGAAGACAGAGTTTCAAGTTCGTGGTCCTTCCAAATGGGCCCGCCGTCGAGACCGGAGCCGGTCGGAGGCGGGTTCGACAGAAAGCTTGACCGTTGGGGGAGGCGCTTGAAATACCATGGGCGGGCGAGCCGCCTCCCATGATCATGGGATGCGGTCCGGCGCCTTCCCGCTAAGCTTTGCGGTCGTTTATCAGGAGAGGGCCGTGCCCCACCGCATCGCCGTCATCGAGGACGACCCCTTCGTCCGTCGCCACCTGGCCCGCCTGATCGACGCCCATCCCGAGCTGCAGCTGATGGGCGAGGCCGGCGGCGTCTCGGCCGGACTGGCGCTCGCCGCCAAGGGCGCCGACCTGATCATCGTCGACCTGGGACTGCCCGACGGCTCCGGTCTGGAGGTCATTCGCACGGCGGCGGCCCTGCCGTCCCCGCCGCGCTTGCTGGTGCTGACCGTTTTCGGCGACGAGACCAGCGTGGTCGAGGCGGTCGGCGCCGGCGCGGACGGCTATCTGTTGAAGGACAGCGCCGACGAGACCCTGTGCGCCGACATTCTGGAGACGCTGAACGGCGGGTCCCCCATATCGGCCTCGGTGGCGGCCTATCTGCTGCGGCGCATGCGCCGCGCGCCGCAACCGGCCCAGCCCGAACCGTGCGAGAGCGCCGCCGCCGTCACCCCGCGCGAGGTCGAGCTGCTGAATTTGCTGGCGCGCGGGCTGAGCTATCGCGAGGTCGCCTCGGCCCTGTCGATCTCCCACCATACGGTGGGCGCCCATGTGAAGGCCATCTATCGCAAGCTGGCGGTCAATTCGCGGTCCGAAGCGGTGTTCGAGGCGGTCCAGACGGGCCTCATCCAGCTTTGACCACGCCCCTGCTCAACCTGGATCTCGAACGCCGTCCTGTCGCCGGCGGTCTGATTCTCACGGTCATCATCCAGGCGCTCTTCTGGGCCTTCGTCTTCGCGGCCAACCGGCCGGCCCTGCCGCCGGCCCAACTCGCCGCCCTTCAAATCTCAAAGGCCTATGTGGCGCCGGTCCCCGGCCTGGAGCCGGAACCGATCGAACGGTCGGGCCGCACGCTGAAACGCCTGCCCTTCAACACGCGCGAGAGCGACGCCTCTCCCTGCGTCCGTGGCGCGCGCTTCTCGGCCTATCAGCTGAGCGCGGACGTCAGCCTTCCCGATCCCGACGTGGTCTACGGCGTCCATGTCAGCGGGATCCGCGACAATTACGCCGTCTGGCTGAACGGTCGAATGGTCGCCACGCCGCGCGGACGCTTTTCATCCCAGCCGACCCGGGAAGGCAACGAGCCCCTGACCCTGGGGCTGACGCCCGAACTGATCCAACCGGGCAAGAACCGGCTCGACATCGTCGCCGTCGCCAACGGTTGCCATCCGAATTTCGGCCGGATCTATGTCGGGCCGGAAAACGTCCTGCGGCGCCTTCAGCAGCAGGAAAGACTGACGAAAACCGTCCTGCCCTTCATCACGGTGATCGCCTCCTCGACCCTGGCCCTGACCGCCGTGTTCCTGCTGCCGCTCAGCGGTTACAGCGGCGTCTTCTTCAGCCTGGCCGCCTTCATGATCTCGCTGGCCGTCCGGGGCTGGACCTTCATCTGGTACGACGCCGACATCGACCGCGCCCTGAGGGACGTGGCGGCCTATTCGATCTCGGCGACGGCCATGGCGAACGCCGCCTTCTTCCTGAACCGCTGGACCCAGGCCCCGGCGCGCCATCTGGTCTTCGTCTACGGCTGGTGCCTGGCCTGCATCATCGGCCTCTGGTGCGGCTGGGCAGCCAAGGTCGTCTGGGTCCCGCAGATCACCGAAACGGGCGGCATCGTGCTGTGCGGCCTTTATTTCATCTGGCGGATGACCTGTCTGGCCAAAGCCCGGCGGGCCGTGGCGGCGCGCACCTTCGCCTTCCTGTCCGTCGCCCTGACGGCGACGATACATGATCTGATCATCGCCCTTTTCGGCCTGCCCCGATGGACCATGGCGGGGCTCTATTTCCCCTTCGTCCTGATCGGCGCCATCGCCTGGGAGATCATCATCAGGGGCATAGATCTGTATCGCGGCGCCGCCATGGCGCGCGACAGCCTGGCGGAACAGGTGCAGCTCAAGGAGGCCGAGATCCGCTCCACCTATCTGCGCCTCAGAGAGCAGGAGCGGATGATCGCCATCAACGAGGAGCGCCAGCGCCTGGTGCGCGACATGCACGACGGAGTCGGCGGCCATCTGGTCTCGCTGCTGGCCCAGTTGAGAGGCGGCGCGCCCGATGTCGAAACCCTGCGCGAGGGCGTGCGGATCGCCATCGACGATCTGCGGCTGATCATCGATTCGATGGACGGCGTGGATGACTCGCTGGAGGTGGCCATCGCCATCTTCCACGAACGCATGGCGCCCCGCCTGCGTCTGGCGGGGATTGAGCTGACTTGGTCGGCCGAGCCGGGCGCGCCCGTCGAGGGTTTCGGCCCGGAGGCCCGGATCAATATCTACCGCATTCTTCAGGAGGCGATCACCAACGCCGTGAAACACGCCAAGGCGTCCAGAGTCGATATTCGCTTGAAGATGGAACGCGACGCCGTCGTTATCTCGGTCTCGGACAACGGCATCGGACTGCCCCAGTCGCTGCGTGAAGGCGGCAAGGGCCTGCCCAACATGAACCGCCGCGCGGACCGGATCGGCGGAACGCTGGATCTGGTCCCGCTGAACCCCGGACTTTCAGTTCGGCTGCAGGCGCCTCTCCCTTCTGCGCCGGAACCAGGGCGTTAGGAGGCGAAAGCGAGCCGAAGAGAGCCCGTAACACCAGGCGCTGGCGGACAGAGAGGGATTCGAACCCTCGGTAGGCTTTCACCTACACACGCTTTCCAAGCGTGCGCGATCGACCACTCCGCCACCTGTCCGTTTCACACCAGCTCGTGCGCGCCGCCGGAGGTCGATCCGGCGGGAGGCGGGCCTGATAGAACACCATGGCCCCCTCGGCAAGCGCCTGTGACGTCCCCATATGGGGGCGGACGACATTTTCCTTATTGGGGAACCCCATGCTGCTGACCAAGACCGCCGAACTGCCCACCGCCGAGACCGCCCTGCCCGGACGCGCCGAGCCCCTGGCGACGGACGAAACCCATTTCGTCAGCGGCCATCCGCTGAAGGGGCCCTATCCCGAGGGTTTTGAAACGGCGATCTTCGGCATGGGCTGTTTCTGGGGCGTGGAGCGGGTCTTCTGGTCCCTGCCGGGCGTCTGGGTGACGTCGGCCGGCTATTCGGGCGGAATCACGCCCAATCCGACCTATGAGGAGACCTGCACCGGCCGGACCGGGCATGCCGAGGTGGTCAAGGTGGTGTTTGACCCGTCGGTCATAACCTACGGCGACCTGCTTAAGGCTTTCTGGGAAAACCACGACCCGACCCAGGGCATGCGCCAGGGGAATGACGTCGGCACCACCTATCGGTCCGCCATCTACACTCTGAACGACGATCAGCAGCGCGAGGCCGAGGCGTCGCGTGACGCCTATCAGGCGGCCCTGACCGCGGCCGGGCGCGGCGCCATCACCACCGAGATTCAGCCTGCCGGCGAATACTATTACGCCGAGGGTTATCACCAGGGCTATCTGGCCAAGAATCCGGCCGGCTATTGCGGCATCGGCGGCACCGGCGTGGTCTGTCCGATCGGGATCGGCGTGAGGGCCTGACCGACGTCCTTGGATGACGGTCGGGCGAAATGTCCTGTCCGCCTCCGGCTAGGCGTCGGCGGCGGACAGGCGTAGGGAAGCCGAAAACGCCCAAGGGAGAGCCGCCATGTCCGCCTTCGTCCATCCCGATGAGATCCGCAGCCGTTTCTCGGCCGCGTTGTCGGCCATGTACCGAGCGGAGGTGCCTCAGTACGGGGAGCTGCTGACCCTGGTGGCCGAGGTCAACGCCGAGGCCTTGAAGGCCGATCCGGCGGGGGCGGACCGGCTGGCCGCAGCCGGCGAACTGGCGCGGCTGTCTGAGGAACGGCACGGCGCCATCCGCGTCGGCACGGCGGACGAACTGGCCACTATCGCCCGCGCCTTCGCCGTCATGGGCATGGCGCCGGTCAGCTATTACAATCTGGCCCCCGCGGGGGTGCCGGTCCATTCGACCGCCTTCCGCCCGGTCGATCCGGCGGCCCTGGCGCGCAATCCCTTCCGGGTCTTCTGCTCCCTGCTGCGGCTGGAGCTGATCGAGGATCAGGACCTGCGTCAGGAGGCGGCCGCGGCCCTGGCCCGGCGCGACATCTTCACCCCGGGCGCGCGGGCGCTGATCGAGGCGGCCGAGACCGCCGGCGGCCTGGACGAGGACCAGGCCGACCGTTTCGTGTCCGAACTGCTGGAGACCTTCCGCTGGCACGCCGAGGCGACGGTCAGCGCCTCCGTCTATGAGCGGCTGGTCGCGGCCCACCGGCTGATCGCGGACGTGGTCAGCTTCAAGGGGCCGCACATCAACCATCTGACGCCGCGCACCCTGGACATAGACGCGGCCCAGGCCGCCATGCCCGAACGGGGCATCACGCCCAAGGAGACGATCGAGGGGCCGCCCGCCCGCGCCTGCCCGATCCTTCTGCGCCAGACCAGTTTCAAGGCCCTGCAGGAGGCCATCGCCTTCCCCGGCGCGGACGGGGCCGTCCAGGGGGTGCACACCGCCCGCTTCGGCGAGATCGAGCAGCGCGGCTGCGCCCTGACCCCGACGGGACGCGCCCTGTACGACGCGGCCCTGGCCAGCAAGGACTTTTCGGCCCTGCCCGACGACTGGTCGGCCCTGCGCCGGAACGGCCTGGCCTGGTTCCGCTATCGCGCGACGCCGCAGGGCCTGGCCGGGCGCGCCGAGACGACCGATCTGGAGGCCCTGATCGCCCTGGGTCACGTCGTCGCGGAGCCGATCACCTATGAGGATTTCCTGCCCGTCAGCGCGGCCGGAATCTTCCAGTCCAACCTGGGCGCCGAGGTGCGCGAAGCCTATGCCGTCGATCCGGCCAAGGCCGATTTCGAACGGGCCCTGGGCCGGGCCGTGCTGGATGAGATGGCCCTGTATCAGGCGGAGCAGGAAGCCTCGATCAGCGAGACGTTGAAGGCCTTGGGTCTGACCGAGGCCGTGGTCTGAGGAGATCCGAGACCATCCGCCGTATTGCCTGACGCCCCGCGCCGGATCATAGACGCGGCCGTGCCCCCCTCCGCCCCCTCGTCCGCGCGCCGTTATGATCTGGACTGGATCCGGGTGGGGGCGTTCGGCCTGCTGATCGTCTATCACGTGGGCCTAGTCTACGGGGTCTACGGCTGGCACGTGCACAGCGTCCACACCTTCGAGTGGATGCGCGAAGCCATATTGATCACCAATCCGTGGCGGCTGACCCTGCTGTTTCTGGTGTCGGGCGCGGCCCTGCGGTTCATGACCTTCCGGCGCACGCCGCGCCAGGTGGCCCGGGCGCGGTTCGAACGCCTGGTTCCGCCCCTGCTGTTCGGGGCCGTGGTCCTGGTGCCGATCCAGTCCTGGATCGAGGCCATGGACAAGGCCGGCTGGCCCAATGGCCTTGCCGGCTACGCCGCCTGGATGGTGCGCGAGTTCAGCTTCAGCGGCCTGGCCGACGGCGTGCCGGTCAACCATCTGTGGTTCATCGTCTATATCGCCGCCTACAGCGTCGTCACCATACTGCTGTGGCGACGGCCGGGCCTGATCGACCGGATCGGCGCGTGGCTGGAGAAGTCTCTGGTCGGGCCGCGCCTCCTGATCCTGCCGATCCTCTATCTGATCGCCATCCGCATCCTGCTGTTCCCCTGGTTCGGGGTGACCAATGTCCTGCACTGGGACTGGTACAATCACGCCCTTTCCCTGGCGGCCTTCATCTTCGGCTTCAGCATCGTGGGGCGAGAGAGCATCTGGCGCGACATGGAGCGGTATCGCTGGGTCGCCCTTAGCCTGGCGGCGCTCGCCCTGCCGATCATGATGGCCCAGGTCTGGCACCCCGGCGGCCGGGCCTTCTGGGGCGTGCCCAAGGCCATGGTCTACGGCCTGGACCAGTGGGCGACGATCGTCGCCATCCTGGGTTTCGGCAGCCGGCATCTGCGGTCACGCGGCGGGCCGGTTCTGACCTATCTGACCGAGGCCACCTTCCCCCTCTATCTGGCGCACCAGACCATCCTGGTGGCGGCGGTCTGGATCATTCGTCCTGCCCATCTGCCGGCAGGGCTGGAGGCCCTGTCCCTGCTCCTGATCACCTTCCTGGGCAGTTTCGCCGTCTATGAGGTCGTAAAGCGCATCCCCGCCATCCGTCCTCTGTGGGGTCTGAAGCCCGCCGGCGGACGGCCCTGGCCGCTGGATCTGGAGGCCTTGCGACGTCCCGCCGCCCGTTATCACCGCCGTCGTCGCCTGCTGGCCGTCGGGATCGCCGCGCCGCTCCTGGCCCTGACGGTGGTGGCGGCCGCCATCGCCGCCTATCCCGGCTTCGACAACGCCACCCAGTATCTGAGCGAGCTGGGCGGTTCGACGGCCCAGGCCCCGATCATCTTCAACGGCGGCGTCTTCATCGCCGGCATAATGGCGGGCGTGGCGGGGATCGGCTTCGGCCTGGCCGTCTACGCCCTGACGGAGAAGCGGATCGCGGGCGCCGTGATCGCGGCGGTCTTCGTCCTGGCCGGGGCGGGCATGTCGGCCTCGACCCTCTACCCCTGGCCGGACCCGCGCCACATGATCATCAACCTGGCCCTGGGCATTCAGCTGGCGCCGGTGCTGCTGCTCTGGGGTCTTGCGTCGCGCCGGGATCTGCCCCGGCTCAAAATCTTCCTGACCGCCATCTTTGTCATCATGGCGTGTCTGACCGTTGTTACAAAACACATGATCTTTCCCGGCACGGTCAACGACGCCAACGTCGGCTGGTGGGAGCGGGCCTATGCCCTGGTGCTGGTCGGCTGGGTCGGCGTCGCCGCCTGGCTGCTGGATCGCAAGTTGTTGCAGGAAGCGGGAAAATCCCCGTCTGGCGGGTCCGTCGCCCAGGTCGCGGCGGCGGGGGAGTAAAAAAACCCCGAATTTTTCGCCCCTATCAACATTGCGTGATTGAAAATCGCGCGAATGTGATCGACTATAGGGGTCGTGCTGCGATGCAGCGCGCACCGCCTTCCTGCCTTCGGAAGCGCGGATGGTCAACACGGGGGCGTCCAGAGCGGCATGAACAAGCTGGCGATCCGGCCTGTCGAACAGGCTGAAATCGAGACCCTGAACCCGGCGCCGCAGGGCCCGGCCTGGTCCTGGCTGCCCGACGAGGCGCCGCTGGCCATGCCGGTTCAGTCCCTGAGCGCGCCCGAGGCCGTCGCCGAGGCCGTTCCCGCCACCTCCCCGCGCACGGTCGGCCTGCGCCGGCTGATGCTGCTGGCCGGCACCCTGGTCCTGACCGGCCTGTCCGCCATCGCTCCCTTCTATCTCTACGCCCGCAAGGGCTGGGACGGGACCGAGATCCTGGCCTTCGGCATCTTCATGGTGCTGATCACCGCCATCTCCTGCTGGTTCGTCAGCGGCCTGATGGGCCTGTTCGTCATGCTGCGCGGCAAGGATCAGGCCGACCTGGCCTTCGCCCCCCATCCGGCCCTGCCCCGCACCCGCACGGCCCTGCTGATGCCGCTGTACAATGAGGACGCCCGCGCCTCCTTCGCCCGCCTGGCGATGATCGACGCCTCGCTGACCCGCCTGGGCGCCGCCTCGGCCTTCGACATCTTCGTGCTGAGCGACTCGACCAAGGAAGAGGCCGCCGCCGATGAGCGTTCGGTCTTCCAGGCCTTCCGCCAGACCGCCGGCTGCAAGACCTTCTATCGTCGCCGCACCGAGAACACCGAGCGCAAGGCCGGCAATCTGGCCGAATGGGTCCGTCGTTTCGGCGGCGCCTATGAGACCATGATCGTTCTGGACGCCGACAGCACCATGGCCGGCGAGACCCTGCTGCGCATGGTCGACGCCATGGAGCGCAACCCCGGCGTCGGCCTGATCCAGACCGCCCCCGTCATCATCAAGGCCCGCACCATCTTCGCCCGGGTGTCGCAGTATTCGGTGCGCCTGTACGGCCGCGTCGCCGCTGCCGGCCTGGCCTACTGGACCGGTTCGGAATCCAGCTACTGGGGCCACAACGCCATCATCCGCACGCGCGCCTTCGCCGCCTGCTGCGGTCTGCCGCACCTGAAGGGTCGCAAGCCCTTCGGCGGCCATGTCATGAGCCACGACGTGGTCGAGGCCGCCCTGATGCGGCGCGCCGGCTGGGCCGTCCACGTCAGCGCCGCCCTGGAAGGGTCGTGGGAAGAGACCCCGCCGTCGATCACCGACTTCATCCGCCGCGATCACCGCTGGTTCCAGGGCAATCTGCAGCACCTGGGCCTGATCGGCGCCAAGGGCCTGTCGCCGATGAGCCGACTGCAGCTGGCCATGGGCTGCATGGCCTATCTGTCCTCGCCCCTGTGGATGGCGTCCCTGATGGTCGGCCTGTTCATCCAGATGTTCTATCCGGTCGACTGGACCAGCTTCTTCTACGTCCTGAACCCGCAGTTCACCCCCTTCATGCTGGCCTCCTTCCTGTCCGGCGTCCTGCTGATCGGGCCCAAGTTCATGGGCGCCGCCCTGGTGCTCAGCCGCCCGGCCGAGCGGCGCGCCTTCGGCGGACGCCGCGCCATCGCCAAGGGCATGGCGGCCGAGATCGCCCTGTCGGCCATCCTGGCCCCCATCCTGATGGTGGCCAACACCAAGGCCTTCATCCAGATCCTGTCCGGCCACGACACCGGCTGGACCACCCAGCAGCGTGAGGCCGACGGCCTGGCCTGGTCCGACGCCTTCCGCGCCATGCGCTGGCAGATGGTCGCCGGCGTGGGCTTCATCGCGCCCCTGTGCGTCCGTCCCGACCTGGCCACCTGGTTCGCTCCCATCGTCCTGCCCCTGCTGCTGGCCGCCCCGATCGCGGTCTGGACCTCGCGCGTCCGTTCGGGCGACGCCCTGGCCCGGAAGGGCTTCCTGGTCACCCCGGCCCAGGACGGCGTCAGCGTCAATCCGGCCGTGCTGCACACGCCCCGTTCGCCCCTGCGCGCGGTCGCCGGCGGCGTCCTGGCCCCGGTCGCAGCCCCGGCCATGGTCCCGGCTCGCGCGCCGGAGCTCTAAGCCCCGCTCTATCCGCCGACCGATGCAGGACGGCCACAGAACCGTCACAACCGCTACAGCCCCGCTCGACGCAGGGCCCGGTCTTGATCATCTTCAGTCATCAGCTCTGCTGAGGACCGATTCCATGACCAAGAAGACCAGCGCCGATTCCAAGCCCGAACTCCGCATCGTCGGGACCGAGGCGGCCGTCTATGACCTGATGCGAGCGCCCGAGACGACGGCTGAGCGGGTCAAACGCCTTCAGATGGAGGCGCACGCCCTGGCCCTGGAAGAGATCGACCAGTTCGAGAAACTGCTGAGCCAGGCCGCGCAAAAGGCCAAGGACATCGCCTCGGGCGGCGACGCCTATCCGGTCGGCGTTCGCGAGATCGCCACGCGCCTGGCCGCCGACCTGCCGACCCGGGCCGAGACCATACGCACGATCGTGGGCCGCCTGGGCTGACCCCAGGGGGTCCGGCCCTCAGGCCAGGACGTCGTCATAGTCCGGGTGTCGCTTGTGCCAGGCCACGGCGTAGCTGCATTGCGGGAACAGTTTCAGCCCGTGTTCGCGTGCATGTTCGGCCATCGCCTGCATGAAGCGCCCGGCGGCGCCCGAGCCGCGCAGGCTCTGGTCCGCCTCGACGTGCAGGATCATCCGCGCCCCGCCGCGCACGGCGTAGTCGGCCCAGACCCGTCCCTCGCCGCCCTCGCCGTCGAACATCTGTTCAAAGCGGTTGTCGTCCCTGGCGTCGGTGAACGGTCCCATGCTCAACTCCCTTTACGCTTCAACAGCCTGGGAGACGGGACGTTCCATCGGCGCCGACGCCTCAGATCGGCTTGTCCTGCAACAGATTGATCAGGCCCAGCACGCTCTTCACCGTGAACCAGACACTGAGCAGGAACCAGATCAGCAGGAACAGCAGCAGGAAGGGAATGCCGATCAGCACCACCGAGGCCAGGGCGCTGACGAAGATGCCGACCCAGGCGGCGATGGTCCACCAGAAGACCGACCAGAACAGGCGGATTTGGGCGTCGATATGTTGCCGGGCCACGCCCGCCGCCGTGCCGCGCGTCACATAGGCCACCACCAGCCCGACCAGGACCAGCACATTGGCGCTGGGGATGGACAGGATGAACAGGGCCCAGGCGATCAGGGCGCCGACCTTGCCTTCCGGCTCCTGGCCGGGGGTGAAATTGGGTTCGGTCGTCATGGTCGTCCTTTCAGAACAGCCAGCTGCGCGGATTGTCGATCGGCCGCCCGGCCTTCAGACGCATCACGCCGAAGACGCCGCGCGCCAAGATCCACAGGGCCGACAGGAACAGGACGAAGACCCCGATATTGACGATCACCAGCAGGCCGCCCAGCACCACCGCGACGGCGGCGATCCACAGGGTGCGCCTCTGATACAGGAAGTGGCTGGCGGCCAGACGCTCCTGCGGGCCTTCGCGCCCGGTCACGGCCACCAGGGCCAGAAGCGCCGAAACCCCCAGGGTCGGCACGGCCAACAGGATCAGCACATAGACGGCGTAAAGGCTCATCGGCGCGGGCGGCTGTTCCTTTCGGCGCCCCAGGCTGTCGCGCAGGGCGTCCACCGGGCCGGGCCGCACGGACCGGTCAAACGGTCCCGGCTGGGCGGGGGCGGGCGCCGGAACGGGCTGGGGCTCGGGCGGATCGAACAGATCGGCTTCGCGCTCAGGGGCCGGCGTCACGGGCTCGGCCCTGGTCGGCGCGGCGACCGGCGCAGCGGGCGTCGCCTCCGGCTCTCGGCGCCGCCCCGCCAGCGAAGCCGCCGAGACGAAGCCGACCAGGGCGTCGTGATCCTGATCGTCGGACGCGGCCTGGGGCTGTGCGGACTCTGAGCCTTGCGGATCGCCGGGTTCGGCCATGGACAGGATACGCTTCTCTCGCGCCGCCGAGACGGCTGGACTGTTAAGGACAATGGCCGCCCAGGCGGGCGGACGCAACCTATCGCGCCAGCACGATCTCGCATCCGGGCGCGATCACGGCCGACAGGGCGCCGGGCTTTTCGATCCGCACCCTGGCCCGCATCACCCGCCGATCCTCCAGACAGGCCCGCGCCAGCCGATCGGCGAAGGTCTCCACCAGTCCCACATGGCCCTCGGCGGCGATGGCGCGAGCGGCCTCGGCGACGGTCTCATAGTTGATGGTGTCAGCCAGCCGCTCGATCGGCCGGGGCTCCAGCTCCAGGGTCACGTCGATGACCAGGGTCTGCAGCCGCCCCTGTTCGTGGTCATAGACCCCGATCCCCGCCTGAACCTCCAGCCCGCGCACGAAGACGCTCAGCCCCTCGCAGCGCAGCGGCTCGTCCGCCGGAAACGGCGACACCGAAGACGACTGGACCACGCGGCTACTCCTGGATGTCCGGGGTGCGCCAGGCCAGATGCTGGCCCCCATCGACGGCGATCATCTGGCCCGTCACCATTCGCGCGTCAATGAGCCACAGCACGGCCTCGGCCACCGCTTCCGGGCTGCCGGGCGTCTGCAACAGGGTGGCGCGCGCCTCGGCGGCGAATTCTTCGGGCGTCTGGTGGATGGACGGCAGGGTCGGCCCCGGCCCCACGCCGTTGACCCGAATGCCCGGCGCCAGGGCCTGGGCCAGGGTCTGGGTCGCCCACCACAGGCCGTTTCGCGACAGGCTGTAGGAGAAGAAGCGCGGGTCGGGCTTCAGCACCTTCTGGTCCAGCAGATTGACGATCGCCCCTTCCACCGTCTGGGCGGCGAAGGCCTCGGCCAGAACGATCGGCGCCCGCAGATTGGTCTCCAGATGCTTGTCCCAGCTGTCGCGCGTCAGGCCGCCGATCCGGTCGTCCTCGAACACCGAGGCGTTGTTGACCAGCACCGTGACCGGTCCCAGGGCCTCGGCCGCCGCCGGCACCAGGGCCCGCACCCGCGCCTCGTCCGTCAGATCGGCCTGCAACAGACAGGCGCGCCGCCCCAGGCCGCCGATCGCCTCGGCCAAATCCCGCGCCGCCTCGCCCGAGGCGTGATGATGGATCGCCACATCGAACCCGGCCCTGGCCAGGGTCAGACATATGGCCCGCCCGATCCGCCGCGCCCCGCCCGTGACCAGGGCGACGCCCCGCGCCGCAGAAGCGCCCGAAGCCGCCGGGACTTCAGTCAAGCCGACCGAACTCGACCAGGTTCATCAGGGCCATGACGGCGATGAAGCCGAAGATGATGCCGAGAGCCAGCATGGTGATCCTCCTGTTTCCCCAAGGCTTAGAGGCAGGCGGGGCGGGGTTCAAGCGGGGATGGGGGTGGAAGTTGACTCATAGCTGACGTTGAATAGACCCGCTTTTGGCCCGCTGGCTCAATGCTAGCAGCGTCACGCGGCGCTGAACTCTTCGCGGATACCAGGAAGACCGTTCAACTTGGAGGCGCACCCGCTTTTTCCTTCTCGGTCACCAAGCGATGAAAGCTGGATCGAAGAGGTCGGGTGTGATACCCGTTCTCGAGAATGGGCGTAGGCCCCATTCTGGGGAGATGCCGTGCGTCTGGTTAGGCCGAGAGAAGTCCTTCAACTCACTGGGCTCACGGCGGATCAACTACGCGAGTGGACCGTCCGGCGCGCCCTGATTCAACCCGACGTGCCAGCCCAGAAGCGCGGCAGCGAGGCCAAGTTTTCTTGGCAGACCGTCCTCTTGCTTCGCCTTGCCGTTGTCCTGCGTACGCGCTTCCATGTCGAGCTCCAAGCGCACCGTGAGCTATTGATGGGAGCTCGCGAGCTGTTCGACGGGGCCTCCTTCCCGGCGCTATGGGGGACGACGCTGGCGATCTATGACTTTCGGCGCTGTGAGATTTTGCCGTTGCGCACCGTCGTTGTTACCGAGGAGGATGCGGTCCTACTGCGCCTAAACCGGCATTTAGAGGTCTTGTCCCAAGGCTTCGGCCTCCCCGATCCAGTGTCTCAGCTGCCGCTGTTTCCTGCCGTCCCGATCCGGAGCGCCGATCCGACCGACGAAGCGGTTCGCTCGATCAGGAGGGCCCAGTCGTGAGCGCCTTGCAGACGATCGAGAGCGAGCTCCGCAAGCTCGGCTATGCGGCGGACGCACTGATCCGCAACTACAGGTTTGCGGATGTCCTCTCCGCGGCCGGCGAGGAGCGGCATGTCGATTTGGCGGCGTTCACGCAGACCCCCCAATCGTACCGGTCAGCCGCCTTCGGCGTGATCAGCGGTGCTGCGGACGAGAACGCCATGGCAGGGCGACGCGCGCTAGGAGCACCAATCCTTTTCGCGATCGGACAGGAGGACGTGGGTGTGTGGCGCGTGAGCGCGCAGGGCGCACCACGGCTTCTGGAGCGGGTCGCCCTCGACGCCCTGCCGGACCTCTTCGCCCGCAATGCGGAGCGGTGGCGGCCACAGGCCGTTCATCGCGCCAAGTCGCTGGGACAGAACCAGACCGCTTACCAGCTCGATTTCGTCGATTTGGGGCTTATCCCGACGATCGAGCACGAGGTCGAGGAGAAACTCGACCGTCTGCTGGAACAGGTGATCGGGCGTTTGCTGGACGGCTCCAGCGGTGAGCGCGAGGAGGCGGCGTTCCGCACGACCTTCCGCTTGCTGGCGGCGAAAATCTTGCTGGATCGCGTGCACCCGGATGCCAGCTCCTGGTCGAATGCGCCCGTCAGCAAGGTGCTCGCCGGCATCGAGAGCTACTACAGTCTGGGCAGTTTTTCCGTGCCGTCGGCATCCGTAATTCCGGAGCCGTCGCTATCGGCCGCTTGGCAGCTGCTGCGCGACGCCATCAGTTTCCGCAACATCTCCTCAGATAGTCTGGCGTTCGTTTACGAGAACACGCTAGTGACGGCCGACACGCGCAAGCGGTTCGGCACCCACAGCACGCCGCGACAGGTGGCCGAGTACGTCGTCGGCCAGCTCGGCCTCGAGCGCTTCGACTTGGACGATCTGATGATCTTCGAGCCGTTCACCGGGGCCGGCACCTTCCTCGTCGCCGCGCTCAGGCACATGCGCGACCTGCTCCCGGAGGGCTTGGGCGGCGAAGATCGGCACGCTTTCCTCGTGCCGCGCATCCGCGGAGCTGAGATCGACACCTTCGCATGCGAGGTGGCGACGCTCTCGCTCATCCTCGCCGACTACCCGAACGCCAACGGCTGGAAGATCACGCCCGAAGACCTGTTCCGCCCGGGCGTGCTGGCACGCGAGACGGCGGCAGCCAGGGTGGTGCTGTGCAATCCGCCCTGGGAGGACTTCGAGGCGTGGGAGCGCGCCGAGTACGCGGACATGGCGGCCAAGTCGTTCTCCAAGCCGATGGCGGTGCTGCGCACGGTGCTAGAGGCCCGGCCGGAGGCGATCGGGTTTGTGCTGCCGCAAGGCTTCCTGCGGCAGAAGCAGTACGCCGGGCTGCGGCAAAGGGTGGCCGAGCTCTATGGCCGGATCGAGCTGACCTCGTTGCCCGACCGAGTCTTCCAGCGCGCCGGTTTCGAGGCCGCGGTGCTGGTCGCGAGCGAGCTGCGAGAGGAGAGCGGCTCGACGCGACTGGTGTCCACCGTGGTCGAGGATCGCGATCGGTCGGCGTTCCTGGCCACTGGCAAGGTTAGTACCGAGCGACGCCGCTCGAAGGTGGTGACCGGAGGCGAGCTCTGGATCGGGCAGCTCGACGAGCTTTGGGAACATCTGGACCGCTATCCACGCCTCGACAGGTTCGCCGACGTGTACCGGGGTCTGAAGTGGTGGAAGCAAGGCGACGGTCTCTCGAAGACTCCGCGCGACGGCTTCGCGCGCGGAGTCTTCAAGCCGGCGGACTCGCTTGGCCAATTCGAGGTCGGCGAGCCGGTCTATCTGAACATGGATCCGGAGGCGGCCATGTTCCCCGGCCCGCTCTCGCGGCCTTGGGACAAACCGAAGATCCTCACCAATGTCGCTCGCCTCTCTCGCGGGCCGTGGCGGCTGGCCGCCGCCTATGACGCGTCGGGATTGGTGGCGTCCCAAAGCTTCTTTGGCATCTGGTCGACGGATGCTTCCGTGCCGACCGAAGCCCTTGAGGCCATCCTGAACGGGCCTCTGACGAACGCCTTTCTGACCGAGCGAGCCTCGAACCAGCACTTCACGAACGAGCTTCTCAAACAGTTGCCGATGCCCAAGCGCCGAGGCTTGGAGGATGTCGCGGAGGCGGTCCGACGTTACCGAGAGGCACGGGCTGCCGCGCGGGCATATGGGCTGCAACCAGCCGGAACCGACGAACTGCTGAGCCGATTGCTGGTCGAAGTCGATGCGGAGGTGCTGAAGGCCTATAACCTACCGCCCCGGCTCGAGCGTAGGCTGCTGGAGTTCTTCCGCGGCCACGAGCATGAGCGGCGCGTCGGCCACACTTTCGATGGCTGGCTTCCCGAAGAGTTCACCGCCTACATTCCGTTGCATGAGTATATCGGGCCGCTGGTTCAGCAAAACCGCGGGCCATGGGCACTCGACGTCTTCACGCCGGCGCCCGAGGAAGAGGTCGCGGCGCTCAAGCAGTACGTCCGCTAAATGGACGTTTACCTGCTCGACACGAACCTGGTTTCGGTTTTGTACGACGCTAGTCGGCCGAACCATGCTGCCATTCGCCAGGCCGTGGCGGCCTTTGATGCCCGATCGCCGCAACTGGTGTCGGCCGTCACCATCGCCGAACTACGATTCGGACTTGCGCTGTCGCGGGCGGCGGGTCGGCCCCTTGCGCACATCGAGGCCTGCATCGAGCGAGCTGAGGAGCATCCGCTGGCCGAGTTCGGGCGCTACACCGCCGAGGCGTTCGCGCACGTGAAGTCCAGCGTGGCGCTGCACAGGGTAGATGTCAGGAAGCGCATCCCCCGCTGGGTCGAGGGCTGGACCGACCGGGTCACCGGTCAGCTCCTGCAGATTGACGAAAATGACCTCTGGATCGCGGCGCAGGCGGTGGAGCGCAACCTGGTGGTAGTGACCTCGGACCGAGATTTCACCAGTGTCATTGCGGCGGCCGTGCCCGAGCTAAGGGTGGCGCTGGTCTAAGGCTGCAGTCTGGCGTTTTCCGAGCCGCGATCAGGTCGAGCTCTAGCTTCGTGCCTCAATCTACTGGCGACCGCGCGGCTGAGGCGAGGTCACCAGTGTCCGCGCTCGGATGTCCGATTGTCGCTCGCAGACCAATGACCGGTCTTGGCGCAATGCAGCCCTGCTTCCTTTTTAAGGTAAGCCAACATCGCTCCCCCCGCCGCCCCGAACGACCGACACCCCCATGAACTGGCGCATCCACGTCGAACCCTTCACCCGTCCCCTCTTCTTCGCCTGGTCGCGCCTCACGCGGGGCAAGACGCTGGGCGTGCGGGCCGTGGCGACGGACGCCGGGGGGCGGGTGCTGCTGGTGCGGCACACCTATCTGAAGGGCTGGTGGTTGCCGGGCGGCGGGGTGGATCGGGGCGAGACGACCCATCAGGCCGTGGTGCGCGAACTGCGTGAGGAGGCCGGGCTGATCGCGCGGTCGGCGCCGCGCCTGGTGTCGATCCATTCCAATGAGCGGTTCTTTCCCGGCGATCACGTCGCCGTCTTCCTCATCGACGCCTTCGATCCGGGCGAACCGACCAGCCGCGGCGAGATCGCCGAGGTCGGCTGGTTTCCCCCCGCCGCCCTGCCCGCCGACGTCAATCGGGGCTGTCGCGCGCGGCTGGCCGAAATCTTCGACGGCGCCCCGGTTTCCGACCTCTGGTGAGACGGAAACGATCCGCCGATCCGTTTCAGAACGGCCAAGCCTGTTCGGAAAGGATCGTTCTATGCCCGTCTCCCGTCGCCTGGCCCTGATGGGGCTGGCCCTCGGCGCCCTCTTGCCCAATGCCGCTCTGGCCCAATCGCGCGGAGATCGGCGGCGCCGTCGAACGGGGCCGCCCGCGGCGACCCCGGCGCCGTCCCAGACCGTCGCCTTCGGCCCCGATCCGCTTCAGGCCTATGACCTCTATGCCGACCGGGGCGCAGGACCGGTCCTGATGTTCGTCCACGGCGGCGGTTGGTCGCGAGGCGAGCGGACGCGGGTCAATGAGCTGCCGGCCTATGCCCGCCGCCACGGCCTGACCCTGGCCTCGACCGGCTATCGACTGGCGCCCGCCGTCAGCGCCCGCGAGTCGGCCATGGACGTCGCCGCCGCCGTGGCCGACCTGAAACGCCGCCTGCCCGGCCGGCCGCTCTATCTGATGGGCCATTCGGCCGGGGCGCATCTGGCCGCCCTGGTCGGAATCGACCCCGACTATCTGGGCGCGTTCGGGCTGAGGCCGTCGGATCTGGCGGGGGTGATCCTGCTGGACGGCGCCGGCTATGACGCCACGGCGCCGCGCGGGGACGGCCGCATCGACCAGTGGCTGGGCCAGACCTATGACCAGGCCTTCGGCGACCAGGCCGCCGCCCTATCGCCCACCCTGCGCGTCCGCCCCGGCGTCGCCTATCCGCCCTTCTTGATCTTCCACGTCGCCCGGCGTCAGGATTCGGCCGTCCAGAGCCGGGGCCTGGCCGAGGCCCTGACCCGCGCCGGCGGCCGGGCCGAGGTCGTTCCCGCCCCCGACGACAGCCACATGACGATCAATCGCGGCTTCGGCGCCGCCGGCGATCCGGAGGGCGAACGCGCCGCCCGCTTCATCTCGGGCTAACAAAAGGCCGGCGGCGTGCTAGCCAGGGGCCATGAACCCGTCGCTCCTCGCCGTCATCGTCGTCGTCCTGGCCGGGGGCGCCACCGCCCTTCAAGCGCCGACCAACGCCAAGCTGGCGACCGCCGTGGCCTCGCCGGTCAATGCGGCCTTCATCTCCTTCGCCGTGGGCACGACGGTGCTGGGCATCCTCGCCGCCCTGATGCAGACCCGGCCCGACATGGCCGCCGCCCGCGCCCTGCCCTGGTACGCCTGGCTTGGCGGGGTCTACGGCGCCTGTTTCGTGGTGGCCGCCGCCTGGGGCGTGCCGCGCCTGGGGGTGGCCATGACCATCACCCTGATGGTCGGGGGCCAACTGCTGCTCAGCCTGATCCTGGATCATTTCGGCGCCCTGGGCGTGCCGCGCCAGCCGCTGAACCTGGGCCGGATCGCGGGGGTGGGCCTGGTTCTGGCCGGCGTCCTTCTGGTTCGCCGCTCGTAAACCCAGACCCTCTCCCGCTTGCGGGAGAGGCGCGTCGATCGCGCAGCGATCCAGCGACGGAGAGGGAAGTCTTCTTCCCTGAAGTGAAACTCCCCCCATCGTCAGCCGTCTCGCTACGCTCGACGAGCTGACACTTCCCCCGCAAGCGGGGGAAGGTCTGTTCCGCCCCTCCTTCCGAGCCCCTATATCCATTCCGATGACCGAGGAGACGCTCGATTCGACCTTGAAGGCCGCCGCCCTGATCGCCGACGAGGCGCGTCGGGCGCCCGACAAGCCGGGCGTCTATCGCATGTATGGCGAGGACGGCGCCTGTCTGTATGTCGGCAAGGCCAAGTCGCTGAAGAAGCGCATCGTCCAGTACGCGCAGGGGCGGTTCCACACCCAGCGGATCGGCCTGATGGTCTCCCTGACCCGGTCGATGGAACTGGTAGTCACCGCCACCGAGACCGAAGCCCTGCTGCTGGAATCCAACTTCATCAAGAAGCTGAAGCCGCGCTTCAACGTGGTGCTGCGCGACGACAAGTCCTTCGCCGAGCTGATGATCCGCAGCGATCACCGCGCCCCCCAGATCCGCAAGCATCGCGGCGCCCACACCACGCCGGGCCGGTATTTCGGCCCTTTCGCCTCGACCTGGGCGGTCAACCGGACGCTGAACACCCTGCAGAAGGCCTTCCTGCTGCGCTCCTGCTCAGACAGCGTCTATGAGACCCGCACCCGGCCTTGCATGCTGCACCAGATCAAGCGCTGTTCGGCGCCCTGCACCGGTCTGATTTCGCTGGAGGACTACGGCGAGCTGGTCGACGAGGCCGAGGCCTTCCTGCGCGGCAAGTCGCGGGCCGTCATCAGCCGCCTGTCGCAGGAGATGCAGGCCGCGTCCGACGCCATGGATTTCGAACAGGCCGCCCGGGTCCGCGACCGCATCCGCGCCCTGTCCGCCATCTCGATGGAGAACTCCGTCAGCGCCGACAGCGTGGCCGAGGGCGACGTCTTCGCCCTGCACACCGACGGCGGCCAGGCCTGCGTCCAGGTCTTCTTCTATCGCGCCGGCCAGAACTGGGGCGGGCGCGCCTATTTCCCGCGCGTGGACAAGACCGACACCGATCCCGAAATCCTGGCCGCCTTCCTGGGCCAGTTCTACGAGGACAAGCCGATCCCGCGCCTGATCCTGTCCAACGTCCGGCCGCACGAGCTGGAGCTGCTGGAAGAAGCCTTTTCGATGAAGGCGGACCGCAAGGTGGAGATCGCTCGGCCGATGCGGGGCGAGAAGCTGGCCCTGGTCGACCACGCCCTGACCAATGCGAAAGAGGCCCTGGGCCGTCGCCTCGCCGAAAGCTCCGCCCAGGGCAAGATCCTCGACGAGGTGTGCGAGGCCTTCGGCCTGGAGGCCCGGCCCGAGCGGATCGAGGTCTATGACAACGCCCATATCCAGGGAACCAATGCGGTGGGCGGCATGATCGTGGCCGGCCCCGAAGGCTTCCAGAAGTCCCAGTACCGCAAGTTCAACATCCGGGGCGAGGATCTGACGCCCGGCGACGACTACGGCATGATGCGCGAAGTCATGCGCCGCCGCTTCGCCCGTCTGGTCAAGGACGAAGAGGAGGGCGAGGAAGTTGTGCGCCCGGACCTGCTGCTGATTGACGGCGGCGCGGGCCAGCTGGCCGAGGTTCTGGCCGTCATGGCCGACCTGGGCCTGGACGACATCGCCGTGGTGGGGGTCGCCAAGGGACCGGATCGCGACGCGGGGATGGAGAAGTTCTTCATGCCCGGCAAGCCGCCCTTCATGCTGCCGCTGAAGTCCCCGGCCCTCTATTATCTCCAGCGGCTGCGCGACGAGGCCCACCGTTTCGCCAACGGCGCCCACGCCAAGCGCCGCTCGATGGACATCCGCAGGAATCCGCTGGACGAGATCGAAGGGGTCGGCCCGGGCCGCAAGAAGGCCCTGCTCCACGCCTTCGGCTCGGCCAAGGGCGTCGGCCGCGCCTCGGTCGCCGACCTGGTCAAAGTGGACGGCGTCAGCCAGGCCCTGGCCGAACGCATCTACGCCTTCTTCCATCCCCAGGCGCGGTGATTCAGGGCTAGGCGCGATCCGGCGCACGCTCCAGGCTTCGAAACACCTCCTGCGCCAGCAGCTTGGCGGGACCGCCCGAGCCGCGCGCCGACACCAGGGCGATCTCGCTGTCGTGCAGGGCGGGCAGGGTCTTCACCACCGCCAGATCGCGCGGCGCCATGGCGGCCGGCAGAACTCCGACGCCCAGCCCCGCCCGTAGCGCCGCCATCTGACCGGCAAGACTGGGCGAGGTGAAGGACGCCCGGAATCCGATCCCCGCCGTCTCCAGCGCCTGTAGCGCGCGCTTGCGATAGATGTCCGGCGCAGGCGCGATGATCAGGGGCAGCGGCGAGGCCTCGGCGACCGAGGCGTCCTGGGCCACCCAGACCAGCGGCTCGCTCCACACCTTCAGCCCCAGGTCGGCGCCCCCGGCCTCGCGCTTGACCAGGGCCAGGTCCAGCAGTCCGCGCGACAGCTGATCCAGCAGATTGGCGGTATAGTCGCATGTCACCGACAGCCGGATGCGCGGATGGCTGCGCGCGAAGGCGCCCAGTATGCCCGGCAGATGAACCGTGGCGATGTCTTCCGGCGCCCCGAACCGCACCTCGCCCTCGGGCTCGCCGTCGCTCAGGGTGGCGATGATTTCGTCGTTCAGCTTCAACAGCCGCCGCGCCTGGGGCAGCAGGGCCGCCCCCTCGGTGGTCAACCCCACCGTGGCGCCGCCCCGGTCCAGAAGCGGCGCCCCGAGCTGCTGCTCCAGGCGGCGCATCTGCAAGCTGACGGCCGGCTGGGTCAGGCCGCGTTGCTGGGCCGCCCGGGTGAAGCTGTGGGTTTCGACCACCGTCACGAAGGTCCGCAGCAGATCGATGTCGAGACTGGTCATGCCATAACTGTTCGTTATGCCGCACATCAAGTCAATAAACTGGCGCGTCTGGGGCGGGGCGGGCAAAGGGCCCGCACTGAGTGTTGGAGCCCCCATGCCCGATATCACCGCCAGTCTCGGACTGCTGTCCTCGCCCGCCATCCTGTTCTTCTTCGTAGGCGCGGCTGCGGCCTTTGCTCGATCAGACCTGTCCATACCGGAGCAGGTCGCCAAGGCGATCTCCCTTTATCTGATGCTTTGCATCGGCTTTCGTGGGGGCGTGGAAGCGCGGGCCGCCGGGCTTCAGGCCGACTTTCTCACCGCCGGGGCCATAGGTCTGGCGCTCAGCGCCTTCATGCCGCTCCTGGCCTTCATCCTGCTGCGCTGGACGTCGCGACTGGATCGTCCGACCCTGTGCGCCCTGGCGGCGACCTATGGATCGGTGTCGGTGGTGACCTTCGCCGCCGGTCAGCAGCATCTGACCGCCCTGGGCCTGGCGCCCGGCGGCTATATGGCGGCGGTGCTGGCCCTGATGGAGACGCCGGCGATCCTGACCGCCCTGGTCCTGATGCACGGCGCCGGCCGCGAGCCGTCGACCGGCCGGGGCGTCGTCCTGCGCGAAGTTCTGGTCGGGGCGGCGACGGTGATGCTGCTGGGCAGCTTCCTGGTCGGCCTCATTTCAGGCGAGGCGGGGCTGAAGAAGCTGGACCTGTTCGTCAATCCGCTGTTCCAGGGCGCCCTGTGCTTCTTCCTGCTGGACCTGGGTCTGACCGCCGCGCGCAGCCTGATGGCGGATCGGCGCAAGCTGACCTGGCCGGTGATCGGTTTCGCCCTCGGCTTCCCCGTCCTGTCGGCAGGCGTCGCCCTGGCCCTGGGACGACTGGCGGGTCTCGGACTCGGCGACGCGGCCATGCTGGCCGTCCTCGCGGGCTCGGCCTCCTACATCGCCGTGCCCGCCGCCATGCGGGTCGCGGCGCCCAAGGCCGATCCCGGCGTCTTCGTCACCACCTCCCTGGCCGTGACCTTTCCCTTCAACCTCGTGATCGGCATCGCCCTCTATACGGCGGCCGCAGTCTGGCTGTGGGCCTAGACGCGAGGCGAGTGGGGCTGGGGAACCGGAGAGGCGACGGCGATTTTCCCGTTTTCACCTCTCCCCCGCCCCGAGATTGGGTCCTATACCCGCCCCATGTCCGATCCGTCCAAAGACCCTCTCCTGTCAGGTTATCGCCGCTTCCGCGCCGAACACTGGCCCGAGGCGCACGCCGAGTACGAAACCCTGGCTGAAAAGGGCCAGAAGCCGCACACCCTGATCGTCGCCTGTTCCGACAGCCGCGCCGATCCGGCCCTGATCTTCGACGCCAAGCCGGGCGAGTTGTTCGTCGTCCGCAACGTCGCCAATCTGGTTCCGCCCTATGAACCGGACGGCAAGCTGCACGGGGTTTCTGCGGCCCTGGAGTTCGGGGTCAAGGTTCTGGGCGTCAAACGCATAGTCGTCATGGGCCACGCCCACTGCGGCGGGGTCAACGCCATGATCAACGGCGCGCCCGACGTCGTCGCCGACTTCGTGGCCCCCTGGATCGCCCAGGGGACGCCGGTGGTTCAGCACGTCGCCGAAACCGTCGCGCCGAACGAACTGGAGCGCGCCGCCGAAGAGGCCGTGGTGCGTCTGTCGATCCGAAACCTGCGCACCTTTCCCTGGATCGCCGAGCGTGAAGCCAAGGGCGAACTGGAGCTCAGCGGGCTTCATTTCGGAATCGCCGACGGCGTCCTGACCGCCCTGACTGACAAGGCGAGGTTCGAGCCGTTGGGGTGACGACCGCCTTCCCCGGCTCGCCTATTCTTGTTATGTTCACCCCATGGCCACCAACGTCCACCTGACCCCGGAACTGGAGCAGTTCGCTCGAGATCGTGTGAAGACAGGCCGCTATGCCAATATGAGCGAAGTGGTTCGCGACGGTCTGCGCCTTCTGCAGGATCAGGAAGTGGCGCGTCAAAGCGCGGAAGCTGCTCGACGGGAAGAACTGGCCCGGCAGCAGGAAGAAAGCGCGCGCCGTCAGCTGGCGTTCAAGGCCATGTTGGACCGGTGGAGCGCCATGCCCTCGATCGACATAGGCCCCTGGACCCGCGAAGAGCTGTACGATTGAGGATCGCCCTCGATACGAACGTCATCGTCTACGCTGAAGGGCTCAACGGTCCCGCACGACGCGCTGCGGGCAGACGACTGATCGACCGGCTTCATGCGGATCATGAGCTCATTGTCGCCGCCCAATGCCTGGGAGAGTTGCACCGCGTCCTGACCGGCAAGGCGCGAATGACACCCGCGATGGCGTCGGAGATCGCGGACAGTTGGCGACGCCTCGCAATCGTGCCCGCGACCAGCGAAGCCGTCGTCTTCTCGGCCTTTGAACTAGTCGCCACCCACCCGCACCAGATCTGGGACGCCATCATCCTATGCGCTGCCGCCGAAGCTGGCTGCGGCCTTCTGCTTTCCGAAGACATGCAGGACGGCTTCGTCTATCGAGGCGTCACCGTCGCCAATCCGTTCGCGGAGACGCTTCACCCCCTGCTCGCGTCCCTGCTGGAGACCCCGTCATGACCGCGCCCGCCCACCGCGCCAATCCGATCCCGAACATCCTGACGGGCATCCGCCTGTTCGCCGGGGTGGTGATGTTCGCCATGCTGGCCGGCGCCGCGCCGGGGGCGCTGGACGCCTGGCTGTCGCCCGAGACCCAGCTGAAGTTCGGCCTGTGGGCCTTCTGGATCTTCGTCATCGCCGCCTCGACCGACTGGGTCGACGGCTTTTTGGCCCGGCGCTGGAACTCGACCACCCGCTGGGGCGCCATTCTGGACCCGATCGCGGACAAGGTCCTGATCACCGGGGCCATCCTGGGGGTGCTGGCGTCCGGCTCCCTGCCGGGCATCGCCCTGCCCTGCGGCCTGATCCTGTTCCGCGAGTTCGCGGTCTCGGCCCTGCGCGAGACCATGGCCGGCCGGATCGAACTGCCCGTCACCCTGGCCGCCAAGTGGAAGACGACGGTCCAGATGGTGGCGCTGGCGGCCCTGCAACTGACCCTGCTGTGGGACGCCTTCGGCCTTCAGAACGAGGACGGCTCGCCCCTGTCCTGGCAGCCGGCCTTCGAAGCCTTCGCCGTCTTCCTGATCTGGTTCGCCGCCGTCATCACCCTGTGGACCGGCTGGCAGTATTTCCGCGAAGCTCGGCGTCAGATGCAGGATCTTTAGGGTCTCAGCGTCAGACCGCTGGGCGTCGCCTCAAAGGCCGACAGCCGCCCCAGATAGCTCATGCCCAACAGGGAATAGGCCAGCCCATCTTCGACCACCAGGGCCTGGACTCGCTCGACCCGCGCGCCTGCGACCGAGACCGCCGCCAGTTCGACGGGCGCGGCGCGGGCCAGGCCCGAGGCGGTCTGCACCCGCCCCGTAAAGGCGCCCGGCGCCGGATCGACGCCCAACCGTCGCGCATCGGCCCGCGTCAGGGCCACCACGCTGGCGCCCGTGTCGATCAGAACCCGCACGGCCCGGCCCTCGATGGTCGCCTGCGCCCAGTAGTGACCGTCCGGCCCCTTCACCACCTGGGTCGCGGTCCCAGAAGCCGGGGCGGGCGCGACGACGAGGCGTTCCGGCTGGGCCGCCGCCAGGGCGGGGTCGCCGCCGTCCAGGTGACGGATCGCCAGGGCCGTCGCGAACGAGGCCGCCAGAGAGGCGCCCAGCACGACGACAGACTGAAGATCGATACGGATCATGCCCTTTCAATAACCGTCGCCCGTTGGGATGCGGTGAAGCGACGTGGCTGACGAAGTCTTAAACGCCCATCCCCCCGACCCCGCCCCCTCAGCCCAGTTTGGCGGGGTCGATCCGGCCGCGCCGCGACGGCAGTTCCGCCATGATCCGCGTCCGCTCTTCCTCCCCCAGGGCGCGCCAGCCGGCGATCTCCTTCAGCGTGCGAAAACAGCCCAGGCACAGGCCGCTTTCGCCATCGACCGCGCACACCATGACGCACGGCGTGGCGATCGCCTTCGGCGGAAGCCGGGGCGGGCTGGGCGCGCTCAACGCGACATCTTCATAAAAATTGCTCCGGTTACTGACTTAAAAATTTGCATTTTGGACGGAGATGGCTATCTTGGTCATCGACGCGAAACGACTGATGGTGAGATCCCTAGGTACGACGCGTCTCTTTTCATCGTTCTGCGAAAGGAGACGCCAAGATGAACGATAAGGAGCGCAACCTCCAACACGCCATGATGTCCTTCGCCCTTTGGGGCGGGATGCTGGTCAACAGTCGGCACATGCCGTCTAACTCGGGACGGGCGGCCAGCCATCCGTCCAACTTCGTACCCTATACGCCCAAGAAACGCTGACGGCTTCGCGAGCCGGACGTGCAGGAGCCCCGGTCCCGACCGGGGCTTTTGCAATTCCGACCTTGCCTGACGCGACGGCGGCGGACGATGAGAGGGGGAACAAGGGAGACGACCCATGGGGCTGATTGCCGAAACCCGCCAAGGCGCGGTGCTGATCTGGACGCTGGACCGTGAGGCGCGGCTGAACGCCCTGCCCGACCTGGGCGACGGCGACGAATTCGCTGAGGCCTGCGCCCGCGCCAACGCCGACATGACGGTCAAATGCGTCGTCCTGACCGGGGCGGGGCGGGCCTTTTCGGCCGGGGGCGATCTGACCGCCATGCGCGACCGGCGCGACCTGTTCGAAGGCTCGGGCGCGGAGATCCGCACCCGCTATCGCCGCGTCGTCCACCGGATCGTCCGCAGCCTCTATGATCTGGAGATTCCGCTGGTCTCGGCCATCAACGGCCCGGCCATGGGCCTGGGCTGCGGCATCGCCGCCACAGCCGACATCCGCATCGCCTCGGACCGGGCCAGCTTCGGCGTGCCGTTTCTGAAGCTGGGCATCATTCCCGGCGACGGCGGGGCCTGGCGGCTGCCGCGCGACGTCGGCTACGCCCGCGCCGCTGAAATGCTGTTCACCGGGCGCAGCATCGACGCCGAGACGGCCGAGCGCTGGGGTCTGGTCAACCGCGTGGTTCCCCACGACCGGCTGATGGACGAGGCCCTGATCACCGCCGGTGAAATCGCCGCCCAGCCGGCCCAGGCCCTGCGCATGGCCAAGACCCTGATGCGCCAGGGCCGCGACCAGACCTTCGAACAGATCCTGGAGCTGTCGGCCGCCATGCAGGCCCTGGCCCATATGACCGACGACCATCAGGAAGGCGTCGCCGCCGTGCTGGAAAAGCGGCCGGCGGATTTCACCGGCCGCTGATGCGGTCCCTTACTTCTGTCCCGCCGCGCGCATGGCCTGGGCGGGACCGACGCCGGCGGCGACCGGACGGGCGACGCCGGCCTTCTGACCGGGCTTCATGAACTTCACCAGGACGCGCTGGCCGATCAGGAAGGGGGTGTCGTCGGCCGAGACCACGACCTCGACCACCCGTTCGTCGGTGCGGGCCGACGGGTCCTCGGATTGTAGCTGGCGGGCGCCGAAGACGGCGGCGCGGCGCAGGACGCGGCCCACCGAAATCTTGGTGGGATCGCCTTCGGGCGTCAGCTCGACCTCCTGGCCGACGGTGACGTTGGGCAGGTCGGCCTCGACGATCTCGGCGCGGACGATGCGGTCGGTCTCGGGCTCCAGGTCGAACATGGCCGTGACGTTCAGGGTCGAGGCGCCGGCGCCCGGCTGGGCGTAGCGGCGGGCGATGCGGCCGTTCATCGGGGCGCGAATCACCGTCAGCTCCTGATTATAGCGGGCCTCGTCCAGGCGGGACTGGGCGGTCTGGACGGCCGCGTTCTGGGACGCCATTCGGGCCTCGGCCTGGGCGATCTGATCGCGGGCCTGGTCCAGACGCTGGGCGGCGACGAAATTGGTCGCGGCCAGTTTCGACAGCCGCTCATATTCGCGGCGAGCCGTCGCCAGCTCCACCCGCGTCATGCCCAGCTGGGCGCGCGCCTCCGACACGGCGGCCGCCGCGCTCTGGGCCGCCAGACGGGTCTCGTCGTCTTCCTGGCGGGCCAGGATCTGGCCGGCGACCACCTTGTCGCCCTCATTGACGAAGACTTCGCGGACCACGCCGCCGCGACGGGCGGCGACCTTGATCACCCCGCCCTCGACGTCGGCCTTGCCGTTGGCGATGGCGGCGTAGGGGCTGTCGATCTTCTGGGCGGCGGCCTTTTCGACCTCGGCCTTCTTGGCGGCGCCGGCCTTGCTGAAGGCCATGAAGCCGACGACCAGGACCACGATCAGGATCAGGCCGATCCAGAGCCATTTGTTTTTGAGAAAGGCGGGCATGACGGTTCAGTCCGTTCGAAAAGAGCTTAGTGGGACGCCAGCTGGGCGTCGGGATCAGGGGTGCGGCGTTGATCGTCCAGAATCTTGCCGTCTTCGATGTGGATGACCCGGTCGGCCCAGGCTTCCAGGCGCGGGTCGTGGGTCACGCAGATCACGGCGGCGCCGTGTTCGGTGGCGGCCCGGCGCAGCAGTCGAATGACCACCTGGCCGTTTTCGCCGTCCAGCGCCGAGGTCGGTTCGTCGGCGAACAGGATCTGTGGGTTCTTGGCCAGGGCGCGAGCGATGGCGACGCGCTGCTTCTCGCCGCCCGACAGGGCGCTGGGCCGCTGGTTCAGACGATGGCCCAGGCCGACCTCTTCCAGGGCGGTGGTGGCGCGCTTCTTGGCTTCCGACGGCGACAGGCCCTGATATTTCAGGACCGTCATCACCTGCTGGAGCGCGGTCAGCGACGGAAACAGGTTGAAGCCCTGAAAGATGAAGCCGCAGTGATCCAGCCGGAACTTGTCGATCCGGCCCGAGCCGTATTTCCACAGGTCGTCGACGTCCAGAATATCGACCCGCCCCTCTTCAGGCTTCAGCAGGCCCGACAGATTGGCGATCAGGGTCGACTTGCCCGAGCCGGACGGCCCCATGACCATGGTCAGGTCGCCGTGGCGCGCGTCGAAATCGACGCCCTTCAGAACCTCGACCCAGCTGCGGCCCGTCTTGAACCGCTTGACCAGACCCTTGGCCTCGATGGCGAAATCGCCGTGCTTGCCGTGGACTTTGGTATGAACGCTCATCGCAGCAGGTCCGCAGGCTGGCTCTTCTTCAGGACGCCCAGCGACAGGAAGCCGGACACGAGGGCGATCACCACCAGCATGGCCGAGACCATCATCACCATGGTGGGCGGGAAGGACATGGTCAGGCCCGAGCCGGCGGCCAGCAGGCTGACGGCCCAGGTCAGGACGAAGGCCGCCAGGACCCCGGCGATCCCGACCCAGAAGCTGAGTTCCAGCACGATCCGCCGCAGCGACCCCATGGAGACGCCGAGCGCCCGCAGAGAGGCGAACTCCTTGATGTTCGCCATGATGGCGCCGCGCAGGGTCTGCCAGGTGATGGCCACCCCGATCAGAATGCCCAGGAACAGCGAGAAGCCCAGCATGATGGCGATGAAGCTCTCCTTCATCATCGCCCCCTCATTGGCCTTGGCCAGGTCCTGGCGCGTCCAGGCCTTGAACTGGCCGTTGGAGATGGCGTTCAGCTGGGCCACCACGATCGGGGCGCGCGAGGGATCCTTGATCTGGACCATCAGCGGCCCGACCCGTTCGCCGGTATTGGCCTCGCCCAGCATCCGCAGGGTGTCGCGCGACATGACGACCGTGGCCTGCATCATATTGGGATAGCCCTGGGTCACGGCCGCGACCCGCACGGTCTTGCCGTTATAGGTGGCCTGGTCGCCCAGTTTGACGCCCAACCGCCCCAGGGCGGTCTGGTCGATCGCCACCGCATAGGGCTGGCGCAGGGCCTCGACCAGATCGTCGGAATAGTCGACGGGCACCGTCACCGCGCCGGGCATGGCGTCGATGGTGGTGACGTTGACGAACTCCATCTTCTTGGCGCCGGGGGCGGCGGGCTCGGCGCCCGGCTCCTTGTCCTTGACGATGTTCTGC
This sequence comes from Brevundimonas sp. Br13, assembly GCF_055391505.1. NCBI lineage: Bacteria > Pseudomonadati > Pseudomonadota > Alphaproteobacteria > Caulobacterales > Caulobacteraceae > Brevundimonas > Brevundimonas sp. Br13. The sequence goes on along the minus strand of NZ_AP044008.1, from coordinate 1,278,773 downwards.
CAACGCCCGCCGGACCCGTCCAGGTCGGCGACGGCCAAGACCTCGGGGTGCTGATAGACCACCGGCATGATGCGCCGCGGCACGCCCGAGGGGCCGCCGTTGAACAGGGCCGTGGCCCCGGGGCTCAGGATCATGATGTCGGCGCGGGCGCGGTCGATCTGGGCCGTAAAGGCCTTGCCGATCCCCATGAACATGCCGACCTGGGCCAGCACCAGCAGGCCCGAAAAGGCGAGCGCCACAATGGCGGCCATGTAGCGGCGCCACTCGTAGAGCAAGGTTGATAATGCAAGCGACATGGTCGTCGATAAACCCCCGGTATGGGGTCTATCTGACCGGCGCGTGCCTCAGCGCCAAGTTAAATCGGGGTAAGGCTTCGCATCGGCGCGATTGCGAGGGACCGATCGCCGGGCTATCGGCGTCTGGCTCTTGGCGGCGTCGATGAAACGGCGCTAGTTACAAGATAACAGCGGATCAGCCCGGTCCCGCGCTCTGGAGGAAGTTTCCAAATGTCCCTGCCGTCCCTTCGTCTCACCGCCTCGCTGGCCGCCCTGGGCGCCGCGACCGTCGTCCTGTCCGCGCCTGCGACTCCCGCCAAGGCCGATGAGGGCATGTGGACCTTCGACAACTTCCCCATCGCCACGGTGAATGAGAAATACGGCACGAACCTCGACCAGGCCTGGCTGGATCGGGTGCGCAACGCCGCCGTGCGTCTGCCGGGCTGTTCAGCTTCGCTGGTTTCGGGCGAAGGCCTGATCCTGACCAACCACCACTGCGTCGTCAGCTGCGTTCAGGACCTGTCGGACGCCCAGAACGACTACGTCAAGAACGGCTGGATGCCCGCGACCCGCGAGGAAGAGAAGAAATGCCCCGGCCAGACGGCCGAGATCCTGACCGACATCACCGACGTCACCGACCGCGTCACCGCCGCCGGCGCCGGGCTTGAGGGCGCCGCCTTCGTCCGCGCCCGCGCCGCCGAGATCGACAAGATTCAAAAGGAAGTCTGCGGCGACGATCAGAAGCTGACCTGCCAGGTGATCAGCCTCTATCGCGGGGGTCAGTACAAGCTCTACAAGTTCCGCAAGTACGAGGATGTGCGTCTGGTCTTCGCGCCCGAGTTTCAGGCGGCCTTCTTCGGCGGCGATCCGGACAATTTCAACTTCCCGCGCTACGCCCTGGATGCGGCCTTCCTGCGCGCCTACGAGGACGGCAAGCCGGTCTCCACGCCGAACCACCTGACGTGGAACCCCAATGCGCCCAAGGAAGGCGACGTAACCTTCGTCGCCGGCAACCCCGGCTCGACCTCGCGCCTGTTGACCATGGCCCAGCTGGAGGTCCTGCGCGATCAGCAGCTGCCGATCACCCTGATCCAGACCTCGGAACTGCGCGGTCGCCTGCTGGAATATGCGACCACCAGCGAAGAGGCCAAGCGGGTCTCGGTCGATCCGATCTTCGGCCTGGAGAACAGCTTCAAGGTCTATTACGGCCAGCAGGGCGCCCTGACCGACCCCGCCTTCATGGCCAAGAAGCGCGCTGAGGAGCAGGAGCTGCGCCAGCGCGTCGCGGCCGACCCCGCCCTGGCCCAACGGATCGGCGACCCCTGGGCCGAGCTGGAGCGCGCCGCCGCCGCCCAGCGCGACCTTTACCTGCCTTATCGCCAGCTGGAATCGGGTCCGCGCTCGCAGCTGTACAGCTACGCCAAGGCCATCGTCCGCGCCGCCAAGGAGCGGGCCAAGCCTGCGGCCGAACGCCGCGCCGGCTATTCCGAGGCGGACATCGCCGCCCTGGGCCGCCGCCTGGCGCAGGACGCCCCGATCTCCGACGACATCGAGAAGATTCAGATGTCGTTCTGGCTGTCCAAGACCCGCGAATATCTGACGGTGGACAATCCCAGCGTTAAAGCCCTGCTGGGCAAGGAAAGTCCCGAGCAGATCGCTGAGCGCACCGTCGAGGGCACCCGCCTGGCCGATCCGGCCTTCCGCGCCGAAGCCTTGGCCATGACGCCGGAACAGCTGGCCGCCTCGGGCGATCCGATGATCCAGTTCGTTCTGGCCAATGACGACGCCGCCCAGGCCGTCCGCACCCAGTGGGAAGCGGCCGTGTCCGGCCCGACCAGCCGCGCCGCCGAAAAGATCGCCCAGGCCCGGTTCGCGGTCTACGGAACCAACCTCTATCCCGACGCCACCTTCTCCCTGCGCCTCTCCTACGGCCAGGTTAAGGGCTGGACCTATCGCGGCGTGACGGTGGAGCCCTTCACCTATATCGGCGGTCTGTACGAGCGGAATACGGGCGCCGAGCCCTTCAACGCGGCCGAAGACTGGCTGGCGGCCGAGGGCAAGGTGAACAAGTCGACCGTCTATGACTTCGTATCGACCAACGACATCATCGGCGGCAATTCGGGCTCGCCCGTGATCAACGCCAAGGGCGAAGTCATCGGCGCCGCCTTCGACGGCAACATCCACTCCCTGGGCGGCAGCTTCGGCTATGACGGCGAGCTCAACCGCACCGTCACCGTCTCGACCGCCGCCATCACCGAGGCCCTGCGCACCGTCTACAACCAGCCGCGCCTGCTGCGCGAACTGGGCGTGCGGCGATAAAGGCCGGGTCATAAAGTCTCCTCCCCGCTTTGCGGGGAGGGGGACCGCGAAGCGGTGGAGGGGCTCTTCACCACCGCACCGGCGCCTGTCATGTATCTCAGAGCCCCTCCGTCACGGCGCGAAGTCGCGCCGCGCCACCTCCCCATCGCGGAGCGATGGGGAGGAGACTTCAAGGACCACCCCCATGCGCCTCGCCCTTCTCGCCTCCGCCGCCGTCCTCGCCGTCGCAGCCGCCTCTGCGGCCTCCGCCGAAGAAGGCATGTGGACCTTCGACAACTTCCCCATCGCCCGCGCCAACCAGGCGCTGGGAACCGACATCGACCAGGCCTTCCTGGACCGGGTGCGGTTGTCTTCGGTCAAGTTCGGCGGCTGTTCGGCGGGCGTGGTCTCGGGCCAGGGCCTGGTGATGACCAACAATCACTGCGTCGCCACCTGCGTCGCCAACCTGTCCACGCCCCAGGTCAACTACGCCGAGACCGGCTTCCTGCCGAAATCGCGCGAGGAAGAGCTGAAATGCCCCGGCGCCACCGCCGAGATCCTGACCGATATCTCGGACGTGACCGAGCGGATGCACAAGGCGGGCGAAGGGCTTGAAGGCCAGGCCTTCACCCAGGCCCGCGACGCCGAGGCCGGTCGGATCGAAAGCGAAGCCTGCGGAAACGACCCCAAGATCCGCTGCCAGGTCGTCAGCCTGTACCGGGGCGGCCAGTTCAAACTCTACAAGTACCGCAAATATTCCGACGTCCGCCTGGCCTGGGTGCCTGAGGATCGGGCCGCCACCTTCGGCGGCGATCTGGACAACTTCTCCTTCCCCCGCTTCGCCGTCGATGCGGCCTTCATCCGCCTGTACGAAGACGGAAAGCCGGTCGAGACCCCGACCCATTTCGCCTGGAACCCAAACAAGCCGACCGAGGGCGAGGCCGTCTTCATCTCCGGCAACCCCGGCGCCACCCAGCGTCTTCTGACGATGGACCAGCTGACCACCATCCGCGACGTGGTGCTGCCGCTGGACCAGTTGATCGCGTCCGAGCTGCGCGGCCGGCTGATCCGCTATTCCGAAGAGGGCGAGGAGCAGGCCTTCATCGCCATGGACCCCATCGTGGGTCTGGAGAACACCTACAAGCGCGGCCGCGGCCGGATGGCCGCCCTGATCGATCCGGCCTTCATGGCTCGTAAAGCCGAGCAGGAAGCCGACTTCCGCGCCCGCGCCGCCGCCTCCGGCGTCGATCCCTGGTCCAACCTCAGCGCGGTCCAGCCGGTCGCCCGCGAACTCTATCCCTCCATGGCGCTGCTGGAGGGCGGCACGGGCCTGGGCACGACCTCGGTCGCCGGGGGATCGCAACTGTTCAGCTATGCCCGCACCCTGGTGCGCGGCGCCCAGGAGCGGGCCAAGCCGTCCGACCAGCGTCTGCCCGAGTTCGCCGACAGCCGTCTGTCGGGCCTCGAGTCCCGCCTGTTCGCCGAACGTCCCACCTATCCCGAGCTGGAGCAGATCCGGCTGGAATGGTGGCTGTCCAAGACCCGGGAGTGGCTGACGGTCGACAATCCTTCCGTCCGCACCCTGCTGGGCAAGGAAAGCCCCGAGGGCCTGTCGGCTCGCCTTGTCGCCGGCACGACCCTGGCCGACCCGGCCGTGCGCCGCGCCCTGTGGACCGGGGGTCTGGCCGCGATCCAGGCCTCGACCGATCCGATGATCCAGTACGCCCTGGCCATCGACGCCGACGCCCGCGCCGTTCGCGACGCCTGGGAGACCCGCGTTCAGGCCCCGACCGACCGCGCCTCGGAACAGCTGGCCGCCGCCCGTTTCGCCGCCTATGGCGACGCCGTCTATCCCGACGCCACCGGCACCCTGCGCCTGACCTACGGCCAGGTCGAAGGCTCCGACGTTCCGGGCCAGAGGTTCGCCGCCTTCACCACCTTCGCCGGCCTGTGGGACCGCGCCACGGGGGCCGAGCCCTTCGCCGTCGCGCCCAAACTGCTGGCGGCCAAGGACCGGATCGACCCGAACGCGGCGATGGACATGGCCGTCTCGACCGACACCATCGGCGGCTCTTCCGGCTCGCCCGCCATCAATGCGAAGGGCGAGATCATCGGCGCCAACTTCGATTCCACCGTCCTGACCCAGCGCAACGCCTATGGCTACGACCGCACCGTCAACCGCAGCGTCATCGTCACCACCCAGGCCGTCACCGTAGCCCTGCGCGACGTCTACGGCATGGATCATCTGGTGCGGGAGCTGGGCGTTTCCCAAGACCGGGAGCGGTGAGCGAGATCGCCTTCCGCGCGGCGACACTCGACGACGTCGCCGCGCTTCATCCCCTGATCGAGCGGGCCTATCGGGGCGAGACGGCCAAGGCCGGCTGGACCCACGAGGCGGACCTGCTGTTCGACACCCGCACCAGCGCCGAGGAACTGTCGGCCCTGATCGCCGATCCCGACCGGGTCATTCTGCTGGCCCACCGCAACGGCGCCCCGATCGGCTGCGTCCAGGTGGCCCGCGTCGGCGACGGCCGGACCTACCTCGGCATGCTGACGGTCGAGCCCATCCTGCAAGCCTCCGGCCTGGGCCGCCGTCTCCTCGCCGCCGCCGAAGCAGAGGCCGTCGCCCGCTTCGCCGCCCGCCGCATGGAGATGACCGTCATCCATCGCCGCGTCGAACTGATCGCCTGGTACGAACGGCGCGGCTACCATCCCACCGGCGAAACGCGCCCCTTTCCCATCGACCCGCCCCGGCCGGATCTGGACTTCGTGGTGCTGGAGAAGGGACTCTAGGCCTCTTCTTCTTTCGTCATTCCGGGCGAAGGGCCGCTTGGCCCGTAGACCCGGAACCCAGCGGCGCCGAAGGCGAAATCTATCCGCCGCATGATGTTGAAAGACATTATCCGCGACAGGTTCGCGCTCTCGCGCGCCGCTGGGTTCCGGGTCTCCGCTACGCTTCGCCCGGAATGACGAAAACAAAGGATCCTTGAAAAACGGACACCCGTGTCCATTTAAGCGCGTCACCATGTCGCGCCCCGCCCGCAAACCCCTCCGCAAGGACGTCATCCACAACCGCGCCGCCCTGCTTCAGGCCGCGCGCGCGGTCTTCGCCGACCACGGCCTGGACGCCCCTCTGGACCTGATCGCGGAAAAAGCCGGGGTCGGCCGGGGCACCCTGTATCGTCATTTCGCCGACCGCACCGAACTGGCCCTGGCGGTGCTCGAGGCCGACGTCGCCGACCTGGGCCGCCGCACCGCCGAACAGGGCGAGGCGCCGGAGACCTTCTTCTGGTTCCTGGACCGGTTGGCCGAGGACATGATCCGCAACGCCGGCCTGGCGGGCCTGGTGCGGAACGTTCGGTCGCCCGACGCGCTTACGCCCCTGCGGCAAAGCTTGATGGAGGCGGGCGCCGCCCCTCTGCAACGCGCCCAGGCGGCCGGTCTGGTGCGAAAGGATCTGCGGCCGATGGACATTCGCCTGATCGCCACCCTGCTGGGCGCCGGCTTCCAGGGCGCCGATGAAGCCGAGCGTCAGGCTGTGTCCCAGCGCACCCGCGCCCTCCTCATGGACGGCCTGCGCCCCCGGGCCGAGGCCTCCTGATGGCTCGTCGCGCCGACCACAACTGGCATCTGCCGTGGGACCAGTATCTGGCGACGCTGAAACCGCACGAGCGGCCCACCCTGCCCGGCTCGCCCGCCACGCCCGACCACACGGCCTGGCTGAGGCTTCAGTACGCCCTGACCGGCGTCCTGGTGGCCCTGGTCGGCAGTCTGGGCAATGCGGCCGTGACCGCCAACCTCTCCAATCTTCAGGGGTCGTTGGGGATCACCCCGAGCGAGGCGGCCTGGTTGCCGGTCGTCTTCGTCATGACCAACGCCTGTATGAACCTGATCCTGTTCAAGTTCCGCCAGCAGTATGGCCTGCGCCTCTTCACCCAGATCTGCCTGACCGCCTTCGTCGTCACCTGCGCCGCCCACCTGGCCGTCGACAACTATGAATCGACCCTGTTCGTCCGGGCCGTGGCCGGCATGGCGGCGGCGGGGCTCAGCAGCCTGGGCTTCCTCTATATGATCCAGGCCTTTCCGGCCCAGCACCGGTTGAAGGGCCTGGTGATCGGCATCGGCCTGTCCAGCTTCGCCGTACCCATCGCCCGCCTGATCATGCCCAGCCTGCTGGAGCTGAACGACTGGCGCGCCTTCTACACCTTCGAACTGGGCATGGCGCTTCTGGCCTGGGCGGCGGTGCAGGTGCTGCGCCTTCCCCCGTCAGAACGACTGAAACTGTTCGAGCCGCTGGACTTCGTCACCTTCGCCCTGTTCGCCCCCGGCGTGGCCCTGCTGGCCGCCGTTCTGGGCCTGGGCCGGATCGTCTGGTGGACCGAGGCCGCCTGGATCGGCTGGGCTTTGGCGGGGGCGATCCTGCTGCTGACCGCCGCCCTGATGATCGAATACAACCGCAGAAATCCGCTGATCAATGTGCGCTGGCTGACCGGCCCCGACATCCTGCGCCTGTTCGGCGCCATCCTCTTGATCCGCATTACCCTGTCGGAACAGACCTCGGGCGCCGTGGGCTTTCTGACCGTTGTGGGCCTGGGGCCGGATCAGCTGCACGGCCTGTTCCTGGTGATCCTGTTGGCCATGATCGCCGGCACGGCGGTCGCCGCCCTGACCCTGGACATGACGCGGCTGAACCTGCCGATCGCCATCGCGCTCGGTTTGATCGCCGTCGGCGCCTTCATCGACAGCCACGCCACCGTCCTGACCCGCCCGGCCCAACTCTATCTCAGCCAGGCCCTGATCGCCTTCGCCTCGGCCCTGTTCGTCGGCCCGGCCCTGCTGATCGGGGTGGGCAAGGTGCTGCAACAGGGCGCCCGCAACATCATCAGCTTCATCGTCATGTTCAGCGTGCTTCAGAACCTGGGCGGCCTGGCCGGTTCGGCCCTGATCGGCACCATCCAGGTGGTGCGCGAGAAATTCCATTCGAACCAGCTGGCCGCCGACATCACCAGCCTGGACCCCCAGGTGGTTCTACGCCTGCGCCAGCTGTCGGGCGCCTATTCGTCCACCATCACCGACCCCGCCCTGCTGAACGCCGAGGGGGCGGCCCTGCTGACGCGCCAGGTGACGCAGCAGGCCAATGTCCTGGCCTATAACGACGTCTTCCTGATCATTGCGGTGGTCGCCGGCCTGGGCTGCGCCTGGGTGACGGCGGTCCACCTGCGCCCCCGCCTCAAGGCGCGCCGTCAGGCCAGACGTGACGCCCGAAACCCCGCGCCCGAGGCCGCAACCGCCGCCGTCGCCGCCGCCGACTGATCCCTGAGAGCCCCCGATGACCGACACCGCCCCCTCCGCTCCTCCGCCGCCGGCCGCCGCCCCTGCCGCGCCTGAACCCCGCAAGCGCGTCCTCTGGGCCGTGGTGGCGGCCGTCGTCGCCGTCTTCGCCGTCGGACTGGTTCTCTACGCCTGGCGGCTGCCGCCCTTCACCGGCCATGTCCAGCGCACCGACAACGCCTATGTGCGCGGCCAGGTGACGATCATCAGCCCCCAGGTCAGCGGCTATGTGACGGCCGTGCCGGTCCAGGACTTCCAGAGGGTCCAGCAGGGCCAGCTTCTGGCCCAGGTCGACGACCGTATCTACCGCCAGAAGCTGGAACAGGCCGAGGCCGCCCTGCACTCCGCAGAGGCGGCCCTGTCCAACTCGACCCAAAGCCAGGCGTCCGCGCGCGGCGCCGTGGCCCAGCAACGCGCCTCGATCGCCGCCGCCCAGGCCGCCCTGACCAAGGCCCAGGCCGACGCCGACCGCGCCCGCACACTGAAGGCCGGCGGCTGGGTGTCGCAATCCAATGTCGATATCGCCGTCGCCGCCCTGCGCAGCGCCCAGGCCCAGCTGGCCCAGGCCCAGGCCGCCGAGGGCGTGGCCCAGACCGGCGTCACCTCGGCCGTGGTCAACCGCGACAGCCTGGCCGCCTCGGTCGAGAACGCCCAGGCCGCCGTCCGTCTGGCCCAGATCGACTTGGCCAACACCCGCATCATCGCCCCCCGCTCCGGCCGCCTGGGCGAGATCGGCGTGCGCCAGGGCCAGTATGTCACCGCCGGAACCCAGCTGATGGGTCTGGTCCCCGACGTGGTCTGGGTCACGGCCAATATGAAGGAGACCCAGATGCGCGACATCCGCATCGGCCAGCCGGTCGAGATCACTGTCGACGCTCTGGGCGGTCAGAGCCTGCGCGGCCGCGTCGAACGCATCGCCCCCGCCGCCGGCAGCGAGTTCAGCGTCATCCGCCCCGACAACGCCACCGGCAACTTCACCAAGGTCGCCCAGCGCATCCCCATCCGCATCCGGCTGGATTCCGGTCAACCGGCCCTGGAGCGCCTGTCGCCCGGCATGTCGGTGGTGGCCAGGGTGGATACCGGTCGCTGACGGAACCCGCCTGCGCGCCCCGCGCTCCCTCATCAGCAAGGGAGACCATCATGGATGACATTCAGACCGAGGGCCGCAAGAAGAACGGCGCTGAGCCGTTGGGCAAGCCGGACGCCCTGACGCCAGAGGCAGACGTGAAGAAGGTGGGCGACCAAGAGCGGCGCAGCGCCGGGCCCGACGGGCCTGATGCGGCCGAAGTGGGCGACACCTTCAAGCGACAGCCCTGATCGTCCCGGCCTGATCACTCCGGTTTGATTTCTCTCATGACCGGCCGGACGACAGGCGCGCGGCCAGCAGATGCACGTCGTGCGCCCGCATCCGTTCGAAATTGCCCAGACCCAGGGCCAGGGCGCGCATCACCTCGGTCTGGCGGGTGTGTTCGGGATGCTGCGGCAAGGACGCCTCGGCCCGCGCCAGCTCCGCATCCAGCTCGGCCATCATATCGGCCAGGATTCCGTCATTCATCTGATCCTCCGTCACGCCGCCGACTGCCGCAGTCGGTTTAAGCACGAAGAGAACAAATTGGGAACACGACACGCCGACGTCCTTGTGGACGATTGTCGGCTCTCGGCGCACGAACGCCGGCGGCCCGAAGGACCGCCGGCGTCCGGTCTTCACTCCCCCCAAGGGACGGAGGATTTTCTCTCGTCAGCTCTCGGCCTGCCAGCCGCCGGCGAGGGCGCGGAACAGGGCGATCTGGTAGGTTGTGACCAGGGCGTCGGACTGGGCCAGGGCGGCGTCGGCGGCGGCCTGGGTGCGTTCGGCGTCCAGCACCACCAGGAAGCTGTCGGCGCCGGCGTTGAAACGCTGACGCGACAGGGTGGCGGCGCGGGCGGCCTGGTCCCGCGCCTCGGTCAAGGCGGCGCGGCGGTCCAGTTCGTTGGCGTAGTTGCTGAGCGCCGTCTCGGTCTCCTGCAGGGCCGTCAGAACCGTCTGGTCGAAGGTCGCCAGGGCGGCGTCCGAGCGGGCGCCGGCGGCCTGGATCTGGGCGCGGGCGGCGAAGACGTTGGGGAAGGACCAGCTGATCAGCGGACCGAAGCTGAAGCGATAGTTCTGGTCGTCGCCCAGTTCGCTCGACTCCAGCGCCGTCGAGCCGAAGGAGCCGCCCAGGCTGATCTGCGGATAGAGGTTGGCGGTCGCCACGTTCACGCGGGCGGCGGCGGCGGCCAGATTGGCCTCGGCCTGACGCACGTCGGGACGACGCGCCAAGAGAGCCGCGCCGTCGCCGACCGGGATCGGCCGGCTGAGTTGCGGCGGCCGGACGCAGGCGGCGGCGGCCTGGTCGGCCTCGGCCGGGGTGCGGCCGGTCAGGGTGGCCAGGCGGAACAGGGCCTCGTTCCGCGACGCCCGCAGGGTCGGCAGGGTCGCCGCCGTCTGGGCCAGGGCCGCGCGGGCGCTGGCCACGTCCAGACCGGTGCCCGCCCCGCCGTCGAGCAGGGTTTGGGTCAGGTTGGCGGTGTTGCGCTGAAGCTCCAGCGTCCGTTCGGCCACCGCGATCTGGGCGTTGGCCGAGCAGACGTCGGCATAGGCGCGGGCCGTCTCGGCCGCGACCGAGACCTGGACCGTGGCCAGGGCGGCCTCGGCCGCGCGGGCGTCGGCGCGGGCGGCGCGGATGGTGGATTCCACCCGTCCGAACAGATCGACCTCGTAGCTGGCCGCCAGACCGACGTCATAGGTGTCGATCTCGGGGGCGTCCTCGCCGGCGGGCAGGCCGGTGACGGTGGCGGCCGAGGCGCGGCTGCGCTGGGCCTGAGCGCTGGTCGTTGTGCTGGGGAAGCGGCCGACGCGGGCTTCGGACAGGGACGCTCGAACCGCGCGCAGATTGGCGAAGGCCGCCTCCAGCTCGTTGTTCTCGGCGAAGGCCTGACGGATCAGGCCGTCCAGGGTCGGATCGTCGTACAGCCGCCACCAGTCGTCGCGGGCCGGGGCCGCGGCGGTCACGGCCGGATTGGCCGCGCCGACGAAGCCGCCGGTCCCCGAGGTCGGCAGAGCCGCCTCGGGCGCCTTGGGCCCGACCGCGCAGGCGGCGAGCAGGGCGCCGGCGGCTGCGGCGGTCAGGAAGCTGAGGGTCTTGGTGCGGGTCATCAGATGTCCCCTCCCCGACCCGTGGCCGGAGCCGGCGCATTAGGATCGGTCAGGCTGGAAGTTTGATCGTAACGGACGGTCTCGGCGCCGGTGGGCGTCGGCGTCTTGCCCTGCGGCAGTTTGGACGACAGCCAGCGGGTGACGACATAGAAGACCGGGGTGAAGATCAGGCCGAAGAAGGTCACCCCCAGCATGCCGGAGAAGACCGCCGTGCCGAGCGACTGGCGCATTTCGGCGCCGGGCCCGCTCGCCAGCATCAGCGGCACGACGCCGAGGATGAAGGCGAAGGAGGTCATCAGGATCGGGCGCAGACGGGTCCGGGCCGCGGCCACGGCCGCGTCGAACCGGTTCATGCCCTGCTCTTCTTCGGCCTGTTTGGCGAACTCCACGATCAGGATGGCGTTCTTGGCCGCCAGCGCGATCAGAACCACCAGGCCGATCTGGACCAGGATGTTGTTGTCCAGCCCCCGCAGGTTCACACCGATGATGGCGGCCAGCAGACACATGGGCACGATCAGGATGACCGCCAGCGGAAGCGTGAAGGCTTCATACTGGGCCGCCAGCACCAGGAAGACGAAGACCACGGCCATCAGGAAGATCATGGTCGCGCCCGAACCGGCCGCCTTCTGCTGGTAGGCCAGCTCGGTCCATTCGTAGGTAAAGCCTTGCGGCAGGGTGCTGGTCGCCATCTGCTCCATGACCTGCAGGGCCTGGCCGGAGGAGACCCCCATGGCCGGGTTGCCCTGCAGCTCGGACGCCGGGAACAGGTTGTAGCGGACCACGCGCGACGGGCCGGAGTCATTGACCAGATTGGCCACCGACCCGATCGGCACCATGGCCCCACTGGAGGAGCGGGTCTTCAGGTTGGCGATGTCGGCGATGTCGTCGCGGTACTGGGGCTCGGCCTGGGCGGTCACCCGATAGGTGCGGCCCAGAAGGTTGAAGTCGTTGACGTAGGACGAGCCCAGATAGACGCCGAGGGTATCGAAGACGGCGCTGGGCTGGACGCCCATCATCAGGGCCTTGTCGCGATCGACGTCGGCCGAGATGCGGGGCGAGCCGGTGTTGTAGGTCGAGAAGACCTGGCTGACCTGATCCGGGGCCTGGGCGGCGGCGCCCATCATGGCGAAGGTCGCCCCCTCCAGCGCGCGATAGCCGGCGCCCGAGGTGTCCTGGATCATCATCTTGAAGCCGTTGCCGTTGCCCAGACCCTGGACCGCCGGCGGGGCGATGACGAAGATCTGCGCGTCCTCGATCTGACCCGTGGCCTGGGTGATGGCCCCGGCCAGGGCGGCGGCGGCCTCTTCCTTGGAGCGTTCTTCGAAGGGATCGAGGCGCACGAAGATGGTGGCGGCGTTCGATCCGAACGAGAAGCTGGCGCCGTCCAGGCCCGCGAAGGCCACGGTGCCGTTGACCCCGTCGGTGCCCTCGATGATCTGACGGGCGCGGGTCATCACCGCCTCCGTCCGGTCCAGGGAGGCGCCGGCCGGCAGCTGAATCACGCCGATCAGGAAGCCCTGATCCTGTTCGGGAATGAAGCCCGAGGGGGTGTCGACCAGACGCCAGGCGGTCAGGCCCAACAGACCGGCGTACAGGATCAGCACGATGCCGACCGTGCGCACCAGACGCGCCGTCAGACGACCATAGCGGTCCGACAGCCAGTCGAAGCCCTCGTTGAACTTCCGTCCGCCCCAGCCGACGTAATAGACGGCGGTCCCCAGGACGCCGGGCTTGCGCACCGGGCCGTGGTCCTTGTCGTGCGGCTTCAGCAACAGGGCGGCCATGGCCGGCGACAGGGTCAGGGAGACGAACAGGGAGATGACCGAGGCCGAGGCGATGACCACGGCGAACTGGCGGTAGAAGATGCCCGGAATGCCCGGCACGAACATGGTCGGCACGAACACCGACACCAGCACCAGGCCGATGGCGATCAGGGCGCCCGAGACCTCCTGCATCGATCGATAGGCGGCTTCCTTGGGCGACAGACCCTCGCTGATCGCCCGCTCCACATTCTCGACCACGACGATGGCGTCATCGACGACGATGCCGACCGCCAGAACCAGAGCGAACAGGGACAGGGAGTTGATCGAATAGCCGAGCGCCAGCTGCACTGCGAAGGTGCCGACCAGGGCGACCGGGATGGCCACGATCGGAATGATGGCCGCGCGCCAGGTCTGAAGGAAGACCATGACCACGATCACGACCAGGACCACGGCCTCGATCAGGGTGTGCTGAACCGACTCAACCGAGGCGGCGACAAATTCGGTGGGGTTGTAGGGCACCGAGACCTGCATCCCGGCCGGCAGTTCGGCCTTGACGGCCTCGACCTCGGCCAGGACCCGATCGGCGGTGCCGAGCGCATTAGCGCCCGGCTGCTGCACGATGGCCAGGCCGACGCCGCGCTGGCCGTCAAAGAAGCCGCGAATGCCGTAGTCCTGGGCCCCCAGTTCGATCCGCGCCACGTCGCGCAGATAGGTGACACGGCCCTCGCTGTCGGTCTTCAGAACGACGTTGGAGAACTGGTCGGGATCGGTCAGACGGCCTTGGACCTGGACCGGCAGTTGGAAGGCCGAGGCGCTGTTCGGGAAGGGCGGCTGGCCGATGGAGCCGGCGGCGGCCTGGACGTTCTGGGCCCGCAGGGCGGCGACGATGTCCGGCCCGGTCAGGCCGCGCTCGGCCGCCTTGGCCGGGTCGATCCAGACCCGCATCGAATAGTTGCCGCCGCCGAAGACCTGGACCGCGCCCACGCCTTCGATCCGCAGCAGGCGGTCCCGCAGGGTCGAGTTGGCGTAGTTGCCGACATAGTCGTTGTTCAGCGAGCCGTCGGGCGAGGTCAGCCCCAGGATCATCAGGAAGCCGCTCTCGGCCTTGTTGACGACCACGCCGGTTTGGCGGACCGCCTCGGGCAGACGCGGTTCGGCCAGGGCCACGCGGTTCTGGACGAGCACCTGGGCGGCGTCCAGATCGGTGCCCGGCTGGAAGGTGACGGTGATCGCCACCGCCCCGTCCGAGGTGGACGAGGAGGTGATGTAGAGCATGTCCTCGACGCCGTTCACCTCCTGCTCGATGGGGGCGGCGACGGTCTCGGCCAAGGTTTCGGCCGAGGCGCCGGGATAGGCGGCGTTGATGGTGATCGTCGGCGGCGCGATCTCCGGATACTGCGACAGGGGCAGCAGCGGATAGGCGAAGACGCCGACAATGGTGATCACCACCGCGATCACGGCCGCGAAGATCGGCCGGTCGATGAAGAAGCGGGATATGTTCATGGCTTAGTCGCCGGTCGAAAGGCTGGTGGCGAACGAGGCGGTGGAGGCCGGGGCCGCCTGGGTGACCGGGGCGTCCGGCGCCTGTTGGGCGACGGGTTGGATCTTGCCGGTCTTGGGCGTGACCTTGGAGCCCGGCTGGGCGGCGCGTTGCAGGCCGGCGATGATGACGCGGTCGGTCGGGGCCAGACCCGACTTGATCACGCGCAAACCTTGGACGATCGGACCCAGTTCGACGGGCTTGGTCGTGACCGACCCGTCGGCGTTGACGACCGAGACGACGCGGCGCGCCTGATCGGTGCCGACGGCGGTGTCGGGCACCAGCAGGGCGTCATAGGAGCCAGCGCCGGCGACCTGGGCGCGGCCGAACAGGCCGGGCCGCAGGAAGCCGTCGGCGTTCGGCACAATGGCGCGCATGCGGATCACGCCGGACGAGGTGTCCAGGGCGTTGTCCGAAAAGTCCAGCCGGCCGGTGCGGGTGAAGCCGCTCTCGTCCTGCAGGCGGATGCGAACCGGGGAGCCCTGGCTGGCGCCGCCGTCTCGCATATATTTCAACAGCACCGCTTCCGAACCGTCGAAGACGAAGTGGATCGGACCGCCCGAGACGATGGTGGTCAGGACGTCGCCCGCCGAGGAGCCGCCGGCAACCAGATTGCCCGGATCGACGCGACGATCCGAGACCCGGCCCGAGGTCGGCGCCGTGACGCGGGTGTATTCCAGGTTCAGCTGGGCGGTGCGAACGGCGGCGTTGGCCGCCGCGAGATTGGCCTGGGCCGCATCGACCGCCGCCTTGTTGGCGTCATATTCGGCCCGGGAAACGGCCTGGGAGGCCAGCAGGGTCTCGCTGCGCGCCAGATTGGCGCGGGCCAGGGTCAGCTGCGACTGCATCTGGGCGACCTGGGCCTGGGCCTGGGCCAGGGCGGCCTGGGCGGGGCGCGGGTCCAGGGTGAAGAGCAGCTGGCCCTTCTGGACCATCTGGCCGTCGCGGAAATGGACCGCCTGGATATAGCCGCCGACGCGGGCGCGGACATCCACGCTCTCGATCGCTTCGAAGCGTCCCGTGAACTCGTCCCAGTCCACCACCTTCTGCTGCAGAGGCGTGGCCACCGTCACCGGCGGGGCGCCGCCGGGCGCCTGGCCCTCGGCCTTGGGGGAACATCCATAAAGCGCGCCCGTCACCATGACGGACACGGCCGCAATCTTCAGCCCGCGCATCTGCGCAATCTCCCTGTCGGAGGTAAATCCCTGTCGTGCGGATGAGGACCGGTGGGGAGCCGGCCTTGTCAACGCATGGTGACTTAATGGGTGGCGTCGTGACGCTTGTCAACAGGCGTTGACAAAGCCATATGGAGGCTACGGTTATTCATTCTGGAGTGTCGCCCCCTTGTTATGTCCCGGCCCCCGCCCGAGGAACGCCGCCGCCACCCGCACGGCCATCCTCGAAGCAGCACGCGACCGTTTCGCGGCCGAGAGCTATGACGATGTGGGCATGCGCGACATCGCCCGCGACGTCGGCGTCGATGCGGCCCTGATCAGCCGCTATTTCGGCTCCAAGGACGATCTGTTCCTGGCGGCCCTGGACAGCTGCAGCGACGGCAGCACCCTGATGTCGGGCGACAAGTCCGAGTTCGGCCGGCGCGTCGCCCACGAGATCGTCTTCGAGCCCAAGAAGGATGAAAAGCTGAAGGGCATGGCGATCATGCTGCGCTCCATCGGCTCGAACAAGGCCGCTGAAATGGTTCAGAACACCTGCACGGCCCGCTTCTTCGGCCCGCTTGAGGAATGGATCAGCGGACCAGACGCCCGGGTCCGCGCCCGCCTCTTGGCCGGTTTCATCATGGGGATGTCGGTCAGCCGCGAACTGGGCGGCGGCAGTTTCAACATCGACCAGGCCGACTGCGAAAAGATGCGCGACCGCCTGGCCCCGATCCTTCAGGGCCTGATCGACGGCTGACCGTCCGCGCGGAATTGAAAAGGGCGCGGAGATGGCTCTCCGCGCCCTTTGTCGTGTCTGAAGACCGGCCTCAGTGCGAGACGGTGGTCGTCACCTCGGTCTTGGCCTTGGTGCGGATGCAGGCCACGGCGAAGATCGTCAGGCCGACATAGCCCAGCATCGGCACGACGAAGGCCGGCTGAAGCGCGCCGGCGGCGTCGGCGATGCGCGCCGCCACCTGGGGCAGCAGGGCGCCGCCGATGATGCCGAAGACCAACAGGCCCGAGGTGGCCGAGGTGGGGGCGGTGGACCGCTCCAGGGTCAGGGTGAAGATGGTCGGGAACATGATCGAGTTGAACAGGCCGATCGACAGGGCCGCATAGGCCGCCGTCGGTCCGCCGATCCGGCTGACGACGAAGCAGAGGACCGCCGCCGTCACGGTGCAGACCGCCAGGACGATTCCCGGCCGGACCTGGGTCAGGACGGCCGAGCCGATGAAGCGGCCGACCATGGCGCCGCCCCAGTAGAGGGCGACCATCTTGCCCGCAGTCTCGATGGGGGCGTTCAGGATTTCGGGGCTTTCCAGGAAGTTGGTCAGCATGCCGCCGATGGCCACTTCAGAACCGACGTAGAGGAAGATGGCCAGGGCGCCGAAGATGGCCCAGGGCGAAGACAGAGCCTTCAGCGGGGAGACCGCCTCGGTCGAGGCCGGCGCCGCCGCATTGATCTTCTTGCGGGCGGTGAAGATGAAGAAGGCCACCACGGCGAAGAAGGCGCCCATGCCCAGGAAGGCCATGTCGATGCTGCGCAGCGACTGGGTGCGGGTGGCGGCCGTGACCACGGCGCCGGCGGCGAAGACGCCGCCCGTCAACAGGACGTGCGACCCCAGCCACGGACCGACCGTGGTGCCCAGGGAGTTGAAGGCCTGGGACAGATTCAGACGGCTGGAGGCGCCCTTGGGCGCGCCCAGTTCAGCCACCAGCGGATTGGCCGCGACCTGAAGCAGGGTGACGCCCGAGGCGATGACGAACAGGGCGATCAGCACGCCCGGATACCAGTCGGCGGCCGTGGCGGCCGGCACGATCAGACAGCCCGCCACCATGACGACCAGGGCGCCGATGATCGAACGGCTGTAGCCCAGCCGGCCCAGCACCGCCGCCGCCGGCAGGGACATCAGCCCATAGGCGATGAACCAGGCGAAGGTCGTCAGAAAGGCCTCGGCGTTGTTCAGATCGAACACCCGCTTCACCGCCGCGATCAGCGGATCGATCAGCGAGGTGGCGAAGCCCCAGGCGAAGAAGAGCGTGGTGACATAGGCGAAGGCCAGGCCTGTGCCCTGACGTCTTGCGGCCTCTGGTGCGGACATGAATATTCCCCCTTACGGATGATACGAAGACGCCGCGCTGTGCCCGCGCGGTTCTGGTCGCCTTGGTTCGGCCATAGCGGACGCGCCGTCCAGCGGAAAAAGGGCGCCTGTAACCAAACTTTGGCGCGCAGTGGGCCCACAGAAGAAAAAGGCCGCCTCGTTTCCGAGGCGGCCACAGTTTGCTCAGGGGAGAAATCAGAAGCGGTAGTTCATGCCCACCGCGAAGGTCCGGCCGTAGCTCTGATAGTCGATGGTCCGGCGCTCATCGCCGTTTTCGAAGGTCTTGAACGGCTCGTCGGTCAGGTTGTTGACCTGGGCCAGGATCGACAGGCCTTCCAGCGGACCGGATTGGAATTCGTAGCCGATCTGGGCGTCGACCACGGTTTCCGCCGCGACCGACCGCAGGGTGCGGCCGTTGCCGAAGCCGGCGACCTCGCCCAGGAAGTCCGACCGGTAGCGACCCGAGACCCGCGCCTGGAAGCCGTAACGCTCATAATAGAGGGTGCCGTTGACCACCGTCTCCGACAGGCCCGGCAGGGTGGTCGGGGCCTGGGTCGGGTCGGGCTGGACCTCGCTGTCGGTCGCCGAGGCGCTGAAGACGCCCCCGAAGCCTTCGAGCGCGGGGTGGAGCAGGTCGAACGGAGCCGACACCGAGAACTCCAGACCCTTGATCCAGCCGCCGTCGCCGTTGTCCGGCGCACCGACCAGACCTTGGCGCAGAGCCGGTTCGGGGTTGGTCGGCGAGATCACGCCGATCGGATAGCCGCTGAAGTCGAAGATCTGGTTGCGGTTATAGACGTAGGTTTCGAGGTGTTTGTAGAAGCCGGCCAGCGAGACATAGCCTCGGCGGTTGGCGAAATACTTCTCGAACGACAGGTCCGCGACGTCGGCGATATAGGGCCGCAGTTCCGGATTGCCGCCGCCGCCGCCCCACGGCGAACGGTTGATGTCCGTCGATTGGGCCAGGCTGGTGTTGTAGCTGTAGTTCCGCGAGGCGCGCATGTCGTCCATCCGCGGACGCGCCAGGGTGCGCGAGACCGCAAAGCGGGCGAACATGTCGTCGCCGACCTCCAGGATGAAGTTGGAGCTTGGCAGGATCTCCAGATATTCCGCACCGCCGTTGACGGCGACCGTTTCAGCCACGCCGGGGCCGACCTGCCGCGCCGAGAAGCCGCTGGAGCTCTGATCCGTATAGACGAACTGCATGCCGACATTGCCGGTCAGGGGCATGCCGAACAGTTCGTGGTCGATGTTGGCGCGGATATAGGCGGTAGAGACCTTTTCGGTCACTTCCCAGTTGCCGGCGGCGACGTCGGCGTTGGGATTGCGAACCCGATCCAGCAGGCCGCTGTTGACCACGCCCAGGGCGTCATAGCTCAGCACCTGCGAAATGCCGAGATAGCCCAGGTCGGTCGGGGCCAGCAGATATTCCGACGGCACGAACAGATCGCCGCCGCCGGGGACGCCGATATAGTACTGGTCGTTGACGAAGCTCTTGTTGCGCTCGGTATAGTTCAGGCCGAAGTCGATGGAGCTGAACGGGCTCTGGTGCAGAGTCCGCTTGGCGGTGATGCGGGCCGCCTTCAGCTCGTCCTCGATCGAGGGCGTGTTCATATAGCCGACCTGTCCGCCCGGAATGACGTCCGAGCCCCAGCCCTGGGCCGAGGTGATGCGGATCAGGCTGGCGTCGGCGTAGTCGAGCCGGCTGTTGAACCGGGTCACCCCGTCGTCGGTCAGTTCGAAGCCCAGGGTGTCCAGGGCGCCGTTGATGTTGCGGCCCGTCCCGGCGTTGGTCTCCAGGATGATGTCGTCACGCTCGACCTTCGAATAGCTGAGGTC
This sequence comes from Brevundimonas sp. Br13, assembly GCF_055391505.1. Lineage (NCBI taxonomy): Bacteria > Pseudomonadati > Pseudomonadota > Alphaproteobacteria > Caulobacterales > Caulobacteraceae > Brevundimonas > Brevundimonas sp. Br13. The sequence continues at coordinate 1,259,293 of NZ_AP044008.1, read as the reverse complement.
CAGACCCAGGGTCCAATCGTCATTGGCGACGAATTCGGTATTCCAGCCCAGGGCGGTGATGTTGCTGTCGCGCTTGTTCAGGTCGTTGCGGACCACGCCCTTGATGTTGTCCCAGGTGCCGGCGACGATCAGGCCGTCTTCCACGGTGTAGCCGGGGCGCAGCGACGGCGCCGGACGGCAGACGGGCGAGGCGACGTTGACGGTGCAGTCGCCCGAAGAGCCGCCCCAGGCCAGCGGAAATTCGATGCCGCGCAGGACCTGGGTGTTCTTGAACTCGGAATAGAAGGCGTCGATCGTCGAATGGATGCGGTCGTTCGGGCGCCATTCCAGCACGCCCATATAGCCGTCGCGCTCCAGCTCCGAGGACATGACGTAGGGCTTGACGCCGCCGGTCAGCAGATTGCCGTCGGAATAGGTGGGATAGCCCCAGGCGTTGAACCGCTCGGACTGATAGGGCGAGCTCATATGGGCGTAGCCCAGGGCGACGCCCAGGGTGCCGTCCATGAACTGGTCGATGTAGGAGACGGTGTAGCGGTCGCCGCTGTCGGTCGTGCCCGAGTTCAGGGCGCCGATGTCGTTCCACTCATGCCGATAGTTCAGGGCGATTGCCTGACGGCCGTAGGCCAGGGGCCGCACGGTGCGCAGATCGACCGAGCCCGCCAGACCCTGACCCAGCAGGGCCGCATCCGGGGTCTTGTAGACGACAACGCTGCCCAGCAGTTCCGACGGGAACTGGTCGAATTCGACGCCGCGGTTGTCGCCGGTGGTGACCAGTTCGCGGCCGTTCAGCAGGGCGGTGGTGAAGTCCGGGCCCAGGCCGCGGATGGAGATCTGCTGGCTGCGGCCGTCAAGGCGCTGCATCGTCACGCCGGGCAGGCGCGCCAGGGATTCGGCGATCGAGACATCCGGCAGCTTGCCGATGTCTTCGGCGGAGATGACTTCGACGATCGAGGTGTTGTTGGCCTTGGCCGAGATCGAGGCCTCGATCGAGCGACGGATGCCGGTGACGACGATTTCGCCGACTTCGGTCGGCGCTTGATCGGCCTGTTGGCCGGTGGTCGCGGTTTGAGCCTGCGCCGCACCGACGGCGACGAAGGCGGCGGCGCCGACAGCAGCGCCCGACAGCAGGCGCACGCGCCGGTTAAGACGTAGAGACATGGTCATCCTCCCTGGGGGCCGCCGCGATTCTGAATGTCGCAGCCGAAGCCTTCGCAAAAATATGCAAATCTTGGACAAGGTTGCAAGCCGTTAATGTGGGCGACGCATTTTCGTCGCACTCTCCAGAGCTACAAAAGCCCGGTATACGCGGATATACGGACGGATAAGGCCAAGCTTTCGCTGCATTGCATCATTCCAATCCGCGTTGACAGGCGGCCCCAGGACTGCAAAATCTTGCAAATCGATCTGGAAGGCTTTGCACTTTCCAGACAGGAGGACCGACAGGATGAGCCTTGCCCCCCGCAAGACGAACCGCGCCCGCGCCTTGGCCGCAGCGACGGCTCTGATGGCGAGCCTTTCGGCCCTGCCCTTTCAGGCCCGCGCCGAGGCCCCGGCCGCGTCGCCCGCAGCCGACGCCCTGACGGCGCTGCGTCAGCGTCCGCCGCAGGACGAGGTCATTTACTTCCTGCTGCCCGACCGGTTCGCCAACGGCGATCCCGCGAACGACCACGGCGGCTACGCCCCCGAGCGGCTGAAAAGCGGCTTCGATCCGTCGGACACCGACTTCTACCACGGCGGCGATCTCGCCGGGGTGACGCAGCGGCTGGACTATATTCAGGGCCTGGGCGCCACCGCCGTCTGGCTGGCGCCCGTGTTCAAGAACAAGCCGGTGCAGACGCACAACGGCTACACCGGCGCGGCGCACCACGGCTACTGGATCACCGACTTCACGGCCGTCGATCCCCATTTCGGCGACGAGACGGCGATGCGGGCCCTGGTCGATGCGGCCCATGCGCGGGGCATGAAGGTCTATCTGGACATCGTCGCCAACCACACGGCCGACGTCATCCGCTACCGCGAATGCCCGGACCGGCCGTGCGAATACCGCAGCCGGGCCGACTATCCCTACACCCGCCGCGGCGGGGTGGACGGGGCGGCGATCAACGCGGGCTTCGACGGGCGGGACTTCTCGCGCCTGACCCGGCCCGACTACGCCTATACGCCCTATGTCCCGACGGGCGAGGAGAAGGCCAAGGTCCCGGCCTGGCTGAACGACCCGATCCACTATCATAACCGGGGCGACAGCACGTTTGCGGGCGAAAGCTCGCTGGACGGGGATTTCGCCGGTCTGGACGATCTGCTGACCGAAGACCCCGTCGTGGTCCAGGGCATGATCGACGTCTTCGGCGGCTGGATCGACAAATACGGGATCGACGGCTTCCGCATCGACACCGCCCGCCACGTGAACCCCGAGTTCTGGCGGGCCTTCATCCCCGCCATGCTGGAGCGGGCGCGGGCCAGGGGCATTCCGAACTTCCACATCTTCGGCGAGGTCTATGACCCCGACCCGGCGGTGACGGCGCGGTTCACGCGGGAGGACGCCTATCCGGCCGTGCTGGACTTCCCCTTCCAGAAGACCGCGGTGGAGGTCGCATCCGGCAAGACGGGAACCGACGCCCTGGCCCGGCTGTTCGCCGCCGACGCCGTCTACGCGAAGGGCGCCGAGACGGCCGCCGTCCTGCCGACCTTCCTGGGCAATCACGACATGGGCCGGGTCGGCTTCTTCGTGAAACAGGCCAATCCCGACGCCGACGAGGCCGAGATCCTGGCCCGGGTGAAACTGGCCCACGCCCTGATGATGTTCAGCCGCGGCGTGCCGACCCTCTATTACGGGGACGAACAGGGCTTCGCCGGCGCCGGCGGCTATGGAAACTCGCGCCAGGACATGTGGCCCAGCCGGACCCAGGTCTATGCGGCGGAACAGCCGATCGGCGGACGGCAGACGCCCTATGCCACGACAGCGCCCCTCTATAAGGCCATCGCCGAAATGGCCCGAATCCGCGCCGCTGATCCCGCCCTGCGCCGGGGCCGACAGATCGTCCGCGCGGCAGGCGACGCGCCCGGCCTGTTCGCCCTGTCTCGTCTGGACGAGTCCGGCGGCGAGACCCTGGTCCTGTTCAACAGCTCGACCGCCGCAGTCACGGCCCAGGTCGAGGTGGAGCCCGGTTCGCTGCGGTGGCAAGCTGTGCGCGGCGACTGCGAATCCCAGGCCTCGGCGCCGGCCAGCTACGCCGTCCGCATCCCCCCTCTCGACTATCTGATCTGCAAGAGCACGCCCCAGTGAACGCCCACAGCCTCGATCTCGCGACCGCCGCCCAGCCGGCGACCGCCCACACTGAATGGTGGCGGGGCGCCGTTCTGTACCAGATCTATCCCCGCAGTTTCGCCGATGCGAACAACGACGGGGTCGGCGACCTGAAGGGGATCACCGACCATCTGGACCACGTCGCCTCGCTGGGGGTGGACGGCATCTGGCTGTCGCCCTTCTTCACCTCGCCGATGAAGGACTTCGGCTATGACGTCGCCGACTATTGCGACGTCGATCCGATCTTCGGAACCCTGGCCGATTTCGACGCCTTGGTGGCGCGCGCCCACGACCTGGGCCTGAAGGTGGTGATCGACCAGGTCTTCTCGCACACCTCGGACGAGCACCCTTGGTTCCTGGACAGCCGCGCCTCGCGCACCGGACCGCACGCCGACTGGTACGTCTGGGCCGACGCCAAGCCGGACGGATCGCCGCCGTCGAACTGGCAGTCGGTGTTCGGCGGCCCGGCCTGGACCTGGGACGCGCGGCGCGGCCAGTACTATATGCACAACTTCCTGGCCTCGCAGCCGCAGCTGAACGTCAGGAACCCCGAGGTCCAGGACGCCCTGATCGCAGCGGCGCGCTTCTGGCTGGACCGGGGCGTCGACGGCTTCCGGCTGGACGCCATCAACTTCTCCATCCACGACCTGAAGCTGACCGACAATCCGCCGATCAACGACGGCAAGAAGCGCACCCGCCCCTTCGACTTCCAGGACAAGATCTACAACCAGAGCCAGCCGGAGATCCTGGGCTTCCTGAACCGGATCCGCGCCCTGACCGACAGCTATGAGGGGCGGTTCACCGTCGCCGAGGTCGGCGGCGATCACGCCGACCGCGAGATGAAGGAATACACCGCCGGGACCGATCGGCTGCACTCGGCCTATGGCTTCCTGTATCTGTACGCCGACACGCTGAAGAGCGAACTGGTCGCGCGGGGCGAAACCATGTGGCCGGATCAGCAGGGCGAGGGCTGGCCGTCCTGGACCTTCTCCAACCATGACGCGCCGCGCGCCGTGTCGCGCTGGGCGCAAGGGCGGGACCGCAAGGCCTTCGCCGAGATGGCCCTGATGCTGCTGGTCTGCCTGCGCGGCAATGTCTTCGTCTATCAGGGCGAGGAGCTGGGCCTGCCCCAGGCCGAGGTGCCGTTCGAGCGGCTGGTCGATCCCGAGGCCATCGCCAACTGGCCCGAGACCCTGGGCCGCGACGGCGCCCGCACGCCCATGCCCTGGCATGCGGATCAGGCCAACGCCGGTTTCTCCACCGTCGAACCCTGGCTGCCGGTCGATCCCCGTCACCTGCCGCTGGCGGTGGATGCCCAGGAAGCCGATCCGGGCTCCACCTTGCACGTCGCCCGCCGCATGATCCGGCTGCGTCATCAGCACCCGGCCCTGCGCTTCGGAGCCATGGCGCCGATCCAGACCTCGGACCTTCTGGTTTTCGAACGCCAGGAGCGCGGCGGCGGCGGAGAGCGGCTGCTGTGCGTCTTCAACCTGGGTCACGAGCGGATCGACTGGAGCCCGCCCGAAAACGCGACGCGGATCGAGGCGATCAACTGGACCGAGGCCGACGGCGCCGCCCTGCCTCCGCTCGCCGGCCTGGTCTTCAGACTGGCATGATCCGTTCAGCCGCCACAGGTCTCGCGCACGATCAGGTCGGTGGGCACCCGTTCCGACCGACCGGCCGTCGCGCCCCCGTGGTCCAAAAGCTTGGACACCATCAGCCTTCCGGCCTTCATCGTATCCTGGGCGATGGTGGACAGGGCCGGGCGCGAATAGCGGCTGAAGGGCACATTGTCGAAACCGATGACGGAGACGTCGCCGGGCACGGTCAGGCCGGCATGCTGCAGGGCCCGCACGGCGCCCAGGGCGATCTGGTCGGAGGCGGCCACCACCCCGTCGAACCTGACGCCTCGGCGCACCAGGGCGTCCACGGCGGCCTCGGCGGATTCGACCTCGAAATGGGCGGGGACGATCAGTTCGGCGTCGACCGACAGGCCCGCCGTCTCCAGCGCCTCCAGATAGCCCCGGTGCCTCTGCATGGCCTCGGGCGGATCGAGGTCGCCCAGAAAGACGATGCGCGTGCGGCCCAGCCGCGCCAGGTGGGAGGTCGCGCGGCGACCGCCCGAGAAGTTGTCCGATCCGATCGAGCAATAGTCCTGCTCCGGCAGGTCGGCGCCCCAGACCACGAAGCGATGGTCGCCCGCCGCCAGCCGGTTGAAGGCGCCGTGCAGGCTGGACTGACCCAGGAAGATCACCCCGTCCGCGCGACTGGTGTTCATCGCCGCCGCCAGTTCGTCATAGGTGGCGGGCGAGATGTGGCTCATCAGCAGGTCGCAACCGCGTTCGCGCGCCGCCTCGCCCACCCCGGCCAGCAGCTCCAGGAAGAAGGGGTCCGAGATCCGGCCCTCGCGCCCCTGGGGGCGCGGCGTCACCAGGGCGATGGTGCCCTGAGCCCCGATCGGACCGGCGGGCATGTAGCGGCGGAACGGATAGTCGTGCTCCTTCGCCAGCTTCCAGATCAGCTGTTTGGTGCGGTCGTTGACGGCGGGGCTGTCGTTCAGCGCCCGCGAGGTGGTGGCGACGGAGACGCCGGCCAGGCGCGCGATGTCTTCAAGTCGGGTTGTCTTGCGGCTCAAGGTCGCGGGTCCTCAGCACAGGCTTTCGAGCCTGCAAATTTTTCTGCAAACGTTTCAGCCACCGTTCGCGGCGGTTGGCAAGAGGCGGCGTAACGGAGTTCACAGATGAAGCGCAGATCCTTCCTGGCCCTCGGCGGCGCCTCGATCCTGGCCTTCGGCGCCACGGGCGTTCGCGCCCAGACCGCGCCGACCCACGCCCGCGCCAGTTCGCCCGGCGGCGTGCTGACGGTCGAGGCCTTCACCGACAACGACGGCCGGCCGATGTATGCGGTGCTGCGTCAGGGGCGGATGGTCGTGGCCCCGTCCAAGCTCGGCTTCCTGCTGACCGACGCCCCCGCCCTCGAGCGCGGCCTGGCGATCACGGCCGGTCAGCCCGTGACCTTCGACGAGACCTGGGAGCAGCCCTGGGGCGAGCGCCGCTTCATCCGCAACCATTACAACGAGTGGCGGGTCCGCTACGCCGAGACCGGCGGCCTGCAACGGCGCGTCGATGTCGTCTTTCGCCTGTATGACGACGGCCTGGGCTTCCGTTACGAATTCCCGGACCAGCCCGCCCTGAAGACGGTCCGCATCGGTTCGGAGATCACCGAGTTCAACCTGGCCGAGGACGGCGAGGCCCTGTGGTGCCCCGCCTGGGAATGGAACCGCGAGGAATACCTCTACAGCCGCACGCCGATCAGCGCGGTCGGCAGCGCCCAGACGCCAATGACGGTCAAGGGGCGGTCGGGCCTGCACGTCTCGATCCACGAGGCCGCCTGCATCGACTACGCCGGGATGAACCTGCGCCGGTCGGAGGACACCAAGTTCCGCGCCCAGCTGACGCCGGGCCTGACCAACGCCGCCGTGGTGCGCCAGGCGCCGTTCAACACCCCGTGGCGGACGCTGCAGATGTCGGACACGGCGGCCGGTCTGATCGAGTCCAGCCTGATCCTGAACCTGAACGAGGCCAACAAGCTGGGGGACGTGTCGTGGTTCAAGCCGATGAAATACGTCGGCGTCTGGTGGGAGATGCACCTGGATCTGAAGACCTGGAACTCCGGCCCCAAACACGGCGCCACGACCGAAAACGCCATCAAACACATCGACTTCGCCGCCGAACACGGCCTGGGCGGGGTGCTGGTCGAGGGCTGGAACAAGGGCTGGGACGGCCAGTGGTTCGCCAACGGTTCGGACTTCAGCTTCACCGAAGCCTATCCCGACTTCGACATCGAGGCGGTCTGCGCCCACGCCCGGTCAAAGGGCGTCCAGCTGATCGGCCACCACGAAACCGGCGGCAACGCCTTCCACTATGAGCAGCAGTTGGAACCGGCCATGGCCCTGTACGAGCGGCTGGGGGTCCATTCGGTCAAGACCGGCTATGTCGCCGATGCGGGCGGCGCTCGGGTCGCCGGGCCGGACCGCCGGATGGTGATGGCCTGGCACGAGAGCCAGGCCATGGCCCAGCACCATATGAAGGTCGTCGAGGCGGGCGCCCGCCACAAGGTGGCGATCAACGCCCACGAGCCGTTCAAGGACACGGGCCTGCGCCGCACCTATCCGAACATCATCAGCCGCGAGGGCCAGCGGGGCATGGAATATTCGGCCTGGGGCAATCCGGGCAATCCGCCCGAGCACGAGCCGAACCTGGTCTTCACTCGCCTGCTGGCCGGGCCGATGGACTATACCCCCGGCATCTTCGGCATGGAGACGCGCAGCCCCGGCGGGGTGCAGACGACCTGGGCCAAACAGCTGGCCCTGTACGTCGTCATCTACAGCCCGATCCAGATGGCGGCGGACCTGCTGGTCAATTACGAAGCCAACCCCGGGCCGTTCCAGTTCATCAAGGACGTGCCGGTCGACTGGGCCGAGACCCGCGTGCTCGCGGCCGAGATGGGCGACTATGTCGCCATAGCGCGCAAGGATCGGACCTCCGACGTCTGGGCTCTGGGGGCCATCACCGACGAGCATCCGCGCGTCCTGACCGCGCCCCTCGACTTCCTCGACGACGGCCGGCGCTACCGGGCCGAGATCTACCGCGACGGCCCCGAGGCTGACTATCGCGGCAAGCGCGAGGACATCGTCATCGAACGTCGCGACGTGACCTCCACCGACGTCCTGACCCTGGCCCTGGCGCCCGGCGGCGGCCAGGCCATCCGCTTCGTGCCGATCGGGCGGGGGCGGCGGTGATGGGCGGTACTAAGACCCTCTCCCGCTTGCGGGAGAGGTGGCCCGTCGATCGCGCAGCGATCCAGGGTCGGAGAGGGAAGTCTTCTGACAGAAGGCTGAACTCCCCCCATCGTCACGCGTGTCGCTGCGCGCCACGACGCGACACTTCCCCCGCAAGCGGGGGAAGGTCATGAGCGCCGCCGCCCCCCTCCTCTCCCACCGCCCGCGCCTGTCCGGCCTGGCGATCTGGAACATGTGCGTCGGCTTCTTCGGCATCCAGATCGGCTTCGGCCTGCAGAACGCCAACACCAGCCGGATCTTCCAGACCCTGGGCGCCGAGGTCGACAGCCTGGCCATCCTCTGGATCGCCGCCCCTCTGACGGGTCTGTTGGTCCAGCCCCTGGTCGGCCATTTCAGCGACAAGACCTGGACCCGGTTCGGGCGTCGCCGCCCCTATTTCCTGGTCGGGGCGATCCTGACCACCCTGGCCCTGATCGCCATGCCCAACAGCCCCGGCCTGTGGTTCGCCGCCGCCATGCTGTGGATCATGGACGCCTCGATCAACATCACCATGGAGCCGTTCCGCGCCTTCGTCGGCGACAATCTGCCGGAGGAGCAGCGCACCGCCGGCTATGCGATGCAGAGCTTCTTCATCGGCGCAGGGGCGGTCTTCGCCTCGGTCCTGCCCTGGCTGCTGTCGAACGTCTTCGGCGTGGTCTCGACGGCCGAGGCGGGCGTCGTGCCCCTGTCGGTCAAGATCGCCTTCTACGTCGGCGCCGCCGGCCTGTTCACGGCCGTGCTGTGGACGGTGCTGAGCACCCGCGAATACAGCCCCGAACAGCTCGCCGCCTTCGAACGCGCGCGCCTTGAAGCCCTGGGCGCCGCCCCGGCAGACGATGCGCCGGAGCCGCCGGCCCGCAGCGTGCGGGGCTGGATGGGTTCGGGCCTGGTCTGCGCCGTTCTGGGGGGGCTCGGCCTGGTGCTGATCGCCGCCTTCGATCTGGAGAAGGAGCTGCTGGTCCTGGCCGGCTTCTTCGTCGGCTTCGGCCTGTTGCAGATCGCAGTGGGCCTGATGCAGCGCCGCCGCATCGTCAACGCCGTGACCGAGATCCTGAACGACGTCTATCGCATGCCCCAGACCATGCGCGACCTGGCGGTGGTCCAGTTCTTCAGCTGGTTCGCCCTGTTCGCCCTGTGGATCTACACCACCGCCGCCGTGACCAGCGTCCATTACGGCACGACCGACACCACCTCGGCCGCCTATGCCGCCGGGGCCGACTGGGTTGGGGTTCTGTTCGGGGTCTATAACGGGGTGGCGGCCCTGGCGGCCTTCACCCTGCCGGTCCTGGCCAGGCGGATCGGCCGCAGGGCGACCCACGCCCTGATGCTGGCGCTCGGCGCGGCGGGTCTGTTCGGCGTCTTCCTGATCCGCGAGCCGGGCCTGTTGTGGCTGCCGATGGTCGGGGTCGGCTTCGCCTGGGCCTCGATCGTCTCCATGCCCTACGCCATCCTGTCGGCGGCTGTGCCGGCGCGGAAGATGGGCGTCTATATGGGCGTGTTCAACATCTTCATCGTCGTGCCCCAGCTGCTGGCGGCCACGGTGCTGGGCCTGATTCTGAAGCACTTCTTCAGCGGACAGGCGATCTGGGCCCTGGTGCTGGGCGCCGCCTCCTTCCTGCTGGCGGCCTTCAGCGCCCTGAGGGTGCGGGAGCAAAGGGCGTGAACCGCCGCGCGCTCCTAGCCCTGGCGGCCGCCCTGCCCTTCGCCGGCGCCGCACGGGCGCAGACGGCGGCCGGTCGTCTGATCCTCCACGAGGCCGTGACCTCGGCCCATGTGAAGGCGAGGAACGTCTCCGTCTGGCTGCCGCCCGGCTATGAGACGTCGGATGCGGCCTATCCCGTCCTCTACATGCACGACGGACAGAATCTGTTCGATCCCTCGACGGCCAACTTCGGCGAATGGGGGGTGGACGAGCATCTGACGCGGCTGATCGCCGGCGGTCAGGTGCGCGCCCCCATCGTGGTCGGCGTCTGGAACACGGATCTTCGCCTGCGGGAATATGTCCCGGCCGATCTGATCGCGGCCCTGCCCGAGGACATGCGCGGCGATGTTCAGGCCGTCTATGGCGGCCCGCCCCTGTCGGACGGCTACATCCGCTTCCTGACCGAAGAGCTGAAACCCTTCGTGGACCGGACCTACCGCACCCTGCCCGGCCGCGAGGACACCCTGATCAGCGGCTCCAGCATGGGCGGGCTGATCTCACTGTACGCGGTGATGAAACGGCCGGACGTCTTCTCCGCCGCCGCCTGTCTGTCGACCCATTGGCCGCTGCGGGTCACAGGTCTGGACGGCCCAGGCCTGGAGGCCTGGCGCGAACGTCTGGTCGCCGCCTGGACCGGGGTGATCGAGCGCGGCCTGCCGGCGCCCGGCGCGAACCGCTTCTACTTCGACCGGGGCGATGAGACCCTGGATCAGTTCTACGCCGCCTTCCAGACCCAGGTGGACGCCGTCTTCCGCCGTCGCGGCTACGGCCCCGGCGATTTCCAGAGCCTGGTCTTCCCCGGCGCCCAGCACAATGAGGCCTCGTGGAACCAGCGGCTGGACGTTCCCCTGAGCTTTCTTCTTTCCCCCGCCCCCACGCGCAACCCGTGAGGACCACAATGCGTCACTTCCGTTCCTTCTGCCTCGCCGGCGCCGCCGGCCTGGCGCTCGCCTCGGCCGCCTCGGCCCAGTCCGGGATCGCTCCGGGCGCGCCGGGTGATCCGCCTACCTGGTCCAGCGCCGCCAAGACCGGCGCCGGGGCCTCCTATGAAGCCTATGTCGACGGCCAGTACCGTGACGGCGGCCCGACCGGCGCGGTGTCGAAGGTCTGGTTCTCCATCGCCGACGGCGTTCTGACCGAAACCATGTACGGCCTGATCCACGAGGCCCAGATCAAGGCGCTTCGCTTCGCCGTCGTCACCCCTGACGGCCTGGCTGTGGAGGGCGCCGACACCACCGAGCAGACCGAATATCTGCATACGGACGCCCAGGGCCGCCCCCTGTCGCCGGCCTATAGGGTCACCACGCGCGACAAGGCCGGCCGGTTCGAAATCGAGAAACGCATCTTCACCGACCCGGACCGCAACGCCCTGGTGCTGCGGGTCAAGATCACGGCCCTGAGCGGAGAGGCCACGCCCTATCTGCTGCTGGAGCCGCACATCGCCAACACCGGCGTCGACGACCGGGGTCAGGTCACGCGCCAGGCCTTCCATGCCTGGGAAGGCGACACCCATCTGGTGCTCAAGCCGAGCCGTCCGTTCGACAAGGCCGGCGTCGGCTTCGTCGGCGCATCGGACGGTCTGACCGACCTGAAGGACGGCCGGATGGACTGGACCTACGCCTCCACCGGAGAGACGGCGGGCAATACGATGATGACGGGCGCCCTGCCGCGCCTGCGTCAGGGGCAGAGCCTGAGCCGAGATTTCGTGATCGGCTTCGGCTCCAGCGAGGCCGAGGCCCAGGCGGCGGCGGACGGCGCCTTCGCTGTCGGCCTGGACGAGGTTCTGGCCCGGTTCAACGGCGAGGGTGATCGCATCGGCTGGGAGGACTATGTCGCCTCCCTGACCGAACTGCCGCGCATCGCCGAACAGGCGACGGACGGAGGCAAGCTGGCCTACGCCTCGGCCCTGATGCTGAAGGTGCAGGAGGACCGCACCCATGCCGGCGCCCTGATCGCCTCCCTGTCCAACCCCTGGGGCGACACGGTGGATGCGTCGAAATCCTCCACCGGCTACAAGGCGGTCTGGCCGCGCGACTTCTATCAGGTGGCCATGGCCCTGGCGGCGCTGGGCGACAAGGAGACGCCGCTGGCGGCCTTCAACTATCTGCCCCAGGTCCAGGTCGGCCCGAACACGCCCGGCAATACCGGCGTCGGCGGCTGGTTCCTGCAGAAGACCCATGTGGACGGCGAACTGGAATGGGTGGCGGTCCAGCTGGACCAGACGGCCATGCCGATCATGCTGGGCTATCGTCTGTGGAAGCTGGGCTGGCTGTCCGACGCCCAGATGGCCGACCACTATCGTTCGATGCTGAAGCCGGCGGCCGACTTCCTGGTGGACGGCGGCAAGATCGGCCTTCTGTGGAACGTCGCCGAGATCAAGCCGCCCTTCACCCAGCAGGAGCGCTGGGAAGAGCAGCAGGGCTATTCCCCCTCCACCACCGCCGCCGTGGTGGCCGGGCTGACGGTCGCGGCCGAAATGGCGCGCGCCTCGGGCGATGCGGCGGGAGCGACCCGTTATCAGCTCGCCGCCGACAGCTACGCCTCTAAGATCGAAGAGCGGATGTTCACGACCAGCGGCGACTTCGGCGACGGCCGCTATTTCATCCGCATCACTCAGAACGAGAACCCGAACGACAAGGCCCCGATCGGCGCCGCCAACGGCCAGATCGCGCCTCAGGAGGACCGGGTCGTGGATGGCGGCTTCCTAGAACTGGTCCGCTACGGGGTGCGCAAGGCCGACGATCCGCACATCGTTTCGACCCTGCCCGTGTATGACGACCAGAGCCTGGAGGACCTGTACCGGGTCCGCTACGACTTCGGGCCGGAAGGCGACCAGACGCCGGGCTGGCGCCGCTACGGCGTCGACGGCTATGGCGAGGATCATGTCGCGGGCGCCAACTATGGCGTCGGCGGGCAGATGAGCCCTGGTCAGCGGGGTCGGGTCTGGCCCTTCTTCACCGGCGAGCGCGGCCACTATGAGCTGGCCCGCGTCAGCCTGAACGGCGCTCCGTCCGCCGCCGACATCGCCGCCATCCGCCAGACCTATGTGCGCGGCATGGAGCGGTTCGCCAATGACGGGCTGATGCTGGCCGAACAGGTCTGGGACGGGGTCGGCGACCCGACCGAGCGCGACTACGCCCTGGGCCAGAACACCGACTCGGCCACCCCCCTGGCCTGGACCCATGCCGAATATCTGAAGCTGTTGCGGTCCTTGGCCGACGGCAAGGTGTGGGATCGGTACGAGCCGGTCGAAAGCCGCTACGCCCGCTGATACGAAAAAGGCCCCGGAGCCAGAGCTCCGGGGCCTCGCTTTTCACCGAAGACGGGCTCAGTAGGTCAGCTTCAGACCGACCACGAAACGGTCCTCGGCCGCGGGCACCCCGTCCACGTCCGTGTCGTAATAGCGCGCATCCGCCGACAGATTGTCGCTGAGGGCATAGCCGACCCCGGCGTTCCAGGTCAGGTAGTCGTCGGACACGTCCAACCACTGCTGACCCACGGCGCCGGAAATCGTCCACTTGGGCGCCGGCGAGAAGGCGGCGTTGACCTCGGCGTAGGTCGCTTCCTTATCCGCCGCGCCGAAGAAGTCGGGCGAATAGTAGACGGCGGCGCCGAAGGTGGCCGGGCCCACGGCGCGCGAGGCCGCAGCCTTGAACTCCGCATAGTTGTAATCAGCGCCGTCCGGTTCGCCGGCATAGAGGTAGCCGATCACGCCGAAGTCCAGGGCGAAGCCGCCCGCCTCGGTGCGGTAACCGCCATAGACATCGACTTCCGCGTCGGTGTCGTCGCCGAAATCAACGTTGGAGGCCCAGGCGCCGGCATAGAAGCTGCCGGCCGTCAGGTCGACGCCGCCTTGGATGGCGGGATCTTCGTTGGTCTGGCTGTAGCCCCGGAAGACATAGTCGCTGGTCACGCCGACGTTGAAGGCCACCTTGGCGTCCTGAGCCGAGGCGGGCGCGGCCAGGCCGGTCAGCCCCAGGGCCAGGGCCGCAGCGGCGGCCGTACCGAACAGTTTCATTCTCATTATCTATCCCCTTGGTTTCGTTATTTTTGTTCCAGCACCCGATGGGATCGCCGGAAGGGAGGGCGCGGCCGGCGGGCCGCGCCCTCTGGTTTCAGTGTTCCAGCGCCTCGCCGTGCAACGAGGTGTCCAGACCGGCGGCTTCTTCCGCCTCGCTGACCCGCAGACCCGTGGTGAACTTGCAGATCACCAGGATGATGAAGGTCCCGACCGCGCTGTAGGCGATCGTCCAGGCCAGGCCGATGGCCTGGGCCCCGACATTGGCGCCTTCCGACAGGCTGTTGATCGCCGTGGTGGCGAAGACGCCGGTCAGAAGGGCGCCGATCAGACCGCCCGCGCCGTGGATGCCGAAGGCGTCCAGCGAGTCGTCGTAACGGAGCAGCTTCTTGATCCAGACCGACGAGATGTAGCAGACCGGACCGGCGATCAGGCCGATGATGACCGCGCCCTTGGGATCGACGAAGCCCGCCGCGGGGGTGATGGCGACCAGGCCGGCGACCACGCCCGACAGCATGCCGATCAGCGAGACCTTCTTCTTTTCGATCAGTTCGATGATCTTCCAGGTCAGGGCGGCGGCGGCGGCGGCCAGCACCGTGTTCAGCAGGGCCACGCCCATCAGGTCGTTGGCGGCGCCCGCCGAACCGGCGTTGAAGCCGATCCAGCCGACCAGCAGCAGAGAGGCGCCGATCATGGTCAGGACAGGGTTGTGCGGATTGATCGGCTCGACACCATAGCCTTTGCGGCGGCCCAGGAAGATGGCGCAGACCAGACCGGCCACGCCCGAGTTGACGTGAACCACCGCGCCGCCGGCGAAGTCCAGCACGCCGGCCGAACCGAGGAAGCCGCCGCCCCACACCCAGTGACAGATGGGGGAATAGACCAGCAGCGACCACAGGGCCGTGAACAGCAGCAGGCCCGAATATTTCATCCGCTCGGCGAAGGCGCCGGTGACCAGGGCCGGGGTGATGATGGCGAAGGTCATCTGGAAGGCGATGAACAGATATTCCGGAATGCCGGTCAGCAGGCTGTTGGCCGTGGCGAGGCTCACGCCGTTCAGGAACAGCATGTCCAGGCTGCCCACATAGGGCTGGAGCGCGGCGTCGGCGTTGGCGCCGAAGGCGATGCTGTAGCCCGCGATGAACCAGACCAGGGAGACGACGGCGAAGACGCCGACCGACTGGGTGATGGTGGCGATGACGTTCTTGCGCCGCACCATGCCGCCGTAGAACAGGGCCAGGCCCGGCAGGGTCATCAGCAGGACCAGGGCCGTGGACGTGCCCAGCCAGGCCGTGCCCGCGCCGTCCAGTTCCAGCGCCGACTGGTGCGCCAGCAGGGCGGGCGCCGCCGCAGGCGTCTGGGCGAAGGCCCCGCCGGCGTAAAAGAGCCCGATGGTCAGAAGCAGGAGCGCAGCGACCCCCGGAAGTCGATTCCAAACGTGCGACATAAGCAAATACCCCCTTGGCAATCTCGCAAGTGCGAAGGTTTTACTGCAATCGCGTCTGACGCAAGGGGGTCAGGCGGAAACGGTGCAACTTTCTTGCAACGGTTCCGTTAAAAAAGTTTAGCCCCGCACGATCCGTTCTCGGTGCGGGGCTCGGGGCTTAGATTCTTGTTTCGAGGAACGATGTTCCCGGCATGAAATTCGGGAGGCGGCGATGCGCCTTACGCCCAGTGCATCTGCACCCGGTGCGCCGCCGCCCAGTGGATGGCGCGAATGGCGTCGATCACCGCCTCGGTTGCGGCCCGCGTGCCCAGAGCCCCGCCCAGATCGGCGGTGACGGCGCCGGCCGCCAGGACGGCCGCCACCGCAGCCTCGATGGAATCCGCCTCGTCCTCCAGCTTCAGGCTGTGACGCAGCAAGAGGGCCGCCGACAGAATCGTGCCGACCGGATTGGCCAGGTCCTGACCGGCGATGTCCGGCGCAGATCCGTGAATCGGCTCGAACAGGCCCGGCCCTTCCGTGCCCAGCGAGGCCGACGGCAGCAGGCCGATCGAACCGCCCAGCACCGAGATCTCGTCCGACAGGATGTCGCCGAACATGTTCTCGGTCAGGATGACGTCGTATTCGCGCGGCTTCCTGATCAGGTGCATGGCCATGGAATCGACCAGGGCGTGCTCCAGCGCGATCTCGGGGAACTCCTCGGCATGGATACGGGTCACGACCTCGCGCCACAGGCGGCTGGTCTCCATGACATTGGCCTTGTCGACCGAGGTCACCTTGCCGCGGCGCTGGCGCGCGGTCTGGAAGGCGGCGCGCGTCACGCGCTCGATCTCGGGAACCGTATATTCGCACAGGTCGGTGGCGCGGTCGGCGGTGCGGGTCTTCTCTCCGAAATAGACGCCGCCGGTCAGTTCGCGGAAGACGATCAGATCGACGCCCTCGACGATCTCGCGCTTCAGCGGCGAACGGTGCGCCAGGACCGGCGAGACCTGCAGCGGCCGCAGATTGGCGAACAGGCCCATGGCCTTGCGGATCGCCAGCAGGCCTTCCTCGGGCCGGCGCTTGCCGCCGTCCCATTTGGGGCCGCCCACCGCGCCCAGCAGGACGGCGTCGGCGGCGACGCAGGCGGCGCGCGTCGCCTCAGGCAGGGGCTCGCCCGTCTCGTCGATGGCGGCGCCGCCGATCAGATGTTCGGTGAAGTTGAAGTTGTGGCCGTAGAAGTCGCCGATGACCGCCAGCACGTCGCGCGCGGCCCGCGTCACCTCCGGCCCGACGCCGTCGCCGGGCAACAGGACGATCTCATAGGTCTTGGGGGCGGCTTGGGTCATCAGACGGTCTCTCTCGAACGCTCGAAGGCTTCGATCTCTGGCAGGTTTGATTGCAGCCAGCCCAGGGTGTCCACCCCGTTCAACAGACACTGGCGCGCGAAGGATTCGACCTCGAACGGCACGGGCTGGGCATTGCCGCGCCGGATCTCCCGGGCTTCGAGGTCGATTGTGACCGGCTGGTCCGGCTGCGACACCAGATCGTCCCAGACATCCTGGCTGACGACGATCGGCAGCAGGCCGTTTTTCAAGGCGTTAGATGTAAAAATGTCAGCGATTTCGGTCGAGATCACCGCCCGGAACCCATAGTCGTACAGGGCCCAGGGGGCATGTTCGCGCGACGAGCCGCAGGCGAAATTCTTGCCCGCCAGCAGGATGCGATGCTCGGCCGGATCGATCCGGTTCAGAATGGCTTCGGGCTTTTCCGAACCGTCGGCCTCATAGCGCCAGTCATAGAAGGCCGCCTTGCCCAGACCCTCGCGCGTGGTCGTCGTCAGGAACCGCGCCGGAATGATCTGGTCGGTGTCGATATTGGCCTGGCTGAGCGTGACCGTCTTCGAGGTCAGCGTGGTGAAGGGCTCAGACATCAAAAACTCCGCTCATCCCGGCGAAAGCCGGGACCCAGTTCTGTGGGCGATAGGCGTCACCCGTCGCGCCCTGTCGGCGATCCCGCGCATTGTGCTTCGCGAAAGCACTGGGTCCCGGCTTTCGCCGGGATGAGCGGAAGGGGGTGTCGCTACGCATCCACGACCTCGTTCAGGAAGACGCGCGGATCGGTCAGCACACCGGCCACCGCCGTCGCCGCAGCCGTCGCCGGACTGGCCAGTATGGTGCGGGCGTCCTTGCCCTGGCGGCCCTCGAAATTGCGGTTGGAGGTCGAGACGGCCAGCTGACCCGGCGCGACGAAATCCCCGTTCATGGCGATGCACATGGAGCAGCCGGGAATGCGCCATTCGGCCCCGGCGGCGATGAAGACCTCGTGCAGGCCTTCCGCCTCGGCGGCCCGGCGAACGGCCTCCGAACCGGGAACCACCAGCATTCGCAGGCCGGGCTTGACCTTGCGGCCGCGCAGAACCTCGGCGGCGACGCGCAGATCGGGCAGGCGGCCGTTGGTGCAGGAGCCGATGAAGACCACGTCCACCGGCTGGCTGGTCGTCGCCTCGCCGGCGGTGAAGCCCATATAGGCGATGGCCTTGCGGTCGGAATCCGACTGGGGTTGGGGCACGGGCGTACCGATCGGCGCGCCGGCGTCCGGCGTCGTGCCCCAGGTCGCCATCGGCCGGATGGCGGCGCCGTCGATCACGACTTCCTTGTCGAAGGTCGCGCCCGGGTCCGTGGCCAGCTTCAGCCATTCGGCGGTCGCCGCCTCATAGTCGGCGGGGACATGTTTGCGGCCCCGCAGCCAGTCGATCGTGGTCTGGTCCGGGGCGATCATCCCCGCGCGGGCGCCGGCCTCGATGGACATGTTGCACAGGGTCATCCGCCCTTCCATGTCCAGCGACCGCACCGCCTCGCCCGCATATTCGATGACGTAGCCGGTGCCGCCGCCGAAGCCGATGGCGGCGATCACGGCCAGGGCGACGTCCTTGCCCGAGACGCCGGGCTCCAGCCGTCCGGTCACCGTCACCCGCATCGCCTTGGGCTTGCGCTGCAACAGGCATTGGGTCGCCAGCACATGGCCGACCTCGGAGGTGCCGATGCCGAAGGCCAGGGCTCCGAACGCCCCATGGGTGGCGGTATGGCTGTCGCCGCAGACGACCGTCATGCCCGGCTGGGTCAGGCCCAGCTCCGGCCCCATGACATGGACCACGCCCCGGTCTTCAGATCCCCAGCCGGCCAGGGGAACCCCGTGGGCGGCGCAGTTTCGCTCCAGCGTATGGACCTGGGCCTCGGCCTGGGGGGTGACATAGGGTTTCAGCCCGTTCAGCCCCGCCGGCAGGGTCGGGGTCGAATGGTCCAGGGTGGCGTAGGTCCGGTCGGGCCGGCGCACCTTCAGGCCGCGGGCCTCGATCTCGCTGAAGGCCTGGGGACTGGTGACCTCATGCACCAGATGCAGGTCGATATACAGGACGCCCGGCGTATCGGCCGTTTCCGGCCGCACCACATGAGCGTCCCAGACCTTGTCGAACAGGGTCTTTGGATCAGGCATACTGGGCCACCGTCTCCTCAACGCCGTCGACGCGATCAATGATGGCGATCAGTTCGGCGTCGCTGATCTCGCCGATCTGGTCGGCGCGCTGTTTGAAGCCGGCGACGACGGCCGCCAGACGGTCGCCCTCGATGGGCCGGCCGATGGTCTCGGCCCGCTTGGCGATGGCGTGGCGGCCCGAGTGCTTGCCCAGAACGAACCAGCTGCCTTCGAAGCCCACGTCCTGGGGCCGCATGATCTCATAGGTGCGGCTGTCGGCCAGCATGCCGTGCTGGTGGATGCCGGCCTCGTGGGCGAAGGCGTTGATGCCGACCACCGACTTGTTGCGGGCGATGACCGTCTCGGTGATTTCGCACAGGATCTTGGAGGCGCGGACCAGATGGCGGCTGTCGGCGCCGATGGCGACGCCATAGCGGTCTTCGCGCACCTTCAGGGCCATGATGACCTCTTCGATCGAGGCGTTGCCGGCCCGTTCGCCGATGCCGTTGATCGCCCCCTCGACCTGACGCGCCCCGCCCTGGACCGCAGCCAGGGAGTTGGCGACCGCCATGCCCAGGTCATCGTGGCAGTGGGCCGAGAAGATCACATGGGGGTGGCGCTTGTGGATCCGCGCCGCCAGGGCGCGGAAGGTCTCGCGCACCTCTTCCGGGGTCGCATAGCCGACGGTGTCGGGCACGTTCAGGGTCCGGGCGCCCGCGTCGGCGGCGGCCTCCAGCACATCGGCCAGGAACTCGGGCTCCGTGCGGAAGGCGTCCTCGGCCGAGAACTCGACGTCGTCGAACAGGCTGGCGGCGTATTCGACCGCCCGGACGGCCGTGGCCAGAACCTCGTTGGTCGACATCTTCAGCTTGGCCGAGCGATGGATCGGGCTGGTGCCGATGAAGGTGTGGCAGCGACGATGCGACTTGGGCGCCGGCCGCAGGGCGCGGAAGCTGGCGTTGATGTCCTTTTCGTTGGCGCGCGACAGGGAGCAGAAGATCGGCCCCTCGACCTCGCCGGTCACGCGGCGGATGCAGTCCTCGTCGCCCGGAGAGGCGGCGGCGAAGCCGGCCTCGATAACGTCGACGCCCAGGTCCTTCAGGACCTGGGCCATCTTCACCTTGGCTTGGGCGGTCATGGAGAAGCCGGGCGCCTGCTCCCCGTCCCGCATCGTCGTGTCGAAGACGATGACCCGGTTGGGGTCGGCGGCGATCTCCGCAGTTCGGGATACGCCGGATACTCGTACTTGTTCGGCGGTCATTACGCAGCCTCGGATTGAATAATGTCGTTGCCGATCCGGCGGACGCCGAACAGGCGGTCGATCTGGCGACCCAGGTTGTCGATGCAGCGGCCGGCGTCGCGGCCGCGGATGGTCAGGGCGATGCGGCGGAAGGCGCCTTCATCGGCCATGTTGATGCCGTCGATGTGGAAGCCCCGGCGCTCCACAAGACCGATGAGACGCTGAAGCGAACCGTCCGCACGGTCGATCTGGACGTGGATCGTGTTGCTCATCTCAGGAGCCCTCCATCATTTCAGCATTGCTCTTGCCCGGCGGAACCAGCGGCCAGACATTGTCTCGGGGATCGATGACCACATGGGCCAGGCAGGGGCCGTCGGCGGCCAGCAAGCGCTGGATGCCTTCGGACACCTGATCGCGGCGATCGATACGGAAGGCCTCGATGCCGAAGGCCTCGGCCACCTTCACGAAGTCCGGATTGTCGGACAGGTCGATCTCGGAATAGTTCTCGGCGAAGAACAGCTCCTGCCACTGGCGCACCAGGCCCAGCGAGGAGTTGTCGATCAGCACGATCTTCAACGGGATGCCGTAACGCTTCAGCGTCGCCAGCTCCTGGATGTTCATCATGAAGCCGCCGTCGCCGGCGATGGTGACGACCGTCGCGGACGGATCGGCCAGCTTGGCGCCGATGCCGGCGGGCAGGCCGAAGCCCATGGCGCCCAGACCGCCCGAGGTGATGTGGGCCTCGGGCTTGGAGAAGCGGCAGTGCATGGCCGCCCACATCTGGTGCTGGCCCACGTCGCAGGCGGCGACGAAGGCGTCGCCGGCCGCTTCGGACACTTCTTTCAGCAGGGCCGGGGCGTAGACCCCCTCGCCCGGCGCGTCATAGCGATAGGCGCCGGTACGGGCGGCGTCGACGCACGCATCGACCCAGGGCTGGATGTCCAGGGCCGGTCCGCCGGCCATGCGCGCCGTCAGGGCCTCGATCCCGTCCTTCAGCTCGCCGACCACGGCCACATTGGCCGCCCGCAGCTTGCCGACTTCGGAGGCGTCGATGTCGAAATGAACGATGCGGGCGTTGGGCGCGAACTCGGCCAGCTTGCCGGTGGCGCGGTCGTCGAACCGGGCGCCGACGACGATCAGCAGGTCGCTGTCCTGAACCGCATGATTGGCGGCGCGGGCGCCGTGCATGCCCAGCATGCCCAGCATGCGCGGCGCGTCGGTCGGGACGGTGCCCAGGGCGTTCAGGGTCGAGACCTGGGGGATGCCGGTCGCGGCGACGAAGGCGCGCAAAGCCTCGGTCGCGCGGCCGATCTTCACCCCGCCGCCGACATAGACCAGCGGCCTCTTGGCGGCGCGGATCGCGGCCTCGGCGGCGGCGACGGCGTCGTGATCGATGCGCGGCGTCTCGTTGGGGATGTGGAAGCCGTAGTCGTCGGTGGTCGTGGCGAACTGCACGTCCTTGGGCAGATCGACCAGGACCGGACCGGGACGGCCCGAGGCGGCGATGTGGAAGGCCTCCTCGACGGCGGCTGGAACATCGGCCGCGTCGCGGACCAGGATCGAGTGTTTCACGATCGGCAGGGTGACGCCCAGGATGTCGATCTCCTGGAAGGCGTCGGTCCCCATCAGCCCCTGGGCCACATTGCCGGTGATGCAGACGATCGGCGCCGAGTCCATCATCGCATTGGCGATGCCGGTGATCAGATTGGTCGCCCCCGGTCCCGAGGTGGCCAGACAGACCCCGACCCTGCCGCTCTTGCGCGCATAGGCGTCGGCGGCGAAGGCGGCGGCCTGTTCGTGCCGGACCAGAATATGTTTCAGCTTAGACCCGGCCAGGGCGTCATAGACCGGCATGATGGCGCCGCCCGGATAACCGAACACCACCTCCACGCCCAGCCGCTCCAGGGTGGAGACCAGCAGGCGCGCCCCCGATTGGGGGGCGGCCTCGGCTGAGGATTTGAAGGCGGCGGCGGTCATCAGGGTCATCCGGTCTTTCGCTCGGGCTCAGGCCGCTTCAGATTTGGGCGTGTTCAGCCAGGCCATCCGCTCGCGCAGACGGGCGCCGACCTGTTCGATCTGGCTCTCGCGGTCCGCCTTCAGCCAGGCCTCGTACTGGGGCTTGCCGGCCTCGTTCTCGGCGATCCAGTTGCGCGCGAAGGTTCCGTCCTGGATCTCGTCCAGAATGGTCTTCATCCGGGCCTTGGTCTCTTCGTTGACGACGCGCGGGCCGCTGGCGACGGCGCCGTATTTGGCGGTTTCCGAGATGAAGTGGTGCATCTTGGAGATGCCGCCTTCGTAGAACAGGTCCACGATCAGCTTCAGCTCGTGCAGGCATTCGAAATAGGCGATCTCGGGCTGGTAGCCGGCCTCGACCAGGGTGTTGAAGCCCTGCATCACCAGTTCCTTGGCGCCGCCGCACAGGACGGCCTGTTCGCCGAACAGGTCGGTTTCGGTCTCTTCGCGGAAGGTGGTTTCCAGCAGGCCGCCGGTCGCGCCGCCGTTGCCCTTGGCGTAGCCCATGGCCCGGTCGCGGGCCTTGCCGGTCGCGTCCTTCTCGACCGCGAACAGGCTGGGCACGCCGCGCCCGCGCTGGAACTCGCGACGGACCAGATCGCCCGGCCCCTTGGGCGCGACCAGGATGACGTCCATGTCTTCGCGCGGGGTGATGCGGCCGTAGATGATCGAGAAGCCGTGGGCGAACAGCAGGGCGGAGCCCTGTTTGGCGTTCGGCTCGATGATGTCGCGATAGACCTGATCCTGAACCATGTCGGGGGTCAGGATGGCGATGATGTCGGCGCCCTTGACCGCTTCGGCCGGCTCGGCGGTCGGGACGCCGTCGGCGGTGGCGTGTTTCCAGCCCGTGCCGCCGTGACGGACGCCGGCGACCACGTCATGGCCGCTGTCCTTCAGGTTCTGGGCGTGCGCCCGACCCTGCGAGCCATAGCCGATGATGGCGATGCGCTGCCCGGCGATCGCGCCCGGCTTGATGTCTTCGTTGGTGTAGATGGTGATGGCCATGAGAATTCAGGCGTCCTGAGCAGCAGCGGATTTGTGAGAGGCCGGGATTTGCGCCGGCGGCGGGTTGGGGATGGTGACGGCGCCCTGGGCGGCCGAGGCCACCGAGGCGCGGTATTTGGCGAAGACGCCTCGCGCCGGGCGGACCACGTGGGGCGTGAAGCCCGCCCGGCGCGTCGCCAGGTCAACGTTCACGTCGATCCGGCGGTTGGTGACGTCGATGGTGATGCGGTCACCATCGCGAATGAGGGCGATCGGGCCGCCGACGGCGGCTTCCGGCGAGATATGGCCGGCGACGAAACCGTAGCTGGCGCCCGAGAAGCGGCCGTCGGTCAGCAGGGCGACATTGTCGATCTTGCGCCCCTTCAGGGCGGCGGTGACCTGCAGCATTTCGCGCATGCCCGGGCCGCCCTTGGGGCCTTCGTAACGGATGATGATGACTTCGCCCTCGCCGACCGAGCCGTCCTGAACCGCGTGGAAGGCGTCCTCCTCGCTGTCGAAGACGCAGGCGGGGCCTTCGAACTTGTCCACCTTGTGGCCCGTCAGCTTGATGACCGCGCCCTCAGGGGCGACGTCGCCATAGATGACGGCGAAGCTGCCGCGGTCCATCACGGGGGCGTCGAAGGTCGTCACGACGACCTGGCCCGGCGTCTCCTCGGCCTCGGCCGCCTCGGCGAACAGGCTGCGGCCGCTGACGGTGGGCGTGTTCACGATCTTGCCGGCCTCAGCCATACGTTGCGTAACCAGACGGGTGCCGCCGGCGGCGAACAGGTGCGAGGCCAGGAAACGGCCGCCAGGCTTCAGATCGCAGATCACCGGCGCCTCGACACAGGCTTGGTGACAGTCCTCGACCCCGAACTCGATCCCGGCCTCGGCCGCGATGGCCGTCAGGTGCATGACGGCGTTGGTCGATCCGCCCGAGGCCGAGACGGCGACGGCGGCGTTCTTCAGGCTGGCGCGGGTGATGTATTTGCGGGCCGTGTCGCCGGCGAAGACCCGTTCGACGATCAGACGGCCGCAACGCTCGCCCTCGGCCGCCTTGCCGGGATCGACCGCCGGCACGTCATTGGCGCCCATGGGGCTGATGCCCATGACCGACAGGGCCATGGCCATGGTGTTGGCCGTGAACTGGCCGCCGCAGGCGCCGGCGCCGGGGCAGACGGCCTGTTCGACCGCCTTCAGCCCTTCGTCGTCCAGGGCGCCGGCCGAATGGGCGCCGATGGCCTCGAACACCTCCTGGACCGAGACCTCCTTCGAGCCGATCACGCCCGGCATGATGGTGCCGCCGTAATAGACCAGGCCGGGGATATCCATCCGCGCCAGGGCCATGGCCGCCGCCGGAATGGTCTTGTCGCAGCCGACGATGCAGACCACGCCGTCCAGCTGGTGCCCCTCGATCGCCAGTTCAATCGAGTCGGCGACGACCTCGCGGCTGATCAGCGAGGCCTTCATGCCCGCCGTGCCCATCGAAATGCCGTCGGTCACGACGATGGTGTTGAAATCGACCGGATAGCCGCCGGCCGCGATGATCCCGGCCCGCACGTCCTTGGCCAGCCGGTCCAGGTGCATGTTGCACGGGGTGACCGTCGACCAGGTGTTGACGATGCCGATCATCGGCTTGTCGAAGTCGGCGTCCTGCATCCCGGCGGCGCGCAGATAGGAGCGGGCGGCGGCCCGGTTCGGACCGGCCGTCACCGCCGCGCTGCGCGCGTTGGGCTTTCTGGGCTCTGAGGTAGAATCTTGCGTCATCGGTCCGGTTCGTTTCGAACCGCCAAGCACGAAAAACCCCGCTTCCTTTCGGGAGCGGGGTGGTGCGAGGCGATCCTGAGTGTGTCTAGGTCAGGTCGCAGGCATCCACGCCGCTTGCGTAAGCAGGCCGAGGAGTACGAGGATAATAAGGGTTACGGGGCCTTCCAGGCCGATCGGCGCGCGAACGGCCGCCACCGCCTTCGCGGTGCGTCCCTTCATCATCTCGCGCGTCATCACAGCCACGGGCGGCTCCCTGTTCTGACGCCAAGAAACCATATGGGCCGGAGCCGCACAACCCCTGTCGCAAAAATTTTGCGCAAAAGCCCGGCCGCGACCGCCATGGGGGTGTTTCTTACCTTGCGTCCGCAAGTCTCTCCGCCGACCGTAACGGTTCCTAACCGCTTGTTAGGGCCGCAGGCCCCGCGCGGGGTTGAAACCGGGCCGCGACAGTTCCATTGAGACCCCCAACAACATAATCGTTCAGAGGAGCCCCCCATGACCGTTCGCGTCGCCATCAATGGTTTCGGCCGCATCGGCCGTCTCGTCCTTCGCTCGATCATCGAGCACGGCCGCACGGACATCGAGGTGGTGGCGATCAACGATCTGGGCCCGGTCGAGACCAACGCCCACCTGTTCCGCTATGATTCGGTCCACGGCCGCTTCCCCGGCACGGTGACCTCGGGCGAGGACTGGATCGACGTGGGCACGGGCAAGATCAAGGTCACGGCCGAACGTGATCCGGCCAACCTGCCGCACGCCGAGCTGAAGGTGGACATCGCGCTGGAGTGCACCGGCATCTTCACGTCGAAGGACAAGGCCAGCGCCCACCTGAAGGCCGGCGCCAAGCGCGTCCTGGTCTCGGCCCCGGCGGACGGCGCCGACAAGACCATCGTCTTCAAGGTCAACCACGAGACCCTGACCGCCGACGACATCGTGGTGTCCAACGGCTCGTGCACCACCAACGCCCTGGCTCCGGTCGCCAAGGTGCTGAACGACCTGTTCGGCATCGAGCGCGGCTATATGACCACCATCCACTCCTACACCGGCGACCAGCCGACGCTGGATACGATGCACAAGGATCTGTACCGCGCCCGCGCCGCCGCCCTGTCGATGATCCCGACCTCGACCGGCGCCGCCAAGGCCCTGGGCCTCGTCCTGCCGGAACTGAAGGGCAAGCTGGACGGCTCGTCGATCCGTGTCCCGACCCCGAACGTCTCGGTCGTCGACCTGAAGGTCGTCGCCGGTCGCGAGGTGACGGTGGAAGAGATCAACGCCGCGCTTCAGGCCGCCGCCGACGGCCCGATGAAGGGCGTCCTTTTCACGACGACCGACCCGCTGGTCTCCAGCGACCTGAACCACATCGCCGCCTCCTCCACCGCCGCCCTGCCCCAGACCCAGGTGGTCGACGGCAAGCTGGCCCGCGTGCTGAGCTGGTACGACAACGAATGGGGCTTCGCGACCCGCATGAGCGACACCGCCCTGGTGATGGCGAAGTTCCTTTAAACCCCCGCCTCCCTCTCCCAGCGGGAGAGGGCTTGAGCGCACGGCGGCGCAGCCGCCGTTCTGGCGCGAAAGGGTGAGGGGCAAGGTGTGCGAATTGGCCCACCGGCTGTCCCTCATCCGTCTCGCTCCGCGAGCCACCTTCTCCCCGTGGGAGAAGGATCATGAGAGATCGAAGCCATGACCTTCCGCACCCTCGACGACGCCAAGGATCTCGCCGGCAAGACGGCCCTGGTCCGCGTGGACTTCAACGTCCCTATGGAGGGCGGCAAGGTCACGGACGACACCCGTCTGCGGGTCGCCCTGCCGACGATCCAGCGTCTGCGCGACGCCGGCGCCAAGGTCGCGCTTCTGGCTCACTTCGACCGTCCCAAGGGCCAGCGCGTCCCGTCGATGAGCCTGAAGCCGGTCGTAGATGATCTGGAGACCCTGCTCGGCGCCCCCGTCCGCTTCGCCGACGACTGCATCGGCCCGGACGCCGTGGACGCCATCCGCGACCTGGACGCCGGCGGCGTGGTCCTGTTGGAGAACGTCCGCTTCCATGCGGCGGAAGAGGCCAATGATCCGGTCTTCGCCCGGAAGCTGGCGGATCTGGGCGATCTCTATGTCAACGACGCCTTCTCGGCGGCGCACCGCGCCCACGCCTCGACCGAAGGGATCGCCCACCACCTGCCCGCCTACGCCGGCGAATCCATGCGCCGCGAACTGGACGCCCTGGACGCGGCGCTCGGCAATCCGCAAAAGCCCGTCATCGGCATCGTCGGCGGCGCCAAGGTCTCGACCAAGCTGGACCTCTTGAAAAACCTGGTCGGCAAGCTGGACCGCCTGGCCATCGGCGGCGGCATGGCCAACACCTTCCTGTACGCCCAGGGCATCGACATCGGCGGCTCCCTGGCCGAGCGCGACATGGCCGACACGGCCCGCGAAATCATGGCCGAGGCCGAGGCGCGGGGCTGCAAACTGCTGCTGCCGGTCGATTTCGTGGTGGCGACCGAGGTCAAGCCGGGCGCCGCCGCTCGCCCGGTCGCCGCCGGCGCCGCCCTGTCGGCCGACGACAAGATCCTGGACGCCGGCCCGGCCACGGTCGCGCGTCTGCTGGAGGCCCTGACGGCCTCCAAGACCCTGATCTGGAACGGCCCTCTGGGCGTGTTCGAGGTGCCGCCCTTCGACGCCGCCACCGTGACGGTCGCCCGTCATGCGGCGGCCCTGGCCAAGGCCAGCGTCCTGACCGCCGTCGGCGGCGGCGGCGACACGGTCTCGGCCCTGAATCACGCGGGGGTGTCGGACGACATGACCTTCGTCTCCACCGCCGGCGGCGCCTTCCTGGAATGGATGGAGGGCAAGCCCCTGCCGGGGGTCGAGGCCCTGCGCGCCTGAACCCTGACGCAGCGGAAACAACTGTAACACGGCGTGACTTTGAGCGCGCCGCCCGCTAGTCTCGCGCCCAATCAAAAAAGACTTTCGGCTCAGGAGACTTCATCATGGCGCGCATCACGCTGCGACAGCTGCTCGACCACGCGGCGGAGAACGGTTACGGCCTCCCCGCCTACAATATCAACAACATGGAGCAGGGCCTCGCGATCATGGAGGCGGCCCATGAGGTCAATGCGCCCGTGATCATTCAGGCCTCGCGCGGCGCCCGGAACTACGCCAACGACATCGTCCTTGCCAAGCTGATCGACGCCCTGGCGGAACTCTATCCCGACATCCCGGTCTGCATGCACCAGGACCACGGCAACGGCCCGGCGACCTGCGCCACCGCCATCCAGTACGGCTTCACCTCGGTGATGATGGACGGCTCGCTGGAAGAGGACGCCAAGACCCCCGCCTCCTATGAATACAATGTCGAGGTCACGCGCCGCGTCACCGAAATGGCCCACGCCTGCGGCGTCTCGGTCGAGGGCGAACTGGGCGTGCTGGGCTCGCTGGAGACCGGCATGGGCGAGGCCGAGGACGGCCATGGCTTCGAGGGCAAGCTGGACCATTCCCAGCTCCTGACCGACCCGGATCAGGCCGTCGAATTCGTCGCCGCCACCAAGGTCGATGCCCTGGCCATCGCTATGGGCACCAGCCACGGCGCCTATAAGTTCACCAAGAAGCCGGACGGCGACATCCTGGCGATGAACGTCATCGAAGAGATCCACCGCCGCCTGCCCAACACCCACCTGGTCATGCACGGCTCGTCCTCCGTGCCGCAGGAGCTTCAGGACATCATCAACCAGTACGGCGGCGAAATGCCCCAGACCTGGGGCGTGCCGATCGAAGAGATTCAGCGCGGCATCCGCCACGGGGTGCGCAAGGTGAACATCGACACCGACAACCGGATGGCCATCACCGGCGCCATCCGCAAGGTCCTGGCCGAAAAGCCGGGCGAGTTCGACCCGCGCGCCTATCTGAAGCCCGCCAAGGAGGCGATGAAGAAGCTCTGCAAGGAGCGCTATCAGCAGTTCGGCTGCGAGGGCCAGGCCTCGCGCATCCGCCCCTTGTCCACCGCCCACATGGCCAAACGCTACGCCTCGGGCGAGCTTGACCCGTCCTTCCGCAATGCGGCGGTCAAGGCGGCCTGACGACCGCCCCTCCCTGATCAGACCGGGTAGCGGCCGCTCAGTTCGAACCGCACCCGGTCCTCTTGCCAGCGCGCCCGGTCCAGCTCGTCCCTGGCGTCGCGGGCGTTGCGGCGAGCGTCGCGGATTTCGCCCCGCACCTCTTCGATTCGGTTGCGGATCCGCTCCTTCTCCTCGTCGGTCAAGCCGTCCTGACGCAGTTCGCGCTGTTTGGCGTCCAGCTTGTCCTCGCGGTCGTCGATCCGCGCCTCGGCGCTTCTCAGCGCGCTCTCGGCCGCCTCCACCGCCGCTGCCGCCTCATGCAGTCGCCGCCCGTCGTTATAGGCCGGGAGGAAGGCCGCCTCCTCCTCGGGCCGACAGACGCCGTAATAGGTGTTGCCCGCCCGCCCCTCGATCCAGCCGCGCTGGAAGGTGCAATAGCCGCGCAGCCCGTCTTCGCGTGCTCGGCTGTAGGTCGCCGGATCGGGCGCGACCTGATATTTGGCGCAGGCCTGGGCATGGTCGTCCAGCCGGCTCATCGGATAGCCCGCCGCCCCATCGGCGTAACCCTTGTCGCCCCAGGCGCCGGCCAGACACTCTTCCTGGCTCATGGTCGAGCAACTGCCCAGCAGAACGGCGGCGGCGGCGACGCCGCTCGCGATCATCAAGGTCTTCATCACGGTTCCCCACGCCCCCAAGCGCCACTATTCACGTCAGATCAGGCCCGACGCAAGCGCCCTCGCTGGAAGCCGATCTTCCGATGCTTTACGGATAGAGGGTGTCCGACCCCGAACTGATCGACGACGAAGACCCGGCCCCGGCCGCCGAGACCCTGGAGGCCCGGATCGACGTATCCGGCGTCCGCCTGGACAAGGCCCTGGCCCAGGCCTTTCCCGACCTGTCGCGGGCGCGTCTCCAGGCCCTGCTGGCCGAGGGGGCGGTGCGCCGTGACGGGGTCGTCCTGACCGGCGGCTCGGCCAAGGCCCAGCCGGGCCTCTACCGGGTCGATCTGCCGCCCGTCGCCCCCGCCGCGCCCCAGCCCCAGGCCCTGCCGCTTGCGGTCCTCTATGAGGATGCGGACCTGATCGTCATCGACAAACCCGCCGGAATGGCCGCCCATCCGGCGCCGGGCACGCCCGACGGCACCCTGGTCAATGCGCTGCTGGCCCGTTGCGGCGACAGCCTGTCCGGCATCGGGGGCGTCGCCCGACCGGGCATCGTCCACCGGCTGGACAAGGACACCTCGGGCGTCATGGTCGCGGCCAAGAGCGACCGCGCCCACCAGGGCCTGTCGGCCCTGTTCGCGACCCACGACATCGAACGCACCTATATCGCCCTGACCCGCGGCGCGCCGACCCCGCTCCAGGGCCGGATCGAGACGCGCATCGGCCGCTCGACCGCCGACCGCAAGAAGATGGCCGTGCTGAAGACGGGCGGGCGCGAGGCGATCACCGACTATCGGGTCCAGCGGACCTTCGGCGAACCGGCCCGCGCCGGCGGCGCGCCCCTGGCGGCGCGTGTCGCCTGCACCCTGCAAACCGGCCGCACACACCAGATCCGGGTTCATCTGTCGTCCAAGGGCGCGCCCATCCTGGGCGATCCGGTCTATGGCTCCGGCAGCCCCGCCCCCCCGGTCCGCGCCGCCCTCGCCGAGGTCGGACTGACGCGCCAGGCCCTGCATGCCGCCGTCCTGGGCTTCGTCCATCCGATCACCGGCGCGCCCCTGCGTTTCGAAACCGATCCGCCCGCCGACATGGCGGCGCTGGAACGCCTGCTGTCGGCGCTGTAGGGCCGGCCCCCGATCGCCGCGAGAGACCGGCCGGGCACGACCTGGCCCTCGCCGACCCCCTGCCGCCGGAGGCGCGTCTTGAATAGCAACTGACTAAGTTCTATATTGAGCCGGTCGGCGTGGGTGGCGCCGGGGTCACGGTCACGCTTTCGTGTGACGATCCGCCCCTAAAAATGGCGGCAACCCATCGCTACTTTACCGGTTGAGGGGTGAGGCGTCGGCGCACATGCCGTGGCCGACGGCGAAGCGCCCGCTCGTTCTAGACGGTCGGAGGGACCATATGGCTGCCAATAGCACGCTCGCGGTGATGTCGCCTGAACAGGGCCTGTCGCGTTATCTAACGGAAATCCGCAAGTTTCCGATGCTGACCAAGGACGAGGAGTTCATGCTCGCCAAGCGCTGGTCCGAGCATCAGGACCCCGAGGCCGCCCACCGTCTCGTCACCTCCCACCTGCGCCTGGTCGCCAAGATCGCCATGGGCTATCGCGGCTACGGCCTGCCGATCGGCGAGGTGATCTCCGAGGGCAACGTCGGCCTGATGCAGGCCGTCAAGAAGTTCGATCCGGACAAGGGCTTCCGGCTGGCGACCTACGCCATGTGGTGGATCAGGGCCTCGATCCAGGAATACATCCTGCGCAGCTGGTCCCTGGTGAAGATGGGGACCACAGCGGCGCAGAAGAAGCTGTTCTTCAACCTGCGCAAGGCCAAGAGCCAGATCTCGGCCTTCGAGGAAGGCGATCTGCGCCCCGAACACCTGTCGGCCATCGCCACCAAGCTGGGCGTGTCGGAACAGGAAGTCACCGACATGAACCGTCGCCTCGGCGGCGACGCCTCGCTGAACGCCCCGCTGCGCGCCGACGGCGAGAGCGAATGGCAAGACTGGCTGGCCGACGACACCGCCGTCTCCCAGGAGACCCAGCTGGCCGACGACGAGGAAAAGGGCATCCGCATGAGCCTGCTTCAGGAGGCCATGGAGGAGCTGACGGATCGGGAAAAACACATCCTCACAGAGCGCCGCCTCAAGGACGACCCCGTCACCCTGGAGGAACTCGCCGGCCATTACGGCGTCTCGCGCGAGCGGGTGCGTCAGATCGAGGTCCGCGCCTTCGAAAAGCTGCAGAAGGCCATGCGCGCCGCCGCCGAAGAGCGCAATCTGGTCGACGCCTGATTTCCTCGGGTATCAGGACGCCCGGGCGACCGGCGCGTTCGACGCCGGCGTCTGGGTCAGGGCCAGTATGGCCCCGACCGGCTGGGCCAGACCGGCCTTGGTCACGCCGCCGCCGTCCATGAATGCCTCCAGCCCGCCCGCCGCGATCGCCAACCGGGCGTCGCCGCTCTTGATCGCCACCGCCTTCAGCGTCTGCGCCTGCTGGCGGATGGCGCGGGTGGCCTGGGCCGGGTCCTGGTCGAACTGGGCCATGGCCGCAACGAGGATCCGCATCGCCTGATCCTTTATGTCCAGCCCGCCCTTGGCCGACGCATCGGTGCGGCGCTTGGGCGCTCCGGCGTATTCGCCCGAGTTGAAGCGCCGACGATCCGGCCCGACATAGCCGACCGCCTCGATCCAGGGGCGGGGCTTCAGGGCGACGTTCTCCACCCGTTTGAACAGATCGCCGGTCGTATAGGGTTTTCTCAGAAACTCGTGAACGCCCGCGTCGCGCGCCCCCTTGATGGCCGCCGCCGTCGCCTCGTTCGTGACCATGATGATCGGCGCCATGCGACAGACCATGGAGGAGCGCCGCACCCGCCGCGCCAGCCGCTCCCCGCTCAGGGTCGGGCCGGCGTATTCGGTGAAGACCACGCCGGGCTCGACGTCGCGCAGCAGCTCCACCGCCCGCTCCTCGTCGCTCTCCACATAGATTTCGCGCGCGCCCAACCCCTTGATCAGGTCCGACATCAGACGCGCAGAGGCGGCGTTGGGTTCGATGATGGCGACGCGCCGCACCGTGGGCTCGATGCGGCTCAGGGTCTTTGCGTCCGCAGTGAACAAGGGGTCGGCTCCGTTTGACTCCTCGACCCTATCTGACCGCCGTTAAGACTCGCTGAATTGCTCAGCCTTGGAAGGGATCACGCATCAATATGGTGTCGTCCCGCTCGGGGCTGGTCGACAGCAGGGCCACCGGCGCCCCGATCAGCTCCTCGATCCGCCGCACATATTTGATGGCGTTGGCGTTGATGTCCTTGAAGCTGCGGACCCCGCCGGTGCTCTCGCTCCAGCCTTCCAGCTCCTCGAACACCGGCTCCGCCGCCGCCTGGTCCTTCAGACTGCTGGGCAGATAATCCAGCACCTCGCCGTTGACCCGATAGCCGACGCAGATTTTCAGCGTCTTCAATCCGTCCAGCACGTCCAGCTTGGTCAGGGCGATGCCGTCGATGCCGTTGATCGCCACCGACTGGCGCACCAGCACCGCGTCGAACCAGCCGCAGCGCCGCGCCCGCCCGGTGTTGACCCCGACCTCGCGTCCGACCGTCGCCAAATGCTGGCCGACCGCGTCGTCCAGTTCGCAGGCGAAGGGCCCTTCGCCCACGCGGGTCGTATAGGCCTTGACGATGCCCAGCACATAGCCGACGCCCCGAGGCCCGATGCCCGACCCCGCCGCCGCCTGCCCCGCCACCGTGTTGGAGCTGGTCACATAGGGATAGGTGCCGTGATCCACGTCCAGAAAGGCGCCTTGGGCCCCTTCGAACAGCACCCGCTTGCCCGCCTTCTGCGCCTGGTCCAGCACCCACCAAGCCGGCTTCACATAGGGCAGGATCTTGGGCGCGATCTCCAGCAGTTGGGCCAACAGCGCCTCCGGATCGATCGGCTCCAGGCCCAGACCGGCGCGAAGGGGATCGTGGTGCGAGCGCAGCCGGTCGATCTTGACCTTCAGGTCGTCCGCATTGGCCAGGTCGCACACCCGAATGGCGCGGCGGCCGACCTTGTCCTCATAGGCCGGGCCGATGCCGCGTCCGGTCGTGCCGATCTTGGCGCCGGGCGCGCTGGCCGCCGCCTCGCGCGCCACGTCCAAGGCCGGATGGATGGGCAGGATCAGACAGGCGTTGTCGGCGATGGTCAGGATGTCGGGGCTGATGTTCACGCCCTGCGCGGCGATCTTCTCGATCTCGCCGACCAGGTGCCAGGGATCGACCACCACCCCGTTGCCGATGATCGACGGCTTGCCCTGGACGACGCCCGAGGGCAGCAGGGCCAGCTTATAGACCTTGCCGTCCACGACCAGCGTATGACCCGCATTGTGCCCGCCCTGGAACCGCACCACCATGTCGGCGCGGTTGGACAGCCAGTCCACGATCTTGCCCTTGCCCTCGTCGCCCCACTGGGCGCCGACCACCGCCACGTTCGCCAAAGTCCGTACTCCGCCTCGCGTCCTCGTCGGAGAACGCATCAAAACCAGCAGGCGCCGCAGCATTGCGACGGTCTGAATGCGGGCGCAGCCTATAGCGGGGGAATCGTCCGGTGTCGTCCCGATCCGTCGTATTTTACGACAGTTCCCCCAACGCCGTCGCGAACGCCCATTCCAGCCACGGCGTCGCCGCCACCACATCGGCCGTCTCGACGGTGCAGCCGCACCACAGCCTCAGGCCCGGCGGCGCGTTCCTGTGGGGCTCCATATCGAACACGGCGGCCTCGCCTTCCAGCAGGGCCTTGAACCGTTTGACGAAGGCCTTCTGCCCCGCCTCGTCCAGGCCGGTCACGCACGGATCGAGGAACTTCAGACAGACTGAGGTGGTCGAGCGGATTTCGGGCCTCTCGGGCAGGAAGGCGATCCAGTCGGTCCGCTCCACCCAGTCAGCCAGGGCGGCGAAGTTGGCGCCGGTGCGCCGGACCAGTTCGCTCAAGCCCCCGATCCCTTGCGCCCATTCCAGGGCGTCGATCCAGTCCTCGATGGTCAAAATAGAGAAGGTGTTGATCGCCACCCCGTCGGCCAGGGCGCGATCGAACCCCTTGCCGTCGGTCAGGCGCAGCAGTTTCGGGACGGGTCGTTCGGGCCGATAGGAATCCAGCCGCGCCACCGCCCGCGGCGACAAAACCATCACCCCGATCCCCGCCTCGCCGCCCAGCGCCTTCTGGAAGCTGAAGGTCACCACATCCAGCTTGTCGAACGGCAAGGGCATGGCGAAGGCGGCCGAGGTGGCGTCGCAGATCGCCAGCCCCTCGCGATCGTCCGCGATCCAGTCGGCGTCCGGCACGCGCACGCCCGAGGTCGTGCCGTTCCAGGGGAAGACCACGTCCTTGGACCAGTCGGCCCGGCTCAGGTCCGGCAGCTCGCCCCAGGGCGCCGTCAGGGCCTCGGGCTCCAACCCCAGATGATCGCGCACGTCCGCCAGCCAGGTCAGGCCGAAATTCTCGAAGGCGACCACCTGCACCGGCCGCTGCCCCAGCATGCCCCACAGGGCCGCCTCGACCGCCCCGGTGTCCGATCCCGGCGTATAGAGCAGCACATGGCTTTCGGGGACTTCCAGCACCGCCCGCGTCAGCCTCAGCCCATGGGCGAACCGCTCCACCACCTCGGGCGCGCGGATGCCCCGGCCCAACAGATCCTGCGGCAGGCCGCCCAGGCTGTAGCCCGGCCGTTTCGCCGTCGGTCCGGCCGAGAACCACGGCCGCGCCGGTTTGACATCAGGCTTTGCGATCATGGTCTCTTCCCCTTGCGCGACCGCGCGTCACCCGGCCCAAACGCCGCTCAACGCCCCGGCGTATAGGGCCGCTTGGCCCGCCAGTCTTCGGCGAACTTGATCAGGGCCGCATCCGGCGTCTCGGGCAGGGTCACGACGATACGAGCCAACAGATCGCCGCGCCGTCCCAGGGCGAAGGCGCCCCGTCCCTTCAGCCGCAACAGCTTGCCCGAGTTGGAGCCCGGCGCGATCGTCACCTGCACCTCCCCTTCCGGCGTCGGCGCCCGCACCTTGGCCCCCAGAACCGCATCGGGCACCGAGACCGGCAGGTCCATCGTCAGGTCCGCCCCGTCGCGCTTATAGATCGGGTGCGGCTCGATCTTCAGCTCGATCAGGGCGTCGCCGTTCTCGGCGCCCCGCCCCGGCGCCCCCTGGCCGCGCAGGCGGATGGTCTGTCCGTCCGACGCGCCCTTGGGAATGGTCACGTCCAGGGTTCGACCGTCGGAGAACTGGATTCGCCGGGTCGCTCCCGAAATGGCGTCCTCCAGGCTGATGTTCAGGCTGGCGCGCACGTCCTGGCCGCGCGCGGTGAAGTCGCGCGGACCCCGCTGGCGGCCCGCGCCCCCGAACATGCCGAACAGATCGTCCAGGTCGATGCCTTCGAAGTCGGCCCGACCGCCCGGTCCGCCGCCGCCGGAAAAGCCGCCTTGGCCGAAGGGATTGCCGCCCGGCCGTCCGCCGCCGCCAAAGCCGCGATACTGTTCATTGCCGTCGGCGTCCAACTGGCCCGCGTCATACTTGGCCCGCTTTTCCGGATCGCCCAACAGGTCGAAGGCCGCCGTCACCCGTTTGAACCGTTCCTCGGTCTTGGCGTCGCCGGGGTTCTTGTCGGGGTGCAGTTCCTTGGCCAGTTTGCGGAACGCCTTCTTGATCTCGTCCGCGCTCGCGCCCTTTGAAACGCCCAGTTCCTTATAGGGGTCGCCTGCCACGTCCGTTGCCGCTCCAACTGAAAACACCTGAGAGGCCGTCAGTTAAGCCATGCCCCCGCCCCCGCAAAGGGCCGGACCCGGATATTTGCTCAGGCCAGAGCCTGATCCGTTGAGGAGGAACCGCTTCGCGGTTCCGCTGAAACGGTGAATCAGGCTCCAGATTAGAGCGAGAGCCTGATTCACGCTTCTGTCGGAACCGCCGCGCGGTTCCGTCCGAAACCATCAGGCTCTAAGCCGATTTCCGCCTCGGCGCCCCAGCCGAACCCCTCCCCCCACTGGGCCACGGCGATCCGCGCCGTCGGCGGCGCCCCGTCCGGAAAGTCCGCCGCCGCGTCCGCTGCGGCGTAAAGGGCCGTCGCCCCATCGACCTCCATCGTCCGCACCACCGCGCCCCCGTTCGTCACCCGGAGACGAAAACGCATCGGATCGACCGGCGTCGGCTCGCCGTCCCAGCCGTCGCCGTACAGCCGCACGCGCGGCGTCCAACTGATCCGCCGTCCCTCGGCCGAGACCCGCACCGTCAACCCCGCCGGCGACCACGGCCGGTCGTAAAGCCCCCGCAGGGTGAAGCCTGCCTGGCGGAACCCCGCCCCGCCCGGCGCCGCCCCCGCCGGTCCGGCGCGACAGACCAGGGGCAGGCCCCGTTCGGCGCGCCCGATCTCCGCCCGCGCCGGGCGCGGCTCCAGGAACACCGCCGCCGCCCCGGTTGCGGCCCCCGCCTGCATCTCCGCCTCCGTCCCCTGCTGGCCGCGCAAAAGGCCGGTCAGCCGCCAGACGTCCGGGGCGATCAGGGTCGCGGATCGGTATTGCGCCACCTCCCATCCCCCCGCCGTCTGGATCGCCAGTGTGTTGGCGCCGCCCAGCACCGCCGTCTCCGCCGCGCTCTGCGGCGCCGCCCCCTCGACCCGCACCACCAGGGTGTTGACCGTGTCCCAGCGCCCGGGCGCCCCCGGCCGCAAGGGCTCGACCAGCACTCCCACGGGCGTCGGCGCGTCCAGATCGGCGCGCGCGGTCAAGGCGCCGGCCGACGGCCCGGCGTGCAGCCGCATCGGCCGCCACGGCTCCACCGCCGCCGCCACGACCGGCCGCGCATCGTCCTCGCTCCCTATCAGCGGCGGCAGATCCAGCAGGGCCAGAAAGGGCGCCCCTGTCGTCGCCGGACCCTCGCCGCCCCTTCCTCCCCCCTGATCCTCATAGAGTCTTCGCGCGCCGACCGGCTCCAGAGTGGTCGCCGGCGTCTCCTCGGCCGCGACGCGCGCCACCCGCCAGTCGCCGTCGCGTCCCTCCAGCCGCACCACGTCCCCGGGCTCGGCCGCCAGGGCCTCCAGCGGCCCCAGGGTCAGGACGACCGTCTCGGCCCGCTCCGCCTCCAGCGCCCGCTCCGCCACAGCCCGCGCCAGGCCGTCGCCGCAGACCAGGGGCAGGTCCAGATCGACGCCGCCGCCGGTCGCGGCCCGCCCGGCCTCGGCCGGCCCACCCTCGGC
Organism: Brevundimonas sp. Br13; assembly: GCF_055391505.1. Lineage (NCBI taxonomy): Bacteria > Pseudomonadati > Pseudomonadota > Alphaproteobacteria > Caulobacterales > Caulobacteraceae > Brevundimonas > Brevundimonas sp. Br13. The sequence goes on along the minus strand of NZ_AP044008.1, from coordinate 1,221,606 downwards.
CCGCGCAGTCACCGCCCCCGTCTGATAGTCCGCAGTCTCATCGATGAAACGCACCCGCGCCGCGCCGGGCCGGGCCTCCAGCCGTCGCGTCGCCGTCTCGGCCCCGCCCGCCTTGGGCAGGGCCAGGCCGTCGCGGCTCAACACCGTCCTGCTCGCCGTCCGCCCCAGGACGGCGACCCGCCCGTCCCGCTCGGCCGCCACGGCGTCGAAGACGGCCAGCAGCGGCTCCAGGGCGTCGCGCGTCCGCATCGGTCGGTCGATCACATAGCCGCCGGCCGCCCCCTCCACCCCCTCGATGAACCATTCATCCGTCGCCAGGCCGCCGCGCGCCAGAACGGCGGCGACCAGATCGGCGCCGTCGCCCGCCAGCCGCCCGTTCAGCCAGTGTCCGGCCCGCCACGCTCCGGCGTCGGCCCAGACCTCCGCCCGCGCCGGAAAGGCCGGATAGGGCCGCGCGTCCCAGCACCAGGCGTCCGCCCCCTCCAGCATCGGCCGGCCATAGACGGCCGAAACCGGATTGTTCTCCGGCCGGGCGAAATGGCCCAGCACCGCCTCCAGCGCCGCCCGCTGCACCGCATCGTCGCGCGCCCCGGTGGAAAAGGGCGGCAGGGCGCTCTCGCCGCTCTTGGGGTCCTGAAACAGGTTGGGCGCATTGCCGCCCCGGTCCACCGCCGCACAGCCGAACTCGGTCAGCCGCACCGGCTTCATCCCCGGCCGCCAGGCCGTCGGCGTAGTCGCCCGCACCCCGCCCGGCCGCTCGTAGTGCAGGTTCGACCACCAGCCCTTCAGATCCTTGGGCCGGAACAGCCAGTCCTCTCCGTGCGCCCCGTCGACGATCGGCGTCCGCACCTGGGCCGCCCGGTCGGCCGCGCCGGCGTAATACCAGTCGAACCCCTCGCCGCCCGCGACGCCGGCCGCCAGACAGGCCGGGTCCGCCGCCCCGGCGAACCGGGCCGCATCCACGCCCCCGCGCCCGTCACGCCAGTCGGTCAGGGGCGGGTACCAGTCGATCGACACATGGTCGATGTTCGGATCGGCCCACAGGGGGTCCAGGTGAAACCGCACCTCCCCGCCCGCCTGCCGTCCGAAATATTCGCTCCAATCGGCGGCGTAGGACAGTTTGATCCCCGGCCCGACCACCGCCCGGCACTCGGCCGCCAGGGTCCGCAACTGATCGACCGCCGGGAAACCGCCCGCCGCATCCCGTGTCCAGGTCACGCCCCGCATCTCCGAGCCGATCAAGAGGCCGACCGCCCCCTCCTCGGCCGCGATCCGGGCGTAGTGCAGCGCCATCCGCCGCAGGCCCCAATCCTCCGGCCCGCCGAACAGGGCCGCGATCTCGGCGGCCGCCCCCGCCCCGTCCGTCCCGGCCACCCGCCCTCGCCACGGATAGCCGGGACAGTCCATGAAGACGAAGGGATACAGCGTCACCTCCAGCCCCCGGCTCTTCAACTCTCGGATCGCCTGGCGCACGCTCTCATCCGACGGCGTCCCGCCATAGGCCGGCGCAGATCCTCCCCCGCTGGGGGAGGTGTCGGCAGAGCCGACGGAGGGGGCTCGGCTGACCTCATAGGCCTCATGCCGCGCCACCCCCGCCACCGACCAGATCATCGGCTCGGTCGGCTTGTCGCGCCGCTCCACCCCCGGCCGCACCCGACAGTGACCGGCCCTCAGATCGTCGCCGAACCAGCCGACCACCAGACTGACCCGTTTCAGATTCGGCAGCTGGGCTTGAAGCTGATCCAGCGACACGATCAGGTCGGCCCGCCCCTCGCCGTTATGGACGTTCTCCGCCGTCGTCCGCGTCAGCCCCTCGCGCCGCACCACCGCCTCGGTCGCCAGGGCGAACTCCCCCGCGCCGGGGATCAGACATACCCCCTCCAGCCGGTCCTCCAGCCGCGGCCCCGCCCCGCGCGGCCGCCGGAACACCTCGAAGCTCAGCTGCGGAACCCGGTCCCCGAACGGCCCCAGCGGCAAATCTTCGAACACCACATAGGCCGTCCCGCGATAGGCCGGCGCATCCTGCTCCACCGCCTCGATCAGCGGGTCCGGCCTCTGGTCCTCCCCGCCGCGATGCACCCGCATCGCCACGCCGTTCAGCTCCATCAGCCGCCCGTCCGCCCAAACCCGGCCGATCCCGTCGATCTCGCCTTCGCACAGGGCCACGGCGAAACTCAGCGAATAGGCGTAGTCGACCGTCCTGGGCCCGCCCTTGCCCGCCCGTCCCTTAACCTTGCCTTCCAGGAACCGCGCCGCCCAGATCACCTGTCCCGCCACCCGCGCCCGGCCGAAGACGCAGGCCATCGGCGCCCCCTCGGCCGTCCCCTGGATCTTCAGCCCGTCCAGCCTCGGCCCCAGCTGTCGCGCCGGCGACAGGGAGCCGATCACGCGATCGTCGATCACCCGCCCGATCGTCGCCCCGATCACCCGACCGACCGGCCCGCCGACCGACTGCCCCACCGCGCTCAGTACGACTTGCGCCATCTACGCCTCCTCGGGAAATCGAAACGCCGCGACCAGCCGCCGCCGCCACCAGACCCCCATCCAGCTCTCCACCACCGCCCGTCCCCAATAGGCGTGGATCATCTTCGGCTCCGGCCCCTCGACCGCGCTCAGCACGGCGCAGTGTTTGGCCGCCACGCCCGGCGACATGCAAAACAGCAGCACATCCCCTGCCCGCATGGCCTCGACCGAAACCGGCATCAGCCACCGCTCCAGCGCCTCCCGCAACAGCTCGCGCCCGCCCGCCTCGGCCCAGTCCGGCGAATAGGGCGGAACGCCTTCCGGCTCCGCCCCCGCCACCTCGCGCCACAGCCCGCGCACCAGACCCAGACAGTCCGCCCCCACGCCCTTCACACTGGCCTGATGCCGATACGGCGTCCCCAGCCAGGCCCGGGCGGCGGCGGCGATCGCCTCGCCCCTCACCGCCGGCTCCCGCCGTCATGGCGGCCGCCCTGCGCCGGCCAGGCCGTCAGGAAGTCATCCCCCGGCACGTCCGGAAAGCCCCGAAAATTCACGCCATTCCCAAACGTCCTGACGCAGGTCCCCCACCGCTTGTCGCAGGTCCGGCCGGCGACCGCCGCCACGCCGCACCGCTCGTCCCCCAGCCGCGCGTCGCACAGCCGGCCATAGGTCCGCCCGACCACCCGCTCCAGCTTCGCCAACGGCCCTTCCAGATCGGCGACGAAGGCCCCGTCCTGCCGCCTCAGCCGCGTGATCGTCCCCGCCCACAGCCGCACCCTCAAGTCCGGCTCGGACCAGTCCAGGCGCCACAGCTCCACCGCCGCTCCGTCCAGCCGGCCCTGCGCCACATCGGCCTCGCGGATCGAGGTGTCGTCCAGCACGCCCGAGGCCGAGGCCGTCCCCGCCGCCAGCCCGACCCCGCTCTCGGCCGCCCCGACGGTCCAGCCGCTCGCCGCCCGACAGACCACCCCGTCCAGCGTCAGATCCCGGTCATGGTCGGTGAAGCCCGCCCGCGTCCCGTCGACGCGCCGCATCAGCCAGACATGGCAAAGCCGCGCCGCCCCGCTTTCGATGCGGGCGGCCAGATCGTCCGGTATGTGTCTCATCTTCGCCTTCGCTCAGTGGTCGGTGGCGAGTGGGGAGTGGCGAGTAAGTCTCGGCGCTCCCGCATCCCGAACCGCCTCGCCACTCGCCACTGACCACTCGCCACTCTCTTCAGACCCGCACCTCGATCAGCGGGACCGCCGCCATCCGCCCGGCCTCAAAACTCTCCAGGGTCGTCTCGATCCGGTCGGTGTCGAACCGCACCGGCGTGTCGAATTGAAAGCCCGCCGTCACCGTCACCCCCGCCGCCGGCGCGGACGCCAGGGTCACGACCCCCGTCGTCCAATCGACGGAAAGGCCCTGGGTCTCCACGCCCCCGACCGCCACCCTGACCGACCCTTCGACCGGCTTCCGGATCGGCCGTTCGACGTCGCCGTAGGTCTTGATCAGCGGAAACACGGTCCGCGCCCCGTCGCCCAGGCCCAGAACCTGATCCCCGGCCGAAACCGTCCCGCTGGGCGCGCACGATTTGAAATCGGCGAAGTCCTTGAACCGGAACCCGTACAGCCGCCCCCGCCGCGCCTCGAAGAAGGCGATCAGGGCGGCCATGTCGTCCAGCGATCTCAGGTTCGCCCCGATCAGATAGCGCCTGCGCCCCAGCGCCCAGGGCGTGGACCGCCGCTCGAACCCGGACGCCAGGGTCGCGATCTCCGTCCGCCGCTCCACCCCGCCGGTCGAGCCGAACGCCAGCCGCGCGGGCAGGCGCACCTCATGAAAGCTCATTCGAACCTGTCCCCTGTTTCACTTGTCCGAACGGCGCCGCTCGTCCATGCTCGGCTAACGACGGCCGAGGGGGCCGTCTCGAGACGGGAGCGAAGACTTGCGCGGCGAAATCCTCAGCTATGACACCACGGCCGGCGCCGGCCTGATCAGCGGCGACGACGGCGTCCGCTACGGCTTCAGCGCCGCCGGCCTGCAGTCCCCCGCCGTCCCCGCCCCCGGCGTCCGCGTCGATTTCGTGCCCGAGGATGGCGAGGCGACCCAGATCCTGATCCTGGCGGGCGGCCCCTCCACCGTCGGCGTCGCCGGCGGCTACGCCAGTTCGACCGACACCACCGTCGCCGGTTTCGACTGGCAGAAACTGTTCCTGTCCTTCGAGGGCCGCATCCGCCGCAGCCATTTCTGGATCGGCTGGCTGATCCTGCTGGGCGTCGGCGTCGTCGCCGGCTGGCTGCCGATCATCGGCGGCCTGATCTCTCTCGCCCTGATCTGGCCGAACCTGGCCATCACGGTGAAACGCCTGCACGACATGGGCAAGACCGGCTGGCTGGCCGCCATTCCCTGGGGCGCCGCGATCGTCTTCATGACCATCGGCTTCGTCATGGTCATGGGCGCCGCCATCGCCGGCGGCATGGGCCCCGACTATTACGAGGACAATCCCGCCGCCTTCTTCGCCATGATGGGCCCGGGCGTCGGCGCCTTCGTGCTGGCGGCCCTGGTCCCCTTGGCCTTCCTGCTGTGGATCGGCCTGGTCGAGGGCGACAAGGGCGACAACCGCTTCGGCCCCAACCCCAAGGGCGAATAGCAAGACAGTGACGAGTGGCGAGTGGTCGGTGGCGAGACAGGCCGCATCCGCATCGCCGCTCGTCACTCGCCCCTCGCCGCTCGCTACTCAAAACCCTATCTCCCCCGCGCCCCCAGGCTGACCGCCCGCGCCAGCATCTGGGCGATCTGGGCCTCGGATCGCAGCAGGGCCTCGGCCCCGCCGTCCACCGCCACATGGACGGTCACAGCACCGCCCGTCGTCGGCCCGATGTCGCCGCCGACGCTCGGGCGAAACACCTCCGGCCCCCGTTCTCCGACCAGATAGGCGCCGCCCCCCAGCACCGGCCCGCCGTCGGCCCTAGCCCCGCCGAAATTGGCCCCGCCGAAACTGGACGCCGCCGCCTGGATCGCCGCGCTCAGACCGCTTCCCGATCCGCCGGACCCGGCCGCCGCATTCACCGCCTTCAGCACCGCCTGGGCCAGTTCCGACAGGGACACCTCTCCGTCCGCCGCCGCCCGCGCCAACGACCGGGTCAGGCTTTCGCCCGCCCGGCCGAAGGCCGCCTCTATGGCGTTCGCCGCCTCCTCAGCCGGCCCCTTCAGCGCCTCCAGCGCCGCCCCCGCCTCGGCCGCCTTCAGCGGCAGGTCGTCGATCCCGTCCCGTCCGAACTCATCCGTCATCGGGCCAGTCCTCCATCAGTTTCGCCAAGCCCGCCCGGCCCATCGGCGCCGTCCCGCGCGGCGCCTCGGTCAGCATCCGCCATTCCTTCAGCGACAGCCGCCAGAAGGCCTCGGGCGCAATCCCCATCCGCATCGCCGCCCGCATCATCTCGCCCCAGGGCGTCGCGCCCGTCATCTTCCGGCTTGACCGGAGGACGCCTCAAAGGCCGCCGCCACGGCCCGCGCCGCCTCGCGCGGATCGACCGCCTCGACCTCCGGCCGGGCCTCGCCCCCGCCGCGCAGCACCGCCGCCAGGACCACCATCAGATCCCGCGCCGACAGGGTCTTCATCCGCTCGGCCGCCGCCGCCAGACCCTCGACGCCCAACCCGGTCTCGATCTCGGCCAGGGCCCCCAGGGTCAGACAGACCCTGCGCCGCACCCCGCCCAGCATCACCGCCGCCTCGCCCCGCGCCTGGTTCATCGTCGCTTCCAATCTCAAGTGAAAAACGCCGGGGCCAGTGCTAGTGCGAGTACGAGTGCTAGGGCCAATCGACATTGGGCCTGCCGCCGTCCTGCCGTCCTGCGCGCAGCCGCCAACCCTAGAGAGGCGCCTCGGGCGTTGAAGACTCTATTCGATTGGGTGTCGGTCTTCCTTCCCGCGTCAGCGGAAGGGAAAACGTCTGGCGGCGTAACGCCGATTGAGGGTGGGTTCATCACAACGGGCACGACGAGGTCACGGCGAACACGGCGCGTTCCGATGGCGTCGTGACCGCTGTGAATCCGCCGTGATCGCTGTGATGAACCCGGTCGCCGCATCAAGGCCCTCTGACGCGGGAAGAGCGGCCTGACCGCAGTAAGCTGAATGTCGATTGAACCTAGCGAGCGTCTACTCAGCCGCCCCGCCGTTCTCCGCTCACCGGCGAAGCCTGCTCACTAGCACTAGCACTCACACTAGCACTCCCCCCCCCTCACGCCGCCGAAAACCCGACCGCCCCCGCGCTGGCCAGGCTCAGGGCGAAGGTCGCCTCCCCCTCATGGGTTCCGGCGTATTCCAGCGCCGCCACCAGGAACGGCCCCTCCAGCACGCCGAAGTCCGGCACCACCAGCCGCCACCGCTTCGCCGCCTGATCGAAGAAGGCTTCCCGCACCAGGGCGTCCGAGGCCGCATCGCGGAAGATCCCCTGCCCGGACACCGCCGCCGACTTGACCCCGGCCCCGGCCAGCAGCTCGCGCCACCGTCCGGCGCTGTCGCCGTCGGTGGCGTCCACCGTGCGCGCGTTCAGCGAAATCGTCCGCGCCCTCAACCCCGCCACCGTCGTGAAGACGCCCGGCGCCCCCTCGATCTTCAGCAGCATGTCCTTGCCCGCCTGTGCGGTCATCTTGTCCTCGCTTTGCTCCTGAGCGGCGTGTGGCGAGTGACGAGTGGCGAGGAAGGTCGTCGCAACGGCTCCCCACGCTGCTTCCGCCTTCCCGACCCAACTCGCCACTCGCCACTAACCACTCGCCACTTCCTCGGTCACCGCCCTCAGCCGCACCACCGCATAGGTCCGCCGCCCGTCGCTCGCCCCGAACACGTCGGCGAAGGTCGCCCTCAGGGTCGCGGTCCGCACCCCGTCCGCCTCCAGCGCCGCCTCGTGCAGACAGGCCCGCACCGCCGCCGCCATCGCCTTGGCCTCTTCCGCGCCGAGGAAGCGCGACACCCCGGTCAGGGTCAGCCTCTGCTCCACCCCGCCCCCGTCCGCCGCCAGCGGACGGCTCTCGCATCGGCCCAGCGCCAGATAGGGGCAGGCCGCCCCCTCCGGCGGCTGGTCGAACACCCGCCCCCCGGTCAGGGCCGACACCGCCGCATCCGCCTTCAGGGCCGCGACCACCGCCTTTTGCAGGGCGCTCTCATGATCCTTCATCGCACCCGCTCCAGCTCCAGCCGCAGCCGCCCCGGTCGCAGAGGATCAAGGCCCACGACGTCCCAGTCGGCCCCGCCGAACCGCAGCACCCGCCCGACCGCCAGCCGCGCGTCGGCCCGCGCCTCGGCGCTCAGCCGCTCGACCGTGCGCCTCTGATCGCCCTCGCCCCGTTCGATCCGCCGCCGCGTCCCGCAGGTCAGCCAGGCCGAGCCGACGGGTTCGAAACCCACGCTGCGCCCGCCATAGGGGGTCTCGGCCTCCACCGGCCGGAACAGGCTCGCCAGAACCCTCACAGCCGCACCGTGCGATAGGGGGCGGTCCATTCGTCGATCGACAGATCCGCCGCCGCCTCGCCCCGCTCGTAGGCCCGCAGCACCAGCATCAGGATCGCCAGCCTCAGCCCCGCCGGCGCGGTCGAGGTCAGGCTCAGCCCCACCTCCGCCTCCACCCGCGCCTGGGCCGCCTCAATCAGGGTCTGGATCAGGCCGTCCTCGGCCTCATGCTCGACCCTCAAAAACAGCTTCGCCTCCGCCGGCGTCACCGGTTGCGCCATGTCTCTCCTCGCCTTGCTCGGAAGTGGCGAGTGACGAGTGGCGAGCGGCGAGACCGCCACCCCTACTCAGCCCAAACGCCGTTTCATACGTCAGCGGCGAGCGACCACTCGCCACTCGCCACTGACCACTCGTCACTCCGCGACTACGTCGCCGCGAACCGCATCACCTTGATCGCGTCGAAGTTCTGCACCCCGCCGCCGACGCGCTTGGTCGTGTAGAACAGCACATAGGGCTTGGCCGAATAGGGGTCGCGCAGCACCCGCACCCCCGCCCGGTCCACGATCAGATAGCCCCGCTGAAAGTCCCCGAAGGCGATCGACAGACTGTTGGCCGCCACATCCGGCATGGTCTCGATCTCAGTGACCGGATAGCCCAGCAGGCTCGCCGTCTCGCCCAGCCGCGTCGCCGGCTGCCAAATGTAGTTGCCGTCGGCGTCCTTGAACTTGCGCACGGCCGAGACCGTCTTCCGGTTCATCACGAACCGGCCGTTCGGCCTATACTGGGCCTTGGGCGCATAGATCAGGTCGATCAGCCGGTCGGTCGGACTGGTCGGCGCAAAACCGCCCGCCGCGCCGGAAGCCACATAACCGATCTGGCCCCAGACCTGATCCGCGTCCGCCGCCGTCGGATAGGCCAGAAAGCCCTTCGGCTTGTTCACCCCGTCGCCGGCCACGAAGGCCTGGGTTTCTTGGGCGGCGAAGGCGTCCTCGACCTCGGCCGCCAGCCATTCGTCCAGATCGACCATGGCGTCGTCCAGCAGGGCCTGGGTCGCCGCCGGATTGGCGTAGAGATCGGCCGACGGGAACTCCAACAGGGCCAGGGTCGCCGGGTCCGTCTCGGGCCGCGCCGCCGTCTCCGCCACCCAGCCGCAGGCCACGCCCGCCGTCGACACCGGCTTTCGGAACACCCCCGCCGCCACCGTCCTGACCGTCGCGATCTCGCGCATCGGCGAGGCCGCCATCAGCCGCCGCTCGATGGCCCGCTCGGTCTCATAGGGCACGACATAGCCGCCCGAGGTCGCCCCCGCAGACAGCCCGGCCTTGACCTCCAGGGCGCCGGCCGGTTGAGGCGAGTGGCCCGTCTTCAGATAGCCGTCCCACGCCGCCTTCGCCTCGGGCGCCGACGCAGGCTCCACCGCCTCGCCGCCGATCGCCGGACGCCGGTTCTGGCTCATCACCCGGTCCAGCCGCGCCTGGGCCGCCGCCACCGCCTGGTCGATCCGGGCGACCTTCTCCTCCAGCAGCACATCGGCCGCCGCCTTCTTCTCGATCTCGCCCAGCCGGGCGTCGTTCGCCCCTTTGAACGCCTCGAACGCCGCCATCATCTCGCGCACGGCGCCGTGCGCCTCGGGATGGCCCGAAGCCTGTTTGGTCTCTTTCATGATGTCTCCGGTGTGAAGGCGCCCGTCTTCGGCGCCGCGTGATCCGGGCGTGGCCCGAAACCTGTGATGGACGGCAGCCGTCCCTCGAAAATCGTGCTACTCCGCGTGACGGAGGAGCTTCACCCATGTTCAGTCTCGTTCTCGCCTTCGCCGGCGCCCTGGCGCTTCAGACGCCGCCCGACACCTCCGGCCTGCCGCCCGAACAGGCGAAACAGGTCAATCAGGTCTTCGCCGGCATGACGCGCATGTTCGAAACCCTGGGCACGTGCGAACGCCAGTTCCCGCCCGACGTCGCGCAAGAGGTCCGCGCCGCCCTGGCCAATGAGACCGATCCGGAAAAGAAGGCGGCCTCCGAGTTCCTCCTGGCGGCCTATGAAAAGGGCAAGGCGTCCCCGCGCGCCGCCACCATCTCCTCCGACGAATGCACGGCGGAAATGGAAGCGATCACCGCCGAAATGCAGGCCCTCCAGGCCAATATCGAAGCCGCCACGCCCAAAAGCTGAAGCCGCTAGAATCGGGATCGCGGTCATCTGGCGCGATCCGCCCACGGCCCAGACCGCTCAGCCAGACCCGTCATCCTCGGGCTTGACCCGAGGATCGGCCCCTGGCCAGGCTCTGCGCCCGCGTCTTTGCTCAAGCGGCGGATCGCTCGATCCTCGGGTCAAGCCCGAGGATGACGGTCTTAGAGTATGATCATTCACGATCAGCCCGGCCCCGTCACACCTACGACGCTAAACCGCGCCCCCGGCAACATGGGAAACGTCACCAGCGACACCTCCCACAGCTCAACCCCGCTCAGCACCCTCAAACGTCCCTGACGCCGCGCCCGCGCCGTGCGGTATCCGATCGACAGGCCGTCCATCGCCCCCGCCCGGCTCAGGGCGGCGGCGAAGCGGGCCTCGGGCGACCAGTCTTCGATCCGGCCGCGCACGAACAGGCCGCGCTCGTCCTCGCGCACCTCGTCCCAGACCCCGACCGGCGCCCGGCCGTCGTGCTGGTTCAGCATCCGCACCCCTTCGGCGCCCGTCTTGGCCAGACTGTCGGCGAACGCCCCCGCCTGGACCACGTCCCCGTTCAGATCCGCCACGCCCCACAGGGAGGCGTAGCCCTGGATTTGGAGTGGCGCGTGACGAGTGGCGAGTGGCGAGCGAGGTCGCGCCTGCTTTCGCCCAATCGCCTCGCCACCGGCCACGCGCTGCTCGTCACTCACCCGCCCCCTCCAGCCGCCGTTCGATCCGCTCGACAGCCGCCGCCGTCGCCTCGCCTTGCGTCTCCAGCCGCGCCAGCCGTTCGGCCACCAGCCTCTGTTCCCCGACCCTCTGCTCCAGGGTCGCGATCCGCGCCGCCGCCCCGCCCGCCCAGACCAAGCCGCCGATGGTCTGCACCACGACCGCGATCACCAGGGCGGTCGGCACGCGCCGGACCTGAGAGTCGTCGCTCATGCGTCACTTCTCCCTCGCCACTCGCCACTCGACACTCGCCACGCCTTCCTCATCCCTCCACCCCCGCCATTCGTCGCCGCTCCGCGTCCGTCAGGAAGCTGGCCGCCTCCAGCCGCGCCCACAGGGCGTCGCGTTCGGGCTGCAAGGCCGGCACGGCCTCCAGATCGGCCCGCACCTCGCAGCCGGGGAACCGTCCGCCCAGCCAGCCGGTCATCGCGCCCGCCGCCTTGCGCGCCAGGGGTATGACCGTCTGTCGCCAGAAGGCGGTGTTGGCCTCGCGATAGTTGGAATAGGTGGCGTCCCCCGGTATCCCCAGCAGCTGCGGCGGAACCCCGAAGGCCAGGGCGATCTCGCGCGCCGCCGCATGTCGCCCGGCGGTGAAGTCCATCTCGGCGGGGGTCAGGCTCAGGGGCTTCCAGTCCATTCCCCCCTCCAGCAGGATCGGCCGCCCGGCGTTCTCCACCCCGGCGTAGGCGCTGGACAGTTGGGCCTTCAGCGCTTCGAACTGGCCGTCGGTCAGCCGCTCGCCGCCCTTGGCCCCATAGATCAGGGCGCCGGACGGCCGCGCCCCATTGTCCAGCAGGGCCTTGTTCCAGGCCCCGGCCGCATTGTGCGCATCCACCCCCTGCGCCGCCGCCTCCAGCGGCGACAGGCCGTACCAGTCGTCCAGCGGATGCCACAGTTTCAGTTGCATCACCGGCGCCCAGCCGTCGGCCGCCCGCCCGATCCGGATCGACCGTCCGTCTACGGAATAATCCCACGCCTCGGGCCAGCCCGACCGGCCGGGCACCACCTTGACCCGGTCCGACCGCAGCGCCCACAGCTCCTCGGGAACCGCGTCCCCCACCGCCTCGATCCAGGCGTTGCCCGAGACCTGAAGCGATCCGTAAACCGCCTCCATCAGCTCCGCCCCCGACTGTTCGGGATTGGGCCGGCGGATCAGCCGCGCCAGCGGATGGGTCTCGTCGCGCACCCCGTCCACAAAGACCGCAAAGGGCGCCGAGGCCGCCGCCTCCGCAATCATGCGGATGCAGCGATAGGCCACGGCGTTCTTCTGATAGCCTTCGCGCGCCAGGCCGGCGTAGTCATTGCCCGTCCACCGCGCCCGCCCGACGCCCGACAGCAGCACCGCCGTCCGACTGGTCTTCGCCTCCGGCGCGCCCGGATCGGGCGCACGCCCGCCCCGGCCGAACGGCCACCGCATCCCACCCATCGCACTCTCCTGAAAATGTCTCGCCGCAGCGGAGGCGGCGGCCGGCGCTCGGCGCCGCCGTTTCGCCTCCGCCCCGCCCGTGCTAGTCTCGGCCTATGACGATCCACGTCGACATCGCCCGGTCTCAGGCCACCCTGGCCGAACTCGCCGCCCAGGCCGAACAGGGCGAGGAAATCGTCCTGTCCCGCGACGGCCACGCCGTCGCCGTCATCCGCGCCGCAGGGGTCGTCGAACAGCCTCGGTTCCGATTTGGCGCCCTGGCCCACCTCGGTCCGCTGACGGATGAAGAAGCGACTCTCTTCCTTCAGCCGGACCCCGAGATGGAGCGTCTCGCCCGTTCGGAAGACGAAGATCATTTCTACCGCTGAATGGCGGTCCTGCTCGACACTCAGGCCCTGCTCCTGGGCGTTCCCTTGATCAGCGCCGACACCGCCCTGGCGCGGGCCGCAGCCCAATATCCCCAAACCTCCGGCGTCATAGTCTTCTGATCCACGGCCCCTCGCCCTGCGGCTCCAGCATCAGCCGCGACACGCCCCAGACCAGGGCGTCGGCCCGGTCGGGGCTGGGTCCGCCCTCGCAGCCCAGGGCCAGCATCTCCTCCTCCAGGGCGGGAAAGTCGCCACAGTGGACGACCCGCCCCTGTTCGTACAACAGGGCCACCGGCTCGGCCCGGGCGGCCTTGGAGCGGCGGGCGTGGACCAGGGCGACCGGGGCCGGACAGTCCGCCTGGCCCAGGACGCTTCGCACCATCTCCCCGCCCTGATTGGCCTCGGCCGCCACCTCCTGGGCGTCGAAATCCCGCGCGGCGCGACAGACGGCGGCGGCCCAGCCGCCGGGCGACAGGCCCCGCACCGTCCGGTCGGCCAGGACGAAGGCCCGCCGTTCGCGCCGTCCCACCACCACTATGCCGCAGGCGTCGCCGTGGGCGCTGGCGGGCGGATCGACCGCCACGATCACCCGGTCCAGCTCGGCCGGCCGGCTTCCCCGCGCCTGTTTCAGATCCGCGATGCGGAACAGGGCGCCCTCGCCCTCCACCACCTGTCCCTCCAGCTCCTGGGCCGCCAGCCGCGTCCCGCCGTAAAGGTCGGTCAGATGGTCGACATAGCCCGGCGACAGGTTCTCTGCGTTGTCCGCCGTCGCCGCCCGGTCCGTCACCGTCCCCGCCTCGGCCATCAGCCGCCGCAGGGCCGGAATGGGCCGGGGCGTGGTCGTCACCGCCAGCCGGGGATCGGGCCCCAGCCGCAGGCCGAACCTCAGGTTCGACAGCACCGCCTCGGGCTTGCGCCAGGTGCAGAACTCATCGGCCCAGGCGGCGTGGAACTGGGGTCCGCGCAGACTGTCCGGGTCCTCGGCGGAAAAGGCGTAGGCGGTCGAGCCGTTGGCCCACACCAGCCTTCGCCGTCCGGCCTCCCAGCGGGGCCGGTCGCCCGGCTCGGCCAGAGCCTTGATGCCCGCCTCCCCCTCGACCATCACCTCGCGCACGTCGTGCAGGGCCGGACCGACCAGGGCGATGACCGCGCCGGGCCTGAACCGCGCCGCCACATCCATCCACACCGCCCCGGCGAAGGTCTTGCCCGACCCGCGCCCGCCCAGCAGCAGCCAGGTCCGCCAGGGCTCATCCAGGGGCGGGCATTGGTGAGGATGCAGCCCCGTCGCCCGCACCATCCGCCTCAGTTCGCGCGCGTCCATTTGGTCGGGCGCCTTTCGTCTCCAGAATGCGGTCCAAACGCTCGGAATGGAGGGTGAGCCGGCGTCGCAGCCGCGCGTCCTCCTCGGGTCTGTCGGTTCGCCCACCCATTTCGTCCTCTTCGCTGTCTTTTTCGGCCCTGCGCTCAGCCTCCATGCGGCGGCGGATCGCATCGACCGCCAGGGCGGCGCGCGCCACCACGCCGGCGCGCCGCGCCAGCGTCTCCGCATCCGCCTTTTCCTCGGGATCGTCCTTGGCCAGTACGGCGGCGGCGCGCTGAACCGCCCCCTTCAACTGCTCGAACAGCGGCGCCAGCCAGTCGCCGCCCGCCTCGCTCTCTTCGCTTTTTCCCGTCATGCCCAAACCCTAGCGCACCAGCGTCCCCAGGCCGGAAGTTCGCGCTTGGAAAGGCGTAATGGTTTGGAAGAACGGGATTTCAAGCAGCGTCGCCCTACGGCTTGAAGCCATGCATCCGACAACGGCTCCAAGCGCGGTAGGCCCAAAAATGACAAAGGGCGCACCCATAAGGATGCGCCCCGGAATTCGACGGCTTCAGCAGCTTGTCATCGCCTCCTGAAGCCCGCCACGCCGTCAAGCGGAGTGGTCTCAAAGCCCGATGCCTGAACAGAGCGGGGACGCGCCCAATCTGGGGGCTATAGGTGCCGTTTCAACTGCTGGAGGCAAGCCGCAGAGTACGGAACCCCTGATGCTTTGATGCTCTGGAGACGACCTGTCTCGACTGAGATCCATCTCCGCTGCAACGCTCAGGGCCTCCCCGTCGCGGTTTGTCTGAGCGGCGGTCAGGCCTCGGATGTGAAGGGCTATGCGCCGGTGATTGACCAACCCGGTCCCGACCCTTGCGTCCTGCTCGCCGACAAGGGCTACGACGCCGACTTCATCCTGGCCGACCTGGAAGCCAGAGACGTCGCCACCGTCATCCCCGCCAGGCGGAACCGCAAGGTCCAGCCCGTCATCGACGGCCATATCTATGGCCTGAGGAACCACGTCGAGCGATGCTTCTCGAAGCTGAAACACAACCGCAGACTGGCCACTCGATACGACAAGACCGCAGACAGCTTCCTCGGCTTCGTCCTCGTCGCTTCAATCCGCCTATGAATCAGACACTTTTCCACACCGCCTAGAATAGAATTTAGAATTAACAAACGCTAATTCGTTCGCAAGGCGTGTTGCGTCTAGGTTGTTTGACGAGAGATTATCGTCAGGGGGGCAGGCTTGACGTTCCATCGTACGCGCCGTCATTTTCAAAGAATCCGCAACCGCGCGACGGGGTTCGAGACGCCCTGCCGCCATCCAAGGTGGATCGATCTTTCAGCGGCGGCGCGGATAGGCGCATCGGTCGTTGCGCTGTCTGCGCCGGCCTCCTCTGTCTTGGCTGCCACTCAGGCGGCCCCTGGCAGCCCGCCGGCGGGACCGCAGAGCCAAGGCCCGACCGAGGTCGAGACCGTGACAGTGGTGGGCAATGCGCGGGTCAGGGGCTCGGTCGATCGTCGCAGCTACGACATAAAGAACGATCTTCAGTATCAATCCGGTTCGCTCGCCGACGTCCTGAGCGGCGTGCCTTCCGTCAGCGTCGATCCCGACGGCTCCGTCAAATTGCGGGGGGCGTCGGGGGTCACGATTCTGATTGACGGGGAGCCTGCGCCTCAGGTCAACGGAGCCAATCAGGCGGCGGGGGTTCAACAGCTACGTGCCGCGCAGTTCAGCCGGGTCGAGGTCATGACCAATCCTTCGGCGGCGTTCAGCCCGGAGGGTCAGGCGGGAATCATCAATCTGATTTCCCGGAAGGACGGACAGTCGCAGCCGACGACCAATATCACTGTCGGCGGCGGCAGTCGCAGCGCAGGGAACTTCAGCGTCAGCCACTCGGCCAATCATGGACCGCTGTCGTTCAATGGGTCCGCCGGCGCCAGACGAATTCCCCTTGTGATCGACGACACTACGACCCGGCGCTTCATCCAGCCCGCCGACGCGATCGATCAAGACCGTCTTGAGAGCCGGACGCAGCTTCGCAAGACGGAAAGCAATGCGTCATCGACCGTGGGATGGCAGCTTGACCCCAAGAGCAAGCTCACGCTCGATCTGGACTATTTCGGCCTGGACCAGCGCCAGGACCGCCGCGCGGTCTTCGACTCGTCCGCCCGGACGAGCGGCGCCGAACCGGCCTTTGAGAGCACCAGCCATGGGCGCAGCGACGCCGACTTGGTCTCCGGCGGCTTGATGCTGAAGCGTACGCTTTCGGGGACGGACAGCTATGCTTTGGCTCGCCTGCGCGTGTCTCGTCAGACCGAGGACGAAGTCCAGGACGACGTCATCGACTATTGGGACGAGCCTGCCAGGAACCGGCGACAGGCCGCCCTTCGTTCGCTCGAGCTGCAAACGGTGACGTTTAAGGCGGAATACAAGATCGAGGCCAGGCCGGGCGGGGAACTGATCGTCGGGTCCGATCTGGAGCGGCAGGAGGCCGACGTAGGCTACGCCGAGGGTCAGGCGCCTGGAGCCGCCAGTGGCGCAAGAGACAATCCGTTTCGCTACGATCGCAGCGTCGCCGCCCTCTATACAACCTACAAAACTCGACTTGGCGAACTGGAGGTTCTACCGGGCGTTCGGCTGGAAGTCGCCGACTGGGTGACGCGACAAGGCGGGAACGCTCAGCGCACACGTGATTTCGAGATTTATCCGACGGGCCATGTTCGCTACACGGTCGCTCAGGATTGGATCATCGGCGGCAGCTTTACGAGACGAGTCGATCGTCTAAGAGCGAATGATCTCGACGAGACCGTTAAATATTCTGGCCCCTTGTCCTATTTCAGCGGCCGACGTGATCTGAAGCCCGAAAAGACCAGCGCCTATGAACTGGAGCTTGAACATGAAGCTTCAGGACGCAACTATTTAGCCACCGGCTACTATCGTTCCACGTCGAACCGGATCGGCACGCTCAGCACTTTGCGGCCCGACGGTGCGATCCTCGACCGGCGCGCCAACATCGGCGAGTTTCGAACAGCCGGCCTAGAGCTTGTGGCGAGCGGCTCGGTCGGATCGACGATCACCTACAAGTTGACCGGCCGGTTTGCTTGGAATGAGGTCAGCGGCGCGGAGGGGGCAGGCTCTTACCGCCGCAGCGCTTGGACGCCCTCGTCTCAAGCCAACGTCAACTGGAAGATCACCGACCACGATTTCGTTCAGATAAACGCCGTTCAGCTCGGTGAAGATCTGAGCCAGCAAAGACGACGCGAGGCGTTCAGTGTCGTCAACCTCGGCTACCGACGAAAACTTGCCGACAGCCTATTTCTCACGGCCACGGTGTCAGACCTCTTCGACAGCGCCCCAAGACGAGAGAGGGTGCGCGGCGAAACCTTCGATCAGGACATCGACCGCCGCTACGACGCCAGACGCTTCACGCTCTCCCTGTCCTACGCCTTCGGGAGGCGCACCGGTAGCCTGGAGGATCGCTTCGACTACGGAAACTAGGCGGTGCGGACAAAGTGGATTCCCAGATTCTCTGATTGCTGATTCAAGGCTGTTCTTTGCGGAGAGCGGCGTTGGTTCGGGGTTTGATGACGGACGAGGAATGGGCCTTCTTCGAGCCGTTCGTGATCGAGACGGGACCGAGGCGGGATCGGCGGCCACTCAGTGCCTCCCTGTCGCGGTTTGTCTGAGCGGCGGTCAGGTCTCGGATGTGAAGGGCTATGCGCCGGTGATGGACCAACCCGGTCCCGACCCTTGCGTCCTGCTCGCCGACAAGGGCTACGACGCCGACTTCATCCTGGCCGACCTGGAAGCCAGAGGCGTCGCCACCGTCACCCCCGCTCGACCATCCATTCGGGCGCCTCGAAGTCCAGGGCGTCTTCCGGCTCGGCCAGGGCCAGTTCCGAGATCGTCTGCCCCCGGACCGAGACCCCGGCCGTATGCACCGTCTCGGGATCGCCCGAGACCAGCGGATGCCAGACCGCCAGCGGCCGCCCCTCGTGCAGCCGGCGATAGGCGCAGGACAGGGGCATCCACTCCAGCGCCTCGATATTGTGCGGCGTCAGCTTGATGCAGTCCGGCACATGAGCCTTGCGGTTCGCATAGTCCGAACAGGCGCAGGCGTTCGGATCGAACAGCTTGCAGTGGACCCGCGTCGGGATCACCTCGCCCGTGTCCTCGTCCTCGAACCGGATGACGCAGCACAGGCCGCAGCCGTCGCACAGCCCCTCCCACTCGGCCGGGGTCATCTCGGCCAAGGTCTTGGTTTCCCAATAGGGTCGGGGCGAAGCGGGGATCATCGGACGGGGCGCCTAATCGACGGATGCGGCCATCAGATGGCGGCCGCGTCCTGGACCAGGCATCCATACCACCCCAGACCCTGATAGGTCTCATAGCCCGGCGTGCGGGCGTAGCCGACGGTGCGCCCCCCCTTGGCGTAACTGCCCATGGCGCCGCCCGCGACATCCAGCTTGACCGTCTCGCTCAGCACCCCGACCCCGTCCGAGGCCGCCAGCACCCGGTGCGTCTGGTCCAGCAGCAGCACCCGGGTCCGGGCCTTTTCGTCGGGCGTCAGCCGCACCCCGTCCACCACCGTCTGGGCCTGGGCCTGCCAGTCGAAATGGACGCCCAGAACCCCGATCACCGCCCCGTTCGCCAGGCCGCCCTGGCGGATGGCGGTGGCGTAGGTCGCCGTCGGCGCCCCGTTCAGCGCCTCCAGCCGGGCGACGTCCGCCACGGCGAAATCGTCGCCCGACTTGGTCGCCAGGGCGTCGCGGAACCAGGCCATCTCCCGCGCCGACTGACCCCTGACCGGATAGCGGTCCGGCCGACCGTTGGCGACGATCGTCCCGGCCCTGTCGCAGATCCAAAGGTCCAGATAGACGGTGTAGGCGTCCAGAATGACCTTCAGCCGGCGGCCGGCGTGGTCCGCCTTGGCCGCGTCCGGCTGGGCGACGCAATCCACCACCGCGCTGTCGGTCGCCCACCAGCGCACGTCGCAGGTCCGCTCATAAAGGTTCCGGTCGATGATCTCGATGGCGTTCAGCGCCAGGTCCGCCAGCCTCTGGCCCCGCAGCTGGCCCAGGATCGCCCCGCCGATGGCCGACAGCTCGCTCAGGTCGCCCCGCACCTGCTGCTCCAGGGCGCCGGCGATGTCGTCGATCTGGCCCGAGATGCGCTTGAACTCCTCGGCCACCACCATGAAGCTGCGCCCGGCCTCGCCGCTGCGGGCGGCCACCACCTGGGCGTTGACCACCAGCATCTTGGAGGCCCGATTGACCGAGGCGATCTCGCCGATCTTCTCGCCCGCCACGGCGTTCAGCCGCTCAGACAGCTCGAGAATACGCTCAGGCCTGACGCCCGCGTCCGCTTCACTCATGGAGACCCCCGTCCCGCCCGGCGCGCCACAAGGGGAGGCGGGCGAACCGAGGCAAGCGCGAAGGCTAGGACGATAAAACTTAACGCCAGATAACCACGGCTCAGTGAGCCATGCTCTTTGAAAACAGCTGGATCACCACCACCCCGCCGACGATCAGGGCCAAGCCGAGCATCGCGGGCGCGTCCAGCCTCTGGCGAAAGGCCACGGCCCCGATCACCGAGATCGCCACCACCCCCAGGCCGCTCCAGATCGCATAGGCGATCCCCACCGGCATCTGCTTCAGGGCCACCGACAGCAGATAGAAGGCCAGGCCGTAGCAGACCGCCGTTCCGGCCGTCGGCCAGGGCCGGGTGAACTGCTGCGAGGCCTGAAGCAGGCTGGTGCCCGCCACTTCGCAGGCGATGGCGGCCAGGAGGGCGGCCCAGGTGACGGGGCTCACGGCTCGTTGGCCGTGATCGTATGGCCCGGCGTCAGCAGGGACAGCAGGGCCTTGCGCTGCTCGTCCGAGACCTGATGCAGGCCGAACAGGTCCGACATCCACAGGCCGTCGGCGATCAGCCGCAGCATAAGGGCGTCGTCGG
The DNA here is from genome assembly GCF_055391505.1 of Brevundimonas sp. Br13. Lineage (NCBI taxonomy): Bacteria > Pseudomonadati > Pseudomonadota > Alphaproteobacteria > Caulobacterales > Caulobacteraceae > Brevundimonas > Brevundimonas sp. Br13. Next base: position 1,201,765 of record NZ_AP044008.1, on the reverse strand, counting down.
CGCCGACGGGATCATCGGGATCGTCTGTCTTGATCCGCTCCATCCAGGCCTTCCAGCGCAGCACCAGGCTGGGATCGAGGGCGAAGGCGGCCAGGACCACCCGCCCGATGCTGACGTCCTGCAAGGTCACCGGCTCATTGACCGTCACCCTCAGATAGGCGCGGGCGTTGCGGCCGTAGGGCTCCGGATCGCGCGCCGCCTCGGCCAGGACGCTCTCCACATGCATGGCCCCCAGATGATCGATCATCCCCTCCAACAGGGCGGTCTTGCTGGGAAAGTGGTGCAGCAGGGCGCCCTTGCTGACGCGGGTGCGCGCCGCCACCGCATCCAGAGTAAAGCCCGTCGCCCCCAGTTCGGCGGCGACCTCCAGGGCCTTGTCGATGATTTCGGCGCGGGTCTGATCGGGCGCGCGGCGGCGGGAGGGGGTGTCCATAAACGCTACATACCGGCCGGACGGTAACTGTCAAGCTGGGCGCCGATGGACGATCTTTCCGGTGGCGTCTCGGCCCTCCAGCCCTTAGATCAACGCCCTTCCCGCCCCTTCCCCGCCCGTACAGCCTCCCCAGGGAGGATCGAAAGTCAGATGGCCGCCAGACCCCCTCTCGTCGCGCTCAAGGACGTCCGCCTTCAGGACGGCCCCCGCCCCCTGTTCGACGGCGTCGATCTGGCGGTCGAACCCCGCAGCCGCGCCGCCCTGGTGGGCCGCAACGGGGCGGGCAAGTCCACCCTGATGAAGGTGGTCATGGGGCTGATCGAGCCCGACAGCGGCGACCGCTCGGTCCAGTCCGCCACCCGTTTCGCCTATGTGCCGCAGGAGCCGATCATCACCGGCGAAACCTTGCTGGACTACGCCTCGTCCGGCGAGGCCGAGCCCTGGACCGCCGAGGCCTGGCTGACCACCTTCGGCCTGGACCCGGCCAAGTCCACCCAAGGGCTGTCGGGCGGCGAAACCCGCCGGGCGGCGCTCGCCAAGGCCTTCGCCGAGGAGCCCGATCTGCTCCTGCTGGACGAGCCGACCAACCACCTCGACATCCTCGCCATCGAGCTTCTGGAGACCGAGCTGATCTCGGCCCGGTTCGCCCTTCTGGTCGTCAGCCACGACCGCGCCTTCCTGAACCGCGTCACCGACACCGTTCACTGGCTGGAGGGCCGCCGGGTCCGCACCCTGAACAAGGGCTTCGTCGAGTTCGACGACTGGGCCGCCAAGACGCTGGAGGAGGAGGCGGAATCCCTGCGGCGCCTGACCAAGACGATCGAGCGCGAGACCGAGACCTTCTACCGCTCCATCACCGCCCGCCGCAGCCGCAACGAGGGCCGCGCCCGCGCCCTCCAGGCCATGCGCGCCGAACGGGCCGAGAAGATGAAGGACGTCCCGCGCGAACTGTCCCTGGGCGTCGATTCCGGCGCGACCTCGGGCAAGCTGGTCGCCGAGATCAAGGGGGTGTCGAAGGGGTTTGACACAGTGGCGAGTGGCGAGTCGCGCGTGGCGAGCGATGGCTCCGCCGCCCCGACCGCCGAGCAGGACCCGTCGCTCTCGCCACTCGCCACTCGCCACTCGCCACTTCCTGCCCGCCGCACCCTGTTCAAAAACCTGACCACCCGCATCATGCGCGGGGACCGCCTGGGCATCGTCGGCCCCAACGGCGCGGGCAAGACCACCCTGGTCAAGACCTTGCTGGGCGAACTGCCCCCTGACGAAGGCACGGTCCGCCTGGGCGCCAATCTGGAGCCCGTCTATCTGGATCAGTCGCGCGAGGGGCTGAAGTCCGACATGACCCTGTGGGACGCCCTGACGCCCGGCGGGGGGGACTCCATCCTGGTGCGTGGCGTGTCCAAACACGTCGCCGCCTACGCCAAGGAGTTCCTCTTCTCCGAGGCCCAGCTGCGTCAGCCGATCTCGACCCTGTCGGGCGGCGAACGCAATCGCCTGCTCCTGGCTCGCGCCCTGGCCAAGCCCGCCAATCTGCTGGTCCTCGACGAACCGACCAACGACCTGGACATGGACACGCTCGACAAGCTCGAAGAGCTGCTGGAGGGCTATGACGGCACCCTGATCCTGGTCTCCCACGACCGCGACTTCATCGACCGGCTGGCGACCTCCACCCTGGCCCTGAACGGCCGCGGCGAAATCGTCGAAACCCCCGGCGGCTGGACCGACTTCATCCGCCAGAATCCGGGCTTCCTACAGAATTCTCCCTCCCCCTCGGGGGAGGGCAGGCCGCGAAGCGGCCGGACGGGGGCGGCCGAGGAGACCGTGTCGCCCGCCCCTCAAAAGAAGACCGCCAAACTCTCCTACAAGGACGCCCGCCGTCTGGAAGAGCTGGAAAAGCTGATCGAAACCCTGCCCGCGACCATAGCCCGCCACGACGCCGCCCTGTCGGACCCCGACCTCTACGCCCGCGACCCCAAGGCCTTCGACGCCGCCATGAAGGCCGCCGAAAAGGCCCGCGCCGAGCTGGAATCCGCCGAGATGGAATGGCTGGAGCTGGAAGAGAAGAAGGCGGCCCTGGCTGGGTGAGGGGCGCCGCTTGAATCGGATGCGCCAAACCCAATCTCATGCTAGGGTGAAGCCCTGAAGGAGACTCCATGTCGACGATGCAGATCGCTTCTGAAGAGACCCTGCGCGCCGGTCGCAGGATCGTCGAACAGTACGGCAGCTGGTCGGCCGCCATCGCCAAGGGCGAGCGTCGCGACGACGGCGTCGTCATCCTGCCCGCGCCGCCCTCTGTCGCGACCACCGCTCAGGCCGAGGCGCCCGCCCAGGCTCAGGCCAAGACGCAGGCCAAGACCCCGGCGCGCGCCGTTTGACCGTCACGCTCGGGGTCGCCTGGGCGCTGTTCATCCTGGCTCCAGGTCTGGCGGTGTTCGCCGCCCTCTACACCTCGGGCGGCGGCAAGGTGGTGGCGCCTGCCCCACCTGCCCCCAACTCCTTCACCGCCCTGTCCATCGTCATCTTCGGCGCCCTGACGGCCCATGCGGCGGCGGCCTTCGTCTTCGTCCTGGGGGACGGCGTCGCCTACTCCCTTCCGGCCTTGCGTCCGCCGTGGAACCCCAATCCTTACGCCTATTTCCTGGCCGCGCCGCCCAAGACCGACCCCTTCCTCGGCCTTGAGGTCTGGTCGCTGCTGTTCGTCCTCCTGGTCCTTTCGATCGGCGCCTATCTGGTCATGCGATGGGCGATCGGCGGCGCGGAGCGGACCAGCATCGCTCGGGCTCGGCTTGAGCCGCCCCAGCCTGCGGTCCCCCTGTTCCGATTTCTGTACGGCGGCTGGGCTTCGACCCTGGTTCAGCTCAGTCCCGAAGCCGCCTACGACAAGCATCTGGCCGCCTATGTGGTGACCGACATGGAGACCGAGAACGGCTGGGTCGGCTATGAGGGCGAGGTCGCCAGCCTGTCTCTCGACACCGACAAGCAGATCGTCGCCCTGACCCTGAAGAACTGCCAAGCCTTCCGGCTGGAGCCCACAAAGACCAGCCTCAGTCACAGGGTGATGGCCCGCGCGGCGCCCATTCCCCTGCTGCTGATCGAACGGTCGCAGATCAAGAATGTGGCGCTTCAGGTCGTCTTTCAGCGCAAGCCCAGTCCTCGTCCGGCGGACGGAACGGTCGTCTAGCCCTGCGCAGGTCCGCCGTCCTGATCCTGGGGCGGCGTCTTGCCCTGGCCCCGGTTCTGCATCACCCCGACCACGATGAAGGCGACCAGGCCGAAGGCGAACCACAGGCCGAACTTGTCGGTGAGCAGGCCGATCAGGCCGAAGATCAGCAGGACGCCGAAGGGGGTGAGCTTCTTCATGGGCGGACGTTAGCCGGGTTTCTTTCAGCTGACGAGACCTTCCGAACCTCCGCCCTTGAAACCAAAGCCGCCCTTACCCACTCCAGCCTCATGACCCTTTCCACCCATGTCGTCGACTTTCCCCCGGCCCAGCAGGCGGCGGTGCGGCGGATCAACGCCGTCCTGGCCCGCGCCCCGCGTCTGCGGACCGACCCCTGGCGGATCGAGGCGGGCCAGCGCCTGTCCCTGTGGTTGGACGCGGCCGCCGGGGCCGTCACCGTTCCCCGCCTGCGCAAGCGCGGCGTCACCGTCGAAATCCGCCAGACCGACGGCGAGACGCCCGTTCCCTTGCGCATCCTGCGGCCCGAAGGTCCGCCCCGCGCCGTGGTGCTGGACATTCACGGCGGCGGCTGGGTTCTGGGCAGCGCCGGGCTGAACGACCGGCTGAACGCCCATCTGGCGCGCCACGGCTTCTGTGTCGTCTCGGTCGATTACCGCCTGCTGTCCGAACGGCGCGGCGTCTATATCGACGCCGCCATCGCCGACTGCCTGGCCGCCGCCCACTGGACCGTGACCCATGTCGACGATCTGGGCGCCGCGACCGTCTTTCTGACCGGGGAATCCGCCGGCGGCCATCTGGCGGCCCTGACCGCCGTCGCCCTGCGCGACCAGGGCCTGATCGACAAGGTCAAAGGCTGCGTCTTCACCTATGGGGTCTTCGACCTGTCGGGAACCGAGGGCGTCCGCTCGGCCGGGCCCGAGACCCTGCTGTTCAACGGACCGACCATGCAGGCGGATCTGGCGCGGCTGGCGCCCGATCGGGACGAGGAAGCCTTGCGTCGGCCCGACGTCTCGCCCCTCTACGCCGACCTGACCGGCCTGCCGCCGGCCCTGTTCCTGGCGGGCGAATACGACCCCCTGTTCGAAGACAGTCTGCTGATGGCGACGCGCTGGGGCGAGGCGGCCGAGGCCGATCTGATCCGCGTCCCCGAGGCGCCGCACGGCTTCCTGCATTTCGGCGGCCCAGCCGCGCGCGGGGCGCGGGCGGCCGTCCGTCACTGGCTCAACAGGCGCCTGAAGTCATAAGGAAAATTCCCGATTGTGGGACTGAGGGATTTCCCTTACCTCACGAAGCGTCACCACCGCGCGATCCGGACGCGGGAATCGGGGAGAAGTGAGGCTTTGAACCCGGTCCTGTTTCGCCGTCCCCTCTATGGCTACGGCCTGGCGGTCTGCGCCTGGCTGACCGCGCTGGGTGTGCGCATGGCCCTGGCCGACTGGTTCCCGCCGGGCTTCCCCTATCTGACCTTCTTCCCGGCCGTGGTGGTGATCGCCTATTTCTGCGGACTGGGGCCGGCGGTTCTGACCGCCGTCCTGTCGGGCCTCAGCGCCTGGTGGTTCTGGATCGGGGCGCCGGGGTTCGACTGGAGCGCAGCGACCGGCCTGGCCCTGGCCTTCTACGTCTTCGTGGTGGCGGTCGACATCTTCTTCATCGTCGGCATGAATGCGGCGACCGACAGTCTGAAGCGCGAGGTGGCGCGCAACGCCGCCCTGGCCGAGAGCCGCGACCTGTTGCTGAAGGAGGTCCAGCACCGGGTGTCCAACAACATCCAGGTGGTCTCCAGCCTGCTGCGGCTGGAGGCGGGCATGACCCGGGACGAGACGGCCCGGCGCGTCCTGTCGGAGGCTGCGGCCCGCACGGCCCTGATCGCCAAGGTGCAGCGCAGCCTGCTGGACGCCGACGGCGCCGCCGCCCCCTTCGACGACCTGGCCCGCCGCCTCGTCGCCGACGCCCTGGAGGCCACGGGCCGCATGGATGTGACGATCGAGGTCGAGCGCGCCTGCCACGCCCTGACGGCGGAAGAGGCGACGCCGGTCGCCCTGATCCTGCTGGAATGCGTCAACAACGCCCTGGAGCACGCCTTCCCCGGCCGCCCCGGCCGGATTGACATCCGTCTCTACGAGGTGGACGGCGAACGCCGGCTGGAGGTGCGCGACGACGGCGCCGGCCCGCCGCCCGCCTTCGACCCCGGCCAGAGCCGCAGCCTGGGCCTGCGGATCGTTCTGGGCCTGGCCGAACAGCTGCGCGGTCGGTTCAGTCTGGTCGACGGCGCGCCCGGCGCCCTGTGCCGCCTGACCTATCCGCGTCCCGCCGATCACTGATCGACCGGCCGCCGTTTCTGTGGACAGCGCAAAGCCCTGATCCGCAAAAGCGAATTTGATCCGTCCACCGATGTTCACAGGCTTGTCCACCGCCGCCGGGCCGGTCATGCACATGGGGGCGAGTTCGGGCGCTTGCCTCATACCGGCTTTCGCGAGAACGTCAACAGGCCGAGGGACACGGCGGCGCGGAAAACGGGGGAGACCCCGGCTTCAAGCGGACCGGCCCGGCTCTCCGACCCGGCGTAACGGGCGATCTTCAGGATCGTAACGGACGTCAGGCGGGATCCAGGCTTCCGGCCTTCGACGGTCTTCAGGACCGGCGGACGCAGGGAGAACCGGATCGGGAGCGACGGACGACGCGGACGCAATCCGCGGGACGCCTGAGACCAGGAGCGCGACAGGATACAGCCGACCGTCTTCGCGGGCTCCCGCCCCGACGACGCCCAGGCCGAGGTCCGAACCCACCCGGCCAAGTCCAACCCGGACTTGGCGAGGGGACGAAGCACACGGGCTCCCCCGCACGCTTCGTCCCCTCGCTCAATTGGGACGCTGCGCGGTCGCCGCCGTCGGATACGGCTTCATCGCTCCCCCGCCTTCCCAAGGCCGCCTTCCCCTCGTAAAGCAGGGCCATGATCCAGCGTGGGAATCGCCTGCTGAGCCGTCGCCGCGCCCTGCTCGCGGGCGGGGCGGCCGTGGTCGCGGGGGCGGCCCTGGGACTGAGGGGCTGCGGCCGGTCCGAGGCGCCGGTGGACGAACAGGGCCGGGTGCGGCTGCGCTTCGCCACCGACTGGCGCGCCCAGGCCGAACAGGGCGGCTTCTATCAGGCCCTGGCGACCGGCGCCTATGAGAAGCGCGGGCTGAACGTCCAGATCGTCCAGGGCGGACCGGGCGTGAACGTGCCCCAGCTGCTGGCCTCCGGCGCCGTCGAACTGGGCATGGGGTCCAACAGCTTCATCCCGATGAATCTGGTCGCGGCCGGCGCGCCCGTTAAGGCCGTCGCCGCCTTCTTCCAGAAGGACCCCCAGGTCCTGATCGCCCACCCCGATCCGGCGCTTGAGACCATTGCCGATCTGAAGGGCCGGCCCTTCCTCCTGGCCGACGCCTCGATCAACGCCTTCTGGGTCTGGCTGAAGGCCAAATACGGCTTCACCGACGATCAGGTCCGCAAATACACCTTCAACCTGGCGCCTTTCCTGGCCGACGAGCGGGCGGTGCAGCAGGGCTATCTGACCAGCGAACCCTACACCATCGAACAGGAGGCGGGTTTCGAGCCCAAGGTCTTCCTGCTGGCCGACGAGGGCTATCCCTCCTACGCCGCCATGGTCCTGGCCCCCAACGCCTTTGCGCGAGACAACGCCACGGCCCTGCGCAGCTTCATCGCCGCCTCGGCGGAAGGGTGGCGCGACTATCTGCGGGGCGACCCGGCGCCGGGCGACGCCCTGATCCGCCGGGACAATCCGGAGATGACCCAGGCCATTCTGGACCAGGCCCGGCAGAAGCTGCGCGACAACGCCATCGTCGACGGCGGCGACGCGGCCCTCTACGGCCTCGGCGCCATGACGGCGGAGCGCTGGCAGGCCTTCTTCGACGTGACCAGCCAGGCGGGCGTCTTCGATCCCGGCCTGAACTGGCGCGAGGCCTTCACCGACAACTATCTGCCGGGCCGTGGCTGAGCCCATCGCCGCCCTGCACGGGGCGACGGTCGATCTGGCCGGGCGCGCGCCGCTGGGGCCGCTGGACCTGACCGTGGCGCGGGGCGAGATCGTCGCCCTGGTCGGCGCCTCGGGCGCGGGCAAGTCCACGACCTTGCGCCTGCTGGCCGGGCTCCAGTCGCCCAGCGCCGGAACCGTCACGCGCGCCGTCGGACCGGGCCGCACCGGCTTCGTCTTCCAGAGTCCGACCCTGACGCCCTGGGCCGACGCCCAGGCCAATGTCGCCCTGCCGCTGGAGCTGGCGGGACGACCCCGCGCTGAGGCGCGCGGACGGGCGGCCGCCGCCCTGGGCGCCGTCGGTCTGGGCGACCGGCTGGACGCCCGGCCGTCGGAACTGTCGGGCGGCATGGCCATGCGCGTCGCCCTGGCCCGCGCCCTGGTGACGGGGCCCGAGCTTCTGCTGCTGGACGAGCCCTTCGCCGCCCTGGACAGCGTCACCCGCCGCCGTCTGATCGAGGATCTGCACGCCCTGTGGGCTGCGGCCGACCCCCGCCCCGCCGTCGTCTTCGTCACCCATGACGTCGAGGAGGCCGTCTATCTGGCGCAGCGGATCGTGGTGCTGGAGGCGGCGACCGGCCGGCCCGTCGCCGATCTGCCCACGCCGGGCGCCCCGCCGCGCCCGGCCCGCTGGCGCGCCGATCCCGCCTATCGTCAGGCCGTGGAGACGACGGCCGAGGCCCTGGAGGCGGCGATGACGTCTCAGACGGCGGAGACTGCGGCGTGAGGCGGTCGGCCGAGCTGATCCCGCCCCTGCTGCTGGGCGTCGTCCTGCTGGCGGCCTGGGAGGGGGCCTGCCGTCTTCTGGACCTGCCGCCCTATTTCCTGCCGCCGCCCAGCGCCGTGGCCGCCGCCCTGATCGAGGCGGGGCCGCGTCTGGCCGCCTCCGCCTGGATCACCTTCGTCATGGCGGTCCAGGCCCTGATCGTCGCGGGCCTGGTCGGGGGCGGCCTGGCCCTGGCGGTGTCGCTTCACGCCTCGGCCGAGCGGGCGGTGCGGCCCCTGGCGGTGGCGCTTCAGGTCACGCCGGTGGTGGCGGTCGCCCCCCTGGTCCTGATCTGGGCCGGGCTGGACCACGCCGACCGGGCGGTGGTCGCCCTGGCCGCCCTGGTCGCCTTCTTTCCCCTGTTCTCGGGCGTCCTGACGGGGCTGAAGTCGGCCGATCCGGATCTGGAGCGGCTGTTCGACCTCTATGGCGCCACGCCCCTGCAGCGGCTGTGGCGGCTGCGCCTGCCCTCGGCCCTGCCCTTTGCGCTGGAAGGTTTGCGGGTCGCGGCGGGCCTCGCTGTCATCGGCGCCGTGGTGGCCGAGTTCGTCTCGGGCTCGGGCGCGACGCAAGGCTTGGCTTGGCGGCTGCTGGAGGCGGGAAACCGGCTGAGAACCGCCGAAATGCTGGCCGGGGTTCTGTGCCTGACCCTGCTGGGCCTGGCGCTGAACGCGGCCGTGGGATTGGTCGAGCGAATCGTGACGGCGCGAATCCGGGTCCGCCGTTAGCGGCGGATTAAGCGATGGCCGCCTAGGCTTGCCCGATGTCATTCGCCCGAGGCCGTCTCTTGCGCCCTGTCCTGCTCCTGTCCAGCGTCCTGTTCGCGGCCCTTATGGGCGCGGGCGCGGCTGCGGCCCAGGTCGCCACGACCTCCGAGGGGCTGCGCTATCTGTCCTGGCCCGGCAAGCCGCCGGTCGCCCGCGGCCCCGACGCCCGCGCCTCGTCCGCTCAGACGACCGCTCCGCGCGCGACTCTTGCCGCGCTTCCCCTGGCCCGGCTGGACGCCCCAGCCTCCACGGTCGTCGCTGCCCGGCGGGGCCTGACGCCTGCCAGCGACTGGCTCTCGCCCGCCGTCGCGTCCCAGCCGGTGTCGCAGCCCCGCCCCTATGAGGCGACGACGCCCCAGCCCGCTCCCGTTCAGGTCGCTTCTGCGCAGCCGGAACCTGTTCAAGCCCCAATCGTCCGGGCCCCAGTCGTCCAGGCCCCAGTCGTCCAGGCCGCTGCGGACCGGACCGCGCCGGCCCCCCAGAACGCGCCCCAACCGGCGCCCCAACCAACGCCCCAGGCCGACGCCCCGGGCGATCCCATGGCGCCTCGCCGCGACGCCCCGATCTTCCGCCTGACGCAGGCGAGCATGGCCGCCGCCGCCCCGGCCGCGACGCCGCCGGTTCAGACGGCCGCCGTTCAGGCCGAGGCGTCGCCGCTCGCCTCTGTCCCCTCGGCCGCTCCCCAGGGGGCCCGCTTCTATTCCGTCCATCGCCAGGCGGGTCATCGTCCCGACCCCATCCCCCAGGCGCAACCGGTCTATCTGGACGCCCTGCCGGTCGAGATGAGCCAGACGCCGTCCTCGGCGGACCTGGCTCAGCCCGACGGCCCGCCGGCCTTGATCCGCAATCGCGACGGCTCGGTGCGAGCCGCCCCGCCGTCGGCGGGCGGGTCCGACGCCGTGGACGAACGCTCATGAGCGAAGCCCTGCCCCCCGAAGACGCCGAGGCGATCAAGGCCTCGCGCCTGCCCCAGCTGATCGCCCTTGCGGAAGAGGCGTCCAGCGAGAAGCGCCGCCTGCTGCTGCGCGAACTGACCGACCAGTTCTTCGGCGACGTCGAGCACAGCGCGGCCGAGACCGACCTCTACGGCGCCGTGCTGGAAACCCTGTGCGAAGACATGGAGGTCGCGGTTCGGGCCGAGCTGGCCGCGCGGTTCGCCGTCGCGCCCGATGCGCCCCACAGCCTGATCAAACGGCTGGCCCATGATGCGATCGAGGTGGCCGAGCCGGTGCTGCGCGGCTCCACCGTCCTGACCGACGCCGATCTGATCGGCGTGGTCTCCAAACACGGCCAGGACCATCTGCGGGCCGTATCCGGCCGGGTCGAGGTGCCCGAGGCGGTGTCCGAAATCATCGTGGCGCGCGGCGACGACCACACCCTGGGCGCCCTGTTGCGCAACGACGGCGCCCGGCTGTCGCGCGCCGCCTCCGAGACGGCGGTCGAGCGGGCCAAGGTCAATCCGGCGCTTCACGCCCCCGCAGTCGAGCGCAAGGGCCTGCCGATCGACCTGCTGAACGAAATGTATTTCGTCGTGGAGGCCCGGCTGCGCCACCAGATCCTGGAGCAGAACGCCAGCCTGGACCCGGCCCTGCTGGAGGCGGCCCTGGCGGCCGGGCGCACCCGCGTCGCCACCAGCGACGGCGCCCTGCCCCCCGACTACGCCGAGAGCCAGGCCTATGTCGAAGAACTGCATGCAGCCGGCCAGCTGACGCCCCAGGTGCTGATCCGTTTCCTGCGGTCCAAGGGCCGGACCCCTTTCCTGGTCGCCCTGTCGCGCCTGGCCGACATCGACTTCCACACCGCGCGCGGCATCGTCGATCGCCGCGACCTGGACGCCCTGGCCGTGGTCTGCAAGGCGGCCGACATCGACCGGGCCATCTTCCTGACCTATGCGGTGTCGCTGCTGGGCGCGGATTCCAACCCGATGGGCAAGGCCGCCGCCTATGGCCGGATGTACGGCGAACTGACCACGGAGGCCGCCGGGCGCACCCTGCGCTTCTGGCGCATGCGCCGCGTCGCCCAGGCGGCCTGATTCCGACAGGTCGCTCTCCCTTTCCCTGCCGGGAGGGAGAGATGCGCCTCGTCCAAACAAAAACGCCCGCCTCTGGAAGGAGGCGGGCGTTCTATACCAATCAGTCCGGGCTTACTTCTTGGCGCGCGGCGCGCGGGCCGGCTTACGGCCGCCCTGGCCCAGGCCCATCTGCTTGGCCAGTTCGGAACGCGCCTTGGCGTAGTTCGGCGCGACCATGGGATAATCCTTCGGCAGGTTCCACTTGGCGCGGTATTCTTCCGGGCTCATGTCGTATTTGGTGCGCAGATGGCGCTTCAGCGACTTGAACTTGCGGCCGTCTTCCAGGCAGATCAGGAAATCGGGGTTGATCGACTTGCGAATCGGCACCGCCGGTTCCTTGGGTTCCGGCTCGGCCTCGACCGGACCGCTCGAAACACCCGACAAGGCGGCGTGAATATTAGCGATCAACGCCGGAAGGGCCTCAGCCGTGACGGTGTTGTTGCCGACATAGGCCGATACGATGTCGGCGGTCATCTCGAGCAGTTCGGGCTTTTCTTCCATGCCTTGCGTCGCTTTCTGATTCTATTCAACTCGACTGAAACGCCAGCCGCGTTTTCACACCAGTCTCATAGAGTTATTGGTCGGCAAAAGCAATCGCAGAAGGAAACGCCGATTTTCGGCGGAAAAGCTTCGCGGAAAGCTGACAGGGATCAGCGGCCGAAGTCTTCGGCCAAGGCCAGCATCGCCGCTCGTTCCGGGGCTGAATATTCATCCACCTGTTCATCATCCCCGGCGCGAATAGCCTGCAACAGAGCCGGCGTAAGGGCCGATGACAGCGACCAGTTCCAGTAACGCAATACCGTCTGGGCCCGATCAACCGCCAGCAGGTCATAGGTGATCTGAACCCTCTCCCAGTCGGGATGAACCGAGCCGTCAGGCTGAACCTCGGGGCGACGCATGGATCTCCACAAGTTGTGGACGTCGGTCTTGGACAGACCGGTCGCCTTACACAATATGGCCAGGGGTTCCCCCCCCGTGTCGCCCAGGATCTTGGCCCCCGTCAGGGGTTTGATCCCGGACAGATAGGCGATTTCACTGGCGATCTCGCGCGACAGGCCGTCGCGGGCGGCCGTGGCGACCGCCTGTTCCAGACTGTCGAAGGGGCTCTTTTCGATAGCGGCGCGGTTGCGCTGGCGCCGTTCGATGAACTGCAGGGCCTTGCGCGCGACCGGATCGGCCCAGCCCTCGCTCGCCGCCATGGGAAAGACGTCCTCAGCGACCTCCTGCATGACGTCGCGCGAGACGCCGAAGCGCTGGAGGATGGTGCGCCGATCATCGGCGCCGCACCACCAGAACATCACATAGGCCCCCGACGGCCGCAGCTCCGGCCGTTTCAGCAGGCCGCCGCACAGGCCCGGGTGGGTCCGGCTGAGGGCCACCACCGTCTCGATCCCGGCCTGGGACAGGCGGGCGGTCGAGTTGCGCAGCAAGGTCTCGATCACCTCCGGCTCGCCGAAACCGACCAGGGTCTCGCAGACGATCTCCGACAGGCCGCGCCGCGCGGCCATGACGCGCCGGTGCTCGGAACCCGCGTCGCGGGCGCAGGCGACGAGGTCGGCGTCGCTGAGGGCGGCGCACTGTTCGATCAGCACCTGGGCGATCTCGATCTCGTCGCGCAGCAGCAGCCGGGCCAGGGCGTCGGGCAGTTCGGCCAGGGCGGCCAGCCGCCCCGCCACCCGGCGACGCTCCTCCGGCGAGGCGAGGCGCAGCATGTCGACCAGCAGGTCCCCGACCACCGACCGTTCGAAGGCGTTGATCCGGCTGGCGGGCAGGGAGACCACGTCGGCCAGCCGTTTCAGCAGGGCCCGGCGCGCCCTCAACGGCGGCGGCCCGGCCTCCTCTTCCTCGATCAAGGTTGGCGGCTGGCTCATGGCGCCACCCTAAAACCTGGCGGGTTAAGCCGAAGTATCGCCGATCCTCACAGGCCTTCGAACAGGGCGGTCGACAGATAGCGTTCGGCGAAGGAGGGGATGACCACCACGATGGTCTGGCCCGCGCTCTCGGGCCGGGCCGCCAGACGGAAGGCGGCGACCAGGGCCGCGCCCGAGCTGATGCCGACCGGAATTCCCTCCAGCCGGGCCGCCTTGCGGGCCATGTCGAAGGCCTCGTCGTTCGACACCTGCTCCACCCCGTCCACCACCGACGGATCATAGATGGCCGGGACGAAGCCGGCGCCGATGCCCTGGATCTTGTGCGGGCCCGGCGCGCCGCCGGACAGGACGGGCGAGGCCTCGGGCTCGACCGCGATCATGCGGATCGAGGGCTTCTTGGCCTTCAGGGCCTGGCCCACGCCCGAAATGGTGCCGCCGGTGCCGACGCCGGCGACCACCACATCCACCGCCCCGTCGGTGTCGTTCCAGATCTCCTCGGCCGTGGTGGCGCGGTGGATGGCGGGATTGGCCAGGTTTTCGAACTGGGACGGGCTGACGGCGCCGGGCGTGGAGGCCAGCAGCTCCTCGGCCCGGGCGATGGCGCCCTTCATCCCCTTTTCAGCCGGGGTCAGCTCCAGCTGGGCGCCCAGCAGGGCCAGCATCTTGCGCCGTTCGATCGACATGCTCTCGGGCATGCACAGGATCAGCTTCAGCCCCTTGGCGGCGGCGACGAAGGCCAGGGCGATGCCGGTGTTGCCGCTGGTCGGTTCGATCAGGACGGTCTCGGGCGTGATCTTGCCCGCCGCCTCCAGCGCCTCGACCATGGCCACGCCGATCCGGTCCTTCACAGACGCGATCGGGTTGAAGAACTCCAGCTTGGCCAGGACCGTCGCCCCTTCGACCGGCGCCAGCTTGGCCGACAGGCGCGGCAGCCGCACCAGGGGGGTGTCGCCGATGGTGTCGACGATGGTGTCATAGACCTTGCCCCGGCCCTTCTTCACGTGACGGGACGCATCATAGTGGAAGTCGGACATGGGGCGGGCTCCGGGGTAGGGGACGGGTCGTTCAGGATGCGTAACAGATAGACGGCGCGTCCGATCCGCAAGGGGTCAGAGGCGATGATTTCTCTTGCCCGCGCTCAGTTCCGGCGCCGCCAGCCAGCCCTCGGCCCGCAAGGGGGCGACGCGGGCGCGTGAGACCGGGGCCGTCAGCCCGCCCTTCAGCTTCAGGACCAGATTGCGGCCGTCCTCCACCACCCCGACCACGGCGGCCGTCGCCACCCACCAGGAGCGGTGGGTCTGACGCCCGTCCAGATCCGCCAGGCCGGCCATGGCCTGGGACAGGGACATCAGCACCAGTTCCGAACCCAGCGGGGTGTGGAGGCGGACATAATGGTCCTCCATCTGCAGGCACAGAACCTCGCGCCCCAGGCGGGCGGGCAGGCGGTCGCGGGGATCGGCCGAGGCGGGCGCCGGGCCGGACTCCCGCCGGACGTCCTGGTCTCGGATCGGCCGCCGGGCCAGCAGCCACAGGATCGCGCCCGTCGCCACGGCCCCGACGATCAGGCTTTGCCCATACCATTCCAACAGCCCGACCTCGAAGGTGCGGCCCCAAACGAGGCGCGCCAGTCCCCGGCTGATCAGGGTCATCGGCGCCGCCAGGCCGGCGACCGCCAGCGGCGCCCACAGCCAGGGCGAAAGACCTCGCCTGAACGCCCAGCGCGCGATCAGGGGCAGGGCCAGGCCGAACAGAAGCCAGCCCGCCCACAGGCTGGCGGTCCAATAGACGATCCGCACCGTCGCCGGTCCGTTCATATAGGAGCCGAACGGGCCGATCAGGCCCAGCAGCACGCCCAGGGCCGTGGCGACGCCCAGCCCCAGCCGCGCCGCCCGCCAGACGTCCGTTCGCGAATCCCCGATCTTCATCCGTCTGTTCTAACCCCGGAACGGCCTTTGCGGAATCGGCCGACCGCCTGCGCCCGTTCGCCCGGCGGCGAACCCGTTCGCCCATTGGCGCAAAGCCGGATGCGGACCACCCCCGCCCCGGCCAGAAGGCGGACCGCAACCGCCGCAAACGAGGCTCCGACATGCTCCTGACCGCCGCCCTTCTGACCGCCGCCCTGACCCTTCAGGTCCAGCCGACGCCCCCGGTCCCTCAGCCCCCGACGCCCGCCGCACCCCCGTCCGAGGCCGCCGTCGCCTTCGCCCGTCTGGAGATCCCGGACGGCGCCGGCCCGGTGATCGAGGCGGGGGTCTGGACGCCCGGCGCAGACGGCGGCGCCCGACGCCCCCTGATCGTCATTTCCCACGGCAACGGCGGCGATTTCCGCAGCCATGAGGCGACGGCCCGCGCCCTGGCCCAGGCGGGCTTCGTCGTCGCCGCCCTGACCCATACGGGCGACAACTGGCGCGACCAGAGCCGGGCGACCGACGTGGCCCAGCGCCCGCGCCAGCTTCGCGTCCTGATCGACTATCTGCTGAGCGACTGGACCGGCCGGACGGCGATCGACGCCGACCGCATCGGCGCCTTCGGCTTTTCCGCAGGCGGCTTCGCCGTCCTGACCGCAGCGGGCGGCGAGCCCGACCTGGGCCGGATCGGCGACCACTGCCGCGCCCACCCGGCCTTCTACGACTGCGGCCTGATCGCCGCCCGTGGCGCGCCGAAGACGGATCAGACCTGGGTGCATGACCGACGGATCAAGGCCGTGGCCGCCGCCGCCCCCGCCCTGGGCTTCGCCTTCACCCGCCAGGGCCTGTCGGGGGTCGCCCAGCCGGTCCAGCTGTGGCGGGGCGAAAACGACCGGGTCCTGCCCAGCCCCTTCTACGCCGAACCGGTGCGCGACGCCCTGCCCCGTCCGCCGGAATACCGGTCGATCCCCGGCGCCGGCCATTTCGACTTCTTGCCGCCCTGTTCGGCGCGCCTGGCCGAACTGGCGCCGGCCATCTGCGCCCCCACTCCCGGCTTCGACCGCGCCGCCTTCCAGCAGACCTTCAACCGCGACCTGATCGCCTTCTTCCGCCGCACCCTGACGGCGCCGGGCGGCGGGCGCTGAGTCGCCTCAGAACGCCTCCCAGCCGTCCTCGTCCGGGGCGGCGGAGGGGGCGGGGGCGGCGCCGCCGCGGCCGACGCTCTTCAAGGCCGTGACGGCGGCCGAGGGGGACGGCGGGGGGGTGACCGCGACGGGCGCCGGGGTGGAAACGCGAGGCGCGGCGGCGCCGACCTTGAAGCGGGCGACGGCGGCGTGCAGGCCGTCGGCTTCCTGGGACAGGGCGTGGCTGGCGGCGGTGGACTGTTCGACCATGGCGGCGTTCTGCTGGGTCATCTGGTCCATCTGATTGACGGCCGTATTGACCTCGGCCAGGCCGGTGGCCTGTTCGGCGGCCGAGGCGGAGATCTCGGTCACCAGCCCCTCGATCTGGGCCACATGGGCCACGATCCGGTCCAGGGCCGCGCCGGTCTCGGTCACCAGTTTGACGCCCGAGCCGACCTGGACGGTCGACTGGGTGATCAGCCCCTTGATCTCCTTGGCGGCGTCGGCCGAACGTTCGGCCAGGGCGCGCACTTCGGAGGCCACCACGGCGAAGCCGCGGCCGCTTTCGCCCGCACGGGCCGCCTCGACGCCGGCATTCAGGGCCAGGAGATTGGTCTGGAAGGCGATCTCGTCGATGACGCCGATGATCTGGCTGATCTGGCTGGACGAGCGTTCGATCTCGCCCATGGCGGCGACGGCGTCGCGCACCACCGAACCGCTCTTGTCGGCGTCGTTGCGGGCGGCCTGGACGGCGCCGGCGGCCTCGACTGCGCCCGCGGCGGTGGCGCGAACCGTAGCCGTCACCTGATCCAGGGCGGCGGCGGTCTCCTCCAGGCTGGCGGCCTGCTGTTCGGTGCGGCGCGACAGGTCGTCGGCGGCCTTGGCGATTTCGGCGGCGCCCGCATTGATGGCGCCCGTATTGGCGGCGATGGTGGCGATGGCCTGTTGCAGCCCGTCCACCGCCCCGTTGAAGTCGGTGCGCAGCCGTTCATAGGCGGCCGGGAAGGGATCGACGATGCGATAGGTCAGGTCGGCGCGCGCCAGGGCCTCCAGCCCATGGCCCAGGCCGGCGACGATGGCGGCCTGTTCGCGGGCGGTCGCCTCGCGCATCGCCTCGTCTGCGCGGCGGCCCTCTTCGTCCTTCAGCCGCAGTTGTTCGGCCTGATCGGCCTCGGCCCGGACGCGGGCGGCGATCAGGGCCTGGATGTCGACCACGGCGCGGGCGATGTCGCCGATCTCGTCCTTGCGGGCGGCCTCGCCCAGCTTGACCTCGGTCCGGCCCTGGGCCAGGGCGCGCAGATCGTCGGTCAGGCGGCGGATCGGCGCCACCATGCCGCGCACCCCCGCCAGGATCAGGCCGGCGCTGATCAGCATGGCGGCGATGACGGCCGCGATCATGACGATGCGGCTGACGGCGGCCGTCGCCTCGGCGGCGGCGGCGTCGGACTGGGCCTCGGCCTCGATCTTCTCGGCGGCGGCGCCCATGGCGGTTTCCAGCACGCCGAACTGTTCCTGGAACTCGCCCATGCGCCGCTGGGCGGCGGCGGGATCGGCTTCAGCCAGATCGACCATCTGGCCCGCAGCCTGGACATAGGTGCGAAGCGGCGCCTCCACCTCCAGAAGAGCGGCCTTCAGCTCGGGATCGGTGGCCAGCTGCGTGTTTTCGGCGACGGCGGCCTCGAACGTCTCGCGGTGCTCCTTCAACCCGGCCTTCATCTCGGCGGGATCGACGCCGTTGGCCGGGTCCGACGACAGCAGCGCCCCGAAGACGTCGGAGCGCAGGGCGTCGTGCATCATGTCGGCCTGCATATGGTTGCGCAGGATCGAGGCCGAGACCGTCGCCCGGTCCAGGGCGTCGCCCAGGTCGGCGTTCATCTTCAACCCCAGGCCGGCGGTGCCGACGGAGAGGACCAGGACCGCGATCCCGGTCGCCGTCACCTTCTTGCCGATCGTCCAGTTCATCGCGCGCGCTCCCACACAATTCCGAACGGGGTTACGGGAGTTTGGGTTAACGCGCCGTTGCCGGTCCGATACGGCTTGCCCCCAATGTAATGCGAAGGTCCGTGTTCACCTTCCGAAGCTAGGCTGGAGGTTCAACATCACGGACTTCCGGCCATGCAGAATGCTAAGCCCCGCTCCCTTCTCCGCCGTCTGGCGGCCCTGGCCGGTCTGGCCGCCGTCGCGGCGCCGACCTTCGCCCTGGCCCAGGCCGAGACGGAGATCGAACCGACCTGGGCCTTCGCGGCCGAGTACGCCGCCGACGTCACGGGAGTCGTCTTGGGCGGGGCCGCGCGGGCGGGCCGCTATCTGGACAATCTGAGCGTCAGCCTGGACGGGGATCTGGAACGGGCCTGGGGCTGGCGCGGCGCGCGGCTGCATCTGTCGGGCCTTTACAACGGCGGGGGCGAACCCAACGCCCTGGCCGGAACCCTGCAAGGGGTCGACAATATCGAGGTCTCCGCCCAGGGCGCACGACTGTACGAAGCCTGGATCGAACAGGACCTGGGCTGGGGAAGCCTGCTGGGCGGCCTGTATGACCTGAACAGCGAATTCTACGCCACCGAGGCCTCGGACCTGCTGCTGGCGCCGCCGTTCGGCATCGGCTCGGAACTGGCCTCCACCGGTCCGAACGGCCCGGCCATCTTCCCCTCCACCTCCCTGGCCGCGCGGCTGCGGATCGGGAACGTCGAGACCTTTTACGCCCAAGCCGCCGTGATCAACGCGGACGCCCGCACCATCGGCGACCGGGGCGGGGTGGCCACCACCCTGGATCACGGCGTCCTGGGGATCGTCGAGGTCGGGGGCCGCGTCAACGGGGCGGGCCGCTACGCCGTCGGCGTCTGGCGCTATGACCAGCATCAGGACGACATCCGCGACCTGACGCCCGAGGGCGAACCGGCCCAGAGCCTGGCGCGCGGCGCCTACGCCCTGGCCGAGGGGCGGGTCTATGGGACGGCGAACCCGGACGGGCCCCAGGTCGATCTGTTCGGCCGGATCGGCGCCTCGGACGGGGACACCACCGATTTCGAAGGCGGCTGGCAGGCCGGCGTCCTGGTCAGCCAGGTCTGGGCGGGCCGCCCCGACAGCCAGGTCTCCTTCGGCGTCCATCAGGGCTGGCTGTCCGACAAGGGCCGCGCCAACATCGCCGACGCCGGCGACGACCCCGCCCATTACGAAGAGGGGCTGGAGCTGACCTACGCCGACCGGATCGGCCGTTTCACCCTCCAGCCGGACGTCCAGCTGATCCGCTACGCCGGGGGTCTGCGCGACGCCGACACGGTGGTGGTGGTCGCGCTGCGGGTCACGACCGCCCTCTATTAATCCACCACGGCGCGGGCGGGGTCGAAGCCGACCACCTCGCGGATCACGATCATGCTGCGATAGCTGCGGACCCCCTTTTCCGGGACCAGTTCGCGGATGCCGAAGGCTTCGTAATCGGCCATGGTCGGGACGGCCACGGTCAGCAGATAGTCGGTCTCGCCCGTCACGTCCCAGGCGCCCTGGACCTCGGGACTGGCCCTCATGGCCTGCTGGAAGGCGGTCATGACCTTGCGGTCCTGAGTGTTCATCTCGACCAGCACATGCAGGACGATGCGCGGCTTGATCCGGGCCGGATCGACCAGGGCGACGTCGGCGACGATGACCCCTTCGGCCCGGAGGCGCCGCATCCGCCGCAGCACCGCCGATTCCGACAGGCCCACCGCCTGGGCCGTGACCCGCGCCGGCTCCTGATTGTCGCGCCGCGCCCGCGCCAGCAGCCGCCGGTCAAACTCGTCCAGGGTGACGAAATCCGTCATATCATGCTCTTTAACGCCGCTTTTCGGCGCAAGGAGGCCGGAAATCGGCGAGATACGCAAGCGGCTTTGGGCTATCTCTCGTCCCATGACCGCGCCCAGCCTGAGCCCGAGCCTGCAGTCCCCGCTGATCGCGCGGCTGATCCCCTACGCCGCCCTGTTCGCGGGGATGATGATCCTGGCGGGGGGCACATCCTTCGCCAAGAGCCTGTTTCCGCTGATCGGGGCGCAGGGGGCCACCGCCTATCGCGTCGGGATCTCGGCCCTGCTGCTGGTTCTGGTGTTCCGGCCCTGGCGGTTCGCCCTGACCCGGGCCGATCTGAAGGCCGTCGTCCTGTACGGCGCCGTCCTGGGGGCCATGAATCTGAGCTTCTACATGGCGCTGCGCACCATTCCGCTGGGCGTGGCCATCGCCATCGAATTCATCGGGCCGCTCAGCCTGGCCCTGATCCATTCGCGCCGGCCGATCCATTTCGTCTGCGTCGGCTTTGCGGTGCTGGGCCTGGGCCTGCTGCTGCCGCTGAAGGGCGGGGCGGGATCGCTGGACCCGGTCGGCGTGGCCCTGGCCGCCTTCGCCGGCCTGTGCTGGGCGCTGTACATCATCTTCGGCAAGCGGCTGACCCATCTGCATCCGGGCCAGTCGGTGGCCCTGGGCATGAGCGTGGCGGCGATGGTCGTCGTCCCCTTCGGCCTCGCCCACGCCGGGGCGGCCCTGTTCAACCCGGCCATCGTCGTCGCCGGCCTGGCCGTGGCGATCTTCTCCAGCGCCCTGCCCTATTCGCTGGAGATGGTGGCCCTGCGCGGCATTCCCAAACGCACCTTCGGCGTGGTGCTCAGCGCCGAACCCGCCATCGGCGCCCTGGCCGGGCTGATCGTCCTGCACGAACATCTGACCGGCCAGCAATGGATCGCCATCGCCGCCATCGTCATCGCCTCGGTCGGGGCCATTGCGACGACGCGGGAGACGCCGGTCGCAGGAGATCCGGTTTAGCCCCCCTTCACCCCCCGTTAACCATGATGGCGCAAACGGTTAACGCCTGTTTCTGGGGTTCGTCTTGCATAATCTCGTCGCCGCCGTCGAAGCGATCGACCCCCTGGTCGTCACCGGCAAGGTCGCGGGGGTGTCGGGCCTGCTGATCGAGTCGCGAGGCGGGCTGTCGCGGCTGGCGGTCGGGGCGCGGGCCGAGATCGGGCGGCGCGGGCTGGAGCCCCTGCCGGCCGAGGTGGTGGGGTTCCGCGACGCCAAGGCCCTGTTGATGCCGTTCGGCCCGGTCGAGGGGGTGGCGCCCGGCGCCGAGATCCGCATCGTCGATCAGGCGGCCAGCGTGCGCCCGACCACCGCCTGGCTGGGCCGGATCATCGACGCCTTCGGCAATCCGATCGACGGCCTGGGCCCCCTGCCCCAGGGACCGGCGCCCTATCCCCTGCGCACGCCCCCGCCCCCGGCCCATTCGCGCGGCCGGGTGGGCGAGCGGCTGGACCTGGGGGTACGGGCCATGGACGTCTTCACCACCACCTGCCGGGGCCAGCGGCTGGGCATCTTCGCGGGTTCCGGCGTGGGCAAGTCGGTGCTTTTGTCCATGCTGGCCAAACAGGCCAGCTGCGACGCGGTCGTGGTCGGCCTGATCGGCGAACGGGGCCGCGAAGTGCGCGAGTTCGTTGAAGAGACCCTGGGCGAAGAGGGGCTGAGACGCGCCGTCGTCGTGGTCGCCACCAGTGACGAGCCGGCCCTGAAACGCCGCCAGTCGGCCTATATGACCATGGCCATCGCCGAATATCTGCGCGACCAGGACCTGGAGGTCCTGTGCCTGATGGACAGCGTCACCCGTTTCGCCATGGCCCAGCGCGAGATCGGCCTGGCGGCGGGCGAGCCGCCGACGACCAAGGGCTATACCCCCACCGTCTTCACCGAACTGCCCAAGCTCTTGGAGCGGGCCGGGCCGGGGCCGATCCGGCCCGACGGCACGACCGCAGCCCCCATCACCGCCCTGTTCACCGTCCTGGTGGACGGGGGCGACCATGATGAGCCCATAGCCGACGCGGTTCGAGGCATTCTGGACGGCCATATCGTGATGGACCGCAAGATCGCCGAGCGTGGACGTTTCCCCGCCATCGACGTGCTGAAGTCGGTCAGCCGGACCATGCCCGCCTGCCAGACCCCGCCCGAGCGCGAGCTGAACAAGCGCGCCCGCCAGTGTCTGTCGGCCTATGGCAATATGGAGGAGCTGATCAAGATCGGCGCCTATCGCACCGGCGCAGACCCGATCGTGGACCGGGCCATCGCCCTGAACCCCGCGCTGGAAGAGTTTCTGAGCCAGGACAAGGACGACGTCACCCGTCTTTCCGATTCCTTTACCCGGCTGGAGACTATTCTGAACCAAGGCATGATCAGAGAGTGACGAAATGACCGCTTGGGCCCAATCCCTGATCCGCATCTCCAACTATGAGGTCGAAACCCTCCAGAAGCGCCTGGCCGAGGTCAGCGCGCGCCGGGCCACGGCCGAGATGCGGCTGGCGGTTCTGGACGCCGAGGTCGAGGTGGAGCGCGAGCGCGCGCGCCTGGACGCCGACGCCAATATGATGCTGGCCGCCTATCTGAACGGCTGGAAGGCCCGCCGCGCCGCCGCCGAAAGCGATCTGAGCGTCATCGACGCCGAAGAGGCCGGGGCCCGCGACGCCCTGACGGGCGCCTTCGAAGAGCTGAAGAAGTTCGAACACGTCGCCGAAACCACCCGGCTGAACAAGCTGATCGCCATCGCCAAGCGCGAAACCGCCGCCTTCGACGAGCTGGGCCTGCGGAAGCGTGCGGTCTGAGGACTCTCAGACCTTCCCCCGCTTGCGGGGGAAGTGTCAGCTCGTCGAGCGGAGCGAGACGGCTGACGATGGGGGAAGTCTTCTGTTGAGCAGCACTTCCCTCTCCGATCCTGGTTCGCTTCGCGAACGCCGGGCCACCTCTCCCGCAAGCGGGAGAGGGTTTGGTCTCTCTCGCCGCGCCGTGATCGCCTCGTCGCTGGCCCTGGCCGCCTGCGACCGCACCTCGGCCGAACCGACGCCGCCGAACCTTCCCGCGCTGAAGTCCGTCGCCCCCGCCCCGTTCGGCACGGCGATCAAGGCGATGCAGATCGACGACCCCGACTGGGTCGCCCTGGCCCGCGCCCAGGTCTCTCAACTCACGCCCGAGTGGGAGATGAAGATGGAATATGTCCTGGCCGACGGGCTGGACCGGCCCCGGTTCGACCGGTCGGACCGGATCGCCGCCTTCGCTGCCCGCAACGGCATGGCCCTGCACGGCCACACCCTGATCTGGTATTCGCAAGGGGCCGAGGCCTTTGCGGGCCTGTCCGGCGCGGCCTTCGACCGGGCCTTCGACGGCTATGTCGCCGCCGTGGCCGGCCGGTATCGCGGCAAGGTCCGCAGCTGGGACGTGGTCAATGAGCCGATTCTGGACGACGGCTCGGGCCCGCGCGACTGCCACTGGAGCGCCCGATACGGCCACGACGGCTATATTCTGCGCGCCTTCGAACAGGCGCGGGCGGCCGATCCGGACGCGGTGCTGTTCCTCAACGAATACAATCAGGAAAGCGTGCCGGCCAAGGGCGTCCAGTTCCTGAAACTGGTCGAGCGGCTGTTGAAGGCGGGGTGTCCGCTTCAGGGGCTGGGGCTGCAGTCGCATCTTTGGATCGACATCCCCGAGGGGGCGATCAGCGCCTTCATGCGCGAGGCGGCCCAGTTCGGCCTGCCGATCCATGTGTCGGAGCTGGACTGCACCTTGCGGACCGAGAACCGGCTGGACCTGCGCGGCGCGGGTCAGCGCACGACCTTGCAGACGGCGCGGGTGCGGGAGTTGGCGGAGGCCTTTACAGCTCTGCCGGCGGCCCAGAGGTTCGCCTTCACCGTCTGGGGTCTGCGCGACACCGACAGCTGGTATCGTCAGGGCGACAAGGACGACGGGCGCGACCGGCCCCTGCCCTTCGACGGCGCGGGACGACCGGGGCCGATGGCGGCGGCCTTGGCCCAGGGGTTCACGGACTGAAAAAGACCGGCTTCGGGCGGTCGGCCGGGAGACCGCCCGAAGTCGGATCAGGGTCTCAGGACTTCTTCTTGGCCGTTTGAGCCGGGGTCTCGGCGCGCTGATGACGGCTGTGGCGGGCCGGGCGCTGCGGACGGGCGGCCGAGGTCGTCGAATGGGCGGTCGAGGCGGTCGCGGCCGGGGCGCGGCCAGCGGCGGCGGCCGAAGCGGGGGCCGAGGCGGGGACGGTTCCGGCGAAGGCGGCGCCGCTGCTCAGGGCGACGACGGCCAGGGCGCCCAGGACGGCGGAGGTGCGGAAGGATTTCATCTGAAGTCTCTCTGTGTTGAGAACGTCCGTTCGTTTCGGACGACCCGTTTCTCGACGCCGGCTCCGGCGGGCGATGGGCGGTTCGGTGTCGGCCCGTGTCGGCGGGGCGGAGATTTGTGTCCGACTGTGTCGGCCGCCTTTTCGCCATCAGCCGGGCGGACAGAGACGACCGACCCGCCACGCTGAACCCGCCCCATGACCGCCGCCCCGCCCGTGCTTCTGGTCGTCGACGACGACCGCGATATCCGCACCCTTCTGGCCGATCATCTGGAGCAGCACGGCTTTCGCACCTTAAAGGCGGCCGACGGCCGGGCGGCCAAGGCGGCGCTGGAGGCCGGGCCGGTCGATCTGGTGGTGCTGGACCTCAATCTGCCGGACGAGGACGGCCTAAGCCTGTGCCGCGCCATCCGGGCGACGTCGCGGACCCCGGTCATCATGCTGACGGCGCGGGGCGATCCGATCGACCGGATCGTGGGGCTGGAGATGGGGGCCGACGACTATATGGCCAAGCCGTTCGAGCCGCGCGAGCTGGTGGCCCGCATCCGCACCGTCCTGCGCCGCGCCCGCCCGGAGGCCGAGCCGGTCCAGGGGCGCTGCGCCCAGTTCGCCGGCTGGTCCCTGGACGTCGCCGCCCGCAGCCTGACGGCGCCGGACGGGCGGGTGGCGCCCTTGTCCGGGGCCGATTTCGACCTGCTGCACGCCCTGGTCCGAAACGGCGGGCGGCCCCTGTCGCGCGAGCGCATCCGCGCCCTGTCCACCGTCGCCGACGCCGACGACCGGGCGGTCGATCTGAGGGTCAGCCGCCTGCGTCAGAAGCTGGGCGACGACGCCAAGAACCCGGTCCTGATCCGCACGGTGCGCAGCCTGGGCTATATGTTGTCGGGGCCGGTGACGTGGCGCGCCTAGGCCGGGGCGTGAGGCGGGGGCTGGGCGGCGCCGTTGACGGATCCACGGTCCGGCTGTTCGCCCTGGTGCTGGTGGGCGCCCTGGCGGCGGCGGCGGTGACCTTTCTGGCGCTTCAGCTGGGCCGTCATCACTGGCTGAAACAGGCCCATGACTTCACCACGGCCGAGCGGATCGGCGACCTGGCCCAGGCCGACGACGATCCGGCCGCCGCCGTGGCCGTGGCCCTGACCCCGGCCGAGGGACAGCGGCGCGGGCCGCCCGACCCCGCCCTGACCCAGGCGGTGGCCCAGGCCCTGGCCCGACGCGGCGTGACCGGGGTCAAGGTGCGGGCCTATGAGGCGGCCAAGGCCGCCTGCGGCGCCCAGGCGGACGCGGCCCTTCGCTGTCGCATCCTGACCCTCGATCCCCAGGACGGAACGGCCGTGGCCCCTGTGGCGGTCAGCCTGCCGCCCGCCCCGCGGCCCTGGAGCCTGGGGCGCGACAGCGCACTGTTGCTGGCTGTCGGCCTGGCGACGGTGGCGGCGACGGCCTGGCTGGCCTCACGCCGGGCGGCGGCGCCCCTGGCGCGGCTGTCGGCCGGGGCCGAGGCCCTGGGCCGGGACCTGGACGGCCCGCCCCTGGCGGTGGAGGGGACGCGCGAGGTGCGCCAGGCGGCCATGGCGCTGAACGCCATGCAGACCCGGCTTCAGGCCCTGATCGCCGAACGGGCCCGCGTCCTGGCCGCCGTGGCCCACGATCTTCAGACGCCCCTGACCCGGCTGAGGCTGCGGGTCGAAAAGGTGGCGGACGAGACCCTGCGCGCCCAGCTGATTGCGGATCTGGCGGCCATGCAGCATCTGGTCCGCGAGGGGCTGGACCTGGCGCGGCTGGAGACCCGGATCGAGCCGGTCGTCCCGGTCGATCTGGACGCCCTGCTGTCGGCCCTGTGCGAGGATGCGGCCGAGGCGGGACAGCCGGTCGTCTTCGTTAAGGGCTGCGGGGCGGTGCGGCCGACCCGGCCCCTGGCTCTGAGGCGGTGCCTGACCAATCTGATCGACAACGCCGTGCGCCACGGCGGCGATGCGGCGGTCAGGGGCGAAGCGCAGGCAGGGACGGTGCGGCTGATCGTGCGCGACCACGGGCCGGGCGTCCCCGAAGACCGGCTGGAGGCCCTGTTCGAGCCCTTCTACCGGCTGGACCCGTCGCGGTCGCGCGACAGCGGCGGCTCGGGCCTGGGCCTGACCATCGCCCGCCGCATGGCCGAGATCGCCGGCGGCCGCCTGACCCTGGCCAATGCGGCGGACGGGGGGATGGAGGCGACGGTGACCTTCGCGCCGGACGAAAAACAGGGCTGATCGACAGGTGTCGGCCAACCCTTGAGTTCCCATATTGGAAACTTCTCCTTGTTTCCAGATTGGAAACATGCGATACGAATCCATGAACGTGATCGCGAAATCAGCCCTGGTGAAGTTCTGGGAGGCCCAGCCGAAGGGCAAGCCCCAGGACACGGCGAAGGCGGCGATGATCGAGTGGCACACCGCCGCCTCGGACGCCGACTGGAGCAACTTCGCAGAGCTGAAGGCCACCTTCAGCAGCGCCGACTATGTGGTGGACGGCAAGATCGTCTTCGACGTGGGCGGCAACAAATACCGGATCGTCGGTCTGGTGGGGTTTCGGGCCAAGAGGATTTTCATCCTCTTCGTCGGGACTCACGCCGAATACGACAAGATCGATGTGGCGAAACTATAGGATTGGAGAGAGCGAAGATGACGATGGACATGAGCACGATCCGCACCCTGGCTGACGAGGCCGAATACCAAGCGGCGCTGAAGGCGGTGCGGCCCTATTTCGAGAACGAACCTGCTGAAGGCTCCGAGGCGGCCGCCCATTACGACGCCCTGGTCCTGCTGATCGAGGACTATGAGCGCCGGCACTATCCAATCCCACGGGCCGAGCCGGTCGATGTGCTGAAGTTCGTCATGCAGGCGAACAACTATACGCAGTCAGATCTGACCGAGATCCTCGGCTCCAAGGCGCGCGCCTCCGAGCTGCTGAACGGCAAGCGGGAGATCAACCTCGATCAAATCCGAAAGATCAGCCGGGCTTGGCGGATTCCGGCCGGATCGCTTGTCGGCGACTTAGCCGCCTAACACGGTCAAGGGCACCCATGTCCTCCACGCCAGGAACACAACTAGAAGCGACATCGGTCCTGCTCACCACCAGATCGCCCAGCTGCATCCGAACGCCCGGTTCGCAGCCTCTAAAGGCTTAAAGCCCTTTTCAGGAGACGCCCGTGCCCCTTTTCCTTCGCCTTCGTCGCGGCCGTCTCGCGGCCTCCGTCCTGGCCCTGGCTCTGGCCCCCGTCCTGGCGGCGGGCCCCCTCGAAGCCCAGGATCGGGCGCCGGACGTGGCCCGAATGGACCAGATCGTCCGGGCCTCCAGCGAGGCCGACGCCTTTTCCGGCGCCGTCCTGGTCGCGCGCGACGGGGAGATCCTGCTGGACCGGGGCTATGGTCTGGCGAACCGAGAATGGGGCGTCCCCAATGACGGCGACGTCAAATTCCGCCTGGGCTCGCTGAGCAAACAGTTCACGGCCGTCGCCGTCCTGCTGTTGAGCGAACAGGGCAAGGTCGATCTGGACGCCCCGATCAAGACCTGGCTGCCCGACGCCCCGGCCGCCTGGGACGCCGTCACCCCGCGCCGGCTTTTGAGCCACACCGCCGGCCTGCCCAACTTCACCACCTTTGCCGACTATGAGGCGCTGAAGACCCGGCCGGCCACGACGGCCCAGCTGATCGCCCGGTTCAGCGGGCGGCCCCTGGACTTCGCGCCGGGCGAAGGCTTCGCCTATTCCAACTCGGGCTATATCCTGCTGAGCGCGGTGATCGAAGCGGCCAGCGGTCAGACCTACGCCGACTTCATTCAACAGGCGCTGTTCACCCCGCTCGGCATGGCCGACAGCGGCTATGACCGGCACGACCGCATCCTGCCTCGACGCGCCTCGGGCTATACGAAGGAGGCGTCCGGCGTAGTCAACGCCGACTATGTGGACATGAGCATCCCCCTGGGCGCGGGCGCCCTGTACTCGACCACCCACGACCTCTTGAAATGGGAACAGGCCCTGTTCGGGGGCCGGGTCCTGAAGCCCCAGTCCCTGGCCGCCCTGACCACCCCGGTCAGGAACGGCTACGCCCTGGGTTTGGCCGCGACGCCGGACCGGAAGCTGGTCTGGCACAATGGGGCGATCGAGGGGTTCAACACCTATATGGCCTATGCGCCGGACGACCGGATCGCCGTCATCGTCCTGGCCAATCTGAACGGCCAGGCGCCCGACAAGCTGGGGCCGGACCTGATGACCCTGGCGCGCGGCGGGACCGTGACCCTGGCCTCGGAACGCCGCGTCGTGACCCTGCCGGCCGAGGCCCTGGCCGCCTATGTCGGGGTCTATTCCCTGTCGCCGACCTTCGCCCTGACGATCACCGCCGCAGAGGGCGGGCTGAAGGTCCAGGCCACCGGCCAGCCCGCCTTCGAGCTGAAGGCGCAAGGGGACGACGCCTTCTTCCTGACCGAGGTGGACGCCCAGATCACCTTCACCCGCGACGCCGAAGGCCGGGTCGACGACCTGGTCCTGCACCAGGGCGGCCGCGACATGCCGGCGAAGCGGCAGTAGGCGCAAATAGAAAACGCCCGCCGGAGGGACCGGCGGGCGTTTTCAGGATCAGCACGGAGCGGCCGTTCAGGCGGCGACGCTGTTTCCGGCCTCGGCCGGGTCGCGCAGGACGTAGCCGCGGCCCCAGACGGTTTCGATATAGTGTTTGCCGTCGGCGGCGGTGGCCAGCTTCTTGCGCAGCTTGCAGATGAAGACGTCGATGATCTTCAGCTCGGGCTCGTCCATGCCGCCGTACAGGTGGTTCAGGAACATTTCCTTGGTCAGGGTCGTGCCCTTGCGGAGCGAGAGCAGCTCCAGCATCTGATATTCCTTGCCGGTCAGGTGGACGCGGTGACCGTTCACCTCCACCGTCTTGGCGTCCAGGTTCACGGCGATCTCGCCGGTGTGGATGATGGCCTGGGCGTGGCCCTTGGAGCGACGGACCACGGCGTGGGTGCGCGCGATCAGCTCGTCCTTGTGGAAGGGCTTGGTCAGATAGTCGTCGGCGCCGCCGCCGAAGGTCTTGACCTTGGTTTCGATCTCATGCGTGCCCGACAGGATCATGACCGGGGTGTTGATCTTGCCGACGCGCAGCTGACGCAGCACCTCAAGGCCGCTCATGTCCGGCAGGTTCAGGTCAAGCAGAATGAGGTCGTAGTCATAGATCTTGCCCAGATCGATGCCTTCTTCGCCCAGGTCGGTCGTATAGACATTGAAGCCTTCCGACTTCAGCATCAGCTCGATGCTCTGGGCGGTGGCGTGATCGTCTTCAATCAACAGGACGCGCATTCGTGCCCCTCCAGGCAAAAGCTTTGCGGTAATCACCCTGGCGCACGACCGGGTAACCTTGTTCGCAGGTTAAGACCCGAAAACCTTAAGAAGGGTTAACGGCGAGCTATGAGTCGTTCCTAAGCTGATTTGCGAATCGGCGTCGAGAGTCCCGAGTCAATGATTCGAAAATAATTAACCATGATGCGGACCGGACTCAGCCTGCGGCTCCCCGCGCAGAGCCGGTCGGAACGCGGATCCGCCCTGACGCAACCTCAAGTCCGATCCGGCGCCACGTCCGATTCTGACGCGGAGTAGGACGATATTCCTATCGTGACGCCGCGCCCGCCTAGGATGGGGCGTCGAGGTTCGTGAACGGGAGTGAGGCATGGTTGAGGCATACAGGGCGCCGGTTCGGGAGGCGGACCGGTGCAAGGCGGGGCTGGCCCTGCATCTGGTGGCGGCGCGGACCGGGGCCAGCCCGGACCGGATGACGGCCGGTCGGCGGATCGATCCGCTCAACGCCCGGTCGCGCTGGCTGGCCATGTATCTGGCCCACATCGCCTTCGGCTGGACGCTGGAGCGGGTCGGCCACGTCTTCGGGGTCAACCGCAGCACGGTGGGGGCGGCCTGCCGCTGGGTGGAGGACGAGCGCGACCGCCGGGCCGTGGACGAACTGCTGTCGCAGTTGGAGGCCTGTCTGACCACGATCTACAGCGCGCCCCGCTGGGAGGCCGTGCAATGAGCCGGACGGTGGAGCGGGCGCGCTGTCTTCTGGCCCGGCCCGGCGCCTGGCTGGGCGCCGAACAGGGGGTCTATGCGCTGCGTCTGGGGCCGGACCGGCGGGGACGGATCAGCCTGACCCTGAGCGAGCCGGAGTTCCGCGCCCTGATCGAACGGCCGGGACTGAGGCGGCGGCCGCAGGGCGGATGGACCGTGCGCGCCGGGGGGGAGGCGGCCCCCCGCAAGGCCGAAAACCCGCCGCCCGGCCGCCCCGGCTTCATCGCGGGCGAGCGGGAGTTGATCGGGGCGGACGGGCGGATGGTCCGCCACGCCGCCAATCTGGGCGAAAGCCCGATCGCCTGGCTGGCGCGGCGCAAGGATGCGGCGGGCCGACCCTGGCTGAGCCCCGCCGAGGTCGCCGCCGGCGAACGGCTGAGGCGGGAGGTCGAACAGTCCGGCGCCGGCCCGGCCCTGACCATGGGCTGGGACGCCCTGCCCCGCGCCGGGTCGGGCGGAACGATGCGGGTCGAACCCGGCGACCGCGCCCTGTCGGCCGGACGACGGGTGGAGGCGGCCCTGTCGGCCGTGGGTCCGCGCCTGAGGCCGATGCTGACGCGGATCTGCATCCACGGCGACAGTCTGAAACTGGCCGAGACCGGCCTGGGCCTGCGCCGCCGCCAGGGCAAGACGGTGCTGAAACAGGCGCTGGCCGCCCTGGCCGACCACTACGGGATCGGCTGAGGTCAGAGGTATTTCATCCAGGGCCGGTCGCTGGCCCGCTTGATCCGGGCGAACCAGCGGCAGGCGAACCAGCAGGGGACGGCGACCACGGCGGCCAGGGCCCACAGGGCGGCGACGCCCGGCACGCTGAAGCCTTGGCCTTGATTGGGACCGAACAGGGCCAGGGCCGCCAGATTCAGCAGATGCAGGCCGTAGAGGTGGATCAGATAGAAGAACAGCGGCGCCCCCCCGAAGACCGCCAACAGACCGATCAGACGGTCCGAGGCCCGCTCCAGTCCCGCCAGGATCAGGGCCCCCAAGCCCAGGGTCAGCAGCAGAAAGTCGGCCGAGGGCGGATATTTGGTGACGTTCAGCACGCTCATCGCCGTCCGCAGCGGCGTGTCCTGCACGCTCCAGGGCGTCGGGTCGCCGTACAGATTGATAGACCTGAGCAGGGCGAACAGGGCCAGGGCGCCCAGGCCGGTGACGACCAGACGCCGCAGCCGCGCCCCCTGGGGCCCGACGAACCACGGCCCGATCGCATAGCCCAGGGCCGCCACCCCGATCCACGGCAGCAGGGGATAGGAGGTGCGAACCTGTCCGCCCCAGGGCAGGTCCATCAGGCTGCGGTCGTGCAGCACGGCCCACAGCACATGGGCCGGACCTTCGGCGAAGGCGATCGGGTCCAAGAGATTGTGGCCCAGGGCCAGGACCAGGCCGACGGCGATCAGCCAGGGGCGCGGTAGATGAGCCAGGCCCGCCAGGGCGATCATCGACAGCCCGATGACCCAGATCACCTGGAGATAGAGGATCGGCGGCGTCAGGGAGAAGCCCCAGGCGAAGTTGACCAGGGTCAGCTCCAGCACCACCAGGAACAGGCCCCGCTTCAGCAGAAAGGCCGAGGCCGCCCCGGCGGCGGACCCTCCGCTGACCTCGGCTGTCTTGTTTCCGTAGAGCCAGGCGCCCAGGCCCGTCAAAGCGACGAAGATCGGGGCGCACAGATGGGCCGACAGACGGGTGAAGAACAGGGCCGGATCGGTCGCCTCGACATTCATCGGGTCCGGGACCTGAGCGTGGAAATAGAAGAACTCGCGCGTGTGATCGACCAGCATCAGCAGGATGACCAGACCGCGCAGGGCGTCGATCGAACGAATGCGCGCGGCCGGGCGGACGGCCGGAACGGCGAGGGCGGAAACGGGAAGGGCGGCGGTTGACAGCATGAGGCGCGAACGGATAGCCGCTACAGTATAACGTTTCAACGGAGTTCGTCCTTGCCCCTCCTTTCGAGCTGCGCCGGCCTGTGTCTTATTGCCGCCGCAACCGCCGCGACCCCAGTCCTGGTCCCCGTTGATGCGGCTCAGGCCGAGCCCCACGCCCTGGGCGAGATCGTGGTCCTGGGCCGCCGGGGTTCGCCGCACGACCATACGCTGGGCGTCGGGGCGATCACGGAGCGGATGTCGCCGTCCAGCCGTTCCATCGAAAGCGACCTGCTGCGCGCCGTGGGCGCCACCCGCCTGTCCGACGCCCTGGAGCTGGTCAGCGGGATCAGCCAGCAGAACAATCGCGGCGGGGTGATGGACAATTTCGCCATCCGCGGCTTCCTGGGCACGCCCGACGGCGGGGCGGAATATTATGTGGACGGCTTCCTGGCGAACCGGGGCATGGCGCCGCCGCGCGACCCGGCCACGGCCGAGCGGATCGAGGTGCTGAAGGGGCCGGCCGGCGCCCTGTTCGGGGACATCGACCCAGCCGGCCGGATCAACATCGTCTCCAAGACCCCGCGTTTCACACCCGACGCCGTCTTCACCGGCACGGTCGGCTCCTTCGGCCTGAGGCGGGGGGAGTTGGACGTGACCGGCCCGATCTCCGAGACCCTGGCTGGGCGGCTGGTCCTGGCCGGCGAGACCAGCAACGGTTGGCGCGACCATGTCGGCCTGGACCGGACGGCGGTCGCCCCCTCCCTGACCTGGCGGCCCAATAAGGATCTGCGCCTGACCTATGTGGGCGAGCTCACCGTCTTTTCGACCCTGTTCGACCGGGGCATGCCCGCGATCGACGGCGACGCCCTGGCCCTGCCGGAATCCAACTACTACGGCGAGCCCGGCGACGGCCGGACCCGGTTCCGCAACGCGCGGCACCAGATCACCGGCGAATACCGCCTCAACGACGGCTGGAGCCTGAACGGAGGGGTCGCCTGGCGGGGCGGCTCGCTGAAGGGCCTGTCCAGCGACCAGTCCCGCCTGGTCGGCGATGCGCTGTGGCGCCAGCGCCGGGGCCGGGACTTCTCGGTCGAGGACCTGTCGGCGCGGCTGGAGCTGAACGGGGAGGTCCAGACCGGCCTGGGCGTCCACACCCTGGGCCTCGGCGTGAAAGCCTATCGGCTGACCTATGGCGAGAAGTGGCTGCGCATCAATCCGACGGCGGCCAATCCCTATCCGATCTCGGTCTTCAACCCCGTCTATGGGTCGGTCGTCCCGCCGACGCCCCTGCCCTTCACCGACAATCTGGAGACGCGGGACGTCGTCACCCTGTACGCCCAGGACCTGTGGGAGGTGAACGACCGCCTCAGCCTGGTCGCGGGCCTTCGCTGGGACGACTACAGCCAGACCATCCGCAACAACCGCACCGGCGCCGTGGGCGAGACCAAGGACAGCCCGCTCGATTACCGGTTCGCCGCCCGTTATCGCCTGACCGACGGCCTGACCGCCCACGCCAGCTATGGCCGGTCCTTCGTGCTGAACTCGGGCACGGGGCGGACCGGGTCCGGCTTCGCCCCGGAAGAGGGCAAGGGCTATGAGATCGGCCTGTCCGGCGCCTGGCAGGGGATCGACCTGGCGGCCACCCTGTTCGATATCGAAAAGGCGAACATACTGACCACCGATCCCGTCGACCCCAACTATCTAGCGCCGGTCGGCAAGCTGACCTCGCGGGGAATCGAGCTGGACGGGTCGGTCCGGCTGGGCGAGGCGTGGCAGGTGGTGGCCAACTACGGCTGGACCGACGCCAAGGCCGACGACGACGCCTTCCCCACCGACCGGGTGCTGAACGTGCCCGAACATTCGGGCTCCCTGTTCGTGGTCGGCCGTTTCCCCACCCCGCACGGCACGGACTGGTCGATGACGGCGGGCGCCGCCTATGTCGGCGACCGGGCCGGCGGCCTTGCGCTCGGCGCGCCCGAACTGCCGGCCTATTGGAAGGCCAAGGCGGCGGTGGACTATGGCCTGACGCCCCAGGTCACGGCGCGGGTCGAGGTCGATAATCTGCTCGACGAACGCTACGCCGCCAGCTCCTACAGCGCCCTGTGGATCTTCCCCGGCGCGCCGCGCAGCGTGCGGGCCTCGCTGCGGATCGCCCTTTGACCTGCGCCTTGCCGCATCGAACGGTTGGCGCGCGAGCGGCGGTCCGATAACACCGGACAGGGATGGGGAGACCGAGATGGGCCTTGGGCGGCGGATCAGAGCATGGCTGGGCGCCAAAGGCGACGTCCAGGGCGGCGCAAGGCGCTCAGCCAAGGCGCGGCGGATCCGGACCCTGCCCGACCGGCGGGTGATGGCCGAAAGCTACGTGCCCGCCCTGTCGGCCCTGGGCGGGCGCATCCTGTGGGTCGGGTGCCGTGAATATACGCTGGACGACTACGCCGCCCTGGAGGCGGGCGGGGGCGAGGTCTGGACCACCGACATCGACCCCGGCGCCGCCCGCTGGGGCCGGGCGGGCCGTCACCGGACCGGAGACGTCTGTCAGGCCGACGCCCTGTTCGCCGACCTGACCTTCGATACGGTGGTGTGCAACGGGGTGCTGGGCTACGGCGTGGATCATCCCGAACAGCAGCGTCAGGCCCTGGCGGCCCTGGCGGCGGTGCTGCGGCCCGGCGGGCGGCTGCTGCTGGGATGGAACACCGACAAGGTCGAGGATCCGCTGGGGGCGGGCCTGATCGACCAGGCGTTCGAACCGGCGCCCCTGGGCGATCGGCCGCCCCGCGTGACCTTCGAGGCGGTCACCCACGTCTATGACAGTCTGATCCGAAAGGGCTGAGCGGCCCCTCCCCTCAAGCCCGGCCGAGCGGCGGCAGGCCCAGACGCGGCAGGCTGAAGCGCGGGCGCGGCGGCGCCTCCGCCCGCCGTCGGCGCGCCTGTTCGGTCCAGGCTTCGCGCAGCCGATCCAGCTGGGCCGCCCGCGCCTCGGGGGCGTGGACCTCGGCCACGAAGGTTTGGCCGGACCGGGCCAGGGCCAGCCGTGTCTCCGGGTCCGTGATCAGCCGCTCCAGGGCGGCGGCGAGGGGGTCGGGTCCGTCCACCTCGACATAGAGGGCGTGGTCGCCGCTGGCTTCGCGCAGCCCCCCGCGACCGGAGGAGACCAGGGCGCAGCCGGCGGCGTGGGCCTCCAGAGCGGTCAGGCCCAGGGCCTCGCGCACCCGCGACGGGGTCGCCGCGATCGCCGCCCGCCGCGTGACCGCCCGCACCGCCTCCAGCGGGGCCGACTTCAGGATTTCGACCCGGTCGCCGAACCGGTCCAGCAGGCCCAGATAGGGGTCGGCCCAGGCCTGGTGCCGCTCCCAGTCGCCCAGGATCAGGGCCCCGCGCCAGTCGGGATGGGCGTCCAGGGCTCGGGCCAGGGCGATGCAGAACAGGTCCAGCCCCTTGTCCGCCATGGCCCGGCCGCAGAAGAGGATCAGCTTCTCCTTGTCGGCCGGGTCGGCGCGCCAGGCCCCGACGTCGATCGGATTGCAGACCACGCTGACCCGGTCGGCCAGGGCCGGATAGTCGGCCGCGAACTCCTGCCCCGCCGCCTCGCTGACGAAGACCAGCCGGTCGAACCGCGCCAGCCGACGTCCGTAGCGCCAGGCGTCCAGCGGATGGCGGGGCGGCTTGATCCGGGTGTGGCGGTAAAGGACATAGGTCGCCGGCGGCCCCTCGGCGGCCAGGTCCGAGGCCGACTTCAGCTGCTGGTGATATTCGACCACATCCGGCTGGAGGGTCTCCAACAGGGCCTTGATCCGCCGGTTTCGCGCCCGCCCGCCCAGGCCGGGAGGCACCGTCAGAAGCCGGGGATCGGGGGCGGTCGCCTGGTCCGCGTCGCAGATCAGGGTCACGGCCGACTGGGACCGGGCGTGGGCCGCCAGGGTCCGCACCACCGTCTCCATCGAATTGGCCCGGTCGGGGCGGAAGCCGCAACCGCGCGGCAGGACGACGGCGACACGCATGGTCAACTCTGAGACGCGGAGGGCGGAGAAAAGAGGGCCGGATAGACGTCCACGCCGGTCCGGCGCGAACCGTTCAGCCCCAGGGCGCGGCGCAGCTTGTACTGCGTCTTCAGCCAGGGCTCGGCGCGGTCGCGGCGCACCGACTTGAGGTCGAGGAAACTGACGCCGCCCGCGCCCGACAGGGTGTGCAGCCCGTCGGAAAAGCCCGCCGCCAGATCGCCCGGTTCGAACCGCCGCACCACCGTGGCGGCGAAGTTCTGGGGCGTCAGGACGTCGATCCGCAAGAGGTTGACCGCCGCCCCATAGGCGGGGGCGCAGTCCTGGACCGGCAGATGCAGGGCGCCGTCATGGACGAAGGCCGAGCCGCCCGGCCGCGAGGTCTGAAAGCCGCTCATCACCGGGCGACCGGCGTGAGGCGTCCAGGGCCCGGTCAGCCGCTCGGCCCAGGCCAGATGCAGTTCGCGCATGGCCCGGTCGTCCGGTCCCGGCAGGGCGTGGAACATCCACCATCGGCCGTCGTGGCGCACCACCGTCGCATCAATGGCCGGCGACGCGCCCAGCCGCGCCACCGCCTCCCAGTCGTCGGGAAAACGCCGGCAGCGATAAAGGATCAGGCCGCCGCTCTTATAGGCTTCGGGCAGCATATAGAGCTCGCCCCCGTCCTCGATCAGGGTCGGATAGGACAGGTGCCAGGGCTCGGCCAAGGCCACCCCCTGCCCCACCAGCCGGTCGTCGGCTTCATATTGGCAGTAGTGGATGTCGCCCCGCCGGACCCGATAGTCGAAGGCCTCGACAAAGACCGTCAGAACCCCGTCGCGTTCCAGGCCGAAGGGGTCGGCGTAAAAGGCGTGGGGGCCGCGGTCGGGCAGCCAGACGATCTCGTCGGGGCGAGGGGGCCGTTCCATGACCTCGGTCAGGGGACGCCTCAGATATCCGGACCGCCAGATGTCGAACATTCGGAACTGAAATCCTGGCCCGACGCGCGACGGCCGATGGGGAAGAGGGTGACCGACCAGCCGGGCGGACTTGATTGCAAGCCGGCCCATGACGCCGTTAAGCCGCGCTTGTGTCAACTAAGCGACATTACTCTAAAAGCGTGGCGCATTATGACCTTAGCAAGCGTCAGGCCGTCTCCAGGGCCGCCTCGCGGATGCGGCCGACCATGCTGTTCAGGCCGTTGGCGCGCTGGCGGGTCAGGGCCGAGGGCAGGCCCAGCCGGTCCAGGGCGGCCTTGGCGTCGAAGGCCAGGATCTCGGCCGGGGTCCGGCCCGAATAGAGTTTCAGCAGAAGGGCGATATTGCCCTTGGACAGGGCGCTGTCGCTGTCGGCGTCGAACCACAGCCGCCCCTCGGCCGGATGAACCGCCAGCCAGACCTGGGCGGCGCAGCCCGGCACCTTGTTGGCCTCCACCCGATCGGCCGCGTCCAGGGGCGCCAGCCCCTTGCCCAGTTCGATGACGTATTCGATCCGCTGCTCCCAGTCGCCCAAGAGGTCGAAATCCTCGGCGAGGTCGGCCAGGGTCTGGTCCAGGCTGTCGGCGGGCGGCGTGCGATCGGTCATGGCCGCCAGATAGGCCGCCCGGCCGTTAACGACAACCGGCCGGTTTGTCCCCCGAAATTCATGGTGAACGCGCGGTTGCAGATCGCCTGACACGGGAGGGGCCTCGCGCCGACTCGGCGCGCCGTTTAGTCTGGGGACGACCCATAATGGCGACGGCGCTTGCATAATCACCCTCCACAACCCGGGCTGGCGGTCCCGACCGCAGCGGAGTCGGCGGCTCAGCCGTCGGCGGCGCCGGCCGCCCTGTGGCACGCGGGGTGGGCGGCGGCGGTCGCCCTGACGGCCCTGGCGGCCCAGAGCTTCGCCCGGCTGGAGCCCACGGTCCTGGCGGCCCTGCTGCTGACGGCCGCGCCGGGCGTGGCGGGCGTGGCCCTGATGGTGCGCGACACGGCGGGTCTGAGGTTCAGCCTGATGGGCGGCTGGCTTCTGGCGACCGTGGCGGCGGCGGGCCTGACCGGCGGGGCCACCGGGGCGACGCCGGGGCTTCTGCTGCTGCCCCTGGCGGCCGGGCTGGTGCTTGACGATCCCAGGATCGGCGAAGACCGGCTGATCCGGCTGGGCACGGCGGGCCTGGCCCTGCCGCTGATCTCGGGCCTGATCTCGACCCTGCTGATCGGATCGACCGCCCAGCCGCCGGTCCTGGCGGCGGCGTCGGGCCTGTTGGCGGTTCTGGCCCTGGCCGGGGCGGCCCGTCTGTCGAGCCACCGCCGCATGGCCCGTCTGACCCGCGCCGAACAGGACGGCGCCCTGGTCCAGGCCGTGCTGAACGCCCAGCCGGGCCTGACCCTGCTGCTGGAGCCGACCGGCCGCGCCCTGGCCGCCTGGGGCGCGCCCCCGCCGTCCGTCTCGGTCCCGGCCCTGATGGACCAGGGGCTGATCGCCGCCGTCCACGCCCCCGACCGCCCCGGCGTCGCCGGCGCCCTGCAACGCGCCGCCCAGGGCCAGCCGGCCGAGGTGATGTTCAGCCCCCGGATCGCCCTGGACCGCCGGGTGGTGCTGATCCTGCGCCGGTACGACGGCGAGACGGGGGCGGTGGCGGGGGCGCCGCGCCTGATCGCCCAGGCCTTCGACGGCACGGCCCAGTTCGCCCGCGAGCTGGGGCTGGAAAGCGCCCGGGTCGAGGCTGAGGCCCAGAGCGCGGGCAAGACTCGCTTCCTGGCCAATATGAGCCATGAGCTGCGCACCCCGCTGAACGCCGTGATCGGCTTCGCCGACATCATGCGCCAGCGCCTGTTCGGCCCCCTGCCCGACCGATACGCCGACTACGCCGAGTCCATCCATCAGGCGGGCGGCCATCTGCTGGACCTGATCAACGACGTTCTGGACCTGTCCAAGATCGAGGCCGAGCGGTACGAACTGGCCCTGGACCTGTTCGACGCCCGCGATCCCGTTTCGGCCGCCGTGGCCCTGATCCGGCCCCAGGCCGACGAAAAAGGGGTGCATCTGGCCCCCGTCCTGCCGCCCCATCCGCTGGAGGTCGAGGCCGACGCCCGCGCCCTGAAGCAGATGGCGCTGAACCTGTTGTCCAATGCGGTGAAATTCACCCCGGCGGGCGGGTCCGTGACCCTGACGCTGGACGGGATCGGCCCCTATCTGGAGCTGGTGGTGTCCGACACCGGCGTGGGGATCGCGCCCGAGGATCTGCAAAGGCTGGGCCGCCCGTTCGAACAGGCCGGCGGCGCCGATCAGAAGGCGCAAGGGACGGGGCTCGGCCTGTCGCTGGTAAGGTCCCTGGCGGAACTGCACGGCGGTCGGCTGACGATCGACAGCACCCTGGGCGAGGGCGTGGCGGCCATGGTGCGCCTGCCGGTCGCAACCCTGTCGCCCGCCATCGAAGCCGACGAAACGCCGGGCGCCGCCGTCGAGGCGTGAGACGATCCAGATCCTAGGTTTGGCCCATGGCCAGGAAGGCGCGGCCGGCGGCGAAGTCGCCCGCCTCGAAGACCGTGCGCGCCACGCTGCCGTCGCGGAAGACGAACTCCACCGTAAAGACCTCTCGCGGATCCAGGCCGGACAGGGCGTCGGCCGCCGCCAGGGGGAAGCGCCAGGCCTGACCCGCCGTGCGTCCCTGGACCAGCAGGCCGGGATCGGCCGTCGTCACGCCCGAGGCCCAGAAGACCCGGCGCTGGGCCGCAGGCGGTAGTTCGCGCGCCAGCCAGGGTCGGGGCGCCACCGTCGTGTCGCGCATGACCAGCCGCACCCCGGTCGGTCGCGACCGCCCCTGCCAGGAGACCACCGCCGTCAATTGATCCGCCCGATCCATCGCCCCGACCAGGCCGAACCGCACCGGCGAGGCGCCGACGGCGGTTCCCTGCATCAGCCGCCAGGTCGGCCGGCTGTAGGCGGCGCGGTCGGCGCTCCAGCCCGCCCGGTCGCCGGGAAAGTTCATTCGCGCCGTGCGCGACCAGCCGGCGAAGGCGGTCTTCACCCGACCGCTGACCGTCTTCATGTCGGCGGAATCGCAGGCGGCGGCGGCCGCCCGGGCGCGGGCGCGGGCGGCGGTTTCGGACAGTTGACGCGGATCGGCGCCGGCCCGCAGGGCCGCGCCCCGCGCCTGCCAGGTCGAGGCGTTCAGGGCCGCCGTCAACTGGGGCTGAAACAGGCCGCACCGCTCATTGGCGGCCAGGACGAAGCTGCGCTCATAGAAGCGGTCGGCCGCCCCCGAAGCCGCCCCAGACGCGGCCTGGGCCGCGACCGGATCGCCCGCGATCACCGCCCCGACCACGGCCGCGCCGATCAGGGCCGCGCCGATAGGGACTTGGGTTCGCCGGGGATAAGGCCGTAAGATCATGGGCCGAGCCTAGCGGCCGGGCCTTTGAGTCTGGTTTCCTTACAGGGTTAGCGAATTGCTTCTGTCCAGCGACCTGTGGGTCGGCGCCCTGATCCGCCGCGCCGAGATCGAAGGCGCCCACGCCGTCGTGGTGAACAAGGGCGACCCCCGCGCCGGCGCCGTGATCGTCAAGGCCTATGACACCTCGACCCGCACGGCCCGCCTCTATGCCGAAGCCTTCGGCCCCGACGGCGAGCGGCTGTGGATCCAGCCCGTGACCTCGGACAGCGAGGCCGAACTGGACGCCTATATCGCCCGCCAGCGCCAATACGACCCCGACCTGTGGATCGTCGAAATCGAAGACCGCCAGGGCCGGCATTTCCTGACGGAGAAGGTGCAAGGGTAGGGGGCGGAAGCGCAACCGAGACCTGTTCCCAGCCCCCTTTAAAGTCGTCTCCCATCCTGTTTCCGGCTAGGGTGATCCATGGCGTGCAGGCGCGGCCGGGGAGGATGCGGATGGACGATTTCGACAAGTTTGAAACGCAGCTTCGCGGCGACGCCCGCGACGTCCTGACCAAATATTCTGACCGGGTGCTGCATCTTGAGCGGTATCGGCCTTGGCTGATCGGCCTCGGCGCCCTGGGCGCCTTGATCGTGGCCCTGTCGCGACTGGATCCGACCGGCACGCCCGGTCTGGTCGCCCTGATCGCCGGTGTCATTCTGGCCTTCGTCAGCGCGGCGCTGGTAGGCGCCATGGATTTCAAGAAGATCGAGATCGGCGCCCAGTTCAAATCGACGGAGGACGCGGCCGAGCAGGCGATCAAGCTGGGCCGGGAGATTGCGGCGGACCGTCGGAAGGTCGAGGACGGCGCCACCGCCCTGGACGAGCGACGGCGGAAACGGCTGCAAGCCATCGAACAGATGCTGCAGGCCGTCGAGGCCGGGCTTCTGTCCTCGGACGAGGCGGCGAAGAAGGCGACCGCCGCGACCCTGCTGAGGCGATCCATCACCTCCATCCGCAGCGCCGTCGACTATAAGGCCGCCGACGTCTTCACCGTCTCCATCTTCCGACGCGAAGGCGATCAGATGGTGCGCATCGCGGCGGAGTGGACCGATCCCGAGCTTGCCCGGACCGGGGGGCGCAGTTGGCGAAAGGGCAAGGGTTTCACCGGCGCCGCCTGGCACAAGGCCGAGGCCAATCCAGACGGCGAGGTCATCCTGCCCGACACGGCCCAAGACTACATCCTCTCCGAATATCCCGTCCCGGACCGCGATCCCCGGCGTGAGGAACTTTACAGGTCGGTTGCGTCCATCCCGATCCTGATCCGGCACAACAACGAGGTCTGGGGCGTGGTGACGGCCACAAGCAATCGGCCGGGCGTGTTTGATCGCAGCGGTCCAGGGCTCCAGAACGTGGATGTCGTCCGCGACATCGCTCGGATCGCGGCCCTGCTCGCCGGGCTGAACGCCCCTGCGCCGCCCGGCCGCACCCGCGGCAAACCCGCAGCGGCCGATTGAAAATTGGGCTGGGATCGGCCATTGTCAGACCTGATCCCATGCCCCTCTCTAGGAGGCGAAAGTGCAAGACGACGAAACGCTCGAGCGGGAATATCGCATCCTGTCCGCAAAGGTGACCTATGCGGAGGTCGCCGGACAGAAGGTCGAGCCTGCCGATGAAAAGCGGCTGGAGGAGCTGGCCGAACTCAGGGTCAAAGCGGTGCAGCCCGACTTCCGCGATTACGCCGCCGCCTGATCCGGCCCAGACGGCGACGTCATCGGGCGGATCGGCCCCTCTTCACTTCCTCGCGTCGAAGGCCGCCCGCGCGGCTTCGATGCGGTCGATATTGGCCTCGGCCCAGGTCCAGACGCCGCAGAAGGCCTCGGCCAGGGTGAAGCCCAGGTCGGTCAGGCGGTATTCGACCTTGGGCGGGATGACCGGATGGACCGTGCGCACCACCAGGCCGTCGCGCTCCATCTGGCGCAGGGTCTGGGTCAGCATCTTCTGGCTGATGCCGCCCACCAGTTCGCCCACGCGAGTGAACCGGGTCTCGCCGTGTTCGGCCAGGACCTCCAGGATCAGCATGGTCCATTTGTCCGCCACACGCCCGATCACCTCATTGACCAGGGCCTCGACGCGCGGATCGGCGACCTCGCCGGTTTCAGGATGCGAAATTCTTGCGGGCGGATAGGCCGTCATGTCCATTTCTTTCCTGCGGGTAAGTATGGCGGGTTTCGGTGCCTACTTTCCAGTGGAGAGCGACCGTCATAACTGAGTTTCCGCACTGACGCATCCCCTGAAGGAGAGCCCCATGAACATCAGCGGAAACACCATACTGATCACCGGCGGCGGCACGGGCATCGGCCGCGCCCTGGCCGAGGCCCTGCATGCGCGCGGCAATCAGATCGTCATCACGGGTCGCCGCGCGGACGTGCTGAAAGACGCCGCCGCCGCCAATCCCGGCATGGCCTGGGCGACGCTGGACGTCGCCGATCCCACAGCCGTCGCCGCCTTCGGCGAACAGGTGGTCAAGGACCACCCCGCCCTGAACGCGGTCATATTGAACGCCGGGATCATGAAGACCGAGGATTTGAAGGCCGAACCGTTCGACCTGGCGACGGTGGAGGCGACCATCGCCACCAACCTCCTGGGACCGATCCGGCTGACGGCGGCCCTCCTGCCCCATCTGACGGCCCAGCCCCGGGCCACGGTCATGACCGTCACCTCCGGCCTGGCCTTCATCCCCCTGACGGCCACCCCGACCTATAACGCCACCAAGGCGGCCCTCCACTCCTGGACCCAGTCCCTGCGCCATCAGCTGCGCGACACGGCGGTGGAAGTGCTGGAGCTGGCGCCGCCCGGCGTGGCCACCGACCTGATGCCCGGCCATGCCCAGAACCCCGCCTCCATGCCCCTGGCCGACTATACCGCCGAGGTGATGGACCTGATCGAACGGGGCGAAACGCCGCGCGGCGAAATCCTGGTCGAACGGGTCAAGCCGCTGCGCTTCGCCGAGGCTGACGGCTATCAGGCCGTGTTCGAGGCCCTGAACGGAGCGGGGTGAACCCCAGCCGCGGCGGCGGCTCAGCCCGGCCGCCGCGCCAGGGCGTCGCGGATGGCCTGGGCCAAGGTTTCGATCAGGGCGGGGTCGGGCGTGCGGTCCTGGGCGAAGGCGTCGTCGCAGTCGCCGGCCGCTTCGCTGATCGCTGGGAAGCCGAAGACGGCGCCGGCGCCGGCGAGGCTGTGGACCAGGCGGCGCAATTCATCGGCGTCCCAGGCGCCCAGCGCGACGTGACGGTCGATCCGCGCCAGATCGCCGACGCACCGGTCTAGGAACCGGGTCCGCAGATCGGCCATGTCCGCCGTCACGGCCCCCTCACCCGGCCTGGGCCAGAATCGTCCGAATCTCCTCCACCAGGGTCATGGGGTCGAAGGGTTTGACGATGACGTCCAGGGCGCCCAGGGCGCGATAACGGCTGATCTCGCTCGACTGAGCCCGGGCGGTCATGAAGATGACCGGCGTCGTCTCATGTCCCGCCCGTTCGCGGATGCGCGCCAGGGCGGCGGGACCGTCCAGAACGGGCATCATCACATCCATCAGGACGACGTCGGGACGAAGCCCGCCGTCCAGCGCGGCCAGGGCCGCCTCGCCCGAGGCCACCGAGGTCACCGTAACCTGGGGGTCCAGCGTCAGGGCGAAGGCGGTCACGTCGCGAATGTCCTTGTCATCCTCGACGTGCAGGATGTGGAGAGCGGTCATGCAACACCTCGGGCGCGGGGGGCCAGGCGGCGCACGGTCCGCGCCAGCTGGGTCAGGGACATGCGGGACTTGAT
The DNA here is from genome assembly GCF_055391505.1 of Brevundimonas sp. Br13. NCBI lineage: Bacteria > Pseudomonadati > Pseudomonadota > Alphaproteobacteria > Caulobacterales > Caulobacteraceae > Brevundimonas > Brevundimonas sp. Br13. The sequence continues at coordinate 1,157,377 of NZ_AP044008.1, read as the reverse complement.
CAGGACCGCCTGAACGGCCGGGGCGGCCTCTCTGTCCATGTCCTGAGCCGAATAGATGATGACGGGAATGGTGCGGCCGTCCTCCTCGGTCAACAGCGGCAAGAGGTCCAGGCCGTTGCCGTCGGGCAGGCCCAGGTCCAGAATCACCAGGTCCGGTCGCCGCCGCGCCAGGGCCTCGCGCGCCGCGGCCAGGCTCTCGACCGGCACGACCTCGACCGTATCCAGGGCCTGGCGCGTCACCTCCAGAATGTCGCGGTCGTCGTCGACGTGCAGAACCACCGGCTTGTCGTCGGCGCTGAACAGGGCGCGGACGGCCTGGCGCAGCCGGTCCTGATCGACCGGCTTTTCGACCCAGTCGGCCACCTCCAGCGAGCGGCCGCGCACCCGGCCCCGGGCCACGTCGCCGGAGACGACCACCACCGGCATGGCGCGCGTCGCCTCATCGGCCTTCAGCTGCCGGATCAGGCTGACCCCGTCGGCGTCGGGCAGTTGAAGGTCGATGAGGGCGGCGGCGTAGGGCGCGCGGCGGGCCAGGGTCAGCGCCTCGCGCGCCGTGTCGGCCACATCGGCCTTGAACCCTTCATAGGACAGCATCTCGACCAGGATGCGCGCGGCGTCCGGATCGTCTTCACAGATCAGCAGCCGCACCGCCTCCTCGTCATGCGCCGCATCGGCCTGGTCCAGCGGCAGGTCCAGATGGAAGGTCGCCCCCTCGCCCTCGGCGGATTCGAACCACAGCCGCCCGCCGTGGCGTTCGGCGATCTCCTTGGCGATGGCCAGGCCCAGGCCCGTGCCGCCCTTTTCACGCGCATCGGTCGAATCCGCCTGGGCGAACTTGCCGAAGATGCGCGAGCGGAACTCGTCGGCTATGCCGGGGCCGCGGTCGGATACGCTGAGCCGGGCGATCCGGGTCTCGGGATTGACCGTCACCCGGACCTCGCCGCCGGACGGCGAGAACTTGACCGCGTTTGACAGAAGATTGGTCGCCACCTGGATCAGCCGATCGCCGTCGCCCCGCACCGGCGCCGGCGGGCCGTCGTTCAGGCTGACGCCCACGCCCAGCTGATCGGCGTAGCCCTGGATCCCCTCGACCGCTCGGGCGGCGACGTCGCGCAGGTCCAGCGGGGCCAGGGTCATCTTCAGCTGCCCGGCCTCCAGCTTCTCCACATCCAGGATGTCGTTGATCAGCCGCACCAGACGGCGGCTGTTGGCGTGGGCGATGTCGATCAGTCGGGCCGCCTTTTCCGGCAAGCGTCCGCCCGCCCCGGCCGCGACCAGGCCCAGGGAGCCGGCGATGGAGGTCAGGGGGGTGCGCAGTTCGTGGCTGACGGTCGAGACGAAGGCGTCCTTCATCTCGGCGATGCGGCGGCGTTCGGTGGCGTCGCGGATCACCGCCACCACATGGCGGCCCGTCGGCAGGTCCATGGCCGCAAGAGCGACGTCGACCGGGAAGCGCGTCCCGTCCCGGCGCTTGCCGGTCAGTTCGAGCAGAAGCCCCTGCTCCAGATCGCCGTGGCTGGCGTCCAGCCGGTCCAGAAAGGCGCCCTCTCCGTTTTCGGCCAGATCATCGACCAGAAGGCCGACGTCGCGGCGCTCGACCTCCGGCGCCGACCAGCCGAACAGCCGTTCCGCCGCCGGATTCAGCGTCTCGATGCTGCCGCTGGGGTTCAGGGTCACGATGGCGTCGAAGGCGCTGTCCAGGGTGGCGCTGTGGCGGGCGGCGGCGGCCTCCAGCCGCTCCAGCAGGGCGCTGCGGGTGGCCAGATAGCGCCAGACCAGGAAGGCGGTCCCCAAGGCGGTCAAGACCAGAACCTTGAACATCAGGGCCACCAGGAATTCGGTATGCCGGGTCCGTTCGCGCGCGTCGGCCGACAGAGCCGACAGCAGGTCGGCCTCACGCTGCGTCATCCGATCCACGATCTGGCGGATATCATCCATTGTCAGCTTGCCTCGCCCGCTGATCACGAGGCTGATGGCGGCGGACGCCTGGCCGGATTCGCGCAGCGCGATGGTCCGCTGCATCTCCAGCCGCTTCTGCCGGACCCGTTCCGACAGAAGACGCTGGTTCTCGGCCTGTGGCGGGTCCTTAGCCGAAAGACCCGCAAGCTTGTTCATCTGAGCGTCCAGCCGGTCGAGGGCGCGATCATAAGGCTCAAGGAAGGTCTCGTCCCCGGTGATGATATAGCCGCGTTGGCCGGTCTCAGCGTCCTGAACCAATGAGAAGACGGACTGAATCTGCAGCCGGGTGTCATAGGATTGCTCGACCGCATCGCGCAGAGCGTCCGCGCTGGAGAATTCTCGTTGCAGCGTCACCCCAGTGGCCGCCAGAAGCAGGGTCACGACCGCGCCCGCCAAGGCGATGGCCAGTCGGAAACGCCGTCTTCCGAGTTGACGCAACATGGGATTCATCCGTTAGTTCCCCCTGATCGCATCTGGAGGTTGGGCGTGAAAGTCTGCGTGATCGAGGACGATTCGCTGGTTCTGCTTCATCTGGAGGAGATGCTGAAACGGCTGGGTTGCCAAGTCCTGACCGCAGCAACGGTCAACGAAGGGTTGCGGATCGTCGAGGACTGGTCGCCCGACGCCGTGCTGGTGGACATTCTGATGCCGGACCGCGACGGGCTGAACTTCATCATGGACACCCGGCATTTGAGGGACTCCCTGCGGGTCATCGCCATGAGCGGCGGGGGACGTCTGGCCTCGTCGTCCATACTGCAGATGGCGACCGGCCTGGGCGCCCACGCCGCCCTGACCAAGCCGATCACCGAAGAGGCGCTGAGGGCCGCTCTGGAGGGATGACCGGGGATGGTCGCGAGGGGGCGGCCGAAACCTCAGTCCCGGCCCAGCGGTCCCAGAACTGGAAATAGAGGCCGTAGTTTCCGTTGAACCGCTTGTGGTGGGCGTCGTGGTGGGTGGCGGTGATCAGCCAGCGAAGCGGCGCCCGCTCCAGCCAGGCGGCGGGCCAGACCTCGCGCCCCGCATGGTTCAGGACGGCCGTCAGCGACATCAGCGTCAGCAGGGTCAGGGCCACGCCCCAGTGGATCGGCACGATCAGGGCCAGGGCGGGCAGGAACCAGGCGGTGGCCGCAGCCTCGGCCGGGTCGAAGGCGAAGGAGGCGAAGGCGCTGGGGTCGCGCGACCGGTGGTGTTCGGCATGGGCCCAGCCGAAGACGCGCGGGTGATGCAGGGCCCTGTGCACCCAGTAGTAGAAGGCGTCGTGCGCCAGCAGATAGACGATCAGACTGACCGGCAGCCACCACAGGGGCCAGGCGTCGGGATCGCTGTAGATCGCCGTCCCGCCCCGTTTCCACAGCTCCAGCACCAGGGCCGCCGGCAGGGCGTAGATGGGGCAGGCGATCAGGGAGGCGACGATCTCGGCGCGGATGCGCTTGATCGCCGGCGGCCGCAGGTTCAGCGCCCGTCCCCGGCCCGCCCCGGCCCACAGCAGCCCATGGGCCGCCGCGCCGACCAGCAGATAGCGCAGGCCGATGATCAGGCTCAGCGCCAGGGTGGTGATGAGCAGGTCCCTCAACATGGGGGCACAGACGGTCAAATCCCCGCGGCGGTCAAGTCGTGGCGAAGGCGGATCAAACCGCCTATGCTGGGGCCATGGCCTGGCTGACGTGGATCGCGCTGTTCCTGACCGCCTTTTTGGGCATGGAGGCGTTCGCCTGGATCATGCACCGCTATGTGATGCACGGCTTCCTGTGGTCCTGGCACCGCAGCCATCATGAGCCGCACGATCACCCCCTGGAGAAGAACGACCTGTTCGCCGTGGTCTTCGCCGCCCCGGCCATCGTCATGGTGGCCGTGGGTCTGCACCTGTGGCCCTGGGCCCTGCCGGTCGGGCTGGGGATCACGGCCTATGGGATGGTCTATTTCTTCTTCCACGACGGCCTGGTGCACCGGCGGTTCCCGACGGGCTTTTCGGGGCGGTCCGGCTTCTGGACGCGGCGCATCCAGGCGCACCGTCTGCATCACGCCGTGCGCACGCGCGAAGGCTGCGTCTCCTTCGGCTTTCTATGGGTGCGGTCGGCGCGGGCGCTGAAGGCCGAACTGGCTCAGAAGCGGGGCTCTTCCAGCAGCGGCGCCTGAGCGAGGGCCGCCAGATCGGCGGAGCCCGTGCAGAAACAGGCGAGCCGCAGCTGGGCCGCCATCAGCTCGAAATGATCGACCACCGCCTGGGTCGAGGTCAGGGCCGCCTCCAGCACCCCGGCGGCCTGGCCGACCAGATCGGCCCCCAGACGGACGGCGCGGGCCGCATCCAGACCGTCCTTGATCCCGCCCGAGCCGATCAGCCTCAGGTCCGGGGCGGCCTGGGCGCAGTCGCGGAGGCTGCGGGCCGTCGGCACCCCCCAGTCGGCGAAGGGGGCGGCCAAGGCCTCGGCCCGCCCGCCGGTGGCCCGCGCCCCTTCGATCAGGCCCCAGTTGGTGCCGCCCGCCCCCGCCACGTCCAGGGCCGCGACGCCCATGTCGGCCAGGCGCCGGGCGACGGCGGCCGACAGGCCGGCGCCGGTCTCCTTGACCACCACCTGGCCCGGAAAGGCGGCGGCGATCCGCTCGATCCCCTGGGCCACGCCGCGCCAGTCGCGGTCGCCCTCGGGCTGGACGCCTTCCTGAAGCGGATTCAGATGCAGGATCAGGGCGTCGGCGCCGATCATCTCCATGGCCCGGCGCGCCTCGTCCACCCCATAGCCCAGGGCGAACTGCACCGCGCCCAGATTGGCCAGGATCAGGGCGTCGGGCGCCAGGCGGCGCAGATCCGGCCCCAAGCCCGAGCCGCCGGACCCGCCGGCCGTCTCCAGGGCGACGCGCTGGGAGCCGACCGCCAGGGCCACGCCCAGGGCCTGGGCCGCCTCGGCCAGCCGCGCATTGATGGCCTCGGCCCGCGACGGGCCGCCGGTCATCGAACTGATCAGGAAGGGCAGGTTCAGCCGCCGCCCCAGGAAACGGGCGGACAGGTCGATCTGGTCCAGGGCCAGGTCCGGCAAGGCGTCATGGACGAAACGCACCGCCTCCAGTCCCGAGGACGCGCCGCTGAGACCCCGTCCGGCCCGCACGTGGTCGATGTGTTCGTCCTTGCGTCGGATCAGGGCGTCGTCGGGGGTGGGCATCGCAAACGCTCCTAGCGGTTCCCTCCGAAACGATCATGCTCTGGCGGGTTGCATCCGACGCAGTCGTGATGCCGTATGTGATCATAATGCGTCAGCCCAGGGTCGCAACGCGACTGTCGAAGGACATCAGGAGACCCGTATGGCGATCGTCGGCTTAAGGCCCCAGCCCGTGTCGGACCCCGAACCTCAGTCGCCCGAGAATCTGCGTGGCCTGGTGCAGGACCGGCTGGCCGAGACGGCGCCCTCATCGGACGGTCTTTTAGCCCTCGCCGCGCGCGAGGCCCTGCTGGGACCGGGCAAGCGGGTCAGGCCGGTCGTGGCCATGTTGGCCGCCGCGCACGTCGGCGGGCGGGCCGAGGACGCCCTGGATTTCGGTTGCGCGGTCGAAATGGCCCATGCCGCCTCCCTGGTTCTGGACGACCTGCCCTGTATGGATGATGCGGCCTTGCGGCGCGGTCAGCCGACCCTGCACCGCCGCCACGGCGAGGATGCGGCCGTGCTGGCGGCCGTGGCCCTTTTGAACCAATCGACCCGGCTGATTCTGCAAAGCCGGGCGCCGTCGGAGGCGCGGCTGGGCGCCCTGGACGATTTGACGCAGGCGATCGGCTTCGACGGCCTGGCCGAGGGCCAGATGCGCGATCTGCGCGACGATCCCGTTCAGCGCGACGTGGTCGCCCTGCGTCGGATCAACGATCTGAAGACCGGCGCCCTGTTCGTCGCGGCCGCGCGGGGCGGCGGCCGGATGGGCGGCGGCGATGCGGACGACCTGGCGCGTCTCGCCGCCTTCGGCGAGGCGGTCGGCTTCGCCTTCCAGCTTTGCGACGACCTGATGGACGCCTGTTCGACGAGCGAGGCCCTGGGCAAGGACGTGGGTCAGGATCAGGGCGTGACCACCTTCGTGGACCTGTGGGGCGAAGGCCGGGTCCGCGCCGGGGTGCGCCAGTCCCTGGCCCGGGCGGCCGAGGCGGTCGGGCACGACAGCCCCCTGACGACCTATGTCCTTCATCTCTTCCGGCAGGCCGAACTTGGACGCTAGCGTCGCGCCGGCGCTGGTTCTGAAGGACGTCGAGGCGGGCTACGGCGAAGGGCCGGTGCTGCGCGATTTCAACCTGACTGTCGCGGCCGGAGAGGTTTACGCCCTGCTGGGTCCGAACGGGGCGGGCAAGTCCACGGCGGCGCGGGTGGCCTGCGGCCTGATCCCCGTCCGGTGCGGACGGGCGACGGCCGGCGAGGGCGCGCCGAAACGCGGGCGCATCGGCCTGGCGCCTCAGGACTGCGCCCTCTTTCCCGCCCTGACGCCGCGCGAGAACGTCGCGACGGTCGCGGCCCTGTGCGGGGTTCCGCGTCCCGACCGCCCTGCGGCTGTGGAGCGGGCCCTGGCCCTGACCGGATGCGGCCCCAGGGCGGATCAGCCGGTTCATTCCCTGTCGGGCGGATGGCGTCGGCGCGCCAACCTCAGCGCCGCCCTGGTCGGGCGCCCGCGCCTGCTGATCGCCGACGAACCGACCGAAGGGGTGGACGCCGCCGCCCGCGTCGTCCTGTCGTCCGCCCTGCGCGAGACGGTCAAGGCGGGCGCGGGCTGTCTGCTGATCAGCCACGACGAGGCCTTCGTCTCCGAGACGGCCGATCGGATCGGCGTCCTGGCCCAGGGCCGGCTGCTGGCGGAAGGACCGCCCAAGGCCCTGCTGCGTCAGGCCTTCGGCCTGGCGCGGCTGCTGGTCGTCAAACTGCCGCGGCCCGCCTCGCGCCTGGCCGCGAGCCGGTTCGCCCAGTCGGGTCTGGCGCCCTCCAAGGACGGGCTGGAATGGCGGCTGCTGTGCGAGGACGCCCTGGGCGCGGCCCAGAGGGTTTCGCCCGAGGCGGACGCCGAGGGGGGCGAGGTGGCCGTGCGTCGTCCCGGCCTGGACGACCTGGTCGCCCATCTGTCGGACGCCTTGTCATGATGGCGGTGGCGGGCGCCTGGGCGCGCGGCTTCTGGCGGGACCGGTCGGGCATGGCCCTGACCCTGGTTTTGCCGCCCCTGGTCTATCTGCTGTTCGCCGCCGTCTTCGGCGCGGGGGCGCGTGGCGACATCGACGCCAGCGTGGCCCTGCACGATGCGGCGCGCACCCCGGCCACGGCCGCCGTCGGCGAGGCCCTGTCGCAGGATCTGGGGCCGCGCCTTCGCCGTCTGGACGACGCCCAGGCGGTGGAGCGGGCCGTGATCGACGGCCGCGCCGACGCCGGCGTTCTGATCGCCCGCGACGAGGCAGGCGCGCCCCAGGTGACGGTGGTGTCGGCCGCGGGCCGAGACGTGGCGGCGGCGGCGCTTCAGGCGCGGCTGGTCCCGGCGGCGGCGGCCCTGGCCGGTCGGCCCGCGCCCCCGTCGCGCGCGGTTTCGATCCGCCAGGTCGGGCCGCAGGGCGACGTCCAGGCCGCCTATTACGCCGGGGCGGTCAGCGTGATGTTCGTCTTCTTCGCCGCCATGCACGGCGCCATGGGCGGGTTGGACGAGCGGCGCTCGGGCCTGCAGGCGCGGCTGGCCCTGGCGCGGGGCGGGACGGCGCCCATACTGGCGGGGCGGGCGATCTGGCTGACGACGGTCGGCCTGATGCAGTCGGCGGCCGTTTTCCTGGCGGCCTGGCCTCGGCTGCCGGATCTTGCGTTTTGGCAGGCGGCGGCGGCGCTCCTGACCGCCGCCCTGGTCGCCCTGTGCGCGGCGGGGGTGGCCCTGGCCCTGACGGCGGCCTGCCGGTCGCGCGAACAGGCCCAGCCCCTGACCACCTTCGTCGCCCTGCTGCTGGCGGCCCTGGGCGGGTCGATGGCGCCGCGCTTCCTGATGCCCGAAGCCTTCCGCGCCCTGGGCTGGATCACCCCCCACGCCTGGGCCGTCGAAACCTATCAGGCCCTGATCTGGCGCGGCGAATTCAGCGCCGGGGTCCTGACCGGCTGGGTCGCCCTGGGCGGCGTGGGTCTGGCCGGGCTCGCCCTGGCCGTGATGATGGAGCAGAGACGCGCCGGGCGCTGAGCGTCGTCAGATATGGGTCCACAGGGCCGGGCGCGGCGGCGGTTCGCGCCAGGCGTCCAGGGTCTTGCACCACAGGGTGATCAGGGCCCCGCGCCCCACCAGGGCCAGCTTGCCCGCCTTGTCGACCGAGGTCCGGCCGTCCCAGGCCGTGGCGCCCGAGCGCGAGACGTGGCGGCCGATGGCGCGATAGACGCCCCGCGCCGTGGCGACGGCCCAGGCCGAGCGCGGATTGAGATCGCGCAAGCCCCAGCGCGCCGAGGCGTAATAGGGCTCCGCCGCCGCCACCAGCCGCTGGGCCGTATGGGCGACGGCCTGACGATGCCGGGGCTGATCGACCTGATCGCGCGGCACGCCCGCCTCGTCCAGCCACTGGCCGGGCAGATAGACCCGCCCGCCCTTGGCGTCCTCCACCACGTCTCGGGCGATGTTGGTCAGCTGAAAGGCCAGGCCCAGGTCCTGGGCGCGGCGCAGGGTCGGCGCGTCCTGAACCCCCATGATCCGGGCCATCATCACCCCGACCACGCCGGCGACGTGATAGGCGTAGTCCAGCGTGTCCTCCAGGGTGTCGTAGCGGCGGCCCTCCACGTCCATCTCGAACCCCTGCAACAGGTCCATCGCCTCCTCTGCCGGAATGGCGTGGCGGGCGGCGACGCGCTGAAAGGCGGTGAAGACCGGGTCCGTCTGCGGCTCTCCGGCCAGGGCGGCGGCCGTGCGTTCACGCAGTTCGACCAGTTTGCGCCCCGCCAGGACCGGGTCGATGCCGACCGCCCCATGGCCCAGAACCTGGCCGTCGATCTCGTCGTCGCAATGGCGGCACCAGGCGTAGAACATCCAGGCGTCGTCCCGGATGGCCGCCGGAAACAGCCGGGCGGCGGCGGCAAAGCTCTTGGAGCCCTGCTCCATCGACTGGCGGCTGTGGTCCAGGACGGCGTCGCTCATGCGGTCCGCCCCGCGTCTTCGATCATCAGGCCGGCGGTGGCCTTGGCCGAGCCCACCACCCCCGGCACTCCCGCGCCCGGATGGGTGCCGGCGCCGACGAAATAGAGGTTGGGGATCTGGTCGTCGCGATTATGGACGCGGAAATAGGCGCTCTGGGTCAGGATCGGCTCCAGCGAGAAGGCCGAGCCCTGGTGGGCGTTCAGCTGGTCGCGGAAATCCACGGGCGTGAAGATGCGGCAGGTGTCCAGATCGGCGGTCAGGCCGGGAATGTAGTGCTGCTCCAGATAGGCCAGGACCCGGTCGCGATAGCGCGGCCCCTCGACCGCCCAGTCGATGTCGGCCGAGGCCAGGTGCGGCACCGGCGCCAGCACATAGAAGGCGTCGCATCCCTCGGGCGCCAGGGACGGATCGGTGCGGGTCGGGGCGTGCAGATAGAGGGAAAAGTCCTCCGGCAGGTCCGGCCCCTTGAAGATTTCGCCGATCAGCTCGCGGTAGCGGGGGCCGAACAGCACCGTGTGGTGGCGCACCTCCGGGTGGACCCGCTTCAGGCCGAAATAGATGACGAACAGCGACATGGAATGCCGCTTGGCGGCCAGACGCGCCCCCTCCTTGCGGCCGCGCGGCTCCTGGCCCAGCAGGCGTTGATAGGTGTGGACCACGTCGGCGTTGGAGGCCACCATGTCGAAGGCCAGGGTCTGGCCGCCGACCACCACTCCGTCGGCGCGCCCGTTCGCCAGGGTGATCCGCTCGACCGGACTGTTCAGCCGGATCTCGCCGCCCAGGTCCTGAAACAGGCGCACCATGGCGTGGATCAGGGCGCCGGTGCCGCCGCGCGGGAACCAGACGCCCCAGCGCCGCTCCAGCGCATGGATCAGGGCGTAGATGGAGGAGGTCGCGAAGGGGTTTCCGCCCACCAGCAGGGAGTGGAAGCTGAAGGCCTGGCGCAGATGCTCGTCCTGAATATAGCCGGCGACCTTGTCATAGACCGACCGCCAGGCCTGGAGCCGCATCAACTCCGGCGCCGCCTTGACCATGCTGGCGAAGTCCAGAAAGGGCACGGCGCCCAGCTTCAGATAGCCTTCCTTCAGCAGGTCCTGGGAATAGGCCAGGAATTTGCGATACCCCTCCTTGTCCGCCGGGTTGCGGGCGACGATCTGGCGGTCCAGCTCGTCCTGGTCGTTGACGTAGTCGAAGACGTCGCCGTCTTCCCAGCACAGCCGATAGAAGGGCGCCACCGGCAGCAGTTCGACATAGTCCGACAGCTTGCGCCCCGCGCCCTCGAACAGCTCCTCCAGCGCCGAAGGATCGGTGATGACGGTCGGACCGGCGTCGAAGGTGTAACCCTTGTCCTTATAGACATAGGCCCGGCCGCCCGGCAGGTCGCGCGCCTCGAAGACCGTGGTCTGAATCCCCGCCGTCTGCAGGCGGATGGCCAGCGACAGCCCCCCGAACCCCGACCCGATCACTGCTGCTCGCATTACGCACGTCCTCTTTCGACCAGACAGGTCAGGGCGGCGCCGATCGGCACCGGGGGTTTGCCGCTGAGGATCCGCGCCTTGTCGCCCAAGGTCGTCTCCCCCGCATAGAAGCGTTCGATCAGCGGCTGGGGCAGGCGGTAAAACCGCTCCAGCACCCTGTACCTCTGATCCGGCCGCGCGGCCCGAAACAGCATGCGGTTCAGCAGCCGATAAAAGCCTCTTTGCGCCCATACGTCGCGCGCATGGCGACGGATGACCTGGGCCAGGGCCGGGCCGTCCGGCGCCGCTTCGATACGCTCCGCCAGATGATCCGCCAGCCGCACCGCGTCCGGCAGGGAATAGCCGGTAGTCGGATGAAACAGACCGGCGCGCAGGCCGCTCAGCGCCGTCGGCCCCAGCCGCTTCAGATGGGCGGCGATGTCGCCGTCCAGGGCGACCGGCAGCACCCCCTCCTCCTCGCGCAGAACCGTCTCTATGACCCAGCCCCGCTGCGCGGCGTAGTCCCTGACGCCCGTTCGGAACAGGTCGTGATCCAGGTCGTCGCCGTCGGTGTAGCGGGTGTCCTCGATCAGCAGGGTCCGGTCGTCGAACGGCAGGACATAGAGGAAACGATAGCCCCCCGCCTGATCGACGCAGGCGTCCATGACGATCGGTTCCTTCAGCCCGTGGGGCGCGGTCAGCCGCACCTCCAGGCCGACGAATTTCTGAAACCCCAGGGCAAGGTCCGGCGCGGCGGTCGGGCCGCGCCCGTCGATCACCGCCCGGGCCGTCAGCCGCCGACCGTCGGCCAGAACCGCCTCGGTCGGCCCGGCCGATGCCACCGAGACGCCCGTCAGGATCCGTCCCGGCAGGGCGCGGTCCACGGCTTGGGCGAACCGCGCCGCCGTCACGCTGGAATATCCGGTCGCCAGACGCCGTTCGAACGCCGGAAACCGCACGGAATAGCCGGGCCAGCTATGGGCGATCAGCGGCGCGATCCACGCCCGCTGCCTCGGCGTCAGATCGGGTTCGAAGAAGGACCAGGTGTGAACCCCGCCCAGCCGGTCGGCCGCCTCCACGATCCGCACGTCCAGTTCGGGCCGGACCTGGGACAGGCGCAGGGCCAGAAGGCCGTTGGCCAGACCGCCCCCCAGCAGCAAAAGGTCCGGCGCGGAACTGTCGGGGGCGGCGGCCTGCATCCGCGACAGGTGGCACGGGCGGACGTGACGGGCAAGCCGCCTGGATGCCTCCGACGCCGGCATAGGCTAGATTGAAGTCCATGACCGCCGCCGTCGCCGAGCCACGCATCGTCCCGCGCCAGACCTGGATCGGTCTGACCCTGGCGGGAATGATCGTGGCGGGATGGGCGGTTCTGCATGTCTACGGCGTCTATTTTCACCGATGGGGGCCGTTGACCCTGGTGATCGCCCCGGCGATCGTGGCGGTCCAGACCTGGTTGTCGGTCGGCCTTTTCATCGTCGCCCATGACGCCATGCACGGCTCCCTGGCGCCGGGACGGCCGCGGCTGAACGCCGCAGTCGGCCGGCTGACCCTGGGGCTCTATGCGGGCTTCCGCTTCGATCGGCTGAAGACGGCGCACCACGCCCACCACGCCGCGCCCGGCACGGCCGACGACCCGGACTTTCACGCCCCGGCGCCCCGCGCCTTCCTTCCCTGGTTCCTGAACTTCTTTCGCACCTATTTCGGTTGGCGCGAAATGGCGGTCCTGACCGGCCTGGTCCTGATCGCCCTCTTCGGTCTGGGCGCACGGCCGGCCAATCTCCTGGCCTTCTGGGCGGCGCCGGCTTTGCTTTCAGCGCTTCAGCTCTTCACCTTCGGCACCTGGCTGCCGCACCGCCATACCGACCAGCCCTTCGCCGACGCCCACCACGCCCGCAGCAGCGGCTACGGCCCCCTGCTCTCCCTGCTCACCTGTTTCCACTTCGGCCGCCACCACGAACACCACCTCACCCCCTGGCGGCCCTGGTGGCGTCTGTGGCGCGGCGAGTCTTGATCCAAGGCTGCGGCGCGGGCCGCCAAGACCTGTTCGGCGACCTTTGTATCGACGAAGGGAACACGGCCGCGTTCAGGGCCTTATAGGTGAGAAGGAACTCGCCCATGCCCCTCGCCCTGCTGTTCGCTCTTGCCGCCCTCAGTTCGACGCCGGCGCCCGCCGCCGATCTGGCCAAGGCGCAGCCCAAGACGTCCGGCGGGATCAAGGCGGCGGCCCAATCCTCTGCGCCCGTCTTGGACGACGTCAGGGTTCGACTGCGATGCATTGGGCGTGCCGACGGCCGGGTTTCGGATTGCGTGGTGCTGTCGGAGAGCCGGCCGGGCTATGGATTCGGCGAGGCGGCTGTGGCCCTGATGAACGGAACCGCGACGCCCCCCTCGCGCGACGGCGGCCGCCCCGTCGACCGGCCTTTCGAACACACGATCCAGTTCACCCCTTGAGCGCCGACGCTGATCGTGGGGGTCCGGGCTGGGGCGGCGCGGGCCTGTAGGTTCAGACAGCAAAAACCCGCTAGATCGTTGATCTAACGGTTTAAAACTTGGGTGCGGGAGCACGTACTGGCCACGGTCGTAAGATCGGCGTGATCGATGTTCCCGCCTGATCATGAGACACAAAGGCTGATCAGGGCACGGAGTCTACACGGCGGCAGGATTTCTGGGCTGCGACTCTTCGGTTCAGCACGATAGGGCTCGGCCGCTGACGGGCACACCGCCATCCGCCCCATCTGCAGCTACGCCCGTAAGCGCTCCAAGCACGCTAAAGCACCCGCGCCCGAACACAGTTCAGACCGGTTCAGTCGAACACCTGGAGAGAAGTCACGCTTTCGGTATCGCCCCAGAACGAGCAGGCGCCGCTGCCGTGCACCGCAATCTTTCTCCCGCTTGCGACCGCCGTGAGCACTGCGGCGTACATCGCTTGGCCGGCCGGCGTCGTGACGTTGATGACCCAACGGTCCTGGGTCGCGCATGACGGTCGGTTGGTTCTGGGGCCGTCATGATAGAAGAAGGCGCCGCCTTGGTCGTGAATCAGCAGGCCGTAGGGCTTGCCGAGGGCCGACTCGCTCGCCTGCCCGGGCAGAGGCGTCAGCGCAAGAGAAGCAACTAGGACGAACAGAAGGCGTGGCATCTCAGAGCCTCATCAGGTTTGCGTGTTCGCGTTGAGCGGAATGACTATAAAGCCTGATCCCGACGGCACGACCACGACCGGACGCTTTGGGTTCGAGGACGTGCTTGACCTAGTGACGCTGACGACGGTGCGGTTTCCGGCCGCATCATAGTTGTACACGGTTGTGGAGGTCGGTGTTTCCACTCGGATCAGCCTGCCCAAGGCGTCGTAATCAAAACGTTCGGCAGTCTGGGGGAAGGACGTCGACGGCGAAACGAGAAGCAATGCCGCAGTTGCGGTCGCAAAACCCGCAAGCCGGTTGAGGTACTTGCCATCTCGAGGCTTCATTCCCCCTGCTCCTTTGACCATCTGACCGCTGCAGGTCAATTCGCCTCAACGTGTCAGTTCCGTCAACATCCTTGTCGCTGACGCCGCTGGAAATTGAATCTAAGTCAACGCAATGCGGCGTCACAATCATTCTTATCAATCAAATAAGATGAGTGCCTTCTCACCTTTCCGTTCTCCATATCCCCTCTCAATATTCGCCCATCACGCTCTAAACAGACTCGCCTGGCATATATAGACGTATTTATATTTAACCCCGACTAATGCTCAACAACACGAAACGTGACACCTTTTTTGGCAAAAAATCGCCAGAGCAATCGCAAGCTTAAAAAGACTATTATTGGAGAAGATACGGCAGCAGCAGGCCAAATTTTTGCGGGCACCGACGACGGGCTGATTTCAAAAACATCTGTTACGACAAAATCAGGCGCAATCAAGAACGGAACAGTCGAAGCCAACAAAGAAAAAGAAAATACGGCCCAGATCGACCTTCTAGAAAATCTTATAATCATTATGGCCTAGTCCCATGAGGTCTGTAGTTGGTTCCACTCGAAATGAGATTGTATGTGGCGTGCCCCCCGTTTCTCATCCAGTGATAACGAGAGTCCTTTGATGATTTGACCTTGACCCCGATGTTGGACCGGGCGTCGCCGGAACCTCTCGGTGTTTAGGCGCCGGGCGGGCCATGTGGCCCGGCGCCGTTCATGAGCTCAATCGGACACTTGTCGCCGATCGCGCTGTGGGGTCGTTCTTCGTTGTAGTCTCTACGCCAAGTCTCGCATTTTCGGCGGGCGTCGTCGAGGGAGAGGAACCAGGCCGTGTTCAGGCAGTCGGCCCGGACCTTGCCGTTGAAGGACTCGGCGAATGCGTTGTCCGTCGGCTTGTCAAGCCGGCTGAAGTCCAGGGTGACGCCATGCTGGAACGCCCATAGATCCAGGTCACGCGAGACGAACTCGGGCCCGTTGTCGACCCGGATCGTTCGGAGATAGCCGGTTACCGCGGCTGCCTGATCCAGCGTCCCAACGACGTCCGTGGCCCGTTACGAGAAGCGCGGATCCAGGGCCGGAGAGAACCGACTGAACAGATCGATGACCGCCAGGATGCGGATCTTGCGCCCGTCGAACAACTGGTCGTGCAGGAAGTCCATCGCCCATATGTGTTGGCTCGTGTCGCAGCCTGCCTGTCTTCCCTCAGCTTGGCCTTGACTTTCCGCTTCGGCGTCTTGTTGCGCAGCTGAAGGCAACTATAAAACGCCATTCTATTTATATCTAGCAAACTTCCTTAAAACACTTCCCTTCCAAGAACCACATTCCGCCAATTTGGCGAAATCTGATATCGTCAATTCCATATATTTTCTCCGAAACATGTTCGAGAATGGACTTTCTGATGGAGACAAAAGTCTTGCATCTAAACCGGAAATATCAACAGAATACTTTATGCGAAACAAATCGAGAAAATCTATATAATCGACACCTGAAATTCCAAGCTCATGGTAAATTCTAATACCTCCATGATCTCCTGACTCGGAATATTCGTCTCCTGAGAGGTGATCATATATCTCCTCGATCACGTCGCAATTTTTTCTATCTACCAACGGTCGCCTCGCAATTTTGTGCAGCAGTGATTATCGGCTGGCTCGAGAATATGACGCCCGCCCCCGAAGCTGGAGCCGTCGCTGCGCTTGCGATACGGCCGTTCGCGGCACCGGCGTTACGCGGCCAAGTATTTCCGGGCGATACTCTATTCGCCGCTCCAGCGCTAAAATCGCTGACCCGTTCTTGAGCACCACGCCGCCCTCCGAAGAACCGTGATAGCATTGTGGTTTGTCGACCGTGACGTGACCCCCTGAAGCTCCTCCAGGAATAGCTAGAATCCGCCCCTCGAAAGGACGGACGGAATGAAGCGATCACGGTTCACGGAAGAGCAGATCATCGGGATCCTGCGCGAGCAGGAGGCCGGTGTTCCGGTGGCGGACCTTTGCAGGACACACGGGCTAAGCTCGCCGACCTTCTACAAGTGGAAGGCCAAGTTCGGCGGCATGGACGTGTCGGAGGCCCGGCGTCTGAAGGCGCTGGAGGACGAGAACGCCAAGCTGAAGCGGATGCTGGCGGACGCGATGCTGGACAACGTCGCGCTGAAGGATCTGCTGGGAAAAAAGTGGTGACGCCCGCTGCGCATCGAGAGGCTGTGGCGCACCTGCGGTCGGTCCACGAGATGAGCGAGCGGCGGGCGTGCCGGGTGCTGGGCGTGGATCGGACCAGCGTGCGCTATCGGGCGACGCGCCCTGACGATGGCGCTTTACGAGATCGACTGAGGACCCTGGCCCAGGAGCGACGTCGGTTCGGCTATCGCCGGCTGCACGTTATGCTCCGGCGCGAGGGTCATGTGGTGAACAGGAAGCGGGTTCAGCGGCTCTATCGCGAGGAGAAGCTGACGGTCCGACGGCGCGGCGGGCGCAAGCGCGCCATGGGCACCCGTCGGCCGCTGGATGAGCCGCTGGTCGCCAACCAGCGCTGGTCGTTGGACTTCGTCTCCGACCAGATGACTGACGGGCGGCGCTTCCGCATCCTGACGGTGATCGACAACTGCACCCGCGAGTGCCTGGCGCTCGTGGCCGACACCTCGCTGTCGGGCCGGCGGGTCGTGCGCGAGCTGGATGCCATCATCGTCCGTCGGGGTCGTCCCGAGACGATCGTCAGCGACAACGGCACCGAGCTGACCTCGAACGCGATCCTATCCTGGGCCGACGAGACGGGGGTGGGCTGGCACTACATCGCGCCGGGCAAGCCGCAGCAGAACGGCTTCAATGAGAGCTTCAACGGTCGTCTGCGCGACGAGCTGCTGAACGAGACGCTGTTCCGGTCCCTCCCGCACGCCCGGCTCGTGCTCGAAACCTGGCGGCGCGACTACAATGAAACCCGGCCGCACTCGAAGCTGGGATGGCTGACGCCCGAGGCCTACGCAAAGGCGCTCACCGGACACATCGGCCGGCCTGCTGCGCGGGTTGATGGCTGCGCAGACCGGCCTCTTGCCAACCACGCCAACCCCAGCTCAGATCAACCCAGGACTCTCGTTATGGCTGGATGAGAAACGGGGGTCACGTCAACCGCTGGGCCTCCGCCTCCTACCCCGGACCTACCTTTGTCGCTGATAGGAGCACCCAGAGCGCTACCGACGCTGACGCAGCTATATTGCCCCACATTGTTCCGCCCCCCCAACTGCTGCACCAAAACACTTCTGGTAGGCGCGAGACGGGATGAGGGAAGCTCTACGAGAGCCCGCCTTTCGACGACCTACGACAATGATCTCACCAAGCTCCGTCACATCATTGCGCAGTCGTTCCAACGCTTCCTCGATCTGTCGCCGACGTTCAGCGAACCGTAACCGGCACGATGCATCACAAATCACCACAACATCGTCAGGATCCAAACCATATGGATCCACCCTATTAGTCGCCCCCCCTCCCCAACATAGGCATATAGGTTCGCCCCATCCCCATACCCGATGGGATCGGTCTGCATGAACCGCCCCAGCTGGGGGGCATAGGCCCGGGCGCGGTAGTGGTAGAGCTGCGCCTCCGGCAACCACATCTGGCCCGTGTACTGGAACCGGCCGCTGTTGCCCGCACCGGGCACGCCGTATTCGTCATAGGTGTTGGTCGCCAGGGCGCCGGCCGAGCCGTCGGTGATCGAGACGACCGAGCCCCGCTCGTCCGCCAGCAGCCAGCGCCGGTCATAGCCTGAGCCCTCATAGGCCGTGACGATGCTGTCCAGGCCCAGGCCGGGGACGTAGCGCCGCAGCAGGCCGCCCGAGGTGTCGTACTCCCCCACCACCTGCTCGCCGTCGTAGAGAAAGCGGGTAAGCCCTGAAGGCGGCCGGCGCCGCCTTCATTCACACGATCCAGGATCAGGCCAAGGCGATTGGATCCTGAGCCTGCCCTCTTATCAGAGCTTTGGCGTTGGCGAGTTGTAATGGCAACATGTCATCAAGAGCGATAAGGTGCATCCTCTCATCATCCTGGTCAGAGAGCAGAATCCACCTCTCTCCGATGAAGGGCTGGTATCGTACAGCATAGGGGAAGGGGCGGCCCGGTGCCCATTCCGCGCTGTCTTGAGCTTGCCGAAGTAATCGTCTTCGGTGTCATCGCTTCCACATTCGACGTGGCGCTCGCCGCCACCCAAATCTAGTAGCCATCAGCGGGAACCGTTGAAGGTCTCCGGCACAGCTGCCAGGTCAAGGAAGAAGCCGCGTGCGTGGATAGCGTTCTCTCCGCTGATCACATGGCGACCATCACGTGAAATAGCGTCCTGAAGTCCGGACAGCCCACCCCAGCAGCTCTGCAGAAGTTCACATGGGTTTTCCAAATCCCAGCCATTCGGCAATGAATATATCCCATATCCGAGGCGCTATCGCTTTTCGCCTATAGCACGCAGTTCACCCGTCTGTTCACAAACCCGGTCAGATCCGCATGGACAGAATTGAACAATGCGTTGATTCTTCCTTGTCAACGCAATGGCAGGCCTACCCGATCTCTCTTATAATGAGACCACGCCCCGGCCCCTTCCCTGCAATGCTAATCATGACCATAATCCATCACTTGATTTCGCATGCGCAACCTCAACATCAAAACCCTTAACTTCAAGAGTTGACATCAAATTGATGAGCTTTTTACCAACAACGGCAACCTGACGAGGCCTCAAAAACCCTATGCGTCGGCCAATGTACTGGCGGGACCACATTACATCAGCCACCCCTTGCAATGGCCTGATCAGGAAAATTTCCGAAAGCAAATTCGACCCTAACGTGTCTCCGCAGGGACAACTTGTGACTTCCTCATCAAAAAGAGATTCTCTGATCATCGTCGGCGCTACAATGTCAAAGAATGGAGAAGACGGAAGCCACTGATACCAACCCGTCTCGGTCACCCCGCCTCTGCCGATTTCAAAGACAGGGGCCAATACAACGCCGCTTATGGCGTGTTTTTGCATAAGATTCGCCAATCGCCCTGACACGACGATCTCCCCTGCGATGGTGGCAGCAATATCCGTTCGTTTAGGTATGAACTTGGTTTTCAAGTAAAGTGGGCCTACCTGCTGCCCCCCAGCACCGCATTCATTACAAGCTAAAAGATCTTCGTAGTGCGTGCCACACTCTTCCCCAACCGGATCAAAGTAGCTACTCGGCTTTATTTTTAAATAAAAATAACTCGCATTTCCTAGCTCATCACTGCTATATTCTCGTATTATATCAAATCCGTAAAATACCCTCGCCCCCGTTCGATTATGAATTTGGCGATCCATTCTTGCAATTTTGTCCAAAATTGGATCCCCACGTTCTAAAGATATCTGTCTTGCAAACCTACTGCTATCTTGTTTCATTTCTGGAAAAATCAGCGGCATATACTCCTCAAGAATACTGAGCTTTATGACTTCTTTCACGTCAACGACCTAAATTATAGGAAACCGGCCATACACACTTCGCATAAGCGCCGGCCGTGACGATGCTGTCCAGGCCCAGGCCGGGGACGTAGCGCCGCAGCAGGCCGCCCGAGGTGTTGTACTCCCCCACCACCTGCTCGCCGTCATAGAGGAAGCGGGTGGACCCTGACTGATACAGCCGACCGGCCGGATCATAGGACAGGCCCGTCGTCGTCCCGCCCACCGTCGCCGAGGTCAGTTCGTTGGAGCCGTTGTAGCCATAGCCGCCCTGGCCCGGAACGCCCGTGATGTTCTGACGCCCGTCATAGCTGACGGCATTGCCGCTGACGGCGGTGACCTGGTTCTTGCCGTTGTTGGCGTAGGTCGTCGTCCCCGACCCCGGCGTATAGGCATAGGCGCTGTTCGACAGGCTCCGGCTGACGATCTGGCCCGCCGGATTGTAGCCGAAATTCAGCACTTACTTTGACAGCCTCACCCGGCCCCTAAGTTCCCTTAGCCGTGACCACGCTACTTGAGAAAGAAGTACGTCCAAGCAACACCAATGCCATATGTGACTCCTCCAGCTACCAGAATAACAGCTGGCAAGATTCCTATTTCCGCGTCGGGCGAACTCAGGGCTGCGATAATGATGCCGCCCCCAACCAAAAAAAGACCCAAAAAACGCACGTACTTGTTGTTTTTTACAATAAAATAGACAAATCGGCCCTTGCTCTTTGAATTATGTACATCAAGGTCAGAAACTCCTCGGTAGGAAAATTTGTTCTTTGCCATCCTGTCTAAAATCAATAAAAATAATGGCACACAGACTATAAATAATATTTGCACGTGTCACCCACAAGTTGCCGCGCTTACAGCGTTGCTAGCAGCTGATGACTGTATAGCACTGCTTGCCTCGTTCTGAGCAGCCTGCCTTCCTCGCCAGTTGCGCCGGAACTGCCCGTTTGCCCGCCGTCCAAAATCGAAACGGGCACCGAGCTTACGCATAAACTTGCCGCCTGGAATACTCCCCGCTACCATTCCAACGACATCGCCGAACGCTGTAATACCGTCTCCGCGAGACACAGCGTCGCCTATCTTCACAACATCAGCTCCCACGCTGATAGCAGCTCCGATAGCCGCCACCGGCTCAGCGCCGGTTAACGTCCCTCCCACCGCCATCCCGTCGCCTAAGTAGCCGGCCATACGCGCACGGTATGCTAATCTGCTTTCACCCGCACACTGCTGCGGGAGAGAGAGCGTGCCTATTTCTCCCCTAGCTTCTCCTCTCATGCGGCCCGAAATATTGTCGCTCCACAGGGCAACCCAATTGTAGCGGTCTACGAAGGCATCAATCGCGTATCTATCGCATATCGCATTATCAGGGCATCTCCTACCGGGCACAGGCACGAAGCAGCCATTGGCCGGTCCGCCATCGCGACATTGCTCGTCCAGACCCGTCGGATCCGTAAAATTCACCGGATCGCCCCCCACATAGGCATAGAGGTTGGCCCCATCCCCATACCCGATGGGATCGGTCTGCATGAACCGCCCCAGCTGGGGCGCATAGGCCCGGGCGCGGTAGTGGTAGAGCTGCGCCTCCGGCAACCACATCTGGCCTGTGTACTGGAACCGGCCGCTGTTGCCCGCACCGGGCACGCCGTATTCGTCATAGGTGTTGGTCGCCAGGGCCCCGGCCGAGCCGTCGGTGATCGAGACGACCGAGCCCCGTTCGTCCGCCAGCAGCCAGCGCCGGTCATAGCCTGAGCCCTCATAGGCCGTGACGATGCTGTCCAGGCCCAGGCCGGGGACGTAGCGCCGCAGCAGGCCGCCCGAGGTGTCGTACTCCCCCACCACCTGCTCGCCGTCATAGAGGAAGCGGGTCGATCCGGTCTGGTACAGCCGACCGGCCGGATCATAGGACAGGCCCGTCGTCGTCCCGCCCACCGTCGCCGAGGTCAGTTCGTTGGAGCCGTTGTAGCCATAGCCGCCCTGGCCCGGAACGCCGGTGATGTTCTGACGCCCATCATAGCTGACGGCATTGCCGCTGACGGCGGTGACCTGGTTCTTGCCGTTGTTGGCGTAGGTCGTCGTCCCCGACCCCGGCGTATAGGCATAGGCGCTGTTCGACAGGCTCCGGCTGACGATCTGGCCCGCCGGATTGTAGCCCAGGTTCACCGTCAGATCCTTCGCCGTCCCCGCCAGGTCCTGGCTCAGGCTCGACAGACGCCCCGCCGCATCATAGCCCCAGGTCGTGGTCGCCCCGTTCGCCCGGCTCTGGGCGATCGGCCGGCCCAGATTGTCATAGGCCCAGGACGCCAGGGCCCAGTCGGTCGCCCCGTTCTCGCGGACGGCGGTCAGGTCGTCGGCGGTGTTGTAGTCATAGGCGACCCAGAAACCGTCCGGCCACTGCATCGCGGTGCGACGACCGGCCAGGTCATAGCCGTAGCTCACCGTCCCCACGCCGTTCTGCGTCTCGGACGTCATCCGGCCCAGGGCGTCCCAGGTCCGCGTCGCGCCGGCCCCGCCGCCGGCGTAGCTGACCGCCGTCACCCGGTTCAGCAGATCATAGGCCACGGTCCGATTCGCGATCGCCGACCCGCCCATCGACACCTGACGGTTCAGGGCGTCATAGCCGGCGCTGATCACCTCCCCGCCCCGATTGCGGTAGCTGATCACGTTCGAGCCGGCGTCATAGCCGTATTCTTCATAGTCGGTCGTCGAGGAGCCGCCGCCCGAGGCGTTCGGATAACGCATCTGCGACAGCCGGTCGAAGCCGTCATAGACCAGGGTCGAGACATTGCCCGCCCCGTCCGTCAGCGTCTGCGGCTTGCCGTTGGCCGTATAGGTCGCGCTCTCGGTGATCTCCGTCCCCGACCCATAGCCCGACACTGTCGAGGTCATACGCCCCGCCGCGTCATAGCCGTATTTGGTGATCCGATCCGGACCATGGGCGCCCGTCGGTCCCATCGCGCAGGCGTTCGTAGAAATCGAAGACTGGGGCGACATCACCGTCTTCTGGCAATCCAGTCGCCCGGCAGCGTCATAGCTCAAAACCACCTGGGTCAGGGGCGCCGTGCCGTTCGACGGCGTTTCGCGGGTGAAAAGCCGTCCGTCCAGATCATAGCTGTTGCTGGTGCGGGCGAGCACGTTAAGACCGTTCCAGTCCGCGTCGGACAAGCCGTTGACCACGCCCTGCTCCACCAAGGTCGGCAAGCCGCGAGGATCATAGGTCGTCCGCTGCGCCCGGCGCAGCAGCGGTCCTGAAGCCCCATCAGGATCCGGTCCAACAACCCCGATCCTCTGACGCGCCGCATCATAGCGGTAATAGGTCGTGTCGTCCGATCCCGACAAAGGCCCGTCCGCCGAGGCCACATCGCCGTTGACGGTATAGGTCAGCGACGTCGAGGCCGTGAGGGCTCCCGCTCCATCGCCTTGCGTCACCACGGTGGGCAGCAGATTGTTGGCCACGCCCGAAGACCCGTACTGGATCGTCTGGCGCACTTCGTCCGTCGTCCCCACGCAGGCCGGCGCGGCGCCGGTCGCGCACTGCGAGATGGAAACAGGCAAGGTGACGGCGGTCGGCGCGGCGACGATCACGCCGCTGCTATTCTTGAAGTAGGCCGTCTGGGCCGCATAGGCGATCCGCGTCTGCGGCCGCACCGCCCCCGGCGTGGGCGCCGGCAGGGTCACGCTCTCCAGTCCGCCGTGCGTTCCGTTCCACTCGTAATTCGTGACATTGTTTCGAGTGTCCGTGGTGGCAGTCGGCTTGTTGCACGTCACCGGGTTCGAACACGACGCCGGGAAGGTCGCCGTCGTGGTCAGATTGCCCAGACCCGACCCCGCCTTGGGCACGTAAAGAGTCTGGGTGACGTTGCCGCGCCCGTCATAGGTCAGTTCGGCATAGTCCCCCTCCGGCTGGGTCACACGCTGCAGACGGCGCTGGCTGTCGTAGCTGTAAGAGGTGGTCACCGACGAACTGGGCGAAGTTCTTTGGGTCACGGAGGTCGCCCGACCGATCGTCAGGTCCGAAACCGCCGTCAGTTGCTGGCCCAGTGGGCCCGTGGCGTTGGTCGTCCTCGTCGATCCGCTGTCCGCAAAGCCATAGGTCCAGGTCGCCCCGCCTTGGGTGACCTGACTGACCTTGCCGGACGTGTCATAGCTGACGCTGACCACATTGCCGGCGCCGGGCGACACCACACTGCTCAATCGTGCATTACTGTCATAGCTGTAGGTGGTGGTTCGCCCCGACTGGTCGGTTGCCGTCGTGATGCGCCCCCCAAAATCGTTCGCGTTTGGATAAGAGACGCTCGGCCAAGTCTGAGTCAGGGCGTCGCACCCGCCCGGGTAAGTCGTACAGGGATCGATGGCCAGATTGACCCCCCGCGCGCTTGTCCGGCGCAACCACTGTCCATACGCCTCCATAGCGCCTATTGGCGGCGCGTCCGATGCATAAACGAAATCGATCGCGTACCCACGATTGTTTCGAACGCCCTCCAAACGTACCGCGTGGGTGAGACCGAAGCAGCCTACTGGGTTTCCGTTTTCATCCTCGCGGAGATACCCGAGGCAAAAGGGCGTGCCGTTCCAGAGATACTCCACGTTCTCTCCGTTCGGATATGCGACCGACAACAATACGGCATTATTCGCCTTATAAGGCGATGTGCTTGAACTATAGTTTGTCGAATAGGTTGCGACGACGCCGTCACTCCTTGTGTAGGTAAATGTGGAGCCATTTTGGCTCAGCCTTGCGCCGTTGTTAGACGCGGGAATGAAATCAGAGCCGGACTTCGTAAATTCTTCCGACTGCGCGCCGAGGCTCACAATGTAGGTTCCCGATACACCAGCCGCAATCGTGCCCGACAGGGTGTCTCTCCAGCCCCCATTCACCCAAACACGCCCGTGCTCTAGGCCGCCCTGTCCTCGCGGCCCAATGGCCACGTCAACGACGCCGTAGTTGAACGTTCCCTGCACCAGATCCACCCCTCGTGGATCCAAGGTGTAATGCTCTGGCGGCGTCGGCTGCTGTTGCGCCAGGACAGGCGTCGCGACCAGGGCGCTGCTGACCAGCAGAGCGGCTTTGAGCGTGTTCTTCATCGATCTTCCCCCTAGATTCGTGTCGGCGGACGCCGGTGCGCCAGACGGCTATCCTGACGTCCCAGATGACGAGACCGCTGTCGTTCTGCGTGACCCGACGCATGGCGGGATAGCCGTCCATGGCACACTGCGAGTGGCAGATCCTCAACCCTCGATAAGCCTAGCTTACCGCCTTGTTGTATGGTCAAGGTTCCGGATGATCGCCACCTTATGATCGTAACCATCCATTGAAATCGGAAAAAGCTAAGCCGACGAATGTCATCGACAAATCTAGACCGGCAGGCTGTTTTCCTGGTTGAGATGTCCGCCTGCTTAGTACTCATTTGTTGGATCATCGAGCTCATTGGTTCAGAATGAGTTCGCCTTCGCCTTGAATCTCCAAGGTGAATTCGCCCCATGGCGAATAGCTGACGGTATTGTTTGCATCGACCACCTTCAGGCGGAACTGACCGCTTGTGGTTTCCGTTTGCGCCGAGGTGAGCCGTATAGAGGCCGTCGTTCCACTGACACTGGTGGTAGGCGTCCGCCCCGAGAGATTCTGCAGTTCAACCACAGCCGTCCAGGAACCGGAGGCGCCGCTGACGGTGACTTCAGTCGATGCTCGCGCCGTGACAGGCTTACCGCGGTTCACTATCGCAGTCCCTGAAATATTGGTTCGAGCCAGCGTGACGCTTGCACTGCAAATTAATCAACTTTGAAGTTATTGTCGTTGTCGACAGTTTGAGTGACCGTCGCCGTCCCCAGCTGAGCACCGCCTGCAGTCTGGTTGCTCACCGTCCAACGCCATGAGGTCGACGCCCTGCCGGAAGACGTGGCCAAAAACCCCTTGATGGTGAACTGATCTCCATTGTTCGCCGTCACATCCAATGTGCCTGCGGGCGCCGCAACGAACCACTCCTCCCTGACGCCGGCGGCCGTAGTGCGCACCACGATCATTTGGCGCGAGCTCACATTGCCCGAAGTGCTGATGAGAGAAGACCCAAAACGCAGCGTGATCGGCGCCGTAATCCCAGAGACCGTGAATGAAGACCCTGCCGTGAAGGACTCATCAACATCGGCAGTCAGACTGTGGTCGGCCGGTGAAATCGCGTCAGGCGTCGTATCCGCCATATTGAAGTTATTGTCGTTGTCGACAGTTTGAGTGACCGTCGCCGTCCCCAGCTGAGCACCGCCTGCAGTCTGGTTGCTCACCGTCCAACGCCATGAGGTCGACGCCCTGCCGGAAGACGTGGCCAAAAACCCCTTGATGGTGAACTGATCTCCATTGTTCGCCGTCACATCCAATGTGCCTGCGGGCGCCGCAACGAACCACTCCTCCCTGACGCCGGCGGCCGTAGTGCGCACCACGATCATTTGGCGCGAGCTCACATTGCCCGAAGTGCTGATGAGAGAAGACCCAAAACGCAGCGTGATCGGCGCCGTAATCCCAGAGACCGTGAATGAAGACCCTGCCGTGAAGGACTCATCAACATCGGCAGTCAGACTGTGGTCGGCCGGTGAAATCGCGTCAGGCGTCGTATCCGCAGTTGCCGTCGTGACCTGGAAGGCAGCCGTGACACCTCCCACGTTCAGCGTCGCCGTCTGGCTGGCCCCGGCCGTCGTCGGCGCCTGCACCCGCACCTGAACCGACTGGCCGGCGCTGACCGTGGCCGCCGCCGTCTGCCAGGACCCGCCGTCGATCCGGTATTCGCCGCCGGTCACGGATATGGCCGCTGCCCCGGTGAACCCCGACAGCACCGGAGACGCACTGAGAACCCAAGCGCCCGCCGCAGCCCCCGTCACCGGCGCGCCCAGATCGAAAGCGGACGGCGCTGTCTGAACGCCCGCGACTACAACCTGGCTTCTGTTGCCGGCGGCGTCATACGCATAGGTCACCGTCGCTCCGCCCGCATTGGTCACCGTCTTCAGACGGCCCAGGGCGTCATAGGTGTAGGCCGTCGAAACCTGAGCCTGCGCGCCCGCCGGACAGAGCACGACCGCCGAAAGCCCCATCGCGGACGCGACAAAGACACCCCGAGCCACATAGCGCATTGAACGTCCCCCTACGCATCAACACCTACTGAAGATTGAGAAGCTTAGCAATCAGGAAACGACGCCGGTGAACGAGCAGAAGTTGCGGGATGAGGGGAACCGCAAAGCCACGCACTGAACAGAACTGCTGGCCCCACCGCCAGACAGGGCGACCGCTTACGAATTCGCGTTGTGACTCTACGCAGTCTTTGACAGCGTCAGCTTTCGGACAGGCCGAAGTCAGTTGGCGAACGCAGACAGATGGTCACAGCCTTGGATAACAAAGCTCGCCGATCAGTGAGAATCACGCGACGAGAGGTGAACCTTCAATCAGGGGTTCGCCATGGTGCGCGAGACCCTGGCCGCCGACATTCCGCTGGCGATCGACCACTTCCGCTAGCGCACTGAAAAAGAAGCAGCGAGACCACGCCTCGTCAGCCGCATATTCGGAGGAGGTCGCCGAGGAGCTCGGCGACCTCCTCTGGTACCTCGCCACGATCGCAAGACGCGGCGGCCTCCATCTAAGCGCCGTCGCCGGTCACCTCTACCATCGCGATGCGGCTTGGCTGGACAAGCCCGATGACGAACTAACCTTCGAAGCGCTTTAACCGCATCAGATCATCCGCACCGCGGCTCCAATTCCGCAGTTTGAGGAGACGATGCTAGCCCTTTCCGGCGAGGTGGGAGCCGCAGTGGAAGGCCGGCTGTCCGCTGCGCCTTCGCCGCCTGTGGTCGCCCTGCACCCTCGCATGGCCGATCACTATCGCTCGGTCGTCGCCTCGCTGGAGCGTGTGCTGGACCGCAGCGACAGCGAAGCGGTGATGGAGGCGCGGGATTTGGTGCGTCGGCTGATCGAGACGGTCGTCGTCACGCCGCTGCCGGAACGCGGGAGATTCTCGCTGACGGTTCAAGGCAAAATCGCCGCCCTGGTAGGCCAGGACGGCGATGATACTACGATATTGGGTGCGGGAGCAGGATTTGAACCTGCGACCTTCAGGTTATGAGCCTGACGAGCTACCGGGCTGCTCCATCCCGCGGCAGGGGTGGTTTGTGGAGGAAGAAGGGGTTCGACAAGGATTTTTCATCATCGGCTGTCCGCCTGGTAGACCCGGCGGCGACCTACTCTCCCGCGCCTTGAGACGAAGTACCATTGGCTCTGGAGGGCTTAACGACCGAGTTCGGAATGGGATCGGGTGGGGAACCTCCGACATAGCCACCAGGTCAACGAGGCGGACAGCGGATGATGAGAAGACATTGTCGTGACGATCATCGGGTGATTGATGATCATCGAATGAGTTTTGCTGAGAAACGATCAAACCGATCGGATTATTAGTACCAGTAAGCTTCACGCGTCGCCGCGCTTCCACACCTGGCCTATCAACGTGGTAGTCTTCCACGATCCTCAGCGAAGCCTTGTTTTGAGGTTAGTTTCCCGCTTAGATGCTTTCAGCGGTTATCTATTCCATACTTAGCTACCCTGCTGCACAGCTGGCGCCATGACAGGTACACCAGAGGTATGTCCATCCCGGTCCTCTCGTACTAGGGACAGATCCTCTCAAGCTTCGAACACCCACGGCAGATAGGGACCAAACTGTCTCACGACGTTCTGAACCCAGCTCACGTACCACTTTAAATGGCGAACAGCCATACCCTTGGGACCTGCTCCAGCCCCAGGATGTGATGAGCCGACATCGAGGTGCCAAACTTTGCCGTCGATATGGACTCTTGGGCAAAATCAGCCTGTTATCCCTAGAGTACCTTTTATCCGTTGAGCGATGGCCCTTCCACTCGGGACCACCGGATCACTATGGCCGACTTTCGTCTCTGCTCGACTTGTCAGTCTCGCAGTCAGGCGAGCTTATGCCATTGCACTCGACGAGCGATTTCCGACCGCTCTGAGCTCACCATCGCGCGCCTCCGTTACACTTTGGGAGGCGACCGCCCCAGTCAAACTACCCACCACGCCATGTCCCGGGACCGGATAACGGTCCTCGGTTAGACGTCAACGACAGTAAGGGTGGTATTTCAAGGACGACTCCACCAGAGCTGGCGCCCCGGTTTCATAGTCTCCCACCTATCCTACACATACGGTCGCTAACGCCAAGGCGAAGCTATAGTAAAGGTTCATAGGGTCTTTCCGTCTGACCGCGGGAACCCCGCATCTTCACGGGGAATTCAATTTCACTGAGCCTGTGCTGGAGACAGTGGGGAAGTCGTTACGCCATTCGTGCAGGTCGGAACTTACCCGACAAGGAATTTCGCTACCTTAGGACCGTTATAGTTACGGCCGCCGTTTACCTGGGCTTCAGTTCGGAGCTTTCACTCCTCCCTTTAACCTTCAGGCACCGGGCAGGCGTCAGACCCTATACGTCGCATTGCTGCTTCGCAGAGCCCTGTGTTTTTGCTAAACAGTCGCTACCCCCTGGCTTGTGCCACTCAGTCCTGGTTGCCCAGGGTGAGTCACGCTTATTCCGAAGTTACGCGTGCAATTTGCCGAGTTCCTTCAGCACAGTTCTCTCAAACGCCTTGGTATGCTCTACCTGACCACCTGTGTCGGTTTCGGGTACGGTCTCTGCTGGAGTTATTTCCTGGGACGACGCCCCCGCACACACAATCCAATAAGTGGGTACGAGTTATGCCATCCGTCACTTCCAGCTGGTGCAGGAATATTTACCTGCTTCCCATCGACTACGCTTTTCAGCCTCGCCTTAGGGGCCGACTAACCCTGCGCAGATTAGCTTTACGCAGGAACCCTTGGTCTTTCGGCGAGAGTGTCTCTCACACTCTTATCGTTACTCATGTCAGCATTCTCACTTCCGATACCTCCAGCCAGGCTCACGCCTGACCTTCACCGGCTTACGGAACGCTCCGCTACCGCTTGCACAAAGTGCAAACCCATATCTTCGGCGACTGGCTTGAGCCCCGTTACATTTTCCGCGCAGGATCGCTTGATCAGTGAGCTGTTACGCTTTCTTTAAAGGATGGCTGCTTCTAAGCCAACCTCCTGATTGTCAAAGCAATCCCACATCGTTTCCCACTTAGCCAGTACTTGGGGGCCTTAGATGATGGTTAGGGTTGTTTCCCTTTTCACGACGGACGTTAGCACCCGCCGTGTGTCTGCCCGATAGTTCTCTTAGGTATTCGGAGTTTGGTTAGTATTGGTACCGCTCGCGCAGCCCGCAACCATCCAGTGCTCTACCCCCTAAGGAATTCGTCGGACGCTCTACCTAAATAGATTTCGCGGAGAACCAGCTATGTCCAAGTTTGATTGGCCTTTCACCCCTATCCACAAGTCATCCGAGAATTTTTCAACATTCACCGGTTCGGTCCTCCAGTTGGTGTTACCCAACCTTCAACCTGCTCATGGATAGATCAC
>NZ_AP044008.1:0-1122500 GCF_055391505.1 Brevundimonas sp. Br13 | reverse complement strand
CGTCGGACACCACGCCGCGCAGCCGTTCGATCATGGTGTTCAGATTGCCCAGCATGTCGCCGATCTCATCGCGGGTGGTGACGGCGACCGTCCTGGTCAGATCCCCCTCGGCCACGGCGCGGACCGCCTCATTGGCGCGATGCAGACCCCGCTTGATGATGAAGGACACCAGGGTGCAGCCGCCCAGGGCCACCAGAACCGCCGCCACGGCGGTGATGATCAGGCCGGTTCGGGCGTTTTCGAAGACGGTTGTGGTGGCCGCCTCGGCCTCCTTCATCTTCTCCCTGTCGATTTCAACGATGCGGTGGGTGGACTTCTCCAGTTCGGCCGCCAAGGTCCGGGCCTCGTTCAGCATCAGGGCGCCGGCGCCGGCCTTGTCGTTCGCCAGGGCCAGACGATGAACCTCGTTGCTGATCAGCTTGTACTGGGCCCAGGTGTCGGCCAGCTTGGTCCAGTCGCCCTTGGCCTCGGGCGAGGCGGCGGCGAGGGCCTGGTTCAGCTGATCTTCAAGGCGTCCTGCAGCCTGTTTCGCCTCTTCCGAAAAGGTCCGGACCTGTGCGGGGTCGGTCGCCAGCACCATGCCGCGTTCGCGCCGCACCACGCCGCCGAACTCGGCGTCCACACTCTGGGCGCGGCTCAGCTGCGCCGCCGGCCCCTCGATCAGTTCGGTGATGGATTGGTTTAACGTCCCCAGTCGGCTGATCGACAGGGCGACGATGCCGACGAGGGCCAGGATCAACAGGCCGAAGGTTACGGCCAGCTTGGCCTTTATGGTGAAACGCATGATCTCTCTCCGCAATGGCCGGTTAGGGGTGGGCGAGGGACGCGACCGGCCATGGGGCGTCCTGAAAATTGAAGAAGGGGCGAAGTGCGGTCAGGTCAGACCTCGCCGGGGGCGCGCAACGCCCCCTCTTGGTCGAAATAGTAACAGTCATCTCAGTCCCCTTCCGCAGCCTTAGCCACACAACCAGAAGCATCATTAGCTTGCATGGTTAAACCGGCTTCAACCCTGGGTTAGGGGGTTGTACTTAGCGCAGCAACTATACTTAAAACCGCGCAAAGAGGCTGGGCCGCGCCCTGATCGTGCAAGGCTAACCATGCAGCCCTGAGTGTTCGCCATAGACCCAGGCGGCGTAGGAACGGCCTTCGGCGGCGCCGACCGCCTCGCTCCTAGAGCCTGATCCGTTGAGGAGGAACCGCTTCGCGGTTCCGCTGAAACGGTGAATCAGGCTCCAGATTAAAGCGAGAGCATGATTCACGCTTCTGTCGGAACCGCGAAGCGGTTCCGTCCGAAACGATCATGCTCTTGCCGAGCGAAAGATGCCGTCGGACCAAAGACCGCAAACGTCAATAAGTCTGCGTCTGATTCTCATCAGTAATCCGATCATCGACCAAGGTCGTAATCCATTGCACAGAGACGCAAGGCATCTATTCTCAATGGTGACCAGGACTCGACCATCGAGAAGCGGGCCGGCGTCGAAGGAGGAGGAAAGCTGTTGGAAGATTCGCTGGCGAGCAGCGTCTTTGTCGGCGCGCCGATGGCGATCGTGGCCGTCGATCGGACCGGCCGTGTCCGCAACCATAATCCGGCGGCTCAACAGCTGTTCGGCGCCGTTTTGGACGATCCGTCCCTGAGCATCGACGCCCTGTTTGAAGGCTTTAATCTGGACGACGTCGCCACCCCCGAGGCGGCCCAGGCCTTCAATGGCCGCCGCGATCCGTCGGGCCAGGCCCCCATCTGGCAAGCGCGTCGCGCCGACGGCGAAGACGCCTTCGTCGAGATCCAGGCCACCCGCTTCACCCACAAGACCTGCGACTGCGCCACCCTGTTCATTCAGGACGTGTCCGCCCGGGTCGCCGCCGAGACCGCCGTCCAGGATCTGCGGCTTCAGATCATGTACAATTGGCGGCTGAACTCGCTGGGCGAAGTGGCCTCGATGGCGGCCCATGATCTGAGCCAACCCCTGTCCGCCGCCGCGAACTTTCTGGAGGCGGCCCGGCGGATGGCTGAGGCCCGGCCGGAGGCTGCGGACGACCTCCCTCAGGCGCTGATCGCCGCCAAGGGCCAGATCGACCGGGCGACAGCCATCATTCGCCGCCTGCGCCAGATGATGCGTCACGAATCCGGTCCTCGGGTTCGGGAAAATGTGTCGGAGGTGGTCAAGGAAATCCTGCCGATCCTCAGGATGCACGCAGGGGGGACGAGGGCGGACATACAGGTGCGGCTGGACCCGGCGGATACGGCCTGGTGCGACCGCGTGCAGATTCAGCAGGTCCTGATCAATCTGATCCGCAATGCGCTCGACGCCCCGGAGAACGGCAAGCGCCGCCGCATTGAGATTGCGGGCGGCCTGATCGACGGCGGCTACCAGCTGTCGGTCGCCGACAACGGCCCCGGCGTCGCCCCTGACATGGCCGGCAAATTGTTCGAGCCCCTGGCCAGCAGCAAGCCCGGCGGCATGGGCCTGGGTTTGTCGATCTGCCGCACCCTGGTGGAGGCCCACGGCGGAACCCTGGCCCTGACGCCCAGCCCCTTGGGTGGGGCGGCCTTCGCCTTCAACCTGGCCGACGAGACCTTGACCGAAGCGCCCCGCCCCGCCGAATCGAACCGGAGCGATGACTTGCTCCTGCTGGCGCGCGCCTCCAGCGGCGGGGCTGCGGTGGTCAGCCGGGCGCCGATCGGCCCGGGCGCCGTGTTTTCACGCCTGAATTAGAACCGCCCGAAACGGCAAGCGGCTCGCCTCGGTTGCGCCTCAGCCGACGAAATGGGCGTGGAAGCCAGCCGGTCCCAACACCCACAGGTCGTAGCGTCCGCCGTCGGCCGACAGGTCCCAGGCGCCCGTCAACCGTCCGCCCGCCCCCACCGTGTAGCGCCGGGGCAGCCGATCCAGGTGCAACCGGTCATAGACATGGAAGACCGCGGCCAGATCCCCCTGCGACACGAAGGTGAGTTCCGCGCGCGCCGCCGCCGCATCGACGTCGCAATGGGCCTGAAGCCGATAGCGATGCGGGCGCATGGGCCTCTGGCCCGGCTCCTGCACCGGGCGCGCCGGCCGGACCGGAGCGGTCGGCGACGGCTGTTCGGGAATGGCGGCCGCCCGCGCCCGGACCTCTGCGGTCTCGGGCAGGTGATCGACGAAAGGCGTCTGGTTCGGCGTGGCGAAGTCGAAGGCGGTCGTCAGGTCGCTGCACACCGCCCGTCGCCAGGGCGAGATGTTGGGCTCCATCACCCCGAAGCGACGCTCCAGGAACCGGATCACCGAGGTGTGGTCGGCCACCTCCGAATGGACGAAACCGCCGCGCGACCAGGGCGACAGCACATACATGGGCACCCGCGGCCCCAGGCCGTAGGGCCGCCCCCGGAACTGGGCCTCGTCCCCGTCGGCGCCGGGCGCCGGCAGGCGGTGGTATTCCCCCTCGGTCGAGACGGTGGAGGCGCCGGCGAAACCGCCGGGCGCATCGGCGTCGGGCGACGGCGGGGCGGGCGGCGGGACGTGGTCGAAGAAGCCGTCGTTCTCATCGAAGTTGATGAACAGCACCGTCCGCGCCCAGACGGCCGGATCGGCGGTCAGGGCGTCGATGACGCGAGACATATAGTCCGCCCCCTGGGCCGGGCTGGACGGGCCGGGGTGTTCGGACCCCTCGGCCGTGCCGATGATCCACGACACCTGCGGCAGGCGGCCGGCCAGGACGTCGGCCTTCAGCTGATCCAGGTCGCGGGTGGACAGGGCCCGTTCCTTCAGCGCCGGGTCCGAACCCGGCTCGCCACGCCAGGCGCGGCGATAGGCCATGAAGTTCTGGACCGGGTTGTCGCCGAAATTGTCGGCCAGATTCTGATAGTGGCGCCAGTCGATCCCCGCCGCCTGAAGCCGCTCGGCATAGGTGGTCCAGTCATAGCGGGGCTGGTCGGCGTCGGGCTTGTTCAGATCGTCGTCGACATTGTCGATGACCGGGCCGCCGGCGCGGCCGTGCGGGTCGTTCGTCCCGCTGAACAGGAACAGGCGGTTGGTGTTGGTCCCCGTCTGGACCGAGCAGTGATAGGCGTCGCACAGGGTGAAGGCCTCAGCCATGGCGTATTGGAACGGGATGTCCTCGCGCCGATAATAGCCCAGGGCGCGCTGGGTCTTGGCCTCGGGCCAATGGGCCATACGCCCCTGGTCCCAGGCCGCCTGGGCGTCGGGCCAGTGGTGGGGCGTCCCCTCCATCCGCATCAGGTCGAAGTCGGCGGTCGTCGCCAGGTGGAAGGGACCGACCTCGGCGGCGGGCTGGACCGTGCGGTCCACCTGAGTCCAGACGTCGCGCGGGGCGCCGTCGGGGCCGGACGCGACGGGAATGGGATGGGGATCGCCGAAGCCCCGCACCCCGGCCAGGGCGCCGAAATAGTGGTCGAAGCTGCGGTTCTCCTGCATCAGGATCACCACATGGGCCACGTCCTCGATCGTGCCCTTGCGGACGTCGGCCGGAATGGACAGGGCCCTCGCCAATGAGGCCGGAAGCCCCGCCGCCAAGGCCGCGCCCAGGCCGCCGGCGAGGCCGCCCGCCAGAAGAGATCGCCGATCGACAGACATCAGATGTTTCCGAACAAGGCCCGCGCCGATCTTATGACCGGCGCGGGCGACAGGTTTGCGACGGTGAGGACCAAGCCCCTCAGTGACGCCAGGTCAGACCCAGACCCAGCATGCGCGGCGCGGTCTGATAGCCGATGGTGTAGCGTTCCGACTTGCCGCGCGTGGCCCAGTAGCCGGCCTCGCCCGTCAGGTTCTCGCCATAGGCGCTGAGCACCAGCTGGTCGGTCAGTTGCAGACGCGCGCCGAAGTCCAGCGTTGCCTGGGGCTGGATGTATTCATCCAGCGCATTGGCGCGCAGGGTGGCGATGTAGCGGCCGCGATAGCTGTAGCCCAGGTCGGCGTCGAACCGGTCGCGCTTGTAGCTCAGGCCGACGTTGCCCAGGACCTTGGGCGCATTCGGCAGGCCCACCTCGACGCCTTCGCGCCAGGCGATGCCGGGATCGGCCTTGCTGGGCTGGTAGGTGTAGTTGGCCCAGGCTGAGAAGCCGGCGATCAGGTCGCGGCGCCCTGCAAGCTCGACGCCCCAGATGGTGGCGTCCTTGCCGTTGGCCGAGGTGGTGATCGGCACGCCGTCGGCGCCGACCATCACCTGCGAGCCCGCCGACTGATAGATGAAGTTGTCGATCTCCTTGCGGAACAGGCCGACCGACAGGAAGCCTTGTTCGCCGGCGTACTGGACGCCCAGATCGAAGTTCAGGGCCTCGGCCGGCTTCAGATCGGGGTTGCCCTTGGCGATGGAGACGATCCGCGGGCCGTTGGACTCGATGTTGATCCCCTTGGAGATGTCCGTGAAGTTGGGACGGGCGAAGGAGGTCCAGACGGCGGCGCGCACGGTCCAGTCCGCGTTCGGACGCCAGTCGACGTGCAGGCTGGGCAGGACCTGGGTGTAGCTGGCCTCGGTCGTGCCGGTGGCGCCGCCGAACTCGCGCGTGACCACGCCGGTGACGGCGTCCTCGGTCGTGACCAGAGCCTCGTTGTGGATGTCGGTCCGCTCCACCCGCGCCCCGGCCGTGGCCGACCAGGCGCCCCGTTCCAGCACCGCCATGGCGTAGCCGCTGTAGCTGGTCTCGCGGCCCGAGGAGTCGTTCAGGTTCCAGGGGTATTCGTCGTCCGTCACGCGCGGCGCGGCTTGCAGCACGGCCAGGACGCGGTTCATCTCCAGGATCGTGCCGAAGCGCGTCAGGCCGCGATAGTGGTCGTCGTCGAAATGATCGATCGAGCCCGCGATCAGGTCGCTGTGGTCCGACAGGGGCGAGCCGCCGGCCAGACCCGGAATGTCGCGCGTGCCGCTGTCGACGTCCTGCTGCTGATCATAATCCCGTTGCGACCGGCGGAAGCGGAAGCCGCCCTTGACGGTCTTCAGCACGCCCTTGTCTTCCGGAGACCAGGCCAGATTGACGGCGGCGTAGGCCTGAGAGTCTTCGGAGATCCGGCGATACAGTTCGGCGTAGTCGAACTTCAGATTGGCCGGGTTCAGCATGGCCGAGGACTGGGCCTCGCTCATCACCCAGGTCGGGTGTTTGCTGTCCGAAGCGTCGAAGCCGATCGGGGTGCTGTAGATCGGCAGGCTGCCGTCCGTGACATATTCCATATACCACTGGTTCGGCGTCTCGGTCCGGCCGTAGGTATAGGCGATGTCGTAGTCCAGCTCGAAGGCGCTGCGGACGTGGCGGCCGCCCAGGTTCAGCACGCCCAAGCGGTTGTCCTCCTGCTTCACCTCGGCGCCCATCAGGGACGAGAAGCTGTTGATGGCGCCCTTGTCGTCCTGACCGGTCTTGACGTCGATATAGTCGTGCAGCTGATCGTTCTTCCACTGGGAGTACAGGCCGCGCAGGTGAAGTTCGTCATTCGACGTCGGGCGGTACTCCAGGGTGAAGTTGCCGCCGGTGCGGTCGATGTCGTTCACGAACCGGTCCAGGCCGTGCGAGACCAGCCGCAGGGGGGTGTCTTCCGACAGGACGGTGTCGCTATCCGGCAGGAGGCCGTTCGGACGCCAGCTGGTGTTGTAGCTGATGTTCTCGTTGCGCTCGCCCGTAATGGTCCGTTCGGTATGGAAGACCACGCCGTAAAGGCCCAGGGTCCGGTCGGAATCGAGGAAGGTCGAGAAGGCGCCGGTCAGGTCGGTCGCCGTCTTGTCCGCGATGTTTTCCCGGCTGGCGCGGACCGAAAGGCTGGCCATGCCGTCGCCGAAGTCGAAGGGGCTGGGCAGGCGGAAGTCGATGGTGCCGCCGACCGCGTCGCCGTCCAGATCCGGGGTCACGCTCTTGACCACCCGCACCGTGTCCAGGCCGTCGGGCGGCAGCAGGTCCAGGGCCACGGCGCGGTTGTCGCGGCCCGAGGTCGCCAGGCGCACGCCGTTCATCGTGTAGACGTTCAGGGCGCTGTCCAGGCCGCGAATGCTGACGTAGCGGGCGTCGCCCGTGCCGCGGTCGTTGACGGTGCTGACGCCCGGCAGACGCTTCAGCGCCGCCGCCACGCTGGTGGACGGGATGGTCAGCAGCTCATCGGCGGAGATGACTTCCGAAACGATGTCGGCCTGGCGCTGCTCCGCCTCGGCGCGGCGGGTGGCGCTGCGCGAACCGGTCACGATGATGTCGGCGAGGTTGGCGGCGTCCGCCGTCCCGCCTTGGGCCGGCGCGGTTTGAGCCAAGGCGGCGGCGGGCAGGATCGCTGCGAGCGCTGCGCCGCACAGCAGGGCGCGCGCGCAAAAGCGCGTGTTTGAAAGAACCATGATGACATCCCCTGACGTTTGGACGGCGCTGAGCCGTCTTCGAACGATCTACGCCGGGCCTGTGACATCGATGTGAACTATTGTGGCATTTTGTGTTTTTGTGTGGATTTTGACGAAGGCAGGCGCCACATGTCACACGAGTTGCATGACCCAAGGCACGGCGTTGAATCAGTCCGCACGGCTCGAAGCCCTATTGTCCGCCCTGGCTGATCAGGGCGCCTGTTCGATCGCCGATCTGGCGACGGCCTTTGATGTGTCCGAGGAGACGATCCGCCGCGACATCCGACGGCTGGAGCAGGAAGGGGCGGTGCGAAAGGTGCACGGCGGCGTCCGCCTGCCTGATCGCCGCGCCGAGGCGCCGTGGCGGCAGAGACTGAACATCAACGCCGAGGCCAAGAAGCGGATCGCGGCCCGCGCGGCCGAGTTGGTCGAACCAGGCATGACCCTGCTGCTGGATTCCAGCACCACCGTCTTCTGGCTGGCGCGCCGGATCGCCTCCGTGCGCGATCTGACGGTCGTGACCAACAGTCTGGAGACGGCGGGAGAGCTGGCGGCCCTGTCGGACGCCCGGATCTTCCTGGCGGGCGGGGCGGTCAACCCCGCCTATCGGGCCAGTTTCGATGCGGACGCCGCCGCCTACGCCAACCGGTTCGTGCCGGACCTGGCCTTCTTCTCCATCGTCGCCATCGACGCCGCGCACGGCTTTCTCGATCACGAGCCGGAAGAGGCGGCCTATGCCCGGGCGGTGCTGCCCAATGCGCGCAAGGCGGTCTGTCTGACGGACGCCTCCAAATTCGGGGCGGCGGGCCGCGCCCAGGCGGCGGACTGGTCCCAGGTGGCCATGATCATCACGGACCAGCCGCCCCCCGCCGCCGTCGCGGCTGCGGCGCGCGACGGCGGGGTCGAGGTGCGGATCGCCTGATCCGCACCGGCCGATCAGTCGATCGACATGACGATCCGGCCCTCGATCTGGCCCCTGTGCATCCGGGCGAAGATGTCGTTGATATTGTCCAGGGGCTCCACGGCGATGGTGGACTTGACCTTGCCCTGGGCGGCGAAGTCCAGCGCCTCCTGAAGGTCCAGCCGGGTGCCGACGATAGAGCCGCGCACCGTGGTGCCGTTCAGCACCATGTCGAATATCGACAGGGGGAAGTCGCCGGGCGGCAGGCCGTTCAGGGCGACCGTCGCCCCGCGCGCCGTCATGCCCAGGGCCTGTTCGAACGCCTTGGGCGAGACGGCGGTGACCAGCACCCCCTGGGCGCCGCCGT
The DNA here is from genome assembly GCF_055391505.1 of Brevundimonas sp. Br13. Classification (NCBI taxonomy): domain Bacteria; kingdom Pseudomonadati; phylum Pseudomonadota; class Alphaproteobacteria; order Caulobacterales; family Caulobacteraceae; genus Brevundimonas; species Brevundimonas sp. Br13. The sequence goes on along the minus strand of NZ_AP044008.1, from coordinate 1,113,933 downwards.
CGGTCTGACGCTTGATCTCGGCGGCGGGGTCGTTGGAGGTCTTGGCGTTGACCGTCACCGAGGCGCCCAGACGCCGCGCCAGGTCCAGCTTGGCGTCGTCGATGTCGACGGCCGCGACGTTCATCCCCATGGCCTTGGCGTATTGCACCGCCAGATGGCCCAGGCCGCCGACGCCCGAGATCACCACCCAGTCGCCGGGCTTGGTCTCCGTGACCTTCAGCCCCTTATAGACGGTGACGCCGGCGCACAGGATCGGCGCGATCTCTTCAAAGCCGATGTTATCGGGCAGATGGCCGACGAAGTTCGGGTCCGCCACCACATATTCGGCGAATCCGCCGTTCACCGAATAGCCGGTGTTCTGCTGCTCGTGGCACAGGGTCTCCCACCCGCCGAGGCAGTGTTTGCAATGGCCGCAGGCGGAATAGAGCCAGGGCACCCCGACGCGGTCGCCCTCCTTGACGTGTTTCACGCCGGCGCCGACGCCCGAGACGTAGCCGACGCCTTCGTGGCCCGGAATGAAGGGCGGATTGGGCTTGACCGGCCAGTCGCCCTCGGCGGCGTGCAGATCGGTGTGGCAGACGCCGCTGGCGACGACCTTCACCTGGATCATGCCGGGTCCGGGGGTGGGGATCGGCGCATCCTCGATCACCAGGGGCTTGCCGAATTCGCGCACGACGGCGGCCTTCATGGTTTTGGCCATGGTTCATCCTCGATCAGAAGGGGGAACGGGCGGACCGGAAGCAGGACACCGGCCCGCCCGCCTGGGAGCCGCTCTCCGGACAGACGGATCAGAGAGCGATCGGAGGATGGCCGATCCGGAGCCGGCCATCCTTGATGCAGATCAGAAGAAGCCCAGCTTGTTCGGGCTGTAGCTGACCAGAAGGTTCTTGGTCTGCTGATAGTGATCCAGCATCATCCGGTGGTTTTCACGGCCGATGCCCGACTTCTTGTAGCCGCCGAAGGCCGCGTGGGCCGGATACTGGTGATAGCAGTTGGTCCAGACCCGCCCGGCCTGGATGGCGCGGCCGGCGCGATAGGCCGTGTTCATGTCGCGCGACCACACCCCGGCGCCCAGGCCGTATTCGGTGTCGTTGGCGATCTCCATCGCCTCTTCGAAGGTCTTGAAGGTGGTCACGGCCAGGACGGGACCGAAGATCTCCTCCTGGAAGATCCGCATGTCGTTCGTGCCTTTGAACACCGTCGGCTTGACGTAATAGCCGCCGGCCAGATCGTCCTGAAGCTGGGCCTGGTCGCCCCCGGTCAGGACCTGGGCGCCCTCTTCGCGGCCGATCTTCAGATAGCTCAGGATCTTCTTCAGCTGCTGGTCCGAGGCCTGGGCGCCGATCATGGTCGCGGGGTCCAGCGGGTCGCCCTGGACGATGGCCTCGACCCGGGCGATGGCCTTCTCGATGAAGGCCTCATAGATGTCTTCTTGGATCAGGGCGCGGCTGGGGCAGGTGCAGACCTCGCCCTGGTTCAGGGCGAACATCGCAAAGCCTTCCAGCGCCTTGTCCAGGAAGGCGTCGTCGGCGTCCATCACGTCCTTGAAGAAGATGTTCGGCGACTTGCCGCCCAGCTCCAGCGTCACCGGAATGATGTTCCGGGTCGCATATTCCATGATCTTCTGGCCGACGGCGGTCGAGCCGGTGAAGGCGATCTTGGCGATGCGCGGATTGGTGGCCAGCGGTTCGCCCACCTCGGCGCCCGTGCCGGAGACGATGTTCAGCACGCCGGCGGGCAAGAGATCCTGGATCAGTTCGATGACGACCAGGATGGAGGCCGGGGTCTGTTCCGCCGGCTTCATGACGATGCAGTTGCCCGCCGCCAGGGCCGGCGCGATCTTCCAGGCGGCCATCAGGATCGGGAAGTTCCACGGGATGATCTGACCGACCACGCCCAGCGGTTCATGGAAGTGATAGGCGACCGTATCGTGGTCCAGTTCCGAGATCCCGCCTTCCTGGGCGCGGATGCAGCCGGCGAAATAGCGGAAGTGGTCGATCGCCAGCGGAATGTCGGCGGCCAGAGTCTCGCGCACCGGCTTGCCGTTGTCCCAGGTTTCGGCCTCGGCCACGGCCTGGAGGTTGGCTTCGATCCGGTCGGCGATCTTGTTCAGGATCACGGCGCGTTCGGCGACGCTGGTCTTGCCCCAGGCGTCCTTCGCCGCGTGGGCGGCGTCCAGGGCCAGCTCGACGTCGGCCGCGTCCGAGCGTGCGACCTCGCACAGGACGCGGCCGTTCACCGGGGAGGTGTTCTCGAAATACCGGCCGTTGACGGGGGCGACCCAGCGGCCGCCGATGAAGTTGTCATAGCGCGTCTTGAACTTGGGCGTCGCGGCGCGGGCGAATTCGGGCTTGGTCACGAGTGCGTCTCCTTGCGGTTTCCTCGGGCGCCGATTGTCCGGCGTCGTTTGAGGCAAACTCGGTCCGCAAGGCCCGCCGCGCCAGAAGCCCGGTTCATGATGCGGCGCAAACCTGTCGCAGATTTGCGACAGATTACAGGAGGCTGTTACTGGGCGTCGTTCAGACCCAGCCGGTGCAGCTTGCGGTGCAGGGTGGCGCGGCTGATGCCCAACAGGCGGGCGGCGGCCGAGACATTGCCTCCGCTGCGCGCCAGGGCCCGGCGCACCGCGCCCCGTTCCGCCTCCAACAGGTCCGCCTCGGCCGCGCCGGGCGTCAGAAGGTCCGAGGCCGGCAGCTGGGCGGCGATCCGTTCGTCGGTGATCGACAGGGACAGGCGCGCCGCCCGCGTCGCCCCGATCACCAGATCGTCGCGATCCACGGCCAGCAGGGCCGCCGCATTCCGTTCGCCCGCGCTTCCGGCCAGGACGATGCGGGCGTCGCAGAAGGTCTGACGGAAGGCCTGGGCCTCGATCGACCGGGCGGCGTCGGCCACGGCGGCCGAGATCAGACCCAGTATGGCCTCGGTCGCATCCGCCCGGCAGGACGAGACGTCCAGCGCCCCCGCCAGCCGGCCGAAGGGGTCGTGGATCGGATGGGTGACGCAGCTCAGGCCGGTGTTGCGGGCGTGGAAATGCTGGTCGCGGTGGATGGTGACGGGGCGGTGTTCGGCCAGGGCCGTGCCGATGCCGTTGGTGCCCTCATGCGCCTCGGACCAGACCGCGCCCGGCCACAGGCCCCAGCGATGAAAGGTCTCGTCGTCCGCCGCCGCTCCGCGCCGCTCCACCGGCACCCCCTCGGCATTGGTCAGCAGGACGCAGCAGCCGACCCCGCCGACCGCCAGAAACAGCCGGTCCAGCACCCCCTCGGCCGCGCGGGTCATCGGCTCCATCGCCTGACGGGCGTCCTGCAGCGCCTGTTCAGAGATCGTCTCCACAGCCCCGGCCCGCACCGGATCAAGGCCGTAGAGGGTGATGGACCGACGCCAGGAGGCCGCCAGGGCGGAGCGCGCGCCGGCGCCCTCGTCCAGCGCCTGCTGGATCAGGCTGGCGTGATCGGTCTGGGACCGCAGGCTCATGGACGACCTCCGAAAGATCGACAGTCCCCGGATCAGACGCCTGCAAAGCCTCCGCGTCAATCCGACCTTGGTCCCCCTCCCCCGCCTCGTCGCCCGGTCAGCCCAGGTTGGAAAGACGACATTGGGAACCGCCTGCTGATCCCCGGCCTTGTCTCCGCATCGCAGGAGACCCGAATGTCCATCATCGACAAGGCCTTGGCCGCCGTAACCCCCCAACCCGGCCAAGAGGCCCGCGCCGAAGCCACGGCCCAGGCGCGCGCGGCCGCCGCGCCCGGCGACTGGCTGTCGCTGGTTCTGGACCATCACGACGAAATCCGCGGCGCCTTCGCCCGCGGACGCCGGGTGAAATCGGCGGCCGACCGCCAGGCGGCCCTCAAGGCCCTGGCCCTGGTGCTGAACGGCCATTCGATCGCCGAGGAGCTGGTCCTGTACCCGGCCCTGGGACAGGCCGGCGAGAAGATGCACGCCGCCCACGCCTATCTGGAACAGACCACCGCCAAGGCGCAGATGGCCGAGCTGGAGAACATCGCCCCTTCCGACACCGCCTGGCTGGACAAGTGGGAGCATATCGAAGGCGCCGTCCTGACCCATATGTATGAGGAGGAGAAGGGCTGGTTCATCACCCTGAAGCAGAAGGGCGAGCACCAGACGCGGCTGACCGACCGCTATTGCGAGGAATATGAACGCTACACCGGCGCCCCGGCGCGTCAGGCGGCCTGAGCCGATGAGCGACCGCGACCACAGCCGCGAATCGGCCGCCTCGGGTCTGGCCCAGGGCGGGCTGGGCGGGCCGGAGGATCAGCTGCTGGAGGCCGGACAGGAGGAGGTCTTCGCCCGCGAAGAGGTCGAGACGGGGCGGATCGAACACCACTCCAACACCCAGACCCCGCCCGACGCCGAGGAGATCGAACCCTCCTCTCCGAACGCCGGAAGCGGCGCGGCAGGCGCGGCCTGACCATGGCCGAGGGTCTGCGCGAGGCCGTGCCGGAGAATGCGGTGCATCTGTGCATCGACATGCAGCGGATGTTCGTCGAGGAGACGGCGTGGCGACTGGACTGGGCCGAGCGGGTCATGCCCCAGATCGTGCGCCTGTGCGAACGCCGGCCCGAACGGACGGCCTTCACCCGCTTCATCCCCGCCGCCCGACCGGGAGAAGGGCGGGGGGCCTGGCGCCGCTACTGGACGCGCTGGGCCTCCATGACCCTGGAGCGAATCGACCCCGGCCTGGTCGATCTGGCCCTGCCGCTTCAGCGGTTCGTCCCGCCCGGCCGGCTGATCGACAAACACGTCTATTCGCCCTGGGTCGGCTCGGACCTGGACGCGGTCCTGAGCCGCAGCGGGGTGGATACGCTGATCGTCACCGGGGGCGAGACCGACGTCTGCGTTCTGGCGACCGTCCTGGCGGCGGTCGATCTGGGCTATCGGGTCGTGATCGCCCAGGACGCGGTCTGCAGCTCGGCCGACGGGCCCCATGACGATCTCCTGCGCCTCTATCACGACCGCTTCTCGCAGCAGATCGAGACGGCGACGGTCGACGAGATCCTGGACGGCTGGCGCTGACAGGCGGACCGGTCAGGGACCGGTCCGCCCTCTTCGTCAGGCGATGCCCGCCCCGCCCGTGACGCCATAGACCTCGCCGGTGACGTAGCTGGCCTCCTGGGACGCCAGAAGCACATAGACGGGCGCGATCTCGACCGGCTGGCCGGGCCGGCCGTAGGCGCTCTGTTCGCCGAAGTGGACCACCTTCTCCATCGGCTGGCCGCCCGAGGGCTGAAGCACGGTCCAGAAGGGGCCGGGCGCCACGGCGTTGACGCGGATTCCCTTCTCCAGCAGCTGTTTGGACAGGGCCTTGGTGTAGGCGACGATCCCCGCCTTGGTCGTCGCATAATCCAGCAATATGGCCGAGGGCTCATAGGCCTGGATCGAGGCGGTGGTGATCACCGCCGCCCCGGCCGGCAGATGCGGGACCGCCGCCTGGACGATCCAGTGCAGGGCGTAGAGATTGGTCTTCATCGTCCGGTCGAAATCCTCGGTCGAGACCTCGCCGACGGTCTCGCGGTACTGCTGACGCCCGGCGTTGACCACCAGAATGTCCAGCCCGCCCAGACCCTGGACCGCCTGGGACACCAGATCGCGGCACCAGGCCTCATCGGTCACGTCGCCGGGCAGGCGGACGACCTTGCGCCCCTCGGCCTCGATCAGCTGCGCCACCTCGGCGGCGTCCTTCTCTTCGGACGGCAGATAGGACAGGGCGACGTCCGCCCCTTCGCGGGCGTAGGCGATGGCGGCGGCGCGGCCGATGCCGGAATCGCCGCCGGTGATCAGGGCCCTGCGTCCGGCCAGACGGCCCGAGCCCTTGTAGCTGGTCTCCCCATGGTCCGGCTTGGGGTCCATCTCCACCGCCAGGCCCGGCGCCGGCTGGGGCTGCTCGGGGAAGGGCGGGCGGGGGTATTGGTCGCGGGGGTCCTGCATCGTCAAACGATCGGCCATGACGTCTCCTCTCGGCTGGGTCGCGTGAACAACACGAGGCTCCCGCGCCCGTTCCGATCAAAAGCCGTCACAGAGCCCAGCGCGGACAACTGACGAAGCCCGCGTAACGCCGATCTGTGGTTGCGAAACGCAAGAAGCGGATTTTTTAAGGTTTTTTCGAAATAACTGCTCAGGTCGGCCTGACAGCCGTCGCAAATGAAAGTTGAGCGGACGACGCCATGACGATTCTGAGCCGCAACAACGTCGCCGTCACGGGTCACACGGGTCCAGTCCTTCTGTTCTCGCACGGCTTCGGCTGCGACCAGGGCATGTGGAGATCGGTCGCCGATCGGTTCGACGGCGTGGCCCGCATCGTCCTGTTTGACCATGTCGGCGCCGGCGCCTCGGACAGCGCCTGTTTCGATCCTGAGCGCCACGCCGATCTGGGCGGCTACGCCGACGACCTGATCGAGGTGATCGAGGCGGTCGGCCTGGGTCCGGTCGTCTTCATCGGCCATTCGGTGGGCGCCAGCATCGGCGTCATCGCCGCCGTCCGACGACCCGACCTGTTCCAGTCCCTGGCCCTGGTGTGCGGTTCGCCCCGCTACACGGACGCCGAAGGCTACCGCGGCGGTTTCACCCCAGCCGACATCGCCGACCTCCTGGCTTTGATGGACAAGAACATCGCCGAATGGACCACGGCGGTCGCGCCTGCGATCCTCGGGTCTTCAGCCACGCAGGGTCAGGCCGACTGGAGCGCGAGCGTGTGCCGGGTCGATCCCGCCATCGCCCGCCATTTCGCCCGCACAACCTTCCACGCCGACGACCGCGACGCCTTTGCAGCCGTGACCCTCCCCACCCTGTTGCTGGACAGCCGCGACGACGCCTTAGCGCCGACCTTCGTGGGGGACTGGATGGAGCGCCACATCCCCCAGGCGCGCCGGGTCGTCCTGCCGACGGAGGGCCACTGTCCCCATATGACCGAACCCGATCTGGTCGAGGCGGCCCTGCGTCGCCATCTGGACCTGCCGCCGCTGGACCTGGCGGCCTAGATGCAAAGTCCGTCCGTCCTGCTGGATCTGTTGAGCCAGGCGCCGGGCGGCCTGGGCCTGGTCGATCCCCATGGTCGGTTGCTGTGGCTGAACGACTATCTGGCCGACCTGCTGGACCTGCCCGCCGGAGACCAGGCCGAGGATCGCCGTCTGGTCGATCATCTGACCCCCGCCAGCCGGATCATGGTTCAGACGCGGCTTCGTCAGGAGCTGGCGATGGGCGGGCGGCTGGAGGAGCTGGCCCTGGACGTGCTCGCCTCTAACGGCGATCGGATTCCGGTCATGGTCAGCGCCGCCCAGACCCAGGGGACCGAAGGGCCGCTGATTCAACTGTGCGTCTCGCGCGCGCCCGTTCGTCGCGCCTATGAGGCGGCGGCGCCCCTGGCCGAAAAGCGCGCCGAGGCGGAACGCCAATCCGCCCGCGACGTCATCTCCGCCTTCGTGCGCCATTGCCCTGTGCCCTTGATCATGACGGATGCCGACCTGGTGGCGACCGGCGTCAGCCAGGCCTGGGAAAAGACCTACGGCCGACCGGCGCAGGACATGGTCGGACAGAGGGTGGACTCGCCGGCCAGGGCGCGCCCGGCCCAGATCGATTGGCCCAAGGTCTACGCCCGCGCCCTCGCCGGAGAGGCGATGAGCAGCGAGGGGCCCGTCCGCTCGGCCCTTGTCGACATGTGGTTCGAATGGGCGGTCATACCCTGGCGCGACGCCGAAGGGGCGATCGGCGGCCTGCTGCTGATGAATTTCGACGTCTCCGCCCTGGTCCGCGCGCGCGACGCCGCCGCCGCCGCCGACGCGGCCAAGTCGCGCTTCCTGGCCAATCTGAGCCATGAACTGCGCACGCCGCTGAACAGCGTCCTGGCGCCGCTGGAACTGCTGCGCGGACACGCCCTGCCCGAGGCGGCCCACAAGGCGCTGGAGACCGTGGCCCAGGCCGGGGCCGAGGTGACGCGCCGCATCACCACCCTGCTGGACTTCTCGCAGCTGGAAGGCGGAGGCTTCACGCCCCAGTCGTCGCCCCTGTCGGTGCGGACCCTGTGCGACGAGGTGCTGACGGAATGCGCCGACCTGATCGGCGACCGGCCGATCGTCCTGAACGGCCCGGACGCGGGCGCCGACGTCCAGGTTTCGGCCGACGGCGACGCCCTGAAGCGCATCCTGATCCAGCTGGTCGCCAATGGGGTGAAGTTCACCGAGACCGGCGCAGTTTCTCTGGATGTCCAATACGAAGACGACGCCCTGGTCTTCACCGTCGCCGACACCGGCTGCGGTTTCGACATCGACAGTTTCGACGCCCTCGTCCGCCCCTTCCATCAGCGCGACGTCACTGCGACACGGAAACACGGCGGCATGGGTCTGGGCCTGGCTCTGGCCGACGGCCTGGCCCGCGCCGTTGGCGGCGAACTGACCGCCCAGAGCACGATCGGCGTCGGCAGCCGCGTGACCTTGCGCGCGCCGGCGGTTCTGCTGTCGACGCCCGGGGGCAGGTCCGCCGCGACCGATGCGGAGCCCGCCGCCCTCCGCATCTTGGCCGTGGACGACAATCCCGCCAATCTGGCGGTGCTGAACGCGGTTCTGGCCGCTACGGGCGCGGAAGTCACCTGCGCCGAGAACGGGCTGGAAGCGGTCGAACTGAGCCGGACAATGGATTTCGACCTGGTGCTGATGGACGTTCAGATGCCGGTGATGGACGGTCTGACGGCGATGCGGATCATCCGGGCCGAACACCCCTGTCCGCCCCCGATGATCGTCGTCAGCGCCAACGTCTCGCGCCCCGAGGTCGCCGAGGCGCGGGCGGCCGGCGCCGTTGAGGTGCTGGGCAAGCCCGTCGGCGCCGCCGTGCTGTTGCAGACCGTCGGCGCCGTGCTTCAGGCGGCGGCGGAACAGGCGTCGAAAGCCGCCTGAACGGCTACTGTCCCCGCTCGGCCTTCAGCAGGAAATAGGGCAGCAGGCCGGCGACCACCTGGCGGCTGGCGTCCTCGTCCTGATCCAGCATGTCGCGCAGCGGCGGGCCGATCAGGGCCTCGCCGAAGGCGCTGAGGGCGATGAACAGAACCGCCGAGGACAGCTGTTTGGGCGAGGCGGTCAGGGGATCGCCCAGCTTGTCGCGGATGGCCTCGACCAGACCGTTCACAGCCGCCCGGACCGGCTCCAGATGGGTCAGGTCGCCCTTCAGCACGATCCAGGCGGCCAGCTTGCCCGCCCCGCCTTCCGCAAAGGCGTCGAAGACGGCGTTGATCAGCTCCAGCGGCGCCCCTTCGTCGGTGCGCAGCCTGGCGATGGCGGCGTCCAGGGCGTTCGACAGATCCGCCACCATCGACCCCATCAGGGCCGACTGAAGCCCCTCGGCCGAGCCGAAATGGTGGATCAGATTGGCGTGGGTCATGCCCAGGTCGTCGGCGACGGCCTTCAGGGTGACGGAGTCCGGCCCCCCGGCCAGCAAGCGCGCACGGGCGCAAGCCAGGACCTCCAGGCGGGCTTCTTCAGGGGTGCGACGACGGCGACGGACGCGCTCTATTGACATTGTTGTTAGTTACATCCATGTAGATAGCACTGGTTAAGCTCAGCGCCCGGAGAGAGCAAGTGACGGCTGAACTGATGATGGACGACGCCCTGGTCGATGCGCGGCCCCGCGCTGACGGCATGGGGCGCCCCCGGCGGATCGAGATCGGCCGGGCTTTTCGCGCCCTGCGCCGCCTGATCGCGAACAAGGAAGACACCACCCAGGTGTTCGAGATCATGAACGCCCTGGCTGGGAACTCGGTGCGGCGCGGCTATATGCGGATGCTGGAGACGCCCGAGGGCGCGCGCCAGGCCTTCAAGATGGTCGAGCTGGCGGACCGGCTGCACGACCGGCCCTGGCTGGAATCCATGCCCGCCGGATCGGTGGGCCGCGCCTATCTGGACTTCATCGACGAGCGCAATCTGTCGGCCTACGGCCTGGCGAACGAGAGCCGCAAGGTGGCCGACAGCGAAATAGAGGCGGCCCATCCCTACGCCTGGTACGCCCGGCGCCTGCGCGACATCCATGACCTGTGGCACATCCTGGCCGGCTATCGCACGGACGCCCTGGGCGAGGCCTGCGTGGTCGCCCTGTCCCTGCCTCAGACGGGCAGCAAGGGTTTCGGCCTGATCGCCATCGGCGCCGCCGTCGAAATGACCAAGGCCCGCACCGGCTATCCCTGCGCCCCCGCCGTCTTCGAGGCGTGGCGCCGGGGGCGGAAGGCGGCCTGGCTGCCGGCCCTGGACTATGAGGCCCTGATGTCTGAGCCGCTGGATCAGGCGCGCGCGCGACTGGGCCTGGGAGGGCCGACCCTCTACGACCGCATCCCGGTCGAGGTCCGCAACCGCCTGCTGGTCCGGGGCTGATGCGTCGCCCGACCTGGCCCGCCGCCCTGACCCTGGCCGGCGGGGTCCTGACCGGAGTGGTGATGGCCGCCGCCCCGGCCTCGGCCCAGGACAATCCGCTGCTTGGGCGGTGGCGCACCGCCGCCCAGGGCGGGGTGGTCGAAATCAACCGCTGCGGCGCCGCCCTGTGCGGCCGAGTGGTGGACGCCGCCCCCCTGCGTCGGAACCCCGATCAGACCGATGTGCGCAACCGCGACCCGGACTTGCGGAGCCGGCCGCTCAGGGGGCTGCGCGTTCTGGACGGTTTCACCGGCGGCCCCACGACCTGGTCCGGCGGCCCCCTCTATGACCCGGACAGCGGCCAGCGCGCCTCTCGCGGAACCCTGACCCTGATGGAAGGCGGCCGACTGGCGGTGCGCGGCTGTATCGCCCCCCTTCTGTGCCGCACCCAGACCTGGACCCGGCTGCGTTAGATCAGCCCGCCATGGCCCGTCCCGCCGCCCGTCCGGTGAACAGGCAGCCGCCCAGGAAGGTGCCCTCCAGGGCGTTGTAACCGTGGGCGCCCCCGCCGCCGAACCCCGCCGCCTCGCCCGCCGCATAGAGACCCTCCAACACCGATCCGTCGCCCCGCAACACCCGGCTGTCCAGATCTGTCTGCAACCCGCCCAGGCTCTTGCGCGTCAGGACGCTCAGCTTGACGCCGATCAGGGGGCCGGCGGCCGGGTCCAGCAGACGGTGCGGCCGGGCCACCCGCGCCAGCCGGTCGCCCAGATAGCGGCGGGCGTTGTGCACGCCCTGGATCTGCAGATCCTTGGCGAAAGGATTGGCGATCTGCGCGTCGCGCGCCTCCACCACACGCCGCACCGCCTCCCTCTTCAAAAGGGGCGTCGGGGTCAGGGCGTTCATGCCCGCGACCAGGGTCTCCAGATCCTGGGCCACCACAAAGTCCGCCCCCCTGGCCTTGAAGGCCTCGACCTCGGGCGAGGCGCCCTTGCCCAGCCGCGTCTTCAGCACCCGCAGCCAGTCGCCCGAGGTGATGTCGCCGTTCTGCTCCGAGCCCGAGAGGGCGAACTCCTTTTCGATGATCGACTGGGTCAGGATGAACCAGGAATGGTCGTGCTCAGCCAAGTCCGGCGTGGTGCGCAGATAGCGCAGGGTGGACAGGGTGTCATAGCCCGGCAGGGCGGGGAAAGGCAGCCGCCGCCCCAGGGCGTCCAGCCACAGGGACGAGGGGCCGGGCAGGATGCGGATGCCGTGTCCGGGCCAGATCGGGTTCCAGTTCCGCAGACCCTCGACATAGTGCCACATCCGGTCGCGGTTCACGAGCCGGGCGCCCGCCGCCTCGGCGATATCCAACCCCCGTCCGTCCACATAGGCGGGCACGCCCGTGACCATCGTCCGCGGCGGCCGCCCCAGCCGCTCGGGCCAGAAGCGGCGCACCTTGTCGTGGTTCCCGCCGATGCCGCCGGTGGCGATCAGGACCGACGGCGCCCGCAGGGTGAAATCGCCCGCGACCTCGCGGCTGGAAGGGGCGCCGCGCGGAGCCTCGCTGGGCGCCAGGCGGACGCCCGACACGCCGGTCACACGGCCCGCCTCGACGATCAGCTGATCCACCCGACTGCGGAAATGGAAGGTCAGCCGACCCTGGGCCTGGGCCTCCAGGGCGCGGGCGGCGAATGGGCCGCTGACGCCCGTGCCCGTGCCCCAGGCCACATGGAAGCGCGGGACGGAGTTGCCGTGCCCCTCGGCCCGGCCGTCGCCCCGCTCGGCCCAGCCCACCATGGGCGTCAGCCGGATTCCGTGTCGCCGCAGCCAGTCGCGCTTTTCGCCGGCGGCGAACTCGACATAGGCCCGGCCCCAGCGGGCGGCCCATTCGTCCTCGGCCAGGGCGCCGTCCAGCCGGTCCCAGCCGGCGCTGCCGCGCCAGTCGGACCAGGCCAGGTCGAAACTGTCGCGCACCCCCAGACGCCGCTGTTCGGGACTGTCGACCAGAAACAGGCCGCCGAAGGACCAATAGGCCTGGCCGCCCAGATTGGCGGCGTTCTCCTGATCCACCACCGCCACCTTGCGCCCGGCCTGGACCAGTTCGTTCGCAGCGACCAGTCCAGCCAGCCCCGCCCCGACGATTATGGCGTCGCAGTCCATCGCGCCCTCTCCCGATCCGCGCCCTCAGCCCTCGCCGAAAGTCCGAAATCACACCGTCTGCGGATGGCCGTCAACCGACACAATTGTCAATAGGTATTGACATGAGAGTGAGTAGTGCGAAGCTGGCGACAACCGCCGGTGGCCCCGCCCCGCCGAGCGGAAACATCAGGCGGGAGGAAACGCACATCAGGACGCCGTCTCCGGTCGGCGTGCTCAGGGAGGATCACATGGTTTCAGCCGTCCGCACTCGCGCGCGCCTTGCGCTCTCGGTCTCCGCCACAGCCCTGCTGATGGCTGGAGCCCCCGCCTTGGCCCAGACGACGCCGCCCGCAGCTCCAGCGCCGCAGGCCGGTCAGGCGTCTCCCGCCGTGGTGGACGACATCATCGTGACTGCCCAAAAGCGCGAACAGTCCGTTCAGGACGTGCCCATCGCCGTCTCGGCCCTGTCGGCCGAGGCCCTGGAATCGCGCCAGATCGAGGGGGGATCGGAACTGCTGCGCGCCGTGCCGAACGTGGCCTTCTCGAAATCCAACTTCAGCATGTACAACTTCTCGATCCGCGGGATCGGGACCAAAGCGGTGTCGGCCTCCAGCGACCCGGCCGTGGCCGTCAGCTTCAACAACACCCCCCTGATCCGCAACCGCCTGTTCGAGCAGGAGTATCTGGACGTCGCCCGGGTAGAGGTGCTGCGCGGGCCGCAGGGCACCCTATATGGCCGCAACGCCACCGGCGGGGTCGTCAACATGTTCCCCGAACTGCCCAAGTTCCGGTCCGAAGGCTTCGCGGGCGGGGAACTGGGCAACTATGACAGCCGGCGCGGCCAGGCCATGCTCAACGTCCCCTTCGGCGATACGTTCGCCGTGCGCGGCGCCTTCGGCTTCACCCAGCGCGACGGCTTCGACTACAACAGCTTCAACGACACCCATGTGAACGACCGCGACCTGTTCACCACCCGTCTGTCGGCCCGGTGGGAGCCGACCGCGCGGTTCCGCGCCAATGCGATCTGGGAGCATTTCGAGGAAGACGACCACCGCTCCCGCACCGGCAAACAGCTGTGCACCACCGATCCGGGTCCGACCCAGGTCGGATCGGCGTCCATCACCACACCATATAATCAAGATCAGTTGAGCCAGGGCTGCCTGCCGGGTTCACTGTATTCCGACGCCGCCTATGGCGCGCCCAACGGCGGTTCCTTCGGGCCGATCCGGCTGCTGTCCGGCTTCTTCAGCCTGGGCGGCTTCGACGCAAACGGCGCCAGCGTCTATCCGATCCCACAGGGCTTCGACCCCTATGAGGGCGTCGTGCAGTCGCGAGACCTGCGTGAGATCGCCACCAACTACGATCCCGTCTTCCGGGCCGAGAACGACGTCGTCCAGGTCAATCTCGAATTCGACCTGACCGACACCCTGACCCTGTTCTCACAGACCGCCTACGCCAAGGACGACTATTATGCGTCGCAGGACTATGCGCGCTACGTCTCCAACCCCGCCTTCTCGGACAGCAGCCAGGTGTTCGATTTCTTCGGCGACCTGATTCCGTCGCCGGCCGCGCCCGGCGGCGTCTACACCGATCCGCAACTGGGGCCGTCAAACCGGATCCTGTCGGCCGACATCAGCCAGTCCGACAATCGACAATGGTATCAGGAGTTCCGCCTTCAGTCCGACATGGCGGGCGATTTCAACTTCAGCCTCGGCGCCAACTATTTGGACTTCAAGTCGCAGGACGATTACTACGTTTTCAACAACACCTTCTCCTACCTCGCCGAATATTTCTACAACTTCGAGCTGGGTCCGGACGGAAGTTCGCAGACCGTACCCTGCGATGACGATCGCGTGTTCGAATGCGTCTATGTCGACCCCAATCCGCTGAGCGAAATCAACGGCGAAGGTCACAACTATTTCCGCAGCAAGAACGTCGTCCACACCCGCTCCTGGGCCGTCTTCGGCGAGGGCTATTGGGACCTGACGCCGGAACTGCGGCTGACGACCGGCCTGCGCTATACCGAGGACCGCAAGGACACGACACCCTATCCCAGCCAGCTGCTGCTGGGCGCGCCGCTCGGCGGCGGGTCCGGTCCGGGGTCGGGCGGATTCGTGCGTCGGGGCTATTACGCCCTGCCGGACATCGAACAGAAGTGGGAGGCGGTCACCGGCCGGATCGTGCTGGATTGGACACCCGATCTGTCCTTCACCGACGACACCCTGGTCTACGCCTCCTTCTCCCGCGGCTATAAGGGGGGCGGCACCAATCCGCCTCGCCTGGAGCTGGACCCCAAGGTCGTCCAGTACCAGCCCCTGGCCAGCACCTTTGATCCCGAATACGTCAACGCCTTCGAAATCGGCGCCAAGAATACGCTGATGGACGGGGCGCTGCGGCTGAACGCGACCGGCTTCTACTATGATTACAAGGACTATCAGGTTTCCCAGATCGTCGATCGCATCTCATTGAATGAGAATTTCGACGCTGAAATCTGGGGTCTGGAGCTTGAAGCGGTCTACCGGCCGACGCCCAGTTTCCAGATCGACGGCAATCTCGGCTATCTGAAGTCCCGCATCGCCGACGGCGAGCGGTCCATCAACGTCATGGACCGCACCCAAGGCGACCCCGACTGGATCACCATCCGTCCCTGGATCCAGGTGCCGTCGAACTGCATCGCCCCGCGCGCCTATGCTGAAACCATCCTCAACAGCGCTTTCGGACCCGACGCGGCCAATCTGGCGCTGAGCGCCCTGTGCGCCGGCTCGTCGCGGTTCGGCACCTTCAACCCCAACTTCAACTCCATCCTTCCCTTCTGGGCCCTGTACGGCTTCACCTATGATCCCCTGACCGAGGCGCCGAACGGCGGACGGGGGTTCGAAGCCGACCTGGGCGGCAACGAACTGCCCAACTCGCCCAACTGGACCGCCAACATCGGGGCCCAGTACAGCTGGTTCCTGGGCGATTGGGACCTGACGCTGCGCGGCGACTACTATCGCCAGGGCGAGAGCTTCTTCCGCGTCTACAACACCGAATACGACCGGCTGGAGGGCTGGGACAATCTGAACCTGTCGGTGTCCCTGACCAATGAGGCGCGGGGCCTGAAGCTCCAGGCCTATGTCAAGAACGTCTTCGACGATGCGCCCATCGTCGACGCCTTCACCAACTCGGACGACACCGGGCTGACGACCAATGTCTTCACCCTGGACCCGCGGCTGTTCGCCGTGCGGCTGACCAAGTCGTTCTGAGGCTGACGTCAGGCCGGTCTTCCCGGCCACCCTGTAAGGCCGTCCCCGACGTCAAGAGACGCCGACAGGACGGCCTTATGTCGTTTTATATCATTGAAAAATATACGTATTTCTCCTTGACTCCGACCTACCTTCCGCGTTGTAAGTACATCGCCCCTAGCGGGTGAACACACGCTCAACGGGTCCAACCAAGGACCCACTCAAAGGGAGGACTACCATGATCAAGATGCTTTCCATCGCCGCTGCGGCGCTCGCTTCCGTCGCCGTCGCTTCCCCCAGCTTCGCCCAATCCTTCTCGCCCAGCTCGGGCAGCGTATCCGGATCGGGTTCTGTGACCCTGTCGCAAACGATCAGCGTCACCTGCAACGTCTCCATCACCGCAAGCCCGCTGAGCGCGACCAGCGCGCCCATCCCGACTCGCAGCATCTCGCCCGGCGGCATCGCCTGCTTGGCCGTTGCGCCGTCCGGCGCTTGGAGCGCGGCCGTGGTGCCGGGATCGACCACCTCGATCGCCCTGACCATCGGCGCCAACACCGTGGCCAACGATCCCTGCTACGGCACGGTGGTGGTCGCCTGGAACAATGCGACCAGCACGGCGACCTTCAACAACAACGTCCTGCCCCCCGTGAACGCCGGCGGTCGCAACTGCACCATCGTCAGCGGCTCGATCCGTATTCCGGGTCTGCAAATCCTCTAGGCTCGGCTGGTCCCCGGATCCTAAACCTGAAAGCCTGGCCGGGCGTCTGCGACGCCCGGCCTTTTTTCTTTCCGCGCGGTCCGGCTCGCTCCTAGATTGTCCCTGTGATCTCCCTCTGTCTCACGCTCGCCGGGTTCAGCGCCGCCGCCGTCCAGGCGACGCCGGCGCCGCAGGCCGATCCGCCCCCGGTGACCGTCCTGCCCGACGTGGAGGTGGCCGCCCGGCGAGGGGCGGCGCGCACCCCGCCCCAGTATGAATATGACGCCGCCCGCATCGACGCCCTGGCCGGCGGCAGCGTCGGCGACGTCCTGGGCCAGGCCGCGCGTCAGTTCAGCCCCGGCCAGCCGCCCGTGGTCATCATCAACGGCGTCCGCATGCCGGACCCGTCCGTCTTTCTGGACCTGCCGTCCGACGCCCTGGAGCGGCTGGAGGTCCTGCCGGCCGGTTCGGCGGCGGAATACGGCGGCTCTCCCTCCGGCCGGGTCTTCAACCTGGTCCTGCAGCGCAGTTTCGCCAGCCGCGACGGCGCCCTGACGGCGGCCGCTCCGACCGCCGGAGGATTCCGCGAGCTTTCCGCCACGGCGCGCCAGTCCCGGCTCCAGGACCGCAACATCACCAACCTGACCCTGACCCTGCGCGACGTCTCTGCCCTTCTCGCCGACGATCGCCCGGCCTATCTGCGTGATCACCCCGACAGCGCGGACGTCAGCCTGACGCCCGAGAGCCGGTTCCTTTCGGCCAACGCCGCCTTCAACCGCAGCCTGGGCGACTGGGCCGCCAGCCTGAACGCCTCGGCGAGCCAGACCTCCAGCCGATCGACCACGCGGGACGCCGACGGCCTGACGGTTCTCTCCACCGACACCCGCCGTTGGGAGGTGCGCAGCGGCCTCAGCGGTTCGGTTCTAGACTGGATCGCCCAGGTCAATCTCCTCGCCACGGCCGATGTCGTAAAGGCCGAAGGCCCGACGCCTTCCCAGACCGACCTGATGAGCTGGAGCGGCGCGGTCGCCCTGAACCGCAGCCTGCCGGGCCTGGGCGCCGGCCCGATCGCCGTCAATCTGTCCGCCGATGCGAACCGGAACCGAACCCGGACGGAGGCTGTGGGAGAGGCGGACCGGCGCGCCACGACGGCCTCCGCCTGGCAGGGGCAGATCACCGTTCCCCTGTCCCAGCCTGCGCCGCCGCCTGGTCTGGAGGACGAGGCGAAGACCCTCAAGATCGGGGGCGTGAGCCTGGGCGGCCTGTCCGTCAGCCTGGGCGCGGGGGGCCGCGACACCGACGCCGGGGGCGGAAACAGTCTGGACCTGGGCGCCGCCTGGCAGCCGCGCGACAAGGTCAGCCTCAGCGCCAGTTGGAACCGCACCCTGACCGCGCCCAGCGACCTGGACCGCTTCGCCCCGCAGCGCCAGGGCCCGAACGCCGTCGTCTATGACTTCCGCACCGGTGAGGCGGTCGAGGTCCAGACCCTGGTCGGCGGAAATCCCGACCTGACCGTCGCCCGGTCCGAAGGCGCGGCTCTCAACCTGTCGCTGGGCCCCTTCACCCCTTGGAGCGTCGGCTTCAACCAGGGCCTGTCCCTGGCCCGCGCGCGCGACGGGATTTCGTCGACTCTTCAGCCGACGCCACAGACCGAGGCCGCCTATCCCGACCGGTTCCTGCGCGATGCGTCGGGCCGTCTCGTTCGGATCGACCTGCGCCCCTTCAACGCCACGGCTTCAGAGACCCGGTCTCTGACCACCAGTCTGAGCCTGAACCCGCCGGTCGATCCGGAGGCCTCCGCCGCGACCTGGACGGTCAGCCTGTTTCACACCTGGCGGCTGACCGACCGGACCGAGCTGGGCCGGGGCCTGCCGGTCCTGGATCGTCTGGCCGGTGACGGCGGCGGCGTGTCCGGCCAGGACCTGGGATGGACGCTCAGCCGGATGAAGGGGCCGCTGAAGATCGACGTCACCGGCCGGTGGACGGCGGGCTATCGCAGCCGGGCGACCATCGGTGAAGACGGCCCGGCCGACCTGCGGATCAGCGACTTCGCCCGCCTGGACCTGAAGGCGACCTATCGCCTCTTCCGGGACGTGTCCGGGCGACGGGCGGAAGGGGCGCGGCTGGAGCTGTCGATCCAGAACCTGACCGACGAACGCCCCTCCGCCCGCCTCGCCGACGGCGCCCCCGCCCCCGGCTACGGCCGCGACAGCCGCGACCCCGTCGGCCGCCGCATCGAGATCACCCTGGGCAAGCGGTTCTAGATGTGCAGGCCCGACAGCGAGAACCCGCATGTCGATGTCTATGAACACCCGCCCGGATCGCACCCCTGCCAGCAGCCCTTGACCGAAAGCTCGGGCATAGGGCCGTTTTAGCGCATTCAGCGCCTGGGGCCGGGGTGTCGGCCATCATTGGGCCTCCAGCGCGTCCAGCCGTCCGCGCAGCATCTGCAGCATGGCCGAGAAGTCGCGGCCGCCGTGGCCCAGGCCGTCGAACAGGGCGTAGAGGGCCTCGGCCTGGGCGCCCAGGGGGGTGGAGGCGCCGGACTTGGCCGCCGCGTCCTGGGCCAGTTTCAGATCCTTCAGCATCATGGCGGTGGCGAATCCGCCCTGATAGCCGCGGTTGGACGGGGCGGCGGGTACGGGGCCGGGCCAGGGATAATAGCTGGTCACGCTCCAGCACTGGCCCGAGGATTTGGAGGCGATCTCGAAGAAGCGCTCCGGGTCCAGGCCCAGTTTTTCGGCCAGGGCGATCGCCTCGCACGCGCCCAGCATGGATATGCCCAGGAGCATGTTGTTGCAGATCTTGGCCGCCTGGCCCGCGCCGTGATCGCCGGCGCGGATGGTGATCCGGCTCATCGGCTCCAGCGCCGCCTCGACCCGGGCGAAATCGCCCTCGTCGCAGCCGACCATGAAGGCCAGGGTTCCCGCATCGGCCGCCGCCGTCCCGCCCGACACCGGCGCGTCGGCGAAGGCGTAGCCGGCCGCCTTGGCCAGGCCCGCCACCTTGCGCGCCGTCTCCACGTCGATGGTGGAGCAGTCCAGCAGCAGGGCGCTGGACGGCGCCGCCCCGATGATCTGTTCGGCATAGACCTTATGCACATGGGGGCCGGCGGGCAGCATGGTGATCACCACCTCGGCGTCGCGCACGGCCTCGGCGACCGAAGCCGCAGGCGTGCAGCCGGCGGCGGCGGCCCTGTCCAGGGCCGCCTGCGACAGGTCGAAGGCGGCGACGGCGTGGCCGGCCTTGGCCTGGTTGGCGGCCATGCCCCCGCCCATATTGCCCAGGCCGATGAAGGCGATCTTGGTCATGGTCTCTTTCCCTATTGTCGCCCGCTCATCCCCGCGAAAGCGGGGACGCTGTCAGGGCAGCGGCGTCCATTGTTCATGTTCAGGCAGAGGCGCGAACAGGGCGGCCAGCGTCGCCTCGGTAACGCCCGACAGGTCCGCAGGGGACCATTTCGGCGCATTGTCCTTGTCGACGATCACCGCGCGGACACCCTCCTGGAAGTCGTGGGTCCGCACCATCCGGCCGCCCAGGGCGTATTCCATCGCCATATTGTCGGCGAAGGCGGTCAGCCTGGCCCCGGTGCGGATCTGGCGCAGCGAGACCTTCAACGACTGGGGCGACTTGGTCTTCAGAACCGCCAGCTGAGCCAGGGCCCAGTCCGAACCGTCCGCCTCCAGGGCTGCGAAGATCTCTTCGACCGTGTCGAAGGCGAACAGCCGGTCGATGGCCGCGCGGTGGTCCGAAAGGCCCGGCGGAATGCGGAAATCGTAACGTTCGGCGACCGCGATCGGCTCGCCGCCGTTCACTATGTCCGCCTTCAACGCCTCGATCTGATCGGACGGGACATAGTGGGTGTGGATGCCCAGTTCGATGGTGGCCGCCGCCTTCAGCCGCGCCCCCGTCAGCGCCAGCCAGACGCCGGTCTGGCCCGGCAGGCGCGGCAGGAACCAGCCGCCGCCCACGTCGGGGAACAGGCCGATGCCCGTCTCGGGCATGGCGTAGGTCGTCCGCTCGGTGGCGATGCGGATGGCGGCGGGTTCCGATATCCCGACGCCGCCGCCCATGACGATCCCGTCCACGATCGCCGTGATCGGCTTGGGATAGTCGAACATCAGATGGTTCAACCGATATTCCGCCAGGAAGAAGGCCCTGGCCTCCGACGCATCCCCCGCCCCGCTCTCGGCGAGCGTGCGGATGTCGCCCCCGGCGCAGAAGCCGCGCTCGCCGGCATGGTCGATCAGCACCGACGTGACCGCCGCATCGTCGCGCCAGGCCAGCAGAGCCTGGGTCATGACCTCGCACATCGGCCGGTTTAGCGCGTGGATCGCCTTGGGCCGGTTCAGGGTGATGCGGCCCACGCCGTTCTCGATGCGGGCGATGATTTCGGCTTCGGTCATGGACGTTCCTTTTCCCTGAGATCGAGAACATCCTGGCCGGCGTCCGCCACGGCGTTCAGAAGATCGGCGTCCCGCGACGCCAGGCCGGCGTCCCTTTCGAGCGTCAGCCACAGATAGGCCGCGTCAAACAGACTCAAGCCCCGACCCTGGGCCAGAAAGGCCATCCGCCGCACCTCGGCAGCGGACATGACAGGGGCGAGACCGATCTCATACTCGTCCAGCCGCGCGAAGGCTTGGGACAGGTCGAACCCGGCGTCGCGCCGCGATTGCCGGACCAGCAGATTGCCGATTTCCCACTGAAAGACATCTGGCGCGATCAGTTCATAGTCGTCCAGCGCCGCCAGCAGACGACGCGCTGGAGCCGTGGATTGGCTCGCCAGCAGCCAGGACGCCGCCGCCGAGGCGTCAACGACCAGGGTCTTCATCGCGCGCAATCGCCTTCAACTGGTCCCAGCTCATTTGCGCCCAGTCCGCATCCGCCGCCTGCCCGGCCATAAAGGCCTGAGACCGTGCGGCCAGTTCGGCGCCGGACAGTCGGCGACGACGCGGCTCGGGCGTCAGCCGCGCCACTGGTCGCCCGTGTCGGGTGATGACGATGGTCTCGCCTGAGGTCTGAACCTCGTCCAGCAAGGCCGACAGCGACGTCTTGGCCTCGAGAACCCCGATGGAGCGCATGGTCGAATTCCTGATCAGAATTCTGGTCAGAATAACAGATCGCGGCGCCGACCGCCATCATCCCCGCCCCATCTCCCGCGCAATGATCACCCGCATGATCTCATTGGTCCCTTCCAGGATGCGGTGGACCCGCAGGTCGCGCACGATCCGCTCCAGCGGATAGTCCTTCAGATAGCCGTAGCCGCCGTGCAGTTGCAGGGCCTCGTCGGCGATCTGGAAACAGGCGTCGGTCGCCAGACGCTTGGCCATGGCGCACCATTTGGTCTTTTCCGGATGGTCGGCGTCGATGGCCCAGGCGCCGCGCAACACCATCAGCCGCGCCGCCTCCAGATCCGTCGCCATGTCCGCCAGGCGGAACTGAAGGGCCTGGAACTCGCCGATCGGCCGACCGAACTGTTTGCGGGTGGCGACATAGTCCTGGGCCGTCTCCAGGGCCAGCCGCGCCCCGCCCAGCGAACAGGCGGCGATGTTCAGACGCCCGCCGTCCAGCCCCGCCATGGCGTAGCGGAAGCCCGCCCCCTCCTCGCCCAGCAGATTGGCGACGGGCACGCGACAGTCGTCGAACTGGACGATGGCGGTCGGCTGGGCGTTCCAGCCCATTTTCCGTTCCTGGGCCCCGAACGACAGGCCCGGCGTGCCGGCCTCCACCACCAGGGCGCTGATCCCCTTGGGGCCTTCGCCGCCGGTGCGAACCATGACGACATAGAGGTCGCTGGTCCCCGCGCCCGAGATGAAGGCCTTGGAGCCGTTCAGCACATAGTGGTCGCCGTCGCGCACCGCCGTGGTCCGCAGCGCCGCCGCGTCGGAGCCGGAGCCCGGCTCGGTCAGGCAGTACGAAGCGATCTTCTCCATCCCGACCAGATCGGGCACGAACCGCGCGCGCAGAGCGTCCGATCCGAACCGGTCGATCATCCAGGTCGCCATATTGTGGATCGAGATGAAGGCCGCCGTCGCCACATCGCCGCGCGACAACTCCTCGAAGATCAGCGCCGCCTCGACCCGGCCGAGCGCCATGCCGCCGTGTTCCTCGGCCGTATAGATGCCGCAGAAGCCCATCTCGGCCGCCTGTTTCATCACTTCGACGGGGAACTGCTTCTCCTCGTCCCAGCGCGCCGAATGGGGCGCCAGTTCGGCGTCGGCGAAGGCGCGGGCCGCATCCTGGATGGCGCGTTGGTCGTCGGTAAGGGCGAAGTTCATAGGTCATCACTCCCCGCCCCTCCCCCGTCATCCTCGGGCTTGCCCGAGGATCGGAGGCCGGAGCGTCTGCGCGTCCGCGTCGTCGCACAAGCCGCGGACAATCCGGCCCTCGGGTCAAGCCCGAGGGTGACGGCGGCGAAGGGTCAGCGCATCGTCGGAATGACGAACGAGCTGTCCGAATGCTCCAGGGCGCTGTCGGGCCAGCGGGCGGTCACGGTCTTGGTCTTGGTCCAGAAGCGGACCCCTTCCATGCCGTGCTGGTTGATGTCGCCGAAGGCCGAACGCTTCCAGCCGCCGAAGGTGTGATAGGCGACCGGCACCGGAATGGGCACGTTTATCCCGACCATGCCGACATTGACCCGGGCGGCGAAGTCGCGGGCCGCGCGGCCGTTCTGGGTGAAGATGGCGACGCCGTTGCCGTACTGGTGGTTCGACGGCAGGGCCAGGGCCTCCTCGAAGGTTTCGGCGCGGACGATCTGGAGCACCGGGCCGAAGATCTCCTCCTGATAGGACGACATCTCGGGCTTCACATGGTCGAACAGGGACGGGCCGATGAAATAGCCCTTCTCATGCCCCTGCAGGCTGAAGTCGCGACCGTCGACGACCAGTTCGGCGCCTTCCTGAACGCCCTTCTCGATCCAGCCGGCGACGCGCTCGCGGTGCTGGGCCGTGACGACGGGACCGTAGTGGGCGCCGGCGTCGGTCGAGACGCCGACCCGCAGCGAGGGGATTTCGGCGACCATCCGTTCACGGAGTTCGTCCGCCGTCTTCTTGCCGACCGGCACGACCACCGGCAGGGCCATGCAGCGCTCGCCGGCCGAGCCATAGGCCGCGCCCGCCAGATCCTTGATCACCTGATCCATGTCGGCGTCAGGCAGGACGATCCCGTGGTTCTTGGCCCCGCCCATGGCCTGGACCCGCTTATGGTTGGCCGCGCCGGTCTGATAGACATAGTGGGCGATGTCGGACGAGCCGACGAAGCTGACGGCGTGGACCAGGGGATGGGTCAGGATGGCGTCGACCGCGGTCTTGTCGCCATGCACCACGTTCAGCACGCCGTTGGGCGCCCCGGCCTCCAGCATCAGTTCGGCCAGCCGCACCGGCACCGACGGATCGCGTTCGGACGGCTTCAGCACGAAGGTGTTGCCCACCGCGATCGCCACGCCGAACATCCACATCGGGATCATGGCCGGGAAGTTGAACGGGGTGATGCCCGCCACCACGCCCAGCGGCTGGCGCATCGAATAGACGTCGATGCCGGGCCCGGCCCCTTGGGTGTATTCGCCCTTCAGCGCATGGGGGATGCCGCAGGCGAACTCGATCACCTCCAGGCCGCGCTGGATGTCGCCCTTGGAGTCGGCGATGACCTTGCCGTGCTCGCTGGACAGCAGTTCGGCCAGTTCGTTCATGTTCGCCTCGACCAGGCGTTTGAAGTCGAACATGACTCGGGCGCGACGCTGGGGATTGGTGCTGGACCAGCCCTCGAAAGCGTTCTGGGCCGCCTGGACGGCGCGATCGACCTCGCCGGCCGTGGCCAGCTGGACCCGCGCCTGAACCGCCCCCGTATTGGGATCGAACACCTCGCCGAACCGGCCCGACGCGCCCGCGAAGACGGCGCCGTCGATGAAATGGTTGATGTCGCGCATGAGCGTTCCTGCCTTTTTTATCTTGCCCAGCCCTAGACTGTTCATCTACAGACTTGAACTGCGTTTTTGCGTGTTTGAGATTGCATTTTCGCATGTTTGATTGGGACGATCTCCGAGTGTTCCTCGCCGCAGCCCGCAGCGGCTCCCTTTCGACAGCGTCCATCCGGCTCGGGATTGACGCGGCGACCGTGGGCCGCCGGATCGCGAGGCTGGAGTCGGCCCTGAAGGCCACCTTGCTTGTGAGGTCCAAAAGCGGCCTTCGGCTGACAGCCGCCGGCGCCTACCTCCTCGAAACGGGCGCCCAGGCCGAGGTGGCGATGGAAGCTGCGGCGAGCGTCGGCCATCCCGATCGCATTGCGGGCACCGTGCGGATCAGCGCCGCCGAGGGATTCGGCGCCACCATCCTGGCGCCTGCCCTTTCCGGGCTTCGCCGACAGCATCCTCATCTCCGGATAGAACTGGCGGCCAGTTCGGGCTTTCTCTCTCCCAGCCGTCGCGAAGTGGATATGGCCGTCACCCTGAGCGCGCCCGACAGCGCTCGCCTGGTCGTGGAGCCGCTGACGCCCTATCAGCTCGGGCTCTACGCCTCGCCGGAGTATCTCGAGCGACACCCGACGCCCCAGGACGCCAATGACCTGACCGGGCACGACATCGTCGGCTATGTCGAGGATCTGATCTATGCGCCGGAGCTCAGGTATCTCGATGAGGTTTCACCGGGTTTGAAGCCCGTCCTTTCCTCTTCATCCATCCGCGCGCAGAGGGAAATCATCGCCGGGAACGGGGGAATCGGCGTCCTGCCCTGCTTCATGGCGACCGGCCTCCAACGCGTGCTTCCAGACCTCTGGATAGAGCGTCGTTTCTGGCTCAGCACCCACCGGGAGGTCCACGGCAGTGCACGGATCAAGGCTGTTCACGCCTGGATAAAGGACATCTGCGACATGCACCGGACGCGACTGTCTCCCCACGAGCGTCGCGGGTCCGATCAGGATCGTCCGGCTCGACAGGGATCGAAACGGCGCTGACGGCCGCTGTCCCGCGCCTCATCAGTCGATGAACCGCCAACGCCCGAGGAGAGGGGGCGCGCGCCGTCCAGGCACTGGGATCGCCGAGCCGATTCCGCATAATGAACGGCTGCGCCGCCACGGAACCTCGCTAAGCGCGGCCAATGCGGCCCTCGGCCTCAGTCGCCCACCGCCGCGCATCATCGCGTTTGAGGACGGTCTCGCCTATATAGCGACCCTTCCTCCTGACCTGGACCCGCGATGTTCCGGACGGGAGCTTCGAATACCTCGCCATTTTCGTGTGCGCCCTGCGTGCGCTGAGATGTCGAAAAGCCGGAAACAACGTCGCAAACCGACGCAAGATCGAGCGCACAGTCTGCCAACCAAAGTTTTGATATTACTGAACCATGCCTATAACCCACGCACGTAGGCTGTCCGTGGCCCCGATGATGGACTGGACCGACCGGCATTGCCGGGCGTTTCACCGCGCCCTCAGCGCGCGGGCCCTGCTCTATACGGAGATGGTGACGGCGCCGGCGGTGCTGCATGGGGATCGGGATCATCTGCTGGGGTTTGACGCGGTCGAACATCCGGTCGCCCTGCAACTGGGCGGGTCCGATCCTGAAGCGCTGGCCCAGGCGGCCAGGATCGGTGAAGCCTACGGCTATAACGAGATCAATCTGAACGTCGGCTGTCCCTCGGACCGGGTTCAGTCGGGCCGGTTCGGCGCCTGTCTGATGCGCGAGCCGGCGCTGGTCGCCGACTGTATGGCGGCGATCCGGGAGGCCGTGTCCGTGCCCGCCACGGTCAAATGCCGGATCGGCGTCGACGACCAGGACCCCCAGGTCAGCCTGTTCGCCACCGTGGACGCCTGCGCCGCCGTCGGGATCGAGGTCTTCATCGTCCATGCGCGCAAGGCCTGGCTTCAGGGCCTGTCGCCCAAGGAGAACCGGGACGTGCCGCCCCTGGATTATGGACTGGTGCGCCGGCTGAAGCGCGAGCGGCCCCAGCTGAACATTTCGATCAACGGCGGGATCGCCGATCTGGATCAGGCCGAGGCCCTGCTGGACGACACCGACGGGGTGCGGCTGGACGGGGTGATGCTGGGCCGGGCCGCCTATCATGAGCCGGCCCTCCTGGGTCAGGCGGATCGGCGCCTGTTCGGGGCCGAGACGGTCGACGTCGACGCCTTTGCGGCCCTGGACCGTTATCGCCCCTATATGGCGGCCCGGCTGGCGGAGGGGGTGCGGCTGGCGACCATGACGCGCCACATGCTGGGGCTGATGCACGGACGGCCGGGGGCGCGGGCCTTCCGCCGCATCCTGACGGTCGAGGCCATCCGGCCGGGCGCGGGGCTGGAGGTTCTGGACCGCGCCGCCGAGGCGGTGCGCGAGGCCGAGGCGCGGCGCGACGCGGCGGCCTGAGACACGCCGGGTCTGAAACACGCCGAGCTGGGAACCGTCCGGGGCGTCGCGCCTTTCAGCGTCAAACCTCTTCGACCGGAACCCGCCATGAAGTTCATCGCCCTCGCCGCCGCCGCCGCGGCCGCCCTCCTGCCCGCCGCCCAGGCCGCAGCCCAGACGCCCGTTGCAAACGCGGAACGGGGCCGTTTCGCCCTGGGCGCCCAGGTCGGCACGCCGGGGGCCGGGCTTCAGGCCCAGTTCGCCGTGAACGACTATCTGGTGCTGCGCGGCGGTTATGACGCGCTTCAATGGGACCGCGACGACACCTATGACGGCATCGACTATGAGGCCGATATCGACTTCAAGTCGCCGGGCGCCTTCGTGGATCTGCACCCGTTCAAGAACCCCTTCTTCGTCTCGGCCGGCGCCTATTTCGGCACGCGCAAGGTCGATCTGAACGCCACCCCGACCGAGCCGGTCAATATCGGCGGCCTGGTCTTCACGCCTGAGCAGGTCGGAACCCTGACCGGCCGCATCGACCTGGAAAGCACGGCCCCCTTCGTCGGCCTCGGGTTCGACAACACCTTCACCCATGACGGGCGCTGGGGCTTGCGGCTGCTGGCCGGCGCGGCCTTCGGCGATGCGCCCCAGGTCGATCTGAACGCCTCGGGCGGGACCCTGTCCGACCAGCCGGCCTTCCAGGATCGTCTGGCGGAAGAGGAGCGTGAGATTCAGGCCGACGCCGACGACTACAAGGTCCTGCCCGTCGTGCAGATCGGGCTCAACTACCGGTTCTGATGGTGAAGGCGCCCCGCGCCTGCTAAGGGCGCGGCATGTTCGGCCTGCCCCTGTCTGAAATCGCCCTGCTGGTTCTGGCCCTGATCGGGGCGGGGCTGTTCGGCGGGATCATCGCCGGCCTGTTCGGGGTGGGCGGCGGCACGGTTCTGGTGCCGGTGCTGTTCTACGCCTTCACCGTCCTGGGCGTCGGGGGAGAGGGCGATCTGCACACCGCCATCGGCACCTCGCTGGCGACCATCGTGGTCACCGCCCTGCGATCCTTGGCCGCCCACCGCAAGCACGGGGCGGTGGACGAACAGGTGCTGCGGACCTGGACGCCCTGGGTGGCCCTGGGCGCCGTGGCGGGGGCGGCCATCGCCGGCGTGACCTCCATGGAGGGGCTGGCCCTGGTCTACGGCGTCCTGCTGATCCTGGTGGCGGCCCAGATGGGCCTGCTGCCAGAGCGCTACGTGCTGCGCAAGGACATGCCGACGGGCTGGTCCCGAGGCGTCCTGGGAAGCCTGATCGGCCTGTTCTCGGCCATGATGGGCGTGGGGGGCGGCAGTCTGGGCGGCATGACCATGAGCCTGTTCGGCCGGCCGATCCACCAGGCGGTGGCGACGGCCTCGGGCTTCGGGGTCGCGATCGGAGCGGCGGCGGCGGCCGGTTTCGTCGTCTTCGGCTGGGACGCGCCGGGCCGCCCGCCCCTGTCGCTCGGCTATGTCAATCTGCCCGCCGCCGTGATCATGGGGACGATGACGTCCCTGTCGGCGCCGCTGGGCGCGCGGCTGGCGCACCGGCTGGATCGGCGCGTCCTGAAAAAAGCCTTTGCAGTCTATCTGTTGGCGACAGCCCTATCGGTCGTCATCAAGGCGTTTTGAGCCGCGCCCCTTTCTGGCCACAAGTCCCGGCGACAAAACGCGCGCCGGCGGCGTTGGGAGCCGGCGCCTCTATGAGCAAATCGGATGATCGGCGCCTCCGCTGCCTTCGCCTTGTTGTGGACCGCTCTGTCCTCGGTTTCGAGCGAGCCAGTCCCTTACAATGTCGCTGTCGCGGCGGATGCAGCCAGGGTTGAAACCCCGGCGGACGACATCGGTTCCCCCGATCTGGAGGCTGCGGCCCTGACCGAGGAACAGGCCGAGCTGATGGCCGGCGATCCCGACTGGCGCGCCTCAGCCCGGCTCTATCATGCGGGCGGCGGCGGGGCGACGGGCAATGATTCCCTGGGTTGCCGTCCCATCGCCATGCGCACCGTGGCGGTCGATCCCCGCGTCATTCCGCGTCGCACCAAACTCTTCATCCGCGAAACCGTGGGGATGCGTCTGGCCGACGGTTCGATCCATGACGGCTATTGGTACGCCTCCGACACCGGCGGGGCGATCAAGGGTCAGAAGATCGACCTCTATACCGGGAACGGCCGCGGCTCGATGGCCCAGGCGCGCCGTCTGAACATGCGGACCCTGACCATCGCCGACGCCGGTCGTTTCGACGGCTGCCCGCCGGCCTGGGAAAGCGCCGCCCGCTAAATCACCTTCAAGACGTGAAAAACGCCGGCTCCGTCAGGGGCCGGCGTTTTCATGTGCGGGATTTGCGAAGGCTCAGTCCAGTTCGCTGACCTTCAGCGTCGACTGGACCATGTCGTCCCCATAGGTGCCGACCCAGACGTCATAGCGGCCGCTCTGCGGATTGGTGATCTGGACCTTGGGGTTCAGACTGCCGCCGCTGTCGTCGTCGCAGTACCAGCGGCCGTTCGGCGTATTGATCAACAGGGTGGTGTCTTCCGACGCCTCGACCAGGAAGGTCAGGTCCAGATTTCCCGCCTCGAAGAAGACCTGATAGTCGGGCGCCGCGCTGACCGAACCTTCACAGCCCGCCTTGGCGTTGGCGGCCGGGACCGAGCCGCCGGCCAGGATCGACTTTTCGTGGGGATCGGGGGTGAAGCCGGTGCGCAGGCGCACCGAGCCGTAGTTCGGCTCCTTATCCGTATCGGGGCTTTCGCCGCCGCCGCTGCTGGAGCCGCCCAGTTCGCTGACCTCCAGCGTCGCCTGGACCATCTTGTCATTATAGGTGCCCAGCCAGATGTCGTAGCGGCCGCTCTGCGGATCGGAGATCAGCACCTGAGGGTTCAGATCGCCGCCGCTGTCATCGTCGCACAGCCACTGACCGTCGGGCGTATTGATCAGAAGCGTGGTGTCTTCCGAGGCCGTGGCCCGGACGGTCAGGTCCAGTTCGCCGGCCTCATAGGTCAGTTGCAGATCCGGCGCGGCGCTGACCGAACCTTCGCAGCCCGAACGGGCGGCCGAGGCGGCCACGGAACCGCCGGCCAGGATGGACTTGGTCCAGGGATCGGGGGTGAAGCCGCTTTCCAGCTCCACCTCCCCATAGTTGGGCGACAGGGTGAAGTCCGGGCGGCTTCCCGACTTCTGGGCCAGGGCCACGCCCGGCGTGAGCATGAGGGCGGCGACGGCCGCGGCGGCGATGCGTTTCATGAAGCGTTTCCCCTTCCCTGCGGCCTCCCGCCGCACCTTCTGCATAACCCATTTTCCAGAAAGGCGCAGCTTCCGAAACCGAGGGCGCGCGGTCAGAATTTGCGTTTGCCGGACACCGTCTCGAAGAACAGGCGGAAGTCGCCCATCAGGCTCCACAGCGGATATTTGAAGGTGGCAGGCTTGTTCTTCTCGAAGAAGAAATGTCCGACCCAGGCGAAGCCGTAGCCGACCAGGGGCATGGCCAGAAGCCACCAGGGATTCAGGGTCACGACGAAGGCGAGAAGGGCCAGGATCACCAGTCCGGTGCCCACGACGTGGATGCGCCGACAGGTCCGGTTGGAATGCTCATGGATGTAATAGGGGTAGAAGGCCTCGAACGAGGCGTATCGGCCCTGGGGTTCGGACGGCGTGCTCATGGGCGAAGGGTGCGCCTCCGCCCAGGATCAATCAAGTCTCAGCCCTTGGGCTTGCCCTTGAAGCCGTCCTTCTTGAACCCGTCCTTCTTGAAGCCCGGCTTGGCCTTGAACGGCTTCTTGGCGAAGGGCTTGTCGCCCGCCGCATTCGACCGCGGATTGGCGGCGCCGTCGGTCTTGGGCGCCCAGGGCTTCTTCTTGAACGGCGGACGGGCGTCGCCCTCTCCGCCTTCGGCACGCTTGTAGGGCGTCTTCTTTAAGGGGCGGTCGCCGTCCTCGCGCGGCTTGCCGGCGAAGCGCGACGCCTTCATCGACCCCGGCGTGGGCGCTTCCGACGGCGTGATCTTCACCTCTTCCTTCGAGGCGGCGACCGCCTCGCGGAAGGCCTTTTCATGGGTCTTGGCGATCTCGAACCGGGTCTCTTCGGGGAAGGTGCGGATCGAGCCGATCTGGGGCTTGGAAATGCCGCCGATGCGGCAGATCAGGGGGATCAGCCATTTGGGGTCGGCGTTCTTGTTACGGCCCACGTCCAGGCGGAACCAGACCACCTCGTCGGCGCCCAGGCGTTCGCCGGGCCAGGGCTGGGCGGCCGTGCCGTCGTCGTTGCGGGCGGCGCGGTCGCGTTTGGCCGGCCCGCGATCGGCGCCCGGATCGGACAGTTCTTCCGGCGCCGGCTGTTCCTTGCGCAACAGGCGCACCAGGGCGGCGGCGATCTCGTCCGGCGTGCGTTCGGCGATCATCCGCTTGGCGACGATCATGTCCTCGTCCGACACCTCGGCCTCGAAATGGGCGGGCGACAGCAGCCGATCCTCGTCGGCCTTGCGGATTTCGTCGAAGGTCGGGGCGCCGGACCAGACGGCCTCGATCCCCGCCTCGTCCATCAGACGCTCGGCCTTGCGGCGACGCGAGTGGGGCACCAGCATGACCGAGACGCCCTTCTTGCCCGCCCGGCCCGTCCGGCCCGAACGGTGCAGCAGGCCGGCGCGGTTCATCGGCAGTTCGGCGTGGATGACCAGGCCCAGGTCGGGCAGGTCCAGACCCCGCGCGGCGACGTCGGTGGCGACGCAGACGCGGGCGCGACCGTCCCGCAGCGACTGAAGCGCGTCGGTCCGCTCGCGCTGGCCCATTTCGCCCGACAGGCTGACCGAGGAGAAGCCCCGCTCCAGAAGCGACGATTGCAGATGCCGCACGCTGTCGCGCGTGGAGCAGAAGACCATGGCCCGCGGCGCCTCGAACCAGCGCAGGGTGTTGACCACCGCATGTTCGATCTCATTGGGCGCGATGCGATAGGCCCTGTATTCGATGTCGGCGTGCTGGCGCGACTTGTCGGTCGCGTCGATCCGCACCGCATCCTTCTGGTAGCGCTTGGCCAGGGTCACGATCTCGCGCGCCAGGGTGGCCGAGAACAGCAGGGTGCGGCGGCCTTCCGGCGCCTGGTCCAGAATGTGCTCCAGGTCCTCGCGGAAGCCCATGTCCAGCATCTCGTCGGCCTCGTCGAGCACCGCGACCTTCAGCTCGGACAGGTCCAGATTGCCCCGGTCGATATGGTCCTTCAGACGGCCGGGCGTGCCGACGACGATGTGGACGCCGAAGCTTAAGGCACGCGCTTCACGGCGCGCGTCCATGCCGCCGACGCAGGTGGCGATCTTGGCGCCGGAGTCGGCGTACAGCCATTGTAGCTCGGCGGCGACCTGCATGGCCAGCTCCCGCGTGGGCGCGATGGCCAGGCACAGGGGCGCGCCGCCGGGGCCGAACTGGGGACTGTCGCCCAGCAGGGTCGGCGCCGCCGCCAGGCCGAAGGCCACCGTCTTGCCCGATCCGGTCTGGGCCGAGACCAGCAGGTCGCGGTCCGCATGGCCCTCTTCCAGCACGGCGGCCTGAACCGGGGTCGGTTCGGCATAGCCCTTGTTGATCAGAGCGCGGTCGAGCGCGGGGTGAACGGCGGGAAAGGGCATCGGCTACCTGGAATGACGGACGAGGCGGTCGTCGAAACGACCGCGCCCGGCCGAGGACAGACCTCAGGCCGGGCGAATGATGGGCGCTCTATACACGGATAAAGGCTGAAGCGGGGCGGAAAACGCCGTTCACCCTGTTCCTTCAGGCGACGTTGACCGGAGAGACGCAGTCTGGCGATCGAACCCACCTCGCCTGGAGCTTCATCATGCAAGCGCTTTCCATCGCCGCCGCCGGAATGACCAGCGCCCAGATGCGGTTCGACGACAGCGCGCGCCGCACTGCGACCGCGCCGCTCGACAACCTCGCCGAGGAAACCGTCGAACGCCTCCAGGCCAAGACCGCCTTCAGCGCCAACGCCGCCGTGGTCCGCACCGCCGACGAAATGACGGCGACCCTGCTGGACATCCTGGCCTGAGCCGCGTCGCCGCTTAGAACTCTTCCCAGCCGTCGGCTTCGGGCGCAGCCTTGGGTGCAAGGGCCGCGCCGCCGCGCCCCAGGGTCTTCAAGGCCGCCGCCATATGGGGCGTAGACGCCCGCGCCGAAGCCGGAGCCGGCGCCGCCGGACGTTGCGCCGCGGACTTGGCGGGGAAGGCCTGACCCACGGTCCCGACCTTGAACCGGGCCGCAGAGGCTTGCAGGGACTGGGCTTCCTGATCCAAGGCGTGGCTGGCGGCGGTCGACTGTTCGACCATGGCCGCATTCTGCTGGGTGACCTGGTCCATCTGGTTCACGGCCGTATTCACCTGGGCCAGGCCGATGGCCTGTTCCTGGGCCGAGGCGGCGATTTCCGACACCAGACCGTCGATCTCGGCCACCCGGTCGACGATCCGTTGCAAAGCCTCGCCGGTCTGGCCGACCAAGGTCACGCCGGTGCCCACCTGGCTGGTGGAGGTCGAGATCAGGGTCTTGATCTCTTTCGCCGCCTCCGCCGACCGCTGGGCCAGGGCGCGGACCTCGGAGGCCACGACGGCGAAGCCGCGACCGGCCTCGCCCGCCCGCGCCGCCTCGACCCCCGCGTTCAGAGCCAGCAGATTGGTCTGGAAGGCGATCTCGTCGATGACGCCGATGATCTGGCTGATCTGGCTGGACGAGGACTCGATCGCCTGCATGGCTTCGACCGCGTCGCGGACGATGACGCCCGAGGTCTCGGCGTCGCCCTTGGCGGCGTCGACGACGTCAGCGGCCTGGCGCGCGCCCGCGGCGGTCTTGTTCACCGTGGCGGTGATCTCGTCCAGGGCGGCCGCCGTCTCTTCCAGAGAGGCGGCCTGCTGTTCGGTGCGGCGCGACAGGTCGTCGGCGGCCTGGGAAATCTCGGCCGCGCCCGAACGAATGCCCGCCACATTGCCCAGGACGACGCCCATCGCCTGTTGCAGCTGGGCGATGGCGGCGTTGAAGTCGGACTTGAGCTGGGCGGCCTTGGGCGCGAACTCGGTTTCGATCCGATAGGTCAGGTCGCCGTTGGACATGGCCGACAGCCCCTCGGCCAGGGCCGTAAGCGCGATCCGATCCTCCTCGGCGATCCGGGCCTTTTCGGCTTCATTGGCGCGATGTTCGGCCTCGCTGACCGCCCGCTGCGACTGGGCCTCGGCTTCCAGCCGGGCCTTTTCGACGGCGTTGTCGCGGAAGGTGCCGACGGCCGCGGCCATCCGGCCGATCTCGTCGCCACGCTCCTGGGCCGGGATGGAGACCTTCAGATCGCCGCCGGCCAGCTGCGCCATGGCGCGGGTCATGGCGACGATCGGCTGGCTGAGCGCCCGGACCAGCCAGACCGTCATGGCGGCGGCGACCAGCAGGGCCAGGATCCCGCCGACGACCAGGGCCGCATAGCCCCGTCCGAAAGCCGCCTTCTTGGCGGCGCTTCTCTGACTCAGCACCGCATCGGCGGCCTGATCGACAGCGGTGACGGCGGCGCGAATGTCCTTCAGGTCCGCCGTCTGCAACAGCCGCGCTTCGGCCTGGAGCCGGGTCGCCGGATCGGCGGCCTGGGCTATCAGCCCCTGCGACTGCTGGTGAAAGGCGTCGCTGGCGGCCTTCAGCGCCTGATGCTGGGCGGCGTAGACATGATCGGCGTCGCTGGCGTCCAAGGCCTGGGCCGCCTGGTCGAAGGCGGCCTTGCGCGCCAGATAGTCCCGTCGCGCCGTCTCCTGGCCCGTCGCCACATAGGCGCGCAGGGCGTTTTGCTGTTCGACGGCGGCGGCCAGGGTCAGAGTGGCCGCCTCGCTGATCTGATAGGCGGACCGTTCGGCCGTGTCCGACCGTTGCAGCGTCACCAGGCTGAACAGGACGACCAGGGTCGCCACGCCGCACGCGCTCATCATCGCCCCGAGCGCGATCATCAGCTTGATGGATATGGACAAGGACTTGAACACGACCGGCTCCGAAAGCGGTTAACCCGTCGCAACTACCGGACAAGCCTTACCAAACCTTCTAAGGCGACGCTTCCAATCCGACCTTTTCTGGTAGGTGGAAATACCCAGTGAACTGTTCGAAGACCGCCCGGTCGCCGACGATCCTCAGCCCGCCTTCGGCCTCAAGCGCCGCCGTCGGAACCTTGCCGTAAACGGCCGCCGCCACCAGTTCGGGGCGGGTGGTCAGGACCACGGCGGTGTCGTCGATCGGCCCCCGCCGCGCGTCCAGACCGCCGTCCCGGATCTCAACCCGGAAGGTCTCGTCTTCAAAGACGAAGCCCAGGACCAGGGCGGCGTCGCCGGCCAGGGCGGGATCGAACATGGTCTTGAACGACAGCATGATCGAGACGGCGCTGATCGGCAGGGTCGGATCATGCTGGGGCGACCGCGCCGCCCAGCGCCCCAGGACGATGAAGACCGGCTCGATCTCCAGCCCCCAGTCGGTCAGCTCATAGACCTGGACCGAGGCGGGCGGCGGCAGTTTGCGACGCCGCAGAACTCCCGACGCCTCCAGCCCCTCCAGCCTCTGGGTCAGGACATTGGCCGATATGCCGTGCAGGTCCTTCTTCAGATCGCCGAACCGGCGCGGGCCCAGCATCAGCTCGCGCACGACCAGCAGGGCCCAGCGTTCGCCGATCAGATCCAGCCCATGGGCGGCCCCGCAGGCGTCATGATAACGACGCCCTGGCTTTGCAGTTACTTTTTCTAACTTCATTATTGACTATTCTAACTACCAAAGGCACGGTCCGCAAAGAGGGAGAGGAACGCCGCATGACCCAACTGATCTTCATCAACCTGCCCGTCGCCGACCTTGACCGTTCGATCGCCTTTTATGAAGCCGTCGGGGCGACGAAAAACCCGATGTTCAGCGATGAGACGGCCGCCTGTATGGTGGTGTCGGACGTGATCCACGTCATGCTGCTGACCCACGACAAGTGGCGCAGCTTCACCGACCGGGCCATTCCCGACGCCCAGGTCTCGGCCCAGATGCTGCTGTGCCTGTCGCGCGAGGACAAGGCGGCGGTGGATGCGACGGTCGCCCAGGCCGCCGGCGCCGGGGGTCTGCCCGACCCGAACAGCCCCCAGGATTACGGCTTCATGTACGGCCGCAGCTACGCCGATCCCGACGGCCATATCTGGGAGGTCATGTGGATGGACCCCACAGCCGTCGCCGCCGGGCCCGAGGCCTTCGCCGCCCATGACCTGACGCCGGCCTGAGGCGGAGATCGTCATGTCCGAGATTTTCGAACTCCGCATCAGCCGCCTGATCAGGGCCGCGCCGGAAACGGTCTGGAACGTCTATACGCAACGCACCGCCGAATGGTTCTGCCCCCGCCCCTGGACCACGCCGGTGGTGGACTGGGACCTGCGCGTCGGCGGCCGGGCCAATGTCGAAATGGCCTCGCCCGAGGGGGAGCGTCATCCCTATTCCGGCGTCTTCCTGGAGGTGGTTCCGGGCCGCAGACTGGTCTCGACCGGCGCCTTCACCGAGGGCTGGGTTCCCCAGGCCGGCGAGATGAACTTCGTCCGCATCGACACCTTCGAGGCCGAGGACGATGCGACCCTCTACACCGCCGTCGCCCGCCATTGGGACGAAAAGGCCATGTCGGCGCACCGAGCCATGGGCTTCGAACAGGGCTGGGCCGCCGTCGCCGATCAACTGGCCGAACTGGCCGAGGGCGTGGCGTGATGGCCGACAAGATCGTTCCCTGCCTGTGGTTCGACGGCGAGGCGGAAGCCGCCACCGCCTTCTATGTGTCGCTTCTGCCCGACAGCCGTATCACCGCCGTCAACCGCTCGCCGGTCGACACGCCGTCCGGCCCGGCCGGTTCGGTCCTGACGGTGCAGTTCGTCCTGGCGGGCCGTGAGTATCTGGCCCTGAACGGAGGGCCGAACTTCCGTTTCACCGAGGCCGTCTCCTTCATGGTGATGACCGAGGATCAGGCCGAAACCGACCGGCTGTGGGACGCCCTGACCGCTGACGGCGGCCGCGAGAACGCCTGCGGCTGGTTGAAGGACCGTTGGGGCCTGTCGTGGCAGATAACGCCTCGGCGCCTGGTGGAACTGACGACCGACCCCGATCCCGCCCGCGCCAAGGCCGCCATGCAGGCCATGATGGAGATGATCAAGATCGACGTCGCGGCCCTGGAACGCGCCGTCGCCGACCTCTGAACCCTCAGCAAAGGACGACCCCATGACCTATGTGACCGGCTTCCTGACCCCCGTGAAATCCGAGGACAAGGCGCGCTACGTCAAGTCCGCCCAGGCCTCCTGGCCCCTGTTTCAGAAATACGGCGCCCTGTCCCAGGTCGAGACCTGGGGCGAGGACGTGCCCGACGGCAAGCTGACCAGCTTTCCCATGGCCGTAAAGCTGGAGCCGGGCGAGGTGGTGGTCTTCTCCTGGGTCACCTGGCCCGACCGCGCCACCGCCGACGCCTGCTGGGCGCAGATGGAGACCGACCCCGGCTTCGCCGAGATGGACATGCCCTTCGACGGCAAGCGGATGATGTGGGGCGGTTTCGAAACCATCTTCCAGTCATAGGGGCTCAGCGGCGCGCCGCCTTCAGGGCCGCCGTCAGGGCCTTGCGGCGTTTTGCATGGGTCCGCTCCCGCTCGGCCTGTTCGTCCTCCAAGGCCTTCAGCCGATCCGCCAGATCCGCCATCGCCTGCTGATGTTCGGCGTCCAGGGTCTCAAGCTCGGCTTCCAGCCGCTGGATCTTGGCGCGCCGGGCCTTGGACGGACCGGCGGCCTTCTTCGGTCCGGCCGCCTTCTTGATCTTGCCGACGTCGATGGCCAGGCCGCGTTCGATCACCTCGCCTGGAGCGGCTAAGGCCGCCTCATAGTCGGGGCCGCCGCTCAGTTCGCTGGCCAGGCCCGTGGCGAACAGATCCTGTTTGGAGCCCCAGGCCTCCAGCGCCTTGGGCCGCGAGCTGACCGCGACCGTGAAGGCGTGAAACCCGTCCGACCAGGTGAAGACCTTCAACCGTTTCGCCATGCGCCTCTCCCGGCCGACGGCCCGACTCGGCGCCGTCTCAGCGGCAGAAACGTGTGTCGGTCGCTTCCAGATGCAGATGGTCGAAATGGACGGCGTTGTAGTCTGGGCTCAGCACCGTTCCGAAGATGCGGCAGGCGTCGTCGCGGATACGGCGCAGGAATCGGGCCTCGGGCGCATCGCCGCTCCAATCCTTCGTCACCGTGATCCGCCGCCCGTCCCTCAGCCGCACCCCGGCGAAGTCCAGGGCGGCCGCCTGGGCGTGGGCGCTGATCCGGCTGGAGCCCACGCCGTTGTTCACATTGCGACAGGCGTAGGCGCCCATATGGTCGATCTGGACCACGTCCGACCCCAGGATCTCGCGCGCCGCCGGTTCCAGCGACTGACGCCGCCAGACGCTCAGCGCCAGGGCGGTCTGGCAGGTCATCTCGACGTCGCCGGGCGCCATCCGCGCCACCGTCCCCAGGTCCGGCCCCAGCACCCCGCCCTGTCTCAGGCCGCAGACGGCCGAGTTCTGCCGATCCGGCACGG
Source organism: Brevundimonas sp. Br13 (assembly GCF_055391505.1). NCBI lineage: Bacteria > Pseudomonadati > Pseudomonadota > Alphaproteobacteria > Caulobacterales > Caulobacteraceae > Brevundimonas > Brevundimonas sp. Br13. Next base: position 1,075,647 of record NZ_AP044008.1, on the reverse strand, counting down.
GGCTGAACCGCACCCGCGCCGCGGTCAGCTGGGCCATGCACCGCCCCAGCTCGGAGCCTTCGCGCACCACCGCCGCCTGGGTGCCCCCGTCGATCGGCCGGTCGATCAGCCCCCCGACGAGAGGCGCCGCCGTCTGGCCCGGATAGGGCGACGGCCGCAAGGGCTCCGGCGCGCGCCGGACGCAGCCGGCCAAGACCAGCAGGACCGAAAGGCCGGCGCAAAGGCGCATCAGACGAGGCGACGAGGACATGGCTCCGGTCCTAGCCGATTCCCGCCGGGTCCGCCGGTCACGAGGCGGAGAGCCGCCTATCGCCGCTCTTCCGACACGCCCTTGGCCCGACAACGGTCGGAACAGAACCGCACCCGATCCCAGTCCCGCGCCCATTTCTTGCGCCAGACGAACGGCAGGCCGCAGGCGGCGCAGACCTTCTGCGGCAGATCGGCCTTGGCCGGCGCCGTGCCCAGATTGACGTGTTTGCGGCCCATCCGGTCCTCTATTTGAAACGGCGGGCGAGGGACCGCGCCGCCATTGTTGCGAAACACTCTCAACCTTGCTACAGAGCGCACGTCGCCTCGGCGGCCGTAAGCGTCTCACGTCAGGCAACGCATCCATCCCGGTCTTCGGCCGGGGCCGGTTCGTCCGGCGGATGCCCGCGCCGAAGACCTGAGTTTAAAGAGAGACGCAAACCATGCACCCTCATCCCGCCGTCGTCCGGTTCCGACGCCTGCCCGCGCGTTACGCCGGACTGGTCATGCCGCTGATCCTGTCGCTGATCATGACCTTTGTGGTCTCAGCCATCGCCACCGCTCGAACCCTGGGCTTCGCCCCGGCCTTTCCCAGCGCGTGGATGCAGGCCTGGGGCCTGTCCTGGCTGATCGCCTTCCCGGTCCTGCTGCTGATCCTGCCCCTGGTCCGGCGCATCGTCGCAGCCCTGGTCGAGCCCGCCCGCTGAACGAAAAAGGGGCGGCGCTTTCGGCGCCGCCCCTGATCGTCTTCAGCTGTCCAGGAAGGACCGCAGCTTGCGCGACCGGCTGGGGTGTTTCAGCTTGCGCAGGGCCTTGGCCTCGATCTGACGGATCCGTTCGCGCGTCACCGAGAACTGCTGGCCGACTTCTTCCAGCGTGTGGTCGGTGTTCATGCCGATGCCGAAGCGCATGCGCAGCACCCGTTCCTCGCGCGGCGTCAGGGACGCCAGGACGCGGGTGGTGGTCTCGCGCAGGTTCGACTGGATGGCGGCGTCGATCGGCAGGACGGCGTTCTTGTCCTCGATGAAGTCGCCCAGGTGCGAATCCTCTTCGTCCCCGATCGGGGTCTCCAGGCTGATCGGCTCCTTGGCGATCTTCAGGACCTTGCGCACCTTCTCCAGCGGCATGGCCAGCTTTTCGGCCAGCTCCTCCGGGGTCGGCTCGCGGCCGATCTCGTGCAGCATCTGGCGGCTGGTGCGGACGATCTTGTTGATCGTCTCGATCATATGCACCGGAATACGGATAGTGCGCGCCTGGTCGGCGATCGAGCGGGTGATCGCCTGACGAATCCACCAGGTGGCGTAGGTCGAGAACTTGTAGCCGCGGCGGTATTCGAACTTGTCGACCGCCTTCATCAGGCCGATGTTGCCCTCCTGGATCAGGTCCAGGAACTGAAGGCCGCGGTTGGTGTATTTCTTGGCGATGGAGATCACCAGGCGCAGGTTGGCCTCGACCATCTCCTTCTTGGCCTGACGGGCCTCACGCTCGCCCTTCTGCACCGTCTGGACGATGCGGCGATAGTCGTCGATCGGCAGGCCGGCCTCCAGGGCCACGGCGGCGACGTCGGCGCGGATGGTCGCGATCTGGCTGGCTTCGTTCTCGCTGAACTTGGTCCAGCGCACGCCCTGATCCTTGATCCGATCGGTCCAGGTGGGGTCCAGCTCGGAGCCGAAATAGGCCTTCAGGAATTCGGGCCGTGAAATGCCGTAGCTGTCGGCCAGACGCAGCAGCCGGCCTTCCAGACCGATCAGCCGCTTGTTGATCGCATACAGCTGCTCGACCAGGGCCTCGATGCGGTTGTTGTTCAACTTCATCGTCTTCAGACGATCCGAAATGGTCGTCGTCAGGGTCTGATAGGTCTTTTCGTCCTTGGCGCTCAGGGTCTCGCCCTTCAGCCGGGCCTGGACCAACTTGTCCTGCAACGCGCGGAAGGCGCCGAAGTCGGCGGCGATGGCGTTCAGAACCTCCATCACCCCGTCGCGCAGCTCGGCCTCGAGCGCCGAGATCGACATGCCGCCGCCGTCGTCGAAGTCGTCGTCGTCCTCGTCATCGGACTCCGGCTTATCCTCAGCCACTTGTTTTTCTTCGACGTCTTCTTCCTCTTCGCCCTCAGCCGGGGCGGCGCCCGGCAGGGACGAAGGGTTCAGCACGCCGTAGGTGGCGTCCAGGTCGATGACCTCGCGCAGCAGGATGCGGTTGTTCTCCAGCTCGTCGCGCCAGACCATGATGGCCTCAAAGGTCAGGGCGCTTTCGCACAGACCCGAGATCATGGCGTCGCGGCCGGCCTCGATCCGCTTGGCGATGGCGATCTCGCCCTCGCGGCTCAACAGTTCGACCGAGCCCATTTCGCGCAGATACATCCGCACCGGGTCGTCGGTGCGGTCATAGGCGGCCTTGGCGGGCGTCTCGGCCACGCCGGTGGAGGCGGCGGCGGCGACGTCGGTGGACTGCTGCTCCTGCGCGTCCTCCTCGGCCTCGACGACGTTGACGCCCATTTCCGACAGCATGGCCAGGGTGTCTTCGATGGCGTCCGGGGTGACTTCCTCGGACGGCAGGACCTTGTTCAGCTCCTCCATCGTCACATAGCCGCGCGCCTTGGCCTGTTTGATGAATTTCTTGACGCCGGCGTCGGTCAGATCGAGCAGGGGCCCGTCGGTCGTAACCTCGGCGTCCTGCGTCTCGGTCTGTGCATTCATAGTCAGTCTGTCTCCGGCCGGAGGGGTGATCAGTCCACCCCGGCGAAAATACAATGCCTGGCGAGGCGTAAGGTTACGCGCCCGCGCTGTCTTCCCAAATCGTCCCGGCTTTGATCACACGGCGAAGCGCATCCCGCGCAGCTGCCGCCGACGGAACCCCCTCATCCCGCCCCGACGCCTCTCGCGCCGGGACCGAGGCGTCGTCAAACGCCTGCGACCATCGGACCCTTGCCTCGGCGAGGGGCGCATTTGCGGCCAGGAATGGCGCGCCGGACTTCGCCGCCGCCTTCTCGACCTCGCGCACTAAGGCGTCATGATCCGATTGCGCCAGATGGCGTCGCAAGGCGGCGGAGTCAAGGCCGCCCTACGGCTCGCGCAACCAGTTTTCGACGCGCAGACCCGGAACGCGCGAGAATTCGCGTTCATTGTCGGTGATGAGGATGCAGTCCAACGCCAGGGCGTGGGCGGCGATCAGCAGGTCGTTGGCGCCGATCAAGCGGCCCGAACGCTGAAGTTCCGCGCGAACCTCCCCATAGAGGCGATCCGCCGGGGCGTCCCAGGCCTTCACCGCCAATCCTGACAGCACGCGCTCCAACTGCATCGCGATCCTGGGAGAACCGGATTTGCAAGTCCCGAAGCGGAGTTCCGCCACGGCGATCAGACTGACGCAGACGTCCACGGGGCCCAGAAGGGCCAGTCGCTGACCGACGGGGCCGATCGGATCATACATCAGGTCCGACACCGCGTTGGTGTCCAGCATATAGCCGCTCAAAGATCCACCGGTTCAGGCGGTTGATCATCGAAGGGGTCGAGACGCTCATCGATCGGCTGCAGAGTCGCGAGCACCGCCAGAAGACGGGCGGAAGACCCCATCGACGGCCCGGCCTTCTCGATGATCAGCCGCTCCCCCTCCTGACGCACCACCGCGTCCGCCGGAACGGCGACGCCGCTCGGCAGGTGGACGACCTGATGATCGCCTTCGCGCGTGATCCTGACGGGTTGGGAGCCATCCATGGGGCGAGACTACTCCAGATCGTGAAGCCCGCCAATCGGCGCGGCTCAAACCAGGGTCGTCCAGAAGTCGGGGGCCGCGAACGAGCGGGTGATGGCGTCCCGCTCGGCCTTCAGCCGGATCAGAGCCTCGATGCCCGTCCCCTGGCCCAGGTCCTGTTTCGCCGTCTCTATGGCGCGCGACAGGGCGGCGAGATGGGTCATCAGGCCGAACACCTTCAGCCATTGGGCGCGCGCCTCGGCCACGGGGAGATCGGACGACAGGAAGGAGGCGCCGGACTTGGACGCCGCCTTCTCGATCTCTTTCAACAGCGGATCAAAGCCGGAGTCACGCAGCCGATGCCGCACCACGGCCGCGTCCGACGCCTGACCCGACAGCCGCAGCCGCACCAGCTCCTGGGCCAACCCCTCCAGGGCTGCGTCGCCAAATCCCTGGACGCTGACTTCTTCCAGATGATCGTCCAGCCGCTCGATGTCGTCGATGGCGGCATAGGCCAGGGCCGCCGCCACCGGACTGACGGCGCGGAACAGCGACTGCATGGCCTGGGCCCCCTCGACCGTCTGGCCCAGCTTCGGCGGCGGGCCGAAACGGCCCCGCCCCTGCCCCGGCGTCCAGGGCGCCCGCGGAGGGTTGCGGGGAAACAGGGCGTCGAACCGATCGAACAGATCGCGGCGATACTGTTCCGCCAGATCCTTGTCCTGAATGGCGCCGGCCGCCGCCCGCAGCCGCGCCTTGAACCCGGCCTTGCGCTCGGGCGTGTCCAGCGGCTCCACATCCTGTTCGCGACGGAACAGAACCTCGGCGAAACCATGGGTCTCGGCCAGGGCCTGGCGCAGGGCCGGCGCCCCCTTGTCGCGCAGGATGTCGTCGGGGTCCTGGCCTCCGCCGAGGAGGGCGAAACGGAACGACCGCCCCGGCTTCAGCAGCGGCAACGACCGCTCGATGGCGCGATAGGCGGCCCGCAGGCCCGCCGCATCCCCGTCGAAACAGAGCACCGGCTCATGGCTGACACGCCACAGCCGCTCCATCTGTTCTTCGGTCAGGGCCGTGCCCATGGGCGCCACGGCCGGCAGGCCCGCGCGCTGGCAGGCGATGACGTCCATATAGCCTTCGACCACGATGATCGGCTGGTCGTTCCGGCTCTCGGCGCCCAGGATGCGCCGCGCCTCGGGCAGGCCGTAGAGCGTCGCCCCCTTGTGAAACAGCGGGCTTTCCGGCCCGTTCAGATATTTGGCCCGGTCGTCGGGGTTCATGGCCCGGCCGCCGAAACTGACGATCCGCCCCCGCGCGTCCAGAATGGGGAAGATCAGCCGGTCGCGGAACCGGTCGTAAGGCTGGCCGCCGCTGTCCGGCGCGATCAGCAGCCCGGCCTCGACCAGTTCGGCCGGCCGCGCCCCGCGCGGGACCAGGGCCTGTTTCAGCCCCTCGCGGTCATTGGGCGCATAGCCCAGGCCGAACCGCTCCCACTGATCCTCGGGCAGGCCGCGCTTCTCAAGATATTCGCGCGCCGCCTTGCCCGGCGTGCGGCGCAGATTGGCGGCGAACCATTTCTGGGCCAGGTCCATCCACTCGGACAGGCCTAAGCGCTTCTGCTCGCGCTCGGCCTCCTTGGGGTCTTCGGCCGGCAGTTGCATGCCCGCCTCGCCCGCCAGCCGCTGCACCGCCTCGACGAAGCTCAGCCGCTCGGTCTCCTGCAGGAAGGAGATGATGTCGCCGTGTTTGCCGGACGAGAAGTCGTGGAAGAAGCCCTTGTCGTCATTGACGAAGAAGGACGGCGACTTCTCCTTCGAGAAGGGCGACAGGCCGACATATTCCCGCCCCTGCCGCTTGAGCTTCACCGTCCGCCCGATCACGTCGGACGGCCGAAGGCGAGCCTTCAGTTCATCAATGAATCTTTCGTCGAAACGCACCCGGCGATCCATAGCGCCCGCAGCGCTCACAAGCGACTCTCGTCAAACGGCTGCGGCGCTTGACTGGACTAGTTTAATATTTAAAGTAGTCACGTCGCAATGGAGACAGTTCATGACCGATGCCCCTTCTCGCCAAGACGACGATCTCGCCTACCTCAAACGACTGGCGGTTGCGGGTCGTGGAGAACCGGCGCCCTTCCTGTTGCTGATCGCCGTATTCGGCGGCGCCTATGGTTTTGCGCTTCTGGCGATCCTGGCGGGCGTCATGATCGAGGGATTGCCCAAGCCCGGCTCTCCTGTCGAAGGACCAATCTCCAACTTCGTAGGCCGTTGGGCCATCATTACGTCCCACCTGGCCTTCTTTGGAACCCTGATCTGGACCGCCTGGCGCACCCTCGGTCCGAACCGGGTTCGCCTTAGCCGAACAGCCTCCACGACATGGTCCGCCAGCTTCGTGGCGCTGATCGTGACCTATATCGTCTTCCGCATCTACACACGCGACGAGCCCTTTACCGACGCCGTTCACACCAGCCCCGTCATGCTGTCGATCATACTGGTCCTTTGGGGCGCGGCGTGGTGGATCACCGCCCTGTCAAGCGATCGGCGATGGCTCTTTCTGGTGGCGGTCGGGAGTTTCGCAGCGGCAGGAGGCTTGGCTTGGTCCCGCCTAGAGTCTCCGATCGCCCTGCCGATCATCTGCGCCAGCCTGATTTTCCTCGCCTTCGTTCCGGCCGTTCTTCTCATACGCGAGAAGCGGAGGTGACTGCACACGCCGCCGTCGATCCCGCTTTCGCTCACCCGATAAGGACCGGGGTGATGGCCTATCTGTCGGCCGCGGAGGCCGCCGACTTCACCGAACTCGCCCAGGCCCTGGCCGTCCCCAACAACAGCCTGTCCAGTCACCTGTCGCGGCTGGAGGACGCCGGATACGTCGAACTGCGACGGGGCTTCCTCGGCCGCAAGCCGCGGACCCGGGTCGTCCCGACCGACGCCGGACGAGCAGCGTGGATGTCGTATCTGGATGAGCGAAGTAGGACTGAATGACTGTCGCAGAACGATCAGGCGGTTCGTCCGGGCATCCCCCGAGGTCCGAACGAACCGCCGCATCGCAGAAGGCGTAACCGCAGCGTCCCCCAACGCCTTGGCTAACGAAGTCCTAACGCCTCGCGGACCTTCATCTGACGTTCACTCGCACGCTGTGTCGAGAGGGCGCCGACCGAGGTGATGCGGATCATGGCCGGACTGTGTCTTTCACGTCGCGCCGTCTTTTTACCTATGGGGGCCGAAGGGCACGATTTTGTTGGCGACATCATGCCCGATATCAGCCGACCCGAGAAATTCTATGCCGGACCTCAAACACCAGTAGCGAACGATCTCCTCCGGAGTCTGGCCGAAGTCGGGATCGTTTGGCGTGACATCAGAAACACGTCCCAGGCGAATTCCTGCAACACGTCGGATGGAGTCCTGACCCGTCAAGTGAAACATCATCCGGTCGATCCTGTAGGCGGCCTCCGACACCTCCTCCAGCATCAGCACGTGCCCGGACAGATCGGGCTCCAGATCCGTGCCGACCAACTGGTCGATAATGGTCAGGTTGAAGGCGACGGCGGGTCGGGGGTCGCCGGCCAGCGACGGCTCGATCCAGTCCGTCCGGCCGGTCGTCAGCCAGGCCAGGGCGCCCTTGGCCGTCGCGTCGTCCCGCACCGAATCCGACGCCATCGGCCCGTGGGCCAGATGTTCGAACCCGGCCCTGTACATGCCGGCCAGCAGGCTGCCGGCGTCGGAATAGCCCAGATAGCGTTTCTTGCGCGCCACCGCGTTCAGCCGGGGGATCACCGCCTCGGCGATGCGGCACGAGCCATAGCCGCCGCGCGCGAACCAGACGGCGTCGATGCGCGGGTCGTTGGCGAACTCCACGAAGGCGTCGGCCCGCGCCCGGTCGTCGCCGGCGAAATGGCCGTGTTTCAGGAAACAGGCGGGGTGAAACACGACCGAGACCTCACGGTCCGGATGGTGCTGGGCCATCCAGGCCTCGATCGCCTCGGCCCGCTCCTTTGAGAAACGCGAGCTGGCGCAGACCACGCCGATCTTGAAGGTGTTGCTCGTCACGTCGTCTTCTTCGTCGAAATTGCAGTCCGCCTCTGGCGGATCGGCCCGATCCCCTGTTCTAAGGGGGCATGAACCAAGACGCCTCCTATTTCTTCTGCGGCATCGGCGGGTCGGGCATGCTGCCCCTGGCCCTGATCGTCCAGGCCCAGGGCGCCCGGATCGAAGGCTCGGACCGGGCGCTGGACCAGGGCCGCACGCCTGAAAAGTTCGACTGGCTGCGCGCCCACGGCGTCACCCTGCACCCCCAGGACGGATCGGGCGTCACCCGGCCCGATCAGATCGTGATCGCCACCGGCGCGGTCGAGGAGACGGTGCCCGACATCGGCGCGGCCCGCCGGGTCGGGGCGACGATCAAGACCCGCCCCGAACTGCTCAGCGAACTGTTCAACGCCGCCCCCACCTCGATCGGGGTGGCGGGCACCAGCGGCAAGTCCACCATCACCGGCATGATCGCCTGGATCCTGCACCAGACCGGCCGCGATCCGACCGTCATGAACGGGGCGGTGATGAAGAATTTCGCCGACGCCGACCATCCGTTCGCCAGCGCCCTGATCGGCGGGTCGGATCTGTTCGTGTCCGAGGTCGATGAATCGGACGGCTCGATCGCCCGTTACGTCCCGACCGTGGCGGTCGTCTCCAACATCTCGCTTGACCACAAGTCGATGGAGGAGCTGCGCGACCTGTTCGGCGGCTTCGTCCAGCGGGCGGCCACGGCGGTGCTGAACCTGGACAATCCCGAAACGGCGGCCCTGGCGCAGGACCTGGCGCCCGGAAAGGCGATCACCTTCGCCCTGGGCGAGGAGGCGGCCGACCTGTCCGCCCACGATCTTCAGCCCCAGCCGACCGGCATGCGGTTCCGCCTGATCGAGGGCTGGAGCGAGTTCGACGTCAGGCTGAACGTGCCCGGCGCCCACAATGTCGCCAATGCGCTTGCGGCGCTCGGCGCGGTCAAGGCCCTGGGCGTCTCGACGGCCGAGGCGGTCAAGGCGCTGGAAAGCTTCGCCGGCATTCGGCGGCGAATGGAGGTGGTCGGGACCGTCAACGCCGTCACCGTCATCGACGACTTCGCCCACAACCCCGACAAGATCGCCGCCACCCTGAAGACGCTGCACGCCTTCGACGGGCGTCTGCTGATCCTGTTCCAGCCCCACGGCTTCGGCCCCCTGAAACTGATGCGACGGGAGTTCATCGACGGTTTCGTCGGCCTGATGCGCGAGGACGACGTCCTGCTGATGCCCGAGCCGGTCTATTACGGCGGCACCACCGACCGCAGCGTCGGCAGCGAGGCCATCGCTGAAGGAGTGCGCGAGGCGGGCCGTCAGGCCGAGGCCCTGCCCGACCGCGCGGCCTGCGGCGACCGCATCGTCGAAATGGCCCGACCCGGCGACCGCGTCCTGGTCATGGGAGCGCGCGACGACACCCTGTCCAGCTTCGCCGCCGATCTGCTGGAGCGGCTGGGCGCGCGCTGACGCCTGACGTTCGGAGCCAAGGCGCCGCTTCGGACGTTGGCGGAAGATGAGCGCCGCCGCCCTGATCGATCTGAGCCGAGAACGCGCCTATCTGCGCGACCTGGGCCGCGCGTTCGGGGGCGCCCTGGTGTTCAGCATCCCCCTGCTGATGACGATGGAGATGTGGGAGCAGGGGGTGGCCATGGACCGGGGCCGGCTGCTGGCCTTCATCGTCGCGGGCCTGCCCCTGCTTTACGGCCTTGCCTATTATGCGGGCTTCTCCGACCGGCGGGGGCTGGTGAACGATCTGATGGACACGGCCGTCGCCCTGGCGGTCGGCTTCCTGACCGCCGGCGTGCTGTTGAGCCTGTTCGGCGTGGTCCGATGGGGCGATCCCCCGCGTGAAGCCCTGGGCATGATTGCGCTTCAGGCCGTTCCGGGCGCCATGGGCGCCCTGCTGGCCCGCCGCCAGCTGAGCGGCGACGGCGGCGGCGAGACCCAGGAGGATCAGGCCTCCTATGTCGGGGAGCTGTTTCTGATGGCGGCCGGCGCCCTGTTCTTCGCCCTGAACGTCGCCCCGACCGAGGAAATGATCCTGATCGCCTACAAGGCCGGCGCCCTCAACGTCCTGGGGCTGATGGGCGTGTCGATCCTGCTGCTGCACCTCATCGTCTTTCGCGCGGGCTTCGCCGGTCAGGAAGAGGCGGATCGACCGGCCCACGCCTTCTTCCACTTCACCCTGCCCGGCTACGCCATCGCCCTGGGGGTCAGCCTGTTCGCCCTATTCATCTTTGGGCGGATCGAAGGGCATTCTCTGGCCGGGGTGGTCCAGGCGACGGCGGTCCTGGGCTTTCCCGCCGCGATCGGCGCGGCCGCCGCCCGTCTGCTGGTCTGATCCGATGAACCGAGCCACGCGCCGAAAAGCCGCCCCGCCCCGCCCGCATTTGCAGACCGCCATGGCCGCTCTGGGCGGGGTGGTGACCCTGGCCGCCGTCGGGGTGATCGTGTGGGAGGCCGTGCACCCCGCCGCCCCGGCGACCCTGAGCGCGCGGATCGAGAGGGTCGAGACCACCGCCCACGGCCATGTGGCCGAGATCAAGGTGGTCAATGACGGCGACGAAACCGCCGCCGGGGTCGATGTCGAGGCCGTGGCAGGCGACCAGACGGCGACCGCCACCCTGGACTATGTGCCCGGCCGCGGCCATGCGACCGCCTATATGCGGTTCGACGCCGATCCGCGCGCGGCGGTGGTGAGGGTCAAGGGCTGGTCGGAGCCCTGAAGGGCTCAGATCAGCAGCAGGGGCAGGGTCTGAAACACCACCCCGACCCCGCCGATGAAACAGCCGCCGACGCCGATGGCCGGCTCGAATCCCCGACGGGTTTTCAGGATCAACAGGGCGAGCCCCGCCTCGCCCGCCAGACAGGCCAGGCTGAATCCCCCGCCGATCAGGCGCCACAGGGGCGCCTCTGCCGTCGCCACCACGTCCGCCGTGGACGAGATCAGATAGACGCCCAGGAAATGGGCCGCCCAGATCAGCAGCCCGCCCGTCAGGATCAGCCAGCGTCCGATGTCAGCCTCCCGGGAACAGATGGGTCAACAGGGCGGCGGCCGCCCCTTGCGCGGCGGAAAAACCGATGAACAGGGCGATCAGCTGATAGGTCGCCGGCCTCCGGGCCGACAGCAGGCCGAAGACCCAGCGCATCAGGGCGAAGACCGCCATGATGGCGCAGATGGCCGCGAACAGCCCCTGCCAGGCGATCAGGGCGAAGACGGTCGCCCCCTGGCCGCTGGCCTGGGGACGCAGGCCCGCCCCCCACCAGGCGGACGCCTCGACCGCCCAGCCCGCCCCGATCGTCAGGCCCGCCAGCAGCATCAGGACGGCGGCGATCACCCCGCTGCGCGGCCGGTCCAGCGCCAGGACCCTCAGCGCGGCCCAGGCCAGCAGCGCCGCCGCCGCGCAAAGGCCGACGACCTGGATCAGAGACCCCGTCTCCGGCGGCGCCTGCCACAGATCGGGACGACGGCTCCACAGGAAGACGTAGGAGAAGCCGGCCATTACCGCGACCATGCCGGCGACGATCAGGGTGATGACCATGGCCCACCAGCCGTGGCTGGTCGGGCCCGAGACATAGGTCGGCAGGCGCACGCCCGCCCCGACGTCCACCACAGCCGCCCCGCCCTCGCGCCGGTCCGGCCGGTCCAGCTTCCAGCACCATTTGAGGATGCAATATACGGCCAGAATTCCACTGATCACCGAAGCCAGATAGGCCTGGATGGTCAGGATCAGGAAAAAGCCCGCCGTAAACACCGCCCCCCAGACGTGCCAGCTGGAGGGCCGGGGGATTTGCAGCAGATACTGGGGTTCGGCGTTCAGCGGGCTGGTGACGATGGTCTCGCGTTCGCCGCGCGGGGCGCCGGGCAGGAAATAGCGGCCGGCCTCGACGTCCTCGGCCAGCCCCTTCTGCTCCCAACCGGGATAGAGGCTCTTGATCACCGGAATGGAGCGCAGCGAATAGAGGCCGGCCGGCAGCCACTCCAGCCCCGGCCCATTGAAGACATTGCCCGCCTCGCGTCGCCCGAAGGGGCGGAAGTTGCGGATCATGTCCACCCCCCAGATCAGCACCGCCAGGCCGAACAGAAAGGCGCCGACGGTCGAGATCATATTGGGCAGGTCCCAGCCCCGATCCGGCAGATAGGTGTAGACCCGCCGCGGCATCCCCATCAGCCCGGTCAGATGCATGGGCAGGAAGGTCACGTTGTGGCCGACGAACATCAGCCAGAACACCCACTTGCCCCACCGCTCGCTGAGCGGCCGGGCGCTGGACATCGGCGTCCAATAGTAGATGGCGGCGAACAGCGGAAACACCATGCCGCCGATCAGGACGTAGTGCAGGTGGGCGACGATGAAATAGCTGTCGTGGGCCTGCCAGTCGAAGGGGACCATGGCGACCATGACGCCCGTCAGCCCGCCCATGACGAAGATCACCAGCCCCCCGACGGCGAACAGGCCCGGCGTGTTGAACCGCATCTTCCCCGCCGCCAGGGTGGCGATCCAGGCGAAGACCTGAACCCCGGCGGGCACGCTGACCGCCATCGAGGCCGCGCTGAAATAGTTGATCGAAATCTGGGGCATGCCGGTGGCGAACATGTGGTGCGCCCAGACGCCGAAGCTGATGAAGCCCGTCGCCAGCATGGCCAGGACCACCAGCCTGTGTCCCACCAGCCGGGTCTGGGCCACGGCCGGGATGATGGTGGACATGGCGCCCGCCGCCGGCAGGAAGATGATGTAGACCTCCGGGTGGCCGAAGAACCAGAACAGGTGCTGCCACAGCATCGGATCCCCGCCCCGCGCCGCGTCGAAGAAGGGCCAGCCCAGGGCGCGTTCCAGCTCCAGCAGCAGCGTCGACAGGATGATCGACGGGAAGGCGATGATGATCATGCAGGCGAAGATCAGCATGGCCCAGGCGAAGATCGGCAGCTTGTCCAGGGTCATGCCGGGCGCCCGCGTCTTCAGCACCCCGACGATGATCTCAATGGCGCCGGCGATGGCCGAAATCTCGATGAAGCCGATGCCCAGGAGCCAGAAGTCGGCGTTGATCCCCGGCGAATAGGCCATGGAGGTCAGGGGCGGATACATGAACCAGCCCCCGTTCGGCGCCAGGCCGAAGAACAGGGAGCAGAAGAAGCACAGTCCCCCGATCAGATAGGCCCAGAAGGCGTAGGCGCTGAGACGCGGGAACGGCAGGTCGCGCGCCCCCAGCATCTGGGGCAGCAGCAGCACCCCCAGGGCCTCGACCGCAGGCACGGCGAACAGGAACATCATCACCGTGCCGTGCATGGTGAAGATCTGATTGTAGGTCTCCTGGGCCAAGAAGCCCGTCATCGGCAGGGCCAGCTGGGTCCGCATCAACAGGGCCAGAACCCCGGCCAGCACGAAGAACAGCATGGCCGCGCCGACGTAATAGACGCCGATATAGTTGTTGTTGATCGCCGTGACCCATTCCCACGGCTTGCGCGGCGCGCACCAGACCTGTTCCAGCTGCTCCAGCTCGCCCTCGGGGCGGGGGTCGCGGGTCGGCAAGCGTTTGTAGAGTTCGGGATCGAACCCGGTTTCCGAACTCATTTCAGACTGTCCAGATAGGCCGAGACGGCGCGCAGGTCCTGGCCCGTAAGGACCGGATAGGAGGGCATGCGGTTGCCGGGCTTGATCCCTTGGCTGTCCGAAATCCAGCCCGCCAGCGTGCCCTGATTGTTCGGCAATATGCCCGCCCCGATCGTCTGGCGAGATCCGACATGGGTCAGGTCGGGACCGGCCAAACCATTGGCCTCGGTTCCCCGAATGGTGTGGCAGGCGCCGCAGCCGGAGGCGGCGAAGACGTCGCGGCCGCGCGCGATCAGGGCGTCGCCCTGGGCCGCCGCTATCAGGGCCGGTCCGGCCTGACGCGCGCGCCAGGCGGCGAAGTCCTGAGGCGCATGGGCCACCACGACCAGCCCCATCAGCGCGTGCGGCCCGCCGCAGTATTCGGCGCACTGGCCGCCATATGTTCCCGGCTGATCGGCCTGAAGCCGCATGAAGTTGCGCCGGCCGGGGATCATGTCGGTCTTGCCGCCCAGGCGCGGAACCCAGAAGCTGTGGATCACGTCGGCGCTTTCCAGCTCGAACACCACGGGCTGACCGGCGGGGATATGGACCTCATTGGCGTCCTGAAGGATTTCGCGTCCCTGGTCGTCCAGATAGGCGACCCGCCACCACCACATCTCGCCGGTGACGCGGACCCGCATCTCGCCCGGTCGCGGCGCCTCGGCGACCCGCGTGGTCGTGGTCAGGCCGTAGATCAGAAGGCCGGTCAGGACCACGATCGGAAAGGCCAGGCCGCCGATCCAGACCAGACGCTCGCCGCTGACCCGTCGCTTCCACCGCCGGGGGCCGAACAGGGCGACGCCCAGGGCGATCAGCACCACGGTCATCACCACCGCCGCCATGACGAACAGCACCCAGGCCACCACCTCGATCGGCCCGGCGAAGGGGCCGGCCGGATCCAGCACAGGCGGGGGCCAGCCCGCAGTTCCCGGCGTCGGTTCAGTCTTCATCGAGCGTATACAGATAGGCCGCGACGTCGCGGGCTTGGGCTTGGTTCAGGGGCATGGGGGGCATGGCGGTCCCGGGATCCAAGGACGGCGCGTCGATCAGCCAGCGGGTCAGGACGCCGGGCTGGTTCGGCAGGCGCCCGGCGATGAAGGGGCGCGCCCCGAAGCCCGCCAGGTCGCCGCCGCTGCGGCCTTCGGGCCAGGCGACGCCGGGAATCGTGTGGCAGGCGGCGCAACCGACGGCCTCGATGACCGCCAGGCCGCGCGCCGGATCGCCCTGGGCCACCGGCCGGGGCTGATCCGCCTTGTCGACGCAGGCGCCAAGGCCCGCCGAGGCGAGCGCGAGCAGAGCCGCGGCGGCGGTCCGCCCTGCCTCGCCCTGTCCGCCCCATCTCATCGCCGCCCGGTCCCCCGCCCTGAATCGCCTCGGGCCAGGCCTCGAAAGCTTCGCCAGACCAATCCCCGCAGGAGGAGGAAGTTCCCCGGCTGCGACATGGCGTCTCCGTCGGGCGGCGCCTTCGGAACCGGGGCCGTAGGCGGGGGTTGGATGCAGGTGCGCGCGCCCCTTGCCCCTCTGATGCTCCTGATGCTGCTGGCCGGATGCGAGGCGGCGGCGACCGACACCGACCGCGTTCTTTCGGCCAACGGCGAAGTCATCGCCCTCAGCGGCGGCGCCGGCGGTGCGGCCAACGCCTGTTTCACCTGTCACGGCCTGGACGGCGGCGGCGACGGGGCCGCCGCGCCGCGACTGGCGGGCCTGCACGTCGGCTATCTGCAGAAACAGATGGAGGACTACGCCTCGGGCCTCAGGGCCGACGACCAGATGACGCGCATCGCCAAGGCCCTGGATCAGAGAAGCCGACGCGAGGTGGCGGCCTATTACGCCGCACTGCCGATCCCGCCGACGGAGCTGAACGCCGCCGCCGCCCCGGCGCCGTCGGTCTATCTGAGGGGCGATCCCGCGCGGGGGGTGGTGGCCTGCGCCGCCTGTCACGGCTTGAACGGCGAAGGAACCGGCCTGGGCGGCAATCCTCAGATCGCGGGCCAGCCCTACCCCTATCTGGTCGAACAGATGGAGCGGTGGAAGTCGGGCGAACGCCGCAACGATCCGCGCGGCGTCATGGCCGCCGCCGTCAAACCGCTTTCGGACCCAGAAGTCCGCGCCATAGGGCTTTGGCTGTCCGAACAACCTGCTTCTCCAGCGCCCGCCAGCGCCTCTGCCACCGGGTCCGCTTCCGTCGACGCAGCGGCACGACCGGCAGCATCGCGTGAAACACGTCGTCCCGATCGATCAGATGGTGCTTGAGGGCGGCCCCGGCGTGGATGGGGATCATCAGCAGCAGGGTGACCACCAGGCCCCAATGCATCCATTCCGCCGCCGCCTCGATCGCCCATAGCTGACTGTTGGACAGGTCCTGGAACGGCAGCAGGGGCCAGGGGATGAATCCCAGCGTCTCCAGTTCGCGCGTCCGGTCCGTCGCCGAGATCATGGCCCAGCCCGACAGGGGCAGGCCGAACAGGCAGATGTAGAAGACATAGTGGGTGACGTGGGCGGCCCAGCTCTCCCACCCCGGCTTGTCCGCATCATTGATCAGGTCCGGCGCCAGCAGCCGCCAGGACAGGCGGCCGATCACAAGGATCAGCATCAGGACGCCCACGGCGAAATGCAGATCATAGGCGGCCAGCATCTGACCGCCGACCGGCTGACGCCCCATCCACCAGCCCCAGCCCAGCTGAAAGATCACCAGGGCGGCCATGACCCAGTGAAACAGGATGCCGACCGGCGAATAGCGGCCCTGGTCATGGTGGCCCGCCGCCCATTCCAGCAGTTGGGTGAAGAGTTTCTCGATCACGCCGGACGCACCCCGGCCTCGGCGGGAAGGTCCGGCCCCAGCATCCGGCCCAGCCGCCACAGGGCCGCCAGCAGATAGAGGCCCGCCGCCGGCGCCCACATGATCAGCCCCGCCGCCTGCTGGTCCTCCAGCGGGGTCAGGCCCCAGGCCAGGGTCGTATAGGCGTGGGGCGCATAGACGGCCTGGCCGGCGAAGGTCAGGACCGCGCCCAAGAGCCCCATCGCCAGCATGGCCGCCAACAGGCCGACCACGGCCGCAGGCGCGCTGGCCGCCCGCGCCGCCGCCCAGAACCAGACGGCGGAGGCCAGAAGGCTGAGCTGCATGATCCAATAGACCAGGTCGCTGGACAGGGCGGCGCCATAGGCGGCGGGCGCATGCCACACCCACAGCACCGCCGCCTGGACGAAGGTCGCCAGGGCCAGAGACCCGTATCGCCGTCGCGGCGCCATCTCGGCCAGCAGGGGCGCGGCGACCGTGACCAGCAGGACGTGGTGCACGGTCCGTGCCGAAAACAGGGCGGAGCTGAGGGCGCACAGGGGCGACACGAAGCTGACGCCCAGCACCGCCATGGCCGCCAGGCCCAGGCCCCGCGACCGGCCGCGCGTCCGCATCAGGATCAGGGCCGTCGCCCCGGCCATGACCAGCAGCAGCACGGGGTCCAGGTTCCAGCGCCAGTCGCCGGCGGCGGGCGCGGGGCCGCAATAGGGCGTCCAGCCCAAGACGGGGGTCAGGCTCTGGTTCATCAGGATCGTCTGGTCGGCCGCATGCGCCCCGCCCTTGCTGCAAGCTTCACATCGGAAAGGTGCGACAGGCCGGCCGGTTCCGCGCGGAAACGCCCGCAGCCCTGCGGCGTTAGGTCACCGAACCCAAGGCGAGGAACGCACCATGGCCGCAAGACCCACATGGCAGGGGCATCTGAAACTGTCGCTGGTGACCTGTCCGGTCGCCCTCTACACCGCCACCGCCTCCAACGCTCACGTCAGCTTCCACCTGATCAATCCCGAGACCAACAACCGCATCCGCATGGTGCCGACCGACCCGGACACCGGGCCGATCGAACGGTCGGATCTGGTCAAGGGCTATGAGGTGGCCAAGGACGAATATGTCCTGTTTGACGACGCCGACTTCGACAAGGTCAAGCTGGAGACCACCCGCACCATCTGCATCGACAGCTTCGTGGACGAGGACGAGATCGACCGTCTGTACTGGGACGACCCCTTCTATGTCGTGCCCGAAAAGGGCGTGGGGGCCGAGGCCTTCGCCGTGATCCGCGACGCGATGAAGTCGGCGGGCAAGATCGCGATTGGGACCCTGGTCCTGCGCGGGCGGGAACGGCAGCTGGCCCTGGAGGTGCGCGGCAAGGGGCTGGTGGCCTATTCCCTGCGGGCGCATGACGAGGTGCGGCCCGCCGAGGACTATTTCGACGACATTCCCTCGGTCAAGGCGGACAAGGACATGGTCGAGATCGCCAGCCGGATCATCGCCCAGAAGGAGACGGACTTCGACCCGACCGACTTCAAGGACCGCTATGACGAGGCCCTGCGCGAGATGGTCAAGGCCAAGCAGAAGGGCGGCAAGTCGGTGGTCGAGGCGCCCGAGCCCGACGACACCAATGTGATCGACCTGATGGAGGCTCTGCGCAACAGCCTCAAGGGCTCCGCGACCAGCGCCAAGCCCAAGAAGAAGGCTGCCGCCAAGAAGAAGCCGACGACGCGCAAGACGGCGGCGTGATGGGGGCGGGGTGCTAGTGATTAGTGCTAGTGAGCAAGAGGCGGTCTGGGCGCGGACCAGCGGACAATTCCACTGCTCATGCCTTGCTCACCAGCACTAGCACTAGCACTAATCACCACCACCGTTCTTAAAGCCCCATCGCCTTCAGCACGGGCCGCAGGCTGACCTCTCCGGCCCGGAAATCCTTCCACGGATCGGACTTCTTCAGCAGGGCCGGGGCGTCGTGAAGGGTGAAGGCCCGGGGGTCCAGGCCCGCCTTGACCTGCCCCCAGGACAGGGGGAAGGCGATGCCTGCGCCCGGCCGCGCCCGCACCGACCAGGGGGCGACCGCCGTCGCCATCCGACCGTTCCTCAGATAGTCGATGAAGATCTTTCCGCCGCGCGCCTTCTTGGCCAGGGTGGTGGTGAACCGGTCGGGATCGGCGCGGCGCACCTCTTCGGCCACGGCCTTGGCGAAGGCCTTGCATCGGTCCCATTCGATCCGGCTGCGGCCGTCCGAGCGGATCGGAACCACGACATGCAGCCCCTTGCCGCCGGTCGTCTTGACGAAGGGGTTCAGCCCCTTGGCCTCCAGCGTTTTTCGCACCGTCTTGGCCGCCGCGATGACCGCTTCGAAATCCAACCCCTCGTCGGGATCGAGGTCGAAGGTGACCTGTTCGGGCGTCTCCGGATCGCCGGGCCGACAGCCCCACGGGTGCAGCTCAAGCCCGCCTGACTGGGCGACGGCGACCAGGCCCCCGACGTCGATCACGGCGACATAGGGTTTGCGCTCATGCACGTCGATCAGCTTCAGCCGCGGGTTCGACCCCGGCATGGCGTGGCGCTGGAAAAAGGTCTCGCCCTCGATCCCATCGGGCGCGCGGATGATCGACACCGGCCGGTCGGCGACATGGGGCAATATCCGTTCGGCCGCCTGTTCATAGTAGCGGGCCAGGTCCGTCTTGGTGATCGCCGGGCGGCCGCCGGCGGCGGGCCACAGAACCTTGTCCGGGCTGGACAGGGTGACGCCGGCGACGACCACCTTGTCCTTGCCCGTTCGGCGCGGCGTCGGCGCGGCCTTCTCCGCCTGTTTCGGCGACGGCGGTTGCGGATCATCGACCACCTCCTGAGCCCGCTTGTCCTCGCGCAGCCCCTTGAAGGCCGCATGGCGCAGGGAGCCGCCTTCGGTCAGACCGCCGTGTTCCAGCTCGGCCACCAGAACCGGCCGCAGCCAGTGGATGTCCTTGCCGCCGCGCGGCGCCCCCTTGCCGACGAAGGGCGAGGTCTCCGCCGCCGCCCCCTTCAAGGCCGGCAGCAGGGTCTTCAGCAGGGGGGCGGAATAGCCGGTCCCGACCCGGCCGAGGTAACGCAGCCCCTCCTCCTCCGCCACGCCGACCAGGAGGGAGCGAAAGCGCGTACCGCCCTCCGACGACCAGCCGCCGATGACGACCTCGTCCCTGCCGCGGCATTTGGACTTGACCCAGGTCGAGGACCGGCCCGGCTGATAGGGGGCGTTCAGCGTCTTGGAGATCACCCCTTCCAGATCCATCCGGCAGGCGCTGTCCAGCACCGCCTGGCCGGTGGAGGCGAAGTGATCGACATAGCGCACCCTCCCCCGCGCCTTGGCCGGGATCCGGTCGATCAGGGCCTGGAGCCGCGCCTTGCGGTGCGACAGGGGCAGGGCCGTCAGATCGTCCCGCCCTTCCTTCAGCAGGTCGAAGGCGAAATAGACCAGGTCGTGGGTCTTTCCGTCGGCTATGGCGGCCTGAAGGGCGGAAAAGTCCGGCGTATGGTCCTCGGTCAGGGCGCACAGTTCGCCGTCCACCACCCCGTCGGGCCACTGGGCCGCATCGGCCGCCAGTTCGGGAAAGCGGTCGGTCCAGTCATGGCCTCGACGGGTGTAGAGGCGCGCCCGCCCGCCGCCGACGGCGATCTGGATGCGATAGCCGTCGAACTTGATCTCATGCACCCAGCCGGCGCCCCCGGGCGGATGGTCCGCCACCTTGCACAGCTGGATCGGCTGGAAGGCGGGCGGCTGGGCCAGGTCGGCTTCGCGCGGCTTGGCCTTCGGCGGCTTGGGGCCCTTGCGCGCGACGGGGCGAGAGGCGGTCCATTGGGTCTTGCCCTCGGCGATCTCGGCCAGGCTCCGGCCGCTGGCGACGGAGGCGTCGATCTCCATATTGGCGTCGCCCTCGCCGGGCACGGCCGCCTCGTCCTTCTCCTTGATCAGCAGCCAGTTGTTGCGTTTGGACGGCTTGCCGCGATCGGACTTCAGCCGCACCAGGGCCCAGCCGCCGCTCAGCCGCTCGCCGTGCAGGATCATCTTCAGCGAGCCGCGCTTCAGCGCCGCCTCTATGTCGGGCTCCTGCGGCTCCCATTCGCCGCGGTCCCACAGTTGGACGGTCCCGGCGCCGTAGTTGCCGGAAGGAATGGTCCCCTCGAACGTCCCATAGGCCAGGGGGTGGTCCTCCACCTCCACCGCCAGTCGTTTGACCGCCGGATCGCGCGACGGCGCCTTGGTGACGGCCCAGGACTTCAGGACCCCGTCATGTTCGATGCGGAAGTCGTAATGCAGCCGGGTCGCCGCATGGCGCTGGATCAGATAGGTCAGCCGGCCCTTGCGTCCGGCCTTGGTCTTTCCGGCCGGTTCGGGGGTGCGGGTGAAGTCGCGCTTGGCCCGATAGGCTTCCAATCCGTTCGCCATGTCGCCGCCTCGCCCGTCTTCGTCCCTGGTCGGACGACAACGTGCATGGGGCGAATTCGATCACCCGGCTCTCCGGCGACCGTCAGACGGTTTCGTTGGCCGAAGCGGCGGTTTGCAAGGCGCCCCATCCCGACAGAAGAAGGACGCAGACGTCGTCGGCCCAGGGCGCGCCCTCTTCAGACACCGACAGGGCCATCTGAAGCAGGGCCGAGACCATGCCGGCCCTGTCGCAGCCGTCCGGCATGACAGGGCTCAGATCGCGCTCATCGACCTCATCGGCCAGCCAGGCCGCCACGCCGTACGGGGGCCAGGAGGCGTCTGCGGCCGGGATCTCAAGCTGCGGCGATCGCATCGAAAGCCTCGTCGGCGGGACGGCTGCGGTCCGGCGGCAGCAGATTGTCCAGGTCCAGCAGGCTGAGCATGGCGCCGTCCACCGCGAAGATTCCGGCGACGACCCCACCCTGGCCATGGCCCATGTCCGGCGTCGCCTGGCGGTCGGCGTCGTCCAGCTCGACGATGTCGGACACTCCCTCGACCAGCAGGCCCACGGTCCGTCCGCCGCAGTTGGCGACCATGATGGCGTGACGCGCCGAGGGTTCGGTCGTCGGCAGGCCCAGGCGCGCGGCCAGGTCGATGATCGGCAGGACGCTGCCGCGCAGATTGACCACCCCCTTCATATAATGGGGCGACTGGGGCACGGGCGTCGCGGGGGTCCAGCCCCGGATCTCCAGCACCGAGGTGATGTCGATGCAGAAGGCTTGGTCCCCGACCCGGAAACCGACCATCTCACGACGGCCGGAGCCGGCGCGGTTGACGGAAAAGGCGTCAGTTTGAGTATGCGCCATGGACATCAGAAGGCCTCCCATTCGGAGTGAACGGCGGCCTGTCGGCCTCCGCCTGCGGCGAGTTTCAGTCGGGGCGCAGGGCGGTCGGCCGCGAAGGCGGCGATCCGGCCATGGGCCTCTTGCAGCGGCGCAGGTCGGCTGGAGCCGCCGTCCTGGCTGGTGGTGAACCGGCCGACCAGCTGGGCCAGTTCGGCGGCCTCGCGGCTCAGGGCCACGCTGGCGGCCGTCGACTCCTCGACCATGGCCGCATTCTGCTGGGTCACCTGGTCCATTTCATTGACGGCGGTGTTGACCTCGGCCAGGCCGACCGCCTGTTCCTGGGTCGATCCGCGAATCTCGCTCATCAGCTGAGTGACTTCGACGATCCGACCGGCGATGCCGGTCAGGGCCTCGCCGGTTTCACGCACCAGGACGACGCCGGATTTGACCTGGGCGCCGCTGGCGGAGATCAGGGTCTTGATCTCCTTGGCCGAGTCCGCCGACCGCTGAGCCAGGGCCCGCACCTCTGAGGCCACGACCGCAAAGCCCCGCCCGGCCTCGCCGGCGCGCGCCGCCTCGACTCCGGCGTTAAGCGCCAGAAGGTTGGTCTGGAAGGCGATCTCGTCGATGACGCCGATAATCTGACTGATCTGGTCGGACGAGCGTTCGATCTCGCCCATGGCGTCCACCGCCCGTTGGACCACGGCGCCGCCCGTTTCGGCCTGGGCGCGGGTCTGGCTGACCACCTTGTCGGCCTCCTGGGCGTTCTCGGCCGTCCGGCGGACGGTGGCCGTAATCTGATCCAGGGCGGCCGCCGTCTCTTCCAGGCTGGCCGCCTGACGTTCAGTGCGACGGGACAGATCTTCGGCCGCTGAACTGATTTCCTTGGCGCCGGACTGCATGGTCTCGGCGTTGCCGCCGATGACGGCGATCGCCTGGTCCAGCGCCGCCATGGCGCGGTTGAAGTTCTCGCGCAGAGCGGCGTACTCGCCCGGAAAATCCTCTTCGATCCGATAGGACAGATCGCCCGAGGCCATGGCCGACAGGCCCTGGCCCGTATTTCGCACCACCATGGCCTGAACGGCCGCCGCCTGACGATCAGCCTCGGCGCGGCGTTCGCGCTCCTCTTCGACGGCGGTGACGTCAATGGCGAACTTGACCACCTTATAGGGCTTGCCGTTGACGTCGAAGATCGGATTGTACGACGCCTCGATCACCGCCCGCTTGCCGTTCTTGCCGTAACGGACGAACTTGTCGGCGACGAATTCCCCGGCGTTCAGCCGTTTCCAGAACTCGGCATAGGCCGGCGAGCGGGCCTCGGCCGGATCGACGAACATCCGGTGATGCCGGCCTTTGATCTCGGACAGTTCATAGCCGAGCACCGCAAGGAAGTTGGCGTTGGCGTCGAGCACCACGCCGTCGAGATCGAACTCAATCACCGCCTGGGACAAATGAACGGCCGCGACGATGGCGCGAAGCTCCAAGAGCTCCTCGCTTTCCGCCTGCGGTCGATTGAACAGCTTACGCATTCGGGTGGCTTTCTCTTCTTTGCCGCCTTTTCCCAGACCCACATTACCGCTTCGCTATACGATGCTTCGCGCCCGAAGCTTTTACAACCTTGGTCGATGCCGCTATGCCACTACCAGTTTAACTTCGTTTGTAAGTAAAAGTACTAGTATCCCCGAAAAGCACAGCGATGTTGGGTTCAGATAAACATTCCGTACACTTTCCAGTAATGAGTGAGCACTAACGCTGCAGCCAAAGGGCGACGAACGCCCGCAGCATCGAGAGCGGATATGTGGGCCAAGGGGAAAAAGCCGGCGAGCGGCATGCTGGAAACGGCTGTAGAGGCTCTTCGCACCAACATCATGTTGGCCGACAAGGACCTGAACATCACCTATCTGAACCCGGCGGTTCGCAATCTTCTGCAAGAGGCGGAAGCCGAGCTACGGTCAGACCTGCCCAACTTCAGCGTTGATCGGCTGGTCGGCTCCAACATCGACGTCTTCCACAAGAACCCGGCCCACCAGCGGCGGATGCTGGCGACTTTGAGCGAACCCCATTCGGCCACCATCCGGGTCGGGGGTCGCGCCTTCGACCTGTTGGTCACGCCGCTGAAACAGGGCGGCAAGGCCGCCGGTTTCGTCGTGGAATGGGCGGACGCCCGCTATCGGCTCGCCAGCGAGGACTATGCGGCCCAGATCGAGGCCATCGGCCGATCTCAGGCCATGATCGAATTCACCCTGGACGGGACCATCGTCAACGCCAACCGCCTGTTCCTGGACGCCATGGGCTATCAGTTAGAAGAGATCGTCGGGCGCAAGCACGCCATCTTCGCCGAGCCGGCCTATCGCGACAGTCCTGAGTACAGCCAGTTCTGGGCCGCCCTGTCGTCCGGCCAGTTCCAGTCCGGCGAGTTCCGGCGCGTCCGCAAGGACGGCGGGGCCGTCATCATCCAGGGCTCCTACAACCCCATCGTCAATCCGGACGGCAAGGTGGCCAAGGTGGTCAAGGTCGCCGTGGACGTGACCCGTCGAGTCGAGGCGGTGGAACAGATCGGCGACGCCCTGACCGCCCTGGCCCAGGGCGACCTGGAGCGCCGCATCACCACCGCCTTCATCCCTGAACTGGACAAGCTGAGAACCGACTTCAACGCGGCGGTCGACGCCTTGCAGGCGACGATGAAAAGCGTCGGCGAGACGGCGGGCGCCATCCGTTCCGGCGCCGACGAGATCGGCGTGGCCTCCGACGACCTGTCGCGCCGCACCGAACAGCAGGCCGCCAGTCTGGAGGAGACCGCCGCGGCTCTGGATCAGCTGACCGCCACCGTCCAGCGCAGCGCCGCCAACGCCCAGCAGGCCGCGACCGTCGCCGCCGGGGCGCGCGGCGACGCCGAACGGTCCGGCGCCGTCATGGAAGAAGCGATCGGCGCCATGGCCGAGATCGAGCGCTCCTCTGGCGAAATCAACCAGATCATCGGCGTCATCGACGAAATCGCCTTCCAGACCAATCTTCTGGCCCTGAACGCCGGGGTCGAGGCGGCGCGCGCGGGCGAAGCCGGTCGCGGCTTCGCCGTCGTGGCGTCTGAAGTTAGAGCCCTGGCCCAGCGGTCGGCTGAGGCGGCGAAAGAGATCAAGGGTCTGATCGCCGGCAGCACCAGTCAGGTGGGCAAGGGGGTGAAACTGGTCGGCGAAACCAGCCAGGCCCTGGCCGTCATCGTGGACCGGGTCGCCGAGATCGACGGCCTGATCACCGAAATCGCCACCTCGGCGCGCGAACAGTCGACCGGCCTGGCCGAGGTCAACACCGCCGTGAACCAGATGGACCAGGTCACCCAGCAGAATGCGGCGATGGTGGAGGAGTCGACAGCCGCCTCCCATTCGCTTCGCCAGGAGACCGAGAACCTCGCCTCGATGATCGGGCGGTTCCGCCTGGGCGCCGGATCAAACTTGCTCGCCGCCGCCCCGCTCGCCGCCGCTCGCCCCGCCTCGCCGCCCCGTCCCGCGCCGGTGAAGCTGGCCGCCGTCGCCGGCCGTCAGACCGCCGCCGCCCAGAGCGTCGAGGCGGACTGGGAAGAGTTCTAGAACCCGATCGTTCGGCCGGCGCCGCGCAGCGGTTCCGGCCAAAGCGTCAGTCAAGCGCTCGCTTGGATTTTCAGCCGATCAGGCCCTGGGACCGGACGCAGCGGGCGGGCGTCGACGCGGGGCGGGCTTGAGCTTGCGCCCCTCCTGCTCAGACAGCCGTTCGAC
This sequence comes from Brevundimonas sp. Br13, assembly GCF_055391505.1. NCBI lineage: Bacteria > Pseudomonadati > Pseudomonadota > Alphaproteobacteria > Caulobacterales > Caulobacteraceae > Brevundimonas > Brevundimonas sp. Br13. The sequence continues at coordinate 1,050,297 of NZ_AP044008.1, read as the reverse complement.
CGCCGCGCCGATCTTTTCGAGCGTTCTCTGGGTCACGGCCAAGTCTTCGGCGCCGACAGACTCGAGAATCTGCTCCTGAACGCAGGACAGGCACTTAGACCAGACGTCATGGGCCGACCGTCCCTCGGCGGTGATCTGCAATAGATGCGCCCGTCGGTCGCCGATCAGGGTCTGACGGCTCACCAACCCCGCCGACAGCAGGGCGGCCGTGCGGGTGGACATGACCGCCTCTGACACAGCCAAAAGGTCGGCGGCCTCGCGCTGGGTCAGGCCGGCAGGCCGGTTCTGCAACAGCGTCAGCACGGCCAACTGGCCGACGCCGAAGCCGGCTTCGGCCAAAACCTCGTCCAGGTGGGCGGCCCACCGCCGCGCCAGGATCGCAACCGTCAGCCCCAGGGTGTTGCCGGCGTCGCCCTTGCCGCAGTCGCCGCAGTTCGCGTCCGGGCGGTGACCTGCGCAGGTCGCAGGATCGCCACAGACGAGGGGTCGATCTTCTGGCGCGGCGAGTCGGGCGCCGTCGTGCATGTCAGGTTTCCTCCTAGCCTGACAGTTTCACCCAAAGACCCTGCACGCAATAAGGATTTTCCCGAGTGGGCGGGGTATGTAATCGTCAACAGACATTGTCGGGCCAAGTTAAGGCTGTCGTGGGATAAGCCCGGCCACGCCTGAATGATGGGCGATCGGCAAGACCCTGTCCCAGGTTAAAGCCGCCACCGCAAGGCCGCGCAACATGACGGTGTCACCACAGGCGCCGCTCATGAGACGCTATAAAAATAACAGACTAGGCATCCCGCAGAACCTGGATACCCTTCAGCGGTCAGGGTCAGCGTGTTGGGTCAATCGCGCAGTCGCTTGTCCCCCGGTCGCCATTGCAGTCGCCGCGCTCGTCTACGACACTCAATGCACCCTCGCGGCTGCCTGGCGTCTCATACGAGGCGAGATAGGCGACGAGACCCTGGATTTCCTGAACGGTCGCTGTTTGCGTGGTCGGAGCGACCGGGACTGCCGTGATCGTCAAGCTGTTGCCGATGAATGTGAGTTGGTAGTTCGCCGAGGCCGCAAGGCTTCCCTGGGTGATGGCGTAGGCGCCTGGCGCCTCGCCTGGGGACCGTGTAAGCGCGCCGGTCAGCGCATCGCCGGTTACAAGACTGCCGGTAGTGACGGCGTAGGTTAGCGCGGGATCCGGCGCGCCCTGGGTTTTGGAAACCGCGTCGGCGGACACGGTGATCGACCGTCGAAGGATGGTCGCAAGAGTCGATGCGGGCACGGTGAGAGTATAGTTGCCAGCATCGGCGCCGGTCAGGCCGACGCCGCTGACCGTCACGGTCTTTCCGGTTCCGGCGTTGGCGTCGGTGAAGGCGAAGGATCCGGCGGTGGCGCCGACGCTGTCACCGCCGAGCACGCCGTTCAATGTCACCGTTCCCGCGGCCGCCGTCGTGCCGTCATAGGTCTTGTTAGACGCAGACACATTGGCGGTGATCGCACGCTGAAGGATGTCGGCCAGGGCCGTAGCGGGGATGGTCACGGTGTAGTTGCCCGCATCCGCCCCCGTCAGACCGACGCCGCTGACCGTCACCGTCTTGCCGGTTGCGGCGTTGCGGTCGGCGAAGGTCCAGGTTCCCGCCGTCGTGCCGACCGTATCGCCGCTGACGACGCCCGACAGGGCGACCGAGCCGGAACCGGCGGTCGTGCCGTCATAGGTCTTGTTCGAGGCGGTCAGGGTGACGGTCAGACTGCGCTGAAGAATGTCGGCCAGGGCCGTGGCGGGAATGGTTACGGTGTAGTTGCCCGCATCCGCCCCCGTCAGACCGACGCCGCTGACCGTCACCGTCTTGCCGGTTCCGGCGTTGCGGTCGGCGAAGGTCCAGGTTCCCGCCGTCGCGCCGACCGTATCGCCGCTGACGACCCCCGACAGGGCGACCGAGCCGGAGCCCGCCGTCGTGCCGTCATAGGTCTTGTTCGAGGCCGTCAGGGTGGCGGTCAGACTGCGCTGAAGGATGTCGGCCAGGGCCGTGGCGGGAATGGTTACGGTGTAGTTGCCCGCATCCGCCCCCGTCAGACCGACGCCGCTCACCGTCACCGTCTTGCCGGTTCCGGCGTTGCGGTCGGCGAAGGTCCAGGTTCCCCCCGTCGCGCCGACCGTATCGCCGCTGACGACCCCCGACAGGGCGACCGAGCCGGAGCCCGCCGTCGTGCCGTCATAGGTCTTGTTCGAGGCCGTCAGGGTGGCGGTCAGACTGCGCTGAAGAATGTCGGCCAGGGCCGTGGCGGGAATGGTCACCGTGTAGTTGCCCGCATCCGCCCCCGTCAGACCGACGCCGCTGACCGTCACCGTCTTGCCGGTTCCGGCGTTGCGGTCGGCGAAGGTCCAGGTTCCCGCCGTCGCGCCGACCGTATCGCCGCTGACGACGCCCGACAGGGCGACCGAGCCGGAACCGGCGGTCGTGCCGTCATAGGTCTTGTTCGAGGCGGTCAGGGCGCTCGTCAGGGCCTTGGGCGTGACGGTGATCTGGCCGGTGTTGCTGAAGGCGAAGGCGTAGCCGCTGTTGCTGGTGAGCGTGCCCTGCGCGGCGGTGACGGCATAGGGGCCGCCGGCGACGGAGGCGCGCTCCGCTGATCCGGTAGAGCTGATCGCAGCTGCCCCGCTGAAGGCCGTCGCCGCCGTATCGGCCAGGAAGGCCCCCGCCACGCCCGGATGATAGCCGCTGACGGTGTAAAGGGCGCCCACCGAACCCGTCAGATCGGTCCCATAAACCTTGCTCGTGGAAAGGGTAGTGACCGTCAAAGTGGGTTGGGCGGCGAAGACGTAGCGGTTGCCGCTCAGACCCGCCGGCGCTCGTGTCGCCAAGGTTCCGTTCCAGAGGGCCGTGGAGCCGCTGTCCAAACCGCCGAAGGTGCTGGAGTTCGGAGACGCCGCATAAATCGTCCACTTGCCCGAGGCGGCAAGCGCAGAAGAGCCCGACTGGTTGATGAAGTCGCCGTCGGTGGAAAGGACGATGTCGCGCCCGCTTGCGATCCCCGAGGGGCTGAACGACAAGGCTCCTCCGGTGGTGCGGACCAAGATGTCGCCGGCGCCGGCGTTGACGCCGCCCGTCACCGTCAGCCCACCCTCATCAACGAGCGAAAAGCCGTTGGCCGTAAAGACGTCGAGATCGCGAACACGGTTGACGGCCGCCGTCAGATCGGTGGCCCCGCCTGATCCCCCCATCAGATTACCCGTGATCCGGCCCAGGGCGCTCTGGCTGATCGTTCCGCCGGCATGGAGCGAAACCGTGGAGGTTCCTGCATCGAGCGCCGCGTTGAGCACGATGTCCGAACTCGCCCCGCTCGCCGACAGGGTGATTCCGCTGGCGGTGATCGGCGCCTGCACCGTCAAGTCGCCCGTGGTGGTCAGCGAGACCCCGGTGGCTCCGCCGTTGAGCGCGCCGCTGACCGTCAGGCCGCCTGTATCGACCAGGCTCAAACCGTTCGCGGTGGACGCGCCCAGGGCGCCGATCGCATTGGCCGCACCATTCAAGGTCACGCCGTTGATCGCCAAGATCGTCAGGACTCCCGCCGTCAGGGCTCCGGCGGTCTGAGAAATTCCGTCGCTGGACGTCAGGCTGAGAACCCCGTCCGCTCCGGTCTCGGTCAGATCGCCGCCGAGCTGGAGCGACTGCCCCGACAGATAGAGGCCGTTGCCCGCGGTGAGCGTCCCCACCACGTTGACGGCGCCGCCGTTCTCGGCGGTGATGCGAAGTTCATCCGGCGCGCTGAGCCCGCCCAGGGTTACGCCGAAGGCCATGTCCTGAATGATGAACTTGCCGATCCCCGAAGCCGCGTTGAGGAAGACCGGCGAAAAAGCGGCGCCTCCGGTCCAGTCCGGCGCCTTTAGGGTATAGTTCTGACCCACCTCGACCGAGACGGAAACAGTGGTCAAATTGCCTGACTCCAGCCGCACGCTTCCGGTGGGGACTGAGATAAGGTCGTTGATGATCACTTCATCGGACGCAATCACGTTCAGATCGCCCCCGGAAACCGTGGCGGCGCCGATTGTCACATCCCCTGCGGGAGCCCCCGTCGGTGTTTGCAACGCCCCTCCGGCGATGAAGTGGCGACTGAAGGACTCCTCTCCCGCTGCGTAAAGCACGACGTCGCCATCGACGAACTCCACTGCGTCAGCCGCCGAACCGCCCAACAGAATGGAGCCGAGACCGCCGTTGTAGCCGGCGGCGATCAGATAGGTGCGTCCTCCGGCGGCAGCCGACGCGGTGTCGAAGCGCGCTTGGGATCCGACGCTGATTGCGGTGTTCTTGTCGGTACCCGTTGCGACGGTGAGCGCAAGATAGGCGTCGAGATCGCCGTCGAAGACGAGCGTCGCGTCACGCGCGGCGATCAGGGCGATGCTGCCGCTGGCGGTCGCGCTGCCTGAGAAGTTGATTTCGGGGCCCACCACGGTCACCGCGCCGGCGGCGGCGTTCAGCGCCGCGCCCCCGTTCAACGCGACGGAGCCGCCCACGCCGGTGAAGTTGAAACTGCTGTCGTTGTCAAAGATATCGGCGTCGGTCAGCCCCAGAGACGACAACAACAGTCCGCCGACGTTGAGAACCGCCGTCCCCCCCACCGCTATGCCGGAGGCATCGAGAAACCAGACCTGGCCGTTGCTGTTCACGGCGCCGTTGATGATCGTGCCGCCTCCGCCCAGGATGCGGTTGACCGCAATGCTCGTCGAGCCACTCTGGTTGAAGTTCAGCGTGTCGCCGGGCGCCAGATTGAAACCGTTCCAGTTCAAAAGCGTCCGCGAGCCGCTCAAAGTGATGGTCGAGGTGTCGGCGCCGCCGGTGTTGGACGCCGCGCCCGAGAAGACGGTCGCCGATCCCGATCCGTTATAGGTGTTGGAGACGGTTCCGGCGGCCGTGCTTCCACCGCCGGCTGCGATCTGGGCCGAGGCCGGCGCCGCCAACGCCAGCAAAAGTGCGACGGGGGCCGCGGCGCTCAGAAGAAGCGAGACGCGACGACGAGCGGCGTGAGCGTTGTTCATGGCGAGCCTCAACGGAACGAGAAGGTGGTGGAGAGCGACAGCAGCAGCCGATCCTTCGGCCGGACCGCGCCGGGGAACGGCGCGTTCTGCGGCGCCGCATAGACCAGGCTGACCTGCCCCCTGCGTGTGCGGGCGCGCACCCCGGCGCCGACGGACCATGGCCGGCTGTCGTAGCCGAAGGCGTCCTGGTTCCACAGCTTGGCCGCATCGACGAAGCCGAAGACGGTCCAGACCGCCTGGGCGGACGCCGCCTCCCAGCCCGCCTCGATCTGGGTCGCCAGGGCCCGATCGCCGGACGCCGCTCCCGGATCAAAGCCCCGGCCTACGGTGTAGGATCCCACCTGGAACTCTTCATAGGCCGGCAGCGGATCCGGCGCCCACTGCCCCAGCAAAGCCGCCGCCGCATAGAGGCCGCGTCCCGGCGACAGGACGACGTCCTTGCGGATCGAGGCTTGACCTCGAACCGAGGTGAAGTCCGGCCGCCCTTCGGGCCGCGACAACAAGGGATCGCCGGCTTCGCTGGTGCCGAAAGCCTCCAGACCTTTGCGCAACTCGGCTTGGAACCCGCCTTGAAGCCCCGGCGTCTGCCTCGGCCGCCAGGTGGCGACGACCTCGGCGGAAAGGACCCGCAGGCTTTCCTCGAACAGGGCGGTCGCATCGCCGTTCGGCTGGCGGAAGGCGCCCAGATCGTTCTTCTGATCCACCCACTCCAACCGGGCGCCCACATCCATGCGCAGGGGCCGAGTGAGGACGACCGGATACCGGACGCCGAGTCGGCCGACGGTCGAGCGTCCCTCTAACTCTAGCGGCGCCAGGGCGCCGCCGGGCTCGGATTCGCTGTAGGCCACATCGCCCAGAACGGTCAGGCCGGAGGCTCCAATACGGAATTCCTCCAGCAGTTGGACCACTCGTTGATCGCCTTCCAAACCCGAGAACAGGATCAGGCTGGTGCGCTCGGCGAAGGCGGTGAAGCTGTTGGCGTCAAGGCGGATCGAGGCGCCCTCGCGCCCGACTTCTTCTGAACCGAAGTTCTGGCCGCTCAGGGTGACGTCCAGCTTCCGCCGAGGGGCGAAGGCCGCCACGGCTTCCAGACCATTGGCTTCGCCCGTCTCCGCGCGACGGATGCTGAAAGACGGGTCGGCGCCGGGAATGTCGCGAACCAAGAGAAAGGCGCGTTCGACTTCGCGCCAGCGCGTCGCCCGTTCCGTTTTCAGAGCGCTCAGATAGTCGGCGGCAAGGGCGGCCGCAGGGCCCAGTTTGTCGGCGTCAATCACGGAGGCGCTGACCACTCGACCTTCGGTCACGGTGATCACCAGGACGCCGCCCGTCATCCGCTGTTGGGGCAGATCCACCCGCACCAGGGCTTCGCCCTCAGCACCGTACAGGGCGGCGACGCGGTCCCGAGCGACGCAGAGCACCGACAGATCGCTGTCCTTACCGATCAGATCCGCCACCGCGTTTTGAATCTCGGCGTCGGAGATCAGGCTGGCGCCCTGCGCCTCGATCCGCGTCAGGGTCGTGCGACCTTGACCTGTGAAGGGGCATTGTCCGGGCTGGTACAAGGTTGTTGGATCAACGACCGGTGCGGCCAGCGGGCGCGCCTGACGCGCCGGATCGATCTCTTCGCGGGTCTGGCCGGGGACGACCTGGGCTGAGGCGACGCCTGGGGACAGGAACAGCGCGACGGCCAGGGTCGATGCGCCTCCCATAAGTCGCCAAGAGGCGCCGCGCCTTGCAATACCACCCATCACGCCTGCCCTCTCCCCAACCGCCGTAAGGCGGCGATCCAGTCCTTGTTCGCTGAACTAGACTCCCTCACTCTTGTCTGCATCTACAATCTTGTAGAGGTTTCGGTCGATCCAGGAGACTCGCGCCAGAGAAGGACAACGCAGTGATGAATCAGCATTCGCGCACCGGCTCAGAGCCTCTAGCGTGACCGAAGAGGATGTCGCGACGGCGACCGCCGCCTTCCAGGGCGTGGGCTTGGGGGACCGGACCTGGGTGGAGGCGCTGGAAGGCCTGGCCAGGCTGACCGGTTCAAAGGGCGGCGAACTGATCGGCCTGGGTCGAGAGGCGGCGGTGCCGTTCAACTGGATGACGGGCTTGCCGCCGGAAGCCTCCGCCGAGTTCGTGACGGCGGGCGGCGGCGACCCGCGCGTGAACTCGCGCGTTCGAATCGGCATGGCGGCGCCCGAGATGGCGGTGCTCGACGAAACGGCCTTCACCAGCGCGCAGGACGCCGCGCGCTTTCCGGAATACGGCGCCTGGTTGCGTCGGCATGATCTGGCCTTCGCCTGCCTGTCCCCGCTGCTGCGCCAGGACGACCTGCTGGTGGGTCTGGCGCTGATGCGGAGCGAGTCTCAGGGCAATGTGACAGTGGAACAGCGTCGGGCCTTCGCAACCGTCGTTCCTCACGTCCGCGCCGCCGTCCGGACCCAGATCGTCCTGGACGCGCGAGGATTGAACCTCGCCCTGGGCCTTCTAGATACGCTTTCAAACGCCATCCTCATCTGTGACGGGCACGGTCGAGTCCTGGCGCTCTCCCCCGCCGCTGAGGCGATGGCGACTTCGGGCGAGATCCTGCGCGTGACGCGCGGCATGGCGGCCGGCGCTCGCGATGCGGACACCGCCGCCCTTCGCACCGCGATCGCTGCGGCGGCGGCGAGCACCGGCGGCCTCCGGCCGCCGCCCCGACCCGTCGTGCTGCGCGACGCCAGAGGAGACCGGCCGACCCTTGCCGAAGTCTGTGCCGCACCTGGAGACTATGCCCTGAGGTTCGGGGCCGCCGCCCTGGTGGTCATTCGCCCGCCGCGACAGGAGGAGGCGCGCCTTGTCGCCGCAACACGCAGCCTGTTTCACCTGACCAGGGCAGAGGCGGAAGTCGCCGCCAAACTAGCCGCCGGAATGGGGCCCCAAGCAATTGCCGAAGCCAACGGCGTCGCCGTCGGAACGGTACGCACACATGTACGCCGCATATTCGAGAAATGCGGCGTGCGGAGCCAACTGGAACTCGTGGCGCTTCTGGCGCGACTTTAATGACGAAGACTATGTCGGCATCCCCATCCTGGCGACCGGCGAAGTCGGAGCGCCGGATCGCGATCGCGCTGGCGATCCGTTGCGACTGGCTGTTCTGAAGCCCCGGGCGTGGCGCCGTGAACGCCTGACGCCCGCCCGCGTTCGTCAGTGAGCTCATGGATCAAAGGTTCGCTATGACGGACTACACCCTCTATTATTGGTCCCTGCCCTTTCGGGGGCAGTTCGTTCGCGCGGTTCTGGCCTATTCCGGCAAGACTTGGCGGGAGCCCGACGACAGAGAGATTTCCCGCTTGATGGAGGGGCCGGTCCGCGCCATGCCAGTGCCCTTCATGGGGCCGCCGGTTCTTATCGACGAACAGAATAAGGTCGCGCTCTCCCAAATGCCGGCCATTCTCCTCTATCTCGGCGAAACTCTCGATTTGCTGCCGGCAACGCCCGGGGCTCGGGCTTTGACGCTCAAGATCATCAATGACGCCAATGATCTGATCGACGAACTCACGCTCGACGGCGGCCGTCAGATGTGGACAAACCCGCGATGGGCCGACTTCGAGCCGCGTCTGAGAAAATGGATGTCCCTCTGGGAGGAGACCGGCCGACGTCACGGCCTAACGGGGACCTCCGGCTTTTTGCTCGGCAGCGCAAACCCACAGATGGCGGATCTTGTGACAGCGACGCTCTGGGCCACCCTGGCCGACCGGTTCCAGCCCCTCGAGGACTTGATCAGGGATGCCGCACCGATGACAGCGGCCCTGTCCAGCAGGGTGGCCGCCCTCTCGCCCTTGGCCGACTTGGCCAATAAGGCGCGGTCAGATTACGGGGACACCTGGAGCGGCGGAAATATCGAGGCTTCGCTCCGCAAGGTCTTGAGCGCCCGTCAATAGCCAGATTGAGGGATCACGGCGCCCTTCACATCCGCGAAGTCGCCATGATGCCTAAGAGTAACAGGGTCAGTATCGGCAAAGGGCGTCGAGACGGGCTCTGGGCGTCGAGAGCCCGAGACCTTCTCAAACAGGAAGGACGAAAACCCGTTCATATCCTGTCTGACCATCTGTGGTGGGGAAGACCAGAAACTCCTCGCCGGCAGAGTTGATCAAGTCTCGTGCTATCTCGTTGAAGGCTGAATCCTGCCCCTCCTTGCGGACAAGGATAAGCCTTCCCCGTCTTGCTCGCGGCGGAAGGCGGGGTGCTCGCGGCTGATGCTGTCCAGATGAACTCCCATTGCCCGACTTCATGGCGACCCCGGCAGGACTCCAACCTGCGACCTCGGCTTTAGGAAAGCCTTGCTCTATGCAGCTGAGCTACGGGGCCCGCAGGGGTGAACTAGCGGGTCGGGGCGGAGGGGGGAAGACGGTGGGTGCGGCGAACTGCATTTTCTTGGCCGCGTGGTCGGCGCCGCCCGAACTCGATTGTGGTTAATCTGTCTTAAGATACAATATCTTGGGGTGAACAAAGGCTGAATCGGCGCGAGTCCGTGATTCGGTCCTGATTCGTTTCGCCCCTGTTCCGCCGGCTGCGGATCGCGCTTAACCGGGCGCGGGCGTGCGGTCCACGACGGCGCGCAGACCGGCCAGCAGGGTCGAATTGGCGTCCGAGGCGCCGCCCCCCTCGCCCAGGATCAGCGACAGGGCGTGGACATGGACGTCGATCGAGGGCCAGGACCAGGCCTCGGCCGCCGACATCCGGCTGACGACCTCGCACAGGCTGTAGGCGGCCTCATAGAAGGCGGGCATGTCGAGAAAGCCCGCCGTATCCACCAGAACGGAGGCGATGGCGTAGAGCTCGGCCTCCGGGGCGGCGGGCCGGCCGGCGCAGAAGGCCGCCAAGGCCTGGACCTTGTCCTGGATCACCCGCAGGGTTTCCTCCCGGCGCCCCTCCAGTCCCTGTTCGGCGGCGGCGACGGCGGCCTCGATATCTATGCCGCCGGGGCGCGCCATCTGCCGCTGAAGCGAGGTGGTGATGTCGCGAATCCGCACGGCGGGCTTTGAGACATCCTGAGAAACGGCTTTGGAGGCGGCGGTCACAGGTTCACCTTCATCGGCTTCAACAGCATGTCGATATCGTCCTGGTTCATGTTTTCGCCGACCGCCTCGCCGACCTCGCCCGACAGGTCGGTGCTGCGGCGGCCATCCTCGCCGGGCGGCGGGCCGTAGTTGTGGACGCGCCGATCCGGCCCGACATAGTTTTCGGCCTCGATGAACTGGCGGTTCTGGGCGCCCAGCCAGACGATGCGGCGCAGGAGGACCGACGGCGTCAGGGGTTTGGCGACGATGAAGCTGGCGCCGCAGTCGCGGCCGCGCGCGACTCGCGCCTGGGCGGCGTGGCCCAGGATCATGATCACGGGTGTGAAACGGGCCGGCTCGGGCGCCTCGCGCCTCAGCCAGGTGACGAAGTCGTAGCCGTCCATCTCCGGCATGGCGCAATCGACCAGGATCAGGTCCACCGCCCGACGACGCAGCAGTTCGACCGCCTCCTTGGCGGACGGACATTTCAGCTGTTCGCGCACTCCGAACCCCTGGACGATCGAGCTGAGCAGATCCAGCGACGTCGGCTGGTCATCGACCAGCAGCAGGGTGGAATGCGCCAGATTGACCTTATCGGGCGCCTTGGTCACGGCGTTAGAATAGGGTCAGATCGCCCGAATCGGGCGGAGCCGAGACCTTGACGCCGGCGGCGGGCCGCAGCCGCACCGCCATGTCGGCCAGGGAGATGCGGCTGACGGACTCGGCCGGGGTGGCCCCGTCGCCCAGCATACGCAGGACGCCGGACAGGGCCTCCAGCCGCTGGGTCAGGGCGTCCAGGGCCTGGGCCTCGGTCAGGGCCTCGGCCCGATCCTCGGCCGGGGCGCGGCGCACCAGACGGCTGACCAGGGCCTCGACATGGTCGATCCCCTCGCGCACCCGTGTCAGCTCGTCGGCGACGGCGACCAGCAGTTCGGCGTGTTCGGGAGGGGCGTGCATCAGAACAGCTCCAGGGCGCCGGTATCGACCGGAGGCGGGGCGACGGGCGCGGGCCGCGGCGCCACAGTGTCGGTCACGGCGCGTTGCAGAGCCTTGCCGGTCACGGGCCAGTAGTGGACCCGGCGCCCGCCGTCTCCGCGCAGGCTGCCGCCGACGACCGGAATGCCTTCGTCACGCAGGAATTTCTCGGCGAAATCGGCGTTGGAGCGACCCACGTCGCGCAGGGAGTCGAACATGCGGCCGCCGCCGAACAGCTTGGCCTCCAGCCGATCGCGCCGGCCGCCCGCCTTCAGCACGTCGTTGATCAGCAGTTCCATGGCGTAGGCGCCGTAGCGGCGGCCCGCGTCGGTGCCGGCGCCGGACCCTTCGGGCAGCAGGAAGTGGTTCATGCCGCCCACCCCGGCGACCGGATCGCGCAGACACATGGCGACGCAGGAGCCCAGAATGGTGCTGAGCACCACATTGGGATCGCGCGTGACATGGTGTTCGCCCTGTCCGACGTGCAGACGCTTTTCTTGCGTGTCCTTCAGGGCGGAAAAGGTCATGTCAGGGCGCCGAAGACGGCTTCCATCTTGCCCTTCAGCTGGGCGACGGTGAAAGGCTTAACCAGGTAATTGTTGACGCCGAACTGGACCGCGCGCTGGACCAGCTCGCGATCGGCCCGACCCGTCAGCATGATGAAGGCGGTTTTGGAGGTCGGGGGGTGGGCGCGCACGGCGCGCAGCAGGCCCAGCCCGTCCAGATTGGGCATGTTGTAGTCGGAAATGATCAGATGGGCCGGCTTGGCGATGATGTCGCGCAGGGCGATTTCGCCGTCGGCGGCTTCGCGGATCTCGCGCACGCCGAGCTGTTGCAGGCTGGTGCGGACCAGAGAGCGCATCGTCATCTGATCGTCGACGACCAGGCAGTGAAGTGAGGCGGCGGCGGGCATGAGTAAGGCTCCCGGTGTCAGGCGACGGACCGTGCGGCCGGATCGGCGCACAGATCAAGGATGGCTGGGGCCAGGCGGTGCAGCGGCAGTTGCCGCTCCACAGCGCCCAGTTCGAAGGCGGCCTTGGGCATGCCATAGACGACCGAGGTGGTTTCGTCCTGACCCAGGGTGCGGCCGCCCGCATCGCGGATGGCCTTCAGCCCCTTGGCGCCGTCCTTGCCCATGCCGGTCAGGATCACGCCGGTCATGGGCCGTTTCAGACGGACGACGGAATCGAACATCACGTCCACAGACGGACGGTGGCCGTTGACGGGTTCGCTGTTCACCAGGCGGCAGCGCGGCGACAGGCCCGGCGTCAGCTCCAGGTGCGCGGCGCCGCCGGGCGCCAGATAGATGTGGCCGGGCTTCAGCGGCGCGCCGTCCACGGCCTCGCTGACCGCCGGGGCGCAGACCCGGTCCAGGCGCGCCGCGAAGCTGGAGGTGAAGGTCGCCGGCATGTGCTGGGTGATGACCGTCGCCGGGCAGTTGGCGGGAAAGCCGCTCAAGACCGTCAGCAGGGCCTCGACCCCGCCGGTGGAGGAGCCGATGGCCAGGACGTGATTGGGCGCGGGGCGATAGGCGCTGGGGGCGGCGGCGGCGGCGGGCACGTCGCCGCGGGCGCGAACCCGCGACCGGGCCGCCGTCTTCACCTTGCCGATCAGTTCGTGGAAGGCCTCGGCGCTGGCCACGGCCGGCTTGGCGACCGCGTCCACCGCGCCGATCTCCAGCGCCGCCAGGGTCACGTCCGTGCCCGCTGCGGTCAGGGTCGAGACCATGACCACCGGCATGGGGCGCAGCCGCATGATCTTATCCAGGAACTCCAGCCCGTTCATATTGGGCATTTCGACGTCCAGGGTCAGGACGTGGGGATTCAGCTCCTTGATGGCCGTGCGGGCCTCCAGCGGATCGGCGGCGGTGCCGACGACTTCGATTTCGGGGTCCGACTTCAGGGCGGCCGAGATCAGGCCGCGCATGGTCAGGCTGTCGTCCACGATCAGGACTTTGACGCGATCGGCCATCAGGCGGCTCCCAGGCGGTAGGTGGTCAGGCCGGCGGTCTGCAGCTGGCGGCTCGCCGGGCCGGACACGCGCTCGGAATGACCGATGTAGAGGGTGGCGCCGGGGTTCATCAGCGGGGTGAACCGGCTCCAGATCCGCTCCTGCGTCGGATCGTCGAAATAGATGACCACGTTGCGGCAGAAGATGACGTCGAACCGGCCCTTCATCGGCCAGTCGCCGATCAGGTTCAGTTCGCGGAAGGTGACCAGCCGCTTCAGCTGCGGCCCCGCCACCCAGTTTCCACGGTCCGCGCGGTTGAAATATTTGCGCCACAGGGTCGCCGGCGCCGGCTCCAGCGCCTCTTCGGAATAGACCCCGTCATAGCCCTGGGCCACCATATTGGGGTCGATGTCGGTCGCCAGGATGCGCACGTCCAGGTCCGCCGCCTCGGGCAGGACCGACAGCACCGTCAGGGCCATCGAATAGGGCTCCTGCCCGTTCGAACAGGCGGCCGACCACAGCCGCACCCGGCCCCCGGCGCGGGCGCGCGCGGCCAGGTCGGGCATGACGCGGTCGCGCAGATCGTCGAAATGATGCGGCTCGCGATAGAAGCGGGTGACGTTGGTCGTCAGGGCCGCCGTCATCTTCTGACGCTCGTCCACGCCGTCGGCGCCCTCGACCAGGGCGCAATAGTCCCGGAAGCTGGTCAGGCCCAGGGTCCGCAGCCGTTTGGCCAGGCGCGAATAGACCAACGCGGCCTTGCCCTCGTTCAGGGCGATGCCGGCGTGGGCATGCAGCATCTGGGCGATTTGACGGAAGTCGTCGGCGGTGAAGACGAACTCGCCTTCGACGATCGACCCCCGTCCCGGGGCGGGGTTCATGCGGCTTCGGCCTCGACCTGGGGCAGGATGTGGTCCAGTTCGATCAGGCTGATCATCCGCCCGTCGATCGAGAAGATGCCTTTGACGAAGGTCTTGACCTGGTCGCTGGCGACGTCGGGCGTCGGCTGAACCGCGGCGTCGTTCATCTCCAGAATGTCGGACACGGCGTCGACCAGCAGCCCCACCATGCGGCCGCCGATATGGGCCACCATGATGACGTGGCGGGCGGTCGGCTCGGACGTCTCAAGCCCGAACCGGGCGCCCAGGTCGATGATCGGCAGGACGGTGCCGCGCAGATTGATCACCCCCTTCATATAGCCGGGCGAGCGCGGCAGGGGGGTTGCGGGCGTCCAGCCGCGGATTTCGCGCACCGACATGATGTCGACGCAGAATTCCTGCCGGCCGATGCGGAAGGCGATGAGTTCGCGCTGGGTGTCGTTGGCTTCTGTCATGGGTCAGCTCGCGAGCTTGAAGTCGGATCGGGGAGATTTGCGGCGCATGTCGGTGACGAGGACATCGACGTCGAGGATCAGGGCCACACGGCCGTCGCCCAGGATGGTGGCGGCGGCGACGCCCTCGACCTGGCGGTAGTTGGTCTCCAGGCTCTTGATCACCACCTGGCGCTGGCCCTGGATGGCGTCGAACAGCAGGGCCGCCTGCTGGCCGCCTTCGGTCTCGACCACCACGGCGACGCCTTCGGAAGGGACCATCGGCGTCTCGCGGAAGCCCATGGTCAGGGCCACGTCGATCAGCGGCAGGAAGCGATCGCGGAAGCGGATCACCGGATCGAGCCCGCCGACATAGTGCAGGTCGCTTTCCTGCGGCGTCAGGCTTTCGACGATGGCCGGCAGAGGGGCGATCAGGGTCTGGTCGGCGGCCGTCACCACCATGCCGTCCAGAACCGCCAGGGTCAGCGGCAGGCTGAGGGTGAAGGTCGAGCCCTTGCCGGGGACCGAACTGATCGAGATGCGGCCGCCCAGGGCCTGGATCGACCGCCTGACCACATCCATCCCCACGCCCCGACCCGAGATGTCGGACACCACGGCGGCGGTGGAGAAGCCGGGCAGGAAGATCAGATTGTCGATCTGTTCGTCGGTCAGGGCGGCGTCGGCGGCGATCAGCCCCTTGTCCACCGCAATCTTCTTGACCCGTTCGCGATTGATGCCGCGGCCGTCGTCGGCGATTTCGATGACAATCCGGCCCGAGCGGTGCAGGGCCGCGAGGCGCACCGTACCCTCGGCCGGCTTGCCGGCGGCGATCCGCTCCTCCGGCGTCTCCAGCCCGTGGTCGATGGCGTTGCGCAGCATATGGGTGATCGGCTCGGCCAGGCGTTCGACCACGGTCTTGTCGACCTCGGTGTCTTCGCCGGAGGTGACCAGACGGACCTGTTTGGAGACCATGTCGGCGACTTCGCGGACCAGGCGCGGCATGCGCTGGAACACCGACTTCACCGGCTGGGCGCGGATGGCCATGACGCTGTCCTGGATCTCGCGCGTCAAAAGCTCCAGATCTTCCATCCCAAGCGCGATGCCCGAAGAGCGGGCCAGGCCGCTTTCCAGCACGCGCTGGGACAGCATGGCCTGCTGGATGACCAATTCGCCGACGACGTTGATCAGGCGATCGACCCGATCCAGGTCGACGCGGATGGTGACCGGCGCCGGCGCCACGGGGGTGGCGACCTGGGCGGGGGGAATGGGGGCGGCGGCCGGGGCCGGTGCGGGCTCAGGCGCGGAGACCTGGGCGGCGACCGGCGCAGGCGCGACCGGCTCGGGCGCGACCGACTGGGGCGCGACAGACTGGGGCGCGGGGGCCGGCGCCGGAGCGGCGGCGGGCGTTTCGGGCGCGGCGCCTGCAGCGGCCTTGGCCAGCAGGGCGGCGATGTCCAGTTCGTCGCTGGCGGGCAGGACGGCCGGCGGCTCTTCCTCGAAGACCAGGGCCGGGGCGCCGCCCAGCGGGGTGATGGTCAGGTCGCAGTCGGCCTCGACGAAGTCGAACACTTCCCGCACGGCCTTTTCATCGACATCGGCGACCAGGTCGATCGTCCAGGTCAGATAGCCGTCTTCGGCGACCAGCACGTCCAGGGTCGGCAGGGCGGCCTCGTCCACAGAGACGGTGATGGGGCCCAGCCGGCCCACTTCGCGCAGCAGCAGCCCCGCCTCATTGGCGCTGCCGTACATGCGGCCGTGCGGCTTGAAGACGATGCGCCAGCCGGGCTGGCCTGCGGGCGCCGCATCCGCAGCGGGAGCCTCGACCGCCAGCGCCGGGTCGTCCAGCGGCGCGTCGAAGGCCATGGGGGTGAAGCCGAAGTCGTCTTCCTCCTCCTCTTCGACGGCGGGCGGCGCCTCGCCGCCGTGGGTCAGAAGCTCCAGCTCCTGGACCAGGCCGGCCGAACGCTCTTCGTCCACCGGAGGAGCCAGGCCCTGGGCGGCCTGGATGTGGTCGGCCAGCACGTCAGAGGCCCGCAGCAGGGTCTTGATCGTGACCGCGTCGCAGGGTTTGCGGCCGCCCCGCAGCTCGTCCATCAAGGTCTCAAAGACGTGGGCGAACCGGACCAGAGCCTCCAGGCCGAACGCCCCCGCCCCGCCCTTGACCGAGTGAACGGCGCGGAAGACGGCGTTGATCGTCTCCAGGTCGGTCTGACCCTGCTCCAACAGCATCAGCTTCGATTCCAGTTCGGCGAGCAGTTCGTCGCACTCCTGGAAGAAGGTGGCTTTGATGGCTTCGAAGGCGTCCATGGCTGTTGGCCCGACCGATCTGGAAAAGTGTTAGGCCGCCACGCGGCGAACGGCGTCGACCAGTTTCACCGGGTCGAAGGGTTTGACGATCCAGCCGGTCGCGCCGGCGGCGCGGGCGCGGGCCTTCTTCTCGGCGTCGCTCTCGGTCGTCAGCACCAGCACCGGGGTGGTGCGGTGGTTCGGATCGGCGCGCACGCCTTCGATGACGCCGAAACCGTCCATGCGGGGCATGTTGATGTCGGTGATGATGACGTCGGCGCCCTGGGCGGCGAGCGTCTCCAGGCCGTCCACGCCGTCTACGGCTTGGATGACGACATAGCCGGCGTCTTCCAGGGCCATCAGCAGCATGTCCCGCATGGTGCGGGAATCGTCGATGGTCAGAACGGTCTTGCTCACGCGAGCGCTCCTTCAGTGAGGTCTGGTGCGTTGGTTTCGGACGCGCCGAAGGCGGCCCATTGTTCAGCGAAAGACGTCGATTGGGGCGTGATCATCAGATCGACCCCGTCGGCCGCCCAGGTCTTGCGGGCGGAGAGAAGGACTTGGAGACAAAGACCGCCCAGGCGTTCGACGCCGCTCGCATCCACCGTTACGGCCTGGCCGCGCTTGGCCAACAGTTCGGCCTTCAGCGGCTCGGCTGCGTTCATGTCCAGGACCGATGCGAGACTTATGACCTCAGCCATTGGTGTTTCCTTGTTTCAGCCCCGTCCGCTTCGTCTCACGCGGTTGGTAAATATCGCTTGAAGAACGGAGCATTTTAGAACTCTTCCCAGCCGTCTTCGGCGGGAGCGGCCTGTTGGGCGGGCGCGGCGCCGCCGCGGCCCAGGGTCTTGAGAGCCTGGACCATGCGATGGGCCGGCTTGGCCGGTGCGGAAGACGCAGGCGCGGGCGCAGGGGCGCGGGCGGGGGCGGCGGCGACCTGGGCCGCTGAGCCGACCTTGAACCGGGCCACCGAGGCCTGGAGCGACTGGGCCTCCTGGGCCAGAGAGTGGCTGGCGGCGGTCGATTGTTCGACCATGGCGGCGTTCTGTTGCGTGACCTGGTCCATCTGGTTGACGGCCGTATTGACCTCGGCCAGGCCGATGGCCTGTTCCTGGGCCGAGGCCGCGATTTCCGACACCAGTCCGTCGATCTCGGCGACCCGGTCCACGATCCGCTGCAGGGCCTCGCCGGTCTGGCCGACCAGTTTCACCCCCGAACCGACCTGGGTGCTGGAGGTCGAGATCAGGGTCTTGATCTCCTTGGCGGCCTCCGCCGACCGCTGGGCCAGGGCGCGGACCTCGGAGGCCACCACCGCAAAGCCGCGACCGGCCTCGCCCGCACGGGCCGCCTCGACCCCGGCGTTGAGGGCCAGGAGGTTGGTCTGGAAGGCGATTTCGTCGATGACGCCGATGATCTGGCTGATCTGGTCCGACGAGCCCTCTATGGCCTGCATGGCCTGGACGGCGTCGCGAACGATGACGCCCGAGGTCTCGGCGTCGCCCTTGGCGGCCTGGACCACGTCCGAGGCCTGGCGCGCGCCCGACGCCGTCTTGTTCACCGTGGCGGTGATCTCGTCCAGAGCCGCCGCCGTCTCCTCCAGCCCCGCAGCCTGCTGTTCGGTGCGCCGCGACAGGTCGTCGGCCGCCTGGCTGATCTCGCCGGCGCCGGAGCGGATGCCGGCGATATTGCCCACCACCACCGACAGGGCCTGCTGGAGCTGAGCGATGGCGGCGTTGAAGTCCGTCTTCAGCTGCGCCGCCTTGGGCGCGAACTCGGTCTCGATCCGATAGGTCAGGTCGCCGTCCGCCATGGCCGCCAGACCCCGGCCCAAGGCCTCGATCGTCACCCGGTCGGCCTCGGCCTCCGCCGCCTTCTCGGCCTCGCGGGCGGCCCGCTCCTGCTCGCTCATCGAGCGTTGCGAAAGCGCCTCCGCCGCCAGACGCGCCTTCTCAATGGCGGCGTCGCGGAAGGCGACGATGGCCTGAGCCATCTTGCCGAACTCATCCTTGCGGTCGGCGCCCTGGACCTGGATAGCGGTGTCGCCCGCCATCAGCTTCTGCATATAGCCGATCATGGTGAAGGTCGGCCGCACGATCGAACGGGTGGCGACCAGACCTGCAGCCAGGGCCATCAGCAGGGCGCAGACCATGCCCACGATCACGGCCATGAGGGCGGCCTGGGCCGCCTCGGCCTGGGCCTTGCGGGTCGCCTCGCGGGCGGCCTCGTTCTCAGCCCTCAGGACGTCGATCGCTTCTTCAACTGGAGCGATGAACTGGTCGGCGACGCCGGTTTGACCGACCATCCGGCTGGCCTCGGCGATCCGCCCCTCGGCGACCATCGCCTTACCGACCTGGACGATGTTGGCGTACCAGCCGTCAGCGGCCTTGATGGCCTCGTCGACGGGCGCGGCGCGATCGGCGGGCAGTTTTGCCCGCACCTCCTCCAGCGCTTCCTTGAACTTGGCGCGGTGCAGATCCAGCCGTTCGGCGTAATAGGGGTCCTGCGACAGCAGATAGCCGCGATAGGAGTTTTCCTGCTTGGACAGGCGGAACTCGGCGACGGCGAGCACTTGATTGATCTCACCTTCCAGATTGCGAGCGTGGTCGGCGCGCTGCAAGGCCAGAAGGTTCGTCACCACCACCACGCCCATGACGGCGATGGCGGCCAGGACCACGCCGAAAGCCACGGCGAGCTTCCGTCCGACGGACATGTTCTCAATAAAACGCAACCCAAACTCCTACGGTCTTCGTCGATCTGAGCGCGCCGCCACGGCCGAAACGGCCCTTTGCGGCGCGCCAGCCGCCCCTCTGCGATGAACCCGCATCTGTCCGACCAAGGATGGAAGGATGATTAATACGATTTCTGAACTGCGGCTTAGGTAGGAATGCGTAGCGAAGGTTGGCGCGGGCTGAGGGGCGGCGCCATCCGGCGCAGCGAACGCGGCGGATCTCCTGAATCGCATCGGACGAAGTGCGCTCGATAGTCGCGAGGCGTGTGAAAAGACGACGATATCGCTTCCCAGCCACGCCCTTGTCGTTGTAGTAAATTCGTCAGAAAAGCGGCGACGGTGAAGTCCAGATGATTTCGCAACGGCGAGATCCAACATGACAGGGGCGCGGGCGGACGCCTTTACTGAGTTGTTGAAGCGGGTCATCGGAAAATCCGCGAACGCATCTCCGAAGAACGCCGTTCTGCTCGCATGCGTCTGCGTCTCGCTGGCGGTTACGACGAGCGTGGCTCTTCGCGACGTCGATCACGTGCACTACCTGCCGCTGTTCGGAGCCGTCATGGCGACCGCCCTGGTCGGCAGCCGCACCGCGACCCTCTTCGTCATCGGCGTCTCCATCGCCGCCGATCTGGCGATGAAGGGGCGAAGCGACCTCTTCGATGCGGCGGTCGGCGCCGGCCTCTTCATCGCCGTATCCCTGCTGTTGGCCGAAGTCGGTCATCGGCTGACCAGCCGGACCGCCCTGTTGCACAGCATACTGACCTCGGTGCCCGTGGTGACGCTGGACGACGAGGGGCGTATTCGCCGCATCACCGGCCCGGCGGCCGATCTGCTGGGCGTGGCGCCCGAGGATGCTCACGAACGCCCTTTCAGCCTGTTCGCGCCGGACTTCGGCGAGGACATCCTGGCGAGTTTCGTCAAGGACGCCCCCCTGGCCGCCCCGCCCTCCGGCTATTGGCTGGTGAGACGTCCCAACGGCGAGATCGTGCCGGTGATCATCCACGGCGGGCTGCTGGCGCACAGCATGGCCTCCGAGCGGGTGGTCCTGTCCCTGGCGGACCAGCGTCCGAGCCTGGCCGTCAACGATCGCATGCGCGACCTGATGGACCAGCTCAGCAAGAGTTGGCGGCTCAATTCCATGGGTGAGATGGCGGCTATCCTGGCGCATGAGCTGAACCAGCCCCTGACGGCCGCCACCGTCTATCTCCATGCGTGCCAAACCGACATCGCGCGCGCTGGACCGATCGGCGACAGCGCGGGCCGCGCCCTCGACCTGGCCAAGACCCAGCTTCTGCGCGCGGGGGACATCATCCGGCGCATGCGCGAACTGATCGCGACCGGGGCGTCCCAGCTGACGGAAGAGCGGGTCTCCTCCATGGTGGACGACCTGCGCCCCCTCTTCGATTTGATCCGGCAGGAAACCGGTATCGCCGTCCGCATCGACGTCGATACGGCCGGGGATCGGGTCTTGGCCGACCGAATCCAGTTCCAGCAGGCCATCACCAATCTGGTGCGCAACGCCGTCGACGCCGTCGGCGACCATCCCGGTGCGGTCGTATCGCTCACGGGCCGCAGCCTGGCCGATGAGGGCTATGAGATCCGGATCGAGGACAACGGCCCCGGCATCGCCGAGGATCAGATGGACCGGATCTTCCAACCGATGATGACCACCAAGGCCGGCGGCATGGGCCTGGGCCTGTCCGTCACCCGCTCCATCATAGAGAGCCACGACGCCGCCCTGGCCGTAGGCCGCAGCGCCCTGGGCGGCGCCGCCTTCTCCTTTCGCCTCACGCCTGTCACGGAGCTCGAAGCCGCATGACCGACCATTCCGTCTTCGTCATCGACGACGATCAAGCCATGCGCGATTCCTTGCTCATGCTCCTGCGGGGCGAGGGCATCCGCGCGCGGGGTTTCGCCAGCGCGATGCAGTTTCTGGAACAGCTGCCGGACGACAAGTCCGCCTGCGTCATCACCGACCTGCGGATGCCCCAGATTGAAGGCGCTCCGAACTGATCCAGCGGCTCAAGGCGCTGAAGGGCGAGGCCTGGCCCGTTATCGTCATCACCGGCCACGCCGACGTGCCCCTGGCCGTCCAGCTGATGAAGGCCGGGGTCGTGGACTTCATCGAAAAGCCCTTCGATCCCAACCGCATCCTGGAGGCGGTGCGCGGCTGTCTGTCGGCCTTGGCGCGCCAGGGCGTCGAGAGCGAGGCGCGCGAACAGACCGCCGCCCGGCTGGCCAGCCTGACGCCGCGCGAGCGCCAGGTGTTCGACGCCCTGATCGACGGCAAGTCGAACAAGGAGATCGCCCTGGCCCTGGACATCAGCCCCCGCACGGTCGAGATCTTCCGCGCCAAGGTGATGCAGAAGATGCAGGCCCAGAGCCTGTCCATGCTGGTGCGGCTGGGGCTCAGCGTGGCCGACGCCTGACGCCCGCCCCTTCTGGGCTCAAAAGACTCACTTGAGCCCGGGCGCGATCGTCGCCACCTTGTCCTGTCATGAGTGACCGGTCCGCAGGCCTGCCCCCATCGCGCGTCACTGCGGTCCTGGGGCCCACCAACACCGGCAAGACCCATCTGGCGGTCGAGCGGATGCTGGGTCACGCCTCAGGCATGATCGGCCTGCCCCTGCGGCTCCTGGCGCGCGAAATCTATGAGCGGATCGTCAAACAGCGCGGGGCCGCCGCCGTCGCCCTGATCACGGGCGAGGAGAAGATCGTCCCGGCCCGCCCCCTCTATTTCGTCTGCACGGTCGAGGCCATGCCGTTGGAGCGGTCGGTCGAGTTTCTGGCCATCGACGAAATCCAGCTGGTCGCGGACCCTGAACGCGGCCACGTCTTCACCCAGCGGCTGCTGCACGCCCGCGGCCGGTTCGAGACCATGTTCCTGGGCGCCGGGACCATGGAGCCCCTGATCCGTCGCCTGATCCCGGATGTGGAGATCGTGACCCGGGATCGGCTGTCCACCCTGTCCTACGCCGGCTCCAAGAAGCTGACCCGCCTGCCCCGCCGCAGCGCCATCGTCGCCTTCTCCACCGAGCGGGTCTACGCCATCGCCGAACTGATCCGGCGTCAGAGGGGCGGGGCGGCCGTGGTCATGGGCTCGCTCAGCCCGCGCACCCGCAACGCCCAGGTGGCCCTGTACCAGTCGGGCGAGGTCGACTTCCTGGTCGCCACCGACGCCATCGGCATGGGGCTGAACATGGACGTGGACCATATCGCCTTTGCGGGGCTGAGAAAGTTCGACGGTCGCCGCACCCGCTGGCTGCACGCCCATGAGATCGGCCAGATCGCCGGGCGGGCCGGCCGCCATCTGCGCGACGGGACCTTCGGCGTCACGGCCGAGGCCGAGGATCTGGACGTGGATCTGGTCGAACAGGTGGTCGAGCATCGGTTCGATCCGATCGAGGCGGCCGAATGGCGAAACGCCCGGCTGGACTTCGACACCCTGCCCGACCTTCTGCGGTCCCTGACGGTGACGCCGGGCCGCGCGGGGCTCAGCCTGACGGCCGAGGCCCTGGACGAGACCCTGCTGCGCCGCCTGATCAAGGATGAGGAGGTCGCCCGTATCGGCCGCTCGCGCGGGGCGGTCATGCGGCTGTGGGAGGCCTGCCAGCTGCCCGACTTCCAGAAGACGACCCTGGACGAGCACGCCCGCCTGGCCAAGGACGTCTTCCAGGCCCTGACCGGCAAGCGGGGGCGGTTGACCGACGACTGGATGGCGCCGCGCTTCGCCTTCGTGGACCGCGACGACGGCCAGATCGACCAGCTGTCGGCCCGGCTCTCGGCGGTGCGGACCCTGTCCTATATCGCCAACCGCCCAGACTGGGTCCATGACGCCCAGGGCTGGCGCGACAAGACCCGCGCCCTGGAGGACCGGTTGTCGGACGTGCTGCACGAACGGCTGACGGCCCGCTTCGTGGACCGGCGCACCACGGCCCTGATGCGGGCGCTGAACGTCCGGGAGGATGCGTTTGCGGGCGTCGCCGAGGACGGCGAGGTGACGGTGGAGGGCCAGGTGGTGGGTCAGCTCGAGGGCGTCCGCTTCCAGATGGAAAAGGGCGCCTCGGCCCTGGAGGACCGCACCCTGCGCCAGGCGGCGGTGCGGGCCGTGACGCCGGAGATCAATCGCCGTCTGGGGCAGTTGGCGTCCGAGACCGACGAGGGTTTCGCCGTCACGCCGGACGGGGCGGTGCTGTGGCGCGGGGTGTTGACCGCCCAGATTCAGGCGACGCCGACCGGGGCCGATCCCTTTTCGCCGTCGGTGCGCCTGTTGGGCGACCTGGGGGCGACGCCGGCCCGCGAACGCGCCCGTCGACGGATCGAGGCCTGGCTGGCGTCCGAGGCGGGTCGGGCGCTGCGCGATCTGCGGCGGCTGAAACAGGCGGTCGAATCCGGCGCGCTGAAGGGCCTGCCGCGCGGCCTCGCCTTCCGCCTGATCGAGGCCGGCGGGCTGATCGACCGGCGCGACGTGGATCGGGATCTGGCGGCGCTGAGCCAGGTGGAGCGCCGCACCCTGAAAAGCTTCGCCATCCGCGTCGGCGTCCATTCGGTCTGGCTGCCGGGCCTGCAAAAGCCCCGCGCCCGCCATTTCGCCCAGGCCTTCGTCACGGCCCCGCTGATCCCCGCCAGCCCCGAACTGATCCCCGCCCCGGTCGAGCCCCCTTCCCCGCGTCTGTTGTCGGCCTCGGGTCTGCGCCACGCCGGTCGGTGGCTGGCGCCGGTGGAGGCTCTGGAGAAGATGGCGGAGCTGCGCGCCGCCAATCACGGCCGACTGTCGGACGAGGCCCTGACCGATCTGGGGTGGAGCGCCGATCAGGCGAAACAGCTCATCGCCGCCCTGAAAACCGAACGCGCGCGCCGGCCCGACAAGCCGGGCGCCGCGCCTAAGATCGTCAAGGATTCCCCCTTCGCCGCCCTGGCCGCCCTGACCGAGGCGCCGACGGCCAGACCCAAGCGGCGGCGTCCGCGCCGAAAGGCCGCCTCTTGAGCGAAACCGCCTGTCGTATCGACGTCTGGCTGTGGCGGGCGCGCTTCGTGAAGACGCGGGGCTTGGCCGCCGCCCTCGTGGAGCGGGGCGCGGTGCGGCTGGTCCATCAGGGGCGCGAGACCCGGCTGGACAAGCCCAGCCGCGGCGTCCACCCCGGCGACCTACTGACCTTCGTCCAGAACGGCGAGGTCACGACCCTGCGGGTGGAGGCCCTGGGCGAAAGGCGCGGGCCCGCCGAAGAGGCCCGCGCCCTCTATAGCCGCCTTACGACTTGATCACGAACTCGCCTTCGATGTGCAGCTTCACCTCGTCGGAGACGGCCGGCAGGGCGTAGTTGATGCCGAAGTCCGAGCGTTTGATGGTGGCCTCGCCGTCGAAGCCGGCCTTATAGGCGCCCATGACGGATCCGGCCGCATTGAACTCAACCTCGATCGTCACCGGCTTGGTCACGCCGCGCAGGGTCAGGTCGCCGACCACCGTCGCCTCATTCGGATCGGACGGATCGACCGTCACCGAGCGCGAGACGAAGGTCGCCGTCGGATGGTTGGCGGTGTCGAAGAAGTCGGCCGTTTGAAGATGGGCCTTCAGCCGGTCGTCATTGGGCGCCACGTCGGTCAGCGGGACGGTGGCGGTCAGGGTCGAGGCGGAGGGGTTGGCCGGGTCCAGCTTCAACTCGGCCTTCACGTTCACGAACTGACCCGTATAGGTCGACAGGCCGAAGTGGCTGACCGACCAGGTGATCTTGCCGTGGCTCGACTCCAGCGCATAGTCGCCGGCGCGGACCTCGGCCGGGTTCTGGGTCAAGGCGGCCTGGGCCACGACGGCGCCACCGGCGGCGAGGCTGAGGGCCAGGGCGCCGGCCACGGCGTATTTGGCGAAGGCGTATTTCATCAGGGGAGCGCGCATGGTCATGTTCCGGTAGGGGTTGATATGTAATCTACACAGTTGCGGTTAAGCCCGACCTTTGTCAAGCGGTCGAGCCAGGCCCGCGAACGCCTCTCACCTTAAGCCCTGCTGTTGACAGTTGGTTGCGCGGCCGCCATGTCGCAGACCTCCCGCTCGCAATCGTGATCTCTTCGCCGCCCAATGACCTACATCGTCACCGACGCCTGTGTGAAATGTAAGTTCATGGACTGCGTCGAGGTCTGTCCCGTGGACTGCTTCTATGAGGGCGAGAACTTCCTGGTCATAGCCCCGGACGAATGCATCGACTGCGGCGTCTGCGAGCCGGAATGCCCCGTCGACGCCATCGTGCCGGACACCGAGGATGAGCCGGACGGCAAATGGCTTCAGGTCAACGCCGAGTACGCCAAGGTCTGGCCCAACATCACCGTCAAGGGCACGCCCCCCGCCGACCGCGAACAGTATGAGCGCGAGACCGGCAAGTTCGAGAAATACTTCAGCCCCAAGCCGGGCAAGGGCTCCTGAGCCGGGGCGGCCGACGCAGGGCCGCGCGTTCAAACCTTCGCGACATTCCGCGTCGGCTGTGTGGACGTTTTGAAATTCCGCAAATTTGTGATAGGTTCTGTTTCATTGGATCGGGCGGTCCGCGAAACCTTCGCGCCGCCCGTGTTTGCGACAGAATCCCGCCCATAGACGGGATCGGCCAGAGGTTTGGTGATCCGTTTCCGCATCTGACGTCCGCATTTCATCGACCGACGGAAGCTTCCGGCGGCGAGACTGCATTGCGTTTGATGCGCCTTCGCTTCGCCCGGCCCTGACCGGGAAAGGACGAATATGACGAGCAAGACTGGTCTGGAGTTCAAGGTTGGCGACGCGGTCGTCTATCCGGCGCACGGCGTCGGCAAGGTGGCGGCCATCGAGACTCAGGAAGTCGCGGGCATGTCGCTGGAAGTCTATGTCGTGACCTTCGACCACGAGAAGATGACCCTGCGCGTCCCGACCAAGAAGGCGGCCACCGCCGGCCTGCGTTCGCTGGCCGCCGACGACGTCGTGACCAAGGCTCTGACCACCCTGAAGGGCCGCGCCCGCATCAAGCGCACCATGTGGTCGCGCCGCGCCCAGGAATACGAGGCCAAGATCAACTCGGGCGACCTGATCTCCATCGCCGAGGTGGTCCGCGACCTGCACCGCGCCGACACCCAGCCGGAACAGTCCTATTCCGAGCGCCAGCTCTATGAATCGGCTCTGGACCGGATGGCGCGCGAAGTCGCCGCCGCCAACAAGATTGACAAGGACGCCGCCGTCGAGCTGCTGGCCAAGTCGCTCAGCGCCAAAAAGCCGGTCCCGACCGCCGAAGCCGCCTAGAGCCTGATCTGTTGAAGTGGAATCGCTTCGCGATTCCGCTGAAGCCGTGAATCAGGCTCCAGATTAAAGCGAGAGCATGATTCACGCTTCTGTCGGAACCGCGAAGCGGTTCCGTCCGAAACGATCATGCTCTAAGCGTCCGCATCGGAACGACGAAAAGGCCCCGGAGCGATCCGGGGCCTTTTTGTTTTGACCGACGTCAAGGCGGGGCGCGGCCTCATCCGCTCAGATGGCCGGCGACAAGGAGCCGACCATGACCGACGCCGCCCCGCTTGGATTTCACCACATCCGCCTGGAGCTGGCGCGCGAGCCCCAGCACCCCGAAGGCGACCCTGACATGGGCTATGACATACTGGCGCCCCTGACGGCCGAGCGCCGGCTGGACGCCGCCGTCTGGCGCGAGGCGCCGGAGAAATGCCGGGTGCGCCGCTTCTCGCACGGGGCCACCCTGGCCTTCGGACGGCTGCGCCATGCGGCGCCGGACCGCTGGTTCCTGGACTTCGAACCCGGCGAGGCGGACGACGCCCACGGCTTCCGTCTGGCCGACGAAGTGATCCAGACCGGCGAATACCTCAGCCTGTCGACCGGCGACCAGACCCACACCTATGTGGTGGCGCGGGCCGAGCCGGTCTGAGCGTCAGAAATATTCTGCGTTGGCCGGGCACTGGGCGCTGATGCGCCGGGCGGTGATGCTGGCGGGGACATAGGGGGTGCCGCGCAGCAGCTGGGCTCCGCCGCGGAAGCTGAAGCTGGTGTCCTCATAGGTTCCGTTCAGCCGGACCTGAATCCGCCGCCCCTTCTTGTCCTGGCACGTCCCCTCGAACCGGGCGCGGCCGTCGCCGACCACCCGGGTCGGATAGGTGCAGCGCCAGCGGTTGGTGGACAGGCCGCCGAAGAAGCGATTGATCTCGCTGGGACGGACGCATTTCTGATGGGTCTCGTTCTGGCCCAGGGCGCTGGTGGTGTATTCCCAATAGCCCGGCAGCACTTCCGACTGGGCCGGAGTCTGGGCGGGCGCCATGGCCGGGGCGGCCAGCATCAGGGCGCCGGCGGCGACGGGCGCCAGGGCGGCCAGCAGTTTAAGAGACGGACGGGACATGGCGGCCTTCTGTTCAGCGGAAGTCTTCATGATATGGCGTATAGAGCGCGTCATTTGAATGACGGCTGAACGAGGCTGTTCCCCGCCGTCCAGCCGCAGGGCTGGATTTCGGCCGCCGCCGGCGCGCCGGGCCTCAGCGTTCAAGACTCGGCTTGACGCCCGACCGCCTCTTCCCTTATACGGCCCCCTCTCGCGCGGGCTGGTTCCCGCGCGCAACTGTTTCATGCGTCCGCTCCCACGCTTCGGGCCGGACGCCGCACCTTAAGGATCTGACGATGTCGCGTCGTTGCGAACTCACCGGTATCGGCCCGATGGTCGGCCACAGCGTGAGCCACTCGAACATCAAGACCAAGCGCCGCTTCCTGCCGTCGCTGAAGACGGTCAAGGTCACCTCGGACGCCCTGGGTCAGACCTTCTCGCTGCGTATCTCCAACGCCGCTCTGCGCACCCTGGACTACAAGGGCGGCCTGGACGCCTTCATCGTCAAGGCCCGCGACGAGCAGCTGTCGATCGCCGCCCAGCGCATCAAGCGCCAGGTCCGCGCCAAGCTGGCCGAACAGGCCGCCGCCTAAGTCGGGCGACGCATCATGATCTGGAAAGGGCCGGCGGCGACGCCGGCCTTTTTCTTTGCGCGCCTTCCAAGCCCGGATTAAGCCTGACGGGCAACTGGAGGGGAATCCGCATGACTGTCGCCCGCACCCTGGCCGCCTCGGCCGCCGCCCTTGGTCTTTCGGTTTCGGGCCTGTCAGCTTTGACCGTCGCGCCGTCCATCGCCCAGGCGCAGGAGACGCAGGCGGCGACGCCGGTGCGCGAATCGACCCCCTACACCCTGGCGACCGACCAGCCCCTGACCGTCGAACAGCAGGCGATGCGGTTCGACACGGCCGATCTGTCGATCAAGGTCATCCCCCAGGACAAGGCCATCGACGCCGTCGCCGTTCTGGGCTTCACCGCCAAGGCGCCGCTGGAGCGGCTGGTGGTCGATCTGGATACGCTGCTGCCCATCTCTTCGGTCCAGATCGACGGGGTCGAACTGGCCGCCGACCGCTGGTCCAACCCCGAGGGGCGGCTGACGGTCGAACTGCCCCAGACCCTGGCGGCGGGCGGGTCGGTCGTCCTGCGGGTCGCCTATGCCGGACAGCCGCGCGTCGCCCCGCGCGCGCCCTGGGACGGCGGCTTCGTCTGGTCCACCGCCCCCTCGGGCGAGCCCTGGATCGCCACGGCCGTCCAGGGCGAGGGCTGCGACATCTTCTGGCCCTGTATCGACAGCCCGCACGGCGAGCCCGGCCGGGTCGATCTGCACATCACCGTCCCGTCCGACCTGTCGGCTCCGTCCAACGGCCGCTTCCTGGGCAAGGTCGATCACGGCGACGGCTGGACCACCTGGAACTGGTCGGCCAAGAGCCCCAACACCTACGCCATCGCCCTGAACGTCGGCCCCTATGAGGAGGTCAGCGGCCAGTATCAGAGCCGGTTCGGCAATACGATCCCGCTGCACTACTGGCATCTGAAGTCGGACGCGCCCGAGAAGGTCCAGGCCCTGTTCGCCGAATTCCCCCAGATGCTGGACTTCTTCGAAGCCAACGTCGGCCCCTTCCCCTTCGGCGACGAGAAGATGGGCGTGGTCGAGACCCCGCACCTGGGCATGGAGCACCAGACCATCAACGCCTACGGCAACGGCTACAAGATCGACGGCCGGGGCTATGACTGGCTGCTGCAGCACGAATTCGCCCACGAATGGTTCGGCAACCAGCTGACCAACGCCAACGCCGACGACATGTGGCTGCACGAAGGACTGGGCAGCTATATGCAGCCGCTGTACGCCCGCTGGCTGCTGGGCGACCGCTACATGCAGCGCGAACTGGCCAATCAGCGCGAGGGGCTGGTCAATAAATACCCCGTGGTGTCCGGCACGCCCAAGACTGAGGACGAGGTCTATAAGGGCGACGTGGGTCCCGGCGGCGACATCTATTCCAAGGGTTCGCTGATCGCCCATTCGCTGCGGATGCTGATCGGCGACGACGCCTTCCATCGGTCCCTGACGCGGCTGGTCTATGGGACCGACGATCCTCGCCCCGGCGCCTTTACGCCCCTGTACCGTTCGACCCAGGACTATCTGCAGATCGTCAATGCGGTGACGGGCGAAGACTATGGCTGGTTCTTCCGCGGCTATCTGTACAACGCCGCCCTGCCGGTCCTGACCCAGACCCGGCGTGACGGCCGGCTGAGCCTGCAATGGACCACCGGCGACGGCGGCGTCTTCCCCATGCCGGTCGAGGTCGAGATCGACGGCCGCGTTCGGACCGTGGCCATGACGGGCGGCCGGGGCGAGATCGCGGTCCCGGCCGGCGCCCATGTCCTGATCGACCCGCAGAACAAGGTGCTGCGCCAGATGGACGTCATCGACCGGCTTCAGGCCTATAAGGCCGAGCAGAGGGCGGCGGCCAAGCCCTAGAGGCTGATGGCCTCCTAAGCCGCCTCCACCGTCACTGACTGGCGCACCATCCGGCAGCGTTCCTGGGTGGTCAGAAAGGCGATGTCGGCGGCGTCGCGGCCGCAGGCGATCCGCACCAGCCCCTCGACCGGGGCCAGGCCCGTCGGATCGACCAGCCACCAGCCCCCGTCCAGCCAGACCTCGAAGATCGCGTGGAAATCGGGCGGGGTCAGCTGATGGGCGAAGGCGCTGACGGCGCGGGCCGGAATGCCCGAGGCCCGGCAAAAGGTCATGCCCAGATGGGTGAAGTCGCGGCACACGCCCGCCCGATCAATGAAGGTGCGGGCCGCCGTCGTCTCGGTGTCCGAGACCCCGTGTTCATAGTCGATGTTCTCGGCGATCCAGTTCAGAATGGCCAGAACCCGGGCCCCGCCCGCCGTCTCGCCGAACTGGCGCGTTACGAAGCGCCCGAACTGGTCGGAGGGGCAATAGCGGCTGGGCTGGAGATAGGGCAGAACCTCGGCCGGCAGATCGCCCCAGTCATGCTGCGACACGCTGGGCGGCAGCCCCTTAAGCACCCCATTGTCCACGACCGCCTCATAGACCAGGGCGACCTCGCCTTGGACGTGGCAACGCAGGGTCCGGGCGCCGAAATCGACATCCTCGTCTTCCTGGAACTGGACCGGCGGATCGAAGGTCAGTCGCTCCTCCAGAATCTCCTGGCCGGGCCAGTGGGCGACCTGAATCTTGTAGATGGCGTCCGTGGGCGGATCAAAGCTGTAAACGAGCTCGGCGCGAACGCGCAATTTCATGGGGTCTGACCGGTGGAAGGGAATGGGGCTAACGCCATGCGACTGGGGCCGTTCCATGTCCAGCCCCTCCAGACTGTACGCCGCCGTACACGGAAGGCTTAAATAGACAAGCCTCGCCAATGTGTTACGGTGCGACCCATATGGATCTCTCCCTATCTGACCTGCCGTCTGCCTCGCAGGTCGGACTTGCGACCTTCCGCTGGGGGCGAAACCGCCGCAACGGGAAGACGAAATCATGACGGACTACGACGTCCGCGCCCAGGTCGCCCTGAACGACTGCGACCGGGAGCCGATCCACATCCCCCAGGCGATCCAGGGCCACGGCCTGCTGCTTGTGCTGAATCCAGACGCCCTGACTCTGGAACAGGGAGCCGGGGCGATCGAGGATCTGACCGGCCAGACCCGCTGGATCGGCCTGCCGATCGCCGATCTTCTGGGCGAGGTGGTGGGGCGTCGTCTGCGCGACATGGCGGCCATCCGCGAGGCGGGCTTCGCCGGCCGCTGGCGCGCGGCCAACCGGCTGGAATACGACGTCGTCGTCTATTATGCGCCCGCCGGAAAGGCGGCCGCGACGGAGACCGCCCCCGCCCTGCGGATGGTGGTCGAGGTCGAGCAGAGCTCGCAACAGGCCCGGCTGGGCGTCGAACTGATCACCCGGCTCGATACCGCGGGCGCGGCCCTGGAACGCAGCGCCACGGTTCAGGGCGTTTGCGAGCGGGCCGCCGACGCCTTCCGAAGCCTGACCGGCTTTGAGCGGGTCATGATCTATCGCTTCCTGGACGACGAGGCGGGCCAGGTGGTGGCTGAATCGCGCGCGGGCGAGGCGACCTCCTTCCTGAACCACCATTTCCCGGCGACCGACATTCCCCGCCAGGCGCGGGCCCTTTATCTGCGCAATCCGGTGCGGGTCATTCCCGACACCCGCTATACGCCCCAGCCGCTGCGACCGCTGCATCCGGGCGAGCCCCCCTTGGACATGAGCGACAGCGGCCTGCGGTCCGTGTCGCCGATCCATATCCAGTATCTGCACAATATGGGGGTGCGGGCCTCGGCCTCGGTCTCCATCATCGTCGATGATGTTCTGTGGGGTCTCGTGGCCTGCCACAGCAGCACGCCGCTGCTGCTGTCCTATGAACTGCGCGTGGCCTGCACCACCCTGGCCCGCACCCTGGCGCGCCAGCTGAAGACCAAGGCGGACGCCGAACTGTATCGCGAGCGGGTTCGGCTGCGTCGGCTGGAGGACGAGCTGATCATCGGCCTGTCGCGCGACCGCGACCTGGCCTCGGGCCTGGCCGACCAGGCCGGCGCCCTGAAGGATCTGGTCGGCGCGGACGGCGTGGCGATCGTCCAGGGCGACCGGATCGAGGCGTTCGGCCATGTCCCGCCGCCGGAGGCCCAGCGTCAGATCGCGGACTGGCTGGAGGCCCAGCCGGGGCTTCGTCCGGTCGCCACCAACGCCCTGTCCACCCTCCTGCCCCAGGCCGAGGCCTGGCGGACCCACGCCAGCGGCCTTCTGGCCGTGCGACTGCCGGGCCCGCAGCCGCTCAGCCTGCTGTGGTTCCGCGCCGAGATCCTGGAGACGGTGCGCTGGGCCGGCGATCCGTCGACCGCCGTCAAATCGACGGACGGGGGCGGCGCCCTGACGCCGCGCGCCTCCTTCGCCGAATGGCGCGAGACCGTGTCGGGCCGCGCCCGTCGCTGGGGCGCCGCCGCCGTCGAATCCGCCGCCCGCCTGCGCGACGCCCTATCGGACTTCACCTCCGTCACCCAGCTTCGCAGCCTGAACCAGTCGCTTCAGGCCCGCCTGTCCGAGCGCGATCTGCGACTGGAGCAGCAGCAGTTCCTGATGCGCGAGGTCAATCACCGGGTCCAGAACAGCCTGACCCTGGTGTCCAGCTTTCTGGGGCTTCAGGCGCGCGACCTGGGCGACAGCCCGGCCGGGGTCGCCTTGCAGGAGGCGCGCCGCCGCGTGCGGGCCGTCTCGAGCGTCCACACCCGCCTCTATCGCGGGGATCATGACGCCGCCATCGACCTGTCGCGCTACATCGGCGAACTGGTCGAGGATCTGGGCTCCAGCATGGGGCCGGAATGGGTGTCGGCGATCGAGACCGATCTGGCGCCGGTCTGCGTCGGGGCCGACCGGGCGGTGACCATCGGCCTGATCCTGACGGAACTGATCATCAACGCCCAGAAATACGCCTACGACGGCCGACCCGGTCCGCTGCGCATCGGTCTGACCGAGGCGGACGAGAGCCTGCGCCTGGTGGTGGCCGACGACGGCAGGGGCGGCCACAAGGCGGGCAAGGGGTTCGGCTCAATGATGATCGGCAGTTTGGTGGCCCAGTTGGGCGGTCAGATCGACTATCGCGATCAGAAGCCGGGGCTGGAGGTCGCCCTGCGCACGCGCATCGAGGCGCCGGCCTGAAGCCAAGCCCTGCGGCGGACGCCGCGTCAAACAAGCTTCGCGGCGAAGGCCGCAGTCAACAGGAAAAACGGGCGCGGAGATCATCTCCGCGCCCGTTTCCATTCTTCGACTTAAAGCAGCTTCAGGTCGATGGCCGAGGTCTTGCCGCGCTGATTTTCCAGCTCGTATTCGACCTTGGCGTTTTCATCGAGGCCCTGAAGGCCGGCCTTCTGAACGGCGGTGACGTGAACGAACACGTCAGAGCCGCCGCTGTCGGGCTGGATGAAACCATAGCCCTTGGTGGGGTTGAACCACTTGACCGTACCGGTCGCCATGTCTGCGTCTCCGTAAACGCGCTTTTCCAGGCGGATCTCCCTCGGGAGGACCCGACAATCCATCTGGACAGCTCGTTCAGGCGAAGGAGCGAGACGCGGGTGTGGACCCCACGCAAAATCCGGACTGCGCCTCTGTTGTCACCCGGCTTTTCCAGACGGTCAACAGCAAAGCGGCGGGCCTTTTCGCCTATCGCGCTTAACGGCAGACGCCCCGGTCGGCGGCGTCGAGGTGCAGATGGTTCTCGTGGGCGGCGTTATAGTCGGGCGTCAGGACCGTGGCGAACAGGCCGCAGGCGCCGTCACGCAGGGCGTGCAGGAAGCGAGACCCCGCCGGTCCCGCCCGCCCCTCGCCGCGCCAGTCGTCCAGCACGGTCACAGTGCGCCCGTCCGCCAGGGTCACGCCCGCGACGTCCAGGGCGTTGGCGCGGGCGTGTTCGCTGGGCCGTTCGCTGACGTCCTGAGAGCCGTAGATGCGTCGGCAGGAATAGGTCCCATAGTTTTCGACCCGAGCCGGGACCGAGCCCAGCATCTCGCGGGCGGCGGGCTGCAAGACCTGACGGTCCCAGATGACGTAACGCACCGCCAGCGGGCACTGCATCACCACATCAGCCGGGGCCAGGGGCGTCGCCGCGCCGCCGGTGATCCGCACCGCGCCGCGCACGACGCAGAAGCCGCCGTCGTCGCGATCGGCGGCGCGCTCGACCTCGACCCCCGCCTCGCGCAGCACCTGCATACAGGCCTCGGTCGCGCCCTGCACCTCTTCAGGCGCGGCGGTGGGGGAAAGGTCGAAGTCCGCCACCTTGGCCGCCGTCGCCCGCCCGACCGGCTGGTTCAAGTCCAGCGGTTTCCAGGGCAGATCCTGCGGCGGCGCATAGGCGTTCAGCAGGGCGAAGGCGGCGCAGGCCAACAGCCCGACCTCCCACATCAGATTCCAGAAATCGGCGAAGTCGCGCTTCATGAGGCCCCAGCATGGACCGCCAACGGCCCCGCTGGCAAACGCCGCGCAGGGCTGCACGTTCAACGCCGAGGGAGTCTCAGGCGGCGGCCGGCGTCAGGTTCAGCGGTTTCACAAGCGGCAGGATAATGCGCCGCACCTTGGTCTCTTTGACGCGCGTCAGGGGCTTGTGCGTCACATGGCCGCTGGCGGGCCAGAACACGATCCGGCATCCCGCCGGGCCGCTCTGTTCACCCACGCCGACGGGCACGCCCAGTTCTTCCAGAAAGCCGCAGGCGAAGGCGAGATTGTCCTGACCGATGGAGTTGACGAAATTGCCGGGGCTGGCGCCGCCGAACACCTGGGCCTCCAGCCGGTTCAGCTTCGCCCCGGCCTGCAACAGCCCCTCGATCAAAAGCGGCATCAGATGGTCGCCGTAGCGGGCCGGATCGCCGCTGGCGCCGCGGTTGCGGCGGGCCAGCACGAAATGGTTCATCCCGCCCACGCCGGCGACCG
The DNA here is from genome assembly GCF_055391505.1 of Brevundimonas sp. Br13. Classification (NCBI taxonomy): domain Bacteria; kingdom Pseudomonadati; phylum Pseudomonadota; class Alphaproteobacteria; order Caulobacterales; family Caulobacteraceae; genus Brevundimonas; species Brevundimonas sp. Br13. Next base: position 1,015,204 of record NZ_AP044008.1, on the reverse strand, counting down.
GATCATGGATGCAGGCGGCCACGCACGAGCCCAGGACCGTGGTCAGGGCCAGATCCGACTCGTCCGACACCCCGTATTCGCCCTGTCCCAGGGAGAACCGACGCCCCTTCCCGAGGGGGTCCCTGTTCACCACTGAGAAATTGCCGATCAACATCTGCGAACCCGTTTGACTGATCCGCCGACCATGAGCGCTCTGGGTGTATAAACAGTATAGGATAGGTCGGTATTGCTCCTTATTTTCAAGTTAAATTGCTGGAATTGCATAGACAATTGGCCGCCTACCATGTAGCCGACGGTTGTCTTCCTAAGTATACAGCCGTAATCGGCGACACCCTCATTAAAGCTCCGCTTGTCCCGACGCGCCGGACCCTTCACCATGCCCCGATGGGAAAAAAGACCGACGCCTATGACGCCGAACTGGAACGGCTCCAGCTCGCCGTTGTGAAGACCCAGGCCTGGACGATCGAACACGGGCTGCGCGTGGTGATCGTGCTGGAGGGGCGCGACACGGCGGGCAAGGACGGCGCCATCAAACGGCTGACCGAACATATGTCGCCGCGCCAGACCCGTGTGGTCGCCCTGCCCAAGCCCAGCGATCGCGAAACCACCCAGTGGTATTTCCAGCGCTATGTCCCGCACCTGCCGGCGGCGGGCGAGACCGTCATCTTCAACCGCTCCTGGTACAATCGCGCCGGGGTGGAGCCGGTCATGGGCTATTGCACCCCGGAACAATACGCCCAGTTCCTGACCGACGCCCCCCGGTTCGAGCGGATGCTGACCGAGGACGGGATCATTCTGATCAAGATCTGGCTGGACATTTCGCGCAAGGAGCAGGCTCAGCGGCTGAAGGAGCGCCGGGTCGATCCGCTGAAACAGTTCAAACTGTCGTCCCTGGACGCCGAGGCCGAGGCCCGGTTCGACGCCTATTCCGCCGCCCGCGACCGGATGCTGGACGAGACCGACCGCGCCTACGCCCCCTGGACCGTCATCGCCACCGACGACAAGAAGACCGCCCGGCTGAACCTGATCCGGCACATATTGAAGGTGCTGGACCATTGCGGCGAGGAGATCGCCGCACCGGACGACGAAGTGGTCTTGACCGCCGCCGAAGCCAAGGGCCGGCTGGCGCGCTAAAAGAGGTCAGGCTTCGCCGGCGATCTGGCGCAGGGCCTGTTCGAACACCTCGGCGGGCTGGCCGCCGCTGATCATATATTTGTTCTCGACGACCACGGCCGGGACCGAGTTGATCCCCCGCGCGCGCCACAGATCCTCCTCGGCGCGCACCGCCTGGGCGTAGCGGCCCGAGGCCAGGACCTCGCCCGCCTCGGCCCGGTCGAGCCCTGCGGCCTCGGCGGCGGCCGTCAGAACCCCGGCGTCGGTCAGGTTGCGGTTTTCGGTGAAATGGGCGGTGAACAGGGCCTGTTTCAGCGCCTTCTGCTTTTCAGGCTCGGTCTCGTGGGCCCAGTACAGCAGGCGGTGGGCGTCGAAGGTGTTCCAGATCCGGCTCTCATCGGTCATCCGCATATCGAAGCCGACCTCTCCCGCCCGCTCGCGGATCATGGCGCGGTTGGCGGCCGACTGTTCCGGGCTCGCCCCGTATTTGCGGCCGATGTGTTCGACGATGTTCTCGCCCTCCGGCGCCATCTGCGGATTCAGCTCGAACGGATGGAAGGTGATGTCGGCCTGAACGCCTTCGTCCTTCAGCCGGTCCAGCGCCGCCTCCAGGCCGCCCAGCCCCACCACGCACCAGGGGCAGACCACGTCGGAGACGAAGTCGATCTTCAGGGTCTTGGAAGCGGTTTGGGACATGGCGCGCCTTCTGAAACAGCCTTGGTTTCGGATCATATGGGAGGGCCGCTGCCCTGGCGCCAGTGAGCAGGAGGTGAGCAGGGCGGGTCTGCCGCCGCAGACCCCGCGCACCGCTTGTTCACCCGCACCCGCGCGCTTCACTCACCCCAGTTTCAGATCGCGCGGCGGACGGATCCGTCGCCAGCGGGCCTCGACGAAGGCGAAGGCGCCGAAGGCCATCAGACCCGCAGCCGTCAGGCCCAGGATCCATGAGCCGCCGGGCTGGCTTTCCAGCGTCTCCAGGGCGGCCGCCGTATTGGTGACCTCGCCCGATCGGGTGTGCAGACCGGCCAGAACGACGAAGACCCCCAGCGGCAGATAGGCGAAGCCCCGCGCCCCATAGCCGATCCGCGCCAGGATCGAGGCCGGACGGCGCAGGCCGTCAGGACAGGCCAGGGCGGCGTCGAAGTCGTCGCGGAAGGCCCGCACGATGTTGCCGATCCCGACCCCCAGCACCACCAGCCCCGCCGACATAAGCAGCAGGTCGCCGAACGGCAGGTCCAGGACCATGGCCGCCTTCTCCTGGTTTTCGGCGATGCTTTCGGCCTGGTCCGCCGCCTGGCTGGTCGCGCCGCCCGCCTCGTCCAGATATTCGAACACCCCCGCCGCCAGCAGGCCGTAGAACAGGCCGCTGGCCGCCTGGCCCGCCCGCGTCGCCCAGCCCTTCAGATCGCGCCCCGCATGGTCCGCATCGAAGACGGCCTGCAGGACGCGCCAGCCGACGAAGGCCCACAATCCCAGGCCGAGGGCCACCAGCCAGACCCGACCGAACGGCTGTTCCGCCAGCCAGCCCGCCGCCCCGCCCGTGCCGACCGCGTCGCCGATCCGGTCCAGGGCCGCCAGCAGGGTCAGGGCGCCGGCCGACAGATAGACGAAGCCCCGCGCCCCATAGCCGACCCGCGCCGCCTGCTCGACCAGGACATGAAGCGGCGGCGTTCGGCGCGCGACGGGAATCCGGTCGCGCACGGTTCGGCCCAGGGCGGCGGCGGCGTGACGAAGGCGGGCGACAGCCATGCGGGCTCCTGAAGAGGCGGAGCCGTTCAACGTGCCCGGCCGCCTATGGCTCCCGCCTCGCCCGCCGCCTCAGGCTCCGTGGGCGGCGGGAAGCTCCAGCACCGCCTTCAGCCCGCCCATGTCGCTGTCGCCGAGCGTCAGCCGCCCGCCGTAGGCGCGGGTCAGATCCTCCACGATCGACAGACCCAGGCCCGAACCGGGCGCGCTTTCGTCCAGCCGGGCGCCGCGCTTCATCACCGCCTCGCGCTGATCGGCCGGCAGGCCGGCGCCGTCGTCCTCGACGACGACGATCATCTGGCCCAGGCCGTTGCCCCCGGCCGAGACCCGCACCCGCCGCCGCGAGAACTTGGCCGCATTCTCGATCAGATTGCCCAGAATCTCCTGCAGATCCTGGCGTTCGCCCAGAAAGGCCAGGTCGTCGGGCGCGCGCCAGTCGATCTCGACCCCCTTGTCGCGGAACACCTGTTCGATCATCACCGCCAGCTCGTCCAGCACCTCGGGCACGGGCGTGGTCTCGCCCAGGCCGTGGGCGGCGCGGGCGGCGGCGCGGGCGCGGCGCAGGTGGTGATCGACCTGGCCCTGCATGATCTGGGTCTGGCGACGCACCAGTTCCGGCAGGGCCCCTTGCGCGGTACCGGCCTCGGCCAGCATGACGGAGATGGGCGTCTTCAGCGCGTGTGCCAGGTTGCCGACATGGGTGCGCTGACGGTCCACGACCTCCTGATTGTGGTCCAGCAGATTGTTGACCTGTTCGGCCAGGGGCTGGATCTCCAGCGGATAGGCGCGCTCGATCCGGGCCGCCTGGCCTTTTCGGACCGCCGCGATCTCATTCCGCAGATCATAAAGGGGCCGCAGGCCCACCTGGACCTGGATGAAGACCGCCGAGGCCAGGCCGAAGCCCAGCAGCAACAGGGCGACCCAGGTCACGGTGGCGAACTGGCGCGCATCCGCCTCGACATTGGAGCGGTCGATCCCGACGAAGAAGACCACCGGCGCGGTCCGCCCCGGCAGGGACTTCATGCTGGCGGCGATCCGCAGCGGCTCACCCGCCGGACCGACGGCGTTATAGGTGATGGTCTGGCCATAGGCGTCGTCCAGCCGCGCCGGCAGGTCCGGCGGCGCGACCAGGTCTTCGCCATACAGGGAGTCCGACCGGGTCAGGATGCGCAAGCCCCCCGCCAGGGTCGGCTCGGCCGTCATCCAGTATTTGCCGGAAAAGACCCGCAAGGTCGGGGCGTCCATGATCTGGGGCGTCATCACCGTTCCGCTGGCGGTGACGGTCCGCACCACCAGTTCGTCGGTCGTCTCGGCCAGGACGTTGCCCAGGCGGCGCAGGGCCGATTCCTTGAACTGATTGGTCAGGACCAGGCCCGTGGCGACCAGGGCCAGCAGGATCCAGCCCGAGGCCAGCCAGATCAGCCGCCGCGTCAGCGACCGCCCGGGCCGGCCGAACCATCGGCCCCAGCCGGCGCGCCTCGTCCCCCCGTCTCGGTTCATCGACTCAGGGTCACGCCGCCTCGGACTCGCCGGCCAGGGGCGCCAGCCGATAGCCCAGGCCCCGCACCGTCTCGATCCGGTCCGAGCCGATCTTCTTGCGCAGTCGGCCGATGAAGACCTCGATGGTGTTGGAATCCCGGTCGAAGTCCTGGTCGTAGAGATGTTCGACCAGTTCGGTGCGGCTGATCACCCGGCCCTGATGCATCATCATATAGTGCAGCAGCCGGTACTCCAGCGAGGTCAGGCGCAGCGGCTCGCCGTTGACGTTGGCGCGGGCCGCGCGCGGGTCCAGCCGCAGGCCGCCGCACGACAGGGTGGCCGAGGCGATGCCGGCCGAGCGGCGCAGCAGGGCCCGCAGCCGCGCCAGCAGCTCTTCGGTATGGAAGGGTTTGGTCAGATAGTCGTCGGCCCCGGCGTCGAAGCCCGAGACCTTGTCCGACCAGGCGCCGCGCGCCGTCAGGATCAGGACCGGCGTGGCCTTGCCTTCGCGCCGCCAGCGCTCCAGCACCGACACCCCGTCGATCTTGGGCAGGCCCAGGTCCAGAACGATGACGTCATAGGGTTCGGTGTCGCCCAGGAACCAGGCCTCCTCGCCGTCGGCGGCGTGATCCACCGCATAGCCGGCGTCGGCCAGGGCGCCCTTCAGCTGCCGCGACAGATCGGCGTCGTCTTCGACCAGCAGGACACGCATCTTCAGTCTTCTCCCATCACGCGGCCCGAACGGGCGTCGACGCGAATATCCGCCACCCGGCCGCCAGGATATTCCCAGCGCACCACCACTGTGTCGCCGCGCGGGCTGACGCCCAGCATCCGGCCCTCGCGACCGGCGCCGACCCGGCGCACCACGGCCCCCAGGTCGGCGCGGGGCGCGTCCATGGCCCGGCTGTCGCGCGGGGGCGGACCCCGACGGTCCTGGGCGGCCTCGCGATCCTGATCCCGCGACGCCTCGCGCGACTGGGCCGAGACCTGGGTCGCGGGAACCAGGGTCGCAGGGACCAGGGCCAGGACGGCGGCGATGAGGAGGGCGCGGGTGCGGGTCATGGGGCGGTTCTAGGCGGACGGCTCTGAACAGCCGCTGAACAAGGGTGTCGGAAAGGGGCCAGACTGATGAAAATCCCCGTCAACCGCCCTTACACCAAAGACGGCCCGCGCCAAAGACGGCGGAGTGCGCCCCGTTCGCTCGTTTGACGGGGGCGAACAACGGGGGCGAACAGATGAACGGCGCCTGAAACGCGCCGTTCAGATCGGGCTCAGGCGGGGCGTGGTCTCTTGGCTTCATCGGCGCTCCCCCTCGGAGCGTCCCCAACGCAAGGATTGATCCGATGCTGAACAAGAAAGCCCTCATCCCCGCCCTGGTCCTGGCCGCCGCGGCCTCGGCCGCCCTGCCCGCCGCCGCCCAATCCTACGGCCCTCATGGTCGTCCGCATCACGCCCAGCCCGCCGGCTACGGCTACGGCCCCTCGGTCAACGTCCGCATCGACCAACTCGACCGCCGCATCGACCAGGGCCTGCGCACCGGCCAGCTGAGCCGCCGCGAAGCCGGCCGTCTGCGCGCCGAACTCAACAGCGTCCAGCGTCTGGAAGCCGGCTATCGCCGGGGCGGCCTCAGCGGTTGGGAGCGCGCCGATCTGGACCGCCGCCTGGATCGCCTGGCGGCCCAGGTCCGCTATGAGCGCCGCGACTGGGACAATCGTCGCGGCTGATCGCCCTCTCCCGGCCTGAAAACCAAGACGCCCGGTCCCTGCGGACCGGGCGTCTTTCCTTGTGCGCCTACAGTTTGATGAAGGGCTGCATCAGCTTGCCCAGCCAGCCGTCCAGCTGGATCTGGCCGTCCAGGGCCACCACGCACAGGCAGGGGTCGGGCGAGACCACGCGCGGCTGGTGCAGCACCTCGCCGTCCGCCTCTTCGAAATCGCCCGGCTCGAACACCGCCGTCTCGGTGGCGTAGGCGCCGTGGATGACGCAGGTCAGCTCGATCCCGCCGTGGGTGTGTTTGGGCGTCTCTCGCCCCGGCCCGATCTCCAGCAGGATGACGCGGCAGTCGCCGTCGCGCGGCGCATGGACGTCGCGGGCGCGCATGCCCGGTCCCAGCCAGCGCCATGGCCCCAGGGCGTAGCGGCGCAACGGCTCGGGCAGGCCGGCCATGTCGTTCAGCGGGGTGGAGGCCAGAACCTCTCCGGCGTCGGTCTCGGCCCGCGCCATCACCCGCGCCAGGGCGTCCTCGGCCAGGGCCTGAGGCTCCAGCTCGTCCAGCAGACGGCCGCCTACGGCCTGAAGCGTCCTGACCCAGGCGTCGTTCTGGGGCCGCATCGCCAGATGGGCGGCGACCACCACCGCCTCGGGCGGGCTCAGGGTCCCGGCCGCATAGGCCAACAGCCGCTCTTCGGAGGGATTGTGCACGCCGGTCACGCCGTCCCTCCCTGTTCGTCGTCCAGCAGGGTTCTCAGCTTGATCATGGCCTTGCGAATACGCGACTTCACCGTGCCCAGGGGCAGTTCCAGCCGCCGGGCGATTTCGGAATGGGGGTTGTCCTGAAAGAAGGCCAGCCGCAGCACCTCGATCTGATCGGGCGACAGCCGCGCCATGGCGGCCTTCAGCCGGGCGGCGTTCTCGGCGGCCAGAACGACCGTGTCGGGCTGTTCCGGCTCGTCCTGAACCAGGTCGATCTCGGGCAGGGGCAGACGCCGCGCGTCCTGACGCAGCACGTCCAGCCGCCGGTTGCGGGCGATGGTGAAGATCCAGGTCGCGGCATGGGCCTTGGTGCGGTCGAACAGCTCGGCCTTGCGCCAGACGGTCAGCATGGCGTCCTGGGCGAAGTCCTCGGCCGCGCCGGCCGTCGCCCCCGCCTTCATCAGATAGGCCTTCAGCCGCGGGGCGAAATGGTCGAACAGGCGCGCAAAGGCGTCCCGATCGCGTCGCATCGCCACCGCCTCGATCAGGCGGTCGAAATCCTCGCCCGCCGGGGTCACGGGCGTCCGAATCGGCCGAAGGATGGAAATCTGCTCATGCATCGACCCTAATACGGTTCAGGTCGAAGTCTGGATCATTTCGTGATCCGCCGCAGAGCGGGCGGCGTATCGTCGCAAACATCCGCCCTTCTGGAAACCCAATGCCCCCTTCAGCCGCCGTACAGACTGGTCCCCGCCTGCGGATCGCCGTCGTGGGCTCCGGCGTCTCGGCCCTGTCCTGCGCCTGGCTGCTGTCGGGCCGTCACGACGTGACCCTTTATGAGCGCGAGGATCGGCTGGGCGGCCATTCCAATACGGTCGACGTCCGTTCGGCGGAGGGCGAGACGGCGGTGGACACCGGCTTCATCGTCTTCAACGACGCCACCTATCCGAACCTGATCGCCCTGTTCGCCCATCTGGGGCTGAAGACCCAGGCCACCGACATGTCCTTCGCCGTCTCCCTGGATCAGGGCCGGTTCGAATATGCGGCGCCGGGCCTGTTCGCCCAGCGCCGGAACATGCTGCGCCCGCGCTTCTGGTCGATGCTGAGCGAGATTCTGCGCTTCTATCGCTCGGCCCCGGAAGGGCTGGCGGCCCTGGCCGACAGCGACGTGACCCTGGGCGACTATCTGAAGCGCGAGGGCTTCAGCGAGGCCTTCCGCGACGATCACCTCCTGCCCATGGCCGCCGCCATCTGGTCGTCGCCGGCCCATACGCTGCTGGACTATCCGGCTGAGTCTTTCCTGAGGTTCTGCGGCAATCACGGCCTGCTGAAACTGGTCGGCCGGCCGCTGTGGCGCACCGTGGTCGGGGGCAGCCGGGTCTATGTCCAGGAACTGGCGCGCCAGATTTCGGCCAATCAGATCGCGGCCGGCCCGGCCGCCGCCGGCCGCGGCGGCGAGGGGTCGCGTCTGGGCCGGGCCGTGACCCAGGTCCGACGGATCGAGGGCGGGGTTCTGGTTCAGGACGCGACCGGCGCGACCGAACGGTTCGACCATGTCGTCATCGGCGCCCACGCCGACCAGGCCCTGGCCATGCTGGCCCAGCCCACGGCCCGCGAACGCGAGCTGCTGGGCGCCTTCCGCTACAGCCGCAACCTGACCATATTGCACACCGACCCCGGCCTGATGCCGCGTCGGCGCCGGGCCTGGGCCTCGTGGAACTATATCGGGGCCGACGACGGCCTTTGCGTCACCTATTGGATGAACCGGCTTCAGGGCCTGCCGGGCCAGGACCTGTTCGTCACCTTGAACCCGCCCCGCCCGCCTGCGGCCGGGACGCTGCTGCGCAGCGAACTGTACGAACATCCGATCTTCGATCCGGCGGCCGTCCGGGCGCAAAAAGACCTGTGGAGCCTGCAAGGTCACGGCGGCGTCTGGTTCTGCGGGGCCCATTTCGGCGCCGGCTTCCATGAGGACGGGCTTCAGTCGGGCCTCGCCGTCGCCGAACAGCTGGGCGGGGTGCGCCGCCCCTGGACGGTCGAGAACGAGAGCGGTCGCATCCATCTGACCTCTGGCGCCGCCTCCCTGGCGCGCGTCGCGTGACGGGGGCCTCGGCCCTCTATGTCGGCGGGGTCTTGCACACCCGTCTGAGGCCCCGGCGGCATCGGCTGAAATACCGCGTCTTCTGGCTGATGCTGGACCTGGACGAGATCGACGTCCTGCACCGCCGGCTCAAGACCTTTTCGCGCGGCCGGTTCAACCTGATGGGCTTTTACGACCGCGACCACGGCGACGGCTCGGGCGCCCCGCTTCGCGCCCAGATCGTCGCCCGCCTGGCCGAGGCGGGGATCGACGTCGGTTCCGGCGCGATCCGCCTCCTGACCATGCCGCGCGTTCTGGGTTTCGTCTTCAACCCCATCAGCCTCTACTACTGCCACCGGGCCGACGGGCGGCTGGCGGCCATGGTCTATGAGGTCACCAGCACCTTCGGTGAGCGCCGGTCCTATGTCCTGCCGGTCCCTGCGGCCGAGGTCGACGACGACCGGTTCCGCCAGCAGACCGACAAACGCCTCTATGTCTCGCCCTTCATGGGGATGGAGATGGACTATGTCTTCCGGGGCCGCCCGCCCGGCGAGACCCTGAGCCTGGCGATCGACGGCCGCGACGCCCAGGGCCTGTTGATCGCCACCGCCATGACCGGCCGCCGTCGCCCCCTGACCGACCGCGCCCTGGTCGCCGCCGCCCTGTCCATGCCGCTGCTGACGCTGAAGGTCGTCGCCGCCATCCATTGGGAGGCGCTGAAACTGTGGCTGAAACGCACCCCCCTGACCCGCAAGCCGGCGCCCGAGCCGGGGGTTCTGGTGCTTTAGAGCCTGATCCGTTGAGGAGGAACCGCTTCGCGGTTCCGCTGAAACGGATCAGGCTCCAGATTTAAAGCGAGAGCATGATTCACGCTTCTGTCGGAACCGCGAAGCGGTTCCGTCCGAAACGATCATGCTCTAGCGCGGTCGGTCGATGATCAGACGCGCTTTGACGCCACCGTTCCCGGCTCATAGGGGGCGGGCTGGGCGTTGGGCTTGACGTCGCCGACGACGGTCCTGGCCTTGTCCGACAGGTCCAGTTTCGAACTGGGCGTCTCGCCGAACAGTTGCAGCACCAGGGCGGTCCAGGACGGCGCGGAGGTATCGGCCATCATCCACAGCTTCTCCGCCTCGGCGAACTTGGGGTCCGCCTTGACCGCCGGGTCCGTCTTGGCCTTCGCCATGAAGTCCCGGACCTTAGAAACGGCGGCCACATTTTTCTTCCAGCTGTCAATATCGCTGTACTTTCTCGCCCCTCCGCCGTCCGCCGCATTGATGTTAAGATCAAATATCAGTCTCTGGTCTTCTTCTGAGTAGGTGCTGATGACGGAAACCATCGCCTCACCAAGACGACCATCCTGGTTGAGGGCCGTCACCTCCTCACCGTACCTATTGTCCAACTCGCTTACCCGCTTTCCAAACGGACTCTCGTATATTGTGTTCAGCGTCGACAAGAGCGATTGATTATTGTTGGCGGCATCTGAAAACGCTCCCGTGATGATCATATTTCGCATCGCGGCATAGGCGTTTTTCTTGCCCTCCACGTTCGTCTTGCCGTCGCCGTCGGCGATGATCGCCGCCAAACCGCGCAGCTTCTCCAGGTTCTCCGCCAGCTTCGGCGTCATCGGAGGCGCCGCCGTTGAGGAGGCGCCGGCGGCGGGGGTCGAGGCGGTATTGAGGGCGTCTGTCATTAGGGCGGTACTTGATGTCGGAGGAAGGGATCAGACGCGCTTTGACGCCACTGCGCCGGGCTCATAGGGGGCGGGCTGGGCGTTGGGCTTGACGTCGCCGACGACGGTCCTGGCCTTGTCCGACAGGTCCAGTTTCGAACTGGGCGTCTCGCCGAACAGTTGCAGCACCAGGGCGGTCCAGGACGGCGCCGAGGTGTCGGCCATCATCCACAGCTTCTCCACCTCGGCGTACTTGGGATCGGCCTTGACCGCCGGGTCCGTCTTGGCCTTCGCCATGAAGTCCTGAACCTTGGACAGGGCCTCCATATTCTTCTTCCAGCTGTCGAGGTCGGCGTACTGCCGAGAGCCGTCTCCGTATGTGGGACTTAAAATGAAATCGAATATGATCTGCTGGTCTTCTGATGAGTATGAATTAACGAATTTCACCTCGTCCGCAGGACTGAGGTCTAAGTTCATCATTTCCGTTCTTATAGAATCTATTTTCTTTCTGAACTCGCTGTTGCTGATCTGAAGATATATCGGCGTCGTCTCCGTACCTGACCCCTTGAACTTTCCGTCGAGAAACATCCGGCGCTCCTCCAGAGCCGCCGCATGCTTGGCCTGTGTGGTGACGTTCCCGCTCTCATCCGTAATGATCGCGGCGAGGGTCCGCAGCCGCTCCATGTTCTGCGCGAGATTTGGCGCGGCGTCGGATTTGGGCGCGGCGGCCGAGGCCGCAGCCGAAGGCGGTTTGGGATTGAGGGCGTCGGTCATGGCGGGCTTCCCTGAAGGAGAAAGAGATCGCAGATTGCGATCTCTTCCCTTTTAAGACGTAAACCGATCAGAGACCGGAGACCTTGGCGTCGGCGTAGTATCGGCCGGTCGACGCATTGGTCGATGTGGGCTCGAAGGTGCAGACCGCCGTGGTGTTCTCGCCATAGGGGGTGGCGGTGAAGCGGAACGACCAGACGCCCTTGGACGACAGGGTCATCGTGGTGGTGAAGGTGTTGCATCGAGGGCCCGCTTTCCCTGGCCCTGGGCCGAGGCGGCCCCCGCGACGGCAAGGCCAGCGATCAAGGCGACGACAGAAACAAGCAAACGACGCATGTGATGACATCCCCATTGCAGACGGATCAGCTCCGTCGGCCAAGTAAAGACACAACCTGGGGGATTCTAAAAGCTCAGATGTCGATGCAAAAACCCTTAGCCGGCACAACCTACGGGCGCTTCAACTTAAAAAATTCTGAGTTGCGGTGCTAAATACTTTTCGGCCTGGGGGACGCCGCCCGCAGCAGGGCGTGCCGGGCGCCTCACGACCGGCGGACGGCGCGTCGTGCAGAGGCGTCGGGGTCCAGGGGCGCATCGGAGGATGGGCGGGAAGCTGGAGCGGGCGATGGGAATCGAACCCACGACATTCAGCTTGGGAAGCTGACGTTCTACCTCTGAACTACGCCCGCGCGCCTGTTTCCATAGACGGGGCGGTGGCGGGGCTCAAGGGCTTGGGGCAGTATGGGCGCGCAGGGGAGCGCCAGAGCATGAACCAGGGTGACGGACAGGGGCCGCAGGGCCTGGCCTTCGGCTGTCTGGCGGCCGTCCTGATGGCCGCAGCGGCGGCGGCGGCGCTGTGGGTGGTCTTCGTCTGGGACGTCAACCAGGCCTGAACGCCGCCGCCTGCCGCCCTATTCGACCGTTTCGACCGCCACGCCGCGCGATTGCAGGATGGACTGGACGCTGTCGTCGCCGGTCAGATGGGCCGCGCCCACGGCGATGAAGGCGGTGCCGGAGCCTTGCAGCAGGGTCTGGATCTGGTCGGCCCAGTCGGTGTTCCGGTCGACCAGCAGCACCTTGTACAGTTCCGGCGCATCGGTCTTCATTTCTTCGACCACGATCCGGTCCAGGCCCTCCACGTCGCCCTTGGCCCAGGCCTCGACCATGGAGTCGAGCATCTCCACCGCCTGGTCGAAGTCCTTCAGGGTTTCGCGCAGGAACTCCAGCTGGACGTCATCCGGCAGGGTGGCCAGCATGCCGACCTGTTTCTCCAGGGTCTCGAAGCCGTGCAGGCTCTTGCCGGCGGCCTGGGCGCGGGCCTTCAGGGCCAGTTCGACGCCCGACTGAGGATCATAGCCCGCCTTGACCAGAGGCGCGACCGAGAGGGACAGGGCGGCCAGCCAGGGTTTCAGCGGATCCAGCTGAGCGGCCGAAGCGCCGATGGTCTTGGCGGCGACGTCCAACTGGGCCACTTCTTCCGGCGTCAGACGGCTGGACAGGGGCGTCTGGGGCGACAGGCCGTACTGCTGGATCAGGGGCATCATGGCCGCCTGGTCTTCCGGATTGGTGATCTCGAACCAGATGTCCGAGGCGCTGTCGAAGGCGGCGTTGACGCGGGGGCTGGCCCAGCCGGTGGTCGGGCGCAGCACATGGACCGAGCCGAACAGATACAGGGTCGAGTCCGCGTCCTTGATCACCCACAGGGCCGGGCCCTGCCCCTGGATGGCGGGCGCGGCGGCCGGGGCGGCGGGCGCCGGGGCGGCCTGGGCCAGAACCTGGGTCGGGGCGCCGGCGATGGCGAAGACCAGGGCCAGTCCGGCGGCGACGCCGACGGCGCCCTGGGCCAGGTTGGAGACGGAGGATTTCAGGCGTTTGGCGAGAGTCATGGGTGTTTCCTTCGGTTGAGAGTTTTCAGTGGAGGCCGCGCCGCATCGAGGCGACGGTGGAGGCCAGGAGGTAGATCGTCATCAACACGCCCATCATGCCCCAGGCGGAGACCCCTCCGGTCAGGCCCAGGCGCTCGGCCGCCGCATAGAGGAACAAGGCCATCTGCGAGGCCCAGAAGGCCAGGGCGCTGGTCTCCACCATCACCCGCCGCAGCATTTCGTCGGCGCGGCGCCACAGCATCAGATTGGCGACCGACTGGATGATGCTGAGCAGGACCAGTCCGATGAAGACCACGTCGGGCGAGGCCAGGTTCGGCCCCCAGATCGGCGCGATCATCAGCACGCCTGCGATCAGCATGACCAGGGCCTGGAGCGGACCGCAGGCCGGGGGCAGCGTGCTGGATCGCAGGACCGCCATCGCCGCCATGATCACCCCGGTCGTCAGCAGCAGGGCGGCGATGACCAGGGCCAGGGCGTCGTCCCAGCGCAGGTCTTCGACCTCCATTCGGCCCCCGACCAGATAGCCGACGCCCGCCCCGGCCAGGCCGAGGAACAACAGGCCGCCGATACGCCCCGGCCAGGACATTTTCGGATCTTCAACGCTCGACATGGTCAGTCCTCCGAGAAGATGGATTCGATGGGTTGTTCGAAGATGCGGGCGATCTTGAAGGCCAGCGGCAAGGACGGGTCATAGCGACCGGTCTCCAGCGCATTGACCGTCTGACGCGACACGCCCAGCAGTTCGGCCAGATGGGCCTGGGACCAGTCGCGCTCGGCCCGCAGCACCTTGAGGCGGTTGTTCATGGTTCAGCTCCTCACCGCCGCGCCAGCCACCACCAGCCCCAGACGACGCCATAGCCGATCAGCATCAGGGTCATCAGACCCACGGCGCCGGTGGCGGCATAGGCGGCAGGGTCGGTGCGCCCGTCAAACCAGGCAGGAAGGGTCAGCCGAGCCGCCGGCGGCGTGGAGGCCAGGATGATGAAGACCCCGCCCACCGCCAGACCGCCCGATCCGCCGTAGAACCAGGAGGCCTTGTGGGCCTCGCGCGCCGCCTCGTCGATACGGGCCATCCAGGCGACGCCCAGCCACAGGGACAGGGCCATCATCAGCACAGCCATGACGGCGGAGATGATCAGGAGGGCGGCGTCCTCGGCGATCAGCCCCTTGTCCGAGGCCAGAACCGCAATGACGCCGCCGACGACGACCAGCACCACAATGGCGAGAACGCCGGCGAGCGAGAGGGCGATGATTTTCCAGAGGCCCTTGGCCATGACAATGCTCCTTGTCGTTATGACAAGGATGCTTGTCTCACCGTGCGTCGATTATGTCAAGCGACCTTGTCAAAGAGACAAGGTCAGTTGTCTGACGGCCCCGTCAGCTCCGGCCGAGTGATCAGGCGCGGCTGGGTTTCGACCTGGGCCAGGGCGGGGATTTCCTTGCCCTCGTGGTCGACCTGCAGATCCTCGAACCGGCGGGCGGAGACCATGACCTGGCTCTCCAGCGAACCGACGAACTGGTTGTATTTACCCACCGCCTGATCCAGCGCCCGACCGACCGCCGAGGCGTGGCCGCCCATGACCGACAGCCGCTTGTAGAGTTCGCGGCCCAGGGCCGCGACCTTGTCGGCGTTGGCCGCCTGTTCCTCGGCGCGCCAGCCGTAAGCCACGGCCTTGCACAGGGCGAACAGGGTAGAGGGGGTGGCGATGACGACCCGCGATTCCATCGCGTCCGACAGCAGGTTCGGCGCATGGTCGAGCGCGGTGGAAAGGAAGCTGTCGCCCGGCACGAATAGGACGACGAAATCCGGGCTGGGCTTGAACTGGTCCTGATAGGCCTTGGACGACAGCTGGCGCACATGGGTCTTCAGGCTGGCGGCGATGCGCAGGCCGACCGACCGGGCGCGCGCCTCCTCGTCCCCCTCCTCCTCGTCGAAGGCCAGGGGCACCTTGGCGTCGATGACGAACAGGCCGCCGCCGGGCAGACGCACCAGGAAGTCTGGCCGGTTCTGGCGCCCCTCGTCGTCGGCGCTGGAGGTCTGTTCGGTGAAGTCGAACCGGCCGGCCATGCCTGCGGCCTCCAGCACATTGCGGCAGGTCTGTTCGCCCCAGCGGCCGCGCCGCCCGGTGTTGCCGCGCAGGGCCTCGGTCAGTTTGCGCGCCTCGTCCCGCGTGGCCGACGAGGCGGCCATCAGCTGGGTCAGCTGCTCCTTCAGGCCGCCGGTCTCCTCGGCCCGGGCCTTTTCCAGCGCCGCCACATGTTCCTGAAACTTCGTCAGGGTATCGGCCACCGGCTTCAGCTGGGCCGCCATCCGCTCGCGCGCAAGCTGATCTTGGGCGCGGAAGGTCTCGGTAGCGCGGCTGACCATCTGGTCGGCCACCGCCTGGGCCGACTGGGCCGCCTGGGCCTTCAGCAGCTCGCCCATGGTGACGCGGCTCTCCTCGACCAGGTCGATCCGCGCCTGGGCCGCCGCCAGATCCCCCCGCGCCCTCTGCCACCCCATAAAGGCCCACAGAAAACCGCCCCCGAAGGCAAGAGCGACGACGGCGAGGATCAGCACGAACATGTTCATGCTCCGTTCCTAGCCGGAGTCGGCGGCTCGGGGAAGACGCGAGCCTAGGCCGGCCGCCGCGCCCGCAGCGCTTGAACAATGGTGCCGTCGTCCAGCCAGTCCAGTTCGCCGCCCACCGGCACGCCGCGCGCCAGGGAGGTGACCTGGACGTCCGGGCCGGCGATCCGCTCGGCGACATAATGGGCGGTCGTCTGGCCGTCGACCGTGGCCGGCAGGGCCAGGACGACCTCGCGCACGCTCCCGCCCTTCACACGCCCGACCAGTTCGGCGATGCGCAGATGTTCGGGGCCGACGCCGTCCAGAGCGGACAACAGCCCCCCCAGCACATGATATTTGCCGCGGAAGGCGCCGGACCGCTCCATGGCCCACAGGGCGCCGGCCTCCTCGACCACGCAGATCAGGCCGTTGTCGCGGGCCCCGTCCGAACAGACGGCGCAGGGGTCGCGCGTATCGGGCGCGCCGCAGACCGAACAGGACACCACCTTGTCGGCCGTCTCGGCCAGGGACGCCGCCAGCGGCACGAGCAGCTGCTCGCGCCGCTTCAGCAGGGCCAGGGCCGCGCGCCGGGCCGAGCGAGGCCCCAGGCCCGGAAGCTTGGCGAGAAGGGAGATGAGCCGCTCGATCTCCGGCCCGGCGGAGGCGGCCATCAGAACAGTTTCGGCATTCCGGGAATATTCAACCCGGCCATGGGGCCGGCGGCCTCACGCATCAGGGCGGCGTTCACCTCGTCCAGCTTGCGCTTGGCGTCGGCATGGGCGGCCACGATCAGATCGGCCAGGATCTCGCCCTCGCCGGGGGTAAGCAGGCTGTCGTCGATCTTGATCGCCGTGATCTCGCCCGCGCCCTTCAGGGCCACGCTCACCAGGCCGCCGCCGGAGGAGCCCTCGGCGGTGGTTTCGGCCATCTTGGCCTGGGCGTCCTGCAGCTTTTGCTGCATCGCCTGGGCCTGCTGCATCAGTTGGGTCAGGTCTTTCATCCTGCCTAGATAGGACAAAGCCGCGTCTTGCGACAGGGGGGCGGCGCACGGTTGGAAACGATGGATTGCCGGATTTGCACTTGCGACAGTTGCGGAATGGGCTAAATTAGCACCAGACTTTGTTGCTTTTGCAGATCAGGACGCCCTCCCATGGCCTATGACGCTCTCTCCCCCCGCGACCTCCCTCTGTCGGACGCCGCCCTGGCGCAACTCTTCACCGAGGCGCGCACCCGCAACGCCTGGAGCGACCGGCCGGTCGCGCCCGAGCTGCTGAAGAAACTATACGACCTGACCAAGTTCGGCCCTACGGCCGTCAACGCCGGCCCGGCCCGCTTCGTCTTCGTCACCTCGCCCGAGGCCAAGGCCCGGCTGATCCCGCTGATGAGCGAGGGCAATCGCGCCAAGACCCAGCAGGCGCCGGTCAATCTGATCCTGGCTCAGGACCTCGACTTCCACGACCATCTGCCGACCCTATTTCCCCATGCGCCGGGCGCGCGCGACTGGTTCGCCGACGAGGCCGGACGGCGCGAGACCGCCTTCCGCAACGCCTCGCTCCAGGGCGGCTATCTGACCATCGCCGCCCGCGCCCTGGGTCTGGACGTCGGCCCCATGTCGGGCTTCGACGCCGCGGGGGTGAAGGCCGAATTCTTCCCCGACAGCCATGTCGAACCCAACTACATTCTGAACCTGGGTTACGGCACGGACGAGAACCTGTTCCCCCGCTCGCCGCGCCTGAGCTTCGACCAGGCGGCGCAGATTCTCTGAACCCTGTCCGACGTCAAAAAAAGGGGCGGCCTTCGCAGGCCGCCCCTTCGTCTTTGTCGGCGTCGCGGCCGCGCCTCAATGCACCGTCGGCACACTCGTCACGGCGGGCTTTTCGACCGGGATTTCGATCTCGGTCCCATCGGAAACCGGCGTCACCGGCACCGAGACCGAAGGCCCGGCGTTGGGGAAGTTGTTCTCGTCGCGGTTCGGCGCGACCCCCTTCTCCAGCAGGTCCTTGATCTCCTCGCCCGACAGGGTCTCGTACTCCAGCAGGGCCTGGGACAGTTTCTCGTGATGCTCGGCCTTTTCGGTCAGTATCTTGCGCGCCTCGTCCCAGCCCGAGGCGACCAGACGGCGGACCTCCTCGTCGATGGTGCGGGCCGTCTCCTCGGACACGTTTTGGCTGCGCGCGACCGAATGGCCCAGGAAGACCTCCTCCTGGTTCTCGCCATAGGCCACGGTGCCGAGCTTTTCGGAAAAGCCCCAGCGCGTGACCATCGCCCTTGCAAGCTTGGTCGCCTGTTCGATGTCGGACGAGGCGCCGGAGGTGATGTTCTCCTTGCCGAAGATCAGCTCTTCCGCCACCCGACCGCCGGCCATGATGGCGATCCGGTCGATCATCTGCTGGTACTTCATCGAATAGCGGTCGCCTTCCGGCAGCTGCATCACCATGCCCAGGGCCCGGCCGCGCGGCACGATGGTGGCCTTGTGCACGGGGTCGGCCATCTTGACGTTCATGGCGACGATGGCGTGCCCGGCTTCGTGATAGGCGGTCAGGCGCTTTTCTTCCTCGTTCATCGCCATGGAGCGACGTTCCGAGCCCATCAGCACCTTGTCCTTGGCGTCTTCGAAGTCGCGGTGCGTGACCATGCGACGGTCCTTGCGGGCCGCCATCAGGGCCGCCTCATTGACCAGGTTCGCCAGATCGGCGCCCGAGAAGCCGGGCGTGCCGCGCGCGATGGTCTTGACGTTGACGTCGGCGGCCAGGGGCACGTCCTTCATATGCACGCGCAGAATACGCTCGCGCCCCGAGACGTCGGGGTTGGGCACCACCACCTGACGGTCGAAACGGCCGGGACGCAGCAGGGCCGGGTCCAACACGTCGGGACGGTTGGTGGCGGCGATCAGGATGATGTTCTCGGAGGCTTCAAAGCCGTCCATCTCGACCAGCAGCTGGTTCAGCGTCTGTTCGCGCTCGTCATTGCCGCCGCCCAGGCCGGCGCCGCGATGGCGACCGACGGCGTCGATCTCGTCGATGAAGATGATGCAGGGGGCGTTCTTCTTGGCCTGTTCGAACATGTCGCGAACCCGCGACGCGCCGACGCCGACGAACATCTCGACGAAGTCGGAGCCCGAGATGGAGAAGAAGGGCACGCCCGCCTCGCCCGCGACCGCACGGGCCAGAAGCGTCTTGCCGGTGCCGGGAGGGCCGACCAGCAGGGCGCCCTTGGGAATCTTGCCGCCCAGGCGCTGGAACTTGCCCGGATCCTTCAGGAATTCGACCACCTCGGTCAGTTCTTCCTTGGCCTCGTCCACGCCGGCGACGTCGTCAAAGGTCTTGCGCCCCTTGTGCTCGGTCAGCAGCTTGGCCTTGGACTTGCCGAAGCCCATGGCGCCGCGCGCCCCGCCCTGCATCTGGCGCATGAAGAAGATCCACACCCCGACCAGCAGGGCGATGGGCAGGATGCCCATCAACAGGCTCATCCAGATCGACTGGCGCGTGGTCTTGGCGTCGACGTTGACGCCGTTGGCCAGCATGGAGTTGACCAGTTGCTCGTTCGGATAGGGGGTGGTGGCGGAGAAGCGGCCGTCGTTCTTATAGACGCCGGTCACCTGGTCGCCGCGCACGGTGGCTTCCTTGATGTCGCCGGCCTCGACCCGCTGCACCAGCTGGGAATAGGTGATGGTCTCGGGCCGGCCGGCGCCGGGGCCGCCCTGGGCCGCCATGCCGGTCATGGCGCCGCCCTGCGACACCGCCGCATAGACCGCCAGCAGGGCCAGGATGATGACGCCCGTGATCGCCAGATTACGCAGGTTCATTGAGGTCCTCGGTCGTCCGCCGGCGCCCTCTGGCCCGACGGCTGGATTGTCAGTCTCGGAAAATAGGCGCTTCCGCCGCGTTACGCCATGGCGGCGCGATCAGATCGTCCTCATGCGTCGTTTCGCCCAGCGCCAGTCTGAGCCGTTCGGGCGCCAGATCGCGTCGCCGCACGGCCGGGCTTGCAAGAACCGGGGCGCCTTCATCGTCCCGGATCAGCACGGGCTCGGCGCCCCGCGCCGCCGACGGCAGCCGCCCCAGGGCCGCGCGGTCCGACGGGGCCAACTGGGCCAGACGGCCTCGCGCCGCGCCGACGCGCCAGCCCGCTTCGTCGGCTTCAAACACGAACCGGCCGTCCCAGACCGTCTCCACCCCAGGGATCAGGTCCAGATCGGGCCGCGCCGCCCGGGCCAGCTCTCCGGCTTCCCGCATCATCAGGACCGCCTGCCCCTCGGCCTCGATCCGCGCCCCGCACAGGACGACGGCGAAATCCTCGCCCGCGCGCAATCGCCTGATCAGCCGCGCCAGCCGCTCGCCCCGCGGCGGGGTCGATCCGCCCCCGATACAGACCAGGGCCGTGGCCAGGACGCGAGGCTCGATGTCGCGCGAGGTCTGGATCAAGCCCTCCGAAGAAAAACGCACAGGCTGGACGGCGCCGGACTTTCTGGGAGCTGTGGCCGGGGGGGCTTCGGCAGGGAGGTCCGCTACGGCCCGATCGGCCAAGGCTTGCCGCGCCCGGCTGCGGCCGAAACGCGGGTCGGCGTTGGCGGGGTCTTCGATCCAGCCGGCGCCCTGATCTCTCAGCCAGGCCCGAAGGGTCTCGCGCCGTTCGCCCAGCAGGGGCCGCAGCAGCATCAGCCCCCGCCCCTCGGGCCAGGCCGGCGAGGGCGCCCATTCGCGCACCCGCCCCAGGGTCGAGCCCTCGGCCCGCATCAGATCGGCCTCGGCTGCGTCGTCGGCGGTGTGGGCCATCAGCACGACCCGCGCCCCGGCGGCCCGCGCGGCCTCGGCGATCAGCCGGTGCCGGGCGCCCCGCGCCGCCGCCGTCAGGCCCGCAACAGGCTTGTCCCCGGTCCAGACCAGACCCCGCCAGGCGCAGCCCGCAGCCTGGGCCGCCTCGCCCGCGAACCGGGTCCAGCCGGGGCTGTCGGGATTCAGCCCATGATCCACCGTCAGGGCCAGAACCGGCCGCCCCCGCGCCTGGGCCCAGGCCGCCGTCAGCCGCATCAGTGCGATGGAATCCCCGCCCCCGGACAGGGCCAGGGCGACGGGTCGGTCGTCATGGACCGTCAGCCGATCGTCCAGCCGTGCAAACAGGCGGGGCTGGAGACCTCCGGTCCCGTCGTCCGACGGGTCCGTCAGCTGCACCCGCCGGCGGTCTTCATCTGGGCGGCGCGGGCCTTTTGCGGATCCGAGGCCGAGGGGGCGTAGCGGCGTGTGAACTCCGCCAGGGCCGCGCAGCCTTGCGTCTTGCGGTCGGTGGCGAACAGGGCGTCGGCCAGTTTCAGCGTCGTATCGGCCGCCCAGCCGATGCGCGGCCAGTCCTTCAGGGCCGCCGCGTAGAAGGCCACGGCCCCCGCCTTGTCATTGGCCGAGACGCGGATGTCGCCCAGGCGGGAGTTGGCCTCGCGCGCCTGGGGGGTGTCGGGCCAGGTCACGACCACCGTCTCCAGCGCCCGCGCGCCGCGCGCCCGGTCCTCGCCCATCAGCCGCACGGCCGCCGCCAGGTCCTGCCCGGCGTCGCCGGTCGGGGAATTGGCCTCGATCGGGGCGTTCAGCTCGGCCGCCCGCTCCAGCTTCTCGATCCGGCCCTCGGCGTCCACGATCCGGGTTCTCAGCGCCGCATTGTCGCGCTGGGCCTCGTCCAGCTGGAAGGTCAGCCGTTCGTTGTCGCCGTTGATCCGGCGCACCGTGGCCTCCAGGTCCTCCAGCCTCTGGCTCAACAGGCCGAACTGGCCCTGGAGGGTGACCACCTCGGGGTCGGGCTCGACCAGCACCGGCTGACCGGCGGCGTTCCTCTGGGTCAGGGCGCGTTCCAGCCGACGCACATTGCGGTCCAGCTGGTCCAGCCGGCGTTTGTCCCATTCGATGGGCTGCATGATGTTGGGCGCGGCCTGCTGGGCGACGGCGACGCCGCCCCCGGCCAGAACCAGGCCGACGGCCGTCAGGGCCAGGAGACGGGGGAAGGACAGCTTGATCATGGCTTCTAGCTTTCACCGATTTGGGGCCGCCGCAAGGCGGACCTAATGACCCAGACCCAGATAGACGATGGCCGTGACGAACAGGCCGATGACGATGTTGCAGAAGAACAGCAGGGCCGCCGTCCGCCACAGGGCCGAAAAGATCGACAGACCATAGGCGCCCTTCAACTGGGCGAACATATGCGCCGGTATGACCGCCAGCCCGATCAGGCCGACGAAGCCGCCCAGGACGCCGTTGATCGTCCCGGCCAGGACCATGACCATCAGCAGCAGGGCCATGAAGGTCAGGGAATACAGGATGAAGACGCCGTGGTCGTAAAGGGTGAAGCCCCGTTTCCACAGGAACAGCAGGGCCACGAACGGCAGGGAGAAGGGCACCAGCAGGAAGGCGAACTTGTAGAGGGTCTGCTGCAGCTTATAGAGGGCTAGGTCCGGGTTCTGGAGCTTCTTCAGCAGCACGGCGCCCAGGCCGTGGCCCTTGACCTTGCCGTCGGCGGCCAAGTCCTTGACCTGAGCCTGCCAGGTGCCGGGGGCCAGGCCGTCGGACCGGCCGTCGCGCAGCTCGGTCTCCAGCCGGTTCAGCGACTGGCGGCGGTTCTCCACCACCCCCTCGGCGGTCTTCAGGGTCTGGGCGGCGATCGGACTGTCGTTCACTTCGGGGTCGGCGCGCAGTTCGGCGACGGTCTTTTCCGCCTCGACCAGACCCAGCCGCTGTTCGGCGACCTCGGCCTGGAGACGGGCGGTGCGTTCCGCCTCACCCTCATGCGCCCCCGGCTGGGGCATGAAGCTGAGGGCGAAGAACATGATGAAGAGGGTGCACAGAAAGATCGCCAGGGGCGAGACATAGCGGGTGCGTTTGCCCTGAACCCATTCGCGCGTGAGACGGCCGGGGTTCAAGGCCAACAGCGGCAGGGTGCGCCAGACCCGGGCGTCGAAATGCATGACTCCGTGCAGCAGCTCCTCGCCCAGATGCAGCAAGGTGCGGTGGACATGGGTCGGCTGGCCGCAGTGGGCGCAGAAGTTTCCGCTGGTCTCGGCCCCGCAGTCCGAACAGACGCCGTGGCCGGCCTCGCCCGCCTGGCCCGCCGGTTTCTCGATCGCCCCCGCGATCAGCCCGCCGGTGATGGCCCCGCCGGCTCCTTCGATATCCACGCCCTTGATCCCCCGTCGTCTTGCGAAGGCCACCTTGCGGAGGGCGGGCGGAAAAGAAAAGAGGCGCCGGCCTTCGCCGACGCCTCTCCGGTCTCGATTTCGGCTCTCGCCCCTTAGCGCGAGGCGCCCGAGACGATGGCGGTGTGGGCGTTGCGGTTGCGGGCCCAGGCCTCTTCGTTCGAGCCTTCGGCGATCGGGCGCTCCTTGCCGAAGCTGATGGTGTCGATCCGGCCGGCGGGCACGCCGCGATTGATCAGATAGGTGCGGACGGCCTCGGCGCGGCGGGCGCCCAGGGCCAGGTTGTATTCGCGGGTGCCGCGTTCGTCGGCGTTGCCCTCGATCCGCACCGTGACCGACGGATAGCGTTGCAGCCACTGGGCCTGGGCGTCCAGGCGCGGCATGGCCTCGGGCCGGACCTCATAGGAATCCAGGTCGAAATAGATCCGGTCGCCGACATTGACGACGAAGTCCTGTTCCGTGCCGGGGGCGGCGGCGCCCATATTGCCGCCGGACACCGGGCCGGTCGGGGCGGTCGGATAGGCCGGGCCGGTCGGGGCGGTGGTCGCGGGTTCGGTCGGCACGACGCCCTCGACCGGCTTGCGGGCGCAGGCGGCCATGGCGGCGACGGCGCAGCCGACCATGGCCACGGTCATGATGCGGGATTTTTTCATCGGGTCGTCTCCTGAAGGATTATGAGGACGGCGGCCTCAAGCTTGGCCTTAAGTTCTGCCCTTGGCGGATTTTGGGCGCCAGGGGCGATAACGCAGTGTTGAGCCGAATGGCTCCGTCTGACGGCGAACGGCGTCACGCGACGCCGCCCGACCTCAGGCTGGGCAGCTGTCGGGGCCCTGGCCGAAGCCCAGGTTCGACGGCGGCGCGTCCAGCAGCGGCGACCAGGCCGGGTCGGTGCCGCGGCCGTTGTAGCCCGCCTGGGCCACCACCCGGCCCGACAGGTCCACCGTCCACAACCGGGTGTCCCCGCCCCGCGTCTGGCGGGCGAACATCACATAGCGGCCGTTGGGCGCCCAGTTGGGGCCTTCTTCGAAATAGCTGGACGACAGGATGCGCTCGCCCGAGCCGTCAGAGTTCATCACCCCGGTGGAGAACCGGCCGCCCGACTGTTTGGTGAAGGCGATCAGGTCGCCGGTGGGGCTCCAGGACGGCGCCGTATAGACGCCGCCGCCGCGCGAGATCGGCCGCTGGCCCGAGCCGTCGGCCCGCATGACATAGAGGCGCGCCGTCCCCGACCGGTCCGAGTTGAACACGATCTGGCTGCCGTCCGGGCTGAAGGAGGGCGAGGTGTCGATGCCGGGGTCCGACGTCAGCCGCGACAGCTGGCGGCTGCGCAGGTCCATCACATAGATGTCGGTATTGCCGCCCCGGATGATCGAAAAGGCGATCTTGTTGCCGTCGTTGGAGAAGCGCGGCGCCAGCACCTGGCCGTCGAACTGACCCAGGCTTTCGCGCCGGCCCGTGGTCAGATTGTACAGATAGATCCGGCTGTAATCCTTGCCCAGCGCCACATAGGTGATCTCGTCCGGCTGGGAGGCCGAAAAGCGCGGCGACATGATCACCTCGTCGCCCTGGGTCAGATAGACGGGGTTGAACCCGTCCTGGTCGGCGATGGTCAGGCGGTTGATCCGGTTCAGCTGCGTCCCCTCTTCGGAGACGAAGATGACGCGGGAATCGAAGAAGCCGGCCTCGCCGGTCATCCGCTGATAGATGACGTCGGAAATCTTGTGCGCGATCCGGCGCCACTGCTCGGCCGTGGCGGTGAACTGATAGCTGACCAGCTGGCACTGACGGTACGGATCATAGAGGCGGAAGCCCACGTCCACCCGATTGTCGGCCCGCGGCGTCACCGCCCCGTACAGCACCGCCTGGGCGCCGATCTGGGTCCACTGGGGGAAGTTGGGCGCATTGGCCAGGGTCAGGCCGGTCTCGATGAAGCCGGCCGGGTTCAGCGGTTCGAAGAAGCCCGACCGTTTCAGATTGCCGCTGATCACGCTGGAGATGTCGGCCCCATGATCGCCGCTGAAGGGCACTATGGCGATCTGGAGGGGGCGCAGCACCCCCTGGTCGATCTCGACCTCGACCGGCTGGCTCTGCTGGGGCGCGGCTGCGACGTTCTGGGCCTGGGCGGAAGAGACGGTCGTCGCCACGGCGGCGACCGAGGCCAGAAGGAGGTTCAGACGCATCAAATGCTCCCGTAAATCTCGAAAGATCGCCGACCTTATCGCCGGTTCGTATGACAATCGCCAGCTTCTCACGGCGAATGGGGCGACTTTGAGGAGGCGCGCCTCACATTGATGCGTGATGCGTGATGCATTATCTTCGGCGGCATGCGCACCACCCTCGCCATAGACGACGACGTGCTGAATGCGGCTCGCGCCCTTGCCGCCCACCAGGACCGCACGGTGGGTGAGGTGATGTCTGAACTCGCTCGTCAGGCGCTGCAAAAGCGTGAGAGCACAGTGCGCTTCCGCAACGGGGTTCCTCTTCTGCCAGATCGGCCTGGGCCCATGGTCACGCTGGAAGACGTCAACGCCCTGCGTGACGAGCTGCCTTGACCTATCTGTTGGACGTGAACGTGCTGATCGCCCTCGTCGATCCTCGCCACGTCTTTCACCATCCTGCCAATACCTGGTTCCAACGCGAAGCCGCTCCGTCCTGGGCCACCTGTCCGATAACCGAGAACGGTTTGGTCCGCATCGTCGGCAGCAGCCGCTATCGCAATCCGGTCGGCCCGCCTTCCGATGTCGTTCGGATTCTCGCTCTGCTGCGAGACATGGCTGGTCACGTCTTTTGGCCGGATGCCGTCAGCCTGGCCGACGAACGCCTGTTCGAGCCCTCGGCCCTGACCAAGCCGGAACAGATCACCGACGCCTATCTCCTGGCTCTGGCGGTCTCGAACGGGGGCCGGCTTGCGACCTTCGATCGCCGACTGTCCCCAGACGCCGTCAAAGGCGGACGATCGGCCCTTCACCTGATCACGGACACCTGAGCCTCACCGGTTCCGGCAGGCCCGTTCGGTGTTGAAGGTCGGGCGATAGGCGCCGCCGGGAAAGCCCTGGGGCACGTCGAAGGGGGCGGTCTGGCGCAGGGCCCGCAGCGCCCCGTCCGCCGCCGCCCGATAGACCGAGGACGACTGCGGATTGACCAGGGTCGGGCCGCGCGTGATCCGCCCGTCGGCCGACAGGGTCAGTTCGACCTGAATGCGCAACTGGTCCGCCCCGGGGATGTCGCAGGGCAGAATCCAGTTCGGATAGACCTGGTTGAAGATGGCCGTGACCTGCGGCCCCGTGGCCTGGGAGGCGGTTCCCGACCCCTGCTGGCCCGTCGCCGGGCGGCCGCGGTTGTTGGTCGGGCGCGTCGGTCCCGCCAGGGCGTCCAGGTCCAGGCTCGGCTCGTCGCGTTTCGGCGCCGGGCGGGTCGGGGTCGGCGGGGTCGGACGCGGCGGCGTGGGCCGGGCCTTTTCCGGCGTCGGGGGCGCAGGCCGCGGCGGGGTCGGCCGGGGCGTCGGGGTCGGCGTGGGCTTGGGCGCGGGCCTCAACGCGGGCGCAGGCGTCGGCGGCGGCGGGGTCGGTTCAGGGACCGGCGGGGTCGGCTCTTCCGGCGCGCTGACCGGGGCGGTGGCGGCGTCGTCAGGCGAGGGCTCGGGCTGCGGATCGTCGGCGGCCGCCGCCGCGATCACGGTCTCGGACACGATCGACACCGGCACGGAGTTCACCAGCGGCGGCGCCTCCTCGGCCTTCTGCGAGAACGACACGAAGGCGAGCGCGACCACCCCGGCGTGCAGGGCGATGGAGCCGAGGATCGCGGGGCTCGGACGGCGCAATCAGCCCTCCGGCGCCGTGTCGGTGATCAGGTTCAGCTTGGTGAAGCCCGAGGCGCTCAGCCGCGCCATCACCCGCGCCACGGCCTGATAGGGCGCCCGGCCGTCGGCCCGCACGAAAACCGGCCGCTCGGACGCCTTGTCCGATCCGCCGGCCTCGGTCAGCAGACGCACCGCCAGATCGTCGAACGACGTCTCGCTGTCGCCGATGAAGATCGCCCCCTGCTGGTCGATGCTGACCGACAGGGGTTCGTTATTCGTCTCGACCGCGCTAGCCTCGGTCTTGGGCAGCTCCACCGGCACGCCCACGGTCAGAAGCGGCGCCGAGATCATGAAGATGATCAGCAGCACCAGCATCACGTCCACCAGGGGCGTGACGTTGATCTCGGTCAGGGGGCCTTTGCGCCCCCGCCGCCCGCGACGCGACCCGCCGCCGCTCGAACCGCCTCCCAAGGCCATGGCTCAGACGCCCCGCTTCAGGTTCAGGCCCGAGGCGGGCTCGACCGGAGGGGGCGGCGGGGCGGACGGAGCCCCCAGACGCCGCGCCACCGCCGCCTGAAGATCGTCGGCGAAGGCTTCCAGCCGGCCGGTGAACTTGCCCGCGTCGATCGAGAACTTGTTGTAGGCGATATAGGCCGGAATGGCCGCGCCCAGGCCGATGGCCGTGGCGAACAGGGCCTCGGCGATGGCCGGCGCCACCGTGGTCAGATTGGTGTTGCCCGCCGCGGCGATGCGGCCGAAGGCGTTCATAATGCCCCACACCGTGCCGAACAGGCCGATGAAGGGCGAGGCCGTCGCCACGACCGACAGCACGCCCAGGCCGTTTTCGATCCTCTGGCCCTCGCGCTGTATCAGGCTGTTCATGGCCCGGTCGATCCGGGTCATCAGCAGATCGCCCTGGTGTTCGTTCAGCGCCCCCTTCTGGCGCGCCTCGCGCCAGTCGGACAGGGCGATCACCAGCATGCGCGGCAGGGCGTGTTCCGGCTGCGGTCCCGCCTGGGCCGCGACGTCCTCCAGCGACCGGCCCGACTGCACCGCCTTGTCGAAGTCGTCGGCCTGGCGGTTCAGGGCGGTGAAGCGGAAGGCCTTGTCGATGATGATGGTCCAGGACCACAGCGACGCCGCCGCCAGTCCCACCATCACCGACTTCACCACCCAGTCGGCGGTCATGAACAGCTCGACGGGGTTCATCATCGAGGCGTCGACGGGCGTAGTCATTCAGGCGCTCCGGGCGAGATCAGGATCAGTCACGTCCCCTCTTCGACCGAGCGGGCGTGACCATTGTGTGGCGTCCCGCCCGTTTAGCCGCCCCATGCGCCGCCGTCACCAGAAAGGCGCGCCCGTCAGAGGAACAGGGACACGGCGTTTCCGAAATTGTGCAGCAGGACAGGCGCCAGCAGGCTTCCGGTCCGCAGACGCAGCCAGACGGCGATGAAGGCGGGCAGGGCGGTCATGGCCATCGTCAGCGGATCGAAGGAAAAGCTCCCCTTCGAAAAGCCGAAGGCGTGCGCCAGGCCGAACAACAGGCACGACAGAACCGCCCCCCAGCTCCAATCCACGCCCAGGACGCGCTTGGTCCCGGTGAAGGCCTGGCAAAGCGCCAGCAACAGCACGCCGCGATAGAAGGGCTCCTCCTCCAGGCCCGGCATCGTCAGCTGGAAGGCGATCTCTTCGCCCATGGCCCTCTCCCCCGAAAAGGCCAGGGCCAGGACCAGGAAGAAGGCGCAATAGAGCAGGCCGACCGGCAGGGCCGCTTTCAGACTGCCCGGCGCCTGGACCAGGGTCAGGCCGCTGCGGCGCCGGCCGAAGCCGGGGCAGGCCGCGATCGCCAGGGTGGCGGCCAGGGCCAATATCTTGCCCTGCCAGTTCCACGACCCGCCGATCACATCGGGCAAGAGGCCGTAGAGATTGGTGAGCAGGGCGTCGTTCACCGCCACCAAGACGGCCGCGATCAGCAGCCACCGAAACGAAAAGCCGCGCCGGTCCATCAAGCCGATCGCGACGCCCCCTCCCAGCAGAAGCGCCAGAACCCCCGCCAAACCGATCAATCCGTTCACTGTCGTCCCCTTGTGTCAGACCCCCCGCACTAGGGCCCGAGGGACGGCGCCGTCTCCTCAGAACCCGGCTTTCGGCTCCTCAGAACCTGCATTTGTCGAGGAGGCGGCGCGGGCGGTCGCCCTGTAGCGGCTCGGAGCGCAGCCCTCGACCGCGCGGAAGGCCCGGTTGAAACTGGCCAGGGAGGCGAAGCCGCTGTCCAGGGCGACGGCGATCAGCTTGTCTTCAGCGTGCGCCGGGGCGCTCAGCCGCCGCCGCGCCTCGGCCACCCGATACTGGTTCAGGAAGCTGCGGAAATGGTCATGGCCCAGTTCGTGGTTGATCAGGATCCGCACGGCCCGCTCCGACGCCCCCATGCGGGCCACGAAGGCGGCGAAGGTCAGTTCGGGATCCAGGAAGACCTGTTCGTTCTCCATCAGATCGATCAGACGGCGATGAAGGGCCGCATCCCTCGCCCCCAGGCCGGGCGCTTCGGCCGGCGCCCGCTCCGGGTTCGCAACGCCGAAGGTCAGGGCCTCGGACCGCACGGTCAGCAGCCGCCCGGCCAGCCAAAGGCCGAAGATCAGGATCATCAGATTCTGGCTCAGGGCGAAGGCCAGCGGCCGCCAGTCGAAGCCGAACAGCAGGTCGGCCGACAGATCGACGAACAACATCCCGCCCAGCCCGACTGCGGTCAGGACGCGGGCGTCGTGCCGCTGCTGGATCAGGTCGTCCTCCCGTTCGACCAGCAGCCGCCAGACCAGATGGCCGACGATGGCGAACCCCAGCGGCAACAGCAGCCGCGACCATTCCCACTGTCCCAGGGCCGCGCCGAACAGGCCCCGATCCAGGGCGGCGATCAGTCCCCAGATGAGGCCGACCGCCAGGACCGGCCCCCGCACCCGGAACCGCCTGTCGAAACACGACAGACAGAACCACCACAGGAAGATGACCGTAAAGCCGCTCAGCACCCGAGCTGCGGCTCCGACCGGTCCGTCAGGCTTGAGCGCCAGGGGCGTATTGCCCAGGACGAAACCCGTCAGACACAGGGCCAGGGGCGCAAACAGCAGGGCGGGCAGGCCGATCCGCCGCCATTGCCTCAGCAGAAGGGCGGCGGGCAAAAGCAGGGCCGCCGCCGCCCCGGCCCGGACGGCGACGTCCAACTGGTCGATGATCATGGCCTTGCCTCTGGGCCGATCGCTCGCCTCAGGGCCTCATTCGGCGCTCGGCCGCCGGTTCGGATCGACAGCGACCGAGACGGGGGCGCCGACGCTGATGATGACGCCCTCGTGGCCTTCCTTGGCGATGGAATAGGTGGCGGCGTCCTTCAGCAGCTGTTCCTCGCACTGGCGGTCGCCCGGACGGCCCAGGGCCTCGCAGCCGCGCTTGGCCGCATCGGTCCAGCCCAGGACCCGGCGCGTCGCCGCCTCGGCCCGTTTGATCGCCGCCTCGTCTTCTGCGGCGGCCTGGGCGATCAGGGCCTGACGCGCCCCCTGCTGATATTGCAGCTCGGCCTGGCCCGCCATCTTGCGCTCCCAGACCTTGTAATAGGGACAGCCCACCAGGGCGCCGCCGACCAGCAGCGCCGCCAACAGCAGCACGGTGAGCGTCGCCCCCGTCGAAATCTTGTAGGTTTCCCCGGCCATCCTGCACCCGATCTCTATCCGCCCATCCCGGCGAAAGCCGGGACCCCGATCTTTGGGCGCAAATCGCCTGAAATCAAAGCCCGGCCGTCATCCCATGCGCTGTCGATGCGAAAGCCCTGGGTCCCGGCTTTCGCCGGGATGAGCGGAGGGATGATTCAGCTTCCTTTCGCCAGCCACGGAGTCACCTTCTCGAT
Organism: Brevundimonas sp. Br13; assembly: GCF_055391505.1. Lineage (NCBI taxonomy): Bacteria > Pseudomonadati > Pseudomonadota > Alphaproteobacteria > Caulobacterales > Caulobacteraceae > Brevundimonas > Brevundimonas sp. Br13. The sequence continues at coordinate 984,638 of NZ_AP044008.1, read as the reverse complement.
CAGCCCCTTCGTCGGGCGACGCGGCCGTCCGTCCAGATGGATGCAGACCGCCGTCACCTCGGCCCGGCACAGCACCTCGCCCCCGCGCTCCACCGTCTGTCGAATGATCAGCCGCGGCCCCCGGATCGCCTCATACTGGGTCCGCACCACCAGGGCGTCGTCGATCCGCGCCGGCTTCAGATAGCGGATGTTCAGCTCGGCCACGACGAAGGCCAGGGGTTGATCCTCCTCCAGCAGGTCGGCGTGCCCCACCCCGACGGCGCGCAGAAAGTCGGACCGCCCCCGCTCGAAATAGCGGACGTAGTTGGCGTGATAGACCAGGCCGGTGAAGTCGGTGTCCTCATAATAGACCCGCACCGGCAACAGGTGGTCGCGCCCGTCGAAACGGCCGGCCGTCGGAAGGTCGCTGGGAAGATCGGTCATGTCCCCAGCCTAACGCTGGGCGGCGGCGTCAGGAAGCCGGGGCAATAGCGTCGGCGCATCTCGCGGAACTCGGTCGGCAGGGGATCGTCGCTGAACAGGATGCGGTTGGGCACGGAGATGAAGCCCACCGCCGCCCCGCCCCTGGACCGGCCCACATAGCCGCAGACGGCCCGCTTCTCGCCCGCCTCGGCGTAGCGCAGCTCGGCGCCCGGCCCCAGCTGTTCGCCGATCTGGCGCACGACCCGATGCGACGGCGTCTCGGGCGGCGCAATCCGCGACCGGTGGGTCATCATCCACAGCCCCGCCCCGGCCGCCGCCAGCGCCGCCGCGACGAACAGGGCGGCGATCGCACGGGAAGAGGACGGAAAGACCCAGGCCCGCCCCATGTCTCAGCCCGCCGTCGCGGCCTCGATGAAGTTCAGCGGCGTGTCCGCCGGTGGCAGGCAGCTGCGATCCACCGGCGCCGATGGATCGCGCAGGAAGTCGCGCGCCATCTTGCGGGTGCAGGGGCTGGCGTTGATGACGCCGTGGGTCGCATTGGTCACGATCACCACCTGGCTGTTGGAGTAGCCCTTGGCCGCCGCCTCGGTCAGGGGCGGCGGGCAGCCCGGATCGATCTCGGCGGCGACGAACAGGGTCGGGACGTCGGTCTGGACCGGCAGGTTCTCGATCGGCAGCGCGGGCCGTTCCCCTACCGCCGCGCAGACGTCGAACAGCCGCGACAGCGAGGGGACCAGCACCTCAGCGACCGGATCGCCTGCGGCGCCCGCCGCCAGCCGCGCCTTGGATTCGAACGGCAGTTCTTCCTTGCACAGATGGGCCATGTGCTGACCCTCGAAATAATAGGTCCGGTCCTCGGCGATCTCTGCGACCGGGCTCAGGTCCCCGGCGATGATCTTCTCCAGATCGGCCGGCAGGCTGCGCACGCCCCGCGCGCTGTAGGTGGTGTCCATCAGAAAGGCCGACAGGTCGTCGACGGTGAAGGTCTTACCGTCCTTGCCCGTCACGGGGCCGGCCAGCCATTTGCGCGCCTCGGCCTCGAACCGCGCCTGAAGGTCCGGATGGCGCGCCGCGCAGTCCGCCTGGGCCTGGCATTTGCCCAGGATGATCTTGACCGCCGTCGACACCTGTTCCGGGGTTCCAACCGCCCAGTTGCCCTCGGGCGGCCAGGGGCTGTCCATCACGGCGGCGCGGACGATCTGAGGCTGGTGGGTGATGACCGCCGCCTCGATGCGCGGGCCGTAGGAGCCGCCCCACAGGTCGATCTTCGACAGGCCCAGGGCCTGGACCATGTCCTTGACGTCGGCGGCGGTGGCGGCGGCGTTGTACTGGTTCAGATCGACGCCTTGGGCCTGATACCCCTTCAGACAGGCGATCAGCCCATCGCGATCCGCATCCGACGGCGGCCCCGCATCGGTCAGTTCGACGCCCGGACAATCCATCGACGGGGCGCCGGCCCCGCCGCCGCGCTGATCGAACAGGATCACGTCCTGATCCACCGCAAAGGCTTCCGGATTGCGACGCAGGGCCGTCAGCATCCGCCCGGCCCCGCCGACCATGGCCCCGCCCGGCCCGCCGTGGAACATCACCACCGTCGGCAGGGCCTGACCCGAGGCGTCCTTATAGGGGGCGGCGGCCTTGATGATGACCAGGGCCAGGTCGATGCGCCGGTCGCTGACCGTCCCGTCGCGCGCCTCGTCCACAGTCAGGGTTCCGCACCGCACTTGGCGCACCTCGGTCGGCCATTCGGCCGGACAGGCCTTTTCGGTGAAGACGGGGGCGGCTGCTTTCGCAGGCGGCGCCAGACTGGTCAGGCCGGCCGCAAACGCCACTAAGGCCAGGGTGCGCAGGATCATGGGTCGAGGGCTCCGGTTCGTCCCAGCAAACCCCCGCCCGCCTCGCTTGGCAACGCCTATCGACGATCAGGCCGCGTGTTTCTTGCGCGCCGCCTCGGTCAGGGTCTGGGCCATCCGCTCCTTCCAGTCTTCGCCCTCTTCGGCGAAGGCGCGAATGGTGTCGGCAGGCAGTTTCAGACCGACTTCGCGCTCGGCGACGATCTGGGCGTAAAGCTCAGGCAAGGCTTCCCGCAAAGGCCGCGCCCTGGCGAAATCCTCATCCGTCCACTCCGGATTCTGGGGATCGTCGATCTCGCCATCCTCATAGTCGTTCGGATCGAGGCTGAATTCGGGATCAGCCATAGCGTCGGACCTCCTTGACGTTCGCGCGCCGCAGACTGATGGCCCTTATTACGCCGTCGCGGACGGTGAAGGCCAGCATATGCAGCCGTCCGTCCAACATACCATAGGCGCGCCAGCGTGGCTCGCCGTAATCCTGACGGTCATCCACCAGCACATAAGCGGTGCGGAGATCGATTTCGCTGGCGCGCGCCAAAGACAGCCCGTGTTTCTCGCGGTTGATCCCATCCTTGCCCGGATCGAAGGCGATCGTCATTCAAACAGGTCGCCCGGCACGGGTCCGACGGCGGGTTGCGCCGGCGGGGTCAGCCCCAGATGCGCATAGGCCTTGGCGCAGGCCATGCGGCCGCGCGGGGTGCGCATGATGAAGCCTTGTTGCAGCAGATAGGGTTCGATCACGTCCTCGACCGCGTCGCGCGCCTCGGCGATGGCCGCCGCCAGAGTGTCCATCCCCACCGGGCCGCCGCCGTAGTTTTCGATCAGGGCCTTCAGGAACCGCCGGTCCAGACTGTCCAGCCCGGCCTCGTCCACCTCCAGCCGCGCCAGGGCCCGCGCCGCCACCAGTTTCGAGATGGTCTCCGCCCCTTCCGCCGAGGCGAAGTCGCGAACCCGGCGCAGCAGCCGCCCGGCGATCCGGGGCGTGCCCCGCGCCCGCGAGGCGATCTCGCGCGCCCCGGCCTCGTCGATCCCGGCGCCCATCTTGCGCGCCGTGCCGCGCACCACCGCCGTCAGTTCGTCAGGCGTATAGAACTCGAGCCGCAGCGGAATCCCGAACCGGTCCCGCAGCGGCGTGGCCAACAGGCCCGCCCGGGTCGTGGCCCCCACCAGGGTGAAGGGCGCCAGGTCGATCCGCACCGACCGCGCCGACGGCCCTTCGCCGATGATCAGGTCCAGCACATGGTCCTCCATGGCCGGATACAGGATCTCCTCGACCTGGGGGCTTAAGCGGTGGATTTCGTCGATGAACAGGACGTCGCGCGGCTCAAGATTGGTCAGGATCGCGGCCAGATCGCCCGCCTTGGCCAGGATCGGGCCGGACGTGGCCCGAAAACCCACCCCCAGCTCGCGCGCCACGATCTGCGCCAAAGTCGTCTTGCCCAGACCGGGCGGGCCGAACAGCAGCACATGATCCAGGGCCTCCGCCCGGCCACGCGCGGCGTCGATGAAGACCTTCAGATTGCCCTTGGCCTGAGACTGGCCGACGAACTCCGCCAGGGTCTGGGGCCGCAGGGCGCGGTCGAAAGCTTCGCCCGTTTCGGCCTCGGGGGAGATGATGCGGGTCATGGTCGACCTGGGTGGCGAGTGGCTGCCGAGTGGCGAGTGGCGAGTGGCGAGTGGCGAGAAAGCCGCCCCGCTTTCAGCCCATCATCGGCAAAAGCGGCGTACAGTCCGGTGCGGCCACACGACAGCGCTCGCCACCCGCCACTCGCCACTCGCCACTCCCTTCCAATCACCGCCCCAGCTCCTGCAGGGCCGCGCGGATCACCGCCGACAGTTCGGCCTCTTCGCCCAAACGGATCAACGCCTGATCCACGGCGCGGCGCGCATTGACCTCGGCGACGCCCAGCCCGAGCAGGGCCGACACGGCCTCGCCGGTGATGGACGGAACCGGCGGTGCGATCTCGACGTGCATGCCGGGTGCGGCCGGCGCAAAGCTGACGTCACCCACTATACTGCTTAGGGGCTTGCCCTTCAGCTCGGTGACGATCCGCAGCGCCAGTTTCGGCCCCACGCCGTTGGCCCGCGCCACCGCCGCCTTGTCTTCGCGCGCCACAGCCGACGCCAGTTCGCCGGGCGGCAGCACGTCCAGCACCGCCAGGGCCGCCTTGGGCCCCACGCCCTGAATGGCCAAAAGGGTCGTGAAGGCCCGCCGCTCGTCGCGGGTCAGGAATCCATACAGGCGCGGCCCCGCATCCTCGCTCCACTGCGAATGGACATGCAGGGTCGTCTCGTCCCCCGGCGCCGGCAGCCGGCCCAGGGTCCGCGCCCCGCACGACACTACATAGCCCACCCCGCCGCAGTCGATCAGGCAGTCCGCCTCCCCGACCTCGGCCAGCACGCCTCTCAACCGCCCGATCACGCCGCCCCCCGGTGCATGGCTTCCAGCAAGGACCGTTTCCTCAGTTGCGCATGGGTGATCGCCACGGCCAGGGCGTCGGCGGCGTCCGCCTTCACATCCCCGGCGGTCGGCAGCAGTCGTTTGACCATGAAGCCGATCTGGCCCTTGTCAGCGTGGCCGGCGCCCACCACGGCCTTCTTGATCAGGTTCGGCGAATATTCCGCGACCCTTAAGCCCCTTTGGGCCGGCGCCAGCATGACCGCCGCCCGGGCATGGCCCAGCTTCAGGGTCGAGGACGGGTTGACGTTGACGAACACCTCCTCCACCGCCGCCTCCTCGCAGCCGTGGTCGGCCAAGATGGTCCCCAGCGCTTCGAACAGGAACAGCAGACGTTCGGAAAAGGGCGCGGCCTCGGGCGGGGCCACCACCCCGTGCGCCACCCAGCGCAGGCGCGCGCCGTCGGCTGTGATCACGCCCCAGCCGGTGCGTCGCAGACCGGGGTCCAGGCCGATGATTCTGACTGTTTCGTTCGCCATCCGTTCCCCTCATGCCGCAAAGAGGGTTAGCGGGCAATGAACAGCTTCAGAAACCCGGCCCGATCGACCTCAGCCGTGGGCCTCCACATAGGCGTCCGGGTGCTTGTTGACCGGCTTCACCCCTGTGATGTGTTCGGCCTCGAAGGCGGCGAACCGGACCGCCAGGTCGTGCCGCAGGGCCACGTCGGCGTTGAGGCGGAAGTCGGTCAGGCCCTGCCGCTCCTCCTCGCCCATATGTTTGGAGTTGACCACATTGGCCCGACCCACCGCCGCGAACCAGTCCGGACTGCCGACCGGATGCCGTTCCACCGCCTTGACCGCATCGCGCAGCTTGTTGTGGTCCTCGATGGCGTCTTCGGTCTCGCCCTCTGCCGTCCCGTCGTCGGCGTCATTGGCGCCTTCGCCCAGCTTGATCAGGTCGGGATAGAAGAACCGCTCCTCGGCCTCGGCATGGACGTCCAGAAAGGCCGACAGCCTCAGCCAGACCGCGCTCAGGGCGTCCACGTCCTTCGGGTCGATCTGTTCGATGATCGAAAACAGGCGGCGCTGTTCGGCGTGGTCGTCCAAGATCAGCTGGGTGATGTCCATCGGGGTCTGCATCCTTCGACCGGCGCCGGGCATGGCGGGTCTGACGGTCCACCGGCTAATCCGCGCGGCCCGCGACGGTTCCCGCCCCGCTCAGCCGTCGCGCGGATTCAGCCGATAGGCGGCGACGCCCGGCGCGGCGCACAACAGGCCGGCCAGCCGCTCCAGCTCATCGTCCGTCGCCGCCTTCAGCCGCCAGGATCGCCGGATTCTGCGCCCGTCGTGGATCAGCTCCAGCCGCCCGGAATGGGCTTGGGGGTCGATGGCGCGAATGGCCGCCTGGACCTGATCCTCCGGCGACGGGGCCGCCCGGTCCCAGACCACGACCACATCCACCACCTTGCGGTCGGGCAGGCGCAGGTCGATCAGCCGCAGTCCCCCCAGGATCAGGGCCGTAACCCCGGTCCCCAGGGCGCCCAGGCCGTAAAGCCCCGCCCCGAACAGCAGCCCTATGGCCGAGGTGATCCACAGGGAGGCGGCCGTGGTCAGGCCGTGCACGGAAAATCCGGTGCGGAAGATCACTCCGGCGCACAGAAAGCCGATGCCGGTCAGCACCCCATGGGCCATCCGCGTCGGATCGGTGACGATGTTCTCATCCGGCAGGGCGCGGAACGCCCAGTCGGCCTGGCGCATGGCCGCCAGCATCAGAAGGGCCGAGGCCAGACTGACCAGGATGTGGGTTCTGAACCCGGCCGCGCGGCCGCGCCATTCGCGCTCCAGCCCGATCGTCCCGCCGGCAACGACCGCCCCGAGGATCGGCCAGAGCGCGCCGTTCAACAGGTCGCTCATCATGCCGATCAAGCGACGGGAGCGCCCGAATGTTCCGGGCGCGTCCTATTTCGGACGATCAGCCGACGATGGCCTGAAGCTGGGCGGCGGCGTCGGCGATGCTGGGACGGCCGCCCCGGCCCCGACGGGCGGCGTCCAGGGCGGCGGCCGACATGGCGGCCTCGGCCCGCACGCTTTCCAGATCTTCGCGCAGGGCGCTGATCTGCTGGTTCAGGGTCTGGACGCGCTTCTCATGCTCGTCCTGGGCCGCGCTCAGCTTGGCCTGCAGCTTGACCATCCGGTCCTCGGCCCGGGCGATGGCCTTGTCGTGGCCGGCGGCCGCCTTGGCCAGGGCGTCGGCGCGGTCCACGGCCGCCACGCGGGCGACCTCCATGGCGGCCTGACGCTGACGCGCCTCCTCGATCTCGCTCTCCAGGGCGCGCACCCGCTCCACGGCGCGGTCCAGATTGATCTGCAGCGTGTCCGCCCGGCGCTCGGCCGCATGGCCCCCGGTCTGAAGTTCGCCCAGCCGCGAGGTCAGTTCGCTGTTCAGCACCTCCAGGCCGTTGGCCCGGGCCGTGGCCGTGTCCAGGCGCGCGGTCAGGGAGGCGGCCTCGGCGCGGGCGGCCTCGACCTGGCTTTCCAGAGTGCGGATGGCGCGGGCGGCCTCGGCCTGTTCGGAGGCGGCGCGGGCGCGTTCGGTCGCCAGCTGGCCCTCGCCGGTCGCTGCGGCCCGCGCCAGGGCGGCTACCTCGGTCCCCACCTCGTCCACGCGGCGGCGCAGCACGGTGTTCTCTTCCAGCACCAGGGCGTGGTCGCGCTGGATCTGGGCGCGGGCGGCCTCCAGCTCGGACCGCGCCGTCTCGGCCTGGGTCAGCTGTATGCGCAGCGACTCCTGGTCCTGCTCCAGTTCGCGGATGCGCTGGACGGCGGCGCGATCGACCGCCTCGAACCCTTCGATCCGGGTGGCGGACTGGGCCAGGTCGGCGCGCAGCCGGCCGATCTCGACCCGGGCCTCCTGCAGATTGGCCGCGCTCTCGGCGCCGCGCGCCTCCAGATCGTCCACCTTGGCCTCGGCCTCCGCCAGGGCCTCGGACAGGCGGCGCACCTCGGCGTTGGCCAGACCCAGCTGCCGGGCCGCCTCGTCATGGGCGTTGCGCAGATTGACCAGTTCGACGTGGTTGTCGCGTCGCGACCGGAACTCGGCCTCCAGCGGATCGCGCAGCTGGCCCAGCAGGGTCTCGAAGGTCCCGAACCGCTGGGCCATTTCGGCCAGCTGATCCAGACTGTCCTGGATGGTTTCGAACCGTTCGCCGATCAGGCCGGCGACGTCCTGCTCCTCCGCCCGCGAAGCGGGGGCGGCGGCCGGGGCCTCATTGCCCTGGGCCTTGCCGCTGCGGGACAGAACCCGGTCTATTCTGGTCAGCTTCATGATCGCGCCCCTCGTCCTCGCCCCAGAGCGGCGACGCGACCTCAGGTCGAATCAGCCGCTCCCCAAACGTTGACGAAAGGTTAATCCGAGGGAGCCGTCCAAGTCGAGACCCGCGTTCGCCGATCAGCCGGCGTATTTCGCCGCATCCTCGTCGGAAATATCCTCATTGGAATAGACGGCGGACACGTCGTCCTCGGCGTCCAGGGCGTCCAGCAGTTTGAACAGGGTTCCGACCGCCTCGCCCGTCACCGTCACTTCCGACTGGGGCTTCCAGACGATGGCGGTGGACTTGGGGTCGCCCAGCACCTTGGACATGGCCTCGGCCACCTCGTTCAGGTCCTCATAGGCGGTCCAGATGGTGTGGCCCGGCGCGTCCTCATAGATGTCCGGCTTGACCAGATCGCTCTCGACGTCCTGGGCGCCCGCCTCGATGGCGGCCTCCATCACGGCGTCCTCTGTGCCGGCCTCGGCCGGATAGACGATCTTGCCCACCTTGTCCCACATGAAGGCGACCGAGTTCATCTCGCCCAGGGCGCCGCCGTTCTTCTTGAAGGCCGTGCCGATGTTGGAGGCCGCGCGGTTGCGGTTGTCGGTCAGGGCCTCGACGATGATGCCGACGCCGCCGGGGCCCCGGCCCTCGTAGCGGACCTCTTCCATCGTATCCACGTCGCCGCCCGAGGCCTTGTTGATCGCCCGCTGGATCACGTCCTTGGGCAGGCTTTCGGCCTTGGCGTTGTTGATGGCCAGGCGCAGGCGCGGATTGGCGGCCGGGTCCGGCAGGCCCGACTTGGCCGCCACGGTGATGTCGCGCGACAGTTTGGAGAACAGTTTGGAGCGCTGCGCGTCCGCGCGCCCCTTGCGGTGCATGATGTTCTTGAATTTCGAGTGGCCGGCCATGGGGATCGTCTTCGACAGTCTGAAACCTGAGCCGCGCTCCCTAGCCGATGCGCGGCAGGCTGTCACGCCGCCGCGACGGCGTCGAAGCGCAGTGGAACCTCAACCATTTGGGGGTATTGATCCCTGAAGCCGATAAGGAGCCCCCGATGAACGCGACCGACATCTATGAAGCCGAGGGCCGCGCCGACGACGACCTGCACGAGGCCGACATCGTCGAATGGTACGAGGCCCGCCCCGTCACCGTCCCCGCCGCCGTCGCCGCCGGCTCCATCATCGCCGCCTTCACCCTGGGCGCCCTGACGGCGGTGGGCGTGCTGTTCCTGACGGGACAGCTGGACGACTGAAGTCAGCCTCTCCGCCAATCCCGGCGAAAGCCGGGACCAGCCCTTTCGGCGCGCAGCAACGCTCCCGCCGTGATCCTCGGGCTCGACCGACGCTCAAGGCTCCACGCGAAACGCCTTTACCCGGCAGTCCTCGCAATCCTCCGCCCGCACGATCAGGGTGTTGGTCCCTTCCAGAAAGGACAGGGCCGGCGTCGTCGCCTGGCCCCAGCCGTCGCCCGCCGGAAGATCGACCGGCGTCGCCGCGCCGCCGTTCAGCGACACCGACACCCGGCCGCCGGTTCCGACCACCGTAAGCGCCCGCGTCCCGGCCGTTTCCGCCGTCACGGTATAGCGCAGCCACTCCCCCGTCTCGAACTCGGCCACGACCGGCTCGCCCTCGACCACGGCGATGTCCACCCCGTCGTTCCTGAAGGTCCGGCCGGTGTTCCACCAGGGCACGCGCTCACCCGGCCCGTCGATGTCGGAATCATAGACGTCCGACCAGGCCGCGCCCGCCCGGCCCAGGTCATAGTCCGCCGCCCGAATCGTCGCCCCCGACGTCCCGATGCGGTGATCGGCAAAGGGGACCGCCGCGTCCGAATGGGGCCGGCGCAGCAGGGCGTCGACCACGTCGCGATGTTTGACGGTGTTCTCGAACCGGACGTCCTGGGTCGCCAGCCGCATCAGGGTCGCCTCCGCCTCCGCCGCCGACGGCCGCTCTCCCTTGCCGGTCCAATAGGCGACCAGCCGCGCCCAGCCGGGATTGGGTTTGATCTCCAGCGGCTGGTTGAAGCCGATCTTCTTCAGCGGCCAGAAGGCCCAGCCGATCCCCTCGCCCTCGACCAGGGCCACGGTCTGCGTGAACCAGGTGTTGGAGTTCTCGCCGGATTCGCCCAGCCACAGCGGCGCGCCGGTCTCCTCTCTCAACCGCAGCATCTCGGCGATCGAGGCCCGGTCAGTCGCGTTCCAATATTTGTGGAAGCTGATGACCGTATTGTCGTCCCACAGAGGCGTGACGCCGCGATAGTTGTTGCCCCAGCAGTTCCCCTCGATGACGATCATGTGCCGCTGATCGACCTCGCGGATCGCCGCTGTGATCTCCATCATCAGCGACCGCAGCGGGACGTTGGCCGTCTGCTCGCAGCCGTGGCCGCCGCCGGGCTTTTCGAAATCCCAGTTGGGTTCGTTGATCAGGTCATAGGCGCCGATGGCCGGCTCGTCCGCATAGCGTTCGGCCAGCCGCCGCCACAGGGCCACGGTCTTCCTGCGGTTCTCCGCGCTGTCCCACAGCGACGGCTTTGCCGGATCCCGGTCCGATATGGCCAGGTCGCTCCCCTGCCCGCCCGGCGCGGCGTGCAGGTCCAGGATCAGGTACATCCCATTGGCCTTGACCCAGGCCAGCAGGGCGTCGATCTCGGCGAAGCCCTCCTCCTTCCAGGTGTCCCGCCCCGCGACCGGCTCCTGATCCACCGGCAGGGTCAGCCGGTCGTAATGCATCGGCAGCCGCACCGAGTTGAATCCCCAGCGCCCCATGGCGTCGATGTCGGCCTTGGTCGTATGGTTGGCGCGCCAGGCGGCGTAGAAGGCTTCGGTCTTCTCCTCGCCGATCAGATCGGCGATCCGCCCCCGGATCACATGCTGCTGACCCAGGGCGCCGAGCTGAAGCATATAGCCTTCCTGCAGCACCCAGCCGCCCAGACCCATGCCGCGCAGAACAACGGGCCGCCCCGTCTCATCGACGATCCGCGCCCCTTCGGCCCGCAGGAAACCGCCCGTCTGGGCCGCCGCGCCGCCGGCGCAAAGCACCGCGCTCGCGGCCAAGACCGCGATCCATCCCGTCCTCATGGCGTTCCTCCACGCGCTTTTGTGGGAACGTTCTCACGCGCAGGGCCGATTGGCTAGGGCGGGGGCCTCAGATTGGCGCCGTGCCTTGTCCGAGATGAGGCGATGGCAGACGGCCCCTCAGAGCCCAAGGAAAACCGTCGACTCCTCTCAAACCGCGCGATAACGCTCCAAAAAGGTCAGGGCTCCTACCGTCAACGAGGGTATGTTCACTGCGGCCGATATGCTCTGATTCAGAGGTTCATACACATCGACGAAGGCGTTCCAGTCGGGCCCTTCGACCTCCCAGCGCGTGACGGATCCGGTGTGTCTATTGGTATTCGAACCACTCTGCCGAATGTGGGCGTAATAGCCGGCGCCGGGCGTCGGGGTCCATGTCTCCAAATTCCCGACCATCTCTTTTGGATGCGCCGCTGAAACTTCACCGATATCCAGCGCTGTACCATCCTTGTCGAAGCAGACAATGAAGGGACTAAGTTCGTCGCCGTCGCGCGGCTTGTGGTGAAGCAGAATGAGCTTCTGAAGAGCCAGAACGGCCTCATACGGGTTCAGCATCTGATGACGTCTCCTTGATCCTCACCTCCATTTGGTGATCCTTTCGGCAACCAGCAAGCGAGAAGATCGACAAAGGCTCGCCGCTTCCGGCATGAGCTCGGCCGTATATTCTCAGCTTCAAAGACGGGCGGCTTTGGTGGCGCACCAGTCCCACATCAGGCGACCCGAAGCTTAGGGCCGTCGTGTCGCCTAGCGCCCAGCCTGCGGCTCGCCCGCCGCCGCCCGAACGCGGTCGGCAATGGCGTTGGCCCTTTCGTTCAGCGCGCCTTGGGCGCCCTCAGCCACCGTTGGCGAGATCAGGAAGACGGCCAGGCCCTGGCGCGGATAAAGCGAGATCCAGGACGAGGTGTTGAAGGTGCCGCCGCCATGGTACAGCTGCCCCTCGGTTTCGGGTCTGTAGGTGTTCCAGAAATAGGCGCGGCCGAAGTCGCCGTCCTGGAACAGGGGCGTCGTCGCCTGGGCGGGGATCGGGTCCCGCCGGTCGAAGTAGAGGGCGAGATATCGCCCCATGTCGGCGGTCGTGGCGACCAGGCCGCCGGCCCCGTCGCAGGTTTCGGCGGCCCGGTCGCGCACCGCCAGACGCGCGGGATCCTCGACCGCAGCGCCGCATCGAACGTCGATCCCCCCGTCGCGGGTCTGAAGGAACCGCCGCACCAGTTCGGGATAGGGGGCGCCGTAGACTCCTTCCAGAATCAGGCCGATCAGCCGGGCGCCGGCGTTGCTGTACAGATAGGTTTCACCGGGATCGGACCGCAGCTCGACCGCGTTCAGCCGCCTCAGAAAATCCCGATCGTCATGGGCCGCCAGACAGGCGATGCGGGCCGGATCGGCTGGCTGGTCTTCGCACGCCAGAAGCATCGGCAGGCCCGACATGTGGGTGGCCAGATGACGGACGGTGACGGGCTTGCCGTTGCGGGTCAGCCGCGAGGGATCGACCTGCGGCAGATAGAGGGCGGCCGGCGCGTCCAACGCGACCTTGCCGTCGCGCACCGCCTGGGCCAGCAGCAGGCCGGTAAAGGTCTTGGTCAGGGAGCCGATCTCATAAAGGGTTTGGTCGTCCGGCGCCCGCCCGGACGGCGATCGGCCGTAGTGGAAGGTATGGACCCGCCCCTGATAGACCACGGCGCCCGACACGGACTGATAGCGCCCATCCGCCATCAGCGGCGTCACCTCCGCGGCGGCCGCCGCCAGGATCGCCGCTTCGCCCAAGATCGCCGTCCCCCGTGAGGGCTCCGTCGCCGCGCTCTGGACAGGCTGGGCCGAACAGGCGGCGAGCGGCGTCCAGACGGCGACGCAGGCCAGCGCAAGGGCGCCGGCCGAACCGACAGGAAGGCGAAACGTCATGCGAGCTGCTCCGATAGGCCCCCAGTCCACCACGCCGCCCCGCGCGGGGCCAATGAAGCTTCGGTAATACGACCTGTCAGCGCGGCCTCACCCCGCCTTCAGATTCTCCACCACCGCCCTCAGTTTCGCCGGCAGGGGCTTGGGGCGGCGGGTTTCGGCGTCGACATAGACGTGGACGAAATGGCCGACGGCGGCGGGCACGTCGGTGCTGCGCTTGAAGACCGCAAAGCCGTAGGTGACGCTGGAGGTGCCGATCCGGTCGACCTTGATCCCCACCTCGATCACATCGGGGAACTTCAGCGCCGAGGTGTATTGGCAGCCGCTGTCCACCACCAGGCCGATGGACTCGTCCAGGGCGTTGGCGATCAGCAGATGGGCGTTCACCGCCGAGTCGACGAACTCGTAGAATTTGGCGTTGTTGATATGGCCGTACTGGTCGTTGTCGGCCCAGCGGGTCGAGACCATGTGAAAGGCGCGATAGGTCGCGCGTTCGGCCAGGGCGCCCAGTTCCGTCTTCGGCATCGTCATCATCCTCCCCGGCGATCGTCCGTGTCGCCGTCCAGGTGACGCTCGGGCTTGGACGACGCGGCGTCAAGCGCCTATCGGTAGGCGGACGATCACAAGCGCTCAGGCGGCTGACGACCGCGTCCTCGGCGATAGCGCAAGGAGAAGCTTGACTATGAGCATCACGACCCGCGCGGCTGTTTTGTCGAGGAGCGGCGCCGCCCTTCCCTATGGCGACAGCCGCCCCCTGTCGCTCGAGACTGTGACGCTGGCCGCACCCGGCCCCGGCGAGGTCCTGGTCGCCGTCAAGGCCGCCGGCCTGTGTCATTCGGATCTTTCCGTCATCAACGGCGACCGTCCCCGCCCCCTGCCCATGGCCCTGGGGCATGAGGCCGCAGGCGTGGTCGAGGCCCTGGGCGACGGCGTCACGGACCTGGCTGTCGGCGATCACGTCGTCATGGTCTTCATGCCGTCCTGCGGCCATTGCGACCCGTGCGCCGGCGGCCGTCCCGCCCTGTGCGAGCCGGGCGCCGCCGCCAACGGCCGGGGCGAGCTTCTGTCCGGCGCCCGCCGCCTCTTTCGCGAAGGCGAGCCGGTCAACCACCACCTGGGCTGCTCCGCCTTCGCCGAACGGGCCGTGGTCTCGCGCCGGTCCCTGGTGAAGATCGACCCCGACCTGTCGTTCGAGGAGGCGGCCCTGTTCGGCTGCGCCGTCCTGACCGGCGTCGGGGCCGTGGTGAACACCGCCGGGGTCAAGGCGGGCCAGAGCGTCGTGGTCATCGGCCTGGGCGGCGTGGGCCTGGCCAGCGTCCTGGGCGCCCTGGCCTGCGGCGCCTCGCCCGTCGTCGCCGTGGATCTGTCGGAAGAGAAACTGGCCCTGGCCCGCACCCTGGGGCCCGTCCACACCGTCCAAGCCGCCGATCCCGGCGCCGTCGACCAGGTCCGCGCCCTGACCCACGGCGGCGCCGACTTCGCCTTCGAAATGGCCGGCTCGGCCCGCGCCCTGGAGAACGCCTGGAAGATGACCCGGCGCGGCGGAACCACCGTCACCGCCGGCCTGCCCCCGCCCGAGGCGGCGCTCGCCGTCAACATCGTCTCCCTGGTCGGGGAGGAACGCACCCTGAAGGGCTCCTACATCGGAACCTGCGTCCCCAGCCGCGACATCCCCCGCTATGTCGCCCTCTACCGCCAGGGCCGCCTGCCGGTGGACCGGCTGATGAGCGGCGTCATCCCGCTGGACGAGATCAACGCCGGCTTCGACCGGCTTCACGCCGGGGAGGTGGTGCGGCTGATCGTTCGCCCGTGAAGAGACGGTAATTCCGGCGCCCGTTTTCCGCCGCAAAGCCGAGCGCCAATCCCGGCCCAAGCTTCAGCGGAGATTACCATGCGCCTGTCCCGCCCGTCCTTGGCCGCCGCCATGTCGGCCGTCGTCCTCGCCTTCGCCGCCCCGGCCTTCGCCCAGGACGCCCCATCCGACAACGCCCGGGGGCAGGACAATGCCGAAATGGCGGCCATCTTCGCCGCCGACCAGGCCGTCCGCCAGAACATCGACCCCCAGAAGTTTCGCGACCGCGCCTTCGTCGAGCAGATGCACGCCGCCGACGCCGCCCGGCGCGTTCAGACCCGCGCCCTGCTGGACGCCGGGGCGCTGAAGACCGGCGCCGACTATCGCGCCGCCGCCTTCGTCTTCCAGCACGGCTCGACGCCCGAGGACTATCTGCTGGCCCACAGCCTGGCCGTCGCAGCGGTGGCCAAGGGCGATGCGGACGCCGCCTGGATCGCCGCCGCCACCCTGGACCGCTATCTGCAGATGACGGACAAGCCCCAGATCTACGGCACCCAGACCCGCAAGACCCGCGACGCCCCGGCGACCCTGGAACCTTACGATCGCGCCCTGGTCCCCGACAGCTTGCGGGCCGTCTTCGGCGTCCCGCCCCAGGCGGAACAGGACGCTCGCCTCGCCGCCGTCAACGCCGCAGCCGAAGCTGCGGCGTCCAGGCCCTGATCGCTCAGTTCGCCGCCGGTTTCGGCGGCGCGTTCTTCACGTACAGGTCCAGCCAACGGGTCATCTCCCACAGGGTGTGGCCCACCGATTCCCGCGCGCGGTATCCGTGCGCCTCCAGCGGCAGGGTGACGTAACGCGCCGTCGCCCCCAGCCCCTTCAGCGCCGCATAGAAACGCTCGGACTGGACCGGGAAGGTGCCGGAGTTGTCGTCCGCCTCGCCGTGGATCAGCAGGATCGGCTCATTCATCCGGTCGGCGTAGGTGAAGGGCGACATCTCCGTATAGACCTCGGTCGCCTCCCAATAGTTGCGCTGTTCCGACTGGAAGCCGAACGGGGTCAGGGTGCGGTTATAGGCGCCCGACCGCGCGATCCCGGTCCGGAACAGGTCCGAATGGACCAAGAGGTTCGCCGTCATGAAGGCGCCGTAACTGTGGCCGCCGACGGCGATCCGGTCGCGATCCGCCACCCCCATGCCGACCACCGCATCGACCGCAGCCTTCGCGTCGGCGACCAGTTGTTCGACATAGGTGTCGTTCGGCTCTGCCCCATCCTTGCCGATAATGGGCATGGAGGGGTTGTCGAAGATCGCATAGCCCTGGGTCAGCAGGAACAGATGGCTGGACCCGCCCGGTCGCACGAACCGGTTCTGAACGTCCACCGTCTGGCCCGCCACCGCCGCATCGGTGAACTCGGCCGGATAGGCCCACATCAGCATGGGCAAGGGCCCGTCGCGGTCCTTGTCATAGCCGGCCGGCAGATACAGGGTTCCCGACAGCTTGACCCCGTCGGCCCGCTCATAGGTCACCAGCTGGCGCGTCGCATCCGCCAGCTGCGGCGCCGGATCGGGGAAGTTCGTCAGGGCCGTGGTCTGGCCCGTCGTCAGGTCGCGGATCTGCAGGTTCGGCGGGTCCAGCCGCGTCTAGCGCTGGGTCACCACCCGCTTGCCGTCCGCATCCAGGAAGCCGACCACATATTCATAGTCGGTCTGGGCCGAGGTCCACAGCCGCTCGCTGCGCCCCGTCGCCGGGTCCAGGGCGGCCAGGAAGGGGAATTCGCCCTGGGGCGTGGCGCCCGCCCCCTGCATCAGGATCTTGCCGTCGGGGGTGAAGCGGATCACCGGACGTCCCGCCGCATTGGGCTGGGTCACCGGCTGGCCCGGATTGTCGTAGCGGGCCTGATAGTTCCGCTCCAGCAGCAGCCGGCCCTCGCCGGGCTTGGACGGATCGACCACGAAGCGGCTCTCATGCCGGGTGTTGAACCAGCGGCTGTTGACGACGGCCAAGTCATCCTTGCCCCAGACGATGCCGGCGTACCGCTCCTTCAGGTCGATCAGCTTGACCGGCTCGGCCGTGAAGGGGGCGGCCTGCATGAAGACCCGGTCGCGGAACTCGGCCTGATTGCGGATGTCCCCGCCGTCCAGGGCCTCGACCCAGGTCAGGGTCGCCGGCGCATCGGCCCGCCAGCCCACGGACCGCGGCCCCGGCGCCACGGCGTCGAAGGCGGTCGGCACATCGTCCCTCAGCGGCAAGTCGGCGACGGTCCGCACCACCCGCCCGGCCATGTCCGTCACCACGATCTCGGTCGGGAACAGGCCCGCCGGCACGGCGTAGGAATAGGGCCGTTTGGCGATCTCGTGCAGAATATAGCGGCCGTCGGGAGAGACCGAACTGTCCAGATAGACGGCCGGCGCGCCGATCGTCCGTACACGGCCGTTCAGCGGGACCAGGGTCAGCTGGCTGGTGAAATAATGGTCGAACAGGGCCTCGTCGCCCGGATTGGACAAGAGGTCCTGATAGGTCCGGACCGGCGCCGCGCGCCCGGCCGTCTCCTCGATGTTCGGCCCGGTCGGCGCCGCCGTCACGTCCGGCGCAGCCCCCCGCCCGGCCGGGACCGCCTCGACCAGCAGGCCCGAACTGTCCGGCAGCCAGTCATAGCCGGCCCCGCCCGTCATATTGACCACCGGCTCGGTCAGCTTGCGCGCCTGCGCGCTCGCCACGTCCACGACCCACAGCTCCAGCCCCGTCGGCCGGTCCATGACGAAGGCCAGGTGTTTCGCATCGGGCGAGAAGCGCGCCCCCGTGAACCGCGCCCCCGCCGGCAGGGCCACGACCCGGGGCGATCCTCCGTCCACGGCCTGAAGCGTCAGCCCCGTCAGCCACGAGACCCGGCTCTCGGCCGGCCCGTTGTTGCGCGGATTGATCCGCGACCCCGCCAGCCGCAGCATCGGCTCGGCCAGGGCCTGGATGCTGGGCAGGTTCGACCGGTCCATCAGGACCAGGGTCTTGCGGTCCGGGCTCAGCATCGACGACGGCGTCGGCTTGGCGTCCAGAATGTCGGCGATGGGGGACGGCGGCTGCTGATAGGTCGTCTGGCCGGGCGCCGCGGACTGGGCCAGGGCCCCGCTCGCCGTCGTGGCCAGCAACACCGCCGCCAGCGCAAGGCCGGAACCGCGAACACGCATCATCATCGTCTGAAGTCCCCACTGATTTAAGCGCCAGACTAACGACAGCCAGACGATGGCGGCAACCCCAATCCTCCCCCCTTGGGGGAGGTGGCTCTGAGCGCAGCGAAGAGACGGAGGGGGCCCGCCCCCCTCACCCTCCCAGCAGCGCCTCGACCTGATCCCGTTCCGGCGCCGACGGCTGGGCCCCCGGCCGCGTCGCCGCAAAGGCCCCGGCCGCGCAGGCGAAGCGCAGCGCCTGCGCGGGCTCCATCCCCTCCAGCAGGGCCACGGTGATGGCGGCGACGAAGGCGTCGCCCGCGCCCGTCGCATCCACCGCCTGGACGGCGGGCGGCTCGGCCCAGGCCGTCTGAACGCCGCGCTGATACATCACCGCCCCGCGAGCGCCCTGGGTCACCACCACCCGGCCGCCGCCCCGGTGCAGGGCCTCGCCATAAAAGGCGGCCTCGGTCTCATTGACCACTATCAGGTCGGCGCGGCGCAGCAGGGCCTCCGAAACGGGCTGGGCGGGCGCCAGATTGGCGCAGACGAAGCCGGTCGCCCGACCGACCGCCGCCTCCACCGTCTCGATCGGCAGCTCCAGCTGCACGATCAGGGCGCCCTCGATCCGCTGGGGCAGCTGTTCGGGCGTGACCAGATGATTGGCCCCGGCCGCCACCACGATCTGGTTCTCGCCGGTCGGATCGACGGCGATCAGGGCGACGCCCGTGGGCGCCGCCACATCGACCTCCACCCCCGCCAGATCGACGCCAAGCTCGGACATCAGGGCCAGGGCCTCGCCGGCCATGGCGTCGTTTCCGACCCGGCCGATCAGGCTGACCTCGGCGCCCAGTTTCTCGGCCGCATAGGCCTGGTTGGCGCCCTTGCCGCCCGGATAGCGGGCGAGCGCCGCCCCCGTCACCGTCTCGCCCGGCGCCGGCAGCCGGGGCGCCGTCGCCACCAGGTCCAGATTGATCGAGCCGACGACGGTGATCCTCATCCCCCGCGCGCCCCTTCAGCGCCCTTCAGGGTTTCGGCGATCAGGTCGAACACCCCTTGAGCGTCCGCCGCGACCGCCCAGCGATGGCGGGCCGTCTCCGGATCGACCCGGAACTCCACCGCCGTATGGCCGCGCGTCAGGTCCGATCCGGTCTCGACCTCGATCCGGCAGGGCTTCAGGCTGAACAGGTCGGGCTTCATCAGCCAGGCGATCGGACAGGGGTCGTGCAGGGGGGCGCCCCAGTCCGGGCTGGGCCAGCCGACCAGGGTCCGTTCAGTCCTCTGGGAAAAGCGCAGCAGGGCGGCCGTGGTGCGGGCCGGTTCGGTGCGGATCGTCTCTATGGCGCGGATGCGGGCCTCGGTGGCCCGCACCTGATGCGTCGCGTCCAGGCCGAAGGCGATCACCTGACAGCCCGAGCCGAAGACCACGGCCGCCGCATCCGGGTCGGCCCAGATGTTGAACTCGGCGGAAGCCGTGATGTTGCCGCCCTCCGACCGCGCCCCGCCCATGACCACGACCGGCCCCAGGTGTTCGGCCAGCCGCCGTTCGCGCTTCATCGCCAGGGCCAGATTGGTCATCGGCCCCAGGACGGCGATCGCCACCGATCCGGCGGGCCGTTTCATCACCAGGTCGACGATGGCGTTGGCGGCCGGGCCGTCGCCGATGATGCCGTGAGGCTCGAACGGCTCCAGGTCGCCCAGCCCCTCCGCCCCGTGGAACTCGCCGGCGCCGGCGGGCGGGCGTTTCAGCGGCCGTTCGGCCCCGCCATAGACGGGCACGTCCTCGCGACCGGCGATCTGGCGCAGCATGCGCGCATTGCGCTGGGTCAGATGGGCGGGGACGTTGCCGCCGACGGTGGTGACGGCCAGCAGCTCCAGCTCGGGGGCGGCGAAGGCCAGGAAGAGCGCTGCGGCGTCATCCACGCCGGGGTCGCAGTCGATGATCAGGGATTGGACAGTCACCCCCGTGGTTTGGCCGCCCGAACGCCGGGGGGCAAGTCCGTTTCATGGCTAAGCCTGTGGGAAGGGGCGTCTTTTTCCGGCGCCGCCCGCCCGGCTTGACGTCCGCCTCCCCCGGCGTCACCCTGAGCCTCGTTCTCCGGGGTGTCGCAATCGAGCGGCTGAGATAGAGGTTCCTCCTCTGACCCGTCGAACCTGATCCGGGTCATGCCGGCGAAGGGATGAGTACGCTTTAGGTCCATGCGCCACAGGACCCTCGCGCCCGACGTCGGCGGACCTCAAACCGTTTGAGGCCGCCATGAACATCCAAGTCACCCCGCCCGCCCTGCCCGAAGAGCCGAATGTGGATCTGGCCCTGGCCGAGGCGCGCAAGGCGGTCGAGGCTGAGACCGGCCGTATCCCGACCGGCGAACGGGCCGGGTCGCGCAAGGTCTATGTCCAGGGCGTCCTCTATCCGGATATCCGCGTCCCCTTCCGCGAGATCGCCCTGCACCCGTCGGCGAACGAGCCGCCGGTCACCGTCTATGACTCCTCGGGCCCCTATACCGACCCGAACGTCACGATCGACATCAAGAAGGGCCTGCCGCATGTGAAGACCAGCTGGCAGCTGGACCGCGGCGACATCGCCCCCGTCCTGAACCCGCGCGAGGTCAAGCCCGAGGACAACGGCCATGCCTCGGGCCGCCACCTGGCCCCCCGCTTCGACACCTCCAACCACCGCGTCTTCAAGGGCGTGCCCGGCCGCCCCGTCACCCAGTACGAATACGCCAAGGCCGGGATCATCACGCCCGAGATGGAATATGTGGCGATCCGGGAGAATCTGCGGCGGGAGGCAGTGGCGAGTGGCGAGTGGCGAGTGGCGAGCGAGGGACAGGCCATCACCCTGGCCGACGGTTCGACCGTGCCGCTTCCCGCATCGACCTCGCCACTCGCCACTCGCCACTCGCCACTGGAGCGCGACGGCGAAGCCTTCGGCGCCAGCATCCCCGACTATGTGACGCCCGAGTTCGTGCGCTCCGAGATCGCCCGCGGCCGCGCCATCATCCCGCACAACATCAACCACCCCGAGGTCGAGCCGATGATCATCGGCCGGAACTTCCTGGTGAAGATCAACGCCAACATCGGCAACAGCGCGGTCCTGTCCTCCGTGGACGACGAGGTCGACAAGCTGGTCTGGGCCACCCGCTGGGGCGCGGACAACGTCATGGACCTGTCGACGGGCCGCAACATCCACAACATCCGCGACTGGATCATCAGGAACTCGTCCGTCCCGATCGGCACCGTGCCCATCTATCAGGCGCTGGAGAAGGTGGGCGGCATAGCCGAGGACCTGACCTGGGAGGTGTTCCGCGACACATTGATCGAACAGGCGGAACAGGGCGTCGACTATTTCACCATCCACGCCGGGGTGCGCCTGCCCTTCGTGCCGATGACGGCGAAGCGGGTGACGGGCATCGTCTCGCGCGGCGGCTCCATCATGGCCAAATGGTGCCTGGCCCACCACAGGGAGAGCTTCCTGTATGAGCATTTCGAAGACATCTGCGACATCATGCGGGCCTATGACGTCAGCTTCAGCCTGGGCGACGGCCTGCGCCCCGGCTCGATCGCCGACGCCAATGACGAGGCCCAGTTCGCCGAGCTGCGGACGCTCGGCGAACTGACCCAGATCGCCTGGTCCAAGGGCTGCCAGGTGATGATCGAAGGCCCCGGCCATGTGCCGATGCACAAGATCAAACAGAATATGGACGAGCAGCTGAAGCACTGCCACGAGGCGCCCTTCTATACGCTGGGGCCGCTGACCACCGACATCGCGCCGGGCTATGACCACATCACCTCGGCCATCGGGGCGGCCATGATCGGCTGGTTCGGCACGGCCATGCTCTGCTACGTCACGCCCAAGGAGCATCTGGGCCTGCCGGACCGTCAGGACGTCAAGGACGGCGTCATCACCTATAAGATCGCCGCCCACGCCGCCGACCTGGCCAAGGGCCACCCCGCCGCCCGGCTGCACGACGACGCCCTGAGCCGCGCCCGGTTCGAGTTCCGCTGGGAGGACCAGTTCAACTTAGGCCTGGACCCCGAAACCGCCCGCAAGTTTCACGACGCCACCCTGCCCAAGGAGGCCCACAAGACCGCCCACTTCTGCTCCATGTGCGGCCCGAAGTTCTGCTCGATGAAGATCAGCCAGGACATCCGGGATGCGGCGGCGGCGCAGAATGACGCGGGGGCGAGCCTGGCGGAGGCCGAGGCCGGGATGGCGGAGATGAGCGCGAAGTTCCGGGCCGGGGGCGGGGTGGTGGAGGTGAAGGTCTAGGTGGCTGCAGCGGCCCCGGCTAAGGCCACGGTCGCCGGAACTGTTGTCTTGCAGACACTCAACATCGCCTGACGTAGCTCGTCGCAGCCCTTCATGATGAGATCTACTCGTGTCTTCAAATCTGTCAGATTTGGTACCGCCTGAATTTTCAGCGTGTCGTGAGCGATGCTTCCCCGAGCAGCACCCATCTGTGTCATCTCGGCAAGCCAGACTGAATCAAGCGCGCCAAGATCCACGCCGAGAGGACGGAACATACGAATGATGTTCTCTTCTTTGATCCCGTGATTTGAAGCAATAATTTGGTGTCCTTGCTTGCCGCAAAGGTTGACCCATTCTAACTTACTTTTTGGTTTTTGGGTGCGCGCCGCAGATAGACGATCTTCATCAGAGATCGCCTGATCGCCAAAAACGTCGTGCATGCCGGCAACGAGACTAAAAAGAACTCCGTTTGCTACGTTTTTGTCCCTAAGCAAGCCCTTGGAATACTCGATACCGTCCTTAGCGACATCTTCGACGTACGCTTCAATTTCCGCGTGAAACAACACGCAATAGGCTCGGATTTCGTCTGGTGAGGGGCTACCGAAAACCTGTGCAGCAACATCCCATTGAAGGAACTGCCGCCGAAGCGACAGCTCCCTTTTTTCCAAGGCCCTGAAGCGCGATAGCTTGAGCATGCTCATCCCAGCGGCGACGCTACCGTCTCACCGCCAATCGCTTGCAGCAGGCCAGTTCGCCACGTGTTCATGCGGTAGCGTGTGGCGTCAAGGGATTTCGTGGTGAGCCTGACGTGCTCCCCGAACAGGTTGTCGGACACGCACAACTCTTTGAACTTGTCCTCAACCGCTTTGGGATTGGCCAACGCCCGCTCCCTAGTGGGCAGGTCTGCGAGGTAGAACAACATCACGTCAAACAGGGCCCGATTGAACCGGGTCTCGTATTCGTCGCCCAACCAGAACCGGAATGCGCCTCTATCTCCAAAAATAGTCCGAACGGCCGCAACTGCCTGTTCGAATTTCACAGATTCCTCGACGACAGCATTTTGCCCGTTGTCGTCCCAGCGGCTGGTCCAGTATTTTACAGTCTCATCTAGAAATTGCTTCAAATTGCCTTGGTAATCAGAAAGCCTAGTTCGGAACGCTAAATAACGGAGAAGAAGTTCGGCATCCCTCATGCGAAAATCTGGGACCCGCCCCGAGAAAATAAACGAAAGAGCGTCGCTCTTCGCACAATAATCATCGATGTATTTTAGGAAATCGCCAGGATGTAGAGCCTGTCTAAGCTCTTGCGCTGCAAGCTTGACGCTGCCGGTATTGAGGCGAAGGAAAATCTGATAAAGAACATCTTCGTCCTTTACGCCGCGAATTACGTTCGTGCGAACGGACTGATTTTCGAGCGCTACCATGTATGGCGTCGACGAGAGAGCATCGCAGCCCATCCCCTTGATGGATTTGATTATCGGCGGCTCGCGCAGCTTAAACGGCTTAAATCCGGATGGATCGTTCTTCCCGGCGAAAAACTGCATCATGGACAGCAGTCTTTGCTTCCCATCGATAACAACGAACCTGCCCTTCTTGCCCGGAAGCTCGGCGAGGACGATTGGCGGCACCGGAATCCCAAGAATCAGAGATTCTATGTAGTTAGTTTTCCGGTTCCGATCCCAAGCGTCTCGCCTCTGAAAGTCTGGGTTCACATCAATGATACCACGGCGGACTTGATCAATGATTGTGGAGACCGTCCAATCCGTTTGGATGATCGTGGTGTTATTGAATTTTTCCTGATCGACGTCGGCGTCTTCAATGCCCTCCGCTTGGCCATCGACTTCTTCAAATTGCGGCTCGTTCGAGCCGCCCTCGCGGGTTGTGTCTAGCATTGGGTCGCTCCTTCCCTTTGGCTTCGCATCACACGGGAAAGCTGTCTAGAGGCGAGATCACGTGACGCTTGGGGAGTAACCATGCTCGACGAGTCTTCGTTCAGCTCGTTCGAGTTCGGTCTCAGACTTGCGCGAAAGGGTGAGGGTCGGACCTCGCCGGAGACGCACGACCCTCACTTTTTCGGCTGGCGCATCGCTACGCTTTGCGGTCTCCAAGCCCTCTCCCAACGGGAGAGGGACGGCACCGCTGGCGTCTGCCATCCGCCCAGGAAAACGCGAGCTTAGCCTCTCCTTTCGTCATCCTCCGGCAAGCCGCGTCTTCGCGGCGCAGACCGGGGGACCCAGCGGCCTGCGCGAGCAGGACCCTGTCGCGGACTCGGTGTTCAACGTCGGTGCGGCGGATGGATTTCGCCTTCGGCGCCGCTGGGTCCCCCGGTTCCGCTACGCGGCCCGGAGGATGACGAAAGGAAGGGAACTGTTAGATTGGGGACCGAAATGAGCAGCATCTTCGACCGCGAAACCACCCTGAAGGCCCTGCGCGACGCCGCCCGGATCGCGCGCGAAGGCACGCGCGAGGAGAAGTCTGGCAAGTTCCTGCCGCCGCCCGGCTGGAAGGGGCGTCTGGTCACGGCCGCAGACGTTCCGGCCGCGCCGAAGAAGAAGCGGGCCTGACCCCGTGATATCGCTCGCTCTCGCCTTCGCGCTCGCCGCAGTCGCCCCACAGCAACCCGCCGACCCACTGGGTCCGGCGCGCGAGGGCCGGCTGCAGTGCCATTCGCCAGATGCGGCGCGAAAGACCTGCGGCGCCATCGCGACTTACAGCTTTGCGGCGGACGGGACGATTTCGAACCAAGCCGAGGTGATGCTGAATCCCTCGCCGCTCATCGTCATGCGGGACCAAACCCCCGTTGTCGTCCGCGACGGCGCAGTCTGCGGGCCGTTAACCGGCCTTGAGGGCGCCGTCTTCACAATCGACGGCCAGCCGGCCGACCCCCAGACGGCAGAGATGCTCCGGGGTCAGCTGAGCGCCGCCTTCGCCCAGCTGGGGACGGAAGTCTGCACCCGCTATACGCCCCAGGGCGAGGGCTGGCTGGCCGAGGCCTTCATCGACGGCCGCCCCCGCCCCGACCTGAATCAGCCGGTGATCTGGGTCTCCCCCACGGACGGCTATTCCGTCCGGCCATAGGTTCAGGGGTTCGCGGCCCATGCCCACGTTGGGGGTCCCCCGGTTCCGCTGCGCGGCCCGGAGGATGACGAAAGGAGGGTGCGAAGCCCCCTGCCCCCACCCCTTCCCCCACACCGCCCTCTGATTCCCCACGGCTTTTCGGCGCTTCCCGACAATCGACCCATCACCCCTTTCCCCCGACCTCATACTGAGGCGGCTCCGCATCGGGGCGGATCGGTCGGGAGGGACGGATGGACGCGACGGCAGGCGGCTGGGGCCAGGACGGGGACGGGGATTGGGGCGCGGAGGGGATGGCGGAGCCGGGCGCCGAGCGGGCCTGGGACGATGAACCCCTGAACGACCGGCCCCTGTATGACGGGCGGCGGGTGCGCGATCCCTATCAGAGGGGCGGGGGTTACAGCCGGATATCGGAGGACCGGTGGGATGCGATCCAGCGGGCCTATGCGGCGGGCGAGCCGGGGGCCTCGGTCTGTCGGCGGTTCGGCCTGGCGCGCTCGACCCTTTACGCCCGCGCCCGCGACGAGGGGTGGCTGCGCCAGGATCAGGATCAGGCCGACCCCCTGGACTATGGGTTCGAGGCGGACGGGGCGGACGCGCCCGTGGACCTGGAGGCCGAGACGGCGGCGGGCCTGTGCGACTACGGCCTGTTGGCGGGCCACGCCCGGGTGCGGATGCAGCGGGCGATCCTGGCGGGCCGGGGGGTGGAGGCCGGGCGCTGGATGCGGCTGCACGCCCAGCTGACGGCCATGGCCCAGGCGGAAGAGGCGATGAAGGCGGCGGCGAAGGCGCAGGCTGAGGCCCAGACTCCGAGTCCGCCGTCGGCCGAGGCCGCCCCGGCCCCCGCGCCCAAACCGGCCGCGCCCCAACCGCCCGCGCCCAAGCGCCGCTCCGGCCCCAAACCCCTGTCGGACTGCGATCGGTTTGAGGTGCTGGAACGCCAGATGAAGGCCCTGACGGACCTGGAGCGGTCCTTCGCCGGCCTGGACCTGAGCAATCCCGTCTATCGCCGCCTGCTGGAAAAGGCGGTGAAGGCGGTCGTCCTGATGGGGCCCGATCCGGTCGATCCGGCGCCGGACCAACCGGACCAACCGGACACATCGGACACATCGGACACATCGGACACATCGGACACATCGGACAGTGTTTTTTCCACGCCCGTCCCCTCCTGACGGTTCCGATCCGGTCCTGAACAGGTGACGAGGGGCGCTTCAGCCCCTACCTAGGCGTCATGACCCTTCATGCCGCCCCGCCGCCCCTCCTCGACGCCGCCGGCGTTTCGACCGACGACGCCCTGTCGATCCTGAAGTCCGCCTTAGCCGGGGCGGACGACGGGGAGCTGTTCCTGGAACGCTCCGAGAGCGAGAGCCTGGTGTTCGACGACGGGCGGCTGAAATCGGCCGCCTATGACGCCACCGAGGGGTTCGGCCTGCGGGTCGTGGCGGGCGAGACCGCCGGCTACGCCCACGCCAATGAGATTTCGGCCGCCGCCCTGGGCCGCGCCGCCGACAGCGCCGCCCTGGCCAAGGCGGGGCATGAGGCCCGCGTCGCCGAGGGGCCGCGCGCCACCAATCAGAAACTGTATGCCGAGGTCGATCCCCTGGCCTCGCCGGCCTTCTCGGACAAGATCGCCCTGTTGGCCGAGATCGACGCCTGGGCCCGGGCCCGCGATCCGCGCGTGGTCCAGGTCTCGGCCTCCCTGGTCGGCGAGCGGCGCGCGATCGAGATCCTGAGGGCCGACGACCGGGCGGTGCGCGACGTGCGGCCCCTGGTGCGGCTGAACGTCTCGGTGACGGTCGAGCAGAACGGCCGGCGCGAGAGCGCCTCCTCCGGCGCCGGGGGCCGGGCGGGCTTCGAGGCCTGGGTGGCGCCCGAACGCTGGCAGGCCCAGGTGGACGAGGCCCTGCGCCAGGCCCTGGTCAACCTCGACGCAGTCGACTGTCCGGCGGGCGAGATGGACGTGGTCCTGGGGGCCGGCTGGCCCGGCGTCCTGCTGCACGAGGCCATCGGCCACGGCTTCGAGGGCGATTTTCACCGCAAGGGCTCATCTGTCTTCAACGGCATGATGGGCAAACGGGTGGCGGCGCCGGGCGTGACCGTGGTCGATGACGGCTCCATCGCCGGGCGGCGCGGCTCCCTGTCGGTCGATGACGAGGGCACGCCCACGGGCCGCACCGTCCTGATCGAGGACGGGATCATGGTCGGGCTGATGCACGACCGGCTGTCGGCGCGTCAGCTGGGGGTCGCGGCCACCGGCAACGGCCGTCGCCAGTCCTTCGCCCACATGCCCATGCCGCGCATGACCAACACCTTCATGGAGGGGGGGCGGGATTCCAAGGCCGACATGATCGCCAGTACCAAGCGCGGCCTCTACGCCGCCAACTTCTCGGGCGGTCAGGTCGACATCACCAACGGCAAGTTCGTCTTCCAGTGCAATGAGGCCTATCTGATCGAGGACGGGGTGATCACCGCCCCCGTGCGCGGCGCCACATTGATCGGAGACGGGGCCACGGCCCTGACGAAGATCCAGATGATCGGCGACGACTTCGCCTTCGACCCCGGCGTCGGCGTCTGCGGCAAGGCCGGACAGGGCGTGCCCGTCGGCATCGGCCAGCCCAGCCTCAAGATCGGCGGCCTGACCGTCGGCGGAACGGCGGTCTAGGGGGCGGAACCGGATCGCGCGACCGTGAGTTTCCCCGCCACACAGGAGAGGAGACTTACCGTGGCAACCGAACGCACCATCAAACACCCCGACGGCCGGGTCGAGCGCGTCAGCGAAAACGACCGCGCCGACGCCCCCGTAATTGTCGAGCGCCGCAGCGGCGGCGGCGGCCTGGGCGGCGTCCTTGCCCTGGTCATCGGCCTGGCCCTGGTCCTGGTCATCGGCTGGTATCTGATGAACATGAACCGCAATGAGGCCATCGAGTCCAACGCCGTGGCCGGCGCCGCCGAAAGCGTCGGAAACGCCGCCGACAACATCGGCGAGGCCGCCCGCGACACCGTGCCCGAGCGTCCGACGACCGCCCAATAAGTTATTGATATTGCCTATGAAATAGGACTTGTGCTTGGGGCCTCGGCCGGCGGCTGCGGCCGCCAGTCGGGGCCCAGAGGCTCCAGCCCCTGGGCCTCCAGCCGGTCCAACAGGCCGCCGGGCTGGGCCAGCAGCCGCAGCGGGGCGATGGCGACCGTGGTCCCGCCCTCGGCCAGGGCCTGGTCCACCGCCTGGCCCCACAGGGCCTCCAGCGCCGGCCCCTGGCCCATCACCACCCAGTAGGAGCAGGCGCTGACGGCCTGATCCAGGGGCGAGGCCAGTACCTCGGCGACGCGGCGCCGGCGCCAGGCCTCGGCCCGCCGCTCGCCCTCCGCCTCGCCCAGCTCGGCCGCCGTCACCGCCCGCGCCATACAGTCCAGGTACCGCTCGGGCGGGGTGGTCAGCACCCGGTCGATGATCTCATCCCCCCGCAGGGTGCCGACCGGCTCGGCCGGCTTGCGGTTGGTCCGCGCCGCCCGCCGCACCACGTCCGAGACCGGCCGCTCGCGCCGGGCGTAGCCGCCCCGCTCCATCAGCTCGGCTGACAGCAGCAGCAGGCTGGTGCGGCTGGGCCCCTCGCCCGTGACCGCCTCCAGCCGCGCCTCCAGCTCCGCCGGCAGATAGTCGGCCGTGGTCCGGCCCTCGGGCAGGCGGGTCAGGGTCCGCGCCCGCCAGATGACTCGCCCCAGATCGGCCAGGGACGCCCGCCCCTGCACCGGGAACAGCACCCGATCCGCCCGCTCCACCGCCGTCGTCAGGGCCTCGGTCCGCCAATCCATGTCGCGCGACAGGCCGTCGATCGACCCGACCAGGATCAGGGTCGCGTCCCCGCGCCGGATCTCCCACATCGGCCCCTCGATCCGACGGGCGGTGACGACGATGTCCTCCACCGCATCGGCCGGCGGGTCCGCCTCCTGGGCTGTCGCCGGCCGGCTCGCGCCTGCGGCAAGCAGAATAGAAAAGAGAACAGTGCGGATAAAGTTCATGACTTCACTGTATTCGGCGCCCTTTCAGTTTCTTAATGAAATGTCTGTAATGATGGCCGCGATTTAATCCACCTTTCCGCCTTGTAACTGGAGATGAACGTCGGCTGACGGCACACCCATCGACAACATTCGAGGGGAAGACCGATGACGAAGACCTTGCTGCTGGCCAGCACCGCCCTGTTCCTGTCGGCCGCATCGGCCTTCGCCGGGGACGAACGCCAGGTGGCCCAGGCGCCCGTGCCGACCGGCCCGGCGGGCCAGGCGCCCCTGGCCGACGCGACCCAGCGCGGCGTCCTGATCTTCACGCCCGACTTCTTCGCGGCCCAGCGCCCGAATACGGCGCTCGACATGGTCAATCGCGTGCCAGGCTTCGAGGTCGACGACGGGTCGGGGGCGCGGGGCTTCGAAGGGGCGGTCGGCAATGTGCTGATCAACAACGCCCGCCCCGCCTCCAAGAACGACTCCGGTTCGAATGTGCTCAGCCGCACCCCGGCGCGCCAGGTGGAACGGATCGAGCTGATCCGCGGCGGGGCCCCCGGCATCGACATGCAGGGCTTTTCGGTGGTGGTGAACGTCATCCTGAAGACCGAGGCCAGCCGCCAGTCCATCCTGACCTGGAACACGACCCAGTTCGAAGGCTCGGGTCAGGATCTCTACGGCGGCAGCTATCAGTTCACCGCCCGCGACGGGGACCGCAGCTGGGGCGTGACCCTGTCCGACGGCATAAGCATGAGCGATTCCAACGGCCCCGGTCGAACCGTCCGCCGCAACGCCGCGGGCGATGTGCTGCGCGACGAGGTTACCGACACCGACGGCTACGGCGGCGGCAATTCGATCCGCGGGACCTACGCCGGCCCGATTGCAGGCGGCAAGGTCGACCTGTCCGCCCGCTATGGGATCAATGACTGGAACGGCGTCTACACCAGCCGTTCCGCGACCGCCTTCCGCCAAAGCCTCGACCAGGAGGACAACAAGAGCGGCGAGTTCGGCGTCACCTGGGAGCGGCCGCTGAACGACCGGTTCAAGCTGGAAACCCGCCTGATGCATGAGTTCGGCAGCTGGGACGGGGTCTCGACCTACAACGTCCTCAGCAACGGTCAGGACGCCCCGGAAGAGCGGTTCGTCTATTCGGGCGAGCGGTCCGAGACCATCCTGCGCGCCCTGATCCGCCACGAACGCTCGCCCAAGCTGACGATCGAGACCGGCGGCGAGGTGGCCTACAACATGCGCCAGACCGACCAGGCCTATAGCGTGGGCGGGGCGCCGGTGACCCTGCCCAGCGCCTCGGTCAAGGTCGAGGAGACGCGCGGCGAGGCCTTCTCCAAGGGCACCTGGCGGCTGCATCCCGACCTGACGCTGGAGGCGGGTCTGCGGCTGGAGGCCTCGACCATCAGCCAGTCGGGCGACGCCGATCAGGAGAAGAGCTTCTTCTTCGCCAAGCCCCGTTTCATGGCCACCTGGACGCCGATGCCGAACAACCAGCTGCGCTTCCGCTTCGAGCGCGAACTGGGCCAGCTCGACTTCTCCGACTTCGCCGCCTCGGCCGATCTGGAGGACGAGAACGTCTATGGCGGCAACGTCGATCTGGAGCCGGAGCAGCGCTGGATCACGGAACTGACCTATGAGCGCCGCTTCTGGGGCGAGGGCGTGGTCTCCATCGGCTATCGCCACGACGAGATCATCGACGCCATCGACCGCATCCCCCTGGCTGGCGGCCTGTCGGCGGTGGGCAATATCGGCGAGGGGACGCTGGACCGGCTGTCGCTGAACGTGACCTTGCCGCTGGACAAGCTGGGCGTCTCAGGCGCCCGCTTCACCTTCAGGAACGACTGGAACAAGACCGAGGTCACCGATCCGACCACGGGCGAAAAGCGGCCCATCTCCGGCGTTCGCCCGACCCAGGCCAATGTCGGCATCGAGCAGGACCTCACCCGCCTGAAGCTGCAGTGGGGGGTGACGTGGCTGCCCTATCTGGGTCAGCCCAGCTATTCGCCCGATCAGGTCTCGCGCTGGCGCGGAACCGACTATTTCGAGCTGTTCGCCGAATACAAGCCCAGCCCGACCCTGGCGATCCGGGCCCAGCTGAACCTGTGGGACGACTTCACCCAAAGCCGCACCGTCTTCGCCGACCGCGACACCCGCGCAGTGGCCTTCGTCGAGGACAGCGTCGTCGACCCGCGCACCTTCGCCTCCATCCGGGTACGCAAGACCTTCTGAGGCGGCTGACGCCAACGAAAAGCCCCGGCGGATCGCTCCGCCGGGGCTTCTTGCGTCGAACAGGCAGACTTTAGTGGATCCCGGCCATGCCCTTCTTGAGCAGGGGCGACATCAGCAGCAGGAAGACGCCGACGCCGACGCCCGTCCAGCCGATGGTGCCGAAGATCGACCCATAGGTCTGAAGCGCCAGCTCGGGGCTGGTGACGACGCCGGCGACGGTGTCGGTCGCCGTCGCCTTGGCGATGATGCCGGCGACGATATGGGCGACAGAGCTGGACAGGAACCAGACGCCCATCATCATCCCGACCACCCGCGCCACCGACAATTTGGTGATCATCGACAGGCCGACCGGCGACAGGCACAGCTCGCCGATCGTGTGGAAGAAGTAGGTCAGGAACAGGAAGATCAGCGGCACCCGGAAGGCGTCGTTGGCCTGGGTCGCGGCAGCCCAGGTCAGCACCAGGAAGCCCAGACCGACGAAGACCAGGCCGAAGGAGAATTTGACCGGGGTCGAAGGCTCCAGCTTGCGCTTGGCCAGCCAGACCCAGAGGGCGGCGATGATCGGCCCGCCCAGCACGATGATGCCGGGGTTGAAGGTCTGGGTCATGGCGGCGTTGAACCATGACGGCATCTGGGTGGACTGGTCTGCGAACAGGGTCAGGGACGACCCTGCCTGTTCGAACAGGGCCCAGAACAGGACCGAGAAGAAGATCAGCACCTGGGCGACCAGCATGCGCGACCGCTCGGCGCCCTTGAGCCGGAAGACCGTGAAGCCCACCACGGCGGCGAAGATGACGCCCGCGATCCACGGCAGGGCCGTCTCGATGATCTCGTGGCGCTGCATCAGCAGCCAGGTCGGGATGACGGCGACGATGCCGGCGATCCAGAAGAAAGGCACCAGCGGCACGCCCAGGATGGAACGGCCCTGAACGGGGACCGGCGGCGCGCCGCGGCCTTCGAGCCAGGACTGGCCCAGGACGAAGGTCAGCAGGCCGAACAGCATGCCGATGCCGGCCAGGCCGAAGCCGTAGGCCCAGCCGTATTTGATGCCCAGATAGGAGCAGGCGATGGTCGCCAGGAAGGAACCGAGGTTGATCCCCACGTAGAAGATGGTGAAGCCGCCGTCGCGCCGGGGGTCGTTCTCTTCATAGAGAGCGCCGACGACGGTTGAGATGTTGGCTTTCAGGAAGCCGACGCCCACGATGATCAGGGACAGGGCCAGGAAAAGAACCGGCTCGCCGAGCGCCAGATCCCGCGTGGTCTCCAGCGTATAGGCGCCGGTCGCGGTGAAGGCGGGGAAGCCGGCCTTGGCGGCGGCCTCGGGCGCGGCTGCGGTCGCCGGATCCAGCGCTCCGGTCGGCTGGGCGTTGATCGCCGCTCCCGTGGCGACGGCCGCCACATCGGAGGCGTTGGCGGCGGAGGGCTCGGCGCCCACGGCGGA
Source organism: Brevundimonas sp. Br13 (assembly GCF_055391505.1). Lineage (NCBI taxonomy): Bacteria > Pseudomonadati > Pseudomonadota > Alphaproteobacteria > Caulobacterales > Caulobacteraceae > Brevundimonas > Brevundimonas sp. Br13. The sequence goes on along the minus strand of NZ_AP044008.1, from coordinate 951,729 downwards.
GACGCCTTCGGGCGATATGGCGACCTGGACCCGTTCATCGCCGTTGACGGCGAAGATGCGGCGGTTCTGGTCGCGGCCCTCGACCTGCAGCTCATAGGTGGTGTCACCGATGGTCAGGCGCTCGCGACCGCCCGTGCCTTCGAAGGCCATGGTGAAGTGACCCAGGACCAGCAGAACGGCGCCGATGATGACGGCCTTGCGCGATCCGAGATAGCGGTCGGCGATCAGGCCGCCGAGGACCGGCATCAGATAAACGAGGGCGGCGTAGGCGGCGTAGATGCCTTGAGCCTCGGCCGGGCCGAACAGGAAGTGCTGGGTCAGATAGAGGACCAGCAGGGCCCGCATGCCATAGTAGGAAAAACGCTCCCACATTTCCGTGAAGAACAGGATCACCAGCCCCCGCGGGTGCCCCAGGAAAGTCTTACGAGGCGCGAGCGCCCCCCCATCCGTCACTGTCAACGGCTCACTCCCAACTGCCGCGCCTCAACGGGGCGCGCGAAAGGCGCATACCCAGCACAGGGAGCAAACCCGAACAAGAGTTAAGGTTATGCGCCCCCTCGCCGCACCCGGCGATGCGCCGAACTGGCGCCCGATATGCAGAGGTTCCCGCATCCCGCCGCCGGGGCGCCAATATGGCCCGGTCGAGGACGGGAGGGAGTGTTGAATGGCTGTGCGGCCGATCCGCCGATCCGACTATGCGGCGCTGAACGCCCTGCACCGCCAGGTCGGCTGGCCCGAGCGGTCCGAGGCGGGGTGGCGGTGGCTGGAGGCCAATCCGGCGCGACGGGACCTGGACGCCCCGACCGGCTGGGTCGTCGTCGATGAGGCCGATGCGCCCCAGGCCATGCTGGGCAATCTGGTCCAGAGGTTTCGGCGCGGCCCCGAGGTTCTTTACGCCGCCACCGGTTTTTCCATCATCGTTCCGCCCGAACGACGGGGCGCCAGCCGGCCCCTGATCAGGGCCATATTGGCCCAGTCGGGCCTGTTCGCCTGCTACACCCTGAACGCCAACGCCCGGTCGGCGCCGCTCTATCCCCTGTTCGGCTTCAAGCCGGCGCCGGCCCAGACCCACGCCCTGAAGCTGGCCTGGAGGGTCGATCCCCTGACCTGTGCGAAGGGCCGGCTGCTGCGCGGACTGCTGGGCGGAGTGTCGGCGGAGACGGCCCGGCGGTTGGGCGACCGGCTGATGAACCGCCGCCTGTTCAAACCCCGCCGCCTGAAGCTGCCGGACGGGGTCCGGGTGCTGACCGACCTGGGCGAGGGTTCGCCCTATGCCGACTTCTGGCGGGCCCTGGTCGCCGAGGGCCGGCTGATCGCCGACCGCAGCCCCGAGATCATGGCCTGGCGCATGAGCGACCCCGACATGACCCTGGCGCCTGTGGTTCTGGGCCTTTTTCACCGGGACCGGCTGCAAGGCGTCGCCCTGGCCCACATGAACAAGACCCGTCTGATCGATCCGCCCTGTCTGGACATCCTGGATCTGGCGGCGCTGGACGGGGCGGACGACGCGATCGAAATCCTGGCCCGGACCCTGATCGACAATGCGCGGGGCCTGGGCGCGGCCAAGGTCAGGCTGCAGGTGACGACGCCCCTGATGCTGGAGCGTCTGGGGCCGCTGGCCGCAAAGGCCCGGCGCGAGGGCGGATGGGGCCACGGCCACGCCGTCTTCCGCGATCCCGTCTCCGCCGAGGAATGGAGCCCCACCCCGTTCGACGGGGACTACGCCGTCTGCCTGCGCCCCGTGCCGGCGCCCCGCCGGTCGTCGATCAGGCGCGAAATCGAGCGAGACGCCGCCGTCTGAGCCGACCGGTCTTGCTCCGGGGCGGGCCGGCGATCGGACACGAAAAAAGGTGTCCGATGTGTCCGATCTGTCCGACGCCCTTTGATTTTGCTGAAGAATAGTCCGCCGTGGACCGGACAGTCCGTCGGCGAACGGTCGCGCCGTCCTTTGCGATGTCGAATACCGAAACGCCAGTCTAGGCGCTGCGGAAGGACCGACGGCCGATTGGGCGGCTCGATCCGCAAGGCGTTGAAAAATCGATCTCTTTACGCCCTGACCTATAGCGACGTCGGCGCGAAGGCGAGGCGCGGACCGGGTCGCGGCGTCGTTCAGCGATCAGGCTCTAGAGCATGATCGTTTCGGACGGAACCGCTTCGCGGTTCCGACAGAAGCGTGAATCATGCTCTCGCTTTAATCTGGAGCCTGATTCACGGCTTCAGTGGAATCGCGAAGCGATTCCACTTCAACCGATCAGGCTCTAGGGCCGGGCCTTCAGCGTGTCGCGGATCTCGGTCAGCAGGGCCTCGGTCGGGGTCGGGGCCGAGGGCGCCGGATCCGGCTTGGCGGCTTCCTGGCGGCGCAGGCTGTTGATCCCCTTGACCAGCAGGAAGACGACGAAGGCCACGATCAGGAACTGGATCACCGTATTGGCGAAGGCGCCGTATTGGATCGCCACCTTCTCGACCGCTTCGGTCGCCGGGTTTTCAGGCCGCAGCACCCATTCCAGCTCGGAAAAATCGACCCCGCCGGTCAGCAGGCCGATCGGGGGCATCACCACCTGATCCACCAGGCTTTTGACGATGCCGTTGAAGGCGGCGCCGATGATGACGCCGACCGCCAGATCGACGACGTTACCCTTGATCGCGAACTCGCGGAACTCGGACAGAAGGCTCATGCGGGGTCTTTCGGTCTTTAGGCTTAGGCGTCCCCAGAAGCGTTCAGACGTTCGCGCAGTTCCTTGCCGCTCTTGAAGAAGGGCACGGCCTTGGCGGGAACGTCCACGGTCTCGCCGGTGCGGGGATTGCGACCGACGCGGGCCGGTCGCGAACGGACGGAAAAGGCCCCGAAGCCGCGCAGTTCGACCCGGCCGCCGTCGGCCAGGGCGCCGGTCATTTCGCCCAGGATGACGTTGACCAGCCGCTCCACCTCCGCATGGGTCAGGTGGGTGTTTTCCGCCGCAAGCTTCTCGATCAGCTCGGATTTGATCATCAGGGCCCCTGCCAGCTCATGATCGGCAGGCCGCGCCCGCCGATGATCCACTGTACGGCACCCTAACCGCCGCCCGCCCCTCTAAAAAGCCCCTATCGGGCCGCGAGCCCTCGGATTTGCATGAATTATGTCCGGTTCCGGTCATTGGCCGCCGCCGCACAGGAAAAAGGCGGCGGGATCGCTCCCGCCGCCTTGGTCTTTTTTGGTCGCTATCGCGAAGCGCGCGGCGCTCCGCTGCTTGAGCGAGGTCCGCTATCGCGAAGCGCGCGGCGCTCCGCTGCTTGAGCGAGGTCCGCTATCGCGAAGCGCGCGGCGCTCCGCTGCTTGAGCGAGGTCCGCTATCGCGAAGCGCGCGGCGCTCCGCTGCTTGAGCGAGGTCCGCTATCGCGAAGCGCGCGGCGCTCCGCTGCTTGAGCGAGGTCCGCTATCGCGAAGCGCGCGGCGCTCCGCTGCTTGAGCGAGGTCCGCTATCGCGAAGCGCGCGGCGCTCCGCTGCTTGAGCGAGGTCCGCTATCGCGAAGCGCGCGGCGCTCCGCTGCTTGAGCGAAGCGCCTGACGCCTTGCGGCGAGCGCCTTACTCCTTGGAGCCGGCGTTCTTCAGCGCGGCGCCCAGGATGTCGCCCAGGGAAGCGCCCGAGTCGGACGAGCCGAACTGTTCGATGGCTTCCTGTTCGTCCTTCATTTCCAGCGCCTTGATCGAGACCGAGATGCGGCGCGAGGCCTTGTCCACGGCGGTGATCATGGCGTCGGCGCGGTCGCCGACGGCGAAGCGTTCCGGACGTTGCTCGTTGCGGTCGCGCGACAGGTCCGACTTGCGGATGAAGGCGGTGACCGGGGCGTCGTCTTCACCGAACTTGACCTCGATGCCGCCCGACTCGATCGCCGTCACGGTGACGGTGATCTGCTGGCCGCGACGGTACGCATCGCCCTCGCCGATCGGATCGCCGCCCAGCTGCTTGATGCCCAGCGAGACGCGTTCCTTCTCGACGTCGACGTCCAGGACCTTGGCCTTGACCATCTCGCCCTTGCGGTAACGCTGGATGGCTTCTTCACCCGAGACCGACCAGTCGAGGTCGGACAGGTGGACCATGCCGTCGATGTCGTTGTCCAGGCCGATGAACAGGCCGAATTCGGTGGCGTTCTTGACCTCGCCCTCGACGGTCGAGCCGATCGGGTGGTTGGCGACGAAGGCGTCCCACGGATTGTCCTGAGCCTGTTTCAGGCCCAGCGAGATGCGGCGCTTGGAGGCGTCGACGTCCAGGACGACCACGTCCACTTCCTGAGAGGTGGAGACGATCTTGCCCGGATGGACGTTCTTCTTGGTCCAGGACATTTCCGAGACGTGCACCAGGCCCTCGACCCCGGCTTCCAGCTCCACGAAGGCGCCGTAGTCGGTGATGTTGGTGATGCGGCCCGTGTATTTGGCGCCGACCGGATATTTGGCTTCCACGCCGTCCCAGGGGTCCGACTGCAGCTGCTTCATGCCCAGCGAGATACGTTGTGTGTCCGGGTTGATCTTGACGATCTGGACCTTGACGGTGTCGCCGACGGCGAGAACCTGCGACGGGTGCGAGACGCGCTTCCACGACATGTCGGTGACGTGCAGCAGGCCGTCGATGCCGCCCAGATCCACGAAGGCGCCGTAGTCGGTGATGTTCTTGACGACGCCGTCGCGGACTTCGCCCTCTTGCAGCTGGCCGACCAGCTCGGTGCGCTGTTCGGCGCGGGCCTCTTCCAGGATGGCGCGACGCGAGACGACGATATTGCCGCGCGGGCGGTCCATCTTCAGGATCTGGAACGGCTGTTCCTTGCCCATCAGCGGGCCGACGTCGCGGACCGGACGGATGTCGACCTGCGAGCCCGGCAGGAAGGCCGAGGCGCCGCCCAGGTCGACGGTGAAGCCGCCCTTGACGCGGCCGACGATGGCGCCGTTGACCGGATGACCTTCGGCGAACACGGCTTCCAGACGGGTCCAGGCTTCTTCGCGGCGGGCCTTGTCGCGGCTGATGACCGCCTCGCCCAGGGCGTTTTCGACGCGCTCCAGATAGACTTCGACATTGTCGCCGACCTTGGGCAGGGCGCCGTCTTCGCCCTGGCCGAATTCGCGCATGGCGATGCGGCCTTCGGTCTTCAGACCGACGTCGATGATGACGATGTCTTTTTCGATGCCGACGACGCGGCCGTGAACGACCTGGCCTTCGCCGAAGTCGCGGCCCGACAGTTGTTCGTCGAGCAGGGCGGCGAAATCGTCGCGGGTGGGGGTGAGGGTGTCAGTCATGGAGCTGAAAAGCGTTCCGTAGGGGCTGTGGCGCGCGACCGAACGGCCCCGCGCGAGGTGGACGTCAAAAAGGATAGGCAGGTCGTCAGGATGCGAGGCCGGATCGGTCAGAACGCCCGCGGAAGCCGAGGACGAAGCGTTGGATTTGCAAAACCGGTCAGAGACCGTGTTTCGCGCGCGCCGTCTCGACGATACGGCGGGCCGCATCGAAGGCGGCCTCTATATCCATATCGGTCGTGTCCAGCAAGACCGCGTCTTCGGCCTGGACCATGGGGGCCGCGCCCCGGCCGGCGTCGCGCGCGTCCCGACGCTGGATATCGGCCAGCATCTCTTCGAAGCCGATGTCGAAGCCGCGCGCCGTCAGCTGTCTCCAGCGGCGCGTCGCGCGCACCTGCGGCGTCGCGGTGACGAACAGTTTGGCGGGGGCGTCGGGCGCGATGACCGTGCCGATGTCGCGCCCGTCCAGAACCGCCCCGCCCGCCTGGGCCGCAAAGGCCTGCTGCAGGTCCAACAGGGCGGCGCGGACGCCGGGATGGCCCGCCACACGGCTGGCCGCCTCGCCCGCCTCGCCGGTCGTCAGACGGGGATCGTCGGACAGGGCGGCGGCGTCCAGGGACCGCGCAGCCTCGGTCGCGGCCGCCTCGTCATCGAGAGACCGGCCGGCCTCCAGCAGTTTGACGCCCACGGCGCGGTACAGCAGGCCCGTGTCCAGATGCGGCAGGCCATAGGTCCGCGCCAGACGCGCGGCGATGGTGCCCTTGCCCGAGGCGGCCGGGCCGTCGACGGCGATGATCAGGGACATCAGGCGGCGGAGTCCACGCGAACCGGGGCGAGGCGAAGACCCAGGGCCTGCATCACCTTGAAGATGGTCGAAAGCTCGGGCCGTCCTTCTTCGCTGAGGGCGCGATAGAGGGCGGTGCGCGACAGTTCGGCGTCGCGCGCCATCTGGGTCATGCCCTTGGCCCGAGCCACGACCCCCAGGGCGTTGGTGATGATGCGCGGGTCGCCGAGTTCGGCGGCTTCTTCGAACGAGGAGACCAGATACTCTTCCACCGCCTCAGGCGTGTTCAAATAACGGGCGGGATCGAATTCGATCAGGGGCTCAGTCATTTCGATACTCCTCAGCCAGCCGTTTCGCCTCGGCGATGTCGCGGTCCTGGCTCGACTTGTCGCCTCCCGCCAGCAGAATGACCCAGGCCTCGTTCTTCTTCATCGCATACAGACGATAGCCGGGTCCGTAGGCGATCCTCAGTTCGCTGACGCCCTCGCCGACAGGCTTTACATCGCCCCACTGACCGCGGGAAAGACGTTGTAGACGGGTCGTGATCCGAGCGACGGCCCTTTGATCGCGCAGCCTCAGCAGCCATCGATCAAACACCGGCGTGAACGTCAATCTTGTCGCCACATTGTCGTCTATAGGCGACATTTCGTCAAGCGATCCGCCCGCCCAGCCCGTTCATCATCTCGACAAAGCCCGGGAAGCTGGTGGCGATCATGCCCGGTTCGTCGACCGACACCGGCTGGTCGGCGGCCAGGCCCAGGACCAGATGGCTCATGGCGATGCGGTGGTCGTGGGCGGTGTGCACGGTCGCGCCGCCCGGGACCGACGGAGCGCCCGTGACGATGAAGCCCTCCGGCTCCTCCTCCACCTGGACGCCGCAGGCGCGCAGGCCCTCGACCATCAGCGAGATCCGGTCGCTTTCCTTGACCCGCATTTCGCCCACCCCGCGCATGACGGTGACGCCTTCCGCAAAGGCGGCCGTGGCGGCCAGGATCGGATATTCGTCGATCATCGAGGCGGCGCGGTCTTCGGGCACGACCACGCCCTTGAGCGCCGAATGCCGGGCGGTGACGTCGCCGACCGCTTCCCCGCCGGCCTCGCGCCGGTTCGATATCGTCAGGTCGGCGCCCATGTCGCGCCAGGCAGCGAACAGGCCGGTGCGGAGGGGATTCAGCATGACCCCCTCGACCGTCACCGCCGAACCCGGAACGATCAGGCCGGCGGCCAGGGGGAAGGCGGCGGACGACGGATCGCCCGGCACGGCGACGAAGGTTCCGGTCAGGGCCTGACCGCCCTTCAGGGTGACGACCCAGCCCTCGCCCCCAGACTCGTGAAGGTCTTGCACCCCGACTTCGGCGCCGAAGGCGCGCAGCATCCGCTCGGTGTGGTCGCGGCTCTTTTCCGGCTCGGTCACCGAGGTGACGCCCTGGGCGTTCAGTCCGGCCAGCAGTATGGCCGACTTGATCTGGGCCGAGGCCACGGTCTGCACATAGTCGATCGCCGTCAGCGTCCCGCCGGTCAGGGCGACCGGCAGCCGATCCTCGGCGGCCCGCCAGTCGAACCGGGCGCCCATGTCGGCCAGCGGGCCGGTGACGCGCTTCATCGGCCGCCTTCTCAGGGAGGCGTCGCCGTCGAAGGTCGCCGTCAGCGGATAGCCCGCCGCCGCCCCCATCAGCAGGCGAACACCGGTGCCGGCGTTGCCGCAGTCGATCACCGAGGCGGGCGTCTTGAAGCCCCCCGCCCCTTCGATCCGCCAGCGCCCCTCGCCGATCCGTTCGACCTTGGCGCCGAAGGCCTGGACCGCCCGGGCGGTGGCCAGGACGTCGTCGCCCTCCAAAAGGCCCTCGACCTCGGTCACGCCCGAGGCCATGCCGCCCAGGATCATCGAACGGTGGGACATGGACTTGTCGCCCGGCGCCCGCACCGTTCCGGCGAGAGCGTTCGAACGGCTGGCGGTCAGTTGGGACGGCATTTTCACCCGCTTCAGGCTGGCTTGTCGAAAGGGCCGCGCGGGCGGCGCGAAAGACAGCTTTTGACAGCGGCTCCGAGGGGTGGCAAGGGACCGCCCCGAATTCAACCCGTTGAAGGTTCCAAACGTGGCCAATCCCGAACTGGGCGCCAAACAGGTTTGCCCGAACTGCCAGGCTAAGTTCTACGACCTGAACCGCCGCCCCGCCCACTGCCCCAAATGCGGCACGGACTTCGATCCCGAAGAAGCCCTGAAGCTGCGCAGCCGCCGCGCCCGTCCCGGCTATCCGACCGACGACGAGGACGCCGAAGATCAGGTCAAGGACAAGGCGGCCGACGGCGAAGAGGACGAGGACGAAGAGATCCGCGCCCCGGAAATCGACGAGGAAGGCCACGAGCCGATCCTGACGCCTGACGACGACGACGATTCCCCCGCCGACGCCGCAGACGAGCCGGGCATGGGTTCGACCGACGGCGACGATGACGACCTGGGCGACGATGACGACGACTCGGTGCCCTTCATCGAGGACGAAGACGACGACGACCTGGACGACGAAATCGCCAAGCCGTCGCGCGACGACGACGACTGATCTTTTTTGTTGCGCCCGCCGTATTTCCCTTTAGGGAGACGCGGCGGGCGGACAGGCTTTCGGACCCTTGCGGTTTGAAATCTCTGCCCTTTTTCACACCTGGAACCGATGTGAAAATAAATGTCGAAACGGGCTTGATCCTAAAAAAGCTCTGACATAGGTTCCGCCGCCTCGCCGGGGGCCATCGCAAGATGAACCGGGCGAACCAGACCGCAAGGTCCGGGGCTTTAGCTCAGTTGGTAGAGCGCTTGCATGGCATGCAAGAGGTCAGCGGTTCGACTCCGCTAAGCTCCACCAGTTTCCAAGGGGCCGGCTGCGACGCAGCCGGCCCCTTTTAATTTTCCGGACCCTGATCGACTCCGCCCGCCGCCGCAAAGGCGTTTACCCTCAGTTGGTAAGTTGCGGCCTATGTTTCACCGAACGACGCTCAGAACGAGACGGTTAGTGAACATCCAGCATCATGATTTCGCCGTCACGGCCGGTCTCCCCGTCCAGCCGACAGCCATCATCGACCAGCTCGAAACAGCGCGTGCGCTGATCGAAAGCCGTTTCTCCGACGCCGGGGGCCGGCTGGCGGGGTCGTTGGAAATGGTGGGACGACTGATCGAATCCCTGGATCGGCTTGAGGTCACCCTGGACGCCAAATCCGTGTCGGACACGACCCAGGACCTGTTGTCCACGGCCGAGGGACTGAACGCCCTGCCGGAGGCCCAGCAGGACCGGATCGCCTATTTCGCCAACATCAAGGTCGCCGGCGCCCAGCTTCAGGCCAATATCGAGTCGATGCGCACAACGCTGCGCTACCTCCGGGCCTTTGCGCTGAACGTCAAGATAACGGCCGGGTCCACCATCCGCGCGTCGGACGAGTTCGCCGGCTTCGCCGAGCGCATGTGCAGCCAGCTGGACCTGGGCGTCGGCCAGTTGGACGAACTGGCCGATCAGCTGACGGATCTGTCGACCCGCCTGCAACAGGCCCTGGAGTTCGAACAGACTCTGAGCGGCAAATACGCCGCCCTGATCCCCGCCGTGCCGGACCGGCTGGCGGTCGACGCCCGCGCCATTCAGGAACAGCATACCCAGATCGCCGACGTCGCCCGTTCGATCGCGGCCATCGCCCGCGACATCCAGACCAAGGTCAGCAAGGCCCTGATGGCGCTTCAGATCGGCGACATCACCCGTCAGCGCATCGAACACGTCCAGCTGGGCCTGCGCGTCGCCAGCCGCCTGGCGGCCCAGTCGGACTTGGCCGAGGAGGCGCGCGACCGGGCCGAACGTCGGCTGCTGCACATGCTGGCGGCCCAGATGTCCGATATCGCGGCCGATTTCGAGGCGGAAGCGGTCAAGGTGACCCAGAGCCTGAACGGCATGGCGGCGGACACGGCCCAGATCCTGGCGGTCAACGCCCTGGGCGGCCGGGGCGGCAAGGGCGGATTGCGCGAACTGGAAGAGAGCCTGGGACACGCGGGCCTTCTCGTCGGCGACGTGACTGCGGCCATGGCCAACGCCCACAGGATCAGCAACGAAACCGTCTCGGCGGTCGAGGCCCTGTCGCGCCGGGTCGGCGCCATCCAGGGCGTCAAGCGCGACATCCAGCAGATGGCCATCAACAGCAGCCTGCGCTCCAACCGCCTGGGCGACATCGGCAAGCCTTTGAGCGTGATCGCCATCGAGCTGAGCAGCCACGCCGGCCAGCTGGAGGAAGAGGCCGATCTGACGCTCAGCTCCCTGAACGCCCTGGCGGGCGTCGCCAATGACAGGCCGGCGGGCGGCGATCAGGACGGGCGGGTGGACGCCGGTCGTCTGAACGGGGTGCGCAGCCGTCTGCGCCAGGCCGCCGACGTGGTCGAGCACGACCTGAGCGGCCTCAGCGACCAGGGCGCCGCCACGGCGCGGTCCCTGACCGTCGCCGCCGAACAGCTGGGGCTGAAGGCCGACATGGGCGACGCCCTTCACGCCGCCGCCGCCGCCCTGGTCGAGGCCGCAGGGCCCGAGGTGGACGACCTGTCCCAGATCGAGGCCGCCCTGGACGAGGCGATGAACGAGATCGGGCTCTGCTATACGATGGCGCGCGAACGGCTGATCCATGCCGAATACGCCGTTCCCAAGGACGCTGCGCCGGAAGGCGAAGAGGCTCAGGCCGAGACGGCGGCCGTCGAAGCGGCGCCGGCCGAGGCGGACGAGTTCGCCGACCTGCTGTTCTGAAGATCACGCAGCCCTGAAATGAGAACGCCGCGCCGACGTCTCCGTCGGCGCGGCGTCAACTGTCGAACAGGCCGAAGACCAGGCCTGGTTCAGCGCGACCGATCGACCGCCATGATTTCGCGCGCGATATGTTCCAGCGCCATGATCTTTTGGGCGGCGCCCCGGGCGATGGCCTCCTTGGGCATGCCGAAGACGATCGAGCTGGCCTCGTCCTGGGCCACGGTCACGGCGCCGGCCTCCTTCATCTCCAGCAGGCCGCGCGCCCCGTCGTCGCCCATGCCGGTCATGATGACCCCCATGGCGTTGCGGCCGGCGGCGCGGGCTGCCGAGCGGAACAGGACGTCCACCGAGGGCCGGTGACGCGACACGGGCGGACCGTCCTTGATCGCCACCTGATAGCGGGCGCCCTGGCGTTCCAGCAGCATGTGTTTGTCGCCCGGCGCGATCAGGACGTGGCCGCGCAGGACGGGATCGCCGTGCTGGGCCTCCTTGACCTCGACCTCGCACAGGCTGTTCAGCCGTTTGGAGAAGGCGGCGGTGAAGCCGGCCGGCATGTGCTGGACGATGACGATCCCCGGCGCATTGGCCGGCAGGGCCTGCAGGACTTCGCGGAGGGCTTCGGTGCCGCCGGTCGAGGCGCCCAGACAGGCGACCATTTCGGTGGTGCGGGCCATGGCCGCGCCGCTGGGCGGCGGCAGCATGGCGTCGGCCGTCAGCTTGGTGCCGGGATCCAGCGTCCGGGCGGTCGGGCGGCGGGCGCCGACGCGGGCGCGGGCGGCGGCCTTGACCACGTCGCGGATGCGGTCGCCGCTCTCGGCCAGATGGTCCGCCGCCCCGATCCGCGGCTTCAGGATGATGTCGACGGCGCCGGCTTCGAGCGCCTGCATCAGGGTCTCGGAGCCCGCCTCGGTCAGGGAGGAGCACATGACCACCGGGATCGGGCGCTGAGACATCAGTTTCCGAAGGAAGGTGATGCCGTCCATGCGCGGCATTTCCACATCCAGGGTGATGACGTCGGGCACGTCCTCGGCGATGCGGCGGGCGGCGACGAAGGGATCGGACGCCACCCCCATGACTTCGATCTGCGGATCCGCCGACAGCACGTCCACCAGGGTCTGGCGCACGCTGGCGGAATCGTCGATCACCAGAACACGAACCTTGGGCATGAGGTCAGGTCTTCCGGAAGATGGTGTTGGCGACGGTGACCAGCGGCAGTTCGATGCCGGTGATGCTTTCCGAATGGCCGATGAACAGATAGCCGCCGGGCCGCAGACGGGCGCACAGACGGTTCAGAACCTTGGCCTGGGTCTGTTTATCGAAATAGATCATGACGTTGCGGCACATGATCATGTCGAACGGATCGCCGACCGAATAGGCGTCGTCCATCAGGTTCAGCCGCGCCAGCGACAGCTTGGACCGCAGGGACGGATGAATGCGGCTTTCGCGGCGGCTGGCGTCGCGCGCCCTCATCACCCAGCGCTTCATGTCCGCCGGCACGGGCGTCAGCATTTCGTCGGGATAGACGCCGCGCAGGGCCGTCTCCAGCACCTCGGTCGACAGATCGGTGCCCAGGATCTGATAGTCCGGCCCGCCCTCTTCGTCGGCGAACTTCTGCAGGACCATGGCCATCGTATAGGGCTCGGCGCCCGTGGAACAGGCCGCGCTCCAGGCGCGGATGCGACGCTGCCCGGCGGCCTTGAACTCGGGCAGGACGTGGCTGGCCATATAGTCGAAATGGCGCGGCTCGCGGAAGAAGTCGGTCTTGTTGGTCGTGACCGCGTCGATCAGGAAGACGGACTCGGTCTCCAGCCCGCCGTCCTTGAACAGATAGTCGCAATAGCGGTCGAAGGTCTCATGGCCGGTGACGCGCAGCCGGCGACGCAGCCGTCCCTCCAGCATGGTGCGCTTGGACGAGGGCATCTTGATGCCGCTGTAGTCATAGATGTAGCGCGCCAACCGTTCGAAGTTGCGGGCGCTGATCTGATCAAGCGTGGGGGCGGACCGTTCTAGCGCCGCTTGGGACAAGGCGTTTCTCTCTTCTTTTTATGGGCCGTTCGCGCCGCCCTCAGGCGGCGCGTTCGAGAGGGGCGAAGGCGGCGAGATCGGCCGCATCGCCAGTGGTGGACAGGAGCCGGGGCAGGTCGATCAGGACGACGAAGCCGTCGTCGCGCCGCACCACGCCGGAGATATAGTCCGAGCGCCATTTGACGCCGATGTCGGGCGAAGGCTCGATCTGGTCGGCGGCAAAGCTGGTCACCTCGAACACCCGGTCGGCGACCAGACCCAGGCTCAGGGTCCGGTCCTCCAGCGGGATGTCCAGGACCAGGATCCGGGTGTTCAGGGTCGGTTCGACCGGCGCCATCCCCAGGCGGATCCGCAGATCCGCCGTGGGAACGCCCTGGCCGCGCACATCGGTCAGACCCATCAGATAGGCGGGGCTGTTGGGGATGCGCGACGGGGCCTGATAGGTCAGGATCTCCCGCACCAGCCCGACCGGGGCGGCGAAGACCTCCTCGCCCAGGCCGAAGCTGACGTATTGACCTTCAGCCGCACCCGCTTTTTCCACGGGGCCGGACATCAGGCGCTCTCCCGGAAGTCCATGTCCTCGGCGTCGGCGCCGCCGCTGGTCAGGTCCAGGGCGAAGCCCTGGGCCCGGGCCTGCTGGGCGTGGACCGGAGACTTGGCGAAAGACTGGGCCGGGGTAGCCGCCTTGGCGACCGGACGGGCGGCGGGCTTGGGCGGCGACTTGAAGGTCGAGGCGCGGGCGGGAGCCCGGGCCGGAGCCCGTCCGCTGCGGCCGCCGGCTGAGTCGGTGCGGAAGAAGGCGATGGAGGCCTGAAGCTCTTCGGCCTGGGCCGCCAGCTCTTCCGAGGTCGCCGACATCTCTTCCGAGGCGCCGGCGTTCTGTTGCGTCACCTTGTCGAGCTGCTGAATGGCCTCGTTGATCTGGTTGGCGCCGACGTCCTGCTCACGGCAGGCGGCGGAGATTTCCGAGACCAGTTCGGCGGTCTTGCGGATGTCCGGCACCAGGCGCTGCAGCATGTCGCCGGCCTCTTGAGCGGCCTTGACCGTGTCGCCCGAGACCGCGCTGATCTCGGCGGCGGCCGTCTGGCTGCGTTCGGCCAGTTTGCGCACTTCCGAAGCCACGACCGCGAAGCCCTTGCCGTGCTCCCCGGCGCGGGCGGCCTCGACCGCGGCGTTCAGGGCCAGCAGATCGGTCTGACGCGCGATCTCCTGCACGATGCCGATCTTGTCGGCGATGGTGCGCATGGCGTCCACCGCGCGGGTCACGGCCTCGCCGCTCAGTTCGGCGTCCTTGGCCGACTGGCGAGAGATCTTCTCGGTCTGGGCGGCGTTGTCGGCGTTCTGTTTGATGTTGGCGGCCATCTCCTCCATCGAGGCCGAGGCCTGTTCGGCGGCGGCGGCCTGTTCGGTGGCGCCCTGGCTCATCTGCTCGGACGTGGCCGACAGTTCCTGGCTGCCGGAAGAGACGTTGTCGGCGGCCGACAGGGCGTCGGCGACGACGCCGCGCAGGCGCTCGACCATCGACTGCAGCGACAGGCCCAGGGTGTCCTTGTCCGACAGGGGCTTGGGCTGGACCGTCAGGTCGCCCTGAGCGATCTCGTCGGCCATGGCGGCGGTGGCGCGCAGATTGGCCGTCATGCGATCGACCGTATCGACCAGATCCTTGATCTCGTCATTGGTCGTGACCTTGATGTCCTGATTCAGGTCGCCGATGGCGACCGCCTCGATGGCTGTGGAGACCTTGCGCAGGCCCAGGGTGACGGTGCGGGAAATCCACAAGGCGGCGACCACGCCGATCACCAGTCCGGCGACCACCAGGGCGATGAACATCGTCCGGGCTTCTGAGAAGACCTTGTCGCCCTCGACGCTGGCGGCCTTGCCGCCGTCGACGTTCAGGTTCACGAGCTTCAGCAGGTCCGCCGACATGTCGTCATACAGCGGCTTGCTGGCAAGCATGGCCTGGGCGGCGGCCTCGTTCTGATTGACGCGCGAGAAGGTCAGCATCCGCTCGCCGTCCCGCAGATAGTTTTCGAACTTGCCGGCGAACTGATTGTAGAGCGCCCGCTCGTCGTCCGAGGAGATGAGGGCCTCATACTTCGCCCGTTCGCTCTTGATCGTGTCGAGCGTGGCGGCGATGTCCTTTTCGACCTCGGCCATGCGCGCCGGATCGGTCGAGGTGATGTGGGCGTACTGCTGGGCCCGCAGGTCCGAGGTCGCCGTATTGAGGCTGTGGATGGCGTCGATGCTCGGCATCCAGTTTTCGGTGATGACGGTCGACTGATCGTTGACCGCGCTCATCTTTATGACGCCGACGACGCCCAGAACCATGGCGATCGCCAGGACGGCGGCGAAGGCGCCGGCCAGTTTTGCTTTAATCGTTAGGCGCATTTCAGAGCCCCTTTTCTGAAGTCAGGTCGGCGAATGGCGGACGCGGGTTACTGAGGACGGTACTGGGTCGGCGATGTTGGAGGACGGAGATTCCGGACATCAGGCGCTTTCCCGGAAGTCCATGTCCTCGGCGTCGGCACCGCCGCTGGTCAGGTCCAGGGCGAAGCCCTGGGCCCGGGCCTGCTGGGCGTGGACCGGGGATTTCGCAGGGGACGCCGACTTGCCGACCGGACGGGCGGCGGACTTGGCGGGCGCCTTGAAGGTCGAGGTGCGGGCGGGGGCGCGGGCCGGAGCCCGTCCGCCGCGACCGCCGGCCGAGTCGGTGCGGAAGAAGGCGATCGAGGTCTGAAGCTCTTCGGCCTGGGCCGCCAGTTCTTCCGAGGTGGCCGACATCTCTTCCGAGGCGCCCGCGTTCTGTTGCGTCACCTTGTCCAGCTGCTGGATGGCCTCGTTGATCTGGCTGGCGCCGACGTCCTGTTCGCGGCAGGCGGCGGAGATTTCCGAGACCAGTTCGGCGGTCTTGCGGATGTCCGGCACCAGACGTTGCAGCATCTCGCCCGCTTCCTGGGCGGCCTTGACCGTGTCGCCCGAGACCGCGCTGATCTCGGCGGCGGCCGTCTGGCTGCGTTCGGCCAGTTTGCGGACCTCGGAGGCGACGACGGCGAAGCCCTTGCCGTGTTCCCCGGCGCGGGCGGCCTCGACCGCCGCGTTCAGGGCCAGCAGATCGGTCTGACGCGCGATCTCCTGCACGATGCCGATCTTGTCGGCGATGGTGCGCATGGCGTCCACGGCGCGGTTGACCGCCTCGCCGCTGGCCTCAGCGTCCCTCGACGACTGACGCGAGATCTTCTCGGTCTGGGCGGCGTTGTCGGCGTTCTGTTTGATGTTGGCGGCCATCTCCTCCATCGAGGCCGAGGCCTGTTCGGCGGCGGCGGCCTGTTCGGTGGCGCCCTGGCTCATCTGTTCGGAGGTGGCCGACAGTTCCTGGCTGCCCGAGGAGACGTTGTCGGCGGCCGACAGGGCGTCGGCGACCACGCCGCGCAGACGCTCCACCATCGACTGCAGCGACAGGCCCAGGGTGTCCTTGTCCGACAGCGGCTTGGGCTGAACCGTCAGGTCGCCCTGGGCGATCTCGTCGGCGATCGCCGCCGTCGTGCGCAGGTTCAGCGTCATCCGTTGCAGGGCCTGGCCCAGGATGTCCTTGTCCGACAGGGGCTTGGGCTCGACGCTCAGGTCGCCCACGGCGATCTGATCGGCCATGGCGGCCGTGGCGCGCAGGTTCCGGGTCATGCCTTGCA
The DNA here is from genome assembly GCF_055391505.1 of Brevundimonas sp. Br13. Classification (NCBI taxonomy): domain Bacteria; kingdom Pseudomonadati; phylum Pseudomonadota; class Alphaproteobacteria; order Caulobacterales; family Caulobacteraceae; genus Brevundimonas; species Brevundimonas sp. Br13. The sequence goes on along the minus strand of NZ_AP044008.1, from coordinate 935,210 downwards.
GCGAGAGACCCAGGGTGTCCTTGTCCGACAGGGGCTTGGGCTCGACGCTCAGGTCGCCCATGGCGATCTGATCGGCCATGGCGGCCGTGGCCTTCAGATTGTCGGTCATGGTGTTGAACACCCCGACCAGGTCCTTGATCTCGTCGTTCGACTTGATCTCGATCCGCTGGTCCAGATCGCCGATGGCGACGGCGTCGGCGACCGTCATCAGACGGCTGAGGCCGGCGCTGATGCCCAAGGCGATCCACAGGGCGAAGGCGACGGCGATGGCCAGGGCCGCGATCGTCAGACCGATGACCAGGTTGCGGGTGTCGGCGTACTGTTTGGACGTGTCCTGATCGGCCTTCACCATGGCGGCCTGGTTGCGCTCGACGATCTTGGCGAAGATCTCCGACATCTCGACCGCGATCTCGCGCGATTCGCCGGTCGACAGAGCGATGGCCTGGGCGTGCTGGCCCGAGCGCACCAGGTCGGCCATGCGGCCCTCCATCGTCGTCATCTGAGCCAGCAGGGCCTCCAGCCGCTGCCAGTCAGGCTTGTTGACCTCGGACGCCTTCTCCTCGCCGGCTTTCAGAAGTTCAGCCATCTCCTCGCGGGCCGTCTCACCCGTTTCGATGTGACGACGCATTTCCTCCGGCGTGGTCGAGAGGATCAGGTTCTTTTCAGCCCGGATCGACTCCAGCAGGCGGATGTTCGCCGTCTGCGAATTCTCCAGTCGCTTGGCCGGGCCCGACATGACGTCGTCCATGGCCTTGTTGAAGCTGCCCAGGCTGTGAATCCCGAGGAACGCAATCCCGATCAGCAGGACGATCATCATCCCGAAGCCGGCGGCCAGCTTGGCCTTAATCGTGAAACGCATGGCTGTTCTCCCCGAAGAGCCGGTCAGTGACGCGTGGCGGACGCGACCGGCGAGCGGGCGTCGTGCTGTTGGTTGAAGAGGGTCTGGAGGGCGGGAACGACGATGAATTCGCCGTCGCGCTTGACCAGGCATTGGATGAACTCGGGCCGCCAGCGCATGCCGACGCTGGGCGGAGCCTCGGCGTCGGCGCGGGCCAGGGTGGTGACCTCGTGGACCTTGTCGGTGCGCAGGCCGACCAGGGTCGGCTCTCCGTCCAGGTCGATCTCGATGACGACGATGCGGCTGTCGATGGTGGGCTCGCCCCGTTCCATGGCGAAGGCGACGCGCAGGTCCGACAAGGGGATGACCTTGCCGCGGAAGTTGATCACGGCGCCGGCGAAGGCGCCGGCCCCCGGCACCACCGTCTCGGGCGCCAGGTCCATGATCTCCTGCACCGCGACGGCCTCCAGGGCGAACAGTTCGCCGTTCAGCTCGAAGGTCAGGACCTCCATCTGCTCCGCGCCGGTCCAGCCGGTGGTTTCAGCCGTCTCGCTCATACCGCCTCACGCATCTGCGCCTCCTGCTGCTGGCCCTTGGCGACCAGGTGGCCCACGTCCAGGATCAGGGCGACGCCGCCGTCGCCCAGGATTGTGGCCCCCGAGAAGGTCGGCAGGCCCGAATGAAGCTTGGACATCGACTTGATCACCGTCTGGTGGTCGCCGATGATCTGATCGACGACCAGGCCGATCCGCTCGGCGCCGGTCGAGACGACCACCACCTTCTGATGCAGTTCGGGCGGGGTGCCGGTGTCGAACATCTCGCGCAGGCGCAGGAAGGGCACCAGGCTGTTGCGCAGGGAGATGAAGCTGCGGCCGCGCGAACGCAGATCCTCGTCCAGCGACAGCTCCAGACACTCCTCGACCGCGTCCAGCGGAATGACGTAGCGGCCGTGGCCGACGCGAACCAGAAGGCCGTCGATGATGGCCAGGGTCAGGGGGATGCGCAGCGACACCTCCGACCCCTCTCCGGGCCGGCTGGCGATGTCGATGGAGCCGCGCAGGCCCTCAATGGTGCGTTTGACCACATCCATGCCGACGCCGCGGCCCGACAGGTTGGTGACCGCCGCCGCCGTCGAGAAGCCGGGATGGAAGATCATCTGCAGCAGGTCATGGTCGCTGATCGCCGCGCCGGGCTCGATCAGCCCCTGGCTCTCGGCCTTGGCGCGGACGCGGTCGCGGTCGATGCCGCGGCCGTCGTCGCGAATGGTGATGACCACTTCGCCGCCCGACTGATGGGCCGACAGGCGGATGCGACCCGTAGCCGGCTTGCCGGCGGCGGCGCGATCCTCGGCCGTCTCCAGACCGTGGTCGGCGGCGTTGCGGATCAGGTGGACCAGGGGGTCGGCCAGACGCTCGATGACGGTCTTGTCGATCTCGGTGCTCTCGCCGTCGGTCGACAGTTCGATCGCCTTGCCCGTCTCGCGCGCCAGGTCGTGGACCAGGCGGCGGAAACGGCCGAACAGGGTCGAGACGGGCACCATCCGCAGCACCATCATGGTGTCGCGCAGTTCGCCGGACAGGCGCTCGATTTCTTCCGACACGGCGCGCAGGGCCACGTCGGTCCCGCCGTTGGAGATCTGGCTCAGGCGGGACTGGGCGATGACCAGTTCGCCGACCCGGTCCATCAGCTCATCCAGGCGGTCGGCCGGAACGCGCACGCTCTCAGCAGCCTTGGCGGCCTTGGCGCCGCCTGCTTCAGCCGGTTCGGCGGCGGGCGCAGCAGGGGCGACGGCGGCGGGCTTGGCCGCCGAAACCGGAGCCTGAGCCGGCTCGGCGGCGGCCTGGACCGGGGCGTCTTGGGGGGCGGCTTGGGGGGCGGCTTGGGGGGCGGCTTGGGGAGCCTCTTGCGGGGCGGCGGCTTCGGCGTTCACCGCTTCGATGCTCAGGGTCATCTCGTCCATGACGAAGATGAAGACGTCCTCGATCGCCGAGCGGCCGTGCTCGGTCGTCAGGGTGACGGTCCAGCCCAGATGGAGGTCGGTCGGCTCCATCCGGCTGAGCGGCGGCACCCGCGAGGTATCGACCACCACATGGGCCTCGCCCAGGTCGCGCAGCTCGTTCAGCAGGGCCAGGGGGTTGGCGCCGTTGCGGAAGGCGTCGGCGGGCAGTTCGAACTTCACGCGCCAGGTCGTCGCGCCGGCCTTCGGGGTCTCCGGCGCGGCGGCGCCGTCAGCCTCGCGCACTGCGCGCTCCAGATCGGCCAGCAGGGCGTCGCCTGCGGCGCCGTGATCGCCCGACGGATCCTCCAGCAGCTGTCGCATGTGGTCGCGGGCGGCCAGAACCGCAGAGACCAGATCCGTGGTCGCCGCCACCTCGCCCTTTCGGACCCGGTCGAAGGCGGTTTCGCAATGGTGGGTGAAGCCGGCCAAGGCGTCGAAGCCGAACATGGCCCCCGACCCCTTCAGCGTGTGCAGGCCGCGGAAGACGGCGTCGACCAGATCCCGGTCTTCGGGACGATCCAGCAGGTCCAGCAGGCCCTGTTCGATCAGTTCCAGGTTCTCGCGCGCCTCAACCTGGAAGATGGCGATGGCTTCGTTCATCGGCCCAGCACCTTCTTAGCGATCCGCACCAGCTGGTCGGGATCGAACGGTTTGGTCAGCCAGCCCGTGGCGCCCGCGGCCTTGGCCCGCGCCTTCATGCCCTCGTCGGACTCGGTGGTCAGGAAGACGATCGGCACGCCCATCTGTTCGGGCATGCGGCGCATCTCTTCGATCATGGTCAGGCCGTCCATGACCGGCATGTTCAGATCGGTGATGATCAGGTCGAAGGCGCTGGCCTTGGCCTTGGCGATGCCCTCGGCGCCGTCGCCGGCCTCGGCGACCGAATAGCCGGCGCCGGTCAGGGCGATCTTCAAGGCCATGCGGATGCTGGGCGAGTCGTCAACGGTCAGGATGGAAGCCGTCATTGAACCGATCCTTCATGAAACCAGAACCGCAGGTCGTCCTCGGACGCCTCGGTCAGAAAACCCGCCGCTTCCAGCACCGGGCGAAACGCCTCGCCCGGATGCGCCAGGCTCAAGGTCTTGCCGACGGCCTGGGCCTGACGGCGCGCCGCCTCGATCAGCTGGACGCCGCACAGATCGACGGCCTGATCCTCGACCAGGTCCAGGGTGACGGCGTCGTCCTCTTCGAAGGCGTCCAGAATGGACTGGCGCAGACCCGCGACATTGCGAACCACCAGGGCCGCATCCACCAACACTCGTCTCATCCATCCCCCGCACGGCTATGGCGCTACAACTGGAAGCATCATTGACGTGGATGGTTAAATGCCGCTCAAGCTTGCCATACGCAGATGTACCTAGACTTGCGCGGGCAATATTTCACCGGCCCGATTTACTCCGACTTCATCTCCGTGCGGCATACTGAGGAGCTGAATCGTGTTGAGTGTTTAGGAGTTCAATGTTGAACAGGTTCGCTCCTCAAGCCGAGACGGCTTACGAAGGCGATGCTTTTCACGCCCAACTCGCAGAAGCTTGTCCAGCGAATGTATGGCTGCTTAACCCCTCGGGGCGAATAGTCTACGTCAACAGCGCGGCGCGGCGACTTCGAACTTCCGCTCCGAACGACCCCGCCCAGGATTGGCGCGACATATGGCCGTCCGCCTGCCGCGCCTCGGTGGATCTTGCGGTCAGGGAGGCGCGGGCCGGTCGCGCCTTCTCCTTCCGCGCCCGGCTTTCCAGGTCCGAAGGCTCTGAGGATGGCGCGGGCCTCTATCTGAACACCCTGGTCAGCGCGGTCCGCGACGATCAAGGCCGGATCGTGCGGCTGTTGGCCAAGTCGGAGGACGTGACGGCCGAGACGGAATCGAGCGCCTTTCTGAATACGGTCATCGATGTCCTGCCCCTGGCCCTGACGGTCAAGGACGCCCGGACCGGACGCTTCATCCTGGCCAACAGGGCCGCAGAGACCCTGTTCGACCGGGTGGGGGGCCTGGCGGGGCTGAAGCCCGCCGAGGTCCTGCCTTCGAGCCTGGCCGAATGGACGGCCGCCGCCATGACCAGAGGCCGAGAGACCGCCGTGCATGAGGATCACGGCCGCGGCGGCGTCCGCTATCTGGAGGCGACCAAGGTCGCCACCTATGACGACGACGGTCTGCGCCATCTGATCGGCCTGGCGGAAGACGTGACCCAGAGACAGCGAGACGCAGACGCCCTGCGATCCGCCCTGGAGCAGGCCGAACGCGCCAATCACGCCCGCAGCGCCTTCATATCGAACATCACCCACGAGATCCGCACCCCGCTGAACGGGGTGATCGCCGGCGCCGACCTTCTGGACAGTCGCGCCGACACCGTCGACATCCGCGAGATCGCCGCCATGATTCGGGCCTCGGCGACGTCGCTTCAGCACCGTTTCGAGGATCTGATGGCCGTGTCGCGCATGGGCGCTGCGCCCAGCGCGCCCAAGGCCGAGCCGTTCGAGCCGACCGCCTTCGCCGAACAGCTTGTCGCGCCCCACCGCGCGGCGGCGGAGGCCAAGGGTCTGGCCCTGCATCTCGAGATTTCGCCCGACCTCCCGGCCCGGCTGTTGGGCGACGCGGAGGCCCTGGGGCGCATCCTGACGCCCCTGTTGCAGAATGGACTGAAGTTCACCGACCGGGGCGAGATCCGCCTGAGGATCGAAGGCCGCGGGAACGGCGTGATCCGTTTCGCCTGTCTGGATACGGGCGTCGGCTTCGCGCCTGAAAAGAAGGACGCCCTGTTCACCCCCTTCCATCAGAGCGACGACGCCCTGACGCGGCGCTTCGGCGGCATGGGGCTGGGTCTGGCCCTGGCGCGCGAACAGGCAAGGGCTATGGGCGGCGAGGTGGACGGCGAACCGCGCGAGGGCGGGGGCTCGGTCTTCTGGCTGGACATCCCCCTCGCCGCCGTCTGCGACGACCCGGGGGCTGCGGCGGCGCAAGGGCGAATGAACGTCCTGGTCGTCGACGATCACCCCACCAACCGGCGGATCGTCGAGATGATGCTGGACGGCGTCGCCGACGTGGTCATGGCGGAGGACGGGGTGGAGGCGGTGGAGGCCGTGGAGCGCGAACGGTTCGACCTGATCCTGATGGACATCCAGATGCCTCGGATGGACGGAATCACGGCGGTCGCTCGCATTCGCGACCGGGAACAGGCCGCGGGTCGGCCGCCGGCGCCCATCATCATGCTGACGGCCAATACCCAGGCGGAGCATGTGGCCGCCTGTCGGGAGGCCGGGGCGAACCGTCACCTGGGCAAGCCCTTCACCTCCGCCGGGCTGTTCGGCGAAATCCAGGCCGTCATGGGTCACTGACGGAAACGCGCGTCATCGCGGGCGGAACCTTGGCCTTTCGCCGCGCGCTTGAGGCGGATGGTCTCTACGATCGAGAAGCTGAACCTGGAGGCGATCGAACAGTCGCCGGTCCTGCGGATCGCCGGGGCCAGCCTGACCGTCGGCGGTCTGGTCGGCGCAGGCGTGATCCTGATCGGCGCCTTCTGCGTCAGCTGGCTGATCACCCGCGCCCTGCGGCGCGTGCGCGAACGGGCCGAACGCAGCCGTCAGGCCCTGTATCTGCTGGAGCGGCTGTCCGGCTATGCGGTGATCATACTGGGCGTCATGGCGGCCCTGTCGACGGCGGGGCTGAACCTGTCGTCCCTGGCGGTCTTCGCCGGCGCCCTGGGCATAGGCGTGGGTCTGGGCCTGCAAGGGGTGGTCAAGGAGTTCGTCTCGGGCCTGTTCCTGATCTTCGACCGGATGGTCTCTGTCGGCGACTATATCGAGATCGAGGACATCGGCATTCGCGGCGCCATCATGGAGATCGGGCCGCGCGCGACGCGGGTCAGGACCAATGACAACGTCAATGTCCTGGTGCCCAATTCGCGGCTGATCGAACAGCCGGTGACCAACTGGACCCTGAAGGGCGACACCCGCCGGATCCACGTCCCCTTCGCGGTCGCCTATGGGTCGGATCGGGGCAGGGTGCGCGAGGCGGTGCTGGCCTGCGCCCGGTCCAGCCCCTTCACCCTGCCCGAGACCGAGGCGCGCAAGAGCCAGGTCTGGCTGGTGGGGTTCGGCGACAAGGGGCTGGAGTTCGAACTGCTGGTCTGGCCGACGCGCGAGGCGGTCAAGCGACCGGCGGCCATGCACGCGGCCTATACCTGGCTGATCGCCGACGCCCTGGACGGCGCCGGGATCGAGGTGCCCTTCCCCCAGACCGATCTGCGGATCCGCAGCGCCTTCGGCCTGGAGGGCGACGAGGCCCTGGGCCGGCTGGGGTATGGCCGAGGGAAGAAGCCGACGCCCGCCGCGCCCCAGGGCCAGACCGCCGCCAGCAACGACGCCGCCGAGGACCTGATGAAGGCCGAGGACGAAGAAGGCCCGCTGGAGCCCGCGCCGGGGCCGCCGCCGAGACGGACGGGGGATTAAACCATGAAACCCGTCACCCTCGGGCTTGTCCCGAGGGTGTACCTGTCCGTCGCACGATGATGGGCTTGGATTGGCGGCGTCGATCCGCGTTTGCCGCTCGCATCCACATCAGCCGTGGGCCCTCGGGACAAGCCCGAGGGTGACGGGGGATTTTTAATGCTGCGCCTTCGCCTTCAGCCGGAAGGCGTGGAGCAGGGGTTCGGTATAGCCGTTCGGCTGGTCCACGCCCTCGAACACCAGAGCCCGCGCGGCCTGGTAGGCCAGGCTGGCGTCGGGATCGGGGGCCATGGGCCGATAGAGCGGATCGCCCGCGTTCTGGGCGTCGACCTTGGCCGCCATCCGCCGCAGAGCGGCCTCGACCTGATCGGCCGTACAGACCCCGTGCAGCAGCCAGTTGGCGATATGCTGGGAGCTGATCCGCAGGGTGGCGCGGTCCTCCATCAGGCCGATGTCGTGAATGTCGGGCACCTTGGAGCAGCCGACCCCCTGGTCGATCCAGCGGACGACATAGCCCAGAATGCCCTGGGCGTTGTTGTCCAGCTCGGCCTTCACCTCCTCCTCGGACCAGTTGACGCCGTTCGCCAGGGGCGGGGTCAGCAGATCGTCCAGCCCCGGCGTCGGCCGCGTCGCGACCTCGGCCTGGACGGCGAAGACATCGACCGCGTGATAGTGGAGCGCGTGCAGGGTCGCGGCCGTCGGGCTGGGCGTCCAGGCGGTGTTGGCGCCGGTCCTGGGGTGGCCGATCTTCTGCTCCAGCATGTCGGCCATCCGGTCGGGCGCGGCCCACATGCCCTTGCCGATCTGGGCCTTGCCCGACAGGCCGCATTTCAGGCCGATGGCGACGTTGCGCGCCTCATAGGCGGCGATCCAGGCGCTGGACTTGACGTCGCCCTTTCGCACTACCGGGCCGGCCCGCATGGCGGTGTGGATCTCGTCTCCGGTGCGGTCGAGGAAGCCGGTGTTGATGAAGACGATCCGGTCCCTCACCGCATGGATGCAGGCGGCCAGATTGGCCGAGGTGCGACGCTCCTCATCCATCACCCCGACCTTGATCGTGTGGCGCGGCAGGGCCAGCAGATCCTCGACCACGTCGAACAGCCGGTTGGTGAAGCCGCACTCGTCCGGGCCGTGCATCTTGGGCTTGACGATATAGACCGAGCCCGTGGCGCTGTTGCCGAGCCCGCCCAGCCCCTTGATGTCGTACAGAGCGATCAGGCTGGTCACGACGGCGTCCAGAATCCCTTCCGGTGCCTCGGACCCGTCCGACAGCCGGACGGCGGGGGTGGTCATCAGATGGCCGACGTTGCGCACGAACAGCAGCGAACGCCCCTTCAGCGTCAGGGTCGAACCGTCCGGCGCGGTGAAGGCCCGGTCCGGGTTCAGGCGGCGGGTCAGGGTCTTGCCGCCCTTGTCGAAGGTCTCGACCAGGTCGCCCTTCATCAGACCCAGCCAGTTGCGATAGGCGCAGACCTTGTCCGCCGCATCGACGGCGGCCACCGAATCCTCCAGGTCGCAGATGGTGGTCAGGGCCGATTCCAGCACAACATCGGCGATTCCGGCCGGATCGGTGCGCCCGACCGGATGGGCGCGATCGACGATCACCTCGATATGCAGGCCGTTGTGGCGGAACAGGCGCGAGCCCTCGGTGCGCCCCGCCAGCTGAGCCGGGTCTTTCAGCACGGCGGCGTCGATGTCGGTCAGATCGGACCAGGAACCGTCGGTCAGAGGGACGGCCTCGTCCAGAAACGCCTTGGCGCGGGCCACGACCCGGGCGCCCCGTTCAGGGTCGTAGCCGCCGCCTTTCGGCAGGTCGCCCAGGGCGTCCGTCCCGTAAAGGGCGTCATACAGACTGCCCCAGCGGGCGTTGGCCGCGTTCAGCAGGAAACGGGCGTTTAGAATCGGGACCACCAGCTGCGGCCCCGCCATCCGGGCGATCTCGGCGTCCACCCCGGTCGTGCCGATGGTGAAGGGCTCAGGCTCTTCAACCAGATAGCCGATCTCGCGCAGGAAGGTCTGGGAGGCGGCGACGTCATAGGGCCGGCCTCGACGCCCGTCGTGCCAGTCGTCGATCCGGGCCTGAAGGGCGTCGCGATGGGCCAGAAGGGCGCGGTTTTCCGGGGCGAACCGGGCGAAGACGGCCGCCGTTCCCGACCAGAAGCCCGCCGGGTCCAGACCCAGGCCCGGCAAGACCTCCTGTTCGATCAGGCCCGCGAGTTCGGCCGCGACCTGCAATCCAGCGCGATCTTCATAGATGGTCATGGCGGCCCTTCTCCGGCGACGGCCGGGCTGTAACAATGCGTGATCACGCTAAGCCGAGCACGCAGGGCTTCGCAAGGGTCACGTCGCGTCAGCCCCTTCGCTTTTCGTCTAGGAGGACGCGGGGGCTCGGTCGCCTCTTGCCGAGAGCGCGCCCGGCGTCATGATCGGCGGTCATGAGCCTGTTTCACCCCCTTCGCCTCTACGGCGTCCTCCTCGCCAGCCTGGGGGTGGTGATCGCCGTCGCCCTCTTCACCCCCGTGGCCGACGACGCCTTGACCCGGACGGCCTATGGCTGGATCGCCGGGGTCGCGGTCTTCATCGCCGCCACCCTGGCGCGGATGGCCCGGGCCCAGGACGCCGATGCGATCCGCCGGCGCGCCGCCGCCCTGGATCAGACCGGCGCGGCCGTCCTGCCGCTCAGCCTTCTGGCGGCGGCGGCCAGCGTCGTCGTGGTGGTCGCCGAGGCGCGCAGCCACGGCTCTCCCCTGACGGGCGGCCTGCTGGCCCTCGGGACGGTCGCCCTGTCCTGGACCTTCATCCATCTGATGTTCGCCCTGCACTACGCCCACGCCTTCTATCAGCGGGACCACGAGGGCGGGGACCGCGGCGGCCTGATGTTTCCCGGCGAGACCCAGCCCGACTATTGGGATTTTCTGCATTTCGCCCTGATCATCGGCGTAGCCTGCCAGACGGCTGATGTGCAGATCAGCGACCGGGGGGTCCGTCGGCTGTCCAGCGTCCACAGCCTGACCGCCTTCGTCTTCAACACCGTGATCGTGGCCCTGGCGGTCAATCTGGCGGTGGGCGCCCTGGGTGCGGGGTGATGGGGCGGGGTGACGGGCGCGGACTGAGCCCGCCGGTCACAAAGGCTTAACCGCGTCCGTGAACGGGACTGCAAGCCCAGGCGGCTAGAACGGGGATCACGGACGACATCGCGTCCGGATCGCCGAAGGCGTCGCGCCCATGCTGTTTCTTCTGAACGACGTCGTGTTCGACCTGGACGAGGCCTGCCCGGTCACGCCCGCCGACGCGCGCCGGTTCGAGAAGCTGGGCTTCGACTATGTGCTGGAGCTGGGTTGCGAGCTGTTCGCCGAGGATCCGCTGCTGCACCGCAACGATCCCGCACGGGCGCGCCGTCTGGCCTGGCTGATCGCTGAGCGCAGCCCGGACGTCAACGCCGCCCTGTTCGCCGCGCCCGAAGCCGGGTGCAATCCCGATCTGGTCGAGCCGCGCTTTTGCACCCTGCCCGACGCCGTCATGGGGCAGCTGCACGACAAGGGCCGTCGCCTCGACGCGATCGCCGCCGATCGCGCCGTCTGGAACCGCCTCGCCGCCTGAAGCGGCGGCCTTCAAACCCGCGTCAGAGCGCCGTGAACAGGATGTGCACGACGGCGGCGACGGCGAAGATGAAGCCGAAGCCCATCGCCAGCCCTATGGCCGGGTGCATCTTGTGCGGGCGCTCGTAGGACGAGCGATCAAGGCCCGAAACGCGGTCTTCTGGATGGATCACAGCCATCGTCTTTTCCTTTCCCTATGAACCCGGATCGCTCCGGGAGAGGAACGCCCGGCTCTGACGGCCTGATCGCTTCCTCAAAGCCGAGCATGACTCCAATAGCCCCTTATGGCGAGGGGTTATTTGATGTGGCGCAAAGGCGCAGCGCTCCGGCGAGTGACTTTCTGCGCCGGGCGCGCTAGTCGCGCGCCATGTCCTCACTGACCCTGCCTGAAGAAGCCGCGCGCCGGCGCACCTTCGCCATCATCGCCCACCCGGACGCCGGCAAGACGACCTTGACCGAGCATATCCTGCTGGCCGGGGGCGCCATTCGCGCGGCCGGCGCCGTGCGGGCGCGGGGCGAGAACCGGCGGACCCGGTCCGACTGGATGAAGATCGAGAAGGAGCGCGGCATTTCCGTCAGTGCCTCGGTCATGACGTTCGAGCACGACGGCAAGATGTTTAACCTGCTCGATACGCCCGGGCACGAGGACTTCTCGGAAGACACCTATCGCACCCTGACCGCCGCCGACTGCGCCATCATGGTGCTGGACGCCGCCAAGGGGATCGAGCCGCAGACGCTGAAACTGTTCGAGGTCTGTCGTCTTCGGGACATTCCGATCATCACCTTCATCAACAAGCTGGACCGCGAGGCCCAGGACCCGATGGCCCTGCTGGACGACATCGCCTCGCGGCTGCAACTGGACCCGGCGCCCATCTGGTGGCCGGCCGAGAGCGGCAATCGTCTGCGCGGCATGGTCGAGGTCGGGACCGGCCGGTTCCAGCCCTATGCCCGCAAGGCCGCCGGCGCCGCCGAGGACCCCGACCATCCCCCGGCCCTGCCCCTGGACCAGGCGGCGCAGTATTTCGAGGCGGGCGAGCAGGACGCGCTGAGCGAGGCGGTCGAACTGGTCGAGGGCGGCTATCCGGCCTTTGACCGCCAGGCCTTCCTGGAGGGCCATCTGACGCCGGTCCTGTGGGGCTCGGCCCTGCGCCATTTCGGCATAGACGAACTGCTGAAGGCCATCGGCGACTGGGCGCCGGCGCCCAAGGTCATGAAGGCCCGGAAGGAAGCCCCGCCTGAGACCCGCAACGCCCCGGCGCCCGTGGAGACGACGGTGGAGCCCGGCGCCGAAGAAGTCACCGGCTTCGTCTTCAAGGTCCAGGCCAATATGGACCCCAACCACCGCGACCGGATCGCCATGTTCCGCATGGCCTCGGGCGCCTTCAAGCGCGGCATGAGGCTGAAGGTCCAGAACACCGGCAAGTCCCTGTCGGTCAATGCGCCCATCATGTTCTTCGCCTCGGACCGCGAACTGGCCGAGGACGCCTTCGCCGGCGACGTGATCGGCATTCCCAACCACGGCGTGCTGCGGGTCGGCGACAGCCTGTCGGAAAGCGGGGTGGTGCGGTTCGCCGGCCTGCCCAATTTCGCGCCGGAAATCCTGCAACGGGTCCGGGTCAAGGATCCGCTGAAGGCCAAACACCTGAAGAAGGCGCTGGAGGGTCTGGCCGAGGAAGGCGTGACCCAGCTGTTCCGCCCGGAGATCGGGGCGGACTTCATCGTCGGCGCCGTGGGCCAGCTGCAGTTCGAGGTCATGGCCGACCGGCTGGGCGAGGAATACGGCCTGGACGTCGTCTTCGAACCCAGCCCCTATGCCGAGGCCCGCTGGATCGCCCCGACCTCCGACGCGTCCGACGCCGATCTGGAGGACTTCATGGGCAAATACCGCCCCCAGATGGCCCGCGACATCGACCAGGCCCCCGTCTTCCTGGCCAAGTCCAGCTGGGAGACCGGCTATGTCGGCGAACGCTTCCCCAAGGTGGCCTTCACCAAGACGAAGGAGCGGGGTTAGTTGAACGAAACATCGTCAGAGGCGGCTTCAGCAGCCCTCTCCGAAATGGAGCCTGCCCTTCGGACTTTGGCTCGCGAATGGGCCTTTTCGCCTCGACGACCCCGCCCCTCTGCCGAAGCGCTCAAGCGTTGGGATCTTGTGATCGAAGCTTGGGCTGAATCAGATTTGCCCCTGCTATGCCGCACGCCCAATTGGGGGCGCGGCGCTGAGGATGTCCATGATTCAGGTCGGCTCCTTACATGCGCCGATAACACTCCGGCGCACTGGGCCTTCGCCATGGCGCTGAAAGGCCAAACCCCCACGCTTGAGGAAATCTCAACGCTGTTCGACCGCGGGGAAATGCCTTTGGCTTTCGCGATCAAGGCCGCAGAGAAGCCTCGCCTGAAGTACGCGCGTGGAGGGCTTTCTTCCAAACTGAGGCTCAACAAGGACGGCTGGAAGGTCTGCCACGTTTCGCAAGCAGGTCTTCGCCTTCCCGGCCATCCGACCACTCACCCGTTGCCGATTATTAAGGCCCACTTCAAACGGTTCATGTCGCCCAGAAACATGTTTCTGGTGCCGCTCGCCCTTGGCGGTCTAGGAGAGACGCCGCAGATGATCGACGCGATCAGGGACGCCGACCAAACGCCGATCTACCTGTGAGGGCTCAGCCCCGCGCCATGGCGTCTTCGATGATCTTGGTCGCCTTGTCCGGGCCGAGGCCATAGGCGACGGCGGTGCGGAACTTGCCGTCCGGTCCCATCAGATAGACGGTCAGGGAGTGGTTCATCGTATAGCCCTCCCCCTCGCCGACCTTTTCGTAATAGGCGCGGTAGGCCTTGGCCGCCTGGGCCACCTGGTCCGGCGTTCCGGTCAGGCCGATGGTCCCCTTGGGGAAGCCGTCTGAGGACAGATAGTCCTTCAGCTGCTGAGGCGTGTCGCGTTCGGGGTCGATGCTGACGAAGACGATCTGGAGATCGTCGGCCTTGTCGCCCAGCCGCTGCTGCACCGCGGCCAGCTCGGCCAGGGTGGTGGGGCAGAACTCGGGGCAGTAGGTGAAGCCGAAGAAGACCAGGCTCCATTTGCCGTTCAGCATGGTCTGATCCACCGGACGCCCGTCCTGGTTCACCAGTTGGAAGTCGCCGCCGACCAGGGGCTGGCCGGTCGCGCCGATCTCGCCCCGGGTCGCGCTGGGCCGATTGCCGACCACCACCACGGTGACGATGGCCAGGGCGGCGGCGATGGCGAGACAGGCGCCGGCGAACAGCAGGATGGAACGACGCGGCATGACGACCTCTGACGAAAACCTCGGCCCCGGTCTATAGAAGGCCCGTGACCTCGACAGAAGACCACATCGCGCCGCACGGGCGGCCGTCCCTTTCAGAGGGGGCGGCCGTGGACAGCGCCCTGTCGCAGCCCGGCCCCGCCGACGGCGCCCGTAGGGGACGCGGCTTTTCCCTGCGGACTTTGATCGTCCTGCGCTGGCTGACCATACTGGGGCAGAGCGCGGCGATCCTGACGGCGTCTCAGGGGCTGCATTTCCCCCTGCCGCTGTGGCCCTGTCTGATCGTCATCGCCGTCAGCGCTGCGGTGAACGTGGGCGCCATGGCGCGGGTGCGGCGGCTGGAGGCCAGCCTGCCGGACGGACGCACCACGGCCCTGCACCTGGGGTTCGACATTTTTCAGCTCAGCCTTCTGCTGGGCCTGACCGGCGGGCTGGAGAACCCCTTCTGTCTGCTGCTGGTGGCGCCGGTGACGATCGCCGCCGCCGCCCTGCCCGCGCGCCAGGCCGTGGCGCTGGGCCTTCTGGCCCTGATCGCCGTGGGGGTGCTGTTCTTCTGGTCCGAGCCCCTGCCCTGGCGTCCGGGAGAGAATTTTCACCTGCCCCTGCTCTATCGGCTGGGCATGGCCATGGCCCTGGTGACCGGTGTGGTCTTCACCGCCGGCTACGCCTGGCGGGTGGCGGCCGACGCCGAGAAGCTGGAGCTGGCCCTGGCCACGACCCAGGACGTGCTGCAGCGCGAACAGAGACTGGCGGCCCTGGGCGGTCTGGCGGCGGCCGCGGCCCATGAGTTGGGCACGCCGCTGGCCACCATCCAGGTCGTAGCCAAGGAACTTCAGCGCGCCTCGGCGCCCGACAGCGACGCCGCCGAGGACGCGGCCCTGATCCTGCAACAGGCCGAACGGTGCCGGGGCATATTGGCCCAGCTGTCGCGCCGGCCGGAGGGGGACGACGCCCTGTACGCCGACGTGGCTCTGAAGGCCCTGCTGGAGGAGGTGGTCGAGCCGCACCGGGGCTTCGACCTGGCCTTTGAGGTCCTGGTCAAGACCCCGCCCGGCCAGCCGGCCCCGCGCGTGCGCCGCCTGCCCGAGGTGGTGCACGGCCTGTCGACCCTGGTCGAGAACGCCGCCGACTTCGCCGCCTCCACCGTGCGGGTCCAGGCCCAGGTCGACGCCGGCTGGATCGAGATCGCCATTCTGGACGACGGGCCGGGCTTTCCCAGCGACATCCTGCCCCGGCTGGGCGAGCCCTATGTGACCAGCCGCCCGCACGGCAAGGCGCGCCTGGCCCTGGCGGCCCAGATCGCCGCTGCGGCCTCCGGCGCCGGGCGCGGCGGGCCGGAGACCACGGTCGCCCCCAGCCAGGGCGGCATGGGCCTGGGCTTCTTCATCGCCCGCACCCTGTTGGAGCGGACCGGCGGGGTGGTCAGCGTGGGCCAGGGCCTGGCGCGGCCGGACGCCGCCCCCGAAGGCCGCGCCCCCCTGCGCGGCGCCCGTGTGGCGGTGCGCTGGGCCCGTCCGGCGCTGGAGGTGGCGGCCTGAGCGCGTCCAAACCCCGTCCCCGCCCGTATTGGGTCGAAGCGTCGCAGGCGGCCGCTCGCCCTTGACCGAACGACTTCCGCCCCCGACTTGATTCAGCAGGAGAACAGAATGCCCGAGCTCGAGACCCGCATCGCCGCCCTGCCCGACAAGTCCCTGCTGCTGCTGGACGACGACCAGGCCCTGCGCACCCGGATGGGGCGGGCGCTGGAGGCGCGCGGCTTCGAGGTGACCACCGCCGCCTCGGTCGCCGAGGCTCAGCTGCGGCTGAACGAAAAGGCCCCGGCCTTCGCCGTCCTGGACATGCGGCTGGAGGACGGCAACGGGTTGAAGATCGTCGAGGCGGTGCGCGAACGGCGCGAGGACGCCCGGATCGTGATGCTGACCGGCTACGGCGCCATCGCCACGGCGGTTGCGGCGGTCAAGGCCGGCGCCGTCGACTATCTGTCCAAGCCCGCCGACGCCGACGACGTGGTCAAGGCCCTGCTGGCGAGCGGCGACGCGGCCCCCGAGCCGCCCGAAAACCCGATGAGCGCCGACCGGGTGCGCTGGGAGCATATCCAGCGGGTCTATGAGCTGTGCGACCACAATGTCTCGGAAACCGCCCGCCGCCTGGGCATGCACCGCCGCACCCTGCAACGCATCCTGGCGAAACGCGCGCCGCGGTAAGGGGCGAGGCGAGGCCGTGGGCTGAGAGCGGTCGTGCTCGCTTCCTGGTCGATCGTTGGCGAACCTCCGGGCCGCCATCTGTGGCTGATGTCGCGCACGCCCCAACCTTCGCCTCAGGTCCGCGACGCCCTGATGAACCGCGCCCGCGACCTGGGCTACGACCTGACCCTGCTGCGACCGACACAACAGCCACAGCCCTGAACGGCGCATGCGCTGGGCTCGACAAGTCTTCGATTGTCTTGGGGAGGAATGGTGGACGCGACAGGGATTGAACCTGTGACCCCTACGATGTCAACGTAGTGCTCTCCCGCTGAGCTACGCGTCCGCCGTGGCGGCTCTCGATCGGTTCGAGAGCGGGAAGGGCGGTCGTATAGCGGCACGACCGGCCCGCATCAAGCGGCTTTGACCGCCGCAACGAGATTTCTGGAAAACCGTAGCGATTTCAACGCTCAGGCCGCCACCATCCGTTCGACCTCATTGACCAGGTCGCGCAGATGGACGGGTTTGGACAGGACCTTGGCCTGGGGCGAGGCCTGGGCGGCGGTCAGGGCGACGGCGGCGAAGCCGGTGATGAACATGATGCGCAGGCCGGGCTGGCGGGCGGCGGCGACGCGGGCCACCTCGATCCCGTCGGCGCCGGGCATGACGATGTCGGTCAGCAGCAGGTCGTAGGGGCCGTGCTCCAGGGCGTCGATGGCGTCGTCGCCGTTTTCGCAGTCGATGACCTGATGGCCCGCCCGCTCCAGGGCGCGGGTCAGGAACCCGCGCAGCGAACTGTCGTCTTCGGCCAGGAGGATGCGCGCCATTCGAAAAGGCCCCTTGAATTCAGAGGAGCGACGCTAGGCTCACAACGGTAAACCGGCGATGAAATTCGCCGGTCGCACGACTTCCTTCCACAGCGAAACGCGCTATGCGGTGGACATGACCCCGGCCGGCGCCAATTTCGCGATCACGACGCCGCCTGCGGACGCGCCCCAGACGGCCCTGGTCTTCGCCTCACCCCATTCCGGCGACCTCTATCCGGCGGACATGGCGCCCGCCCCCGGCCTGGCGGACGCCAGTCTGAAGAGCGCGGAGGACGCCCGGGTCAACGCCCTGGTGCAGGCCGGGCCGGCGCGCGGCGCGCCGCTGATCGAGGGCCGGATCGGTCGCGCCTATGTGGATCTGAACCGCGACCCCGCCGAACTGGACCCCGAACTGATCGAAGGGGCTGACGGTGCGGTCGGGGCCAAGACCCGAGCCGGATACGGCGTCATCCCCCGCCGCAGCGGCGACGGCCTGCCGCTTTATGACCGGCGCCTGTCGAGGGCCGAGGCGGAGGCCCGGATCGCGGCGGTCCACCGGCCCTATCATCAGGCGCTGGAGGGCCTGATGCGTCAGACCCAGGCCCGCCAGGGGCACGCCCTGCTGATCGACTGGCATTCGATGCCGGCGCGGGCCGCAGGCGTGGAGGTGGTGCTGGGCGACCGACACGGCGCCGCCTGCGATCCGCGGCTGACGCGGCGGCTGCGCGACCTGTTCCAGGGGCTGGGCTGGCGGGTGGGCCTGAACCACCCCTACGCCGGGGGCTGGTCCACCCAGGTCTGGGGCCGGCCGCAGGAGGGGTTTCACGCCGTCCAGATCGAACTGAACCGCCGTCTGTATCTGGACGAGGGCCGCCAGGCGCCCAACGCCGCCTATGAGAAGACGCGCAAGGCCCTGACCCGCGTGATCGCCGACCTGTGCTCTGAGCCCTGGGGCGTTTAGGCCGGCGCGACTTATCGGCGACCAGCCAAAAAAAAAGCCGCGCCCGGAGGCGCGGCATGAAAGTCTATAGGGAGGAAACGCCCAGGAAGGGCAAGACGCCCGGAGGCGTCAGAGGAGAACTTAGGTTGCAACGCACAAACGGTCAAGGGCTCTGCGCGTCCTGACGGTCACAGGATGTTACGCAATTACGGCGGTTACGGTCCTAATTCGCCTCATAGGCGCCACACCGCGCAGGAAGCCCGTTGTGCGCCTGCACAATGATCAGCCTTCTCCCAGCAGACGGCGGGCGTTGCGAATGGCGCGCGCGGCCGGCGACGCCTCCTGGCGATAGATCAGAAGGCCGAAGGCCGAAGCCACGCCCAGGGCCAGCCACATCGGGCCGAACAGCCAGGCCGCCGCCGCCAGGGCGAAATAATAGCCCCTAACCCCCTGGCTGAAGGCGCTGAGCGCGGGGTTCAGCAACTCCCCCGCCGCCTGGCCATAGGCCTTGCGGTCCGTTTCGGACTGGATCTCGGGCGCCGCCCCGATCAGGGCCAGGGCGTAGTTCATCTGACGCAGGGCCCAGATGAAGTCCAAAAAGCCGCGCGCCAGGCACATCAGCACCAGGGCCAGCTTGGCCTCCAGAATGCGGATCGGCACGTTTTCGGCCCCCACGGCGGCGAAGCCTTCCAGCTTGCTCTCCCCGCCGAACAGAATCCCCCCCACCGCCGCGATCAGCAGCAGATTGGTCGAGGCGAAAAACGAGGCCGAATTGATCGAATGGCCCATCAGCTGGCTGTCCACCAGCCGGATCTCGCGGTGGGTCATGGCCGCCATCCACCGATTGCGGACATGGACCATGTCCTCGTTCAGGGCGCCGCCGTGCCGGGCGATGAATCTCAGGATCGGCCCATAGCCCAGCCAGCAGACGAAAAAGAGGGTCAGGGCGGTCCAGTCGATCCAGGTCATGGCGCCTAGTGAACCCGCTCCGACGCCGGGCGCAAGGGTCTGAACGCACGTCGCCCTTGCCCAGGCGGCCCGCCCGTCCTATCACCCCTCGCTTTCAAGATTTTCGCAGTCGCAGCAAAGACCCGCCATGAACCTCGACGCCATTCCGGTCGGCCCGAACGCTCCCTGGGACATCAATGTCATCATCGAGATCCCGCAAGGCGGTCTGCCGGTGAAGTATGAGATGGACAAGGAGTCCGGCGCCCTGTTCGTCGACCGCTTCCTGCACACGGCCATGTACTATCCCGGCAACTACGGCTTCGTTCCCCATACCCTGTCGGACGACGGCGACCCCTGCGACGTGATCGTGCTGAACCCGACGCCGGTGGTGCCGGGCTGCGTCATCCGCTCGCGCCCGATCGGCGTGCTGAAGATGGTGGACGAGGCCGGCGGCGACGAGAAGATCCTGGCCGTGCCGGTCGACAAGCTGAACCCCTATTACACCGAGATCGCCAGCTATCGTCAGCTGCCGGCCATCCTGATCGAACAGATCGAACACTTCTTCACCCGCTACAAGGACCTGGAGAAGGGCAAGTCGGTCACGGTCAAGGGCTGGGGCGACGCCGGCGAGGCCGCCGAACTGATCTCGGCCGGCATGAAGGCCCACCAGGACAAGCTGGCCGCCAAGAAGGCCGGCAAGGCCGCCTGAACCGGCGACGACGTCTGGCGCATTGAGACGTCCTCCGGTCCGGGGGACGTCTTTTTGCTATCCGCCGACCCGGCGGCCGTCGGCGTCGATCACCACCTCGCCGTCCGCCTTGACGAAGGGTTTCAGCCCCTCCTGGGGCAGCAGGTCCAGCACCGCCTCGGACGGCCGGCACAGTTTCACGCCGCGGGGCGAGACCACGATCGGCCGGTTCATCAGGATCGGATGGGCCACGATCGCCTCCAGCAGCTGATCGTCCGACAGGCCGGGGTCGCCCAGGCCCAGTTCGGCATAGGGGGTGCCCTTCTCGCGCAGGATGTCGCGCACCGATCCGCCCATCCGCTCGACCATCTGCGCCACCAGGGCCCGGCTGGGCGGGGTCTTCAGATATTCGACCACATGGGGCTCGATCCCGACGTGGCGGATCAGGGCCAGGGTGTTGCGGGACGTCCCGCAGGCGGGATTGTGATAGATGACGATGTCCATAGGGGCCTCAGTCGCAGCAGGGGGCCAGTTCGGCCAGCAGGGGTTGGCAAAGTTCGGCGCGGCCCTGGCAGCAGTCCTTCAGCAGGAACAGCACCAGGTCGCCCAGCCGATCCAGATCGGCGCGATAGACGATCGAGCGGCTGCGTCTCTGGGCGCGGATCAGCCCCGCCCGCGACAGCACGCCCAGATGGGCCGACATCGTATTGGCCGGCACCGCCAGCCGATCCGCCACCGCGCCGGCCGCCAGCCCCTCCGGCGCGCTGCGAACCAGCAGGCGAAAGGCCTCCAGCCGCGTGGGCTGGGCCAGGGCCGCGAGGGCGAGAATGGCGGGTTCGAATTCCATTATTCCAAGATACTAGAAATATGACGCGGCGCAAGCTACAGGTTCGCTGCGGACGCCGGTCCGCGCTAGGATCCGCCCCATGATCGTCGCCCTTCTGATCTTCGCCGTCACCATCGTCCTGGTGCTGTGGCAGCCGAAGGGCCTGCAGATCGGCTGGAGCGCCCTGGGCGGGGCGGCGGCGGCCCTGCTGCTGGGGGTGGTGGCCCTGAACGACATTCCCGTGGTCTGGGGCATCGTCTGGAATGCGACGGCGGCCTTCGTCGCCATCATCGTCATCAGCCTGTTGCTGGACGAGGCCGGCTTCTTCGAATGGGCGGCCCTTCATATCGGCCGCTGGGGCGGGGGCCATGGGCGGCGGCTGTTCGGCCTGGTGGTCCTGCTGGGCGCGGCGGTCTCGGCCCTGTTCGCCAATGACGGGGCGGCCCTGATCCTGACGCCCATCGTCATCGCCATGCTGCTGGCCCTGGGCTATGGGCCCAAGGCGACCCTGGCCTTCGTCATGGCGGCGGGCTTCATCGCCGACACGGCCAGCCTGCCGCTGGTGGTGTCCAACCTGGTCAATATCGTCTCGGCCGACTTCTTCGACATCGGCTTTGATCGCTATGCGGCGGTCATGGTTCCGGTGAACCTGGCCTCGGTCGCCGCCACCCTGGCCGTCCTGTTCGCCGTCTTCGGGCGCGACATCCCCAAGGCCTATGAGGTGGACCGCCTGCCACGGCCCGAGACCGCCATCAAGGACCGGGCGACCTTCATCGCCGGCTGGCTGGTGCTGGGTCTGCTGCTGCTGGGCTTCTTCGTTCTGGAGCCCCGAGGCCTTCCCGTCTCGGCCATCGCCGCCGCCGGCGCCGTCGTGCTGCTGATCGTCGCCGGGCGCGGCTCGAAGATCAGCACGACCAAGGTCCTGCGCGAGGCGCCGTGGCAGGTCGTGATCTTCTCGCTGGGCATGTATCTGGTGGTCTATGGACTGGGGAACGCCGGGCTGACGCGCCATCTGGCCCAGTTGATGGACGGGTTCGCCGAAGGCGGCGTCTGGGGGGCGACCTTCGGAACCGGCTTCCTGACCGCCGCCCTGTCGGCCGTCGCCAACAACCTGCCCACGGTCCTGATCGCCGCCCTGTCCATCGACGCCTCCTCGGCGACCGGCCCGGTGCGGGAGGCCATGATCTACGCCAATGTCATCGGCAGCGACCTGGGCCCCAAGATGACCCCCATCGGCTCCCTGGCCACCCTGCTGTGGCTGCACGTCCTGGCCCGAAAGGGGGTCCGCATCGGCTGGGTCTATTACATCAAGATCGGCCTGATCCTGACCCTCCCCGTCCTCGCCGTCACCCTGACCGCCCTGGCGTTGAGGCTGGCGGTCTAGCGAAACAGAGCCGCGACGCCCTGCCCTCTCCCGCAACGGTTCTCGGCCTCCTATGTGAGCGCCATGACTGACCTTTCTCCCCGCGAAATCGTCTCCGAACTGGATCGCTATATCGTCGGCCAGGACGACGCCAAGCGCGCCGTGGCCGTGGCCCTGCGCAACCGCTGGCGTCGCAAGCGGGTCCCGGAGGACCTGCGCGACGAGGTGACGCCCAAGAATATTCTGATGATCGGCCCGACCGGCGTGGGCAAGACCGAGATCGCCCGGCGGCTGGCGCGGCTGGCGGGTTCGCCCTTTCTGAAGGTCGAGGCGACCAAGTTCACCGAGGTCGGCTATGTCGGTCGCGACGTCGATCAGATTATGCGCGACCTGGTCGAGAGCGCCCTGGTCATGGTGCGCGAGCGGCGGCGCGGCGAGGTGCGGGCGCGCGCCGAGGGGGCGGCCGAGGACCGGATTCTGGACGCCCTGGTCGGGCCCGGCGCCGGGCCTGCGACGCGCGACAGCTTCAGGAAGAAGCTGCGGGCCGGCGAGCTGGACGACAAGGAGATCGAGATCGCCTTGGCCGACACCGCCTCGCCGATCCAGGGGCTGGACATCCCCGGCGGCGGGGCCGTGGGCCTGCTGAACCTTTCGGAGATGCTGGGCAAGATGGGCGGCGGCCGGACCAAGACGGTCAAGCTGACGGTGCGCGACGCCACCGCCCCCCTGATCGCCGAGGAGGGCGACAAGCTCTTGGATCAGGACAGCCTGACCAAGGAGGCCCTGATCCTGGCCGAGAACGAGGGCATCGTCTTCCTGGACGAGATCGACAAGGTCGCCGCCCGCCAGGGGGCCTCCGGCGCCGACGTGTCGCGCGAGGGGGTGCAGCGCGACCTCCTGCCCCTGATCGAGGGGACCACCGTCTCGACCAAATACGGGCCGGTGAAGACGGACCATGTGCTGTTCATCGCCTCGGGCGCCTTCCATGTGGCCAAGCCGTCGGACCTGCTGCCCGAACTTCAGGGCCGGCTGCCGATCCGGGTCGAGCTGAAGGCCCTGACGCGCGACGACTTCAAGCGGATCCTGACCGAGCCCGAGGCCAATCTGATCCGCCAGAACCAGGCCCTGCTGGCGACCGAGGACGTGACCCTGACCTTCACCGAGGACGCGATCGAGGCCCTGGCCGATGCGGCGGTGGCGGCCAATTCGGCGGTGGAGAACATCGGCGCCCGGCGGCTTCAGACCGTGTTGGAGCGGGTGCTGGAGGAGACCAGTTTCAAGGCCTCGGACCTGGCGGGCCAGACCGTGGCCTTCGACGGGGCGGCGGTCCGCGACAAGCTGAGTCTGCTGACCAAGGACGTCGACCTGAGCCGCTTCATTCTGTAGCGGTGGCGTCCCGCTCGCGGCGGCTGCGGCGGCGCGTCAGCCGGTCGGCCATGGCCTCGGCGTGGCGCTGGGTGAAAGCCAGGGCGGCCGGATTGCCCCGTCGCGCCCCCACCGTATCGGCGACCTTGGCGCCCCGGTCCCCGATCGGCTGAGGCTTGCCGGTCGTGGTGTCCATGGCCGTCTGGTGCTCGATCTCGGCGTTCAGCTCGGCCCCCATCAGGATCACCTGCACCGACAGCCAGGTCCACAGCAGAAAGCCCATAATGGCCGCCAGGGGGCCGTAGGAGTCGGTGCGGACGAAGTTGGTCAGATACCAGCTGAAGAGGAAGGAGACGGTCAGGCTGAGCAAGGCGGCGAAGAGGGCGCCCGGCGTCAGCCAGCGCCAGCGCGCCTTCTGCCGACAGGGGCCGAACCGATAGATCAGGGTCAGGGCCGCGACATAGCCGACCAGCAGCAGGGGCCAGCGCAACAGGGCCAAGAGCCCCCATTCCTCCTGAAGGCCGAACAGCCGGATCACCACCGGCGCCCCGACGACCAGGGCCGAGGTCAGCAACAGGGCCAGAATGGCCCCGATGGTGAAGCCCATGCACAGCAGATTATAGCGGACGATGTTGCGCCGCTCGACCTCGTGATAGGCGACGTTCAGCCCGTAGAACAGCACCTTGACCGCCCCGTTGGCGGTCCACAGCGAGAGGGCCAGGGTCCAGATCAGGGTGAAGGTCAGCTGGCCGCTGGAGTTCCGGGCCAGCCGCTCCATCTCTCCGCCCAGGAACTGGGCGATGCTGTCGGGCATGACGGCGTAGAGGAACTGCAGCCGGCTCCAGGCGTCGGCCGGATCGGCGAACAGGCCGTAAAGGGTGACGAAACTCCCCAGCAGCGGAAACAGGGACAAGAGGGTGAAGAAGGTCACGCCCCCCGCGACGAAACCGACCCGGTCGCCGAAATAGGAGCCGCCCGTCCGCCACAGTATGTCGATCCAGCCCTTGTGCGGAATCTGTTCCGGCCGTCTGGCCAGCCGGCCCCGGCCCGGCTCCCTGGCCTCATAGTCTTCGGGCGTTGGCGGCTTGGGCGGCAGGGGCTCGGGGCGTTTGGGGCGCAGCTCCACCCCCACCTTGTGCCCCTGGGTGTAGAGCAGATGGGCCGCGCCCGCCCCGGCGGTCAGGCCGCCCAGGGCGGCGGCGACGAACCTCCACCAGGGACGGCGACGGGGCTGCGGCGAAGATTTGAACCTGAACATCAGCAGGCGAACGGCGAAGCCGCCCCCCGCGTTCCCAGGCCACGGCGCCCGGTCGCGCTTGAAATCCCCTGTGCGAAGGGCCAATCAGCCGTCATGACCCTCGAGCCCCTCTCCCCCAAGCCCGCCGACGGCGCCGCGACCCTGTTGACCGTGTGGAAGGCCGCCCAGGCCCGACTGAAGGACGGCCGCATCGACAGCCCGGCCATCGACGCCCGCCTGTTGCTGGAGGCCGCCGCCGGCGCCAGCCGCACCGACATACTGACCGACCCCTATCGGATCGTCACCCCCGAGCAGCAGGCCGCCTATACGGCCATGATCGACCGCCGCCTGCGCCGCGAGCCGGTCTCGCGCATCGTCGGCAAGAAAGGTTTTTGGAAGATCATGCTGAACGTCACCCCCGACGTCCTCAGCCCCCGGCCCGACACCGAGACCCTGTTGGACGTCGCCCTCCTGGCCTTCGCCCGGCACGAAGCCTTCACCGCCGTCGACCTGGGCACGGGTTCAGGCGCCATTCTGCTGGCCCTGCTGGCCGAGCGGACGGCGGCCAAGGGGGTGGGCACCGACATCTCCACCGAGGCCCTGGCGGTCGCCAAGGAGAACGCCGCCAATCTGGATCTGAACGAGCGCGCCACCTTCCTGCGCACGGAATGGGCGGCCGGTTTCGGCGACGCGAGCTTTGACCTGGTGCTGTCCAACCCGCCCTATATCCCCACCGACCATATCCCTGGCCTGGACCCGGAGGTGCGCGACCACGATCCGCATCTGGCCCTGGACGGCGGCCCCGATGGCTTGCAGGCCTATCGCGACCTGGCCCCCGAGATCCGGCGCATCCTGAAGCCCGGCGGCGTCTTTGCGGTCGAGATCGGCTGGGACCAGGGCCCGCAGGTCAAGGCCCTGTTTGAGGCGGAAGGCTTTGCGGACGTCAAGATCGTCAAGGATCTGGGCGACCGCGACCGCGTCGTCACAAACGGCCCCGACCCCCGCACCAACCCCATTCCGCAGGAATAGGGTCGGCCTCGACCGGTTCAGAAGGGCAGAAGATTGCGCTGGCGGCTGTAGCTCATGGTGCCGACATTGGCGCCCAGGCGCAGGCCCACGCCGGTGCGGATGGGGGCCAGGGTGATCCCGTCGGCCCGCTGATAGTTCACGCCCAGGCCCGCGATCAGATAGGCCGAGCCTTCGACGCCCGGAAAGCGGCGATAGATCATGTCCGGATGATACAGGCCATAGACCAGGGTGAAGACGCGGCTGGCGTTGCCGCCCCAGTCCCAACCCACCGAGGCGCCTTGCCAGAAAACTTCCTGAGAGGCCGACAGGTCCTTCATATGCAGGGCGCCGCGGCCGTAGCGGGCGCCGACGACCACGGCGCCGGAGCCTTCCTCACCCGCGATATAGGCGGTGGGGCGATCGCCCTGGTCGGCGAAGACCCGCTCGATCGCCCCGCCCACCACCTCGGCGGCGATGCCCAGCTCCTTGGACCCGGCCGCGACCAGTTCGTCGAAGGTGTAGGCGGGCGCCGTATTGTCGGAGCTGATCGGATAGTTGGGATTGGCCGGCGCCGAGGCGCAGGCGCCCAGAGACGAGGCCCCTGCGGCGGTGGCCAGGCCGGACAGGATCATTTGGCGGCGATGCATGGGGGCTCCGAGAACGGCGAGAAGACGGGTCGGCGGGTCCGCCGAGGTTCGCGGCACCGTCCCCGACCTTTACGGCAGACTTGCGGCTTCAAGGTTAACGCAGGCTTACGTCTGGCCCCCGTCCGCCTCCGGCAGATCCTTCAGAAAGGCCAGCAGCAGGGCGTTCACCGCCTCGGCCTTCTCCTGCTGAATCCAGTGACCGGCGCCGGGCACGACCACCGACCGGCTCAGGTTCGGAACCCAGTCCTTCAGCCCCGCCTCGGCCGATCCGGCGTAGTGGCGCACCGGGTCGTTCTCGCCGACGATGAACAGGGCCGGCTGGAGGATTCGCTGTTCCTGCGCAAAGGCCGTCAGCGACCAATTCAGGTCGATGGCGCGGTACCAGTTCAGCGGGGCGTCAAAGCCGCCGGCCGAAAAGGCCTCCACATATTCGGCGAAATGGGCCGGGCTCATCCACGGCGGCAGGTCGGCGCCGTCATCGATACTGTCCAGCAGGCCGACGCCCCGCGCCATGAAGCCGGTGGCCCGTTTCGACGCCGGAGTGGCGCCGTCATAGGCCCAGAACAGCTTCCTCAGCGTCATCGCCGGATCGGCCTCCAGCGCCAGATGGGCGTCGGCCGCCTGGAACCGGTTGATATAGAGGTCGCCCATGCCGGCCCGTTCGGACAGGACGGCCATGACGGTCGTCGGCGGTCCCTGGGGCCGGCGCGGCTGGAAGGGCACGGACAGGCCGGCCACCGCCGTGAACAGATCGGGCCGCAGCAGGGCGCAGTGCCAGGCGACCGGCGCGCCCCAGTCGTGGCCCACCACAATGGCGCTCTGTTCGCCCAGGGCCCGCACCAGATCGACCATGTCCCCGACCAGATGCAGGATCGAAAAGGCGGCGGCGCCCTGGGGCTTGTCCGTGCCGCCGTAACCGCGCATGTCCGGGGCCGCGACATGGTATCCCGCCAGGGACAGGGCCTCGACCTGGGCGCGCCAGCTGACGCCCAGTTCGGGGAAGCCGTGGATCAGCAGGACCAGGGGCGCGTTAGGCTGATCATATCCCGCCTCCAGCACCTGTTGGACAAGGCCGTCGGTCTTGATAAGCCGGGTACGCATCTCAACCTCTCCATACCCAAGCCAAGGCGGCCTTTCGCCGCGAATGGAACAGGACCGACATGACCCGCCTCGTCACCTTTGCAGACGGTACGACCGTTCCCGCCCTGGGCCAAGGCACGTGGGAGATCGGCGACCATCCCGCCCGGCGCGACGCCGAACAGCAGGCCCTGGCGCGGGGGATCGACCTGGGCCTGACCCTGATCGACACGGCCGAACTGTACGGCGACGGCCGCTCCGAACGGCTGGTGGGCGAGGTGATCGCCGGCCGTCGCGACGAGGTCTTTCTGGTGTCCAAGGTCCGGCCCGAGAACGCCTCCGAACTGAAGATGATGCTGGCCTGCGAAAAGTCGCTGGAGCGGCTGGGGACGGACCGTCTGGACCTCTATCTGCTGCACTGGGAGGGCCGCGTCCCGCTGGAGGAGACGGTCGCCGCCTTCCAGGAACTGGTCGATGAAGGGATGATCGTCCGCTGGGGCGTGTCCAACCTGGACCTGCGCGCCATGAAGCGGCTGATGGAGATCGAGGGAGGCGAGGACTGCGCGGCCAATCAGCTGCTCTATCATCTGGGCTCGCGCGGGGTGGAGTTCGGTCTGTTGCCTTGGATGCAGGCGCGCGACATGCCGATGATGGCCTATTCGCCCCTAGGCCGCGGCGGCCTGCTGGAACATCCGCTGATCCGCGACATCGCCGACCGCCACGACGCCGACCCGGCTCAGGTGGCGCTCGCCGCCGTCCTGCGCCAGGACGGGGTCATCGCCATTCCCAAGGCGAGCTCGGTCGAGCACGTGGAGGCCAACGCCGACGCCCTGGAAATCCAGTTCGACGCCGAGGACCTGCACCGTCTCGACGAAGCCTTCCCCCCGCCGACGCGGGAGACGCCGCTGGACATCATCTGAGGGCGCGCGGCGGCTCACCCGCCCGCGATCAAATCCAACAGCCGCGCCCGCTCATCATCCGCATAGGGAACCGCCGCCCCCCGTCCCCAGACCGGATCGGGCCACAGGCCGTCGTCGCGGCGGCGCCCCACCACATGGACGTGCAGCTGGGCCGTGACATTGCCGATGGCCCCGACGTTCAGCTTATCGACCGCCCCCAGTCGCCGCACCAGCGCCCCCGCCCGCACCGTCTCCTCCATCAGCACGGCCCGCTGTTCGACGCTCAGATCCTCCAGCTCCACCGCGCCTTCGACGCGCGGGATCAGGATCAGCCAGGGGAAGCGGGCGTCGTCCTGAACCCGCACATGACACAGCGGCCATTCGGCGGCGGCGATGGAGCCGGCGGCGAAGGCGGGGTCTGGACGAAAGTCGGTCATTGGGGCTCCTGATCGAACGTCGGCCAGCCTTGCAGCGCCGCCCTTGCGGGTCTAGACCGCCCGCATGATTAATCCCCTTTCGCACACGCAATAACCGGAGACATCCATGGCTCGCGCGAAGATCGCCCTTATCGGCGCCGGCATGATCGGCGGCACCCTGGCCCACGTGGCCGCCCGCGAAGCGCTGGGCGACGTGATCCTGTTCGACATCGCCGAAGGCACCCCCCAGGGCAAGGCGCTAGACATCGCCGAAGCCACCGCCGTCTTCGGCTCGGACGTGGCCCTGAAGGGCGCCAACGACTATGCCGACATCGCCGGCGCCGACGTCTGCATCGTCACCGCCGGCGTGCCGCGCAAGCCGGGCATGAGCCGCGACGACCTGATCGGCATCAATCTGAAGGTCATGAAGGCCGTGGGTGAAGGCATCAAGGCCCACGCCCCCAACGCCTTCGTCATCTGCATCACCAACCCGCTCGACGCCATGGTCTGGGCGCTGCAGAAGTTCTCAGGGCTCCCCAAGGAGAAGGTCGTCGGCATGGCCGGCGTGCTCGACTCGGCCCGTTTCGCCTACTTCCTGGCTGAAAAGACCGGCGTGTCGGTTCAGGACATCCACGCCTGGACCCTGGGCGGCCACGGCGACGACATGGTGCCGATGGTGCGCCACTCGACCGTCGGCGGCCTGCCCCTGCCCGACGCCGTCGCGGCCGGCTTCCTGTCGCAGGACGAGCTGGACGCCATCGTCGAGCGCACCCGCAAGGGCGGCGGCGAGATCGTGGCCCTCTTGAAGACCGGTTCGGCCTTCTACGCCCCGGCTGAATCGGCCATCGCCATGGCCAAGTCCTATCTGAAGGACGAAAAGCGCGTCCTGCCCTGCGCCGTCTGGCTGTCGGGCGAATACGGCCTGTCCGACCTCTACGTCGGCGTCCCGGCCCTGATCGGCGCCGCAGGCGTCGAGAAGGTGGTCGAGTTCACCACCAATGACGACGAAAAGGCGATGCTGGCCAAGTCGGTCGCCTCGGTCCAGGGCCTGATCCAGGCGTGCAAGGACATCGATTCCTCGCTGGCTTAAGCGATCACACAGAGCGAATGACGAAGGGCCTGCGGAGCGATCCGCAGGCCCTTTTCTTTGGGATGCTCAGACCTTCCTCCGCTTGCGGGGGAAGTGTCAGGTCGTGGCGCGCAGCGACACGCCTGACGATGGGGGAAATCTTCTCGTTGAAACAAGACTCCCCTCTCCGACCCTGGTCCGCTGCGCGGACGC
This sequence comes from Brevundimonas sp. Br13, assembly GCF_055391505.1. Lineage (NCBI taxonomy): Bacteria > Pseudomonadati > Pseudomonadota > Alphaproteobacteria > Caulobacterales > Caulobacteraceae > Brevundimonas > Brevundimonas sp. Br13. Next base: position 905,371 of record NZ_AP044008.1, on the reverse strand, counting down.
CGGGCCACCTCTCCCGCAAGCGGGAGAGGGTCTGCGCTTACTCCCTCACATGCGCCAGCCAGTCCCTGCTCTGCATCTCGTTGAACCGCGACACGGTGCGTTCGAACTCGAACGCCCCAACGCCTTCGGTATAGAGGGCCTCGGGCCGGGCGGCGGCCAGGACGATCAGCTTGGTCTTGGCCTCATAGAGGGCGTCCACCAGGGTCACCAGACGGCGCGCCTCATGGTGGTTGGCGGGCCCCAGGATCGGCACATCCTCCAGGAACAGGGTGTGGAACCGCTCGGCGATCGCCAGATAGTCCTGCGGCCCCAGCGGCCGGCCGCACAGGTCCGCAAAGCTCGCCCGCGCCATGGCCCCCACGGTCCGCTCCACCACGACGTCGCGACCCAGGACGGTCAGGTGCGCCGGCTCTTCCGGCTCCCCGCCCTTCAACTCGCGCCACAGGGCCTCGAACCCGGCGCGGTCGTCCGGCGTGTGCCAGACCTGGGCTGAGCTGAGCCGGTCCAGCCGCCAGTCGCGCGCGCCCGCCGTCTGGACCACTTCGCAGCGGTCGCGGATGATGTCGATGAAGGGGGTGAAGAGCTGGCGGTTGATGCCGTTCTTGTAGAGGTCCTCGGGCGCCCGGTTCGAGGTGACGGCCAGCACCACCCGATCCTCGAACAGGGCCTCGAACAGCCGACCCAGGATCATGGCGTCGGCGATGTCGGTCACCTGAAGCTCGTCGAAACACAGCAGCCGGGCTTCCGAGGCGATCAGCCGGGCGACGGGCGGGATGGGGTCGTCGCCCCCCTTGCGGGAGTGCTGGGTTCCAAACACGGCCTTTCGGGCCTTGGCGTCCCCCTCGCGCCACTGGCGCACCAGGTCGTGGATCCGGGCCATGAAGGCGTGGAAATGGGCGCGCTTTTTCCGCGGCTCGGGCGTGGCCGAATAGAAGAGGTCCATCAGCATGGACTTGCCCCGTCCCGGCGGGCCGTAGAGGTAGATCCCCTTCACCTCAGGCGGCCGCCCGAACAGGCCGCGCCGGGCCAGATCCCGCTCCAGCCGCTCCAGGGCGAGCAGGACTTCGGCCTGGGCCGGATCGGGCGACAGAACGCCCTCGTCCACGCGGATGTCGTAGGCGTTTCGGATGCGGGAGGTCATGGCGGCGTTCTTAAAGCCCCATCCGCCGAAAAGCGATTGCTTCGCGGCTGCGAACGCCTAAATGCAGGACGCTTCTCCCCTCTATTTCGCGCTGAAGCAGCAGGGCCCCGCAGGCCGAGCGTCAGCGCGTCCGAAGGACCAAACATCATGGGTTATCGCGTCGCGATCGTCGGGGCCACGGGCAATGTGGGCCGCGAAATGCTGAACATCCTCGAGGAGCTGAACTTCCCCGTCGATGAAATCCACGCCATCGCCTCGCGCAAGTCCAAGGGGGTCGAGGTCTCGTTCGGCGACCGGACCGTCAAATGCCAGGACATCGAACAGTTCGACTTCGCATCCGTCGACATCGTCCTGATGTCGGCCGGCGGCGCGGTGTCGCGGGAGTGGTCCGAAAGGATCGGCAAGGCCGGCCCCATCGTGATCGACAACTCCTCGGCCTTCCGCAAGGACCCGGACGTGCCGCTGATCGTGCCCGAGGTGAACCCCGACGCGGTCAAGGACGCCAAGAAGAAGAACATCATCGCCAACCCCAACTGCTCGACCGCCCAGCTGGTCGTGGCGCTGAAGCCCCTGCATGACGCGGCCAAAATCAAGCGGGTGGTGGTCTCGACCTATCAGTCGGTGTCCGGCGCCGGCAAGGAAGGCATGGACGAGCTGTGGAACCAGACCAAGGCCATCTACGGCCTGGGCGACGCCACGCCCAAGAAGTTCCCCAAACAGATCGCCTTCAACGTCATCCCCTTCATCGGCGCCTTCAACGAGGACGGCTATACCGACGAAGAGCAGAAGATGTGGGACGAGACCCACAAGATGCTGGATCCGAACATCAAGCTGACGGTCACCTGCGTGCGGGTGCCGGTCTTCGTCGGCCATTCGGAAGCGGTGACGGTCGAGTTCGATCGCCCCATCGAACCGGACGAGGCCCGCGCCATCCTACGCGAGGCGCCGGGCGTGCTGGTCGTCGATAAGCAGGAGCATGACGGCTACATCACCCCGGTCGACGCCGCCGGCGAGTTCGCCGTCTATGTGTCGCGCATCCGCAAGGACTCGACGGTCGAAAACGGCCTGAGCTTCTGGGTGGTGTCCGACAATCTGCGCAAGGGCGCGGCCCTGAACGCCGTCCAGATCGCCCAGCTGCTGGACGAGACGGGCGTGATCACCTCGTCGTCGGGGTATCGTTCGATCACGGTCTAAACCGCTCCGCTTAGCTTTCGTCATCCTCCGGCAAGCCGCGTCTTCGCGGCGCAGACCGGGGGACCCAGCGGCGCCGAAGGCGAAATCCATCCGCCGCTGGGTACGAAAGACCTCTTCTGCGACAGGTTCGCGCTCGCGCGCGCCGCTGGGTCCCCCGGTTCCGCTTCGCGGCCCGGAGGATGACGAAAGTAAAATCACGTGCGCTCCCCCATGACCGCCTCCCCCTCCCCCAACGATCCCCGCGCGGTCGGCACGGCCATCGCCTGCTACACCCTGTGGGGTCTTCTGCCCCTGCTGTTCATGGCCCTGGCGGCCCACGGCTTCAGCGCGCCCGAGATCCTGGCTCACCGGGCGGTCTGGTCGGTCTTCGTGGCGGGTCTGGTCCTGCTGCTGGCGGGACAGTGGAACGAGGCGAAACAGGCGCTGGCGACGCCGCGCGTCTTCGGCTGGCTGGCCCTGTCGGCGGCGATGATCGCGGTCAACTGGAGCCTCTATGTCTTCGCCACCACCCATCATGCGACGCTGGAGGCCAGCCTCGGCTATTACATCAACCCGCTCTTGAACATGGCCGCAGGGGCCCTGCTGTTCCGCGAGAAGATCGACCGCTGGAGCGGCGTCGCCATCGCCCTGGCCGCCGTGGGGGTGGCCGTCCAGACCGTCGCCCTGGGCCATGTGCCGATCATCGGACTGACGCTCGCCGTCACCTTCTGCGCCTATGCGGTGATCAGAAAGCGCGTGCCCGCCTCGGCCCAGACCGGCCTGTTTGTCGAGTGCCTGGTGTTGCTGCCCTTCGGCGCCCTGTTCCTGGCCTGGCTGGCGGCCCATGGGCAGGCGACGGGCTTTTCCTCGCCCGCCGGACTGGCCTGGGCCCTGGTCAACGGACCGGCGACGGTCATTCCTCTGGTGCTGTTCGCCTGGTCGGCGCGGCGTCTGCCCCTGTCCACCGTCGGCTTCATCCAGTTTCTGGCGCCGACGCTGCAGTTCGCCTGCGGCGTCTGGGCGGGCGAGCCCCTGACCCCGCTGCGGATCGTCTCCTTCGGCTTCATCTGGGCCGGAGCGGGCGTCTTCGCCCTGGGCGCCGCGCAGCGGTCGCGCGCCGCCCGACGCGCCGTCGCCCTGTCGGAAACCGTCTAGACGGCGGCGTACAGGGCCTCCAGCAGGCGCCGGGGCCGCGGGTCGCCGATCAGGTGCGGCGACTGGCGCGTCATCACATAGGCGGCCGACAGGCGCCGCGACGGATCGGCCATGGCCATGGATCCGCCCCAGCCGTAGTGGCCCAGGGACTCGCCCGGCCCGAAGACGTTCAGCCCGTCGTTTCGCATCAGGCCCGCCGCCCAGCTGATCACATAGGGCAGCACCTTGTCCTGACCGTGGATCCGCTCGCGCGTCAGGTCGCGCAGCACGCCCTTCGAAAGCAGCCGCCGCCCGTCCAGCATCCCGTCATTGGCCACGACGCCCAGCATCCGCGCCAGGCCGGCCGCCGTGGCGTGCATATTGGCCGAGGGGATCTCCATCTTGCGCCATTCGGCCGAACCGCGCCCGCCCGGCGCCGAGCCCCGGTCCAGGAAGGCCGCCTGTTTGATGGGGTCGATGGTCCCCAGGCTGGGCGCCGCCGAGGGTTTGCGCATCTGGGCCACCCGCCCGTGCTGGTCCTCCGGCAGGCCGATCCACAGGTCCAGATCGGCGAAGTCTGCGCGCAGGGCCTGGCCCATGGTCCGGCCCGTCGTCAGGCGGAACACCTCATTGGCCAGATAGCCGACCGTGACCGGATGATAGCCCGAGGCCGTTCCCGGTTCCCACATGGGCGCCTGGGCCGCCAGCCGGGCGTTGACCGCCGCCGGATCGAACCACAGCGACGGCTCCACCGGCTCCGAGAAGCCGGGCAGGCCCGACTGGTGGCTCATCAGCTGGGCGACCGTGACCTTGTCCTTGCCGGCCTGGCCGAAGGCGGGCCAGATCTGGGAGACCTTCTCGTCATAGGCCACCTTGCCCGCTTCGACCGCCGTGGCCATCAACAGGGCCATCACCGCCTTGCCGGTCGAGAAGACCGGGGTCAGGGTGTCCTCGGCGAAGGGCGTCGTCTTGGCCGTATCGGCGTGCCCCGCCCACAGATCGACGACCGGCGCCCCCTCGATCATCAAGCAGAACCGCGCCCCCACCTCGTTCAGCCCCTCGGGCGCATCGGTGAAGTTGGCGGCGAAGGCGTCCTTCACCGATGCGAAACGCGGATCGCAGACGCCGTGGATGTCGAGAGCTTCGGTCATGGAGGCGTTCTAGCCCTTCCCCCGCTTGCGGGGGAAGTGTCAGCTCGTCGAGCGGAGCGAGACGGCTGACGATGGGGGAAGTCTTCTTCCGGAGTGAAACCTCCCCCTCCGTCGCTGGATCGCTTCGCGATCGACGCGACACCTCCCCCGCAAGCGGGAGAGGGCAAAGAAAAAGGCCCCCCGCCGAAACGGGAGGCCTCACTCTTTACGACCCTGAGAAAGGATCAGGCCGCGACGACCTCAGTCGCCTGTTCGGCCAGGATGGTCAGGCCTTCGCCGTTGACGTCGGCGAAGCCGCCCTTGACGTCGTACTGGGTCCTGGTCCCGCCGACATAGACGGTCACCAGACCCTCGCGCAGGGCGGTCATGAAGGGGGCGTGGGCCGGCAGGACGCCGAAGTCGCCCTCGACGCCCGGCGCGTCCACCTGGTCCACGAGGCCGGAGAAGACCTCGCGTTCCGGCGAGACGAGGGAGAAGTTGAGTTTGCCAGCCATCAGTCCGATGTTCCGATTTGATAGGAGGCGATGGAAACCGGGTAAGCCGCACCCGTACCCCAAATCGCCAGATAGATCACGGCCCCGCCAGCGTTCCTCTCAAACAGGACGCCCTTTCCGTTGCCGTCGTTTGACTCGCTGTTGAACGCCCAGTCTGCCTGAGCGCGCGTCTTGGCGATGAATTCGTCCCCCGCTTCCGGCCCATTCAGGTCCAAAATAGAGCAGGTCTCCCTACCCGTTTCGGCCGGACGCCCGACCATGATCCGAACGGGATCGATCGGCGTGCCGGAACGGGTGTAGGTGCGGGAGACTTCATCGGCCTTGACGGTAGAAGCCGCGCCTTTGAAACCTCTCTGTTCAAAGAACGCGCCTTCATCGATCAAGGCCGGGAATCGACCATCAGCCAGAAAGGCAGCACAAGCTCCCGCCATAGCTTCAAAATCTCCATCAGCCTGTGCCCGCGCCGAAACGGGCGAGGCCAGACAAAAGAGAATGAGGCTGGCGAGAGCCTTGCGCATGATCAGGCTTCCGCCGCCATCTTCTCGGCCTTGGCGACGGCCTCTTCGATCGGGCCGACCATGTAGAAGGCCGCTTCCGGCAGGTGGTCGTACTCGCCGGCCACGATGCCCTTGAACGAGCGGATCGTGTCCTTCAGGTCGACGAAGGCGCCGGGGGTGTTGGTGAACTGTTCAGCCACGTGGAAGGGCTGGGACAGGAAGCGCTGGATCTTGCGGGCGCGGGCCACGATCAGCTTGTCCTCTTCCGACAGCTCGTCCATGCCCAGGATGGCGATGATGTCCTTCAGGCCCTTGTACTGCTGCAGGACTTCCTGAACCGAACGGGCGACGTTGTAGTGCTCCTCGCCGATCACCAGCGGGTCCATGATCCGCGAGGTGGAGTCCAGCGGGTCCACGGCCGGGAAGATGGCCTGGGCGGCGATGTCACGGCTCAGAACGGTCGTCGCGTCCAGGTGGGCGAAAGAGGCGGCGGGCGCCGGGTCGGTCAGGTCGTCGGCGGGGACGTAGATGGCCTGGACCGAGGTGATCGAACCCTTCTTGGTCGAGGTGATCCGCTCTTGCAGGTTGCCCATCTCGGTCGCCAGGGTTGGTTGATAGCCCACGGCCGAGGGGATGCGGCCCAGCAGAGCCGACACTTCGGAACCGGCCTGGGTGAAGCGGAAGATGTTGTCGACGAACAGCAGGACGTCCTTGCCTTCCTCGTCACGGAAATATTCCGCGATCGACAGGCCGGTCAGGGCGACGCGGGCGCGGGCGCCGGGGGGCTCGTTCATCTGGCCGTAGACCAGGGCGCATTTGGAGCCCTCGGTCGAACCGCCGTTCTTGGCCGGGTCCACGTTCACATTGGACTCGATCATCTCGTGATACAGGTCGTTGCCTTCGCGGGTGCGCTCGCCCACGCCGGCCAGAACCGAATAACCGCCGTAGGCCTTGGCGATGTTGTTGATCAGCTCCTGCATGGTCACGGTCTTGCCCACGCCGGCGCCGCCGAACAGGCCGATCTTGCCGCCCTTGGTATAGGGGCACATCAGGTCGATGACCTTGATGCCGGTGACCAGGATCTCGGCCGAGGTCGACTGCTCGTCGAAGCTCGGGGCCTCCTTGTGGATCGGACGGTAAAGCTCGGTCTTGATCGGGCCGGCTTCGTCGATCGGCTGGCCGACGACGTTCATGATGCGGCCCAGGGTGCCGGGGCCGACCGGCGCCTGGATCGACGAGCCGGTGTCGGTGACGGGCTGGCCGCGGGTCAGGCCCTCGGTCGTGTCCATGGCGATGGCGCGGACCATGTTCTCACCCAGGTGCTGGGCGACTTCCAGCACCAGGGTGAAGGGCTCGCCCGTCTTCTGGTCGACGTTCTGGGTGTGCAGGGCGCTGAGGATGGCCGGCAGATGGCCGTCGAACTCGACGTCGACGACGGCGCCGATGACCTGGGCGATGCGGCCCGTGGCGACGGCGGAGACAGGGGCGGCGGGCGCGGCGGCCTTCTTGACGGCCGGCTTGCGGGCGGCGGGCTTCTTGGGGGCGACGGTGTCGGTCATGGCTGGGGTCCGTATCGGAATGTCTGTTCGGTCGGGATCAGAGGGCTTCGGCGCCGGCGATGATCTCGATCAGCTCGGTGGTGATCTGGGCTTGGCGCTTGCGGTTGTACTGCAGCGTCAGGGCGTTGATGAGGTCGCCGGCGTTGCGCGTCGCATTGTCCATCGCCGCCATCTGCGACCCGAAGAAGCCCGCCTGGTTCTCATAGAGGGCGGCCAGGATCTGGGTCGTCAGGTTGCGCGGCAGCAGGGTCTCGAGGATTTCCTCTTCCGAGGGCTCGTATTCATAGACCGCGCCGTTCAGGTCGATCGGGGCCGCGTCGCCCTCGACCACCGCCGGGATCAGCTGTTTGGCGGTCGGAACCTGGGAAATCACCGACTTGAACTGGCTGTAGAACAGGGTGACCACATCGGCCTGACCGTCCTCGAAGGCCGTGGCGATCATCTCGGCGATCGGCTGGGCCGAGGGCAGGCCCACCGTCTTGTGCTCGCTCAGTTCGAAGGTGCGGACCAGCTTGTCGCCGTACAGGCGCGACAGCTGATCGCGCGACTTGCGGCCGACGGCGATGATCTTCACGTCCTTGCCGTTCGCGATCAGACTGTTGATCCGTTCGCGCGCGGCGCGGATGACGTTGGTCGAGAAACCGCCCGCCAGACCCTTGTCCGCCGTCGCCACCACGATCAGGTGACGCTGGTCCTGACCCGTGCCGGCGAGCAAGCGCGGCGCATCGGCGCCCGAGACGCCGGCGGCCAGGTTGGCGATGACCGAGGCCATCTTCTTCGCATAGGGCCGGGCGCTTTCGGCCTGGTCCTGGGCGCGTTTCAGCTTGGCCGCGGCGACCATCTGCATGGCTTTCGTGATCTTCTGCGTGGCTTTCACGCTTCCGATCCGATTGCGCATTTCCTTGAGGCTGGCCATCCGGCGCTACTCTCTCAGCTTATCCGGTTGAACTCAGGCGAAGGTCTTGACGAAGGCGGCCAGGATATCCTTCAGCTCGGCTTCCAGCTCCGCCGTCAGATCCTTCTTGGTGCGGATGCCTTCCAGCAGCGAGGCGTGGTTGGCGTGGATGCGCGCCAGCAGCTCCTTCTCGAACCGGCCGACGTCGCTGACCGCGATGCCGTCGATATAGCCGCGCGTGCCGGCGTAGACCGAGACGACCTGCTCTTCCATCGACAGGGGCGAATACTGGGGCTGCTTCAGCAGCTCGGTCAGTCGGGCGCCGCGGGCCAACAGCTTCTGGGTCGAGGCGTCCAGGTCCGAGCCGAACTTGGCGAAGGCGGCCATCTCGCGATACTGGGCCAGTTCGCCCTTGATGGTGCCGGCGACCTTCTTCATCGCCTTGGTCTGGGCCGAGGAGCCCACGCGCGACACCGAGATGCCGACGTTCACGGCCGGACGGATGCCCTGATAGAAGAGGTCCGATTCCAGGAAGATCTGGCCGTCGGTGATCGAGATCACATTGGTCGGAATATAGGCCGAAACGTCGTTGGCCTGGGTCTCGATGATCGGCAGGGCGGTCATGGAGCCCGAACCATAGTCCTCGTTCAGCTTGGCCGAACGCTCCAAGAGGCGGCTGTGCAGGTAGAAGACGTCGCCCGGATAGGCTTCGCGGCCCGGCGGACGGCGCAGCAGCAGCGACATCTGACGATAGGCCACAGCCTGTTTGGACAGGTCGTCATAGACGATCAGGGCGTGCATGCCGTTGTCGCGGAAGAACTCGCCCATGGCGGTGCCGGCGAAGGGCGCCAGGAACTGAAGCGGGGCCGGTTCCGAGGCCGTGGCGGCGACGACGATGGTGTATTCCAGAGCGCCCGACTCTTCGAGGGTCTTCACGATCTGGGCGACGGTCGAACGCTTCTGACCGATGGCGACGTAGATGCAGTAGAGCTTGGCGCTCTCGTCGTCGGACTTGTTGACGTTCTTCTGGTTGAGAATGGTGTCGACGGCGACGGCGGTCTTGCCGACCTGACGGTCGCCGATGATCAGCTCGCGCTGGCCGCGACCGACGGGGATCAGGGTGTCGATGGCCTTCAGGCCGGTCTGCATCGGCTCATGGACCGACTTGCGGGGGATGATGCCCGGCGCCTTGACATCCACGCGGCGGCGCTCGGTGAACTGGATCGGACCCTTGCCGTCGATCGGCTCGCCCAGCGGGTTGACGACGCGGCCCAGCAGGCCCTTGCCGACCGGCACGTCCACGATCTCGCCCAGGCGGCGCACGTCGTCGCCCTCGGCGATGGCGGCGTCGGCGCCGAAGATCACGGCGCCCACATTGTCGCGTTCCAGGTTCAGGGCCATGCCCTTGACGCCGGCCTTGGTGAATTCGACCATTTCGCCGGCCTGGACATTGTCCAGACCGTGGATGCGGGCGATGCCGTCGCCGACCGACAGCACGCTGCCGACGTCGGAGACATCGGCTTCGACGCCGAAGTTGGCGATCTGCGACTTGAGGATGGCCGAGATTTCAGCGGCGCGGATGTCCATGACGGGCTCTCTGTTCTTCAGTCTTTTTGCGGTTGCGCCGTTCAGGCGCCGACAATCGGGTGGACGGGGGCGGCGCTTACGCGCGCTTTAGGGCGAACTTCATCTGGTCGAGCTTGGTCTTCAGCGAGGCGTCGAACAGTTTCGAGCCGACCTTGACCTTCAGGCCGCCCAGGATGGCCGGATCGACCCGCGTGGTCAGTTCCGGCGCCTTGCCCAGGCTCTTGTTCAGGGCGGTCTTGATCGCGGTCAGCTGCTTGTCGTCCAGCGGCTGGGCCGAGATCACCTCGGCGGCGACGACGCCGGCGTGTTTGGCGTACAGGCGCTCGAAACCGGCGATCACGGCGGCCAGATCACGGGCGCGGCCGTTCTGGGCCAGCAGCCCCAGGAAGTTGACGGTGTTCGGTTCGAACCTGGCCTTGGCGGCGACGGCGGTCAGGCCCTTGACCTGATCCTCGGCCGAAATGACCGGCGAGGTCGCCAGGCGGCGCAGATCGGCGCTCTCGATCCAGGCGGTCTTCAGCGAGACGACGTCGGCGCGAACGGCGTCGAGGCGGCCGGTTTCCAGCGCCAGATCAAACAGCGCCTGTGCGTAGCGATCGCCGACTTCCGTCGTTCTGAAATCATCAGCCACTGATTAGGGTCCGAGGTCGTTGTGTCAGGGTCGCGACCGACTGCGAGGGTCGCAACGGTCAAAAGCTTGAAATGCTTGCGGAAAGCACGATAGAGGCCGTATTGGTGAATACGCCCCCTTCAAGCCGGGCGCCTGATAGCACGGGGTTTTGCCGCTCGCAACATTGCGTGAAGGGTGAAGAAGCCGCACCCGGCGTCGCACCTCGGTCATAGCCCCGTGCGACATTCGTCTTTCTTCTCGTTGTCTTAGAGATTCGCCATGAAGTTCCGCGTCCTGATGATCGCTCTCGTCACCGTCCTGACGGGAACGGCCGCCGCCCGCGCCGAGCCTTTCGCAACGCCCGAGCCCCAGCCGATCCGGCTGATGAGCTACAACATCCGCTACGACGCCCCTGACGATCGGCCGAACTGGCCCGAACGGCGCCCGCACATGGCGCGTCAGATCGCCTTCTTCGCCCCGGACGTGCTGGGCGTTCAGGAGGCCCTGATTCCCATGGTCGCCTATCTGGCCGAACAAGCGCCGGACTACGACCACTACGGCCTGGGTCGCGACGACGGGGCCGAGGGGGGCGAGACCGCCACCCTGTTCTGGCGACGCGACCGGTTCGAGGTCGTCCGCAAACAGACTCTCTGGTGTTCGCCGACCCCGGATCGCCCTTCGAAGGGCTGGGACGCGGCCCTGCCCCGCACCCTGACGCGGGTGGTGCTGCGCGACCGTTCCGACGGTCGTCTGCTGGACGTCCGCAACGCCCATTTCGACCATGTCGGCGTGGTCGCCCGTGAACAGTGCGCCGCCCTGGCGGCCGACCTGCCGCCTGCGACCGCCGAGGGCGAAACGGCGGCCGTGGTCTTGCTGGGCGACTTCAACACCGGGCCCGACAGCGCCCCCTATCGCCGGATCGTGTCGGCCGGCCTGCGTGACGCCCGCACCGTCAGCCCCGTCGTCTTCGGCCCTTCGACCACCTATAACGGCTTCGACCTCGCCAAGGCCGCGGACGGGGCGCCCATCGACCATGTCTTCGTCGATCCCCGCCTGGCGGTGGAAAGGTTCGGCGTGCTGACGGACTCCTTTTCGGGCCAGGTGATCTCGGACCACTTCCCCTTGGTGGTCGATGTGACCTTCGCCGCGCGGTGAGCCAGGGTGCGACCATTGCGCCGCACCCCCGCGCTTGATCGGAACCTGAGCCGGGCCTAGCTGTTCCCGCCGACGCCTTTCCCCTCCTGGACATTCCATGCTCGACAGCATCCTGCCCCTTCTCTCCGACCCGGCCGCCTGGGCGGCCCTGGTGACCCTGGTGGTGATGGAGGTCGTGCTCGGCATCGACAATCTGATCTTCATCTCGATCCTGTCGAACAAACTGCCCGAGCATCAGCGCCAGAAGGTGCGGCGCATCGGCATCGGCCTGGCCCTGGTCATGCGCCTGGCCCTGCTGTCGATCATCGCCTGGCTGGTGGGCCTGGTTCAGCCGGTCTTCACCGTCGCGGGCAACGAATTCTCGTGGAAGGATCTGATCCTGATCGCGGGCGGCCTGTTCCTGGTCTGGAAAGCCACCAAGGAGATCCACCACACGGTCGATCCCACGCCCACCCATGACGTCATGGACAAGAAGGACGTGATGATCACCAACGCCGGGGCGGCCATCTTCCAGATCATCCTGCTGGACCTGGTCTTCTCGATCGACTCCATCCTGACCGCCGTGGGCATGACCGAGCACCTGCCCATCATGGTCGTCGCCGTCCTGGTCGCCGTGACGGTGATGCTGCTGGCCGCCGACCCGCTGGCGAACTTCATCAACGACAACCCCAGCGTCGTCATGCTGGCCCTGGGCTTCCTGCTGATGATCGGCATGGTGCTGATCGCCGACGGCTTCGGCTATCATGTGCCCAAGGGCTATATCTACGCCGCCATGGCCTTCTCGGCCGGGGTCGAGGCCCTGAACATGCTGGGCCGTCGCTCCGCCTCCAAGAAGGAAAAGGCCGAGGCCGCGCGCGCCGAAGCCGAACGCGCCGAGGCCCGCGCCCGCAAGGCCGAGGCGGAAGCCGCCGCCGAAGGCGCCTGACCATGCCGCGCCCGCCCCTGCGCTTCGCCGGCCTGATCGTCGGCCTGCTGCTGGCGGTGGGCGCGACCCTGCCCGTTCGGGCCGAGGTTCCGACCCAGGCCTATCAGGTGGTGCACGCCTATCCGCATGACCGGACGGCCTTCACCGAGGGCCTCTTCTTCCACGCCGGCGCCCTTTACGAGAGCACGGGCCTCTATCCGTCGTCGGTGCGCCAGGTGCGGTTGGAGGACGGCGAAATCCTGCGTCGGCGCGACCTGCCCACCGTCTATTTCGGCGAGGGTTTGGCCGCCCTGAACGGCAAGCTCTACAATCTGACCTGGCGCAACCACATCGGCTTCATCTTCAAGCTGGAGGACTTCTCGCCCCTGGGCGGCTTCTCCTATCCGGGCGAGGGTTGGGGGCTGACCACCGACGGACGCCGACTGATCATGAGCGACGGCACCGATCAGATCCGCTTCCTCGATCCCGACACCCTGGCCGAGACCGGCCGGATCTCCGTCACCGCCGACGGCCGGCCGCTGGACCAGATCAATGAGCTGGAATGGATCGACGGCGAGGTCTTCGCCAATCTGTGGCAGGACAACCGCATCGCCCGCATCGACCCGGAGACCGGGGTGGTGAAGGCCTTCATCGACCTGACGGACCTGGTCCCCAAGGACGCGGGCCTGGACCCGAACGACGACGTCCTGAACGGCATCGCCTGGGACGCCGCGGGCAAGCGGCTGTTCGTCACCGGCAAGCGCTGGCCCCAGCTGTACGAGATCAGGCTGCGCTGACCGGGGCGAGGTGTTCCGCGCCGAACAGGCTGAGATAGGCGTCCAGCTCGGCGCTCTTAAGCCCCAGCGAGTCCAGCACCGCCCCCATGAAGCTGACCGGCGCCGTGCCCGCCGCCGTGACGACCCGGTCGGCCAGAACGGCGTGAGGCTGGTCGCGGTAATGGGCCGCCCCGCCGTAGCCGGTGACGGAGAGGCTGTCTGGCCCGTTGGCGGTATGGGGCCGGTCGTCCAGCAGGCCCGCGCGCGCCAGGGCCAGGGTTCCGTCGCAGATGCCGCCCACCGTCTTTCCGGCTTCATGCGTCCGGCGCAACAGGTCGGAGACGTCCGGCGCGCCGGGCTGGCGCCAGATGGAGCCGCCGTTCACCAGGACGGCGTCGATCTCGTCCACCTCGATGTCTTCGATCGAGAGATTTGGAACGACCAACAGGCCGCCGGCCGACACCACCTCCTCCCCATCGGGCGAGGCGAAGAGGGTCTCAAACCCATAATGGCTGCGCGCCCCCGCCATGATCAGGGCGGTCTCCCAATCCGCATAGTCCGGCGTCAGAAGCGTTACGATGGTGGTCATGGCGGCGTCCCCTGCTGTCGCCCCAGTTTAACGGCGCTGCGTGACAGTTCATCAGACAAGGATAAGGGCGGACGTCTTGCGACGCCCGCCCCCTTCGCCTCTGCTTCAAAGCCCGATCAGCCGCGCAGGTCGAACCGGTCCAGCTCCATGACCTTGGTCCAGGCCGCCACGAAATCCTCGACGAACTTCTTCTGGGCGTCTGCGGCGGCGTAGACCTCGGCCAAGGCGCGCAGCACGGCGTTCGAACCGAACACCAGGTCCACGCGCGTCCCGGTCCAGCGCAGGGCGCCGGTGTTGCGGTCGCGGCCTTCGAAGACGTCGCGCGCCGGGCTGGTCGGGGTCCACTTCACCCCCATGTCCAGCAGATTGACGAAGACGTCGTTGCTCAGGACGCCGGGCCGTTCGGTCAGCACCCCGTGGGTCGAGCCCCGCACATTGATGTTGACGGCGCGCAAGCCCCCGATCAGCACCGTCATCTCCGGCGCCGTCAGGGTCAGGCGCTGGGCCTGGTCGATCAGCAGAGCCTCGGCCGGGACGCTGTAGCGGGCCTTCTGATAGTTGCGGAATCCGTCGGCGACCGGCTCCAGATAGGCGAAGGATTCGACGTCGGTCTGGTCCTGGCGGGCGTCGGTCCGACCCGGATTGAAGGGGACGGTCGTCTCATGACCGGCCGCGCGCGCCGCCGCCTCGACCCCGGCGTTTCCGGCCAGGACGATCAGATCGGCCAACGAGACCTTCTTGCCGCCGACCTGGGCCTGGTTGAAGGCGGACTGGACGCCCTCCAGGGTCTTCAGGACGCGGTCCAGCTGTTCAGGCTGGTTGACGTCCCAGTCCTTCTGCGGCGCCAGGCGGATGCGGGCGCCGTTGGCGCCGCCGCGCTTGTCCCCGCCCCGGAAGGTCGAGGCCGAGGCCCAGGCGACGCCGACCAGTTCGGAGACGCTCAGACCCGTGGCGAGGATCTGGGCCTTCAGGACGGCCGCGTCGGCGGCGTCGATCAGCGGATGGTCGACGGCCGGAACCGGGTCCTGCCAGACCAGCTCCTCCTTGGGGACTTCCGGCCCGATGTAGCGCGAGCGCGGGCCCAGATCGCGGTGGGTCAGTTTGAACCAGGCCCGGGCGAAGGCGTCGGCGAAGGCCTGAGGATTGTTCAGGAAGCGGCGCGAGATCTTTTCATATTCCGGGTCGAACCGCAGCGACAGGTCCGTGGTCAGCATGGTCGGGCGACGCATCTTGGTCGGATCATGAGCGTCGGGGATGATGAAGCCCGCATCCTTGGCCACCCACTGGTGGGCGCCGGCCGGCGACTTCTCCAGCTCCCATTCGAAGGCGAACAGGTTTTCGAAGAAGAAGTTGCTCCACTGGGCCGGGGTCTGGGTCCAGGTGACCTCCAGGCCGCTGGTGATGGCGTCGCCGGCCTTGCCGCTGCCGTAGCTGGAGCTCCAGCCCAACCCTTGCGCCTCCAGCTCGTCGGCCTCGGGCTCGGGGCCGACATGGTCGGCCGGGCCGGCGCCGTGGGTCTTGCCGAAGGTGTGGCCCCCGGCGATCAGGGCCACCGTCTCCTCGTCGTTCATCGCCATTCGGGCGAAGGTGTCGCGGATGTCGCGCGCGGCGGCCACCGGATCTGGATTGCCGTCCGGTCCTTCCGGATTGACGTAGATCAGCCCCATCTGGACCGCCGCCAGCGGGTTCTCAAGGTCGCGCGTATGCTTGACCCCGTCGGCCGTGTCGTCGGCGACCAGAACCGCCTCGTCGGCCGGCTTGTCCACCCCGTGCGAGCCGCGGGCATAGCGTTCGTCGCCGCCCAGCCAGGTGGTCTCGCGACCCCAGTAGACGTCCTGGTCCGGCTCCCAGGTGTCCTCGCGCCCGCCGGAGAAGCCGAAGGTGCGGAAGCCCATGGTCTCCAGCGCCACATTGCCGGTCAGAATGAACAGGTCGGCCCAGGAGATGGCCTGGCCGTACTTCTGCTTGATCGGCCACAGCAGACGGCGCGACTTGTCGATATTGACGTTGTCCGGCCAGGAGTTCAGCGGGGCGAACCTCTGCTGGCCGCGTCCGCCGCCGCCCCGGCCGTCGCCGACGCGATAGGTGCCGGCGCTGTGCCAGGCCATGCGGATGAACTGGGGCCCGTAATGGCCGAAGTCGGCCGGCCACCAGTCCTGGGAGTCCGTCATCAGGGCGCGCAGATCGGCCTTCAGCGCCTCATAGTCCAGCTTGGCGAAGGCCTCGCGATAGTTGAACGTCTCGCCCAGGGGATTGGAGCGGGACGAATGCTGGTTCAGCAGGTCCACGCGCAGCTGGCCTGGCCACCAGTCGCGGTTTTGGACGCCGCCGCCCGCGACGGACTCCGTCGTGCGGCCCGAAAAGGGGCATTTGGCTTCGGTGGTCATGCGGCGTGTCCTTCTGCTTCGAGACGGCGCGCGCGGCGCGCCTCAATGGCCCCTGTGATGTGAGGGATATTGGACACGCGGCCGAGAATAACTCCAATCGATTGTCTTTGTATTTTGCATAGGCCGAGCCTATGTATCGCGCCATGCTCCCCACCCTGCGCCAACTTCAGTATCTGAAGCTTCTGGCCGAACACGGCAGTTTCTCCCGCGCCGCCGAGGCCGCCCACGTCAGCCAGCCCGCCCTCAGCGCCGGGGTGCAGGAGCTGGAGCGGATCCTGGGCGCACCCGTGGTCGAGCGGGCGCGCGGCGCCGTCATCATGACCGCCGTCGGCGCCGAGGCCGTGCGCCGGGCCGAGGACGTCCTGGCCCGGACCGAGGATCTGGTCGAGGCGGCCCAGAACGCCGGCCGTCCGCTGTCGGGACGGTTCCGGCTGGGCGTCATTCCGACCGTCGCCCCCTTCCTGCTGCCCGCCAAATTACCGTCGCTGAAGACGGCCTATCCGAACCTGAAGCTCTTCATCCGCGAGGATCTGACGCCGCGTCTGATCGCCGCGCTCAAGGCGGGTCAGATCGACGCCGCCGTCATCGCCCTGCCCTATGAGGCGCCGGGGATCGAACACGCCCGGATCGGCGACGACGAGATCCTGGCCGCCGCCCCGGCCGACCACGCCCTGGCGGCCCCCGGCCCGATCCGTCCCGGTTCGCTGAAATCCCAGGACCTGATCCTGCTGGAGGACGGCCATTGCCTGCGCGACCACGCCCTGGCGGCCCTGGACATAGAGGCGCCGCGCGGCGACGACGTCTTCGCCGCCACCAGCCTGCACACCCTGATCCAGATGGTCGGCTCAGGGCTCGGCGTCTCCTTCCTGCCCAGGATGGCGGTCCAGGCCGGCCTGGCCGACACCCCGTCCGTCGTCATCCGCCCCTTCGAGAACCAGGCTGACGGCGTCCCGCCCCACCGCGAAATCGTCGTCGCCTGGCGCTCCGGCTCCAGCCGCGCGGCCGAGGCCCGGCTGCTGGCCGAAGCGCTGAAACTGGATTGAGGGCGTCAGCTGAACAGGCGGCGGTCCCACCAGACGGGGACTTCGAGTCCGACCGCGATCCGTCCGAAATCAGGGTGGGCGGCGTTGAAGACGAAGTTGCGCTCCATGCGGGCGACGACAGACGGAACGATCAAAACGGCCGAACGACCCTGCATGAACCAGTCGCGGCCGAAGGCGCGCGCCGCCGCCCCGCCCGGCTCGGCCCAGCCGGGAACGAGATCGGGATTGACCACCTCATAGGACAGGCCCGCAGGCACGCTGATTTCAACATAGTGCTGACCGTTGGGCAGTTCTCCGCCGAAGTGGACCAGCTTCTCCAGCATGGCTGTAGAATAATGTTCAGCGGCGTAGATGACCCGCTGGCCCGCCTCATGCCATCGCCCCGACGCCAGACGCGCGCCGCCGTCGCTCCAGATGGGATGCTCACCGCGCGGATCTCCGATGCGATAAGCCTTCAGCGCGTCGCTCAGAACGCGAACCATGACTAGACGGCGAAACCTGCGTCGGCGCGACGAATCAGATTGATGACGGCGTCGGCGCCGGCCGAGCTGGACTGGGCCATCGCCAGGGGGGTGCGTCCGCCCAGCAGCTGATGCGGGCTGTTCAGAAAGCGGACGATGGCCGAGGTGTCTCCATGGTAGGCGCGGCTGACGGCGTCGACGACCCGCCCGACCTCGTAAAGTCGCTCGCTCATCTCGCGCGACAGCGGCTTCCGGTTCGTCCGCGCCCGGCGCAACGTCGCCTCCGGGATCAGCCTGCCGACGACGTGCGGCATGCCGATCACCTGGCCCAGGGCAGCGGCGGAGGTCGGCTTCAGTCCACGCGACACCTGATCGGCGAGCCCGACATCGTCCAGCGGCTCGGCGCCGCCGAGACCCAGAAGCCGGCCGATCCGCGCGGCGTCGCTGGCCGGCAGGGCGTCGGGTCGGGCGTAGAGGTCGAGTGCGGTCATGACAGAGGTCCGTTCGTCGTATGACTTCCATATAGTCGTCAAATGACGAACAGGCCAGTGATGCTCCAAACGAAAAGGGCCGGCGGATCGCTCCGCCGGCCCTCTTTCTATCTCAGCGAACCGCTGCCTATTCGGCCGCGATCGGCGACTCGGTTTCCGGGCCGCGGGCGAGGTTGCGCAGGACGTAGGGCATGACGCCGCCGGCCAGCAGATAGTCCATCTCGGTCTGGTTATCGATGCGGCAGCGGACCGGGAAGCGGGCCATCTTGCCGTCCGACGGGCGGAACAGCTCGACCCACAGGTCCTGACGCGGGCGCAGCTTGCCGACATTGGCGTCGGACAGGCCGCGGATGGTGACGATCTCCTCGCCGGTCAGGCCCAGCTTCTGCCAGCCGTCCTGTTTGAACTGCAGCGGCACCACGCCCATGCCGACCAGGTTCGAGCGGTGGATGCGTTCGAAGCTTTCGGCGATGACGGCGCGGACGCCCAAGAGGCGGGTGCCCTTGGCCGCCCAGTCGCGCGACGAGCCGGTGCCGTATTCCTTGCCGGCGAAGACGACCAGGGGCCGGCCTTCCGACTGATACCGCATGGCGGCGTCATAGATCGACATGGTGTCGCCCGACGGGAAGTGCTTCGTCACGCCGCCCTCGATCTCGGGCGTGATCCGGTTCTTGATGCGGATGTTGGCGAAGGTGCCGCGCATCATGACTTCGTGGTTGCCGCGGCGGGCGCCGTAGCTGTTGAACTCGGCCGCCTCGACGCCGTGGTTCGTCAGATAGACGCCGGCGGGCGAGGTCTTCTTGATCGAACCGGCCGGGGAGATGTGGTCGGTGGTGATCGAGTCGCCGAAGATGGCCAGGACGCGGGCTTCGACCACGTCCTGAACCGGGGTCAGCTCCATCGACAGGCCGTCGAAATAGGGCGGGTTGGCCACATAGGTGGAGGCGTCGTCCCACTCATAGGTCTGGCCGCCGGCGACCTTGATCGCCTGCCAGTGCTTGTCGCCCTTGAACACGTCCTTGTAGCGTTTGGCGAACATGGCCGGGGTGACCGACTTGCGCTGAATGTCGGCGATTTCCTGGGTGGTGGGCCAGATGTCCTTCAGGAAGACGTCATTGCCGTTCTTGTCCTGACCGATCGGATCCTTGGTGATGTCGATCCGCATCGAGCCGGCGATGGCGTAGGCCACGACCAGAGGCGGCGAGGCCAGATAGTTGGCCTGGACGTCGGGGTTCACCCGGCCTTCGAAGTTGCGGTTGCCCGACAGGACCGAGGTGGCGACCAGGGCGTTGTCGTTGATCGCCTTGGAGATGGCCGGGTCCAGCGGGCCCGAGTTGCCGATGCAGGTGGTGCAGCCGTAGCCGACCAGGTTGAAGCCCAGGGCGTCCAGGTCCTTCTGCAGGCCGGCGTCGGTCAGATAGTCGGTGACGACCTGCGAGCCGGGGGCCAGCGAGGTCTTGACCCAGGGCTTGGCCTTCAGGCCCAGGGCGTTGGCCTTGCGCGCCACCAGGCCGGCGGCGATCAGGACCGAGGGGTTGGAGGTGTTGGTGCAGGAGGTGATGGCGGCGATCACCACATCGCCGTCGCCGACGGTGAAGCCTTCACCCTCGACGGCCGCGCGCGGGGCGTCGGCGGGACGGTTGAAGACCTCGGTCAGGGCGGTCTCGAAGGCCGGGGCGGCCGCGGTCAGTTCGACGCGGTCCTGGGGACGCTTGGGGCCGGCCAGCGACGGCACGACCGTGGCCAGGTCCAGCTCCAGCACGTCGGTGAAGACCGGGTCTTCCGAGGTCTCGTCGATCCACAGGCCTTGGGCCTTGGCGTAGGCTTCGACCAGGGCGACGCGCGCCTTGTCGCGGCCGGTGGCGGTCAGATAGCCGATGGTGGCGGCCGAGACGGGGAAGAAGCCGCAGGTGGCGCCGTATTCCGGGGCCATGTTGGCGATGGTCGCCTGGTCTTCGATCGTCATGTTCGGCAGGGCGTCGCCGAAGAATTCGACGAACTTGCCGACCACGCCCTTCTTGCGCAGCATCTGGGTGACGGTCAGCACCAGGTCGGTGGCGGTCGTGCCTTCCGGCAGACGGCCGGTCAGTTTGAAGCCGATGACTTCCGGGATCAGCATCGGGATCGGCTGGCCCAGCATGGCCGCCTCGGCCTCGATGCCGCCGACGCCCCAGCCCAGAACGGCCAGGCCGTTGATCATGGTCGTGTGGCTGTCGGTGCCGACGACGGTGTCGGGATAGGCGACGGTCTTCTTGCCCTCTTCCAGGGTCCAGACGGTCTGGGCCAGGTTCTCCAGGTTCACCTGATGGCAGATGCCGGTGCCGGGGGGCACGACGCGGAAGTTGTTGAAGGCCGACGAACCCCAGCGCAGGAAGTTGTAGCGCTCGATGTTGCGCTCATATTCGCGCTCGACGTTCTGGCCGAAGGCCTTGGGCGTGCCGAAGTGGTCGACCATGACCGAGTGGTCGATGACCAGATCGACCGGCACCAGCGGGTTGATCTTGGCGGCGTCGGCGCCCAGGGCGCTCATGGCGTCGCGCATGGCGGCCAGATCGACCACGGCGGGCACGCCCGTGAAGTCCTGCATCAGGACGCGGGCGGGGCGGAAGGCGATCTCGTGCTCGACCGAGCCCTTGTTCTCGACCCAGGCGGCGACGGCCTTCAGGTCGTCCTGCGTCACCGAGACGCCGTCCTCGTTGCGCAGCAGGTTCTCCAGCAGCACCTTCATCGAGCGCGGCAGGCGGGAAATCCCGGCCAGACCCGCTTCCTCGGCGGCCGGAAGGCTGTAATAGGCGTATTTCTTGCGCCCGACGGAAAGGTCCTGGCGGGTGTTGAAGCTGTCGATCGACGGCATGGAGAGTTTTCCTCTGGTCAGCGCCGCCCGACAATCCGGTTGCGCCTTCGCGCGGCAGACGCAGCGGCTCACAGGGCCCCTGCGCGCGCGGCGAAAGCCTGCTGCGGCAAGCGTGCCTATAGACCCGCTGGATCGCACCGTCCATGTGTCCACACCCCCGACGTGGACATTGAGAAAGGTTCTCAAAACAGCGACCTGGCTCTCCCTCCCCCTTCGGGGGAGGGGGGACGAGCGAAGCGAGGCCGGGTGGGGAGGGCCAGGCGACACGTCGCCCTGCAAACGCTTCGCATCCTTGGCGGGCCGCCCCCACCCGGTCGCTCCGCGCGCCCCCTCCCCCGCCGGGGGAGGGAGAAGTTCGGCGCCATGATCCACGCCCTCTCCCTCTCCGACCTTGCCGTCTCGCGCGGCGAGCGTCGCCTGTTCTCGGGCCTGAGCCTTAATCTCCGCGCCGGAGAGGCCGTGGCGCTGACCGGCGCCAACGGGGCGGGCAAGACCAGTCTGCTGCGGACCGTCGCCGGCCTGCTGCGACCCGACGCGGGCGAGATCGCCTTTCACGACGGCGACGGCAATCGGCTGGACGACCATCTGGCGCGCGGGCGCGAAGTGCATTTCCTCGGCCACCAGGACGGACTGAAGACCGGACGCACGGCCCGCCGGGAGTTGGGCTTCCAATGCGACTGGCTGGGCCACACCCAGACCGGCTTCGATCACGCCGTCGAGGCGTTCGGCCTTGAGCCCCTGCTGGACCTTGAGGTTCGGCGCCTGTCCGCCGGCCAGCGCCGTCGTCTGGCCATGGGCCGGCTGGTCGGATCGCCGCGCGCCCTGTGGCTGCTGGACGAGCCCATGGCCCCGCTGGACGCCCGCTGGCGCGCCGTCTTCGCCGACCAGATGCGCCGTCATCTCGAGGCCGACGGCCTGATCCTCGCCGCCGTCCACGACCCCCTGCCGATCCCGGCCCGCACCCTGGACCTGGGAGGTCTGGCGTGAGCCGGCCGGTGGACGCCGAACCCCGCCCGCCGGGCCTGCGGGGCGCGACGCGCGTCTTGCTGGAACGGGAGCTGGACCTGGCCTGGAGCGGCGGGGGCGGCCCGCTGCTGGCCTGCGGCTTCTTCGCCTGCCTGACCGCCGTCCTGCCCCTGGCGGCGGGGGGCGATCCTCGCACGCTTTCGCCGGTGGCGGGCGGGATCGCCTGGCTGGCCCTGGCGCTAGCCTCGCTGCTGTCGCTAGAGCGGCTGTTCGAACGGGACCTGGAGGACGGGGCGCTGGACCTGCTGGCGATCGGCCATCTGCCGCTGGAATCGGTGGTTCTGATCAAGGCCCTGGCCCAGTGGATCGCCGTCGGCCTGCCCCTGGCCCTGACCGCGCCGGTCGCCGCCCTGGCCCTGGGCCTGCCGGTTTCGCTGGCGCCCCTGGCCGCCCTGTCGGCCCTGATCGGCGGGGCGGGCTTCGCCTTGACCGGCGCCCTGGGCGCCGCCCTGGCTCTGGGCGCCAAGCGGGGCGGCCTGCTGATCGCCGTCGTGGTCCTGCCCCTGTTCATCCCGCCCGTGGTGTTCGGCGCCGGGGCGCTGGAGCGGGCGGCGTCCGGCCAGTCGCCGGCCCCGGCCCTGGCCTTCCTTACCGCCTACGTCCTGTTCGCCGGGGTCGTCGCCGCCTTCGCCGGGGCGGCGGCGGTCAGGAACGCCCAAGGCTAGGGGACGCCGTGACACGCCGCTTGCCCGCCGCCGTCCCGCCGCGTAATCGCTGACACCATGTTCGGCCTGTCCAATCCGCAGCGGTTCATGCGCTTCACCGGCCCGCTGACGCCGGTGCTGTGGACGGCCGCCGCCGTCCTGCTGGCGGTCGGAACCTGGCTCAGCTTCACCGTCCCCGCCGACTATCAGCAGGGCGACACGGTGCGGATCATGTTCGTCCATGTGCCCGCCGCCAGCCTGGGCCTGGGGGCCTATGCGGCGCTCGGGGTCTCCAGCTTCTTCGCCCTGGTCTTCCGCCACGCCTTGGCCGACGCCGCCGCCCGGGCCGCCGCCCTGCCCGGCGCCGCCTTCACGGCCCTGGCCCTGTTCACCGGCTCGCTGTGGGGCCAGCCCATGTGGGGAACCTGGTGGGTCTGGGACGCGCGCCTGACCAGCGTCCTGGTGCTGTTTCTATTCTACCTCGGCTATATGGCGCTTCGGGCCTCGATCGACGACGAGCAGAAGGGCGCCCGCGCCGCCGCCGTCCTGGGCCTGGTCGGGCTGATCAACTTGCCGATCGTCAAATTCTCGGTCGACTGGTGGAACACCCTGCATCAGCCGGCCAGCTTCCTGACGCCGGGCGCCTCGGGCCTAGACCCCGTCTATCTGCCCGCCTTCCTGACCATGCTGGCGGCCTATGGGGTGTCGTTCGCGGCCCTGTGGCTGACGGCGATCCGCACCGAAATCCGCCGCCGCCGCGTCCTGTCCCTGCGCGCGCGAAAGGCGCTGGAGGCCTAAGATGCTCGACCTCGACATGAGCCCCTACGCCGCCTTCGTCTGGCCCGCCTGGGGCGTCAGCGCCCTGGTGCTGGCCGCCCTGACGGCCCGCGCCGTCGTCGCCTCGCGCAAATGGAAGCGCGAACTCGAGCGTCTGGAAAAAGACCAGAGCGCGACATCAGACGCGGCAGTCTCCCCGCGCCCTCAAGCAGCGCAAAGCGCGATAGGGCCCTTAAAATGAACCGCTGGCTGGCCCTGCTGCCGCTCGTCGTGGCGGTCGCCCTGTTCGCCCTGTTCGCCGGCTGGTCGCTGAAGCGCGACCCGGCCTTCAAGCCCGACGCCATGGTCGGCCAGCCCATCCCCGAGACCGTCCTGCCCATGCTGGAGGGCGACACGGCCGGGCCGGGCAATCTGGACCTGAAGACCGCCGGGGTGGGACGGCCCATGCTGGTCAATGTCTTCGCCTCCTGGTGCGCCCCCTGCCGGATCGAACACCCCAAGCTTCTGGCCCTGAAGGCGCGCGGGATCGCCGTCGTCGGCGTGGTCTATAAGGACGAGCCGGTCGCCACCCGCGCCTTCCTGGACGAGCTGGGCGATCCCTATGCGATGGTCCTGGTCGATCGCGAGGGGCGGGCCGGGCTGGACCTGGGCATATCCGGCGTGCCCGAGACCTTCGCCGTCGACGCCATGGGCCGGATCACCGCCAAACAGTCCGGCCCCCTGCTGAACGACGCCGACATCGAGCGGCTGGTCGCCTCGATGCAGGCGCCCGCTCGGCCCCTGCCGTCGGAAAAATAGCCGTTAAGCCCGGATTAACCCTCTTTCCTGAGATCTTGTTAACGATTGTCGGCTCGCGATGCGTTAACGGTTGGCTATGAGCGCGATTCGCCCAGGTTTGCCCCAGACCTTGCCGACCCCCGGCGGCGAGACCTCGTCGGCGCGCAACGCCCAGGCCGCCTTCTTTCGCGCCGCCCTGAACCAGGTCCAGACCAATCCGATCCAGGCTGCTCCGATCCAGCCTCAGACGCCCGCCGCAAGCCCGACGCGGCCGACCCCGCCCTCGCCATCGACCGACGGACAGCCGCCCCGGATCATGCGTCCGGGGACCTATCTTGACATCAAGGTCTGATCAGCTCCAGCCCTTGCCGGCGATATATTGCTGCAGCAGGTCGATCCGGGTCGCGTCCGACGGGTGGGTCGAGGCGAACTGCGGAATGCTGGCCTGACGCTGGGCCGCCATCAGCCGCCACAGGGCCACGGCCTGGGACGGGCGGAAACCGGCGGCCTGCATATAGTCCACGCCCAGCCGGTCGGCCTCCAGCTCGTCGCGCCGTGAATAGGGCAGCAGCAGACCGTACTGGGCCGCCAGACCGCCATAGGCGTTGACCGCGTCGCCGTAACGCCCCGCCGCCCCGCCGACGGCCGCCAGGCCGATGGAGGTCGCCGCCTGGCTCGACGCCCGCTCGGCGGCGTGGTTGGCGACGACATGGCCGATCTCATGGCCGATCACGGTCGCCAACTGGTCGTCGTTCTGGACCAGGGCCAGCAGGCTGTCGGTCACGCCGATCTGGCCGGACGGCAGGACGAAGGCGTTCGGGCTCTTCTCGCTGAAGACCGCATAGTCCCAGGTCCGGTCGCCGAGGCCCGCCGCCTGGACCAGACGGTTGCCGACGCGACGGATGCGATCGACCTGGGCACCCGAGGTCTGGACGCCCGGCTTGCTGATCGCCTCGCGCCAGGCGGCGTTCGATTGCTGAGCCAGAGCGGCGTTGTCGACCAGAAGCAGCTGGTTGCGACCGAGCGCCTCATTATAGGCGCAGGCCGACAGGGCCGAGGCCGCGACGGCGGCGGCCAGCAGACGGACAGGAAGACGGGAGGCGGGGCGGCGAAGGGCGATCATGGAGGCGACCTCTCTGGCTCGAACGGGGAAACAGCCAAGCAAATCCCGCAGCTCCCGTCGAGGTTCCCGCCAAGCTGCCCCTCAGTCCCTGGGCGTCACACCCAGCAGGGTGCGACACGCCTCGGCTTCCGCCGCCAGGGCCGCCCGCCTCGCCTCCCCAAAACCGTCCAGGGTCCGATAGGGCATGGCCAGGCGCGGATTGTCCCTGAGCCGGCCCCGATTCCGCTCCAGAAAGCCCCAGTACAGCCGGTTGAACGGGCAGGCGGCGTCGCCGCTCTTGCTCTTCACATCATAGCGACAGCCGCCGCAGTAGTCGCTCATCCGGTCGATATAGGCGCCGGACGCCGCATAGGGCTTCGACCCCACGATCCCGCCGTCGGCGAACAGAGCCATGCCCCGTGTATTGGGCATCTCCACCCACTCATAGGCGTCGGCGTAGACGGCCATATACCAGTCATCGACCACATCCGGATGCACGCCCAGCAGCAGGGCCAGATTGCCCGTCACCATCAGCCGCTGGATATGATGGGCGTAGGCGTTCTCCCGCGTCGTCCTCACCACATCGGCCACGCAGGCCATGTCGGTTTCGCCCGACCAGTAGAACCAGGGCAGATTCCGGTCCGCGTCCAGGAAGTTCCTTGCCCGATATTCCGGCGCCTTCAGCCAGTAGATTCCGCGCACGAACTCCCGCCAGCCCAGGATCTGGCGGATGAAGCCCTCGGCCGCGTTCAACGGCGCCCGTCCGGCGCGATAGACCGCCTCGGCCCGGCGGCAGACGTCCATCGGATCAAGCAGGCCCAGGTTCAACGACGTCGAGATCAGCCCGTGCCACATCCACGGCTGATCCTCCGCCATGGCGTCCTGCCAGTCGCCGAAGCCGGGCAGGACGTTCGTCAGGAAATCCTCCAGAACCGTCTCGGCCTCCTCGGCCGTCGTCGGCCAGCCGAAATCGTGCAGGGCGCCGAAATGATCGGGAAACAGGCAGGCGACGTCCGCCATGGCCGCCTGTGTTATCGCGTTGGGCGTGATGCGCAGGCGTTTGGGCGGCCTCACCCCGCGCGGCAACTTCTTGCGGTTCTCGGCGTCATAGTTCCAGCGCCCGCCCTCCGGCTGATCGCCGTCCATCAGCAGACCGGTCGCGCGCCGCATCTCGCGATAGAAGAACTCCATCCGCAGCTGCGACTTGCCCGAGGCCCAGCGCCGGAACCGGTCGTGTGAGCACAGGAACCGCCGGTCCTCGCGGATCTCCACGGGCAGGCCCGCCCCTTCGGCGAAGGCCGCCAGATGTTCGGCCAGGCGCCATTCCCCGCATTCGGTCAGGACGGCGCGGTCATAGACGCCCGCATCCAGGGCCCGCGCCAGTTCGCCGGTGATCGAGCCGCTGTTGTCCGGATCGTCGATCGCCACATAGCGCACCCGCACGCCCCGGGCCCTCAGCCGTTCGGCGTGGTTCCGCATGGCGGCGAAGACCAGGGCGATCTTCTGCTTGTGATGGCGGACATAGGTCGCCTCGGCGCGCACCTCGGCCATCAGCACCGTGTCCGCCTCGGGATCCAGCCCCTCCAGGGCGGTCAGCCCGTCCGAAAGCTGATCGCCCAGCACCAGTCTCAGAACCGCCATGGCTCACCCCGCCCTTCGCGCCAGGGCCTGAAGCCGGGGCCGCACCTTCAGAAACAGGCGATAGGCCGCCTCCAGCCCCGCCAGCACAATCGGCGACCGCGCCGCCAGCCCCAGGGGCCGCAGCAGGGGAATGGCCCGCCACATGGCCGCAAAGGCCGCCGCCCCCGACAGGATCCGCCCGTCCTCGCGTGCATGAAACCGGGCCAGCAAGGTTTCGCGATCCAGCGGGCAGGCGACATCCCCGTCGCCCGCCACATCGACGAATTCGATGACGCCGCGGCGATCCAGCCGTCGCATCAGGACGATCTCGCGGCGGCACAGGGGACAGGCCCCGTCGTGCCAGACGACCAGCCGGCTCATCGGCTTGGTTCAGAACAGGGCGCGGGGCGGGCTGAACGTCGGATCATCGGGGAGGAGAGCTTCCGGAGGGCGCGGCGCGCGGTGATCGTGATATACGAACCGGCGCCGGGGATCGGATTTGCCTCCCCGCTCAGACGCCGGATCGAGATGGACACGAACGCCCCCGCCCGCCTTCCCTCCCTCGCCCGCCAGCTGGGCTTCTCGGGCCTGCTGCCCCAGGCGGCGGCGGTCGCCCTGCTGGTCGGCGGCGGGGCCGAATTGCGCCCCCTGGCCCTGGGTCTGGCCTTTGGTTATGCCGCCCTGATCTTCAGCTTCCTGGGCGGGGTCTGGTGGGGACTGGCGGCGGCCGCGCGCGGCAAGGCTCCCGCCTGGGTCTGGGGCGTGGCGGTGCTTCCGTCGCTGCTGGCCCTGGCTGCGGCCTGGCCCCTCGCGTCGGGCGAGAGCGATATGGGCCTCTCGCTCGGCCCGCTGGGGGGCTTCATCGCCCTCAGCGTCCTGGTCGATGTCCGGCTGAAGGCCCTGGGCCTGACGCCCGAGGGTTGGCTGGGGCTGCGGCTACCCTTGTCTCTGGGCCTCGGCGCCCTGACGCTGGCGGCCGCCCTGCTCTGAGACATCGTTGGGTTTCAGGCAAAAAATCGGGGCCTGCCGAGAACGACAGGCCCCTGATTTTGCATCCCGACATGGAGCGGGCGAGGCGATTCGAACGCCCGACCCCAACCTTGGCAAGGTTGTGCTCTACCCCTGAGCTACGCCCGCACTCCGTAGGGAGCGATGTGTGCTCCCCGTCGAGGAGGGGGCGTATAGCGGAGGGTTGCGGCGGACCGCAACCCCTTTTTTTCGGCCTATCGCACTTCGTGCTGCTTGAGGCTGAGAGACCGCCTTTTGATCACGGCCGGAGCCCCTTCGCGCTCAAGCAGCGAGCCTCGTCATTCCCGCGAAGGCGGGAACGCATCGCGAGCGTAGCGCCCTTCCGCGCTCAAGCAGCGAGCCGCCGCGCGGCGAGCGATAGCGCGCTAAAGATGTCAGCGCGGCGCCAAACGTATGGCCCCGTCCAGGCGGATGCACTCCCCGTTGATATAGACGTTGCGCGCCAGCTCCAGCACCAGGGAGGCGTAGTCGGCGGGCGTGCCCAGACGGCTGGGGAAGGGGATGGCGGCGGCCAGGGCGTCCTGAATCTTCTGGTCCATGCCGGCCATCATCGGCGTCCACATGATGCCGGGCAGGATGGTGTTGCAGCGCACCCCTTCCTGGGCCAGGTCGCGCGCGATCGGCAGGGTCATGGCGTAGACCCCGCCCTTGGAGGCCGAATAGGCCGCCTGGCCGATCTGGCCGTCCTGGGCCGCCACCGAGGCGGTGTTGACGATCAGGCCGCGCTCGCCGTCCGCCATGGGCTCCAGGGTCACCATGCCCGCCGCCGACTGCGACAGGACGCGGAAGGTGCCGAACAGATTGACCCGCACGGTGCGTTCGAACTGGGCCATGTCGTGGGCCTTGATCTCGCCGGTGTCCTTCTTGCGCGAGACGGTCTTCATGCCGGTGGCGATGCCCGCGCAGTTGACGGTCAGCCGCTCCTGGCCGTGGGCGGCGCGCGCCTTTTCGAAGGCGGCGGCCACCGAGGCGTCGTCGGTCACGTCCACCTGGCAGAAGACGCCGCCGATCTCGGCGGCAATGGCCTCGCCCTTCTCGGCGTTCAGATCGAACAGGGCCACCTTGGCGCCCGTGGCGGCGATGGCGCGGGCCGTGCCTTCGCCGAGGCCGGACGCCCCGCCCGTGACCACGGCGGCGATGCTGCTGTCGAGTTTCATCTCGGTCTTTCCTATGTTGTAATGAACCTGAGTTTCGTTTGAGGATTTAGCGGCCATGACCGCCAAAGCCAAACCCGTCTCGCCCGAAGACGCCCTGGACCCGAAAAAGGCCCTGGTCCCCACCGTGGTGAAGGTCAATGAGGCGCGGGTGACGCGCGGCTTCTGGCCCAAGATCCAGCGCACGGCGGCCCGCATCCCCTTCGCGGATCAGGCCCTGGCCGCCTGGTACGCCGCCCGCGATCCCCAGACGCCGCTTCCGGCCAAGGGAATGATCTTCGCCGCCCTGGCCTATTTCGTCATGCCGGTGGACGCCATTCCCGACCTGTTCGCCGGCATCGGCTACACCGACGACGCGGCGGTCATCGCCGCCCTGATCGCCACCCTGGGCGCCAACATCAAACGCCGCCACCGCGACCAGGCCGAAGAAGCGGTTGAGCGGCTGAGGGGAAAGTAACCCTCTCCCCCTGCGGGAGAGGGAGACCGCGCACGGCGGCGCAGCCGTCGTCCTGGCGCGGTCGGGCGAGGGGTCGCGCCGGCCTCGCCGTTTCGCACAGACCGACCCCTCATCCGGCCCTTCGGGCCACCTTCTCCCGCAAGGGGAGAAGGGATTTCAGCTTTCCACCGTCACCACGATCTTGCCCAGGGCCTGACGGTCGCCCAGGGCCTTGATCGCCGCCCCCGCCTTCTCCAGCGGGAAGGTCTTGGACACGCGCGGCTTGATCTTGCCCTCGGCGTACATCCGCATCAGCTCGGCCATGTTGGCGGCGTGGCCCTTGGGATCGCGCGCCACGGCCGCGCCCCAGAAGACCCCGATGACCGAGACCGACTTCAACAGGGTCAGGTTCAGCGGCAGGGACGGGATCCCCGCCGGGAAGCCGACCACCAGATAGCGGCCGTTCCAGTCCATGGCCCTGAGCGCCGGCTCGGCGTAGTCGCCGCCGACCGCGTCATAGACCACGTCGGCCCCGTCCCGCCCGGTCGCCAGTTTGAACTCGCCGGACAGTTCCTTCTGCGCCGCCTTGTCCATCGGCCCGGTCGGATAGATCAGGCCGTTGTCGGCCCCCAGCGCCAGGGCGAACTCGACCTTGTCGTTGGTCGAGGCCGCGGCGACCACGCGGGCGCCCATGGCCTTGCCCAGCTCCACGGCGGCGGCGCCGACGCCCCCGGCCGCGCCCAGCACCAGCAGGGTCTCGCCGGCCTTCAGCTGCGCCCGGTCCTTCAGGGCGTAATAGCTGGTGCCGTAGGTCATGATCAGGGCCGCCGCCTCCTCGAAGCTCATGGCCTCAGGCATGGGAATGACCGTCTCGGCCCTGACCGCCAGCCGTTCCACCAGCCCGCCCCAGCCGGGCACGGCGATGACCCGGTCGCCCTTGGCCACGCCCTTGACGCCCTCGCCCACAGCCTCGACCACGCCCGCCACCTCCGCGCCGGGCGAAAAGGGCCGTTCGGGGCGGAACTGGTATTTGTCCTCGATGATCAGCGTATCGGGATAGTTGATCCCCACGGCCTTGACCTCGATGACCAGCTCGCCCGGCTTGGGCGTCGGATCGAGCACGTCTTCGACCACGAGAGTTTCGGGACCACCGGCGGTCTTGGACAGGACAGCGCGCATCATTCCTCCCTTGGGCCTACCGCGCTTAGCGCGACTTGAGGCCCGCTTGTGTTCGACCGACATGGCGCGGCCTTCATCCCGACGCTAAAGAGCGCCACGCCCGTTTGAAAGAGGCGTCCGAAACAAGGCTCAGGAAGACGACATGACCGCCCTCATCCTCCACGGCGGCGCCGGCGCCCGGCGCGAACGCAACTATGACGCCGAGGTCGCCCACATGCGCCAGGTGGTCGAGGCCATGAGGCCGCGTCTGGACGCGGGTGAAAGCGCCCTGGACGTCGCCACAGCCGCCGTCGTCATGCTGGAGGATTCCGGCCTCTATGTCGCCGGCAAGGGCGCCTCGCCCAATCTGGCCGGCGCCTATGAGCTGGACGCCAGCCTGATGGACGGATCGACGAAACGGGCCGGGTCCGTCGCCGCCCTCCAGGGCTTTCGCAACCCTGTCGTCGCCGCCCGCGCCGTAATGGAGCGCACCCCCCACGTCATGCTGGTGGGCGAGGGCGCGGCCCTGTTCGCCCAGGATCAGGGGCTGGAGCCCGTCGCCGACGAAGCCGCCTGGTATACGGGCGCCGGTCAGGGCGAGGACAATCATCCGCCCGGAACCCTGAGCCACGGCACGGTCGGCGCTTGCGTGCTGGACAGCCAGGGCCGTCTCGCCGCCGCCACCTCGACCGCCGGGGTCTTCGGCAAGATGCCGGGCCGCGCCGGCGACACCCCCATCCCCGCCGCCGGGACCTGGGCCGACGGCCACGCCGCGACCTCCTGCACCGGCCAGGGCGAATATTTCATCCGCGTCGCCGCCGCCGCCCAGGTGGCCTGGCGCGTCGCGGCGGGTCAGGCCCTGGCCGCCGCGGCCCAGGCCGTCATCGACGAGATCGGCCGGATGGGCGGCGACGGCGGCCTGATCGCCCTGGACGCCGCCGGCAACATCGCCGCCCCCTTCAACAGCCAGGGGATGAAGCACGCCTGGCTGACGCCGGACGGCGAGATCGGCGTTGAGGTGTTTGAACGACGATAATTACAGCTCGGTAAGGTGCATGTCAGCCGAGGGCTGATACGGTCTCATCGCCCGGCGCTCCGGGCCTGGAGACCCGCATGAAATTTCGCCTCACCGCCACCGTCGCCGCCTCGGCCCTGCTGCTGGGCCTCGCCGCGCCCGCCTTCGCAGCGCCGGCCGCCGCACTCGCGCCTGCGCCTGTCGCCGCCCAGGCCCAGCACGGCGTGGTCGTCCCGCCCCTGGGCTTCACCAAGCGCGTCCTGCCGAACGGGCTGGAAGTCTACACCGCCCGCGACGCCGACACCTCGAACGTGACGGTTCAGGTCTGGTACAAGGTCGGGTCCAAGGACGATCCGGCCGGCCGCTCCGGCTTCGCCCATCTGTTCGAACATCTGATGTTCAAGGCGACTAAGAACCTGCCGCCCGAGACCTTCGACCGGCTGACCGAAGATGTGGGCGGTTCGAACAACGCCTTCACCGCCGACGACACCACCGCCTATTTCGAGACCGTCCCCGCCAACCACCTGCAGCGGATGCTGTTCGCCGAGGCCGAGCGGATGGGCTCCCTAGTCGTGGACGAACCGACCTTCGTCGCCGAGCGCGACGTGGTGAAGGAAGAATATCGCCAGCGCATCCTGGCCAACCCCTATGGCCGTCTGTTCGGCCTGTTCGTGCCCGAGACCCTGTATCAGGAAAGCCCCTATCGCCGTCCCGGCATCGGCTCGATCGAGGAGCTGAACGCCTCGTCCCTAGACGACGTCCTGCGTTTCCACGCCACCTACTACCGGCCCGACAACGCCTATCTGATCGTGGCCGGCAATTTCGACCAGGCCCAGCTGGACCGCTGGATCGACCAGTATTTCACGCCGCTGAAGAACCCGGCCACGCCGCTGCCGACCAACAATGTGGCCGAGCCCGAGCCGACCGGGCCGCGCGACGTCACCTATTATGCGCCCAACGTCCCCCTGCCCGCCGTGGTGATCGGCTGGCCCACGGTCAAATACGCCGACGCCGACCGCGCCGCCCTGACCGTGCTGGACGGCATACTGTCCACCGGTGAATCGAGCCGCCTGTATCGTTCCCTGGTCTATGATCAGCAGATCGCCGCCCAGATCGGCTCGACCCCCGACTTCGCCCAGCAGGCCGGCAATCTGACCGCCCTGGCCATCATGGCCCAGGGTCATACGGCGGAAGAGGGAATCGCCGCCCTGAACGCCGAGATCGCCAAGCTGCGCGACGCCCCCGTCACCGCCGCCGAACTGACCGAGGCCAAGAACGAGATCGTCGCCGACGCCCTGCGCAATCGCGAGACGGTGGACGACCGCGCCTCGGCGCTGGGCTTCGCCCTTATCAACACCGGCGACGCCGCCGCCGCCGACCGCGAGATCGCCCAGATCCAGGCCGTCACCGTCGCCGACGTCCAGCGTGTCGCCCGCAAATATCTGACGCCCCAGCGCCAGTCGACGATCCGCTATCTGCCCGCCGACGAACAGAACCCGCCTTCGGTGCAGAAGATGAACGTCGACGCCCCCGTCAAGGTCGCCGACCTGGCGCCGGCCGGCGCCCCGGCGGTCCTGCTGCCGGAGGCCCAGCGCACGCCTCTGCCGCAGCCCGGCGCGGAAGTGGCCCCGGCCACCCCCGCCGTCGCCGACTTCCGACTGGACAACGGCCTGCGGGTCCTGGTGGCCCCGACCGACGGCGTGCCGCTGGTCTCGGCCCGCCTCAGCTTCGACGCCGGCTCGTCCGACGACCCGGCGGGCAAGGCCGGAATCGCCGCGATGACCGCCGCCCTTCTGACCCAGGGCACCAAGACCAAGTCGGCGCCCGAAATCGCGACCGAGATCGAACAGCTGGGCGCCTCCATCGGCGCCGGCGCGGGCGTGGACTTCACCAATGTCTACGCCAACGCCCCGGCCAACGCCTTCCCCCAGACGGTCGCCCTGATGGCCGATCTGGTGAAGAACCCGACCTTCGCCGCCGAGGAGCTTGAGCGCCAGCAGGCCCAGACCCTGGACAATCTTCGCGTCGCCCTCAGCCAGCCGGGCTCGATCGCCGGCCAGGCCGTGGGCCGGGTCGTCTATGGCGACGCCCCCTACGGGGCGCCGGGCTCGGGCACGGTCCAATCGGTGCCCGCCATCACCCCGGCGGACGTCGCCGCCTTCCACGCCGCCCGCTATCGCCCCTCGGACGCCACCCTGGTCTTCTCGGGCGACATCACCCCCGCCGCCGCTCGCGCCTTGGCGCAGCAGGCGTTCGGCGACTGGCGTCCGGCCGGCGCCGCCCCCGCCGCCGTCGCCGACCCGGCCGGTCAGGCCCTGGCCCCGCGCATCGTCGTGGTGAACCAGCCGGGCGCGGGTCAGGCTGCGGTCGTCGCCGCCATTCGCGGCGTGTCGCGCACCGACGCCGACTATTTCCCGCTCACCCTGGGCAACACCCTGCTGGGCGGCGGCTTCTCGTCGCGGCTGAACCAGGAGATCCGCATCAAGCGCGGCCTGTCCTACGGGGCCGGCTCGTCCCTGGGCGCCCGCGCCGATGCGGGCCTGTTCACCGCCTCGACCCAGACCAAGAACGAGACCGCCGACGAGGTGGCCGATCTGATCCTGGCCGAGATCGCCAAACTGGGCGCGGAAACCCCGACCCAGGCCGACCTGGCGCCGCGCCGGGCCACCCTGATCGGCGGCTTTGGTCGGTCGCTGGAGACGGTCGACGGCCTGGGCGCCCTGGTCGCCAACCTGGCCCTCTACGACCTGCCGATGAGCGATCTGGCCGACTACGCCGGCCGCGTCCGCGCCGTCACCCCCGAACAGGTCCAGGCCGCCTTCGCCGAACACCTGCCGGTCAATCGCGCCAGCCTGGTGATCGTCGGCGACGGGTCGCTGTTCCTCGACGCCCTGCGGGCCAAACACCCGAACCTGGAGGTCATCGAGGCGAGCGAGCTGAATCTGAACAGCGGTTCGCTGAAGTAGGGGTGAAGTGAAAAGTGCTGGTGCTAGTGAGCAGAATGGAAGGCAGCCTCGGCTTCGTGCGCCCCTTGCTCACTAGCACCACTCACTAGCACGGATGGCCTCTCTCAAACCGACAGACACACCACCTGCGCCACCCGCAGATCGCGCCTCAGCGCATCCGCGACCCGGCCGTAGTTGTCGATGGTCACCGGCTCGCCCAGCGCCGCCTCGTCCGCCCGCTGTTCGCCGCGAATGGCGGGGGCGAAGGATTCAGGGGCCGTGGTGTAGATCCGGCCCCGGCGCGGCGCCTCGGCGATGGTGACGCCCAGCACCCGCCCGCGCCCGTCCATCACCGGCGCGCCCGACAGTCCCGACAGGGTCCCCTCCAGCCCGTCGGTGCGCCCGACCTCGGCCCAGGCCAGAACCGGTTCGTCATGGGCGCCGCGGCCGAACACCTTCAGGGTCTCGCGCCCCAGCAGGCGCGAGGTCACCTCGCCCGCCCGCCCCTGGGGAAAGCCGGGGTGAAAGGCGCGCTGGCCCTTGCGCAGCGGGGCCTGGACCGCGACCGGCAGGGCGGGCGGCCCGCC
Organism: Brevundimonas sp. Br13; assembly: GCF_055391505.1. Lineage (NCBI taxonomy): Bacteria > Pseudomonadati > Pseudomonadota > Alphaproteobacteria > Caulobacterales > Caulobacteraceae > Brevundimonas > Brevundimonas sp. Br13. The sequence goes on along the minus strand of NZ_AP044008.1, from coordinate 870,200 downwards.
TTCCGTGAGCAGCAGGGCCACGTCGGCCCGGGGAGCCAGGCGCACGTCGGCCGCCACCGCCCGACCGCCGCCCACCACCAGGGCCGGCCGACGACAGCCCTCCACCACATGGCGGGCCGTGACCCAGCGACCGCGCCCGGCGATCGAAAAGGCGGTGCCGGATTTCGGCGTAAAGGGCGTGTCCGGCGCGTCCAGGGTCACGGCCGTGTCGAAGGGGGTGATGGGGCCCAGCAGGGCGCCCTCGATCTCGTCGGGGGGCGGCGGGGCGGGCGGGGCGTCGGCGTTTTCGCGCCGGCCCAGCGAGACCGCCAGCAGCACGCCCGCCACCGCTCCGTAGATGGCCCAGTCCGGCAGGCGGGGGAATTGCATGACGCGATCCGTTCGCCGCTCAGCCGGTCAGGGCGGCCGACAGGATCAGGGCGGTCGCCAGCTTGGCCCCGACCAGGACCACCGAGGCCGCAACCTCGCCGTCCTTGATCCGCTGCGGCAGGCCGTGCAGCATCAGGTCCACAACCCGGAAGGCCAGCAACTGCAGCACCAGGGTCGCCACGCCCCAGATGGCCACATCCCGGACCGAGGTCGAGACCGACAGGGACACCGCCAGCGGAATGGCCAGACCCACCAGAATTCCAGCGAAGGCCACCGCCGCCGCCGGATTGCCCTCGCGGATCAGGGCGATCTCCTTCCACGGCGTCAGCAGGGCGTAGACCGTCGCCCCCGCCGCCAGCAGCAGCAGGGTCACGATCAGGTGCGTGACCATGACCGGAAAGCCCGAGGCGAAAGCCTGCACCTCGGCGCTCGACAGGACGTTCGTCAGTGAGGGGTCCATGTCTCTACGCCTTGCCCGATTGCCGCCCCAATCCGCAAGCGCGGCGAAGCAACACCTTGTGACGAAAGATTACAGGCCTGCGTCATCCGGCTTGTTCGCGCGCGCCTTGGCCAGGGCCGCGCTCTCGCGTTTCAACGGCTTGGCGACCGGGCACACCTCCTGGACATAGCCGTTCAGGGTGTTGGTCAACTGGTCCGGCGCCAAGCTGTAATGGACGTACTGGCCCTTCTTCTCGCTGGTCACCAGACCCGCGACCTCGAGCACCGACAGGTGTTGGGACACCGCCGGCTTGGAGATCTCGAACTTGGCCGCAATCTCCCCGGCGGTCAGGTCCGCGTGGGCCAGATAGGCCAAGATCTTGCGGCGGACGGGACTGGAAAGGGCTTCGAACACGCGTTGCATGGGCGGTATTTAAGCGATTTGCTAAGCGCTTGCCAGCGGGTCATTTCAATGTTTAAGTGATTGCCTAATTACCTACGAAGGGAGGCCGACATGGACCACGCTGATCCCTGCGCCGTGAACAGTCTCGTCGAGACGCCCGGCTGCAGCCCGATCGAAGGCCGTGTCGTCTGGGACCCGCGTCACTCGCTGTGGAACGGCGCCATGTTGGCCGCCGCCCTGATCTTCGGCGCCAAGACCTTCAGCCTCGCCGCTGTCGCAGTCTTCGTCGTCGTGACAGGGACGACGCTTCTGCTGGGCCATTCGGTCGGATTTCACCGTCGGCTGATCCACGGCAGCTTCGATTGCCCGCTGTGGCTGGAGCGCGTCTTGGCCTGGTTCGGGACCCTGGTCGGCATGAGCGGCCCCTTCTGGATGATCCGCACCCACGACATCCGCGACTGGGCCCAGCGCCAGACCGACTGTCACGACTATCTGGCGCACCGGCGGCCGATGGCGGTCGACGCCTGGTGGCAGATGCACTGCCGGCTGGTGCTGGAACGGCCGCCGCAGTTCGAGCTGGGCCGGATCGGCCGCGATCCCTTCTATCGGTTCCTGGAACGGACCTGGATGCTGCAACAGCTTCCTGTCGCGGCGGCGCTGTGGCTGATGGGCGGCTGGGGTTTCGTGGTCTGGGGCGTCTGCGCCCGGGTCTCGGCCAGCGTCATCGGCCACTGGTTCGTCGGCCATCTGGCCCACCGTCGCGGTCCGCAAACCTGGCTGGTGCGCGAGGCGGGCGTCCAGGCCCATGACGTCCCCTGGGCCGCCATCCCCACCATGGGCGAGGCCTGGCACAACAACCACCACGCCTATCCCGGCTCGGCGAAGATCGGCCTCTACCCGGGCCAGAGCGACTGGGGGTTCCGGTTCATTCAATTGCTGGAACGGCTGGGTCTGGCCTGGGATGTGCGGACGCCGGAAAGCATGGGTCCGAGACCTCTAAACAGAGTTGTGGCTAAGATATGATCAAGTCGATGTCGGATCGGCTTGGTACGCTCATCATTGCAAACGTCCTTGCCGCAAGCACCACAGCTGGAATGTCGGCCATAGGAATGTGGATCAGCATAATCGTTTCGCCCGGCGAAACTGGCTTGGGCAACGCCCTGGGCGGGGGACTTCTGTTCGGGCTGCTCGCAGCCCTCTACGGCTTCATAATCTCTTTCCCGGTCTATCTTGTTGGCCTGATCGTCGTCGGAATTCCAACTTGGTGGATTCTGCATAATTCAGGCCGAACCAGCGTAGGCGCCTTCTCGATTACGGCCGCAATCGAAAGCGTTATCGCGGGCGCAATCGTCTTTCGGCTTCTTGCCCCGGGCACGGAATTAGCCGCCCCACTGTTGGCGATCCCAGGCGGGCTGGCCGGATGGATCATTTGGAGGCGTAGTTACAGGCCGCTCACGCCGCCGCCTGCTCCGCCTTCCTGATTGCGCTCGCCCGCAGCTTCTCGCTCTCGGACTTCAGCTGGCCGCAGGCGGCCAGGATGTCGCGGCCGCGGGGGGTGCGGATGGGGCTGGCGTAGCCGGCGCGGTTCAGGATGGCGGCGAAGGCCTCGATCGTCTTCCAGTCCGAGCACTGGTAGTCCGTGCCGGGCCAGGGGTTGAACGGGATCAGGTTCACCTTGGCCGGTATGCCCTGGATCAGCTTGACCAGGGCGCGCGCCTCATCCGGGCTGTCGTTGACGCCCTTCAGCATGACATATTCGAACGTCACCCGCTTGGCGTTGCCCAGGCCCGGATAGGCGCGGATGGCGGCCATCAGCTGGTCCAGCGGATATTTCTTGTTCAGCGGCACCAGGACGTCGCGCAGCGGGTCGTTGGTGGCGTGCAGGCTGATGGCCAGCATGGTCCCGGTCCGCTCGCCCAGCTCGGGGATCATCGGCACCACGCCCGAGGTCGAGACGGTGATCCGCCGCCGCGAAATGGCGATCCCCTCATTGTCCGAGATGATGTCGATCGCGTCCGAGACGTTGTCCAAATTGTAGAGCGGCTCGCCCATGCCCATGAAGACGATGTTGGACAGGCGGCGGTCTTCCTTGGGCGACGGCCATTCCTCCAGGTCGTCGCGGGCCACCTGGACCTGGGCCACGATCTCGGCGGCGGTCAGGTTGCGGACCAGCTTCTGGGTGCCGGTGTGGCAGAAGGTGCAGTTCAGGGTGCAGCCGACCTGGGACGAGACGCAAAGCGCCCCGGCCCGACCGACGTCGGGGATGTAGACGGTCTCGATCTCTATGCCCGGCGCCGTGCGGATCAGCCATTTGCGCGTGCCGTCCTTGGACACCTGGCGTTCCACGATCTCGGGACGGGCCAAGGTGAAATGCTCGGCCAGTCTGGCCTGCATGTCCTTGGCCACATTGCTCATGGCCGCGAAGTCGGTGACGCCGTAGTGGTGGATCCAGCCCCAGATCTGGCTGGCGCGCATCTTGGCCTTTTCGGGCGGGCAAACGCCCGCATCAATCAGGGCCTGGCGCAGGCCCGCGCGCGTCAGACCGGACAGGTTGACGGGGGCCTTCACGGCCGGCGCGTTCGAGACACGGGAAAGATCGAGCGTAATGCTCAAGGCGGCGATCCTGGATGCGGTTTAGCCCGCCTCTATAGCACAAACCCCGGCAATTGCATGACCGGGCCGGTCGGAGCGCCCTAAAGCCCCACGTCCCAGACCCCGGCGTCGCGCATCCGGCTCTGTTTCGCCTCCTCCGCCCGGCCGCCCATCTCCTGGGCCATGCCCCGGACGGCGGTGGAGACCGTGGCCCTGTGCACGCCCGGAACCAGGGCGTGGGCGAAGGCGGCGCCCGCCAGCCGCAACAGGCGGAATCCAAAACCGGCCGAGGCCGCCATGTGCTGGAAATAGGTCTCGCCCACCTCGCGCGGATGATCGCGGAACAGACGGTCGAACGGCGTCGAGCACCGGCGGGCGCGGTCGATCGTCGTCTGGCTCATGCGGCGGCTCCCGGTGTTCGCCCGACGATGGTCACGCGGGAACGGTCGCCGCGCAAGCCCTGTTTCGCGGATCCGACGCGACGGCCTTCGATCGGGACGGCGCCCATCGTCAGTTTGATCAAGTCGGGCTAAGGTCGGGGCTCGATCAAGGGACATTCCATGACGCTTCGCTTTTCGGCCGCCGCCTCCCTGACTGTCGCGACCGCCCTTTTGGCCGCCGCCGGCCCCGTCCTGGCCCAGTCGGCGCCCACCGTCCTGCCCTATGACGCGCGCCGCGGCGTCTTCAGCTTCGCCGCAGGTCTGGAAAGCTCGCTGCCGGCCGTGGTCAAGGTGACGACCCTGGGCCAGTCGCGCGGCCCCAGTTCCGATGCGGACGATCCCAAACCCTACGCCTCCGGCTCCGGCGTCGTCATCGACGCGGCCCAGGGCCTGGTGATCACCAACAACCATGTGGTCGAGAACGGGCGGAAATTCACCGTCGATCTGATCGACGGCCGGCTGTTCGACGCCGTCCTGGTCGGGGCGGACAAGGCCACCGACATCGCCGTGCTGCGGATCACGCCCGACGGGCGGCCGCTGAATCTGAAACAGGTGCAGACGGTGGATTCCGACACCCTGCGGACCGGCGACCTGGCCTTTGCGGTCGGCTATCCGCTGGGCCTGGACCAGACCCTGACCATGGGGGTGATCTCGGGTTTGAACCGATCGGGCCTGGGCGATGCGGTGGAGGACTATATCCAGACCGACGCGGCCGTGAACTCGGGCAATTCGGGCGGACCGCTGCTGGACAGCCGGGGCCGGCTGATCGGAATCAACACCGCCATCCTGTCGGGCGGCATGGGCGGGGGCAATGACGGCATCGCCTTCGCCGTGCCCACCCGCATCATGCTCTATGTCGCCGACCAGCTGCGCACCCAGGGCGAGGTCAAGCGCGGCGAGACCGGCGCCATCTTCGCCTCCCTGACGCCCGAGCAGGCGCGCCGGATGCGGCTGGGCATCGTGCGCGGCGCCGTGGTGGCCGATGTGGCCCCCGGCTCGCCCGCCGAACGCGCGGGCCTGCGCGAGGATGACGTCATCCTGCGCCTCCAGGGGCGACCGGTCGCCAACGCCGGCTCCATCAACGCCACCGTCGGCGTCGCCGCGCCGGGCTCCAGCCTAAGCGTCGTCTATCTGCGCGGAGGGCGCGAGGCCACGACCGCCCTCGCCGTCGAGCCGCCGGTCGAGGCCCCGGTCCAGGTCGGCGCGGATCGCGTCCTGGCCTATGGCGCCACCCTGCGGGACATGGAGGGCGAGGTTCAGGTTTCGGCCGTCGAGGCCGGCACGCCCGCCGCCCAGGGCGGACTGCTGGCCGGCGACCTGGTCCTCGCCATCGACGGCGTTGCGACGGCGGACATCCGCGCGGCGGCTCGGGCGCTGGAGGCCGCAGCCGGCTCCGTCGCCCTGGAGGTGCGGCGCGGCGGCGACACCCAAACGATCACATTGGAGAAGACGCCCCGGGAGAAGACGGCTGAGGAGAAGACGCCCGCCTGAGCGGCTCCAGCCGGGCTCCAGACAGCGAAACGCCCGCCTTGCCTGGGAGGGGGAGGGGATCGGCAGGGCGGGCGCTCGCTTGGAGGAAGCATCGGCCGCCGGAGCCCTTGTTGGAAACATCCAGGGGGCTGGGGGGGCTGTTCAGGATCCGGACGCTTCCGAACTCCGACGAGCCGATGATCGTTATTTCGCCGCCCAAACGGGCGGGCGAAGGACCGAAACGGGGCCATTTGGTGTCTGAAGCGCTTTTTCCACCCCCTCTGGCGTCCCGCGCCGATGCGCCTAAGTTCAGATCATGAGCCTGACCCCGCACGAGCCGCCGCCCCCATCTCCACAGGCCGGCCCGGTCTTCTTCGAACGGCGCGAGTTGGACCTGATCCTGCGGGTCTACGGCCGGATGGTGGCCCTGGGCGACTGGCGCGACTACGCCATGGTCGGCCACAAGGACTTCGCCGAATTCGCCGTCTTCCGCCGCTCGGGCGACGCCCCCCTGTACCGCATCGAAAAACGCCCGGCGCTCCAGACCCGCCAGGGCCAGTGGGCCGTCATCGGCGAGGGCGGCCAGATCCTGAAACGCGGCCGCGACCTGGCCCAGGCCCTCAAAGTGTTCGACGGGCGGAAGTTTCAGGTGGTGGACTGACCAAAAAAGGGCCCCGCGAGGGGCCCTTTCCGCATCCGTCTTGCGACCGATCTCAGTTCCGGTTGCCGCCCATGAAGGCCAGCAGGAACTGGAACAGGTTCACGAAGTTGATGAACAGGCTCAGCGCGCCGAAGCCCGTGGCCACGCCCATGGCGTTCTGGTCACCGCCCAGGGCGTAATAGGTCATCTTCAGACGCTGGGTGTCATAGGCGATGAGGCCCGCGAAGATCAGCACGCCCAGGCCCGAGATGATCAGATAGAAGGTCCCGGATTGCAGGAACATGTTGACGATCATGGCGATGATCAGGCCGATCACGCCCATGATCAGGAAGGTGCCCATGCCCGACAGGTCTTTCTTGGTGGTGTAGCCCACCAGGCTCAGACCGCCGAAGGCCGCCGCCGTGACCAGGAAGGTCGAGGCCAGCGAGGCGCCCGTATAGCGCAGGAACAGAATGCCCAGGCCCGCGCCGATCGAGGCGACAACGGCCCAATAGAGCAGGTTCACCCCCTTGGCCGTCGGATTCTTCATGAAGAACATCGAGCCGAACAGCAGAACCAGGGGCGAGAACTGGACCGCCATGCCCAGGACCGTCAGGCCGACGCGGCCGTCCGGCGTCACGCCGAACAGCAGTTGCTGCACCGCCGGCACATTGCCGGTGACATAGGCCAGGGCCGCCGCGACAACGAGGCCCAGAGCCAGCTTGTTGTAGACGCCCAGCATGAAGCTGCGCAGGCCGGCGTCGACCGACATGTCGGCCGTCTGCGGAAGCGGGCGGGCGTAGCCGTTGTTGAAATCGCTCATGGCGACGAACCTTCTCTGAGTCGGCCGGGGAGACTTCCCCGGTCACAGGCCTTGAATATCGGAAGCCGAGGCTCCCAGTGCAAGGAAAACCGGACTTGGAAGCGGCGGTTCCGACCGCTACCAACAGTCGCATGTTGCGTCTGTTCACCGCCCTGACCCTGCCGCCGGACGTCGGCGAGACCCTGCAACGGCGTCAGTCCGGCCTGCCCGGCGCCCGCTGGCGGCCGCTGGAGGCGCTTCACGTCACCCTGGCCTTCTACGGCGAGACCGACGAGCGGCGGGCCGACGACCTGGCGTCCGAACTGGCCCGCGTGGCCGGGGCCCCGTTCGAGATCGTGCTGAAGGGGGTCGGCGCCTTCGGCGACAACCATCGCAGCCACACGATTTGGGCCGGCGTCGAGACGCCCAATGACCCCCTGTCGGTCCTGGCCGGTCGCTGCAGGAAGGCGGGCGAGCGGGCGAACATCGTCCTGGAGAAGCGCGACTATCGCCCCCACGTCACCCTGGCCTATCTTAAGCCCCAGACCAATCCGGACCGGATCGGCGCCTGGATGGCGGGCCACAATCTGCTGCATTCGCCGCCGATCCGCATCGACCGTTTCGGCCTCTATTCCAGCGTCCTGACCGACGACGGCAGTCACTATGAGCTGGAGCGGGAGTATCTGCTGTGACCGAGATCCGCATCGAGACCGAACGGTTGACCCTGCGTCCCCCGAGGATGGAGGACTTTCCGCGTTGGGCCGAGTTCCAGGCCGATCCCGATGCGACGCGCTTCATCGGCGGCCCCAAGACGCCGGCCGAAACCTGGCGGATCATGGCGACCGTCGCCGGCGCCTGGAGCCTGACCGGCGAAAGCTTCTTCTCGGTGCTTGAGAAAACCACCGGCCGGTGGCTCGGACGGATCGGGCCGTGGCGACCCCACGGCTGGCCGGGGCCGGAGGTCGGTTGGTCCCTGCACCCTGACGCCACGGGACGGGGCTATGCGCTCGAAGCCGCCGCCGCAGCCATCGACTACGCCTTCGACGTCCTGGGCTGGGACGAGGTGGTGCACACGATCGACCTGGACAATACGGCCTCGATCCGGCTGGCCGAACGGCTGGGCTCGACTTTGCGCGGCCCCACCCGCCTGCCAGAACCCTTCGCCGACCTGCCTGTCCATCTGTGGGGCCAGACGCGCGCCGACTGGGCCAGGAACCGCCTCGCCCTGGCGGGCTAGGGCCAATCTTCCCGCGTCAGCGGAAGGGAAAACGTCTGGCGGCGGAACGCTGATTGAGGGCGGGTTCATCACAACGGGGCACGACGAGGTCACGGCGAACACGGCGCGTTCAGACGGCGTCGTGACCGTTGTGAATCCGCCGTGATCGCTGTGATGAACCCGGTCGCCGCATCAAGGCCCTCTGACGCGGAAAGAGCGGCCTGACCGCAGTCAGCAGAATGTCGATTGAACCTAGAGCCGATCAGGCTCTGGGGGCGCCGTCAGAACTCTTCCCAGTCCTTGAGCGCAGCATTGCCCTGGGTCGCCCCGACGGCGAGCGCGAGCCGTCTTTGTGCCTTGCCGACCGGATTGTCGGCCGGGGCGTGGCGGCCGGCCTGGGCCGGCTGAGGCCGGTTCGCCGCCTGGGCGGGCCGGCCGGTCTGGAACTGCGCGACCAGCCGCTCCAGCTCGCCCGCCTCGTTGCGCAGATTGGCGGCGGCGGCGGTGGTCTCCTCCACCATGGCCGCGTTCTGCTGGGTGACCTGGTCCATCTGATTGACGGCGGTGTTGACCTCGTTCAGCCCCGTGGACTGTTCCTGCGACGACTGGGCGATTTCGGACACCAGCCCGTCGATGTCGGCGATCCGCTTGACGATCCCCCCCAGGGCCTTGCCTGTCTCTCCGACCAGTTTGACGCCGCGCTCGACCTGGGCCGTGCTGTTGGCGATTAGGGCCTTGATCTCGCGCGCCGCCTCGGCCGAGCGCTGGGCCAGGGCCCGGACCTCCTGGGCCACCACGGCGAAGCCGCGCCCGGCGTCCCCGGCGCGCGCCGCCTCCACGCCTGCGTTCAGGGCCAGAAGATTGGTCTGGAAGGCGATTTCGTCGATCACCCCGATGATGTTGGTGATCTGTTTGGAGCTTTCCTCGATCTCGCCCATGGCGGCGACCGCCTCGCGCATCTCCTCGCCTGAGCGGGCGGCGCCGACGGTGGCGTCGGAGGCGGCGGCGGAGGCCTGTTTTGCGCCCTCGGCGCTGCGTTTCACGGTGGCGGTGATCTGGTCCAGGGCGGCGGCGGTCTGTTCCAGACTGGCCGCCTGCTGTTCGGTGCGGCGCGACAGGTCGTCAGAGGCCGAGGCGATCTCGTCCGAGCCGGCCCGCAGCCCGCTGGTGGAGGTCGAAATCGCGCTCATGGCCTCGCGCAGACTGTCGATCGCCGCGTTGAAATCGTCCTTGATCTGCTGATAGCGCCCGTTGAAGGGCGCGGTGATCACCGCCGTCAGATCGCCGCGCGCCAGCCGGTTCAGACTGTCGGCCAGGGCGGCGACCACCGCATCCTGCTCCTCGGCGACGCGACGCCGCTCCGCCTCGACCAGGGCGCGCTCCTCGTCGGCCTTGGCGTTCAGGATCTGAAAATAGTTGAACATGACGACGCTGGCGTCAGAAAAGACCGACCGCATCAGGCTGAGCATCAGGGCATGGTCGGCCTTCTCGTTCCAGGGCTTTTCCTTCACCAGCCCCGAGGCCAGACCGGCGGCGTAGGCCGCATAGGTCTTGCTCAAATAGGTCGCGTAATCGAGGCTGCTCGAGATGTTCTCGGTAATCACCGCCTGCTGTTCGAAATATTCGGGCGGAAAGTCGCCGCGCGAAATGAAGGCGAACTTCCGCTTCTCGTTCTCCCACACGTCACGAGGCAGGGCGTCCAGCGTCGGGTCGATTACGCGATAGGCGTCCAGCAGGGCCTGTTCGAGATGTTTGCCCGCACGCTTATAGACCACTTCACCCACTTCACGCTGCTGCGCGTTCCAGGTGACGATTTTCTCGCTGATGTCAGACATTTCGTCTCGCCTTTCTAAATGCTTTTGGGCCTAAGCATATGCGATATTCGCATCTCTATTTCGATTTACTGAGGCAATCGGCGCTCTTAACGAGGCGTGAACTTCATCCTGCTCTACGGGCGACGGTTCGAGACTGCGAGGCGGACCTGTCTCAGATCTGCGACAGGTGTCAGGATTTTTCGATTTCAGGCCCGGGCCGGCGCCTCGCTGCGGATTTCGCCCGGCTGAGGCGTCGCTGTGGGTGGAGGGCAACCGCGCCGCGCCGTCGGGCGTATCAAGGCGAGATCAACGAGAACAACGCCCAATGCTTCGCGCCACCCTAATCGCCGCCTCGCTCATCATTGCGCCGTCCGCAGCCCTGGCCCAGTCGCGCGCCGTCGATCTGGACCGGTTCGACGGCCGATGGTTCGAGATCGAGCGCAGCCACAACGACGTCCAGAAGGACTGCAGCCGGGCCCAGATCGACTTCACCCCCCAGAATCGGGCCGACCGCTACGGCATTGTCGTCACCTGCACCCGCCGCGCCGACGGCCGCAATGAGGTGCTGCGCGCCAACGCCCGGATCACCGATACGACGACCAACGCCAAGTTCCGCTTCACCCTGCCCGGCCTGCTCAGCTTCGGCGGCCTGGCGGGCCAGAACTACTGGGTGTGGGATCACGACCCGAACTACGACTGGGCCATCCTGGCCCTCCCGAACAAGTCGGACTGGTGGATCTGGCATCGTGACCAGAACGCCTCGGCGGCGGATCGCGCCCGCCTGCTGGCCCGCGCCCGGGCCCTGGGGCTGGACATGAGCCGGGTCGTCAGCACCGGCCGTTAGAGCCTGATTGGTTGAGGCGGACCCGATGCGCGATCGTTAACGACAGGTTGTCAACCGGCTCCGGAAGGGTACGAACTATGCGCACTGAACGAACGCCGATACCCGTGATCGCCTGATCAATCCGGAGCGATCGCCATGCCCGACTGCTGCGCCCACACCCCGTCCCTGTCCCGCCGCGGCGCCTTCGGCCTCTTGGCCATGGCCGGCGGGGTCAGCCTTCTGTCCACCCTGGCGCCGGGCGTAGCCCGGGCGCGGGGCCATACGAAAATCCTGCTGCTGACCTGCATGGACTACCGCCTCACCGACGACACCGTCGCCTATATGGAAGGCCACGGTCTGCACGACAAATACGACCACGTCGTTCTGGCCGGCGCCTCCCTGGGCGCCCTGACCGACAAATTCCCCAGCTGGGGCCAGACCTTCTGGAGCCATCTGGACGTCGCCATCGACCTGCATCACATCCACAAGGTCGTGGTGATCGACCACCGCGACTGCGGCGCCTACAAGGTCATCCTGGGCGCCGAGACGGTGGACACTCCCGAAAAGGAACTGGCGGTCCATACGCAGGAGCTTCACGCCCTGCGCGACGCCATCAAACAGCGCCACCCCCATCTGGAGGTCGAACTGGCCCTGATGGACCTGGACGGCCACGTCGAGGAAATCGCCTAGGCGGGGCGCCGTCCCCACGCCGCACACGGCCTGCACGTCTCGGCCTGCCGCCCGCCTGGGCGGCAGGCCGCTTGCATTCGGAACATAGCCGGAACATAAGTCGGCATGGCCGCCGCCGCCCTTCATCTCGAACTGGTCTTCAGCCGGCCGGAAACCACGCTTTCGGTCACGCGCGGGGCGGCGCGGCTGATGCTGGACCTGGGCTATGCGCCCTTGCTGGAGGTCGGCCTGCCCAATGGGCGACGGGCCGACGTCATGGCCCTGGGGCCGCGCGGCGACGTCGTCATCTGCGAGGTGAAGTCCGGCGTCGACGACTATCGCGTCGATCGCAAATGTCAGGCGTACGGCCCCTTCTGCGACGCCTTCTATTTCGCCGTGGCGCCCGAGTTTCCCCAGGAGATTCTGCCCGAGGCGCCGGGGCTGATCGTCGCCGACGGCTTCGGCGGGGCGGTGGTGCGCGAGGCGCCGGCCACCCCCCTGGCGCCGGCCCGACGCAAGGCCCTGACCCTGGCCTTCGCCCGTCTGGGCGCCCTGCGGACCTTCCGCGACGAACGCCCCTAGTTTCGCAAGGAGTCCCTCGTCGATTCAATCGGTTGCGAAACAGGCCGGCGGTTCGACGCGACCGGGGCGCGGCCGGGGCTAGGCTGGCGATCCGGTCTTTGACATGGCGAACCGACTGAGAGGACGCCGACCGTCCTCCCCTCGCTAGATTCAATGCCGAATTTCAAAAATGAAACCGCCCGCCGCAGCCTGAACCGGACACATCGGACACATCGGACACATCGGACACATCGGACACATCGGACACATCGGACACATCGGACACATCGGACACATCGGACACATCGGACACATCGGACACATCGGACACATCGGACACATCGGACACATCGGACACATCGGACACATCGGACAGTCTTTTTAGGGGCGTCACAACCCCGACGGTCCCGCCCGGTCTCAGAGGCGGCGGAAGATCGCCGTCGCAAAGCCTTCGGCGGTCAGCCGGGCCTCGACCTCGGCGAGGGGTTCGATCAGAACCCCCTTGCCGCCCGTGGCGTGGATGATCCGTTCGGCGTCGATCATCAGGGCCGAATGGCCGGTCCAGTCGTGGTCGCCGCCGGGCGCCAGCCAGATCACCAGGTCGCCGCGCGCCGGGGCCTCGGCCGACACGGCCCGGCCCAGCTCCGCCTGGGCGTCGGACCGGCGCGGCCCCGGCAGGCCGCAGGCCAGCAGGGCCTGCTGCACCAGACCCGAACAGTCGGTCGAGACCGAGGACCGGGCGCCCAGTTCATGCGGCCGGCCCAGCAGGCGTTCGGCCACGGAGACAGGATCACGCTCAAAGGTTCCGATCGGCGCCAGGTCGGCGTCCGCAACGCCCTCCGCCGTCTCGACCACCAGGGCGTTCAGCGGCAGGGCCGCATCGACCGCAGCCACCCTTCGCGTCGGCAAGGCCGCGCCGGCCGACAGACTGTCCAGAACCACCCAGCCGACCACGCCGTCGCGGCGCGCCCGACCCCAGGCCCGGCCGTCCGCCCGATCCAGGACGTCGAAGATCTCGCCATGGAGAAGCTGGTCGATCCGCTCGCCCCCGTCCGACCAGACGTCGGCGACGGCTACGCGACAGGACATGGCTTCGGTCGCCCGATAGGCGGCCGCCCGCACAAGGCCCTCCAGCGCCTGTTCGGCCAGGTCCGGGCGGGCGAGACGATCGCCGGGCGGGAGAAGATCGAGGCGGTCGGTCAAACCTGGGCTCGCATTGGCTGAAGCGGCAGTCTTATCCCCGGAAGCCGAATCGGCCGTTAATGGGCGTCGCCTTCCTGTGGAATTCTTGTCTGCGCCCCGTCGTTTCCCCCGGTCTACGCCCCCGCTCGCCCGACGATGCGCCTCAGGGGGCGTGGACCTTCGGGCTGAGCCCGGCCTGACCTCAACCGCCGTAGCGCGCCTTCAGCACGGCGTAGCAGGCCCTTATGGCCTGGGCCTCTCCCCCTTCGGGGAAGCCGGGCCGGGCGCGGGGATTCCAGGCGAAGATGTCCATATGGGCCCAGGCGCCGCTGGCGGGGGCGAACCTTTGCAGGAACAGGGCGGCCGTGACCGACCCGGCTTGCGCCCAGGCCGAGGCGTCATTCTTGATGTCGGCGATCTCGGTGTCCAGGGCCGCCCGATAGCCCGGCCACAGGGGCATGCGCCACAGGGGATCGCCCACCTCGGCTCCCGCCGCCAGCAGATCGGCGGCCAGGGCCTCGTCGTCCGTATAGAGGGGCGGCAGCTCCGGCCCCAGGGCGATCCGCGCCGCCCCCGTCAGGGTGGCGAAGTCCAGGGTCAGGTCGGGGGAATGCTCCCCCGCCCGCGTCAGGGCGTCGGCCAGGATCAGCCGCCCCTCCGCATCCGTATTGCCGATCTCGATCGTCAGACCTTTTCGGCTGTTCAGTATGTCCCCCGGCCGGAAGGCGTCGCCCGAAACCGCATTCTCCACCGCCGCCACGATGACCGCCAGCCGCACCGGCAGATCGGCCTGCATGACCAGCCGCCCCAGGGCCAGGGCGTGGGCGGCCCCGCCCATGTCCTTCTTCATATTGCGCATTCCGGCGGCCGGTTTCAGGTCCAGCCCCCCGGTGTCGAACACCACCCCCTTGCCGACCAGGGCCACCAGAGGCAGGTCGGTCCGGTCCAGCTTCCAGCCGATCTCGATCAGCCGCGGAGCGCGGTGCGGAGCGGCCGCACGACCGACCGCGTGGACCGCCGGATAGTTCGCCTCCAGCAGGGCCTCGCCGGTGGTCACGGTCACGGCAGCCCCCGCGCTCTCGGCGATCTCGCGGGCGATGGTCTCGATCTGCAGCGGCCCCATGTCGGCGGCGGGGGTGTCGACCATCTCGCGGGCCAGGGCGCAGGCGGCGACGATCCGCGTCGTCTCATCCAGGTCCAGCCCCTCGGGCGCGACCAGCCGAACCGGCGCCCGCTCCGGCCGGGCCTTGTAGCGGTCAAAGACATAGGCCCCCAGGAGGAAGGCCAGGGCCGCCGCCAGCGCCGTCTCAGGCTCGGCCTCCAGCCGGTACAAGCCGCCGGGCAGCCGCGCCGACAGGCCGCGCGCCAGGACCGGATCGAAGGCCGCGCCGCTCCCCAGCAGCACCTGACGGATCCCATCGCCCTCCGGCACGATCAGCAGTTCCCCGGCCTTGCCGGCAAAGCCGTGCCGTTCGGCCCAGGACTTCGCCGCCCCGTCCAGAACCGCACCCGGCGCCGACAGGCGGATCGGAACGGCCCGCTCTCCGGCGTTCGCGGCGACCAGCAGGGGATGGGGGGCGAGCATGGCGAACCTTCTTAACCAAGAGTTGACGCGAACCGGCGATTCTGAGGCGGACCGAGGAACCGTCAGGACTCCCCCCATGTCGCCCATGCCCGCCCTTCTCGCAACCGTCGCCCTTCTCAGCCTGTCGGCGGGCCCCGCCCTCGCGGCCGCCCCGGTCCAGACCCAGGGCGCGCCCCAGAACGCCGTCCAAAGCGCGACCCGCGCGCCCGCCTCGGCCGAGGTCCGCGCCGCCTATGACCGGATGGACGCCCTGGCGCGCTCGGTCTTCTGGTCGGGCGAGCACGACCTGAACCCGGCCGATCCCGTGGCGGCGGTCAAGCTGGCCCAGGCCCTGCGCGAACTGGGCCGCTATGATCAGGCCGCCCAGACGGCCGAAACCCTGCTGGCCCTCCAGCCCGCCAATCTGGACGCCCTGCTGGAGCTGGGCCGCGCCCACATCGGCCGGGGCCAGGCCTTCTACGGCATCGCCCCGCTGGAAAAGGCCCGCGACCTGGCGCCCCGCGACTGGCGGCCCTATTCCCTGCTGGGCGTGGCCTATGAGCAGGTGCGCCGGTTCGACGACGCGCGCGCGGCCTGGAACCAGGCCCTGGTCCTGTCGCCCGACAATCCCGACGTCCTGACCAACGCCGCCACGGCGGCCCTGACCCACGGCGACGCCCCCGGCGCCGAGGCCCTGCTGCGACGGGCTGCGGCCCAGCCGACGGCCTCCAGCAAGGTGCGCCAGACCCTGGCCATGACCCTGGGCCTGCAAGGCAAGATGGGCGAGGCTGAACAGATCCTGCGCCGCGAACTGCCCCCCGAGCTGGCCGATCAGAACCTGGCCTGGCTGGCGGCGCGCAATACGCCGGCCACGCCCCAGCCGGCGGTCGCCTCCGCCCCATCGCCCAGCGACACCGCCCGCACCTGGTCCTCCTTGAAAGGCGGCTGATCGGCAGGAACCTCGGCTTGCCGCCCGGCCGGCGCCGTGCTGGATAGGGACATGACCGTCTCCCCCGGGTCCGCCCCCCGCGCCTATCGCGCCTTCCTGTTCGACATGGACGGCACCCTGATCACCTCCACCGCTGCGGCCGAGCGTGTCTGGACCCGCTGGGCCGAACGGCACGGGATCGACCCGGTCGCCTTCATCCCCACCATCCACGGGGTGCGCACCGCCGACACCATCCGCCGCCAGAACCTGCCGGGCGTCGACCTGGCGGCCGAGGTCGCCTGGGTCGAACGGGGCGAGATCGAGGATGTCGAGGGCGTCGCCCCCATTCCCGGCGCGATCGACTTCGTCAAACGCCTGCCGCCCGACCGCTGGGCCGTCGTCACCTCGGCTACGGCGCCCCTGGCCCAGGCCCGGCTGAAGGCCGCAGGGGTCGAACCGCCCGCCGTGCTGATCACGGCCGAGGACGTGGAACGCGGCAAGCCCGATCCCGCCGGCTATCGGCTGGCGGCGCAGAGGCTGGGCGTGGACGTCGCCGACTGTCTGGTGTTCGAGGACGCCCCGGCCGGTATTGCGGCCGGCGAGGCGGCCGGGGCGGAGGTTCTGGTGGTGACCGCGGCCTGGTCCCACCCTCTGGCGACGGACCACCCGCAGCTGTCCGACTATGGAACCGCGACCCTGGTGGTCGAGGCGGACGGCGGTCTGACGCTGAGCGTCTAGCGGACGTTTCACGCCTTCCACTCGCCCCTTCAGCCCCCTATCTTCCGGCCATGATCGACGACCTCTACAGCGCGCGCATCCTGACCCTGGCGGCCAACCTGCCCCATGCCGGTCGGCTGGCGTCGCCGGAAGGGACCGGCGAGCGGGTCGCCAAACTGTGCGGCTCGCGCGCGATCGTCGATGTGAGCCTGGACGACCAGGGGCGGGTCATGGACTTCGCCCAGGACGTCAAGGCCTGCGCCCTGGGCCAGGCGGCCGCCGGCGTGCTGGGCCAGTCCGTCCTCGGCGCCTCGGCGGATGAGATCAGGGAGGTCCGCGACGCCATGACCGCCATGCTGAAGTCCGGCGGCGAAGGCCCCGACGGCCGTTTCGAAGGGCTCCGCGTCCTGAAACAGGTCGCCGACTATCCCGCCCGACACGCCTCGACCCTAGTGGCGATCGAGGCGACGCTTGAGGCGGTCGATCAGGCCCTGGCGGGGCGAACTCGTCTCGCCGGCGCGGCCTGACGGGCTCTGACCGGTTGATCCCCCTGCTGTGACAGGGGATAAGCGCGGCGAACCCATCCAGCCCCCGGCGAAGGGACAAATGTCTCTCTATGAACGCGGCGTCCGCGCGGCCCATCGAGGCTACAAGTTGACGCTGTCTCCCCTGATCGGCCAGCAGTGCCGGTTCCTGCCGACCTGTTCGGACTATGGGCGCGACGCCCTGATCCGGCACGGGCCGCTCAAGGGGGGATGGCTCACCGTGCGTCGCCTCTGTAAATGCCATCCCTTCGGCGGTTCGGGTTATGACCCGGTCCCGCCCCTGAAGACCGACGAAAAAGAACAGTCATGATCGATCTGAAATTCCCCGACGGCGCGGTGCGTCAGTATCCGGCCGGTTCGACGGCGCGCGACGTGGCGACCTCGATCTCGCCGTCCCTGGCCAAGAAGGCCGTGCTGGCCGAGCTGAACGGCGAGCAGCGCGACATGGGCCGGGTGCTGGAGACGGGCGGCGACTTCCGCCTGATCATGCGCGACGATCCCGAGGCCCTCTACACCATCCGCCACGACACGGCCCACGTCCTGGCCGAGGCGGTCCAGACCCTGTTCCCCGGCACCCAGGTCACCATCGGCCCGGCCATCGAGGACGGCTTCTATTATGACTTCTACCGCGAAGAGCCCTTCTCGACCGACGACTTCGCCGCCATCGAGAAGGAGATGGCCCGGATCGTCGATCGCGACGCCAAGTTCGAGCGCGAGGTCTGGGACCGCGACGAGGCCATCGTCTTCTTCGAGGCGCGGGGCGAGAAGTTCAAGGCCGAGCTGATCAAGGACCTGCCCGAGAACGAGACCATCACCCTGTACAAACAGGGCGACTGGATCGACCTGTGCCGCGGGCCGCACTTCCCCTCGACCCGCCACGTCGGCAAGGCCTTCAAACTGACCAAGCTGGCCGGCGCCTATTGGCGCGGCGATTCCAAGCGCGAACAGCTTCAGCGCATTTACGGCACCGCCTGGGCGACCAAGGAGGACCTGGACGCCTATCTGCAACGGCTCGAAGAGGCCGAAAAGCGCGACCACCGCAAGGTCGGTAAGGCCATGGAGCTCTTCCACATGCAGGAAGAGGGCCGGGGCATGGTCTTCTGGCATCCCAAGGGCTGGATCCTGTGGCGGGTGCTCGAGGCCTATATGCGCCGCCGGCTGGACGCCGCCGGCTATGTCGAGGTCAAGACCCCTCAGGTTCTGGACCGCAAGTTCTGGGAGGCCTCAGGCCACTGGGACAAGTACCGGCCCAATATGTTCGTCTGCGAAACGGTCGAGGGCGAGACCCTCAGCCTGAAGCCGATGAACTGCCCTGGCCACGTCCAGATCTTCGACCAGGGCCAGCGCTCGTACCGCGAACTGCCGCTGCGCATGGCCGAGTTCGGCGCCTGCCACCGCTATGAGCCATCGGGCTCGCTGCACGGCCTGATGCGGGTGCGCGGCTTTACCCAGGACGACGCCCACATCTTCTGCCGCGAGGACCAGATCGTCGAGGAGACGGCCGAGTTCATCAAACTGTGCCGCAGCGTCCATGCGGATCTGGGCATGGAGACGGCCTACATCAGCCTGGGCACGCGGCCCGAGCAGCGCGCCGGCACCGACGAATTCTGGGACAAGGCCGAGGCCCAGATGCTGGAGGCCGCCCGCGCCGCCGGCTCCGAGCCGGTCGTCACCCCTGGCGACGGCGCCTTCTACGCGCCCAAGCTGGACTTCATCGTCAAGGACGCCATCGGCCGCGAATGGACCTGCGGCACGATCCAGCTGGACTATGTCCTGCCGGAACGCCTGGATGCGACCTATATCGCCGAGGACGGCCAGAAGCACCGGCCGGTCATGCTGCACCGGGCGATCCTGGGATCGTTCGAGCGGTTCATCGGCATCATGATCGAGAACTACGCCGGCGCCTTCCCCCTGTGGCTGGCGCCGGTCCAGGCGGTGGTCGCCACCATCACCTCGGACGCCGACGACTACGCCCGCGAGGTCATGGACCGGTTCAAGGCGGCGGGCCTGCGCACCGAGATCGACCTGCGTAACGAGAAGGTCGGCTACAAGGTCCGCGAACACTCGGTCGGCAAGGTCCCGGTCATCGCCGTCGTCGGCCGCAAGGAGGCCGAAGAGGGCAAGGTCGCCATCCGCCGCCTGGGCTCCCAGGAGCAGACGGTGGTGACGGTCGAGGAGGCCATTCGCCTTCTGACCGACGAGGCCACGCCGCCGGATCTGAAGCGGGCGACGACCGCCTAAGCCCGGATTCCGACACAGGAACATAAGCCGGCCTGATCGCTTGTGATGGGGTGCGCCCCCGCGCCCCATCACCATTGCGAGAGACGATCCATGGCCGAGAAAACCCTCGACACCCTGTTCCACGACACGCTCAAGGACATCTATTACGCTGAGCGCAAGATCCTGAAGTCCCTGCCCAAGATGGCCCGCGCCGCCCAGTCGCCCGAGCTGAAGGCGGCCTTTGAAAAGCACAAGGACCAGACTGAAGGTCAGATCGAACGCCTGCAGCAGGTGTTCGAAATCATCGGCAAGGCCCCCCGCGGCAAGACCTGCGACGCCATCGAAGGCATTCTGGCCGAGGGCGACGAGATCATGGAAGAATACAAGGACAACCCGGCCCTCGACGCCGGCCTCCTGGCCGCCGCCCAGGCGGTGGAGCACTATGAGATCACCCGCTACGGCACGCTGAAGCGCTGGGCCAGTGTCCTGGGCCTGAAGGACGCCGTCGCCCTGCTGGACGAGACCCTGCAGGAAGAATCCCAAACCGACGAAGACCTGACCGGCATCGCCGACGCCGCCGTAAACAAGGACGCGATGAAGAGCGCCGCCTGAGACCCTTGAAGCGAGACGGGAGGCGGGACTGCGCCCCCTCCCGCCCTTCGTCCTAAAGGTCCGCCCGCTCCAGCTCGGCCACGGCCGTGGCGATGTGATAGAGCGAACTGGCCGGAACCGGCGTGTCCAAAAAGCCGCCCGCCCCTGGATCCCATTGTTCGAACCAGAGACCGGGCGTCGGGGTGTTCAGGAACAGGCTCAGCGCGGCCCAGGCGCCAGGCCAGCTCGGCGCCAAGGCCGGGACGCGCAGAGCCGCCTTCAGCCATTCACCGTGCGGCCAAAGCCGGACGCCCGCGACGGCGATCGCGCCGTCCTCGAACACCTCGCCCCGCAACAGGCCCGACGCCGGGTCCAGGCCGTGCGCAAGGGCGAAACGCCCCAGCCGCTCGGCCTCGCCGTCGGCGCCTGCGCTCGTGTCCATGCCCAGCCGCTGCGCCTCCCGCAACAGCCAGGCCCATTCCATCTGATGGCCCGGCTCGACCACGGCCCGCCCATTCGGCCGCAGCGGGGCCGTCAGATCGTCCTGAAAATACTCAAACAGAAGCCCCCGCGACCCGTCCATGAACCGTCGCCGACACAGGCCGACCAGTTCCGCCGCCAGGGCGGAGAAGGCAGGGTCCGGCATATGTTCGACACAGGCCAGGGCCGCCTCCAGCAGATGCATGTGCGGATTCTGCCGACGCGGGGCGCGCGGCGGCAGGGCCTCGACATAGCCGCCTGCTGGATGGCGCATGGACGTTTGGATGAAGTCTAAGAGCGCCAGGGCCTCCGCCTTCAACCGACCGTCCCTCGTCAGCCTATAGGCATGGGCCAGGGCGAAGAGGACAAAGGCCAGGTCGTACAGATCGCGCGTCTGATCCAGGCCCTCCCCGTCCAAGTCCAGTCGACTGATGAAGCCGCCGTCCGGATGGCGGGCGCGGTTCAGCAAAAAATCCAGACCATGCTCAACCGCCGCGCCGGCGTCCGAGACGCCGCGCTGCGCCCCCTGGGAAAAGACATAGATCTGGCGGCTCAACACCCGCAGCCGCTTATAGTCGTGGACCGGGCTGAGGTCGTGGTGAGACAGGGCCTCATAGAAGCCGCCACGCCGACGATCGACGCCGTGTTCCAGCCACAGCGGCAGGGCCGTCTCGTAAAGCCAAGCTGTCGCCTGGCGCGACGCGGCCTTCAGCTCGGTGCTGGGATCGGGGCTCATATCTAGGCCGAGGGCGTACGGCTGCGGTCCACCAGGCCGGTGGTGGAATGGCCGGCCCTCAGCTCGACCCGGACGATGATCCCGCCCTTGGCCCTGACCAGATCGGCGCCGACGATCTGATGCTCCTGATAGTCCGCGCCCTTGACCAGGACGTCGGGCTCCAGGGCGGCGATGAGTTCATAGGGGGTGTCCTCTTCGAACAGGACCACCGCGTCCACATGTCGGATGGCGGCCATCACCTCGGCGCGCGCCCCCTCGCTTTGGATCGGCCGAGTCTCGCCCTTCAACCGCCGCACCGAGGCGTCGCTGTTCAGCCCGACGATCAGCCGGTCGCAATGGCTCGCGGCCTCACGCAGCAGGGCCACATGGCCAGGATGCAGCAGGTCGAAACAGCCGTTGGTGAAGCCGACCGAAAGCCCCTGATCCCGCCAGGCGCCGCGGACGGCCCGGGCGTCTGCGCGCGACAGGATCAGTCCGTCGCGATGGTCGTCGCGCTGATCCTGGTGATTCAGCACGGTGCGCAGCTCCGCGGCGGACACCACCGCCGTCCCGGCCTTGGAGACCACGATGCTGGCCGCCGTATTGGCCAGGCGCATCGCCCGCACGACCGGCAGGCCCGAGGCCACGCCCAGGGCGAAGGCGGCCATGACGGTGTCGCCGGCGCCCGAGACGTCGAACACCTCCGCCGCCTCCGTCTCCAGCAGGATCGCCTCCCCGTCCACGCCATAGAAGGCCATGCCCTGTTCGGAGCGGGTCACCAACAGATTGGCGCCGGTCTGGTCCACCACCTGCCGGGCCGCCTCGCCCACGGCCGCGTCGTCGTCGCAGCGCCGACCGGTCGCGCCCGCCAGCTCCGACCGGTTCGGCTTGATATAGGCCGCGCCGCGATAGGCGGAAAAATCGGGACGTTTGGGATCGACGAAGACGGGAACCACGACCTTGCGCGCCCGGTCGAACACGGCCGCCAGAACCGCATCGGTCAGACATCCCTTGGCGTAATCCGACACGATCACCGCATCCGCCTGATCCAGCGCCTGTTCGAACAGGGCGATCAGAGCGGCCTCATCCTCGGCCGACAGGGCGTTGGACCCTTCGCGGTCGATCCGGACCACCTGGTGGGCGCCAGCCAGAACCCGTGTCTTGGTCGTGGTCTCGCCGCCCTTCAGACCCAGCAGCCGGCAGGAGACGCCCGCCTGTTCGGCGATCGCGCGCAGCTGATCGGCGGCCTGGTCATCGCCCACCACCCCGATCAAACGCGCCGAAGCGCCGAGCGCCACGGCGTTCAAGGCCACATTGGCCGCGCCGCCGGCCGTGAACCGGTCCCGCGCATGTTTCACCACCGGCACCGGCGCCTCGGGCGAGATGCGGCTGACGTGGCCCTGGAGATAGGCGTCGAGCATCACGTCGCCGATCACCACAACCGTCACGCCCTCGAAACTGGTGAAACGGTCCAGCGGCGAAGTCCGATCGGTCATTGCAGGTCTCAACGGAAGGCGGGGTCAGAACGGCGGGCGCGACGCAGTGTGCGCCCTCGGACGCCGCGGCGTCAAAGCCAGGGCGGGCGGCGGACGATCAGTCGCGCAGCAGCTCATTGACGCCGGTCTTGGCGCGGGTCTGGGCGTCCACCCGTTTGACGATGACGGCGCAATAGAGCGAAGGCCCGCCCTTGGGGTCCGGCAGGGCGCCGGGCACCACCACCGAATAGGCGGGCACCTCGCCCCGGAAGACCTGACCGGTCGCCCGATCGACGATCTTGGTCGAGGCGGACAGATAGACCCCCATGGCCAGCACCGCGCCTTCGCGCACGATCACGCCCTCGGCCACCTCGGCTCGGGCGCCGATGAAACAGCCGTCCTCGATGATGGTCGGATTGGCCTGGAGCGGTTCAAGAACCCCGCCGATGCCGGCGCCGCCCGACAGGTGCACGTTCTTGCCGATCTGGGCGCAGGAGCCGACCGTGGCCCAGGCGTCGACCATCGACCCCTCGTCAACGAAGGCGCCGATGTTCACGAAGGACGGCATCAGGACGACGTTCCTGGCGATGTGCGCGCCCCGCCGGACGACGGCGCCGGGAACCGAGCGGAAGCCGGCCGCCTGATAGTCGCCCGCGCTCCAGTCGCCGAACTTGTTCGCAACCTTGTCCCAGAACGGGCCGAGGGCGGCCGGATGATCGGCCGACAGAGGGATGGTGGAGGCGTGGCCGGCCCGCATGATCTGGTTGTCGTTCAGGCGGAAGGACAGCAGCACCGCCTTCTTCAGCCACTGGTGCGTGGTCCAGGCGCCGTCCGCCCCCCGCGACGCCACACGGGCCTGGCCGGAATCGAGCAGGTTGAGCGCGGTCTCGACCGCGTCCCGGACCTCGCCTCCTGTGGCGGGCGACACCTCGGCCCGGTTGTCCCAGGCGGCCTCGACGACGGATTCGAGATGCGACAGGTCGGTCATGCGGCGTCCTTGAAGGTCAGGGCGTTGAGAAAGTCGAGAAGATCGGGGGCGATATGGTCGATATGATCGCCCAGGGGCTTTCCATGGCCGTCGCCGATCAGGACGGTCGCCATCCCCAGGGCCTTGGCCGGCTCCAAATTCCTAGGCGTGTCCTCGAAGAAGGCGGCGCAGCGCGGCTCGAAGTCGAACCGCTCGATCATGCGACGAAAGGCCGACGGGGCCGGCTTGGGCGTCAGATCGCCGTCCTCGATGGCGAAGACCCCGTCGAAACAGTCGGCGATCCCGATCCGGTCCAGAACGCGGTGGGCGTAGTCCCTGGCCCCATTGGTGAAGACGAACCGGCGCCCGGGCAGAATCTTCAGCCGCTCGGCCAGACGGGGATTTCGCTCCACCCCGTCCAGGGGCACCTCATGCACCACCCTCAGAAAGTCCTCGGGATCGATGGTGTAGTTGGCCATCAGCCCGGCCAGGGTGGTGCCGTGCTCGTCCAGGAACTGGCGCTGCAACAGCCGCGCCTCCTGGGGCGCCAGGCCGACGGCCTCGACCACATAGGCGTTGATCCGCGCCTGAACCAGGGACATCAGCCCCTGTTCGCGTGGATACAGGGTGTCGTCCATATCGAACACCCAGGCGTTGACGTGCGACAGGTCGATCAAGACGCCTTCACCAGGGTGCCCGCGCCGAATTCGGTGAACAGCTCCACCAGCATCGCATGGGGCCGGCGGCCGTCCAAAATCACCACGGCCTCGACCCCGGCCCGCACGGCCGCCATGGCCGTCTCCAGCTTGGGGATCATGCCGCCTGAGGCGACCCCGGTGTCGATCAGCTCTTGCGCCTCCTCCAGGGTCATCTGGCGAATGATCTCGCCGTCCGCCCCCTTGACCCCCGGCACGTCGGTCAGCAGCAGCATCCGCTTGGCGTTCAGCGAACCGGCCACGGCGCCCGCCACCGTATCGGCGTTGACGTTGTAGGTCTGGCCGTCCTCGGCCACCCCGATGGGGGCGATGACCGGAACCCAGTCCTCGGTCTCCGAGGCGATCAGCCCCTTGATCAGCTTGGGGTCCACCTTGGTCGGTTCCCCGACGAAGCCCAGATCGACCTCATGCTCGATCATACTGTCGGGATCGCGCTTGGTCCGGCGGGTCTTCTCGACCGTCAGCAGGCCGGCGTCCTTGCCCGACAGGCCGACGCCGCGCACGTCCGCCTCCTTGCCCGCCATGGTGATCCAGTGGGCGATCTCCTTATTGACCGCCCCGGACAGGACCATTTCGGCCACCTCCATCGTCGCCGGATCGGTGACGCGAAGACCATCGACAAAGGCCGACTTGACCCCCGCCTTGTCCAGCATGGCGCTGATCTGCGGCCCGCCGCCGTGCACGACGACCGGGTTCACCCCCATCAGCTTCAGCAGCACCACATCGGCCGCGAACTGTTTCGCCACGGCGCTCTCGCCCATGGCGTGACCGCCGTATTTGATGACCACGGTCTCGCGGTCATACACCTGAATATAGGGCAGGGCCTCGGCGAGCGTCTTCGCCGTCTCCCAGCTGCGTTCCTCGGACTGGCGCTCGGTTTCGTTCATCACCGGCGCGAGATAGCGGGGGATGGGCGGGGAGTCACGAGGGAAAGGCTGGACTACGGCACATAGCCGACTATGACATTACACCTACGATATCGCGCTCAGTTTCCATCGGCGCACCAAATTCAAGCTGACCCAGAGTCCATGAAATCCATCTGCATCGACGGCTTCAACATCGCTCTATCACAGGGGTCGGGTATTGCCACGTATGGTCGAAACCTCCTGGAGAACGTGCGATCCGTAGGCATGGGAACACAGGTTTTATATGGACCTAAATCTCCCAAGAGACGGAATCAGGTCCTTAGCGAGGCAATGTTAGTCGATGCGGAGCGGCCGGCGACTAAACTTTCTCGCAAGGAGAAATCAGTCCGCATGCGCCGGACCCTCCTCTCAAGGTTTGGTCGCACGGCCGACCCCATACAACCATCCGGCGAGGTAATATGGCCGTCACGTTCCGGCGGACGTCCATCCGCAGACTATTTCTGGTCTAGCCAGGAAATTTTTTTCCATTCAATACGATGCTTCCAAACCTATAAAGCAGTAACGCCTCTTCGTTTTCAGCATAATAAATCCTCACCCACGCCTGATGTAATGCATTGGACAACGCCCCTCCCCTTGTACGCAAAAGGAGTTCCAAACATATATACTTTCCACGACCTGATACCCATTCGATTACCTCACGCCACCCTTGACGACAAATCAGTATTCATGAGCCTATGCCAAGAAGTGGTTAAACGGGCCGATCATATCGCGGTGGTGTCGGAGGCGACCCGGCAGGACGTAATTCGCATTCTTGGCGTCCCTGAAGATCGAGTCACCAATACGTACCAGGCCGTCAAAATACCCGATCACCTTGCCACACGCTCGCAAGAAGAAGTCGAGACTGAACTAGAAGGGGTTTTTGGACTCGAATGGAAGCAGTACTTCCTTCATTTTGGCGCAGTAGAACCTAAGAAAAACTTGGGTAGAATTGTAGAATCTTACCTCTCTTCAGGCGTTTCGACGCCGCTGATTTTGATAGGCGGTCGTGCCTGGCTTGACGAACCCGAGACGGCCCTTCTACGTCAAATCAAGGCGGACGGCGGACCCAACGCCGCCCGAATTCGCCAATACGAGTACATGCCGTTCTCGATGTTGATCTCGTTGATACGTGGCGCAAAAGCCACTCTGTTTCCGTCGCTTTTTGAAGGATTTGGACTCCCCGTTCTGGAGTCAATGGCGCTGTCCACCGCCGTTCTGACCTCTACGGGAGGAAGCCTCCCGGAAGTCGCGGGAAAGGCTGCTATAATCGTCGATCCATACGATGTTCAAGCAATGACTCGAGGCATCCAAGCGTTAGATGCTGATCGGGATCTTCGCACCGAACTGGAAAGGGCGGGCTTACTTCAGGCGGCTCAGTTCTCTCCCCAAGCCTATCAAGCACGGCTAAGCGACCTCTACTCCAAGGTGGGGGTAACGACCTAATTGACCGGCTAAAAATCGCCTATAACTTTCTCGGCCACAACGCTGAGACGGCATCGTCAAAGAACCGACCGCAATCAGCAAAACTATCTCCCCGCCTTCTCTTTGCCGAGTGAAGCTGCTACCTCCGTCGGCATCCTTCCCTACCTCAGAAGAAATTCATGCTGCCAGATACTTTCAAAGACCCAAACGTCTGCATCATAGGGCTTGGCTACGTTGGATTGACGTTGGCGGTGGCGATGGCCGAAGCCGGTTTCTCCGTAGAAGGCGTGGAGCGTGACCAGAAGGTTCTGGATGCGCTCGCCACAGGTAGGGCTCATTTCAGCGAAGCGGGCCTCGACTCCGTACTGGCGGATCAGATTGCGGCCGGCCGCTTCAGCTTCAACAAGGGGATAAAAAAAGACACCAAGGCCACGGTCTTCATCGTTACCGTCGGCACTCCGGTAGGCAACGATAAGCGGACTCAGTTCGCTGGCCTCATGGCCGTCACGAATATGATCGCTGATGTTCTGAAAGATGGAGATTTGGTCATATTGCGGTCTACGGTGCGTATCGGTACGAGCCGGGACACCGTTAAGCCGATCCTCGACGCGACGGGCCGCAATTACCAGTTGGCTTTTTGCCCAGAACGCACACTTGAAGGCAAGGCGCTTGTGGAACTGCGCAGCCTCCCTCAAATTGTGGGTGGCGTTGACGCCGCATCCACCTTCCGCGCCAGCCAAATCTTTTCTTTCCTAACCCCGTCGGTCGTTCGCGTGAACGATCTAGAGACGGCGGAAATGGTTAAGTTGGTCAATAATACTCAGCGCGATTTCGTCTTTGCTTTTGCAAACGAGGTGGCCGCAATGTGCGACGCCGTGGGAATATCCGCCAAGGAAGTCATCGATGCAGGCAATCTGGGCTACCCGCGAGCCAACCTTCCGCTGCCAGGTCCGGTCGGCGGTCCTTGCCTTGAAAAGGACCCCTACATTCTCGCGGAAGGTTTGGAGCGGTACGGTTTCGTCCCATCGCTAAGTCTTGCCGGCCGACGTTGGAACGAATCGCTGCCCACTCGCGTCGCCGCTGAAGTCTCTCGCGAATTTGAGCGGATCGCGAAACGATCAGCACGGAAGGTGGTGATCGCCGGCGTCGCCTTCAAAGGCCGCCCGGCCACCAGCGACTTACGGGGCACATTGGCAGCCCCCCTCATCGACGCTCTCCGGGCCGAGTTCCCCGACGCTACGCTCTTTGGATGGGACGCGGTTGCTTCAGAGGAAGACGTCGCGACGCTTGGCGTAGAAACATCAACATCTCTAGAAGCAGCCTTCGCTGAGGCGGATGTTGTCGTTGTTCAAAATAACCATGAAGTCTTCGGCCGTATGAATATCGGCTCGCTCGCCAGCAGCATGGCGAACGACGGTATAATTTACGACCTTTGGAATCAGCACAATGCTCGGCATTTGCAGCTGCCGAACCGCGTCACCTATCGCGGTCTCGGCGCACTGAACCTCAACATCGAGGCCCGTTGACATGACCACCTGCCTAGTCACCGGCGCCGCCGGTTTCCTCGGTTTTCACCTTGCGCGCGCTTTGTCTGCTCGAGAGGGATTTGAAGTCATCTGCGTAGACAACTTCGCCCGCGGTGAAAACGACGCCCACTATGATGCGTTGACAGCTCGCCCCAACGTGAAGCGTCTAGACGTTGATTTGACGGATCCGTCTGCTTGCGATGCGCTGCCAGATGCGGATTACGTGTATCACTTGGCGGCGCTTAACGGTACGCAGAACTTCTACGAGCGTCCAATGGCCGTAATCAAGGGGTGCACATTACCTACAATCTATCTGGCGGAACGCTATGGGCGGTCACCGCAAATGAAGCGTTTTGTGTATGCGGGGACCAGCGAATCTTACGCCTCGACGGTAACTCGCTTCGGCTGGCCTGTCCCGACCGGTGAAGACGTCCCGTTAGGCCTGGATGATGTCATGAACCCGCGCTGGTCCTATGCCGGTTCGAAAATGCACGGGGAAGTCGTCACCGCTCAGGCTGGACGGACCTACGGCTTTCCTTTCTCCATCATTCGGTACCACAACGCCTATGGCCCCCGCATGGGCGACAAGCATGTCGTTCCTGACTTCTACGCCCGCATGCGTGAGGGACGTTACGAACTGTTCGGCTACGAGGACACCCGGTCTTTTCTATATGTGGACGACTCTGTACGCGCGACGATTATGGTCGCCGAAGCGGACGCTGCCGCAGGCGAAATCATCAATATCGGCGGGGCCGAAGAAATAACCATGCTTGAGCTCGGCCAACGCATGCTTCGTCAAGAAGGTGTAGCCGAAGACATCACTCTCCATCCTTCGCCAGCCGGCAGCGTCAAGCGACGCGCTCCCGACGTATCTAAGCTCAAGCACCTTACAGGTTTCAACGAGCGTATATCTATGGCGGACGGCTTAAAAGCCACGTCCGATTTCTATTTGCGCGATGAACTCGCTGACGCGCTCAATCCGCTCAATGAGTACAAGGTTTGATGTCGTGAAGTCCCCGATCAGACAGGCCGCAAAGGCCGCCAAGGTCATCTCTCCCATGGACACCAGCTTTCGAAAGCATGTCCAAGCGGCGGACAAGGCTCGCGATGCCGGTGATCTCGTCGGCGCGATCGCTGGCTACCGCAGTGCCATATCGGTTCGTGAAGACCAAGCCGGGGTTTGGGTCCAGTTGGGCAATATGCTCAAGGATATTGGCAGCCACGAGGAAGCAGAGTCCGCATATCGCACGGCGCTTCGCCTACGCCCCAACCATTCGGACACCTATCTTCAACTGGGGCATCTGATGAAGCTGGCTGGCCGCCCCAACGATGCCCAAGCAAACTATGAGACGGCGCTTAGCCTTGATAAGGACAACCTGCACGCCTTCGTCGCCTTGGCGGATCTACAACCGAGCTCAAAAGTTCTGAACGAAGTCAGCACCAGCACCTTCACCATGCCTGAACGCATCGAAATCCAGGAACTTCTTAGAGCGTTGAAGGCAAAGCACGCAGAGGGTTTTGCTCTCTTCCAAGACCCCGTCTTTCGTGCCCCGACACGCCGATAATCCAGGGATATTCACATGACCACTCGCACTAATCTGGCGACTCTGTGCAAGGTGGATCCACTTTTTAAGGATTCACCCATTCCACTGACCGCCCATATGTGGGCTACGTGGCATCGATACGATATGCGAGATCGTTTTCACCTGAATTCGGATCGCGATCGGCTGTCATTCATTGTTTGGTATCTACTGGAATACGTGCCGGGCCGGCCGTTCGATTTGCCGCGCATAGATGACTCCCTGATTCAAGTTTTGAATAAGCCCGTCAGCGCCTTTGGCCCCATGACGACATTCTTGCATGAAGTTTGGCGAACGCGATTTAGACACGACGAGCAGTTCAACATCTATACTGAGATCGGGTATCTCCGTTTCTCCAGTTTGGTTATTTATGAGCTGGCATCCTCAGTTCTCGTGAGGCCATTGGTGCCACAAGCGCTGGTCGCAGCACTAAACGCCCCAGATACCTATGACGGGAGGCACTATTCTTCCAAGGGCGCTCGTGCGCACCACGATCGTGTCGATATATATCGGTCTCGTTACAACTGGGCAGATTGGCGCGAGCGGGAAGCGTTTAACCTCGACTTGATTGTCCATAGTTTCGTTCGCGATGGGAATGATCTTGGGGTTGCTCCAGAAGTCATCGCCTATTGGGCAGCTCCTGCGGCACGGGCGGAACGGCGTGTCAGCCGCTTCATGCTGATCCTGGCCATGATGACCGAGCGATTTGCTTTCAACGATCCAGCCGAAGCCCTGAGGCAAGCGGATGCGATCGTTAGCTGGTTTGCCAAAGATGTTCTTCCAAGATTCCCTCGGATGAAAATTCTCGCACCGGATGTCGAAACAGCGGATGTTGAGAGCATTGAACAAGATCAGATTCGGCAACGTCTCAAGACGCAGTATGGGGTCGATTATCTTCCTGGCGACAAGGAGGAAGATATCGATATTCTGTTGATCGGCCCCTTCTCGGCCGCGTCGGGCTTGGGTACCGGCACCCGTCGGTCGGTGAATGCGCTTCAAACTCTGGGCTGTCGGCTGAGGGTTATGAACTTTATGTTCGATAATCCGTCGGCGCCGCTGGAGTCCGTACCTAAAGAGCTCCACTATCGTGGCGAAAGGCCCAAGTTAACGCTTTGGCACTATAATGCCGAGTTTCTTTCTGAAGCCATCGCGACGATACCGATGTTCATTAACAAGGAACGGAACGTCGGATATTTCTTCTGGGAAACAGAAGCCATGCCGGTCAATCACCAACTTGGTTGTGACATGGTCGATGAAATTTGGGCGCCCAGCGAGTTCGTAAAGGACTGCTACAGTGAAAAGGGCGTCCCAGTTGTCAATGTAGGAACTTCGGTCGATCTTCCTGTACTGAAGCGCCATTTCAGCCGTTCGGACCTCGGATTGGAACGTGACGAGTTCATCGTTATGTTCTCTTTCGATTCCTACTCTGTCATCCACCGGAAGAACCCAGCCGCGGTAGTACGCGCCTTCCTCAAGGCCTTCCCCGAAGGATCCGAGAAGGCCCGGTTGATCATAAAAACGCAGAACTTCTCCAACAATCACTGGAACGCTATTAACGGCCGCGGCGAAGAGCTGATGGAGCTTGTGGACTCGGATCCTCGAGTGTCGTTAGTGAATAGAACCATGACGCTGGATGAGCTTTATTCGCTCAAGAAGGAAGTTGACTGCTATATAAGTCTGCATCGATCGGAAGGGTTCGGTTACGGCCCCGCGGAGGCCATGGCCTTGGGTAAGCCGGTGATCATGACGAACTACTCAGCCAACGCCGAGTTTGCTGGCGTTGACGCCTGTTATTTGGTGGATGCCCACCAAGTTCCCGTCCTTCAGCGCGAGTACCTTTACTGGCGTCCAGAAATGACCTGGGCCGAGGTAGATGTAGACCAGGCAGCCGCATTCATTCGCCATGTCTATGAGAATCCTGAACAGGCCAAGAAGGTCGGAGAGAACGCGAAGACGCATATCGCAGAGAACTTCGGGCGAAAGGCTCTTGCCGAGAACTATCGCCGTCGCTTGGTCGAACTTGGAATGATGTAGGAAGGCTTAAACGGACGCCTGACCTGCCTCTGAGAGTTTCCACGCGACGCCACCGTCCGGACCTCGAGAGGGCGGTGACGTGACCCCCTGAAGCTCCTCCAGGAATAGCTAGAATCCGCCCCTCGAAAGGACGGACGGAATGAAGCGATCACGGTTCACGGAAGAGCAGATCATCGGGATCCTGCGCGAGCAGGAGGCCGGTGTTCCGGTGGCGGACCTTTGCAGGACACACGGGCTAAGCTCGCCGACCTTCTACAAGTGGAAGGCCAAGTTCGGCGGCATGGACGTGTCGGAGGCCCGGCGTCTGAAGGCGCTGGAGGACGAGAACGCCAAGCTGAAGCGGATGCTGGCGGACGCGATGCTGGACAACGTCGCGCTGAAGGATCTGCTGGGAAAAAAGTGGTGACGCCCGCTGCGCATCGAGAGGCTGTGGCGCACCTGCGGTCGGTCCACGAGATGAGCGAGCGGCGGGCGTGCCGGGTGCTGGGCGTGGATCGGACCAGCGTGCGCTATCGGGCGACGCGCCCTGACGATGGCGCTTTACGAGATCGACTGAGGACCCTGGCCCAGGAGCGACGTCGGTTCGGCTATCGCCGGCTGCACGTTATGCTCCGGCGCGAGGGTCATGTGGTGAACAGGAAGCGGGTTCAGCGGCTCTATCGCGAGGAGAAGCTGACGGTCCGACGGCGCGGCGGGCGCAAGCGCGCCATGGGCACCCGTCGGCCGCTGGATGAGCCGCTGGTCGCCAACCAGCGCTGGTCGTTGGACTTCGTCTCCGACCAGATGACTGACGGGCGGCGCTTCCGCATCCTGACGGTGATCGACAACTGCACCCGCGAGTGCCTGGCGCTCGTGGCCGACACCTCGCTGTCGGGCCGGCGGGTCGTGCGCGAGCTGGATGCCATCATCGTCCGTCGGGGTCGTCCCGAGACGATCGTCAGCGACAACGGCACCGAGCTGACCTCGAACGCGATCCTATCCTGGGCCGACGAGACGGGGGTGGGCTGGCACTACATCGCGCCGGGCAAGCCGCAGCAGAACGGCTTCAATGAGAGCTTCAACGGTCGTCTGCGCGACGAGCTGCTGAACGAGACGCTGTTCCGGTCCCTCCCGCACGCCCGGCTCGTGCTCGAAACCTGGCGGCGCGACTACAATGAAACCCGGCCGCACTCGAAGCTGGGATGGCTGACGCCCGAGGCCTACGCAAAGGCGCTCACCGGACACATCGGCCGGCCTGCTGCGCGGGTTGATGGCTGCGCAGACCGGCCTCTTGCCAACCACGCCAACCCCAGCTCAGATCAACCCAGGACTCTCGTTATGGCTGGATGAGAAACGGGGGTCACGTCACTCCCGATAGAGCCGGAACAGCCGCTTCTTGTTCATGCTGACGCCATCCCGTTCCAACAGGATGCCCAAGCGCCAGTAGCCGAACCGCCGGCGCTCGGCCGCCAGGCTGCGCAGCCGCTCGCGCACCTCCGCGTCGCCCGGTTCAGGCTCGTGACGCACCGTCTTGGGATCGATCTAAACCAGCCCGCAGGCGCGCTTTTGGGAGAAGCCGCGCTCTGCCATCAGGCGAAGCACGGCCGCTATGCGCGCTGCAGGCCCGATCAGTTTTTTCCCAGAAGATCGTTCAGCGCCGAACGTCCAAGCATCGACTCCGCCAGCAGCTTTTTGAGCCGCCGGTTCTCGTCCTCCAGCGCCTTCAGCTTCGTCGCGTCCGACACCGACATGCCGCTGTATTTCGCCTTCCACCAATGGAGGGTCTGCTCGCTGATCCCATGCCGACGACAAACCTCCGCCGTCGGGCTCCCTGCCTCCTGCTCCCGCAACACGCCGAGGATCTGCCCTTCGTTGAACCTGCTCTTCTTCACGTCCGTCTCCTTGATGAAACGGACTCTCACTCAAAACGAGGGATCAGGAAGGGAGCACCTCACCTCCTTTGCTCCGCCACTGGCGTAACACCCCAACTAGGCGATCTTTTCAACTTCAGCCCCGTCGAATGCAAACCACCCATCCAGCGCGCTCGCGGTTAGTATGACGCGACACTCTACCTCTTGGGGTTCGTTCAATCGCGTCTCAATAACCGCTTCGTAACGCCCTCCGCCATTGCCAGGTGTCAGATCGTAGGTGGCGAAGCCTCCCCCGCCCCACTCTAGGCGAAGCCACTGCTTAGCAGCCACGTCGTCGCAGCGAAAAAAGACTGTTATTCGCCATAAACCCGGCGGTAGGTGAAAATACGGACCAAACACCAGATGCCGGGCCCGACCGACCAACTCCATCTCGTTAAGCCGCGATCGTAGATGAGCGCCTCTCTGGTCGAGATTAAATAACGCACACGGCCAGAATGCCTTGGCCCCAATTTTTGGTGCCCCTCCACGATACAGTCCTAATGCCTGTTCAACAGTCTCATGTTGAGTGTGAGTTGCTGGCTGTACCAGTTCAACACCATTGGGTAAAATCGGACACAGGCTCTGAGGCGAAAGTTCGACTAGTGGGACCTGGTGAACGCTTAGGTTACTCAACCTAGCGAGGACCGCCGTTTTCTCCCTGATTTTTGCTTGAAGAGCATCTGTAGATCCGTCGTCCCCTGCCCCACAATATAGCGTGGGCCAGAGAATAAGCCGCGGTTGCTGGGCGTTCTCAAAGAAATCGATGTCGCTCGTCGGCAAATAATTAGCACGGCGTATTTGCTCTGCCCAAAACTCAAATTGTGGAGACGATTCAACATACACAAGACAAGCTGTGCTCGCCATTTCGCTTCCATCCATCACGAAGCGCGAAGCCATTTGTAAACGTCGATTGCCTCTTCAATATCGTCGAACTGTCGCGCCACTCCGCTTTCGACTATGATCGCTTTTTCACAGTGCTGAGCGATTAACCCCATATCATGGGACGCCATCATAAACGCACGATCCCGCCGGCGTTCAAAAAGCTCAACTCGACATTTATCCTGAAACCGACTATCGCCCACAGCCACTAACTCGTCGATTAGGTAACAGTCGAACTCAATCGCAAGCGAGAGACCAAACGCTAAGCGAGCCCTCATTCCAGACGAGTAATATTTCACCGGCTCACTCAACGATCGTCCAAGCTCTGCAAACTCATCGACGAGCGCATAGGTAGTGGAGAAATCTCGGTCGTAAAGACGGGCGAGAAACCTAATGTTATCTAAACCGCTGAGGCTGCCTTGGAAGCCGCCGCCAAATCCAATCGGCCAGGACTGCTTCATAAACCAACGTATTCGGCCACTAGTCGGAGGAAGGATCCCCCCCAAAAGTCGGATTAAGGTGGATTTTCCCTGCCCGTTACGACCGAGTATAGCTAGGCGCCCGTTACGCTCGACGTCAAAGTGTAGGCTATTGAACGTCGCCGTCTTCGCAGTCCTGTAACGCATGCCAAGATTTTCAACGCGCAGTCCAATCTGCGGCTGTTCGGGTTGCGTCATTCTTGTCGATGCTCGCGAATTCCGGCCCAGATCAACCACCCGACTGCATAAGCCAAAAACGCGCTCCCGAACACTATAAGAATCGCCTTTAGGCGGCGCGGCTCTTGGGGCGAATCAGGAAGAGCGGGGGAGACTATACGCTCCAGAAAGAGCTTCTGTCGGCGCGCCTCCTGCTGCGCGGAAACTAGATTCGCGGTGGCCTGCGCAAGTTCCTGATCTGCGATTTCCCGCTGCAAAACCAACTGATCATAGGCACCGATCTGTGGTGCAATTGAAGAGGAACGACCAGCAATCTTCTCTCTTTCGACCTCCAACTGTTGGCGATAGGCCACGATCCGAGCGTCAATAGATGAAATTTGAGGACTCTCTGGCGCTTGGCTCGCCAATTGGGCGCGTTCCGCCTCAAGCTGGGCTAAGGTCGCCATCAACGAGCCGACGAGTTGAACGCTTTCTGCGGCTACACGCGCAGGATCCACGATCCGCTCTCGGTTGCGGAAATTCGTGAGTTGCGCCTGCGCTTTTGAGACATTCTCTTGCGCCTCGTCCCGTGCTCGCGTCGCTTCGAGAACGGCATTCACCGCCGCACGCTCATTTAATCGATTCACTAGGGCTTCCCCTCCCCTGAGAAGAGCCTCGTTCAAGCGTTTGGCGTCACGGGCATTGAATGCTTGAACGCGCAAGGTGCTAATGCCGGTCGTCGAATCGTACCCCACCGTTACGAACCGTTCGAAGGCCTTTTGCAGTTCTTCAGAGTTCTGACTCTCCCCCAAACGCGGATACCGCGACAAAAAGTCCGCCGACGGAGGGCCCATGACTCGCTCTAGATCGATGGTCCTTTTAAGGTCCGAAATGCTTTCAGCTGAAGTGATATACTCGTGGACAGCAAAGGCGTCAGTCTGACTTGGACCGACCCCCACACTTTGAAGCGCGACTCCGAGGGAGGACGGGAGGCGCTGCGTGTCCAGCGACCTGACAACGAACCGCGCTTCGGAAACGTACCGCGGAGAAGCGATCAGTAAAAAATACGCAGCTGCGACAAGGGTGGGCAAAACAACCACTAAAAAGAATGGCCATGGTACACGTTTCAAGTACGCAGGCCTATTGCTTCCAAGAATGCTATCTTGAAGCGGCCCGAGATATCGGAGGTGGGATTGAGACATCAAATTTCCAAGGTCCGAAATGCTGACACGCCTATTCAATATCCACCTTGTCGCGCGCGCCAGCCAACAAGATCATACCAACGAAATTCAGTATGAAGCCCCACAGGACTGCATACCATGGATCAAAGTGCGTGGGCGTGAATTCCCCAAAAACGCCAGCACGTATCATTTCAATCGGATGAGGAAACGGCAGCAACAGAAACTGATCCCGATAAGCGGCAGGTATCCAATCGACCATGAAGAAGGCCCCGGAAATCGGGATCAATGCATACGATAGGACAGGAACCAAGCGCTCCATCACCTCAAACCGTATAGACAGCGCCGCAAGCGTTATGGCCAAGCCCATACCCAGCCAATTCATAATGAGCCAGCCCAGGTACAGAAGACCTGGGTCTTTCGGTAGCGCCACCTGACCGAGAAGCATGAGAATAACGTACACCACAATAAAGGCCGCGGTGGCACCAAGACCTTCTAAAATATTTCGTGCCAAATAAAGGTGGAGCACTTTTATTTGTCTGTGATGAAGAAGCCCTATATTTGCTTGCAAAGCACCCATACTGAAGCTGATCTGATGTCGCAAAAGCAAAAGAGACATGTACCCGGTCATAACAAATGGGCCAAGCCTTACCCCGTGCTCGTACTCAGGCTTGATGATCGACCACATGACCAACACGCCCAGGCAAAACAAAAGAGGCTCGCCGATGAGCCAGAAAAATCCCAACCCCTCACGACCAAATCGAGTCACGATTTCGCGCATCATCAACGCATGAATGATGCGGCGATTTCGCTTCGCTAAATTGATCACGCTCATGAGGAACGGGTGCTCGCCATCTTCGCCGTGAGCGTGACCAAGGCCGCCCAGCCCGATTTGGCGGGGAACATAGACCGGTTCGCGTTCAGTGCAAGCACCCCAAGTCCTGGGCGCCTTAAAGATTCAACAGCGCCGGATCGCCCCCCTGGGCGGCGATGTTCACGCTGATCGCCTTTTCCGCCGCATAGCGGATCAGGCTGTTCGGTCCGCCGGCCTTGGGGCCCGTTCCGGACAGCCCCTCGCCGCCGAAGGGCTGGACGCCGACGACGGCGCCGGTGATGGAGCGGTTGACGTAGACGTTGCCGGCGGGGACCAGGGCCGTCACCTCGGCGGCGAAGGCTTCGATACGGCTGTGGACGCCCAGGGTCAGGCCATAGCCGCGCGCGGCTAGGCGCGAGGCGACCGATTGCAGCTCGGACGGCTCGTAGCGGTAGATGTGCAGGATGGGCCCGAACACCTCGCGCTCCAGGAAGTCAGGCGTGGGGATTTCGGCGACGGTGGGGGCGAAGAGATCGCCCTTTTCCGAACCCAGCGGCAGGGCGGCGCGGGCGATCACCTTGGCTTCGCGGGCCAGACGTTCGACGTGGGCCTCCAGGGCGCGGCGCGATTCGGAGTCGATGACGGGGCCGATGTCGGTCTTGGGATCGGCGGGGTCGCCGACGGTCTGGACCGCCAAGGCGCCCTTCAGCCCCTCGATCAGGGCGTCGGCCGACTCCTTGGGCGCATAGAGGATGCGCAGGGCCGAGCAACGCTGGCCGGCCGAGCCGAAGGCGGACTGGATCACGTCGTCGATCACCTGCTCCTTTAGGGCCGTGGTGTCGATGAACATGCCGTTCAGTCCGCCGGTCTCGGCGATGAAGGGAATGATGGCGCCGGGGCGGGCGGCGATCGACCGGTTGATGGCGCCGGCCGTGTCGGTGCCGCCGGTGAAGGCGACGCCGTCGACGCCCGGATGGGCGACCAGGGCCGCGCCGACCGTCTCGCCGCGTCCGGGAACCAGGGCCAGAAGATCGGGGTTCAGGCCGGCCTTGTGATACAGGCGCACCGCCTCCGCCGCGATCAGGGGCGTCTGTTCGGCCGGCTTGGCTAGGACGGCGTTGCCGGCGGCCAGGGCGGCGGCGATCTGGCCGGTGAAGATGGCCAGGGGGAAGTTCCACGGGCTGATACAGGCGAAGACGCCGCGCCCGTGCAGGATCAGCTGGTTGGTCTCGCCGGTCGGTCCCTTCAGGGTCTGGGGCGCGGCGAAGTCGCGCTCGGCCAGCAGGGCGTAGTATCGGCAGAAGTCGGCGGCCTCACGCACCTCGGCGACGCCGTCGTTCAGGGTCTTGCCGGCTTCGCGGCTGAGCAGGGCGACCAATCGGTCCAGATCGGCCTCCAAGGCGTCGGCCATGGCGCGCAGCGTCAAGGCACGCTGGGCTCCGCCCTGGCGGTCCCAAGCGATCTGTGCGCGGGCGGCCGCCTCGACTGCGGCGTCGATGTCGGCGGCCGTCGCTTCAGAAACATGACCCAGAACCTGCGACCGGTCGAACGGATTGGTCACGGCCTGGGCGTCGATCCCGGCCCGCAGCTTGCCGCCGATGATGGGGCCTGAGGTCAGCTTCTCGCGATCGACCGTCTCCAACGCCTTGGCATGGGCTTCGCGGTCTGCGGCCTGGGAAAAGTCGCGGCCGAGGGAGTTCTGACGATCGCCGTACATGTCTTTGGGAACCGGAATCTTGGGGTGGCGGTCGGGCGCCTGCTCGACCAGGGAGATGGGATCGGCCGCGACGGCCGAGGCGGGCACCCGCTCGTCGAGCAGGGCGTGGACGAAGGAGGAGTTGGCGCCGTTTTCCAGCAGGCGCCGCACCAGATAGGGTAGAAGCTCCTCATGTCCGCCGACCGGAGCATAGGCGCGAACGATGACGGTCTCGTCCTTCCACGCCTCCTGCGCCGCGTCGTAAAGAGCCTCGCCCATGCCGTGCAGCCGTTGATGCTCGACGGCGACGCCGCGATCCCGCGCCATGCGGCGGACGGCGGCTAGGGTATGGGCGTTGTGGCTGGCGAACTGGGAATAGAGGGCCGGCGCCGCCTCGATCATGGCCCGGGCGCAGACCAGATAGTTCAGATCGGTCGCCGCCTTGGTGGTGAAGACCGGATAGTCGGTGCGGCCGAAGACCTGGGCCCGCTTGATCTCCGTGTCCCAATAGGCGCCCTTGACGAGGCGCACCATCAGCCGGCGACCCGAGCGGCGGGCCAGGTCGGCGACCCGCTCAATCGTCTCCAGCCCGCGCTTCTGATAGGCCTGAACCGCCAGCCCCAGGCCGGTCCAGCCGCCCAGGCTGGGTTCGTGCGCCAGCCGATCCAGCAGCTTCAGCGATAGGGCCAGGCGGTCCGCCTCTTCCGCGTCCATCGTATAGTTGATGTCGTACTTGGCCGCGATCTGGGCCAGGCGCAGGATGCGGGGATAGAGGGTCGCCCAGACGTCGTCCTCGTGCGTCGCCTCATAGCGGGGCGACAGGGCCGACAGTTTCACCGAGACGCCATGACCGTGTTCCGGTCCCTGGCCCTTCGAGGTCTTGCCGACCGCCTCAATGGCGTCGGCGTAGATCTTTTCGTAGCGGTCGGCGTCGGCGACGGTGCGGGCGCCTTCGCCCAGCATGTCGAAGCTGCACAGCCAGCCTTCCTTGTTCGACCGTTTCAGCGCGCCCTGGATAGTGCGGCCGACCACGAACTGCTCACCCATGATCTTGACGGCGGTGGCCACCGCCTGACGGATCACCGGCTCGCCCAGACGACCGGCGATCCGCTTCAGAAAGCCCGGCAGGTCGCTGCGCGCCTGGTCGTCCACATCCACCAGCTTGCCGGTCAGCATCAGACCCCAGGTCGAGGCGTTGACGAACAGGCTGTCGGATTGGCCCAGGTGAGACGCCCAGTCGGCGGATCCGATCTTTTCCGCGATCAGCCGGTCGCGCGTCTCCTCGTCCGGCACGCGCAGCAGGGCCTCGGCCAAGCACATCAGGGCCAGGCCCTCGCGGGTGCCCAGCGAAAACTGCTGCAGGAAGCTTTCGACTACCCCCTGCTTCTTCTGGCTGCGCCGGGCGTGTTCGACCAGGGCCGTCGCCTCCGCCACCACGGCGGCGCGTTCGGCGGCGTCCAGCTGGATGCGCGCCAGATTGTCGGCGACGACCGCGCGCTCGTCGCGGAACTTGTCCCGATCCAGACCGTCCCAGGCGGCCAGGCTCGAAGGCGTGAAGGCGGGCGTGGTCATCGGCGAGAAATCCTGTGGATTTACGCCGTATATGCCGGAGTTCGTTGAAGGTGCTTCGTATGATATGAGGTTGATCCGAATATAATTCGGCGCAAGGGACCGATTTCTGATGATCGATATAGACGCCGTCGACCGCCGCATTCTGCGGGTGCTTCAAACCGATGGCCGCCTGTCCAACGCCGAACTGGCCCGCCAGTGCAACCTGTCGCCGGCCGCCTGTTTCGAGCGGGTCAAGCGGCTGCGCGAGCGCAGGATCATCACCGGCTACGCCGCTTTGGTGGACCCGGCCAAGGTCGGGCGTGACCTGCTGATCTTCGTCGAGGTCCTGCTGGACCGCACCACCGGCGACGTCTTCGAAGCCTTCGCCGCCGCCGTCCGCAGCCAACCGGAGGTGCTGGAGTGCCATATGGTCGCCGGCGGGTTCGACTATCTGATCAAGGCCCGTGTCGGCGACATGGACGCCTATCGCACCTTTTTGGGCGACGTGCTGGTGCGGATGCCCGGCGTGCGGGAAACCCGGACCTATGCGGTGTTGGAAGAGGTGAAATCGACGACGGTGCTGCCGATTTGATATCGGGATATCGAAGTCCGGTAGCCGGCTCCACACGATACAACTGAGAATCGGTAAAAGGCGTGACGGTGGAAAACGATTCCCTTAAAAGGCTTCACCATCTGACAAATCCCGGCGTAGACGCATGACCACCATCTATCCCGTCATCATGTGCGGCGGCTCCGGCACGCGCCTCTGGCCCGCGTCCCGGCCTTCGCGCCCAAAGCAGTTCATCCCCCTGGCGGGCAACAGGTCGCTGTTCCAGGAAACCGCCGCCCGGGTCGCCGAACTTGCGGGTGAAGACGGGGAACTGGTCGTGGTGGGCGGCGCGTCTCACAAGCAGACGATACTGGATCAGCTCGAAGAAATTGGCGTCACAGCCGCCGTGATTCTGGAGCCTGAGGGACGTGACTCTTCTGCGGCCATGGCCGCCGCCGCCTTGTGGACGGCGGGACGCAAACCGACCGCCGTCAACCTCTTCGTCGCGTCGGACCATCATATCCCGGACGCCGGAGCCTTCCGGCAATCCATTGCGGAGGCGGTCGCCGCAGCGGCTGAAGGGCGCATCGTCACCTTGGGAGTCGTTCCTTCAGAGCCCTCTTCCGCCTACGGCTATATAGCGCCGACAGGTCTCGGGCTTTCGAACGTGCTGGCTTTCGTAGAAAAGCCCGATCCGATCACCGCCCAACGATACATCGCTGAGGGCTACCTCTGGAACAGCGGCAACTTCATTGTTCGTGCTGATGTCTTGGCCCAAGAGATCGCTGATCGCGCGCCTGCCGTCGGAGAAGTGGTTCGTGTCGCTTTGGAACAGGCGGAAAGCGACGGATCGTGCTTGACTCTAGGCGACGGCTTCAAATCGGCTCCGAAAATTTCAATCGACTACGCCGTCATGGAAAAGACGACCCGAGCGTCTGTCCTCCCTGTCAAATTCGAATGGTCTGATCTCGGCGCCTGGGACGCCGTGCATGCGTCGGGCGAGGGCGATGTGGGCCTTCATATACTGGAAGATTCCGAAGGCTGTTTGGTCAGGGCTTGCGACGGCGTCATGGTGGCGGCCATAGGACTGAGAGATGTCGGCGTCATTGTCGAACGAGACGCGGTCCTGGTCACCGATCTCAAACGAAGCCAGGACGTCAAGCGTGTCGTCGAGCGACTGAGGATCTCGTCGCCGCAGCATCTCGATTTTCCGGCCGATCCTTCTCCTGAGTCTTTAGAAGCCGGCGCCGCCCGCCTCGCCACCTGGATGAGGCAGGCTGCCCTGCCGATCTGGTCGACGCTCGGCCAGGACGCGGCGGGCGGGTTTGAAGAGGTCCTCGCGCTGGACGGCCGCCAAATCGCTACGCCACGCCGCGCGCGCGTCCAGGCCCGCCAGTTGCAGGTGTACGCCGAAGCAGGTCGGCAGGGCTGGCGTGGGCCTTGGAGATCTGTCGTAGCCAGCGGCCTTGATCGTCTTAGGCTATCCTACTTGCGACCGGACGGACGTATGCGCACGCTGCTGTCGCCTGAGGGGAGGCCGCTCGACGAAACCGCCATGGTTTACGATCAAGCATTTTTGATTTTTGCCCTAGCAGCCATCTCCGAGGCCACGGAAAATGTTGAGTTGGAGCGTGAGGCGGCGGAGATTCACAATCTCCTGATCCAGACAGCGGACGCCCAAGGGGGGATTAAGGAAGCGGGAGGCCATCCATATCAGTCCAACGCCCACATGCATCTTTTGGAGGCGGCCCTGGCCTGGGAGCAGAGCGGCGGCAAGCCGCTCTGGAGCGCTTTGGCCGATCAGATTGTCCTCCTGGCACGCACCCGTTTCATCGACGCAGAAACCGGCAGCCTGCGCGAGTATTTCAACTCCGACTGGTCGCCTGCCAGCGGCGAGGACGGTGAACTGATCGAGCCCGGCCACCAGTTCGAGTGGGCATGGCTACTGGCGCGATATGGTAAGGCTCGAAAGGATTCGAAGGCGATCTCGGATGCATGGCGGCTTTACGAATCCGGCTTGCGTGGCGTCCCCGCCAAGCGAGGCGTCGCCATCGACGCAATGAACATGGACGGAAGCGTTCGCAATGGACGCTCTCGGCTTTGGCCCCAGACCGAATGGCTAAAGGCGTCTCTAATCCTTGCAGAACTAAACGAGGGGGGGCGACGGAATGATTGCCTCGAACAGGCAGCTCACGCACTGCGAGCGCTATGGCGGTATTTAACGCCGCAAGGTCTTTGGCGCGACAAGATGCTCGAAAATGGAAGCTTTATTGACGAGCCCGCGCCAGCAAGCTCTTTCTACCACATTATGGCAGCTTATTGTGAGTTGCGGCGGACCATGGCCGTGCTAAAATTTCCTAACTCCAAGAGTATCGATCTATAATCTTGATCTAAGAACAGAAGAAAGACACTAACAATATGAAATAGGAAAACATAAACCCGCCAGATAAAACCTAGGATATTATGACTGGCTCTGATCGAGCAATCACAAGATCACAAGCGCTCAAATTACCCAGTTGATTACACTCGACAGGCACAATTTCAGACGAAACAGAAATCCGCCAAAATTTGAACCCCATTTGGCTGAGACGATCCGCGAACTTTTGGGGGTCAGCTCTCGAACGCATCTGCACTACGTCCCACTCGATACAGAGAATAATATCCGGCTGCCTTAAGAGATTTTCCGCGCCGCCCAGGATCAAGGGTTCTGAGCCTTCGGCATCAATGCGCAGCAATCGGACAGTCGGCAGGTTGAGATCATCTAACCGAACGGTTTCCACCTCGAGCACCTGCGTGTCATTACCAAGCGTGTTTTCTCCGACGTAAATGTGGCCGCCACCCCCGTATTGCCTGGATGTCGAAAAGCGGACGAGACCGGAAGCATCACTTGCGGCCTTTTGAACGATTTGCACCCATGGCGCATAGCCGTTCAATCTGACTGATCGAGCGGATAGAGTTGCAAGCCTTGGATTGGCTTCAAAAGTGAGAACGCTTCCCTGCCGCCCTACCCGGTGAGCCATCTCAAGCGTGTAGAATCCTACGTGTCCACCGACCTCCACGACATGATCGCCAGGCCTGAGTAAACTCAATACGACTCTCTGAATCCAAGGCTCCCAAGTTCCGTGAGCAATGAGATGCGCGCATACGCTCTCCTCAAGCGGATCAACATAAATGTAATGACCACTCTTAAGTCTCGTCAGAGCCAGACCTTCTCCAAGGTAAAAATAAGGCCTATCGGTAGCCAAATTACGTTCGACAACTCTTTTCGAGCCTCGCGCCCGGAACAATGACTTCAACGATTTTTTCATAGCGCTTTCCGGCTCAAATGCGGATCAGGCGTCTGATCCCAACCCCGCCCCTCGGCTAATTTGGCCGCTTAGCTGATTGACACAGATCAAACAACTGCAAATAGCTAGATACTGTCTGTAGAATAGGCATAGATTGCGGTCGGGCGCGGCGCCCCTGAATGTTTGGCAACCATC
Organism: Brevundimonas sp. Br13; assembly: GCF_055391505.1. NCBI lineage: Bacteria > Pseudomonadati > Pseudomonadota > Alphaproteobacteria > Caulobacterales > Caulobacteraceae > Brevundimonas > Brevundimonas sp. Br13. The sequence goes on along the minus strand of NZ_AP044008.1, from coordinate 825,722 downwards.
CTTACTCTGCACGAGCCAGATTCACTGTCGCAAATCCACGTCTAATTTGGGTGCCGACTGCGCGGCTCACATTCGTCGCCAACTGACCAAATGACGGCGTAGCGACCTCTGCAGTCTCGCCATCGTCATTCGAACCGTCTAGAAGTTCCGCTCTTACTCAACGGCTCAGGGTCCGCCCGCCTCCATGCGCATCGTTCTGGCCACCGACGCCTGGGAACCTCAGGTCAACGGCGTCGTCCGCACCCTGACCCGCACGGTCGCGGAATGCCGCGGCATGGGCCATGAGGTAGAGGTCATCGAGCCCAGCCTGTTCAAGACCATCCCCTGCCCCACCTATCCGGAAATCCGACTGGCGCTGGGGGCCGAGGAAGAAATCCGCGAAATACTGCGGGCCTTCGAGCCGGAGGCCGTCCATATCGCCACAGAGGGGCCGATCGGCATCGCCACGCGCCGCATATGCGTGGAATGGAAACTGCCCTTCACCACCAGCTACCATACCAAATTCCCGGAATATGTGTCGGCGCGTTTCCCGATCCCGGTCCAGGTCGGCTACGCCTATATGAAGTGGTTCCACAAGCCGTCGGGCCGTCTGATGGTGGCGACCCCGACCTTGCGTGACGAACTGGTCGAGCACGGCTTCAAGAACGTTTCGCCCTGGTCGCGCGGCGTGGACACCGAGGTGTTCCGGCCCGACCTCGAGCCCATCTATGAGGAGATGGGCGCAAAGGACTGGCCCCGCCCCTTCTTCCTGAACGTCGGCCGGGTGGCGGTTGAGAAGAATATCGAGGCCTTCCTGGAGCTGGATCTGCCCGGCACCAAGATCATCGTCGGCGACGGCCCCGCGCGCGCGGAACTTCAGGAAAAATACCCCGAGGCCAAATTCCTGGGCGCGCGCTTCGGCGGCGAACTGGCTCGGTGCTTCCGGGACGCCGACGTCTTCGTCTTCCCCAGCTGGACCGACACCTTCGGCCTGGTGATCCTGGAGGCCATGGCGGCGGGCACGCCGGTCGCCGCCTATCCCGCCCACGGGCCGATCGACATCATTCCCGGGTCAAACGCCGGGGTGATCGACGACGATCTGAAGACCGCCTGCCTGAAATGCCTTGATCTGGATCGGGGGACGGTCCGGGCCTATGCGCAGAAGTTCAGCTGGCGGGCTTCGGCCGAGCAGTTCGTGGAGAATCTGCAGGCCTATCCTGAGCCCGAACGCGGCCGTTTCTGGCGACGCCTGCGCCGCATCGCCCGAATCCGCAAACGCGCCGCCGCTTAGCTCTGCGCGGCCGGCAACTCTCACCACCGATAAACTTACGCCTTCAAGGACGCTCCATGCTCAAGCCCCGCCAGGACCTGAAGCCGAACACGGCCGCCTATGAAACAGAACCCTTGGTGAAGCCGACGGGATTTCGCGAATACGACGCGCGCTGGATTCTGGAAAAGGAAATCAATCTTCTGGGGATTCAGGCCTTGGGGTTGGGGCTGGCGACCTATGTCCACGAGATCGGCGTGGCGCCGAAGATCGTCGTCGGCCATGATTTCCGCGGCTACAGCCTCAGCGTCAAACAGGCCCTGATCATCGGCCTGTTGGAAGGCGGGATGGAGGTCCTGGACGTTGGTCTGGCCCTATCGCCGATGGCCTATTTCGGCCAGTTCGCCCTCAAGGCGCCCTGCGTGGCCATGGTCACCGCCAGCCACAACGAGAACGGCTGGACCGGGGTGAAGATGGGCGCGAACAAGCCCCTGACCTTCGGCCCCGACGAGATGGGGCGGCTGAAACAGATCGTGCTGAACGGCGAGGGCGTGGCGCGACCGAACGGCAAACTCGTCCGGGTCGAGGACTTCCGGGAGACCTATGTCGCCGACGTGGCCTCCAAGGTTCAGATCAAGCGGCCGCTGAAGGTGGTGTGCGCCTGCGGCAACGGCACGGCCGGCACCTTCGCGCCCGACGCCCTGCGCCGGATGGGCGTCGAGGTGATCGAGATGGACACAGACCTCGACTACACCTTCCCCAAATACAATCCGAACCCGGAAGACCACGCCATGCTGGTGCAGATGGCTGAGCGGGTGAAGGAGACCGGCGCCGACCTGGCCCTGGGCTTCGACGGCGACGGGGATCGCTGCGGCGTGGTCGATGACACGGGCGAGGAGATCTTCGCCGACAAGATCGGCCTGATGCTGGCGCGCGACCTGTCCAAGGTCCACCCGAACAGCACCTTCGTCGTCGATGTGAAGTCGACCGGCCTCTACAAGACCGACGAGATCCTCAAGGCCAACGGCGCCGAGGTGGTCTATTGGAAGACCGGCCATTCCTACATCAAGCGCAAGACGGCCGAACTGGGCGCCCTGGCCGGGTTCGAGAAGTCAGGCCACTTCTTCATGGCCGGCGACCTGGGCTACGGCTATGACGACGGCCTGGTGGCGGCAGGCGCAGTCCTGGCCATGCTGGACCGCAATCCCGGCAAGAAGCTCAGCGAGCTGAAGGCCGCCCTGCCCGACGCCTGGACCAGCCTGACCATGTCGCCCCATTGCGACGACGAGCTGAAGTACGGGGTGCTGGAGCGGATCGTGAAGGAATACGCCGATCTGGCTGCAGCGGGCGGCGAGATCCTGGGGCGCAAGATCGTCGAGGCCATCACCGTCAACGGGGTGCGGGTGCACCTGGAGGACGGCTCCTGGGTCCTGGTCCGCGCCTCGTCCAACAAGCCGGAGCTGGTCGTGGTGGTCGAGAGCATGCGCTCAGAAGACGACATGCGCGACCTGTTCCGCAAGGAGATCAAGCCGCGCCTGGCCGCCTATTCCGAGATCGGCGCCTTTAATCAGGAAATCTAAAAAGGCTGAACCAATCCGGCCGATCGTCGCTTCTTGCAGGTCTGCTGCTGGAGGTGGGGTTGCCGCGCTATTTCTTTCATACCCAGAACGGGGACCGCATTCGCGACGACCAGGGCGAGGACCTGCCGAACGTCGACGCCGCACGAGAGGAGGCGGTCACGATCCTGGGGGAAATTCTGCGCTATCGCAGCGCCGGATTTTGGGACACGGGCGTCTTCAGCGTCATCGTCACCGATGCAGAGGGCGTGACGGTGGTCAGCGTTACGGCCAAGGCGTCCCAAGAGGCCCCCCAGGGTTGGGCCTTGGCGGACGCCGACGAATGAACGCCGTCCCAACCGATCCGACCATAAGAACCCTGGTCGATAAGCTGGCGCTTCGCGACCGGCTGTCGCCCGAGGAGATCGCCGCCCTGGACAAGGTGCTCGGTCCGCCGAGGGAGGTCCGCAGCGGGGCGGACTTCGTCCAGCGCCACGGCCATCCGACCCACAGCACCCTTCTGATTAGCGGCTTCGCAGCGCGCCATGTGTCCCTCGCCGACGGCGGCCGGCAGATCACCGAGATCAATGTCGATGGCGACTTCGTCGATCTGCACAGCCTGCTGATGAAGCAGATGGATCACGGCGTGCAGGCCCTGACGGACTGCGTCATCGCCCAGGCGCCGCACGCGGAACTTATCGCCCTTACGGAAAATCACCCGCATCTGGCCCGACTGCTGTGGCTGGACACCTTGATCGACGCGGCGATCCACCGGCAGTGGCTGGCCGTCATCGGCCGCCGCAGCGGCCTCGGCGGCCTGGCCCATCTGTTGTGCGAACTCTATTTGCGCCTTGAGGTCGTGGGACAGGCGGAAGACCGAAGCTTCAGGCTTCCACTGACGCAATCCGTACTAGGCGATATGCTGGGCCTGTCGACGGTCCATATCAATCGTCTGGTCGCCGAGTTGCGCGCCCAGGGCCTGGTCAACTGGACCGGCGGCCAAGTCGAAATCCTGGATTGGCCGCGGCTGGCCGCGATCGCGGAATTCGATCCCGCCTATCTGCGTCTGCAGCGAGAACCGGTGTGACCCGCGCCCCGCGCGTCACTCCACCGTGACGGACTTGGCCAGATTGCGGGGCTGATCGACGTCCGTGCCTTTCTGAACGGCCGTGTAGTAGGCCAGAAGCTGCATCGGCACGGCGTAAACCAAGGGCGCGATCAGGGGGTGGCAGTCCGGGGCGTGGATACGGCGAATGCCGGCGCCGTGCGGGTCGGGGGCGTTTTCCGGGGCGATCATGATTACGGGGCCGCCGCGCGCGGCGACTTCCTGCAGGTTTGAGGCGGTCTTTTCGAACACATCGTCCAGGGGGGCCAGGGCGATGGTCGGGGTTTCCTCGTCGATCAGGGCGATCGGGCCGTGCTTCAGCTCGCCGGCGGCGTAACCCTCAGCGTGGATATAGCTGATCTCCTTCAGCTTCAGAGCGCCCTCCATGGCCAGGGGGAACATGGCGCCCCGGCCCAGGAACAGGATGTCGTCGGCCTTGGCCAGATCCTGGACCACGGCGCGGATGCTGGCGTCCATGCGCAGGGCTTCGGCGATCAGGCGAGGGCTTTCGAACAGGGCCTTGACCAGTTCCGCCTCCTGGGCCGCGTCGATCCGACCACGCGCCACGCCCGCCGCGACGGCCAGGGCCAGCAGGGCCGCGACCTGGGCGGTGAAGGCCTTGGTCGAGGCGACGCCGATCTCCGGCCCGGCATGGGTGGGCCACAGCACCTCGGCCTCACGCGCCATGGAGGAGGAGTGGACGTTGACCACCGCGGCCGTCTTCAGCCCCTGGGCCTTGCACCAGGTCAGGCTGGCCAGGGTGTCGGCGGTCTCCCCCGACTGGCTGACGGCGACGGCCAAGGTCTTGGGCGACACTGCCGGCGAGCGGTAGCGGAACTCGGAGGCGATCTCGACGTCGCAGGGCAGGCCCGCCAGCCTTTCAAAGGCATAGCGACCGATCTGGCCGGCGTAGAAGGCGGTGCCGCAGGCCACGATCTGAATCCGCTCGACGGCGGCGAAGTCGATGGCGTTCGTCTTGGCCTTTCCGGTCACCAGATCGAGGTATTCCGACAGGGTGTGCTGGACGCTGTCGGGCTGTTCATGGATCTCCTTCTCCATGAAGTGGCGGTATTCGCCCTTCTCGACCATGGCCGAGGAGGCCGAGACCTGGACGACGGCGCGTTCGACCGGCTTGCCGGCGACGTCGAACATCTGGGCGCCGGTTCGGGTGACGGCGACATAGTCGCCCTCTTCCAGGTAGGAGATCTTCTGGGTGAAGGGCCCCACGGCCAGGGCGTCAGAGCCCAGATACATTTCATCCTCGCCCCAGCCGACGACCAGGGGGCTGCCGCGGCGGGCGCCCAGGATCAGATCGTCCTCGCCGTCGATCAGCACCGCGAGGGCGTAGGCGCCGGTCAGACGGTCCAGAGTGATCTTGAACGCCTCCAGGGGGCTACGACCAGTGTTGAGCTCGGCGTCCAGCAGGTGGGCGATGACCTCGGTGTCGGTCTGGCTTTCGAAGACATGGCCCTCTGCGGCCAGTTCCGCCTTCAGCTCGGCGAAGTTCTCGATGATGCCGTTGTGGACCAGGGTGACGCGGCCGGCCTTGTGCGGGTGGGCGTTGGCGGTGGTGGGCGCGCCGTGGGTGGCCCAGCGGGTGTGGCCGATGCCGACCGTGGCCTTCAGCGGCGCTTCGGCCAGGACGGCTTCCAGATTGCGGATCTTGCCCTGGGCGCGCCGGCGCTCGACCGCGCCGTCCACAACGGCGGCGACTCCGGCGGAGTCATAGCCTCGGTATTCCAGCCGTTTCAGGCTGTCGATCAGCCGGGGAACGACGGGTCCATTGCCGGTGACGCCGATGATGCCGCACATGCGCTGGGAACTCCGAAGAGAAAGGAAACAGAAGGGCGCCGCTTTGCACTGGCAGCGATCCGGGGCTAAGCCACGCATCAGACCCCACCCGCCGTCTAGGCAATCTTAAGGCGGACTGCATCAAAAATGGGGTTTCGGAACGTTACCCGAAACGAAGGACGACGCCTTGGGCGACAGGAAATATTTCGGCACCGACGGCATTCGCGGGCGCGCCAACACCTATCCGATGACGGCCGAGGTCGCGCTGCGCGTGGGTCTGGCCGCAGGGAAACTGTTCCGCACCGGCGACGACCGCCGCCATCTGGTGGTGATCGGCAAGGACACGCGCCTGTCGGGCTATACGATCGAGCCGGCCCTGGTCGCCGGTTTCGCCTCAGTGGGCATGGACGTGCGCACCTTCGGCCCGGTGCCGACGCCGGGGGTGGCCATGCTGACGCGCTCGATGCGCGCCGACCTGGGCGTGATGATCTCGGCCTCGCACAACGACTACGCCGACAACGGGATCAAGCTCTTCGGGCCGGACGGCTACAAGCTGTCCGACGAGATCGAGCTGAAGATCGAGGCCCTGATGGACGACGGCCTGGACCAGGGGCTGGCGCCGTCGAACAAGCTGGGTCGGGTCAAGCGGATCGACGACGCCCAGGCCCGCTACATCGAGATCGCCAAACAGGCCTTCCCGAAACGGCTGTCGCTACAGGGCCTGCGCATCGCGGTCGATTGCGCCAACGGCGCCGGCTACAAGGTCGCCCCGACCACCCTGTTCGAACTGGGGGCCGAGGTCTTCCCCGTGGGGGTGGCTCCGAACGGGACCAATATCAATGCCGAATGCGGCTCCACCCATCCGCAAACCCTGGTCGAGGCGGTCAAGCGATACCGAGCCGATATCGGCATCGCCCTGGACGGGGACGCCGACCGGGTCATCATCTGCGACGAGAAGGGCCAGGTGGTGGACGGCGACCAGATCATGGCCCTGGTCGGCCTGGACTGGGCCCGGCGCGGCCGGCTGGCGGGCGGCGGGGTGGTGGCCACCGTCATGTCCAACCTGGGACTGGAGCGGCGGCTGAAGGCCGAGGGCCTGACGCTGGAGCGGACCAAGGTCGGCGACCGCTATGTGATGGAGCGGATGCGCGAGGGCGGGTTCAACATCGGCGGCGAACAGTCGGGCCACATCATCCTGCACGACCACGCCACTACCGGCGACGGCCTGATGGCGGCGCTGCAGGTGCTGGCGGTTCTGGTCGAGTCCGGCAAGCCGATGAGCGAACTGGCCCGCCAGTTCGACCCGGTGCCGCAGAAGCTGGAGAATGTGCGCTTCACCGCCGCAAAGCCGCTGGAGAACGAGAAGGTCAAGGCGGCGATCGCTGAGGCCGAGGCGGCGCTGAACGGCTCGGGGCGGCTGCTGGTGCGGCCCTCGGGCACGGAGAAGCTGATCCGGGTCATGGCGGAAGGCGACGACGCGGCCCTGGTGAAGCGGGTGGTGTCGGAGGTTTCGGCGGCGGTGAAGGCGGCGGGGTGACTTTCAAGACCCTCTCCCGCTTGCGGGGGAGGTGGCCCGGCGTTCGCGAAGCGAACCAGGGTCGGAGGGGGAAGTCTTCTTTCTTGCAGAAGCGGAACTTCCCCCATCGTCAACCGTCTCGCTGCTCTCTACGAGCTGACACTTCCCCCGCAAGCGGGGGAAGGTGGTCTGCGCCTGTCCGCGATTTCACTTGCGGGTCGAGACGACCGGCGCTCCATTGGGGTCAGACATATTCGCTGGGGCCTTCCATGATCGACCGTCGCCGCCTTCTTCTGTCCGCCGCCGCGGGCGCGGGTCTCGCCGCCGCCCACGGGCAGGCGTTTGCGCTGAACGCCCCGGCCGGCGACGCCGCCCAGTCCAAGGCCGCCCTGGCCGCCTTCATGGACCAGGCCTTCGAACAGACCCTGGACCTCAGTCCCGAAACCGTGACCGCCTTCGGCCTGGACGCCGGCGCGCGCGCCGCCGCCAAGTCGCAGTTGACCGTTCCGACTCCGGAGAACGAGGAGAAGTTCCGCGCCTTCACCAGAGCCCAGCGGGCCGCACTCGGCGCTCTGGATCGGTCGTCCATGGACGCCCAGGACGGCATCTACTACGACACAATCGCCGATAATCTGGACGGGGTGATCGCCACCTTCGCCATCCCCTACGGCCAGGGCGGCTGGCCCAATCCCTACCGCGTCAGCCAGCAGGGCGGGGCCTATCAGTCGACGCCGGACTTCCTGGCCAACCAGCATACGATCCAGACGGCCGAGGACGCCGACGCCTATGTGGCCCGCATCTCCGCCTTCGCCGACGTCCTGACCGCCGAGACCGAACGTCTGCGCGAGGACTACGCCCTGGGGGTGATCCCGCCGGACTTCATCCTGGCCAAGGCCATCGCCCAGCAGGACGGGATTCTGAGCACCGCCGCCGCCGCCTCGCCCATGGTCGCCTCGGTGGTGGACAGGACGCAGGCCAAGGGCCTGTCGGGCGACTGGGGCGCCCAGGTCGAGGCCCTGCTGACCCAAAAGGTCTATCCCGCCCTGTCGGCCCAGAACGCCCTGCTGAAGGCCGCCCTGCCGCGCGCCGGACATGAGGCCTCGGTTCGCCGCCTGCCGCAGGGCCAGCAATATTACGCCAACAGCCTGCGCTACATCACCACCACCCGGCTGACGGCGGACGAGATCCACCGCACCGGCCGCGCCCAGATGGCCGAGCTGACCGCCCGCGCCGACACCCTGCTGAAGGCCCAGGGGCTGACCCAGGGCGCCGTGGCGGAACGGATCCGCGCGCTCGGCCAGGATTCGAAATACGTCTATCCGAACACCGACGCCGGCAAGGCCGAGCTGATCGAGAAGCTGAACGCCCAGATGGCCGACATGCAGGCCCGTCTGCCCGGCGCCTTCGGCCGCCTGCCCAAGGCTTCGGTCCAGATCAAGCGCGTCCCGCCTGCGGTCGAGGCTGGCGCGCCCATGGGCTACTACAACTCGCCGAGTCTGGATGGGTCGCGGCCGGGCATCTACTGGATCAATCTGAAGGACACGGCGGAATGGCCGTCCTGGACCCTGCCGACCCTTACCTATCACGAGGCCGCGCCGGGCCACCATCTGCAGATCAGTCTGCAGCAGGAGAGCGAGGCGGCGCCCAAATATATGAACCTGCTGGGCTTCTCCAGCTATGTGGAAGGCTGGGGTCTGTACGCCGAACAGCTGGCCGACGAACTGGGCGCCTATGAAAACGATCCGATCGGCCAGATCGGCTATGTCCAGTCCCTGATGTTCCGCGCGGCGCGCCTGGTGGTGGACACCGGCATCCACTCGAAGGGCTGGAGCCGCGAACAGGGCATCCAGTACATGATGGAGGCCTATGGCGATCAGGAAGGGGCCGCGGTGTCCGAGGTCGAACGTTACTGCGGCTGGCCCGGCCAGGCCTGCGCCTACAAGGTCGGCCACAATGAATGGGTCCGCCTGCGCGAGAAGGCCAAGACCAGCCTGGGGGCCAAGTTCGACCTGAAGGGTTTCCACGACACGGCCCTGGCCGCCGGGGGCGTGCCCCTGTCGGTGCTGGAGCGGATCGTGGACGGCTGGATCGCGACCCAGGCTTAAGTAAGGGACCCTAGTCGGCGACCGTCAGCCCGTCGATCCGGCGCAGGCGATTGTGGATGTCAGTGGCGGCCACGGCCGCCTCGGCGGTGGCGACGGCGATCTGGTTGAGGCCGCGCACCACGTCGCCGGCGGCGTAGAGGCCGGGCACGCTGGCGGCCTGATGCAGATCGACTTCCAGCCGGCCGTCGGCGGCCAGCCGGGCGCCGAGCCCCCTCGCCAGATCGGCGTTGGGCGACGCGCCCAAGGCGGAGTAGACGAGGTCGAAGGCGCGGCTCTGGCCGCCATAGCTCAGGGCCGTCACCCGGTCGTTTTCGATGTCGATCGAGTCCAACGGCGCCAGGATCAGTTCGACGCCGAGCCGTTCCAGCTCGTCAGGACGGCTGAGCGCGTGAGGCGGCCCGATGTGGATCAGTGTCACCCGATCGGAATAGGTGCGCATGAAGGCGGCTTCACGGGCGCCCTTGTCGCTTTGGCCGATGATCGCGACGGCCTTGCCGACGGCCTCATAGCCGTCGCAGATCGGACAGATGCGGACCAGCGCCCTGCGCACCGCCGCTTCGACGCCCGGCAAGTCAGGATGATGATCGACGACTCCCGTCGCCAGAAGAACGGCGCGGGCGCGAACAGATCGGCCAGCCCTCTCTGCGATGAAACGCTCGCCGTCGTGGGTCAGGCGATCGATAAGACCCGGCGTGATGACGGCGCCGTATTCTTCAGCCTGTTCGCGCATCCGCTTCAGAATACCCGCGCCAGTGACGCCCGCCGGAAAGCCCGGCATATTGTGGCTGAGCGGAATCCAGCTGGCGCGAGGCGCGCCGCCGTCCGCCACCAGGGTGCGCCGACGAAACCGGCCCAGATAGGTCGCCGCCGTCAGGCCGGCCGGACCGGCGCCGATGATCAGAACCTCCGGGTCGTTCACCGCGTGCGCCAGGCGACGGGCCACAGATCGGACGGCACGCCGGCGCATTCGCCCATGACGCTTTCCTGCGTCAGGGTGAAGCCCTGCCCGGTCCAGGCCCAAGTCTGGGCCGCGCCGCAGTCGCCGATACCGCGCCCCTTGGCGAAGGCCGACAGGGTGCGGGTCTTGGGATCATAGGCGCCGTTGACGGTCGCGTTGTCGGGCATGACCGGATCGGAGCCAGGGCCTTCCGTTCCGGTGAGGATCGCAGGACGAGGATCGCGACCGCCCGGCCCCGTCAGATACCAGTTGTGAGTGACGTTATAGGCGCCTGCGCCGCAGGGCACGCCCCACAGCTCGGTCCGCGCGTCCAGTCGGGCTGACATGACCATGTCGCTGACGGCGGGCATGGCGGACTCTTTCAGGCAGTTTCCGACCTCGGTGCGGGCGCGCAGCGCGGCGGGCACACGCTGGTTCTGATCACCGAACCCCGACTGGTCCACGGCCGGAGCGGGGGTGACGGTCGGCAGCGGCGGCGCGACCGGGACGAGGGCGGCCGGACGGGAGCCGCGTCGGATCAGGGCGGTGGGCGTGTCCAGACGGCCCTGTTTCTCGTCGATCCACAACAGGGCGGCGGCGGCGCCGTGCAGCGAGACTTCCTGGGTGGAGGCGCCGCGAATGGTCATGACCTTTCCCTGGGCAAGGGCGTCAAGGGCGCCGCGGACCCCAGTGCGGATTTCGCCGATGGGCGCGTCGGCGTTGCTCGCCTCGCTGAGCGCGGCCGGATAAGCGCGGCCGTCGATGGTCAAGCCGAGGGGGTTGGCGCCCTTGGCGTCGCCGTCGGGCCAGTAGCCGAAGAGGATTTGCGGCTGGGCGTCCGGTCCGGGCGCCAGGGCGATACGGACCCAGCCTGCGGCGAACTCGGGCGCGAAGCCGAAGGCCCAGCAGGTCCCGTCATTGCCGCAGGTGGCGCGCCAGTCGCGGAAGGACTTGGTCTCGGGGCGAATTTTCAGCACCGGCGCGGCGAGAGCGGACGCGGCCGGACTGGCGGCCTTGGTCGCAGGGGGCGCCTGGGCCGCATCCTTGTCGCCGCACCCGGCGACGGCGAGCGCAGCCAGAACAAGAGAGGACAGGGGGACGCCGCGCGACAGTGCGTTCAGCTTCATGCCTTCTTCAACTCCGACGGCCTGTGCGCCGCGCGTGCGCCGGTCTTGGCGCTTTCGACGATATACTCCGGATTGTCCTCGGAGGCCGCAACCTTGTGGCCCTTGATCCTGGTTTCGGAGGTCACCTTCTTGACCACCTTGCCGGTCGTCACGCCCTGGCTGTGGTCCCATTTCACCTTGTCGCCGGCCTTGAATGTCTTGTCCGACATGGTTTCGCTTCCTGCTGCATCGTTTCCTGCTCAGCGATCAGCCTGCGCATCAGTTCCGCATCGACCACCGGCGGCGCCTCGCAGAAGGTGATGATCCACTGATCCACCAGTCGGCGCTCTTCCTCCGTCATCCTGACGTCCGTGTCTGTTGCTGAGCCAAAGAGAAGTCCGGGCGCGCCAAAGGGTTCAGGCGGGATCTGCGTTATTCCGCGCGGCGACGATGGGCGGCGGGGTTTGCGCGGGCGCTTGGCCTCGCTATACCGCCGCCACGACATTCCCTTCCCAACAGTCACAGGCGGACCGCACGCATGGCCAAGATCAAGGTCGAAAACCCCATCGTCGACATCGACGGCGACGAAATGACCCGCATCATCTGGCAGATGATCAAGGACAAGCTGGTCTTCCCGTTCCTGGATCTCGAGCTGGACTATTACGACCTGGGCATGGAGAACCGCGACGCCACCGACGATCAGGTGACGATCGACGCGGCCCACGCCATCCAGAAGCACGGCGTCGGCGTGAAGTGCGCCACCATCACCCCGGACGAGGCCCGGGTGAAGGAGTTCGGCCTGAAGAAGATGTGGAAGTCGCCGAACGGCACCATCCGCAACATCCTGGGCGGCGTGGTCTTCCGCGAGCCGATCATCTGCTCGAACGTGCCGCGCCTAGTGCCGGGCTGGACCCAGCCCATCGTCGTCGGCCGCCACGCCTTCGGCGACCAGTACAAGGCCACCGACTTCCTGATGCCGGGCGCCGGCACCCTGTCGATCAAGTTCGTCGGCGACGACGGCCAGGTGATCGAGCATGAGGTGTTCAAGTCGCCGGGCGCCGGCGTCGCCATGGGCATGTACAACCTGGACGACTCGATCCGCGACTTCGCCCACGCCTCCTTCGCCTACGGCCTGGCGCGCAACTATCCGGTCTATCTGTCGACCAAGAACACGATCCTGAAAGCCTATGACGGCCGCTTCAAGGACATCTTCCAGGAGGTGTTCGACGCCGAATACGCCGAGGAGTTCAAGAAGCGCGGCCTGACCTATGAGCACCGCCTGATCGACGACATGGTCGCGGCCGCGATCAAGTGGTCGGGCGGCTTCGTCTGGGCGTGCAAGAACTACGACGGCGACGTCCAATCGGACGTCGTGGCCCAGGGCTTCGGCTCGCTGGGCCTGATGACCTCGGTCCTGATGACGCCGGACGGCAAGGTGCTGGAGACGGAAGCCGCCCACGGCACCGTGACCCGTCACTATCGCCAGCACCAGAAGGGCGAGGCCACCTCGACCAACTCGATCGCCTCGATCTTCGCCTGGACCCGCGGCTTCAAACACCGCGCCAAGCTGGACGGCAACGAGGCCCTGGGCGTCTTCGCCGACACCCTGGAGAAGGTGGTCGTCGAGACCGTGGAGTCGGGCGACATGACCAAGGACCTGGCCCTGCTGGTCGGCGATCAACAGGGCTGGCTGACCACCGAGGGCTTCCTCGACAAGGTCGCCGAAAACCTGAAGGCCGCCCTGCCGGACGTCGGCTGAGCCCGTCCTCAAGCCGTCAGCGCGGCAGGACAGCGAGCATCCTGAAGCCGCGCAAAGCGCGGCAGGACAACAGCCGTCCTCAAGCAGAGCGAAGCGCGGTAGGACACCAAGAGAGAGAGAGAGACAGCCCCGCCGGATCCGTCCGGCGGGGCTTTTCGTTGCGTCCTCCGGTGGGCCGTGCATGATCGGGCCCAGGGTGGGTGAAGCGACGTGAAACGGCTGTTCGGCAATCTGGTGGTTCTGGCGCTCGTGACGGCGGTCGCGGCCTTTTTTGCGGCGCCGGCGGTGGGCTTTTTCGCAATCCGGTCGGCGGCGGAGGCGGGCGACGTCCAGGGCCTGACCCGGCTGATCGACTTCCAGGCCGTTCGCCAGTCGTTGCGGCCGCAGCTGAGCGGCGCGGTTCAGGCGCCGGCCCCCTCCTTCCTCGAAGATCCGATCGGGGCGGTAAGGCGCCAGATGGAACGGAACCCGGTGCTCAACGCCCCAGACGTGGACGCCTATCTGACCCCGGCGGCCATCTCGGCCCTGACGCGGGGCGAGGGGCGCTACGCCAGTCACTGGTCCGGAGCGGTTGCGCACCCGGCGGCGGCGGACACACCCAAGCCCTGGCCTCAGCCGGTGTTCTGGAGCGTTAACCGGGCGCGGATGGCGGTTCAGGACCAGGGCGGATCGCGCACCGTCTTCACCTTTGAACGGCGGGGGCCGTTCGAATGGGTGTTGGTCCAGATCGGCCTGCCCGATGGGGCGGCGCCCGCCGCGCCCGCACCGGCCAAGCCCTCGTCGAAACCCTAGACGCAACATCCCGCCCGTCTCGACGTTTCGACTGAAGGAGCACCCATGAAGAAGATCGCCATTGGTCTGGTCGCGGCCATTCTGGGACTGGCCCTGGTCGCCTGTTTCATCTCGCCCTTCGTGGCGGCCCAAAGGCTGATCCGCGCGGCGCGGATGGGGGATGTGGCCGGCCTGGAGCAGACGGTGGACTTCCCGGCCTTCAGGGCCAGTCTGAAGGCCGAGCTGAACGCCCGGGCGGCGATGGAGATTCGCGACCGGACCGGCGAGAACCGGGCTCTGGCCGCCCTGGGCATGATGCTGGCCCCGTCCCTGGTCGAGGGTGCCGTGGACGGCCTGGTCACGCCGGAGGGCGTAGCCGCCATGGTCCGGTCGGGCGACAAGCCCCGGCCCGAAAAACCGGTCCCCTCGGCCGACACGCCGGCGGCTCCGAAGGAGCGGATTCATCAGTCCTGGGCCTATCGAGGCGTCAACCGGTTCGCCGTCACCCTGACCCGCGACGACCGACCCGACGACCCCCTGGTGCTGATCATGGAGCGGCGGGGGCCGTTGAGCTGGAAACTGGCGGGGGTGGATCTGACGCCGGACCCGATGGGCTAGGCGCGGCGATCGCCCTCTCCGTCGCTGGATCGCTTCGCGATCGACGCGACACCTCTCCCGCAGGCGGGAGAGGGTCGGGGTATGCTCAGGCCTTCAGCGCCTCGCGGACGGCGGTGAGGCCGTCTTCGGCCTTGGAGCCGTCGGGGGCGCCGCCCTGGGCGAAGTCGGGCTTGCCGCCGGCGCCCTGGCCGCCCATGGCGAGGACGGCGGCGCGGGCCAGGGCGGCGGCGTTGACGCGGTCCGTCAGGTCCCAGGTCACGGCGACGGTGACGGCGGCCTTGCCCTCGGTCACGCCGATCAGGGCGACAACGCCGGTTCCGACCTGTTTGCGGAAGTCCTCGGCCACGCCGCGCAGCCCCTTGCCGTCCACCCCGTCCAGGACGCGGGCCATCAGCTTGATCCCCCCGATCTCTTCCGGCGCGGATGACCCGCCCGAACCTCCGCCCAGGGCCAGTTGCTTCTTCAGCTCGGCGACCTGTTTCTCCAGCGTCTTGACCGAACCCTGAAGGGCCTCGACCCGAGCGGGCACGTCGGGGGTCTGGATCTTGAAGTCGCGGGCCAGCTTGCGGGCCACGCCGGCCTGACCTTCCAGATAGAGGCGGGCCGCCTCGCCGGTCAGGGCCTCGATACGGCGGACGCCGGCGGCGACGCCGGTCTCCTGAACAATCTTGAACAGGCCGATGTCGCCGGTGCGGGCGACGTGGGTGCCGCCGCAGAGTTCGACCGAATAGGGGGCGTTGTCGCTGGTCAGCGACCGGCCCAGCGTCAGCACCCGGACCTCGTCGCCGTATTTCTCGCCGAACAGGGCGATGGCGCCGGCGGCGATGGCGTCGGCGGGGGCCATCAGCTTGGTCTCCGCCGGGACGTTCTGGCGGATGACCGCGTTGACCTCGGCCTCGATGGCGGCCAGCTCGTCCTCGGTCACGGGGGCGCCGTGGCTGAAGTCGAAGCGTGCGCGCTCAGAATCGACCAGCTGGCCCTTCTGGGCGACCGCCGGGCCCAGCACATTCTTCAGGGCCGTGTGCAGCAGGTGAGCGGCCGAATGGTTGGCGCGGGTGGTCATACGCTTGTCGGCGTCCACCAGTTGGGCGACGCGGGCGCCCATCTCCAGCCGGCCGGCCGTGATCTGGACCGACAGAACGTGCAGGTCGCCGGCGTGCTTCTTGACGTCGAGAACTTCGGCCTCTCCGCCCGGCCATTCCAGCGTCCCCTGATCGCCCGTCTGACCGCCGCTTTCGGCGTAGAAGGGGGTCGTATCGAGCAAGACCTCGACGATCTCGCCGGCCTCGGCCGCCTCGACGGGCGCGCCGCCGTTCATGACGGCCAGGACCTCGCCCGAACCATCTAGAGAGTCATAGCCGGTGAAGACGGTCGGCCCCATGCGGTCGCGCACGGCCAGCCATTCGCCGGCGTTGGCCGACTGGCCCGAGCCCTTCCAGTTCTCGCGCGAGCGCTGGCGCTGTTCGGCCATGGCGGCCTCGAACCCGTCGACATTGACCGAAAAGCCGCGACGACGCGCCTCGTCCTGGGTCAGGTCCAGCGGGAAGCCGTAGGTGTCGGACAGGGTGAAGGCCGTCTGGCCGTCCAGCATGTCGCCCGGCTTGAAGCCCTGAACCGCCGTGTCGAACAGGGCCATGCCTCGGCCGAGAGTGGTGCGGAACCGGACCTCTTCCTGTTTCAGCGTGTCCTCGATGAAGGGCTGGGCGCGGGCCAGTTCCGGATAGGCGTCGCCCATCTGATCGACCAAGGTGGGGACCAGGCGGTGCATCAGCGGGTCGGCGGCGCCCAGCAGGTGGGCGTGGCGCATGGCGCGCCGCATGATCCGGCGCAGCACATAGCCCCGGCCTTCGTTCGACGGAGTGACGCCGTCGGCGATCAGGAAGGAGGAGGAGCGCAGATGGTCGGCGATCACCCGGTGGCTGGCGGCCTGTTCGCCGTCGGCCTTGGTCGAGGTGGCGTCTTCGGACGCCGCGATCAGGGTCTTGAACAGGTCGGTCTCGAACACTGAATGCACGCCCTGGAGCACGGTGGTCATCCGCTCCAGACCCATGCCGGTGTCCACGCTGGGCTTGGGAAGGTTGCGAACGATCTGGTCGTTCTCCTTCTCGAACTGCATGAAGACGTTGTTCCAGATCTCCACGAAGCGGTCGCCGTCCTCATCCGGCGAGCCGGGAGGGCCGCCGGCGATCTTATCGCCGTGGTCCCAGAAGATCTCGGTGCAGGGGCCGCAGGGGCCTGAGTCGCCCATGGCCCAGAAATTGTCCGAGCCGGCGATGCGGATGATCTTGTCGTCGGAGAAGCCGGTGACCTTCTTCCAGATGGCGGCGGCCTCGTCGTCATCGATATAGACGGTGACCAGCAGGCGCTTGGGATCCAGATCGAAGTCCTGGGTCACCAGTTTCCACGCCCGGTCAATGGCGTGTTCCTTGAAATAGTCGCCGAAGGAGAAGTTACCCAGCATCTCGAAGAAGGTCAGGTGGCGGGCGGTGTAGCCGACATTGTCCAGGTCATTGTGCTTGCCCCCGGCGCGGACGCATTTCTGCGAACTGGTGGCGCGCGGATAGGGCGGCTTGGACGCGCCGGTGAAATAGTCCTTGAACGGCACCATGCCGGCGTTGACGAACAGCAGGGACGGATCGTTCTGCGGCACCAGCGGCGCCGAGTGAACCTTCTCGTGACCGTCGGCCGCGAAGAAGTTCAGATAGGTGGCGCGGATCTCGTTCAGGCTGGGCATTTGGGCGTGTCTTCGGCTCGGCGGTCGCTAAGGAACCGGCGTCATATAGGGTTTTGTCGGGGAACGCATCATCCGCGCGCTGTTTGGCGGCTCCGAAAGGGATGCTTCGGCGGCAATATACAGATTGAACTAGAGGTTGATCTGTACGCATATTTAGCGTGCGCAATTTCGCGCCTCTGGAGAGGACTGAAATGAAACGCGTTCAAAACCTCGCAATCGCCATCGCTGCCGTCGGGGCGACCACGGTGGCGTTCGGCCCCGCCGAAGCCTTGGTTCGGGAATCCTGGGATCCCAGCCTCGTAGCCTATTCCTATGTCTACTATGCTGACGCAGCAAAGACGGAAGTGCTTGGCTACGCTTGGGATACGTGCGGCGAAGGCGGCGGCAACGTGTATGTGCTTAAGCCCTATATTCCGACGCCCTATTACGATGAGACACCTGCCTTTGTGTGCTCTGGCATGGGCCCGTATCTGCCGCCCGACTGGCCTTACTGATCGGCAAGGGGCGGTTCGGTGAACCGCCCCTGTTTCATGCGCCTCACCCCCGCGGCGGCGGGCCGAACTTTCCGGACTGGTAGTCCTCAATGGCCTGGATGATTTCTTCGCGGGTGGTCATGACGAAGGGGCCGTGGCTGAAGACCGGCTCCTTGATCGGTTCGGCGTGGCCCAGCAGGACGACAGCGTCTGTCTCCGCCGTGACCTCGACCCTATCGCCGTCGCCCAGGCCGGCCAGGTTCCATTCGGGCACGGGGGTTCCGGCGACGGAGACCTGGCCCTTGATCGCATAGAAGAAGACAGTGCGGCCGGGGGCGACCGGGACTTCGAACCGGGCGCCGGCGGGCAGGCGGACGACGGCCAGATGGATGTCGATCAGGGACTGGATCGGCGCCTTGACGCCCAGCCATTCGCCGGAGACCGGCTCGACCGTGACCCCGCCCTCGGTGGTGAAGGTCGGAATGTCGGCGGCCTGAAGCCCCACATAGTCGGGCTTGGTCATCTTCAGCCGGGACGGCAGGTTCACCCACAGCTGCAGGATCTCCATCGGTCCGCCGTCGCGTTTGAAGTCGGCTGGCGAAAGTTCAGCGTGGATCAGGCCCGAGCCGGCGGTCATCCACTGGATCCCGCCCGCCTTGATGATGCTTTCGCCGCCGCCGGAGTCGTTGTGGGCCAGTTCGCCGTCCAGGATGAAGGTGACGGTCTCGAACCCCCGATGCGGGTGCGGGCCGAACGGCAGGCCGGCGTTGTTCGGCGGATAGGTCTGGGGCCCGTGGTGGTTCAGGAACAGGAAGGGATCGACCTGATTCAGGCCCGGACCGGGCACGGGGCGGCGTGTGGTCAGGTCGCCGATGTCATCGCGATAGGCGGGATGAAGGCGCAAAACGGGGCGGGGCGTGCTCGAGCTCATTCGCTACATATAGGGTGGCGGATCGCGGATTTCGAGAGACCTTTGTCGTCAGGCCCTGGACCGGCGGAGCCGTCATCCGAGGCGACGGCCGGGACGTAAATCCCCTATCTCGCCAAGCGATCGAGCGCGATCATGCACAAACCCCGAAGATCACGACAAACAGACGCCCAATACGGCCCAAGAATTCGACTTGTGCGCCGCCGTGCGTTGACACCGCCGTTCTGGGGTCACAAAAGCCTTCGCAACCGCACACGGCGATTGAATTCATTCGTTTTTGAGAACCATTCGCATGACTCAGCCCAATCAGAGCCCGGGGGTTGCATCGGGCGACCGAACCGGTCGTTTCGTCATCCAGCCCAACCGCCATCTGACCCCGCTCTCGCCCCATATGGGAATCTGGCGCTGGCACGTGACCATGGCCGCCTCGATCCTGTTCCGCGCGACCCTGATCGCCGGCACCGTCGGCCTGGTCTTCGTCGTCGCCTGGCTGGGCGCCCTGGCCTTCGGGCCGGAGACTTATGAGACGGCTTTGGCCCTGGCGGGCTCGCCGCTGGGCCTGTTCGTCGGCTTCGGCCTGACGGTGGTCCTGTTCTCCTTCATCCTGAACGGCGCCCGCCACACGATCAACGACACCGGCAACGGCCTGACGATCAAATCGGCGACGACCCTGTCCAATATCGCGGTCTGGGCGCCCATCCCCCTGGCGATCCTGTTCTGGGTCGTTCTGTTCGCTGTCGGGAGGGTTTCGCTGTGAGCGGCGCCGCCAAGTTCAAGAACAACGTCAAGATTTCCGAGCACCACGGCGCCGGCGAATGGCTGGCCGAGCGGGTGCTGCTGACGGCGCTGCTGCCGCTGGGCGTCTGGGTCGCCTCGACCGGCTTCACCCTGGCGGGCGCCTCTTATGACGCCGTCATGACCTGGTTCGCCAGGCCGCTGAACGCCGGCCTGATGGCGGTCACGGCTGTGCTGCTGTTCGGCTACCTCAGCCTGGCCTGGAAGGTCATCCTTGAGGACTATGTGCCCCAGGTCGGCGCCCGCAAGGCCCTGACGGGCCTGCTGAACCTGGTCCTTCTCGTGCTGGCGGCCGCCAGCGTCTTCTTCATCGTGCGGCTGGCGCTGGGTTCTGCGCCCCTGCCCGCCGGTTTCGGAGCCTGATCCCCAGATGGCCGCTTACGAACTGATCGATCACGAATATGACGTCGTCGTCGTCGGCGCCGGGGGCTCCGGCCTTCGCGCCGCGCTTGGCGCCGCCCAGCAGGGGCTGAAGGTCGCCTGCGTCACCAAGGTCTTCCCGACCCGCTCCCACACCGTCGCCGCCCAGGGCGGCATCTCCGCCTCGCTCGGCAATATGGGCGAGGACAGCTGGCAGTGGCACATGTACGACACCGTCAAGGGGTCGGACTGGCTGGGCGACCAGGACTCGATCGAATATCTGGTCAGGAACGCGCCCAAGGCCGTCTATGAGCTGGAACACTGGGGCGTGCCATTCTCGCGGACCGAGGAAGGCAAGATCTATCAGCGCGCCTTCGGCGGCATGACCCGCAACTTCGGCGAGGGCCCGGTGCAGCGCACCTGCGCTGCCGCCGACCGCACCGGCCACGCCATCCTGCACACCCTTTACGGCCAGTCGGTGCGCCGCGAGGTGAAGTTCTTCATCGAATATTTCGCGCTGGACCTGATCATGCAGGACGGCGCCTGCACCGGCGTGACGGCGCTTCAGCTGGACAATGGGCAGCTTCACCAGTTCCGGGCCAAGATGGTGGTGCTGGCGACCGGCGGCTACGGCCGGGCCTATTTCTCGGCCACCTCCGCCCACACCTGCACCGGCGACGGCAACGCCATGGTGCTGCGCGCCGGCCTGCCGCTGCAGGACATGGAGTTCGTCCAGTTCCACCCGACCGGCATCTACGGCGCCGGCTGCCTGATCACCGAGGGCGCCCGCGGCGAGGGCGGTTATCTGACCAACTCGGAAGGCGAGCGCTTCATGGAGCGTTACGCCCCCACCGTGAAGGATCTGGCCCCCCGCGACATGGTCAGCCGCTCCATGACCATCGAGATTCGCGAAGGCCGCGGCGTGGGCCCGAACAAGGACCACATCTTCCTGCACCTGGACCACCTGGATCCGAAGATCCTGCACCAGCGCCTGCCGGGCATTTCCGAAAGCGCCAAGATCTTCGCCGGCGTGGACGTGACCAAGGCGCCGATCCCGGTCCTGCCGACGGTCCACTACAATATGGGCGGCATTCCCACGAACTATCACGGCGAGGTGCTGACCCTTCGTGATGGAAACCCCGACAGCGTCGTGCCCGGCCTGATGGCCGTTGGCGAGGCGGCCTGCGTCTCGGTGCACGGCGCCAACCGCCTGGGCTCCAACTCCCTGACCGACCTGGTGGTGTTCGGCCGCGCCGTCGGCCTGCGCTGCGGCGAGGTGGTGGACAAGGCATCGGCCGTGCCCAGCGCCTCCAAGGCCCAGACCGACGCCCACCTGGCCCGACTGGACCGCTTCCGCAACGCTGACGGCTCCACCCCGACGGCTGAGCTGCGGCTGGCGATGCAGAAGGCGATGCAGGCCGATGCGGCGGTGTTCCGCACCGGCGACACCCTGCAACAGGGCACGGACAAGCTGCGCGCCATCGACGCCGCCGGTTCCGACATCAAGACCACGGACCGCGGCCTGATCTGGAACACGGATCTGATGGAAACGCTGGAGTACGACAATCTGATCGCCCAGGCCGTCGTCACCATCGAGAGCGCCCTGAACCGCACGGAATCGCGCGGCGCCCACGCCCGCGAGGACTATCCGGACCGGGACGACGCGAACTGGATGAAACACACCCTGGCGTGGAAGCGCCCGGGCGAACAGGTCCAGATCGACTACCGCCCCGTGCACAATTACACGATGTCCGACGACATCGCGTACATCGAGCCCAAGGCTCGGGTTTACTGAGGTCGAACGCAGATGGTTCAACTCTCCCTCCCCCGCGGCTCCAAGCCCACCAAGGGCAAGGTCCACAAGGCCCCGGCCGGCGCCAAGAACGTCAAGACCTACAAGGTCTACCGCTACGACCCCGAGGTCGACGCCGACCCGCGCTGGGACGTCTATGAGGTCTCGTCCGACGATCACGGGCCGATGCTGCTGGACGCCCTGATCCACATCAAGAACACCATCGACCCGACCCTGTCGTTCCGGCGCTCGTGCCGGGAGGGGATCTGCGGCTCCTGCTCGATGAACATCGACGGGCGCAACGCCCTGGCCTGCACCAAGGGCTGGGACGAGTGCGCCTCGCACAACATCACCATCTCCCCCCTGCCGCACCAGCCGGTGGTCAAGGACCTGGTGACGGACCTGAGCCTGTTCTACGCCCAGTACGACTCCATCCAGCCCTATCTCCAGTCGGACGAGCCCGACCCGGAGAAGGAACGGCTCCAGACCCCGGCCGAGCGCGAAAAACTGGACGGCCTGTACGAGTGCATCCTGTGCGCCTGCTGCTCCACCTCCTGCCCCAGCTACTGGTGGAACCAGGAGGAATATCTGGGCCCGGCGGCCCTGCTGCAGTCCTATCGCTGGATCGCCGACAGCCGCGACGACGCCACCCAGAAACGTCTGGACGACCTGGAAGACCCGTTCAAACTGTACCGCTGCCACACCATCATGAACTGCGCCCAGGTCTGCCCCAAGGGCCTGAACCCGGCCAAGGCCATCGCCGAAACCAAGAAGCTGATGGTCGCCCCCGGCCGCAAGAAACAGGCGGCCTGATCCAGACGGCCTGATCCAGACGGCGTGGCCGCCGCCGCCGCCGCCTCCATGACCGCCGGGAGCCTGCTGTTCGCCTATGGCACGCTGCAGGACCCGGCGGTCCAGACGGCCGTCTTCGGCCGCGACCTGGGGCCCGGCGCCCCCGACCGACTGAGCGGTTTTCGCCTGTCGCACATCCCCGTCGAAGATCCCGCCATCGACGACCCCCAGATCACGGCCGAGACCGGCCTGACCCACTATCCGATCCTGATCCCGACGCCGGACGCCGCCCCGCCCGTCCCCGGCCGCCTCTACCCCCTGACCCCCGCCGACCTGACCGCCGCCGACGCCTATGAGGGCGAGGTCTATCGCCGGGTGCGCGCGACGACGGAGGCGGGGGCGGAGGCGTGGGTGTATGTGGCGGCGGAGGGGTGAGGGGCGGATTTGCGCCAAGAACGAGCGTTGGTTGAACGCCCGAAAGCACACCTTTGAAGGGGCCAACGGCTCTGAGGCCCCATAGCCAGACAGCCCTCCGCCAGCCCTGACCAGTGGTTGTCCGTCAGACCTCCACCTCAACATTCACGGCGGCGGCCACTTCCGCATGCAGGTCGACCTCGGTGTCGCCAGCGTCGATGGTCACTACCAGGGCGTAGCGCATGCCGTTGTTCACGCGGTCCTTGACCCCCTTCCACCAACCGCCGACTGGAAACACGGCCAGACCGTTCCGGTCCGCGAAGTCCGCTGCAGAGCCTCGCCACTCGTCGACGTGAAGCGATCCCGCCGAAATCGAGCGTTCGCCGAGCACCCGCGTGACGTCGGCCTCGGCGATATCCGCCGCGTCGTCATCGTCCAGGCTCGCCAGCTGGTTGATACGCGCGGCGAACTGTTTCGCGGTCTCGTTGCGCAGTTGAAGACCGAACCGCAGACCAGCGGATCGATATCGCGCGGCCAGAATTGATCCGGCGGCGTTGGGGTTGGGCTCCACGAAATAGGACAGGGTAACGCGTATCCGGGCGGCGTGGTCCCCGAGCGCAAGGAGAGCCGCCTTCGGCCAGGGCAGCTCATAGAAGTCCGCTTCCTTGGCCGTGGCATGGGTCGCGCCCTTCTCTTTGACGAACGGCTGAATTCTGCGTTGCGCGACCAAGGCCAGACTATTGCCGGCCGAAGCCCTCGCGCGTTCCAGGCTCGGAACGCCGTAGCCGAAATGGCGGAGCCAACGCAGCCGCTCGGCCTTGCTGTTAGTCTGCAGCAACCGAGCTTCCATCCAAGGCGACCAGCGCGCGCTGTGCACAAGCAGGGCCCGAACGGTCTCCGGCCAGAGGTCGCCGTGTTTGGACCAGAGTCCCGCGCCCATCCTGGATCCCAAGGCGGTCGCGGCGCTGGTCGCCCAGGAGACCGAAAGGGGCTCGTTTACGGGCGAAGCGCTTGTGGTCAGCAGCGAAAGCGACGGCATGCCGCTTAACAGGCTCTGATCGGCGGGGTCTATGCCGCGATTTCCGGCCTCAACTACCAGTTCGGGCTTGATCGGAGACACCCCGCGGTTCCAGGCCGAGGAAACCCGGCTGTAGGGGCTCAAGGCCCCCACTTCAGCCGCAGCCTTCCAGCTCTCGTAGCCCTTGTCGGCGACCTCGATCTTGTCGGTAACGCCCCCGACGGTCAGAACATTCCACGCTTGGGCGGGGTCCTCAATTTCAAAATTTTCCCACTGTTCTAGATCCGTCAGCCCCACCTCGTCCTGAAGGTTTCCGGCCGACACCAGGATCAGCCGGTCAGGCGGATTAGCGCCGGGGGCGGCGCATTCGTACGCTGCGGCGTCCAGCGCTGCACTCCAGCTGGTCGCCCGCGGGCCGTGGACTCCGGGCTGGGTGACGGCGAGACAGTAGATTCGCCGCGTCTGGGGAAAGGCGATCTCCGGAAGCGCGATTGCCTGGGCGGTGACGAGGCCAAAATTGCCGGGATCGGTGGCTGGCAAAGCCGGCGGATGGACCAATTTGACCGACTCTAGGTTGTAATCGATTGGGATGGCGGCATTGGTCTGGAAGGCGGAGGTCAGGTCGCCGAAGGCGGCCAACCCGGCCATCTCAGAACCGTGTCCGTCATGATCGTCGATACCCCACGCTTGGCGCACGCTGAACCGGCGATCGGCCGGCAGAATTGGGGCGATCAGATCGTGAGCGATGTTCACGCCGGTATCCAGAATACATAGGGCAGTTTGGTCCGCATCAGCGGAAAGCTCCAGTCGCTCGACGGCCTCGCCGACCCATCCATGTTGGTCCGGCCGCTTCAGTCCCATGAAATAGGCTGCGGTATCACGTCCCATGCGGAGTTCGGCGACCGCATCGCAGCTGGCGACCAAGCGCGAGATGGCATCTCGTGCGCCGTAGACATAGATCAGAACGCGCTCTGGAAAGACGAGACGATCGCTGGCGACGGGCAGATTGAGCGCCTCCGCCTTGCTCAGGGCGTTCTGGACCCGGTCCTGCCAGCACCACAGTTCCCACCAGGCGTTCGTCCCGAGCTCCGGTAGGACGCGACTGTCGGTCCAGAGATCCTCGAGGCGCGCCTCGAAGAAGCGCTCGATCGGTGCGAAGCGTCCATCGTGACGCGGCTTGTCGGCGTCGGTTCGTTTCTCGCCGTATTCGTTCAACTTGCCAGCGACGAAGTCCCGGGCCGCATCGGGCACGAAAAGAGTGCCGCGCACCGACCCGGTCTCGGTTCGATCCAAAGCGCTCACACGCACACCTTGGGTCTTCCACTCCAGGTTCGGTACGGGGCCGTTGGGTGCCGTCTCCACCCCAACATAGGTGCCGGGCAGGCCTGCGACGTCTTCGCGCTCGCCTAGAAGCCGATTGGACGCCGCCTCAATCGCCGAGGCAAACTCCCGACTGAGGGTTTCGGCATGGGCAGCGGCGATCCGAGCGTAGTCTCGTGGAACCACGGCCAGATTGGGCCGTCTGTAGGCTTCGGACTTAGCGAAGGCCTCGACGCGAAGATGGCGCCGATCATATGCACTGGGCATTTGCCCCCCGATTCATCAACTATGAGTTGATGAATACGTCAGTCATAACATCCCGCATAGCCCGGCGTGATTGCAAGGCCGCCTCGACGTCCGCCACCCGCGCCTTTTGGCGACCGCCCATGATAGCGACCTTAACCGCCTCGTCGGCCGCGCGCGCCAATTCGCCGTAGCTGAGGCCGTCGGCCTGTTCGGCGACGCGGCTCCAGCTCCCCGTACGCGGCCTGAGTTTTCCGAGCCGCGACTGAATGAGAGCCATAGCCTCGTCGGGGCTAGGCAGGCCATATTCGATGATATCGTCGAACCGCCGCAGCAAGGCGCGATCGAGAAGTTCCGGATGATTGGTCGCGGCCACCACGACACTGTCGGTGGCGTTGGCCTCTTCCATGAACTGGAGGAAGGAATTCAGCACTCGGCGGATTTCACCCACGTCGTTGTCGACGGATCGACGACCCCCGATCGCGTCGAACTCGTCGAACAGATAGACGCCGCGCATCTGATTGATCTGATCGAACACGAGACGCAGCTTGGCCGCCGTTTCTCCCAGGAACCGGGTGATTACCGTGTCCAGGCGTATAGTGAAGAGTGGCAGGTGCAGCGTGCCGGCCAAAGCGCTCGCCGTCAGGGTCTTGCCGGATCCCGGTGGACCGACGAGCAGAAGGCGGGCGTTGGGGCTCTGCCCGTAGCGACGAAGCATGTCCCTCTGCTGCTGCTGGGCAACGAGCCCGGCGAGCCGTTCGGCGATCGCGGGCGTAAGGGTCATGTCATCGAGCGTGACCCGGCTGCGGGTCTCAGTCATCAGGCCATCTAAAGCCCCGCGCGGTCGACTGATCGAGGCGATCGCGGCCGTGCTCGACGCAGACTTCTTTCGCCCTATATCTTCCGCGATCTTCTGTAGGGCTTTGGCCGTATTAGCGTGACCCTGGCGCGATTCCGTCGCCGCCATCTGCAGGGCAATCGTTCGAACCCGCTCCTCGTCACCGTCGACGTGGCTGGCGAGCAGAGCGATGACCTGCTTGGCTGATGGCATGATGGATCCCGTACTGTCGGCGGGGCCGCCGACGTCGCTCTCTATCTCAACCCTACCGTGATTCAAGGTCGAGTTTCCACGACCAACGTGCGATGAGCGCAAATATCGACGTATGGAGGCCCGAACCTCCTAGGATGCCGCGGGTTCCCTGCATTCGCTTCAACCACCCCCGCCTTCCATCCGCCCTTGCGCCATCCCCTCGGCTTGATATGAGCGGGCCATGGCCAGCATCACCTATATCGAGCATGACGGAACCGAGCACGTGGTCGACGTGAAACCGGGGCTGTCCGTCATGGAGGGCGCGATCCGGAACAATGTGCCGGGGATCGATGCGGATTGCGGCGGGGCCTGCGCCTGCGCCACCTGCCATGTCTATGTCGACGAGGCCTGGCGCGAGGCGACGGGCAAGCCCTCGGCCATGGAGGAGTCGATGCTGGACTTCGCCGAGGAGGTCGAGCCCAACAGCCGGCTGTCGTGCCAGATCCGGGTGTCGGAGGCGCTGGACGGCCTGGTCGTGCGCCTGCCCCAAAACCAGCACTAAGAACCCGCCCCAAGACCCCGTACTGAGGTCAGGCCGCCCGGCGCCTTTGTCGTCGGCGCGCGTTGCAGGACGGCAGTGTTTCCAAGGCCGAGTTTCCCCATGCGTCTGTTCGGATCCAAGCCCGCCCTGCCCGCCGATCGACGCGGCGAGGCTCGTCGCACCGTCAATGCGCGCGGCGTGGTCAGCGCGGCGGGGCTGGAGACGGTCTGCGTCATCGTCGATCTGTCGGACACGGGAATGCGGCTGAGGCTGGACCGCAGCGCGGCCCTGCCGGCCCAGGTGGTGGTGATCGATGTGGCCGAGGGCCTGGCCTATGAGGCGACCCTGGTCTGGCAAAAGGGGCAGGAGGCGGGTCTGAAACAGACGGGCGCCAAATCCCTGCGCGGCCTGGCGCCCGCCCGGCTGGCCGGGGCGCGCGACGCCTGGGTGAGGGCCGGGGGCCGCTAGGCCTACATCCCCGCCGGCATGGCCCCGGCGTTGATGGCGATCCGGCCGATCAGCCCCTTGACGATCAGGTCCAGGGCCGAGCCCTCGCGATAGTCGGCAGCGGCGACGAAATTGACCCGATCCTCCGAGATCAGGGAATAGACCTTCTTCTGGTCCTTCTCGTTCGAGCGCGGGTCATAGACGGCGATCGAAAAGCCGCCCTTGGTGTGCATCATCTTCATGGTCGGCACGTCCGTGTCGCCGTCGCCGATGAAGATCATCCGGTCGAAGGGCACCGGCCGCTGGTCGTCGGGGATGAAGTGGTTGATCCGCTCGTGCTCCCAGTGGTTCTTCACCCCCTTGTTGATGCGGAACAGATACTGGGTCTTGGTGGTGTAGTTGACGCCGACCGCCGGCCAGGCCGCCTCGCCCTTTTCGTCATAGACATAGTGGGAGGCGAAGACGTGTGTCAGGGCGGGCCGGATCGGCGTGCCGTCGATCATCTCCTCCAGCCCGGCCGAGACGATATAGTGTTCGATCTCCAGCCCGTATCGGGCGCCGAAGGCGTTCATCCGGTCGAACCAGCTGAGGTCCTTCAGACCTTCGAACAGGGCCACCGCCTCGCCGTGGCGACGCAGGGTCTCGCGCGTCACAGGGGCGCCGTTCTGGCGCGCATGGTGCAACATCAGCTGCATGTACATCAGTATGCCGTCGCCGTCGGCGTCCTTGGTCAGGGCCTCGGCCTCGCCCCAGAAGGCGCCGACGTCCATGCCCACCGAAGGGATGAAGCTGACCTCCTGCATGTTGCCGCGCGCCAGGGTGCCGTCGAAATCATAGATCAGGGCGGTCTTGAGCGGGGGCGCGGCAGAGGGGGCGTCGGCCATGGGCGAGGTCCGGAAGATCGGCAGGGAACCCCGCCCTCTATATCAGCCGGCCTCCTGCGTCGATCTCCGACTCTGGCCGAAGGTCGGGGCCGCCGCCTTCTGCTCGGCCCAATAGTCGGCCCCGGTGGTCGGTTTGAACATGGTGCGGGGCGTGCCGTCCTTGGCCACCACAGCGAAGGTGTTGGTCGAGGCCTGATAGATCAGGGTGTCGCCGTTCGGCCGTTTCACCGTCTCGGCGTCGCCGGGCGGCCGGGTGGTGAAGGCGGTCACCTTGTCCAGATAGGCTTCGGCCGAGGCCGCGCCGAAATCGGCGCCGTTGCGCGCATAGAGGCGGGCGATCTTGGCGTCCACCGTTTCCCGGCGGCTGGCGGTCAAAACCGGCTTGGCCGTTTCCGCCGCAGTCGCCTCGACCGGCGCGGACGACGGATCGCCGGCCCCGACGGGCGCCGACGCCGTTCGATCGCGCGTCTGCACCGCCGAACTGTTGTCGCAGCCCGCCAGACCCATGAGGCCGCACAGCATCAAGCCAAACGAGACCGAAACGGCCACTCTTATCCTCAGCGCGATCATCTTCCCCTCCGACACTCGCTGAAGGCGACGTAAGCACAACTCGATTGTTCGCACAATGTTCTTTTTGATCGTCTCGACGCCGTCGCCTGAGACCGCTAGAGCGGGGCCATGGACATGCGCGCGCTTACCGACCGAAAGGTGCTGCTGATCGTCGGCGGCGGCATAGCGGCCTATAAGGCGCTGGAGCTGGTGCGTCTGATCGCCAAGGCGGGCGGCGAAACCCGGGTGATCCTGACCGAAGCGGGGGCCGAGTTCGTCACGCCTTTGTCCCTGGCGGCGCTCAGCGGCCATCCGGTGCGGTCCGGCCTGTTCCATCCGGACGACGAGACCAGCATGGGCCATATCGAGCTGTCGCGCTGGGCCGATCTGGTGGTCGTGGCGCCGGCGACGGCCGGGCTGATCGCCAAGGCGGCCAATGGGATCGCCGACGACCTGGCCTCCACCACATTGATCGCCACGGACAAGCGGGTGCTGCTGGCGCCGGCCATGAATGTGCGGATGTGGGACCACCCGGCGGTCCAGGCCAATATGGAGCGGCTGAAAAGCTTCCCCGGCTTCCACGGCGCGGCCGTGGTCGGGCCGGACGAGGGCGAGATGGCCTGCGGCGAGTACGGACCCGGCCGAATGGCCGAGCCGGCGGCCATAGTGGAGGCGATCCAGAACCTGCTGACGTGCCCCAGACCCTTGGCCGGACGAAGGGCGGTGGTCACGGCCGGCCCCACCTTCGAGCCGATCGACCCCGTGCGCGGCCTGACCAATCGCTCCAGCGGCAAACAGGGCTACGCCGTCGCCGCCGCCCTGGCCCAGCGGGGGGCGGAGGTGACGCTGGTGTCCGGCCCCACGGCCCTGTCCGCTCCGCCCGGCGTCACTCGGATCGAGGTGGAAAGCGCCCTGGAGATGCAGTCGGCGACGCAAGCCGCCCTGCCGGCCGACATCGCCGTTCTGTCGGCCGCCGTGGCCGACTGGCGGGTGGACACCGTCGCCGGGGGCAAGATCAAGAAGGGGCCGGGCGGGCCGCCGACCCTGGCCCTGATCGAGAACCCGGACATTCTGGCCGGGGTCGCCGCGCCGGGACCGAACCGGCCCGCCCTGGTCATCGGCTTCGCCGCCGAGACCACCGATCTCGAGGCCAACGCCCGCGCCAAATTGTCGAGGAAGGGCTGCGACTGGATCGTCGGCAACGACGTCTCGGACGAGGTGTTCGGATCCGACGGCAACGCCGTTCTGCTGGTCACCGCCCAGGGCGCCGAGGTCTGGCCCCGCCAATCCAAGACCGCCGTCGCCCAGGCCC
Organism: Brevundimonas sp. Br13; assembly: GCF_055391505.1. Lineage (NCBI taxonomy): Bacteria > Pseudomonadati > Pseudomonadota > Alphaproteobacteria > Caulobacterales > Caulobacteraceae > Brevundimonas > Brevundimonas sp. Br13. Next base: position 795,580 of record NZ_AP044008.1, on the reverse strand, counting down.
TAGCCGACCGTATCGCCGACCATTTCAAGAGCGCCCAATGACCGAAGCCGTCTCCGTTCAGATCCTGCGCCTGCCCCACGCCGAGGGCCTGCCCCTGCCCGCCTATGAGACGGCCGGGTCGGCGGGCATGGACCTGCGCGCCGCCGTGCCCGAGGACCAGCCCCTGACCCTGGCGCCGGGCCGGCGCGCCCTGGTGCCAACGGGGCTGAAGATTGCCCTGCCTTTGGGCTATGAGGCCCAGGTCCGCGCCCGCTCGGGCCTGGCCCTGAAGCACGGGATCATCTGCCCCAATGCGCCGGGCACGATCGACAGCGACTATCGCGGCGAGTGCGGCGTCATCCTGGCCAATATCGGCGATGAAGACTTCGTCATTCGCCGGGGCGAACGCATCGCCCAGCTGGTGATCGCCAAACACGAACGGGCGGACTGGATCGAAGTCGAGACCCTGGACGACACCGCGCGGGGCGCGGGGGGGTTCGGTTCGACGGGGCGGTAGGGCTCACCTGAAGGCGGGACCACGGCCTCAGGCCGGCCTTGTCGGAGACGGCGCCGTCCCGGCGCGCTGATCCGATTGCGCGCCGCTCAGGCCGTCGCGGCCACGGCGGCCTCGCCTCGCACGGCCGCCTCCAGCGCCGAGGCGAGGCGCGCCGGGTCGATCGGCTTGGTGACGAAGTCGTCCACCCCCACCGTCGCCCAGGCCGCGCGATGGGTCTCCAGGGCGTTGGCCGTCAGGGCGATGACCGGCGTGCCGGCATTGGGCCCGTCCGAGCGAATGGCCCGCGTCGCCGTCAATCCGTCCATAACCGGCATCTGCATGTCCATCAGAATGGCGTCGAACCGGCGCAGGGCCGCCGCCTCCACAGCCTCCTGACCGTTTTCGGCGAAGGTCAGGACACACCCCATGGGCTCGAGCAGCAGGGCCACGATCCGACGATTCACGGGGTGATCGTCCACCGCCAGAATGTCCAGCCCGTGTGCGAAGGTCGAGGGTGCGCTGACCGCCAGGGTCGCCGAGGGGGCGGCCGCGATCCCCATCGGCAGATCGACCGTGAAGATCGAGCCTTCTCCCAATCGACTTTCGACCGACACGGCCCCCCCCATCAGCTGGGCCAGTTTGCATGTGATGGCCAGGCCGAGGCCTGAGCCCCCGTGCCGGCGCGTCACCCCCGCGTCGACCTGTTCGAACACGTCGAAGACATAGGGCAGGCGGTCGTCGGGAATACCGCATCCGGTATCGGTCACCGCGACGGTCAACCGGCCCAGGGCGGCGTTCCAGCGGGCGCGGACCTCGATCCGTCCCGTCGCCGTGAACTTGACGGCGTTCGAGACGAGATTGAACAGGATCTGTTGCAGCCGCAGCGGATCGGTCCGCACGTGGCGCGGCAGATCGTCAGGCAGGGAGACCTCAAAGGCGACGCCGGCGGCCTGCGCCTTGGGCGCCCACATCCGCTCGAGAGCCTTCAGCTTGTCCACCAGATCGACGGGCGCCTCTTCCAGCTCCATCTTTCCGGCCTCGATCTTCGAAAAGTCGAGAACGTCGTTCAACAGGCCGATCAGAACCTCGCTGGCGTCCTTGAGCATCACCACGTGCTCTTTCTGCGCCGGATCGAGCTGGGACCGTTCCAACAGATTGGCCGAAGTGACCACCGCATTCATGGGGGTGCGGATTTCGTGGCTGACCACGGCGAGGAAGTCGGATTTGGCGGCGCTGGCCACCTCGGCCCTGCGGCGCTCCTCCTGAGCGCGGTCGTTGGCGATCTGAATGGCGCGGTTGGTCTGTGAACTCTGCCGCACCGCGACCAGCAGATGGGTCATGTACAGGACGCAACCCACGGCCACGAGAAGATCGGTAGGCTGGCCCAGGACATAGCCGTGGATGACGGGCAGGGCCAGAAAATAAACGACGGGCGGCGTGGCGGCGCTGATGAGGATTTCACGCTCATGATAGAGGTGTATGGTCACATGAAGCAGCGCCCCTGCGATTAGGATGCTGCCGAACACCATCTGGGACCCACCCCCGTCCGCCCACAGATAGGCGGCGATGGCGGAATAGAAGACGCTGTTGACGAACAGGCTGATGCAGGCGGCGATCCTGAGCCCCCGCGAGGGCGTTCCCCCTCCCAGCCTGCGGATGGCGCCGAAGACGATCCAGTCGGCCGACTGTCCGGCGAAGACCAGCGCCAGCCAGATCGCCGGCCATTTCGACGGCGCTAGCGCCCAGACGGTGCAGGCGATGAAGACGGCGAAGCCGACCCTGACCTTAATTTCGCGTTGCCTGGCCTCGGCGATCCGTGCGTAACGCGCGTGCATTCTTGTGTTTCTCCCGGCCTGCAGCATGCACGGGATTCCCTAACCGCGGCTTTCGCCGGGCCGAGGGACACTACCTAGGGTCGGAGGGTCGCCCCTGCGCGTCTCACACCTTCGACAGGATCAGGGTTCCGTTGGTGCCGCCGAAGCCGAAGCTGTTGGACATGACGTGGGTCAGCTCGCCCTCGTGGCGCTGACGCAGGATCGGCATGCCCTCGAAGGCCGGATCAAGGGTCTCGATATGGGCGCTCTCGGCGGCGAAACCGTTCTGCATCATCAGCAGGCAGTAGATGGCCTCTTGAGCGCCCGCCGCGCCGAGCGAGTGGCCCGTCAGGGACTTGGTCGAGGAGATCATCGGCATCTGATCGCCGAAGACGGCGCGCACGGCCTCCATTTCCTTCGAATCCCCGACCGGGGTCGAGGTGCCGTGCGGGTTCAGATAGTCGATCTTCGGATTGCCGGCCTGTTCCAGTGCGATCTTCATGCAGCGCTGGGCACCCTCGCCCGAGGGGGCGACCATGTCATAACCGTCGGAATTGGCGCCATAGCCGGTGACCTCGGCATAGATGGTCGCGCCGCGCGCCTTGGCCCGCTCGTATTCCTCCAGCACCACTATGCCGGCGCCGCCGGCGATGACGAAGCCGTCGCGGTTGACGTCATAGGCGCGCGAGGCGACCGAGGGGGTCTCGTTGAAGTTCGACGACATGGCGCCCATGGCGTCGAACATGTTCGACATGGACCAGTCGATGTCCTCGCAGCCGCCGGCGAAGACCACGTCCTGCTTGCCCCACTGGATCTGTTCGACCCCGGCGCCGATGCAGTGGGCGGAGGTCGCGCAGGCTGAGCTGATCGAATAGTTGACGCCGCGCATCTGGAACCAGGTCGACAGCACGGCCGAGGGGCCGGACGCCATGGCCTTCGGCACCGCGAACGGCCCGATGCGCTTGGGCGAGGTCTTTTCGATGGTGGTGGCGGCGGCCTGAAGAATGACCTGGGTCGAGGGGCCGCCCTCGCCGACGATCAGGCCGATGCGGTCGTCCTTGATCTCGTCGGCCGTCATGCCCGAAGATTTCAGCGCTTCTTCGAAGGCGATGTGGGCCCAGGCGGTGCCGTTGGCCAGGAAGCGGGCGGCGCGACGATCGACCAGCTCCTCCCACGGGCCGATCTTGGGCGGGGCCCAGACCTGGCTGCGGAAACCGTATTTGGCGTGGTCGGGGGCATGGACGACGCCCGACCGGGCTTCGCGCAGGGACTGGGTCACCTCTTCGGCGCCGTGGCCGATGGAAGAGACGATGCCCAGGCCGGTGACGACGACACGACGCATGGTGTTTCCTTACTCTAGCTTCTCGACCCTGGGGTCTTCCGCGCTGTCCGCGGTTATATAGGGGTTCAGGCGGCCGCCTGCTCGTCCTTGCCGGCGCCGAAGAGTCCCACCCGCATGTCGTTGCAGGTGTAGATGACCTCGCCGTCGGCCTCCAGCACGCCGTCGGCTATGCCCATCACCAGTTTGCGATTGATCACCCGTTTCAGGTCGATCTTGTACACGACCTTCTTGATGTCGGGCGTCACCTGACCGGTGAACTTGACCTCGCCGACGCCGAGCGCGCGGCCGCGGCCGGGGCCGCCGATCCAGCCCAGATAGAAGCCGACCAGCTGCCACATGGCGTCCAGGCCCAGGCAGCCGGGCATGACCGGATCGCCGATGAAATGGCACTGGAAGAACCAGAGGTCCGGATGGATATCCAGCTCGGCCTCCACATAGCCCTTGCCGTGGGCGCCGCCGTCGGCCGTGATCTGGGTGATCCGGTCGAACATCAGCATGGGCGGAGCGGGCAGCTGGGCGTTGCCGGGACCGAACAGTTCGCCGCGCCCGGAGGCGAGCAGGGCCTCGTGATCGAAGGACGAGGGGTATTGGGACTGGGTCAAGGCGGTTCCGTCAGGTCTGCTGTTGCCTGCGGGTTACACGACCGCGCCGCTTCGCTCAACACCGGCGGTCGTCGACCTTCAGCCTCGACCGGTTCCCGCAGGCCGGTTGGCGTTGCATAGCGCGCGTTGCTGGACGCCGAAGACGGCCCTTTCCTGGATCCAGCCGCGCAGGCGGCGCGCCCGCACCCGGCACCAGCCGTCCTCGCATTCGTCCAGGGACACCAGGGACCGGGGCGACAGGCGCGCACGGACGGCCGAGGCCTGGGACTTGCCGGCGTGGATCATCACCTCTTCGGCCGAGGTGTTGAAGACATAGCGGCGGCCGGAAGAGACGGTGCGGTGAATCCAGGCCACGGCCCCGTCCGGATCGCAGATCTTTCGCCATTCGGTCGTCTCGGCGATCACCTGGACCGGCAGGCCGGCGGCGCGATACTCCCACAGGATCGGATAATCCAGCCCCGGCCCCTGGCGGGCGCGGACGTGGGAGGACTTCAGCGAGATCCAGCGCGGCACCTCCAGCCCCGTCGGGGTGGGGCGCCCATCGGGCATGGTCGCGCCGGCGCCGGCCATCACCCCTAGGCCCAGAACGGCCAGGGCGACGGCGGTGCGGCGTCGCAGGCTTTGGAAGATGGCGGCGGCTTTGCTAGACACAGTTGGAACGACCCGTCGCGCGGGCTTCGATCCTGAACCATCGCCCGCTAACCAAGGCCCGCAATGTCCGTTCGCAAGCTTAAGGTCGTATTAACCAGACGCCTGCCGGACGCGGTCGAAACGCGGATGCGCGAACTGTTCGACGCCGAGCTGAACCTTAAGGACCAGCCGATGGACCGGGCGGCGCTGGAGGCGGCGGTTCAGCGGGCGGAGGTCCTGGCGCCCACCATCACCGACCTCATTGACGCAGACCTGATCAACGGCGCCGGCGAACAGCTGAAGATGATCGCCAACTTCGGCGCCGGGGTCGATCATATCGACGTCGAGGCGGCCGTGGCGCGCGGCATCATCGTCACCAATACGCCCGGCGTCCTGACCGAGGATACGGCCGACCTGGCCATGAGCCTGATCCTGGCCGTCAGCCGCCGCATCGTCGAAGGGGCCCAGGTGGTGGCCGAAGGCCGTTTCGAGGGCTGGACCCCGACCTGGATGTGCGGGCGCAAGCTGTGGGGCAAGAGGCTGGGGATCGTCGGCATGGGCCGGATCGGCCAGGCCCTGGCCCGTCGCGCCAAGGCCTTCGGCCTGCAGGTGCATTACCACAATCGCAAGCCCGTCTCGGACCTGATCGCCGAGGAGCTGGGCGCCACCTATTGGGACGACCTAGACCAGATGCTGGCGCGGATGGACATCGTCTCCTTGAACTGTCCAGCCACACGGGAGACCCATCATCTTCTGTCGGCCGAACGCCTGGCGCGGCTGCAGCCCCATGCCATCCTGATCAACACCGCGCGCGGCGAACTGATCGAAGAGGCGGCTCTGGCCCAGGCGGTGGCGGCGCGGGCGATCGCCGGCGTGGGCCTGGATGTATTCGAACATGAGCCGGCCATCCATCCGGGCCTGATGGGCCATCCCAACGTCGTCCTCCTGCCCCACCTCGGTTCGGCGACGCTGGAGGCGCGCCAGGACATGGGCGACCGGGTCATCGCCAATGTCATGACCTTCCAGAACGGCCATCGCCCGCCCGACCGGGTCATTCCGGCGATGCTTTAGGACCTGCGATTTCACAGGACTGTCGGGGGGGCCTCACACCCCTGTCGAAAACGCCGATCACTGGAGGAACCGCCGCGATCAGGGATCGTTTCGGCGGCCTGTAAGGGAAGCGTGCGTTGGACTCCTACTATTGTATCGTCAACCTGCCGGGTGTTCCGGTGCGTGACATCTGCGTTCTGAAGGCCGAGGACGATCGCGCCGCCGACCGGGCCCTGGCCGATGTGGCGGCGACTTGGCCGGGATTCGAAACTCTTTGCCTCTATTGCGGCGAGCGGCTGGTGACGGTGCTCAGCAATCCTGCCCTGGGCTTCGCCGCTCCCCTGCCCGAGTTGGCCCTGGACGACGTGCGGTTCGAAACCGCCGCCTGAGTCGGACAAATCAGCCGCCGCAAACCGGGCATGCGGGATCAGGCGCGATCCGCACCGTTCGCGCCGTTCCCGCCAGGCCGTCATAGATCAGCAGCCGCCCCTGAAGGCTCTGACCCGCGCCTACGATCCATTTGATCGTCTCCAGGGCGGCCATCGAACCGATCACCCCCGCCAGGGCGCCGACGACCCCCACACGCGCGCAGGTCTCCGCATCCGGCGGAACCTCGGGCGTCAGGCACTGATAGCAGGGCCGACCCGCAAACACCCCCACCTGACCGCTCCACCGACCCAGGGCGCCCGAGACCAGGGGCTTGCCCGCCGCAACACAGGCGGCGTTGACCGTATGGCGCGTGGCGAAGTCGTCGGTCCCGTCCAGAACCAGATCGAAGTCGGCGATCAGGCGCGCTGCGTTTTCGGGCGTCAGACGTTCGGCGAAGGTCTGGATCGCGACATGCGGATTGAGGCCGGCCAATCGGTCCCGCGCCGCCTCCACCTTGGCCCGACCCGCGTCGGCGGTGGCGAAAAGGATCTGACGCTGAAGATTGGACAGGGCCACGACGTCGTCGTCGATCAGGCCCAACGTCCCGACGCCCGCCGCCGCCAGATAGAGGGCGGCCGGCGCTCCGACCCCGCCCGCGCCGACGACCAGGACGCGGGCGCGCTTCAGCGCCTGCTGCCCCGGCCCTCCGACCTCGGCCAGCACCAGATGGCGGGCGTAGCGTTCGACTTCATCGTCAGAAAAGGCCATGCCCGTCTCTAGACCGTCGGCGAGGGCGGTGGAATGGCGCGTGCGGCCCCGTCAGCGCGTCCCATCGAGGGCCAGACGGGCGTCGGCGATCACCTGATCCACTTCGAAGGTCACTTCCGACAGGAGCCGCGTCCCGGCCAAACGGGTCAAGATCGGTTCAAGACTGGGCAGGGGGTCGATCTGGGCCATGGCCCATTGCGGAAAGAGACGCCGGTCCACCGGCGTATCGACCAGGACCCGAATATTCTGATGACGGCGGTCGGCCGCCAGCCGGCCCATCAACCGCTCCAGATCAACCCGCCCGCCTTCCAGCAGCTGGAAGAATCGGTCCTGATGCCGCAGCAGGAAACCGGTCACGTGGTCGCGCCGATTGTTCCGATCCGAGGCCCCGATGATGTCGATCAAGGGCAGAAGCCCCGCGCCCGCGTCGCCCACGGCGTCGCTGACATAGAAGATGCGAAACAAACTCATAGGGTACTCATACGCTTAACAACTCGACCGACGAAAAAGGCTCTAGGAGCGAGAGGGTTAACGAAGCCCCCTTGGTTCGACCCATCGCACACTGCGGCCGGCGCCGCTCTCGCTTAGGTTAAGGCTGACGGACGCCGGAACCTCTGCGGTAGCCAGGTAAGGCCAAGGAAATGTGACACACCCCTCAACAGGCGAGCGAGGCTTGATCGCGACGGGCCGCCGCTCCATCTGCGGACCATGACCCAATCCAATTTTCCCGACTGGCACGGCACCACGATACTGGCGGTTCGCAAAAACGGCCGCACGGTGATCGCCGGCGACGGTCAGGTCTCGATGGGACCGACCATCGTCAAGGGCGCGGCGCGAAAGGTGCGGACCCTGGCCGGCGGCAAGGTTCTGGCGGGGTTCGCCGGGGCGACGGCCGACGCCTTCACCCTGATCGAACGCCTGGAGGCCAAGCTGGAGCAGTACCCGGACCAGCTCGCCCGGGCCTGCGTCGATCTGGCCAAGGACTGGCGCACAGACCGCTATCTGCGGCGGCTGGAGGCCATGCTGCTGGTGGCGGACAAGACGTCGATCTTCACCGTCACCGGCGTGGGCGACGTGCTGGAGCCGGAGCATGGGGTCGCGGCCGTCGGTTCGGGCGGCAACTACGCCCTGTCGGCGGCCCGCGCCCTGATCGAGGAAACCGATCTGGACGCCGAGGCGATCGCCCGCAAGGCCATGAAGATCGCCGCCGAAATCTGCGTCTACACCAACGGCAATCTGACGGTGGAGACCCTGGGGGACTGACGCCGCGGGGTCACAGCACGCCGGCGACCAGGCCGAGGGCCTTCGCCTCCTGAGCCTCGATGTACCAGTTCTCCGGCGCGCGCCGAAGCACCTCGTCCATGGTGACGGCGCTGCCGCGCACCAGGTTCTCGAACCCTTCGTTCTGGATGGCGATGGAGTGCTCAAGTTCGTTCAGCATCGCCTTGACCGAGGCGATGCAGGTGGTCAGCGGCCCGGCGATGTGGAGCGTCTTGTCCATCTTTCGCTCATGGATCATCACCCGAGCGCCGCGCGTCAGATAGCGGTTTTCCACCGCAAAAAAGCTCATGAAGGTCGCGCCGGCCGAATAGATGGCGGCCTTGCCCAGAAAGACCAGACGGCGCGCCGGGTTGATGTCGCTCTGAAACCGCACGTCCTCGCCCATCATTCGCGCCACCTCCGGATCGCCGCCCAGGGTGGACAGTTCGATCACCACCAGGCCGCTGTCGGGCGCCTGGGTCAGTCGGTCGCGGAACCGGTCGTACATGGCGTAGTCTACGGCGCCGGCCAGAAGGATGCGCGGGGTGTCGAAGGCCGAGGCGTCGAGCGGACCCGAGGGGGCGGCGCCGATCATCGCGCGTCCTGGATGTCGGCGTCGTCCACCGGATAGCCTTCGGACGAGGCCCAGGACTTGGCTTCGTCCAGCGAGAAGAAGGCCCGGTTTCGCAGACGGCGCGCGCCCTGGTCGTCGATCAGTTCGCACTCATACCACCGGATGGTCCGCCGGTCGGAGGTTCTGCAGGTCCGCGTGAAGACAAGGGCGTGGGGGATCATGGCGCTGAAACGGCGACGGCCCACGCCTGTTCCGTCTGTGTAGGCGTTTTTCCTTTAAGGTCAGTATATTGCACAGGCTGAGGCAAAGACGGCGCCGCCACTCGGCGCCGGAGCATTTGCGCCGCGCCGCCCCTTGGCTTAAGCGCCCGGCATGACCGACGCCCCTCCTCGCCCCCTCGCCCGCAATCCACGCGGCTTCGCCGACAAGCGCGGCCGCGACCTGACCGCCGAACGCCGCATCGTGGCGCGCGTGTCGGAAGTCTATGAGCGCTGGGGCTTCGAGCCGCTGGAGACGCCGGCCTTCGAATACGCCGACGCCCTGGGCAAGTTCCTGCCTGACGCCGACCGGCCCAATGAGGGGGTGTTCGCCCTTCAGGACGATGCGGGTTCGGACCAGCCGGGCGAATGGATGGCCCTGCGTTACGACCACACCGCCCCCCTGGCCCGGTTCGCCGCCCAGACCTGGGAGACCCTGCCCAAGCCGTTCCGCCGCTACGCCTATGGGCCGGTGTGGCGAAACGAAAAGCCGGGTCCGGGCCGGTTCCGCGAGTTCTGGCAGTGCGACGCCGACACCGTCGGCTCGGACCGGCCCGAGGCCGACGCCGAGATCATCGCCATGGCCTGCGAAGGCCTGGGCGCCGCCGGCCTGGACGCGGGCCAGGCCCAGATCCGCGTCTCAAACAGAAAACTGTTCGACGGCCTGTTCGACGCGGGGGGCGTGACCGACGCGGGTCAGCGTCTGACGGCCCTTCGCGCCATCGACAAGTTCGACCGGCTGGGCTGGGAAGGCGTGGTTCAGCTGCTGGGCGAAGGGCGACTGGACGAGTCCGGCGACTACACCAAGGGCGCGCGGCTGCCCCCAAAGGTCACGGGCGCAATCGAGGCCTTTCTGGCGTCCGCCAACACGCCCGGCCTGTCCCGGGCGGCGACCTTGGAGGCCGTAGCCCGGTCCGGCGACCTGGGGGCGGCGGGCGATGCGGCGCTGAGCGAACTGGCGGCGATCGACCGGGCGCTGAACGCCATGTCGGTGGGCCAGAACGCCGTGAAGTTCGACCCCACCATCGTGCGGGGCCTTGAGTATTACACCGGCGCCGTCTTCGAGGCGGAGCTGTTGCTGGAGACGACCGACGACAAGGGGCGGCCGGTGCGATTCGGCTCCATCGGCGGCGGCGGCCGCTATGACGACCTGGTCGCGCGCTTCACCGGCCAGAGCACCCCGGCGACCGGCTTCTCCTTCGGGGTCTCGCGCCTCGCCTCCGCCCTGCGCGCGGCCGGACGCGGCGCGGAGGACGCCGTGCGCGGGCCGGTCGTGGTCATCGTCTTCTCCGAAGAGGACATGGCCCACTATCTGACGGCCGTCGCCGAACTGCGCGGCGCGGGGATCGCGGCCGAACTCTATCTGGGACGGGCCGGGATGAAGGCCCAGATGAAATACGCCGACCGCCGCGGATCGCCTGCGGTCGTCATCCTGGGCGGGGACGAGATCGCCGCCGGCGAGGTCACGATCAAGGACCTGGACGCCGGGCGCGCCGCCGCCGCCGCCATCGCCGACAATGACGCCTGGAAGGCGCAACGGCCGGGGCAGATGCGTGTCGCCCGAACGGCACTGGTCGGCGCCCTTCGAGCCATTATCGAATAAGCTTCGATAAATAACTCTGAGCAGGGTGAGTTATCGACGATAAGTCGAAGAAAGTTCGATTCCGTCCGAGAAGCCCGTTGACGACCTCGGGGGGGTTGCGTCAAATGAACTCACTCGAGGGCAAGCGTTGCTCAAGCGCGCAGCACTCGAAGGCGTTTCGGGGAGGAAACGTCCGCTCTTTAAAGAGCGCGAAAGCCCGCTGCGATGTATCCCCCGCAGCGGGCTTTTTCGCGTCTGGAGTCCAGGCCGACATCGAAAATTTGCAGAAACTGTCGCGGCCATCGACCAGTTTTCAGTCTGATGTGTCCAAGGGCTCATGAAAAAAGGCCGGGGCGAACCCCGGCCTTTTCCCGTTTTGCGATCCGGCGACCTACCAGATGCGGACGCGCTCTTCCGGCGTCAGATAGTATTTCGTCCCCGGCTGGACGTCGAAGGCGTCGTACCAGGCGTCGACGTTGCGCAGCGGGCCGATGACCCGGAACTGGGCGGCCGAGTGGGGATCGGTGGCGACCTGCTGCTTCAGGGCCTCGTCGCGATATTTCGACTGCCAGACCTGGGCCCAGCCGTAGAAGAAGCGCTGGTCGCCGGTCGTGCCGTCCAGCACCGGGGCCGGCTGGCCGTTCAGCGACAGGTGATAGGCTTCAAGACCCACGGCCACGCCCGAGGCGTCGCCGATGTTCTCGCCCATCGTCAGGCCCGGATTGATCTTATAGCCGGCGATCGGCTCATAGGTGGCGTACTGGGCGCCCAGACGGGCGGTCAGGGCTTCGAAATTGGCCTTGTCCTCGGCCGTCCACCAGTTGCGCAGCACGCCGTCGCCGTCGGACTTGGAGCCCTGGTCGTCGAAGCCGTGGCCGATCTCGTGGCCGATCACCCCGCCGATGCCGCCGTAGTTGACCGCCGGGTCGCCGTTCGGATCGAAGAAGGGCGGCTGCAGGATGGCGGCCGGGAAGACGATCTCGTTATTGGCCGAGTTATAGTAGGCGTTGACCGTCTGGGGGGTCATGCCCCACTCGGACTTGTCGACCGGCTCGTCCAGGCGGGCCAGATCGTAGTTCCATTCGAACAGGCCGCGACGCTCGGCGTTGCCGACCAGGTCGTCGGCGCGGATCTCGAGACCCGAATAGTCGCGCCACTTGTCGGGATAGCCGATCTTGACGGTGAATTTGCGCAGCTTCTCCTGCGCGGCCGCCTTGGTCTCGTCGCCCATCCAGGTCAGGTTGTCGATCCGGTGCGACAGGGCCGTGCGCAGATTTGCGACCAGCTCTTCCATCTTGGCCTTGGATTCGGCGGGGAAGTACTGGGCGACATAGAGCCGGCCCGTCGCTTCGCCCAGCGAACCCTCGGCGAAGGAGATGGCCCGCTTCTCGCGGGTGCGCTGCTCGGGCTGGCCCGACAGGTCGCGGGCGCGGAAGCCCCACTGGGCGTCCGAGAACCGCTTGGACAGCAGGGGCGCCATGTCGTCGGCGGTGTGGAAGGCTTCCCAGGCCTGGAGCAGTTCGACCGGCGTCTCGGCGTAGATGGCCGCGATCTTGGGCATGGCCGTGTCCTGACGCACGATCAGGCGCGGAACGCCGCCCAGCTTGGCCGCGTCGAAATAGGACTGCCAGGCGAAGCCCGGCGCGTCTTCAGCCAAGCGAGCGATGGTGTATTCGTTGTAGGTGCGGTCGCGGTTGCGGTTCTCGACCGGGCTCCAGTGGGCCTCGGCGATCTTGGTCTCCAGGGCGACGATCTGGGCGGCGGTCTCGGTCGGATTGGCCCAGCCGATCATGCCCAGCATGTCGGCGACATAGGCCTGGTACTTCTCTTTCTTGTCGGCGTAGCGGGCGTCCAGATAATAGTCGCGGTTCGGCAGACCGATGCCCGACTGACCGGTGGAGACGACGTAGCGCGTCGGCTGTTTGGCGTCGATGGTGATGCCGCTGCCGAAGAAGGAGCCGCCGAAACGGCCGACCGTCTGGCCCATGTAGACGGCCATCTTCTCATGACTGTCGGCGGCGCGGATGGCGGCCAGATAGGGCTGCAGCGGCTGGGCGTCCAGCTGTTCGATCCGCGCCTCGTCGATGTAGGAGCGATAGGCGTCAGCCACCTTGGCCTCGTCGGAGCCGGGCGTCAGATCGGTGCGCGCGGCCAGGCCCAGCACCAGCTCCTTCATCCGGTTGTCGGACAGTTCGCGCAGCAGGGCGAAGGAGCCGTAGCTGGTGCGGTCCGATGGGATGACGATCTTGTCGATCGCGGTCCCGTTGGCGTAGCGGAAGAAGTCGTCGCCCGGCTTCACCGAGGTGTCGCGGCCGGCCATGTCGAAGCCCCAGGTCCCGTACTTGGGCGCCTGGGTTCCCTGCCAGCCCGCCGCGGTCTCTTCGCCCGAGAAGAGCGAGACGACGGAGCAGGTTTCGTCCAGGCAGGCGTGGTCGTGATCGACGTCCTGGGCCAGGGCGGCGGCCGGCAGCAGAAGGGCGCCGACCGCGGCCCCGATAAGCAGTCTTTTCATCACTCTATCCTCGGTTCCACCCCCCACGGGCGGGTCGGAGCGGACCCTAGACCCGACGCGGGGCCTGTCGCCTTAAAAAAAGTTCATGAAAGCGCCGCGACCTCTCGCCACAGGCGCCGGTTCCGGGTCACATGCCGGCAGAGCTCGGAGGGCGAATGCAGACGCACGGCGGCGACTATAAGGATCTGGTGGTGTTTCTGGCGGCCGCCGGGGTCATGGTGCCCCTGGTCAATCGTCTGAAGATCAGCCCCGTCCTGGGTTTCCTGGCCGCAGGGGTGGTGCTGGGCCCCGACGGCCTGGCGCGCTTCGCCGACCGGCTGCCCTGGTTGTCCTATTTCACCATCAGCGACCCCGGCCAGCTGGCCCAGCTGTCGGAGCTGGGAGTCGCCTTCCTGCTGTTCATGATCGGGCTGGAGCTGTCGTGGGAACGGCTGCGGGCCCTGCGACGGCTGGTGTTCGGCCTGGGGCTGATGCAGGTGGCGGCCTGCACCCTGGTGCTGGCGGGCCTGTTCATGCTGCTCGGCCAAAGCCTGGTCAGCGCGGCCGTCCTGGGCATGGGCCTGGCCCTGTCGTCGACGGCGGTGGTGATGCCGGTTCTGGCCGAGGGCGGACGGTTGAAGACCAGTGTCGGCCGATCCACCTTCGCCGTCCTGCTGGCTCAGGACCTGGCCGTGGCCCCCATTCTGATCACCGTCAGCGTGATGGCGGCCCTGGCCCAGGGCGGGGGAACGCTGGACCCCGCCGTCCTGGGCCGCGCCCTGTTCACCCTGGTCCCGGCGGCGATGGGCCTGGGCCTTCTGGTGCTGCTGGGCCGGGTGGTGCTGCGGCCCATGTTCCGGTCGGTGGCGCGGGCGCGCAAGGCGGCCCAGGGCGGGGAGCTGTTCGTCGCCGCCAGCCTGCTGGTGGTGGTGGGCGCCGGCCTGGCGGCCCAGGCGGTCGGCCTGTCTATGAGCATCGGCGCCCTGGTCGCCGGGGTGCTGCTGGCCGAAACCGAGTTCCGGCGCGAGGTGGAGGTGTCGATCGAGCCCTTCAAGGGCCTGCTGCTGGGGGTCTTCTTCGTCGGGGTGGGGCTGGGGCTGGACCTGGGCGCGGTGGCGGCCGATCCGGTCCTGCTGTTCGGCCTGGCCCTGGCCGTCACAGTGGTCAAGACCGGCGTCATCTTCGCCCTGGCCCGTCTGTGGGGCATGGGCGCCCGGCCCGCCCTGGAGACGGCCCTGGTGCTGGCGCCGGCGGGCGAGTTCGCCTTCGTCGTCTTCGCCACCGGCATGGTGGAGGGCATCGCCCCGCCCGCCCTGACCAGCACAGTGGCCCTGTCGGCGACCCTGAGCATCTTCTCCATCCCGCTTCTGGCCCTGCTGGGCCAGAGGCTGTCGCGCGCCAAGGCCCCCGACCGCCCGACCACGCCAGAGGGCGCCGCGCCGCCGGAACAGGCGGACGGGGCGGTGATCGTCGTCGGCTTCGGCCGCGTCGGCCGCCTGATCGGCGAATTGCTGAAGGCGCACGACCAGCCCTTCATCGCCCTGGACACGGACGCTGCGGCCGTGGCGGCGGGGCGTCGGGACGGGTTCGACGTCTTCTACGGCGACGCCGGCCGGCCCGAAATGCTGTCCCATTGCGGGGTTCAGACCACCCGCGCCCTGATCGTCACCATGGACGCGCCGGGCAAGGTCGATGAGGTGGTGACGGCGGCCCGCGCCCTGCGCGAGGATCTGATCCTGATCGCCCGAGCGCGCGACGATCAGCATGCGGCGCGCCTTTACGCCCTGGGAGTTACGGACGCCGTGCCGGAGACGACCGAGGCCAGTTTGCAGCTGGCCGAGAACACCCTGGTCGATCTGGGCGTGCCCATGGGCCGCGTCCTGGTCTCCATCCATGAGAAGCGCGAACAATTCCGAAAAGCCTTCCAGGCCGCCATGCCCGCAGGAGGACGCAGTAGAACCACCCGCGCGTTGAGAATGTCCCAAATCAATACAGCCAAGCTTGAAAGTTAACCTTGAATATTCTCTCGCCTCACAGGAGAAAAATCGGCCGACCCATTTTCGTCATGGTTCCGTGATGCAAGCCGTCCCTCAGTATCGCGCCGATGACGAGGTCCGGGCCGCAACGCCTCTCTCGTCAGCTCAAGGCGCTTCACCCAAAGTCAACTCGGACCGCCTAGGCGCATCCGAAATTGCGTAGAGTTCAACCTGATTTCATGACCGAATCCGCCCTATCGACCGAAGCTGCGCCCCGCCTGAACCGTCGTCAGGCGGCCAAGGTGCGGACCCGCCAGAAGGTTTTGGACGCCGCCCGCTCCCTGTTCGCTGAGCGGGGCTATGAACCCGCCACCATCCGCGACATCGCCAAGGGCGCCGGCATGTCGACCGGCGCGGTCTTCGCCAACTTCCAGGACAAGGCCGAGCTGTTCGAGGCGGTCCTGACCGAGGACATGTCGCGCCTGGCCGAGGTGGTCGAGGCCGGGGCGCCCGAGGGCGAGCCGGTCCGCCAGCGTCTGCTGGGCGCGCTGAGCGCCGGCTATCATTCGTCGCTGGAGCATCTGCCCCTGTTCCAGGCCATCGTCGCCCGATCCTGGTTCCAGCCCCTGGCGGCCGAGATGCGCGCCCGGGCCGCGACCAAGAAGCTGCTGCTGACCATCGGCGATATTCTCCAGGAGGCGGTCGCCAAGGGCGAGCTGCGCCAGGATGCCGATCTGCGCCTGTTGGTCGAGCTGATCTGGGACGCCTATCTGTCCAACTATCGCCGCGCCGCCTATGACGAATGGGACGCAGCCGCCCTGTCGGACCATATGGGCAACCAGATCGACGTCATCCTGGCCGGGGCCCTGTCGGCCAAATAGGCCGCCTTTCCCTTTTCAGAGCGCCCTTCAGGCCCGCCCGCGCCCGTCGCCGGCGGGCCTTCGTCCGTCTGGGGCCGGGCCTCGCATCGGACCGAGAAAAAACAGTCCGATGAGTCCCATCGGTCCGACGCCGCGGTCGCGGTTTCGGACATCGAAAAAGACTGTCCGATGTGTCCGACGCCCTTTGTTTTCAAAGCGGATTTTTGGCGCATCGTATCGGACAGTCCGATCGGCGTCCGGCGGGCGGGAGGTGGAGAGACGTCCAGAGCCGCACAATGTCAAAGACCGGGCCGCAAGCCTAACACGGTTTCGAGGGGCGCCGGGTCGAAGCCGCCCGTGGGAGCCTGTCCCTTGAAAAGCCAGGACCTTGTCTTTGAATTTGCGAGGATCGCCCCTCAGCCGCAGCGTTTCAGGGTGACGTAGAAGGCGCCGTCGCCGCCGTGGCGCCGATGGGCCGAGGTGAAGCCCGAGACCACGCCGCGCAGGGCCGGCGACTGCATCCATTCGGCGAAGGAGGCGCGGATGACCCCGCCGCCCAGCCGCCCCTGGCCGGTGATGACCAGGACCGCCCGCAGGCCCCGCGCCTGGCATCCGGTCAGAAAGGCCCGAAGCTGGTCCTCCGCCTCGAACCGGCCGAAGCCGTGCAGGTCGATCCGGGCCTCGATCGGATCGCGTTCGCGCGACAGCCGCTGTTTGCGGCGAGGCTCCAGATCCTCGGGCGCGGGCCGGAGGCGAGAGGGCGTGGGGCGAACGGGGGGGCGCGGCTCGGACGTCGGTTCGGGGCGGGCGAACCGCGCCGGAGCGGTCTTGGCCGGCGGCTTTTCCGCGCGCGACAGAGGGCGGTCCGGGATCGGGGCGATCAGATGGGCCGGCGCCTCGGCGCCGGGCGTGACCCGCGCGGCCTTGCGCGTTCGGGGCGGCGAGACCGTGCCGGTGATGCGGTTCCAGATGCGACGGTCCTCGGGCGTCAGGCCGTTCTCGTCCCGGCCGGAACCCTTGCGCCTCATGCCGCTTCGTCGTCCTCGATCGGGTCGGCGGGACCGGGTTCATGGGCCAGGAGATCGCCCGGCTGGCAGTTCAGTTCACGGCACAGGGCGTCCAGGGTGGAAAACCGCACCGCCCGCGCCTTGCCCGTCTTCAGGACCGACAGATTGGCCACCGTGACCCCCACCCGGTCGGCCAGCTCGGTCAGCGACATGCGGCGTTCGACAAGGACGCGATCAAGCTGGACGCGGATGGCCATGGGGAAGTCCTAGCGGAAACGGTTCAGATCGTCAGTTCGGATTCGCGGCGCAGCCGCGCGCCCTCGCGAAAGACCTCCGCAAGGACGAAGACGATCAGGACGGAAAACACCGGGGTCAGCAGTTCGCCCAGCCCTTGCGGGTCCATGACGCCGGGCGCCAGGCGGGCGGCGACGACGCCCTGGGCCAGCCAGACCCCGCCGGTGACCAGGGCCAGGATCAGGCCGATCTGGCGCAGGCGGCGCACATTGGCCGGATGAAAGGGGTCGCCCATGATCAGGGTGCGGAAGATGAGGCGCAGGCTGCGCAGAATCAGCATGAAGCCGCCGAAATAGGCGGTGGCCGCCCCCAGGCCGAACAGCAGAAGCAGCCGGGTCAGGGGCAGTTGGCGGCCGCCGGTCTCGCCGCTGACGGTGATGTTCACATTGTCCAGCGGGATGAAGACGGCCGCGATCAGCAGCAGAAGAAGAAGGCCGGTGACCAGCCAGAGCAGAACATAGGCCACGTCCAGGGCCACCTTCAGCACGCTGGAGACCGAACCCGGTCCCAGAGCGCGAAACGGGGCGGTGATCGGGGCCCACAGCTGCGGCGTGCGCCCCTCGCCTCGCTTCAGCAGATGGGGCAGGGGCAGGCGCATGGTCGATCGGTGCTCAGGCCGGAAGGAGGGACGCGGCGGCTGCGCGGGGTCCGGCGAACCCGCACGCAGCCCTATACATCGCGATCTTCGTCAAGGTCGTCAAAGCTCTCGTGATCGATAAGGACTGGACTTGAGGACGATCAGAAGGCTTGGACCAGGATGGCGACCAGGGCGGTCGGCAGGGCGGCGATCAGAACCGTGTTGACGAAGGCGGCGCCGACCTTGTCCAGCAGCAGCGAGAGGTTCATCGTGTGCATAATGTGTCTCCGTTTTTCCTGTTGGGCGATCATCGCCCGGTTTGTGTTTTTTCCGCATGATCATGCCGGTTTTTTCCGGCGCCTTGAACGTTGCGGCCTCGTTCCTGACAATCAATAGATAGGCCGTGTCCTGCGGAAAATCACGTTACATATCGTTTAACGATATTAAACTTTGGCAATAGACTGTTTCAGGACTGTGATCGGCAATGAGTCTCAAGCTTTTCAAGGGGATGCGGATCGTCCTCGCCACCCACAATCCAGGCAAGGTTCCCGAGATCGCCGCCCTCCTGGGCGAAGATTACGAGATCCTCACGGCGGGGCAGCTGAATCTGCCTGAACCCGAGGAGACCGAGACCACCTTCGTCGGCAACGCCCTGCTGAAGGCGCGCCATGCGGCCGATCGGTCGGGCGAGGTCGCCTTGGCCGACGATTCGGGCCTGTCGGTCGCGGCCCTGGACGGGGCGCCGGGCATCTATTCCGCCCGCTGGGCCGGTCCGGGCAAGGATTTCGCCGTAGCGATGAAGAAGGTCGAGGAAAGGTTGGAGGAGATCGCGGCGACGGACATGAGCGCCTGGTTCACCTCGGCCCTGGCCGTCGCCTGGCCGGACGGGCCCAGCGTGGTGGTCGAGGGGGTGGTGCGGGGCCGGCTGACCTTTCCGCCGCGCGGCGACCGGGGCTTCGGCTATGATCCGATCTTCATTCCGGACGAGGCGCCTGATGACGCAAGCGGCCTGACCTTCGGGGAGATGGAGCCTGCGGCCAAGGAGGCGATCAGCCACCGCACCCGCGCCTTCGCCAAGCTGAGAGCCGCCCTGATTGACTGAGCCCGCCCAGACCTGGGTCGATCCGGGAACGGACGTCGGACTCTATGTCCACTGGCCCTATTGTGCGCGCATCTGCCCCTATTGCGACTTCAACGTGGTGCGCGACCGGGGGCGGGTCGAGGAACAGGGGCGGCTGGTCGAGGCGATCCTGGCCGATCTGCGGGGCCAGCGCGCCCTGATCGGGCCGCGTCGGCTGGCCTCGGTCTTCTTCGGCGGGGGGACGCCGTCGCTGATGGCGCCGGAGGCGGTGGCGCGGATCATCGACCAGGCCCGCGACCTGTTCCCGCCGTCAGGACCGATCGAGATTTCGCTGGAGGCCAATCCGACCGATGCGGAGGCGGCCCGGTTCGACGCCCTGGCCCAGGCCGGGATCAATCGGCTGTCCATGGGGGTGCAGGCCCTGGACGACGCCGCCCTGCGGTTTCTGGGGCGCGACCATTCGGCGGCCGAGGCGCGGCGCGCGGTCGCCCTGGCCGGACGCGCCTTCGACCGGCTGTCCATCGACCTGATCTACGCCCGGCCGGGCCAGACGCCCGCCGACTGGGCGACGGAGCTGGGCGCGGCGCTGGACATGGGGTTCGAACACGTCTCGCCCTATCAGCTGACGCTCGAGCCGACGACGGCCTTCGGCCGGGCCCTGGCGCGCGGAACCCTGGTCCCGCCGGACGAGGACCAGGCTGCGGCCCTGTACGAGACCACCCAGACCGTGCTGGAGGCCGCCGGTTTCGACGCCTATGAGGTGTCCAACCATGCGCGGGGCGTGGCGGCCCGGTCGGCCCATAATCTGCATGTCTGGCGCGGCGGGGACTATCTGGGCCTGGGGCCGGGGGCGCATGGGCGACTGACCCTGGACGGCGTTCGCACCGCAACCGTCGCCCATCGCCGCATCGGCGACTATGCGGCAGGGGTTCAGGCGGGCGCCCCCTGGGCCGAGGTCGAACGGCTGAACGCCGCCGGGGCGGCGGAGGAGCGGCTGCTGCTGGGGTTGAGGACGGTGGAGGGGGCGCCCGTCGGCGTATTGGGGGACCTGGGCCTGTCGCCCGAGGCGGAACCGACCGCGGACCTGATCGCCGACGGCTTTCTTGCAGTCATGGACGGGCGGCTGGTCGCCACGCCGCGCGGACGGCCGGTTCTGGACGGAGTGCTGAAGGCCCTGCTGACCTGACGCCGCGCCTCAGTCCAGGGTCGCGCCGGTGGTGCGCATGATCTCGGCCCGCAGCTCAGGCAGGCCCAGCCCCTTTTCGGACGAGGTCAGGGCCACCACGGGGAAGGCGGCGGGGCGTTTGGAGATGGCCTTAAGCGTGGCCTCCTGCATCCGCTCGCCCTCGCCCTTCTTCAGCTTGTCGGCCTTGGTCAGGACGATCTGATAGGAGACGGCGGCCAGATCCAGGGCGTCCAGCGCCTCGGCGTCCACGCTCTTCAGCCCATGGCGGCTGTCGATCAGCAGATAGACCCGCTTCAGCGTCACCCGGCCGCGCAGATAGTCGCGCCCCAGGTCCTGGAACTTCTTGACCGTGGTCTTGGACGCCTTGGCCCAGCCGTAGCCGGGCAGGTCGACCAGGCGCAGCCGGCCGTCCAGATCAAAGAAGTTGACCTCGCGCGTGCGGCCCGGCTCGTTGGAGGCTCTGGCGAGCTTGTGCATGCCGACCAGGCCGTTGATCAGGCTGGACTTGCCGACGTTGGACCGGCCGGCGAAGGCGATCTCGGGCAGGTCCGGCTCCGGCAGCTGCTCGATCTTGGCCGCCCCCATGACGAAGGTCGCCGGCCGCGCGAACAGAATCCGTGCGGCCTCGATCTCTTCGGGGCTGAACTCGGTTTCCTCGATCACGCGGGCGTTTTCTTGAAACGGGCGATGAAGTCGTCGATCGGGTTCTCGGCCTTGTAGCGGTGCATGATGACGTACTGCTGCAGGATGGTCAGGATGTTCGACCAGGCCCAATAGACCAGCAGGCCCGCCGCAAAGGGCGCCATGATGAAGGTGAAGACCAGGGGCATGAACTGGAAGATCTGGCGTTGGACCGGATCGGCCGCCGGCGGGTTCATCGCCGTCTGCAGCCACATGGTCAGGCCGTAGGCGACCGCCAGCAGGCCGATGCCCAGAGGCCCGACCAACAGGCCGCCCAGCAGCGGCAGGGTCGCCGGATCCCAGGGGATCAGGCCGAACAGGTTCCACACCACAGAGGGGTCACGGGCCGACAGGTCGTGGATGAAGCCCAGGAAGGGCTGGTGGCGCATTTCGATGGTGACCGTCAGCACCTTGTACAGGGCGTAGAAGACCGGGATCTGGAGCAGAAGCGGAAGACAGCCGGCGACCGGATTGATCTTCTCCTTCTGGTACAGGGCCATGGTCTCCTGCTGCTGCTTCTGCGGATCGTCTTTGAACTTCTTCTTGATCTCCTCCATCTTGGGCTGGAGGTTCCGCATCTTGGACATCGAGGCGTAGGCGTTGTTGGCCAGGGGGAACATGACCAGTTTGACGATGACGGTCAGGGCCAGGATGGCGACGCCGAAGCTGCCGACCAGGCCGTAGACATTCTCAAGGATCCAGAAGATCGGCCGCGTCAGGAACCAGAACATGCCCCAGTCGATCGCATAGACGAAGCGCGGCAGGTTGAGCTGCGCCTCATAGGTCTTCAGCACCTCTGCCCGCTTGACGCCGGCGAACAGGCGCTGGGTCTCGGTGGCGGTTGCGCCCGGCTGGAGCGTGCGGGTCGCGCCCAGGATATTGGCTTCCAGCTGCGGCTGGCCGCCCGGAACCTCGCGGACCCGGAATTCGGTTTCGACCGCCTCGTCCTGCTGCGGCAGCAGGGCCGCCAGCCAGTATTTGTCGGTGATGCCCAGCCAGCCGCCGGTCGAGGCGTTCTCGATCCGCGGCTCCTTCAGCCAGTCCTTGTACTTCTTCTGCTCGGTCCGGTACTCGCCCGGCTTGCCGAAGGCGCCGATGGCGCCTTCGTGGACGATGTGGGACGAGCCGGCCAGGGGCGGCACGCCCTGGCGCTGGACGCTGCCGTAGGGGGCGATGGTGATGGCCTGGGTTCCCAGGTTCTGGACCGTGTCCTTGATCGAGAAGACGTAGCGGTCATCGACCGAGACCACGCGGGTGAAGCGCAGACCCTGCCCATTGTCCCAGGTCAGGGTGATCGGCGAGGTGGGGGTCAAGGTCGAACCGGCCGTCAGGCGCCAGACGGTGTTGGGACCAGGCACGCCGCCGGCCACATTGGGGCCGGTCCAGCCGAACTGGGCGAAATAGGCGTTCTGCATCCCCTGGGGGCGGAACAGTTCGACCGGCTCAGGCTTGTCTTGGACCTCCTTGTAGTCGGTCAGGAACAGGTCGTCGATCCGACCGCCCTGGAGCGACAGCGAGCCCTTCAGGGTGCCGGAGTGGATCGGCACGCGCGCGGCGGTGCTCAGCGCCTGGCGGCGATCGGTGACGAAGACCGGCCCCTGGGGGCTCAGCGCCGTGCGAGCGGCGTTCTCGGCCGTCTGGGACTGTTCGGCCTGGGCCTGCTGCTGGACGGCCCTGCGCTCGGCCTGGGGCCGCAGCACGGCGAACCAGTAGACCCCCAGGATCAGGGCCGAGCACACGATGAAGAGGATCGTGTTGCGCGAGTTCTCGTTTTTCATGGATTCGGGCGGTCCTGGCCGGAGGGGGCGGGGGCGGGCGAAGGCCGGTCGGCCCCCCGATCGTTTCTCGGTGTCGCCAGCCTTGTAAGCGTCGATTTCACATCGTCAAGCAGACGGTCCCACGCCCGCTCGGTGGTGCCCATGCGGGCGATGAAGACATAGTCGCTTCCGGGCACGCCATATTGGGGCAGCATGGCCCGCGCGGCCTCGCGCAGGCGGCGTTTGGCGCGGTTCCTGACCACCGCCCCGCCGATCTTGCGCGTGGCGGTGAAGCCCAGGCCGACGTGCGGCGAACCGTCGCCGCGATCCAGCCTCTGGATCACCACCCCGCCGCGCGCCTCGGAAACGCCTTTGGCGGCCGCCAGGAACTGGGGCCGCCGCAACAGACGCTTGATCTGTAAAGGGTCGCTCATGCGTCCTTGGCTTTCGGACGCGAGAGCCGCTTACGCCGTCAGGCGCTTGCGGCCCTTGGCGCGACGGCGCGCAACGATCTTCTGGCCGTTCTTGGTGGCCATCCGGCTGCGGAAGCCGTGACGGCGCTTGCGCACGAGTCGCGACGGCTGATAGGTCCGCTTCACGGTCGGCTCCTGACGTTAAAAGGTTGGGCGACGGGGCGAAAGGCGTCCGCCGCAGGAAGGGCGGGCGTATAAGTCGCATGGTCGCGCGAGTCAACGCTCGACCGGCAATTCGGGATTGAAGCGCGTATGGCGAAACGAACGGCGAAGGACTGGGCCCTGCGGTTGACCCCGCTGGCGGTCATCGCCGGCCTGGTGGCCGCCTTCTTCGCCCTGGGCTGGAATCGCTATCTGTCGATGGACCTGATCCGCGAGCATGGGCTGAACCTGCAGGCCTACGCCCAGGCCCATTGGTGGACCGCCCTGGTCGCCTTCATCGCCGTCTACGCCGTCGCCACCGCCTCCACCATTCCGGGGCCGGTCTTTCTGACCCTGCTGGGCGGGATGATGTTCGGCCCCTATGTCGGCGCCCTGGCCCAGGCCAGCGGAGCGACCCTCGGCTCGGTCGTGATCTATACGGTCTATCGCACCTCGATCGGAACCTGGCTGCGCGCCAAGTTCGAAGCGGACGCCGGCTTCATGGACCGGCTGGCCAAGGGGATCGACCGCAACGCCTTCACCACCCTGTTCACCCTGCGGGTCATCCCCAGCGTCCCCTTCGTCCTGGTCAACGCCACCGCGGGCATGATGGCGGTGCCGCTGCGCCCCTATGTGATCGCCACCTTCATCGGCCTGCTGCCGTCCACCTTCATCTACACCTGGATCGGATCGCAGCTGGGCGATCTGTTGCGGGCCGGGGTGCGGCCGGACCTGCCCATGCTGCTGCATCAGTTCTTCTGGCCGCTGATGGGGGTGGCCTTCCTGTCCCTGCTGCTGCCGATCGGCATCAAACTGGTCCAGATGATCCGCGCCCGACGCGCCCGAAGCCAGGGAGGGGCGGCCCCGGCATGATCCCCCTGTTCGATCGGCTCGCGACGGCGCTGAAGCTGTCGCCCCAGACGGCTGAGACCTGGCGCGAACGGCTGCGGCCCCGGGCGCCCGACGGCCTGTCGGCCCGGCTGCTGCTGCTGACCTTCGCCTTCACCCTGGCGGTCGAGGCCCTGATCATGGGGCCGA
Source organism: Brevundimonas sp. Br13 (assembly GCF_055391505.1). NCBI lineage: Bacteria > Pseudomonadati > Pseudomonadota > Alphaproteobacteria > Caulobacterales > Caulobacteraceae > Brevundimonas > Brevundimonas sp. Br13. Next base: position 771,295 of record NZ_AP044008.1, on the reverse strand, counting down.
ACCTGGCCGCCTTCCACGAGCGCTGGCTGCGCGACCGGCTCCAGGCCGCCGAACTGGCCTCGGTCGGGGTGGAGGCCCTGCCCTACAGCGCGGTCGAGGACGACACGGCCGCCGAGCTGATGCGGATCGGCGGGGTCCAGGCCGTGGCCCTGACCGAACAGGGGGTGCGGCGGCTGCTGCTCCAGGCGCCCAACCTGCCGCGCGCGCCGGAGCTGATCGACCTGCGTCAACAGAACAGCTGGGCGCGGCTGACCGACCCCTGGCGCACCCTATTCGGCCATCCGGACCGGTCGCTGCGGGTCCAGGCCAAGCCCCGCTATCGCTCCGGCGACTTCATCGAGATCGTCACCCCGGCCCAGCCGTTGAAACTGGAGCTGAAGGCCTTCCTTCTGAACAGTCTGCTGGTCAGCCTGCTGGTGTCCCTGACGGCGGGCGCCCTGCTCTATGGGGGTCTGGCGCTTCTGGTGCTGCGGCCGCTCCAGCGCGTCACCCGCTCGATGGAGCGGTTCGCCGCCGATCCCGAGAGCGAGGCCGAGACCCCGTCGGACCGGCATGACGAGATCGGCCGGGTCGAGCGCGAACTGGCCCGGATGCAGGAGGAGGTGCGCCAGTCCCTGCGCTCCCGCGCCCGTCTGGTGGCCCTGGGCGAGGCGGTGGCCAAGATCAACCACGACCTGCGCAACATGCTGACCTCGGCCCAGATGGCGTCGGAGCGGCTGGCGACCTCGGCCGACCCCCAGGTGGCCAAGGCCCTGCCCCGGCTGGAGCGGGCGCTGAGCCGGGCCGCAAGCCTGTCGCGCAATGTGCTGGAATACGGCCGCAGCGAGGAGCCCGCGCCCCAGAAGACCCGCGTGGTCCTGACCAAGGCCCTGACCCTGGCGGCCGAGGACGCCGGCCTGGAGCCGGAGGGGGTGCGGCTGATCAAACAGGTGCCCGCCCGGTTCGCGGTCGAGGCCGATCCGGATCAGCTGTACCGCATCCTGGTCAATCTGATGCGCAACGCCCGCCAGGCCATAGAGGCCGATCCCGGCCGACCCGCCGAGCGGCGCGGCAAGGGGGCCGTCACCGTCAGCGCCTTCGGTCAGGACGGGGTCTGCGTCGTCCGCATAGCCGACGACGGGCCGGGCATTCCGCCGCGCCTGGCCGAACGTCTGTTCGAACCCTTCGTCAGCTCCAAGAGTTCGGACGGATCGGGCCTGGGCCTGACCATATCGCGCGAACTGGCCGCCCTGCACGGCGGCGAGTTGAGACTGGTTCCCGGCGACGGAAGCGGGGCGGTGTTCGAGTTGCGGCTGCCGGCCTGATAGCTATTCCAGCCCGTCGTCGGTGACGACGAAGGGTCGGTTGGCCGCCTTGGCCTGGGCCGCCAGCTCTTCCTGCACCAGGTGCCAGCGACGCAGGCGTTCATAGCTGATGGCGTGTTCGGGCGAGGCGTCCAGCCAGTGGCGGAAGTCCTCGATCTGCAGCCGGGCGTTGGGGGCGGCCGGGTCCGGCAGGGCCGGGACATTGGGCAGCTGACGCGCCACATCGGCGGGGATCGGGAAGTCTCCGGACGAAGTGCTCAGAATCATGGACGGCGGCTCGGCGGGGGTGCGGCTTCAGGAAGCGGAACCATGACGCGAAGCGCGGCCGGGCGCCACCTTTTCGTCGCGACGACGTTGTTGCCGCAACCGCCCTTTACGGCCAAGGTTGGCCGCGAGGGTCTGAACCGGGAGATGTCCATGACCATTCGCACGTCCCTGATGTCCGCCTTGCTGGCGGCGACGGCCGTCGCGGCGCCCCTTTCGGCAGCCGCCCAGCAGGCGTCGGACCCCTATGGCGATCAGCGCGTCCTGCCCGATCCCAACGACCCCAAGGCGCGCGAGGCGCTCGAGCGGGCGCGGGGCGAGGCCTATCACCGGGCCGACGACTCCAAACAGACCGAGGAGGAACTGCGCACCACCCGCGCCCTGAACGCCGAGATCGCCGCCCAGAACGCCCTGGCCGACAAGGCCGACGAGGCCGCTCGGCTGGAGTATGACGCCGCCGTGGCCCGGCGCCAGATCGAGATCCGGCGGATCGAGGAGGAGGCGCGGGCGGCCGCCGAGGCGACGCGGGCGGCCCAGGAGCAGTACGACCGCGACTACGCCGCCTGGCGCGAACAGGTGCGCCTGTGCCAGTCGGGCTTCCGCGAGGCCTGCACGGCCCGACCCGCCTGGGTAAGGCCGCAGCCCTGAACCGGATCAGCCGGCGACCAGGCTCATGTCGCGCCGGGCCATCATCCGGTCGAACTCGGTCCAGACGCCGTCGGCGCCGTGCCAGCTGCCTTGCGTCGCGGCCTTGGAATATTCGGTGGCGCGGGCCTCGAAGAAGTTGGCGTGTTCGACGCCCGACAGCAGGGCCTGCAGCCAGGGCAGCGGGTTTTCCTTGACCCCATAGACCTCGGGCAGCTTCAGCTGGCGCAGGCGCCAGTCGGCGATGAAGCGGATGTACTGTTTGATGTCGTCGGGGGTCATGCCCTCGACCGCGCCCATTTCGAAGGCCAGGTCGATGAACTTGTCCTCCATCTTCACCACCGTCTTGCAGCAGTCGACGATGTCGTCGGCCACGGCCTTGGTGACGGCGCCCGTCTCCTTGTTGAAGGCGTGATAGAGCTTGATGATGCCCTCGCAGTGCAGGCTCTCGTCGCGCACCGACCAGGAGACGATCTGGCCCATCCCCTTCATCTTGTTCATGCGCGGGAAGTTCATCAGCATGGCGAAGGAGGCGAACAGCTGAACCCCTTCTGAGAAGCCGCCGAACATGGCCAGGGTCCGGCAGATGTCGGCGTCCGAATCCACGCCGAACTGGCCCATATAGTCGTGCTTGTCCCGCATGGCCTCATATTCCATGAAGGCGCCGAACTCGCTCTCGGGCATGCCGATGGTCTCGAGCAGCAGGGCGTAGGCCGCGATATGGATGGTCTCCATATTGCCGAAGGCGGCCAACATCATCTTCACCTCGGTCGGTTTGAACACCCGGCCGTAGCGTTCCATGTAGTTGTCCTGAACCTCGATGTCCGCCTGGGTAAAGAAGCGGAAGATCTGGGTCAGCAGATTGCGTTCATTGTCGTTCAGGGTCGAGGCCCAGTCCTTGACGTCCTCGCCCAGCGGCACCTCTTCGGGCATCCAGTGGACCTGCTGCTGCTTCTTCCACATGTCGAAGGCCCACGGATAGCGGAAGGGCTTGTAGGCGACGGAGGGCGTCAGAAGACCGGCGCGGTCGGGGCGGATGATCGGGGTGATGGCGTTCATCGAACTGGACCTGAAAGAGCGATTCCGGAGAGGCCTGCACCATGCGACTCGGCGCGCCCGGCGCCAAGTCGGAAATCATCTATGTTGCGATCACATTTTGTCCTACCGCTACATCTTGTGTGCGGCGGTTAAGAAGCTGGGGACGGCCCTGGGGATGGGCGCCCCGCCTCAGGCGGCCTGGGCGTCGTCCCGACGGTCAGACGCCGCAGCCAGGGCGGTGTCGATCGCCGCATAGAGGGCCGCCTGGGTGATGGGCTTGGCCAGATGACCGTCCATGCCGGCGGCCAGGCAGCGGGCGGCGTCTTCGGGCATGGCCTCGGCGGTGACGGCCAGGACGGCGACGTCGGCGGCCGGTCCAGCCAGACTGCGGATGGCGCAGGTGGCGGCGATCCCGTCCATGACCGGCATGCGGACGTCCATCAGGACTAGGTCGAAGGCGCCGGCCGCGACGGCCTCCACCGCCTCGGCGCCGTCACACGCCTCGGCCGTGTCGCAGTCGGCCGCCTCCAGCATGACCCGCATCAGATTGCGGTTCAGGGGATGGTCGTCCACGACGAGGATCCGCATGCGCCGCGCCTCCAACGGCTGGGGGGCGTCGCTCTGAACGATTTCGACCGGCTCGGCTGGGATTTCGACGGTGAAGGTCGTTCCCATGCCGGGCGCGCTCTCCACCGAAATGGTTCCGCCCAGTCGGTCCACATGGCTCTTGGCCAGGGCCAGACCCACTCCCGCGCCCTGATGCGCCCGGCTGGTGGTGGCGTCCGCCTGCTGGAACAGGGAGAAGACGCCGCAGAGCACCTCATCCGTCATGCCGCAGCCGGTGTCGTGAATTTGCACGCGGAGATGATCGCCCCGTCGGTCCGCCACGACCCGCACGCCGCCCAGGCCGGTGAATTTCACGGCGTTGGCGCTGAGATGGTGCAGAATCTGGCGCAGACGCCGGCCGTCGGTCCAGACCCCGCCCTGGGCCTCGGGGGCGATGCTGACGGTGAAGTCCAGGCCGCGAACATTCGCCCACTCCCGCGACGGCGCGACCGCCTCTTCGATCAAGGCGGGGATGTCGGTCGGTTTCAGCGCCACCTCGGCCCCGCCGTGGGACACCTCCAGCAGATCCTCAATCAGGCGCAGCATGGCCTCGCCGCACTGTTTGATCGCCTCGACCTGACGGCGCCCCTCGTCGTCCAGCCCAGGACGTCGGGCCAGAAGGTCGGCATATCCGGTGACGCCGGTCAGAGGCGTGCGCATCTCATGGCTCATCATGGCCAGGAAGCGGAACTTGGCCTGATCGGCCGTCTCGGCCCGTTTGACGGCGGCTAGGGCGGCCTCGGTGCGCACGCCCAATCGCGTCATCAGCCGCCGCCGCTCGGTCGATAATGTGGTGATCGGCAGGGCGGTGACGACCAGAGTCAGAAGAAACAGATGCAGGACGCTCATCTGCCGCATGACGGTCGGGACCGTGTCCAGAACCGGGTCAGGCTGAAGGCGCGTCAGGGTGACGGGGCCGTGACCCGTCACGGTGGCGCCCACGGCGATGACCGTAACCCACAGAACCGCCCCTGCGGTCCAGGGCGGAGACAGTCGGAAGGCCAGCAGGATCAGAGGCGGCAGGATCATGAACAGGATCGGCGCCTGGTTCTGGCCGAAGGCCCAGACCACGGCGGCGGTCACAAGAACCATCAGGAGCACGAATTCAGCGGGTCGGGCCTGGGCGTCGGAGCGGAAGCGGTGACTGCGCGCCACCAGCAACAGGGTCGGCGTGACGATCATCATCGCCAGCAGTTCCATGTCGAAGAGGTGCCGCATCCGAAAGCCTAGGCTTTCCAACGGCGGTCCGCTGACGACGACGGCGACAAGGCCGGCCAGGAGGGTGGTGAAGGCGACGGAGGGCGCCGCAGCGATCAGGGCGAACCGCAGCAGCCGTTTCGGACGACGCATGTCCAGGGCGGCGCCGCAGAAGCGACGGATCAGCAGGGTGGCGACGATCACCTGGGTCATGTTGAAGGCGACGTTGGTGACCGCGATCACGGCGGCGTCGCCGCGTATGATGTTGCTGACCAGATTGATCAGGGCGCACCCGGCCAGAACCCCCAGGGCCTTGTAACGCGACAACTGCAGGACTGCGGCCAGCAACACCGCATTAGCCGGCCACATCACCTTGGCGTCCAGCGCGGCTACGCTCCACAGACCCAGAAGCTGGGAGGCGACGAACAGCAGCAGATAGACGGAGGGCGGGGGACCCGCCTCCTGTCCGGCGTCATGGCGGAAGAACCGCCAGCGCCCGCGCCGCATGGATGTCGTCAGACCGACCATGCTTCCCCCGTGAATGAATATCCTAAGAATACGGTTTTGCGACGCCTAGGTAGAATTGCGGAGATGGGGCGCAGGAACCGCCGATGCGGGCCGTCGTTCCACTGCCCTCGCCAATCCAGGGCCCGCCATGTCCGACGTCATCGCCGAACCGACCTTCGAGCCGCCGCCGGACGCCCTGGCCTTCTATGAGGAAAGCCTGGGGTTGCTGAAGGAGAGCGGCATACCCTTCCTGCTCTCGGGCACCTACGCCGTCACCGCCTATACGGGGGTGCGCCGCCCGACCAAGGATCTGGACGTCTTCTGCAAGCCCGGCGACTATCCCCGCATTCTCGCCTATTTCCAGAAGCGCGGCTATCGCACCGACGTGGAGGACGAACGCTGGATCGCCAAGGTCTGGAAGGACGACCGGCATTTCTTCGACGTCATCTTCGCCATGTCGAACGGCGCCATCGCCGTGTCGGACAGCTGGTTCGGCGGAGATGTGATCCGGGTCTATGGCCATGAGGTGCGGATCACCCCGCCCACGGCGCTGATCCTGTCCAAGGTCTTCATTCAGGATCGCTATCGTTATGACGGGGCGGATGTGAACCACGTCATTCTGAAACAGTCCGACGCCGTGGACTGGAAGAGCCTACTGGACCAGATGGACCTCTATTGGGAGGTGCTGGCCGCCCATCTGCTGAACTTCCGCTTCGCCTATCCGACCGAGCGCGACCGGGTGCCGCGCTGGCTGATGGAGGAGCTGACCGAACGGCTGGCGGCCCAGATTGACCTGCCACCCCCGCGGGTGAAGGTGTGCCGCGGCCGTCTTCTGAGCCCGCGCGACTATGTGATCGACGTCGCCGAGTGGGGCTTCGGCGACGTGGTCGGCAAGGGGCTGGAAGAACGCCACGATCCCGTGACCTGAGCCCCCGCTGGAGAGCGACCCATGACCGACGCCCCCCAACCCCCTTCCTCCGCGCCTTCCCTCGCCTCTGGACAGACGCCCCAGCCGGGGCTGGAGCCGGGACCGGCCAAGAAGATGCGGGTCGCCGCCGTGGGCGATCTGCACGTCGGCGAGGACGCGCGCCGCCCCTATCGCGACCTGTTCGAACGGGTGTCGGACGAGGCCGACGTGCTGTGCCTGTGCGGCGACCTGGTCAACTACGGCAAGACGGCCGAGGTGGAGCGGCTGCTGGAGGATCTGCGGCTGTGTCGTATTCCGATGGTGGGCGTTCTGGGCAATCACGAACACGAATGCGGCCAGCCCGATCAGGTCGCCAGGATGCTGGCGGACGCCGGGGTCCGCATGCTGACCGGCCAGGCCTATGAGATCGACGGAGTGGGCTTCGCCGGGGGGAAGGGGTTCGTCGGCGGCTTCGGCCGCTATATGTTGAGCGCCTTCGGCGAGGCGGCGGTCAAGACCTTCGTCCAGGAGGCGGTCGAGGACGCCAATCTGATCGAAAACTCCATCCGCATGCTGCGCACCGAGCGGTCGGTCGTCCTGCTGCACTATGCGCCCGTGGTCGAGACGGTGATGGGCGAGCCGCCCGAAATCCACGCCTTCCTGGGCTCGTCGCGCCTGGCCGAAACCATCGACCGATACGACAACATCAGCCTGGTGGCGCACGGCCACGCCCATCGCGGCGGGCCGGAGGGGCGCACCAATCGGGGCGTGCCCGTCTATAACGTGGCTCTGCCGGTGTTGCGGTCTCTGGGGGAAAAGCCGTATCGGGTGTTTGAAGTCTGAGCCTCACAGGCGACGGCCTCGTCCCTGCGGCGATCCCGCCGCCTCCAGCCCAAAGGTCCATGGCCATGCGTCTTCTGTCCTCCGTCGCGGCCCTGGCCGTTTTGACCCTCGCCGCCCCGGCGCTGGCCGCCGCCCAAGCCGCTGCGCCTGCCCCTGCACAGGCCCAAGCGGAGACCCAAGCGGAGGCCCAGAGCCCGGAAGAGGCGGCCCTGGAGGCCAAGGCTGAGGCCTTTGAGGCCGATCTGGAGCAGATGAACACCGAGCTCGAGGCGATTCTGGGCGACGCCACGAAGGACGCCGCCGCCAAGACGGCCGCCGCCTACGCCGTGATCGACCGGCACGCGCCGGGGATGAACGCCTTCGCCGCAGAGGTGGAGGCCTTTTTCAAGGCCGAGGCCGAAAAGCCCGAAAACGCCGCGCGCAAGACGGAGCTTCTCACGGCGTCGACGGCGGCCGGCCAGTCGATCCGCGCCATTCCCGAACAGTTCCGCGAGGGTGTCCAGCAAGCCGTAGCCGGTAAGACCGAGCCGGCGCCTGCGGCCCAATAGTCGCCTTACCGCGATTTCACTTGAGACGGGGCGGCTGACGGCGGAGTTTGCGCGGGTCATTCAAAGGGAGATTTCCCATGATCCGCCTGCTCAGCCTGACCGCCGCCCTGGCCCTGTCGCCCCTGTCCTGCGCATTCGCCGGCGCCTTGGCCTCCCCTCAGGAAGACCGGGCCGAGGCCGCCGAGTCGAAGGCTGAAGCCCGTCTGGAGACGGCGGCCGCCGCCTTCGAGGCGCGGATGGAGGCCTTCGGCAAGCGCGCCGAAGCGATTTCCGAAGACGAGAGCCTGGACGAGGCCGTGCGCGGCCAAAGGATCGCCGCCCTCTGGTCCGAATATGCGCCGGACGTGGCCGCCTTCACCGCCGAGGCCACGCGCCACGCCTCCGAGGCGGCGGCCGAGGCCTTGAAGGACATCGACGTCGACGCCCTGGTTCAGGAGGCGCTGAACGATCCCGAGGTGAAACAGGCGATGGAGCAGGGTCTGGCGGCCGGAACCGGCATCGCCCGCAACAGCGCCTGGACCAATCCCGATCCCGAACAGATGGAGACCTATGGGCTGATCGCCCAATATGCGCTGGACCAGGCCCAAGACGCCGTGCTGACCGAGGCGGACGAAGCGCCGGAAGAGGCCGAAGCGCCCGAGGCCCCCGAGGCGCCTGAACCGCCCGCCCCGCCCAAGGCGCCTCGCGCACGATAGGACGCAAGGCGCGCCTCACAGGCCTTGACCACTGGGGCCGATGCAGCGACACGACGCCGCATGTCCGCCCTGCCCGTCGACCCGCACCTCTATCTGACCTTTCTGGGGGTGATGGTGGTGATGGCGATCACGCCCGGCCCCGCCAATCTGTTCGCCGTCGCCGCCGGGGTGGAGCGGGGGCGCGCCCCGGCCCTGATCGGCGTGGTCGGGATGAATACGGCGACCCTGGTCTGGTTCGGCGCGGCGGCCCTGGGTCTGGGCGCCCTGGTCAAGGCCTTCCCACAGGTCTTTCACCTGATCGCCGTCCTGGGGGCCCTCTATGTGGCCTGGCTGGGGCTGAAGGCTCTGCGCGGCGCCTTCGCCACGGCGGCCGAGCCCGAGGCCGTCGAAATCCACAAGAGCCGCAACGCCTTTCTGGACGGTTTCATGGTCCAGATCGCCAATCCCAAGGCCATTCTGTTCTTCACCGCCGTCCTGCCGCCGTTTCTGGACATCTCCCGCCCTGTGGCGCCGCAGCTGGCCCTGTTCGCCCTGGCCGTGATCGGCATGGACCTGACGTCGATGAGCGCCTACGCCCTGTCCGGCGCCGCCCTGTCGCGGCGGATGCAGACGCCCCGGTTCCGCCGCGGCTTCGGCCTCTTCGTCGGCCTCTTGCTGCTGACCGCCGCGGTCCTGATCGTTTCGCGCCTGCAAGCCTAGCTCCTGCAGGTCTGGACGCGGTCGAGCTTCGGTCTAGAGTGCCGAGGGAACAGGCTCGTTCATGCCCCGTTCAGCCGGCAGCGCGCCCGAATGGGCGATCAAGGAGTTGATTTCATGAAAGCCCCCTCAAGAACGACGTCCGCGCTCAAGGTGCTGGCGACGACGGCCGTCGCCGGCCTCGTCCTGGCCGCCTGCGCCACCGCCACCCCCTATCAGCCCGCCGGCTACAACGGTCAGCGCGGCGGCTATTCCGAACAGCGCGTCGAGAGCAACCGCTATCGCGTGACCTTTGCAGGCAATTCGGTGACCTCGCGCGAACAGGTGGAAATGTCCCTGCTGCTGCGCTCGGCCGAGCTGACGGTCGAAAGCGGCTATGACTGGTTCGCCACCGTCAACCGCGCGACCGAACGCGACACCCGCTTCGTCTCGACGCCCGACCCCTTCTACGGCCCCTATTCCCGCTTCTACGGCCCCTACTGGGGTCCGTCCTGGCGCTATTACCGGAGCGGTTTCTGGAGCCCCTGGGATCGCTGGGGCCCCTGGGGTCCGCAGGACATCGACACCCGCCAGATCGACCGCTACGAGGCCAGCGCCGAAATCATCATGGGTCGCGGTCCCAAGCCCGCCGGCGATCCCAACGCCTTCGACGCCCGCGAGGTGATCCAGAACCTGGGCTCGCGCGTCACCCGGCCCGGCGCCTGACGTCGAACCGCCCCGTCCGCCGCGCGGATGGGGCGGGCCTTTCGGTCAGCCGACGCGGGGCGATTTGAGCCGGCGCTTGTTGGAATGGGTGGCCGGCGCCGCGCCCAGATCCTCGGGCACCTCGCCCTTGAAATAATAGCGCTGCCACGCCTCCTTGGCCGCGTCCGGGTCGCCGCTGGCCAGACGCTGGTTGAAGTCCGTCCGGGCGCGGTTCCAGGCCTCGAACTGACCCTTCATGACGGGATTGGACTGCAGGGTCCGGATCACCGGCTGGAACTGTTCGACCTTCTTGTGCTCGATCAGATTGATGAAGCAGAAGGGTTCGCCCCGTTCGAAGGTCACGCGGCCCGGCCGGGTGAAGATCCAGTTCATCGTGAAGGGGAAGGGCAGCCAGTCGGTTTCGATCAGCCCGACCAGGGGCTGGATTCCGTCCTTCACATGGTTGGGCGAACCCGAACACATCATGCCCCAGCCCGGAGGCGTGCGGAACAGATACTGGGGATGCATGGTCAGAACCCCCCGCGAGAAGTGGGAGGTGACGAAATGGTCCAGGTCGTGCTGGGGCCGATCGGGCGTGATGACGATGTCTTCCTGACGCGGCCCGCCGTTCCATTCGGCCGAGAAGCCGAACGGGCACAGGATCTCCCAGCCCGTGGTGTTGGCCATGTTCAGCGGCAGGCACCGATAGGGATGGCGGCTGATGAAGGCGTCCATCCAGTTGCGCGACTGGCGACCGGGCACGAGGTCCGGCGGCCGCGCCGTCATCGGATAGCATTCCAGTTCCAGTTGGCGGGCGGGCGCTGTATCGACCATGGCCCTGTTCCTAACGCCCGATCGGCGGCCACTCAACCATGAGAACGACCGAGATGAACGACCCGGCTTTCGACCGCCACCGCCTTCTGGCCTGGTTCGCCGAAAAGGGCGTGGACCACCGGACCCACCACCATCCGGCCGTCTTCCGCGTCGAAGAAGGTCTGGAGCTGAAGGCCGCCCTGCCCGGCGCCCACACCAAGAACCTGTTCCTGAAGGATCATAGGGGCCGGCTGTGGCTGATCTCGGCCCGTCAGGACACGATGATCGACCTGAAACGCGCCGCCGTCGCCATGGGATCAGGCCGGCTCTCGTTCGGAAACGAAACGCTGATGTTCGATACCCTGGGCGTTCGGCCAGGTTCGGTCACGGCGCTCGGCCTGATCAACGACGCCGAGCGGCGCGTGACCTTCGTCCTGGACCGGAGGCTGTGGGAGGCCGAGGTCGTCAACTTCCACCCCCTGATCAACACCGCCACCACGGCGCTGGATCAGGCGGGCTTTCGCCGCGTCCTCGCCCTGTTGGAGCGGGAGCCTCTGGTGGTGGACTTCGCCGCCCTGCCCTAGGTTCAATCGACATTCAGCCTACTGCGGTCAGGCCGCTCTTCCCGCGTCAGAGGCCTTGATGCGGCGACCGGGTTCATCACAGCGATCACGGCGGATTCACAGCGGTCACGACGCCGTCGGAACGCGCCGTGTTCGCCGTGACCTCGTCGTGCCCCGTTGTGATGAACCCGCCCTCAATCAGCGTTCCGCCGCCAGACGTTTTCCCTTCCGCTGACGCGGGAAGGAAGACCGACACTCAATGGAATAGTCTTCAACGCCCGAGGCGCCTCTCTTGGGTTGGCGGCTGCGCGCCGCCCGGCAGGACGGCGGCAGACCCAATGTCGATTGGCCCTTAGGCCGTCAGTTCGCCGGACGGGCGGCGGCCAAGGCGGCCTTCTGACGGGCGATTTCGGCGTCGCGGGCGCGGTCCTGGGCGGCGAGTTCGTGTTCGATACGGACCAGTTCGCGATTCTTTTCGGCCGAGGCCTGGGCGCGCGAGACGCCGTTGGGGCGGCCGGTGATCTGGGCGATGGAGATGGGCTGGGCGCAGATGCGGTTGTCCATGTCGTACCATTTGCCCGCCGCCTCGCAGCGTTCGCCCGGCGTGACCCAATAGGCCTGGACCGCGAAAACCCCCGCCACGGCGACGCCGAACAGGCCCAGAAAGATCATCGAAAGGCGGGGAAAGGTCAGAAAACGCTTCATCTCAGCATCCGTTAGGCGGGTTTTGCACGGGAGCTTGACCCGGCGTTACGTTGACAGGCCTTCGCGACCGCTCCATGTCCTGCCCCTACATTCAGGCGAATTCACGGATAGACCCATGAAGGTTCTCGTCCCCGTCAAACGGGTGATCGACTATAACGTCAAGGCCCGCGTCAAGGCTGACCAGTCGGGCGTCGATCTGGCCAACGTCAAGATGAGCATGAATCCCTTCGACGAAATCGCCGTCGAAGAGGCGGTGCGTCTGAAGGAAGGCAAGGATCATCACGCCGCCGGCACGGCGACCGAGATCGTCGTGGTCTCCATCGGCGTGACCCAGGCCCAGGAAACCATCCGCACCGCCCTGGCCATGGGCGCGGACCGGGGCGTGCTGATCCAGTCGGATACGGATCTGGAGCCGCTGGCGGTCGCCAAGCTGCTGAAGGCCGTGGTCGAGGAGGAGAAGCCCGACCTGGTGCTGATGGGCAAACAGTCCATCGACGGCGACAACAACGCGGTGGGCCAGATGCTGGCCGCCCTGCTGGACTGGCCCCAGGCGACCTTCGCCGGCAAGCTGGTCATTGACGGCGGCAAGGCCACGGTGACGCGCGAGGTCGACGGCGGCCTGCAGACGATCGCGGCGGAACTGCCCGCGGTGGTCACGGTGGACCTGCGGCTGAACACGCCGCGCTACGCCTCCCTGCCCAATATCATGAAGGCCAAGAAGAAGGAGATCGCCATGAAGGCGGTCGCCGACTACGGCGTCGACGTGGCCGACCGTCTGAAGGTGGTCAAGGTCACCGAGCCGCCCAAGCGCGCCGCCGGGGTCAAGGTCGAGAGCGCCGCCCAGCTGGTCGAATCCCTCAAGTCCGCAGGAGTGCTGTAAGATGGCCGTCCTCGTCATCGCCGATCACGACGGCTCGGCCGTCCGCGACACCACCCACAAGACCGTGACCGCCGCCCTGGCCCTGTCGTCCGAGGTGGACGTTCTGGTCGTGGGCCAGGGCGCGCAGGCCGTCGCCGACGGCGCCGCCAAGATCGCCGGGGTCCGCAAGGTGCTGCTGGCCGAGAGCGCCGGCCTGGGCAAGGTGCTGGCCGAGGCCGTCGAGGCCACGGTCCTGCCGCTGGCCGGCGGCTACGACGCCATTCTGACGCCCGCGACCACGGACGGGAAGAATTTCGCCCCCCGGATCGCCGCCAAGCTGGACGTGGCCCCGATCTCGGACATCGTCGAAGTGGTCTCGGCTGATACCTTCGTGCGCCCGATCTACGCCGGCAATGCGCTTGAGACGATCCAGTCGGGCGACGCCAAGAAGGTGATCACCGTGCGTCCGACCGCCTTCGCCGCCGCCGCCGAAGGCGGCTCGGCCCCGGTCGAGAGCGTGGCCGGCGCCGAGGCCCCCAAGACGACCTTCGTCGCCGAGGAAATGGTCAAGTCGGACCGTCCGGAACTGGGCGCCGCCAAGATCATCGTCTCGGGCGGTCGCGCCCTGGGTTCGGCGGAAGAGTTCCACACCGTGATGGAGCCCCTGGCCGACAAGTTGGGCGCCGCCATCGGCGCCAGCCGCGCGGCGGTCGATGCGGGCTACGCGCCCAACGACTATCAGGTCGGCCAGACCGGCAAGGTGGTCGCCCCGATGCTGTACATCGCCATCGGCATCTCGGGCGCCATCCAGCACCTGGCCGGGATGAAGGACTCCAAGACCATCGTCGCCATCAACAAGGACCCGGACGCCCCGATCTTCCAGGTCGCAGACTTCGGCCTGGTCGCCGACTACAAGACCGCCGTGCCGGAACTGATGGCCGCCCTGGGCTGAGGCCGGCGCGACGATCCGATAAGGAAGGGGCGCGACGCCGGACGTCGCGCCCTTTTTCCATTGCGCAGGACCCATGGCCCGACTGCCCATCAAACTGCAGCCCGGCGCTTCCGGCGACCGGATCGACGGCTGGGACACAGATCCCGAAGGTCGGCCCGTGCTGAAGGTGCGGGTGCGCGCCCGGCCGGTGGACGGCGAGGCCAACGCCGCCCTGGTCAAATTCCTGGCCAAGGCGCTCAGCGTGTCGCGGTCCTCGGTCGTACTGGAGCGGGGCGGGCAGTCGCGGCTGAAGATGATTGTGATCGAGGGGCTGGACGAGGCCGGGCTGAAGGCGCGGATCGCCGCAGCCACGGGCGAGGCGGGCTGAGCCGTCCGGAGCCGTGGCGGGAGACGGCGACTGTCACAGGTTCGCGGTAGACAGGTTGGGGCGGTTCGGGGGACGCGGACGACCTTGTCTGATTTGCTGGACCGACGCCCATGACCCCCGCCTCCCTCCGCCTGATTTCCGCCCTTGCGCTTGCGATCGGTCTTTGTGCTTCCGGGGGCGCCTCTGGAAGCGCCTGGGCCCAGACGGCGGCCCGTCCGCCGGTCGAACAGAGCCAAAGCGGGGGCCGTGCGAAGAATGTGATCCTGTTCCTGGCCGACGCCGGGGGCGTGGCCTCGGTTCATGCCGCCAGCGTCATGGCCTATGGCGAACCGCTGAGGCTGCACGTCCAGCAGTGGCCGAACCTGGGGCTGAGCGAGACCTCGCCGGTCGACGCCTTCGTCTCGGACTCGGCCAACGGCATGAGCGCCATCGTCACCGGGGTGAAGACCCACAACGGGGTGATCAGCCAGGGGCCGGACGGCGAACGCGGCCGGCGCGACGGGACGCTGACCAAGACGGTGCTGGAATACGCCGAGGAGCACGGCCTGCTGACCGGGGTGGTGACCGACCGTCCGATCACCGACGCGACCCCGGCGGCGACCTACGCCCATTCCAATGATCGCGGCAAATGGGGCGAGATCTTCCCCCAGGCCTTTTCGCCGCGCTTCGGCGACGGGGTGGACGTGCTGATCGGCTCGGGCCGGGCGGAGATCGCCGAACAGATGGCGGCGAACGGGGTCAGCTTCGACAGCCTGGCCCGGGCGCACGACCGGCCGATCTATGCGACCCTGGAGGCGGCGCCGGCGGGGAACCGGCGGCCCGTGGTCGTGGCCGAAGAGGTCGACGTGCGGGCGGCGACCCTGAGGGCGCTGGACCTGCTGCAGGCCGGGGACAAGGGCTATCTGCTGGTGGTGGAATGGGACGCCCATACCGACGATCCGCGCGAAGGCCTGGAGCACATCGCCGCTCTGGACCGGCTGATCGCCGAGGTGCAGTCGCGCGTCGATCTGGACGAGACCCTGATGATCTTCACCGCCGACCATTCCTTCGGCCTGCAGGTCGACGGCGGGCGGCGCGGAGAGCCCCTGCTGGAAGGCTATGAGGCCTGGAAGGCGCGGGACGGCGACGAGCGCGTGGTCCGGCTGGAGAATGTTACGGTCAACCGCACCCATACGGCCGAGGAAGTCCCGGCCCTGGCCGTCGGCGTCGGCGCCGAGCGGGTGCGGGGCTATTTCCCCAACACCCACCTGTTCGACGTCATGATGAAGGCCTTCGGCTGGACGCCCTCGTCCGGCGAGTGAGGCTTCGCTTCGGGCGGGTTCAGAGACCGACCTCGGACGGAACGGAGCGGCGGCTCGCGGGTTGCCTTGGCATGCAGCCCGCCGACACCCCTGCGCCCGACGCGCCCCGCCCCGAAGACATCGACGCCGTTGGCGACGAGGCCAACCGCCTGGAAGAGCGGGCTGAAGACGACGGCGTCCTGCCCAAGCCGGCTGAAGACGACGCGGGCGTCGGTCCGCAGACCGGGGTCGTCCCCTAGGTCGATCGCCGACAGTCTGCCGTCTTCGGCCAACCAGCCGCGTCCGGCCGAGGTCTTGGGTTCGGAAACAGCGCAGGCCGCTGTTAAACAGGCGCCGTGTTGATACCTTTATAGTTGACGAAACTATGTATCACAGGGTGGCGAGAGGGGCTGGGAATCGCTAGCGTAGGGTCCATGAATTCGACAGAGATCGCCCCCTCCCCCAGCGCCGCAGCCCTGCGCCCCCTTCGCATCAATGATCCGGCGCCGGACTTTATCGCGCGCACGACCCAGGGGGAAAAACGGCTCAGCGACTACCGGGGGCGGTGGCTGGTGCTGTTTTCGCATCCGGCCGATTTCACCCCGGTCTGCACCAGCGAGTTCATCGCCCTGGCCAAGCAGGCGGATGCGTTTGAGGCCCTGGGCTGCGACCTGATGGCCCTGTCGGTGGATAGTCTGTATTCCCACCTGGCCTGGCTGAAGGACATCTATCGCCGCTTCGGCGTCAAGGTGGCCTTTCCGATCATCGAAGATCCTTCCATGGCCATCGGCCACGCCTTCGGCATGGTGGATGCGGGCTGCAGCGACAGCGCCACGGTGCGGGCGAGCTTCGTCATCGATCCGGACGGAATCGTGCGGGCGGTCAGCTGGTATCCGATGAACATCGGCCGTTCGGTCGATGAACTGCTGCGGCTGGTGACGGCGCTGCAGACCGCCGACCGCGAACAGGCGTCGACCCCGGCGGGATGGTCCCCGGGCGAGCCCCTGCTGGAGCCGGCCGCCACCACCCTGGACGCGGCCCTTGCCGACGGCGAGGGCGAGACGCCCTGGTATTATCGCGAGCGCAGCGCATGAGCGACGACTCGATCGCCGCCATGGAGCGGCTGAAGGACAAGGCCCCCCAGGCCGCCGAACTGTTGCGTCAGCTGGCCAACGCCAATCGGCTGTTGATCCTCTGCCACATCGCCGCAGAGGAACGATCGGTCGGACAGCTCGAGACGGATCTGGGCATCAGACAGCCGGCTCTGTCGCAGCAGTTGGCCGAGCTGCGCCAGTACGGCCTGGTGAAGACCCGGCGGCAGTCGCGGTCGATCTACTATTCCATCGCCGATGATCGAGCCCAGGCGGTGATGGACATGTTGTACGACATCTTCTGCGGCGACGGACAGCCGGTTTCCACGCGCGCCAAGAACCCCCGCGTGGAAACGCCGGCGCGTCCCCGCGGGGATGCGGCCCAGTTCGCTCGCGTCGCGCCCGTTCTCCGCCGCTAGAGAATGATCCACGCTTCAATCTGAGCGGCCCCTCGCGTCCCCGCCGCTCGCAGGACGGCGTCATCGGGTCGCCGGTTTTCCGTCATCCCGCAACACGACATAGATGGCGGGAATGACCAGGACGGTCAGCAGGGTCGAGGAGGCCAGGCCGAACAGCAGCGAGATCGCCAAACCCTGGAAGATCGGGTCCGTCAGGATCACCGCCGCCCCGATCATGGCCGCCAGGGCGGTCAGCAGGATCGGCTTGAACCGGATGGCGCCTGCCTCGATCAGGACGTCGCGCAAGGGTTTGTCGGGCGAAGCCGTGTGCCGGATGAAGTCCACCAGCAGGATCGAATTGCGCACGATGATGCCGGCCAGGGCGATGAAGCCGATCATCGAGGTGGCCGTGAACGGCGCGCCGAACAGCATGTGGCCGATGACGATGCCGATCAAGGTCAGGGGGATGGGGGTCAGGATGACCAGGGGCAGTCTGAAACTGCGGAACTGGGCCACGACCAGCACATAGATGCCCAGCAGGGCGACCATGAAGGCGGCGCCCATGTCGCGGAAGGTGGCCCAGGTGATCTCCCACTCGCCGTCCCACAGCAGCGAGGGGACGGACTCGTCCTCCGGCTGGCCGTTGAGACGGATCGCCGGCTTTTGCAGGCCCAGGGCGTCCCAGTCGTGGGCCTGAATGGCGCGATTCACCGCCAGCATGCCGTAGACGGGCGCCTCGTACTGGCCCGCCAGTTCGGCGGTCACCATGTCGAGCGGTCGTCCGTCGCGGCGGAAGACGGCGTAGCTGCCGGTCTCGCGCCGGCTGTCCACGACCTCGCCCAGTTCGATCAGGCGCGGACCGGCGGGCCCGGCCGTCACGGCCACCGGCGTCGTGACCAGGGTGCGGCTCCAGCTGCGCGCCGACTGGGGCAGGGCGACGGTGATCGGCAGG
Organism: Brevundimonas sp. Br13; assembly: GCF_055391505.1. NCBI lineage: Bacteria > Pseudomonadati > Pseudomonadota > Alphaproteobacteria > Caulobacterales > Caulobacteraceae > Brevundimonas > Brevundimonas sp. Br13. The sequence continues at coordinate 753,381 of NZ_AP044008.1, read as the reverse complement.
GGGGCGCGACCGTCTCCGCGCGGGGCGTAACCGACCGTGGAGCCGGTCAGGATCGCGCCTATGGAATCCTGCAACTCGCGTTCGGACAGGCCGTAATAGTCCAGACGGTCCCGGATGGGGATCAGCCGCAGCCGCGGCCGTTCCTGGCCGAAACTGTTGTCGACGTCGACAATATAGGGAACGGAGCGGAAGAGCTTCTCGACCTCCAGGGCCGTCTTGCGACGAGTCTCCGCGTCGGGTCCGTAGATCTCCGCCAGCAGGGTCGCCAGGACAGGCGGGCCGGGCGGCGTCTCCACCACCTTGATCGAGGCTCCGGCGGGCAGGGACAGGGCCTTCAGCCGGGCGCGCAGATCCAGGGCGACGGCATGGCTGGACCGGCTGCGCGCGTCCTTGGGCAGGAGGGAGATCATCAGATCGCCCATCTCGGGCCGGTCGCGCAGGAAATAGTGCCGCACCAGGCCGTTGAAGTTGAACGGCGCCGAGGCGCCGGCATAGACCTCCATGGCCTCGGCCTCCGGCAGGGCGCGGATCTGGGCCGCAGCCTCGTCCAGGGTGCGGGCGGTGGCTTCCAGGCTGGTCCCTTCGGGCATGTCGACCACCACCTGGATCTCCGACTTGTTGTCGAAGGGCAGCAGCTTCACCGTCACCGCCTTGAAATAGAACATCGAACAGGCCAGCAGGGTGGCCACGCCGACCCCGATCAGGAAGTTGCGGGCCGAGGCGCGCGTGCCGATCACGCGATGGGCCACGCGGGCGTACAGCCGCCCCAGCTTGCCGCCGCCCTCTTCATGGGCGTGATCGGGCCCGCCGTGGGCCAGGGTCTTTCGCGCGAACCGGATCATCAGCCAGGGCGCGATCACCACGGCGACGAAGAAGGAGAAGATCATCGCCGCCGAGGCGTTGACCGGGATCGGCGCCATATAGGGGCCCATCAGCCCCGAAACGAACAGCATGGGCAGCAGGGCCGCCACCACGGTCAGGGTCGCCACGACGGTGGGGTTGCCGACCTCCGCCACCGCCTCGACAGCCGCCTCCATCCGGCTGCGGCCGTCGCGCATCCCCCAGTGACGGGCGATGTTCTCGATCATGACGATGGCGTCATCGACCAGGATGCCGATGGAGAAGATGAGGGCGAACAGGCTGACGCGGTTGATCGTATAGCCCATGACATAGGAGGCGAAGAGGGTCAGCAGGATGGTGGTGGGAATGACCACGGCGGTGACGGCGGCCTCGCGCCAGCCGATGGCGAAGCCGATCAGCACCACGATCGAAACCGTCGCCAGGGCCAGGTGGAACAGCAGTTCGTTGACCTTTTCGTTCGCCGTCTCGCCGTAGTCGCGGCTGACGGCGACCTCGACCCCCTCGGGGATCAGCTTGCCTTTCAGGTTTTCGACGCGCTGACGCACGGCCTCGGACACCACCACCGCATTGGCGCCGGCGCGTTTGGCGATGGCGAGGCTGACGGCGGGCGCGCCGGCCCACTGACCGTCATGTCGGGCCCAGCGCCAGACGCGAGCCTGGTCTTCGCGCGGCCCCTGGGCCACGTCCGCGACGTCGCGCAGATAGACCGGCGCGCCGGTGACGGATCGGACGGTCAGCAGCCCGACCTCCTGGGCCGAGGCCAGGGTGCGGCCGGAGGTGACGGCGACGGCCTGACCGTCTTCGCGAATATTGCCGACGGGGAAGCTGCGGTTGGCCTGGGCCGCCGCCTCCATCACCTGGCCCAGGGGCACGCCGTACAGGTTCAGCTTGGCCGGATCGGGGGCGATGCGGATTTCGTCGGGCCGGCCGCCGGTGATGAAGGTCAAGCCCACGTCGTCGACCTTGGCGATCTCGGTGCGCAGCTTGTGCGCCAGGTCATAGAGGGCCTGATCGGTCCACTGGCCCGCCGCGCCCGGCTTGGGCGTGAGGGTCAGGACGATGGCCGGCACGTCGTCGATGCCGCGCACCGTCACCTTGGGATCGGGGACGCCCACGGGAATCCGGTCCTGGTTGGCGCGGAGCTTTTCTTCGATCCGTATGGCGGCGTCCTCGGGGTTTGATCCCACCAGGAAGCGCGCCGTCACCAGCACCCCGTTGTCTTCGGCCTGGGTGTAGACGTGCTCGACCCCGTTCACGCTCTTGACGATGGTCTCGAGCGGAACGCCGATCAGTTCGACGGCGTCGGCGGCCGCCAGGCCCGGCGCCGCCACCTGGATGTCGACCATGGGCACGCTGATCTGCGGCTCTTCCTCGCGCGGGATCGAGAACAGGGCCAGGAGGCCGACGGCTATGGCCGCCAGCAGGAACAGCGGCGTCAGAGGCGAGGCGATGGTGAAGCGCGTCAGGCGCCCGGAAAGGCCCAGTTTCATCCCTGCGTCCTCGTCGCGACCAGCCGGTCGCCGGCTCTGACGCCGCTCAGGATTTCCAGCGTGTCGGGATCGTCCGTCGGCGCGGTCTGGACCGGAACGGCGCTGCGCCTGCGGTCAGGAGAGACGACCTCGACATAGTCCAGGCCGTAGCGGGTCGCGACGAAGCGGCGGGGCACGGTCAGGGCCTGCCTTTGACCGATCTCGATCGAGGCGGCGACGCGACGACCGACCAGTTCGGTGGTCAGGCCCGGAACGGCGGCGTCGACCTGAACGCGTCCGCCGACGACGGCGGGATAGACCTGGATCACCTGTCCATGACGCGCTCCGGCCGGAAGATCATCGGCCGCCAGCAGGACGCGGGCGCCGGGTTTGACCTGACCGGCGAGGGATTCGGGCAGTTCAAGACGCAGGACGGCCGGACCGGCGGTGATGGTCGCGATCGACATGCCGGGGCTGACCGCCGACCCCGCCGTAACCTCGACCTTCAACACGCGTCCGGCGGCCGGCGCCAGGATCGCGCCCTGCCCCGCCATACTGGCGCTGGCGCCTCGTTGCGCGCGAGCGGCGGCGGCCTGGGCGTCGGCGGCGCGGGCGGCGGCGACGGCCTGGTCCAGACGCGCCTTGGCGTAGATATTGTGGTCGTACAGATCCTGGATCCGCGCCAGGTCGGCGCGGGCGCGGGTCGCCTCGGCCTCGGCGGCCGCGACCTGGGCGTCATAGGCCCGGGTCTCGAAACCGATCCGGTCATCGACCACCCGGCCGATCTGCTGGCCCTTGCCGACCATATCCCCTTCGCGCACCGACAGGGCGGCGAGCAGGCCGGGGATGCGCGCCCGGGCTTGGGACCGGTCGCGGGTGGTGATCTCGCCCGCCACCGTCTTGGTGTCGGCAAGCGCGTTCGACGTCAGAACAAGCTCCTCGCCGGCAGGCGCGGTCCGGGCGGCCGGCGTCCTGCTCTCTTCCGAGCCGCCGCAGGCGGACAGGGTCAGGGCGACCGCAGCCATGAGGGTCCACTTCTTCATCGGCGTCGTCCTTCCGTCTTCGCCGCGCCGATCAACCGCGCTCGACCGGCAGGCCCGCCGACTTCCAGGCGCCCAGGCCCCCGGCCAGATGGGTGTCGATCGCGGCCTGAGCCTCGGCGCAGCGGTCCAGCGCCATGCCGGATCGCTTTCCGCCGGCGCACTGGAGGATGACGGTCTTTCCGTCCGCCGCAGGCAGGCGGGCCGGATCGAACGAGGAGAGGGGCAGGTTGACGGCGCCGGCGATGTGTTCGGCTGCGAACTCTCCCGGCTCGCGCACATCGATCACCAGCGCCTCGCCTTGATCGAGCAGGGCCTTCAGCTCGGCCGGGCCGATCTCGCGATGCTTTGCGCTCTTTCCAGATCCGAACATTCCAATCTCCCGAGGTCCGCAGGCTGCAGTCTCACAATTTTATAATTGTATATATCATGTAATCATTATATCCGGTCAAGCGCATAACGGTGATGGAAACGCCCGCTGGAGGAAGACATGGCCAAACCCAGGATTGTGATCATCGGGGCGGGGTTGGGCGGAAAGATCGCCGCCTATGAGATCAAGGCGGCGCTCAAGGGGCGCGCCGACGTCCTTATGATCGCCGAGTCTGAGACATATTCGTTCAAACCCTTGGGTCGCCGTCCGGTGGCGGGAGCCCGAAGCAATCCAGGTTCATCTGCCGCCGATCTTCGCCCGCAAGAAGATCGGCTTCACCGCCATCGGCGCGAAACGGCTTCACGCCTCGGAGAAGCGGGTCGAGCTCAATGACGGCGAGAGCGTTGATTACGATTATCTTGTAATTGCGACAGGGCCGGATCTGGCCTTCGATGAGATCGAGGGGCTCGGTCCAGGCGGTTATACGGCCTCGGTCTGTCAGACGGCTCACGCCTCCCACGCCGCGACCCTGTTCGACGCCTATCTGGAGAACCCCGGCCCGATCGTGGTCGGGGCGGTCCAGGGCGCCTCCTGCTACGGCCCCGCCTACGAATTCGCCCTGATCCTGGACACCGAGCTGCGCAGGCGAAAGATCCGGGACCGGGCGCCGATAACCTTCGTCACCGCCGAACCCTATATCGGCCATCTGGGCCTGGACGGGGTGGGGACACCAAGTCGCTTCTGGAAAGCAAGCTGCGCGATCGACACATCAAATGGATCACCAACGCCCGCGTCGCCAAGGTCGAGCCCGGCCTGATGCATGTGGAGGAGGTGGCCGAGGACGGGGCCGTCGCCAAGACCCACCAGCTCCCCTTCGGCTATTCGATGATGCTGCCGGCGTTCCGCGGCGTGCCGGCTGTCCGCGACATCCCCGGACTGACCAATCCGCGGGGCTTCATCCTGGTCGATGAGCACCAGCGCAACCCAGCCTTTCCGGAAATCTTCGCCTTGGGCGTCTGCGTCGCCATCGCCCCCACCGGTCCGACGCCTGTGCCGGTGGGGGCGCCCAAGACCGGCTTCATGATCGAGAGCATGGTGACGGCGGTGGCCGCCAATCTGGCCGCCCTCGTCGCCGGCGAGACGCCGGCTGCGGAGGCGACCTGGAACGCCGTCTGTCTGGCGGATTTCGGCGACGGCGGCGTCGCCTTCGTCGCCCAGCCGCAGATTCCGCCCCGCAACGTCAACTGGGCCGCCAGCGGCAAATGGGTCCATCTGGCCAAGGTGGGCTTCGAAAAATACTTCCTGCGCAAGGTGCGCAAGGGCGAGAGCGAACCCTCCTACGAGCGGCTGGCGATGCACATCATGGGCATCCGCAAGCTTCGCATGTGACCCTTCCTCTTAATCTGGAGCCTACCGATGAACCTCGATCGTGCAGTCATGATCTTCGCCGGATGCGTCGTGCTGGCGGGCGTGGCCCTGTCCTACGCCGTCCATCCGTGGTGGATCGCCCTGACCGTCTTCGCGGGGTTGAACATGATCCAGGCCGGGTTCACGGGCTTCTGTCCGGCGGCCATGGTTTTCAAGGCCATGGGCCTGCGCCCCGGGAACGCCTTCCGATGAGCCTGAGACGCGCCGCCCCTTGCCTCGGGCGGCCCAGCTGACGCTGGAACAGCCCCTGTTCACCGGCGGTCGGGCGACGGCGGGAATCGCTCGGGCCCGCGCCGACATGGCCGCAGCCGAGGCCGGCGGCGAGGCCGTTCAAGGCCAGGTCGTCACGGCGGTGGTTCAGGCCTATGGCGACATGCTCGCGGCCGATGAAGTGCTGAGGCTGTATCGCGCGCTGGCGGCTCAGATGACGGAAATCGAGCGACAGGCGCGCGAGCGCTTCCGGGCGGGAGAAACCCCGAGCACGGACGTCGCCCAGGCCGCGTCGCGCGCCGCCGAGGCCCGCGCCGATCTGGCCCGGGCGGAGGGAATGCAGGTGTCCGCCCGCGCCCGTTATCGCAATCTGACCGGCCTGGAGCCGGTGGATCTGCAGCCGATTCCGCCCAATCCGCCCCTGCCCGCCTCCCTTGAGGACGCGATGGCGACTGCGCTCGGCGCCAGTCCCGCCCTGCGGCGGGCGCAGGCCGATGTCGAGGCGGCCGAGGCCGGCGCCCGCGCCGCGCGCGGCGAACGCCGGCCCACCGTCAGCGCCTTCGTCGAGGCGGGATCGGTTCGGGATCAGTTTTTCCCCGACTATCGCGCCGACAGCGCGACCGTGGGGATCCGTGGACGCTGGACCCTGTTCAGCGGCGGCCTGACGTCGGGCAGGATCGCCGAGACTGCCGCCGATGTCCGCGCCGCCCTTGCCCGCCTGCGCGCCGCCCGCATGGGCCTGGAGGAACAGGTGCTCTCCGCCTGGCAGGACATCCACACCGCCGAACTGGTGGCCCAGGCCTCCGACGAACAGAGCACGGCCGCAGACCAGGCCCTGACCAGCGTCCGGCACGAGGTCCGCGTCGGTCTGAAGCCGCAGATCGACCTGCTGAACGCCGAACGCGAAGCCGCGGCCGCCGCCGCCGCCGCCGCCCAGGCCAGGACCGCCCGGATCGTCGCCGCCTATCGGCTGAGGGCCCTGATCGGATCGGCTTGAGATCAGAGCCGGTGATCCGCTTCCCAGACCGAGCTTGCCCGGACCTTCGGCACGCGACGAGGGCGTCAAGCCGCCGCTGGCGGAGTTCTCGATTTTAAACCGAAGTGGCGCACCCGACACGATTCGAACGTGTGACCTTTGCCTTCGGAGGGCAACGCTCTATCCAGCTGAGCTACGGGTGCGTGGTCGGCGAGAAGGCCGGAAGAGGCCGCTTACAGCAAGCGGCGGGCGGCCTCAATCCCCGAATACGCAGATGAGGGGCGGATACCGTTCCAAACTGGCGTCGGTGCGAAATGCCGGAGCGCGCCCACGGCCTCAAGCAGCGCGAAGCGCGGTAGGCCCCCAAAAGAAAGCCATAGGGCGCCTGGGCCCTATTGCGCGGTCATGCCGCCGTCGATCTTGAATTCGGACCCTGTGACGAACCTGGATTCGTCGGAGGCGAGATAGAGGACGCAGTACGCCACGTCGTCCGGGTCGCCGATCCGCTTCAGGGGAATGCCGCGGGTCAGGCGTTCGTGGGCCTTGGCCTCGTCGCCGCCGGCCATGGCGATGAAGGGATCCAGGATCGGGGTCTTGATGAAGACCGGGTGGACAGAGTTGCAGCGCACGTTCCAGTCGGCCTTGGCCGCCTCGAGCGCCAGGGTCTTGGTGTACATCCAGACGGCGGCCTTGGTGGCGTTATAGGCGCCCATGCCGGGGGCGGCGACCAGGCCGGCGATCGACGAGATGTTGATGATCGAGGCCGGTGCGGCGGCGCGCAGGTGCGGCATGGCGTATTTGGCGCCCAGCATGATCGAGCGCAGATTGATCTCGTACTGACGTTGCCAGTTGTCGACCGTGTCCTGTTCGACGAAGGCCAGGGGGCCGCCGACGCCGGCGTTGTTGACCAGGACCGACAGGCCGCCGAGGTCGGCCACGGCGGCGGCGATCACCTGTTCCCACTGGGCTTCGTCGGCCACGTCGTGGGCGTAGGCGAAGGCGGCGCCGGGGATTTCGGCGTTGATGCGGGCGGCCAGGGCGGCGGCGCGGTCGCCGTCGATGTCGGTCAGGGCCAGGCGGGCGCCCTCGCGGGCCATCATGAAGGCCATGGCCTCGCCCAGGCCGCCGGCGGCGCCGGTGATCAGGACGGTCTTGCCGGCGACGCGGCCGGGGCGGGCGTGGGGAGCGCTCACGAGTTCGCCCCCGTTTCGGCGGCGGCGCGATCGATGAACCGGGCCAGGGCGACGTCCTTGTCCGTCACCCCGTCGGCGTCATGGGTGGTCAGCAGCACCTCGACGCGGTCGTAGACGTTCGACCATTCCGGATGATGGTCCATCTTGTCGGCCATCAGGGCGACGCGGGTCATGAAGCCGAAGGCGGCGTTGAAATCGGCGAACCTGAGTGAGCGCGCGATCGCGGGGCGGTCGCCGTCGTCGGCGCGCCAGGCGGGCAAGGTTTCGAGCGCTTTCGCGACCTCGATGCGGACGTCGGTCATGGGGCTTCCTCTTTTTTCCAAGGCGTAAGGCGTTCGGGAGAGCGCCGCAAGCGTACAGGCGACGCCGCAACATGACCCCGAAAGGGTCGCGGAACGCGGGATCAAGCTTGGGCGTTGGGCGTGGACGAAAAGCGTTGCTGCTGACGTCGGATGTAGAGGAAAGAGGATGATGGACAATCTGTGGATCGCCGCCCTCGATCCGGCGGACCGCGAGCGGATCAAACCCTATCTGGAGGAACGCGAGGTCGCGCGTGGCCAGATGCTGTACGACGCCGGCGAAGCGGTCGATCAGGTCTGGTTCCCGATCAAGGGGGTGGTGTCGCTGATGACCGTCCTGCCTGACGACAAGACGGTGGAGACGGCCGCCATCGGCCGCGAGGGCCTGGTCGGGGTGACCTGCGGCCCGTTCAACGCCCGGGCCGCCAGCCGCGCCATATCCCAGGGCGACGGCGTCGCCGCCTGCTGCTCGGCCGCGGCGTTCGGCGCGGCGCTGGACGCCAGCGAAACCCTGCGCCAGGCCCTGTCGCGCTTCACCGAAGGCCTGATGGCCCAGGTGCAGCAGGTCGCCGCCTGCAACGCCCAGCACCGACTGGACGAGCGGCTGGCGCGCTGGCTGCTGACCCTGCACGACCGGGCCGAGGACGACCGGATCGACCTGACCCAGGCCGACATCGCCGGCATGCTGGGCGTGCGGCGCGCCACCGTATCCGAGGTGGGCACGGTGCTGGAGGACAGGAAGCTGATCCAGCGCGGCCGCGGCTGGGTGCGGGTGCGGGACCGCGACGGTCTGGAGGCGGCGTCCTGCGGCTGCTACGGCCTGATGCGCCAGGTGATGAAGGATTTGGCCCTGCCCCAGCCGGAAGCCGGGCCTGAAGCCGAATCCGAGGCGGCCGGATCGCGTGACGGGCGGCTCGCGACGCGCTAGACCCCCGATTATGACCGACGCCTCCTCCCACGGCCCGCATTCGTCGGGCGACCGTTCCTCCTTCGGTTTCCGCGACGTCGACGCGCGCGAAAAGGTGAAGATGGTGCGCGGGGTCTTCGACTCCGTCGCCTCGAACTACGATGTGATGAACGACCTGATGAGCGTCGGCGTCCATCGGGTGTGGAAGGACATCGCCGCCGCCAAGCTGAACCCGCGCCCCGGCGAGACCATCCTGGACGTGGCCGGCGGCACCGGCGACATGGCGCGGCGCTATTCCAAGATGGCGCGCGCGGCCCAGGAGCGTCGCGGCGGGACGGACGCCTCGGTCATCGTGCTGGACTATAACGCCGAGATGATCCTGGCGGGCGTGGCCAAGGGCGGCGAGCCGGAGATGAGCTGGTCGGTCGGGGACGCGATGAACCTGCCCCTGCCGGACGCATCGGTCGACGCCTATTCGATCAGTTTCGGCATCCGCAACGTGGCCCATATCGACAAGGCCCTGGCCGAGGCGCGGCGGGTGCTGAAGCCGGGCGGGCGGTTCCTGTGCCTGGAGTTCTCGCGGCCCACGGCGGGGCCGGTGCGCAAGATCTATGACGCCTGGTCCTTCCACGCCATTCCGCGCATCGGCGGCTGGGTGGCCAAGGATCGCGACAGCTATCAGTATCTGGTCGAGAGCATCCGCCGCTTCCCCGACCAGGCGGCCTTCAAGACCCTGATCGAAGAGGCCGGGTTCAAGCGGGTGTCGGTGACCAATCTGTCGGGCGGGATCGCCGCCATCCACCACGGGTGGGCGATCTGACCGGCCGGATCTATCGCACGGCTCCACCGCCGCCCGCCGCCGTGGCAGTGCGCAACCCCGTGGCCGCCTTCCTGCGCCTGGTCGGCTGGCTGTGGGTGCTGGCGCGCCACGACGCCCTGATCCCGCGCGAGGTCACCCCCCTTCTGCCGGTCTGGACCCGACCCTTCGCCCGGTTCGTGCAGATGCTGTCGGGCCGCGACGGGCGCGAGGGGCGGCCGGGCCAGAGGCTGGGCAAGGCCTTCGAACATCTGGGGCCCGTGGCGATCAAGCTGGGCCAGGTTCTGGCCACGCGGGCCGACATCTTCGGCATCCAGTTCGCCCGCGACCTGGGCCGGCTGAAGGACGCCCTGCCGCCCTTTTCGCTGGAAGAGGCGCGGCGCGAGATCGAGAAATCCCTCGGTCGGTCGGTCGAGAGCCTGTTCATCGACCTGAGTCCGCCGGTCGCCGCCGCCTCCCTGGCCCAGGCGCACCGGGCCACCCTGGCCGACGGTCGGGCCGTGGCGGTCAAGGTGCTGCGGCCGGGGGTCGAGCGGCGCGTCGCCGACGGTCTGGACGCCATGCGGCTCGGCGCCGCCCTGGTGTACCGGCTGGTTCCCCTGTCGCGGCGGCTGGAGCCCCAGGCCTTCGTCGAGACCATCGCCAATTCGCTGGAGCTGGAGCTGGACATGCGGCTGGAGGCGGCGGCCGCCAGCGAAATGGCCGACATCCTGGCCAAGGACGGCTATATGTCCGCCCCCGCCGTCGTCTGGGACGGGGTCGGCAAGCGGGTGTTGACCCTGGAATGGGCGCCAGGTCTGCCCATGACCGACCCGACCCTGGCCGAGCTGCCGGGGCTGGACACCGACCTCCTGGCTGACAATGTGGTGCGCGCCTTCCTCGTTCAGGCCCTGGATCACGGAGTTTTCCACGCTGACCTGCACGAGGGCAATCTGTTCGCCAGCGCCCCGGCCCATCTGACGGCCATCGACTTCGGAATCGTCGGGCGGCTGGGCCCGGCCGAGCGGCGCTATCTGGCCGAGATCCTGTGGGGCTTCATCAGCCGGGATTACGACCGGATCGCCCGGGTCCATTTCGAGGCGGGCTATGTGCCGCCGCACCATTCGGTGGAGACCTTCGCCCAGGCCCTGCGCGCCGTGGGCGAGCCGGTGATCGGACGCGCCGCCAGCCAGGTGTCGATGGGCCGTCTGCTGGGCCAGCTGTTCGAGATCACCGCCCTGTTCGACATGCGGCTGAGGCCCGAACTGATCCTGCTGCAGAAGACCATGGTCTCGGTCGAGGGGGTGGCCCGCCGGCTTCAGCCGGACCACGACCTTTGGAAGGCGGCCCAGCCGGTGGTGGAGCGGTGGATTCGCCGCGAACTGGGGCCCCAGGCCCAGGCGCGCGACGCCCTGAACGAGGTGATCGCGGCGGCGCGGGCCCTTTCGCGCCTGATCCAGGATCCGCCCGCCCCAACGGCGATGGTCATCGAAAAGCCGAGAACTCCGGCTTGGGTCGCGGCTTCATTGACGGTCGCGGTCGTCGCGGCCCTGACGGCCCTGGGCCTTTCGCTCTGGCCCTATCTGCACTGACCGGAGCCTTCGCATGAAGACCATCCTGATCGTGGCCCTGGCATTGACCGCTGTCGCCGCGCCGCACGCCGCCCTCAGCCAGGTCGCGGCCGGCGCCGTGGCCAACACCTTCGACGGCGCAGCCCCGGCGGCCCAGGTCCCCCCCGTTCAAACGCCCACCCAGGCCCAAGCCGAACCTCAGACCCAAGCCCAGGCGCCCGACATCGCTCGTGCGGAAGAAGCGCTGCGCAACGTCATCGCCTCGGCCCAAGGCGCCGGTTTCAACTACGCCGTCTTCACCCCCGACCTGGGCGGGCGCATGCGCCAGCTGGCGCCCCAGCTGATCCCCCTGATCAAGAGCTTCGGGGAGGTCCGCTCCGTCGATTTCGTGGCGGCCGAAGGCGACGCCCAGTTGTTCCGCATTACTTTCGACAACAAGGTGACCGAATGGATGATCCTGTTCGATCCCGAAGATCGGATCGCGGGCCTGCGTTTCCGCCCGGTCGAAGAGTGATCCGAGCCTAGTCGAGCGACGGTCGGCCCCGCCCCGACTTGATCGAGGCGCGGCTGGTCTTGGCCTTCAGCCGGCGCTCCTTCGACGCCCTGGTGGGCCGGGTCGGGACGCGGAAGACCGGCTTGATCGAGGCCTCGTCCACCAGGGCCTGCAGCCGTTGGATCGCATCGGCGCGGTTGCGCTCCTGGGTGCGGAAACGGACGGCGTTGATCAGGATCACCCCGTCGAGCGTCAGCCGACTGCCGGCCAGCTTCATCAGCCGCGCCTTGACCGGTTCGGTCAGGCTGGAGGAGTTCTTCACGTCGAACCGCATCTGGACGGCGGTCGAGACCTTGTTGACGTTCTGCCCGCCGGGGCCGCCGGCGCGATAGAAGCGGAACTCCAGCTCCTCCTCGGGAATGACGGTGCTCATGGAGCGGCCTTGCGCGCCTTGACCACGGCCTGGTCCAGGGCCTGGAGGAAGCGCGACCGGTCGGCGGCCGAGAAGGGCGGCGGGCCGGAGGTGGCCACCCCCATCGACCGCAGATGCTCGCCCACCATCCGCCCGGCCAGGGCCGAGCCGATGGAGTCCGGGGTGAAGGCCTGGCCGTTCGATTTCAGCGCCTGGGCCCCGGCCTTCAGGCAGCGGTCGGCCAGGGGAATGTCGGCCGTGATCACCACATCGCCCACACCCGCCCGTTCGGCGATCCAGTCGTCGGCCACGTCGGGGCCTGCGTCCACCACCACCTGTTCGATCAGGGCCTCGCGCGGCACCTGCATCCAGCCGTTGGAGACCACATAGGTCTTCAGCCCATAGCGCCGCGCCACGCGATAGACCTCCTCCTTCACCGGGCAGGCGTCGGCGTCGATGTAGAGGGCGGTCGGCATGGGCCTGACCTAGCGCGGACGGGGGTGGGGCGCCACACCCTCCCTCATGCGATCGGCGACGGGGGCTCCAGAGGGAAGACGATCTCCACCTCCAATCCTTCACTCGCCCAGTTGCGGCTCAAGGCGCCGCCCAGTTGCCGGGCCATATTGGTTTGCAGCGAAGAGCCGAAACCCTGGCGCGTCGGCGCACTGACGGGCGGGCCGCCAACCTCGCGCCATCTCAGGGTCGCCTGACCGTCCTTGATCGCCCAGTCCACGCAGATGCGACCGCCGCTGCGGCTGCAGGCTCCATATTTGCTGGCGTTCGTCGCCAGCTCATGCAGCAGCATGCTGAGGGGCTGCACCTGTTCGGGGGACAGATCGACCGGCGGACCCTCGACCTCCACCGCCTCTTTCGGACACAGGGCGTCCAGTTCTTCCCAGACGACGTCCTCCAGCCGCCCGCCCTCCCAGCGCCGGCTGGCCAGGGAGGTCTGGGCGCGGGCCAGGGCGCCGATCCGGCCCGCCAGGACCGACCTGTAGTCGTCCAGATCGTCGGCGCGGGTCAGGCGCACCAGGGACTGGACGATGGCCAGAAGATTGCGCGCCCGGTGGTCCACCTCGTGCATCAAGAGGTTGCGGACCTCGGCGTTGCGCTTCTCCTCGCTGATGTCGCGCGCCTCGATCACGGTCCCGATCACCTGGGCGCCCTCGCCGTGGATGGGGCTGGCGGTGAAGGCGACGGGATAGAAGCCGCCGTCCTTGTGGACGAAGACCTCCTCCCCCTGGACGCCGGCCCGCTCGGGGAAGGCGCGGTCGATGGCGCATTCGGACAGTGGGAAGTGGGATCCGTCCGGACGGGTGTGGTGGATGACGTCGTGCAGCGGTCGCCCGGTGGTCTCCTCGAAGGCGTAGCCGGTCAGTTTTTCCGCCGCCCGGTTCATGAAGACGCAGTGCTGCCGGTCGTCCATCAGGAAGACCGCCATGGTGGTATTGTCGAGGATGACGTCCAGCCGCTGGGCCGTGTCGCGCAGCTGCTGCTCCACACGCCGGTATTCGGTCGTGTCCTGGATGGCGGCGTAGAAGACCGGGTCGTCGCCGTCGTCGAACAGCTGGAGCTTGACGGAGACGTCGTATTCGGACCCGTCCTTGCGTCGATGAACGGTGTCGAAGTCGAGCCGATCGACTTCGCCGGCGAGCAGCGGCCGGATCAGAGCCAGGAAGTCGTCGCGACGGATGCGGGGCTTCAGATCCCAGGGCGTCAGGCGGGACAGTTCGTCCGCGTTGTAGCCCAGGTTTTCCCGGGCGCCCTTGTTGACGAGTCGAAAATAGAAGTCCTCTACGCCGAAGACATAGACCTCGCTCGCGGCCTCCTCAACGATCCGCCCCAGGCGCTCGCTGGTCACCGCGATGGATCTGGTCATGCCCGGCGTCTGCCTCCGATGGTTCGACAACCCTAGATAAGCCGGGGTTATCTGGCAATGATTTTGATTATACAAGAAAAATTGGTGCGAAGGATCGGAACAGGATGACCCAGGCTCAGCTCTCGGACCGGTTCGGGCTTCAGCACGCGGCCTCGCGGGCGGAGGGGGCTGCGTCGGCCCAGGAGCGGCGCGGGCGGCTGGAGACGCTGAAGGCCCTGGTGCTGGAGCGGCGCGAGGCCTTTGCGCGGGCCATAGATGCGGATTTCGGGGCGCGGTCGGCGATGGAGACGGGGCTGCTGGAGGTCACGCCCCTGATCCGCAGCCTGGACCATGCGCGCGCCCGTCTGGGGCGGTGGATGCGCGACGAGCGGCGTCCGGTGGACCTGATGTTCCAGCCGTCGCGGGCCTGGATCCGGCATGAGCCCCTGGGCGTGGTCGGGGTGATCGCGCCGTGGAACTATCCCCTGCTGCTGGCGCTCGGGCCGACGGTGGACGCCCTGGCGGCGGGCAATCGGGTGATGATCAAGCCGTCCGAGCTGACGCCCGCCTTCGGCGCCCTGCTGGAAGCCGCCGTGGCCGAACGGTTCGATCCGGCGGTGCTGACCGTGGTCAACGGCGGCGTCGATACAGCCCAGGCCTTTTCGCGCCTGGCCTTCGACCATCTGGTCTTCACCGGTTCGACGCGGGTGGGGCGGGAGGTGATGCGGGCGGCGGCGGAAAACCTGACGCCGGTGACGCTGGAGCTGGGCGGCAAGTCGCCGGCGGTCGTGGCCCCCGACTATCCGCTGGACAAGGCGGCCCGGTCGATCGCCTTCGGCAAATTCCTGAACGCGGGCCAGACCTGTATCGCCCCCGACTACGCCCTGGTCCCGGCCGGTCAGGTCCGGGCCTTCGCCGAGGCCGTGATGGATCAGGCGCGGCGGGCCTATCCGACCCTTCAGGACAACCCCGACTACAGCGGGGTGATCAGCGACCGTCACCGGCTCCGGCTGCGCGAGGCGGTGGCGGCGGCGCGGGCGGCGGGGGCCGAGGTGCTGGAGCACCCGGATGCGGGCGACGGGAACAACGGCAAGATCGCCCCGACCCTGGTGCTGAACCCGCCGAGCGACGGCCTGCTGATGCAGGAGGAGATCTTCGGCCCGGTCCTGCCGGTGGTCGGATACGACAGCCTGGATGAAGCCCTGGCCTTCGTGGCCGCCCGGCCCCGGCCCCTGGCCCTGTACGGCTTCACCAACCAGGCCCGGACGCGCGACCGGATCCTGGGTTCCGGCCTGTCGGGCGGCGTGACCCTGAACGGGACCATGCTTCATATCGCCCAGAACGACCTGCCGTTCGGCGGGGTCGGCCCCAGCGGCCTGGGCGCCTATCACGGGCCTGAGGGCTTCAAACGCTTCAGCCATGCGCGGGCGGTCTATGACGTGGGGCCGGTGAACGCCTTTGAACGGCTGGGGCCGCCGTGGGACGGGGCGGCGGGCCGGCTGGCGCGCGCGGCCCTGCGGTTTCTGGCCCGCTAGGCCAAAACGAAAAAGGGCGGAACCCTGCGGTCCCGCCCTTTCCGTTCAGACCTGAAAGGCCGTCAGTTGCGATAGGCCGGCGGCATCGGCGTCTGTTGACGATAACGGTCGCGCAGCAGCAGGGCGCGGCTGGTCAACGGTTGCTCGACCCCGTCGATGAAGACGGCCGAAGGCTGGCTGAGCGGCTCCAGCGGGTCGCCGGACCAGACCACGACGTCGGCGGCGGCGCCCGGCGCGATCTGGCCGAACTGTCCGGCCATGCCGAAGATCTTGGCCGGATTGACCGTCAGGGCGGCGATGGCGGCGCCGTAAGGCAGGCCGTGCGAGACGGCGTTGCCGGCGTTGTAGCGGGCCTCGCGGGCGCGGTGGGTCGAACCCTCGTTGCCCTTGATGGCGATGACGACGCCGGCCGCGTTCAGGGCCGCCGCATTCTCCATCCGCGCCGCCCGCATCTCGAAGTCGGCGGGCAGGTTGGAGATGGGGTTCAGCAAGACGGGCACGCCGGCCGAAGCGATCTCGCCGGCGACCAGCCAGCCTTCCTCGGCGCCGTCCAGGATCAACTTGATCCCTTCCTCGCGCGCCAGGCGCAGCACCTGCTGGATGTCGGACGCCCGGTGGACGGTGACGATCAGGGGCATGGAGCCGTTGGCGACCGGGATCAGGGCCTCCAGGTCGGCGCGCGACAGGCTGAGGTCGCGCAGGCCCGCCCGCTCATAGGCCGATTTGTTGCGGGCGTAGAGACGGACCTCGGCCATCGTCTCCTTGAACAGGACGAACTGGGCGCCGCGCGCGCCGCCGGCGATGTCGGCCCCGGCCTCGCCGAACGGGGCGACCATGGCCACGCGCGGCTTGACCAGGATGTTCGCATCCTGACCCAGGTCGATGATCGCCGCCTGGCCGGCGAACAGGCCCGGCGTCTGATAGCCGCCGTCGCCGGCGCCGGCCGTCTCGTCCTCATGCACATGGCCGCCGGACGAGCCGGGGTGCTGGGGCACGACCACGGCGCGGGTGATGCCGCCCAGACGCGCCACCGGCAGGGTGAAGGACCAGGGGTCGAGGCCATAGGAGATGTCGAAGGCGGCGCTGAGGGTGTTGGACGCGTTGCGCAGCTCATTGGTGCCGCCGACCGAGCCCACCTCGGTCCCGGCCAGGCCGGAATCGACGGCGACGAAGCCAGGGGCGACCGTCTTGCCGGTCGCGTCGATGACGCGGGCGCCGGCCGGGGCGGCGCCCGTTCCGACCGAGACGATCTTGCCGTCGCGGATCACCACCGTGCCGCGCTCGATGACGGAGGTTCCGGTCAGAACCCGGCCGCCCGTGATCGCCACGGTGTCCTGGGCGACTGCAGGCGCGGCGACAGACAGGGCGGCCACAGCGGCCGCAAGGACGTGGGGCAGACGCATCAGCGGGCTCCTTCGGCGACGTTGGCGGCGGTCAGGCCATAGCCCGGCTGGCCCAGCTCGAAATCGCTGGTCGGCTGATAGGCGGGGTTGGTCCGGTCGAAGGCCAGGGCGCCGTCGATGAAGACCTGGTCTGCGCGGGCGTAGATGGAGAAGGGATCGGCGCTCCAGATCACCACGTCGGCGCGCTTGCCGGCCTCCAGCGAGCCGGTCTGGTCGGCGACGCCGATGGCCTTGGCGGCGTTGGAGGTGATCCAGCTGATGGCGTGTTCTTCCGAAATGTTCAGGCCGGCGCGGCGACCGGCCGACAGGGCGGCGGCGGCTTCCTGGTTCAACCGTTGAGTCAGTTCGGCGTCGTCGGAATGGATCACGGCGCAGGAGCCCTGGGCTGCGTCCACCAGGGCGGCGTTCTCCTCGATGGCGTCGAGCGCCTCCATCTTGAAGCCCCACCAGCCGGTCCACATGGCCGCGCAGATGCCGGCCTGGGCCAGTTGCGGGGCCAGCTTGTAGGCCTCGGTGGCGTGGTGGAAGGTGGTGATGCGGTAGCCGAACTCCTTGGCCATATCCATCATCAGCGCCATTTCGTCGGCGCGGTAGCAGTGGTTCTGGATCAGGATCGAGCCGTCCAGCACCCCGGCCAAGGTCTCGTTCTGCAGATTGCGGGTCGGGGGCGTCCCCTCGCCGGTCTCGCGCCACTTGTCCCACTTGGCCTTGTATTCGCGCGCGGCGATGAAGGCGGCGCGATAGCCGGCCATATTGCCCATGCCGGTCGCCGGACTCTGGTTGCGGCCGCCATAGACCCGCGACGGGTTCTCGCCGCAGGCCATCTTGACCGTATAGGGGGCCTGCGGAAACTTCATGCCCTGCATGGTGATGGAGGGCGTATTGCGGATGGTGACGCCCCGGCCGCCGAACAGATTGGCCGAGCCGGGCAGGATGTGGAGCGTGGTCACCCCGCCGGCGCGGGCGGTGTTGAAGCCCGGATCCTGGGGCCAAAGCGAATGTTCGGCCCAGACCTGGGCGGTGTTCGGGCTGGTCGCCTCATTGCCGTCGCTCATGCCCTGGACCCCGGGGGACGGATAGACGCCCAGGTGGCTGTGGACGTCGATGATCCCCGGCGTGACATAGCGGCCGCGCGCCTCGATCAGCCGATAGCCCGCAGGGACGGGGGTCGAGGCGTCGCCGACGGCGGCGATCTTGCCGTCGGTGACCACGACCACGCCGTTTTCGATCTTGCGGTCCGTCCCGGTCAGGACCGTAGCCCCGACCACGGCGAAATTCTCGCGCGGCAACGGTTGATAGGTCGAAGGATAGGGGTCCGACCTCGTCGCCGGGTCCAGCCCGGCCGCCAGGCTCCTGTCCTTGGCCGGGGCGGTCCCGCCCTGGTCCGGCTCCGTCGTGGCGCAGGCCGACAGGCCCAAGGCGCACGCCAAGGCCGCGAGGCCGACGCCCCGCAGATGATGTCTGATCATCAGATCCCTCTCCCGACGACACGCCAGCCCCGGCGTGTCTTGCAGCAGTCATAGAAGGGGCTTGCCGCCCGGCCGTCAAAAGATTTCGACGTTCTTTCTCGATCGCGCCACGCTCGCACGGCCTGGGGAGTTGTGTTGGGCCGGTAAGGCGACCATCTGGGGTTCTAAGGCTCTTCGATACACGGACTTCCCCATGACCTTCGCCGACCCGACCCTGGACCCGCGCCCTTCCGGCGACCTGATCAAGGAAGGCACGGACGCCTCCTTCATGAAGGACGTGATCGAGGCGTCGAAGACCCAGCCGGTGATCGTCGACTTCTGGGCCACCTGGTGCGGCCCCTGCCGGACTCTGGGGCCGGCGCTGGAGAAGGCCGTGCGCGCCGCCAAGGGGGCGGTCAAGATGGTCAAGATCGACGTCGACGCCAACCCGGCCTATGCAGGCCAGCTGCGGGTGCAGTCGATCCCGACCGTCTACGCCTTCGTCAACGGCCAGCCGGTGGACGGCTTCCAGGGCGCTATTCCGGAGAGCCAGATCAAGGCCTTCATCGACAAGCTGACCGGCGGCCAGGCCGGGTCCGCCGAGACCGCTCAACTGCTGGAGCTGGGTGAAGAATCGCTGGGCCTGAACGACTTCGGCGGCGCGGCCCAGGCCTTCGCCCACGTCTTGTCGATCGAGCCGGAGAATGAAAAGGCCATCGCCGGCCTGGCGCGTGTCTATATGGCGGGCGGCGACGTCGAACAGGCGACCCAGACCATCGCCATGGCGCCGGCCGAGTCCAAAGAACCGGCGGTTCAGAGCGTGCGGGCCCAGCTGGCCCTGGCGGCCAAGGCGCCCGCCGGCGCATCGGCCGAGCTGGAAGCCAGGGTCGCGGCCGATCCGAACGATCATCAGGCGCGCTTCGACCTGGCCGAAGCCCAGAGCGCGGCCGGCGACTTCAAGGGCGCGATCGACAATCTTCTGTCCATCGTCCAGGCCGATCGCGAATGGAACGATCAGGCCGCGCGCAAACAGCTTCTGGTCATCTTCGAGGCGGCCGGCCTGGGGTCGGACGTCTCCAAGGACGGGCGGCGCCGCCTGTCCTCCATCCTCTTCTCCTAGGGCGGACCCTTCCATGCCCCAGGGCTATGTGCGCGCTTTGGACCTGCCCCAGGTCATTCCGGTGTTTCCGCTGGGCGGCGCCATCCTGCTGCCCCGCGGCCAGCTGCCGCTGAACATCTTCGAGCCGCGCTATCTGAACATGGTGGACGACGCCATGGCGGGCGACCGGATCATCGGCCTGATCCAGCCCAAGGGCGGGACGCCGGCCCTGCCCGGCCTGTCTTCGGTCGGCTGCGCGGGACGGATCACCGGCTTCGCCGAGACGTCGGACGGGCGCTATCTGATCACCCTGACCGGGGTGTCGCGGTTCCGCGTCGCGGCCGAACTGCCGACCAAGACGCCGTATCGACAGGTGCGGGCGGCGTTCGACGCCTATGAGGACGATCTGGCGCCCCCGCCTGAGGAGCCGGATTTCGACCGCCACGCCTTTCTGGACGCCTTGCGGGACTACATGGCTCACCGCGCCCTGGAGATCGACTGGGACACGGCCGAGACCGCGCCTATGGAGGCCCTGGTCAACAGCCTGGCCATGGCCCTGCCGTTCGAACCCGCCGAAAAACAGGCCCTGCTGGAGTCGATGAGCCTGATGTCGCGCGCCGAGGCCCTGACCGCCCTGTTGCGGATCGACGCCGCCGACGGGGGCGACGACGCCGCATCGTCGATCCAATAGGCCCGCCCATATGGCGCAAAGCGCGCCGTGACCCTAAACAGCCTTTCCGACCCGGTTTTCGCAGACGACAGGAGCCCTCATGAGCGACGCCTTCCAGACGCCGGTTTCCGTCGACCCTCGCCTGCTCGAGGTGCTGGTCTGTCCGGTGACGCGGGGCCGCCTAACCTATGACCGCGAGGCCGGCGAACTGATCTCGCCGGGCGCGAAACTGGCCTATCCGATCCGGGAAGGCGTGCCGATCATGCTGGCCGAAGAAGCCAGGCCGCTGGACTGAACCGCAACAGACGAAGACGAACCCTCGGCTCGGGCGCCTCACGCCGATCGGGCCCAAGCAGCGCAAGGCGCGATAGGCCCCAGACACCATGACCCTCAAAGTCGCCATCCAGATGGACCCGATCGAGGCCGTCAATATTGAGTCCGACACCACCTTTCTGATGGCGGAAACGGCCCAGGCGCGCGGGCACCGGCTGTGGGTCTATGATTTCCGCACCTTGGCCCTTGAGGAGGGGCGGCTCTACTGCCGCGCCCGTCCGGTCGCCGTTCGTCGCAAGGCCGGCGACCACGTCGATTTCGGCGACCCCGTTCGGCTGGACCTGGGGCAGGACGTCGATGTGGTCCTGATGCGTCAGGACCCGCCGTTCGACATAGCCTATGTGACCGCCACCTATCTCTTGGAAACGATCCACCCTTCGACCCTGGTGGTCAACGATCCGGCCGAGGTGCGTTCGGCGCCGGAGAAGCTCTTGGTCACGCGCTTCCCCGACCTGACCCCGCCGACCCTGATCAGTTCCGACCCCGTCCAGCTGGGCGACTTCCACCGGCGCCACGGCGAGGTGGTGCTGAAGCCCCTGCATGGGGCCGCAGGCTCGGGCGTGGTGCGGCTGAAGGCGGACGATCCCAATCTGGACGCCCTGATCGAAATCCACGCCATGGGATCGCGCGATCCTCTGGTGATCCAGAAATTCATTCCCGCCGTGTCCAGGGGCGACAAGCGCATCCTGCTGGTGGACGGCGAGCCGGTGGGCGCCATCAACCGAATTCCGGCCAAGGACCAGGTCCGGTCAAACCTGCGGGTCGGAGGCACGGCCGCGCCGGTCGAGCTGACGCCGCGCGATCTCGAAATCTGCGCCGCCATTGGTCCGACCCTGAAGGAACGCGGCCTGATCTTCGTCGGGATCGACGTGATCGGCGACTGGCTGACCGAGATCAACGTCACCTCCCCCACAGGCGCCCAACAGTTGAAGACCTTCACCGGCGTCGACGCCACGGCGCGGATGTGGGAGGTCATAGAAGCGAAACGCGCCGCACAGGTTGCGTAATCGCCACTTGAATTAGAGTTCAGTTCATGGTTCGTTCCTCGCTCCAAGGGGGGACGGAGCCATGGTCGCGCGAGTCGTTACGGTCGCCTTTGACGGGGTCGAGGCGCGGCGTGTGGACGTCGAGGTCCAGCTGGTCGGCCAGGATCAGCAGACGGTGTTCAACATCGTCGGCCTGCCGGACAAGGCGGTGGCTGAAAGCCGCGAGCGGGTGCGCGGCGCCTTCGCCGGGATCGGTCTGGCCCTGCCCTCACGGCGAATCATCGCCAATCTGGCCCCCGCCGACCTACCAAAAGAAGGCAGCCATTTCGACCTGCCCATCGCCCTGGCCCTGATGGCGGCCATGGGGGTGATCGGGCCGGACGCCCTGGACGGCTGGGCCGCCATCGGCGAGCTGGGGCTGGACGGGCAGATCGCCAGGGTCGGCGGCGCCCTGCCGGCCGCCGTGGCCGCCGACGCCCTGGGCCTGGGTCTGATCTGCCCGGAAGCCACGGGGCCGGAAGCCGCCTGGGCCGGCGGGGCGCGTATTCTGGCGCCGCGGTCCCTGATCGCCCTGATCAATCATTTCAAGGGAAGCCAGGTGCTGCGCGCGCCTGAGCCCGGTCCCCTGGCCGGCGGCAAGGCCGTGCCCGACCTGCGCGAGGTCAAGGGCCAGGAAGGCGCCAAGCGGGCGCTGGAGATCGCGGCGGCGGGCGGCCACAATCTGCTGTTCATCGGCCCGCCCGGATCGGGCAAGTCGATGATGGCCCAGCGCCTGCCCGGCCTGTTGCCGCCCTTGACCTCGCAGGAGCTGCTGGAGACCTCCATGGTCTGGTCGGTCGCCGGCCTGATCGAGCGGGGCGCCCTGACAAGGGACCGTCCCTTCCGCAGCCCGCACCATTCAGCCTCGATGGCGGCCCTGACCGGCGGGGGTCTGCGGGCCAAGCCGGGCGAGGCGTCGCTGGCCCATAACGGCGTCCTCTTCCTTGATGAACTGCCCGAATACAGCGCCCAGGCCCTGGACTCGCTGCGGGCGCCCCTGGAGACGGGCGAGATCGTCGTGGCTCGCGCCAACGCCCATATCCGCTATCCGGCTCGGTTTCAGCTGGTGGCGGCGATGAACCCCTGTCGTTGCGGCATGGGCGGGGCCGGGCGCGGCGCCTGCGGCAAGGCGCCCCGATGCCAGCGGGACTATCAGAACCGGGTGTCCGGCCCGATGTTCGACCGGATCGACCTGACGGTCGAGACGCCGCCCGTCACCGCCGCCGACATGATCCTGCCGCCCCCGTCCGAGGGCACGGCCGAGGCCAGGGCGCGCGTCGCCGCTGCGCGCGCCCTGCAGGAAGACCGGGCGCGGGCCGCCGGCCTGGATCCCGCCCAGGGGCTGAACGCCCGGGTCTCCGGCGAGGCGCTGGACCGGTTCGCCACGCCGGACGAGGCGGGGCGGATGCTGCTGATGCGGGCGGGCGAGGCCGGGGGGCTGACGGCGCGGGGCTGGACCCGCACCCTCAGGCTGGCCCGCACCATCGCCGACCTGGACGGCTGCGACGGGGTCTTGCGCCGCCATATCGCCGAGGCCCTGATCTATCGCCGCAACACGGTCGGCGCCGAGGCCGATTTCGACCGCCGCGTCGCCGCCCGCTCCAGCCTGGCCGAGGCCGCCGGTCGGGCGGCCTTCATCCACGATTGATCCAGGGCCTCTTGAAGCGTCCTTAACTCCGCTCGGCTTAGAGGTCGTCCCTCGCGGAGACGGAACAGACCATGGCGCGGCGGGCGGCGACGAAACGGACCGAAGGCTCGGCGGCGACGGCCGATCCGGCCCAGCAGTTCCTGCGCCTGATGAGTCACGAGATGCGCACCCCCCTGAACGGGGTGCTGGGCATGATCCATCTGTTGCAGCGGACCCGGTTGGACGGCGCCCAGCGCGCCTATGCCGAGAACGCCCGCCAGTCGGCCGAACATCTTTTGGGACTGGTCAACGACCTTCTGGACTATGCGCGGCTTGAGGCCGGGGCGCTGGAGTTCGACCTGGCGCCGGTCGATGTGGAGCCCCTGGTCCGCAGCGTCGCCGAACTGCTGAGCCCGCGCGCCCATGACAAGGGGCTGGAGATCGTCTGGTCCGTCGGCGCCGACGTCCCCGACATCAGGGCCGACGAGGGCCGGCTGAAGCAGGTTCTGTTCAACCTGGCCGGCAATGCGGTCAAGTTCACCGAGACCGGCGGCGTCTACATCGCGGTCGAACGGCGAAACGGCGCCGGCGGGGCGGCGCACCTGGCCTTCATCGTCGATGACACGGGCCCCGGCGTGCCGCACGAAGCCCGCACGCGCATCTTCGAAGAGTTCGGACACGCCGACGTTTCCGACGCCGTGCGACACGACGGGGCGGGCCTGGGGCTTGCCGTCGTCCGAAAACTGGCGCGGGCCATGGGCGGGTCTGTCCAGGTCGCAGACCGCCCGGGCGGCGGCGCCC
Organism: Brevundimonas sp. Br13; assembly: GCF_055391505.1. Lineage (NCBI taxonomy): Bacteria > Pseudomonadati > Pseudomonadota > Alphaproteobacteria > Caulobacterales > Caulobacteraceae > Brevundimonas > Brevundimonas sp. Br13. The sequence goes on along the minus strand of NZ_AP044008.1, from coordinate 729,557 downwards.
GCTTCTGTTTCGAGGCCGCCTTCGATGTCGTTCCCGGTACGCGAGACCAGCCTCTGGCGGGCCTGACCGTCGCCGTCCGCTCGCCCGACCCCTTCGTCCAGGCCGCCGCCGTCGCCCAGATCGAGGCGTCCGGTGGGCGGTTCGCCGCATCGGCGCCGGTCGTTCTGGTCGATCACGTCGGCGCCTTGTCCGGCGACTTGGCGCTTCCGCCATCGGACGGCCGGGGCGTGATCCTGCTGAAACCGTCCGAGCGCGATCTGATCGCGCGCTACCGCGCCCAGGGCTTCCACGGCTATCTGATCAAGCCTCTGCGCCGCGCCTCCCTCGCCGAACGGGTGCTGGCCGTCGCGGCCCAGGACGATCCCATGCGCGAGGCCGGCGCCGCCTCTCCGGCGGCTGAGGACGACCGGGTCGTCCCTGCCCGCTTCGCCGGGACGCGGGTCCTGCTGGCCGAGGACAATCCGGTCGGCGCCCTGCTGGCCCGCACCCTGTTGCAGCGCGAGGGCTGCATCGTCGAAACCGCCGCCAGCGGTCAGGAGGCCGTCGCCGCCCTGGCACGCGCCCGCTATGATCTGGTCTTGATGGACATGCGGATGCCGGGCATGGACGGCCCCGCCGCCACCCGCGCCATCCGCGCCACAGGCGACGCCACCCCCATACTGGCCCTGACCGCCAACGCCTTCGCCGAGGACCGCCGCCTGTGCCTGGAGGCCGGGATGGACGACCATCTGGTCAAGCCGCTGGACGCCGAGGGGCTGCGCGCCGCCCTGGCCCGCTGGACGAAGCGCGACATCCGCGCCAAGGTCGGCTGAGTTAACGGCGTCCGTCTCCGGCCGCCGCCGGAGCCGTGCATGACCGACCAGACCACACCCGCCAAACCCGCAAGCCGTTTCGGCGGCCTGGCCGTCTATGGCGAGCGGCGCGTCTTCATCATGCTGCTTCTGGGTTTTTCGGCCGGTCTGCCCAATCTGCTGATCTTCGACACCCTGACAGCCTGGCTGCGGGAAAGCGGCCTGACGCTGGAGGTGATCGGCTTCTTCGCCCTGGCCACCCTGTCCTATTCGCTGAAGTTCGTCTGGGCGCCCCTGATCGACCGGACCGCCGTCCCTCTTCTGACGCCCCTCCTGGGACACCGTCGCGCCTGGATGCTGGTGACCCAGGGCGTGATCGTCTTCGGCCTGTGGTCGATCTCCACGCTGAACCCGGCCGACGCCCTGATCGCCGTCGCCGGTTTCGCCGCCCTGGTCGGATTCTTCGGCGCCACCCAGGACATCGTCATCGACGCCTGGCGGATCGAGGCGGCTGATGACAGCCGCCACGGCGCCATGGCCGCCGCCTACCAGATGGGATACCGCGTCGCCATGATCGTCGCGGGCGCCGTGCCCCTGGTCCTGGCCGATCTCTACAACTGGAACCTGTCCTACGCCGTCATGGCCGCCCTGATGGGTCTCGGCATCGCCGGCGTCCTGTTCGCGCCCCGCGAAAAGGCCCATTCGATCCGCCCCATCCCCGTCGGCGACGTGCCGTCGCGGCCTAGGCTGGAGGTGCTGGAGTGGGTCGCCCGTCTGGCGATCATCGGCGTCGCCGCCATGTTCCTCGGCTCGGGCCTGACAGGCCAGTCCGCGCCGCTGAACGGCCTGTTCGGTCTCTTCGGCCTGGGGGCGGAGGGCCAGGCTGCGGTGAAGGCGGCGTTGTCGGCCAAGCCCGAAGGCGTCTATCTGCAGTTCGTCTCGGTCTTCCTGGGCCTGGGCGTCATGGTTCTGGCCTGCTGGCCTCTGCCGGGACTGAAGACCCGCCCCGGCGCCTATCTGGCCGGATCCTTCGGCCAGCCGGTGGCCGACTTCTACAAGCGGTTCGCCGGCGTCGCGACCCTGATCCTGGCCCTGATCTGCGTCTATCGCCTGGCCGACTTCGTGCTGAACATCATGCCGCCCTTCTATATCGACCTGGGCTTCACCAAGACCGAGCTGGCCGAGGTGCGCAAGGTGTTCGGCGTGGTCATGACGACGCTCGGCGTCTTCATCGGCGGCTGGTCGGTGGCCAGGCTGGGCCTGATCCGCACCATGGTCATCGGCGCCTTCATGAGCCCGGTCTCCAACCTGGTCTTCGCCTGGCTGGCGACCCAGGGGCACAGTCTGTCGGCCCTGACGGTGGCCATCGGCGTCGACAACGTCTCTGGCGGCTACGCGGGGACGGCCCTGATCGCCTATATGTCCAGCCTGACCTCGATCGGCTTTACGGCCACCCAATACGCCCTCTTCACCTCGCTGTACGCCCTGCCGGGCAAGCTGATCGCCTCGCAATCGGGCCGGATCGTGGAGGCCTCGGCCCGGGCGGCGGAAGGGAACGGCCCCTTCGCGGGCCTGCGCGGCCTGTTCGCCAATCTACAGGAGGGCGTGTTGACCACCGGCGCGGCGGCCAGCGGCGTGACGCCTGCGGCCCTGGGCGCCGGCTATGTGGCCTTCTTCCTCTATTCCTTCGTCATCGGCCTGTTCGGCATCGTCCTGGCCTTCGTCGTGGCCGGAAAACAGACCGCGCTTCAGGCCCGTCAGACGGCCTAAGACCTGGATCCCGCCGTGGCGGCGACCGAGGGCCAGCCGTCCTGAACTGCAAAGGCCCGCCGGTACGGACGGGCCTTGCGGATCATCCGATCAGTGTTTCGCCCGTTCCGCGCCCGAGCTGACGGCCGATCCGGCGGCTGAGACGTCGCGGCCGACGCCCGCGATAGTGTTGCAGGCCGAGACGGCCAGGGCGGCGGCGACGAGCGACAGGGTGATGATCTTGCGCATGGCGAACCTCGTTTATGGTCAAGCTCCGCACGAACGCCCAAGCTTGGCCTTGGTTGCGCATCCCTGTCGCAAACAATGGATTTTCGCCGTCGTTCGGGGCTAAAGGGCCGCCATGCCCTTCACTGCCCCCCCTTTTCTGGCCACCGTCCTGACCATGTTCCCCGAAGCCTTTCCGGGCCCGCTCGGGGTGTCGCTGATCGGCACGGCCTGGCGCGAGAAGGGGCTGTGGAGCCTGGATACGGTTGACATCCGCGCCTTTTCCACAGATACGCGCGGCTTCCTGGACGACACCCCTGCGGGCGGCGGTCCGGGAGCCGTGCTTAAGGCGGACGTGGTGGCCAGGGCGGTCGACAGCCTGCCTGGGCCGAAACGGCCGCTTTTGTATATGAGCGCCCGGGGTCGGCCCCTGACCCAGGCGCGCGTCAAGGAATGGGCGACAGCGGACGGGATCGTCGTGCTGTGCGGCCGTTTCGAGGGGGTGGATCAACGGGTGCTGGACGCCCGGGGGTTCGAGGAGGTCTCGGTCGGAGACGCGGTCCTCGCCGGCGGCGAGGCGGCGGCCATGGTCGTGATCGAGGCGTGCGTAAGACTGATCCCCGGAGTGCTCGGTTCAGGCGACAGCCTGTCGTCCGAAAGTTTCGAGGACGGGCTTCTGGAGCATCCGCAGTACACGCGACCGCGGACGTTCGAGGGGCTTGAGATTCCCGAGGTGCTGCTGTCGGGCGACCATAAGAAGGTCGCCGAATGGCGTCAGGCGCAGCGGGAGCAGACCACGCGGGAGCGACGGCCGGACCTCTGGCAGGCGCATCTCGCCAACTCACAGGTAAAGAGCGCCAAGCTCGAGGAGAAATGAAATGAACATCGTTCAACAGCTGGAAGCTGAAGAAAAAGCCCGCGTTCTGGGCGACCGCAAGATCCCGGACTTCCAGCCCGGCGACACCCTGCGCGTCAATGTGAAGATCAAGGAAGGCGAGCGCGAGCGCGTCCAGGCCTTCGAAGGCGTCTGCATCGCCCGTGACGGCGGCGGCGTGAACGAGACCTTCACCGTCCGCAAGATTTCGTTCGGCGAAGGCGTCGAGCGGAAGTTTCCCATTCTGTCGCCGAACGTCGAGTCGATCGAGGTGAAGCGCCGCGGCGTCGTGCGTCGCGCCAAGCTCTATTATCTGCGCGACCGTCGCGGCAAGTCGGCCCGGATCGCCGAGCGTCAGACGGTTCGTCCCGCCAAGGGCGTGGTGGTCCCGGAGACCGGCGCCGCCGACAAGGGCGACGAAGCCTGATCCCAGGCGCGTTCGCAAAACGATAAGGGCCCCGGCAGCGACGCCCGGGGCCTTTTTTGTTCGTCCGGCGCGCCTCCTACTGCGGAAACAGCGGGTTGGACGCATCCCTCTGGCCTTCCAGACTGTGTTTCAGCCCCTCCATCTGATCATGGCCCGTCTTGATGGAGGCGTAGGCGCGACGAATGGTTTCACGGGTGGTGGCCGAGATGGCCGTGTCATCCAGAGCCTTGTCGAACTTTGCGGCGATGAACCCCTCGCCGCTGTTGATCGACCCCACCACGCTGTCGTCATTCCTCAACAGGGCGTGTTTGACGTCCAGAAAGGCGCGGTGGGCCTTGGCCAGGATGGAGCCGTGAGCCTCGGGGTCGCCGCCCAGACCGGACACGGCGGCCGACAGGTCCTCGACCACCTGGCGGCGCTCCTCGCTGCGGCGCTCGAACAGGCTGCGGAAATGGGGATCGGTCGTCTCTTCGGCCGCCTGGGCGTAGCCGTCGGCGCTGTCCAGGGTGGTCTCGATCAGGCCGTTCAAGACCTTGATGTCATGGGCGTTGGGATTGCTCATTGCGTCGGCTCCTCCGCTTAGGCGGTCAAGCGGACAATGGCCGGACGCGGCGAAGGTTGCCGGATGCGGCGCCGCGCCCGATCAACAGGCCGTCAGAGGGCGGTCCGCAGCGACCACAGCTCAGGAAAGCACCGCTTGGTCAGGGTCGTGGCCAGATAGGCCGCCCCTTCCGTTCCGCCCGTCCCACGGCGCCGGCCGATGATGCGCTCGACCGTGACGACGTGCTTATGTCGCCAGGTCAGCAGGGCGTCGTCCAGGTCGACCAGCTTCTCGGCCAGCTGATACAGGGCCCACCAGCGCTCCGTGTCCCGATAGACCTCGAGCCAAGCCGCCTCTACCGCCTCGGACGGTTCATAGGGCTGGGTCACGTCGCGGTTCAGCACGGCCTCGGGCACCGACAGGCCGGCCTTGGCCAACTGGGCCAGGGCGTCGTCATACAGACTGGGCGACGCGATCGCCGCCTCCAGCGCCGCATGGGCCTGGGGTCGGTCCACATGGAACTTCAGGAAGGCGGCGTCCTTCAGCCCCAGCATGGCCTCGAAGCGACGGAACTGGTCGCTCTGGAAACCGGAGGACGCGCCCAGCACGCCCCGGAACCGCAGATAGTCGGCCGGGGTCATGGTCGCCAGAATGTCCCAGCTCTGGGTCATCACCGCCTGGATGCGGCTGACCCGCGCCAGGCTCTTATAGGCGGGGACCAGGTCGCCGGCCCGCACCAGGGTCTGGGCCAGGGCCACTTCGTGCAGCATCTGCTTCAGCCACAACTCCTTGGTCTGGTGGATGACGACGAAGAGCATTTCGTCGTGCTGATCCGACAGCGGATGCTGGGTCGAAAGCAGATCGTCCAACGCCAGATAGCCGGCGTAGGTCATGTCGCGGGATTGGGTCATGCGCCGCTATCGCCCGCGGCCGGGAAAGGCGCAAGTCCGCCTATTGCTGACCCTGGCCCGACACATTGGCGGCCATCTGGCGGCCGGCGTCGAAGGCGTCGCGCGCGCCCTTATAGATGAAGCCGTAGGTCGGATAGACGGTCGTGCCCAGGCCGTTGATCGGATTGTACCAGACCTTGACCTGGGACCAGTCGTTGGCGGGCGAGACGTCCACGACGGTGACGTTTTCCTCGACCTTGCCGCGGCTGCCGCCCCAGTTGGCGTGGGTCACGCGCACCACCCGGTCGGTCAGAATGTCGGAAACGACGGCGACATGGCCGCGGCTCATCCGGCCTTCCGGGCGGAAGACCAGGACCGAACCGGTCTCGGGCGCCTTGCCCGTGCGGAACTTCTCGGCGGCCTGACGCCACCAGGTCCAGGCGTCGCCGAAGATGTTGATGCCCGAGAACATGCGGGCGAAGGTCACGCACTGCCAGTACGGCTCGTCAGCCTTTGCATTGGAGGGAACTGCGCCCAGTGCAAAAAAACCGAGGGTCGCCGCAACCGCGGCGGCTTTGAGCCGTTTTGTCATGCTGAGGCCGTATCCCGACTGCCGATGGTGTTTTTAGAACACAGGCTCTCAGGATTCGACAACCGTTTTCGACATACCGCCGTCAGGCGACGGACGGTCTTCTGTAGCGCTTGACACGGATTTCGGCCGCTCGGCCAACCCCCTCAAAGCCTGTCGCGCCGGGCGTTCGACCAGGTGATAGGCGACCGCCGCCACGACGGGCAAAAGGGCCAGAATCGCCAGCCACACGAAAATTTGAAGTTGCTTGTCAGCGGCGCCCGTCAGCTTCGCCGCCAGGCCGACGGCCAGCAGATTCCACGGCACGCAGACCATATAGACCGAATAGCTGATCTCACCCAGATAGACGGCCGGGCGCGAGGCCAGCCAGCCGGCGCTTGCATTGGGAAGGACAGCCAGGGCGAGGATCAGAGCGCCGGCGCACAGGACGGTGATCCCATCCCACAGCCCCAGGGCCGCGCTGACCATCATCAAGACGAAGGCGATCGCCGCCGCCCCGCCCGCCAGGAGAGCGGACAGCCGCTGCCCCACCTTGCGATAGACCAGGTAGAGGGCGCACCCGAGGGCGAAACAGGGCACGATCCGAAGCGCCCCCCAGCGGATGGTGGCCTCCGTCAGAGGAAAACCCGCCGCCTGCTCGAACACGAAATACAGCACCGTCAGAAAGGCCGCCGCCCCAACCACGGCCGCGACCGGCTTGTCGCGCAGACGCCAGAAGACGAAGGCGAACAGGGGAAAGCACAGATAGGCGAACCATTCCGCCGAGATCGACCAGGACGGATGGTTCCAACCGGCCACCGGCGCCAGGCCCCAGGCGTGGAGCATCAGCAGATTGGCGGGAAGCGACGACCAGGACAGGACGTTGGCGTCCACGCTCATTCCCGCGATCAGAGCCGCCGCCGCCAGCCCTCCGACCCCGATCAGGGTGGCGAGATGCAGCGGATAGACCCTGGCGATCCGCGCCCACAGGAAGCCGCGATAGGAAAACCGCTTCTCGCCCGCCGCCTGAAGATAGACGTGGCTCAGAATGAAGCCGGACAGGACGAAGAACAGTTCGACGCCCAGATAGCCTTTGGCGACCACGGCCGTCTGCGGCGCCCCGGCCAGATTGGGCCAGAAGGTGTAGACGGCGACCCACAGGGCTGCGGCGAACCGCAGGGCCGTCAAGGGTCGAAGATCGGCCGGCGTTTGAACGGGGGTCATGGTCTCACCTTGGCACGTCAGGCTTTGCGAACCATGAAGGCCGCAAGAACGGCGCCTGCCGCCTTTTGGCCCGGCCAGGGCACTAACCGACCCAGGCCCCGTGGAAGCCGGCGGGCAGGGCGAAGTCCGCAGCCCAGCTGACGACCGGCCCGTCCGCGATCCGGGCGGCGTCGAACACATGCAGTTCGGTGCGACCGGCGTCCAGATTGATGGAGGGGCCGATCAGCCAGGCGTCCCGCTCGGCCGTCGCGCCGGGCTTGGGCGCGAACAGCACCTCTTCAACGACCTGATGGCGGCCGAAGGTGAAGCCCTCGGATCGACCCGTCTCCCAGTCCTGCAAGGCCAGGCCGGTGGGCAGAGGCCGGCCGCGCGTTTCTCCGCCCGTATGGACGGTCAGGCGTCGCTTAAGCCCCCGACGACGCGGATCGCTCTGCGGAAACTCCCCGACGGCGTTGGAGCGCGTCATTTCGGCCCGCCCGTCAGGTCGAAGGGTGATCAAGGCCAGGGTCGCCGGATCCCCTGGAACCGTTCCCTGCCCCTCCACCAGCACCCTCGCCCCATCGACGGCGAAGCGCGGATCCTCGGCTGCGGCGACATCGAAGCGAATGGTCCCGTCCGCCTCGGCCCAGGCGTCGCCCAGGTGGAAGTGGAAGAAGCCGGGCAGTTCATAGATCCGCCGCCGGCTCAGATCGTCCTTGTCCAGCACCATGACCTGGGTTCCCGCCTCAGGCCGCCAAACCAGGCCGTTGATGATCGGCGTCGCCTGGGTCTCGAACAGCCAGGGCTGCATCACCAGGATCAGATGCCGGTCAGTCGCCGTGAAGTCGTGCATGTAGCTGGCGCGCGGCAGACGCAGCACCTCCGCCTGATTCAGTCCCCCGTCGGGGTTTAACCGCCAGATCACCGCCCGATCGCCTGCCGCGCCGACGTTCCAGATCGAGCCGTCCGGTCCTCGACGCGGGTGGGCCTGGAAGGGCATGCCCTTCAGATCGCTCCGCAGGGTGACGAACGCCTGGGTGGACAGGTCGGCGGCGTCCATGGCCAGGGGCGACCCGCCCTCCCACAGGGCCCAGACCCGATCGCCCGCCGGCATGATCCCCGTATTGGCGGCGTTGGCGTCGTCATTGGAGCCGACTCGCGCGCGGGCGTCGCCGCGTGTGCCGAAGCCGGGGGTGACGACGGCGTCCAGCTCCGTCTCGGTTCGGCGCTTGGGCGTATCGGCGAAACGGGCCTCCAGCGTGGCCTGACCGTCCTGAATCCTAAAGGCCCGCATCAGGCCGTCGCCGTCGAACCAGTGGGTCGCCGATCCGCCCGGCCGACGGAAGCGCCCCGGCCCGTTGCGATAAAGAACGCCCTCCAGACCCGACGGCGCGCGGCCGTGGATCAGGCGCAGGGCGTGACGGGGCGCGTCGGCGGCGACATCGCGCGTCGCCAGGGCCCAGTCGGCCTTCATTTCGGCGACGGCGTTCAAGGCGGCGGCCGCGCGCGTCATTTCGGGCGTGGCCACGGCGGCGGACAGGGCGGCGGCGCCCATCAGAAAGGCGCGGCGGGAGGGGATCATGATCAGGCTCTTGAAGTTGAAAACGGCAGGTCGGCGGCGGGATCTATTTCAGCGTAATCGTCTGTTCGACCGACCCGGCCGCCGGGAAGCGGGCGCGGTCCCAGGAGGCCGGGCCCATATTGCCGACCGCATTGTTGGAGAAGGCGAAGGGCTCGGTCGGCATGCCGAAGGGATTGGTGTTCATCCGCCCGTCGGCGTTCAGATCGTGGAAGGCGCGCACCGCATAATCGCCGTCGGGCAGATCGTCGAAGGTGATGCGGGTCTCGCCTGCTGCGGCGTCCAGCTGGGCCGCCTTGACCGGTCGGCCCGCCTGATAGGCCTCGGCGCTGTCGAAGACGGCGACCATGATCCGGCCTTCTGCGGCCGCGTCCGGAAAGACGACGGTCAGGTCGGCGGCGAAGGCGGGCGCGGCGGCGAGAGCGGCGACGGCGACGGAAAGGATGAGGGCGGAGAACTTCACGGCGGCGATCCTGTTGGGTGAGAACCGACGGCCGGCTCTCGATGACCGGACCGTGTCGCCCGTCCGCCGCCGCCGCCAGCGGACTTGCGGCGCTGGACAGTCCGTTTTCGCCAGTGACCGTGCGCCGCCGCCGGCGAAGCGTGAACGCCCAGGTCGGATCCACCGCACAAAGAAAAAGGCCCGGAACTTGGGTTCCGGGCCTGTCTCTCTGGGTGCTTTCGAACCCGGACCTAGTCCAGGGTGCGCTTGATCTCTTCGACCGTGAAGCACTCGATGTAGTCGCCTTCCTTGATGTCCTGGAAGCCCTGGAACTGCATGCCGCACTCCTGGCCCGAGGGCACCTCGTTGACCTCGTCCTTGAAGCGTTTGAGCGTGTTGAGCACGCCCAGTTCCAGCACCACCACGTCTTCGCGGATGATGCGGACGCGGGCCCCCTTGCGCACGACGCCTTCGGTGACGCGGCAGCCGGCGATCTTGCCGACCTTGGAGATGTCGAAGACCTGAAGCACCTGGGCGTTGCCCAGGAAGGTTTCGCGTTGCAGCGGCGCCAGCATGCCCGAGAGCACGCCTTTCATATCGTCCAGCAGGTCGTAGATGATCGAATAGTAGCGGATCTCGACCCCCTCGCGGTCGGCCAGATCGCGCGCCTGTTTCGAGGCCCGGACGTTGAAGCCGAGGATCGGCGCGCCGGCCGACTTGGCCAGGTTGACGTCGCTCTCGGTGATGCCGCCGGCGCCGGAATAGACGATGCGGGCGCGGACCTCGTCGTTGCCCATCTTCTCCAGCGAGGCGGCGATGGCTTCGCCCGAACCCTGGACGTCGGCCTTGATGACCACCGGCAGCTCGTTGATCTTCTTGGAGCCGAGCTTGGCCATCATGTCGACCAGCGAGACCGAGCCGCCCGAAACCTGGGCCTTTTCGCGCTTCACCCGCTGACGATATTCGGTCAGCTCGCGGGCGCGGGCTTCGGAATCCACCACGGCGAAGACGTCGCCCGGCGACGGCGCCTCGTCCAGACCCAGGATCTCGACCGGGACGGACGGGCCGGCGTCGGTCAGCTGTTCGTTGCGCTCGTTCAGCAGGGCGCGAACCTTGCCCCAGGCGCCGCCGGCCACGACGATGTCGCCGCGCTTCAGCGTGCCGCGCTTGACCAGGACGGTGCCGACGGGGCCGCGGCCCTTGTCCAGCTTGGCCTCGATGACCACGCCCTCGGCCGATCGGTCGGGGTTGGCGCGCAGGTCCATGACCTCGGCCTGGACCAGGATGGCTTCCAAGAGGCCGTCCAGGTTCATCCGCTCCTTGGCGGAGACCTCGATGATCTGGGTGTCGCCGCCCAGGCTCTCGGCGATCACTTCGTACTGCAGCAGCTCGTTGACGACCTTCTGCGAGGTGGCGCCGGGCTTGTCCATCTTGTTGACGGCGACGATCAGCGGCGCCTCGGCCGCCTTGGCGTGCTGAATGGCCTCGATCGTCTGGGGCATGACGCCGTCGTCGGCGGCCACCACCAGAACCACGATGTCGGTCACATTGGCGCCGCGCGCCCGCATGGCCGAAAAGGCGGCGTGGCCGGGCGTGTCCAGGAAGGTGACCTTCTGGCCGTCTTCCAGACGCACCTGATAGGCGCCGATGTGCTGGGTGATGCCGCCGGCTTCGCCGCCCGCCACGTCGGTGGTGCGCAGGGCGTCCAGCAGCGAGGTCTTGCCGTGGTCGACGTGGCCCATGATGGCCACGACCGGGGCGCGGACTTCGGAGGCATCGGCGTCGTCCGCCTCGCCCAGGAAGCCGGTTTCCACGTCGGACTCGGACACGCGCTTGACCGCCATGCCGAACTCCTCGGCCACCAGTTCGGCGGTGTCGGAATCGATCACGTCGTTGATCTTCATCATCATGCCCTGCTTCATCAGGAACTTGATGATGTCGACGCCGCGCACGGCCATCCGGTTGGACAGCTCCTGCACGGTGATGACGTCGGGGATGACCACTTCACGCGGACGGTTCGGCGCGTCGGTCGATCCGCCCTTGCGCTTTTCCTTCTCGCGTTCACGGGCGCGGCGGACCGAGGCCAGGGAGCGCATGCGCTCGGCGGCGTCGCCGTCGCCGACCACGGACTGGATGGTCATCCGGCCTTCGCGGCGCTTGGGTTCGCCGCGGGTGCGGCTGACCGCCTTGCCGGCGTCGGAGAAACGCTTCTCACGATCGTCGTCGCGACCCACGGGACGGCCGAAGCCGGCGCCGGGCGCGCGGCTGGGACGGGCCACTTCGGGGGTGGCGGGCGGGGCGTTCGGGGCCGCACGGCCGCCGGGGCCGGTGCGCGGGCCGCCGGGACGGGCGGCGCCGGGAGCCGGGCGGGGATTCAGGGCCGAATAACGGACCGGCTCGGCCGGCTTGGCGCCCTGCGGACGCTGGCCGGGGCCGCCGGGACGGCCGCCCTGCGGGCGGTCGCCTTGCGGACGCTCGGACGACTGGGGACGATCTGAATAGGACCGGTCGCCGCCGCCCATGGCCTGTTCGCGGGCCGAACGGCCGCCGAAGGCGGGGCGTTCCGGCGCCGCACGCTGCGGATTGCCGGGCTTGGGCGCGCGTTGGCCGAAGTTGACGGTCGGACGCGCCGGGGCGGCGGGACGGGCAGGCGCCGGCGTCGGAGCGACCGGCGCCGGGGCGGGCGCGGACGCAGCCGGCGTCGGAGCTGGGGTCGGCTTGGGCGCAGTCTTGACCGGCTGAGGCGCGGCGGCGGCCAGTTTGGCGGCCTCGGCGCGGGCGGCCTCGGCGGCGGCCTTGGCGGCGGCGGCCTCTTCGCGCGCGGCCTGGGCGGCGCGTTCGCTGGCGGCGGCGCGCTCGCGCTCGGCGGCTTCGCGGGCGGCCTTTTCGGCGGCGGCGGCGCGTTCGCGTTCGGCGTTGGCCTGGGTAGCCAGGGCGATGGCGCGGCGACGGGCCTCCTGCTCCTCAGGCGACAGCCCCCCGCCGGCGGGCTGGGACGGCCGCTGGCCTTGCGGACGCGGCGCCTGTCCCGCCTGCTGCGGGCGAGCGACGTCGAAGCCTTGCGGGCGCTGCGGCCCGCCGGCGCCCGGGCGGCGCTTGGTCTCGACCACCACCGTCTTGGATCGGCCATGGCTGAAGCTCTGCTTCACGGTGCCGGTCGAAACCGATCCCGCGGCGCGCGGCTTCAGGCTCAGCGGCGCCCGCGGTCCCGTTTGGGACGGCGTTCCGCCGGTGTTCGAACCCTGGCCTTGGTTGGTCTTGTCGTTTTCGTCGCTCATCCGGTCGCTTTACTTGGGGCGGAAAAGCCCGCCGTCGTCTCAATACCCATAAACGACCGTGAGCCCGTCTCCGCCCCTGGAGACAGGCCCTCGGCCGCCAAAATCCTCAGCTCGCCCCACCGTGATTAAAATCAGTCGGGGGTGCGCCCGCCGGTCCGTCCTCGACACCGGAAATCTCCCAGTGAAGGGGGCGAAGCGGCCGAAATCCAGCCAGTCGTTCGACCTCTAGGGTCCACCGATCGGCGCGTCCGCCCGCAAGCAGGACGGCGTGTATCGCATTTTCCAGCCCAAGGGCCAAACTCAAATCGTCCGCCGTAAAGGCGCCGCAGACCTTGGCGGTCTGATGGCGGGCCAATGCGAGGATTTTGCCACGGCCGTCGGCGGCCCCGTCGGAGGCCTCGATCACCCAGTCGGCCTTGCCGGCCCGCAGGGCCGCAGCGGACTTTTCGAAGCCTGAGATAAGCACGCCTTCGCGCCGGGCAAGACCCAGCTGGTCCAAACAACGCCGGACCAGCAGCCGCTCGACCAGATCCGCCAGATCGGCCGGCGCGGTCAGCTTCGTCTTTGCGGCGCGCGTGAAGCCGTTCTTCTTGACCGCCGCCTCGACCGAGGCGCGACTGGCTTCGACCCACAGGCCGCGACCGGGCAGTTTGCGCCCCAGGTCGGGAACCACCTGACCCTCGGGCCCGGCGACGAAACGGATCAGACGAGATTCGTCCATGACCTGGTGGCTGACCAGGTCCCGGCGTTCCCTATCGATCGTCGCGTCGCGCAAGCTCATGAAGGGCCAGGTCTCCCATCACGTGTTCGACGGTTCGGCGTCGTCGGACGCCTGGCCTTCGCCACCGGCCTCGCCGAACACCTGGTCGGGATCGTACTCGCCCTCGGCGTAGTCGCCCTCGTCCTCATACTCCGGCTCGGGCTGCGGCAGTTCCGAGGCGTCGATCCAGCCGGCGGCCACACGGGCCTGTAGGATCAGCAGTTCGGCCTCTTCCTGGGCCAGGTTGAAGCTTTCCAGAACGCCCGGGACCTTGACCCGTTCGCCGTTCTTCACCTCGTAGCCGCCGCGAATTTCGTCGGTCGCCAGATCGGCCAGGTCCTCGACGGTCTTGACCCCGCCTTCGCCCAAGGCGACCGCCATGGCGAGCGTCACGCCCGGCACGTCCAGAACCGCGTCCTCGACGCCCAGTTCGACGCGCTTGGCGTCCAGCTCGGCGGCCTTGCGGTCCAGATATTCGCGGGCGCGGGTCTGAAGCTCCTCGGCGGTCTCCTCGTCGAAGCCTTCGATCTCGGAGACCTCATAGGGGTCGACATAGGCCAGGTCTTCCACCGTGGCGAAGCCTTCGGTGACCAGCAGCTGGGCGATGACCTCGTCCACGTCCAGGGCTTCCTGGAACAGGGCGGTGCGCTCGCCGAACTCGCGCTGGCGACGCTCGGAGTCCTGGCTCTCGGTGATGATGTCGATCTGCCAGCCGGTCAGCTGGCTGGCCAGGCGCACGTTCTGGCCGCGACGGCCGATGGCCAGCGACAGCTGTTCGTCGGGCACGACCACTTCCACCCGGCCGGCTTCTTCGTCGAGCACGACCTTGGAGACTTCGGCCGGGGCCAGGGCGTTGACGATGAAGGTGGGCTCGTCCGGGTTCCACTGGATGATGTCGATCTTCTCGCCCTGCAGTTCGGCGACGACCGCCTGAACGCGCGAGCCGCGCATGCCGACGCAGGCGCCCACGGGGTCGATCGAGCTGTCGTTCGACAGGACGGCCATCTTGGCGCGCGAGCCCGAGTCACGGGCGGCGGCGCGGATCTCGATCACCCCGTCATAGACTTCCGGCACTTCCTGGGCGAACAGCTTGGCCATGAAGCCCGGGTGGGCGCGCGACAGCATGACCTGCGGGCCCTTGGCCTCGGGCCGGACGTCGTAGATGTAGGTGCGGATCCGGTCGCCGATGTTGAACACTTCGCGCGGGATGGACTGGTCGCGGCGCATGACGCCCTCGCCCCGGCCCAGGTCGACGATGGTGTTGCCGTATTCGACGCGCTTGACCGTGCCGTTGACGATCTCGCCGACGCGGTCCTTGAACTCTTCGTACTGGTTGGCGCGTTCAGCCTCGCGGACCTTTCCGGTCACGACCTGGCGGGCCATCTGGGTCTGGACGCGGCCGAACTCGAACGGCGGCAGCTGTTCGACATATTCCTTGCCGACCTCGGCCTCGGGGTCGCGCTTCAGGGCGTCGCGCAGACGCACCATGGCGCTGTCGTTGAACTCCTCCAGCTCGTCTTCCGGCTGCCAGTCGTCCTCGACGATGGTGACGTGACGGGTCAGGGACAGTTCGCCGGTCTTGTGGTCGATCTTGGCGCGGATGTCGTGATGGGCGCCGTAGCGCGACTTGGCGCCCTTCTGGATCGCCTCCTCAATCGCCTCGATGACGATTTCGCGGTCGATGTTCTTCTCGCGGGCCACGGCCTCGGCGATCTGCAGCAGTTCGAGGCGGTTGGCGGAAATACCGGTGACGGCCATCAGGCTTTGTCCTCAGAAGGGGTCGTGGTGTCGGTGTCAGTGTCGTCGGCCTCGCCTTCCGGCAGGCCGTCGTCTTCAGGTTCGCCGCGGGCGGCGCGGATGGCGGCGCCCCGTTTCATCAGGGCGTCGGTCAGGACCAGCTTGGCGTCGGCCAGCCAGTCGAAGGGGATCAGGGCGGTGTCCTCCTCGCCCTCCAGGTCGATCAGGACATTGCCGTCCTCGAACCCGGCCAGCACGCCCTTGAAGCGTTTGCGGCCCTCGATCATCCGGTCCGTCTCCAGCCGCGCCTCCTCGCCCTCGAACAGGTCGAAGTCGACGGGGCGGGTCAGGGGCCGGTCGATGCCGGGGGAGGAGACCTCCAGCAGATATTCGCCGGAGATCGGGTCGGCGGCGTCGAACACCTCCGACACGGCCCGGCTCAGCTTGGCGCATTGCTCCACCGAGATGTCGTGGTCGGACGGGCGTTCGGCCATGATCTGCAGGCGCTGGCGCTTGGAGCCGCTCATCAGCCGCACGCGCACGACCTCGAGCCCGAGCGACTCCGCGATCGGGTCGATCAGCTCCAGCAGTTGGCGGTCCTGGGCGGTCTTTGCGCGCAAGCGGCGAATATCCAAAACAAAAGCGGCGGTCCGTCCGGGCCGCCGCTTTGAACGACGCCGTTGGACGCCGGTCTAACGATGTGGAGCGCCATATAGGCCTTTCACATTCGCTTGTCAGCCCCAATCGGCGCCCACCGACCGCGACAGAGGCGGAAATAGAGGGCGCCGGCCAGAAACCCGCCCGTCAATATGCCGGCCACGCTGGCCGCCAGCATCATGTCGAGGGCGCCGAAAACGCCCTCGGCGCCGGGCGTGAGCCCGGCCCGAAACATCCAAGGCGCCATCAGAAATCCCGCAGTCGGTGCGAAAGAGCGGCAGATCAGCGAAGCGACGACATAGACGCTCGCGCTTGCACTTCCGGCCAGGCCCCAGGCCCACCAGGCTCGCGCTTGCAGGCTCCGCTCCGCGAGCCAACATCCGACGCCGCCGAACAGGAGGGCGGGGATGAGGCCCCACAGGGTCACAAGAATGAACAGGGCGATGAGGCTGACGACGCCCGAGAAGATGGCGTCGATCGACACGTTGCCGCCGTCGACGCCTCCGGTGAGCGCCTGCGGAATGGAGGCCAGCAAAACACAGGCGAAAAAGGCGATCAGGGAAAGACCCGGCGCGTAGAGGACGCAGGCCGCCAGGTGATGGATGTTTGGTCCGGGACTGCTTCGCTTCATTTCGCATTCCCCGGCGCTCGAGACAGCCGACCGAAGAATGCCGCGCTCACCTCAGATTGCAACCTTTCCCTACTCGATCAAAGTAAGTCGCCCCAGATAATCCATCTTGCCCAACGGCACGCCCGCCTTGCGCAGGATGGCGTAGGCGGTCGTGACGTGGAAATGGAAGTTGGGCAGGACGAAACTGGTCAGATAGCCCAGGCCGTCGAAATTCAGTTCGCGGCTGGGCGTCTTCAGGCTGATCGGTCGGGTCTCGGCGTCGGCGAAGGCGGCGGGGTCCACGCCCTCGATGAAGGCCAGGGTCCGGGCGATCCGATCCTTCAATTCCGCGAAGGTCGTCTCCGTGTCCGCCATGGAGGGATTGTCCACTCCGGCCAGCCGCGCCACGGCGCCCTTGGCCGTGTCCGAGGCCAGCTGAACCTGGGCGGCCAGGGGGCGCATCTCGTCGTGCAGCCGGGCCTGGATCAGCACGGCCTCGTCGAAGCCCTCCGCCAGGGCCTTGTCCAGAAAGCCGGACAGATTGGTCAGGCCGCGCGCCAGAACGGGCGTGGCGAAGTCGTAGATCGAGAGGCTCATTCCAGGGCTCCAGTCGGGGACGCCATAGCTGGGCGGTCCGGCGTCATAGCGCCAGCCCCGCCCCCGCCGCCGGATCTAGAACTCTTCCCAGCCGTCTTCGGCGGGAGCGGCCTGTTGGGCGGGGGCGGCGCCGCCGCGGCCCAGGGTCTTGAGGGCCTGGACCATGCGGTGGGCGGGCTTGGCCGGTGCGGGGGCGGGCGCCGGTGCGGCGACCGGCGCCGGGGTGGCGACCTGGGCCGCTGAGCCGACCTTGAACCGGGCCACCGAGGCCTGGAGCGACTGGGCCTCCTGGGCCAGAGAGTGGCTGGCGGCGGTCGATTGTTCGACCATGGCGGCGTTCTGTTGCGTGACCTGGTCCATCTGGTTGACGGCCGTATTGACCTCGGCCAGGCCGATGGCCTGTTCCTGGGCCGAGGCCGCGATTTCCGACACCAGTCCGTCGATCTCGGCGACCCGGTCCACGATCCGCTGCAGGGCCTCGCCGGTCTGGCCGACCAGTTTCACCCCCGAACCGACCTGGGTGCTGGAGGTCGAGATCAGGGTCTTGATCTCCTTGGCGGCCTCCGCCGACCGCTGGGCCAGGGCGCGGACCTCGGAGGCCACCACCGCAAAGCCGCGACCGGCCTCGCCCGCACGGGCCGCCTCGACCCCGGCGTTGAGGGCCAGGAGGTTGGTCTGGAAGGCGATTTCGTCGATGACGCCGATGATCTGGCTGATCTGGTCCGACGAGCCCTCTATGGCCTGCATGGCCTGGACGGCGTCGCGAACGATGACGCCCGAGGTCTCGGCGTCGCCCTTGGCGGCCTGGACCACGTCCGAGGCCTGGCGCGCGCCCGACGCCGTCTTGTTCACCGTGGCGGTGATCTCGTCCAGAGCCGCCGCCGTCTCCTCCAGCCCCGCAGCCTGCTGTTCGGTGCGCCGCGACAGGTCGTCGGCCGCCTGGCTGATCTCGCCGGCGCCGGAGCGGATGCCGGCGATATTGCCCACCACCACCGACAGGGCCTGCTGGAGCTGAGCGATGGCGGCGTTGAAGTCCGTCTTCAGCTGCGCCGCCTTGGGCGCGAACTCGGTCTCGATCCGATAGGTCAGGTCGCCGTCCGCCATGGCCGCCAGACCCCGGCCCAAGGCCTCGATCGTCACCCGGTCGGCCTCGGCCTCCGCCGCCTTCTCGGCCTCGCGGGCGGCCCGCTCCTGCTCGCTCATCGAGCGTTGCGAAAGCGCCTCCGCCGCCAGACGCGCCTTCTCGATGGCCGCGTCGCGGAAGGTCGCGAGCGCCAAGGCCATCTTGCCGATCTCGTCGCCGCGCGCGACGCCCGGAATCTCGGAGGCCGTATCTCCCTCCGCCAGGCCGCGCATCCGCCGCTCGAGCGCCACCACGGGCCCCGACACCGACCGGCCGATGAACCAGCCCGCCGCCCCGACCGCCAGCAACACCAGCAGGGCCATGGAGCCCAGGGCCAGGGCCGACTTGCCCACGGCCGCCGCGATCTGGTCGGTATAGACGCCTGAACCGATCACCCAGCCCCAGGGCGCAAAGCCCTTCACATAGGAGATCTTCGGCGAGGCCCCGTCCTGGTTCGGCTTGGCCCACTGGTAGTGGACGAAGCCCTCGCCGTCCTTCTGCACCACGGCGACGAATTCCTTGAACATCAGCACGCCGTCAGCGTCCTTGTTCTCGCTCAGATCCTTGCCGTTCAGCGCCGGCTTCATCGGGTGCATCACCATGGTGGGATGCATGTCGTTGATCCAGAAATAGTCGTCCTGGCCGTACCGCATGGCCCCGACCGCCGCCTTGGCCGCCGTCTGGGCCTGATCCCGGCTCATCCGTCCGGCCGCCTCCTCGCCCTGGTAATAGGCGACCACGCTGTGGGCGATCTCGACGGACTTTTTAGTGCGGTCGGCGATGTCGTCACGCATGACCGCATCCAGCCGGAAAAGGGCCAAGGCCGTCACCACCAAAAGGCCCACCACCGTCACAAGCGCCAGCAGATTAATCCGCCCGCCGATCGTCAAAGCCTTCATGGTTGTTTCCCTAAGCATCGGACCATGCCTAAAGAACGAGGTTAAACGGGGGGCTATGAGGGGGCTAGGTAGATACCCTTATGCGACAATCAGCCCCGCACAAGTTCCCTCAGGCCGCCTTCTGATATTCCAGGAAGATCGGCGCGGTGTCGCCCAGTCGCTTTTCCTCATAGCGGGTGATCACATGGTCCGACGGGGCGACATGCCAGTCGGCCTCGGCCGCTCCGATCCGCTTCAGCCCCGGCGCCCTCTCCAATCGCTCCAGCGTCCATTCCGCATAGTCCCGCCAATCGGTGACGAACCGCAGCGTCCCGCCGGGCTTCAGAATGCGGGCGAAGGCCTGGGCCGTCTCGTCCTGCAAAAGGCGGCGCTTGTTGTGCCGGGCCTTGTGCCAGGGATCGGGAAACAGGATCAGCACCCGATCGACCGAGGCGTCGGGAAGGACCTCGACAAGGTCGCGCGCGTCGTCGGCGTGGATGCGGACGTTCTCCAGCCCGCCTTCCTCGACGTGGCGCAGGGCCGAGGCGACCCCGTTCAGAAAGGGTTCGCAGCCGATCACCAGAACGTCCGGCCGCCGCGCCGCCTGGGCCGCCATATGTTCGCCCCCGCCGAATCCGATCTCCAGCCAGACCTCGGCGGCGTTGGGCATCAGAGTCTGCGGGTTCACCGGTCCCGCCTTGGGATGCGGCACGGCGATCCGGGGGAGCAGCGTCTCCATCAGGGCGGCCTGACGCGGCTTGATCGGGCGAGCCTTGATGCGGCCGAACGACCGCAGCGGCCGCTCCAGATGCGGATTGTCGTCCTCGGGGGGCAGGTCGGTCTTCATCCGCCTGCCGTTAGCCGTCCGGAACCCCGGCGTCCATAAGCGACGCCTCAGCGCGTGGCGCCCGGCTTCCACTTGACGTCATTGGCGCCGTTAGCGTTGGCGCGGCGCCCGGCGACGAACAGATGGTCCGACAGCCGGTTCAGATAGCGTAGGGCCGCGCCGTTGACCGCCTGCCCCGCCTCGACCAGACGCACGGCGTCCCGCTCGGCGCGACGGCACACGGTGCGCGCCACATGCAGATGGGCCGACAAGGGCGAACCGCCGGGCAGGATGAAACTGTCCAGCGGTTTCAGGCTCTCGTTCATCCAGTCGATCTCCTGTTCCAGCCGCTCGACCTGGCTGTCCAGAATTCGCAGCGCCTCCCAGGCCGGGGGCGGGTCCAGCGGCGTGGCCAGATCGGCCCCCAGGTCGAACAGTTCGTTCTGAATCCGCCCCAGCATGGCGTCGATCCGGTCGTTCTGGCCGCTGCTGAGCCGGGCCACCCCCAGGACGGCGTTCAGTTCATCCACCGCCCCATAGGCCTGGACCCGCAGATCGGTCTTAGACACCGGCGCGCCCGAGGCCAGCCGCGTCAGGCCCTCGTCCCCAGTCTTGGTGTAGATCTTGTTCAGCGTCACCATGGACGACCTCCGGTCAAGACGCCGTCGCCTTCCACAGCATGCCGATCACCAGAAGCAGGACCGCCAGGGCCTGCAACCCGACCCGCCAGCGCATCAGCCGGTTGGAATGGCTGCGGGCGTAGGCGCCCCCGCGAAACAGCGAATACAGCCCCAGGCCGAGCGTCACCGTCACGGCGGCGATGGCGAGGAGGATCAGAATGTCCAGCATCTGCATGGACATCCTTTTAGGCGTGTCGCGCTTCCGGCGCCAGCATCGGTCGAATTGGCCGCCAGCTAAGCCATTGGTGACGATTTGTGGTGCAAGGTCCCGCTCATGACCGATCGCGCCGTCCGAAATCTCGATCACCTGAGGGGCTCGGCCTCCACCGCCCGCGTGCTGAACCTGCTGAAGGTGTGGGAAGAGAACGGCGACAGCCGGGCAGACGGCGCCCTGCGCAATCCCGACTGGGCCGCACGCCCGATCTTCCGCACCCCGGTGCTGAACCGATCCCTGATCATCAAACACCGGCTCCGACGCAACGAGACGGACCTGTTCACCGGCCGTCGCCATGTGGCGACCAAGGTGATCATTCCGATCGACGACGAGGATCTGAAGACCGGCGGCCGCTATGTCTTCGTCAATCAGATCGGCTTCGAACGGATGATGATGGAATCGTTCGGCGTCCCCGCGACCCACGCGGACATCGTCACCCTGCGCCAGATCGACCGCCTGCCGTCGCTCGACCCCTTTTTGCTTCGCGAACAGCTGCGCCGGTGCGGCCTGGAGCCGGCGCCCTGCTATTTCTCGATCAGCGAGAGCGATCTTCAGCGGATGACCACCTTCGTCCGGGGCGAGATCGAACCCCTGGTCAGCCTCAGCCTGGGCGCAGGCAACAGCGAAGCCGCCGATTCAGCGGCGCGGATGACGGCCAAGATCCTGTCCAACACCCCTGGCGACCAGCTGGAGGCCCTGCGCGAGACCCTGCGTCTGGCCCCGGAACAGTATCAGGAAGGGGTCTTCTGCTGGAAAGGCTTCCTCTACTACAAATGGACCCTGTCGACCCTGCTGGGCGAGGTGGCGGCCGTCGCCGAGGCGGTGCGCACCATCAAGCCGGTCGGTAAGGTCGATCGACAGGCCCGCGAATATCTGGACCGCAGCCGCGCCGTCCTGCGGGGCCGCATCATTCGCACCTGCGACGAGGTCAGCCGCACCCTCAGCGTCTATGACGACGCCTACGCCCGGCTGACGCGCGAGGGCAAACCCATCGCCTTCCGCGACTTCCTGCTGGACGCCCCGTCGATGTTCGCCCGCCTGGGCGACCAGCTGGGCGCGGTCCAGCACATCGTCAGCTATTGGCGTTTCCGCTTCGGCGCCGGCGCCCATCCGGCGGGGGTGGCCGAGCTTATGGACATCTTCATGGACTTTGAAACCGGCCTTCTGGGGCGCGGCGAAAGCCCCGACGACATCATCGTCCTGGCGGCCTGAACGCCGCCGCGCCGGCGTCTCAGTGCGCCTCGTCCCAGTTGGGGGCGGCGCGGGCGTCGACGACCAGGGGCACGGTCAGGGCGACGGCGGGGTCCGAAGCGGTTTCCATGACCCGCTTGATGACGGGAATGGCGCGCTCAGCCTCCGCTTCTGGAGCCTCGAACACCAGTTCGTCATGGACCTGCAGCAGCATGCGGGTCTTCAGTCCCGCCTCGGCCAGGGCCGCGGGCATGCGGATCATGGCGCGGCGGATGATGTCGGCGGCCGCGCCCTGGATGGGGGCGTTGATGGCGGCGCGCTCGCCGAACTGGCGTTCGGCGCCCGATTTCGAGTGAATGGCGGGGATATGGATCCGACGCCCGAAGACGGTGGAGACGAAGCCGGCCTGGCGGACCTCGGCCTTGGTCCTGTCCATATAGGTCCGAATGCCGGGGAAGCGGTCGAAATAGGTCTTGATATAGGCGCCGGCCTCGCCCTGATCGATGCCCAGCTGGGCGGCCAGGCCGAAGGCCGAGATGCCGTAGACGATGCCGAAATTGATGGCCTTGGCGCGGCGGCGAGTCTCGGACGGCATGCCCTCGACGGGGACGCCGAACATTTCGCTGGCGGTGGCGGCGTGGATGTCCAGCCCGGCCTTGAAGGCGCGTTTCAGCTCGGGGATGTCGCCGATATGGGCCAGAAGGCGCAGTTCGATCTGGCTGTAGTCGGCGCTGATCAGCAGATGGCCGGGGGCGGCGATGAAGGCCTGGCGGATTTCGCGGCCGGTCTCGGTGCGTATGGGGATGTTCTGGAGGTTGGGATCGCTGGAGGCCAGACGGCCGGTCGAGGCGGCGGCCAGCTGATAGGAGGTGTGGACGCGGTCGGTCCGGGGATCGGCGGCGGCGATCAGGGCGTCGGTATAGGTGCCCTTCAGCTTGGACAGCTGTCGCCAGTCCAGAAGGACACGCGGCAGGGCGTGGGTCTGGGCCAGGTCCTCCAGAACGCTGGCGTCGGTGCCCCACTGGCCGGAGGCGGTCTTCTTCCCGCCCGGCAGATTCAGCTCGCCGAACAGGATGTCGCCGATCTGGCGGGGAGAGCCGATGTTGAAGGGACGGCCCGCAATCTCATGGGCCTGGGTCTCCAACTCGGCCATGCGCAGGCCGAATTCGCTCGACAAACGCTTGAGGCGGTCGGGATCGATGCGGACGCCGGCGGTCTCCATCTCGGCCAGGACGGCGGGCATGGGCCGTTCAAGGGTCTCATAGACGGTGGACAGGCCCTCGCGCGCCAGCCGGGGCTTTAGAATGCGCCACAGACGCAGGGTGACGTCCGCGTCCTCGGCGGCGTAGGTGGTGGCCGACTTCAGAGCGACGTGCTTGAAGGATTTCTGGCTCTTGCCGGTCCCCGCCACGCTCTTAAAGGGTATCGGCTCGTGGCCGAGGTGGAGCCGCGCCAGCTCGTCCATCCCGTGACCGTGCAATCCGCCTTCCAGCACATAGGAGAGCAGAAGGGTGTCGTCATAAGGCGCGACCCGGATTCCCCGCCGCGCCATGACCGCCAGATCATATTTGGCGTTCTGCAGCACCTTCAGGACCGACGGATCTTCCAGCAGCGTCTTCAGCTTCGTCAGGGCCGTCGCCTTGTCCAGTTGCTGAATAGGCTCGCGCGGCTCGCCCGCCTCCCCGAACAGCCCGCCCTCGCCCGCCTGGGGCTCATGCTCATGGGTCAGGGGGACGTAGCAGGCCTGGTTCGGCCCGACCGCCAGGGATACGCCGCACAGGCCGGCATGGGTCGCTGACAGGGCGTCGGTCTCGGTGTCGAAGCCGACCACCCCCGCCTCGGTCGCCCGCGCGATCCAGCGGTCCAAAGCCTCTTCGGTCTGGACGCATTCATAAGCGTCGAGATCGAAGGACTGCGCCTCGGCCGGCCCGTCCGCCGTCTGACCATAGCGGGGCGCGGCCACCGGGGCGTTCAGATTGGGCGTGCGTTTGGGCGCGAAGGCGGAGGTTTCGCTGGGCCCCGCCTTGCCGTCGCCGACCCGACGCTGCAGCGACCGGAACTCCATCTTGTCCAGAAAGGCCGACAGGGTCTCGGGATCGGGATCGCGCACGGCGAAATCCTCGATCGGCTCCGGCGCCGGCGCGTCGCAGGTCAGGCGGACCAGTTCGCGCGACAGGCGGATCTGGTCGGCGAAATTGATCAGGGTCTCGCGGCGTTTGGGCTGTTTGATCTCCCCAGCCCGCGCCAGCAGGGTGTCCAGGTCGCCGTATTCGTCCAGCAACTGCGCCGCCGTCTTCGGGCCGATGCCGGGCGCGCCCGGCACATTGTCGACGCTGTCGCCGATCAGGGCCTGAAGATCGACCATCTTTTCCGGCCCGACGCCGAACTTTTCGAACACCTCGGGCTCGGCCAGACGCCGATCCTTCATCGGATCCCACATGACGACGCCGCCGCCGATCAGCTGCATCAGATCCTTGTCGGAGCTGACGATCACCGCCTCGCCTCCGGCGTCGCGGGCCTTGCAGGCATAGGTGGCGATCAGATCGTCGGCCTCATAGCCGGGCAGCTCGACGCAATGGACGCCGAAGGCCGCCGTCGCCTCGCGCACCAGAGGAAACTGCGGCACCAGATCCTCGGGCGGCGGCGGGCGGTGGGCCTTGTACTGGTCGTACAGGTCGTTGCGGAAGGTCTTTTCCGAATGGTCGAAGATGGCGACCAGATGGGTGGGGCCGTCGGCGCCCTTCATGTCCTTCAGCAGCTTCCACAACATGTTGCAGTAGCCCTGGACCGCCCCCACGGGCAGGCCGTCCGACTTTCGCGTCAGGGGCGGAAGGGCGTGATAGGCGCGGAAGATATAGGCCGAGGCGTCAATCATCCACAGCCGCAGGGCGGGGCCGTCCTGGGTGAGCGGGCGGTCCTGGGAGGGGGCGGCGTCGGAAGCGGAAGCGTCGGTCATGGCCGGAACATAGGCGGCCCGAGCCGCCGCGTCAGCCGTCAGAATTCCGTCCAGCTCGATCCCGGATCGCGCTGACCCGGCTGCGCCTGCTGCTGGCCCCAGGTCACGATCATGAACAGCTTGTGGCTGCGAATCCGGTACTGTCCGATCATCGGCAGAACCGCGCCCAGGGGCGCTCCGGTCTTGGCCTCATAGAGAAAGCCGGAGAATTCGGCCACGCCCGCCCGGTCCCGATTGCTGTAAACCGACAGCTCCGGCAGCGAGACGACGTTGAAATTCTCGTTGATCGGAATCCGCATTTCGGGAATGCCGAAGACGCGGCGCATCTGCTCCAGCGCCAGGGCGCCGGTGCGGATTTCGAACACGGCGTCGGCGTCCTCCCGGGTGCGGGTCAGCCGATAACCGGCGTCCGACAGGGCCCCGCGGATTGCGCTGATGGCGTAGCGGGAGTTTTCGGTCTGGAAATAGGTCTCATCGACAAACACGGTCGCGCCGGTCGGAAGCGGCAGGGACAGGCCCTCCACCGCCTTGTCTGCGGCCCGGGCCAGCAGCAGGTTTTCGGTCGCCGTGCGGCCGATGTTGGATTCCGTGGTTGAGGCGCAGGCCGAGGCCAGAAGGGCTGTCATCGAAAGGGCGGCGACGAGGCGCGCCGACGTCGCGCGAAATCCGCCCATCACCAGCTCCCCGTATTGGGCATGGACGCCCAGGGCTCGGCCGGCGTCAGGGGCGGACCGTCCTGAAGCAGTTCGATCGAAATACCGTCCGGTGAGCGGACGAAGGCCATATTGCCGTCGCGCGGCGGTCGGTTGATCACCACGCCCCCGTGCATCAGCCGCTGACAGGCGGCATAGATGTCATCGACCTTATAGGCCAGATGTCCGAAATTGCGGCCGCCCTGATAGGTTTCCGGGTCCCAATTATAGGTCAGTTCCAGCTCAGGCGACCGTTCCGCCGCCGACTGCTCCAGATTCTTGGGCGCCGCCAGAAAGACCAGGGTGAAACGTCCCGCTTCATTCTCGGTGCGACGCACCTCCTGAAGCCCCAGCAGATCGCAGTAGAAATGCAGAGAGGCGTCGAGGTCGCGAACGCGGACCATGGTGTGCAGATAGCGCAACTCTGTCTCTTTTCAGTTCAAAGGCGGGGTCGAGCGTCTCTTACAGCGGCTGAGCGGCCAAACCGCAGCCTCAGTGCGCCTCGGCCGCGCGGGCGGCGGGGCTCAGATATTCGCTTTCGTCATGCGGCTGGGCCGACAGGACGAAGCGACGGTCGCAATAGCCGCATTCGACGAAATCATCCTCGCCCATGTCCATATAGACCAGCGGATGGCCCAGGGCGCCGCCGCCGCCGTCGCAGGCGACACGCTTTGTCGAGACCACGATCTCTTCGGGGGGCGGAATGATCGCATCGGGGTGGCGGGGCGGCATTATTCGGCTCGTGTCTTGGCGAGGAGGCGTCGGACGCATACCTATGCGGCCCATTCGGCGGCGTCAAACCGCCGCGCCCCTTCCTGTCCGATCAAAGCCCGACCGAATGACCGACCCCACCACCCTGCCCGACAACGCCATTGAGGTGCGGGGGCTCAA
Source organism: Brevundimonas sp. Br13 (assembly GCF_055391505.1). Classification (NCBI taxonomy): domain Bacteria; kingdom Pseudomonadati; phylum Pseudomonadota; class Alphaproteobacteria; order Caulobacterales; family Caulobacteraceae; genus Brevundimonas; species Brevundimonas sp. Br13. The sequence goes on along the minus strand of NZ_AP044008.1, from coordinate 703,178 downwards.
AAAGACCTACGCCGGCTCCAAGAAGGCCGCCCCCAAGACCGCCCTGCACGGCGTGGACCTGGCGGTGAAACGCGGGTCCGTCTTCGGACTCCTGGGCCCGAACGGCGCCGGCAAATCGACCCTGATCAACATCCTGGCGGGGGTGGTCAAGAAGTCCGAAGGGACCGTTACCATCTGGGGCCGCGACATCGACAAGGAGCCGCGTGACGCCGCCGCCGCCTTGGGCGTGGTGCCTCAGGAGATCGTCGCCGACGTCTTCTTCACCCCGCGCGAGTCGCTGGAGGTTCAGGCGGGCTTCTACGGCGTGCCCAAGAACGAACGCCGTTCCGACGAGCTCCTGGCGGCCCTGGGCCTGTCGGACAAGGCCAACGCCTATGTCCGCGCCCTGTCCGGCGGCATGAAGCGTCGCCTGATGGTGGCCAAGGCCCTGGTCCACAATCCGCCTATTCTGATCCTGGACGAGCCGACGGCGGGGGTGGACGTCGAACTGCGCCGTCAGCTCTGGGCCTATGTGCGCCAGATCAACGCCGAGGGCGTGACCATCGTCCTGACCACCCACTATCTGGAGGAGGCCCAGGAGCTGTGCGACACGATCGCCATCGTCAATCGGGGCCGGGTGGTGGCCTGTGAGCCCACGCCCCAGCTGCTGCGCCGGCTGGACAGCCGCAATGTGGTGGTCACGCCCGAGACGCCGCAGCAGACCCCCCCGGTCCTGAACGGCTTCCAGGTCGCGCCGCGGGCGGGCGGAGCCTTCGCCGTGACCTATAAGAAGGGGCAGTCGTCGGTGGAGCAGGTGATCAATGCGGTCCGCGCCGCAGGCGTCACCATCGCCGACATCACCACCGAGGACCCCGACCTGGAGGACGTCTTCCTAGCCCTGACCTATGGGGACGCCAGTCAGGTCGATCCGACCAGGGACTAGAAGGGGGCGAAGACAATCAGACGACGGCGCCGAACGGCCCGCTCATGAAGGGGGCCGGTTAGAGGTCAAGAACCGGCGGATTCGTGCGACGCGAGCGAGAAAAAGGCGGCTCGCAAAGGGAGTGCGGCGGCCCCCGCCGCCGAGGCGTCGCCAAGGATCGGCGACGCCTCGACCTTCGGGACAGGGCGGCAATGCCCGCGACGTTGCGGGTTGGTGAAGCGCAGCCGTTCGATCAGGCGAAGAGCCAGGGCGTGAGGCAGCCGCCCGCCCAGGACGATCCCGCCGGGATCCAGCACGCCCGATATGGCGGAAAGCACCAGGTTTAGCGGCTGTTCCGCCGCGTCCAGCCACTGGTCGATGATCGGATGATCGGCGGGGAAGTCGGCCAGAAGGTCGCCGAGCGACGCCCACCGGTCGCCGTCGCCAGCCTGCATCATCCGGAGCAGGGCGGTCAGATTGGGTTGGAACCAGTCAACGGGTATGACAGAGGCGAACTCGCCTGCATTGCCGTTGTCGCCGCGCAGGGGTTCGCCTCGCACGACGACGCCACCGCCGAATCCTGCCGAGAAGTACAGATAGGCGAAATTGTCCAACCGGCGCCCGACGCCGAACATGGCCTCGCCGATGGCCGCCGCCGTGCCGTCGTTCTCGATCCACACCGGGCCGTCGAAGGCCTTGGAGAGAATCCCGTCCAACGGTTGAAGGGCCCAGGCGTCCAGCGCAGGCGGCGGGTTGAGGCGGGCCCCGTCACCGATGAAATATCCCGTCACGGCGGCGCCGACGCCGATCCTTTGAGAGGCGGACACGCCCGCCTGGGTTTCCAGATCTCTGACGAGCTTCTGCATCTCGGCGATGGCGGCCGTCAGGGACACGTCGCGGATCGGGATCTGGCGACGGGCCAGGATCGAGCCGCTCAGATCCATGACGGCTGCGGCGACGGCGTCGGTCATGACGGAGACGCCGACCGCGTGAAGCGCCTTTGAATTGAGACTCACGGGAAGACCCGGCTTCCCACGACCTGCCACGACGGGCGCGCCTTCGATCAGCAGGTCGCGCTGCAAAAGAGATTCGACCAACCGAGCGATCGACTGTTCCGTAAGCTCAGTGGCGCGCGCCAGTTGCGCGCGCGTCATCGGCCCGTCCCGGCGCAGCAGGGACAGCAGCCGACGTTCGTTGGCCGTCGCCGTGCGTACGCCGTCCTCACGCAGGAAACGCGGCGCGATTGATCCGTAACCGACTCCCACCATAGAGGGATGCATAGCGGAAACGGCCAGCCAAGCACCTACCTTATGGTCGGGGCGGCGCAGGAATCCACCGCACCTTGTACAAATGCATGTCGTTGATCGGGACACGGACGACGCGGCCGTCTTGCATGACCGAGAAGCCGAACGCCCACCAACGTTCCTCAGCCTTGACCCAGGCCAGACGACCCTCGGCGTCGACGTCGACGGATTTGACCTGCAGCGCAGGATTCAGCGGCTCCAGAGCCTTGAAGGCGTTGGCTTCGGGATCGAAGCGCCAGGCTCCGTCGTGGGTCGTGACCAGATAATCCGATCCGTCGGCTGCCCTGGACAGATCATGTCCGTCGCGGGCGCCGGGCAGCGTCCACCGCGCCGTCTCCTGAAGTCGCGGCTCGTCACCCTCCCAATCCACCAGGGCGAAGGCCTGGATGGTGTCGTGCGATAGGGCGAAGAGACGTTGACGCTCTGCGTCCCAAACCGCCCCATGACCCGACGGCAATGGCAGGCTGAGAACCGGCTTTTCGCCGTCCGTGAGATCGTAAACGTTCAGTCGATCACCCCTGTCGTGAATCGAGAGCGCCACGGCGATGCGATCGCCGGGCAGGACGGCGGCCGAATGCGCCATGGGCGCTTCAGCGCGAAAAAGCACGTCTCCAGACGCACCGTCCAGCAGTACCACGCCCCCCGTTGAGGCTGTGATCAGCACACGACCATCGGCGACGGGCTTGCACTCATCGATCTTTTCCAAGAGCCCCGCGCGAAACCCCTGCGGCAGGTTTTCGGCCTCCGAGGCGTCCCAGCGCCAGGTCTCGCGCGGTCCTTCGGCGGCGAGTTCATAGCGCCGGACCTGATCATCTCCACAGGCCAGAAGGGCGGGCGAAGCGGAGAGCGCCGATGCGAGGGTGAAGAGGGCGGAGAGGATCATGGAGGCTCCTGAAAGTGACCCGGAACCTATAACGACGGATCATGTCATAAATATCTCACTATGAGTGAGTAAATGGAGCGCATCCCGATCACGGAGGCCCACATGTCGGTTCGCCACTCTTCGCTTCGTCAACTCTGGTTGGCGTCCACCGTTCTCTTCGCAACGCCGACGGTGGCCCAGACGGTCCCGACCGCTCCCGCCGCCCAGTTGGATGAGATCGTCGTCACCGGGGTTCGACTACAGGCGCAGAACGAAATCTCGACGAAGCGCACGGCCGCGATCATCTCGGATTCGATCAGTTCGGACGAAATCGGCAGCTTGCCGGACTTTGGTCTGGGCGAGGCGCTCGAACGGGTTCCAGGGGTCTCGACGGTTCAGAACAATGACCGCGGCGAAGCGCAGTTCTTGTCCATTCGCGGCTTGAACGCCGATTACAATCTGGTCCAGGTCGATGGGGTCGCCCTTCCGGCCAACGAACTCGGGCGCCGCAACGTTTCGCTCGACGTCATCCCCTCGTCGCTGGCGCGGCGGGTCGATGTCTCCAAGTCCGTGACCCCGAACATGAACGGAAACGCCATCGGCGGCGCGGCCGACCTCGTGACCCGCAGCGCCTTTGACGGACGCGGCGATCTGTTCATCGCTGGACGGTTCGATATTGGCGTTTGGGACAACGAACGGCATTTCAGAGACGGCGGACCGTCCGGTCAAGGCGAGGTCGTGGTCTCCAACACCTTCGGGCCCAACAACCGATTTGGCTTCGTCGTGTCGGCGAGCCGCTATATCCGCGATTCTTCGTCACTGAACTCGGCCGTCGACAACTATAGTTTCTTTGATCCGGTCACCCATGCGCGACTGGCTGTGACGGCGCCGGGTCTGGATACGGCGGACGTCGCGCCTCAGCGTCGTCGTTGGCTGGCCTACGACAACGTGCGTAAGCGAGAGGGCGTGTTCGGCAAGTTCGAATACCGTCACGGCGGCCTGGAGGCGCGCCTCACGGCGGCGGACTTCACCCATACCAACGATGAGGACCGCCAGAGCAACATCCTGATCGCGAACGGCAATCCGGTATCGGCCAGCATTTCCGCCACGGGGGGAAGCGTGACTTCCGCCAACGCCCAAGTCGATCTGGTCCAATATGACCAGGCGCGCGGCATCCGATATGTCGATTTCCGGGTGCGCTGGGCGCCCGGCGCGCGTCAGTTCGTCGACTTCGGCTTGAACGACGCCGTGGCCACCTACCGCCAGGACGCGCATCTGGCGACTTATCGCATCGCCAATACGACGAACCTCGCCTTCACCTATGAGATCGAGCGGGGCGCGTTTCCTTATTTCGACGTGGCCAACCCGGCCTTCGCCTTCGATCCCGCCAACTACCGGCAGTTTGAATACGGCACGACGCTGGACGACGCCCGCGAACAGGCCAAAACCGCGCATCTCGACTGGGGGTTCAACGTCGATCGAAGCGACCGCGGCCTGGGTCTGCAGATAGGCGCCTATGCGCGTCGCCTTGAGCGCAGCTACGATAGGGGCGTTGACAACTACCGGCCGCTGAGCTCCAGCGACTATCGCCTGTCCGCAGTAGGCCGGTTGTCCGACTACTCGCCCTTCAATGCGCGGGGGACACGAATTCTGATCGTTGATCCAGGCTTGGCCCGGGCGTTCTTCGAAGCCCACCGAGCGGGTTTCGCGGCGACCCCGACGAATGCGGCCGGCAGCATCTCCGCCGACTATGACATCGACGAGGATATTGACGCGGGCTACGCCATGGCGCGGTTCGGCGCCGATCGCCTCACCGTCTCAGGCGGCCTGCGCTACGAGCACACGAAACTCCGGTCCGGTTCCGCCGCCCTGACCGCCGGCGCCTACCTTTATGGCGTTCAGGAGACAGACTATGACGACTGGCTTCCGTCATTCCAGGCCAACTACGATCTGACCGAAAACCTGAAAGTCCGCGCCGCCTGGAGCCGGACCATTGGGCGGGCCAACTATGACGACCTCGCTGCGCGCGAAGTGCGGACGGTCAACACCGAGGGCGACTACACCATTCAGGGCGGCAATCCCTTTCTCAAACCGCGCCGGTCGAATAACGCGGATCTGAGCCTGGAATATTACGCGGGCCGTGACACCATGGCCTCGGTCGGCGTTTTCGAGAAGGATGTTTCGGACGAGATCATCGTCCTGCGGTCCACGGCAGACGAAATCATCGACGGCTCGCTGGAATCCGTCACTCGCGTACGTCCCGTCAACGCTGGCGACTTCAAGGTCCAGGGGATCGAGTTCAACCTGGTGGTTTCGCGCATGGACTTCCTGCCGACCCCGTTCCAAGGGTTAGGGGTGTCCGCCAATCTGACGTTGTTGGACGGGACGCCGCCCAGTGTCGCCATGAGCGACTTCACGCAACGTCGCCTGCCGGGGCTGTTTGAAAGCGCCGACCGGGTCGGCAACCTCAAGGTCTTCTACATCTCAGGCCCCTTCACGGTGCAGGGCGCCTGGAATCATGTCGGCGACATGCTCTATTCGGTGTCCAGCAGCGACCCGCTGCAGGACCGGATCGTTGAAGCCAATGACAGGTTCGACGCCCAGGCCCGGTATCGCCTGAGCCGGAACCTCACGCTCGTTGCCCAGGCCAAGAACCTGACCAACGAACGCCGCCGCAGAATGTTCGGCCCCGGCTTCGGCCTCTTGCGCGAGGAGCTCGACAACGGCCGCGCCTTCTACGCCGGCGCATTGTTCAGGTACTAGTCCAGCTCAGCCAGAAATTCGAAAATGGCCGCCTTGGCCTCCGGCTCGTCCAGCATGGGGGCGTGGCCGATCTGGGGAACCTCGACATAGGCCATGTCCGGCGCCGCCTTACGCATGCGCGCGGCGATGTCGGCGCTGAGCAGGTCCGAGACGCCGCCGCGCACCAGCAGGGTCGGCCGGTTGCGGGCCAGCCGCCGGAACATGGGCCACAGATTGGGAACCAGGGCCTTGGCGCCCGCCGCCCGGATGGGCACGGAGATGTCGGGATCATAGTCCAGGCCGATCTCGCCGTCCGGCCCCTGGCGGAAGATGCGTCGCGCGAAGGCGTCCCAGTCCGCATCCGAATAGTGGGGGAAGGTGACGGCGTTGATCCGCTTCGCATAGGCCGCCGCGTCCGCCCAGCTGTCGATCTCGACCGGCTGTCCGCTGTAGGCGGCGATGCGCGCCAGACCCTCGGGCGCCACTTCCGGGCCGATGTCGTTCAATATGGCGGCGACCACCGCCTTGGGCCGCAGGGCGGTCAGGGCCATGGTGATCAGCCCGCCCATGGAGGTGCCCATGAAGACCGCGCGGCCCACGGCCGCCTGGTCCATCAGCGCCAGCACGTCGGCCGCATAGACGTCCGGTCGATAGGTCATCGGATCGGGCGCGCGGTCCGACAGTCCGCGTCCGCGCACATCGACCGCCAGGACCCGCCGCCCGCTCTGGGCCAGAAGCGGGGCTATCGCTTCGAAGTCGGCGCTGTTTCGCGTCAGCCCGTGGATGGCGATGACCGGCGGCCGCGCCGGGCCGGGGCCGGGCGCATAGTCGCGGGCGAACAGATCCAGGCCGTCCGGCGATTTCCAGCGACGTTCGACATAGGCGGCGGCCATAGTCACGGGCGGTCTCCTTGAACCGAGAAGCCGCCACAGTAATTCACCGCGCGACGAATTGCGATGGCGTCAGCCGCCGAGCAACTCCTTCACAAAGACGTCCAGGTCGCCGCCCTCGAACAGAAAACCCGAGACCCCGGCGGCTCGGGCCGCCGCCATGTCGGTCTGCTGGTCGCCGATCATGAAGGACCGCGCCGGATCGATCTGGTGATCCGCGATCGCCCTCAGCAGCATGCCGGGGTTGGGCTTTCGGTCAGGGTGATCCGGATGGCGATAGCGTTCGTCCTGGGCGTCGGCATGGAAGGGACAGGCGTAGACGGCGTGGATCACCGCCCCGTCCTGGGCCAGCCGTCTGGTCAGCAGACCGTTGAACGCATGCATCTGATCTTCGCTGAACAGACCGCGCGCGACGCCCGACTGGTTGGTGACGATCACCGCCAGATAGCCCAGTCGATTCAGCCGGCGCACCGCGGCCGAGGCGCCGGGAATCAGTCTCAGATGTTCAGGCAGATGCGGATAGCCCGAATCCTCGATCAGAACCCCGTCGCGATCCAGAAAAACCGCGGGAACACCAGTCATGCGTCTTGTCTCGAACGTAGCCGTATCGACGCCGCAAGGCGCGGCGCAAAGGGACGGTTAGAAAAGGAACCTGGCTTAGGATGAGGACAAGCCGGCGCCAAGAGCGGTCGAACGCCGCCCTAGAGCATGATCGTTTCAGGCGGAGCCGCGAGGCGGTTCCTCCTCAACGGATCAGGCTCTAACGTTGCAAAGGGCAACGCGAAGTGACGCAGCCCCGTTTGGCCCCTGGGACTGATCTTGCTAGGAGGGCGGCCATCCTCGCGGCCGATCCGTCGGTCCGCCGCCCCCGAATCACCGTGGAGAGCGCCCGCATGATCCCCTTCATTGACCTCCAGGCCCAGCGCCTGCGCCTCTCCGGCAAGATCGAGGCCGCCGTCCAGGAGGCCGTCGTCGGCGGCGCCTGGGTCATGGGGCCCCAGGTCCGTCAGTTCGAGGCCGACCTGGCCGCCTTCGGCCAGGCCAAGCATGCGCTCGGCTGCGCCAACGGCACCGACGCCCTGATCCTGCCGCTGATCGCCTGGGGCATCCGCACCGGCGACGCTGTCTTCTGCCCCAGCTTCACCTTCACCGCCACGGCCGAGGTCGTGCCCTGGCTGGGCGCCTCGCCGGTCTTCGTCGACGTCGACGCCCGCACCTACAATATGGACCCGGCCAAGCTCGAGGCCGCCATCGAGGCGGTCGAGGCGGAGGGGCGCCTGACGCCCAAGGTGGTCATCGCCGTCGATCTGTTCGGCCAGCCGGCCGACTATCCCGCCATCCGGGCCATCTGCGACCGCCACGGTCTGAAGCTGATTTCGGACTCGGCCCAAGGCTTCGGCTGCACCCTGAACGGCGCCCATCCCCTGAACTGGGCCGACGTCACCACGACCAGCTTCTTCCCGGCCAAGCCGCTGGGTTGTTACGGCGACGGCGGAGCCGTGCTGACCAACGACGACGACCTGGCCCAGGAGATGGACTCCCTGCGCGTCCACGGGAAGGTCGTGGCCAAGGACCTGGAGGCCGGGGCGGCCGCCTTCGCCCATGACCCTAAATATCTGGCCATGCGCATCGGCATGAACAGCCGGCTGGACACCATCCAGGCCGCCGTCCTGATCGAGAAGCTGAAGGTGTTCGGTCAGGAGATCGAATGGCGCAACCGGATCGCCGCCCGCTACAATGAACGTCTGGCCCCCCATGTCTCGGCCGTGCCCCATGTCATCGACGGCGGCGTGTCCGTCTGGGCCCAGTACACGATCGAGCATGCGGACCGCGACGGCCTGGCCGCCCATCTGAAGGAACAGGGCGTGCCCACCGCCGTCTACTATCCGGTGCCCATGCACCTGCAGCCGGCCTACCAGCGGTTCCCCCAGGGCGCCGGCGGCCTGCCGGTCACCGAGCGGCTGAAGGATGCAGTCCTCAGCCTGCCCATGCACTCGGACCTGGATGAGGCGACCCAGGACCGGATCATCGCCGCCGTCGCCGGCTACAAGGGCTGAACCATGCCGAACACCCCCGTCCTCAAGTTCGGCGTCGCCGGCGTCGGCGTCATGGGCCGCAACCATGCCCGCGTCGCGGCCGAGATGCGCGAGTTCGACCTGACCACGGTCTTCGATCCCGATGCGGTCGTCGCCGAGGGCGTTGCGGCCGCCTATGAGGCGACCCCGGTCACGACGGCCCAGGCCTTCGTCGACGCCGGCCTGGACGCCGCCGTCGTCGCCACGCCCAACCGCTTCCACGCCGAAGTCGGGGTGGCCCTGTTGGAAAAGGGCGTCCACGTCCTGGTCGAAAAGCCCATCGCCGCCACCGTGGCCGACGCCCAGCGGATGATCGACGCCGCCAAGGCCAATGACCGCGTCCTGATGGTCGGCCAGGTCGAGCGGTTCAATCCGGCCGTCGAGACGGTCAAGCGAGCCGTCGCCGACGACGAGATCATCTCCATCCAGATCACCCGCGTCGGCCCCTTCCCGCCCCGCATGGGCGAGGTCGGGGTGGTCATCGACCTGGCGGTTCACGACATCGACATCATCCGCCACCTGACCGGGTCCGAGATCGTCGAGGTCCAGCCTCAGCTGGCCCGCACCCGCGCCGAGCGCGAGGACACGGCCCTGCTGCAGTTCCGGCTGGACAACGGCGTCATCGCCCACATCACCACCAACTGGGTCACCCCCTACAAGACCCGCACCCTGCAGGTCGCCACCAAGACCAAGTTCATCGTCGCCGACCTGATCACCCGCCAGGTGACCGAATATTTCGGCCAGCAGCCTGACGGCTCCTATTCGACGAAAATGCTGAACAGCTGGCCCGCCGAACCGCTGAAGAAGGAGCTGGAGGCCTTCGCCCGCGCCATCCATACCGGCGAGACCCCGGCGGTGACCGGCGAGGACGGCCTGCGCAATCTGGAGGTCGCCCTGCGCTGCCTGGGTGAACACTGATCGGGGCGAGGCCTAAAGTCGCCGCAATGGAGAGGAAGGAAAGAGGCATGCGCACGCCCCTCGCCGCCCTGTCCGTCGCCCTGTTGACCGTGTCGGCCGCCGCCCCGGCCCAGGCCGACACCCGCTACTTCTCCTACAACGCCTCGGATCGGATCACCCAGGCCCTGACCAAGGGGATCACCCTTCGGGTGAGGCGCGGCCTGTTCGGCGCCGCCGCCATAGAGCGGCTGTTCTCGACCACCGCCCGTGGATCGGCCGACCTGGCGCGCGGCGGCCCCGATGCAGCCCGGCGGATCCTGCCGGAGGACGCCCGAGGCGCGGACCTCTATGAAGTGCAGCAGATCGGCGACGGGCGCGGTCTGGCCCGCGCCCTGTGTCCGGGGGCCGATCAGGTCTGGCTGGCGGCAAGCCGCATCCGCGCGCCACGCCCCCTGACCTTGAACGCAGTCGGTCGCTGGGCCGACGGGACCCACCGCCATTGCGTGACCCTGACCTATGAATGGCGTGGAGAGTGGCAGACGGCGCCGGCCTCCCCCTTCGCCGACGCCCCCGGCGCCTGATTGGGCGAACCCGCCTTCCAACCGCACCGCTTGATCGCCTAGTCTGGCGATCGGCCGAACCTTCGGAGATGACGGCGATGCGATGGGCCCTGCCCCTGGCGGTTTTGATCGGCCTTGTCGCCGCCCTTCTGACCTGGACCCGCCTCGGTCCGGCCGCGCCGCCGGCGACCGACGTCCCGATCGTGGTCTATCTTCTGGACAACGGCTTTCATTCCGATCTGGCCTTGCCGCGCGCGGCGCTTGAACGACGAGGCGGCGCCCTGGGACGGGCGGTTGAGACCCTGGCGCCGGGTGACTGGATTCTGGTCGGCTGGGGCGACGCCCGATTCTATGTCGATCAGAGCCCGATCTCCGACCGCCTGCCCGACGGCGCGCGCGCCTTCTTCCGGCCCGGCAATCCGTCCGTCGTCATGTTGGACCCGGAGGCGGACGACCCGCGCGCGCGACACGCCCCCGATCGGCGGGCCGCCCTTCATCTGACGCCCGTCGCCTTCGACCGGATGGCGGATCGGATCGAGGCGTCGCTGGACCTGTCGAGCGGCGCGCCCCGCGTCGCCGCCGCCCGCCCCGGCGACGACGCCCGCTTCTTCGCCAGCCGTGAAACCTTTTCCATCCTGCATCTTTGCAACCACTGGACGGCCGGCGTCCTGAACGCCGGCGGCGTGACGATCCGCCCCGCGCGGTCGATCTTTTCCAGCGAGGTGATGCGGTCCGTCCGGGCCGCAGAACTGGACACGGCGGTCCCACACGCCTAGACCGCCCGCCTTTCGCTTATCCGGCCGGGTCCGAACCCCGGCGGGCGATGAAGAAGGAGCGGCCGATGGCCCGTAAGCAACACACCCGAAATTCATCCGGCCTTGCCGGTCCCAGCCAGCGCCAGCTGCGCGCCGGCGAACTGATCCGCCACGCCCTGGTCGACATCCTGCGCGAGGAGGACATCCACGACGAGGCCCTGGCCGGCGTCTCGGTCACCGTGACCGAGGTCCGCCTGTCGCCGGACCTGAAACACGCCACCTGTTTCGTCGAGCCCCTGGGCGCGGGCGTGGAGACCGCCCCGGTCGCCGGCCATGAGAGCGAGATCATCAAGGCGCTGAACGTCCACGCCAAGTTCCTGCGCGGCCAGCTGGGCCGCCGGCTGGACATGAAGTTTACTCCCGACCTGAAGTTCCGCCACGACGAGAGCTTCGACGCCGCCAGCCACATTGACCGTCTGTTCGACGACCCCCGCGTCCGCGCCGACCTGGAACGCCGCGACGAGGACGAGGGCCAATGATCGTGTGGTGCGCCCGGTTCTCCACCTTAGCGCTTGCGGCTTTGGTGTCAGGATGCGGAAGCATCAATGAAGGAAACCCTTTGCTACTGCCTCTCGCTATACCCGTGATCGTCGGGGCCGAGGCGGCGATGATGCTCGGCAACCCGAACAACGGTGCGTCCCGCATAGAATTTCTTCCCCCAACCTGGGATCCCTTCGTCGGCGATGGTGCTTGGACAGACTCTCGTGGGCAGCGCCTGATCGTCGGCGATGGTCGCGTTCGCGCTGAATTCAAGAAGTGCATCTTAACCGCGCGCCTCGCTGGAGCACGCACAGCGACCGACCGATCCGGACTTCAGTATCCTCTCGAAGAAGTCGTCCTCACGTCCAATGATCAGGATGGATGTCAAAATTGGCCGGTTCCCGCAAAGGTCGATATCGAGATGTGGCGGACTCCGGGCTATCAAGACGAAATCCAGGTGAGTTTTTCTAACCTGGGGCTGACAATGATCTATTATCCGAAGGGCAAGTGATGGGCCGTCGGAAGAAGGGCGACGTCGTCGACGGCTGGGTCTGCCTGGACAAGCCGTTCGAGATGGGATCGACCGAGGCGGTCAGTCGCATCCGCCGCCTGTTCAACGCCCAGAAGGCCGGTCACGCCGGGACGCTGGATCCCCTGGCCAGCGGCATCCTGCCCATTGCCCTGGGCGAGGCGACCAAGACCGTGCCGATGATGATGGAGGCGAAGAAGGTCTATCGCTTCACGATCAATTGGGGCGTCTCGACCGACAGCGTGGACCGGGAGGGCGAGATCATCGCCCGCTCCGACGTGCGCCCGCCCCTCGACCAGGTGAAGGCCGCCTTGCCGGCCTTCGTCGGCGAGATCGACCAGACCCCGCCGCGTTTCTCGGCCATCAAGGTGGACGGCGCCCGCGCCTATGATCTGGCCCGCGACGGGGTGGATTTCGAACTGCCGTCCCGGCGGGTGGTCATCCATTCGGCCGAGGCGACGGCCGCGCCGGACGCCGATCATGTCGAGATCCGCATCCTGACGGGCAAGGGCGTCTATGTCCGTTCGCTGGCGCGCGACCTGGCCTTGGCCCTGGGCGCGGAGGGTCATGTGTCAGCCCTGCGGCGCGAGCGGGTCGGGCCCTTCAGCACGGAAAACGCCGTCACTCTGGATTCTCTGGAGGAAATGGTGCATAGGGGCGCCGCCTCGGAAGGCTTGCTTCCCGTCGCGACCGCTCTGGACGACATCCCGGATCTGGCCGTGACGGAACAGGACGCCTTCTCGCTTCGGCAGGGACGACCGATCGTTCTGCTCCCCCGTCAGGTGGAAACCCTCAAGACCCGTCTGTCAGACGGCTCGCGAACGGTTTCAGCCTTTCAGGGCCAGACCCTCGTCGCCCTCTGTCAGTTGCGGGCCGGCCGGTTAGAACCCGACCGCGTTTTCAACCTCTAGGCCCGGGCCATTCGGCAAGGGCCGAGACCCCACGGCCTCAAGCAGCGCGAAGCGCGATAGGCCAAGAAAGGACTCCTTCGATGTCGATCACTGCTGAACGCAAGAACGAAATCATCGCCGACAACGCCCGCACCGCCGGCGACACCGGCTCGGCCGAGGTTCAGGTCGCGATCCTGTCGGAGCGCATCGCCAACCTCACCGAACACTTCAAGACGCACAAGAAGGACAACCACTCTCGCCGTGGCCTTCTGAAGATGGTGTCGCAACGCCGCCGTCTGCTCGACCACCTGAACAAGGTCGACGCCGGGCGCTATCAGGCGCTCATCGCCAAGCTGGGTCTGCGTCGCTAAGGGCGCGGAACCGTGTAAGACTGTATGACGAGGCGCGGGCGGTCACGTCCGCGCCTCGTTGTGCGATTAGAACCGACCTGCGCGCCGCAGGACTTTAACGGCGCAGACGCGAGGGCCGAGCCGGTCCTCAACCGGGTCTCCGCGATGGCGCGGCGGCCTTTGGATCGAAGGACTGAACGCCGACGCATCCGCCCAATGATGGGACCCCGCACGGAATACGCCGTCCGGGATACGAAAGACGAAATATGTTCGATATCAAACGCAAGACGATCGAGTGGGCCGGACGCCCGCTGACTCTGGAAACGGGCCGCATCGCCCGCCAGGCCGACGGCGCCGTGCTGGCGACCTACGGCGAGACCGTGGTTCTGGCCACCGTCGTCTACGGCCGTTCGCCCAAGCCGGGCCTGGATTTCTTCCCCCTGACGGTCAACTATCAGGAGAAGACCTTCGCCGCCGGCAAGATCCCGGGCGGCTACTTCAAGCGTGAAGGCCGTCCGACCGAGAAGGAAACCCTGGTTTCCCGCCTGATCGACCGCCCGATCCGCCCCCTGTTCGTCAAGGGCTTCAAGAACGAGACCCAGGTCGTCGTCACCGTGCTGCAGCACGACCTGGAGAATGATCCGGACGTCCTGGGCATGGTCGCCGCCTCCGCCGCCCTGACCATTTCCGGCGTGCCCTTCATGGGTCCGATCGGCGCCGCCCGCGTGGGCTTCATCGACGGCGAGCTGGTGCTGAACCCGACCGTGGATCAGATGGAAGGGTCCGACCTGGATCTGGTGGTCGCCGGCACCCAGGACGCCCTGATGATGGTGGAATCCGAGGCCAAGGAGCTGTCGGAAGAAACCATGCTGAAGGCCCTGATGTTCGCCCACGCCGGCATGCAGCCGGTGATCGACGCCATCATCGACCTGGCCGAACACGCCGCCAAGGAGCCGTTCGACTTCCAGGCCGAAGACCATTCCGACGTCGTCGCCGCGATCAAGAAATTGGTCGGCGAGGAGATCAAGGCCGCCTACGCCCATCCGGGCAAGTACGAGCGCCGCTCGGGCGTCGACGCCGCCAAGAAGAAGGCCGCCGAAGCCCTGGTGAAGACCGACGAGAACCCCGAGGGCGTCGACAGCTCCAAATTCTCGGCCGCCTTCAAGGAATGCGAAGCCGAGGTCCTGCGTCGCGACATCATCGAGAACGCTCACCGCGTCGACGGCCGCGCCCTGGACAAGGTCCGCGCCATCGTATCGGAAGTCGGCGTCTTGCCGCGCACCCACGGTTCGGCCCTGTTCACCCGCGGCGAAACCCAGGCCCTGGTCGTCGCCACCCTGGGCACCGGCGAGGACGAGCAGTACATCGACAGCCTGCAGGGCACCTATAAGGAAAGCTTCCTGCTGCACTACAACTTCCCCCCCTATTCGGTGGGTGAAGCCGGCCGCATGGGTTCGCCCGGTCGTCGCGAAATCGGTCACGGCAAGCTGGCCTGGCGCGCCATCCGTCCGATGCTGCCCAAGAAGGAAGACTTCCCCTACACCATCCGCCTGGTCTCCGAGATCACCGAGTCGAACGGCTCGTCCTCGATGGCCACGGTCTGCGGTTCGTCCCTGGCCCTGATGGACGCCGGCGTTCCGCTGGTCCGTCCGGTCTCGGGCATCGCCATGGGTCTAATCCTGGAGCCGTCGGGCGAGTTCGCCATCCTGTCGGACATCCTGGGCGACGAAGACCACCTGGGCGACATGGACTTCAAGGTCGCCGGCACCTCGGAAGGCATCACCTCGCTGCAGATGGACATCAAGGTCCCCGGCATCACCGAGGAGATCATGAAACAGGCCCTGACCCAGGCCTCGGCCGGCCGTCTGCACATCCTCGACGAGATGTCCAAGGCCATGGACGCCCCGCGCGCCTCGCTGGGCGAGCACGCCCCCAAGATCGAAACCATCAAGATCGCGGTCGACAAGATCCGTGAAGTGATCGGTTCGGGCGGCAAGGTGATCCGCGAGATCGTCGAGAAGACCGGCGCCAAGGTCGACATCGCCGACGACGGCACGATCAAGATCGCCGCCAACGACCAGGAGAAGATCGACGCCGCCAAGGCCTGGATCCAGTCCATCGCCTCGGAACCGGAAGTGGGCGCCATCTACTCCGGCAAGGTGGTCAAGGTCGTCGACTTCGGCGCCTTCGTGAACTTCTTCGGCGCCAAGGACGGCCTGGTCCACGTGTCCCAGATCGCTCTGGAACGCGTCGCCAACCCGGCCGACGTCCTGTCCGAAGGCCAGGAGGTCAAGGTCAAGTTCCTGGGCTTCGACGACCGCGGCAAGACCAAGCTGTCGATGAAGGTCGTGGATCAGACCACCGGCGAAGACATCACCGACAAGATCAACGCCGAACGCGCCGAACGCGGCGAAGAGCCCCTGTCGGAAGACACCGGCGGCCGTCCCAAGCGCGAAGGCGGCGATCGCGGCCGTCGCCGTCGCGACTGAGCCTCGCTTGAGGTTTGAATGACGAAGGCCCCGCCGGCGACGGCGGGGCCTTTTTCATAGGGCCTGTTTCACGGCTTTGGCGGCGTCGCGCAGCGGTTCCGTCCAGAACGATCAGGCTCTGCGGCTGTCTCAAGAGCGGCATTCGGCGGGCGGGTCCTTGTCCCAAAGCTTGCAGGACCGGTCGATCTCGCCCTGGATCAGGGCGCAGGGATTGTCGGCGTTACAGGGCGGATGGGTGGCCGGGCTCACCTGGATGCAGCGCTCGACCAGGCGCGACGCCGCCGCCTCGCCGATATCCGCTCGGCATGCGGTCTGGGCTGCGAGGCCTCGTTCAGCGCCCGTATCAGGCTGATCCGAAGACGCCGGACCCGTAACCGCCTCTGCTGCGGTCTGCGCCCCCGAACCGGGGGCCGCAGCGGGCGCGGTCCTGTCCTCCCCGGACTGGCAGGCGGCGACCGCGAGGACGGCCGACAGGGCGAAACAGGCGGACAGGAAAGGGCGCATCGACATCTCCGGGCTGAGGGTCATAGCCACGATGACCCGCCTGTTGAACGCGCGAAACCCCTTAAGAGCGCACCGCCTCCAGCGCGGCCTTCTGCAGGGCGAACAGTTCGGCGCAGCCGGTCTCGGCCAGGGCGAACAGACGGTCGAACTCGGCGCGGGTGAAGCCGCGCTTTTCGCCCGTGGCCTGGATTTCGACGATCTGGCCCGAACCGGTCAGGACGAAGTTGGAATCGGCCTCGGCCTCGGAATCCTCTTCATAGTCCAGGTCCAGCACCGGAACCCCGTCGCAGACGCCGCAGGAGACGGCGGCCACTTGGTCCAGGATCGGGTCGGCCTTCAGCACGCCTTCGTCGCGCAGATAGTTCAGGGCCGAGGCCATGGCGACCCAGGCGCCGGTGATGGCGGCGGTGCGGGTGCCGCCGTCGGCCTGGATGACGTCGCAGTCCAGCACCACCTGACGCTCGCCCAGCGCCTTCAGATCGACGACGGCGCGCAAGCTGCGGCCGATCAGACGCTGGATCTCCTGGGTGCGGCCCGTCTGTTTGCCGGCGGCGGCCTCGCGGCGGCCGCGGGTGTGGGTGGCGCGGGGCAGCATGCCGTATTCGGCCGTGACCCAGCCCTGGCCCTTGCCGCGCATCCAGCCGGGGATGGTCTCCTCGACCGAGGCCGTCACCAGAACCTTGGTATGGCCGAAGCTGATCAGGCACGAGCCCTCGGCGTAGCGATTGACGCCGGTCTCGATGGTCACGGGACGCAGCTGGGCGTCGGTGCGTTGCGAATGGCGCATGAGATGAGTCCTTGGAAGCTGGGGCGGCGGTGATTATCCTGAAAACGTGAGCCTGTATGCCCCCAAAACCCCGCCGTTCGACGGCGGTCCGGCGACGGGCCAGTCCCTGGCGGGGCTGGCGGGGCTGGACGCGCGGGCGCGGGACATCTTCCGGCGCATCGTCGAATCCTATCTGGAGACCGGCGAGCCGGTGGGGTCGCGCACCCTGTCGCTGGGCGGCATCGCCCTGTCGCCGGCCTCGATCCGCAATACGATGCAGGATCTGACCCTGGCCGGGCTTTTGGCCTCGCCCCACGCCTCGGCGGGGCGGATTCCCACCCATGCGGGTCTGCGCCTGTTTGTCGACGGCCTCTTGGAAATCGGCGACCTGACCAAGGAGGAGCGGCGCGAGATCGACGCCCGCCTGGCCGGCCGGGGCCGCAATTTCGAGGCCGCCCTGGACGAGGCGTCCAATCTGCTGTCGGGCCTGGCGGGGGGCGCAGGCGTGGTCTCCAGCCCGGTGCGCGACGCCGGGGTCAAACATGTTGAGTTCGTGGCGCTTGGCGGCGATCAGGCCCTGGCGGTCATCGTCGCCGACGATGGCACGGTGGAGAATCGGATCATGAGCCTGGCGGCGGGGGTCACCCCCTCGACCCTGGCGGAGGCCTCCAACTTCCTGAACGCCCGACTGCGCGGCCGGCCCTTCGCCGAGGCCAAGCGGGAAATGACCCAGGAGCTGGAGATCGCCCGGCGCGAGCTGGACCAGGCCGCCGCCCGGCTGGTCGAGGACGGTCTGGCCGCCTGGTCCGGCGGGCCGGACCGCGAGCGGGCCCTGATCGTGCGGGGTCGGGCCAATCTGCTGCAGGACGGCGAGGGCCTGGCCGATCTGGAGCGGGTGCGGGTCCTGTTCGACGACCTGGAGCAGAAGGAACAGCTGATCGGCCTGCTGGACGGGGTGGATGCGGCGCAGGGGGTGCGGATTTTCATCGGCGCTGAAACCCGTCTGTTTTCACTTTCGGGTTCCGCCGTGATCGCGGCGCCCTATATGAGCGGCCGACAGCGGGTTCTGGGCGCCATAGGCGTCATAGGACCGGCGCGACTGAACTACGCCCGTGTCATTCCGTTGGTGGACTATACCGCCCGGGTGCTGGGCCGAATGCTGGACGGGAAAGAAACGTGAGCGACAAACCCCAGAACGACGATTTCAACGAACTGGACGCCGACATGGCCCAGGCCAACGCCGAACACGGGCTGGACGCCGATCCCTCGGACAATCTGGCGCCGCTGGACGCCGTGATCGCCGAGCGGGACGAGTGGAAGGACCGCGCCCTGCGCGTCGCCGCCGAGATGGAGAATCTGAAGCGCCGTTCAGAGGCCCAGCAGAACGACGCCCGCGCCTACGCCATCCAGCGCTTCGCCAAGGATCTGCTGGGCGTGGCCGACAATCTGGAGCGCGCCCTGATGGCCGCGCCCAAGGAGGCCGAGGGCGCCACGGCCGGTCTGGTGACGGGTCTGGAAATGACGCAGAAGGCCCTGCTGCAGGCGTTCGAGACCAACGGTCTGAAGCGGGTCGCGCCCGAGGCCGGCGAGGCCTTCAACCCCCATCTGCACCAGGCCATGATTGAACAGCCGTCGGACACGGTGCCGGGCGGAGCCGTGGTCCAGACCATGCAGTCCGGTTTCGAACTGTTCGGCCGCACGATCCGCCCGGCCATGGTGGTGGTGGCCGCCAAGGGATCGGGCGCCCAGCCGTCAAACCCCTATGGCGGCGGCGGCGGCGAACCCCAGACTCACGCCTTCGACGGCAAGGCTTGATCACCGCCCTCCTCTGAGGGGGTTTGTGCTAGTGAATAGTGCTGGTGAGCGGCAGGTGAGCGAGGCGTTCGGCACGACGTTCGAGGCCGCACAATTCTCGCTCACCTTCACCAGCGCCGACACCCCCTCAGAACCGGCGTCGCCAGCCCCCGATCAGGGCGAACTCGGGCGCGGCGTCGGCGGTGTGGCGCGGCTCGCGGCTGGCCACGGCTTGCAGCGACAGGCTGGAGCCGTCCCTCAGACTGCGTTCGCCGCCCAGGATGAAGTCGATCTGACGCCCGCTGGGCGCCGCCGAGAAGCGGCGACGCGAATAGGTCAGGGGGTCGAAATAATCGACCGGCACGTCCGCCAGCCAGGCCGAGAAGGTCCCCCGCTCCATCCGGAGCGGCTGTGAGACGGTGAAGCTGATCCGATCGCACAGGGCGGTGCAACCCGTCAGCAGGGCCAGCCGCCAGTTGGAGCTGATCGCCGCCCCGTCCGTCGACAGGAAACGGCCTTCGGTCTCGGTGGCGCCCACGCCGACCTCGCCGAGCAGGGCCAGACCCGGTCGCAGGGCCCAGTCCCCGCCGACCGCATAGAAGCGGGTCCGCGACGGCAGGGCGAAGTCCGAACCGCCCGGGATGAAGGCCCCCAAGGGCCCCAGCCGTTCGTCCAGGGCGCCCAGGCTCAGCGACAGGCCGCCGTCGGCGCCGCGCCAGGCCAGGGTGGCGCGGCTGTAGGTCGAGGCCGCTTCCTCGACCCGACGCAGCGGCATGCGACGGTCCCCCCCGCCGCTCTCGGCCGCCAGGGTGAAGGCGCCGAGCCGAACCTGACCGCGCGCCGCATGATCGGCCTGGGCCAGGGCGGCGAAACCGTCGCCGGCCGCGCCCTTGAACGGAGAGACGGCGCCGCCGCGACCTTGCCAGGTGGCGAAGTTCAGGCGGCCGATCTCCAGATCCAGCAGGGCCTCCTGGCGGGGTTCGTCGCCCAGCCAGGGCGCGTCGGTCAGGTCGCGGCGGGCCGTCACCGCCTCGACCGGTTCGTCAAGCTGGGCCGCCGTCAGGCTCAGCCGCCCGCCGCGGGGCAGGCTGAGGCTGGTCGTGGCGGTGCGGCTGGGTTCGAACGGCGCAGCCTGGTACGAACGGCTGGGCGCCGTCGGATAGGCGCCGCCCAGCTGGACCGCGAACATTCGATCATAGCCGTCGAACAGCACGGTCTCGAGCGCCGTCTGGCGTGCAAAGGCGTCGCCGAAGGCCGAGCCGACAAAACTGCCGGGCTCCGTCGCGGCGACCAGGGTCGCGCCGTCCGCCAGGGGCACAGAAGTGGTCCCCGCCGGCTGGAAGGCGCGCGCCAGGTCCAGAAGACCGCGGCCATAGACGACGTCGGTCCCGGCGTCCCCGGCGTCCCGCGCAGTCTCTATCAGCAGGGACAGGGCTTGGCGGCCGGTCAGATTGGGAAAGGCGTCCATCAACAGGGCCAGGGCGCCGGCGACGTGCGGGGCCGAGAAGGACGTGCCGCTGACCCGCCAGCAGCTGGTCGTATCGCAGCCTGTGACGATCGCCTCGCCCGGCGCCGAGATATAGCCCGCCGCCGCCACCCCGGCCCTGTTCGAAAAGCTGGACATGGCGTTGGCGGCGTTGTGCGATCCGACTGCGATCACGGCCCCGGCGAAGCGCGGATCGACGGCGTAGCGCGCCGGCCAGCCCGGATTGGCCTCGCCGTCATTGCCGGACGAGGCGACGATCACCGCCCCCGAATTGACCGCCCGGAGCAGCGCGGCCTCGAAGGCCGAACCCAGACGGCCGTCGCCGCCCAGGGACATGTTGATGATCTTGACCCCATTGGCCACGGCGTAGTCCAGGGCCCGGACCAGGTCCGAACTGCTGAAACAGACGTCGGTGTTCTTCTCCTCGCAGTCGGAGATGTCGGTGCGGATCGACAAGATCGTGGATTCATAGGCGACGCCGATCGTGCCCTGGCCGTTGAAGTTGGAGGCGATCACCCCGGAGACCCGTGTCCCGTGGCTGCTGTCGGCGACATAGGGCGCATTACGGCCGGGAACCACGTCGGTCGAGGCGGCGGAAATCCGCCCCACCAAATCCGCCGTGTCTCGGCTGACGCCGGAATCGACCACGGCGACCGTCACACCGCTCCCGGTGGCGCCCGCCCGCCACGCCGCCTCAGCCTTCACATTGGCCACGCCATAGTTGCGCTCATATTCGGCGGACGTGGTGGACGGCGGCGCCGGCGGAGGCGGCGGGGGCGGCGGTGGCGGAGGGGGTGGTGGAGGCGGAGGAGGAGGGGGAATCACCGGCGTCACCGAACCGGAACCGCCTCCTCCGCCGCCACCCCCGCCGCAGGCCGCCAGCGGCAGGGCCAGAAGACCGACGCTCAGCAGAATCGTCCGCTTCAACCGTTTTCCGACCACGTCGTTCCTCCCGAGCCGCGCGGTCGGTCGCCGCGCCTTCACCCAGTAACCGCCTAATTCTTTAACGCTTTATCGAAAACCGCGAGCAGTTTGGCCCAACCGTCCTTGGCCTCCGCCTCGGCGTAGCTGGCGCGGTAGTCGGCGTGGAAGCCGTGCGGGGCGTCGGGATAGACGTCGATCCGGCTCTGGGTCTGACCGGCGCGCGCCAGGGCTTGGCGCATCCGTTCGACGCTGGCCAGGGGAATGCCTTGGTCCTGGCCGCCGTAGAGGCCGAGCACCGGCGCCTTCAGGTCGTCGGCCAGATCGACCGGCCAGGGCTGGCCGGACGAGACCTGGGCCGGGGTCGCGTCCGCCGCCGGCGCCAGACGGCCGTACCAGGCCACGCCCGCGCCGATGGCGGCGAAGCGCGCCGCCGCCTGCCACACCACCTTGCCGCCCCAGCAGAAGCCGGTGATCCCGACCTTGCCGTCGCGCGCCCACAGCTGCTGGCTGGCCCATTCCAGGGTGGCCGACAGGTCGCCCATCACCTGTTCATAGTTCGCCGCGCCCACGATCTGCATGATCCGGCCCATGTCGGACAGGGGCGCCGGATCCTCGACCCGGACGAAGAAGGCCGGGGCGATGGCGGCGTAGCCCTGTTTGGCCAGGCGGCGGCAGACGTCCTTGATATAGTCGTGAACCCCGAAGATCTCGGACACGACGATCACGACGGGGAAGGGGCCGTCTCCGGCCGGACGCGCCACATAGGCCGGCAGTTGAAACCCGTCCGGCGCCGGATAGGCGACCTCCGCCGTCTCCAATCCGGCGGCGTCGGTGGTGATCGGCTTGGCCTCCCTGGCCAGGGCGGCGACCGCATAGCCGGAAAAGAACAGCCCCCCAAGCGCCCCCACCGCCCCCACCGCCCCCACCGCCCTGCGGCTGAGCTTCAGATCATCGGCGGTCTGGCCTTCGGGACGGATCAGGGTGGTCATGGGACGGCTCCAGAAACGGGGGAACCGCCAGACCATCACGGCGCGCGGGGGGCGTCCAGTCACGAACGCGAGGACGTCAACGACGGAAAGCAGGCCGCTCAAGCAGCGCGCGACCGCGTCGCGAGCGGTAGTGGACAAAATCCCGCTCAAGCAGCGAGCGACCGCGTCGCGAGCGATAGCGCCCTTCTTCCCCAAGAGGTCAGTGCCGGAAGACCCGCACGCCCGTGAAGGCCATGGCGATCCCCTTCTCGTCGGCGGCGGCGATGACTTCGGCGTCGCGCATCGAGCCGCCGGGCTGGATCACCGCCGTGGCCCCGGCCGCGACGGCTTCCAAGAGGCCGTCGGCGAAGGGGAAGAAGGCTTCCGAGGCGCAGGCCGACCCCTCGGCCAGCGAAGTGGTCAGACCCTTGGCCTCGCCGGCCTCCTTGGCGCGGATGGCGGCGATACGGGCGCTGTCGCGGCGGTTCATCTGGCCCGCGCCGATGCCGGCGGTCTGGCCGTCCTTGGCGTAGACGATGGCGTTGGACTTGATGTGTTTGGCCACGGTGAAGGCGAACAGCATGTCCTGGATCTCGGTCGGCGTCGGCTGGCGCTTGGTCACGATCTTCAGGTCCGACGGCTTGATCAGCGACCGGTCGCGGCTCTGGACCAGGAAGCCGCCCGCGACGGAACGGAAGACCTCGCCCGGCCCGTGCGGATCGGGCAGGCCGTCGGTGATCAGCAGGCGCAGGTTCTTCTTGGCGGCGAAGACGGCCTTGGCCTCGTCGTCGGCGCCGGGGGCGATGACGACCTCGGTGAAGATTCCAGTGATGGCGCGGGCGTCGTCGCCGTTCAGCGGCCGGTTGACGGCGATCACGCCGCCGAAGGCCGAGACGGCGTCGCATTCCAGCGCGCGGGCATAAGCTTCCGACAGATCCTTGCCCACGGCCACGCCGCAGGGGTTGGCGTGTTTGACGATGACGCAGGCCGGGGCCTCGAACTCGGCGACCAGCTCATAGGCGGCGTCGGCGTCGGCGATATTGTTGTAGCCCAGCTCCTTGCCCTGGACCTGGGTCGCATAGGCCACGCCCGGCCGGCGCTCGCCGGTGCGGTAGAAGGCGCCGGTCTGGTGCGGGTTCTCGCCATAGCGCAGGGTCTGGGCCAGAGAACCGGCGATCGACTTGCGGGCCGGGGCGGCGTCCTCGACCTGCTGGGCGAACCAGGCGGAGACGGCGGCGTCATAGGCGGCGGTGCGGGCGAAGGCGCGGGCGGCCAGCCGCTTTCTCAGGGCCAGATCGGTCGAGCCTTCCGCCTTCAGCGCCTCAAGGATCAGGCCGATGCTCTCGCCGTCGACGGCGACGGCGACATAGCCGTGGTTCTTGGAGCCCGAACGGATCATGGCCGGGCCGCCGATGTCGATGTTCTCGACCGCCGCCTCGAACGAACCGCCCGCCGCAACGGTTGATTCAAACGGATAGAGGTCGATCCAGACGATATCGATGGCGCCGATGCCGTGGTCGGTCATGGCCTGGGCGTGGTCGGCCGCGTCGCGCACGCCCAGGAGGCCGCCGTGGACCACAGGGTGCAGGGTCTTGACCCGGCCGTCCATCATCTCGGGGAAGCCGGTCAGATCGGCCACATCCTTGACCGGCAGGCCCAGTTTGGCGATCGCCGCCTTGGTGCCCCCGGTCGAGACCAGTTCGACGCCCAGGTCGTTCAAGGTGCGGGCGACGTCTTCCAGCCCGGCCTTGTCGGACAGGGAGATCAGGGCGCGTTGCGGCTTGACCCGGTCAGGGGCGGGGGGGAAGTCGGGAGCGGCGGGCATGGCGGCGTCCGTGAAGGCTTGGGGAGGATGGCGCGCCCTCTAGCGCCAAACGGCCGCCTCGTCACCCCACGGACGGTTTCTGACGAGGATCAGCTCGGATCGCCGCTCGCGCCCGCTGGGCTCAGCTTCCAGCGGATCCGGCTCTCGCTGTCGGTCCGGGCCGAGCCGCGCACCACGATCTGCAAGCTGCGGCGGGTCAGGCCGGCGTCGATATGGACGCTGGGTTCGATGGCCACGTCGGGCCCGTCGGTCCGGAACCACCAGCCCCGGCCCGAGGCGCCGCGCAGCAGGATCGAGCGCCGGTCCCGCGCCAGCGAGGCCTGAACCCCCGGCTCCAGATGGAAGCGGATGGCGTAGGGAGCCGCGATCTGGCGGATCACCTCCTTGCGGCCGGGCGTCGGGAACAGCTTCTCCTCCGCTCGCAACTCGTCCAGCCTCTGGTCCAGATACAGGCGCCGCTGGTGGTTCAGGCCGAAGGCTTCGTTCCAGCCGTCATGCTCCATCTCCAGCCAGACCGCCCCCTCGGCTTCCCTCTGGTCGGTGGTCACATGGATCGGCGGCCCGACTAGGCGCGGTCCCAGAAGCTCGCCCTTCCAGCCACCCAAGGGTTCGTTCAGCGACCGCTCGCCCAGGGTCAGGGTCGAATGGCCGGGGGTCAGGCGCAGGGCCTGACGATCGGTGGCTGCGGGGGTCCAGCCGGAGCCGGTGACCAGACGGTCCTTGCCGCAGGCGATCTCCAGCGCCAGGGGCTGGGCGCAGGCCGTCGCGCCCCAGGCGCCGCGCGCGGGCGAGGCGGCGTCAGCGATGATGGACAACAGGGGGCTGGCGATCCGCACCAAGCCGCCGATCCGGCCGACGGGGGGATGGGTCCGATCGGCTGCGCGCGCCGTGGCGGCGGCCTCGTCATGGGCTCGGGCGGCGGCCACACGGGCGGCCGACGAGGGGCCGCCGCCTTGAAAACCGGCCAGCCGCCCGTCGGGCAGGGTCAGAAGGCGCAAGCCCTGGGTCAGGCGGTCGATCGCCTCCGACACCGGCTGCGGCGTCGGTTCAGACAGCTGGGCCAGGGCGTCATCGAGGGTCAGGAGGTCCAAGAGCAGCTCCAGCCCCGCCTCCGGGCTGCGCGACGCATGCGAACCGTCGTCGTGAACCGTGACGCGCAGCGCCCCCGCCAGACCGCCCAGCGCGCGGCGTCTCAGCCCCTGACCCGGCGCGCCGGCCAGGACGCAGCCCCCGATGGCGGCGGCGGTCAGACGCTCGGCCCGGGTGGCCAGGCCGCCCGGCGGACGCAACAGCTGGCGCGTCTGGCGCGCCAGACTGTCGGCCAGCCTCAATCGTTCCGCCTCGGTCGCCACCGCCCCCATGCGGCGGGCGGCGCAGGCCAGGTTGATCACCCGGCGCGGCAGAATCTCCGGCCCCCAGGCGAAGGGCGACCAGCGGGCGAAGGCGTCAGCCCAGGCCAGGGTCAGGCGCAGGGCCTCGCGCGCGCCGCGCTCGCCCTGGGCCATCAGGGCCGGCAGCCAGTTGAAGGCGTGCAGTTCGACGGCGAAGGGCCGCGACGGACTGGGTCGGTTCCACGGATCGGACGGGGGCTCCACCTCCATGGAGGCGCCGGCCAGGATAAAGCGCCCGACCAGCAGGTTCTTGCCCGGGGCGGGATCGTGCGGCCGGAAATCCCGCGGCGTCGCGGCGAAGGCCGTGACCTTGCCCCCGCTCAGCACGGGGCTCAGGGTCAGACCATAGCCGGGAAGGCCGTAAAGCTCGATCCACAGTTGACGGGTGATCAGACGCCCGGCGATGGCGGGCCAAAGACCGGCGCTGGTCGCCGCCTGCCCCGCCCGGACGGGCGTGCGGACCGGCGCGCCCGGAAGGCCCGGAATCTGGCCCGAAGCGACGTCCGGCGTCTCGGCCTCGCGCCGCGGAGCGAAGGGACCCAAGGGGCTCACCCGGCGGTCGAAGCGTTCGGGGCGGACTTCAGGGCGGCGATATTGGCCGCATAATCGCCCTTGAAGACGAAGGAGCCCGCGACCAGGGCGTCGGCCCCCGCGCCGACGCAGGCGCCCGCATTGGCTGAGGTCACGCCACCGTCCACCTGAAGATGAGCCGCCGACCCGGCCCGATCCAGAATGGCCCGCGCCGTCTCGATCTTCTTCAGCGAACTGTCGATGAACTTCTGGCCGCCGAAGCCCGGATTGACCGACATGATCAGAACCAGATCCACCAGATCGACCACCTCTTCCAGGATCGACAGCGGGGTGGCGGGATTAAACACGACGCCCGCCTTGGCGCCGAGCTGGCGGATGCGGCCCAGGGTGCGGTGCAGGTGCGCTCCGCTCTCAGGGTGGACGGTCAGGACGTCTGCGCCCGCCTCGCGGAACGCTTCCAGCCACGGATCGACCGGCGCGACCATCAGATGGACGTCGAACGGCAGACGGGTGTGCGGTCGGATCGCCTTCACGATGTCGGGACCCAGGGTGATGTTGGGCACGAAATGGCCGTCCATCACATCGAGGTGGATCCAGTCGGCGCCGGCGGCTTCCAGAGCGCGGACTTCTTCACCCAGGCGCGCGAAATCGCTGGCGAGGATGGATGGGCAGATCAGGGGTGCGGCCATGGGCCCTCGGATAGGACGGCTTGCCCACGGGGGCAAGCCGCCGACCGTCAGGAAATCCGCTCCAGCCGTGCGGCGAAGAAGCCGTCCAGGCCGCCGCGTTCGGCCCATTGGGACGGCAGAATGCGCAGCCAGCCTTCCGGCGTCAGGGCCTCAGCCGGGGCGCCGACGGCGGCGGGGTCGGCGGGAACCGTGCGAAAACCGGGGTTGCGGCGCAGGAAGGCGATCACCTGGGTCTCCCCTTCCTCGCGCTCCAGCGAACAGGTGCAATAGACCAGACGGCCGCCCGGCTTGACCCGTTCGGCGGCGGCGTCGAGCAGCCGGTGCTGGACGTCGGCCAATTTGGCGACCTCGGCCGGCTTGGTGGCGCGCAGAACCTCCGGATTGCGGCGGAAGGTGCCGGTGGCGGTGCAGGGGGCGTCCAGCAGCACGGCGTCGAAGGTGCGGTCGTCCTCCCAGTCCTCGGCGGGGACGGCGACCACCTCGGCGGTCAGTCCGGTGCGTTCCAGGTTCTGGGTCAGGCGTTTCAGACGCGGGGCCGAACGGTCCAGGGCCACCACCGAAGCGCCGGCGGCCGCCAGCTGCAGGGTCTTGCCGCCGGGGGCGGCGCACATATCCAGGGCGGTCTCGCCGGGCTTGACGTCCAGCAGGCGGCCGGGGACGGCGGCGGCGGCGTCCTGAACCCACCAATCGCCGGTCTCGAAGCCGGGCCAGGCGGCGACATCGCCGCGACGGCCGGTGCGGACCGTACCCCCGTCCAGAACCTCGCCCTCCACCGCCTCGGCGACGGCGGCGGGATCGACGCCGGGCTTTAGGCTGAGATCGGTCGGCGGCTCCTCGCGCGCGGCCAAGGCCAGGCCGGTCAGGGCCGCCTCGCCATAGGTCGCCCGCCAGCGGGCGGCGATCCAGTCGGGCAGATTGCTCTCGGCCGTGGTCAGGCCGGCGCCGTCGCGGCCCACGCCGCGCAGCACGGCGTTGACCAGGTTCTTGTACGGCCGTGTCTTGGGATCGCGCTCGGCCAGTTTCACGGCCGTGGAGACGGCGGCGAAGGCCGGGGTCTCCAGCACCAGGGTCTGGGCCAGGGCGATGCGCATCAAGGTGCGGACGGCCTCGGGCGGAGACTTCTGCAGGCGGCGATCCAGAATCTGGTCGATCTCGCCCAGGCGACGGAGCGCCGCCATGGCCACGGCGCGGGCGAAGCCGCGATCGACCGGCGCCAGGGCGCGGGCGGCCGGCTGGGACAGGGCTTCGTCCAGTCCGTTGCGTCGCTCCAGCGCCGCGTTCAGCAACAGGCCGGCGACGAGGCGGGCCTCCACCCCGATATCGTCCTGGTGCGGGGTTTCAGACGAGGCTTCCGAGGCAGAAGCAGGACGCGGCCTGCCCTTGGTCGCCATCCGGCGGCCCCGCGCCTCGGAGTTCTGGCCCGGCCGGGCGCCCGGCCTCAAACCGCCACCTGGGCGCCCAGCTCGACCACGCGGCCGGGCGGGATGTGGAAGAAGTCGGTCGGATTGGCGGCGTTGCGCATCAGGAAGATGAACAGCCGGTCCTGCCACAGGGGCATGCCCTGGCGCGCCGACGGGATAAGCGACCGGCGGCCCAGGAAGAAGCTGGTCGACATGATGTCGAACTTCAGTCCCTGTTTGCGGCACAGACCCAGGGCGCGCGGCACGTTCGGCGTCTCCATGAAGCCATAGGTGATGGTCAGCTTCTTGAAGTCGTCATTGATCGGCTCCATCCGCACCCGATCCGCCTCCTTGACTCGGGGCCGCTCGGAGGTGCGCACGGTCAGGATGACGTTCTTCTCGTGCAGGACCTTGTTGTGCTTGAGATTGTGCATCAGGGCGACCGGGGCGACGTCGGGATCGCTGGTCAGGAAGATGGCCGTGCCGGGCGCGCGGTGCGGCGGCCGGGCCTGAAGCATCTCGATCAGGTCGGTCAGAGGCAGGCTGTCCTTGCGGGTCTTGGTCGTCAGTATCTGAGTGCCGCGCACCCAGGTCCACATGATCAGCACCAGACAGGCCCCCAGCACCAGCGGCATCCAGGCGCCGTCGGGGATCTTCAGCAGGTTGGAGGTCAGGAAGACGCCGTCGATGAAGGCGAAGGGGATCAGGGTTCCGGCGACCGCCCACATCGGCCACTTCCAGCCCTTGGTGATCACCGAATAGCTCATCAGGGTGTTGACCAGCATGGTCCCGGTGACCGCCACACCATAGGCGGCGGTCAGATTGTGCGAGCTCTGGAAGACCACCAGCAGCAGCAGGACCCCGATCATCAGGAAGGTGTTGACCGCCGGCACGAAGATCTGGCCCGCCTGGGTTTCGGAGGTGTTGCGAATGTCGATCCGGGGCAGCAGGCCCAGCTGCACCGCCTGCTGGGTGACCGAGAAGGCTCCGGTGATCACGGCCTGGGAGGCGATGACGGTGGCGGCGGTGGCCAGGATCAGCATCGGCCAATAGGCTATCTCCGGCACCATGTTCCAGAAGGGGTTCTCCGACGCGGCCGGATTGTCCAGGATCAGGGCGCCCTGGCCCAGATAGTTCAGGGTCAGGCAGGGCAGGACGAAGGCCAGCCAACCCATGCGGATCGGCGCCTTTCCGAAATGGCCCATGTCCGCATACAGGGCCTCGGCGCCGGTCACGGCCAGAAAGACGCTGCCCAGGATGACGAATCCCAGGAAGCCGTCATTGATCAACAGCATGACGCCGTAGTGGGGCGACAGGGCCCGCAGAATGCTGACGTCGTCGAAGATGTGATAAAGACCCAGCCCGCCGAGGCTGAGGAACCAGACGGCGGTAATCGGGCCGAAATATTTGGCCAGGCTGGCGGTGCCGCCCGACTGAGCCATGAACAGGGCCACCAGAATCCCGGCCGAGATCGGCACGATGAAGGGATCCAGACGTCCAGCCAGGCCCGGCGCGTCCTGAAGGCCCTCGACGGCCGACAGCACGGAAATGGCCGGGGTGATGATGCCGTCGCCATAGAAGAGGGCCGCGCCGCAGACGCCCAGAATGAAGATCCAGGCGCTGCGCCGTCCGACCGCGTGCTGGGCCAGGGCCATCAGGGACAGGGTGCCGCCCTCGCCCTTGTTGTCGGCCCGCATCAGGAAGAAGACGTATTTGAACGTCACCACCACCATCAGGGCCCAGAAGGCCAGGGAGACCACGCCGACCACGGCCAGGTCGCCGCCCACGCCCGACCGGGCATGGTCGATCGCCTCGCGCAGGGCGTAGAGCGGGCTGGTGCCGATGTCGCCGAACACCACGCCGATCGCGCCGACCGTCAGGGCCCAGAAGCCGCCGTGTTTGGCGATCTGGCCTGCTGGAGCTTGGGACTCGGGTCCCGTGGCGTGGGTGGACTTGTTCGGCGGGTTCGACGCGGCGGGGAGAGCGCCCGCGTCGTGGGGAGTGTCCCCGGCCATGCGTATCCTCCGGGTCGTCGACGACAGGTCGAGCCCTTCAAAGCGGCGAGCCTTTAGGCTCATTCCGCGTCCGCTTCAATCGCGGCGCGCGGGATTCGGTTTCTCCAGACGGGCGGAGATTTGTGATTCGGCGCGCGAACGCCTATTTTCTCTTCAGGAACACGATCATGTCAGACAGCCAGCGCTTCCCCGTCGCCGCCCACGCCCTGGCCTATATGGCCCACAAGGGCGCGTTTTCGCCTGACCGCGCGGCGCCCAGCGGCGTTCTGGCCTCCTCCATACCGACCAACCCGGTTGTGGTGCGCCGGGTCACGGCCCTGCTGGCCAAGGCCGGTCTGATCGCCACCCGCCCCGGCGCGACCGGCGGCTCCTGGCTGCTGCGTCAGCCGCAGGACATCCGGCTGGACGAGGTGTTGAAGGCCGTCAACGGTTGCGCCCACATCGGCTCGCCGCCGTCCGGCGCCAAGGGCTGCCCGATCAGCGAACATATCCCGCGCCAGGTGGCCAAGGCCCTGACCGCCGCCGACGAGGCCGCGACCGAGGCCCTGTCCAAGATCACCATCGCCGATCTGCTGGCGGAAAATCCTGTGTCCCTGGCGGCCTTTACGCCGCACAAGTCCTGCCCTGTCGCGGCTTGACGCCCCGATGAGCCGAACGGTCCTGATCACCGGCGCCTCGGCTGGCATCGGCGCCGCCCTGGCCCGGACCTATGCGGCCAAGGGCTGGAACCTGATCCTGACCGCGCGACGCGAGGGGCCGCTGCAGGCCCTGGCCGATGAACTGACCGCCGCCTACGGTGTGACCGCGACCGTGATCCCCGAGGATCTGTCCGATCCGACGGCCCCGCAACGATTGATCGCCGCCGTCGCGGCACGGGGCCTGACGGTTGACGGCCTCGTCAACAATGCGGGCTTCAGCCGGGTCACAGGCTTCCTCGACACCGACCTCGCCGCCCACCGGGCCATGATCCAGGTCATGCTGACCGCGCCGGTGGAGCTGTCGCGCCTGGTCCTGCCCGGCATGGTCGGGCGGGGCTTCGGCCGGGTGCTGAACGTCGCCTCGCTGGCGGGCCAGATGCCGGCGACGGGCGGCGACACCCTGTATGGTCCGATCAAGAGCTTCCTGATCAAGGCCTCCCAGGGCCTGCATCTGGAGACCCTGGGGACGGGGGTCCATGTGACGGTGCTGAACCCCGGCTACACCCTGACCGAGTTCCACGACGTCAATGGGTCTCGCGATCAGGTGTCGCGCGCCTATCCGGCCTGCATGTGGATGGACGCCGGCCGCGTGGCGCAGATCGGCTACGACGCCTGCGAGGCGAACCGGGCCAGCGTGACGCCCGGCGTCATGAACAATGTCATGGCGGGCCTGGCGCGCGTCCTGCCCGACGGTCTGGCCCTGAAGATGGTGGCGAACCACGCCAGGCGGCTGGAGCGGCTGTAGGACCGCTCCAGGCCGAGGTCAGATATGGATCGCGTGGCCCAGGGCCCGCAGGGACGCCTCGTGGAAGGCTTCGCCCAGGGTCGGGTGGACGTGGATGGTCCCGGCCACGTCTTCCAGCACCGCCCCCATCTCCAGCATCTGGGCGAAGCTGTTGGACAGTTCCGACACATGCTGGCCCACGGCCTGGATCCCCAGCAGCCGGTGGTCGGCCTTGGAGGCGATCACGCGCACGAAGCCGCCGTCCTCGCCGGCCTCGATGGCCAGGGCCCGGCCGATGGCGGCGAAGGGGAAGACGGCGGTGATCACATCGTCGCGGCCCTCGACATCGCTGGGACCCAGACCCGCCGAAACAATCTCCGGCTCAGTGAAACAGACGGCGGCGATCGTCGTGGGATCGAACACCCGGTCGTGGCCGGCGACGATCTCGGCGACCACCTCGCCCTGGGCCGAACCCTTGTGCGCCAGCATCGGTTCGCCCGTCAGGTCGCCGACAGCCCAGACATTCTTCATGCTGGTG
The DNA here is from genome assembly GCF_055391505.1 of Brevundimonas sp. Br13. Taxonomy (NCBI): domain Bacteria; kingdom Pseudomonadati; phylum Pseudomonadota; class Alphaproteobacteria; order Caulobacterales; family Caulobacteraceae; genus Brevundimonas; species Brevundimonas sp. Br13. Next base: position 671,141 of record NZ_AP044008.1, on the reverse strand, counting down.
GCGCAGCGGTTGTCGATCTTCACGAACGGACCGGCCATGGCCACGCCCATATTCTCCAGACCCCAGCCCTGGGTGCGCGGACGACGGCCGACCGTGACCAGCACCTTGTCGGCCTCCAGCTGCAGCGGCTCGCCGTCCTTGGTCGTGATCGACAGTTTTCCGTCGCCGAAGCCGCCGGCCCGCGCGCCCAGATGAAGCTCGACCCCGTGCTTCTCCAGCCATTTGGCGACCGGATCGGTCAGGGCCTTGTCATACAGGGGCAGGATCCGGTCGGCCATTTCGACGATGGCGACTTCGGCGCCCAGCTTCCGATAGGCGATGCCCAACTCCAGCCCGATATAGCCGCCGCCGACGACGACCAGCTTCTTCGGGACATCCGACAGGCTCAGCGCCTCGGTCGAGGAGATGACGTCGCCGCCGAACGGCAGGAAGGGCAGTTCGACAGGCTCCGATCCCGTCGCCAGAATGACGTGTTCGGCGGTGATGCGGATGTCGCCGTCTTCCGTCTTCACCATGCAGGTCTTGGCGTCCTCGAAGGCCGCCCAGCCCTTGATCACCTTGACCTTGGCCTTCTTCAGCAGGGCCGCGACCCCGGCGTTCAGCTTACGGACGATGCCGTCCTTCCACGCGACCGTCTGTTTCAGGTCGATGGTCGGCTTGGCCGCCGTGATCCCCAGCGTCCCGCCCCCGGCCGCCTTGGCCACGGTCTCGAACTTGCCCGCCGCATGGATGATGGCCTTGGACGGAATACAGCCGACGTTCAGGCAGGTCCCGCCCAGCCCATCGCCGCCGTCCACCAGCACGGTGTCGAGGCCCAGTTGGCCGCAACGGATGCCGGCGACATAGCCTCCCGTGCCCGCGCCGATGATCAGGACTTTGGTCTTCAGGGTCTGGGTCATTTGGGTCCCGGTAAAGGCTGGCCAGCTATTGCCGCACGCCAGTCGCTCATAAAGCTTTCGATATATTCGGCGTCAGCCTTCACGATGTAGAGCCAAGTCTTGTCCGTTTCGGCTTCAGGGCTCGCGAAAACCAATACCCTCGAGCCATTCCGCGGCTCACCTTCGTCATCCATGAGAAAAAGCCAATTCGTGCAGGCTCCCGCTCTGTATGACAGACGGAAAGATCGCGGCGATACTGGTCCCCAGACAGCCAAGGTCGGCCTTACTGTGAAGTCGACGTTGTTCCCGTATTGATCTAGCCAAGCCGTGTTTTCGATCCTCGCTTCGTAGACGCCGGTCACGGCGCGAAGGTCGCGAGCTCGGACTTCGACCTGGTCCCCAAGCGCCAGCGAGCAGGCCAAAACTGGGCCGCCCATCATCACAGTTGCCAAGGCTAAGGCGCCGGTGAGCCGGAGCATCACTTCACCCCATCCACAAGGTCGCGGGCTGCTCCAGCAGGCCCTTGATCCGCTGCACGAACACCGCTGCATCATGCCCGTCGACGATCCGGTGATCGAACGACGACGACAGGTTCATCATCTTGCGCACCACCATCTGGCCGTCCTTGACCACGACCCGTTCGGCGATCTTGTTCGGGCCGACGATGGCGACCTCGGGGTGGTTGATGATCGGGGTGTGGACCACCCCGCCCAGGGTTCCCAGCGAGGTGATGGTGATGGTCGAACCCGACAGTTCCTCGCGCTTGGCCGAACCGTCCTTGGCCGCGCTGGAGACGCGGGCGATCTCCAGCGCCGTATCCCAGGCGTCGCGCGCCTCGGCGTGGCGGACCACCGGCACCATCAGGCCGTTCGGCGTCTGGGCGGCGATGCCCAGATGGACCGGGGCGTGCTGGATCAGGACGCCCGCCTCGTCGTCATAGGTGGCGTTGATCTGGGGCTGGTCGCGCAGGGCGACCACGATGGCGCGGGCGATGAAGGGCAGGACGTTCAGCTTGGGCTGATCCTTGGCCTTGGTCGCGTTCAGATGGGCCCGCAACTCCTCCAGCGCCGTCATGTCGATTTCCTCGACATAGGTGATGTGGGGAATGCGGCGCACGCTCTCGGCCATCTTCTCCGCGATCTTGCGGCGCAGGCCGATGATCCTGACCTCGGTGGTTCCCTCGGCCTTGGTGAAGGTCGTGCCGCCTGAGGCGGGCGCCGTCGTCGGAACTGATCCGCCGCGGGCGATGAAGCCGTCCAGATCCTCGTGGGTGATCCGTCCGGCCGGGCCGGAGCCGGGCACGAAGGTCAGGTCCACGCCCAGATCCCGCGCGCGGTTGCGCACGGCGGGCGAGGCCAGGGGGCGTTCGCCGGGGGCCCGGCCGGTCAGGGCGGGGGCCGGTTTGCCCCCCTCCCCCGCTGCGCGGGTGCTCCCCCCAGGGGGGGGAGATTTTGGTGGGGCTGCCGGCGTCGATCCTCCCCCCTTGGGGGAAGCAGCGCCGGAGGCGACGGAGGGGGCCTGAACGGGGCTCTTGGCGACATTGCCGGCCCCGGCCACATCGAAGGCCACCAGCGGCCCGCCGACCGGCACGGCCTTGCCCGCCTCGCCGTACAGGGCGACGACCGTTCCGGCGACCGGCGAGGTGATCTCGACCGTGGCCTTGTCGGTCATGACGTCGGCCAGGATCTGGTCTTCCTCGACCGCATCCCCGACCTGGACATGCCAGCCGACCAGCTCGGCCTCGGCCGTGCCTTCGCCGACGTCGGGCAGTTTGAAGACATAGTTGCCGGTGGAGGCCTGGGGGGCGTCAAGAGCCCCTCCACCACGCTTCGCGCGGTCCCCCTCCCCACTGGCGTGGGGAGGAGACGATGCCGCTACTGTCTCCTCCCCGCGCGAAGCGGGGGGAGGTGGCTCGGAGCGCAGCGGAGAGACGGAGGGGCTCTCTTCCGCATTCCCCGCTCCCTCGACCTCGAACTCGACCAAGGGCCCGCGCACCGGCACCATGGCGCCGGGTTCGCCGTGCAGGGCAACGACCTTGCCGCTGACCGGGGCGGTGATCTCGACGGTGGCCTTGTCGGTCATGACATCGGCGACGATCTGGTCCTCAGCGACCGTGTCCCCGACCTTGACGTGCCAGCCGACCAGTTCGGCCTCGGCGGTGCCTTCGCCCACGTCGGGCAGTTTGAAGACGAAACGACCCATCTTAACGACCTCCCGACATGACGCTCTTCACGGCGTCTGAAACCCGTTGCGGTCCGGGGAAATATTCCCATTCGAAAGCATGGGGATAGGGCGTGTCCCAGCCGGTGACGCGGGCGATGGGCGCCTCCAGGTGATAGAAGCAGCGCTCCTGAACCAGGGCCGACAGTTCGCCGCCGAAGCCCGAGGTCTTGGGCGCCTCGTGCACGATGACGCATCGGCCGGTCTTTTTCACGCTGGCCTCGATGGCCTCGATGTCCAGCGGCACGAGCGAGCGCAGGTCGATCACCTCGGCGTCCACGCCGGCGTGTTCGGCTCCCGCCAGCGCCACCCAGACCATTGTGCCATAGGCCAGGATGGTGACGTCGTTTCCTTCGCGCATCACGCGCGCCTTGCCGATCGGCTCGACATATTTGCCCGTCGGAACCTGCGCCAATTCTTGCGCCTTCCACGGCGAGACCGGCTTCTCGTGCCAGCCGTCGAACGGGCCGTTGTACAGACGTTTCGGCTCGAAGAAGACGACCGGGTCGTCATCCTCGACGGCGGCGATCAACAGGCCCTTGGCGTCATAGGGGTTGGACGGAATGACGACCTTCAGCCCCGCGATATGGGTGAACAGGCTTTCCGGCGACTGGCTGTGGGTCTGACCGCCGAAGATGCCGCCGCCGTAGGGGCTGCGAATCGTAATCGGGCTGGTGAACTGACCGCCCGAGCGATAGCGCATCTTGGCCGCTTCGGAGACGATCTGGTCATAGGCCGGATAGATGTAGTCGGCGAACTGGATCTCGACGACCGGGCGCAGGCCATAGGCGCCCATGCCGATGGCGGCGGCGACGATGCCGCATTCGCTGATCGGGGCGTCGAAGCTGCGGGTCAGGCCGTGCTTCTGCTGCAGCTTGTCGGTGACGCGGAAGACCCCGCCGAAATAGCCGGCGTCCTCGCCGAACGACAGGACGTTCGGATCCTCGGCCATCTTGACGTCCAGGGCCGAGTTCAGGGCCTGGATCATGTTCATCGGAACGACGCCGGCGCCGGTCGCTTCCGAAGCGGGAGCGGCGTTCTGATCGACCATGTCCGGTTCGACTCCGTCAGTACGATCCGCTTCGATAAAGGTGGTTTGCTCGCTCATGATCAGACCCCCACCTCGCGACGCTGTTCGACCAGGCGCCAGTCCTCGGTCGCATAGACCTCCTCGAACATGGTCTTCACGCTGGGACGCGACTGGCCCAGGGTGCCGATGGCCTCGGACTCCTTGCCGGCGGCGCGAACCTGTTCGACCGCCTCCTTGAGCGCCGCCATGTGGCGCTCGTCATCCCATTCGCCGATCAGCGTCAGATGCTGGCGCAGCCGCTCGATCGGATCGCCCAGCGGCCATTTCTCGTGCTCGTCGCCGGGGCGATAGCGGCTGGGGTCGTCCGAGGTCGAATGCGGGGCGCCGCGATAGGTGAACAGTTCGATCACCGTCGCGCCCTGGTTCGAGCGGGCGCGCTCCTCGGCCCACTGGGTCGCGGCCCACACCGCAAGAAAGTCGTTGCCGTCCACCCGCAGGGCCGGCAGGCCGTAGCCGATGGCCTTGGAGGCGAAGGTGGTCTCCAGCCCGCCGGCGATGCCCTGGAAGGAGCTGATGGCCCACTGGTTGTTGACGATGTTCAGGATGACCGGGGCGCGATAGACGCTGGCGAAGGTCAGGGCGTTGTGGAAGTCGCCCTCGGCCGTGGCGCCGTCGCCGATCCAGCTGATGGCGATCTTGTCGTCGCCCTTGTAGGCGCTGGCCATGGCCCAGCCGACCGCCTGGGGGACCTGGGTGCCCAGATTGCCGCTGATGGTGAAGAAGCCGTAGTCCTTGGCCGAATACATGATCGGCAGCTGGCGGCCTTTGATCGGGTCCGCCGCATTGGAATAGATCTGGTTCATCATCGCCGTCAGCGGATAGCCGCGCGCGATCAGCAGCCCCTGCTGGCGATAGGTGGGAAAGCCCATGTCCTCGCGGCTCAGGATCATGCCTTGGGCGACTGCGATGGCCTCCTCGCCGGTGCACTTCATATAGAAGCTGGTCTTGCCCTGACGGTGGGCGCGGTGCATCCGGTCGTCGAAGGCGCGGGTCAGGATCATGGCCTTCAAGCCGCGACGAAGTGTCTCGGGGTCCAGGCGCGGATGCCACGGCCCGACGGCGTTTCCATCCTCGTCCAGCACCCGGATCAGTCGAAAGGCGTGATCGCGCATCTCATAGGGCGCCGTCGAAACCTCCGGCCGATCCACGGCTCCGGCGGGGTCCATCGTCAGATGGCTGAAATCCGGCGTGTCTCCCGGCCGACCCGAGGGTTCAGGCACGCGCAAAGAAAGGGGGCGACTGTTCTTTTGGCTCATTTTGTCGTTCATGCGGGCGTCCGGTTCCGTTCGGAGGATGCGTCCGTGTTTCCTCTGGACGTGTGATAACACGGCCCCTAAGCAGGCGCTCGCTCAAATTGACCTTGCAAAATCCCTATTTAGGGTATTTTATTGCGCCATAACCACAATCGGAGAAACGCATTGGCGGACGAACTCGACCCCATCGACGCCCGGATCCTGGATATCCTGCAACAAGACGCCGGACTGTCGGTCGCCGAAGTGGCGGATCGGGTCGGCTTGTCGGCCTCGCCCTGCTGGCGGCGCATCAAACGGCTGGAAGATTCCGGCCTGATCACCAAGCGCGTCACCCTGCTGAACGCCAAGCTGCTGGGCCTGGATTTCGAGGTCTACGCCATCGTCAAACTGATGCTGCCCTCGGCCGAGAACCTCGACATCTTCGAGGCGGCGGTCGCCAAATGGCCGGAAGTGGTCCAGTGCGCCACCATCACGGGCCGCGAGGACTATGTGCTGCGAATCATCACCTCCGACATGCACGCCTTCGACAAGTTCCTGCGCGAAAAGCTGCTGGCCCTGGGCATCGTCTCAGACTGCGAGAGCCATATCGTCACCCGCGGCGTGAAGAATGTGACCGCCCTGCCTCTTGGCATAGTGACCCCTCACGTCGGATAAGACCGTTCGGCGGCGTCTTCCGCCGAGGGGATGCCGAACATGATCGAACTGGTGATCGACGCGCGCCGTAAGGACCTGGGCGGGTTCGAGGTCGGCCGCGTCCTGCCCTTCCATTCGCGCCGGATGGTCGGGCCCTTCATCTTTCTGGATCAGATGGGTCCGGCCGAGTTCGCGCCGGGGTCGGACGCCATCGACGTGCGGCCGCATCCGCACATCGGCCTGTCGACCCTCACCTATCTGTTCGAGGGCGAGATCCTGCACCACGACAATCTCGGCTATAACCAGCCCATCCGCCCCGGCGAGGTGAACTGGATGACGGCCGGCAAGGGCATCGTCCATTCCGAGCGCACCGATCCACTGAAGAAGAGCCGCGGCGGGCCGATGCACGGCATGCAGGCCTGGGTCGCCCTGCCCGACGAGGCCGAGGAAATCGACCCCTCCTTTCATCATCTGGGCGAGGACGCCCAGCCTTCCTATGAGAACGGCGGCCTGTTCGCGCGTCTGGTGGCCGGAGAAGCCTATGGCGCCAAGGCGAGCGCGCCGGTGTCCTCGCCCCTCTTCTATGTGCACTGGGAGCTTCAGCCCGGCGTCCGCACCGCTCCGCCTCCGGGAAAGGGCGCCGGCGGCATGAGCGAGCGCGCCCTATTCGTGGCCAAGGGCTCGATCGAGGTCGGCGACCGCACCTTCCACGAAGGCCAGATGATCGTGCTGGAGCCGACGGCCGAGCCGACGGTCAAGGCCCTGACCCAGGCCAGCGTCATGGTCCTGGGGGGTGAGCCGGTGGGCGAACGCCTGATCTGGTGGAATTTCGTCGCCTCCAGCCAGGCCCGCATCGACCAGGCCAAGGCTGACTGGAAGGCCGGTCGGATGAAACTCCCGAGCGAGGACGATCTGGAGTTCATCCCCCTCCCGGAGGAGCCGGTCCAAGCCCAGGCCGCCCCGGCCCCGGTCGAACCCAAGCCGACGGATCCGGTCTGAGGGCGTACCAGCATTCTCCCTCCCCGTTCCGGGGAGGGAGAAACGGATGACTTGTCCTCCCCCATTTGCCCCCGCCCCCGCAACCCGCTAACGCGTCGCGCATGAACTTCGCATTCGACGCCCAGGTCACCGCCGCCCTGTTCGACAACACCGGCGCCGTCTTCGCTCTCGGCGACGGCTCGGTACGGTTCGAGGACGGCGCGACGGCCCAGGCCCATGACGGCGCCGTCCTGTGCGCCGTGGTCCATCCGTCCGGCGAGGGCGTCGTCACTGGCGGCGACGACGGCAAGGTCGTCTGGAGCCGTCGCGGCGCCGAGCCCGCCGTTCTCGCGGAGGCCAAGAACCAGTGGATCGACGCCGTCGACGCCGCGCCCGCCTCCGGCCTGATCGCCTTCTCCTGGGGGCGCACCCTTTCGGTCATCGACACCGCCGACACCGGCTTCCGGCGGGATTTCCAGCACGAGCGCACCGTCTCGGGTGTGGCTTTCGAGCCCAAGGGGCGGCGCATCGCCGCCTCGACCTACGGCGGCGCGGCCCTCTGGTACGCCCGGATCGAGAAGCAGCAGCCGACCAGGCTGAGCTGGGCCGGGTCGCACACCGGCGTCGCCTTTTCGCCGGACGGCGCCTTCGTCGTCACCACCATGCAGGACAATCAGATGCACGGCTGGCGGCTGAAAGACGCCAAGAACCTGCGGATGGGCGGCTATCCGTCCAAGGTCCGCTCGCTGGCCTTCCTGGCGAACGGCCAGCTCCTGGCGACGTCCGGGGCGCAGGGCGCCGTGCTTTGGCCCTTCATCGGCTCCAACGGCCCGATGGGACGCGAGGCGACCGAGATCGGCTATGACGAGGCCAGCCTGGTCAATCGGGTCTCGGCCCGCGTGAACCACGGCCTGCTGGCCGCCGGCCTGACCGACGGCCGGGTCTGGGTCGCCCATCCGGCCGCCCAGGGCCTGAACTTCGTCAAGGCCGACAAGGGTCCGGTGATCGTCGCCCTCTGCCTCAGCCCGGCGGCCGATGCGGTCGCCTGGGCCGACGAGGACGGAGCGGCCGGGGTGGCGCTCCTCTGATGGCGGGGGGGCGTCGTTCATCCTGGCTCCGGGCCGCCGCCGTCGCTGCGGCGATCCTGGCCGCCGTGCCGGTCTGCGGCGTCCTCTTCGTCGCCGTCTTCCCGCCCCTGCCCACCGTATTGATGCTGCGCCAGGCCGTGCGCGGCGAGGGGCTGGACTACCAGTGGCGCGGCCTGAAGCAGATCTCGCCCCATCTGGTCGACGCCGCCATCGCCGCCGAGGACGCCCGCTTCTGCAGCCACCACGGCTTCGACATGGAGGCCATCCAGAAGGCGCTGGACCACAACGCCGAGGGCGGGCGCATCCGCGGCGGCTCCACCATCACCCAGCAGACGGCCAAGAACGTCTTCCTGTGGCCCGGCCGCGACTGGGTCCGCAAAGGCTTCGAGGCCGGATACACCGTCCTGATCGAGGCCGTCTGGTCCAAGCGCCGGATCATGGAGGTCTATCTGAACGTCGTCGAATGGGCGCCGGGCGTCTACGGCGCACAGGCCGCGGCCCAGCACTGGTTCGGCAAGGACGCCGCAGACCTGAGCCGGCGCGAGGCCGCCCGCCTCGCCGCCATCCTGCCGGCGCCGCGCCGCTATCAGGCCGCAGCCCCCGGCCCCTACGTCCGTCGCCGCGCCGCCCGCATCCAGGCCGCCATGGGTACGGTGCGCAACGACGGCCTGGACAGCTGCGTCCGACTCAAACAGGCCGAAGGCCGGTAGCCCAGAGACAGCTCAAGTAGGCCGAAGGCCGGTAGCCCGCAAGAAAGCCCGCTGAACCGCTCCGCTTGACGCGGCGCCGCCCCTGACCTCTCCTGCGCCCGCTGTTCAGGAGATCCATCATGAAGCGTCAGATGACGACCGCCGCTGCGGTCTGCGCCCTCGCCTTCGCCGCCGGCTGCGCCGCCGCCCCGACCCCGGACAAGGCTCTGCCGCTTCAGGCCGAAGCCGGCGCCCAGACCTTCACTCCCGCCCCGGTCACCGCCACCGGCCTGAGGGCCGACTACCCCACGACCGCCGAAGGCGCGACCCAGTTCGTCGCCGACGCCGAGGCCAAGATGCTGACCTTCGGCGAATACGCCGCCCGGGTGCAGTGGGCCCGCGCCACCAACATCACCTTCGACACCATGTGGCTGGAATCCAAGGTCAACGCCGAGGCGACCGAGCTCCAGGTCCAGTTCGCCAACCAGGCGGCCAAGTTCAACGACGTCGCAGTCGATCCGGTGGTCCGCCGCAAGCTGAACCTGCTGCGGCTCGGCATCGTCCTGCCCGCCCCGAACCGCCCCGGCGCCGCCGAGGAGCTGTCGCAGATCGCCACCCGTCTGGATTCGACCTATTCGACCGGCAAGTTCGACTTCAAGGGACGGCAGATTACCCTGGACGAGGCCTCGCTGATCCTGGCCGACAGCCGCGACCCGAACGAAACCAAGGCCCTTTACGAAGGCTGGCGCACCATCTCGCCGGTGATGAAGAACGACTACCCCCGCATGGTCGAGATCGCCAACGAGGGGGCGCGCGAACTGGGCTTTTCCGACACCGGCGCCCTGTGGCGCTCGGGCTACGACATGCCCGCCGACGACTTCGCCGAGGAGACCGATCGGCTCTGGGCCCAGGTCAAGCCCTTCTACGAGAACCTTCACTGCTATGTCCGCGCCCGGCTGAACGCCAAATACGGCGACGCCGTTCAACCCGACCACGGCCCGATCCGCGCTGATCTGCTGGGCAATATGTGGTCGCAGCAATGGGGCAATATCTATGATGTCGTGGCCCCGACCAGCGGCGGCGCCTCCAGCTACGACCTGACCGAATTGCTCAAATCCGCCGACTACGACCCGGTGAAAATGGTCAGGACGGGCGAAGGCTTCTACGTTTCGCTGGGCCTCGATCCTCTGCCCCAGACCTTCTGGGAACGCAGCCAGATCGTGCGCCCCCGCGACCGTGAGGTCGTCTGCCACGCCTCGGCCTGGGACCTCGACAACGCCGACGACATCCGCATCAAGATGTGCACCAACGTCAACGGCGACGACTTCTACACCGTCCACCACGAGCTGGGTCACAACTACTACCAGCGGGCCTACAAGAACCAGCCGATGCTGTTCCGCAACGGGGCGAACGACGGCTTCCATGAGGCGATCGGCGACTTCGTCGGCCTGTCGGCCCTGACCCCCACCTATCTGAACCAGATCGGTCTGTTGAAGACGACGCCGGGGGCGGAAGAGGACATTCCCTTCCTGCTGAAGATGGCGCTGGACAAGATCGCCTTCCTACCCTTCGGCCTGATGGTGGACCGCTGGCGCTGGGGCGTCTTCTCCGGCGAGACCACGCCGGACCAGTACAACGCCGCCTGGACGGCGGACATGCTGAAGTATCAGGGCCTGGTTCCGCCCGGCCCGCGTCCGGCCAACGCCTTTGACCCCGGCGCCAAATACCATGTGCCGGGCAACACCCCCTACACCCGCTATTTCCTGGCCCACATCTACCAGTTCCAGTTCCAGCGCGCGGCCTGCAAGCAGGCGGGGTGGACCGGCCCGCTGCACCGCTGCTCGGTTTACGGGAACAAGGACGTCGGCGCCCGTTTCAACGCCATGCTGGAAATGGGCCAGTCCAAGCCCTGGCCCGAGGCGCTCGAGGCTTTCACCGGCGAGACGCGGAACGACGCCTCGGCGGTCGCCGACTATTTCGCCCCTTTGAATCAATGGCTGACGGTCCAAAACCGCGGCCATGACTGCGGTTGGTCGCAGGCCTGAAGACGGTCCTTAGGCCGGGTCTGTTAACCGCGATCCGTCAGCCTTCCTTTAACCGCATGAGGCCATTGTGGCCTCATGCGGGCGGCGCGCGCCTGTAAGGAAGCGACGACATTGGCGCCACAACCGATCCATAAGGTCCTCAGCGGCCTTCGGGCCCTGGCCTTCCGGCTGGGCGGCGACCGGCGCGGCAATGTAGCGATCATCTTCGCTCTCAGCCTGCCCGTCATCGTCATGCTGGCCCTGGGCGGCGTCGACATTCACCGCATAACCACGGCCAAGGCCCAGTTTCAGGACGCCCTGGACGCCGCCGCCCTGGCCGCCGCGCGGTCTCCCTATACGACGCCGGAAGAGCTGAAGAGCATCACCCTGGTCAATCTTCGCGCCAATCTGAAGGGGATTGAGCTCGAGCCGGTTCAGGACGGCGACGTTCAGGTCGCCATGAACGACAAGAGCGTCGTCATCGCCACCGCTCAGGGGCGGGTAAAGACCCTGGTCGCCAACATCGTGCTTCCGCCCTACGGCCAACTGCTGGACGACACCCTGCCCGTCTCGGTGCGATCCGAGGTCAACCGCTCCTCGCGCGATGTGGAGGTGGCCCTGGTCCTGGACATCACCGGCTCGATGAACGACTGCGCCGCCAGTTGCTCCAGCGGCCGCAAGATCGACAATCTGAAGTCGGCGGCCAAGGAGCTGATCGACATCGTCGTCCAAGACAACCAGTCGCCCTTCTATTCCAAGGTGGCCCTGGCTCCCTATTCCATGGGCGTCAATGTAGGCGACACCTATGCTGATAGGGCGCGCGGAGCGCTCGCCTCCAGCACCCAGTCCATCACCGCAGCGACCTGGCTGACGGGCTCGGTCAAGACGATCACCAGCATCACCCGCGCCTACACCCCGGTGGTCACCGCTTCGAAGCACGGGTTCAAAAACGGCGACATCGTGACGATCTGGAGCGCGGAGACGATGGGGGGCCTGAACGGCGTAGCTCTTACAGTTGGCAACGCCACGACAAACACCTTCAGCCTCGTCGATAGGGACACCCGCTACTATTCCGCCTTCTCAGGCCGGGCCTATGTCGCCAAATGCGCCCGGGCGGACTGCAACATCGTCATTACCATGGCCCGCCACGGCCTGTCGCCCGATGGGGACGCCGCTGTCCTGAGCGGCATGGGCGGCCTCAGCCAGTTGAATGACATCGGTTTCCGCGTCGCCGGCGTCAGCGCGACCACGGCGACCTTGGCGCTCGACGCCTCTCAAGCCCAATTGGCGAACGCCCCCATGGGCGGAGCCGCCTATACGTCGGGCGGCCAGCTGGTCTGCGGCGTGGACGGCTGTTCGAACCGAGATTTCGTCAATGCGGCAGGAACCTGGACGCGCTTTCCCGGAACGACCTGCGTGTCGGAAAGAGCCGGGGCGCAGGCCTATACGGATGCGGCCCCGTCCACCTCGTCCTGGGTTGGACGAAGCTACGCCGGAACCGGCAACGCCTGCCCGGCCTCCCGAATCGTCCCCCTGACCAACGTCAAGAAGACCCTGACCGACGCCATCAACGGAATGTCGGCGGTCGGATCGACGGCGGGCCATATCGGTTTGGCTTGGGGCTGGTATCTGGTTTCGCCGACCTTCGGCCTGTGGTCAGGCGCAGGCGCGCCCGCCGCCTATGACTCCACCAAGACCTTGAAGGCCGTCGTGCTGATGACCGACGGGGAGTTCAACACCCCCTATTTCCGGGGCGTGATCGCCGGAGACGCAGGGGTCGGCAGCGGCGGGGCGGACACCCATATCAACCAGCCCGCCACCAACGGCTCTTCCTTCGACCAAGCCTATCGGCTCTGTCAAAACATGAAGGCCGTCGGCGTCATCGTCTATACGGTCGGCTTCGATATCGGCGCGGCACAGAATATGACCGGTCCGATCGATTCCGCCGGCGAGCTGATGGCGCGGTGCGCCACCAACCCCGACCGGGCTTTCCAGGCGTCCAGCTCCACCGACCTTTCCGACGCCTTCCGAGACATCGGACGGGACATCACCCGACTGCGCATCTCCCGCTAGGGACGACTCGCCTCAGAGCAGGCGGATTTCGCGCAGACGTTCGGTCAGATAGTCCTCTGCCAGAATGGTCTTGCCGGCATAGCGATCGGGATTGTCCGGCGTGATCGTGCTCGGCAGCGTCTCAATCGGGAAGTCCGGGTTGAAATGCAGGAAGAAGGGCGTCGAATAGCGGGCGAAGCCTCGACGTTCGGGCGCGGGATTGACCACCCGGTGCGTCGTCGACGGCAAAACGTGGTTCGTCAGACGCTGCAGCATGTCGCCGATATTGATCACTAGGGCGCCGGGCGGCGGCGCGATGTCCAGCCAGCTTCCGTCCTTCTCCTTCAGCTGAAGTCCGGCCTCCTCGGCCCCCAGCAGCAGGGTGATGACGTTGATGTCCTCGTGGGCGCCGGCCCGAACCCCCGGCGCATCGGCGGGAACCGGCGGATAGTGCAACATGCGAAGCACGCTGTTGCCCATCTCGACCTTGTCGTCGAAATAGTCGTCGCTCAGTTTCAGGAAACGCGCGATGGCCCGGAGAATCCGCCGCCCCAGCGCGTCAAGATCCTCGTACATGCCGTAAAGGTGGTCCCGGAAACCGAGCACTTCCACGGGCCAGAGGTTGTCGCGCATGAAGCGGCGGTACGGATGGTCCTGCGGCAGTTCGCGACCAACGTGCCAGAATTCCTTCAGATCCACGGCGGTCGCCCCCTTGGCCGCCTCGACCCCGAACGGGGTCAGGCCCCGCGCCCCGCCGGTTCCCGGCTGGTGGTACTGGCGTTTGGTGGCTTCCGGCAGGGCGAAGAAGGTCTTGGCGGCGTCGATCGCGGCGGCGATACGCGCCTCGTCCAGACCATGGTCGGCCACAACCCCAAAGCCGAACCGGGTGAAGGAGGCGCCCAGCTCATCGCTGAACGCCTGAAAATCCTTGTCATACAAGGTCATGGAAACAGGGGTGATGGTTGAGGCGGCGGTTGGGGCCGAGATCGCGCTCACGGGCGTCGTCCTTGTTCAGACAATGTGCGGCGGTTCCTTACCCCCATTCCGCGCCCCTGTCAGGTTCAAGCCGTCGGTCCCGCAAGAACCGCTCGCCCGTTCACCTAAGGTACAGCTTGGAACCTAGACAGTAGGGGGGGCGTTTCTCGCGCCAGACTGCCAATCGGAAGGACCAATCCATGCGCGCCAAGATTTTCGTCGCCGGTGTCTCCATCGCCGCCCTACTGGGCGCGGCGGCCTGCACCACGACCGACCCCTATCGCTCGACCCCCGTCCGCAACAACACCGGAACCGGCGCCATCGCCGGCGCCCTGGGCGGAGCCCTGCTCGGCTATCTGACCAACACATCCAACGGCGAACAGGGTCGTAAGAACGCCCTGATCGGCGCGGGCGTCGGCGCGCTGGGCGGTGCTGCGGTCGGTCAGTATATGGACCGCCAGCAACGCGCCATGGAGGCTCAGCTCTCCGGCACCGGCGTCGGCGTGGCGCGCCAGGGCGACAATCTGGTGCTCCGCATGCCGTCCGACGTCACCTTCGCCACCAACCAGTATTCGATCGACCCGCGCTTCCTGCCCGTGCTCGATGACGTCGCCCGGGTGCTGCAGGAATATGATCGCTCCACCATCGACGTGATCGGTCATACGGATTCCTCGGGTGGCGATGCGATCAACCAGCCCCTGTCGGAGCGCCGCGCCAGCAGCGTGGCGGCGGAACTCGTGCGTCGCGGCATCCTGGCCGAGCGCCTCTATGTCGCCGGCGCCAGTTCCCGGAACCCCGTGGCGTCCAATGCAACTCCCGAAGGCAAGGCCCAGAACCGCCGCGTCGAGATTCTGATCCGGCCTTTCACCGGCTGAGACTTTCAGAAAAATCCGCAATCCGGAAGGCGGCGTCTCGCGACGCCGCCTTTGTCCGCCTGACACCGTTCCGTGACTTGCATCCCCGCGCGCGTCGTGATCCTCCCAGAAGGACGTCGGGGGAGGAACCATGACGCCGGATGACCGGGACCTGGCCAAGAGTCTGACACTCGCAGCAGTCGCTGTGATCTGCGCCGTCCTGAGCGCCACCCTCGTGATCACGGCCGGCGAGGCCCTTCTCGCCCCCTCTCTGCCTACATCCGCCGCGCAAGCTCCGGCTCTGACCAATACAGCCGGCTGAGACGCCGCGCCGCCCCTCCGTCCTCTTCGCCGCCACATGCTGGAAAACACGGCACGGGGGGCGACCTGTCGCAGACACCCCCTCCGCAAACAGAAACGCCGCCCCCTTTCGGAGACGGCGTTCAGCTCTTCAGCTTCGAGATCGGCGGGATCGACCCGGTGAAACCGGGTCGATCCTTCGCCTGTCTTAGAAGTTGATGTCGATGGTGGCGCGACGGTTGAGCGGTTCGCGCACGCCGTCGGCGGTGGGCTTGGCCAGGGCGGTTTCACCCTTGCCGTCGAGGGCGATGACGCCGCCGTTGACGCCTTGGGCGACCAAGGCGTCCGCGACGGTGCGCGAACGACGGTTCGAGAGGCCGACGTTGTAGGCGGCCGAGCCCGAGGTGTCGGTGTAGCCGACGATCAGGACGCGGGTCGGACGGCCCGTCTTGGCGTAGTTGGCGGCCTGGGTCACGACCGAGCGAGCCTCAGCCGTCAGGTCCGAGCGATCCCAGTCGAAATAGACCACGAACTGACGCGCGGCCGGGGTCTGCGGAACCGGCGGCGGGGGCGGCGGGGGCGGAGGCGGCGGAGGCGGCGGGGGCGGCGGAGGCGGCGGAGGCGGCGGGGCCGCTTCTTCGGCGCCGAAGCTGTAGCGCAGGCCCAGGGTCACGGTGTGCGACTGGTCGTAGTCGCCGTCCCATTCGCCGAACTGGGTCGCGCCCGTCACACCGGCCGAAACCGATTCCCAAGAGGCGTCGCCCGTCAGATAGCGGTAGGTCAGGTCGATGTTGGCGCGGTCGCTGACGGCCCAGGCCAGACCGGCGATCGCCTGGGCGGCGAACTTGGTCGAGTTGTCGTCGACATCAATGGTCGCGGCGCGATTGGCGCGCTGGTTGCCAAGCATGTTTGTGGCAACGTGGTTCACACCGGCGCCCAGGCCGACGAAGGGACGCACGCCCCAGGCTTCATAGCCGAAGTCATAGATGACGTTGGCCATCAGGGTGGCGGACTCGATGTCGCCTTCCGGCGAATAGCAGCCGCCCGTCGCCGGGGTCAGATTGCACAGACCCTGAGTGCCCGAAACGGCGCGCACCTTGCCGATGTCGCCCGAGCGGTAGCCGCCTTCGAGCTCGACGCGCCAGTTGGGGTTGAAGCGATAACCCAGGCGAGCAAAGGCCGCCCAGCCGTTGTTCACCTCATAGTTCCAGTTCGCGCCGGTCGTCGACGACTCGGCGTTGATGTCGTCGATCATGTGGTAGCCGGCGTCGATCGCGCCATACCAACCGTTGGGATCTGCCGAGGCCGCGCCAGCCGACAGGGCCAGGGCGGCCGCTGCGCTGGAGGCCAGCACGATAGTCTTCATACGCATAGGGTATAGCCCTCCGCCTGTTAGAACCTAGGGCGGATCTTACCGCCTAGGCGGCTCTTACCAGCGTTGCCGTGGAAGGTCGAGGCTGAAACTTGACGACGCAAGCCCCGAAATGAGGCGCCGTGCCATTGATGCTACAGATGTAATTGGCCTTCACACGCAGATTCGTCCGAGTTCCGTCGTTTTTCCCGTCTTCCGCCGAGGGCGGCTCAACCTTCAGCTCTCTGCGGAAACGATCTGCATCCCGAGCCATTCGCCCACCAGAGCCGGCTTGTCGGCGCCCTCGATCTCGATCGTCAATTCATGTTTAAGAAGCCAGCGCCCCTCGCCCTTGTCGGTTGCATCCAACAGGCGGAACCGGCCCCGCACGCGAGATCCCGCCGGGACGGGCGCCAGAAACCTCAGCCGGTCGAAACCGTAGTTGACGCCCATGGTCAGACCATCCAGCGGCGCCACGGCGTCATAGCTCATGGTGGACGCCAGACTCAGGGTCAGAAAACCGTGAGCGATGGTTCCGCCGAAGGGCGTCGCCCTGGCCGCCTCGGGATCGACGTGGATGAACTGATGGTCCTCGGTGCAGTCCGCAAAGGCGTCGATCCGATCCTGACCAATCTCGAACCATCGGGACACCCCGACTTCCTGACCGATCAAGGCGTGAACATCCTGTGTCCGGGTCATGGCCGTCTTCTCCTCCGTCTCTCTATTTTCCAAGACCTTGACCCAGCTCCGGAGCAGTGAAAAGGGTCAACCCTCGAACCGCCCCTCGATGATCGCGGCGTAAAGCCCGGGATCGACATTGCCGCCGGACAGGATCAGGCCTGTCGTCCGGCCCGCGCCCTCGACCTTTCCGGCCAGCAGGGCCGCCAGGGACACCGCCCCGCCGGGCTCCACCACCAGTTTCAGATGGCGGAAGGCGAACCGCACCGCCTCGGCGACCTCGGCGTCGGACACGGTCGCCGCACCGGCCAGCCGCCTGTTGATCGGCCAGGTCATAACCCCCGGCATGGGGCTCATCAGGGCGTCGCAGATCGAGGGCGGCCCGGCCGGATGCCCGACCCGTTCCCCGGCCGCCAGCGACCGAGCCGTGTCGTCATAGGCTTCGGGCTCGACCACCAGGACGCGGGTCTCGGGACTGCGTTCGGCCATGACCAAATTGATCCCGGCCATCAGTCCCCCGCCGGAGGCGCCGCACAACAGCTGGTCCATCGGCGCGTCGGCCTGGTCCAGCATCTCCAGCGCCGTCGTCCCCTGGCCCTCGATGATGAAGGGATCGTCGAACGGCGGCACCAGGACGCAGCCCCGCTCGGCGGCGATGGCGGCGCCGATCTCTTCCCGGCTCTCGGTCCAGCGATCGTAGAGCCGCACCTCGCCGCCGAAACCGATCACCCCCTCGACCTTCACCTGGGGCGAGTCCGACGGCATGACGATGATCGCCGGAGATCCCACCAGAGCCGCGGCGGCGGCCACGCCCTGGGCATGATTGCCGGACGAGAAGGCCACGACCCCGCGCGCCTTTTCCTGGGCATTCAGCCGGCTGATGCGGTTATAGGCGCCGCGAAACTTGAAGGCCCCGGCCCTTTGCAGGTTCTCCGCCTTCATCAGAACCCGGCCGCCGACCACGGCGTTCAGGGCGGGGCTCTCGATCAGGGGCGTGCGGACGGCGACACCGTCGATCTGGCGGGCGGCGTCGAGAACGCCTTCATAGCTGGGCAGGTGCGTCGTCATATGCTCCCCTTAGCCCGACCGCAGGCGTCGCCCAAGACGGCGCAGGGAGAGAAAGACAATGAGCCTGATCCTCGCCATCGACCAAGGCACGACCTCGACCCGGGCCATCGCCTTCGAGGTCCGGGACCACGACCTGCGCCCGGTCGCCGTCAGCCAGATCGAGCTGGCTCAGCATTTCCCCCGCTCCGGCTGGGTCGAGCATGACGCGGGCGAAATCTGGTCCGCCACCCTCCAGACCTGCCGCGAAGTGGTGCGCCAGGCGGGCGGGGTCGACCGGTTCGCCGCCGTGGGCCTGACCAACCAGCGCGAGACGTCGGTGATCTGGGACGCCGCGACGGGCGAACCCCTTTGCCGCGCCATTGTCTGGCAGGACCGCCGCACCGCCGAGGTGACCGCCCGCCTGACCGCCGAAGGCCATGAGCCGAGGGTCCAGTCCGCCACCGGCCTGATCCTCGACCCCTATTTCTCGGCGACCAAATTCGCCTGGCTGCTGGACGCCGTGCCCGGCTCGCGCGACCGGGCGGCGCGGGGCGAGGTCAAGCTGGGCACGATCGACGCCTGGCTGATCTGGAAACTGACCGGCGGCCGGGTTCACGCCACCGACGCCGCCAATGCGTCGCGCACCGCCCTGATGGACCTGAAGACGGTGGAATGGCGCGACGACCTGTGCGCCCTGTTCGACGTGCCGCGCCAGGCCCTCCCCGCCATCGTCCCCTGCGCCGGCCGGATCGGCGAGACGGATCCGGCGCTGTTCGGCCGCCCCCTGCCCATCGCCGGATCGGCGGGGGATCAGCAGGCCGCCCTCGTCGGCCACGGCGCCCTTACGCCGGGCGACGCCAAGATCACCTACGGCACCGGCGCCTTTCTGGTGGCCAATGTCGGCGCCGAGCCGGTGGCCTCGACCCGCCGTCTCCTGGGCACGCTCGGCTACCAGGCCGAGGGCTTCACCGCCTATGCGCTGGAGGGGTCGATCTTCTCGGCCGGTTCGGCGATCCAGTGGCTGAGGGACGGGGTCAAGCTGATCTCTGAATCCCGCCAGTCCGAAGCCCTGGCCCAGAGCCTGGCCGACAACGGCGGCGTCTATCTGGTCCCCGGCTTCACCGGCCTGGGCGCCCCCTGGTGGGAGCCGGAGGCGCGCGGGACCGTGGTCGGGCTGACGCGGGATTCGGGCCCGGCCCATTTCGTCCGCGCCGCCTTGGAAGCCCTGGCCTATCAGACCCGCGACCTGCTCGACGCCCTAGCCCAGGACGGCGCCCCGCCCCTGAAGACCCTGAAGGTCGACGGCGGCGTCACCGCAAACAGTTTCGCCATGCAGTTCGTCGCCGACATCTGCGAGGTCGAGGTCGAACGTCCGGCCTTCCAGGAGATGACGGCCCTGGGCGCCGCGCGTCTGGCGGCCCTGGGCGTGGGTTTGATCTCCGATCTCGAAGCCCGACCGGCCGAGGCCCCGGCCTGTTGGAAACCCCGGATGAGGCCCCAGGAACGCGACCGCCTGCTTTCGGGCTGGCGTCGCGCGGTCAAGGCCGCCATCATCGCCGCGCCGGACCGCGCCTAAGACGCGGGCGGCTCTAGGGAAACGCTGAAAGAACCGACTGGGCTGCACATGACCGACGCCTCCGCCGCCGACGCGCCTCTTCAGGATGCTCAAGCCGCCTTTTCCGGCACGCGCGAGGTCGATCCCCGCTATCGGCTGGACGAGGCGGGGCTGGACGCCTGGATGACCGAAAACGTCGCGGGCTACGCCGGCCCTCTGACGGTGCGCCAGTTCAAGGGCGGTCAGTCCAATCCCACCTATGAGCTGACCACCCCGACCGCCGCCTATGTGCTGCGCCGCAAGCCGCCGGGCCTGCTGTTGCCCAGCGCCCACGCCGTCGATCGCGAATTCCAGGTCATCTCCGCCCTGGCCGCTCAGGGCTTTCCCGTGGCCAGGCCCCACGCCCTCTGCCTGGACGAGGGCGTCATCGGCTCGATCTTCTATGTGATGGACAAGGTGGAGGGCCGTATCTTCTGGGATCTGAAACTGCCCGGCCTCAGCCCCGCCGAGCGCCGGGCCATCTATCACGCCCAGACCGACGCCCTGGCCCGGCTTCATGCCTTCGATCCCGCCGCCATCGGCCTGGCCGACTATGGCAAGGCCGGCAACTATTTCGCCCGTCAGGTCGGCCGCTGGACCAAACAGTATCGCGCCTCGGAGACCGAGGCCGTTCCCGCCATGGACCGACTGATCGATTTCCTGCCGACCAGCCTGCCGCCGGAGGGTCCCTGCCGCATCGTCCACGGCGACTTCCGCCTGGACAATATGATCCTGGCTGAAGATCGGGCGGACGTCCGCGCCGTTCTGGACTGGGAGCTGTCGACCCTGGGCGACCCCATGGCCGACTTCTCCTATCTGCTGATCGCCTGGGCCATCCCCGCCAGCCTGCGAAACGGCCTCGCCGGCGCCGATCTGGAGGCCCTGGGCATTCCCTCGGTCGAGGAAACGGTGGACCGCTACGCCGCCGCCACTGGGATGCGACCTGCCGATCTCGAGTGGCTCTACGCCTATAATCTGTTCCGTCTCGCCGCCATCTGCCAGGGCATCGCCGGCCGTGTCCGCGACGGCACGGCGGCCAGCGCCCACGCTCGCAGCATGGCCGCCCAGGTCGGGCCGCTCAGCGAGGCGGCCTGGACGTTTGCCAAGAAGGCGGGGGCCTGATCCGCCTCGGCTTCAGCCGTCTCGATCCGCCCCGCCGGACCCGGAGGTCGGCCTGCGGACGGCGGCGCCCAGAATGCGCCGATCCGCCTTGTCCTGAATCATCACGACCACAGCGTCCTCGTCCCGCGTCTGAGGCAGGGGGTACAACATCGGCCGGCCCCGCCAGTCGCCCAGGCGCGTGACGTCGCGGACCACATTCAGCTGGCGCACCTCGCGGCCGCGGTTTTCGCCGCGACCGACCTCGACCACCTGGACGCCGGGCGTATAGGTGACGGCCAGAACCTCGGCCCCGCCCGCCGGGACGCGGCCCGAGCCGACGCCGACCTGATCGCCGCCTTGGCGGAACTCGATCTCGGGCGGCCAAGCGCGGCGGCCCGCCGCCTCGAGGATGGCGGTCTCAAGCTCAGGTCCGCGCACGCCCGAGACCTGTCGGCGGCCGTCGATGACCACCTGGGGCGTGGAGACGCCGCGCTGACGCAGGGCGGCGCGATAGGCCCGCTGGCGCTGAGAAAACTCAGGCCGGGCGAAGGTGTCGGTCCAGCCCAGATAGTCCCAATAGTCGACCCCGTAGGTCAGGGCGATGACGCGCGGCTCGGCCGCAGCCCGTTCGACCGTGGCATTGGCCTCCAGACAGGCGCCGCACCCCTGGGCGGTGAACAGTTCGACCACCACCGGCGGTCCGGCGGCGACGGCGTGCCGCCCCGGCCGCGAGGCGGCGGGCTGGGCGACCGATCCAGCGCATAGGGCGGCGCCCGCCGTGATTGCCGCTGCAATGATCCCGATCCTGTGTCTCATGGCGACGTTCTTAACCGCCGGGCGCGCAGGCGGGGGTCATAAGTGCGTGACCCTCGCCTGCGGCGGCGTTCAGTCCATCAGCTGCTGGGAGAGATAGACATAGTGGCGGGCCCAGCGCCGCGCGTTGGCCACGGGGTCGGCGTCGTTCGAATGGCCGCCGGCCGTGTCCTCATAATAGAGATGGTCGTGGCCCTGGTCGCCCAGCCGGGCGGCGAACTTGCGCGCATGGCCCGGATGCACCCGGTCGTCGCGGGTGTTGGTGGTGATGTAGACGCGCGGATAGTCCACGTCCGGCCGCAGCTGCTGATAGGCCGAATATCGGGCGATCCATTCCGCCTCCTCAGGAATGCGCGGATCGCCGTATTCGCCGATCCAGGAGGCGCCGGCCGGCAGCTCGTGATAGCGCAGCATGTCGATCAGCGGGCTCTCGATCACTGCGGCGTTGAACAGCTCCGGGTGCTGGGTGATCGACACCGAGGTCAGCACCCCGCCGTTCGACCGGCCATAGATGCCCAGACGACGCGGGCTGGTGATCCCGCGCCGCTCCAGGTCGCGCGCCACGGCGGCGAAGTCGTCGAAGGCCTTCTGGCGGTTTCCGTCCAGGGCCGCCTGGTGCCAGTCGGGCCCGAACTCGCCGCCGCCGCGGATATTGGCCTGAACGAAGACCCCGCCCCGCTCCAGCCACAGCTTGCCCATCTCGGGCTTGTAGGCCGGGTTCAGACTGACCTGGAACCCGCCGTAGCCGAACAGGATCGTCGGGTTCGACCCGTCCAGCCTCATGTCGCGCGGGCGGGTGATGAAATAGGGGATGCTGGTCCCGTCGGTCGAGGTCGCCTCGTACTGCTCCACCACATGGGTCGAGGCGTCGAACTTGGCCGGAGCGGATTTCAGCTCGGTCAGGGTGGTGGAGCCGACCGAGGCGAGGCTCAGGGTCGGCGGGGTCAGGAAGCCCTGGGTCGAGACGAAGACCTGGCCCTTGGACTTGGAGGAGTCGCCCAGGCCCACTGCGATGTTTTCTGGCGTCGCCACATCCTGGCGGCGCCAGCCGAATTCGCCCCGGTTCTCGAAGATCGCCAGCCGCCCGGCCACATTGTCGGACAGGGAGGCGACGACCTGGCGATCCAGCACCCGCACGTCGCCCAACGACTGACGGGCGGCCGGCTCATAGATCAGAAGGGCCTGGTTGCTGACGCTCAGATCGTCGCGGTCGGACCGCAGATGGTTCAAGGGTATGGAAAGCAGGGAACCGGGCTTGTAGGCGAGGCCGTTGAAGGTCCAGGCCTCGTCATTCGAGACGATCAGCAGGCCCCCCTGCGCTCCGAAGACGCTGACCCGGTCCGGCAGGGCCAGTTTCACCGTCGATCCGTCATGGGCCATCATCCAGGTTTCGGAGCGGAAGGTGTCCAACGGGCGGGTGATGATCACCGCCGTGACCCGGCCGGTCTTGTCGCGATAGACCGCCGGGCTGACGCCGTAGCCGCCGTCCGAGGCGTCGCCGCGATAGTCTTCGACCGCCTGGGCCAGGGTCTGGCCCCGCTTCAGGGTCTTGACGATGAAGGGATAGCCGGACTCCGTCAGACTGCCGGGTCCGAAGTCGGTGGCGACCAGGAGCGTGTCGCGGTCCAGCCATTCGATCCGGTGCTTGCCCTCGGGCAGGTTGAAGCCCCCGTCCACGAAACGCTTGGTGGTCAGGTCGAACTCGCGCACCACCACCGCATCCTTGCCGCCGTCCGACAGATTGATCAGGCAGCGGGTCTCGTCCGGCGCCAGGCAATCGGCGCCCTTGAACACCCAGTCCTTGCCCTCGGCTTTCGACAGGGCGTCGATGTCCAGCAGGGTCTCCCACTGCGGGGTCGCGGTGCGGTAGCTCTCTAGCGTCGTGCGACGCCAGACGCCCTTGGGATTGGTCGCGTCCTGCCAGAAGTTGCCGACGCCGTCGCCGAGGAAGGACGGGCTGGGAATCCGGTCCGTGGCGGTCAGGATCGCCTGGGCCTCGGCCCGGAAGGTCTCATAGCGCGGGTCGCCGGTCAGGACGGCCAGGGACTTGCGGTTCTCCTCGGCCACGAAAGCCATGGCCTCAGCCCCGTCCACCTGCTCCAGCGCCAGATGGTCGTCGGCCGCCGCGACGCCGGCCGGGGTCAGGTCGCGGGGGAAGTGCGGCGGGGGAGCGTCGTTGGTCGATACGACGACTTCATCTGAACCGATCTCAACGGGCGTGCCCGCACAGGCCCCCATCAGAAGCGCCGGAATGGCGGCGGACAGGATCAGTTGACGCATCTAAAAACTCCGCTCATCCCGGCGAAAGCCGGGACCCAGATCTTTGAGCGTTCGGCGCCGCCCATTCGTACTGAACTCGATCCCAGCCGCCGAACCTCGCGAAAGCACTGGGTCCCGGCTTTCGCCGGGATGAGCGGAAAGAAAAGACCCTATTCCTTCGCCGGCGTGTCCATCAGCCGCCGCGACAGATAGGTGTATTCCAGCGCCAACCGCCGCGCCGTCTCTTGCAGGTTGGCCCCCGCCGCATGGCCGCCGTCGGTGTTCTCATAGAAGAGCACCGGATAGGCCAGCTCTTCCAGACGCGCCGCCGCCTTGCGGGCGTGGCCCGGATGGACCCGGTCGTCCTTGGTCGAGGTGTGGATGAAGACCTCTGGATAGGGCTGGCCCGCGCGCAGGTTCTGATAGGGCGAATAGGCCTGGATCCAGGCGCGCTGTTCGGGAATGTCCGGATCGCCGTATTCCCCGATCCAGCTGGCGCCGGCCAGAAGCTTGTGGAAGCGCAGCATGTCGAACAGGGGCACCTGGATGACGGCCGCATTGATCAGGTCCGGCCTCTGGGTCAGCATGGCCCCCATGAACAGGCCGCCCTGCGAGCCGCCCATGATCCCCAGCTTCGGCTGACTGGTGATCTTGCGCGCGATCAGGTCCAGGGCCACGGCCTGGAAGTCCTCGTGCGCGCGCTGGCGGTTCTGCTGCAAGGCCGCCTCGTGCCAGCGCGGGCCGAACTCGCCGCCGCCGCGCGTATTGGCGATGACATAGACCCCGCCCCGCTCCAGCCACAGCTTGCCGACCGTGGCCGAATAGCCGGGCAGCAGCGAGCTCTCGAACCCGCCGTAGCCGTACAGCAGGGTCGGGTTGGACCCATTCAGCGGCATGTCCGCCTTATGGACCACGAAATAGGGGATCATCGTCCCGTCGGCCGAACGGGCCTCGTGCTGCTCCACCGTCATGCCGGTCGCGTCGAACTTGGCCGGCATGGACTTGACCTGCTCGACCGCCCCGGTCGCCGCATCGGCCAGCCACAGGCTGGACGGGTTCAGATAGCCGGTCACGCTGACGAAGACCTTGTCGTCCGTCTCCGAGGCCGAACCGACGCCGACCGAAACGTTCTGCGGCAGGTCCAGGGTGGAATAGGTCCATTCGGTCTCGCCGGGCCGATAGACCCGCACCGAGCCGCGCACATTGTCGTACAGGGCCACGACCAGGGTGTTGCGGGTGGCGTTCACCCCCTCCACCGCCTGACGTTCCGTGGGACGCAGCACCAGGACGGCGGGCGTGGCGGGGTCTTCCAGCCAGGCGTCCAGCGGCCAGGCGATCAGGTCGCCGCTCTTGAACTCCTGACCCGACGGCGCGGTCCAGTCCTGTTTCAGCGACACCACCAGCTGGCCGGCGACCAGACCCGTGATGTCCGACTTGGCCGGCAGGGCCAGTTTGACCACCGCCCCGTCGTCGGTCACGCGATAGGTCTCGGACGAATAGAAGTCGATCGACCGGTTGATCAGGGTCGCTTTCAGCACCCCGTCGGCGTCACGCAGCGTATAGCCGGACACCGAGACGTCGGTCGGTTCGCCCATGAACAGGACATCGGCCTGATCCAGCGACTGGCCGCGCGTCATTCGCTTGACCACCATCGGATAGCCCGAGTTGGTCAGGGTGCCGGGGCCGAAATCGCGTGCGACCAGCAGGGTGTCCCTGTTCAGCCAGGTCGCCCCGCCCTTGGATTCCGGCAGGACGAAGCCGCCCTCGACGAAGCTGCGGGTCACGCTGTCGAACTCGCGCAGGGTCACCGCGTCCTTGCCGCCGTTGGACAGGCTGATCAGGCAGTAGCGCTCTTCAGGGGCCAGACAGGTCGAACCCTTGTAGACCCAGTTGGCGCTCTCGGCCTCGGCCAGGGCGTCGAAGTCCAGCACCGTCTCCCACTGGGGTTCGGCGGTCTTGTAGGAGTCCAGGCTCGTGCGGCGCCAGACGCCGCGCACATGCTGGGCGTCCTGCCAGAAGTTGTCGATATGGCCGTCGTGGGTGAAGCCCGGCGAAGGGATCCGGTCGCGCGACTGGACGATCTCCAGCGCCTGCTGGTGCAGGGTCTCATAGCGGGGATCGCCCTGAAGCACGCCGAGCGAATGGGCGTTGTGCGCCTTGACCCATTCCATGGCCCGCTCGCCCTCGACCTCCTCCAGCCAGACATAGGGGTCGGTCGCCTCGCTGGTCGCGAAGGCGGGGGCGGAGGAGGCGGTCTGGGCCATGGATACCGAGGTCAGGCTGGTGGAGGCGAGAAGGGCCGCGAGCACGGCGGCGGATGAGCGGATCATGGACAGTCCCCGAAACTAAGGGGCGCACCTTAGCGACGGTCCCTCGGGCGGCAAGGCGACGAATCCGCCCTTACGGTTTTGTCATCTTTCTCAACCCTCGTCAGGGATGCAGATCAGGTTCCCGCAGGCCTTGCAGTGCACCGCGTCCGGGTCATGCGTCTGCAGGCCGCAGCGGTCGCAAGGGTGGCGGACCTTGTGCGGCTTGATCAGGGCCTGGGCCAGACGCAGAAACAGGGTGATCCCGACCAGCATGATGGCGATGGACAACAACTTGCCCAGCGGCCCCGGCAGGGTGACGTCGCCGAACCCGGTCGTGGTCAGGGTCGCCACGGTGAAATAGAGGGCGTCGATATAGCCGCTGATCCCGTCATGCCCGCGGAAGGTCGCATAGACGAAGCCTGTCACGACGAAGACGAAGGTGACCAGGCCGGAAAGCGCGCGCACGATCCCCTCGACCCGGGTGTCGTCGAACCGCGCCCCGACGGTCCGCCAGAAAAAGTCCGAGTTCAGCAGCGTCCACAGCCGCAGCATCCGCAGGAAGCCGAGATTGAACAGCCAGGCCGGGAACAACAGGGTCGCCAGGACGAACAGATCCAGCCAGACGATCGGCTTCTTCAGCCAGTCGCGAATGTCCGAATAGGCGTAGGCCCGCGCCGCCAGATCGGCCGCCAGCAGGGCGGCGATCAGATAGTCCAGCACATAGAAGGCCCAACCCATGTTCTTCAGGATCGGGGCCGCCAGGAAGAAGGCGATGATGGCGAAGTCGATGACGATGACCGTCAGCCGGAACTTCACCGCCGCCGGCTGGCCGCCGTGATACAGATATCTCAGCCGCGCACGCAGTCGCAGGCCATCGTCCTTGGGATCGATTTCGGTTTGGGACACGGCGGTTTCCGGACGGCGGGGATCGGCCTATATGGCCTGAATGACCCGTCCTTTCATCAAGATGAACGGCGCCGGCAACGAATTCGTCGTCGTGGATGCGCTGGAAGCCCCGTTTCGTCCGAGCGAGAACCAGGTGCGCGCGCTGGCCGACCGCGCCTCGGGCGAGGGGTTCGACCAGCTGATCGCCATCGAACCGTCCGACACGGCAGACGCCTTCATGCGGGTCTGGAACGCCGACGGCTCCATGGTCGAGACCTGCGGCAACGCCCTGCGCTGCGTGGGCTGGCTGCTGATGGAGGCCAAGGGCTCCGACCGGGTCGTCATCGACACCGCCGCAGGCCCGACCACGGCGTCCCGCGCCGGCGACCACAGGGTGACGGTCGATATGGGCCGGCCCCGGCTGGACTGGACCGAAGTCCCCCTGGCCGAAGAGATGGACACCCGCGGGATCGAGCTTCAGCTCGGCCCCATCGACGCGCCGATCCTGCACACGCCGGGCGCCGTCTCCATGGGCAATCCGCACGTCGTCTTCTTCACCGACCGGCAGGATGACGCCTTCGTGACCGGCTCCGGCTCCCTGGTCGAACACCACCCCCTGTTTCCCGAAGGGGTCAATGTCGGCTTCGCCCATGTGCTGGACCGCGATCATATCCGGCTTCGGGTCTGGGAGCGGGGCGCCGGCCTGACCAAGGCCTGCGGCACCGGCGCCTGCGCGGCCCAGGTGGCGGCGGTCCGCCGCGGCCTGACCGACCGCAAGGCCACCGTGGTCGTCGACGGCGGCGAGCTGACGATCGACTGGGATCCGGCGACGGACCATGTGCTGATGACCGGCCCGGTCGAGGTCGAGCGCACCGGCGCCCTGCCCTTCTGACACGATGGGGGTGACGCTGACGTGAAGGGAAGCTTGCGCTGAGGCGTGTGCCCCTTCCGGAGCGTCAAGGCTTGGCGCGGCGCGTCCCAAGCTCTAGGACACGAACGGTTACAGCCGCGCCGAACCCTGGACGTCCCGATGCCCGATCTAACAGAAAAACAGACCTTCTCCGACCAGGAGGCGCTGGACTTCCACCGCATCCCCACGCCGGGGAAGATCTCGATGGCCCCGACCAAGCCGATGGCGACCCAGCGCGACCTGTCGCTGGCCTATTCGCCGGGCGTGGCCGTGCCGGTCCTGGCCATCGCCCAGGATGCGGACAAGGCTTACGAATACACCTCCAAGGGCAATCTGGTCGCCGTCATCTCGAACGGCACCGCCATTCTGGGCCTGGGCAATCTGGGCCACATGGCCTCCAAGCCGGTGATGGAGGGCAAGTCGGTCCTGTTCAAACGCTTCGCCGATGTGGACAGCTTCGACGTCCAGGTGAAGACCACCGATCCGGACGAGTTCATCACCGTGGTGAAGAACATCGGCGACACCTGGGGCGGCATCAATCTGGAGGACATCAAGTCCCCCGAATGTTTCGTCATCGAGAGCGAACTTCAGGACCTGCTGGACATCCCCGTCTTCCATGACGACCAGCACGGCACCGCCATCATCTCCACCGCCGGCCTGATCAACGCCTGTCATGTCGCCGGCAAGCGGCTGGACGAGGTCAAGGTGGTTCTGGCCGGCGCCGGCGCCGCAGGCCTGTCCTCCATCGCCCTGATGAAGGCCGCCGGGGTCAAGGCCGAGAACACGGTCATCTGCGACAAGGACGGCGTCGTCTACAAGGGCCGCGAACACGGCATGGACCAGTGGAAGGCGGCCCACGCCACCGACACCCCGCTGCGCACCCTGGCCGAGGCCATGGTCGGCGCCGACGTGGTGCTGGGCCTGTCCGCCAAGGGCGCGATCACCAAGGAGATGGTGGCCTCCATGGCCCCCAATCCGATCATCTTCGCCATGGCCAACCCCGATCCCGAGATCACGCCGGAAGACGTCAAGTCGGTACGGTCGGACGCCATCATCGCCACCGGCCGCTCGGACTATGTGAACCAGGTCAACAACGTCCTGGCCTTCCCCTATCTGTTCCGGGGCGCCCTGGACGTGCGGGCGCGCCGGGTGAACCATGAGATGAAGGTGGCCTGCGCCCAGGCCCTGGCCGCCCTGGCGCGCGAGGACGTGCCGGACGAGGTCGCCGCCGCCTATCGCGGCCGCAAGCTGAAGTTCGGCCCGGACTACATTATCCCGACCCCCTTTGATCCTCGGCTGATCTGGTACATCCCGCCCTTCGTCGCCCAGGCGGCGATGGATTCGGGCGTGGCCCGCGTCCAGATCGACGACATGGACGCCTATCGCAACGCCCTGCGCTCGCGCGTCGATCCGTCCGCCGCCCTGATGCAGAAGATCAACTCGGCCGTGCGCGGCGGACCCAACAAGCGCATCGTTTTCGCCGAGGGCGAGGAGCCGGCCGTCATCCGCGCCGCCTGGGGCTTCAAACAGGCCGATCTGGGCACCCCCATCCTGGTCGGACGCGAGGATCTGATCCGCCAGAACGCCGCCGAGGCCGGGCTGAATTTCGACGATCTGGGCATAGAGATCACCAACGCCCGCGTCTCCGGCCACAATGTCGAGGACACCGACTGGCTGTACGAGAAGCTGCAGCGTCGCGGCTATCTGCGCCGCGACGTTCAGCGGATGATCAACCAGGACCGCAACTATTTCGCCGCCACCCTGGTCGCCAAGGGCCGGGCCGACGCCATGGTCGCCGGCGTCACCCGCAACTTCAACATGGCCCTGAAAGAGGTCCAGCGCGTCCTGGACGTGGACGACACCCTGATCGGCCTGTCGATCCTGCTGGCCAAGGGCCGGACCCTGTTCGTCGCCGACACCACCATTCACGAACTGCCGGACGCCGCTGAGCTGGCGGACATCGCGATCAAGGCCGCCGAGACTGTGCGCAAACTCGGCCGCAATCCGCGCGTGGCCTTCCTCAGCTATTCCACCTTCGGCAATCCGCCCGGCGACCGGGCCGAAAAGGTCCGTGAGGCGATCCGCATCCTGGACAAGAAGGGCGTCGACTTCGAATACGAGGGCGAAATGCCCCCCGAGGTCGCCCTGGATCCCAAGGGCCATCCCGCCTACGCCTTCAACCGCCTGACCAAGCCGGCCAACGTCCTGGTCATGCCGGCCATCCACTCGGCCGCCATCTCGACCAAGCTGGTCCAGGCCCTGGGCGGCGCGACCGTCATCGGACCGCTGCTGGTCGGGCTGGAGAAGCCGGTCCAGATCGTCTCCCTGGGCGCTTCGGTCAGCGAGATCATCACCGCCGCCACCTTCGCCGCCTATGACGCCGGTCCGGCCTTCCAGGGCTCGGGCCTGACCTCGGCGCCGCGCCCGCCCGCCGCCGTGGTCGAAAAGCCGAGCACGGCGGTCCCCCCCACCGTCTGATCATGAGCGAGCCCGGCTCCTTCCCGCCCACCGCCCCCCCGCCCCGGCGGGTGGAGCCGGGTCTCTATCTGGTGGCGACGCCGATCGGGAACCTGCGCGACATGACGCTCAGGGCGCTCGACGTCCTGGCCGCCGCCGACCTGGTCCTGGCCGAGGACACCCGCGTCACCGCCAAGCTGCTGACCGCCTATGGACTGAAGGCGAAGCTGGAACGCTGCGACGACCACGCCTCCGGCCGTGCGGCCGAACTGGCGATCGAGCGCCTCCGGAACGGCGAGGTCGTGGCCCTGGTCTCCGACGCCGGCACCCCCCTGGTGTCCGACCCCGGCTTCGTCGTCGCCCGCGCCGTGATCGCCGAGGGCCTGCCCGTCCACCCGATCCCCGGCCCGTCCAGTCTGTTGGCCGCCCTGTGCATCGCCGGCCTGCCCGCCGACCGCGTCCTGTTCGCCGGCTTCCTGCCGCCCAAGACCGCCGGGCGGACCGCCGCCCTGGAAGGGCTGAAAGGCCAGCGCCAGACCCTGGTCTTCTTCGAAAGCGGGCCGCGCCTGCGCGACAGCCTGACCGACATGGCGGCGGTTCTCGGCCCTCGCCCGGCCGCCGTGGCGCGTGAATTGACCAAGCTGTACGAAGAATGCGTGCGGGGCTCGCTCGACGAACTGGCGGTCGATCCCCGACTGGATGCGCCCAAGGGCGAGATCGTCGTGGTCATCGGCCCCGGCGAGGCGGAGGAAGCGACCCAGGCGGACGCCGACGCGGCCCTGAGCGACGCCCTGACCCGGCTTTCGACCGGAGAAGCCGCCTCGGAAGTCGCCCGCGCCCTGGGCCTGAACCGCAAGACCCTGTACCGCCGCGCCCTGGAGCTTCAGGGCAAGTGAGCCCCCGCCTGCCCCGCCCGACGCTGGATCGACGTCCGAAGGCGGCCTGGCGTCAGGCCAAGGGGGGCGCCGCCTTCAAGGCCGGCCATGCGGCGGAATGGATCGCCGCCCTCTGGCTGATGCTGAAGGGCTACCAGATTCTCGGGTTTCGGCTGAATACCCGCTCCGGCGAGATCGACCTGCTAGCCCGTCGCGGCCGAATCCTGGCTGTGGTGGAGGTCAAGCGCCGCTCCCGGCTCGACCTCGCCGTCCTGGCGCTGAAGCCCGCTCAGCACGATCGGCTGGTTGCGGCGGGCGAGGCCGTCCGCCGCAATCGCCCGGCCCTGCAACCCCTTGAACTGAGAATTGATATGGTGGCGCTGGCTCCCAGTCGATTTCCGCGTCATCTTCGCGGCGTTCAGAGGCGCGGGAACTGAAGGGATCGCATGACCCGGGAAGAAGCCGAGGCCATCCTGACGTCGGCCGGTGAGGGCGGCGACGAGGGCTTCCCCCTGCTGGAGGCGGCGATCGCCTGCGCCATCCACGATCATCCCTTCCGTGACCCCCAACCCGTCCGCACCCTGGCCCGCAGCGCCTGCGAAAGGCTGAAGGAGCGGGTCGGGGGCGAAAGCCCGGACGAGGCCCTGTCCGAAACCATGGCCGCCGACCTGCGTCTGAACGGCGACCTGCTCCATTACGACCATCCCGCCAACACGGATCTGATCGAGGTGGCCGAGCGCCGCCGCGGCCTGTCCGCCGCCCTGGCGGTCTTCTATCTCCACGCCGCCCGAGCGGCGGGGCTGAAGGCGGCGGGGGTGGACTTCCCCGGCCATTTCCTGGTCCGGGTCGAGACGGCCGAGGGTCCGGTGGCGCTCGATCCCTTCAGCCAGGGTCGGCTGGTCCTGCCCAGCGAACTGACCCGGCGGGCGCTTCGGGCCGGTCTGACGCCGCACGTCGCCGACAGGCTGGACCTGTTGATGGCTCCGGTCAGCGACCGTCAGGCCTTGATGCGGCTGCAGAACCTGCTGTTCAGCCGCGCCATCCGCAGCCACGACTATGAGGCGGCCGAACGCTCGGCCCTGCGCCGGGCCCTCCTGGATCCAGAAGACCACCGGCCCTGGCTGGACGTCGCCGCCGCCCGCGAGAAACAGGGCGCCCTGGCCGGTTCACTGGAGGCCCTGTCGCGGGCTCGCGGCCTGGACGGCGTCGAAGAAGCGCGTCGATCGACGACCTTCGAGCGCGTTCGAATGCGATTGAACTAGACCGGTTCGCCGCGCAGCAGCCGCGGCAGGTCGCCGGTCGCCCCGCCCGCCTCCTGCATGAAGGCCCGGCGCAGCGGCCCGATCCGGTTCACCGCCGCCATCCCCAGATCCCGCATCAGCCGGACCGGGCCGATGTCGTTGGAGAACAGCCGCACGAAGGCGTCGAAACCGGCCGCCAGGGCGGCGTTGTCGAACCGGCGCCAGCGGGCGTAGCGTTCCAGCACCGTCTCGGCCCCCAGGTCCTCGCCCAGGCGCGCGGCCTCGGCAAGAACCTCGGCTAAGGCGGCGGCGTCCTTCAGCCCCATATTCAGCCCCTGGCCCGCCACCGGATGCACCCCATGGGCGGCGTCGCCGATCAGGGCGAGACGCGGCGCGACCAGTTTTTCGGCCAGGCTGAGCGACAGCGGATAGACGAAGCGCGGCCCCTCGACCGAAACCCCGTCCAGAAAGGCCCCGAACCGCCGCATCAGATGCGACTGGAAGGCCGCGTCCGAGGCGCCGCGCAGGGCCTCGGCCCGCCGGGTCGTCTCGGTCCAGACCAGGCTGGCCCGCTGGTCGGTCAGGGGCAGGATGGCGAAGGGGCCGCTGGGCAGGAAATATTCGTGGGCGACATTGCCGTGGTCGCGGCCCAGCCGGACCGTGGCCACCACCCCGCTCTGGCCATAGGCCCAGCCGACCGTCTCTATCCCGGCGGCGCGGCGCACGATCGAGCCCCGACCTTCCGCCCCCACCACCAGGGCGGCGGTCAGGATCGAGCCGTCGGCCAGGGTCACGGTCGCCTTGCCCGCATCCCGCTCGACCGAGACGACCGAGGCCGGCGCCCGCACCTCGATCCCCGCCGCCGTCACCGCCTCGGCCAGGGCTGCCCGGATCCGCCGGTTCTCGACCATATAGCCCAGGGGCTCGCCCCCGGTCCGCCCGCCGATCTCCTCGGCGTCGAAGCGCAGGAAGGCCGGCGAGGGCGACTTGCTGGCCGCGCCTGGCCGACGGCCGTCCGTGACAAGAATGTGATCCATCCGGCAGGCGTGCGGCCGCAGGGTCTCGCCCAGGCCCAGGGCGTCCAACATTCGGAAGGTCGAAAAGGCGATCGCGGTCGAACGCCCGTCGAAGCTGGGCGCCAGCTGGGCGCTGAACGGCTGCGGATCGACCAGCACCACCTTCAGCCCGCCCTGCGCCGCCGCCAGGGCGAAACTCGCCCCGGCCAGGCCCGCGCCGGCGATGATGATGTCGTAGCGTTCGGTCTCTGCCATGGCAGGCTTGTCGCGCCGCACGCTCAAAAGGTCCAGAGGACGGTTTGTCTCCGGCGCCTGGTAAATGAGCCCTTAACCCTGGGGATGCGACAAGGCGGGTCGAACGTCAGCCGCCCGGAAGGTCTCGCCTTTCATGTCCACCGCCCTCGCCGTCGGCCGCCAGGCCTGGATCAGCGCCCGTATCCTTTGGGAGGCGCCCTTCGTCGTGCGGTTCCGGGGGGTGCTTCAGGCCCTGCTGGCGACCCTGTTGCTGATCGCCCTCATCTCCTGGAATCCGGCGGACGCCAGTCTGAACGCCGCCTCAAGCCTGCCGACCACCAACTGGCTGGGCGCGAACGGCGCCCTGTTCGCGGACCTGTTCATGCAGTCCCTA
Organism: Brevundimonas sp. Br13; assembly: GCF_055391505.1. Taxonomy (NCBI): domain Bacteria; kingdom Pseudomonadati; phylum Pseudomonadota; class Alphaproteobacteria; order Caulobacterales; family Caulobacteraceae; genus Brevundimonas; species Brevundimonas sp. Br13. The sequence continues at coordinate 636,943 of NZ_AP044008.1, read as the reverse complement.
GGCTTGGCCGCCTGGCTCGCCGCCCTGCTGGCGATCGCCTTCGGCCTGGCCCGCGCCATCGGCGACGCCATCCAGCAACGTCTGAAACCCAGCCCGATCAAGGCCCTGTCGGCCACGGCCGGAACCCTGCTGTTGTCCGGGGCCCTCGCGGCCCTGGCCGCCCCCGCCGCCTGGCCCTTAGCCGCCGGCCTGGGCGGTCTGTGGGGCGACGCCTTCACCGGCCTGACCGCCCAGGGCCTGGCCGCCCTGAGGATTCCCGGCGGGCGGATCATCGCCGGATTGCTGTTCCTGGGCGGCGGCCTGTGGCTGACGGGCTTCGCCATCGGCCTGCGCGCCATGGACTTCATCGACGCCCTGCACTGGGGCCGCTCGCTGCGCGCCCCCGCCGCGCCCCCGCCTGCCGTCGCTGCCAAAAAGCCGCGCGCCCCCGCACGCGAAAAGGCGGCGCCCAAGCCCGAGGTTCGCACGCCCGCCCCCGCCCCGGACGCCGCCGTCGCGCCGGATCAGGACGCCGACGGTCCCCAGACGGCCTATGACGACCTGCCGCCCTGGGAGGAGGAGCCCGCCCCCGCCGCCCGCGCCGCGCCGCGAGCGGTCGAACCCCGCGTCGCCGCGGTCAAGGCGCCCAAGCCGCGCAAGGAAGACGTCGACCAGCAGGCCTTCGTCTTCGACCGTCCCGAAGGCGCCTTCGACCTGCCGCCGCTGGGCATCCTCACCAAGCCCGCCCAGCGCGTCGGTTCGGTGGATGAGGACTCCCTGAAGCAGAACGCCAAGATGCTGGAAGGCGTGCTGCAGGAATTCGGCGTGCGCGGCGTGATCGACCAGATCCGCCCCGGCCCCGTGGTCACCCTGTACGAGCTGGTCCCCGCCCCCGGCGTGAAACACGGCCGCGTGGTCGCCCTGGCCGACGACATCGCCCGCTCCATGTCCGCCCGCGCCTGCCGGATTTCGGTGGTTCAGGGCAGGAACGCCATCGGCATCGAACTGCCCAACGCCAAGCGCGAGACCGTCTATCTGCGCGACCTTCTGTCCAGCGCCGAATACGACAAGAAGGGCCACCTGCTGCCTCTGGCGCTGGGCGAGACCATCGGCGGCGAACCCTATGTCGCCGACCTGGCCCGCATGCCCCACCTCTTGATCGCCGGCACCACCGGCTCGGGCAAGTCGGTCGGGGTCAACGCCATGATCCTGTCGATCCTGTATCGTCACAGCCCGGCCGAGTGCCGCTTCATCATGATTGACCCCAAGATGCTGGAGCTGTCGGTCTATGACGGCATCCCGCACCTGCTGGCCCCGGTCGTCACCGATCCGAAGAAGGCCGTCGTGGCCCTGAAATGGACGGTGCGCGAGATGGAGGACCGCTATCGCCGCATGTCCAAGCTCGGCGTGCGCAATGTCGCCAGCTACAACGAGCGCGCCCGCGAGGCCCAGGCGAAGGGCGAGCATTTCGAGCGCACCGTCCAGACCGGCTTCGACGACCAGGGCCGCCCCGTCTATGAGTCCGAGAAGATCCGTCCCGAGCCCATGCCCTATCTGGTGGTGGTCATGGACGAGATGGCCGACCTGATGCTGGTCGCTGGCAAGGATGTGGAAGGCGCCGTCCAGCGCCTGGCCCAGATGGCCCGCGCCGCAGGCATCCACCTGATCATGGCGACCCAGCGCCCGTCGGTGGACGTGATCACCGGCACCATCAAGGCCAACTTCCCGACCCGGATTTCTTTCCAGGTCACCTCCAAGATCGACAGCCGGACCATCCTGGGCGAACAGGGCGGCGAACAGCTGCTGGGCCAGGGCGACATGCTCTATATGGCCGGCGGCGGCCGCATCACCCGCCTGCACGGCCCCTTCGTCGACGACAAGGAGGTCGAGGACGTCTGCAAACACCTGAAGGCCCAGGCCGAGCCCGACTATCTGGACCTGATCACCGACGAACCGGACGGCGACGGGGACGGCGGCTTCGACGAGGGTGGAAACGGCGGCCCAAATGGGAGCGGGGGCGACGATCTGTACGACCGGGCCGTCGCCGTCGTGACCCGCGACCGCAAGGCCTCGACCTCCTACGTCCAGCGTCGTCTGCAGATCGGCTACAACCGCGCCGCCTCCCTGATCGAGCGCATGGAGCAGGAAGGCGTGGTCAGCCCCGCCAACCACGCCGGCAAGCGCGATGTCCTGGCCGGCCCGCCGCCGATGGTGTGAGCCAAGCCGAGGAACGGCTGCGCCTTCGAGCCGTTGTCTGACCCGCCGTCGCGTCCAAGCTTCAGCATTTCGATGAACAGGGCTTCATCGGAGCGCCGGAATATGGTCAGGCTCGCGTCATTCCGACGCCAAGCCGATCGGGCAAGACGGCGGCATCGCTGACCATCCCGAACGGGAGACTGACTTCATGACCACCACCGCCGTCGCCGAGAGCCTCGCCGCCCCGATCGGCGCCCCCGTCGATTCCCACCGCCGCGCCCTGCTGCTGGGCGCCGGACTTGTGACGGGCTTGGCCGCCCTGGGGATGTTCGACGCGGCCCAGGCCCAATCCAATCTATCGGCCGAGGATCGGGCGGTGGTTCAACGGGCCCAGACCTATCTCCAAGGCCTGACCTCGGCCCAGGGCACGTTCGTCGAGACAGGTCCGGGCGGACAGCGCCGCGAGGGCCGCTTCTATCTGCAGCGCCCCGGCAAGATGCGGTTCGAATACACCAATCCGGCCGGCCTGCTGGTCGTGTCGGACGGCTACAACGTCAAACGCTATGACCCGCGACTGAACAATTTCCAGCAGGTTCCGCTGGGACGAACGCCCCTTTCGACCTTCCTTGCGCGCAATGTGCGGCTGGACCAGGGCGTCCGTATCGACCGCGTCACGCGGATGCAGTCCGGCGCCTTCGCCATCACCGCCCGCGACGCCAATCGGCCCAACGACGGCCAGGTGGTTCTGGCCTTCGCCGGTGATCCGATCCGCCTGCACGAATGGACCATTTCCGACGCCCAGGGATCGCGGACCCGCACTCAGCTGACCTCGCTTCAGCCTGCCTCCGGCTTGGCGGCCAGCCTGTTCCAACTGCGAGACCCTACCCGCCGACCCGGTCGGAACTAGCGCCTGCAAGAGCGGAAGTCGCGAATCATCGGTATCCGTCCGTTGCCGGAGAATCACGGCCAAGCGAGAAATGTGACAATTTGACCTTTTCCTTCGGTCGTGACATCTAGAACACAGAGCGGCGGCGGCCGCTCTACCGCCCGGATGCATCCCCCTCCCCGGCGGCGAGAGAGACGAAACTGGATCGGCCCGGCCCGCAGAGGCCGGGCCTTTTTTCTGGGTGGTTCTTCCGGAGCGCGGCCTGTTAAAGCGAAGCATGACCCTTCGCCTCGCCACCTGGAACATCAACTCCGTCCGCCTGCGCATCGATCAGGTCGCCCGGTTCGTCGCCGAACGGGCTCCCGACGTTCTGATGCTGCAAGAGATCAAATGCACGACGGATCAGTTCCCGCGCGCCGCCTTCGAAGAGATGGGCCTGCCTCATATGCGTGTCGCCGGCCAGAAGGGTTGGCACGGGGTGGCGATCGCCAGCCGCCTGCCGCTTGAGGACAGCGAGACCTTCCAGGTCTGCAAACTGGGCCACGCCCGTTGCGTCTCGGCCCGGGTCGCCGGGATCGACGTTCAGAACTTCTACATTCCCGCCGGCGGCGACGTGCCCGACCGGACGCTGAACCCCAAGTTCGATCACAAGCTCGACTTCTACGAACAGCTGACCGAGATCGTCGCCCGACAGGATCGGTCTCGCCCCCTGGTCATGGCCGGCGATTTCAACATCGCACCGGGCGAGGGCGACGTGTGGAACCACCGCTACATGTCCAAGATCGTCAGCCACACGCCGATCGAGGTGGAGGTGCTGAACCGACTTCAGGCTACAGGCGGCTTCGCCGACGTGCTGCGCGACCGTTTCCCCGAACCGCAGAAGCTGGCCAGCTGGTGGAGTTATCGAGCCGCCGACTTCCGCAAGTCGAACCGCGGCCTGCGCCTGGATCATATCTGGACCTCGCCCGGCCTGACCCCGGCCGTCATCAAGGACACGGCCCGGATTCATGATGACGTCCGCGAGTGGGACCGGCCGTCCGACCATGCGCCGGTGACGGTCGATTTGTCCGTCTGACCCCGACAACTGTCCCACAAGCGTCGCACAAGCTTAGCCTTTCAGGCGCATAGCTTTAGGCAGCCTGTCATTGACCCGCACTAAGGAGCCCGCGCCGCCCATGGGGGCGCGGCCTTTTTAATCGGATTTCCAATGACCATTTCAGGTTCGTCCACCCGGCGCGCCCTTCTCGGCGTTTCCTGCAGCCTCGCCGCGCTCTGCGCCGGCGGTTCGGCCTGGGCCCAGTCCGAGACCGCTACCGGCCCAGCCACCTTGCAAGAGATCGTCGTGACCGGCGCCCGGCGCGCCCAGACGGTTCTGGTCGAGGAACGCCAGGCGACCGGCGTCGTGGACGCCGTCGCCGTCGGCGACGTCAGCCTGAACCCCCAAACCACCATCGCCGACCTGGCCAAGCGCCTGCCCGGCGTGTCGGTCAGTCAGGACCAGGGCCGCAACCAGTCGGCCACCGGCGAAGCCCAATACGTCGCCATCCGCGGCTTCGACACCAGCTTCAACGCCTATACGCTGGACGGCCTGCGCCTGCCCCAGACGGCCGGCGGCCGCTCGATCTCGCTGAACCTGTTCAGCCCCTTCGCCATCCAGACCATCGGCATCGAAAAGACGCCGGATGCGACGCTCGACGCCGACGCCATCGCCGGTATCGTCAATCTGGTCACGCCGACCGCCTTCGACTTCGGTGACCAGATGCTGCGCCTGCGCGCCGTCGGCCAGATGGCCGAACTGGCCCAGGATCGCGGTCAGGACAGCCTGGGCGGCGCAGTCGGCGTGGACATGGCGCGTCGCTTCGCCGACGGTCGCCTGGGCGTCTATGCTTCCGCCTATTACGAGCAGAAGGACAGCGCCGCCGAAAGCGTCGCTGTTCAGAACGACTACAAGACTTCCAGGGCCAATGTCGGCTCGGCCCGCGAGAATGAGAACGCCCTGTCGGCGGACGGTCTTCAGTGGAACTTCTTCAACTCCACGGTGGAACGCTACGGCGCCACGGCCTCTCTGGACTATCGCACCCAGCCCTTGGACCTGTTCGCCCGGGTCAACTATGCGACCTACACCAACACCAATACGATGAACCAGACGGGGCTTCGCAGCGAGCGGACCTCGGGCCAGACCAATCCCAATCCGGGCGGCGCCAACTACAACGCCGCCGGCGACTACACGCCCTACGGCATCAATCCGGCCAACTATTTCCGCGTCGAGGACGTCGAACAGGAGCTGCTGTCGGTCCAGACGGGGGGCAAGCTGCGCTTCGGCGACTTCACCGCCTCGCTGGAAGCCGCCTATGCCGACGGCCGTCTGGACTCGCCCAATACGATCGAGGCCGCCTGGCGAGGCGTCGCCTATAACGGCGCGACGGGCAATACCGGCGCCTCGACCGAAGGGCTGAAGCTGGACCTGTCGGACCCTCGCTGGCCCATGCCGGTGCTGTCGGCCGGCGCGACCGCCTATGTCGCCAGCCAGGACCGTCCCAGCCAGATCTATGTCCAGCAGGGCTACGGCTATCTGTCGGAGGTGAAGAAGACGGTGAAGGGCGACCTGACCTGGGCCGGTTCCGGCGTGCTCGCCAGCGCCTCGGTCGGCGGCTTGTACGAGACGGCCGATCAGGACGGCCGCAGCCTGGCCCCGGACGACACCCGCTACCGTTTCCGCACGTCCTTGCAGGCTGGAACCGTGGACGGCCCGTCGATCGGCGCGACGCCCGGCCGCCTGATCACCGACTTCATGGACCACGGCACGGTGCGCCCGGTGAAGCTGGTCGATCGCCGCTTCGTCGAAAACGAACGCGATCTGTACGGCTCGACCGTGGTGGTTTCGCAAGAGAAGCTGAACCAGGGCCTGTCGGACAGCCGGGAAGACCGGACGGCCGCCTTCGCCGCCGCCACCCTGAAACTGGCCGGCGGCGCCCTGGAGATCACGCCGGGGGTCCGCTACGAGGACAACCACTTCGAAGCCCGCTTCTTCGTGAAGGACGCCGACGGCGCCCGTTTCGCGACCGCAGATCGGGATTACGACCATGTCGATCCCAGCGTCATCGCCGCCTGGCGTCCCAGCGACGCCCTGGTGGTGCGGGCGGCCGCGCGTTCCAGCTACAGCCGGCCCGCGGGCAGCCAGCTGGCGGGTCCGACCACCGTCAGCCGCGACCCCGTCACCAACGCCGTCATCAGCATCAGCCAGCCCAACCCCGATCTGAAGCCGGTCGAGGGCTGGAGCTATGATCTGGGTCTGGAATGGTACGCTGCCGGCTCCAACCTTCAGATGGCCGTCTATCACAAGGACCTGGACAATATCGTCGTGCCGACCGCCCTGCGGACGGGCACGAGCACGACCAGCGATGGCGTCATTCTGATCAAGCCGTTCAACGGCCTGGGCGGCTCCGCTACCGGGATCGAACTGGGCGGTCATTACGCCCTGCCGGTCGACGGCTGGATGGACGGCCTGTCGCTGGGCGGGAACCTGACCTATCAGCAGACGGAGGCTGAATACCGCCTCTCCTCGACCCTGACCCGCAAGAGCGACCTGCCCCAGGCGCCCGAGCTGATGTACAATCTGGAGGCCGGCTATGAGCACGGGCCGGTGCGGGCCAGCCTTTGGTACAACTATACCGGTCGTCGCCTGGACACGGTTCAGGACAGCCAGCCCGACATCTATGTTCAGCCGTCCAAGGAGCTGAACCTGGGCGTGGCCTTGACCCTGGCGCCGGGACTGGAAGTGGGGGCTGCGGTCCGCAACCTGACCGACGAACCGACCCGCTGGTCGACCGTCGGGGCGGGCGAACGCTATGTCTCGCCCGACCGCAAGGGCGGCTATCTGGAAACCGGTCGGATCTTCCAGGTCAGCGTCAACGCCACCTTCTGATCCTACGACCCAGTCGATTGACGCTCAGGAGGGCGGCGGAGCAAATCCGCCGCCCTCTATCGTTTCCGGATAGGCGAACCGCGCCTTCAATAGACGGCGACGCGACGGGGCGGGGGCGCGGAAACCGGCCGTGTCTTGCGCTCCAGCGCCTCGGCCGCCTGAGCCAATCGCTCGACCGCCACGTCCAAAACAGGCTCCGGCAGAGTGTAGGGCAGCCGCAGCCGATGTTCGAAGGCGCCGTCCACGCCGAAGCGCAGACCGGACGCCAATCTCAAGCCGCGCTCGGCCGCCTGGACCACCAGGGCCGAGCTGATCGGCGCCGGCAGTTGCGCCCAGACGGAAAGGCCGCCCGCCGGCCGGGGACAGGCCCACAGCGGCAGCCGTTCCGCCAGCCGCATCCGCAGATGGTCGCGTCGCGCTCGCAGCAGAGGCCGTCGCGCCGCCAGGCCGGCGCCGCCGTCGCCCAGCAGTTCGACCGCCGCCAGCTGCTCCAGGATCGGCGCGCCCAGATCGAAACTGGCGCGGCTTTGGGCGAGCCGCTGGATCACCGCCCGGTCCGCGCGAATCCACCCGATGCGCAACCCGCCCCAGACGCTCTTGGACAGGGAGCCCAGGCGCACGACACGCGGCGCATCGACCGCCGAGGCCGTCAGGGCGGGCGGGCCGCTGAGGGTCAGCTCCACCAGGGTCTCATCCAGCACCAGCAGGGTCTCGCACCCTTTCAGCCCCGCCAGAAGCCGCAGCCGATCCGCCGCCCGCATCATCCGCCCGGTGGGATTGTGATGGTCGAGGACCAGATAGGCCAGGGGCGCGCCACTGGTCCGACAGGCGGCGATCAGACCCTCCACATCCCACCCCTCAGTCCCCGCTCCCGCCCCGGCGTCGTCCGGCAGGGCGACCGGCGTGGGACGCGCGCCGGCCGCGAGAATGGCGTCCAGCGCCTGGGGATAGGTGGGATGGTCGAAGACGACCGGCTGACCCGGCCTGACCATCAGCCGCAGCAGATGAACCAGTCCATTGTGCGCCCCGTGGGTGATCAGAATCTGGGCGGGCGAGGTCGGCAAGCCGCGCCGGCGATAGGCGGCCGCCACCGCCTCGCGCAGGGCCTCAACCCCCAAGGCCTCATAGCCGTGGCCCGGCAAACGGATCGGCAGCCGCTCCAAGGCCCGGACATAGGCGGCGTGAACGCTGGGATCGGCCGGCAGGACGGCGGCGGTCAGGTCGAGTACCTCGTCCGCGCGGGAAGAGGTTCTAGCTTCAGGAAGGCCGCGCGAGCCGCCCGTCGGCGCCTCCCCCGGCAGGCTGGTCCGCGCCGAGGCGCCGCGTCCCCCCGTCAGAAACCCGTCATCCCGCAGTCGCCCATAGGCGGCCGACACGGTCGTACGGCTCAAACCCAGCGCCTGCGCCGCTTCGCGCTCGCCCGGCAGTCGCGCCGCCAGAGGCAGTCGTCCGTCCAGGATCAAAAGTCTGACGGCTCCGGCCAATTGACGGTAGGCCGGGCCGGCGCCCGGCGCGCGCCAAACGCCTAAGTGGCGGATCAGTGAGGCTGTGCCGATAGAGCGCGAGGACATGGGGCCAGAATGACAGAACTGGACCTTTTTTCCACAGCCAGTTCAGGCGAAACGCCTCTCATGACCCGCCGCCTGATCCAACTCTTCCTGGGCCTGAGCCTTTACGGCCTGTCCATCGCCCTGATCGTCAGGGCGGATCTGGGTCTCGACCCTTGGGACGTCCTGAGCCAGGGCGTTTTCGAACGGTTCGCCGAACCCGCCGGTCTCGGCTTCGGCATGGTGGTCAATCTGATCGGTATGACCGTGCTGCTGCTGTGGATTCCGCTGCGCCAGAAGCCGGGGATAGGCACGATCGCCAATGTTCTGGTCATCGGCTCGGTCGCCGGCCTGGCGCTGAGGCACATTCCGACGGACGCGGTCCTACCGGTTCGGAGCCTGTTCCTGGCGACGGGGATTGTGCTGAATGGCGTGGCGAGCGGCGCCTATATCGGGGCGGGCCTGGGTCCAGGACCGCGCGACGGCCTGATGACAGGTCTGGTCGCCCGCACCGGCTGGCCGATCAAGGTCGTGCGGACCGCCATCGAACTGACTGTCGTCGTCGCCGGCTGGGCCCTGGGCGGCTCGGTCGGGGTCGGGACGATCCTCTACGCCCTCGCCATCGGCCCGCTGGTCCAGATCTTCCTTCCGGTATTCACGGTGGGAAAGGAGGAAGGGCGAAAAACGCTTCCTGACAGAGAACCGGCGCGCCCAGTGTAGCGACGCCTTTTTCGGAACCCCTCAGGGCTGCAGCCGATAACCGCCCGCGTCGGTCAGCAGAAGCCTGGCCTGGCCCGGCTCTGGCTCGATCTTCTGGCGCAGGCGATAGATGTGGGTTTCCAGGGTGTGGGTGGTGACGCCGGCGTTATAGCCCCAGACCTCGGTCAGCAGCTCCTCGCGCGACACGGGCTTGGCGCCGGCGCGGTAGAGATACTTCAGGATGTTCGTCTCTTTTTCCGTCAGCCGCACCTTCTTGCCCTTGGCGTCCATCAGGACCTTGGCGGCGGGCCGGAACTCATAGGGGCCGATGGAGAAGACGGCGTCTTCCGACTGTTCGTGGCTGCGCAGATGGGCGCGGATGCGGGCCAGCAGGACCGCGAACCGGAAGGGCTTGGTGACATAGTCATTGGCGCCTGCGTCTAGGCCCAGGATGGCGTCGGCGTCGGCCGACTGGGCGGTCAGCATGATGACTGGGGTGGAGACCCCGTCCTTGCGCAGCAGGCGGCAGGCCTCGCGGCCGTCCATATCGGGCAGGTCGACGTCCAGCAGGATCAGGTCTGCACGGATCTCGCGCCCCATACGGACGCCGTCCGCGGCGGTCGAGGCCTGCTGGGTCTTGAACTCTTCGTGCAGATTCAACTGCTCGGCCAAGGCCTCGCGCAGGTCGTCGTCGTCATCGATGATCAGAATGGTCTTGGGCGTGGGCATGGACAGACAATGGCGAGGCTTGGCCCCCGCGCCAAGGCTTGGGGGTGCGAATTCACGTCGAGTTACGGCCTAGAGACTGTTTCGGATGGTTTTCGTTCCCCGAACAACGCCGTTCCCACCCGGACATGGGTGGCGCCGCAGCGGATCGCCGTCTCGTAATCGCCGCTCATCCCCATGGACAGGACCGACAGACCATTGTCCTCGGCCAACCGCGCCAGAAGGCGGAAATGGGGTTCAGGCGGCTCATCGGCGGGCGGAATACACATCAATCCCTCGACCGTCAGCCCATAGGTCTTCTGCGCCGTCGCGATCAGAGACTCGGCGGCGTCGGGCAGGACGCCGGCCTTCTGCGGCTCCGCCCCCGTATTGACCTGAATCAGCAGACGAGGCGATCGGCCCCGTTTCGCCGCAGCCTCGGCCAGGGTGCGCGCCAGCTTCTCCCGGTCCAGGGTCTCGATGACGTCGAACAGGGCCACGGCGTCTTCGGTCTTGTTGGTCTGGAGCGGCCCGATCAGACGCAGCTCCAGCTCCGCTCCGCCGGGGCGGCCGTACAGGCCCTCGGCCCAACGTCCCTGCGCATCCCGCACTCGGTTTTCGCCGAACACCCTCTGGCCCGCCGCCCTCATGGCCGCGATGGCCTCCGGCGGCTGGGTCTTGGAGACGGCGGTCAGAACGACGGTTTCGGGATCGCGCCCGACGGCACGGCAGGCCTCTGCGATACGGGCGCGGACGACGGCCAGCCTGTCGGAGATTGCGGCGGCATCGGTGGACGGAGACGCCGAAGCGGGAGAAGAAGAGGTCATGATCCTGCCGGCCGGTTACAGCGACGATGCGCGCATGCTCTGGGATGCGGCCACCGCTCTAAACCGCGCCGCCGCCTCTGTCAGCCCGGCGGCGGCGCGTCTGCCGCCGCTGCTGTTCTTCACCGACCCGGCGCGCACCCCCCGCCCCTGGGAGACGGCGGCCCGCCTGCCGCCGGGATCGGCCGTGGTCTATCGCGCCTTCGGCGCCGATCAGGCGCTCGAGATCGGCCGTCGCCTGCGCGCCGCGACGCATGAGGCCGGGGTTGAACTTCTGGTCGGAAAGGACGCCGATCTCGCCGACGCCGTATCGGCCGACGGCCTGCATCTGCCGGAGAGAGAAGGTGATCGCGCCGCCGATGTGCGAAGACGGCGCCCGGATTGGCGGCTGACGGCGGCCTGGCACGGCGCCGGACCGCCGGCTTCAGGCGTGGAGGCCCTGATCCTGTCGCCGGTCTTTCCGGCTGGGGGCGCGTCGGCGACCAAGCCGGCCCTGGGGGCGCCGGCGTTCAAAACCCTGGTCCAACGCGCCGGGGTTCCTGTTTACGCCCTGGGAGGATTGCGTCCGGACCGGGTTGCTCTGCTGACGGGATCGGGCGCCTGTGGCCTGGCGGCGGTGGAGACGATCCAATCCGCCTTCGGCGGCGTCAGAACTTGAAGATTGTTTCCAGACGGACGCGGGGCTGGGTGCGGGCGCTGGTTTCCGGCGCTCGGGCAGGATCAGCCTCCGGCGAGGCCACAGCCGCAGCGGCGCCGACGCGCAGACGGTCGTTGAGCCGGTAATAGGCGCCGGCTTCGACGTCTCCCCAGTCCGTCTCGCGGCCCACAGGCTGGTTCAGATTGAAATCCAGGGCCCAGCGTCCGCTGTCGTTCAGACGCAGGCCGCGACGCTGCTGCGCGGGGGCGTGGCGCTGAGCCGACTGGGCTTCCGACAGGGACAGGCTCGAACTGCGTGACGCTGCGCTCTGCGCAAGCACAGGCGTGGCGGCAAGCACAGCCGTCGCCGCAACCAGTCCAGCCGAGAAACCGCCGAAACGCATTCCAAACCCTTCAAACGCCGCCGACGGCGACGCCTTCAACCCTGCCCCGGCGCTTTGGGCCGTGAACGCCGCGATTAGACACCGGGGGCGCTTCCGGTCAACGCAACGTTGGCGCCGGGGCGGGGTTCCTCTGCATTGTTGCACCGCGATGTGGCTCAAGCGTCACGAGATTCTGGCCAAAACCGTCGTCTCCTCCGCCGCGAGACCGCTCCCGCGACGTCTCACGGCCGAGTTCGCCTTGTCATCGCCCCTTTTGCCCGTGTTATAGAACAGCGCAACGGCGCAGACCGTCAGAGCGACGCCGCGCGCGCGTGGGGGCGAGGGCCTTCACGTCCCTGAGTTTACGGAGACTTCCTTGATGAGCCTCAACAAGGCCCTGGTTCGCGGCGTCGCTGTCGCCTTGGTCTCAGGCTTGGCCCTGAGCGCCTGCTCCAGCCTCCCCTTTGTCGGAAACGGCAAGAAGAAGGCCAAGACGGACGTGCAGCAGGGCATCGGCGTCAACGGCTATCTTTGGCGCGCCTCGCTGGACACCCTCAGCTTCATGCCCCTGCTGACCGCCGATCCGTGGGGCGGGGTCATCAACTATGACTGGTACATCAACCCCCAGACGCCGAACGAGCGTTTCAAGGCCACCGTCTTCATCCTGGACACTCGTCTGCGCGCCGATGCGCTGAACGTGACCGTGACCAAGGAGATCAAGGGCGCCGACGGTCAGTGGACCGCCGCTCCGGTCGCCGCCCAGACCGAGGCGGACCTGGAAAACGCCATCCTGACCAAGGCGCGCCAGCTGAACCTGTCTAATGCGGGCTAAAGCAGGCTAACGCCTGCTTTAGCTTTCCCTGTAGGTTCTACCGCCCTTCGGGCTGTTTGAGCGCTTTTTTGGTGCTACCGCCCTTCGGGCTACTTGAGCACCCTTTTGCGCCTGGCGCCGCTCAGAGGGCGGTTTGAGCGCAAATCTGCTTGGGCGCTGTCGTCCTTCGGGCTAGTGAGCCGGGAGGGCGGCAGCGCCCTTTTGACTTCAGGACGACCGTGGCCCGTTACGAACCCAAGACCGCCGAACCCCGCCAGCAGGCCCGCTGGGCCGAAGCCGCCGCCTTTGTGACCAAGGACACCGGCCGGCCGAAATACTATGTGCTGGAGATGTTCCCCTATCCGTCGGGCAACATCCACATGGGCCACGCCCGCAACTATGTGATGGGCGACGTGGTGGCGCGGTCCAAGCGCGCGCAAGGCTACGACGTCCTGCACCCGATGGGCTGGGACGCCTTCGGCATGCCGGCCGAGAATGCGGCCATGGAACGCGGCATCCACCCCAAGGGCTGGACCTATTCCAACATCGCCAACATGCGCGAGCAGCTGAAGCTGCTGGGCCTGTCGCTGGATTGGTCACGCGAATTCGCCACCTGCGACCCCGAATACTACGGCAAGCAGCAGGCCTGGTTCCTGGAGCTGTATCGGCGCGGTCTGGTCTATCGCAAGGACGGGGTGGTCAACTGGGACCCGGTCGACAACACCGTCCTGGCCAATGAGCAGGTGATCGACGGGCGCGGCTGGCGTTCCGGCGCCGTGGTCGAGAAGCGCAAGCTGAACCAGTGGTTCCTGCGCATCACCGACTATGCCGACGACCTGATCGACGGGCTGAAGACCCTGGATCGCTGGCCCGAGAAGGTCCGGCTGATGCAGGAGAACTGGATCGGCCGCTCCAAGGGGCTTCAGATGACCTGGGACTTCTCGGGCCAGGCCCCCGCCGGCTACGAGACCGGCGTCGAGATCTACACCACCCGGCCCGACACCCTGTTCGGCGCCAGCTTCCTGGGCCTGGCGCCGGATCACCCGATCTCGAAACAGCTGGCCGAGGCCGATCCGCGCATCGCCGACTTCGTCGCCGAATGCCGCAAGGGCGGCGCCTCCCAGGCCGAGATCGAACAGGCGGAAAAGATCGGCTGGGATACGGGTCTGAAGGTGCTTCATCCCTTCACCGGCGCCGAAATCCCGGTCTGGATCGCCAACTTCATCCTGTCGGAATACGGCACGGGCGCCATCTTCGCCTGCCCGGCTCATGACCAGCGCGACCTGGACTTCGCCCGCAAATACGGCCTGCCGGTGATCCCGGTGGTCCGCCCCGAGGGCGCCGGCGACGACTTCGCCGTGGGCGACGAGGCCTATACGGGCCCCGGCTCCATCTTCCATTCCGACTTCCTGGACGGGCTGGACATCGAGGCGGCCAAGGCCGAGGCGATCCGCCGCGTCGAGGCGGCCGGGACGGGCCAGGGCGCGACCATCTATCGGCTGCGCGACTGGGGCGTGTCGCGCCAGCGCTACTGGGGCTGCCCCATCCCGATCATCCACTGCCCGTCCTGCGGCCCGGTGGAGGTTCCGGCCGACCAGCTGCCGGTCGAACTGCCCGAGGATGTGACCTTCGACGTGCCCGGCAATCCGCTGGACCGCCATCCGACCTGGAAACACGTCAAATGCCCGTCGTGCGGCCAGGATGCGACGCGCGAGACCGACACGCTCGACACCTTCGTCGACTCCAGCTGGTATTTCGCCCGCTTCACCGACCCGAAGGCGGCCGAGCCGATCAACAGCGAGGCGGCGAACCGCTGGCTGGCGGTGGATCAGTATATCGGCGGGGTCGAGCACGCGGTCCTGCACCTGCTGTACGCCCGGTTCATCACCCGCGCCCTTTCGGACGCCGGCATGCTGGCGGTGAAGGAGCCGTTCGCGGGCCTGTTCACCCAGGGGATGGTGGTCCACGAGACCTATTTCGAAGGCCAGGACGAGGTCGGAAAGCCGCGCTGGGTCGAACCCACCGACGTCCGCATCGAGACGGTCGACGGCCAGCGGGTCGCCACCCGCCTGTCGAACGGCGCGCGTCTGTCGATCGGCGACATCGAAAAGATGTCCAAGTCCAAGAAGAACGTCGTCGCGCCTCAGGAAATCCTGGAAAGCCACGGGGTGGACGCCGGCCGTCTGTTCGTACTGTCCGACAGCCCGCCCGAGCGGGACGTGCAATGGACGCCGGGCGGGGTCGAGGGCGCCAGCCGGTTCGTGCAGCGGACCTGGAGCCTGTTCGACGCCTATGACCCGGGCTTCGCCGGCGAGGACAAGGCCAACGCCGAACTGCTGCGGGAGACCCACAAGGCCATCAAGGCCGTGTCCGAGGGGGTCGAAGGCTTCCGCTTCAACTCGGCCATCGCCAAGCTCTACGCCTTCGTCGCCACGGTGCGTGACAGCGCCCAGGCGGGCGGCGAGGCCAAGCGTCAGGCCCTGTCGGCCCTGGCGCGCCTGATCGCCCCCTTCACCCCCCACCTGGCTGAAGAATGCTGGACCCGGCTGGGAGAGGACGGGATGGTTCTGGACGCGCCCTGGCCGGTGTGGGACGCTGCGCTCGCGGCCGACGACGAGGTGGTTCTGCCCATCCAGATCAACGGCAAGCGTCGGGCGGAAATCCGCGTCGGGCGCGGCATGGAGCCGGCCGAGGTCGAGGCCCTGGTTCTGGCCGACGAGACGGTTAAGGCGCGTCTGGAGGGTCTGAGCGTGAAGAAGATCGTCGTGGTCAAAGACCGGATCGTCAATCTGGTGGCCGGCTGATGCGCGTCCCAACCAGTCTTGTCCTACTAAGCGTCCTGGCGCTCGCAGCCTGCGGCTTTACGCCCATGTACGCCGAGCCGGGCGTGGGCTCGCCCCTGCGCCGGATCGCGGTGACGGCCCAGGACGACCGACTGGGCTATCGCCTGCGTGAACAGCTGGAGGACGCCCTGGCCTGGGATCGGTCCGCAGCGCCGCTTTACCGGCTGACGACCCGTGTCGAACAGGACCGGCGGCCCCTGGGGCGCCGGATCGACGACACCGCCACCCGCTATGAGCTGACGGTCAAGGCGACCTGGACCCTTACGCCCGTCGCTGGAGGCGCGCCCGCGACCGGGGTGGAGACCGTCACCACCACCTACGCCGCCGACGACCAGCCCTATGCCGCCATCGCCGCCCAGCAGGACGGTGAAGAACGCGCGGCCGCCGAACTGGCGCGTCTGATCCGGCTGGACCTGATGCAGGCCCTGTCGAACCGGTGATTCTGGCCAAACGCCCCGAGATCGACCGCTTTCTGAAGGCGCCCGATCCGGCGATCCGAGCAGCGGTGATCCACGGCAAGGATCGGTCGGGCGTCGCCGAACGGGCCGAGATCCTGTGCAGGGCGATCACCCCGGACCTGAACGACCCTTTCAACGTCACCGTCCTGACCGACAGCGACATCGACAGCGAAGAAAGCAAGCTTGAAGAGGCCTTGACGGCCATGTCCCTGATGGGCGGGCGCCGTCTGGTGCGGATCCGGCTGTCGGCGCTGAAACCCGGAGTGGACAAGGCGGTGGCCGCCGCCGTCAAGATCCATGCCGAGGGCGGCTATAATCCCGACGCCATGCTGGTGGTCGAGGCCGACCAGCTGGGCCGTGACTCCGCCCTGCGCAAGACCGCCGAGAAGGAGGCCGGCGCCGTCGGCATCGTCTGCTATGAAGACGAGACCGGCGACGTCGCCCGCATGACTCGCGAGGCCCTGGCGGCCGACAAGGTGGGTCTGACCGCCGACGCCCTCGATCGTTTCGTGGCTCGCCTGCCGCGTGAGCGGGGTCTGATGCGCCAGGAGATCGAACGCCTGGCCCTGTTCATCGGTCCCGGTTCCGGGCGGACGATCGACAGCGAGCTTCTGGACCAGCATCTTGGGGTCGAGCCGGACGCCTCCCTGTCCGACGCTGCGCTCCAGGCCTTCGGCGGGCGGCCCGGCCCAGCTCAAGCGGGTCTGCGTCGCGCCTTCGCAGAGGGGGAATCCTCGGTCCTGGCCGTCCGATCCGCTGCCCTGCATCTGGGGCGGCTGCGGCGGATCAATATTCTTCAGGCCAACGGGGCCGGCGCCAAGGAGGCGGCCAAGGCGGCGGGCGTCTTCTGGAAACAGGAGGCGGAGATGCTGCGTCAGGCCCGCGCCTGGCGTCTGGAGGCGCTGGACGAGGTGCTCGACAGCGTCAACACCGCCGACGTCGCCACCAAGACGACCGGCATGCCCGACCAGCTGATCGCCGAACGCCTGCTGCTGGAGATCGCCGGACGGGCTAAGCGTCTGGGGCTTTGAGCGGGGCTGCTGCGGCTCAGCCTCGCTTTGACGCCTTGCGGAAGGCGGGCTTGGCCAGGGCCATGTTGCGGGCGGCCACGCTGCGCTCGTCGCCGGCGGACGGAGCGCCGGCTGGACCGGCGAAACCCTGGCCCGCTCCGCCCTGCCGGCGCGCCTTTTTGGCGGCCAGCGCCTGTTTCAGATTTTCGGCGGCGGTTGGCGGCGGAACATTATCGGTCATTCCACCTGTCTAGCACATCGCGGGGCTCAGCCGCGCATCAATCGACGGCACAGGTCGTCGAGCTGTTCCAGGGAGCCGTAGCGAATGGTCAGCTCGCCCTTGCCTGCGCGGTCGTTCAACTGAACGGACAGGCCCAGGGCGTCGGCCAAATCCTGTTGCAGGGCGGCGACGTCGGCCGTTCCTTCCTCGCTGGGCGCAGGCTTGGCCTTAACCGGTTTGGGGCCCTCGGCGGCGCGGCGAGCCAGGGCCTCGACCTGGCGAACGTTCAGCCCCTCATTATAGGCCTGCTCGGCCAGGGCGCCGGCGTTGGGCGCCGTCACCAGGGCGCGGGCATGGCCGGCCGTCAACTTGCCGTTCCGTACGTACCACAGCACTTCTTCAGGCAGTTGCAGCAGACGCAGGGTGTTGGCCACATGGCTGCGGCTCTTGCCGACGATGCCGGCGACCTGATCCTGGGTGCGGCCGAACCGCTCCATCAGCATCCGATAGGCGTCGGCTTCTTCCAGCGGATTCAGATCGGCGCGCTGGACGTTCTCGATGATGGCGACTTCGTAAACCTCGACGTCATCCATTTCATGGACGACGATCGGCACCTCCGTCAGCCGGGCCGCCTGGGAAGCGCGCCAGCGGCGCTCACCGGCGATAATCTGCCAGACCCCCTCCTCCTTGGGATGGGTGCGGACCAGGATCGGCTGAAGCACCCCCTTGTCACGGATGGAGGCCGTCAGT
The DNA here is from genome assembly GCF_055391505.1 of Brevundimonas sp. Br13. Taxonomy (NCBI): domain Bacteria; kingdom Pseudomonadati; phylum Pseudomonadota; class Alphaproteobacteria; order Caulobacterales; family Caulobacteraceae; genus Brevundimonas; species Brevundimonas sp. Br13. The sequence continues at coordinate 619,071 of NZ_AP044008.1, read as the reverse complement.
TCATCCAGCTGTTCCTGGGTGAAGATTTTCCGAGGCTGATCGGGATTGGGCTTCAAACTCTCGATCGGCACGCGCTGCACGCCGGAAGGCATTGCGGCGTTGGGCGCCGTCGGCGCCTCGATGTTCTCGCCCATCAGGGCCGACAGGCCGCGGCCCAGACCTCTTTGTCGTTCAGCCAAAATACTGTTCCGTTTCTTCTTCTAATCAGGCGTGTAGCGGCCGTTCAGGCGGCCAGCTTCTGGCGCTGGCGTTCGCGCTTCACCACTTCCTTGGCCAGGCGCAGATAGGCCTGACTGCCGGCGCATTTGAGATCATAGATCAGGGCGGGCTTTCCGAACGACGGCGCCTCGGCGACCCGAACATTTCTCGGGATGACGCTGTCATAGACCTTGTCGCCAAAATGGGCGCGCACGTCATTGGCGACCTGGCCCGACAGGGCGCTCCGCCGATCGAACATCGTCAGCACCAGCCCCTGGATTTCGAGAGACGGGTTCAGGCTCTGTTTGACCATGTCGATGGTCCGCATCAACTGGCTGAGCCCTTCAAGCGCAAAGAACTCGCATTGGAGCGGCACAAGAACCGCATCCGCCGCCGCCATGGCGTTCAGGGTCAGCAGGTTCAGCGACGGCGGACAGTCGATCAGCACATAGTCATACGCGGTAGGGCCGTCGTCATGCTGCCGAAGAGCGTCCCTCAAGCGATAGGATCGCCGATCCGCCTGGCTCAACTCGATCTCAACCCCCGACATGTCCGCATCGGCAGGGACGATCCAGAGCCCCGGAACAGTGGTCTGGACGGCGGCGTCTTCGATAGAGCGCTGATCCACCACCACATCATAGATGGTGACCCGTCGTGTTTCACGTGGAACGCCCAAACCGGTCGAGGCATTGCCCTGGGGGTCCATGTCGACGATCAGCACCCGCTTTCCGATAGCGGCCAGGGCGGTTCCCAGATTGATCGCCGTCGTGGTCTTGCCCACGCCGCCCTTCTGGTTGGAGACGGCGAGAACACGGGCAGGCAGTTTGTTAGTGCTTGGAACGGGCACGACGAACACTCCGGACGGTCACGATGCGGCCGCGCGGGTCGCTTTGCGACGGGGCCAGTTCAGCCTCGAAATGCCAGGATTTACGGGCCTCGATCAACTCGGATTCGACCCTTTCCCCCTTGAGGAACAGACCTTGTGCACCCCTTTCAAAGTAGGGCTGTGCATAACCCAGCAGCCGCTCCATCGGGGCCACGGCGCGAGCGGTCACCACGTCGCATTTTATGGTCTGATCCTCCGCCCGGCCGTTGATCACCGTGGCGGGCAAGGCGAGAGCATCGACCGCCTCCTGCAGAAACCGGCAGCGTTTTCCCAGGCTGTCGATCAACCAGACTCGGGCGTCCGATCGCCCCTTCAGCAAGATCGCCAGGACCACGCCGGGAAAACCCGCGCCGGCGCCGAGATCTGCCCAACTGCGCGCCGTAGGGGCCATTTGCAGCAGTTGCGCGCTGTCCCAGGCATGGCGGTTCCAAAAATCCGGCAGGCTGTCCGGCCCAACGAGATTCATCACCGCGTTCGCCTCGCCCAACCGCAGGCGAAAGGCCTCCAGATCGGCCATCTGCTCATCTGAAGCGCCGGCCTTGCTCTGGAAGGCAGCCATCTCCCCTTCCAGCATCAGGCGACCGCCTCGACCTTGGGCGACTTTTTGACATGGGCCAGCAGGGCCGTCAGGGCGCCCGGCGTCATGCCCTCGATACGCCCCGCCTGGCCGAGGGTGCGGGGCCTGATGCGGCTGAGCTTCTCGCGCACCTCATTGGACAGGCTGCCGACGCCGCCATAGTCGAGATCGGCTGGCAGGATCAGATCCTCCTCGGAGCGCAGGGCCTGGGCGTCGATCGCCTGGCGATCGAGATAGTTGCCGTAGCCGGCGTCGATTTCGATCTGCTCGCGGACTTCAGGCTTCCAGTCCGCGATGGCCGGGATGGTCGGCATGAACTGTTGCAGGGTGACGCCCGGAAAGGCGAGCAGTTCACGCATGGAGCGGCGACGGCCGTCGGCGTTCACGGGAATGCCCAGGGCATTGGCCTCTTTCGGCGTGAAAAGCGTTTCACGTGAAACACGGCTCGCCAAGGCCAAGGCTCCGGCCTTGTCCGAAAAGCGCGCCGCCCTGTCGGAGCCGACGATCCCCAGCTTCATCGCCAGCGGCGTCAGCCGCTGATCCGCATTGTCGGCCCGCAGCGTCAGACGGTATTCGGCCCGGCTGGTGAACATGCGATAGGGTTCGGTGACGCCGCGCGTCACCAGGTCATCGACCATGACGCCGATATAGGCTTGGTCCCGACCCAGGATCACTGGATCTTGGCCCGCCGCCGCCCGAGCGGCGTTCAGCCCGGCCATCAAGCCCTGGGCCGCCGCCTCCTCATATCCGGTCGTCCCATTGATCTGGCCGGCCAGATAGAGACCCGGTCTCTTCTTGACCTCAAGGGCGGCCGTCAGTTCGCGCGGATCGACATAGTCGTATTCGATCGCATAGCCGTAACGGAAGACCTCAACAGTCTCCAAACCGGGGATGGTCCGCAGGAAGGCCTGCTGGGTGGCTTCGGATACGGAGGTCGAAATCCCGTTGGGATACACGGTCGGATCATCCAGACCTTCCGGTTCAAGGAAGATCTGGTGGCTGGTCTTGTCAGCGAACCGCACGACCTTGTCCTCGATCGAAGGGCAGTAGCGGGGGCCGCGCCCCGACAGACGCCCGCCATAGACTGCGCTCTCGCTCAGGTTCTCAGCGATGAGGCGATGGGTCTGTTCGGTCGTGTGGGTGACACCGCAGGCGATCTGGGGAACGGTGATCCGATCCGTCAGAAAGGAGAAGGCGCTGGGGGTTTCGTCGGCCTCCTGCATCTCCAGTCGGTCCCAGGCGATGGTCCGCCCATCCAGTCGCGCGGGCGTGCCGGTCTTCAACCGGCCCATGGTCAGGCCGGCGGCGTGCAGATCAACGGCCAGACCCGTCGACGGCGCCTCGCCGTGCCGGCCTGCCGGAATACGCTCATCGCCCCGATGAATGACGCCGTTCAGGAAGGTGCCGGTCGTCAGGACGACAGCAGCGGCTCGAATCCTCTCCCCTGCCCCGGTAATCACGCCCGTGACGCGGTCGCCGTCCAAGATCAGCCGCTCCGCCGTGCCGGCCGTCAGCGTCAGGTTCGCCGTCTGGGCCAGCTCCGCCTGCATGGCTTCCCGATACAGGCGTCGGTCGATCTGGCTGCGTGGTCCCCGAACGGCGGCGCCCTTGGACCGGTTCAGCAGTCGGAATTGGATGCCCGAGGCGTCCGCCAGACGGCCCATGATCCCGTCCATGGCGTCGATCTCACGCACGAGATGCCCCTTGCCCAGGCCGCCGATAGCGGGGTTGCAGGACATTTCGCCGATGGTCTCCAACTTCTGGGTCAGAAGCAGGGTTCGGGCCCCCGCGCGCGCAGAGGCGGCGGCGGCTTCACAGCCGGCGTGGCCGCCGCCGATGACAACGACGTCGAACGAATAGTCGCTTGTGGGGATCATGCGCGCCACATAGGCCAAAACAGCAGATTTCGCCAGAGGCGAGAGCGTGCGACGGTGACGACAGGGTTCGCTGAACGTAGTCCTACTTAAGGTGTTTCACGTGAAACACCGGTATTACTTGCCGATGCAGAAGGTCGAGAACACCTCGCCCAACACCTCTTCGACACCGATCTCGCCGGTGACGCGTGAAAGGGCTTGAGCGGCGCGGCGCAGATCGTCGCCCGCCATTTCGGGAGAGACCTCCAGCGCAGCCAGGCCCGTCCGTACGTCCGCCAGAGCCTCGCTCAGCCGCAGCCGATGACGTTCGCGCGTGATCGCCGGGAAGTCCGCCCCCGACAGATCCCGCTCCAATCGCGCGGCGATCCAGTCATGAAGCTCACTCAGGCCCGCGCCGGTATGACTGCTTACGGCGATCTGATCCCAGCCTTGGGAGCGGATATCGGCCGATCCCAGGTCGCTCTTATTGGCCACGATCAGATCACCCGACCGAACATAGTCCGCCGCCACGCCTTCCACATCGCCGGGCGCTCGAACCCATAGCCTCAGATCCGCCCCCTCTGCGCGCGCCCGCGCGCGCCGAACCCCTTCCGCCTCTACCGGGTCGTCGCTGTCTCTCAATCCGGCCGTATCGGACAGGGTGACGGCATAGCCGCCGATCACCAGTTCGGCGTCCAAAACATCGCGCGTCGTCCCGGCGATCGGCGTGACGATCGCCGCCTCGCGCTGGATCAGGGCGTTGAACAGCGACGACTTACCGGCGTTGGTCTCGCCGATCAGGACGACGCGATAGCCGTCCCGGACCCGCTCTCCCCGCGCCCCGTCCTCGACGGCGCGGTGCAGATCGCGCGCCAGCTGCTCGAGCACAGGCCCCGCCGTCCGCGCCAGATTGTCCGGCACCTCCTCGTCGGGGAAGTCGATCTCGGCCTCGACCAGGGCCAGGGCCTTCAGCAAGTCGCGACGGAAACCGGCGTAGGTCTCGCTGAGCTTCCCGTCCAGCTGACCCAGAGCCTGTCTCGCCTGGGCCGCCGTCTCCGCATCAATCAGATCGGCCACCGCCTCCGCCTGGGCCAAATCCATCCGGCCGTTCTGAAAGGCGCGGCGGGTGAACTCACCCGGCTCGGCGGGCCGCAGTCCCAAGGCGATCAGGGCGCGACTAGCCGCCTCGACCACGGCACGGCCGCCGTGCAGATGAAGCTCGGCTGCGTCCTCGCCTGTGTAGGAATGGGGCCCGACGAACCGAAGGACCAGGGCCTGATCAATGGCGACGCCATCATGATTCAGATCCCGGACCGCAACCAGCCGCGGCTTCAGTCCCCCCGCGCCCAGGGCTTTCAGCGTCGGCGCGACGGCCGGCCCCGAAAGACGCAAGACGGCGATGGCGCCTCGGCCGGGCGGGGTGGCGAGGGCGAAGATGGTGTCCTGGGTCATGGTCTCAGGGGCTTCTCCAACTGCGGAGAAACCTGTGGCTCACTTCACCGCCGCTTCCATCAACCGCCGAAACTGATCCTGCGCCTGAAGGCCGAAACTGGTCCAGGTCTTCAGCAGTTCGTCCGGCTGCATGGCGGCGACATTGGCTTCCATCCGCTTGGTCATCTCGGCCACCATGGCCTCGTTCAGCGGGGCGACGTCAGGCAGTCCCAGAAAGGCGCGCGCCTCCGCCGGAGTGCAATCGATCTCGATCTGAACCTTCATGCCGCCGTGCCTCCTGTTTCACGTGAAACCATCAGATGACGGATCAGGTGTTCATCGACTGGAAGAAGTCCGCGTTGTTCTTCGACTGACGCAGCTTGTCGAGCAGGAATTCGATCGCGTCCTGCGGACCCATCGGATTCAGGATGCGGCGCAGCACATAGGTCTTGGCCAGCTGGTCCTTCGGCGTGATCAGGTCTTCCTTGCGGGTGCCGGACTTCAGCACGTCGATGGCGGGGAAGATGCGCTTGTCCGCCACCTTGCGGTCCAGCACGATTTCCGAGTTGCCGGTGCCCTTGAACTCTTCGAAGATCACCTCGTCCATCCGGCTGCCGGTGTCGATCAGGGCCGTGGCGATGATGGTCAGAGACCCGCCCTGCTCCACATTCCGCGCCGCGCCGAAGAAGCGCTTGGGCCGTTGCAGGGCGTTGGCGTCCACGCCCCCGGTCAGCACCTTGCCCGACGACGGGACGGTGGCGTTGTAAGCCCGGCCCAGGCGGGTGATGGAGTCCAGCAGGATCACCACGTCCTTCTTGTGCTCGACCAGGCGCTTGGCCTTTTCGATCACCATCTCGGCGACGGCGACGTGGCGCGTGGCCGGCTCGTCGAAGGTCGAGGCCACGACCTCGCCCTTGACGGTCCGCTGCATGTCGGTGACCTCTTCCGGCCGTTCGTCGATCAGCAAGACGATCAGGAAGACTTCCGGGTGGTTCCGCTCGATCGACTTGGCGATATTCTGCAGCATCACCGTCTTGCCGACCCGCGGCGGCGCCACGATCAGGCAGCGCTGGCCCTTGCCCAGGGGGGCGACGATGTCGATGACCCGGCCCGAGCGATCCTTCAGGGTCGGATCCTGGATTTCCATGTGCAGCCGCTCCTCGGGATAGAGGGGCGTCAGGTTGTCAAACAGGACCTTGGTCTTCACCATCTCAGGGTCTTCGAGATTGATGGTGTCGACCTTCAGCAGGGCGAAATAGCGCTCGCCCTCGCGCGGCGCCCGCACGGCGCCGTGGACCGTATCGCCCGAGCGCAGGCCGAAGCGGCGGATCTGGGACGGCGACACATAGACGTCGTCCGGGCCGGGCAGATAGTTGGCGTCCGGGCTGCGCAGGAAGCCGAACCCGTCGGGAAGGATTTCCAACACGCCGTCGGCGATGATCTCGACCTCTTCCTCAGCCAGGGCCTTCAGGATGGCGAAGAGCAGATCCTGTTTGCGCAGGTTGGAGGCGTTCTCGACCTCCAGCTGTTCGGCGAAGGCGACCAGGTCGGCCGGGGTCTTCTCATTCAACTCGGCCAGGGTGATCCGGCCGTTCGGCACCACGGGCTCGCCGTCCTCATCCTCGTCCGCCGTAGTGTCCACGCCCGAGTCTGCGCCCGCCGCCTCGCCGGCCTCATGCGCGGCGCCGTGATGGGTCGGGGCTTCGGCCTCGATTTCGGTCTCGGGAGTGTCGGTGACGTCGGTCATGATACAGGCTCGCGGACGCGCGCACGGAACCGCACGGCGTCAGGTCTCTGGAAATGTCTGGCCTTTCGGCCGAAGGGGGGCACGACGGTCTCCCGCTGGTCGAACCGGCGGGCGTCGCGAAAAGAGAGGGACCGCTGGACGGACCGAACGGTTCACCACCAGCGGAACCACAGGCGAGAGGTCAGGTCAAGCGGAGCCGCTCACCCGAACGTCCACTCCGTGGTGACCGACAGCACCATGATGATGGCCAGGACGAACGGGACCTCGTTCGTCATCCGCCAGAACTTGCCGGAATATTTCGACGTCCCCGCCGCGATCTTCTTGCGCTGCGCCGCCAGGAAGCCGTGCCAGCCGCTCAACAGCAGGACGCCGATCAGTTTGGCCACCATCCACGGCTCGGCCAGAAGCGCCGCCCCCCGCGCCGAGACGTCGATATGGATCAGCCACAGGCCGAAGCCCCAAGCCAGGATCATGGCCGGGTTCAGGATGATGCGCAGCAGCCGCGTCTGCCACAGCCTCAGCAGGGCCTGCATCTCGCCGCGCAGGGGCTCGGGCTTGGCGTTCTGCTCGACGTCATAAGCATAGAGCCGCGGCAGGAACAGCAGACCCGCCATCCAGGCGATCACCGCCAGTATGTGCAGGCCCCGGGCCAGATCGTACAGGTTCACGCTGCGCTCCTTTCGTTACGACAGGGACAGGCCTTCCAGTCCGTCTGACAGCCCAGACCGAAGGGAGCGACCCCCGTGCGGCCCAGGGCGTCGATCGTCGCCGCCGCCAGAGCCTCGATGAACACGGGCGCAGTGCCGACCGCCGGCGCGCGCAGATAGGGCCTGACCCCCTTATCATGGGCCAGTTCGCCGTATTCGATGTCCAGCTCGACCAGGGTCTCGATGTGTTCGGAGACAAAGGCGATGGGGGTGATGACCACCCCGACCCCGTCGCGGCCGGCCTGTTCGATCGCCTCAGGCGTGGACGGCCCCAGCCATTTCATCGGTCCGACGCGGCTCTGGTAGCAGAGGGCATGGTCGATGGGGCCCCGGTCGCGCTCGATGGCGGCGACCACGGCGGCGACGGTCGTCTCGACCTGTTCCTGATAGGGGTCGCCCTTGCCGCTGACCAACTTCTCCGGGATGCCGTGGGCCGAGAACAGCACCCGCACCGGTCCGTCGCCCGCCTCATCCAGTTTGGATGCGATCGCCTGGGCCTGGGCCTCGACCCAGCCGTCGGCGCGAGGATAACAGCAGACCGTCCGGCTGACGCCCGACCCGGCATAGGTCTCGTTCCAGATCTTCAGCGAGGACTGGGTCGTCGTCGTCGAGAACTGCGGATAGAGGGGCAGCAGCACCACCTCGTCGGGCGCGAAGGCCGCCACCTCGACCGCCGTCTGATCGGTCAGCGGCCGCCAGTAGCGCATGGCGATAAAGACCCGGACCTCGTCCCCGGCCAACCGGGCGTTCAGCACCGCCTCCAGGGCCTCAGCCTGCAGCCGGGTTCCAGGCAGCAGGGGCGACCCGCCTCCCATCAAGGCGTAGTTGGCCTGGGCGCTCGCCTCCCGCCGGCTGGAGATCAGCTTCGCCAGGGGCGTTCGCACGATCCCCGGCAGGCCGATGATGGCCGGATCATTGAACAGATTGAACAGGAAGGGCTTCACCGAAGCCTGATCGTCGGGTCCGCCCAGATTGAACAGCACCACCGCGATGCGGCGGCCCGGCAAGGGTTGGGTCATTGGGCGCCGATCCTTTTCAGAACCTGTTCGACATGGTCGATGGGCACGTCGGGCAATATGCCATGACCCAGGTTGAACACCCACGGCCCCTGGCCCCATGCCTCCATCAGCTGATCCACCCGGCGGTCCAACAGTTCGCCCCCGGCGCGCAGCAGCAGGGGGTCCAGCGCGCCCTGGATCGGCTTGATCTGCTGCACCCGTCCGCCGACTTCCAGCGGACAGGCGGTGTCCAGGGCGACCGCATCGACCTCGACCGCCTGGGCATACCGCTCCGCCAGGGCTGCAGAGCCCCGCGGGAAACCGATCAGGGGCACGGTGACGCCCAACTCCCGCGTGCGCTTCACAAGCGCCTGGTGGGGATTCAGGACCAGCCTTTCGAACAGATCGTCGGGCAGGCCCTCAGCCCAGCTCTCGAAGATCTTCAGCACCTGGGCGCCGGAGTCGGCCTGCATCTTCAGATACCGGGCCGTCGCCTCGACCAGTACCTCCAGTGTCTCATCCACCCGCCTGGGATCGGCATAGGCGTAGGTCCGCGCCGCCGCCCGCTCGCCCTTGCCGATGGTCCGGGCTTCGCCGTCCAGCATATAGGTGGCCACGGTCCAGGGCGCGCCGGCGAAACCGATCAGGGCCCGCTCCGGCTCGAGCGCCGCGCGCACGATCGACAGGGTTTCGCCCACGGCGGACAGATGCTCGCCCGCCCCGGCGGCCAACTCCATCATCCGCCCCGGAATGGGCATGGCGCCCAGACGCGGTCCCTCCCCCGCCTCGAACCACACGTCCTGACCCAGGGCCTGGGGGATCAGCAGGATGTCGGCGAATACGATGGCCGCATCGAAGCCGAACCGACGCATCGGCTGGAGCGTCGCCTCAGCGGCCATCTCCGGGTTCAGGCAAAAACTGATAAAATCCGGCGCCTCGGCCCTCAGCCGGCGATATTCGGGCAGATACCGTCCCGCCTGACGCATGAACCAGACCGGCGGTCGATCCAGCGTCTCTCCTCGGAGAGCCCGAATCATCATCGGCGCCTCTTGGGGCGTCTGAACGGCGTTCTGGGTCGGATCGGTCATGCCGGACGATTAAGGTCACAGCCCACCGCTCTCAATCCCTAATCAAGTTAAGAATTAAAAGATTCGTAGTGGCAGGTAGGGCGGTGGAACGGCGGGGATGAATGCGGCGGCTGTGGCGGAACAAAAGCGGATATCCACGCGCCTCCAGGCGCCGTCGGGGATGCGGAACAGGATTATACGGCCGGTGGACAATCTCTAATGAAACCTTAACGGCAAAGGCTTTGCGGGGCGTTCGGCCTGTGAACGAGGTAAACCGGCGTTAACCCTTCATTAGGATTTTCCACAAAGAGGCGGAAAACGGTTTTCCGCCTTGGGATGAACCGGGGCCGGAGGGTTTTCGTCGTCCACCCTCATCCCCGCTCGCCGCCGTCGCCGTCTGGGTCTAAGGAGAGAAACGCCCGGACGGTCCCCAGCCATCCCCAGGGCGCGACCCGTCCTTCAACAGAGAGACGATCCCCGAATGAGTCCTGCGCGACCCGCCGCCGCCCGCCCCGGCCCTGCCCGCCTGGCCACCTATTTTCACGTGCATCTGGTGTCGGACTCGACCGGCGAGACCCTGAACGCGATGGCCAAGGCGGTGACGGCGCGGTTCGACGGCGTCATTCCGATCGAACATATCTACGCCCTGGTCCGCTCGGAAAAGCAGATGGACCGGGTTCTGCAGGAGGTGGAGGCCGCGCCGGGGGTGGTGCTGCATACCCTGGTCGACCGCCAGCTGCGCGAACAGTTGGAGGAGGGATGTCGCCGGCTGGAAATGCCCCAGATCGGCGCCCTTGACCCCCTCGTCGGCGCCATGTCCCGCTATCTCGGCGCGGCGGCCCTCTCGACCCGCGTCGGGGCCCAGCATGCTCTGGATCACGACTATTTCAATCGGATCGCCGCGCTCGATTTCGCCATGGCCTATGACGACGGTCAGGGCACCCTGGAGCAGTTGGAGGGCGCCGATGTCGTGCTGTGCGGCGTCAGCCGAACGTCCAAGACTCCGACCTGCATCTATCTGGCCCATCGCGGCATCCGCGCGGCCAATGTGCCCCTGGTGCCGGGCCAGGAGGACGGCGAGCGCTTGACCCAGTTGAAGAATCCCCTGGTCATCGGCCTGACCGTCTCGCCCGACCGCCTGGTCCAGATCCGCCGCAACCGGATCGAAAACCTGAACGCCAACCAGTCGTCCAGCTATACGGACCAGGACGCGGTTCGAGAGGAGACGATCAAGGCCAAGCGCGCCTTCGCTCGGCGGGGCTGGCCCACGATCGACGTCACCCGGCGTTCGGTGGAGGAGACGGCGGCCGCCATCACCAATCTGCTGAGCGAGCACCGCACCCATAAGATCGGAACCAGCTGGTGACGGCCGAAACCCTGATCCTGGCGTCCAAGAGCGCCGCCCGCCGGGCCATGCTGGAAAACGCCGGCGTGCCTTTCGACATTCGCATCGCCGATGTGGACGAGGCGGCGATCAAGGCCGTCTCGACCGATCTGGACCCGGCCGCCCTCGCGGTGCGTCTGGCTGAGGCCAAGGCCCTGACGGTCTCGCGCGACGATCCGACCGCCTGGGTTCTCGGCTCGGACCAGACCCTGGCCTTCGACGGGGGGCTGGTCTCCAAGGCCCAATCGCTCGAGGCCGCCCGCGCGCGGCTGGAATCGATGCGTGGTCGCACCCACCATCTCCATTCCGGCGCCGCCCTGGCGATAAAGGGCGAGATCGTCTGGTCGGGCGTGGACACGGTCGAGATGCGGATGCGCGACTTCTCCGACGCCTTTCTGGACGCCTATCTGGCCGCAGAGGGCGAGGCCCTGCTGGCCTGTGTCGGCTCCTATCGGCTGGAGGGACTGGGCGCCCAGCTGTTCGAGGCGGTGGACGGCGATTATTTCACCGTCCTGGGCCTGCCGCTCTGGCCGGTCCTGACTGAGCTGCGTCGCGTTGGGGTCCTGTCCGCATGAGCCGTCATCGCATTACCGGCGCCGCCCTGGTCGCCGGCATCGCCGGCAAGCCGGTGGCCCATTCCCTGAGCCCCGTCATCCACAACGCCTGGCTGGCGGCCGGGGACATCGACGGCGCCTATGTCCCCTTCGCCCCCGCCGATGCGGCGGGGTTCGAGGCCCTGGTCGCCGCCGGCCGGGCCGGTCTGATCCAGGGCCTGAACGTCACCGCCCCGTTCAAGGAACAGGCCTTCGCCCTGGCCGACCAGGCCACGGCGGCGGCCCGGCTGACCGCCTCCGCCAACATCCTGACCTTCGACGCCGGCCGGGTCTCGGCCGACAGTTCGGACGGCGTCGGCCTGATGCTGGGGCTGAAGGAGCAGGCGCCGGATCTGGCGCTGAAGGGCCGTCCGGTCGTCCTCCTGGGCGCGGGCGGCGCGGCGCGGGCCGGCGCCGGCGCCCTGGTCGAGGCGGGCGCCCAGGTTCGGATCGTCAACCGCTCGCGCGACCGGGCCGAGGCCCTGGCGGCGGATCTCGGCGCTTCGGTCCGCGTCATGGCCGTGTCTGAGGCCCTGGACGGCGCCGCCCTGGTCATCAACGCCCTCAGCGTCCAGCCGGATTTCGATTTCGACGCCGTCGCCCCCGGCACGGTGATGATGGACATGACCTACAAGCCCCTGACCACCCCCTTCCTGGCGGCGGCGCGGGTGCGGGGCCTGCCGACGGTCGACGGCCTGGCCATGCTGATCGGCCAGGCGGCGCCCTCGTTCCGGGCCCTGTTCCGCCGACCGCCCCCGCCGCTGGATCTGCGCGCCCTGCTGACCGCCCATATGGATCAGACGGCATGATCCTGCTCGGCCTGACGGGCTCCATCGGCATGGGCAAGTCGACGACGACCGCCATGTTCGCCGACCTCGGCGCCGTGGTCTGGAACGCCGATGACGCCGTGCACCGCCTCTACGCCCCCGGCGGCGCGGCGGTCGAGCCGGTCGGCGCGGCCTTTCCCGGCGTGGTCGTGGACGGCGCCGTGGACCGCGTCCGCCTGGCCGAGGCCCTGGGGCGGGACGAAACCGCCTTCCGGCGGCTGGAAGCCATCGTCCATCCCCTGGTGGCCCAGGGCCGGGCGGGCGATCTGGCGGCGGCCAGGGTCATGGGGGTAAGGCTGGCGGTCCTGGACATTCCTCTGCTGTTTGAAACCGGCGGCGACGCCCATGTCGACGCCGTGGTCGTGGTCACCGCCGATCCGGAGGTCCAGGCCGAACGGGTTCTGGCCCGCCCCGGCATGACCCGCGACCGGTTCGAGGCCGTTCTGGCCCGCCAGCTGCCCGACGCGGAAAAACGCGCCCGCGCCGACTTCGTTATCGACACCGGCCACGGCCTGGAGCCTGCCCGAGCCGAGGTCGCCGCTGTGGTTCAGACTGTGCTGGATCCGGCGTGGATATCTCCCCGTCGCCGCGCGGGGGCTCTTTCACCGTCTGACGAACGGGGCCATTAAGGCGCGATGGCGCGCGAGATCGTTCTGGACACCGAAACCACCGGCTTCGACCCCAAGACGGGCGACCGGCTGATCGAGGTCGGCTGTATCGAACTGCTGGACCTGCTGCCGACGGGCCGCACCTTCCACCGGTTCGTCAATCCCGAGCGGCTGATCCCGCCGGACGCGATCCGCGTCCACGGCATTACCGACGAGAAGGTCAAGGACGCTCCCAAATTCCACGAGATCGTCGACGATCTGATCGAATTCATCGGCGACGCCCCGATGATCGCCCATAACGCCGCCTTCGACCGGAACTTCATCGACTTCGAATATGCACGCTGCGGCCGTCCGATCACCGGCGAGGCGCGGTGGATCGACACCCTGAAACTGGCCCAGACCCGGTTCCCGGGCATGCCCAACTCGCTGGACGCCCTGTGCAAGCGCTTCAAGGTGTCCCTGGTCGAGCGGACCCTGCACGGCGCCCTGATCGACGCCCGTCTGCTGGCCGAGGTCTATCTGGAGCTGCGCGGCGGCAAGGAGCGGGTGCTGGACCTGTCGTCGACCCCGGCGGCGAGCCGCGGCGCGACCGGCGCTGTTCAAGCGGCTGCTTACGGCCCCCGCCCCCGCCCCCTGGCTCCGCGTTCGACGCCGGAGGAGCAGGCGGACCATCTAGCCTTCCTGGCCGAGACCCTGAAGGACCGGTCGCTCTGGGCGGCCTACGGCGTCGGGGCCGACGAAGAGGCGGCGGCCTGATTCCACGCGCCTCGGCCGAAACGAAAAAGGCGGCCCCTCTGAGGACCGCCCTTCCCTCGTCAATTTGGGTTCGGCTCAGGCTTGGCCGGTCTCGATCGGCTGCTGGGCGATCTGCTGCTGGCGCGCGATATAGATGGCGGCGAAGTCGATCGGGTCCAGCATGAAGGGCGGATAGAAGCCGCCGTCGGCCGTGGCGCGGGCGATGATTTCACGCGCGAACGGGAAGAGATAACGGGGGCATTCGATCAGCAGCAAGGGCTCAATGTCCTGCTCCTGGACGTTCGCCAGCTGGAACAGACCGCCATAGACCAGTTCGACGTGGAAGACGGCCTGGTTCTCGTGGGTCGCCTTGACCGACAGCTTCAGGTCCAGTTCGAACAGACCGTCGGGGCGGCCTTGGGCCGACATTTCGACGCCCAGGTCGATCGCCGGCTTGCCGTCGATACGCAGGGATTCCGGGGCGCGGGGGTTTTCGAACGAAAAGTCCCGCACATACTGGGCCAGGATGCGGAAGCCGGGGCCTGCGGGTTGACCCTGCTGAGGCTGGGCCGGTGCGGGGGTGTCGGCGGGCGGAGCGGCGTCGGTCATGGGCGTGTTCGATTGCGAAAAAGGGCCGATAGGGCCGGAATAAGGCGCCGCGACTAACACGCCGGGGCGGCCGGCCGCAATGTCGCACCTGCGCCGGGGGGCGCGCCGCGCCTTGCTTCCTCCTATATCAGCCCCTAATCGTCTCCCTCGCGCCTTCTCCTTCGCGCGCCGACATTCAGGAAGTCCCCTTGCCGGTCCAGTTCCAGATCGTGATCTTCGCCGTCATCGCGGCCTTCGTCCTGTTCCAGCTCTACAATGTGCTGGGCAAGAAGGTGGGGCGACAGCCGCAGGAGGACGCCAAGACCTTGGCCACGCCCAGCCCGACTGCCCCCGAGGCCTCGAAGACGCCGGCCCTGGACGCCGCCCTTCTGGCGTCGATCGCGGGTTTGAAGGCGCGCGATCCCGCCTTCGATCCGCACCGGTTCCTGGAAGGGGCGCGTCAAGCGTATGAGACCATCGTGCGCGGCTACGCCGCCGGCGATCGCGCCGCCTTGAAGCCCCTTCTGACGCCGACCGTCATGGCCTCGTTCGAGGCCGGCATCGCGGCGCGGGAAACCCGGGGCGAGACGGAGACGGTCGAATTCCTCTTCCCGCCCCGCGCCGATCTTGAAGGCGCCACGGTCCAGGGCGACAAGGCCGTGGCCAAGGTCCGTTTCCTGGCCGAACTGCGCAGCCGCGTGACCAAGGCCTCGGGCGAGACCGCCGATTCCGTGACCGGCGAGCCCCTGGTCGAGGAACGCCGTACCGCCGAACACTGGACCTTCGAACGCAGCCTGGGCGCCGCCGATCCCAACTGGGTCCTGGCCCGCGTCGAGCCGGCCAGCGCCTGATGTCGGTCTCGCGCCGGCTCGGCCGGCGGACGGCGCGTCTGTGGCCCCTGCTGGCGGTCGCCGCCTGCTCCACGGGCCCGGCGATCACCCCGCCTCTTCCTCAGACGCCGCCGGCGTCCCGGCCCTCGGAGACTGAGGCGGGTCCCCGCCCCTATCTGCCCGCGCCCAGCCCCGCCGAGGGCGTCAGCCCGGCGGTGCTGCCCGGCTGGAACGACGAGGATCATCTGGCGGCCTTTCGCGCCTATGTCGGCGGCTGCGCCGCCGCGCGGGATGCGGCCGGCCGCGCCGTCTGCAGCCGCGCTCAGGCCATGGCGGCCGCTCCCGTCACTCCGTCCGACGCGCGGGCCTTTTTCGAAGCCCGTTTCAGCGCGGTCCCGGCTCAGACCCCAGACGGGCGTCCCGGCCTTTTGACCGCCTATTTCGCTCCGGAATATTCGGCCCGCCGCGCCCCGGACGCGGAGTTTTCGGCGCCCGTCCTGCCCAAGCCGGCCGATCCCCGCGCCGCCGGCGACCGGGCGGCCATCGAGGCCGACGCCCGCCCCGACCAGGCCCTGGCCTGGATGCGGGCCGAGGACCTCTTCTTCCTCCAGATCCAGGGCTCCGGCTATCTGACCTTCGAGGACGGAACCCGCGCCCGCGCGGCCTACGCCGGCGACAACGGCCGTCCCTTCGTCGGCATCGCCCGGCCGATGGCGCGCCAAGGCCTGCTGCCGGAGAACGGCACGTCCGGAGAGGCGATCCGCGCCTGGCTGGCCGACCATCGCGGGCCTGAGGCCCAGGCCGTCATGGCCCTGAACCCCCGCTACATCTTCTTCCGGCTGGACCCCGACGACGACGGCCATCCCGCCGGGGCGGCGGGCCTGCCCCTGATCGAGCGCCGGGCGGTGGCGGTCGATCCGTCCCAGTGGCGCTACGGCGATCTGGTTTGGCTGGAGGCGGACGGCGGAAATCTGCGCGGCGCCACGACCTCCTATCGCGGTCTGGCCATGGCCCTGGATACGGGGTCGGCCATTCGCGGCCCGGTGCGGGCCGACCTCTATATGGGCCGTGGAGACGCCGCCGGCGCCGAGGCCGGGACGGTGCGCCATCCCCTGCATATGTGGCGGCTGATCCCCAAGGGCTGAGGACGCCGCGCTTCGGCCTGGGCGGTCCGTCGGCTCGAAAAAAGGTGTCCGATGTGTCCGATCTGTCCGACGGCCCTTGTTTTCTATGAAGAAACTGTCGGACACCGACCGGACTGTCCGGTGTCAGACGCGCTCTGCCCTCTTGGCGATGTCAAAGACCGAGGCGCCATTATAGGCGCGGCTGAAGGGGCGCCGGGCAGATCCTCGATCGGATCTGCAAGCCTCTGAATTGGCGCGGCCTTAAGGCGGACATCGCGCCGATCAGGCTCCAGGTTCAATCGACATTCAGCCTACTGCGGTCAGGCCGCTCTTCCCGCGTCAGAGGGCCTTGATGCGGCGACCGGGTTCATCACGGCGAGCACGGCGCATTCACAGCGGTCACGACGCCATCAGTACGCGCCGTGTTCGCCGTGACCTCGTCGTGCCCCGTTGTGATGAACCCACCCTCAATCGGCGTTCCGCCGCCAGACGGTTTCCCTTCCGCTGACGCGGGAAGGAAGACCGACACTCAATGGAATAGAGTCTTCAACGTCCGAGGCGCTTCTCCTAGATTGGCGCTAGGCTAGGTCCTCGATCTCCGCCTCGGTCAGTTCGCCAGGGACGATGGTGACGGGCAGTTTGCGGCCCCCCACATGGGCGCCCTGTTTCAATATGGCGGAGACCAGTGGGCCGGGCCCGCGTGAGCCCGATCCCGCCGCCAGGACCAGGATCTTGATGTCCGGATCGTCGCCCACGACCTTCTTGATCGCCGCCTGGGGCTCGCCCTTCTCGATCAGGAAGACCGGCGGCGCGCCCGATCGCTCCATCGCCTCCTCGCCCAGCCGGTTCAGCAGGGCCTCGGCCTCTTCGCGCTGCTGCCGCTCGATCTCCTCGCGCGCGCCGGACCAGTGGGCGTCGCTGTGGGACGCCAGGACACGCAGCATGACCACCCGCCCGCCGGTGGATTTGGCCCGCCGGCAGGCGAAGCGCAGGGCGGCTTCGAACTCAGGACTGTCGTCGACGACGACCAGGAACTTTCTCGGCATGACGGCCTCCCCAGCCGGTTTTCCCTGACGGAGGAGGCCGGGATGCGGCCCCCTCGTCAAGTCTCGGCCGCAGCCGGTTCAGCCCTTGCCGGCCGCAGAGGCCAGGTCGCGAATGGTGGCGTTGGCGATCGTCAGCTTGGCGAAGGTCCAGCCTGCGCCCGACTGTTCGATCTCGTCCACCGAGGCGCGAACCCCCTCGACCACCGCCAGTTTCGAGCCGATCCACGCGTCGACGGCCCCCTCGGCGGCGTCTTCGCTGATCCCCACCGAAGCGTCCGACGCCCGCGCCACGGCGCGCGTCAGCGTCGCCTGTTCGGTCATCAGATCCTCGATCAGGCGGCGAACGGCCAGGCGATCGAAATGATCGACCGACGGGATCGAGCCGGCGGCCGCGCGCAGCCGGTCGAAATCGAAGGCGGCGCCCACCTGGTGGTAGAGCCGGGCCATGGCGGCGACCGGCCAGCCCGTCTCCTGAGCGATGTCGCCGATGTCGGCGGCGGCGACCAGGGGCCGCATCACGCCGATCCGCCGGGTCAGATCCTCCGGCGCCCCGTGGTCGGCGAAGGTCTTGACCCGTTCGTCCAGTCGTCCCTGTTCGAAACGGGACAGGACCGGCGCGCCCTCGGCCTGGAGCGCGTCGGCGACGGGGCGATAGCGGTCGATCAGCGCCTGGACCGAAGCGCCGTTCTTGGCGCGGCGCGCCAGCCAGAAGGTCTGGCGGCGCAGGACCACGGCGATCTCACGATAGAGGGCCGTCTGCGCCTCGGCGGAAATCTTGAGATCCAGGTTCGAGACGGCGTCCCAGGCCTCATCCAGCCGGAAGATGCGCCGCGCCGCCTCGAAGGCGATGATCAGGGCGGTGGTGTCGCATTCCGCCGAGCCGCGCAGGCGGTCCGGGAAGGTCGGGCCGCACATATTGACCACTTCGTTCGACAGGACCGTGGCGATGATCTCGCGCCGCAGACGGTGGCTCTTCATCTGCGGTTCGAACCGGGCCAGGGCGTCGGGGAAGTAGCGCACCAGAATCTGCTCGAAGAAGGGATCCTCGGGCGCCTGGGACGCCACGATCTCTTCGGACAGTTCCAGCTTGGCGTAGGCGGTCAGGACCGCCAGCTCGGGCCGCGCCAGAGGAATCCCCGAGGCCATCATCTCCTTGATGCGGGCGTCGGAGGGCAGGCCCTCGACCTTGCGGTCCAGCTTGCCGCGCGCCGACAGGCTCTGCATGAACCGCTGCTGGGCGTCCAGGGCGCCGGCCCCTTCCGCCTGTTGCAGGGTCAGGGCCAGGGTCTGGTCGTAGTTGTGGGCCAGAACCTTGCGCCCGACCTCTTCGGTCATGGAGGCGAGCAGCGGGGTCCGCTCCTCGGCCGGAAGGACGCCGTTGGTCACGGCCGAGCCGACCAGGATCTTGATGTTGACCTCATGGTCCGAGGTGTCCACGCCCGCCGAATTGTCGATGGCGTCGGTGTTGATGCGCCCGCCGTTCTGACCGAAGACGATCCGCCCGGCCTGGGTGAAGCCCAGATTGGCCCCCTCGCCCACCACCTTGACCCTGAGTTCGTCGGCGTTGATCCGCAGGGCGTCGGTGCCCTTGTCCCCCACCTGGGCGTCGGTCTCGGCGGCGGACTTCACATAGGTGCCGATCCCGCCCAGATACAGCAGCTCGGCCGGCGCCTTCAGTATGGCGCGGATCAGGCTGACCGGGTCCAGCGCGTCCTCGGCGATGTCCAGAACCGCCTTGATCTCAGGCGTCAGCTGGATCGACTTGGCCGAGCGGGAGAAGACGCCGCCGCCGGCCGAGATCAGGCCCTTGTCATAGTCCTGCCAGGACGAGCGCGGCAGGTCGAACAGGCGTTTGCGCTCCGCCCAGCTGACTTCGGGGTTCGGATCCGGGTCGATGAAGATGTCGCGATGGTCGAAGGCGGCAACCAGCTTGGTCGCCTTCGACAGCAGGGCCCCGTTGCCGAAGACGTCGCCGGACATGTCGCCGACGCCGACCATTGTGAAAGGCTCGGTCTGGATGTCCTTGCCCAGTTCGCGGAAGTGGCGCTTCACCGCCTCCCAGGCGCCGCGGGCGGTGATGCCCATGGCCTTGTGGTCATAGCCGATCGAACCGCCGCTGGCGAAGGCGTCGCCCAGCCAGAAGCCGTAGGACGCCGAGACGCCGTTGGCGATGTCCGAGAAGGTCGCCGTGCCCTTGTCGGCCGCGACGACCAGATAGGGATCGTCCTGCTCCCAGGCGACCACATGGGCCGGACGGGTCACCGCGCCGTCGGCGGCGATGTTGTCGGTGATGTCCAGAAGGCCCGACAGGAAGGTGCGATAGGCGCGGATGGCCTCGCCCTGAACAGCCTCTCGGTCGGTCGTGCGGGGCAGTTGCTTCGGATAGAAGCCGCCCTTGGAGCCGACCGGCACGATGACGGCGTTCTTGACCTGCTGCGCCTTGACCAGGCCCAGGACCTCGGTGCGGAAGTCGTCGCGACGGTCCGACCAGCGCAGGCCGCCCCGCGCAACCGGGCCGAAGCGCAGGTGCACGCCCTCGACGTGCGGCGCCCAGACGAAGATTTCGCGATAGGGCTTGGGCAGGGGCAGGTCTTCCAGCTCGCTGGAGGCGATCTTGATCGAGATGTGCCGCTTGGGCAGGCCGTCAGCGTCCTGCTGGAAGTAGTTGGTGCGCTTGATCGCGCCGATCAGGGCGGCGATGCGACGCAGGGCGCGGTCGTGGTCCAGGCTCTTCACCGCCTGGAGAAGGGCGGTGATCTGGGCCGTCAGGGCGTCGACGGTCTCCTGGCGGGTCTCCACGGCGGCGCCGTTCGGCTCGAACTTGGCCTTGAACAGGGCCAGCAGGGCGCGCGACACCTCGGGATATTCGCGCAGGGCCTCTTCCTGCACGGCCTGGGACGGGTCCAGACCCGTCTGCTGACGATAACGGGCCAGGGTGCGGATCAGGGCGGCCTCGCGCCATTCCATCCCAAGTTCGATCACCAGTCGGTTGAAGCCGTCGCTCTCGGTCAGGCCGCTCCAGACGGCGGCGAAGGCGCGCTCGAACGGCCCCTTGACGTCCGCGAAGACCAGATCCTCGCCGCGCGGATCCTCCATCAGGAATTCATGGACGTGAATCTCTTCCTCGCCCATCGGCCGGATGGAATAGCCGTATTCCTCCAGCGTCTTCAGGCCCATGTCCGTCATGATCGGCAGGACGTCGGACAAGGGGACGGAGGGGCCGCGACGATAAAGCTTGAAACGGAACTGAAGCGGACTGTCGTCGAGATTGCGGAAGGCCCGGACCGCCACGGGCTCGCCGGCGCCGACCTGGCCGGTGGCGTTCAGCCGATCCATCTCACGCAGATCGACCGCCGCCTCATCGGCGTCATAGCGGTCGCGATAGGCGGCCCCGAAGGCGCGAGCCCAGCGTGCGCTGAGCGGGCCGACCTCGACATCAGCCACCTCGGCCCGCCGCAGGGCGGCTTCGAACCGTTCGATCCAGCTGCGACCGGCCTCGGCCACATCCTGTTCCAGCTGGGCTGCATCGGGAACCGGATGTTCGCCGGGCGTCACGCCGATGATGAAATGCACCCGAACCAGGGGCGCGTCCGAAAGCTGGGGATACCAGGCGGAGACGCGTCCGCCCCAGGCGCGGGCGACGATCTGGCCGATCCGTTCGCGCACCGAGGCGTCGAACTTCTCGCGCGGAATGAAACACAGGACCGAGACGAAGCGGTCGAACGGATCCTGGCGCGTGAACAGGCGGATGCGCGGCCGGTCGTAGAGGTGCAGAATGCCCAGGGCGATGGACAGCAGCTCGTCCTCGCTGATCTGGAACAGCTCATCGCGCGGATAGTTGTCGAGGATGTTCTTCAGCCGCTTTTCATTGTGGCTGCCCGGCGCCTTGTCGGCGCGCGACAGGACGTTGGCCACCTTGCGGCGGATCAGCGGGGTCTCGGTCGCCAGACGGTCATAGGCCTCGGAGGTGAACAGGCCCACGAACCGGGTTTCGCCGGTCGCCTTGCCGTCCGGCCCGTACCGCTTGACCCCGACATAATCCATATAGGCCCGGCGGTGGACCCGCGAACGGGCGTTGGCCTTGGCCACGGTGACGGGGTCGCTGAAGTCCAGCTGGCGGCGCATCTGGCGCGTCAGGACGGCCGGTTCGGAGGCGCGGCGCAGAACGGTGCGTTCCGGATCGGCCAGAATGCCCAGGCCGGCGCCCGACTGGCTCAGGGGGGCCTCGGCCTCATAGTCGCCGTCGGCCCCGCGCGGATAGTCGTAGTCGCGTGCGCCCAGGAAGACGAAATGGTCGCTCTTCAGCCATTTCAGGAAGGCGATGTTTTCTTCCAGTATGGCCGGATCGACCGCGGGCGGAGTGGTTTCCAACCTCTGCACGGCCTGGCGCATCAGGGCGGCCATCGCCTCGTGGTCCTCGACCGCGGCGTGGACGTCGCTCAGGCTCTGGGCCAGGCCCTCGCCCAGGGCGTCGCGGCGTTCCTGGGGCACGGGATCGATGACCAGGATGATGACCGACAGTCGGCGTCCGTCCAGCGCGACGACGGGGTGGAAGAGGGCGCGCACAGAGACCCCGGCCTCGGCCAGGACGCCCATGACGCTGTCCACCAGGAAGGGGGCGTCGTTCTGGACGATGCGGACCAGGTCATAGTCCAGGGCCTGGCCGTCGGCGCCCGACAACGGCCCCACGGTGATCAGGGGCGGGGAGCCGGCCGGATAGTCGCCGGCGGCGCGCCAGGAGGCGGCGAGCA
This sequence comes from Brevundimonas sp. Br13, assembly GCF_055391505.1. NCBI lineage: Bacteria > Pseudomonadati > Pseudomonadota > Alphaproteobacteria > Caulobacterales > Caulobacteraceae > Brevundimonas > Brevundimonas sp. Br13. The sequence goes on along the minus strand of NZ_AP044008.1, from coordinate 597,121 downwards.
GGGCGGCCAGATCCTCGCCGTCCAGCTCCGGCGTTTCGTCGGCGGCGTAGTCCTCGTGCGCCTGAGCCAGGAAGGAACGCTCCGCCTCGCCCGGGCTGGTTCCCAGAATCCGCGCGAATGAAGCTTCCAGCAGGGCCGGGGTGATCGGCTGAACCGTTGCAGAGCGCGGATCGAGGGCGGTCATGGACTTCCAGTCTCGGGCGACGCGGCCGGGGCCGCTGGGGGCTGGCGCGACGCAGCGCCACACCGCTGACTAGGCCAGGACTGATCGCTCGGGAAGCCCCTGAGGGGCGAAGATTCTCATGAACAGCGTTCAGGTTGGAACGGTTGTGCGGCGCCGCAAACGAGAAGGCCGCCGAGTGGGGGAACTCGGCGGCCTGCGCGGACCGACGCATGGGGAGGGGAGGGGCGTCGGCCTCGCTCGGCCGCGGTCGGAGGGGGGATGGCCGCGGCGTTGAGGCTGAGATGGGCGGTCCGGGGCGGGTTTCAAGAGGCCGGCGTCACAGGTTTCTCTGCGGCCTGACGCCGCACGGCGGCCTCAGGCTTCGTCAGCGTCGTCCTTGGAGAATGAGCCCCGCCTGTGATGCGCCGTCTTGTGTTCGTCCGCATAGGGTTCGCCGTCGCCCGACAGCAGCACGGCCATCCAGCGCGAACCCTTGAACTCGGCCAGGATCGCCATGGCCATCACGGCCAGCGGGGTCGACAGGAACATGCCGACCACGCCCCATAGCTTGCCCCAGAAGGCCAGGGCCAGCAGGACCACCACCGGGTCGATGTTCTGATTGTCGCCCTGCATGCGCGGCTGGACCAGATTGCCGACGATGAACAGAATGGTCTGAAGCCCCACCAGCAGGATCAGCGCCGGCCAGTAGCTGGGGAACTGCACCAGGGCGAACAGGGGCGGGGCCAGACCCGCCACAGCCCCGCCCAGAACCGGGATGAAGCCGACGATGAAGATGACGAAGGTCCAGAACTCCGCGTTCTGAAGCCCGACAGCCCGCATCAATATCCAGGCTGCGGCGCAGATCAGGGCCCCGGTCACGGTCTGGACCCACAGATAGCCCTCGACCCCGCCGCGGACGCGGTTGAACACCGCGATCGCTTCGTCGCGCTGATGCCTGTGGGGGAACATGGCGATGATCTTGCGCCGGAAGCCGATCTGCGAGGCCAGAAGAAAACCGAGATAGACCAGGACGAAGAAGGCGCCCGAGGCGATGCCCTGCACCTGAAAGGCCACGGAGGTCAGATAGCCGCGCAGATCGACGCCGTTGATCAGGTCCTGGGCCGTGGGCGGATTGTTCAGCCGGATCAGGGCGTAGACGTCGCGGATGATCTGGTCGATGCGCGGCCCGATGTTCTGCGACACGCCCGACGCCTCGCCGAAGAATCCGGCGGCGCCGTTCACGATGATGGCGATGGAGGCGAAGAAGGCCAGGACCACCAGCAGCAGGGCCGCTGTCCCCGCCCAGCGGTCGTTCAAAGGAGTGCGCGCCGCCACGGACCGCTTGACCCCGTCTATCATGATCAACAGGAAAACGGCCATGGCCAGGGGCGTCAGTATGTCGCGCAGCCAGTAGAGGGCCGCACCGGCCGCGACGGTGGCGATCAAGACCAGGGCGTTTCGCGAGACGGCCGAAGACTGCATGGTGATGGGGCTCTTCATGGCCACCCTTGTCGGTGGGGCGAAGAACGCCGTCAACCGGCCTTGAAGGCGGCGGTTCCGACCCGCTCGCGACTGCGCTAGACCTTCGTCCCGCTTCTGGAGACCTTTCGATGTCCGACACCCCCGCCGGTCTTTTCCTTGGCCAGTCCGACGAAGGCCAGGACCAGGCCCTTCTGTTCCATCGGGCGAACCGCCACGGCGTGGTCGCCGGGGCGACGGGAACCGGCAAGACGGTGACGCTGCAGATCCTGGCCCAGGGCTTTTCGGACGCGGGCGTCCCGGTCTTCTGCGCCGATGTGAAGGGCGACCTGTCGGGGATTTCCCAGATCGGGACGCCGAACGAAAAGCTGCTGGCCCGCGCCGCCGACATGGGCCTGGCCCTGACCCCGTCCGCGGCGCCCACGGTGTTCTGGGATCTTTATGGTCAAAAGGGCCATCCGATCCGCACGACGGTCTCCGAGATCGGCCCGGTGCTTATGGCGCGGATGCTGGACCTGAACGAGGTCCAGGAGGGCGTGCTGACGGTGGTCTTCCACGTCGCCGATCAGGAGGGGCTGCTGCTTCTGGACATCGACGATCTGCGCAGCCTTCTGGCCTATGTCGGGGAGAACGCCGAGCGGATCGGACGCGAGGTCGGCCATGTCGCCCCAGCCTCGATCGCCGCCGTTCAACGGGCGATTCTTCAGCTGGAACAGCAGGGGGGCGCGGCCTTCTTCGGCGAGCCGGCCTTGAAGCTGGAGGACGTCATCCGCGTCGGCCTGGACGGCCGGGGCCAGGTCAATGTGCTGGATTCCACCCGGCTGATGAACAGTCCGCGTCTGTATGCGGCCTTCCTGCTGTGGCTGCTGTCGGAACTGTTCGAACAGCTGCCGGAGGTCGGGGACCCGGAGAAGCCGCGTCTGGTCTTCTTCTTCGACGAGGCCCACCTGCTGTTCAACGACGCGCCGCGCGCCCTGCTGGAGAAGGTCGAACAGGTGGTGCGGCTGATCCGGTCCAAGGGGGTCGGCGTCTATTTCGTCACCCAGAATCCGGCCGATATTCCCGACAGCGTCCTGGCGCAGCTGGGCAATCGCATCCAGCACGCCCTGCGCGCCTATACGCCGTCCGAACAGAAGGGGCTGAAGGCTGCGGCCCAGAGTTTCCGCCCCAACCCCGCCTTCGACACGGCCGAAGCCATCCAGGCCCTGGGGGTCGGCGAGGCCCTGGTGTCGGTTCTGGACGACAAGGGCGCGCCCACGGTCGTGGCCCGCACAAGGATCCGGCCGCCCGCCTCGCGGCTGGGGCCGGCGACCGAAGCCGAACGCGCCGCCGTAATCGCCGCCAGCCCGGTCCAGGGCCGGTATGAGCCGGTCCTGGACCGCGAATCCGCTGAAGAAGTGCTCGCCGCCCGCCACGCCGCCGCCGAACGGGAGGCTCAGGCCCAGGCTGATCCAAAGCCGCAAGGCCGGGCCAAGGGGGGAGTAGGTGCCGACCAGCACAGTGACGGGGGCGACGTTCGACCGGCGCCGGCGCCGCGCAAGCGAACATCCAATCGGCAGACGCCGATGGAGGCCCTGACCAAGTCCGTGCTGCGCACGGCCGGATCGACCCTGACCCGCGAACTGCTGCGCGGCGTTCTGGGAAGCCTGCGTCGGCGCTAGAGCCTGATCCGTTGAGGAGGAACCGCTACGCGGTTCCGCTGAAACGGTGAATCAGGCTCCAGATTGAAGCGAGAGCCTGATTCACGCGTCTGTCGGAACCGCCTCGCGGTTCCGTCCGAAACGATCAGGCTCAAGCGTTTAAGACTTGCAAGCCGTCGGCGTCATGCGCATCTCCGGCCCATGTTCATCCAGACCGAGCCCACGCCCAATCCCAATGCGTTGAAGTTCCTGCCCGGCCGGGAGGTCTCGCCGTCGGCTACGCTGGAATACCGGACGATCGACGAGGCGACCGCCTCGCCGCTCGCCGAAGCCCTGTTCGAGCTGGAGGGGGTGGAGGCCGTCCTGTTCGGCGCCGACCATGTTTCCGTCGTCCGCAGCGTTTCCGGGCCGGAATGGTCGGAGATGAAGGCGCCGATCCTGGGCGTCATCATGGACCATTTCGTCTCGGGCGCGCCCCTGACGCGCGGTCAGGCTGGCGAAGCCGATCAGAACGCTGAGGCCGACAGCGAGATCGTCGCCGAGATCAAGGCCCTGCTGGACAGCCGCATCCGCCCGGCGGTGGCCCAGGACGGCGGCGACATCCTGTTCGATTCCTTCGACGAGGCCACCGGCGTCCTGTCCTTGCGGATGCGCGGCGCCTGTTCGGGTTGTCCGTCGTCCTCCGCCACCCTGAAGGCGGGGGTCGAACAGATGATGCGCCACTATGTGCCTGAGGTGACGCGGGTCGAGCAGACGATCTAGGGCGATCCCGCTTTAAATTATCGCCAGACGTGCAAGGAGGCGCCATCTTTAACTTCTGATGGCGCGCTTCGTCCCTGATCCTCATGTTCTCCGTCTCGGCGAGGCCCTCGCCGCCCTGCGTCGCCAACGCGGCCTGTCCCAGGCCGAGGCGGGCGCTCGACTGGAGATGACCAGCCAGGGTTGGGGCCTGTACGAGGCCGGTCGTCGGCCGGGCCTGTTTCGGCCGGATGTCCAGAGGCGTTTGACCGGCGCCCTGGATTCCACGCCCGAGGCCCTGGCTCTGCTGGCGGCCGGCGGTCCGGACGCGGCGCCGGCCGGTCCTGCAGCCGGTCTCGAAGCGCGGGGTCGCGCCTTCTCCGGCGCGTCCATTCCCCGGACCCATCGGCTTGAAGTGGCCGACGACGCCCTGTCGCCCTGGGCGGATCGCGGCGTCGTTCTGGAATATCGGCCAGGTCGCCCGCGACCGGGGCAGGGCTGCGTAATCCTGACGACCGACGGCCGGCGGCTGGCGCGCATTTTTGATCGCTCGGCCGCCGACGGCCTGCACGTGCGGGGCGCCGGCCGTCTGGAAGGGAAGGAAGTCATCGACCCTAGCCGGGTGGCGCAGCTCTGCCTCGTCACGGCGCGCCACGAGCCATGAAACGAAAAGGTTGCATACCCGGACAGGTTGCGCCATCTTCGAGCCATGAACAGCCGCCCCGCCGCTCCCCGTCGGAACGCCCGCTCAGTCGAGGCTGTGGACCTGCATGTGGGGGCGCGGATCGCCGCTCGGCGTCAGGCCCTGGGGCTGTCTCAGACGGCGCTGGGCGAGATGGTGGGGGTCAGCTGCCAGCAGGTGCAGAAGTACGAAGGCGGGCAGAACCGGATATCGGCCGCCCGGCTGCACAATCTGGCGATCGCCCTGTCCATGCCGATCAGCGCCTTCTTTCCGGCGCGGGCGGAGGCCGGCGAGCCGACCGACCTCTCGATCATGCGAACCCTCGCCGCCACGCCGGAAGGCCTGGCCATGGCCGCCGGCTTCGCCGCCATTGAGGACCGTTCCGTAAGACAGGCCCTGACGCAGCTGGTCGAGGTTCTGTCGCGCGCGGCCTGACGCACGGTCTGAGCGGCGGCTGAGGGCGGGTTGAGGCCGCAAAGCGATTTCCCATCCGCCTGTCAGCCTCTAGAAGGCCGGCATGAGACTCTTGGTCATTGATACGGCGCTGGGCGCCTGTACGGCGGCGGTTTTTGAGGACGACCGGCCCCTGTCGGTGCGGTTCGAACCGATGGCCAAGGGCCACCAGGAACGGCTGGGCGGTCTGGTGCGCGACGTCATGACCGAGGCGGGGGGCGGTTTCGATCGTCTTGATCGGATCGGCGTCACGGTCGGGCCGGGCTCCTTCACTGGTTTGAGAGTGGGCCTGGCCTTCGCCCAGGGTCTGGGCGCCGCCCTGGGGCGGCCGGTCGTGGGGGTGTCCACGCTGGACGCCCTGGCTGATCCCCTGGCGACGGCGGGCGTCCCGGTCGCGGCCCTGATCGACGCCCGGCGGGGTCAGGTCTACGCCAAATTCTTCTCGGACGGCCGGACCCTCGGCCCGGAAGAGGCCCTGCCCTTGGAGGCGGCCGCCGACCGCATCGCCGCTCTTGGGACGAAGGTTCAGGCGGTCGGCAGCGGGGCCGGTCTTCTGAGCGAAGCCTATCCTGAGCTGAGCCTGGCCTCGGCCGATCCCGTCGTCGCCCCCGCGCCGACGGCCCTGGCTCGGCTGACCCGGTCAGTCGATCCCGCCGCCCATCCGCCCCGGCCCCTGTATCTGCGCGCGCCCGATGCGGCGCCGCCCACCCGTCTGCCGGGACAGCCCCGCCAGACCGCGCCATGATCCGTCCCGATCCCGCCGCCTTGGCCGCCGTCCATGCGCGAGCCTTTCCGGCGCCCTGGAGCCGGGACGAGTTCGCCGCCCTGCTGGCCCAGCCCGGCGTCTTGGCGGTGGTCGAACCGGACGGCTTCATCCTGATCCGGGTCGTGCTGGATGAGGCCGAGATCCTGACCCTGGCGGTGCGGCCCGAGGCGCGGCGGGCCGGCCTAGGCGGGAGACTGGTCGGTCAGGCGGCCGTCGCCGCCGCCAAGGCCGGGGCCGTGCGCCTGTTTCTGGAGGTGGCCGAGGACAATGCGGCCGCCCGCGCCCTTTACGACCGCGCCGGCTTCCGCCCGATCGGGCGACGCAAGGCCTATTATGCGCGGCCCGACGGCGGTCGAACCGACGCCCTGGTGCTGGGACGCGATCTTGCGATGAATCCGGACACGGCGCCGCTTCCCTGAAGCGGCCTGAGCCCCTATTCTAGGCCTATGGACCGGATTGAAAAACTCTGCGCCGACCGCGGCATGCGTATGACCGAACAGCGCCGGGTGATCGCCCGGGTGCTCTCCTCGGCGGAAGACCACCCCGATGTGGAGGAACTGTACCGCCGCGCCTCCTCGATCGACCCGCATATTTCGATCGCCACCGTCTATCGCACCGTGCGCCTGTTCGAAGAGGCGGGCGTGGTCGAGAAGCACGACTTCGGGGACGGCCGCAGCCGCTATGAAGAGGCCGGCGACGACCATCACGATCACTTGATCGACACTAAGACCGGCGAGGTGATCGAATTCTTCGACGCCGAGATCGAAAAGCTGAAGTCCGAGATCGCCGAACGGCTGGGGTTCGAACTGATCGGCCACAAACTGGAGCTTTACGGCGTGCCGATCGACGGCGCCGAACCGTCCAAGCGTGAAGGGCTCATCTTCAAACGCCATGCCGCGCGCGTGGCGCCCGAAGACGTGGATGCGGGCTGAAACCCGGTCTTGTTCTCGCCGGTTCGGGCGATCATAAGCCCGACATGACCGAGACCCTGGTTCCCAAAGCCGAGGCCGCGCAGAACACGCCGTCCAAGCGGCTGTTCATCAAGACCTACGGCTGTCAGATGAATGTCTATGACAGCGAGCGCATGGCCGATGTGCTGCGGCCGCTGGGCTATGCCGTGACGGAGGAGGTCGAGGCGGCCGACTTCGTCATCCTGAACACCTGCCACATCCGCGAGAAGGCGGCCGAGAAGATCTATTCCGAGCTCGGCAAGATCCGCGAACTGCGCGACCTCAAGCGCCAGACGGGCGGCGACATGACCATCGCCGTCGCCGGCTGCGTCGCCCAGGCCGAGGGCGAGGAGATCATCAAACGCCAACCGGCGGTCGACATCGTCGTCGGCCCCCAGGCCTATCACCAGCTGCCCGAGCTTCTGACCCGCACGGCGCGGGCCCGGGGCGAACGGATCGGCGCCGACTTCGCGCCTGACGACAAGTTCGACGCCCTGCCTGCCGCCCGTTTCACCGAGGGGCCGACCGCCTTCCTGACGGTGCAGGAAGGCTGCGACAAGTTCTGCACCTTCTGCGTGGTGCCCTATACGCGGGGCGCAGAATGGTCGCGGCCCCTGGCCTCGGTGCTGGAAGAGGCGCGACAGCTGGCGGATCGAGGCGTGCGCGAGGTCACCCTGCTGGGCCAGAACGTCAACGCCTATGACGGCGAGCGGCCGGACGGGCGCAAGTCCAGCCTGGCCGAACTGGCCTACGCCCTGGCCGAGATCCCCGGCCTGGACCGGATCCGCTATACGACCAGCCATCCCAACGACATGTCGGACGCCCTGATCGCCGCCCACGGCGATCTGGACGCCCTGATGCCCTATCTGCACCTGCCGGTTCAGGCGGGCTCGGACCGCATCCTGCGGCTGATGAACCGCAAGCACGGCCGCCAGACCTACCTCGATCTGATCGCCCGCATCCGTGAAGCCCGGCCGGACATGGCCCTCTCGGGCGACTTCATCGTCGGCTTCCCCGGAGAGACGGATCGCGAGTTCGAGGAGACGCTCGATCTGGTGCGCCAGGTCCGATACGCCTCGGCCTTCGCCTTCATGTATTCGCCCCGGCCCGGCACGCCGGCCGCCGGCATGGGCCGACAGATCGAGCCCGAAGTGGCCAAGGAACGGCTGCACCGGCTGATCGAACTGGTGACCGAACAGCAGACGGCCTTCAACAAGGCCCAGGCGGGCCGGACCCTGAATGTCCTGTTCGACCGCAAGGGCCGCCATCCCGATCGCCGCCAGGCCATCGGTCGCTCGCCCTATCTCCAGTCGGTCCATGTCGACGACGCGGATCATCTGATCGGCCAGATCGTTCCGGTCGAAATCATTTCCGGTCAGCAGAACAGTCTGACGGGCCGGCTTGTCGCCCCAGGGGCGGCGGAAAAGGAAAAGGCGGCCTAGTGGCGAGAGAGTCCGAGTTCGTTCCCCTGAATGACGCCGAACTGAGGGCGGTGATCGGACCCAACAGCCGTCACGTCGCCCTGATCGAGGACGCCTTCAAGGTTCTGGTCGAGGCGCCCGGCGGCGGGGTCTCCGTCAACGGGGGTACGCGCGACCGGGCCGACGCCCGCCGCGTCATTGAGGATCTGGCCAAGCGCGCCGCCCTGGGGGCCGAGGTCACCGAGGCCGACGTACGCGCCGCCCTGGGCCAGGCGCGCGGCGGCAAGGGCGCGCCGGGTCTGGCGGCGGCGGGCGTCTCCCTGCCGGGCGGCAAGCGCGGCGCCATCGTGCCCAAGACCAAGGCCCAGGCCGCCTATGTCGACATGCTGGGCCGCTGCGAGCTCAGCTTCGGGGTCGGTCCGGCCGGCACGGGCAAGACTTTCCTTGCCGCCGCCTACGGCGCCTCCCTGCTGCGGCGCGGCCAGGTGGACCGGCTGGTCATCACCCGCCCGGCGGTCGAGGCGGGCGAGAAGCTGGGCTTCCTTCCGGGCGACCTGAACGAAAAGGTCGATCCCTATCTGGCCCCAATTTGGGAGGCGCTGAACGACATTCTCGGCGCCGAGGACGTGCAGCGCCGCCGCGACAAGGGCGAGATCGAGGCCGCCCCCATCGCCTTCATGCGCGGCCGCACCCTCAGCCACGCCTTCGTCATCGTCGACGAGGCCCAGAACACCTCGCGTCTGCAGATGAAGATGGTCCTGACCCGTCTCGGCGAGGGGGCGCGGATGGTGGTGACGGGCGACCCGTCCCAGATCGATCTGCTGAACCCGCGCGATTCCGGCCTGGCCCATGCCCTGCGGATCCTGGACGGGGTCCAGGGCGTCGGCATCCTGAGGTTCGCGGCCGAGGACGTGGTGCGCCACGCCATGGTCGAGCGGATCGTGCGCGCCTATGACGCCGACGCCGCCCGGTCCCGTCCGACCCCGGACCTTGAAGACGCCGCATGATCGACATCGAAATCGAGGCCGAGGCCTGGACCGCCGCCCTGCCGGATGTCGCAGCCGCAGCGGAACGGGCCGCAGCGGCGGCCCTGGGCGCCGTGGCGGGCGACGTCGTCGTCCTGCTGACCGACGACGAGGCGGTGCGGGCGCTGAACGCCCGATTCCGAGACAAGGACAAGCCGACCAATGTCCTGTCCTTTCCCGCGCCCGAGAACGCCGCGCCCCACCTGGGCGACATCGTCCTGGCCTATGGCGTGTGCGCGACCGAGGCGGACGTTCAGGGCAAGAGCCTGTCGGACCATCTGAGCCATCTGGTCGTCCATGGGGTGCTGCACCTGTTGGGCCGCGATCACGAGGACGAGGCCGAGGCCGAGGCGATGGAGGCCGAGGAGCGCGAGATCCTGGCCGAACTGGGCGTCGCTGACCCCTATGCCGCTGATGTCTCTGTAGAGGGGCAGGACTGACACTATGTTTCCCGACGCCGCGCTCGACCGTTTCGCCGCCCGCGTTCGCGCCCTTCCCGAGAAGCGTCGCGCCTGGACCTGGCGTCTGATCCGCATCGGTCTGGCCTTGTCGGCCGGGGCGGGGACGGCCCTGGCCCATCCGCCGTTCGGGGTGCTGGTCGGCCTCCTGGGCTATCCGCTGCTGATGATCCTGTCGGAACGGTCGGACACCCCGCGCGGCGCCTTCTGGATGGGGTGGCTGGCGGGCTTCGCCTATTTCTTCATCGGCTGCTGGTGGGTGGCGGAGGCCTTCTTCGTCAATCCGGAACAGGCCTGGATGGCGCCCTTCGCCGCCAGCCTGCTGCCGGCGGGCCTGGGGCTCTTCTGGGGCGTCGCCTGCGCCCTCTATCGCCGGTTCGCACCCATAGGCGTCGTTCGGGTTCTGTTGTTCGCCGCCCTGTTCTGCGCCGCCGAATGGCTGCGCGGCCATGTGCTGACCGGCTTTCCCTGGAACCCGGCTGGCGCGACCTGGCGGGCGGGCGGGGGCATGTCCCAGTTCGCCTCGGTGGTCGGGGTCTATGGATTGAGTCTGGTCACGGTTGCGGCGACTGCGGCCCTCGCGCCCCCGATCGGCCCCGGCGCGGCGCGCAGCCGTCTGATTTCGGCCGGACTGGGCGTTCTGGCCTTGGCCGCCATCGGCCTCTTCGGCGCCGTGCGCCTGGCCCAGGCCGAGTTGCGGTTCACCGACACCGTGGTTCGCCTGGTCCAGGCCGACGTTAAACAGGAAACCAAGTGGTCGCCCGAGGCCTATCGCTCCATCGTCGATCGCTACGTCGCCCTGACGAGACAGCCGGCCGCCCGAACGCCCGACGTGGTGGTCTGGCCCGAGGGCGCCCTGCCGGCCTCGGCCAATGACGTCTTCGCCTCGGCGGATGCGGCCGCCATCGCCGGCGCCGTGCGGCCGGGGCAAACCTTGATGATGGGGCTGGCGCGGGGCGAACCTGATCCAACGGCCCCAGAGGGCGCCCGCTATTACAACAGCCTGTTCGCCCTGGTGGACGAAGGCGGGCCGGGCCTGCGGATCGCCGCCGTCTATGACAAGCATCGGCTGGTGCCGTTCGGCGAGTATCTGCCGCTGGGTTCGATCATGACGGCCGTCGGGCTTCGCAGCCTGGTTCACATGCCGAGCGATTTCTCCGCCGGGCCCATTCCTGCGCCCATCCGCGTTCCGGGCGTTCCGCCGGTCCAGCCGCTGATCTGTTATGAAAGCCTTTATCCCGGCTTCACGCCCGGCGCGGACGGGCGTCCCGACTGGATCGTCAACGCCTCGAACGACGCCTGGTTCGGCGCGACCTCCGGGCCGCGCCAGCATTTGAACCTGGCCAGCTATCGCGCCATCGAGACCGGCCTGCCCATCGCGCGAGCCACGCCGACGGGAATCTCGGCCATGATCGATCCCTGGGGCCGGATCGTTCAGAATCAAAGGCTTGATCCCGGCGTCGCCGGGGTGATCGATGCGCCCTTGCCGCGCCCGACGGCGGTGACCCCCTACGGCCGATGGGGCGACGCGTTCTTTTTCGCGGGTCTTCTGGCCGCCCTGGCGATTTCCCTTTTCGCCGGCCGCCGTCCCGGCTTGTGGCCGTTGACCTCTCCCACTAGGCTTCGCCTTAGGGGCTGACAGCGGGACGAGGGGAATCGGGATGGCGCGCGAAAAACTCGAGGAGCCCCATCCCGTCGATATCCACGTCGGCCGCCGCGTTCAGGAGAAGCGTCTGGGCCTGGGTTTGACCCAAAGCGCCCTGGCGCGCGCCTTGGGCGTCAGTTTCCAGCAGGTTCAGAAGTACGAGAAGGGCACGAACCGCGTCTCGGCCTCGAAACTGTTCGAAATGGCCGACTTCATGAAGGTGGAGATTCCCTACTTCTTTTCGGGCTTTCGCGTGGCCCAGGCCGGCGTGGGCGAGGAGGAGGCGCCCGCCTTCGACCACGAGCCCCGGATGACCAAACACAGTGTCGAGATCGCCCGTCTGGCGCCGCATCTGCCCCTGCGAAATCAGAAGCTGATCCTGGACATGATCCGCGAGATGCTGGGAGACGCCGCCGAAAAGCCGCGCTGAAGGCGGTCAGCCCACCGCCGTGATCTCCACCCTCCGGCCCGCCACCACCACCTCGTCGCCGATGCGCCGGCCCAGAACGGCGCGGGCCAGCGGCGACACATGGCTGACCGAGCCCTTCGCGGGATCGGCCTCGTCCTCGCCGACGATGCGCCAGGTCTGGGATCGCCCGTCGTCGCGCTCGATGCGGACCGAGCCCCCGAAACGAACGCGCCCGTCGGTCTCGCCCGGCTCCACCAGCTGGGCCGACGCCCTGCGGGCCGACCAGTAGCGCAGATCACGGGTGGCGCGGGCCATGGCGGTCCGATCGCTTTCGATCGACCCCTTGATCTGGGCGGCGGCGTAGGCGGCGCGCGCGGAGGCCAGTTCGGCCTCGATTTGGGCCAGGCCTTCGGCCGTGACCAGGTTGGGGTGGGGCGAGATCGGCCGGTCCGCCAGGTCGGCGGCCGTGGCTTCCAGATCTTCTTCTCGGGTGAAGGCGACGCTCATCGGCCGAACATAACCATCCCGCCCCCTATAGCCAGCGTCGCGGTGAGCGGGCAAAGCGGGGCGATGACCCACTCCGACCGCCAAGCCGAGCCCGCCATCCATGTGATCGGCGCCGGACCGGCCGGCCTGACGGCCGCCGAGCACCTGGCCCAGGCCGGATTGAAGGTGGTGGTGCATGAACAGACGCCGTCTCCGGCGCGAAAACTGCTGATGGCCGGGCGCGGCGGTCTGAACCTGACCCATTCGGAGCCGATGGAGCGCTTTCTGAGCCGGTACGGTCCGGCGGCTGAAACAGCGAGGGCCTGGATCGCCGACTTCGGGCCGGATGATCTGATCGCCTGGGTCGAGGGCCTGGGCCAGCCGACCTTCGTCGGTTCCAGCGGGCGCGTCTTCCCGCGCGCCATGAAAGCCTCGCCCCTGCTCCGCGCCTGGCTGGCGCGGCTGGAAGGGCTGGGCGTCGAAATCCGCACGCGGTCGCGCTGGATCGGCTGGTCGGGGCCGGATCTGGTGTTCGAAACGCCTGACGGCGAGCGGCGAGTGCGGCCTGACGCCGTCGTCCTGGCCCTGGGCGGCGCCAGCTGGCCGCGTCTGGGGTCGGACGGCGACTGGAAGCCGTGGCTGGAGGCCCAAGGGGTGGCCGTCGCCCCCTTCCGCCCCGCCAACGTCGGCTTTGACGTGGATTGGTCCGCCGCCTTTCGCGCGCGGTTCGCCGGGCGGCCCCTGAAGCCCGTCTCGGTCCGCCTGAGGGATCGAACGGTGCCGGGCGAGGTCATGGTCACGCGCTATGGACTGGAAGGCGGGGCGATCTACGCCCTGTCCGCGGCCCTGCGTGAGGCGATCGAGGCCGACGGTCAGGTCGAAATCCACCTTGATCTGAAGCCCGGCCTGACGGTCGAACAGCTGGCGGAGCGCCTGGCGCGGCCGCGGGCCAAGGCCAGTGTGGCCACCCATCTGCGCAAGACGGCGAAACTGGACCCTCTAGCCGTCGCCCTCCTGCGCGAGACCGGCCCCCTGCCGGCCGATCCTTTCTGCCTGGCGCAGCGCATCAAGGCCGCGCCCGTGCGGTTGACGGGGTTCCAAGGGCTGGAGCGGGCCATCTCCACGGCGGGCGGGGTGGCGCTGGAGGCGGTGGACGCCCGCTCGATGTTGATCGCCAGGCCGGGCGTCTTCGTCGCGGGCGAGATGCTGGACTGGGAGGCGCCGACCGGCGGCTATCTGCTTCAGGCCAGTTTCGCCTCAGGCGTCGCGGCCGCGCGCGGCCTGCTCGACTGGTTGGGGTCGAAGGGCTGAGAGACGGCTCCGGCTCAGTCGGCCGCCTCTACGGCTTGCGGCCGATCCAACTGGAGTTCCGGCGGGGCGGCGGTGGTGGCCGCGCCCAGCGGCAGATGAAGGATGAAGGCGGCGCCCTTTCCGGGTTCGCTTTCCACCTCGGCCCAGCCGCCGTGCAGTTCGACCAGGGCCTTGACCAGGGCCAGGCCGACGCCCGGTCCGCCCCGCTCGCGCCGGACGAAGCGATCGAACACATGGGCCTGCAGATGATAGGGGATGCCGCGCCCCGTATCGGAGACGGTCAGCCGTACCTCCGACGCGCCGGCCTCGGCCGTCAGGGTGACGGCCCCGCCTTCGGAAACGGCGCGGGCGGCGTTTTCCAGCAGATGATCCAGGGCCTGGCCGATCCGGTGCTCGTCGGCCCGAATGGGGCTGAGATCGGCGGCGCAGGCGACGGTCAGGACGGCGCCGCGCCCCTCGACCTTGGGCCGGACCTTTTCGGCCGCCTCGTTCAGCAGGTCGCAGACCCGGACGTCGCCCAGCGACAGCTCCATCTCGCCGGCGTCGATCTGGGCCATGTCCAGAACGTCGTCGATCGAGCGGGCCAGCTGGACGGCGGCGACGCGGATGGCGCCCGCATGCTGGCGGCTGCGCTCGGGCAGATCGCCCATCGTCTCCAGCAGTTCGGAATAGCCGACGATCGTCGTCAAAGGCGTGCGGAGTTCATAGGAGACATTGCCCACGAACTCGCGCTTCAAGGCCTGGCTTTCCGCCAGGGCCTGTTCGCGCTGAACCAGGGCCTGTTCCAGGCCCCGACGGGCCGTCACGTCGGAAAAGGCGACCAGGGTGGCGCCGTCCGGCAGGGGGCGGGTCTGCCAGGCGGCGATGCGGCCGTCGATCGTGCGCCCCTCGCCCGAGATGGCGATGCGGCTTTCGGGGTCCGGATCGGCGACGCGGGCCTTCAATCCCAGCCACAGGGCCGGATCGGGCAGGACGGCCTTGCACAGTTCGGCCAGGGCGTCGAAGTCGATCGAGGCGGCGATCCGATCGCTGGGCAGACGCCAGAAGCTTTCGAAGGCTTCATTGTGCAGCCGCAGCCGTCCGTCCGAGCCGAAGACGGCGACGGCGTCGTTCAGCTTGTCGAGCGTCGCCCTCTGCACCTGGATCTGGGCGTTGAACCGGCTGCGCAGATTCAGTTCGTCGGTGATGTCCGAGAAGATCAGCAATATGCCGCCCAGCGGATGGGGCTGGCGCACGACCCGGAGCGTCCGCCCGTCGGGCAGGGACCAGCTGTCGTCCGGCGCGGCCTGGGACGCGCCGTAGAATTCCAGTTCGCGGGCCTTCCATCCGGCGTAGTCCACCACCTCCGGCAGGCGGCGGCGCTGGCGCAGCCGGTCCAGCAGCTCGGCATGGGTCGGCCGTTCGTCCAGCCAGGCGGGGTCCAGGTCGAACAGGGTCTGGAAGGCGGTGTTGTGAAAGGCCAGGCGTTTGGAGGGGCCGAAGATGGCGACCGCATCGGCGAGGTGGTTCAGCGTCTCGTCGTGGGCGTCGACGTGGCGGCGCAGGGTGTCGCGGGTCTCTTCGGCCTCCGTCACCTCGATGGCGAAGGCGGTCACGGCGCCGCCGGCCGCCGGTTCGGCGATGATCCGCCAGGCCCGGCGATGGCCGCCGCCGGTCGTCCAGCGGAACCCTTCCTGACGCAGCCCCAGCCGGCCCGCCTCGGCGATCAGGGCGTCGGCCCCGCGGTCGAATGACAGGCCCTTGTCCAGCACCTCATCCACCGACTGGGCGCCGAGCTCGCTCAACCAGGCGCGGTTGGCCCAGGCCAGTCGTCCGGCGCCGTCCACGATCCAGGTCGGAATCGGCGAGGCGTCGCCCAGCAGAGACAGGCCGCTCTCGGTCGCATCGGCTCCGGTCAGGACCACGCGGGACGCCGGCGACAGGCGCAGCCAGGCGACCCCGCCGGCGACCCGGCCTTCGACGCGCCAAGGCTCGATGTCGCCGAGGTCGATCAGGCTCTCGAACGCCTTTCCGGCCTCGACCAGGGCCTCGATCGAAACCGCATGGCTCAACCTCAGCCGCGTCAGTATGGCCTGGCCCGCCTCGCCCTGATCCATGCCCGACCCCACGGCGGCGTCCGAGGCGGTCAGTCGGGCGATCAGTTCGGCGGGGCCGATGGGCGCGCCGCTCGCCTCGCCTTCGGCCGTCAAGGCCAGGCTCACGTCGTCGAAGGCGCGCAACATGCTGTCGTGGCGGCTTAGATCGGCCTGGGCGGCGTCACGGTCCCGCTCGGCGGCGGCGACGGCGGCGCTCAGACGCGCGCGCAGCCGCAAGGCCCAGGCGCTGACGCCCAAGGCCAGTCCGGCTGCGCCTGCAGTGGCGACATAGGCGATGTCGGCCTCGGCCATTCTTGTCCTTGAGTCCCGCGCCCTGATTCGCCTTTACCATACCTCAATGCAGCACGAAAAAGTCAGACCCTCCGATCGCGTCATCGCGCCCCGTTGCGCGCCCCGCCGACCGCGGCGATAGCGGACGGATGACAGAGCCCGCTGCCGACCTTTTCGCCCCCTCCCTGGACGATTTCGCGCGTCTGGCCCGTCAGGCCTTCGACGCCCTGCCGGCCGAGTTCAGGGCGGCGGCGGGGGAGGTGGTGTTCCGCATCGACGACTTCGCCGACGAACAGACCCTGGCCGAGATGGAGATCGAAGACCCCTTCGAACTGACCGGCCTCTACTACGGGGTGGACATCGGGCGGCGCGACAGCCTGGGGCCGGCGCCCGAGCCCTCGCGGATCTTCCTGTATCGCCGCCCCATACTGGACGAATGGTGCGAGCGCGGCGACGTGGGCCTGGCCGAGCTGATCGCCCATGTCCTGATCCACGAGATCGGCCACCATTTCGGCCTGTCCGACGACGACATCCACGCCATCGAGGACGCCGCCGACTGAAGCTTCAGGAGGCGGCGGGATAGGGGGTGGTCACGGCGCCGGAGATCATGCCGGGGATGGCTTCGCCCAGGCCCAGCAGGATGAACTGGATGGCCAGGGCGCACAGGATCAGGCCCAGCACCTTGACGATGATGGCCATGCCGACTTCGCCCAGCACCCGGCTCAGATAGCCGGTGAGGGCGAAACAGATGCAGGAGACGACGCAGGCGGCGGCGATGGCGACGACCGAGCCCGCCATGCCGGCGTAACCCAGTTGAGCGGCCTCGCCCGCATTGATGATCACGGCCGAGATGGCGCCCGGACCGATCATCAGCGGGATGGCGAAGGGCACGACCAGACGCTGGAACCGCCGGCGGGCGTAGCCGCGCACATCCTTGCTGTCGCTCAAGGCGTCCTTGTCGGCGAACATCGCCAGAAAGTCCCCGCGCGCCATGTCCAGCCCCAGGAACAGCAGCAAAATGCCCCCGGCGATGCGGAAGGCCGCCAGGGAAATGCCGAAGAACTGCAGCAGGCCCAGGCCCGTGAACAGGAAGAAGCTGAGGAACAGCATGGCGAACAGGCAGATCAGGGCCGAGACCGAGATCCGCTGACGCAGGGTGGCCCCGGCGGTCGCGGCGGCGAAGATCGGCAGATTGCCGATCGGGTCCAACAGGGCGAACAGGGTCACGAACAGGTTGACACCCAGATCGACCGCGTTCATCGCCTCGCCTCGCTCTTGAAATTCAACACGCCGGCCGCGCCGACGCACCTTCAGCGTCCCGGCATAGCCGCTCAGCGCGAGTCCGTCGATGACCCAGGTCCAAACCGTCGCCCCCAATCGCGGTCCCGACGAACGGATCATCTGCGCCCTGGACGTGCCGACGGTCGCAGAGGCCGCCGCCCTGGTCGGGCGGGTTCAGGATGCGGCGGGCTTCTACAAGATCGGACTGCAGCTGTTCGCCGTCGGCGGCATGGAGCTGGCGCGCGACCTGAAGGCCGAGGGCCGCAAGGTGTTTCTGGACTGGAAGCTGCACGACATCGGCGCGACGGTCGAAAAGGCGGCGGCGAATCTGGCGGCCTCGGGTTGCGACCTCCTGACCGTCCACGCCCGGCCCCAGGTCATGGCGGCGGCGGCGCGGGGCGTGGCCGGATCAGGGCTCAAGGTTTTGGGCGTGACCGTTCTGACCAGCCTGACGGCCGAGGATCTGGCGGCGGACGACCACAGTCTGTCGCCGGCCGAACTGGTGGAGCTGCGTGTGCGGCAGGCGCTTGAGGCGGGGATCGACGGGGTGGTCTCCAGCCCGCAGGAGGCGGCCCGGGTGCGCGAGATCGCACAGGCCGCCGGCCGGCCCGACTTTCTGATCGTGACGCCCGGCGTTCGGCCTGCGGGGTCGGCCCTGGACGATCAGGCCCGCGCCGCCACGCCCGAGGCTGCGCTTCAGGCCGGCGCCACCCATCTGGTGATCGGCCGGCCGATCACGGCGGCGGCCGACCCCCGCGCCGCCGCCCTGGCCGTCGCCGAAAGCATCGCCCTGATCTGATCAGCCGCGCTCGCCCGGTTCCTGGGCGTAGTACTGGCGGGGCGGGGCTTGCGGCGGAACATTGCCGGGCGGCGGCAGGTCGCCGTAATAGTCCGTCGGCGGCGGAGGGGGAGGCGGCGGCAGGGGTTCAGGCTCCCCGTAGATCGGCGGGTATTCGACATAGGGCGTCGGCGCCGGAACGGACCCTTCCTCCCTATAATAGCCGCCCGCCTCATAGGCCCGCTCTTCATAGGCGCGCTCTTCGTAGACGTGCGCCTCATAGGCGTCTCGGCGGCTCAGGTCGCGCCGATCCTCGTAGCGCATCTCGCGGTCGTGACCGGGATACGGCGGGCGGCAGCCGCAGTCGATCGGCGGCTGAGGCCGATAGGGGCGCCAGCCGATATAGTCGCGACCGAAGCCATAGACCGGATAGCCGACAGGGGCGCTGACGGGCGCAGGCCCCACGAAGACCACCGCCGGGGCGGACGCATAGCTCCCGCCGACGGCGCCGCCCTCGGCATAGCCGCCCCCGACATAAACGACCCCGCCCCCGCCTCCGCCGTGACGGCTGAAGCTGGACGACTGGGAATAGGCGCGGGCGTTGATCGCCGAATAGGCCGAAGCCCCGGCGTAGGCCGAGGCGTTGGCCCCCGCATTCGCATTCACGTTCACATTGACGTTGCTGTTGTGGCCGCCGCCGTAATGACCGCCGCCGGGGTGTCCGCCCTGATGCCCGCCGCCGCAGCCTCCACAGCCGCCGCCGTGAGCGCCGGAAGGACCGCCCGCCAGAGCGGGTGCGGCGGAAAGCAGGAGGACCGCAGACGCGGCGGCGATGATGGGCTGTGTCATTGCGGGACAGACTCCTTGACCTAAGTCTTGTCTCGGCAATTGTCGCGCCGTCGTCGCCCGTCAGAAATCGACGGCCAGGCCCTTTTTCTCCCAATCGCCGTAGCGGGTCGGTTCAGGCCCCGTCGGACCGCCGTATTCGGTTTCGGCCGCCGCGCCCTCCTCGGCCATGCGGCGTTCGGCCGCCTCCAGCAGGGCGCGGCGGGCGACCGTGCTCAGTGGTCTTTCGGGCGTGGCGTGGGGGACGTCCTGGTTGAAGGCGGGGGTTTCCCCATCCTCCGCCGCAGCTTCGGCCGGATCGGGGGTGGGATGTTCGGTCACAGGTCGGCTCCCTTGAGGACGGCGGCTCATGGCCTCAAATAGTCGATCAAAGCCGCGACGCCACAAAAAGCCGCCGACGGTCCCGGAACGACGATGAACCATCTGAAGACCTTCATTCTTCTGGCCGCCCTCACCGCCCTTTTCGCGGGGCTCGGCTATCTGATCGGCGGCGCGACCGGCATGGCGATCGCCCTGGTCTTCGCCGGCGGCATGAATCTGTTCAGCTACTGGAACGCCGACAAGATCGTCATGAAGATGTACCGGGCCCAGCCGGTCGATGAGCAGCATCCCAATGCGGTGGTCCGCAACTATGTCGCCGACGTGCGCCAGATGGCGCGCGACGCCGGCCTGCCCCAGCCCCAGGTCGCCATCATCCCCAGCGACCAGCCCAACGCCTTCGCCACCGGCCGGAACCCTGAACGCGCCGCCGTCTGCGCCACCACCGGTCTTCTGGACATGCTGACCCGCGACGAGGTGCGCGGCGTGATGGCGCACGAGCTGGCCCATGTGAAGAACCGCGACACCCTGATCATGACGGTGACGGCCACCATCGCCGGGGCCATCGCCGCCCTGGCCAACTTCGCCCTGTTCTTCCAGGGCGGCGACGACCGCGAGCGGCCGGGTGGTCTGATCGGAACCCTGGCCCTGATGATCCTGGCGCCCATGGCGGCCGGCCTGGTGCAGATGGCGATTTCGCGCAGCCGCGAATATGAGGCCGATCGCGTCGGGGCGGAGATCGCCAATGACCCTCACGCCCTGGCCTCGGCCCTGCAAAAGATCGAGGCCTACGCCAAGCGGATCCACAATCCGACGGCCGAGCGCAATCCCGCCTCCGGACAGCTGTTCATCATCAATCCCCTGGCCGGGCGCGGGGCGGACAATCTGTTCTCGACCCACCCGGCGACCGGCAATCGCGTTCGGGCTCTGGTGGAGCTGGGCGCGAAGATGGGGATGCGGCCGCGCCAGACGGCGCCCGCGTCCGCCCCGGCGGTTCCGCTCTCGGCCGTCCCCGCGACGCCCCGGCGCCTGACCACCGGCGTGCCCGCCACCCCGGCCGAGCCGCGCGGTCCCTGGGGCTGAGCGTCGCGCGGGGCCTTTTGGATTTGCACTTCCGTCGAGGACTCCGTCAGATAGCAGATTAAAGCGAGAGCATGATTCACGCTTCTATCGGAACCGCGAAGCGGTTCCGTCCGAAACGATCATGCTCTAAGCCAATCAGGGGGTCCTATGTCGCGTCTGCTCGCCTTCGTTTCCGCCGCCGCTCTTCTGGCCACGCCGGTCGCGGCCCAGTCCGTCAACCGGACCACCGTCAACGGCATCATCGACCAGGGGCTGAACCACAGCCAGGTGATGCAGACGGCCGCCTATCTGACGGACCGGATCGGCGGGCGAATGACCAATTCGCCGCAGATGCGGGAGGCGGAACGCTGGACCCAGCAGCAGTTCCGCGACTGGGGCCTGTCGAACGTCCGGGCCGAGGGGTTCGAGTTCGGGCGGGGCTGGTCCATCGTCCGCTCCAGCGCCCGCATGACGGCGCCGCGACCGCTGGACCTGAGGGCCATTCCGGTGGCCTGGACCCCTTCGACCAACGGGGTGATCAGCGGCGGCGTGATCGTGGCGCCGATCTCCAAGGTCGAGGATTTCGACAAATGGCGGGGCAAGCTGTCGGGCAAGATCGTCATGCTGTCCCAGCCCGGCACGGGGTCCGAACCGACCGAGCCGGCCTTCAAACGCTGGACCAGCGCCGAGCTGGCCGAGCGCAACACCTATGTCCAACCCCAGTATTCGCCCGCTGCGATCGAGCGTCAGCTGAAGACGGCCGATTTCGCGGCGCGGCTCGACGCCTTCCTGGTCGAACAGGGCGCCCTGGCCTGGGTGAGGATTTCCCAGCGGGACGGCGGCCTGCTGCACGGCACGGGCTATACCTATCAGGTCGGCGCGACGCCCAAGCTGGCGGGCATGGAGCTGGCGGCTGAGGACTATCGTCGTCTGGCCCGACTGGCCCTGACCGATACGCCGCCCACGCTGGAACTGATGAGCGAGGTCCAGTTCCATGACGAGGACGTCAACGCCTACAACATCCTGGCCGACATCCCCGGCAGCGGGGGAACCAGCGAATACGTCATGGCGGGCGCCCATCTGGACAGCTGGGTCGCTTCGGACGGAGCGGTGGACAACGCCGCCGGCAGCGCAGTGGTCATGGAGGCCGCACGCATCCTGAAGACCCTGAACGTGAGGCCCAAACGCACCATCCGTTTCGCCCTATGGAGCGGCGAGGAACAGGGCATCCTGGGCTCTTTGGCCTATGTCGACAGGCATCTGGCCACTCGCGCGCCCTCGAACGATCCAGCATTGGCGAACCTGCCGAACAACCGAACCTGGCGCAGCCGCTGGCCGATCCAGCCGCGCGAAGGCTATCGGGATCTGGTCGCCTATTTCAACCTGGACAACGGCTCGGGCAAGATCCGGGGCATCAACGCCGAGGGCAATGTGGCCGCAGTTCCGATCTTCCAGGAATGGCTTGCGCCCTTCGCCAACATGGGGGCGACCACCGTGTCCCTGCGCCCTTCGGGCGGCACCGACCACGTCTATATGCAGACGGTCGGCGTGCCGGGGTATCAGTTCATTCAGGACCCGCTCGACTATTCCAGTCGCCTGCACCACACCAGTATCGACAGCTATGACCACCTGAAGCCGGAGGACATGCGTCAGGCGGCGATTATCCTGGCCAGCTTCCTGCTGAACGCGGCCAACCGCGACGAGCCCCTGCCGCGCATGCCCCTGCCGACCGAGCCGACGCCGACCGATCCCTTCGAATATCCGGCGGACTGATAAGCGGATCCCCTCTCCCATTGGGAGAGGGCTTGAGCGCCCGAGAGCGTAGCGATCGGTCTCGCGCGAAAGGGAGAGGGTTGCGGCGGTGCGACTGTCCCACCGTCCGGCCCTCATCCGTCCGCTTCGCGGCCACCTTCTCCCAAAGGGAGAAGGAAGTTTCAGGTCACCCCCGCTCCACGCACATCGCCACGCCCATGCCGCCGCCGATGCACAGGGTGGCTAGACCCTTCTTCGCGCCGGACCGCTTCATCTCGAACAGAAGCGTGGTCAGGATGCGCGCGCCCGAGGCGCCGATGGGATGGCCGATGGCGATGGCGCCGCCGTTGACGTTGACCTTGGCCGGGTCGAGACCCAGCTCCTTGACCACGCACAGGCTCTGGGCGGCGAAGGCTTCGTTGGATTCGACCAGGTCCAGGTCGGCGACGGTCCAGCCCGCCTTTTCCAGCGCCTTCTTCGAGGCGGGGATCGGCCCCGTGCCCATGATCGACGGATCGACCCCGGCCGTGGCGGAAGAGGCGATGCGGGCCAGGGGTTCAAGCCCGCGCGCCTTCGCCTCTTCGGCGCTCATCAGCACCAGGGCGGCGGCGCCGTCGTTCAAGCCCGAGGCGTTGGCGGCGGTGACGCTGCCCTCCTTGGCGAAGGCGGGCCGCAGCTTCTGCATCAGCTCCAGGGTGGCGCCGTGGCGGATGTATTCGTCCTGGTCCACGACCACGTCGCCCTTCTTGCCGGGGATGACCACCGGGGCGATCTCCTCGGCGAATCTGCCGGCCTTCTGCGCCGCCTCGGCCTTGTGCTGGCTGGCCAGGGCGAACTCGTCCTGGGCCTCGCGGGTGATGCCCCATTTGTCGGCGATGTTCTCGGCGGTCTGGCCCATGTGATAGCCGTTGAAGGCGTCCCACAGCCCGTCCTTGATCATGGTGTCGATCAGGGCGACGTCGCCCATCTTGTGGCCCGTGCGCAGCTGCTGGGCGTGGGGCGCCTGGCTCATGCTCTCCTGTCCGCCGGCGACCACGATCCCGGCGTCGCCCAGGGCGATCTGCTGGGCGGCGACGGCGACGGCCCGCAGGCCGGAACCGCAGATCTGGTTCAGGCTCCATGCCGGGGCGGACTGGCGCACGCCGGCGCCGACCGCCGCCTGACGCGCCGGGCCCTGGCCGGCCGCAGCCTGAAGCACATGGCCCAGGATCACCTCGTCCACCTCATCACCCGCGACCCCGGCCCGCTCCAGCGCCGCCTTGATGGCGATCTCGCCCAGCTTGGAGGCGGGCAAGGACGACAGGGCGCCGAGGAACGACCCGACGGGGGTGCGGGCGGCGGAGACGATGACGACCTCGGTCATGGGATTTCACTCTCTGCGGAATTATCGAGTGGCTCTTTTGCCGCATATGGGCGGCTTCGTCACCTGTCGGAGGAAACACCGCCTCGGATTCAGTCCTTCGTCATCCTGACGGCGCATTGTGTCGGAACGATAGGGACGATCTTGGATTTGATTGGCCATGCTGGGAACGCTGAAACGCCTTGTCACCCATGTCTGCACGCCGGACGAGCTGGACATGATCGAGCACTATCAGACCCGCGCCGAAAGGCTGGCGGACCTCTGGGTCCATGCGGTGGGTCTGATGCTGGCGGCCGTCGGCGGCGTCGTTCTGGCGGGCTTGGCAGGGGTCTATACGGGGGTCGGAGGCGTTCTGGCCACGGCCATCTACGCCCTGTGCCTGATCGGCATGCTGACCGCCTCGACCCTGTATAACTGGACCAACCCCTGCGCGGCCCGTCCGGTGCTTCGTCGCCTGGACGAGGCGGCCATCTTTCTGATGATCGCCGGCAGCTACACCCCCTTCACCACCCAGAGGTTCGAAGGCCTCTGGTCGATCGGCTTCACCGCCCTGATCTGGACCCTGGCCTTCGTCGGCGCCGGGGTGAAGCTGTTCGCACCGCGCATTTCGGACCGGTTCTGGAGCGCGGTCTATGTCGTTTTCGGCTGGCTGGCCGTCGCAGCTCTGAAGCCAATGGTGGAGACGGTCCACCCCGTCGCCCTGGCCCTGCTGGTTCTGGGCGGGCTGATCTATACGGCCGGGGTGCTGGTCTTCATCAGCCCGAAGGTGCCGTTCCGCCGCGCCATCTGGCACGGGTTCGTCGTCACCGGGGCGACGGTGCATTGGACGGCCGTCCTGGTCGGCGTCGTCCTGGCTCCGGCCATGAGCCACTGAGGCCTTCCGTCGCCCTTGAGATCAGCCTCTAGCGCTTCGCGCCGCAACGGACGATAGTGGTGCGTTGCAAAATCGCGAGAACAAGCGTGGCTGACGAAAACACCAAGGGCGGAAAGACCGGCGAAGGCGATCAGGTCGTCATCAAAAAGTATGCGAACCGGCGTCTCTACAATACGCGCAGCAGCACCTACGTGACCTTGGACGACCTTGCCGCCATGGTGCGCGAGGGGACCGAGTTCGTCGTCTATGACGCCAAGACCAACGACGACCTGACGCGCCAGATCCTGACGCAGATCATCTTCGAAGAGGAAAGCCGGGGCGAGGCCCTGCTGCCGGTCCAGTTCCTGCGTCAGCTGATCGGCTTCTACGGCGGCTCGATGCAGGGCGTTCTGCCCTCCTATCTGGAAATGTCCCTGACCAACTTCAGCCGTCAGCAGGAGCAGTTCGCCAGTCAGATGAGCCGGGCCTTCGGCGCCGGCGCCGGCGCGACCCTGATCGAGGAGGCGGCCAAGACCAATATGGCCGTGTTCGAACGGGCGATGCAGATGTTCCCCGGCTTCGGCTATGGCCGAAGCGAGCCGGCCGCCCCGCCGGCGGCGGAAACCAAGGCGGCCGCAGACAGCGACGCCCTGGAGGAGATGCGCCGCCAGATGGACGAAATGCGCGCCCAGATCGACCGTCTCGCCGAGTCCAAGCCGAAATGACCGATCGGATCCAGGCGGTCAGCGGACCTGAGCGCGTGGATCGCCGCGAAGGTGAAAGGCGCGAGCGCGAACGGCGCGCTCAGCAGGCGGCGGCCAAGGCCCTGGTCCCGGCGCCGCTGACCGAGGCTGAGGCCGAGGCTGCAACGGGGTCCTCGGCAAGACCTGCCGTCCATACGGCCGGCGAACCCGGCGCGGCGGCCTTTGTGGCCCAGCAGATGGGCCAGAAGGGGCAAAGGCGCGGCCTGAAGGGCGGTCCTCCGGTTCTGAACGCCGCGCGCGCCGCCTATTTGGGGGCTGAGTATTCGGGCGAGGCCGAGCGACGGCCGCCGGTCGGGCGCGCGTCCAAGACCGACGTCTGATCGGGCGTTAGGCGTCGGGCGGCACGGAACTTGCTGAAGGCGTATCGAAACGCCTCCGCCAGGACACACCATGCCCGCCGCCCTCAGCCTCGCCGCCAAGGTCTTCGACGTCGCCGTCGTGGCGCTGATCTTCACCGCCTTTTCCTAAATCGTCTTTTCGCCGCCCCGCGCACCGGCCGTCAGTTGGCTAGGTCGAAATCCTTGCGCGACGCGATGATGGTCACGATGAAGCCGGCCAGCACGTCCAGCAGGATCATCACCACGATCAGAAAGAAGGTCGAGGTGGCGAAGCCGCGGATCAGCAGGAATTCGACCAGGACGATGATGAACAGGACCATCGACAGGGCGTGATTGACGATGGCCACCCTCTGGCTCGACGTCGATTTCACCAGTTCGAAGAACAGCAGGATCAGGCCGACGAACAGGATCAGGTCGCCCGAGCCCACATTCCACTGGGCCCCTGACGCCATGGGAATGGAGAACAGCGGATCACGCAGCAGGGCGTCGGCCTGGCTCATGCCGCCGTTTCCGTCTGCGCCGAACAGCACGACGATATTGTAGAGGACCACCGGGATCAGCAGCAGGGGTATGGCGATCAGCATGGCGGCTCCTCTCCCCGGCGCAACGGCTGCGCTTCTTAAGTCTGATTAACCCTATTGCGTCCGTTCGTCACCTGCGGGGAAAGCCGCCTGCCCGGCTAAGGGCGGACGGGGCGGGGCGGCCGAGCACCGCACCGATCCAGCGCGCCGTTTCGATCAGGGCGTCCAGATCATAGCCGGTCTGAAAACCCGCGCGCTCCAGCATATAGACCAGATCTTCGGTGGCGATGTTTCCGGTGGCGCCGGGCGCGAAGGGACAGCCGCCGATGCCGCCGACCGAGGCGTCCAACACGTCCACCCCCGCCTCCACGCCGGCATAGGCGTTGGCCAGGCCGGTGTTGCGCGTGTCGTGGAAATGCAGGCGCAGGCGCGCCTCCGGCGCTGCCCGGCGGGCGGCCTCGACCTTGCGCGTCACCGCCCAGGGATCTCCGGCGCCGATGGTGTCGGCCAGGGCGATTTCACCGACGCCCAAGGCGCCGATCGCCCCCACAAGGTCGCCGACCTGCTGAACCGAGACTTCTCCGTCAAACGGACAGCCCCAGACGCATGACAGGGTCGCCGACAGAGAGGGGACAACGTCGGACGTCTGGCTGTTGTGACGGCGGGCGACGATCTCGCCCAGCATAGCCAGCTGGTCCTTGACGGCCAGGCCCTGGTTCTTCAGGCCGAAGCCGTCGGTGGCGGAAAGCGAGACATTGACCTCGTCCACGGCCGTGGTCAGGGCGCGATCATAGCCTCGGCCGTTCAGCACCAGACCGATGCGGCTGCGTCCGGCTTCGTGAGGCAGGGCCGCCATCACCGTTTCCGCCCCGGCCATCTGCGGCACATATTTAGGATGGACGAAGGAGACGGCCTCGATCCGCCGGGCTCCGGCCGCCTCCAGCCGCCGCACCAGCTCGGCGCGGACGGCGGGGTCCAGCACGGCCTTTTCGTTTTGAAGCCCGTCACGGGGCCCGACCTCGACGATCTGGATGAAGCGGCTCATCGCGTCGCCGCCGTCGCGGGGGCGGCTTGCGTCGCAGGCTCCGCCGTGCGGGGCGGAGGCGCATAGACGGTCAGGCTCACCTCGTCTCCGGCGGAATAGTTGTAGCCCCGCACCACCCCGACCGCCCGGCCCGCCACACCCAGCCGCCCGGCGGCGGCGCGGAAGGCGTCGGCGTCGCGTCCCTCGACGATGGCCGGCCGTCCTTCGGCCAGGGCGTCGGCCGCGCCTTGGGCGTCGGTCAGTTCAGTGTCGCGGCCCGTCAGGAAGACGAAGCTCGGCTCATGGAAGCCGGTGATGGCGACCGGTCCAGGGGTGCGGCCCTGGCGGGGATGCAGGTCCGCCGCCTCAAGGGTTTTCTCCAGTCTCGGTGCGATGGCCAGGGGGCGCAGTTGGCGGATGGTGCCCGACAAGGCGGCGTGGGCCACGATTCCAAAGGCCAGGGACGCGACCAGCGCCGCCACCGGCGCCCGGTTCAACAGCAGGAAGCCGCCGACAGCCGCCGCCGCCAGGGTCGATCCGACCGTCAGAGCCGCCCAGGTCTGGGCCGTCGAGGTGCCGTAGACGGTCAAGCCATAGACGGTGATGCCGCAGATCAGGACGGCGGCGAATACCGCCAGGGCCGCGCCGGTGATCCGCGAGACCTTGCCGATCGGCCGGGCCAGGGCGGCGGCGGCCAACAGGGCCAGGGCGCCGAAGGTCGGCAGGGTGTAGTGCCACAGCTTGGTCGGGGCCAGTTCGAACATCAGCCAGCCGGGAACCAGCCAGCAGACCAGGAAGCGAATGGCCGGCTCGGCCCGACGGGACCAGCCGGTCGCGACGGCGGCAGGCAGCAGCAGGGTGGAGGGGAAGAACAGCAGGGGCGCGAGAAGCACATACATCCCCGGGAAGCCGGAATGGCTTTCATGGGCCCCGGCGATCTTGGGCGCCAGGTCGCCGCCGATGGCTTCGCGCCAGAAGCCCCCGTCGGTGGCGATGGTGATGGCGATCGCCCAGGGGCCGACCATCAGGGCCACCAGCGGCAGGCCCCAGCCCCAGCCCAGCCGGCCCAGCCAGCGGACGTCGCGGTCCCAGATCGACAGGGCCAGGATCGCCAGGGCCACGACCAGAAGGCCGATCGGCCCCTTGATCAGGATCGACAGCCCCAGGCCCAGCCAGAACAGAAGCTTGTGGGGCCGGATCGGTCGTTCCCCGGCTCGGGTCGCCATATAGATTCGCGCCAGGGCGGCCATGGCCAGGGTGGTGGCGCCGCACAGCATGGCGTCCGTCTTGGCGATCCCGGCCTCGGTGGACAGAAGGAAGGTCGCCCCCATGATCGCGCCGCCGAAGAAGCCGACGCGCGCGCCCAGCAGGGCCGAACCCGCCCAGGCGACAGCCCAGGCGGCCAGCATGGCCCCCAGGAGAGAGGGGATCCGATAGGGGGCGATCTCGCGATCCTCGGGGTCCGAGGTCAGGGCGACGGCGGCGGCCTGCAGCCAATAGATGCCGACCGGCTTCTTCCAGCGCGGCTCGTCCTGGAAGCGGATGTCCACATAGTCGCCGCTCTCCAGCATCTGGACGGTGGCCTGGGCGAAGCGGCTTTCGTCCCGATCCAGCGGCGGCAGGAGCAGCAGGCCCGGCAGGCCGGCGACCAGCGTCAACAGGGCCGCCAGCAGGGGGCCTCTCCAGCCGGCGATGCGGCGATCCAGATCGAAGCTCTTCATGAGAGACTCCTTACACGGGGACCGGGCCGGCGTCAGCCGTCTCCCCTAAGCCGTCGATCTCGTCTATGGAGCGGCATGACCGCCCAAATCGCTCCTGACGCGCCCCAGATCTCCGTAGTGGTTCCCGTTCACGACGAGGCCGGCGCCGCCGTGCCCCTGGCGCGTGAAATCGCGGCCGCCTTCGCCGGCCGGTCCTATGAAATGATCTTCGTCGACGACGCCTCCAGGGACGCGACCTTGGCCGAGCTGAAGGCGGCCATGGCCGAACTGCCGACCTTGCGGGTTCTGGCCCACGGAACCAATGCGGGCCAGAGCCGGGCGGTGCGCACCGGGGTGCTGGCGGCGCGGGGATCGGTGGTGGTGACGATGGACGGCGACGGTCAGAACCCGCCGGCCGATGCGCCCCGGCTGGTGGACGCCCTGCTTGCGGCCCCCGCAGACGTCGGTCTGATCGGCGGGCGACGGGCCAAGCGCCAGGACAGCGCCGCCAAACGCCAGGCCTCGGTCTGGGCGAACCGCATCCGTCGTCGGCTGCTGGGCGACGACGCCGACGACACCGGCTGCGGGCTGAAGGCCTTTCGCCGCGACGTCTTCCTGCGGCTTCCCTATTTCGATCACATCCACCGCTATCTGCCGGCCCTGATGATCCGCGAGGGTTACCGAAACCAGTATCTGGACGTCGATCACCGCCACCGCGAAACCGGCCGGTCGAAATACACCAACTGGGGCCGGCTGAAGGTCGCCTTCGCCGATCTCTTGGGCGTCATGTGGCTGAAGAGCCGGTCGCGCCGGCCGGGGGCGATCTCCGAATTCTGAGCGCGATAATCCAGACGCTCACAGAACGGGCGCGACAATAGAAAAGGGCGGGACCTCGCGGTCCCGCCCTTCTGCATTTCAGCGTCGGAAGGCTTGGACTTAGAAGTCCATGCCACCCATGCCGCCCATGCCGCCCATGTCAGGAGCGGCGGCGCCGCCCGACTTCTTGGGGGCGTCGGCGACGGCGGCTTCCGTGGTGATCAGGATGCCGGCCACCGAAGCGGCGTCTTGCAGGGCCGTGCGGACGACCTTGGCGGGGTCGATGACGCCCATCTTGACCAGGTCGCCGTACTCTTCCGTCTGGGCGTTGAAGCCGAAGGAGGCGTCGTTGTTCTCCAGCACCTTGCCGACCACGATCGAGCCTTCGACGCCGGCGTTTTCGGCGATCTGACGGATCGGGGCCTGCAGGGCGCGACGGATGATGGCGATGCCGGCGTTCTGGTCGGCGTTGTCGCCCTTGACGTCGGCCAGGATCTTGGAGGCCTTCAACAGGGCGATGCCGCCGCCGGGAACGATGCCTTCGTCAGCCGCAGCGCGGGTGGCGTTCAGGGCGTCGTCGACGCGGTCCTTCTTTTCCTTCACTTCGACTTCGGTCGAGCCGCCGACGCGGAGAACCGCGACGCCGCCGGCCAGCTTGGCCAGACGTTCCTGCAGCTTTTCCTTGTCGTAGTCGGAGGTGGTGTCTTCGATCTGGCGCTTGATCTGGGCCACGCGGGCTTCGATGTCGGCCTTCTCACCCACGCCTTCGACGATGGTGGTGTCGTCCTTGGTGATCGAGACCTTCTTGGCCTTGCCGAGCATGTCGAGCGTGACGCTCTCCAGCTTGATGCCCAGGTCTTCCGAGATGACTTGGCCGCCCGTCAGGATGGCGATGTCTTCCAGCATGGCCTTGCGGCGGTCGCCGAAGCCCGGCGCCTTGACGGCGGCGACGCGCAGGCCGCCGCGCAGCTTGTTGACCACCAGGGTGGCCAGGGCTTCGCCTTCGATGTCCTCGGCGATGATCAGCAGCGGACGGCCCGACTGCACCACGGCTTCCAGGATCGGCAGCATGGCCTGCAGCGAGGTCAGCTTCTTCTCGAACAGCAGGATCAGCGGCTCTTCGAGAACGGCCTCCATCTTGTCGGCGTTGGTGATGAAGTAGGGGCTCAGATAGCCGCGGTCGAACTGCATGCCTTCGACGACGTCGACGGTGGTGTCGGCGGTCTTGGCTTCCTCGACGGTGATCACGCCTTCATTGCCGACCTTGGCCATGGCCTGGGCGATCAGCTCGCCGATTTCGGAGTCGCCGTTGGCCGAAATGGTGCCGACCTGGGCGATTTCCGAGTTGTTGGAAACGGGCTTGGAGTTGGTCTTGACCTCTTCCAGGACCAGGCCGACGGCCTTGTCGATGCCGCGCTTCAGATCCATCGGGTTCATGCCGGCGGCGACGGCCTTGAGGCCCTCTTGCACGATGGCTTGAGCCAGAACGGTCGCGGTGGTGGTGCCGTCGCCCGCCTTGTCGTTCGTCTTCGAAGCGACTTCGCGGATCATCTGGGCGCCCATGTTCTCGAAGGCGTCTTCCAGCTCGATTTCCTTGGCGACCGAGACGCCGTCCTTGGTCGAGCGCGGGGCGCCGAAGGACTTCTGGATCACGACGTTGCGACCCTTCGGACCCAGGGTCACCTTGACGGCGTTGGCGAGGACGTTGACGCCGCGCAGCATCTTGTCGCGCGCGTCGGTGTTGAACTGTACGATTTTAGCGGCCATGCGGGCAGCTCCTTTTGTGTGAGTGGCGAGTGGTTAGTGGCGAGTGGCGAGGATCTGAGATTGGGGCGACGGCGGCGGTTTCGTCCGGAAACCTGCTCGCCACTCGCCACTGATCACTCGCCACTGAGGGCTGAGCCTTAGCTCAGCACTCCAAGCACGTCCGACTCTTTCATGATGATCAGGTCTTCGCCGTCGATCTTCACTTCCGTGCCCGACCACTTGCCGAACAGGATGCGGTCGCCGGCCTTCAGCTCCAGGGCGTTGACCTTGCCCGAGTCGTCGCGGGCGCCGGGGCCGACGGCGACGACTTCGCCTTCCTGGGGCTTTTCCTTGGCGGTGTCGGGGATGATGATCCCGCCCTTGGTCTTGGATTCTTCTTCAACGCGCTTGACCAGCACGCGGTCGCCGAGCGGACGAAACGCCATCGGTTGTCTCCCTTGATCCCCCGAATGGGGCGATTTGAACAATGGGTCAGCCTCTCCGCGACCGCCGTTTTAGCAGCCGACCACGGAGAGTGCTAACGCGAGCGGGAGTTAGTCAGAGGGCGGCGGGGCGTCAAGCGCCGCCGCGTGTGAAACTTCCGCGACGGATGAACGCGCGATGAACCACGGCCTCCGAACCCGTTCAAACGGCGCGCGCTAAAACCACCTCAACGCTCGCGATCCCCGGAAGACGCGAGGCGATTCAGAGGAGACGGACCATGTCCAAGCTGTTGAAAATCACCGCCGCCGTTGTCGCCCCCGCCGCCGCCCTGGCCTTGACCGCCGCCCCGGCTTCGGCCCAGTCGCGTGACCGCGACGACACCGCCCGCAACGCCCTGATCGGCGCCGCCGTCGGCGGACTGGCGGGCGCCGTCTACGGCAATGGCGACGGAACCTATATTGCGGGCGGCACCTTGGCCGGCGCGGCCTTGGGCGCGGTAGCCTCGTCCAATCGCGGATCGGACTGCGGCTATTATCGCGGCGGCCAATGCTACCGGAACCAGGGCCACTGGGAACGCGAGCACGGCATCAACAGCCGCGACCCGCGCTGGGAGCAGCGCCGTGATTATCGCGACTGGCGCCGCGACCAGCGCTATGACCGGCGCGACGAGCGCCGCGACTATCGCTACGATCGCCGCTGGTAGACTGCGGACGTGAAATTCAGAAGGGGCGCCTTATCAAGACGCCCCTTTTGTCATGCCGCGTCCCGACGCGGGTCCCAATGCGGGAAGGGATCCTCCAGCCTGGCCCAGCCCTTGGGTCCGCGTTCCATCTCGAACCGGCTCAAAAGGGCGGCGTCGAACAGGGAGGTCAGCAGATCGCGGTTCATGTCCTTGCCGATCAGGACGATCTCCTGACGACGGTCGCCATAGGGTTGTCGCCAGACGGCCTCGATCGCCTTCAGCCATTCGGCGTTGTCGTCGGGCCAGCGCTCGCGCGGCGCCGAAGCCCACCACAGTCCGCCCCATTCATGTTCGGTCACGGCCCCGGCCTGGCTCCAGGAACCGACATAGTCCATCCGGCTGGCCAGCCAGAAGAAGCCCTTGGAGCGCCAGACGCCGGGCCATTCGCGCTGCAGCAGGTCGTAGAAGCGTCGGGGATGAAAGGGTCTGCGCGCCCTGTAGACGAAGGTTGAGACGCCGTATTCCTCGGTCTCGGGCGTCACCTCGCCGCGCAGGGCCTGGGACCAGCCGGCCGCCTGTTCCGCCCTTTCCATGTCGAACAGGCCCGTGCCGACGACCTGATCCAGGGGCACGGCGCCGCGCACTGCCTGGATGATCCGGGCGCGCGGATTGAACTGGGCCATCATCGCCTTCAGCGTCCCGAGTTGGGTCGCATCGAGCAGATCGCACTTGTTCAGCACGATGACGTCGGCGAACTCGATCTGGTCGATCAGCAGATTGGCGATCGTGCGTTCGTCGTCCTCGCCCAGATGTTCGCCGCGAGTCTTCAGCCGGTCGGTCGAGGGATAGTCGCGGTGGAAGTTGAAGGCGTCCACCACCGTCACCATGGTGTCGATCCGGGCCAGGTCCGACAGGCTGAAACCGTCCTCGTCGCGAAAGTCGAAGGTGGCGGCGACCGGCATGGGTTCGGATATCCCGGTGGATTCGATCAGCAGGCAGTCGAACCGACCCTCGCGCGCCAGCTTGCCGACCTCGATCAGCAGGTCCTCGCGCAGGGTGCAGCAGATACAGCCGTTGGACATCTCAACCAGCCGTTCCTCGGTCCGCGACAGGTCCGCCCCGCCGCCGTCGCGCACCAGGGCGGCGTCGATGTTCACCTCGCTCATGTCGTTGACGATGACCGCGACCCGCAGCCCGTCGCGGTTCGCCAGGACGTGGTTCAGCAGGGTCGTCTTGCCGGCTCCGAGGAAGCCGGACAGGACGGTGACGGGCAGGGTCTTGAACTCGGACATGACGGCGCTCCACGGCTGCTGCGCCGAGCTTGACCACAGCCCGGCGACTGTGAGAGTTACGTTATATTATAACAAGCACAGTCAGCAAGGTTTTCCATGGCGGTCGGCGCAGTCGTCCAGGGGCAGGCGCCCACGGTCTTCACCACCCTGTTCGAGCCGCAGGTGCGGATGGCGATCTGGTCGCGGCCCAGTCCCATGCCGCCGGACGCCTTACCCCCGGCGGACTTCACCGCCGACTGCGACGGGCGCTGGATCGCCACGTCCGGCCCGGCGCCCGAATGGTTGCTGCAGGATATCGAGGGATTGGCGGAGATTGTGGCGGCGATCAGCGGATACGACGCCTGGCGCGCGCGGTGGGAGACCGTGACCCGGCGCGCCTGCCCGCGGTTTCATCAGGACGCCGTTCCGGTGCGCCTGATCGTCGCCTATGAGGGGCCGGGGCCCGAATGGGCCTTCGCCGGCGAGATCGGCGAGGATCTGGACGGGCGCCTGATCGGCACGCGTCGTCGGGTCCGCACCCTTCACCCTGGCGACGTCGCCGTCATCAAGGGCACGGCGCCGGGCTGGGAGGCCTGGCCGGACTTGCCGGTGGTCCTGCACCGCTCGCCGCCGGCCGGGAGACGCACCCCCCGGCGCGTCCTGACGATCGACGCCGCGCCGGCCTGAGCGTCAGCCCATCAACCGCGTCATCAGGCCGGCCGTCGAAGGGTCCAGATCGGCGGAGGGGCCGCCGGCGTGGACATCCTTCAGGATCGCCTTGGCCAGGACCTTGCCCAGCTCCACGCCCCATTGGTCGAAGCTGTTGATGTCCCAGATCACGCCCTCGACGAAGGTCTTGTGCTCATAGAGGGCCAGAAGGGCGCCCAGGGTCTGGGGCGTCAGACGGTCCATCAGTATGGCGGTCGAGGGGCGGTTTCCGGTGAAGGTGCGGTGGGTCGCGAGACGCGTCGCCTCTTCCTCCGACAGGCCCTGGGCCAGGCCTTCCGCCTTGGCGGCTTCGGTGGTCTTGCCCAGCATCAGGGCCTGACCCTGGGCCAGGGCGTTTGACCAGAGGGGGGATTCCGGCGCGTCTCCGTGGGTCTTGGCCACGATGACGAACTCGGCCGGGACGATCTTGGGGCCCTGGTGGATCTGTTGGAAGAAGGCGTGCTGGCCGTTGGTGCCGGGCTCGCCGAAGACGATGGGGCAGGTCTGGCGCGTCACGGGCGCGCCGTCGCGATGCACCCGCTTGCCGTTCGACTCCATCTCCAGCTGCTGGAGGAAGGACGGCAGGCGACGCAGGGCGTGGGCGTAGGGCGCCACGGTGCGGGCGGGCCGGTTCAGGCCGTCAACGTTGAAGACCTGGGCCAGGGCCAGAAGGATCGGGGCGTTCCGCTCCAGCGGGGCCGAGACGAAGTGATCGTCCATGGCCGCCGCCCCGGCCAGCATGGCCTCGAACACGTCCCAGCCCAGGGCGATGGCGCACGACAGGCTGACCGCCGACCACAGCGAATAGCGTCCGCCGACCCAGTCCCTGAACGCGAAGGTGCGGCCGCAGCCGAAGGCCGCCGCCTTGTCCGGCGCCGCCGTCACCCCGATGAAGTGTTTCGTCATGCCTTCGACCGGCAGGGCGGCCGCCAGCCAGGCCTTGGCCGCCTCGGCGTTGGCCAGGGTTTCCTGGGTGGTGAAGGTCTTGGACACCACCACGACCAGGGTGGTCTCGGGATCGAGCCCCGTCAGGGCCTCGGCCATGTCGCGGGGGTCGATGTTGGCGACGAAACGCAGGTCGATGGACGGCTCCAGCGGCCGCAGGGCGTCCCACACCACGCGCGGACCCAGGTCCGAGCCGCCGATGCCGACATGGACGATGGCTTTGAACCGTTTGCCCGTCGCCCCCGCCTCGGCGCCCGCGCGCACGGCCTCGGCATAGGTCTTCATGTCGGCGCGCACCGCGTCCACCTCGGCCGAGACCGGCTCGCCCAGGGCCTTGAAGTCGGCGCCGGCCGGGGCCCGCAGGGCCGGATGCAGCACGGCCCGGCCCTCGGTCAGGTTGACGGCCTCGCCAGCGAACAGGGCGGCGCGACGGCCCTCGACGTCGCAGGCGTGGACCAGGTCCAGACAGGCCTCGAAGGCGTCCCGGGTCCAGCTCTGTTTCGACAGATCCAGATAGAGACCCGCCGCCTCGACCGACATCCGCGCCAGCCGGTCCGGATCGGCGGCGAACTGGTCCACGATACGGGCTTTGCCCGCCGTTGCGGCGGCGGCGTCGAAGGCGGTCCAGGCGTCGTTGCGGGTCATCAGTCGTCCTCGGGAGGAGAAATCTTGGGAAGACAAGGAAGGTAAACACTCGTTTACGGGTCGAGCGTATGCCGGTTCAACGTCCTAGCCGACGCTGAAACAGGAAGTCACCTCATGTCCTGCGGCCTTGCTCTCACGATCGCCCTGACCCTGTCCAATCCCGCCGTGGCCCTGGCGGCCGATCAGCCCCCTGCGGCCGCCGGCGCCCCCGTGTCCGTGGCGGCCGAGCCCCTGTTCGCCGACATCGTGGCCCGGTCCGGGAGGCTGAAGGCGATGGTCGACGGCTGGGCGGCGTCAAAGGCTGCGGACGACGCCGGTTTCTTCACCAGCCAGGCCTTCACCGGCTTCAAGGCCCAGGCGGACGAACTGGCGGCCCTGGACCTGCAGGGCCATCTGATTCTGAAGGAACGGGGCACCGACGGCGATCTGAAATGCATCCTGCGCGGCATCTCCGAGGACATGCCGAAAAAGGTCCAGGCGGTTCAGGCCGCCGCTACCCCCGCAGAGCGCGCTACGGCCCTGTCGGAACTGTCCTATTTGCTGAACGACAATGTCGAAGTGATCACCGCCCCGCCTCAGCCTGAGGTCTAGTCGTTTTGACGGGGCGGAGCGCCTCGAGGACCAGGCCTTCAGTCAACAGTTGCGGCAGAACGCGGGGCTCGCCGCCTTCCGCCGGATACAGCAGATACAGGGGCACGCCCGAGCGGCCGTGACGCTCCAGTTCACGGCTGATGGCGTCGTCGCGGCGGGTCCAGTCGCCGACCAGATAGAGGGTGTTCGACGCCTTCAGGGCCTCGGCGACGCGGGGCGAGGACAGGGCGGCGCGCTCATTGATCTTGCAGGTGACGCACCAGTCGGCGGTGAAGTTGACCAGGACGGGACGGCCTGCGGCCTGGGCGGCGCGGACGGCCTCGGCCGACCAGTGGGCGGCTGTGAGGGAACCGGTCTCGGCCGCCGCCGCGGACGGCGGTCGGGTGGCGGCCAGACCGGCGAAACCGACGGCGAAGAGCAGGGCCAGGGTGGCGGCGACGGCGCTGACCACGGCGGTCCCGCCCTGGGCCCGGCGCGCCTGGTTCATGCCGGACAGCCACAGACCGAAGGCCAGCATCAGGCCCGCAGCGAGGACCAGGGCCAAGGCGTCGGGTCCCGTCTGGCGCGAAAAGACCCAGACCAGCCACAGGGCCGCGCCGTACATGGGGAAGGCCAGCAAGGCCTTCAGCCGCTCCATCCACGGCCCCGGCCGGGGGAAGCGTCGCAACAGGCCGGGCGACAGGCTGATCGCCACATAGGGCAGGGCCAGGCCCAGGCCCAGCATCAGGAAGATCGCCAGGGCCGCCGGCCAGGGCGCCAGCAGGGCTGCGCCCAGGGCGGCGGCCATGAAGGGGGCGGTGCAGGGGGCGGCGACGACCACGGCCAGCACCCCGGTGAAGAAGGCCCCCACGCCGCCGGGCAGCCGCGACAGGGGACCGGCGCCGGCCCCCTGCAGTCCTGCCCCGACATGGAAGACGCCCGACAGGTTCAGGCCGACGCCCAGCATCAGCAGGGCCAGGCCCGCGATCACCGCCGGCGACTGAAGCTGGAAGCCCCAGCCTATGGCCTCGCCGCCCGCGCGCAGGATCAGCAGGACGCCCGCCAGGACCAGGAAGCTGGACAGGACCCCGGCCAGGAACAGCAGGCCGTCGCGCCGCGCCTCGCCGGCCTGATGGGCCGAGACGGCCAGGGCGGCGGCCTTCATCGCCAGTATGGGGAAGACGCAGGGCATCAGGTTCAGGATCAGTCCGCCGACGAAGGCGAACAGGATCGACTGCAGGATCAAGCCCGCGCCGGCCCCTTCGGCGGGGGGGGCGGCCTCGCCGCTGAGGGCCGCGCCGCCGGCCGTTCCGGGCAGGGGGGGACCGGGCTGGGCCGTGATCTCCCAGGCGCCGGCGTCGGTGGCCAGGACGCCGGACACCGGCCGGGTCAGGCCCTGAGCCTTCAGATCGGCCCCGGGAGTCAGGGTCAGGCTCAGCCCCCGGGGGCCGGCCTGGCCCGACTGGGCCGCCGCATGGTCGATCACGCTGCTGTCGTAGGGATAGAAATAGGCCTGGGTCACGCCCGGCGCGCGGCCCATGATCTCCGCCAGCGGTCCGCCCGCCGCCGACAGGGTCAGGACGCCGTTCTCGAGCGCGGCGCGCGCCTCGATCCCCGCAGGGCGTGGCGCGGCCTCGAGCACGGCCTGGAGCGCCCGGCCGTGATCCGGGTCCAGCGGCGGCGCCCCCTCCCGGATCGGCAGGTCCAGCCTCAGGCTCATCTGCACCGGCACGCACATCTGGTCGCTGCACACCAGAAGCAGGGCGTCGGCGACCAGGGGCAGGGTGGTGCCGGGTCGGGCCGAGGCCGGGATCTCGATCGGCACGGGCAGATAGACCTCGCCCGAATAGCCGTAGTTGACCAGGCTCATCAGCCGCTGGCGGGTCGGCAGGGGCCAGACGATGTCGCCGGCCTCGACCCCCGGCGGAAGGCGCCAGTTCAGGGTGGTGGGGCCCCCGGAATCGCCGGGGTTGCGCCAATAGGTGTGCCACCCCTCGGCGATCTGCTGTCGCACCGCCACCACGGCGGTGGAGCCCGGCGCCGCCCAGCGCGTCAGAGGAATGAGTTCCGCCCGGATGTTCTGCGCGCCCTGAGCGCCCCTCTCGACGGGGGCTTGGCTTCGGACCTGGGCCAGGGCCGGACCGGCCAGGCCCAGCAGCAGGCCGAGGTTCAAGACCAGCAGCAGGCGCACCCCGACTCTGGAGCCGTCGCGGAGCCGGCCGGCCTTGAACAGGATGGAGAAAAGAAGGCGCATGATCGGCCTTTTAGGCCGGGAGACCGCCCCTGTCAGGGCGCCTTTACGGGATCAGCGAGGATGGGCGTCGATCGCCACCTCGGTGCGGCGGCGCAACGGCTCGGCAGCGCCCTCGGTAGTGACTGCGCCGACGTCCCCGGCGGCGGCCACGTCGAAGACGGGGGCGGGCAGGCCGGCGGTGTTCAAGGCCTGGGCCACGGACCGCGCCCTCTGTTGAGAGAGGCTGAGGTTGGCCGCAGACCCGCCCGTGGCGTCCGCGAGGCCCAGCACCTGGACCCGCCGAACGTCGCAGGTCTTCAGCACATTCGCCGCCGCCGTGATCGCCTGATCGGCCGCAGGCGTAAGCCGAGCCTCGCCTTCACGGAAATAGATGTCGAACCGCACCGGCGCGCACGGCGATTCGCCCGTCACGATTGCGTCTCGCGAAGGCGCGGTGGCGCAGGCCGACACGGCCGCAGCCAAACCCAATGCCGAAATCGTCAGATATCTCATACCGTCCCCCTCGGTTGTGCGTCTGCAGACGCAAAAAGGGCGGCCCGTCGCCGACGAGCCGCCCGGTTGAACGGACGCGAACCG
Organism: Brevundimonas sp. Br13; assembly: GCF_055391505.1. Taxonomy (NCBI): domain Bacteria; kingdom Pseudomonadati; phylum Pseudomonadota; class Alphaproteobacteria; order Caulobacterales; family Caulobacteraceae; genus Brevundimonas; species Brevundimonas sp. Br13. The sequence goes on along the minus strand of NZ_AP044008.1, from coordinate 557,875 downwards.
TCTCACGTCCGTTCAGAAACCCTGAGGCTCAATAGCGCCGTTGGCCATTGTCCCAGTAGCATTCGTCCTGGCGGTTGTCGTAGCAGTAGTAGTAGCGACCCTGGCTGTCGCGATAACGCTGCTGGTTGTTGCGGTCCGCCTGAGAGCCGCGCACCGCGCCGGCCGCACCGCCCAGGGCGCCGCCGATCAGGGCGCCGGTGGCCGCATTGCCGCCGCCGACATTGTTGCCGATGACCGCGCCCGCCACGGCGCCGAGGCCCGCGCCGATGGCGCCCTGGCGCACCGTCTGGTTGGTGCCGCCGTAAGGATCGCTGGCGCAGGCCGAAGCCAGAAGACCGGCGCCGGCTATGGCGATGATGGCCTTGTTCATGGTGAATTCCTTTATCCTGGGTTCGCCCCGAATACGAGAACGCTGGACTCCCGCACCGGTTCCCTTGTCTATCACTGTTCCGCTGAAGCGGCTAAAATCGCCGCACGGCAGTCAAGCTTATGGGGGCAGGACGATGCGATTTTCCACACTGACGCGGGCTTCGGCCGGCGCCGAGGGACCGATCTGGTCGCGGCCTCGCAAACGCAAGCGCAGAGTCTCGGCGGCGTCCCTGGTCAACACCCTGCTGGTTCTGCTGGCCTTGATCGGCGCCCTGACGCTGGTTCTGTCGATCAGGGCGGGTTCGGTCGAGACCGCCGGCCGGACCATGGACGGATGGATCGCGACGGCCTGGGCCCACGGTCAAGCCTTGATCGGCCGAACGCCCAGCCCCAGCCGCTGAGGCGTCAAAGCGACGTTCGAGTCATGCTGAGGGGAACGGCTCGGCTTGGCAGGCGTTCGGCCCGACATGACCGACATCCTGAGCTCTGAGCCCGACACAGGGGCGGGCGGGCCGCGCCCGGACGCGGGCCGCGTCCTGACGCCTCATGCGTCGCTGAAGCGGTTGGTCATTCTGGTGAATCCGCTGTCAGGCGGCGTCGGACCGCGCGCCGTCGCAGAGGTCGAGGCGATCCTGGCCGACTATCAGGTGGAGAGCCAGGTCATGCTGTTGCAAGGCGGCGGCTTCGACCAGGCCATCGCCGACGCCTTCGCCGCAACGCCCGACGTCATCTTCGTTCTCGCCGGGGACGGCACGGCCCGTTCGGTGGCGGCCAAGGCCAGGCCGGACGGTCCGATGATCGCCCCCCTGCCCGGGGGCACCATGAATATGTTGCCCAAGGCGCTTTACGGCACCGGCGATTGGAAGGCGGCCTTGCGCCACGCCCTGGAGGAGGGCGAGCCCCAGACGGTGTCCGGCGGCGAGGTCGGCGGGGAATATTTCTACTGCGCGGCCATCCTGGGATCGCCGGCCCTTTGGGCCCCGGCGCGGGAGGCGATGCGGACCGGAAAGCTGAGACTGGCCTGGGCCTATGCTCGACGGGCGCTGAAGCGAGCCTTTTCCGGCCGATTGAGGTTCAGCCTGGACGGAGGCGGCCGTCGCCGCGCCGAAGCCCTGGTGTTGATCAGCCCGATGATCTCCAAGGCGATGGAGGAGCCGACGGGGCTGGAGGCGGCGGCGCTGGATCCGTCGGACGCCACCCAGGCCTTCCGACTGGCGGCGACGGCCCTGTTCAGCGACTGGCGCCATGATCCCGCGGTCTCGACCCGCCCCGCCAAGCGGATCGACGTGCGCGCTCGGTCCAAGATTCCCGCCGTGATCGACGGCGAACCCCTTCTTCTGAGCCCCGAGGCGACGGTGCGGTTCATTCCCAAGGCGTTTCGCGCCCTGGCGCCCAAACCCCCCGCCGCCGAGGACAGTCTGTAATGGGGCGTATTCTCCAGTTTTCCGATGTTCATTTCGGATGTGAGCACAAGGGGGCGGTCGCCGCCGCCCTGGAATACGCCCACGCCACGCCCAACGACCTGGTCCTGATCACAGGCGACATCACCCAGAAGGGCTATCCCAAGGAGTTCGCGGCGGCGGGTCGCTGGATGCGCGCCATGCCCGAGCCGCGCTTCGTCATCGTCGGCAACCACGACGTCCCCTACTGGGACGCGGTCGCAAGGCTGTTCCATCCCTGGAAAGCGTTCGAGACGGCGACCGGGTTTCCGGCCCACGACGGCCAGTTCTGCAATGAGACCGTCATGGTGCGCGGCGTCGTCACGGCGCGCGGCTGGCAGGCGCGGCCCAACTGGTCAAAGGGGGTCATCGATCTGGACCAGACCCGGCGCGCGGCCGAGGCCCTGCGGCAGGCGCCGATCGGGGCGCTGCGCATCCTCGCCTGTCACCATCCGCTGATCGAGATGATCGGGGCGCCGATGACCGGTGAGGTCAAGCGCGGGGACGAGGCGGCGCTGATCTTCGCCGAGGCGGGCGTGGATCTGATCATGACGGGCCATGTCCATGTGCCCTTCGCCCTGGCGATCGACCTGGCGGATCGCTGTTCCTATGCGGTGGGTTGCGGAACCTTGTCGCATCGGGAGCGGGGATCGCCGCCCGGCTTCAATCAGGTGGAGTGGGACGCCAAGACCATCACGGTCACCGCCCTGGCCTGGGACGGCGCGGCCTACAGGCCGCATCAGGTGTGGAGGCTTCCGCGTCGCCAAGACACCCGCCGCGCGGCGACGGCGCCCGATCCGAACGCGCCGGGCATGCTGGAAAAGGCGGCGGTCTGACGCCGCCTTTCCATCTCGGCCACGGCCCATAAGGACCTCGGCATGAAGAAAGGGCCGGAACTCGCGTTCCGGCCCTTTCCGTTTTGAAGCTCGACGCCCTTTACAATCGAGGCGCGCCGCGTCCGCGAAGTCCGCCGGCCACAAGGGCGATGACGAACAGGATGATGGCGATCACGGCGATGAATTTGGCGATCTCGAACGAGAAGTTCGCGATGCCGCCGAAGCCGAGAACGGCTGCGATCAAAGCCACGACCAGGAAGATAATTGCCCAGCGAATCATGGGTTTAGCTCTCCTGCGTTGATGTTTCCGACGGCGGCCTCGCAGCCGTTCGTCCGTCGGTGGATCAACGTTCCCGGTCGCGGGGCGTTCCGCCCGCGACAGAGAAAGGAAAGACTAGGTCCAATCGACATTCAGGGATTCACGCGGGGCTTGATGCGTGATTCATAGGTCTCCGCTTTGGCGGAGGTTTGTGATGGGCGTGAAGCGTTATGAGCTGGACGAGGCGCAGTGGTTGCGGATCGCGCCGTTGCTGCCGGGTAAGGCGTCGGACCCCGGGCGGACGGGGTCCGACAACCGACTGTTCGTGAACGGGGTGCTCTGGGTGCTGCGCTCCGGTGCGCATTGGCAGGATCTCCCGGAGCGCTACGGCAAGTGGAAGACGGCGCACAAGCGCTTCAGCCGCTGGGCGGCGGCGGGGGTTTGGGAGAAGGTGTTCGACGACCTGATCAAGGATCGCGACAACCAGTATCTGATGCTGGATTCGACCCTTGTGCGGGCCCACCAACAAGCGACGACCGGCCGGGGCAGCGGCCAAAAAAAGGGGGCCCCGACCCGGCTGTGGGGCGTTCCAGAGGTGGACTGACGACCAAGGTCCACATGGCCTGCGACACGCTCGGACGGCCCGTTCGCTTCCTTATCGCAGCCGGTCAGAGCCACGACATCCTGGCGGCGCCGGCCCTTCTGGAAGGCCACCGCCCCGCCGCCGTGCTCGCCGACCGCGCCTATGACGCCAACAGCCTACGCGCCCATCTGGCCAGGATCGGAGCCGAGGCTGTCATACCCTCGACCCGATCTCGCAAGGCACAGATCCCGCACGATCCCCTGATCTACAAGCTGCGCAACTGCGTCGAGCGTTGCTTCAACAAGCTCAAGCACTTCCGCCGCTTCGCCACCCGCTTCGATAGGCTGGCGCGACACTACCTCGCCTTCGTCCACATCGCCGCTTCCATCCTCTGGATGCGCTGAATGTCGATTCGTCCTAGCGCCGGCGGCGTCGACCGTAGCCGCGATGCTCCATCTTGCGGTCGGCCACCATGCTGGCCACGATCGCGGCCAGGGCGGGATTCCGCAGCAGCAGGAAGGCGGCCCCCAGTCCGCCGACCACCCCGATCACGGGGCGTTCGCGCACCATATGCAGGATCTTGCCGGCCAGACCCTCCGGCTCCTCCTCCTCGTCCTCATCGTCCCCTTCGGCGCGCTTCAGGAAGACGAGGGCGACGATCAGGGCCGTCAAGGCGAACAGGCCGAAGGTGATGGCGGCCGCGCCCAAGGGCGTGGTCATCAATTGGAGGGCGTAGAACACAGCGACGCCCAGGAAGATGACGGCCAAAAAGACGCTGGCGGCGACCACGGCGGTCGCCACGGCGCGCTTGAGGATGCCCTTGAACATCAGCGGCGGCGACCGGCCAGCAGCATGCCCAGCACCAGACCGACGCCCAGGGCGATGGCCGTGGACTGGAGCGGACGCTCCTGCACCCGTTCGACGACATAGCGCTGGGCTTCGTCCAGGCGCTCGGCGGCGTCGTCGTAATATTCGCGGCCCCGAACGCGGGCGGCGTCGTAATAGGTGCGGGCCTGTTCGCGCACTTCCTCGCTCTTGGCGCGCAGGCGGGCCTCGGCCTCCTCGGCCTTTTCGCGCAGGCGCTGGGTTTCTTCACGAGCGCCGGCCTTCAGATCCTCCTTCAGGGTCTTCAGATCGGCCTTGATGTCTTCTCGAGCCTTGGTGGTGGCCATGATGCGCGCTCCAGTTTCAAGCTTGGCATTAGAATAGGGAACCCCGTCTGCCAACGCCACACCCCTGTCGAGGTTCCGTCGTCGCCAATGTCGGTGAAGGCCTCGTCACCTCCGTCCCGGCGCCTTAGATTGGCGCCATGACCGCCTTTCTGTTCGAGCCCCGACCCCAGCCCAGCCTGCCGATCATCGGCGATGCGCGACGGTTTCCCGTGCGGCGGATTCTGTGCGTGGGCCAGAACTACGCCGCCCATGCGCGAGAAATGGGGTCGGATCCGGAGAAGCAGACGCCCTTCTTCTTTTCGAAGCCGGCCGACGCCGTGGTGACCGACAGCGCCGATCCGGCCTACCCGTCCGCGACGGCCCAGCTGCACTATGAGGCCGAGCTGGTGGCGGCCATCGGCGAAGGCGGGCGGATCGTCGGCTGGGCCGCCGGGTGCGATCTGACCCGACGCGATCTGCAGGCCCAGGCCAAGGCGGCCGGTCGCCCTTGGGACGCCGCCAAGGGGTTTGATCAGTCGGCGCCCTGCGGCGCCATAACCCTTGGCGCCCTGCCGAACCCGGACGGGTCCATCGTCCTGACCGTCAATGGCGAAACCCGCCAATCCAGCGTCCTCAGCGACATGATCCTGAACCCGGACCAGATCGTCGCGGCGGCGGGCGGGCTCTGGACGCTTCAGCCGGGCGACCTGATCTTCACCGGAACCCCATCCGGCGTCGGGCCGATCGTGCGCGGCGACAAGGTGGCGGTCGCCATCGAGGGTCTGGCGCCCCTGAGCTTCGAGATCGTCTGATGATCCTGCACGGCTATTGGCGGTCCGGCGCCAGCTATCGGGTCCGCATCGGCCTGGGGCTGAAGGGACTGGCTTATCAGACTGCGGCCCTTGATCTGCGCAAGGGCGAACAGAAGGCCCCCGCCTTTCTGGCGATCAATCCCCAGGGCATGACCCCCGCCTTGCAGCAGGGGGAGACGGTCCTGACCCAAAGCCCGGCGATCCTGGAATGGCTGGAGGAGACCCATCCCGAGCCGCCCCTGTTGCCGAAGGACGCCCAGGACCGCGCCCAGGTCCGGGCCATGGCGGCCCTGATCGGCTGCGACATCCATCCGCTGAACAATCTTCGCGTCCTGACCGCCCTGCGTCAGGAGTTCGGCGCCGATCAGGCGACGGTCGACGCCTGGGCGGGGCGCTGGATTACGCCGGGCTTCGACGCTCTGGAGGTCCTGGTCGCGCGCCACGGTGCGGGTTGGAGTTTCGGCGATCGTCCCGGACTGGCGGACTGCTATCTGATTCCACAGCTCTATTCGGCGCGGCGGTTCAATCTGGCCCTGACGCCCTGGCCGCGCCTTGTGGCGGTCGAGGCCGCCGCCCAGGCCCATCCGGCCTTTCAGGCGGCCCACCCGGACCGGCAGCCCGACGCCGACGGCTGAGCGCGCCCGACCCATATCGGCGGTCGATGAGTAAGACTCGCGTAAGGTCTTGATCAACCTCCCTTAAGCTTTGGGGGGCATGATCGGGGGGTGACGCAGTCCCCACCCTCTCCCTCGGCGCCATCGCCGGTCGATCGCCTGGCCCTGGCCGTGGTGACCGAGCCCGAGCGCGCCGCCAAGCCCCTCATGGCCGCCCCGTCGGGCGCCCGCGAGGACGCGATGCGTTTCCTGTTGCAGACGGGAGCGGACGCGGGGGTCAAGGTGATCGCGACCAAGCCGACCGGCGACGGCGAACGGCTGTTGGGCCAGGCCTGGCCCTTCCCCTCCCCCTTCCGCGTCACGGTTCGCACCGTCGGCCTGGGCGAAGGACTGGATCGGGTTGAGGCGCGGGCGCGCCGCTCCTTGGAACGTCTGGGCCTGCCGCGGGGCGAGGCCCTGCTGGTCAACAATCCCGCCGACCTGGCCGGCGCCGAGGGGCGGGCCCTTTGGGACCGGCTGCAGGCCTTGAAGGCCCGCGGCCTGTTTCGCAGCATCGGCTTTTGCGCCACGGTCGAGGACGGACCCGTCCTCCTAGCCCGGCGCCTGGAGGCCGATGTGGTTCAGGTCGCCTGCAATCTTCTGGATCAGCGCGCGGCGGCCGAGGGAATTCTGGATGAGATCAAGGCCCTGGGGGCCCAGGTCCACCTGTCTTCGGTCTTCGCCGGCGGCCTGTTGTTCGCCCCCGGCGACGATCTTCCGGCCCATTTGACCGGCTATGATCAGGCCCTGTCGCGCATCCGACGGCGCCTGGCGGAACGGCGCTGCGATCCGATGCAGGCCGCCCTGGCCTACGCCTTTTCTCTGGAGGCGGTGGACCGGGTGGTGGCCAGCGTGGCCTCCGCCGCCGAGCTGCGCGCCATATTGGCGGCCGCCCATGCGCCCGGTCCCGACCTGGACTGGTCGGAACTGGCGCTGGAGGCGCCGGCGGCCTTCGCCGCCGACGCCCGCAACCTGATCAGTAGCGCAGCCTGACCCCGACATAGGCCGACCGGCCGGGCTTTCCATAGCCGAACACCTGCTGATAGTGTTCGTCGCCCAGGTTCTCGATCCGCGCCGTCAGGGCGACCTTGTCCGTCAAAGCGTAGGCCGCGTTCAGATTGGCCGTGACGAAGCTCTCGCGGACCACTGTGGAAAAGCCGCCAGAGTCGTCCTGATCGCCTTCCGCCCGCACGGTCAGGGCGCCGGACAGGCGATCCCCCGTCCAGCCCAGGGTCGCCGAACCGGCGTGTTCGGGCACGCGCAGCAGGCGAGCGCCCGTGGTGCGGTCCGCAGCGTCGGTCCAGGCGTAGGCCAAGGTCAGGTCGAAACCGGCGCCGAGGCGCGCGCGGCCTTCCAGCTCGAGCCCGTCCGACCGCGTCTTGGCGACGTTGACGTAGCGGCCGGCGGAATAGGTGATTTGGTCCTCGACGTTCAGCCGATACAGGGTCGCGCGTCCCTCGAACCGACCGCCGGCGGAGGCCCAGCCCAGGGCGATCTCGACGCTGTCGGCCGTCTCCGGCTTCAGCGCGGGCCACGGCTGGGGCGCGAAACAATAGTCGCACACCGCTTGGCTGACGGTCGGGGCCTTGAAGCCTGTGCCATAGGCGCCCGACAGGATGAAGCCGCCGGCCAGATCATAGGCCGCCGAAATCCGCCCCGTGGTCTTTGAGCCGAAATCGTCCGTGTCGTCGTACCGCAATCCGCCGCTCAGGTTCAGCGGGCCGGCGTCATACCGGGCCACGCCGAACACCGAGGTTATCGACAGGTCGCGCGACAGACCTGACGACAGGGCCGCCGAGGCCTCGTTGCGTTCGACGCCGAAGGCGTAGTCCACGCCTTGCGCCTGACCGTCCGCCTGCCAGCGGTAGGCCTGACGGTCGCCGCTGAAGGTCGAGCCGAAGCCGTCGCTGTAGGAGGTGCGCTCCAGATCGGACGCCGAGATGCTGAACTGATGATCAAGACCGAAAGCCTGGGCCGTCACCCGACCGAAGCCCGACCACTGTTCGCTGTCCTGGGCGTCGCCGGTGTCGGCCAGCACATAGTCAGGCGCGGGGAAGCCGTCGATGTCGGCGTGGCTGTCGTTCCAGCGCGCCGCGCCTTCGACCTTGACCGCGTCGGACAGGACATAGCGGCCCTTGGCGCCCAGGGTCGTGCTGCGAAAGCCGTCGGTCTCGGGATTGCCGTCCGCCTTGTCCGCCGCGGAAATCCCGTCGGTCTGGAAGCGCGAGACATAGGCGCTGAAGGCGTAGGTCTCATTGGCGACGCCGGCCGACAGACGACCGCGCGCCGTGTCGAAGCTGCCGGCCTCGGCCTCGGCGCGAACGCCATCGATTTCGCGCGTGGTGAAGGAAATCACCCCGCCGATGGCGTCCGATCCCCACAGGGACGACTGCGGACCACTGAGCACCTCGATCCGGTCGATGTCGGCCAGTTCGAAGCTGGAGAAGTCATAGGCGCCGTTCGGTTCGGCCGCATCATTGATCGGCGCCCCGTCCACCAGCACCAGGGTCTTGCCCGGCGTCGCGCCGCGCATGCGGACCTGGGCGATCCCGCCGAAGGCCCCCGTTCGCGTCACCGACAGGCCAGGCACGTCGGACAGGATGTCGGCGGCGAAGACGGCGCCGCGTTGCTCGATGATCCTAGAATCGATGACCCGGGCGCCGGGCGTCTCGGCGACGATGGCGGGCAGGCGGGTGGCGGTGACCACGACCTCGTCCAGCTGGGTCGCCTCATCGGCGAAAGCGGGTGCGGCGATGACGGCGGCCATGGCCGCCGTCGATGAAAGAATGGAGCGCTTCATTGTGAGCGATGTCCCCGTATCGGCCCGGCGAATGCGCGCGCAGGGTCGTGACCAGCGAGCCGATCCGCCCGGCCGCGAGGCCGGGACGACGCAAGATCGGGTCGCTTCCACGGAGAAACCGCGCCTCTGTCTGGTCCCGGACAGGAGCGAGCGACGTCGGCGGCCAGGTCTCCTGGCTTGCGGGTCATAAACCGCCGTCCTCGCCTTCCCAGTCACCCAGTGGCGCCGAGGTCTAGACCCCGGACGGACGACGCTCTCGCCGCCTACAGTTGCGGGCACAGCCACGGTGTCTCACCGTGTTCCCTTAACCGCCTGATCCGGCCTATCGCAGGGGCGACAAGCCTGTGCAAGAGCCGGTCAACGGGCTTGAGCGCCAGGACGCGATCCGTCACCCTGTCGCAACATGAACGCCCCTGTCTCTCACCCGCCTGACATCGCCGCCTCTCTGGAGGGCGCCACGCCCTTCATGGCCCAGTATCTGACGGCCAAGGCCGGACAGCCGGACGCCATCCTGTTCTTCCGCATGGGCGACTTCTACGAGCTGTTCTTCAAGGACGCCGAGGTGGCGGCGGCGGCTCTGGGCATCACCCTGACCAAGCGGGGCAAGCACCAGGGCGAGGACATCCCCATGGCCGGGGTGCCGGTCCACGCCATGGAGGGCTATCTGGCCCGGCTGATCCGCCTGGGCCACAAGGTGGCCATCTGCGAACAGCTGGAAGACCCGGCCGAGGCCAAGAAGCGCGGCGGCAAGGCCGTGGTCCAGCGCGGCGTGGTGCGGGTGGTGACGCCCGGCACCCTGACCGAGGACAGTCTCTTGGACGCGCGCGGCGCCAACCGGCTGGCCGCCGCAGCGGTGCGCAAGGGTCGGGCGGCCGTGGCGGTGGTCGAACTGTCTTCCGGCGCGGTGGACAGCGTCGCCTGTGCGCTGGAGGATCTCGGGGCGACGCTGGCCGCCTTCCGCCCGTCCGAGGTTCTGGTCACTGACCGGATCTATTCCGACCCGACGACGCGGGACGCCCTGGACGGGTCCGGCGGCGTGGTTCAGGCCCTGGCCTCGGCCATCGCCGAGCCCCAGGCGGCGCGGACGCGGGTCGAGCGGCTGTACGGGGTTGCGGCCTTGGACGGTTTCGGCGCCTTCGAGGAGGCCGAGGTCTCGGCGCTCGGCCTGATCGCCGCCTATCTGGAGACGACCCAGGCCGGCAAGGTTCCGGCCCTGGCCCCGCCCCGCCGTCTGGGCGAGAGCGGGTTTCTGGCCATCGACCCGGCGACCCGCGCCAGTCTGGAGATCGACCGAACGCAGAGGGGCGAACGTGAAGGCTCGCTCTTGGCCTGTATCGACCGCACCGTCACCTCGGGCGGGGCCCGGGCCCTGGCGGAACGGATCGCCCGACCGCTGCGCGACCCCCTGGCGATCAATGAACAGCTGGACGCCGTCGAATGGCTGCTGGAGCGGCGCGATCTGCGGCGCGACCTCCGCGACGGTCTGAAGGCGTCGGCCGATGTGGCGCGGGCGGTCGGACGGCTGGCCTTGGGGCGCGGCGGTCCGCGCGACCTGGCGGCGGTGCGCGTGGGCCTGTCCGTCGCCGAGGGGATCGCGGGCCTGTTCATCGGTCAGGTGGACCCGCTTACCGGCCAGCCGCGCCGCATCGCCCTGGCCCTGGACCGACTGAACCTGTCGCCCGAGGTGTCGCGGCTGAAGGCCGATCTGATCGACGGCCTGGTGGACGAACCGTCGCATCTGGCCCGCGACGGCGGCTTCGTGCGCCCCGACTATCGCCCCGAACTGGACGCCGCCCGCACCCTGCGCGACGACAGCCGCCGGGTGGTGGCCGATCTGGAGGCGCGGGCGGTCGCCGAGTCCGGCGTACCCTTCAAGGTCAAGCACAACGCCGTCCTGGGCTATTTCCTGGAAACCTCGGCCAAGGCGGCGGAGGGCCTGTTGCGGGCCGGGCCGGACAGTCCCTTCATCCACCGTCAGACCCTGGCCAGCCAGGTACGGTTCACCACGGTCGAACTGTCGGAGCTGGACGCCCGGATCAGCCAGGCCGGTCACCGCGCCCTGGCCATCGAGGCCGAGACCTTCGAGGGCTGGCGGCGCGAAGTCGCCCGCCTGGCCCAGCCGCTGCAGGCGGTCGCGGAGGCTCTGGCCGAGCTGGACGCCCATGCGGCCCTGGCGGAATGGGCCCAGGAGGCCGGGGCGACTCGGCCGGTGGTGGACGACAGTCTGGTCTTCTCGGTCGAGGCCGGGCGGCATCCGGTGGTCGAGGCGGCGGTCAAGGCGGCCGGCGATCCCTATACGCCCAACAACGCCCGCCTGGACGGGTCTGGATCGGACTGCGCCCGCCTGGCTATCGTCACCGGGCCGAACATGGCCGGTAAGTCGACCTTCCTGCGCCAGAACGCCCTTCTGGTGATCCTGGCCCAGGCCGGGGCCTTCGTACCGGCGCGCGCCATGCGTCTGGGCGTGGTCGACCGGCTGTTCAGCCGCGTCGGCGCCGGCGACGACCTGGCGCGGGGCCGGTCCACCTTCATGATGGAGATGGTCGAGACCGCCGCCATCCTGACCCAGGCCACGCCGCGCAGCTTCGTGGTTCTGGACGAGATCGGCCGCGGCACGGCCACCTATGACGGCCTGGCCATCGCCTGGGCCACGGCCGAGGCCCTGCACGACGTCAATCGCGCCCGCACCCTGTTCGCCACCCACTATCATGAGCTGGCCCAGTTGGAGACGCGGCTGGACCACGTCTGCAACCTGTCCATGACGGCCAAGGAATGGAACGGCGATCTGGTCTTTCTGCACGAGGCGGCGCCGGGGGCGGCGGACCGATCCTACGGCGTTCAGGTGGCCAAGCTGGCCGGGGCGCCGGCCGCGGTGGTGGCGCGGGCCAAGGCGGTGCTGGAGCGGCTGGAAGGGGAGAAGGCGGCAGCGGCCCGCCTGGACGATCTGCCGCTGTTCGCCGTGGCCGAGCCGGAGCCGCCGCGCGCGCCTTCCAAGCTGGAGGCGGCCTTGCAGGCGGTGGACCCCGACGCCCTGACGCCGCGCGAGGCTCTGGAGACGCTCTACAGGTTGAAGAGCCTGGCTGATTGAGAAGGTCGGCCCTTGCCAGGGATAGAAATCTAGACCCTGTTCGGTAACAGTCGTGGTCCGCCAGACCGAATCGCTGAGGATCGGCCATGAAGCCCAGCGCGCTTTCCCTTTCCGGCAAGACGGCCTTGATGGTCATTACGGCCCTCGGCGTCCTGACCCTGGTGCTGACGGCCGTCGCTGCGGTCCTGCTGACCCGCGACGCTGAGGCCCAGGCCGCCGAGCGTCAGGAGGCCAATATGCGGGTCGCCTGGGACGTGCTGGCCGATTACGGCGACGGCTTCACGGCGCGCGACGGCAGGCTGTATGTCGGATCGACTCCGATGAACGACTTCGTCGAGCCCGTGGACCGGATCAAGGCCCTGGTCGGGGGAACCGCGACCGTCTTCCTGAACGATCTGCGGGTGACGACCAATGTGGTCAAGGATGACGGCTCCCGCGCCGTGGGCACTCGGCTGAAGCCCGGCCCCGTCTATGACGCGGTGCTGAAGGCGGGCGAACCCTATCGCGGTCAGGCGGACATTCTGGGCAAGCCTTATTTCGTCGCCTACGACCCGATCAAGACCGCTTCGGGTCAGACCATCGGCGTGCTGTACGTCGGCATCCCCAAGGCCGACTTCATGGCCCCGGTAAACCAGGTCATCTCGGCCCTCGTCCTATGCGGCCTGATCGCCGCCCTGATAGGGGTGGCGCTCTGCCTGCTCGCCTCTCGCCGCATGTTCTCGCCCCTGAAGGCGCTTTGCGATCGGATGGAGGCCCTGCGACAGGGCCGGACCGACTTCGACGCGCCCTGGGCGGCCCGTCAGGACGACATCGGCCAAATCGCCCGGGCGGTGGTCGCCTTCCGCGAGGCCGCCGTGCGCCAGAAGGCCACGGAAGCCGAGACCGAGGCCATGCGTGAGGCCGCCCGCGCGACGCGAGAGGCGGGAGAGGCGGAGCGGGATCGTCTGGCCGAGGAAGACGCCCGGGTCGCCGCAGCCCTCGGGGAGGGCCTGTCCGCCCTGGCGCGCGGCGATCTGAGCCACCGGATCACCGCAGACTTCGCTGAGCGCAGCCGCCAGCTGAAGGACGACTACAACGCCGCCGTGGACACCCTGGCGGCGACCATGGCCGACATCATCGACCTGGTTGAGGCGATGCGGGCGGGAACATCGGAGGTGACGACCGCGACCGACGACCTGTCGCGCCGCACCGAAAGACAGGCCGCCGCCCTGGAACAGACCGCCGCCGCTCTGGACCAGATCACGGTCACGGTGCGCAAGACTGCGCAAGGCGCCCGGTCCGCCGCCGACATCACCGCCGAGGCCCGGAGCGGCGCCGCGACGCGAGAGCAGATCATCGCCGAGACCACAACCGCCATGGGCGAGATCGAGGCGACCTCGGGTCGGATCGGGCAGATCATTGGGGTGATCGACGAAATCGCCTTCCAGACCAACCTTCTGGCGCTTAACGCCGGGGTCGAGGCGGCGCGGGCGGGCGAGGCCGGTCGCGGTTTCGCGGTGGTGGCTTCAGAGGTTCGCGCCCTGGCCCAAAGGTCGGCGGAGGCCGCGCGGGAGATCAAAGACCTGATCGCCGCCTCCAGCGCCAGCGTCGGCGAAGGCGCCCGACTGGTGTCCCAGACCGGTGCGGCCCTGACCGCCCTGATCGGCCAGGTGGCCGAAATCAACCAGCTGGCCGGCGAGATCGCCGCCTCGGCCAAGGCGCAGGCCGAGGGGCTGGCCGAGGTCAATACGGCCGTCAACCAGATGGACCAGACCACCCAGCAGAACGCGGCCATGGTCCAACAGACCACCGCCGCCAACCAGGCGCTCAGCCAGGAGGCGGAACGGCTGGCCGAACTGGTGTCGCGCTTCCGTCTGGGCGACGGGGCGCCATACGGCGACGCTCAGGACGAACGGAGGGTCTGGGCCGCCTGAGCAGGATCGAACAGGCGCAAATGAAAGGCCCGCCCGGATCCTCCGGGCGGGCCTTGTCACATCGACTGACAGGTCGACGGGGGCCGGATCAGGCCTGCATCATCCAGCCTTCGACGTCCATGGCCGCCTGACGCACGGCTTCCGAACGGGTCGGGTGGGCGTGGCAGGTGCGGGCGATGTCTTCCGAGGCGCCGCCGAAGCTCATGGTGACGGCGGCTTCGTGGATCATCTCCCCGGCCTGGGGGCCCATGATGTGGACGCCCAGCACCTTGTCCGTCGCGGCGTCGGCCAGAACCTTAACGAAGCCGTCGGTCTCGTGGTTGATCTTGGCGCGGCTGTTGGCGGTGAAGGGGAATTTGCCCTTCTTGTAGGCGACGCCGGCCGCCTTCAGCTGGTCCTCGGTCTGACCGACCCAAGCCACTTCCGGGAAGGTGTAGACCACGCTGGGGACCAGGGCGTAGTCGACGTGGCCGTATTTGCCGGCGATGGTGTCGATCACGGCGACCGCGTCTTCCTCGGCCTTGTGCGCCAGCATCGGGCCGTGGGTCACGTCGCCGATCACCCAAAGGCCGTCGGCGACCTTGAAGTGGTCATGGTCGATGAAGCCGCGCTTGTCCGGCGTGACGCCGATGGTCTCCAGACCCAGGCCGTCCGTATAGGGGCGACGGCCGATGGCGACCAGGACGACGTCGCCCTTCAGGGTTTCGGCGGCGCCGCCGGCCGAGGGCTCGACCGTCAGCTCCACGCCGTCCTTGCCGGACTTGGCGGCCGTGACCTTGGCGCCCAGTTTGAACGTCATACCCTGTTTGGTCAGGGTGCGCTGGAAGGCGGTGGCGACCTCGGTGTCCATGCCGGGGGTGATCCGGTCCAGGAATTCGACGACGGTCACCTCGGCGCCCAGGCGACGCCAGACCGAACCCAGCTCCAGGCCGATGATGCCGGCGCCGACCACGATCAGCTTCTTCGGCACGGCCGGCAGGGACAGGGCGCCGGTGGAATCGATCACCTTGCCCGCTTCAAAGGCGACGCCGGGCAGGGGGGTGGGCTCCGAGCCGGTGGCGATGACGATGTTCTTGGCCTCGAGCGTCTGGACCGAACCGTCGGCGGCGGTCACCTCGACCTGGCCCTTTCCGACGATCTTGCCCTTGCCCTTGATCCAGTCGGCCTTGTTCTTCTTGAACAGGAACTCGATCCCCTTGGTCAGGGCGGTGACGCTGTCGTCCTTGGACTTGTGCATCTGGCTCAGGTTCAGCTTGGGCTGGACCTCAATGCCGATCTTGGCGAACTCGCTGTTGGCGGCGTCCCACATTTCCGAGGCGTGCAGCAGGGCCTTGGACGGCATGCAGCCGACGTTCAGGCAGGTGCCCCCCAGGGTGGCGCGCATCTCGACGCAGGCGACCTTCAGGCCCAGCTGGCCGGCGCGGATGGCGGCGTTATAGCCGCCGGGCCCCCCGCCGATGATGACGACGTCGTAGGGAGCGGGGGCTTCGGCCATGATATCCTCTGGTCTTCTGGCGCGCGGGAAAAGCGCGCGGACACTAGCGCCGACCCCGCACGGGTCAACCGCCGCGCATCATATGGGGCGCGGAATCGACCTTTGCAGGGGGTCAGACGACCGGCTCGGCCCTGGTCTGCTCCTGCGGCGACGGCTCGGGCTGGGCGCCGGCGGCGCCTTCAGGCGTCAAATCCAGCGGCAGGGTGATGGCCACCTCAGCCCCCTCGCCCGGGGCGCTCTCCACGGTCAGGGCGCCGGACGCCTGTCGGGCGAAGGCGAAGGCCTGAGACAGACCCAGCCCCGCCGCGTCGCTTCGGGTGGTGAAAAAGGGTTCGGGCGCGCGACGCAGAGTGTCCGAATCCATGCCGGGGCCGGAGTCGCGCACGCTGAGCCGCAGGTCGCCGGCCGAGGCGATCGCCAGACGAACGGCGACCGATCCGGCGCCGTTCGAGGCCTCGACCGCATTGCGGGTCAAGGCGATGACCGCCGCCTCGAATGCGACGGGATCGACCCGCGCCGGCGCGGGCTGGTTCGGGGTCTCGATCATCAGATCGACGTCCGGTCCGGCGATCTGGCGCAGCCGGCCCTCCAGCCCCGCCAACAGTACGCCCAGGTCCAGGCGCCGCAGCAGGGTGCGGTCCTCGTCCTGAGAAAAGGCGCTCAGCCGGCGGGTCATCTGTTCGCCGCGTCGCCCCGCCGTCAGGGCCGCCTGGCCCAGCCGGCGGACGCGGTCAGGATCGTCGGAGTGGCGCAACAGCATGTCCAGGGCGGAGGTCATGACGTTCAGCAGGGCGGCGAAATCCTGCGTCACCCCGCCCGCCAAACGGCCGACATTGGCCATGCGGCGTTCGGCCTCCAAGGCCTCACGCAGATCGCGCTCCGCCTTTTCCGCCTGGGCCAGCGCCTTTTCATGGGCGAGCGCCTGGGCCTCCTGACGGCGGGAGAATTCGGCCTGGGCGGCGGTAAGGGCGGCGGCGACCGCGTCGGAGGCGGCCGCATCGTCGTTTGCCTCGGCGAGGGCGGGCGCAGCCGGGGCCGTATCCTGGGCCTCGGACACGGGCGAGCCGGCCAGAAGGATGGCATCCGCAGCGTCCGCCTCGTCGGTCAGAGGCAGGAGGGTCCAGCGGATCGCCGCGCCCTCGGCGTCGATCGTCTCTATCGGAGGGATATCCTCGCTCGGAGCGGTCAGAACGGCTCTGAGGGTCTGGCGAGCCTCGACCCGGCGGTCGGGCGGCAGGAACAGGTCGGCGAAATCGGCCCCCGCCACGCCCTCGCTGCGGCCCAGCATGACCAGGGCGGCGCGGTTGGCCTGGCGGATCGCGCCGTCGGCCCCGACCACCACCAGGGCGCTGGAGGCGGCGTCGAAGACGCGGTCGGACAGGCTCGGTCCCGCCGGGCGCGCCGAGGGCGCGGCCGGGGGCGCCGGCGGAGGCGTCATCGGTTCGATCGCCGGGGTGGTCAGGACGTCCGTCTCGACGATGGCGGCGATCGAGCCCGTGATCTGGCCGTGCTCGTTCTCGATCGGCATGGCCGTCACCGAAACCAGCATCTTCTTGCGGGTCGCCGCATTGACCATCAGGTGCTGAAAGCCGCGCACCGTCTGGCCCCGCAGAGCCCGTGCGCTGGGAAGGAGGTCGGGCGGCACGGTCTTGCCGTCCGGAAAGGTGATGCCCCAGGTGGCGGAGTGGAACCGCAGCCCCAGGAGTTCGGCGTCGCGACGGCCCAGCAACTGATGCGCGGCGCGGTTGGCGAAGACGAACTTGCCCGTCTGGTCCGTCTCGACCATGGCGACGGGAACGGCGTTCAGGGTTTCGAACAGGCGGCGATCCGAGGACTCCGCCACCTTCTGAACGATGTCCAGCTGATCCGTCGCGCTGGCGTGGCGCACCCGGTTGGCGATGGCGAACCAGATGGCGATGACCGCCGCGACATTGCCGAAGCCCGCCAGGAGTCCAAGCACCAGGGTCCAGTTGACCTCGCCTTCGAGGAACATCAGTCGATCCGTCTCAATTTGGGGCTCACATCCCCCGCATCGGCGTCCCCGTGCAAAAGGCGAACCGGTGAAGCGGAGACTTAGCGTGTTAACCACACGACATCGCGACGGGCGTCGTCAAGCCGTTCCAACCCTCTCAGCCCCAACGAAAAAAGGGCCGGGCGTCGCCGCCCGGCCCCTTCTATTCGCGGCTCGGCTGAGCCTTACAGTTTGAAGCGCACGCCGACGAAGACGTTGTAGCCGAACTTCTCGTACTCATAGGTCCTTTCCTTGACCCCGTAGTAGCGGACGCCCGCCGAGTCGGTGAGGTTCTTGGCCTCGCCGAACACTTCGACGCCGTTGCCGAAGTCGTAGCTGGTGGTGAAGTCCAGCTGACCGCGACCTTCGACATACAGATCCTTGCCCGGATTGGTCGCGTCGATCGCCTCCAGGAAGTCCCCGCGGTGGGTGTAGGAGATCCGCGCGCTGAACCCGTACCGCTCATAGAAGAGAGCGGCGTTGTAGGTTTCGTCCGACTGACCCGGCAGGGCGAAGGTGTCACGGCCGGCGAAGGCGCGGCTGGTTTTGATTTCCGCATCCGTCAGGGTGTAGTTGGCGAAGACGCCGAAGCCGGACGCCCAGCTCGGCAGGAAGTCGAACGTCTGCTGCCAGTTGAACTCGACGCCGGCGATGTGGCCGTCGCGAGCGTTGCGGGCCTCGGTCACCTGGGCGACCGTGCTGGTCGGGGTGACGTAGGGCACATTGTCCGTCACCAGGGTGAAGCGGTAGTTGGACAGGTCCTTGTAGAAGGCGTTGGCCGAGATCACGCCCAGAGGACGCAGATAGTATTCCAGACCCAGATCGACGTTGTTCGACAGGGTCGGCTTCAGATCGGGATTGCCCCGCGTCACGGTCGTGCGGCCGCTGTCGGTCGTTTCCAGAACGCGCGGGACGATGTCCGTATAGTCCGGACGCGAGATGGCGCGGGTCAGGGCGAACCGTCCGATCAGCTGATCGCTGAAGCTGTGGCGCAGCGTCAGATTGGGGAAGAAGTCCGTCTGATCGCGATCGACCGTGACCGGGGTCTGGGCGCCCGACAGGGCGACGCTGGTCGCCGACCCTTCGAAGTCCGTCTTCTCGACGCGCAGACCCACGAGGACATCGGTCGCGCCGAGGTCGAACCTGGCCTGAGCGTAGCCCGCCAGGATGTCTTCCTTGGCGGTGTAGTCGGCGGTGATCGACTGGGGAATGCGGCGCACGCCAGCGGCCGAATCCGGGTTGGTCGAGCCAGCCCGAACCCGGTCGAAATAGTCCGTCACCAAACCGGCGTCGAATTTGAAGCCGAGGTTATAGTCGTAGTTCTGCGACGGACGATCGCTGAGCAGCGAAGCCAGGGTACCCGGATTTGCGGCGGCGGAGCGGTCGCGGAAACGCTCCTCATCGGCCGTCACTTCGCGTGCGCTGTACTTGGCGCCGAACTTGAGCTCGACTTCTCGTCCGCCGATGATCGTGGGCAGTTCGAAGTTGGTCTTGAAGGCGACGTCGTCCTGTTCGGTCGAGTTGGACCGGAAGGTGTTTTCGCGGAATTTATAGTTGTTGGAGTTCAGGTAGAAGCCGGTCGGGTCGGTGAAGACCGAATAGGTCGGCTGATAGTGGTCGGCCGTGTTGTAAAACATCGTCGGCACCGGGTCCGAGCGATAGACCAGTTCGTCACGGTGCGGATAGGTCTGCTCGCTGTCGGCGAACGACAGGACGGCGTCCCAGACCGCCCCGTTGCCGAACGTCCGCTGGCCGCCCAACTGCACGGTGGAGATGTCGTTCTCTTGCGTGCGGTGACGCAGTTGCTTGTAGATGCGGGCGTTGTTGAAGGTGGCGCTGGTGTCGGTCGATCCCGGTTGCAGCGTGCCGTCGCTGTAGGTGAAGTTCAGCGTGTTGCGGAACTCGTCGTCGCGGAACTGGGCGTAGGAGCCCTTCAGCCAGACGCGGGTCGCCTCGCTGGGACGCCATTCCAGGGCGCCCGTCACCGCCTTGCGGGTGCGCTCGGTCTCGTAGTCCTTGAACAGGGTGTTCTCGAGACCCCAGATCTGGCCGCCGCCCTGCGCGGGGTTGCGGTTGATCAGCACCCATCCGTTCTCGACGTTGTCGGGACGGCGGTTGGTTTCGGAATAGCTCAACGACACCAGGGCGCCGAAGGTTTGGTTCGGGCCGAAGACGTTGGAAGCCGTCAGGCCGCCGCGATAGTCCTCGCCGCCGTAATCATTGTAGCTGCCGCCCGCGTAACCGCTGAGCGCCAGGCGGCGCTTGTCGAAGGGCGAGCGCGTCTTGATGTCCACGGCGCCGGCGATGGAATCCGCGTCCTGGCTGGGGCGCAGGGTCTTGGAGACCTCGACGGTCGAGACGATGTCCGACGGCAGGGTGTCGAGATCGACCGCGCGGGTCGACGGCGACACGGCGGGGACGGCCACCCCGTCCACCGAGATGGCGGTGAAGCTGGACGGCGCGCCGCGGACATTGATGTAGCGGCCTTCGCCCTGGTCGCGCTGGATGGCGATGCCTTGGACGCGCTGCAGGGACTCGGCGACGTTGGGGTCGGGGTAGCGGCCGATGGCGTCGGCCGACAGGACGTTGATGGTGCCGTCGGCGTTCTTCTGCTGGTTCAGCGAACGGGCCACGCCGTCGGTGATGACGCCGGTGACGATCACGTCGCTGACCGTGGCGGCCTCGGCCGCGCCAAGGGCGATGGCGACTTCGGTTCCACCTTGAACCACATTGACGGTCTGGCTGGCCGAGGGCTGGCCGATGTAGCGCACGTCCAGAACCGCCGTACCGGTCGGCAGAACCAGGTCGAACTCGCCCTGGGTGTTGGTCACGGCGCGTTGGCCGGTAGCGCGAACGACCACCTCCGCACCCGGGAGGGCGTCGCCGGCGGCGTTGGTGACCCGTCCGTGAACCACTTCGCCGGCGACGGCGACCGAGGCGGCCAGGGCGGAGCTCTCATAGGCGTGAGCCGGCAGGGCGGCGGTCACAGCGGCGAGCGACGCGAGCGAGGCGCCCGCGAGGAGATGGAATTTCATGACGATGTCCCCAATGCCGGGTTCAATCCCGACGAATACAGCCGCGCTTAGCGCCGAGCGGCGAAAGGATCGCGACGGTTCAGCGACGCTTGCGGATCGGTTCGGCGTCGCTGGTGTGACAAATCGTCAGTAAGCTGGCGAATCATCGTTCTGTCGTCTCGAAAACGTCACTCATTCGCCGTTGACGCCGTGCGGCGTCTTGCGGATCAGGCGCTTCTCATTCCTTAGGGGGATATCATGAAGGTCAATCAAGGCGCCGTTTGGTCCGGGATCTCGATCTCCGCACTCCTGCTCGCGGCTTGCGCGACCCATGAGGTGGATTTCCAGGGCGAAGGCGAAGGCTTCGTGGGGCCGGGGGCGGAGGTTCAGGCGGTGCTGGAGACCCCCTCGGTCGGCACGGCGGGCCAGGACGCCGCCGACGACCCGGCCGTCTGGGCGTCGTCAACCCCGGTGACGGTCGGGGGCCAGACCACGCTCGGTTTCGTCGCCGGCACGGACAAGAAGTCGGGTCTTTACATCTACGGCCTCGACGGGCGGATCCTGCAATTCCTGCCGGAGGGCCTGCTGAACAACGTCGATCTGGTCGAAGGTCTGACCGTCGAGGGCCGTCCGCAGATCGTCCTGGGCGCCAGCGACCGCACGCCGGGCAAGACGGGGGTGTCTCTGTATCTGTTCGACCCGGCGGGAACCGGCGACAACCGCGTGCGGCCCTGGGGCGCCATCGCTACGGACGTGGTCGAACCCTATGGTTTCTGCTTCGCGCGTCGGGGCGATGAGGTCCATGCGATCCTGGTCGGGCATGAGGGCGAGCTGCGCCAGTTCATCCTGAGCGTGGACGCCGCCGGCCGTCCGGCGTCGCGCGAGGTGCGCCGGGCCGAGATCGGTTCGATCTCCGAAGGCTGCGCCGCCGACGAGGCGACCGACGCCCTCTATATTAACGAAGAGAACGTCGGCCTGTGGCGCTATGGCCTCAATCCGGCGACGGGCGCGGCGCGCACCCTGGTCCAGCCGATCGCCAAGGACCGCCTTGTCGCCGACGCCGAAGGGCTGACGACCCTGACCGATGGAGACAAACGTTATCTGATCGCCTCCAGCCAGGGCGATTCGACCTTCCCCGTCTGGCGCATCGACGGCGCGGCGCCCGAATACAAGGGCCGGTTCAAGGTCGTGGACGGGTCGGTGGACGGGATCACCGGCACCGACGGCCTGGCCGCCGCCGGCGGCGCAGTCGGCCCCTTCCCCGAAGGCGTGGTGGTGATCCAGGACGATGTGAACGACGTCGGGACCCAGAATTTCAAATATGTGGACTGGCGCGACATCCGCCGCACCCTGGGGCTCTAGGACCCGCCGGTTCTACTGATCCTCGTCGAACTTGCGGGCGACGAGGTCCGTCAGGGCCTCGATCGCCTCCTGGGCGTCGGAGCCTTCGGCTGAGACCTCGATCTGGCAGCCGATCCCGGCGCCCAGCATCAGCAGGCCCATGATCGACCGGGCGTCCACGGTGACGCCGTCGCGCGAGACATGGATCTCGCTGTCGAAGCTGGACGCCAGCTTGACGAACTTGGCCGAGGCGCGGGCGTGCAGCCCCCGCGCATTGCAGATGTCCAGTGTGGCGGTGACGCTCATTTCTCGCCTGCAAGCACCCAGGACGCGACGGAGATGTATTTGCGACCGGCGTCCTGGGCATGGGCCACACAGGCCTCCAGCGTCTCACGCCCGCGCACGCTGGCCAGTTTGATCAGCATGGGCAGGTTCAGCCCGGCGATGACCTCGGCATGGGTCTGTTCCATCACCGAAATCGCCAGATTGGAAGGCGTGCCCCCGAACATGTCGGTCAGCAGGATGACGCCGTCGCCGTCGTCCACGGCGGCGGCGGCGTCGACGATGTCGCGCCGACGGCGCTCCATGTCGTCTTCGGGCCCGATGCAGATGGCCGCCACCCCGCGCTGCGGGCCGACCACATGCTCCATCGCCGAAAGAAACTCCGAAGCCAGCCCTCCGTGGGTGACGATAACAAGGCCAATCATGAGAACGTCACTCGCATCCCCCGAACCATCCCCGGACCTCTCCCTGTCCGACAGGGAGGCCGGACGCGCCCACCTCGGGACCGCAAGGGCCGTGTCATAGACTCGTTGCGCGCCGGTTCAAAGCGTTCCGAGCGCGACTGCGACCATCTCGACGGCGGACGGGGGGCGGGGATCCAGCGCCAGGAGCGGCAGATCCACCCCCGCGAACCGGCGCGTTTGCGTCTCGGGCAGGCGTTCGACCGCCTCGGGCGCGCAGGCGACGGCCATGACGACACGGGCGATCCAACGTGTTCTGGCGGACACGATTCCGACCCCGCGCGCCTCGATCCGGCCGGCGATCGACTGGGGCGCCGTTGCGTAAAGCGCTCCGTCCGAGGCCCAGACCCGAGTATAGTCGTCGCTGACCAGTCGCCAACCGCGTCCGATCAGCCGCAGCGCCAGATCGCTTTTTCCGGCGCCTGAGGGTCCCAGGATCATCACCGCCCGCCACGCGCCCTCGCCCGGTCCGCGCCGGGCCACCGTCGTGGCGTGGACGGGGGCGTCGATGGGGGCGTGGATCGGGGCGGCCCCGGTCACGGCCGGCGGCCGTTCGCCGGCAGGGCCACCACGAAGCGGGCGCCCAGGATGCGGTCGCCCTCGGTCATATTCTCCGCCCAGGCGCGCCCCCCGTGCGCCTCGACGATCTGGCGGACGATGGACAGGCCCAAACCCGAGTTCGAGCCGAAGGCCGCGCCCTTGGGTCGCGAGGTGTAGAAGCGTTCGAACACCGTCTCGAGATTTTCGGGCGGGACCCCCGGCCCCTGGTCCTCGATCCGGATGCGGATCGGCAGCTCGCCCTCCGTCTCTTCCAGGGTCACGCGCACCGATCCGTCGGCCGGACTGAAGGAGCGGGCGTTGTCGATCAGATTGCGGAAGACCTGGCCCAGAGGCCCGTCGCGCCCCACCACCCGCAGCGCCTGAGCCGGCGGATCATACAGGACCGGAATGTCGCCGGGCTTGGCCGTCGTCTCATAGACGTTGACGATGTCGCTCAGCAGGGTGTTCAGGGCGATGGGGCGGGGCCGATCGCGCGACAGTTCCGCATCCAGCCGCGAGGCGTTGGATATGTCGGTGATCAGCCGATCCAGGCGCCGCACGTCCTGCTGCAGCAGGGCGGTCAGTTTTTCGCGCTGAGCGTCCGTCTTCACCAGGGGCAGGGTCTCCAGGGCCGAGCGGATCGAGGTCAGGGGGTTCTTGATCTCGTGCGACACGTCAGCGGCGAACCGTTCGATCGCGTCCATCCGCGTGGACAGGGTGTCGGTCATCGATTCCAGCGACCGGGCCAGGTCGCCGATCTCATCCTTGCGGTCCTCCAGATCGGGAAGAGAGATGGATCGGGCCCGTTGCAGCTTGACCCCGTCCGCCGCCGCCGAAAGCCGCATGATCGGCCGGGCCACGAACAGATGCAGCAGCAGGGAGGCCAGGAGATTCACCCCCAGGGCCACCAGGGCGAAGGGCACCAGGGCGCGCCTCTGGGCGCCGAGAATCTCATCGACATTGCCGGCCTCGAGGGTCAACACCCCCAGGACCTGACGCACATGGCGGATGGGGATGGAGACGGAGACGACGCGATCGCCCGACTCATTGCGCCGGAGCGTGGTCTGGGGCGCGCCGGCCAGGGCCAGCTCCACCTCGGCCGTCACCTCGCGCTCCGCCGCGTCCTTCTGTTCGGCCCGACGCGCGTTGACGCGCGCCAGATCGCCGGGCGCCTTGGAACCCGCCGGCCGGGCGGGCGGCAAGGCCTGGCCGGGGATGTTTTCGGTGACCTGATAGCTGTCGATGACCTGCAGGCCGTTGATGTCGTACAGGCGCACCCGCTGGCCCTCGGGCACGAAGTTGTCGCGCAGCCAGCGGGCCGCCTCGCCGACGTCCAGCTCCGGCGTGGGCTCGCCTCGCGTGATGCTGAGCTGCCCCAGCACGTTGCCGAGCAGTTCGGCCTGGACCTTCAGCGATTCCTGGCGCGCCTGAATCAACCCCTTGCTCCATTCATTGAGCAGGAGGGCGCCGCCGAACAGGATCAGCAGGCTCAGCAGATTGAGGGCGAGGATAAAGCCGCCGAGCCGCGAGCCGCCGAAGCGGAACAGCGGCCGTCGATGAGGCTCTTCCTCGGCCTCGCGGCCGGGAAGATCAGCTTTCGCGGTATCGGTAGCCGACGCCATACAGGGTCTCGATCGCGTCGAACTCGGGGTCCACGGCGCGGAACTTCTTGCGCATCCGCTTCACGTGGCTGTCGATGGTGCGGTCATCGACATAGACTTGGTCGTCATAGGCCGCGTCCATCAGATTGTCGCGGCTCTTCACGAAGCCGGGGCGCTGGGCCAGGGCCTGAAGCAGCAGAAATTCCGTGACGGTCAGCTTCACCGGCTTGCCGTCCCAGGTCGATTCATGGCGCGCCGGGTCCATGCTGAGCTTGCCGCGCTTTATCGCCTTGCCGGACACCTCGGCCGAGGGCTCGGGCTCCACGCCGTCGGCTCCGGTGCGGCGCAGCAGGGCCTTGACCCGCTCGATCAGCAGCCTCTGGCTGAACGGCTTGTGGATATAGTCGTCGGCGCCGAGGTTGAAGCCTAGGATCTCGTCGATCTCTTCATCCTTGGAGGTCAGCATGATGACCGGGAGCTGCGAGGTCTGGCGCAGCCGGCGCAACACCTCCATCCCGTCCATGCGCGGCATCTTCACGTCAAGAATGGCCAGATCGGGCGGCGTGCTCTCCAAGGCCGCCAGACCCGATGCACCGTCGTGATAGGCGGTGATCTTATGGCCATGGCTTTCCAGCGCCAGCGAGACGGACGTCACGATGTTCTCGTCGTCATCGACCAGGGTGATGTTGGCCAAGGGGTCTTCTCCTGAACTTCCCGTTCCCGAAACCGAGAACGCACGGCAAGCGTAACCGTTCGATCGCGGTTACATTAGGGCCAAGACAGATGGGCCGCCAAGCCGCAGGTTTCAACGACGGCGATAGGCGGATCCTTCAGAAACTGACAATTTACCGGGCAACCCCGCCTTAAAGCCTTGGCGCTTAGGGTGGTCGCATGGCCGGCCCAATCCATTATGAAGTCTATGTCCGAAGGACCGCCCCGGCGGCCTGGGCCCTGCTGATCGCGACCGAAGATCGAAAAACCGCGCTGGAAACCGCCGAAGAGCAGTTTCAGGCCAAACAGGCCGTCGCGGTGCGGGTCACCAAGGAGACGCTGGACCCCGAGACGATGGAGTTCAACAGCCTGACGATTCTGAATCTCGGGCTGCCGGAGGAGAAGTCGAAGAAGAAGCCGGAAGCGGCGGCTCGTCCGGCTTGCAGCTCGCCCAAGGAACTCTATGCGCCCCATGCTCGGGCCCTGATCGGCCGCGTCCTCGAGGACTGGCTGAAGCGGCACGGGGTGACCGCCTTCGAGCTTCTGCACCGGCCGGATCTGGCGGAACGGCTGGACGCCTCGGGCGTCGAACTTCAACATGCCGTTCAGAAGGTGGCCGTGCCCGAAAGCCAGGCCAGCGGCCAGGATCTGCATGGGATGGTGCGCCACTACCAGCGGCTGGCCGACGCCACGATCTCCCAGCTGATGAAGGCGGGCCGAAGCGGCCAGTTTCCGTCACTGGACGATCTTTCGATCGCCGATGTGGCCCATCGCCTGTCGGGATCGGCCGACCGAGCCTTCATCATGGGCGGCGTGGCGGCCCAGGCCCTGGCCGATCGTCAGGGCGCACGGGCGCGGCTGGACCGGCTGATGGATCTGATGGATGGCGCGCCGACGGAAGGGCCGCCGCGCGCCCTGGTGGTGAGCGTCGTCGAGCAGATTGCGACGGAGATGCTGGCGATCCGGTCAAATCTGGCGGACATCCTGGGGCCGTCCTTGGATCTCGGCGCCAGTCTGGCGGCCCTCGTGCGGATGGTGGCGCCCAAGGAGGTGGAGCGGCTGATCGCCGTGGATCCCCGGATGGGGCTTCTGACCCCGACCGTGGATGGCCCCGCAGCCCGGCTCGGCAGCCGGATCGCCGCCGGCGACTTTCCGCGTCTGTCGGCCGCCTTGGCCCGATTCATAACGCGCGAACTGTCCAGTTCCCGCCGCCTGCGCCCCGCTGATCCGGCGGGCGAGATCGATATTCTTCGGACCCTGGCTATGGCCCTGACGTCCGCCTCGGGTCGGCTTTTGACCCTGGAGGAGGTGCAGAACGCCTTCGTCGAGCGGTCCAGAAGCCTGGTCACGCCCGATTTCGTCACCTCCTATGTTCAGTCATGCGCGACCGTATTGGCCGAGGCCGAACATCTGACGCGGCTTTGCGAGAATGTGACCGGCGCCGCCAACAAGCGGGCGGCGGCGCGATGGCTGAGCGGCTGCGTCAAATCGGTGCGGCTTGAGGCCGAGCTCCGGCAATCGACGCCGGGCGGTTCGAACGCCTCGCAGAAACTGCTCACTCTGGCGCGGCTGCAGCGCTCGGTGCGCGCGGTGCAGTTGGGAGAGATCGACGAGCGTGAGATCGCCGCCTCGATCGGGACCTTGGGCGGAACCCTGGAGGCGGACGCCGGCCTGATCAGCCAGATCGCCCGCGCCTCGGCCGCCGTGACGCAGAAGCTGGGCGTCCTGCTGAGAATGGCGGCCGGCGAGACGGCGCCTCTGGGACCGGCCGCCGATCGCGCCCGGGCGGAAGCGCTGCGCATGCTGCGCGCGTCCGAGGTCAAGGAGGCCCTGAGCGTTGAGCCGGAGGCGTCCGCCGCGCTGAACGCCCTGATGCCGGCCGCCGGGATTCGGCTTTAGGCGTCAGTCGAAAATGTCGAAGATGCTGTCGCGCTTCTTCTTCTTGTAGTGATAGCCGTCGTCGCGGCGGCGATCGTCCCTGTAGCCCTTGACTTCTCCATAGTCGGACGGCGCGTTCCAGGGGCGGGTCTGCGGCGAGGGGGGGGCGGCGCGTCCTTCATCGACGGCCGAGGCCATCAGGGTTTCCAACTCGCCGCGATCCAGCCAGACGCCCCGGCAGGTGGGGCACATGTCGAACTGGACGCCGTTCCGATCCAGGCTCTGCATCGGGCTGTTGTCGTTGGGGCACATCAGAAGGGGCATGGGCGGGCTCCTGGTCGGTTGACGATCGGGTGCGACGCGACGGGAAGGCAGGGGGTCCGAGACCCGTCGCGTCGATGCACCCGTGCGGTCCGACATCGCATCGCACGCCCAGGGGAGGGGAAACCCGGCCGCGACGACGCCAGAGGGGCCCGTTCCGCAAAACCAAGCTAAGGGGTCGGCGTCTGCGCCGCCATGCGTCGTGGCGCCACAGGGCGCGGCTTGATCCTGCTCTCGCTTTAATCTGGAGCCTGATTCACCGTTTCAGCGGAACCGCGAAGCGGTTCCTCCTCAACGGATCAGGCTCTAGCAGACCTGACCGGCGGCCCAGCCTGAAGACCAGGCCCACTGGAAATTATAGCCGCCCAGCCAGCCGGTGACGTCCACCGCCTCGCCGATGAAATAGAGGCCGGGGACGGACTTCACGACCAGAGTCTGCTGGTCCAGGGCGGCGGTGTCGATCCCGCCCAGGGTGACCTCGGCCGTGCGGTAGCCTTCGGACCCCACCGGTTTCACCGTCCAGGCGTTGACCGCCTGGTCCAGTCGCCGCAGGGCCTTGTCCGACAGATCGGCCAGATTGCCCGCCACGCCTTCGCGCGCGCACAGGCTCTCGGCCAGCCGACGCGGCACGATCTGGGACAGGGCGGTGTGGACCGCCTGGCGTCCGTTCGCCGCCTTGGCGGCCTTCAGCGCCTCGAACACGTCGTGATCCGGGGCCATGGCGGCGACTATGGGCTCGCCCTCGCGCCAGTAGGAGCTGATCTGAAGTATGGCCGGACCGCTCAGGCCGCGGTGGGTGAACAGCATGGCTTCGTCGAACCGGGCCCTGCGCGTCTTCTCGGCCGGGGCCGAGGCCACGCGAGCCTCCACCGCAACCCCGGCGAGCGGCGTCAGGGTCTCCAGCAGGCCCGCCTCGAACGTCAGCGGCACGAGAGCGGGACGGGTCTCGGTCACGCGGATGTCGAACTGCCGCGCGACCTCATAGGCCCAGCCGGTCGCCCCCATCTTGGGAATGGACTTTCCGCCTGTGGCGACCACCAGCGAGGCCGTCGCGATCTCGGACCCATCAGACAGGCCGATCGACCAGCCCTCGCCCTTTCGGGCGATCCGATCGACGCCGGTCTTCATCCGCAGCTCGACCCCGGCCTCCGCCAGGGCGTCGGTCAGCAGTCGCACGATCTGTTTGGCGCTGCCGTCGCAGAACAGCTGGCCCAGGGTCTTCTCATGCCAGGCGATGCCCGCCTGATCGACCCGCTTTATAAAGTCCTGGGGGGTGAACCGGCGCAGGGCCGAGGTGGCGAACCGGGGGTTTTCACCCAGAAAGTTCGCCGGCCCGCAGCCCAGATTGGTGAAGTTGCACCGTCCGCCGCCGGAGATGCGGATCTTCTCGCCGGGATGGGCCGCGTGATCGACGACCAGAACCCGACGGCCGCGCCGCCCGGCCTCGGCGGCGCACATCATGCCGGCGGCGCCGGCCCCGACCACCAGGACGTCGAACGACGCCCGGCTCACGAGACCGGCTCCGGAAGGCGGTTCTTAGTAGCGGTAGTGTTCGGGCTTGAACGGCCCTTCGACCGGCACGGAGATGTAATCGGCCTGTTCCTTGTTCAGCACGGTCAGCTTGGCGCCCAGCTTGCCCAGGTGCAGGGCCGCGACCTTTTCGTCCAGGTGCTTGGGCAGGGTGTAGACCTTGGTCTCATAGGCCGACTTGTTGGTCCAGAGTTCGATCTGGGCCAGGGTCTGGTTGGTGAAGGAGGCCGACATCACGAAGGAGGGGTGGCCCGTGGCGTTGCCAAGGTTCACCAGACGGCCTTCCGACAGCAGGATGATCTTGTTGCCGTTCGGGAACTCCACGTGGTGGACCTGAGGCTTGATCTCGTCCCACTTGAAGTTCTTCAGGCCCGCGACCTGAATCTCGGAGTCGAAGTGGCCGATGTTGCAGACGATGGCGTTGTTGCGCATCCGGCGCATGTGGTCGACGGTGATCACATCCTTGTTGCCGGTAGCGGTGACGAAGATGTCGGCCTTGTCTGCGACGTCGTCCAGGGTCTGGACCTCATAGCCTTCCATGGCCGCCTGCAGGGCGCAGATCGGGTCGATCTCGGTCACGATCACGCGGGCGCCGCCCTGACGCAGCGAGGCCGCCGAGCCCTTGCCCACGTCGCCGTAGCCGCAGACCACGGCCACCTTGCCCGACAGCATGACGTCGGTGCCGCGACGGATGGCGTCGACCAGGGATTCACGGCAGCCGTACAGATTGTCGAACTTCGACTTGGTGACGCTGTCGTTGACGTTGATGGCCGGGAAGGGCAATTCGCCGCGCTCCGACATCTGGTAGAGGCGGTGCACGCCGGTGGTGGTCTCTTCCGACACGCCGCCGATGGCGTCGCGGATGGCCGAATAGAAGCCGGGCTTCTCCTTCAGATACCGCTTCATGACCTTGTAGAGGGCTTCTTCTTCCTCATTGGTCGGGTTGTCGAGGACCGAGGGGTCCTTCTCGGCCTTCGGACCGAGCACGCACAGCAGGGTGGCGTCGCCGCCGTCGTCCAGGATCAGGTTCGGATAGCCGCCGTCAGCCCATTCGAAAATCTTGTGGGCGTAGTCCCAGTATTCCTCCAGGGTCTCGCCCTTGACGGCGAAGACCGGGGTGCCGGCTGCGGCGATGGCGGCGGCGGCGTGATCCTGGGTCGAGAAGATGTTGCACGAGGCCCAGCGCACTTCGGCGCCCAGGGCTTCCAGCGTCTGGATCAGAACCGCCGTCTGGATGGTCATGTGCAGGCTGCCGGCGATCCGGGCGCCCTTCAGCGGCTGGTCCTTGCCGAACTCGGCGCGCAGCGCCATCAGGCCCGGCATTTCCGTCTCGGCGATGGCGATTTCCTTCTGGCCCCAGTCGGCCAGAGAGATGTCGCGGATGATGTAGTCGGTCATGGCAGGGGCTCCTGGCCGTAAGGGGGTATTGCGCGCCTCATAGCCCGGCAGGTCTGAAGGAGCAATAAACATATAAGGATGTCCTTATATGCGGGGCGTAGCCGTTTATTAAGCGCCGCGCGTTAGGATCAGGCCATGGAACGCCGCGCCCTTCTCGGTCTCGCCCTTGTCGCAACGGCCGCCGCCTCGGCCTCGCCGGAGCCCGCCGCAGCCTCTTCGAGCAAGGAGGGCGGCGGCGCCTCCACTGAAACCTATTTCCGACTGCCGGTCGTGACCGCCTCCATCGCCGGACTGACCGGGCGCCGGGGGGTTCTGTCGATCGAAACCGGTCTGGACGTGCCTGACGCGGCCCTGCGTCTTCGCGCCCAGCAGTCCACGCCCCGCCTCCGCGCCGCCTATAACACCGCCGCTCAGCAGTTCGCCGCAGGCCTGCGGCCCGGCGCGGCGCCCGACATCGACCGCCTGGCCAACGCCTTGCAGGCGGCGACCAACGCCACCCTGGGCCGCCCCGGCGCCCGGTTGCTGCTGGGCACGGTCATGGCGATCTGATCCGCCCTCTCGGACGGCCGCGTCCACCTCAGAGTCCCCCTCAGAGGAAGGAATAGGGATCGACGTCCACGGCCAGCCGGACCGAGGCCGGAACCTTCACCCGCTGCAGCCAGGCGCGCAGAAAGGCTTGCAGATCGACGTCGCGATCCGCGCGCACCAAGAGCCGCTTGCGCCGACGGCCGCGCACCAGGGCCAGGGGCGCATCGGCGGGGCCATAGACCTCCAGCCGTTCGGCGTTGGGAATGGTCTGGGCCAGGTCGGCGGCGGTCTTCTCCACCGCCTGCGCATTCTCGCTGGACAGGATGATCGCCGCCAGCCGGCCGAAGGGGGGCAGGGACGCCGCCTCCCGCTCGGCCATCTCCGCCTCGACGAAGGCGTCCCGGTCGCCGGCCGCCAGGGCCTGAAGCACCGGATGTTCGGGGGTCCAGGTCTGCAACAGGGCCCGTCCCGGCCGATCCGCCCGGCCCGCCCGTCCCGTCGCCTGGGCCAAGAGCTGATAGGTGCGCTCGGCCGCCCGCAAATCGCCGCCCCTCAGGCCCAGATCCGCATCCACCACCCCGACCAGGGTCAGGCGGGGGAAGTTGTGGCCCTTGGCGGCCGCCTGGGTGGCGACCAGTATGTCGATCTCGCCGTCGGTCATCCGCTGGATCAGGGCCCGGGCCGATTTGGCGTCGGGCGCGGTGTCGGAGCTGAACACCGCCGTCCGCGCCTCGGGGAACAGCTGGCGCACCTCCTCCTCGACCCGTTCGACGCCGGGTCCGACCGAGACCAGACTGTCTTCGGCCCCGCACGACGGGCAGAGTTTCGGCCGGGCCATGGAAAAGCCGGTCAGGTGACAGACCAGTCGGCCGGTGTAGCGATGTTCGACCAGCCAGCTGTCGGTGTCCGGCGCCGTCAGCCTGTGCCCGCAGGCGCGGCACAGGACCACGGGGGCATAGCCGCGTCGGTTCAGGAACAGCAGCGTCTGTTCGCCGCGCACCAGGGTTTCGCCGATCGCCTCCCTCAGGCTCTGCGACAGCCAGGTCTGCGGATCCGGAGGCGCCGCGCGCAGGTCGATCAGGTCGATGTCCGGCAGGACGGCGGTCCCATGCCGCGCGCCCAGCTTCAACCAGTCGTAGCGACCGTTCTGCGCATTCCACAGCGTCTCCAGCGACGGGGTCGCCGAGGCCAGGACTACGGCCGCCCCCTCGATCCGCGCCCGCGCCACGGCCAGGTCCCGGCCGTGATAGACCAGCCCCTCTTCCTGCTTGAACGAGCCGTCGTGCTCCTCGTCGACGATGATCAGCCGCAGATTGACGAAGGGCAGGAACAGGGCGGACCGGGCGCCGACCACGATGTTGCAACGGCCCGCGATGGTCGCCTCCCACACCTGGCGGCGGCGGGGCGGGGCGACGCCGGAATGCCACTCTGCTGGGGCCGCGCCGAAGCGGGCTGCAATCCGTTCGATCAGGGCCTGGGTCAGGGCGATTTCAGGCAAGAGGATCAGGATCTGCGCCGCCGGATCGGCGCGCAGCACCCGCGCGATCGCCTCCAGATAGGCTTCGGTCTTGCCGGACCCCGTGACCCCGTCCAGCAGAAAGGGTCGAAACCCGCCCTGGGTCGCTCCGGCCGCCAGGGCTGAAGCCGCCGCCGCCTGGTCGCCGTTCAGGGTCGCCGGCGCATGGTCGGGATCGGGCCGGGCGAAGGCGGCTTCGGCGGCGATCTCGACGATCTCCAGAACCCCCTCGTCGATCAGTCCCTTCACCACGCCCGCCGACACGCCGGCGTCCCGCGCCAGGTCGGCGGCCGTCATTGATCGCGCGCCCAGGGCCTCCAGCACGCCCGTTCGCGCGGGGGTGGCGCGGGCCGGCTGACGGTCGCCGACCCGCCGCACCCTCCGTTCCGGCCGGGGACGCGGCGCGCGCAGACCCTTCAGCGCGGTGGCCGCCATCTCGCCGGGCGGGGACAGGGTCCAGCGCCCGGCCCATTCGACGAAGTCCATCACCCCTGCCGGCAGGGCGGGGTCGTCCAGTCTCGAGTCCACCGCCTTCAGCCGCCGGTTCGAGCCGGTGGTCTCGAACACCTCGGCCACCACGCCCCGGATCAGGCGCGGACCCAATGGGACGGCGACCTGATCGCCGCGCGCCAGGCTCAGCGCCTCGGGAACCTCGTAGTCGAAGGCTTCCGGCACGGGCAGGGGAATGAGGACCGAGGCGACTTTCAACGAACTGCGCCCTCGGCTATGAAGCCGTCCATGAAACTCTTTCTCGATACCGCCGACGTCGCCGTCATCAAGGACATGGTTCCCACCGGCATGGTGGACGGGGTCACCACCAATCCGTCGCTGATCGCCAAGTCGGGTCGGAACATCGCCGAGGTCATCGCCGAAATCTGCGCCCTGGTCGAGGGTCCGATTTCCGCCGAGGCCGTCTCGCTCGATTTCGAGACCATGGTCAAGGAAGGCGACAAGCTGGCCGCCATCGCCCCCAATGTGGTCGTGAAGCTGCCCCTGACCTGGGACGGTCTGCGCGCCTGCCGCGTCTTCGCCGACAAGGGGATCAAGACCAACGTCACCCTGTGCTTCTCGGCCGCCCAGGCCCTGCTGGCCGCCAAGGCCGGCGCCACCTTCGTCTCGCCTTTCGTCGGGCGGCTGGAGGACAACGGCGCTGACGGGATCGCCCTGTTGGAAGAAATCCGGGTGATGTACGACGTCCACGGTTTCGAGACCCAGATCCTGGCCGCCTCGCTGCGCAACGTGGCCCATGTGGCCGCCGCCGCTGTGGCCGGATCGGACGCCGCCACCTTCGGCGCCGACACTTTCAAGGCCCTGGTAAAGCACCCGTTAACCGACAAGGGTCTTGATGCCTTTGTGGCGGACTGGGCCAAGACCGGTCAGTCCATCCTGTAACTCGCGCGTCACGGAGAAGGTCTGTTGAGCGGCTCATTGGACCTTTTCGAAACCTCTGAAGCGGACGCCGCCTCGGGCGACGGTCTCCACTGGCCGGATGTTCGCGGCTGGCTGCAGGCCCATCCCCAGATGCTGCTGGACGACCGGTCGCTGCTGGAGGAGATCGGCCTGCGCCCGCACGGTCGCAATGTGATCGAGTTCGGCGCCGCCGCCCTGACGCGGCTTGAGGCGGTGGTCGAGCGCGAGGCCGGCGCCCGGCGC
Organism: Brevundimonas sp. Br13; assembly: GCF_055391505.1. Lineage (NCBI taxonomy): Bacteria > Pseudomonadati > Pseudomonadota > Alphaproteobacteria > Caulobacterales > Caulobacteraceae > Brevundimonas > Brevundimonas sp. Br13. Next base: position 523,692 of record NZ_AP044008.1, on the reverse strand, counting down.
GAGGTCGAGATGATCGCCCGCGCCAATTTCGCCGCCCAGACCCAGACCCACGTCGCCGCCCTGGACCTGATGGAGGCGCGCAATCATTCCGACCTGGCGCGGCGGCTGGATGCGGCGGCCCAGGGCCGGTTCGGCCTGGCCGGCGCCGCCATCGCCCTGGAACGCCCTGGCGGGGTGCCGTTCGGCTGGCGCGGACTGGACGCCGGCGAGGTGGACCGCCTGCTGGGCGACCACGGCCTGAGCTGGCTGGGGCCGATGTTCGACGGGCTCGACCTGTTCGGCGCGGCCGGCGATCAGGTGAAGTCGGTGGCCCTTGTCCGGATGGCGCCGCATCTGACCCCCGGCGAACCGCCCCGACCCTGCTTGTGCGCCTTCGGCTCGCCCGAGCCCGAGGGTTTCACCCCCAACATGGGCTGCGAACTGGCGGCCTTTCTGGCGCGGGTGGTCGAGCGGATGGCCGAGCGATGGCCGGTGTTGAACTGACTTTCCGTACTTCGCTCACCGTCACCCTCGGGCTTGACCCGAGGGTCGGACGCTCCGTCGCAAATGCGTACGGGTTGGCGCGCGATCCCCGCCATTCGCCTCGCTCAACGCCCGATCCTCGGATCAAGCCCGAGGGTGACGGACAGGAAACGGGCGAATGACCGCCGCCGAGGCCCTCCACGCCTGGCTGGAGCATCTGGCGCACGAGCGACGGCTGTCGCCCCGCACCCTGGAGGCCTACGGCCATATCGGCCGGCTCTATGTCGCCTTTCTCGAACGCCATCGCGGCGAGACCCTGACGCTGAAAGGCCTGGGAACCATCACTGCCGCCGAGGTGCGCGCCCATTTAGCCGACCGCCGCAGCGGCGATCACCCCCTGGCGGCCCGATCCCTGAGCCAGACCCTGTCGGCCGTTCGGGGCTTTCACGCCTTTCTGGACCGGCGGCTGGACACGCCCGCCCCCCAGCTGGCTCTGGTGCGCGGTCCCCGGATCAAGCCGTCCCTGCCCCGCCCCGTCAGCGAGGACCAGGCGCGCGGCCTGCTGGCCGAACCCGACGCCGATCCAGACGCCGAACCCTGGGAAGCCGCGCGCGACCGGGCCGTCCTGACCCTGCTGTACGGCTGCGGCCTGCGGATTTCCGAAGGCCTGTCTCTCGTCCGCGCCGATGCGCCCCTGGGCGAGACCCTGCGCATCGTCGGCAAGGGCGCCAAGACCCGGGTCGCGCCCGTTCTGCCGGCCGTTCGCGCGGCCGTGGACGCCTATCTGGCGCTGCTGCCCTTCCCGCTTCAGCCGTCAGACGCCCTGTTCCGGGCTCGGCGCGGCGGCCCGCTCAGCCCGCGCCACGTCCAGGCCTCGGTCCAGCGACTGCGCGGGCGGCTGGGCCTGCCCGAACGCACCACCCCCCACGCCCTGCGCCACAGTTTCGCGACCCATCTGCTGGGGGCCGGCGCCGACCTGCGCTCGATCCAGGAACTGCTGGGCCACGCCAGCCTGTCCACCACTCAGAAATACACCGGCGTCGATGCGGAGCGCCTGTTGAGCGCCTATTCTGCGGCCCATCCGCGCGCGAGCGGCGCCTGACAGATCAGGGCGCCGTGGTCGTGACGGGCATGCGCATCGCCAGGATTTCCCGTGTTCGCCGGGTGATGCCGTAGAGGACGCCGGGCTCGCTTTCATCCCAGTCGATCGCCTGTCCCTCGGCCTCTATGCCGAGGGTCTCCAGATGATCCAGAACTCCCCCGCCGTCGGGCAGGGCGACGACATAGAGTTCGGGCCGGTCGTGGCCGGTCAGATAGAGACGTCCGTCCGGTCCCCAGCCGCCGCCGGAAATGCTCATCGGCGCAATCCGCTCCAGAATGGAGGCCGGCAGCCCCCAGGCCTCCAGCCGTCGCCACTGGTCGTCGAACCGCACCAGGGTGGTGTGGCGGTGGTCGCGCGGCGCCTCGCCCCCGCGACCGTCATAGTTCGCGAACATGGCCCACCAGGCGCCGTCATGTCGATCAACCCAGGTGATCGAACCCGTCCCCAGACCCAGGGCGACGCTGCGCTTGTGATGCAGGTCGACGGCGTCGAAGACCTCCACCGTGCTGATCTGAGGAACGGCGGGAAAGTTGGAGCTGGCGCAGACCAGTTCGCCGTCGATCACGGCGCAGGAGTTGATGTGCGGAAATCGGGCGCGGTCGCCGGTCCATTCGGCCTGTTTGGCGCCCGTCTTCTTGTCATAGCGCACAATCGACCAGTTGGAGACGGCGTAGACGTCATCGGGTCCCACCGCCGCGCCCTGACGCGCCTCGGCCTCATAGCGACGCAGGGTCTGAGCCTCGCCCGCGAGAACGATCGGCGCGACCGCGTCGCCTCCGCCCGTCGGCGCGGCCTGGGCGGCGGAGACAAGCAGAGACAAGAGCATTGAAGCGAGCATGACGGAGGTTCCTTCAAAAGGACAGGGGCCGCCTCCTGGGGGAGGCGGCCCCTTGCGTGGCGGGGATCAGAAGCTGGCGGAGAGGCCGACCCAGTAGGTCCGGCCGTAGTTCGCCGATTCCTGAAGATAGGTTCGACCCGGGCCGGTCACTTCGCGACGGCCCGAGTTGGACAGGTTCTGGCCTTCCACAAAGACGGTGAGGCCGTTGCCGAAGCGCCAGCTGACCGAGGCGTCATAGACGTGGCGCCCCTTCCAATACTGGTCGGCGTTCGGGATGGTGTCGTTGATCGTTTCCAGGAAGCCGCCGATATAGTTGTGCGAGACGCGGGCCTCGATCGGGCCGCGCTGATACCAGATCGATTCATTGGTGGTGGTCGCAGGCTGCTGGAACAGGCCCGTGTGACGCTTGCCCGCCGTGGTCAGGAAGGTGAACTCCGTGTCCAGGAAGGTGGCGTTGGCGCTGACGCCCAGGCCGTCGAACGGCGCCGGCAGCATGGTCAGGGCCTGCTGGAAGGCGACTTCGACGCCGCGAATCTTGGCCGTTTCGGCGTTCGTCGGCGTCGAGACGATCACCGCCTCCACGCCCCGGCCCACGTCCAGGTTCTGGACCGAGCTGAGGGTGAAGATCTCGTTGGCGATGTCCTTGGTGAACAGGGCCACCGACATCAGCCCGTCGGTCGGATAGTATTCGAACGACAGGTCCAGACCCTCGCTCTCACGCGCCTTCAGGCCGGGGTTGCCGCGTGACAGGGTCGGCTGCGAGCCGTCGAAGCTGATGCTCTCGCTGGCGGCGAGCGAACCGAAGTCCGGTCGGCCGATGGTGTTGGTCCAGGCGGCGCGGACGACCACGTTTTGACGCAGGTTCCAGCGCAGGTGCAGGCTGGGCAGCCAGTTGTCGTAGTCGCCGCTGTTCGACACCGGCGTCAGGACGCCGCCGGACAGGCGGGCGGCGTCTGAACTGACTTCGGTCTTCTCATAGCGCAGTCCGCCCAGCAGGATCAGGTCGCCGATCTTGTAGCTGGCCTGGGCGTAGCCGGCGAAGACGTCCTCGGTGACGTCATAGTCGCCGGTCGGGGCGGCGGTCTTGGCGTCGAAGCTGGCCGCGTTGGCCGCATAGAAGGCCTCCGCCGTGGCGACGTCGATGCGCGGCGTCAGACGATACTGGCCTTCGATCAGCTTGTCCGGCCCGGGACGATCGACCTTGTCCAGCGTATAGATAAAGCCGGTCTTGGGGGTGTAGTCGGTGCGGCTGGACCGATAGCTGCGATCGCTGGAGCGCCACACGGCGCCGACCTTCGCCTTCAGGTTCCGCGTCTCGCCGCCGTCGTCGAAGGCCAGGTTGAACCGCGCCTGGGTGGTGTCTTCATCGGTCCGCAGCAAGGACACGCGCCGTTGCTGGAGATTGAACAGGGTCGGATCGCGGAAGGCCGTCGGATTGGTCGGCGTGAACACAGGGAAAAAGTTCGAGGTGTCGTAGCGGAAGCCGAAGTTGGCGTTCGACGCCGTGCGGAACTCCATCGAGGTGTTGGGGGTCTCTGAGCCCGCCTGTGAATAGACGAGATCGCCGTCCAGCCGCCATTGCGGGGTGGCGTCCCACCGGAAGGCGGTGCGGCCCAGGCCGATCTCGCGACGGGTGATGGGCTGGTTCAGACCGATGATGTTGCGGCCCGTGGCGAAGGTTCCCGAGGTGCGGGTCTGGTTGGTCACATTGCCGACCGGCTCGGTGCGGAATTCGGTCCGCTCTTCATTGTCCTCCATCCGGGCGTACAGGGCCGAGGCCTCCCAGCGGAAATCGACGCTCGGCCGCCATTCCAGCTTTCCGTTCGCGCCCGAACGCTGTTTGGTGTTGTTGTACCAGAACAGGCGCAGCTGGGTCGGCACCTGGATTCCGTTGCCGGCCGGAGAGCCCGAGTTCACCGGCTTGCCGGCCGCATCGTATTCGCGGATCGAAGGCGCGGCCGATTCCGCCTGTGGAATGTCGTAGTCGAGCTGCTCGTGGGAGGCGCCGATCACCACGCCCCATTCGTCGGCCGCGCCGAAGCGGCGACCGGCGGCGAAGGCCAGGCGATAGGACGGATCGTCGTTGCGGACGTCGCCGTGCTGTTCATAGACGCCGTAGGAGGCCATGCCGTTGAAGAAGGGTTTGACGGCGTCGAACGCGCTTCGGGTGGCGACATTGATCACGCCGCCGATGGCGTTGCCGTCGTTCTCGGGCGTGACCGTCTTGATCACCTCGACCCGGCCGGCCATCACAGAGGGCACGATGTCCATCGGCACGGTGCGGGCGCTTTCATCCACCGAACCCACGAAGGCGCCGTCGATGGTCGTGCGGTTGTAGGTGGAGGCCAGGCCCCGAAGGATCGGCCAGCGCGGCTCGCCCTGATCCTCCATCACCGAGACGCCGGGAATGCGGCGCAGGGCGGCGGCGGTGTTGTGGTCCGGCAGCTTGCCGATGTCGTCGGCGGAGACGGCGTCCATCACCTCGAACTCAGCGCGCTTCACGGCGATGGCGGCGCGCTGCGCCTCGCGCTGGCCGGTCACGACGATCTCATCGACCTCGGCGGTCGGGTTGTCCTGAACCTGGGCCTGGGCGCTGGCCGCAAGTCCGGCGCTGATCAGGGCGGTGGTGGCGAGCAGAAACCGTTGCCGGCTCTGTGACGAAAAACACATGTTCTATCCCCCAACGTCGAATTTCGACGGGGCTCGCATAGGGGGCGGAGGCGACGTGCAGGCGTCTGTTCTGTGTCGCGCCCGACAACAGTGGGTGGAGATTCGATGGCGATTTCGCCGCTACGCGCCCTTTGCGACCCGAGGCTGTGCGGAGATTGCGACAGTCGGTCGATTGTCAAAACCTGAGCCGCCTCGGCGCAAACGGGACGTTAACCGAAGCGGCGCACCCTCTTGTCAATGTGGCCGCCGGAAACGTCTGGTGGCCGTGGAGGGCCGGCCCATGTCGACCAAGATGACTTCGAGCGTGCGTCGCCACAGCGACCATTTCGAACCGCAGGACACCGATCCGCACGAGCAGCGCCGCCTGCGCGGCCAGTTGGAGCAGATCGACTACGCCGCCTATGTCGCCAATAAGGAGCTGATCGGCCACACCCTGACCGGTCTGGACGCCGCCTCGCTTCAGAAACTGGCGGTCCTGACCGCCGGCGCCCGCGCCAAATGGGGGGCCGAGGCCCTGCGCCTGGCCCATTCGGGCTCGCCCGTCACCCCCGACCAGGTCGCCCGCCTGACCGCCGCCCGCACCGCCTTCGACGAACTCGCCGAAGTCTACGAAGCCCTGCGCCGCATGGTCGAGCGGGGCTATGTGGTGCTGAAATAGGCTCTAAGGACGCCTGGTGGAGCCGAGGGGAGTCGAACCCCTGACCTCGTCATTGCGAACGACGCGCTCTACCAACTGAGCTACGGCCCCGTTCCAGTCAGGAGCAGGCCTCCAGGCGAGCGCGGGACATAGAAGGCGGGCGGGCGTGGTGTCAACGGGCTTGTGCGCGCAATCCGCGCAGGCGACCGCAGAAGATTGTCGGATGGGCGGGGGACGGCTAGAAGCCGAGGTTCGCGCCTTGCAGGAGAATACATATGGGCACCGCCCTGGTCTGGCTTGTGAACACCGTCATCGGCCTGATGGTCTGGTTCATCATCATCCAGGCGATCTTGAGCTGGTTGTTCGCCTTCGACGTGATCAACCATCGCAACCGGTTCGTCAGCCAGGTCGCCGACTTCCTGGACCGGATCACCGCCCCCATTCTGGAACCCTTCCGTCGGATCATTCCGCCGCTGGGCGGGATCGACATTTCGCCCATCGTCGTCCTGCTGCTGCTTCAGTTCGTCCGCATCCTGTTCAACGCCTCGGCGGCCCCGGTCCTGATCGGCATGTTGGGCTGAGGCGCCACGGCGGCGGGAGATTCCGACGCGAGACGGCGATTCCGCCCTTGCGCCCCGCCGCCAGCTTCCTAAAGGTGCCGGCCCCGACCATTATTGACCACGGTTCATGAGCACGATCACCACAGTCGCCGTCCTGGGCGCCGGACAGATGGGCGCAGGCATCGCCCATGCGGTGGCCCTGGGCGGCTATTCGGTCCGACTCTACGACGTGGCGCCCGCGCGACTGCCGCTGGCCCAGGGCGAGATCGCCGCCAGCCTGTCGCGCCACGTCGGCCGCCATCTGGTGACCCAGGCCGAGGCCGACGCCGCCCTGGCCCGGATCGCCGTCACGACGGACATGGCCGAGGCCGTGTCCGACGCGGACCTGGTCATTGAGGCGGCGCTGGAGGACGAGGCGGTCAAGAAGGCCCTTTACGCCGAGGTCGCCCCCCATCTGGGCCCCCAGACCCTTTTGGCCTCCAACACCTCCTCCATTTCGATCACCCGACTGGCCTCGGCCTCGGATCGGCCCGACCGGTTCATCGGCCTTCACTTCATGAAGCCGGCGCCGGTCATGCGACTGGTCGAGATCGTGCGCGGCATCGCCACCTCGGCCGAGACCCATGCGGCGGCCGTCGATTTCGCCGAAAGCCTGGGCAAGACCACCACCGACGCCGAGGACTTCCCGGCCTTCATCGTCAACCGGATCCTGGTGCCGATGATGAATGAGGCGATCTTCGCCCTGTATGAAGGGGTCGGCAACGTCGCCTCCATCGACAAGGCGCTGCGCCTGGGCGCCAACCATCCGATGGGGCCGCTGGAGCTGGCGGACTTCATGGGACTGGACGTGGTCCTGGCCATCATGAACGTCCTGTACGACGGGCTCGCCGACAGCAAATACCGCCCCTGTCCGCTGCTGGTGAAATATGTCGAGGCCGGCTGGCTGGGCCGCAAGAGCGGGCGCGGCTTCTATGACTATTCCGGCGAGACGCCGGCGCCGACGCGATGAGCCGGTTCGAGACCTATGCCGACCTGCCGGGCCAGGCGACCATCCAGTCGCGGCCGGCGCCGCTCTATCCGATCCTGGCCTCTCTGGCCGGCGCCGCCTGGCCCCCGCTGATTCTGACCCTGCCCTTCTGGCCGCCCAACGCGATCGGGATGGGGCGTGACATCGACTGGCGGATTCTGGTGCTGCTGATCGGTCTGGCGGCCGTTCCTGCGGGCCTGTGGCGGATCAATCAGGAGCGCCGTCGCGAGGGTCGGCCGGGGTCGCGGCTGGGCGTGGTCTGGCGTTTCATGCTGTTCGGCGGCCTGACCGCCGCCCTTGTCCAGGTGGTCGTCAGCCTGGCCATGGTGGTCATGGGCTGGCTGGAGGCGGGCGACCTGATGCAGGGTCTCGGCGCGGCCGAGACGACCCTCCTGATCTTCGGCGTGGGCGGCCTGCCCATCGCCATGATCGTCGGGGTCAGCTACGCTCTGTGGGCGGGTCTTTGCGTGGCCTTCATCGCCTTTGAGGCGCGGCCGACGATCGAGGTCGGGCGGCGTCGCTAAGATTATCCGAGCGCCGCTCAGGCGCTGAAACGCTTCGGGGGAGGCTGTGAATGTCGACGGTGAACCAGACGACGGAACCGACCGGATTGGCGCCGGTCGAGGCGCCCGCCCGTATCGCTTCTCTGGACGTGATGCGGGGGCTGGCGGTCCTGGGCATATTGGCGGTGAACGTCGTCTCCTTCGGCCTGCCCTTCATGGTCTATGGCGATGCGGACCTCAGCCCCTTTCCTGTGACGGGCGCCAACGCCGTGGCCCGTTGGGCGATGGACGTCTTCTTCCACCAGAAGTTCATCACCCTCTTCGCCATGTTGTTTGGCGCTTCGATCTTTCTGGTGGGCGGTGAACGAAGCGATGCGGCGCGGGGGCGGCTGCTGCGCCGGCGCCTGTTCTGGCTGGCTGTGATCGCCCTGATCCACGGCCTGGCCTTCTGGTACGGCGACGTCCTTCTGCTCTACGCCTGGTCCGGCCTGTTCGTCATGCTGATGCGGTCCTTCTCCGCCCCCGTTCTGATCGGGGTCGGGCTGGGGGTCACCCTGGCGCTGGGGGCGATGCAGGCGGGGTTGAGCTGGCTGATGGTCGCCGGCCCCGCAGAAGTGGTCGAGGCGATGAAACAGGGCCAGCCGCAGAACAGCCAGGAGGCCGTCGCCGCCGCCATCGCCGCCTATCGCAGCGGCTGGGCCGGGGCCATGGGCCAGAACCTGACCGCCTGGTTCTTCCTCCAGGGCGCCAGCCTGGCCATGTTCGTCTTTTCGACCGTCGCCCTGATGATGACCGGCATGGGTCTGTTCAAGGCGGGTTTCCTCAGCGGCCGGGCGCCGACCTGGCTCTATCTCTTCGTCCTGGCGGTCGGGAGCGCGGTCCTGGCCCTTGTGGCGACGACCCATTGGACCGAAATCATGGCCGCGCCCGACGCCCATCCGACGCAAGGGCTGGCGGAGGCGGTCGCGGCCTTCCCGATCCTGGTGACCCTGGCCTATGTCAGCCTGATCGTGCTCGTGACCACGCGCGGACCGGCCTGGCTGGTCGCCCCGCTTCGGCCGGTGGGGCAGATGGCCCTCACCAACTATCTGAGCCAGACGCTGATCATGACCACCCTCTTTTACATGCCTTGGGGGCCGCGTCTGTTCGGTCAGGTGGACTATGTCGGCATGTGGGGCTTGGTGGCGGCCGTTTGGGCGGTCCAGCTGATCTGGTCTCCGCTGTGGCTGGCGCGGTTCAGAATGGGGCCGCTGGAATGGGTGTGGCGCTGCCTGACCTATGGGCGGCGCGTGCCGATCCGAAAAGCCGCCTGATCGCGCTTTTATCAGCGGCGTGAAAAGATTAACTGAGGAGCATGGCCGCCCCGGACACTCCCGCCGAAACCTTCAAACGCGCGCTCAGCCACGCCGCCCGCGCCCTGGCCGAGCAGCCTGAGCTGGAGGTGGTGTTCGGGTCGGACGGACCCAAGCTGGCTGGCGGGATTCTGACTCTGCCGCATCCCCCACGCGACCCCTCCGGTAACGAGAGCGCGTCCCTGCGAGGCCAGGCCGACCGCCTGGCCCTGCGTTTGGCCAATCATGACGCGGGGATCGACGCCCGTATGCGCCCCGCCGACACCCAGGCGGCCGAGGTTTTCGACGCGGTTGAACAGGCGCGGGTCGAGGCCGTGGGCTCCGAATTCCTGGCGGGGGTCAGGGACAATCTGGACGCCGCCCTGGTGACGCGGCTGGAGAAGACCGGGGCGCTTCGCATCCTCGAGCCCGAACGGGCGCCGGTTTCGGAGGCCGTGGCTCTCCTGGTGCGTGAACGGCTGACGGGCCGGCCTTCGCCCGACGGAACCAAATCCCTGCTGGATCTGGTTCGAGCCGGCATAGAGGCCAAGGCGGGCGATCAGCTGGACGCCCTGACCGCGACCGCCGGCGACCAGGCTCTGTTCGCCGAAAAGATGCGCGAAGTGCTGCGCGCCCTGAACCTGGATCCCGGCGACGGCCAGGGCGAGGACGCCTCGGACGACCCGGGCGATCAGGAGCCGGATCCCCAGGAGCCCGACGCCGACGATCAGCCGGACGAGGACGAGGAAGAGGAGGGCGGCGAGGGCTCCCAGTCCATGGAGGGCGACGCCGACGATCAATCGTCGGAGCAGGAGCGCGAGAGCCGCCCTGAGGGCGCGCCCGCCGATCCGGAGGGCGACGGCGCCGAGGACGGGCCGGAGTTGAACGAGGGCCAGCAGCCCAATCGCCAGCAGACCGCCGACGACGGCCGGGCGGTCGACTTCTACCGCGTCTTCACCACCGCCTATGACGAGGTGGTGGACGCCGCCGACCTGTGCGACCCGATGGAGCTGGAGCGGCTGCGCAATCTGCTGGATCAACAGCTCACCCTGCTGGCCAGCGTCGTCTCGCGCCTGGCCAATAAGCTGCAACGGCGGCTGCTGGCCCAGCAGAACCGCGCCTGGACCTTCGATCTGGAAGAGGGGATGCTGGACACGGCCCGGCTGACCCGGATCGTCACCGACCCGACCGCGCCCCTGTCCTTCAAGGCCGAGAGCGAGAGCCCGTTCCGCGATACGGTCGTGACCCTGCTGCTCGACAATTCGGGTTCGATGCGCGGGCGGCCGATCATGGTGGCGGCGGTCTGCGCCGATATTCTGGCCCGCACGCTGGAGCGTTGCGGCGTCAAGGTCGAGATCCTGGGCTTCACCACCCGCGCCTGGAAGGGCGGACAGAGCCGCGAGGCCTGGATCAGCGCGGGCAAGCCCGCCAATCCCGGCCGGCTGAACGACCTGCGCCACATCATCTACAAGGCCGCCGACGCGCCCTGGCGCCGGGCCAAGAAGAATCTGGGCCTGATGATGCGCGAGGGCCTGCTGAAGGAGAACATCGACGGCGAGGCCCTGCAATGGGCGCACAATCGCCTGCTGGCCCGCACCGAGCAGCGCCGCATCCTGATGGTCATTTCCGACGGCTCGCCTGTCGATGATTCGACCCAGTCGGCCAACGCCGCCCTTTACCTGGACAAGCACCTGCGCCAGGTCATCGCCGAGATCGAGGACCGATCGCCCGTCGAGCTTTTGGCCATCGGCATCGGCCATGACGTGACCCGCTGGTACCGCAAGGCCCTGACCATCGTCGACGTGGAACAGCTGGCCGGCGCCATGACCGAAAAACTGGCCGAGCTGTTCGAGGCGGACGTCGCCGCCCCGGCCGCGCGCCGGCCGCGTCAGAAGATCGCCGCATGAGACGTCGTCTACCGCGTCTCGTGGCGGCCTGGGCGGCCCTGGCCCTGACGGCCTGCGCCGCGACCCTGGGCCCGCCCCAACCGTCCCTTTATGACGAACACGGCTGGTCCTTCGCCGCCGCCGAGTTGAAGCCGGTCGGTCTAGGCCTGCCCGGCGCCGTGCTGGCGCCCGGCGTGCGTTTCGCGGGCGGCATCGAGATCGTGGCCGGCCCTGAATCGCCGCTGCACGGGCTTTCCGATCTCAAACTGAGCGGAGACGGCGGTTTTGTCGCCGTGTCCGACGCGGGGGATCTGGTTCGCGGCGTCTTGCGCCTGGACGCGCGCGGCCGTCTGATCGGCTTGGACAGACTGGCGTCGCGCGAACTGACGTTGGAGGACGGACGGCCCATAGCCTCCAAGATCGACGGCGATGCGGAAGGGCTGGCTTTGACGCGCTCCGGCGACCTGCTGGTCAGTTTCGAACGTCGCCATCGAATTTGGAACTATGGCCCCCTGTCTGGGATACGGGAGCCAACCCCGGCGCCGTCGCCGGAATTTCCCTTCCCGGACAATGAGGGGATGGAGGGCCTCGCCGCAGGTTTGACACGTCGCGGCGAGGACGGTTGGCGGGTGGTCGGAGAAGGCGGTGGCGTGTGGGACTGTACATCGGGCGGATGCCGAGGGGCGGGGCCGACCGTGTCACAGAACCTGCTGGACGGCGACTATCGCCCCACGGGCCTGGACCGCGACCCGACCGGCGAAGGCTGGTTTCTGGTGCAACGCCGCTATACGCCGCCGATCGACATGCGGGCGCGGGTGCGTCGCCTGTCGGCGGAGGGCACGGTGGGACCTGTCCTGATCGAATTGAAACTGCCCGGCACGACAGACAATTTCGAAGGCGTCGCCGCTGAGCGGCGCGGCCAGGCGACCCGGCTCTATCTACTGTCGGACGACAACGCCAATCCGGCCCAGCGCACCCTGCTCCTGGCCTTCGATATTCGCTAGATGCGGCGCTAGATCAGGCCGCCCCGGCCCATTGGGCCTTTTCCGGCTCGGTCTCGACCGCCAGCAGGGCCTTGACGAAGGCGTCGCGCCAGATGCCCACGTCGGTGTCGCGCACCACCTGCATCAGGGCCTCCCATCGCCGCACCCGCTCGGCCAGGGGCATGGTCAAGGCCTTCTGGATGGCGTCCGACAGCTCCTCGCGGCTGTAGGGATTGACCAGAAGCGCCTCACGCATCTGTTCCGCCGCCCCCGCGAACCGGGACAGGATCAGGACGCCGGGATCGTCGGGGTTCTGGGCGGCGACATATTCCTTGGCGACCAGGTTCATCCCGTCGCGCAGCGGCGTCACCAGCCCAACCCTGGCGGCGCGATAGATCCCCGCCAGTTGGTCGCGGCGGTAGGTGCGGTTCAGATAGCGGATCGGCTGCCAATCCATGTCGGCGAAGGCCCCGTTGACCCGCCCGGCCAGGGCGTCCAGCCGCGCCCGCATGTCCTGATAGGAATCCACATCGTCCCGCGAGATCGGCGTCACCTGGAGCAGGAAGACCTCGCCGCGCATCGACGGATTGTCCTGCAGGAACTGCTCATAGCCCAGCAGCCGCTCCTCCAGCCCCTTGGAATAGTCGAGCCGGTCCACGCCCACGATCATGGCGCGGAAGGCCGCCGAGGCCGCCATCCGATCATAGGTCCGGGCCCCGAGGGTCGAGTTCTTCGCCGCCAGGAAGCCGTCCACATCGATGCCGATGGGGAAGACGCCGGTCTGAACCCGGCGGCCGAAACATTCCAGCCCGCCATGACCGAACAGCTCGCCCTGGGCCTCGCTGACCACATAGTCGGTGAAGAGGTCGCACCATTCGCGCGTATGGAAGCCGATCAGATCGAAGTCGAACATGGACTCCACCAGCCGCCGGTGATGCGGCAGGGTCACCAGCAGCTGGCGCGTCGGCCAGGGGGTGTGCAGGAAGAAGCCGATCCGGTTGCGGACGCCCAGACGACGCAGATCCCGCGCCATGGGGATCATATGGTAGTCGTGGATCCAGATGACGTCGTCCGGTTTGATCACCGGCGCCAGAACCTCGGCGAAGCGGCGGTTCACCCGCTCATAACCCTCGCCGTAGGAGCGTTCGTACTGGGCCAGGTCGATCCGGTGGTGGAACAGCGGCCACAGGGTCTTGTTGGCGTAGCCGTTGTAATATTCCTCGACGTCCTGGGGCTCCAGATCGACCAGTCCGACGGTCACGCCGGCGCGGTCCTCGACCTTCATCTCGCCGGTGAAGCTGTCGATCGTCTCTCCAGACCAGCCGAACCAGAGGCCGTCGTATTTTCGCAGGGCCGCAGACAGGGCCATGGCCAGGCCGCCGGCGGAGCCCGCAGCGGGATCGGTCGGGGCCGAAACCCGGTTGGATACGACGATGAGACGGCTCATGACTTCACTTCGGCAGCGATCCCAGCCCCGGGACCAGAAAGATCAACGCACGTCGGTCCAGGATCGGCTCAACATCACGGCGCAATTGATGATCCCGACCAGGGAGTAGGTCTGGGGATAGTTGCCCCACAGCTCCCCGTCCTCGACGGAAATGTCTTCGCTCAAGAGGCCGGCCTGGGTGCGACGGGCCAGCATCTCTTCGAATATGGCGCGCGCCTCCTCCACCCGGCCGTTCTGATGCAGGGCTTCGATGAACCAGAAGGTGCAGAAGTTGAAGGCCGTTTCGGGCTCGCCGAAATCGTCCGGTTCGACATAGCGAAACAGGAAGGGTCCTTTTTTCAGATCCCGCTCGATCGCATCGAAGGTGGCCACCTGGCGCGGATCATGCGCGTCCAGAAAGCCCAGATCCGTCAGTTGCAGCAGGGAGGCGTCCAGTTCGCGCCCGCCGAAACTGGCGGCGAAACGCCCCTCGTCCGTCAGGAAGGTCTCCGCCTCGATCCGCTCTCGGATGGCCGCCGCCCGCTGACGCCAGACGTCGGCGCGAGCCTGCAGGCCCAGATGATCCGCCGCCTTGGCCAGACGGTCGCAGGCCGCCCAGCACATGACGGAGGAATAGGTGTGAACCCGCGCGATGGTGCGGAACTCCCAAAGCCCTGCGTCGGTCTGGTCGTGCATGGCGAAGGCCCGCTCGCCGACCTTCTCCAGAGCGTGGAAATCCTCGATCGTTCCGGGACGCAGCAGGCGTTGGTCATAGAAGGCCTGGACCAGGGGCAGGACGATCTGGCCATAGACGTCGTGCTGCAGGTGCTCATGGGCCTGATTGCCGATCCGCACCGGCTTCATGCCGCGATAGCCCTCGACCGTATCGACGATGCTCTCGCCGATGCCCGGCTCCAGCCCCACCCCATAGACCGGCTGGACATGGCCGCCGGCCGAGGCGTCAACCAGATTGCGCAGATAGCCCAAGTAGTTCTCGAGAATGTCGACCGCCCCCAGCCGGTTCAGCGCCCGCACCGTATAATAGGCGTCGCGGATCCAGCAGTAGCGATAGTCCCAGTTGCGCCCGCTCTCTTTGAATTCGGGAACGGAGGTGGTCATGGCCGCGACGATGGCGCCGGTCTCTTCATAGGCGCAGAGCTTCAGGGTGATGGCCGCACGGATGACGGCCTCCTGATAGTCCAGCGGCAGATAGAGTTTGCGGACCCAGTCCTGCCAATAGGCGACCGTGCGGTCCAGCGCGGCCTGAACCCCCGGTCCCACATCCTGATCATAGCCCTCGTCCGGGCCGAAGAAGAAGGCGTGCGGCCGTTCCAGCCGAAAGATCCGCTCCTCCAGGACGTGAGAGACGGGACAGTCGGTCGTCAGACGGAAGGTGACGTCCGGGCACAGGAAGCGGATATGGTTCGAGCCCGAGGTGTGGGGCGCCGGCCGCGCGCCCCAGTCGGACGAGGGGCGCAGCCGGACGCGGATACGCGGCGTGCCGTGCAGCGGTCGAATGATCCGCCCGAAGGCGAGGGGGCGGTAGGTTCGCGAATGTTTCGGATGGCGCGGGGCGAAGTCGATGATCTCCACCGCGGCCCCGTCTTCGGCCGTCAGAACGGTCTTGAGCACCGGCGTATTGCGGACATAGGCCTGGCTGACGTGTTTCAGCCCCTCCAGCTCGACGGACCAATAGCCATGCTCGGGCGCTTCTCCGTTCATCAGGGCCGAAAAGACGGGGTCGCCGTCGACGCGCGGGGCGCAGGCCCAGACGAACCGACCCTGACGGTCGATCAGGGCGCTGATCGCGCAGTTGCCGATGGGGAAGAGATCGAGATTGGGCGTCATCGATTCAGGCCCCCGCCACCGCTTCCAGCCAGGTCAGGACGTCGTCCACGTCGTCCAGGCGATAGCGGGCCGCGGTTTCGCGCTCAGGCCCGACCAATACCCCGTAGCCGCCTAGGGCGGCGGCGGCCTCGAAACCATGTTCATCGGTCAGATCGTCGCCGAGCATGACGGGGGTCGCCCCCTTGAACGGCTCCTCCTGCATGAAGGCGGCGACGGCTGTGCCCTTGTCGGCGCCCGGCGTCTTCAACTCCAGCACCATATGGCCAGGCTGCAGCGCCAGGCCTGTCTCGGCCTGCAGCTGCCGGGCCAGTCGCTGCGCCGCCGCGCCCTGGTCGGGCGCCAGTCGATAATGCAGGCCCGCAGAGACTCCCTTGTCCTCGACGATCACTCCCTGCCGGTCAGCGGCGAAGGCGTGAAAGGCGTCCAAAGCCCTGGCGACGGCGGAGTCGGCCGTCGTCCTCTGGACCGGGCCGCCTTTCAGGCGCCGCTCCAGTCCATGAACGCCCGAGGCGGATTCAAGGGCCCGGTCGGTGATCCGGTCGATCTCTCTGATGGTGCGGCCGCTGACCACGGCCACCCGGCCGTCGAGGCGATCCTGCACCGCCTTCAGCACGGCCGTGCGGCGGGCCACGGGACCGACCTCGTCCGGCGTCGGCGCCATGGGCGCAAGGACGCCGTCCAGGTCGAGGAACAGGGCGATTCCCTGGGCGGCGACCGGCGGTCGGGGCAACAACAGATCGGCGGCTCCGGCGTGAGACGGCATAGGTATCTGACTCTTTACGGCTTCCCCAGGCCCCCATAACGCGCCAAAGCGGCAAAGGTTGACCCGAAAGCGACAAAGTCGTCTGAAAGAGGCGGTGCGCGCCGCCGAGGGGACTGTCTGCGGCCGTGCGTTGAAACAAGGAGAGCCCGGCCGCGGGCCTGACCAAACATGACCGAGATCGCCCATTCCTCGCCCGAAGACATCGCCGCCATGACGGGGCGCGCCCGCGAGGTCATGCGGTTGAACATCGAGGCGCTGGAAGCGCTGGAGCGGATGATCGACGTCTCGATCGCGCGGGCGGTGGATGTGATCATGAGCCGCCCCGGCTATGTGGTCGTCACCGGCATCGGCAAGTCCGGCCACATCGGCGGCAAGATCGCCGCCACCCTGGCGTCCACCGGTACCAACGCCTTCTTCGTCCATCCGGCGGAGATGAGCCACGGCGACCTGGGCATGCTGCGACCGGATGTGACGGTCCTGGCCATCTCCAACTCGGGCGAGAGCCGCGAACTGCGCGATCCTCTGATCTTCTGCCAGCGCAACGGCATTCCGGTCATCGCCATCACCCAGCGTCCGACCAGTTTCCTGGGACGCAACGCCGCGGTCTGCCTGACCATGCCCAAGGTGGCTGAGGCCTGTCCGAACGGCCTGGCGCCGACCACCTCGACCCTGATGACCCTGGCCCTGGGCGACGCCCTGGCCATGGTGCTGATGGACCGGCGCGGGTTCAGCGCCCTGGACTTCGGCCTGCACCACCCCGGCGGCGCCTTGGGCATGAGCCTGCAAAGCGTGCGGGAATGGATGGGGGACAACGCCGCGGCCCCGGCCAGCGTGCCGCTGAACGCCAGCTTCAGCGAAGTGGTCTCGGCCATTACGGAAGGCCGAAAGGGGGCGGTCGCCGTATTGAAGGCGGACGGCGCCTTGGCGGGGATCGTCACCGACGGCGACCTGCGTCGCGCCTTCCAGCGCGACATCACCGGCCTAACCGCCGCCGACATCATGGGGGCCAATCCGATCACGGTCGATCCGAACGCGCGGATGAGCGACGTCGTCGATCTGCTGACCGCGAACAAGATTTCCAATCTGTTCGTGGTGGAGGAGGGGCGGCCGACCGCCATCGTCCATATCGCGGAACTGATGCAGGCCGGCTACGTCGCCTGAGCCGCTGATGATGCGTATCCTCTATGACGCCAGCCGGCTGATGAGCCGGGCCGAACGTTCCGCCCCCACCGGCGTCGATCGCGTCTGTCTGGCCTATGCCGAATGGCTGCTGTCACGGCCCGACGTCGTCACCCTTCCGGTTCGCGGGCGCAAGAACCGCCTGGTCGCCGTCCAGCCCGAGTGGTTCCGGGACTTCGTGGTCGATCTGCGCGCGCGTTGGAGCGGGGCGGGCGTCGCCCCCGCCGACGTGGCGCATGAAGCCTTGTTGCTCGAGGCTCTGGCCGCCCCCGCCCGACCCGCAGAGTCTGTCATCAGTCCCCCGCCCCCGCCGGAGCGTGAGAAGCCGGCGGACAAGGGACGGGTGTTGAAACAGTTCTTCAAATCCCGTCACGTCGCGCCCCTGCCGGCCGCCGACCTCTATCTGAACGTGGGCCATACGACCCTGCATCAGGCCGACGCTCTGAGGGATCTGGAAGCGGCGGGTGTGGAACGGGTCGTTCTGATCCATGATCTGATCCCCATCACCCATCCGGAGTTCTGTCGGCCGGGCGACGGCGCCAAACACCACGCCCGAGTGACCCACGCCCTGCGTCACGCCAGTCGGGTGATCGTCAACTCGGCCTATACCCGCGACGAGTTGCGGGCCTTTGCGGCGCGAGAAGGTTTGCCGCAGCCGCCGGTCCATGTGGCGCACCTGGGCCTGGAACCGGCCTTCGTCGCCGGCGATGCGGTGGCGACCAGCCGTCCTTATTTCGTCCATGTGGGCACCATAGAGGCGCGAAAGAACCTGGCCCTGTTGCTGACCTTGTGGCGGCGGCTGGAGGAACGGCTGGGCGAACGCACCCCCTCCCTGGTCCTGGTCGGGCGCTACGGCTGGGAGAATGAGGCGGTGCTGGATCATCTGCAGCGCTCGCCCAATCTGCGGGGGATCGTTCACCAGGCGGCCAACCTGTCCGACGAGGTGCTGGCGCGCCTGATGCGGGGCGCGCGGGCGGTGCTGGCGCCCTCGTCGGTCGAGGGGTTCGACCTGCCTGCGGTCGAGGCGGTGGCCATGGGCCGCCCCCTGATCGCCTCCGACATTCCGCCGCACAGGGAACTGACGCCCCAAGCCGAGTTGATCGATCCCCTGGACGGGCTGGGCTGGCTGGCGGCGATTGAGCGGGCGACCATGACGTCTCCGCCCGCCGCCTCGGAGGCTCGCGCTGCGCCGTCGTGGGAAGCCCATTTCGACATCGTCGCTCGGGCGGTCGGCCTGGCGGCGGCCTCGCCTCTGGCGGGCGGTGCGAAAGGCGGGTAATCAACGCGCGAACAAGGGCCGATCCGTTTCCATGACTCGCACCATCCTGCCGCTTGCCATCGTCGCCATCCTGAGCGGGTGCTCCACCCTGCCGCGCGACGGACCCTCGGGCGCCTCCATCGACGCCGGGGCTTCGACGCCCCAGGCCCTGGGCAGCTACGCCCTCGTGCCCCTGACCTATGAGGTGACGGAGCGGATGAAGGCGGTGCCGCCTCAGTTCTTCGGCACCCTGGCGGCCGCTTCCAGCGAACAGCCGGTCGATGTGATCGGCGAGGGCGATACGCTGGCGATCTCGATCTATGATCCCTCCGGCGCCCTGTTCGGCGGCAGCCTGGGCGGGACGTCGGCTTCGGCGCGCACGGTTCCCAGCCTGTCCGGCGGGTCCCAGGCCTTGCCGGGGGTGACGGTCGATCGCAGCGGTTCTGTTTCCGTGCCCTTCGCGGGTCCGGTTCGCGTCGTCGGCCTGACCTCGACCCAGGCGGCGGCCGCGATCCGCCGGGCCCTGGCCGGCAAGGTCGCCAACCCCCAGGTCCTGGTCGGCATCGCCGGCAACGCCTCAAACACCGTCAACGTCCTGGGCGACGTGCGCCAGCCGGGCCGCGCGCCTCTGGGCGTCAACAGCGACCGAATTCTGGACGTCATCGCCGCCGCCGGCGGATCGGCCCGCCCGACCGACGATCTGACGATCAGCATCCAGCGCGGCGGTCAGACCTACACCGCCCCTCTTTCAGCCGTGACCACCGAGTTCGGCGAGAACGTGCGCCTGCAAAGGGGCGATGTGATCAACGTCCAGTACAAGCCGCGTCGGTTCTCCACCTTCGGCGCTCTGAACGCCGTCGCCCAGGTCGATATGCCGGCGGGGCCGATGACGCTTACGGGCGCCATGTCCAAGGTCGGGGGGTTGAACACAACCACCGCCAACGCCCGGCGTGTTCTGGTCTTCCGCTTCGAGCGACCTGAGGTGGCCCAGGCTCTGGGAATCAACCAGCCGGCTACGCCCAAGGGGGTGCCGGTGGTCTATCAGTTGGACTTCAACAACGCCGCCAACGTCTTCGCCGCCACCAATATGGAGATCATGCCCGAGGACGTGATCTATGTGCCCCTGGCCGGCGCCGCAGAGGCTCGGAAATTCTTCGAGTTCGTTCAGAGCGTGACCCGCGTCGTCTATGACGTGTCGGTGACCAGTGCGATCAACGTCGACTGACGCCTGTGCAGGCTTGGCGCGCCCTTCTGTCCCAGTTGACGGGGCGCGCCGCCGCCGTCGGGAGTGATGCGGTCGATCCGATCGCCGCCGACCCCTTCGCCCGCCCCGCCGAAATCCCCTCGGGCGATCCTTCGCCTCTGGACGACGCCTTGGATGAGATCGAGGCGGGCGCTCTGGATGTCTACGCCGGCGCGGGTCTTCCCACCCGTCCCGGACACTATCGTCGGGCGCCGAACCAGACCGTCTGGGACTTCGTCGCTGCGGATCTGACGCCTCAGGCGCGCTTCGCCCTGGCCTTGGAGCATCCGCCGGAGACGGGCTGGCGCTTCGCCCGGCTTCAGGACCTGGGCGCGCGATCCGGTCGTCCCGACCTGCGCGCGGCCTCACGGCTGCTGAACGAGATCGCCGACCTGCGCCTGGCGCGGAGGGGCGTTCTGACCGAAGATCATCTGCTGGTCGCCATGGAACTCGGCGGGGCCTGGCGGGCGTTGAGGGACGCCAAGGCCGCGCCTGCGTCGGCGGCCCCACCCGCACCCAAGCCCCGCAAGACGCCCCGCAAGCCTTCGGCCAAACCCTCGACCGAACCGGCAGCCATGCCCCCTAGGAAGCGCCGGTCCAAGGCCGCCTCCGCTGCAACGGCGGATAAGCCCGCCAAGCCGGGCTGAGGCGGGCGGCCCGTTTCTGCAGGCGGCGTAACTCGCAACAATATTGCCGGCTCTGTTTTGTATCGCGCAAACTTGATCTAAGAGCGAGCTGTCCTCGAACGCCAGAGCCTCCCATGTCCGACGCGCCCCAGTTCCCCCCCGAAACCCAGCCGGTCGGCCGGATCATCGCCATGCCGGCCGACACCAACCCCGAAGGCGACATCTTCGGCGGCTGGTTGCTGGCCCAGATGGACGTGGCCGGCGCGACTCCTGCCTTTGAACTGGCCCAGGGACGCTGCGCCACCGTGGCCCTGGACGGCATGGTGTTTCACCAGCCCGTCTCCGTCGGCGACGAGGTCAGCATCTACGCCAAGGTCGTCGGCACGGGCCGCACCTCGATCCGCATCCATGTCGAGGCCTGGAAGCGGTCGCGCGGTCAGCCGCTGGCCACGTCCGTGCGCGTGACCCAAGGCGTCTTCACCTATGTGGCCATCGACCAGTACCGCAAGCCGCGCCCCCTGCCGGGCAAGGAATAGGCGGAAATCTTGACCTCGCGCCGGGGCGCGCCTACGTCCCGACCATGGCCATCCGACGTATCCTCACCATCGACAACGCCGCCGACCTGGCGATCCTGAAACAGGTCTCCAAGCCCGTCGCGGGCGTCGACGACGCCGTGCGCGCCCTGATGGACGACATGCTGGAGACCATGTACGCGGCGCCGGGCATCGGCCTGGCCGCCGTTCAGGTCGGCGCCCTGGACCGGGTCATCGTCATGGACCTGGGCGATCGCGACGGAACCGTCTGCGAAACGGAAGAGGAAGACACGCCGGAGGCCGCCGAGGCGCGCCGCAACCCGCGCTTCTTCGCCAATCCGGAAATCCTGTGGGCCTCGGACGAGCTCTACACCTACGAAGAGGGCTGCCTGTCCATTCCCGAGTATTTCGACAAGGTGGAACGGCCGGCCCGCGTTCGCATTCGCTATCTGAACCGTGAGGGTCAGTCGGTGGAGGAAGAGGCTTCGGGCCTCTACGCCGTCTGCATCCAGCACGAGATGGACCATCTTAACGGCGTGCTCTTCATCGACCACCTGTCGCGGCTGAAGCGGGAACGCGCCGTGACCAAGGTCAAGAAGGCCGCCCGAGACAGGATCGCCGCCTGATGACGAAGCGCAGCCCCCGCCCCATCCGCCGCGGCCAGTCCCTGGTGATCGACACCCAAGGGCGCCGTCGCTTGACCCGCAGCCAGAAGATCGGCGTCGCCGGGGTTGCGACCCTGGCGGGCGTGGCCCTGCTGGGCGTGGTGGCGGGCCTGCTGCTGGACCGGCTGCTCGATTTCGACGACGCTCTGGACGCGGGCGGCGAATGGGACGAGGGCGGCGGCGTCTTCACCCGCTGGCAGTAAACCTCTAAAGGCGTGCCCATGCGCCTTGCCTTCATGGGAACTCCCGATTTCGCCGTGCCGTCCCTGGCCGAGCTTCTCGCCTCGGGCCACGAGATCGTCGCCGTCTATTCGCAGCCGCCGCGCCCCAGGGGCCGGGGCCAGAAGCTGACGCCGTCGCCGGTTCACGCCTTCGCCGAAACCATGGGCCTGCCGGTCTTCACGCCTGAAAGCATGAAGTCGCCCGAGGCCGTCGCCGACTTCCAGAGCCTGGACCTCGACGCCGCCTGCGTCGTCGCCTACGGCCAGATCCTCAACGCTGAGGTGCTGGCCGCGCCCCGGCTGGGATGCCTGAACCTGCACGGCTCGCTGCTGCCCCGCTGGCGCGGCGCGGCGCCGATCCAGAGGGCCATCATGGCCGGCGACGCCGAGACCGGGGTCCAGATCATGCAGATGAGCCTGGGCCTGGACGAAGGGCCGATCCTGCTCAGCGAAATCATGGACATCCGGCCCGACGACACGGCCGCCAGCCTGTCCGAGCGCATGGCCCATGTCGGCGCCGCCCTGTGGCCCCGCGCCCTGGCCGCCATCGAGCGCGGCGGCGTCACCCCGACCGAACAGGTCGGCGAGCCGACCTATGCGAAGAAGATCACCCCCGCCGAGGCCCGGATCGACTGGACCCGTCCGGCGGCCGAGGTCGACGCCCATATCCGCGGCCTGTCGCCCTTCCCCGGCGCCTGGTTCGAGGCCCCCTCAGACGCTGGTCCGGTTCGGATCAAGGCCCTGCTGTCGGCCGTCGCCGACGGTTCTGGCGCGCCCGGCGCGGCGCTGGACGAGGCCCTGACCGTGGCCTGCGGAACCGGCGCGGTGCGGCTGATCCGGGTTCAGCGCGCGGGCAAGGCGGCGCAATCGGCCGATGAGATGCTGCGCGGCTTTGCCCTGCCGGTCGGGACCGTGCTCGGCTGATGCCGCGCTACAAGCTGATCCTCGAATACGACGGCACGGCCTACAACGGCTTTCAGGCTCAGGAAGACCAGCCGACGGTGCAGGGCGCGGTCGAGGCCGCCATACTGGCCTTTTCAGGCGAGCGGGTGCGGATCGCCGCCGCCGGCCGCACCGACACCGGCGTCCATGCGACGGCCCAGGTCATCCACGCCGATCTGGAGCGCGACTGGCCGGTCGATACGGTGCTGAACGCCGTCAACGCCCATCTTATCAAACAGGACGTCTGCGTCCTGTCGGCCGAATACGCGCCCGATCCCGACTGGCACGCCCGCTTCTCCGCCACCGGCCGGGGCTATCTGTACCGGATCCTGAACCGCCGGCCTCAACCCGTTTTGGAGCGCGACCGCGTCTGGCACGTCAAGAAGAGCCTGGACGCCGAGGCCATGCACCATGCGGCCCAGGTCCTGGTCGGCCTGCACGACTTCACCACCTTCCGCGACGTGGGCTGCCAGTCCAAGTCGCCGGTCAAGACCCTGGACGTGGCCCGCGTCAGCCGGTTCGGCGAGGAGGTGCATCTGGTCTTCCAGGCCCGCAGCTTCCTGCACCGCCAGGTCCGGTCGATGGCCGGGACCCTGGTCGAGGTGGGCCTGGGCCGCTGGACCGCCCATGACGTCAAGGCGGCGCTGGAGGCGAAGGACCGCGCCCGGTGCGGCCCCGTCGCCCCCTCGGCGGGGCTCTATCTCAGCGGCGTGCGCTACGACTGAACCCCGCCTGGGGCCGGATCAGCCGCGCTGCTGAACCAGGACCTCGGCGATCTGGACCGCGTTCAGGGCCGCGCCCTTCCTCAGATTGTCGTTCGAGACGAACAGGGCCAGGCCGTGCTCGACCGTCGGATCGGGACGCACCCGGCCGACGAAGACCGGGTCCTGGCCGGCGGCGTCCAGCGGGTTCGGCACGGCGGTGACGACCACGCCCGGCGCCTGGCCCAGCAGCTCCAGCGCCTGGGTCACGGACAGGGCCCGTTCGAACTCGGCGTTGATCGACAGGGAGTGGCCGGTGAAGACCGGCACCCGCACACAGGTGCCCGAGACCGGCAGGCCGGGGATCTCGAGGATCTTGCGGCTCTCGTCCCGGAGCTTCAGCTCCTCGTCGGTATAGCCGTCCTCGCCCAGCTTGTAGTTCAGGGCCACGACGTTGGCGGCGATCGGCACGATCCACTTTTCAGGCGCGCCGAAGTCCACGGCCCCGCCGTCGCGGGCCAGGGCCGCGCCCTGCCCCACGATGGCGCGCGCCTGGTCCTCCAGCACGCGAATGCCCTCGATCCCGCCGCCCGAGACGGCCTGATAGGTCGAGACGGTCAGGCGCTTCAGCCCCGCCGCGTCATGCAGGGGCTTCAGCACCGGCATGGCGGCCATGGTGGTGCAGTTGGGGTTGGCGATGATCCCCTTGGGCAGGTCAGCCAGGGCGTGGGGGTTCACCTCGGCGACCACCAGCGGCACCTGGGGGTCGCTGCGCCAGGCGGACGAGTTGTCGATCACCACCGCCCCAGCGGCCGCCACCTTGGGCGCCAGAGCCTTGGAGGTATCCCCGCCGGCCGAGAAGAAGACGATGTCCAGCCCGGCGTAGTCCGCCGTCGCCGCATCCTCGACCACAATGTCGGTCTCGCCGAAGCGGATGGTCTTGCCCGCCGACCGGGCCGAGGCGAACAGGCGTAGCGAGGCCAGGGGGAAGTTCCGCTCGGCCAGCAGGCCGCGCATCATCTCGCCGACGAGGCCGGTGGCGCCGACGATGCCCACATGGGGCGGATTGGACGGGGAAAAGGACATTCAGGCGTCTCCTGGAGGGATGGAGGCGCGGGGTTCAGCCGGATCGACCGCCCCGCGCATCGGCGGGGCTTGGGATCGGGGTTCGGCGCTTCAGACCTCGCGCACACCCGAAACCGCCCCGCCGAAGCCGGTGGTTTTCGAGGTAATCGCTTTGGTCATGGAGACGGTCACGGCCAAGCTCTCTAGGGCCGAAACTGCGATGTGTAAACCTCAGACGGGCGGGGCGGTCGTCTGCAACAGGGCCTGGCGGCGGCGGACCCGTTCACGCCAAGCCGTATAGAGGCCGCTGGCGGCGATCAGGGCGGCGCCGGCCAAGGTGTCGGCGGTCGGGGTGGTCTTCATCAGCCAGGCGCCAAAGGCGACCGCGCCGAGGATCTGCAGATAGTCGAACGGGGCCACGACGGCGACGGGCGCCTTTTGCAGGGAGGCGGTCATCAACAGCTGGGCGACGCCGCCCGCCACGCCCGACCCGGCCAGGAGGGCGAAGGTCGTCAGGGCGTGCATCCGGCCGACGAAGGGCAGAAGCAGGGCGCCGACGATGGACGAGCAGACGAAGAACCAGAAGACGATCGCCGCCACATGTTCGGTGTCGCGCAGCTGCCGCAGGGTGATCGTGACCGCCGCCGTCAGGAGGGCGGCGGCCAGGCCGAAGCCGACGCCGGCCAAGGGCAAGGGGGTTGAGCCCGCCCCGGAAGCCAGAGACAGGGGGCGGGTTACGATCAGCACGCCGATGAAGCCGACCGCCACCGCCGCCCAGCGCCGGGGGCCGACCGCCTCCTTCAGAACTAGGAAGGACAGGATGGTGGCGAAGATCGGGGCGGTGAAGCTGATGGTCGTGGCCTCTGCCAGCGGCAGAAGCGTCAGGGTCTGGAAGACGCACAGAATGGAGGCGACGCCCAGGGCGCTGCGGCCCAGATGCGCCAGGGGGCGGCGCGTGGCCAGGCCCGTCAGTCCGCCCGGCTGGGTCAGCACCCAGATCAACACCACCGGCAGGCCGAAGAAGGCGCGGTAGAACAGCATCTCCGGCGCGGTGACCCCGTCCAGGGAGGCCAGTTTCAGAACCGCCGCCATGATGGAAAAGGCGCCCGCTGCGGCGATCCGAAGGGCGATGCCCCTCGCAATGTCTTCGCTTCCGGTCGTCTTGCTCATGCCGCTCCTGTCGCACGAACCCATAGGCCTTCGCGTCGCCGCCGCCCACCCCGGCGGAGCGATTTCCATCCGGCCGCGTTAAGCCTGCGGATCGGCAAGCTTCGCTGCAACATCGACAGGGTTGGAGGCGCTCTATGGAAAATCTGCTGGATCAGATCGGTCAGTTCCTCAACGGCCTGTTCAACCTGGCCAGCGCCGGTTTCGACGGCGTCAATCAGGTCATGGGTCTGATCATCGCCGTGATCGCCGCTTTGATGATGGTCGATTGGCGATCCTTGGGATCGACGGCCTTGGGGGCGACCCTGGTTCATCTGATCGTCGTGGCCGTCCTTCCCGTCCTGAACGGCGGCGACTTCGCCCTGCCGGCCATCCTGACGGCGGGCTTTTGGTTGACGGGTCTGGCCCTGTTCCTGGGCTACGCCATCGTCATCGCCGTCTTCTTCTTCATCAAGACCTTGCTGACGGGCACGGCCTTCGGGCGGCGCAGGGTGCTGCACTGAGTTCAGCGGGCTCGGGGGGCCAGGCGCGGCTTCAAGCCTGACGGAAGCCCAGCACGTCCTGCATGTCGTAAAGGCCGGGTCGGCGGGTGCGAACCCAGGCGGCGGCGGCGACCGCGCCCTTGGCGAACAGCGACCGGTCGATCGCGGAATGGCTGAGGGTCAGGACCTCGTCCTCAGAGGCGAACAGCACCGTATGTTCGCCGATGATTCCGCCGCCCCGGATCGAGGAGAAACCGATCTTGCCGGTCTCGCGCTCCCCCTGGACGCCGTCATAGGGTTTGGAGCGGATCTCGGCCAGATCCGTGAAGCGGCCCTCGGCGGCGGCCTCGCCCAGCATCAGGGCGGTGCCGGACGGAGAATCCACCTTGCGGCGGTGGTGGGCCTCGGTGATCTCGATGTCCCAGTCCTGGGCGTCCAGACGCTGGGCCGCGTGCTGGACCAGGCCGATCAGGATGTTCACGCCCAGGGAGAAGTTGCCGCTCTTGACGATGGCGATCTTCTCGGCGGCCCTCATCAGCTCGGCCTCCTGGGCCGGGGTGAAGCCGGTGGAGCCGATGACCAGGGCCGGGCCGCCGCGCTCGGCCGCAGACTGGGCCAGGGCGACCGAGGCGTCGGGCGTCGAAAAGTCGATGATGACGTCGCACAGGGAGATGTCGGCCGTCTCGCCCCAGTCGAACCGGGCGGCGACGACCACGTCCTCGCGCGCATCCAGAACCTGTGACACCGCGCGGCCCATCCGGCCGCGATAGCCGGAAATGCCGGCGTGGAAGATTGCGCTCAAGCCGCGTTCTCTTTCGACCCGTCCGCATCCTGGCTGCCCAGGATGTCGGCCCAGAAGCGCTTCGCCTTGCCGGCGAAGCTGGAATTCCGGGGGTTCTGCGCCTCGCCGAAGGACAGGGCAAGCTCTTGCAGCAATTCCTTCTGACGGGGGGTCAGGTCGGTGGGGGTCTCGACGAACAGTTCGACGACCAGATCGCCGCGTGTGCGGCCGTTCAGATGGGGCATGCCCTTGCCCTTAATCCGAACGGTCTTGCCGGTCTGGGCGCCGGCGGGCACCTGGACGGCGGCCTTGCACTTGCCGTCACAGGCGTCAGAGACCAGGCAGGGGGCGTCGATCTCGCCGCCCAGGGCCGCCACCGTCATCGGCACAGGCACGGTGACCAGCAGGTCCAGGTTGTCGCGCTCGAACAGGTCGTGCGGCGTCACAGAAAGGAAGACGTACAGATCGCCGCGCGGGCCGCCGCGCTGGCCGGCGTCGCCCTCGCCGGTCAGGCGGATGCGCGAACCGTCGTCGACGCCGGCGGGAATTTTCAGGTTCAGGGTGCGGGTCTTTCGCACCTGGCCGTGGCCGTGGCAGGCGGGGCAGGGGTCGGCGATCATCTGGCCCGCGCCGTGGCAGCGGGGGCAGGTCCGCTCGACCTGGAAGAAGCCGTTGGCCTGGCGCACGCGGCCCGCGCCGTTGCAGGTGGTGCAGGCGACCGGCTTGGTGCCCGGCTTGGCCCCCGAGCCCTCGCAGGTCTCGCAGGTCAGGGTGGCGGGGACGTCGATCTGGACCTCGGCCCCGCGATAGGCCTGCTCCAGCGAGATCTCCAGGTCGTAGCGCAGGTCGGAGCCCCGGCGCGGTCCGCCCTGCTGGCCCCGGCCTTGGCGGCCGCCGAAGGCGTCCCCGAAGGCGTCGCCGAAGACCTGGGAGAAGATGTCGTTCAGATCGGAGAAGCCCTGGCCCTGGCCGAAGGGATTGCCGCCCCCGCCGCCGTTGACCCCGGCATGGCCGAACCGGTCGTAGGCCGCCCGCTTCTGGTCGTCGGACAGGACCGTATAGGCCTCGGAAATCTCCTTGAACTTGGCCATCGACTCTTCCGAGCCGCCGTTGCGGTCCGGGTGATGGATCATCGCCAGTTTGCGATAGGCCGATTTCAGGCCGGCGGCGTCGATCGTCCGCTCGACGCCCAGAATTTCGTAATAGTCACGCGCCATCGGGCGTCAGTCCTCATTACTTCCCCTGCCGCCCGGCCCGAACCTCTGCGGGCTCTGGAAGAGGCGGTGTCCCGGCTGACATGGGGGCCGGAACGCTTGATGCAAGTTTCATGAAAAGACCCCGCCTATCGCAAGACAAGCGGGGCCGTATCATTTCAGCGACCTGTTGCGGATCAGGCGCTCTTCTTCTCGTCGGTGTCCGAGACGTCCTCGAACTCCGCATCCACCACGCCGTCGTCAGCCGGCTGGCCTTCGGCGGGCGCGCCTTGTTGGGCGGCGTACATGGCTTCGCCCAGCTTCATCGAGGCCTGCACCAGGGTGTTGGTCTTGGCGCGGATGTCCTCGGCGTCCGTACCCTCGCGGGCGGTCTTCAGATCGGCCAGAGCGGTCTCGATCGCGGTCTTGACGTCGGCCTCGACCTTGTCGCCGTGGTCGGCCAGGGCCTTTTCGGTCGAGTGGATCAGGCTGTCGGCGGCGTTCTGGGCCTCGACCAGGTCCTTGCGGGCCTTGTCGGCGGCGGCGTTGGCCTCGGCTTCCTTGACCATCTTCTCGATGTCGGCGTCCGACAGGCCGCCGTTGGCCTGGATGCGGATCGACTGTTCCTTGTTGGTCGCCTTGTCCTTGGCCGAGACGTTGACGATGCCGTTGGCGTCGATGTCGAAGGCGACCTCGATCTGCGGCATGCCGCGCGGCGCCGGGGGGATGCCCATCAGGTCGAACTGACCCAAGAGCTTGTTGTCCGCCGCCATCGGCCGCTCGCCCTGGAAGACCCGGATCGTCACGGCCGACTGGTTGTCGTCGGCGGTCGAGAAGGTCTGGCTCTTCTTGGTCGGGATGGTGGTGTTGCGCTCGATCAGGGGCGTGAAGACGCCGCCCAGGGTCTCGATGCCCAGGGTCAGGGGCGTCACGTCCAGCAGCAGCACGTCCTTGACGTCGCCTTGCAGAACCCCGGCCTGAACCGCGGCGCCCAGGGCCACGACTTCATCGGGGTTCACCCCCTTGTGCGGCTCCTTGCCGAAGAAGGCCTTCACCGCCTCCTGGACCTTGGGCATGCGGGTCATGCCGCCGACCAGGACGACCTCGTCGATGTCCGACGCCTTCAGGCCGGCGTCGGCCAGGGCCTTCTTGCACGGCTCGATGGTGCGGGCGACCAGGTCGTCGACCAGGGCCTCCAGCTTGGCGCGCGACAGCTTGATGTTCAGGTGCAGCGGGCCCGAGGCGTTCATGGTGATGAACGGCAGATTGACCTCGTACTGAGTGGTCGAGGACAGTTCCTTCTTGGCCTTCTCGGCCTCTTCCTTCAGGCGCTGCAGGGCCAGCTTGTCCTGGCGCAGGTCGACGCCCTGCTCCTTCTTGAACTCGTCGGCCAGATAGTCGACCAGGCGCAGGTCGAAGTCCTCGCCGCCCAGGAAGGTGTCGCCGTTGGTCGACTTCACCTCGAAGACGCCGTCGCCGATCTCCAGGATGGAGACGTCGAAGGTGCCGCCGCCCAGGTCATAGACCGCGATCTTCTGGCCGTCGTTCTTCTCAAGGCCATAGGCCAGAGCCGCGGCCGTCGGCTCGTTGATGATGCGCAGGACTTCCAGACCGGCGATCTTGCCGGCGTCCTTGGTGGCCTGGCGCTGGCTGTCGTTGAAATAGGCCGGGACGGTGATGACGGCCTGGGTCACCTTTTCGCCCAGATAGGCCTCGGCGGCCTCCTTCATCTTGGTCAGGGTGAAGGCCGAGATCTGCTGGGGCGAATAGTCCTTGCCGTGGGCGCGGACCCAGGCGTCGCCGTTCGGACCCTTGACGATCTCATAGGGCACCATGCCCTTGTCCTTCGCCACGACGGGATCGTCGAAGTTGCGGCCGATCAGGCGCTTGATGGCGAAGAAGGTGTTGGCCGGGTTGGTGACGGCCTGACGCTTGGCCGGCTGACCCACCAGGGTCTCGCCGCCGTCCTGAAGGGCGACCACCGAGGGGGTGGTGCGGGCGCCTTCGGCGTTCTCGATGACCTTGGGGTTCTTGCCGTCCATGACGGCCACGCAGGAGTTGGTGGTGCCGAGGTCGATGCCGATAATCTTGGCCATGGGCGTACTGTTCTCTCCGTATCGGCGGGCGATGCGGCGGCCTTCGATGAAGCGCCGCGCGTGACCGCCCCCTGTGGGTTGGCGTGATGGTGCCGGATAGCCCCAAATTTCTCGGGGTTTCTCCGAAGCTGGCCCCGATATGGGAAAGTCCCATACGGCTGCAAGGGCGTTCTGCGATTCAGCGATGCGCCGGCCCCGGTTTTCCCGCAGGATGAGGCCATGTCCCCGGTTTCAGCATGATTTCAGAGGTCAAAACCGCCGTCGAAGGCTTTCGTCTATGGCCCGGCGCCCTGGACGGTCCGGCCCAGGCCGATCTGGTCGATGCGGTGCTGGCGCGTCTGGAGGCTGCGCCCCTTTATCGGCCGACGACCCCGGGCGGGCGGCCGTTTTCGGTGCAGATGAGCAATTTCGGGCCGCTGGGCTGGGTCTCGGACCGCAGCGGCTATCGCTATCAGGCGACGCACCCGCAGACCGGGCGGGCCTGGCCGGATATTCCGCCGGTGCTGCTCGACCTGTGGCGGGCGACCGTCGGCGGGCCTCAGCAGCCGGACGCCTGTCTGGTCAATCTGTACCGCGAGGGGGCGAAGATGGGCCTGCACCAGGACAGGGACGAGGCGGACCTGACGGCTCCGGTTCTGTCGGTGTCGCTGGGCGAGGCGGCCCTGTTCCGTATCGGGGCGGCCGAGGGCGGTCGCACCGCCACGCTGCGGTTGGACAGCGGCGACGTCTGCGCCCTGACCGGTCCTGCAAGGCTGGCCCGGCACGGGGTCGATCGCGTCCTGGGGGGCTCGTCGCGCCTGATCCCGGGTGGGGGACGGCTGAACCTGACCCTGCGCGTGGCGGGGATCAGTCCTCAATGACCTCGTGGGCGCCGGCGCCGCCCAGGCGCCAGTAGCCGGCGGCCTTCATCGACTTGGCCGAGAAGCCGAGCGCCAGCATGCGTGTGCGCAGGGCCTTGGCTACGGCGGATTCGGCGGCGATCCAGACATAGGCGTCCTTGCGATCCACGTCGGTCACGGCCCGATCCGCCGCCGTCAGCAAGGCGTCGGAGCGGCCTCGGGGCGCGCCGTCGCGGATCGCCCAGGTGACGGCGACATCTGCGGCGCTTTCGAAGGTCCAGGTCGACTCCACATCCGCAACCTCGACCACCACATGGGCGCGTGCGTCGGCGGGCAGTTCCTCCAGACGGCGGGCGATGGCCGGAAGGGCGGTCTCGTCGCCGATCAGCACATGATCGGCATAGGCGGTGGGGACGATGAAGGAGCCGCGCGGCCCCCCCACCCCCAGGACCGAGCCGGTCTTCGCCGCCATGGCCCATTCGGTCGCCGGACCGCCGTGGCCGGTGACGAAGTCCAGGGTCAGGCGACGGGCGGCGGCGTCATAGGCGCGGGGGGTGTAGTCGCGCATCACCGGGCGCGGCTCGGCGAAGACTGGACCGTCCGGCCCGAGCGTCGGCAGGACCGGCGCCTGACCCTCGGCGACCGGGAAGATCTTCACATGGTCGTCGAAGCCCAGGGAGACGAAGCCGTCCAGATCCGCGCCTTCCAGCACGATACGGCGATAGGTCGGCGTCAGATCCTCGATCAAGGCGACGGTCAGGGTGCGGAACTTCAACTCGTGCCGCAGGCGACGCGGGATGCGCAAGAGCCCGGTCATGCCCGTTCCACCTTGTCGGCGGCCTCGTTCAGTATGGCGGCGATGGTCTGAATCTGGGCCTCGGTCAGGGCGGTCTCGCCCGTCAGACGGCCGTGAATCGTGTGGCGCAGGCGGCCGATGGCGTCCTGGATGGCGGTCGGCCTGAGGGCGCGGGCGGCGAACTTGTCCATCGTGGCCTCGGCGGCGCGCAGGATCGCCTCGTTCTCGGCCAGCAGGGCGCGCCCGGCCTCGGTGATCGAATAGAGTTTCTTGCCGCCCTGGGCCTCGGAGTCCAGCGCGCCCATTTCCTCCAGTAGGGTCAGGCTGGGATAGATGACGCCGGGGCTGGGCGAATAGGCGCCGCCCAGTTTCGTCTCGACCGCCTTGATCAACTCATAGCCGTGGCTGGGCTTTTCCGCGATCAGCGACAGCAGAACCCAGCGCAGGGTTCCATGATCGAACAGGCGGCCGCCGCCGTGGCGTCCGGGCCCATGGCCGCGCCCTCGCCCTTCGCCGCCCCAGCCCGGACCGAAGCCCGCGCCGCGTCCGCCGCGCATGCTTCGCCCCAACCCCATTCCGAAGCCGTGGCCGAAGCCGTGACGGCCGTGTTTTTCGCCGCATCCGTTGCGGCCGTAGAACATCCCCGTGGTCCTCATCATCGCTTCCTTTTCGATATATCTATTCATGAGTTTTTAGATATATCGAAATATCGAAATCCGCAAGGGGGGCTGGTTTTCGGCGCGCCGCTGCGGCGTATGTCCAGGATGGACGATCTGAAACGCCGCTGGGCCCGCCTCGAACCCCACCTGACCGTCGTCGGGCCCGACGACGACCGGCCCCGCCCAGCGGTCCTGCTGTTCCACGGCTGCGGCGGTCTGCGCAGCCATCTGCCCCGCTATGCGGAGGCGGCGAAGGCGGCCGGCTGGCGGGCCTTCATCGTCGATTCCTATGGGCCGCGCGGATGGGGCCGGGCCTTCACCCTGACGGCGGTCTGCACCGGCCTGGCCTTCCGGGGATACGAGCGGGCCGGCGACGTCCTGGCGGCGATCCAGGGGATTTCGGCCCGACCGGACGTGGACGCGACCCGGCTGGCCCTAGCCGGCTGGAGCCACGGCGGCTGGTCGATCATGGAGATGATGAGCGCCGGCCCTGCGCCCAACACCCTGGGCGTGGCCGATCCCGGCGCGGCCGACCTGTCGGGTGTTCGCGCCGTCTGGCTGGCCTATCCCTATATCGGGCCCTTCGCCTTCAACCGGATGAAGCCCTGGCGGCATTGCCCCCGGGTGCTGGCCGTCACCTGCAAACGCGACCATCTGACCACGGTGCGCAACGCCGAACTGGTCAACGCCATGATCCGCAACTGCGGCGCCGAGGTCGAGAGCTGGGTCGCCGCCGGCACCCACGCCTTCGACGAACCGACCAACAACGGCCCGATGCGCCACGACCCGGACCTGACCGAGGAATCCCTGCGCCGCTTCCGCGCCTTTCTGACCGACGTCGCGCCGCACGTCTGAAAAATACCCCCAGCTCCCGTCTTGACGTCGGGCCCATCACGTAACAATTGAAGTTACATGAAAAGGGACTCCCGCCTCTCCAACATTCTCCACGCCCTGCTGCACATGGCCGAGTACGAGGCGAGGACCGGCGCGTCCATGACGTCGGATCAGCTGGCTGTCTGCCTGTCGACCCATCCAGTCGTGGTGCGCCGGACCATGGCGGGTCTGCGCGAACAGGGGCTGGTGGTCTCGGAAAAGGGGCGTGGTGGCGGCTGGCGGCTGGCCCGGCCCCTGGATCAGGTCACCCTTGGCCAGGTCAATACGGCCCTGGGCGAGCCCGGTCTGTTTCCCGAAACCCCGCCGGTCGAGGCCGACGGCTGTCTGGTCGAGGCGGCGGTCAACGACGCCCTGGCCGAGACCTACGCCGAGGCCCGCGCCCTGCTGGTCGCACGGCTGAACGAGATCACCCTGGCCGATCTGGCGGCGGACTTCGCGCGCCGAATGGCCGACCACCCAAAAAGGATCTGCTGAATGCCCATCTCAACCTCCATCGTCCCGAGTGAGCCCATGCCGCACGAAGCCCTGATCCTGGGCGGCTCCTACGCCGGCCTGTCCGCCGCCCAGCAACTGGTCCGCGCCCGTCGTCGGGTGCTGGTCATTGACGACGGAAAGCCGCGCAACAGGTTCGCCGCGCGCGCCCATGGGTTTTTGAGCCAGGACGGCAGGCCGGGGGCCGAGATCGCCGCCGCCGCTCGGGCCCAGGTCGCCGCCTATCCTACCGCAGCCTTTCGCATGGCCGAGGCGGTCGAGGTCGAGCGGATCGACGGCGGCTTTTCGGTCGTCTTCGCCGACGGGACGCGGACCACCGGCCGCCGTCTGCTGCTGTCGCACGGGGTCGAGGACGTGCTGCCGGACATTCCGGGCGTCAAGGAACGCTGGGGCCGGACGGCGCTCCACTGTCCCTGGTGCCACGGCTATGAGATCGGCGGCGGCTCGATCGGGGTGCTGGGGCGCGGCGACCATGCGGTCCAGTACGCCGCCACCGTGGCGGAGTGGGGCCAGGTCACCCTGTTCATGGGGCTGGAGGTCGGACTGTCGCCCGAGGACGCCCATCTGCTGTACCGGCGCGGCGTGACCATCGAGACCACGCCCATAGAGCGGCTGGAGGGGGACGCCCCCACCCTGACGGGCGCGCGCCTGGCCGACGGGCGGTTTGTGGCGTTAAAGGCCCTCTTCGTCGGCGCCCAGATCCAGGTCGGCAATCCTTTCGCCGAGCGCCTGGGGTGCGAAATGACCGACACGCCCATGGGCCGGGTGATCAAGGTGGACGGGATGCAGCAGACGACCCAGCCGGGCGTCTTCGCCGCCGGCGACCTGGCGCGGGCCGCGTCCAACATCACCCTGGCGACCTCGGACGGCATGATCGCCGGCCACGCCCTGTTCCGCTCGCTGGTGGAGGAGGAGACGCAGCGCGCGGCCTGATTGGCGCGGCGACAACATGTCGCCTTCCGCGCGAGTCTGATCAGGCTAGGTTGTGCGCATGCAAGTTTCCGCCAAGACATCCATCGCGCTCAAAGGGCTGCTCGTTCTGGGCGGCCTTGTTGCGCTCGTCGGGGCGGTCGGCATTCTCGGCGCGCCGGTCTTCATGGCAATGGCGCTGAACGGCTAGGTCAGCCGATCGTCGCGATCGTCGTGATCGTCGCGCGTACGGAATGGGCCATTTCGCAATGGTCGTGGGCCTGGTGGTGCAAGGCGTCCAACTCGTCCTGCGTCGGCACGCGACCCGTGAAACTGGTGCATGGGTTCAAGGTCACTTCGGCGATATAGCCGCGCCCTTGGTCGTTCTTGCCCATCTTGCCGAAAGCCTCGTCGACATAGGTGTCGACCACCAGGCCGGCGTTGGCGGCGAAGGCCAGGAACCACAGCATGTGGCAGCTGGACAGGGAGGCGATCATCGCCTCTTCGGGATCGACGGCGGAAGGATCGGACATCGGCAGGGGCACGCTGGCCGGCGCCGAGGACCCCGGCACGACCGCCCCGCCGTCAAAGGTCCAGGAATGGGCGCGGCTGTAACGCTTGTCCAGGAAGGGCTGATCGCCGCGGCTCCAGGCGACCTTCGCCTCGTACTTGCCCATCACGTCCTCCAGAAGCCGACCATCTTCTTGACCTCTTCCACCACCGGATCGGCGATTTCGGCGGCGCGCTCGGCCCCGGCCTTCAGCACCCGGTCGATCTCTACGGGATCGTCCATCAGCCGGCGCATCTCGGCCGTGACCGGCGCCAGGGCCGAGACGGCGAGATCCGCAAGAGCCGGCTTGAAGGCGCCGAAACCCTGGCCGCCGAACTGTTCGATCACCTGTTCGCGCGTCAGCCCGGCCAGGGCGGCGTAGATGGCCACCAGATTCTTGGCCTCCGGTCGGTCGTTCAGCCCGTCCAGGGTTTCCGGCAAGGGCTCGGGATCGGTCTTGGCCTTGCGGATCTTGGACGCGATCGTGTCGGCGTCGTCGGTCAGATTGATCCGGCTGTTGTCGGACGGGTCCGACTTGGACATCTTGGCCGCCCCGTCGCGCAGGGACATGACGCGCGTCGCCGGCCCCTGGATCACCGGTTCGGGCAGGGGGAAGAAGCCGGGCGCGCCGAAGTCGTTGTTGAACTTGGCGGCGATGTCGCGGGTCAGCTCCAGATGCTGTTTCTGGTCCTCCCCGACCGGCACTTCCGTCGCCTTGTACAGCAGGATGTCGGCGGCCTGGAGCACCGGATAGGTATAGAGGCCGACCGAGGCCCGCTCCTTGTGCTTGCCGGACTTCTCCTTGAACTGCGTCATCCGGTCCAGCCAGCCCAGGCGGGCGACGCAGTTGAAGATCCAGGCCAGTTCGGCATGGGCGCGCACGGCCGATTGCGGGAAGATGATCGACCGGGCCGGATCCAGACCCGAGGCCAGATAGGCGGCGGCGATCTCGCGCGTCTGGGCCGCCAGCTTCTCGGGCTCCTGCCAGACGGTGATGGCGTGCAGGTCGGCGACGAAGACGAAGACCGGCGCGCCCTGGTCCTGCAGTTCGACGAACCGCTTCAGGGCGCCCAGATAGTTGCCCAGGTGCAGGGCGCCGGAGGCCTGGATGCCGGACAGGATGCGGCGCGGGCCGGTGTAGAGGGCCGGAGGGGTTTGATCGGTCATGGGGTCGGGTCTCGGAAAGTCGGAATCAGGTGTGACGAAGGGGGCGGCGGTTCAGCCGCGCCATCGCCAGGTGGAGATCAGGCCCGAAAGGATCATGGCTCGCGCTTATCGTCTCGGCGGAGTTCAGTCCAGACCGGAGACGGCCGAACCGCCGGGCTCGCGGCGCAGGGTGGCCTTCAGCTCCGCCACGGTGACGGCGCGGAAGGCCAGAAGACAGACGCCATAGACGCCCGCGCCCAGGCCGCAGACCACGAGCACGGCGATCTCCTTGGCCAGAAGCAACCGGCTGAGCAGTCCGTAGTTGATCCCCGCCAGCAGCAGCAGGCCGGCCATGAACGCGCTGGCGGCCAGGACGCGGGAGAGTCTGGAAACGAAGGCCGGCGACGGCCGCCAGCTGTTCTCGCGAACCAGAACCCCGGCCAACAGGCCGACATTGATCCAGGCCGAGACGCTGGTGGCGATCGCCAGGCCCAGCACCCCGTCCCAGCCCTGGGCGCTGAACCAGAAGAACAGGCCCGAGCCCAGGATGACGGTGATGACCACGCTGACGACCGCGAAGATCATCGGCCGGCGCGTGTCCTGGCGCGCGAAGAAGGGCGGGGTCAGAACCTTGGCCAGGACGAAGGCCGGCACGCCCCAGGCGAATTGGCGCAGCACATCGGCGGTTCGGGCGGCGTCGGCGCTGGTGAAGGCGCCGCGCGTCACCGTGGCGTCGATGATGAAGAAGGGGATGACGAACAGGGCCACGGCGGCCGGCAGGGTGAAGGCCATGGCCAGGTTGATCCCGTCATCCAGCGTCTTCTGCCCGCCCACGTGATCCCCGGAGACGAAGGCCTTGGTCAGGCGCGGCACCAAAGCGAGGCCGATGGCGACCCCGACCAGACCTAGGGGAAGCTGGTACAGCCGGTCGGCGTTATAGAGCACCGACCGCGCGCCTTCGTCCGATCCGGTCAGGAACTGCGACACCAGGGAGTTGATCTGCAGGGCGCCTCCCGCCAGGGCGCCGGGCACGGCCAGAGCCAGGGTGTGGCGGACATTGGGCGTGATCCGGGGCAGGCCGATCCTGAGTCGCACGCCCAGCCGCCGCACGCCCCACCACAAGAGGCCCGCCTGAATGACGCCTGACACCGTCACCGCAGCCGTCACCATCAGCAGCACGGTCTCCTGCGGGATCGGCAGGAACATCGGCGGCAGCAGGGCGGCCAGGGTGCACAGGTTCAGAAACACCGGTACGGCGGCCGACAGCGCAAACCGTCCGCCGGTGTTCAACACCCCTGACAGCAGCGAGGCCGCGGTCATACAGGCCAGATAGGGCATGGCCAGCTGGGTCGCGATCACAGCGGCGCGCAGCACCTCGGGTCGACCCTGATAGGCCGACAGCAGCCAGGGCATGATCCAGGGCATCACCACCTGAAGCAGGATGCAGAAGCCGGCGACCACCGCCAGCATGAAGCTGAGCGCCTCGGATGCGGTGACGGCGGCGGCCTCTTCGCCCTCGCGCGCCCGGACCCCGCCGTAGACGGGGACAAAGGCCTGGGCGAAGGCGCCCTCGGCGAACAGGCGGCGGAACATGTTGGGCAGCATCAAGGCCGTGGTGAAGGCGTCCATCATCGGCCCCTGGCCGAAGCGCGCCGCCAGCGCCATGTCGCGGACAAATCCCAGAATTCGACTGCCCAGGGTCAGGCTGGACTGAACCAGGGTGTTGCGGGCGAGGCTCATGCGGACCGGGGGAGGAAGGCTGGAGAAAGGCGAGGCTTAGCGCGCTTCCGTCGGCGGCGATACGGATTTGGCGCGGGTCCGCCGCCCCAGTTCGGAGACGTCGCGCGCGCTGGCGCGGGCCGAGGCGACCTTGCGGCCCTCCGGCGCCGGGGCGCGGCTGTCCAGTACCGCTTCCAGGGCCGCGCGCAGTTCGGCGACCCGCTGTTCCGAGGTGATCTTCCGACCCTTGCGATCGACCACATAGAAGCTGTCCACCGCCCGCTCGCCATAGGAGGCGACATGGGCCGAGCGGATGTTCAGCCCTTCGTCGCTGAAGACCCGCGACAGGGCCGCAAGCAGGCCGGGCCGGTCGGCGCCCGAGACCTCGACCACGGTGGCGGTCTCGCTGGCGTGGTGATCGACCATGACCACGGGCCGGACCTCGAAGGCGGCCTTTCTGGCGTTGCCGGCGGGGGCGGGCGCCTTGCCGATGCGGCCCTCGCCGCGCGCGGCCTTCTCCAGCGCCTCGATCAGGGCGTTCAGCCGGCGCGGCTCGGCCTGGCCGTAGGGCAGGCCCGCCCCGTCCTGAACCCGAAAGACGTCCAGCACCACTCCCTCGTCCGTGGTCGCCACCCGGGCGTCCGTGACGTCGGCGCCCAGGGCGGCCATGGTCTGGGCCAGGTCGGCGAACAGGCCGGGCCGGTCCAGGGCGGCGATGGAGATTTCCGTGGCCTGGACCGGCAGGCCCTCCACCGGCGTCAGGGGGGCGGCCCGGGCGGCGGCGCCGGTCTGGCGCGCCCGCTCCACCAGGGCCGGATGGGCCGCCAGCGGGTCCGCTCGCGCCACGTCTTCGCCCCGGAACAGGGCGGCGACCTGGTCATAGAGGGTCCGCATCAGCTGGCCCTTCCAGCCGTTCCAGACCCCCGGCCCAACGGCGCGGATGTCGGCCACGGTCAGGACCAGCAGCATCCGCAGCCGCTCCGGATCGCCCACCAGTTCGGCGAAGGCGCGGATGGTGCCCGGATCGGACAGGTCGCGCTTCTGGGCGTAGTCGGACAGGGCCAGGTGGCTGCGCACCAGCCAGACCACCAGTTCGATGCGGCGCGGATCGACGCCCAGTCGCTCGCAGGCCCGGCGCGCGGCGATGGCCCCGTCCTCCAGCTGGCCGCGCTCGCCCCCCTTGCCGACGTCGTGCAGCAGCATGCCCAGCATCAGGGCTTCCATGTCCGAGATCAGGTGCACGATCTCGCTGGCCATCGGGTGGTCGGCCTTCAGCTTGCCCCGGGCGATGTCGTTGATGACGCCGATGGCCTGGAGGGTGTGCTCGTCCACCGTATAGGCGTGGTACATGTTGAACTGGGTCTGGCCGACGATCCGCCCCCATTCCGGCAGGAACCGCCCCAGCAGCCCCGTCTCGTTCATGATGGTCAGGGTGCGATAGGGCCTCTGACCATGCGCCAGAACGTCGAGGAAGGCCCGCGACGCCGCGGGATCGCGTCGCAGACGGGGCGTCACCAGCGACAGGGAACGGGTCACGGCGGAGAAGGCGTCGGGGTGCAGGTCCAGATCGTGCCGGTCGGCGCAGACGAACAGGGTCAACAGCTTGACCGGATCGCGTTCGAACACCGAGGCGTCCTCGACCGACAGCCGCCCCTGGTCGATCCAGAAGCCCTCGATGTCCAGCTTTCGGCGACTGGGTCGAAAGGCGATCAGGCGCGACAGACCTTGGGCCGTCTTCTGGTGCCGCGCCTCCAGTTTGGCCGACATGGCCCGCGTCAGGGCGCCGACGTCACGAGCGTAGAGGAAATAGCGCCGCATGAACCGCTCGACCGCCGGCTCGTCGCCCCGACCCTGCCAGCCCATGCGCCGGGCGACCTCGGGCTGCATGTCGAAGGTCAGCTTCTCCTCCGCCCGCCCGGCGACCAGATGCAGATGGATCCGCACCCGCCACAGGAAGTCGAAGGCGTCGTCGGACGTCCGGCGTTCGCGCGGGGTGAACAGTTCGTCCATCACCGCCGCGCCCAGTCGGCTGTCCGGCGCCAGGGATCGGGCGATCCAGTACAGGGTGTTGAGGTCGCGCAAGCCTCCCTTGCCGTCCTTGACGTTCGGCTCGACCTTGTAACGGGTCACGCCGGCCTTCTGGTGCCGGGCGGCGCGTTCCTCCAGCTTGGCGGCGATGAAGGGACGGGGGTCGGCCTTGGCCACCATGTCGCGGAACCGGCCGATCATCAGCTCGGACAGGCGCGCGTCCCCCGCCAGATGGCGCGCCTCCAAGAGGGTGGTCCGCACCGTCATGTCCGTGCGCGACAGGCTCAGGCACTCCTCCACCGATCGCACGGAAGGCCCGACCTTGATGCCCAGATCCCACAGAACATAAAGGACGAATTCGATCACCGTGCCCCCGCGCGGCGTCGCCTTGGCGGGCCGCAGGAACAACAGGTCCAGGTCGGAATAGGGCGCCAGCACGCCCCGGCCGTAACCGCCCACGGCCACCAGGGACAGACGCTCGCTCTCGACCGGGGAAACCGGGAACAGGACCTCGGTCGCCACGCGCCACAGGGCCGACAGCATGTCGTCGGCGGCCCTGGCGTAGAGGCGGGCGACTTCCCGCCCCTTCATTCCGCCGTCCAGCTTGCGCTCGGCGCGAGCGCGGGCGACGTCATAGGCTTCGCGCAGAACGACAGAGACCGCCGCGCGCGGGTCTTTCGCGCGGGCGGCCTCGTCAAGGCGGTCATCCAGACTGGGCGGAACGAGGGTCATGTCCGGCCCATATAGGCGCCGAACCCCTATGCGTCAGTGAAGGATTATTCGGGGCGAACGCGCTTCTTGCGGAACGACGGGTTCAGCACCTGTTTGCGCAGACGGATGGACTTCGGCGTCACCTCGACCAGCTCGTCGTCGTCGATATAGGCGATGGCCTGTTCCAGCGACATCTGGCGCGCAGGGGTCAGGCGCACGGCCTCGTCCTTGCCGGCGGCGCGGACGTTGGTCAGCTGCTTGCCCTTGATCGGGTTGACGTCCAGGTCGTCCCAGCGCGCGTTTTCGCCGATGATCATGCCCTGGTAGGTCTTTTCGCCGGCGCCGACGAACATGACGCCGCGATCTTCCAGGTTCCACAGGGCGAAGGCGGCGGTTTCGCCGTCGGAGTTCGAGATCAGCACGCCCTTCAGACGGCCGGCGATGGCGCCCTTGTGCGGCTCATAGTGGCTGAACACCCGGTTCAGCACGCCCGAACCGCGCGTATCGGTCAGGAATTCGCCCTGATAGCCGATCAGGGAGCGCGACGGGCACTTCAGCTGGATACGGGTCTTGCCGGCGCCCGACGGGCCCATGTCGGTCATTTCGGCCTTACGGGCCGACAGCTTCTCGATGACGATGCCCGAGAACTCGTCGTCGACGTCGATCATGACGTCCTCGATCGGCTCCATCTTCTCGCCGTTCGGACCTTCCTGGAAGACCACGCGCGGACGCGAGATCGACAGTTCGAAACCCTCGCGGCGCATGTTCTCGATCAGAACGCCCAGCTGCAGTTCGCCGCGGCCGGCCACCTCATAGGCGTCGCCGCCTTCGGTGGTGGTGACGCGGATGGCGACATTGGCCTCGGCCTCCTTCAGCAGGCGGTCGCGGATGACGCGCGACTGGACCTTGTCGCCCTCGCGACCGGCCAGGGGGCTGTCGTTGACCGAGACGGTCATGGAGATGGTCGGCGGGTCGATCGGCTGGGCGGGAAGGGCTTCGGTCACCTCCATGGCGCACAGGGTGTCGGCCACGGTCGCCTTGGACATGCCCGCGATGGCGACGATGTCGCCGGCCTCGGAGCCCTCGTCCAGCGGCTGGCGCTTCAGACCGCGGAAGGCCAGGACCTTGGTGATGCGGCCGCGCTCGATCTCCTTGCCGTCGCGGTCCAGAGCCTTGATGGCCATGCCGGGCACGGCCTTGCCGCTCTCGATCCGGCCCGTCAGCAGACGGCCCAGGAAGGGGTCGGATTCGATCAGGACGTTCAGAATTTGGAACGGCTTGTCGACGTTCTGCTGCTGCTTGGGCGGCGGGACGTGACGGACGATCAGGTCGAACAGGGGCGCTAGGTTGTCGTTCGGCTGGTTCAGGTCCAGCGTCGCCCAGCCGTTGCGGCCCGAGGCGTAGATGTGGGGGAAGTCCAGCTGTTCGTCGGTCGCGCCGATGGCGGCGAACAGGTCGAAGGTCTCGTTGTGGACCCGGTCCGGATCGGCATGGGCGCGGTCGACCTTGTTGATGCACAGGATGGGGCGCAGGCCCATCTTCAGGGCCTTGGTCAGGACGAACTTGGTCTGGGGCATGACGCCTTCCTCGGCGTCGACCAGCAGGACGCAGCCGTCCACCATGCCCAGGATCCGCTCCACCTCGCCGCCGAAGTCGGCGTGGCCGGGGGTGTCGATGATGTTGATCCGGGTTTCGCCGGCCTCGCCGTTCCAGAGCACCGAGGTGCACTTGGCCAGGATGGTGATGCCGCGTTCCTTTTCCTGGTCGTTCGAGTCCATGGCGCGCTCGGTCGTCGCCTCATTGGCTCGGAAGACGCCGGACTGGGCCAGAAGTTGGTCCACCAGGGTCGTCTTGCCGTGGTCGACGTGGGCGATGATGGCGACGTTGCGCAGGTTCATTTGATAATCGCGAAAAGGCGCGGCCGAGATGCGGGCGGCCGCTGGTCATGAAAAGGCGTGCAGGGAGCGCGCGCCTCTTACAGCCATGTGGACGGAAAGACCAGAGCGGGCGTTTCGCCGCCTGCCGCCGCCTTACCGATATTTCATTCCCGACGCCGCATCCGCGCGGTCGAGCCCACTCCTCTACCCCTCGACGGCGTGACCGTTTGGACAAGGGAGACGATGATGACGGGCTTAATGGGATTGATGCTGGCGGCGGCCGTTCTGGCGCCCGGCGGCGCGCCGGACATGCGCGTGGACGCCAAGGGGCTGAGCATGGGCCGGACGGGGGACGCAGCGGTTCTGGCCGATCGAATTCAGACGGCCAGCCGAGACTGGTGCGCCCAGCATCGGGCGGTTCTGACGCCTAGCGACCTGGGGCTGCCGCAGGTGTGCGAGCGGGAAATGCGGCGCCGCGCCTATTATCAGCTGCCTGCTTCCGAACGCCGCCTGTTCGTCAAGGCCGGCGGGCGTCGTCTGCTGAACCAGTTTTAGAGACGACGGACCATATAGCGGGCGTCTGGGCCGTAGCTGGCCAGTTTGGCCGCCATGCCCGGCGCCGTCTGCTCGACGAAGCCGTGGCGGGACCAGAAGGCGACGGCGTCGTTGACGGCGACCAGGGCGACGGCGGGCCATCCGTCCTCGGTCGCCTGTTCCGCCAGACGCTCGATCACGGCGCGGGTCAACCCGCCGCCCCGCGTCTTGGGGTGCAGGGCCAAGTCGTGCAGATAGAGGACGGCCGGGTCCGTCGGCAGGCCTTCGATCACTGTGTTCAGCGGCGGCGCCCCGTCGGCCCGCCAGGGATAGGCGATCAGATACCCCTGCGCGGGGGCGTCCCCGTCCGTCAGTACGAAACAGCCGCGCGGATAAAGGGCCAGCCGGTTCTCGAAACAGGCCCGCGCCTCGAAATGATCGGGGAAGGACAGACGGGCGATCTCGACCACGGCGTCGATGTCGCTCGGCCGCATCGGACGCCAGACTAGCTGGGGCAGCGCGCGTTCAGCTCCGCCTTGTGGAAACGCCATCGAATAATCCTCTCCTGGCCGTCCAGCACGCCTTCGATCCGGGCGTTCAGGACATCGCCGTCGCGTTCATAGACGACCCGTTTTGGAAAGTCGTCGTCGGCCGCCTGTTCGAACACCACCCGGCTCGGTCCGGAGGCGACCACCGGAAAGACGGCGGCAGGCTGGCCCTCCGGCTGGGCGAAATAGGCCAGGGCCGCGGCCGGGTTCGGATCGACCGGGGCGATGCGCGACAGCTCCCACCCGGCCCG
The DNA here is from genome assembly GCF_055391505.1 of Brevundimonas sp. Br13. Lineage (NCBI taxonomy): Bacteria > Pseudomonadati > Pseudomonadota > Alphaproteobacteria > Caulobacterales > Caulobacteraceae > Brevundimonas > Brevundimonas sp. Br13. The sequence continues at coordinate 479,551 of NZ_AP044008.1, read as the reverse complement.
TCCGCCGCGGACGGTCAGCGAGGTCCCCAGCATCAGGTTCAGGCGTGGATCGGTCCAGGTCTCGGACACTTCGCGGCCCGGTTCGCAGGACAGCCAGTAGCCGGCCATCCAGCCCAGATCGGGACGCAGATCCGGCGCGGTCTGAAGGGCGGCGGCGAGAAGCAGCGGGGTCAGCATGGTGGGTTTCCCTCTCCGGTCGATGTCGACAGGCTAGGCGGCGTGCGGGCTCGACGGCTTGTAGGTTTGCGACGCTATGGCTCGGGCCAGGGCGTGCTGCTCCCGGGCCCATTCCGTGGCGGTGCAGCCCAGGAAGCGCCGGAAATCGCGGGCCATCTGCGGTTGGTCGAAATAGCCGGCCTGTAGCCCCGCCTCGAGCCAGCTCTGAGCCTCGCCGTCCGGCTGTGCGGCGTGGTCGAACACCCGGCGAAAGCGGAAAATCGAACGCAGCAGGCGGGGCGAGACACCGACCCGGTCGGCGAAGCGCCGCTGAAGCGCCCGTTGCGCCCCCGACGACCGAGGCGGCGCGGGCCGCTCGGCGGCCGCCTCATCGATCTCTGGGCGAACGATCGGGTCGATCGTCCAGTCCCCGTGCTGCTTCTGGCGGGTCAGCCAGGCGACGAAGGCCTCCGCCTGGCCCGTCGGATCGCCCGGCGGCGGATCGAACCCGATGAGGCGTTCGACCATGTCCAGCCGTCTGTCGGTCGCCTCGACCAGCGGTCGACCCAGAAAGTCACGCGCCCCGTCCGGTTCGAACCGGACGGACACCAGTTCGATGGGACCGGTCGGCTTCATGGCCAGGGGACAGGTCATCTGTCCGGCGAACAGGGCCGGGGGCTGCAGGTGGAAAGCACCGTCCTCGCCCTGTTCGGCGTAGGGGGCGCCGAGGTCGAACACCAGTTCGGGGCAGCCGTCAGGCGCGATGCGCTGGACGGTTGGACTGGGATCGGGGGCGGCGTAGGTCCAGATCACGCGGACGAAGGGCCGCAGGGCCGCTGGCGGCGCGAACTCCTGATACCGCTCCTCCCCCGAGGTCACCTCAGTTGACCTTGGAGGGGTCCGGCGGCGGGGCGGGCAGGGGGGCGACCGGGACGCCGTCCTCCTTCAGCTTCTTCACCTCGGCGGGCGTGGCCTCGCCGTAGATCTCGCGCTTTTCGGACCGGCCTTCATGGATGTCGCGGGCCTCGCGGGCGAAGGCGTCGCCGACATAGTCGAAGTTCGCCTCGACATGGGCGCGCACCTCGCGCGCGGCCTCCATCATCATGGTCTGCATCCGGGCGGCGATCTCGGGGGCCGCGTCCGACTTGCGCGTGCCGCTGACCGCCGGGGCCATGATCGCCTTCTGCACCGAACGCGAGCCGCAGAAGGGGCATTCGACCAGACCGCGCGCGGCCTGGTCGTCATAGTCGGCGGACGAGCCGAACCAGGCTTCGAAACCGTGGGCCTGATCGCAGTTGAGAGCGTATCGGATCATGGGTGGTCAGGGGCTGAATCAGCGGGCGGGCAGAAAGTCGCGATCGTGGGTCAGGGCCGGCACGGCGGTCCGGGCCTTGGCCGCCGCCTCCATGTCCAGCTTGGCCGTGAGAACGCAAGGGTCGTCGTGATCCGCCTTGGCCAGAATCTCGCCCCAGGGGCCCACGACCGTCGAGCGGCCCCAGGTGCGGCGACCGTCCTCATGCAGGCCGCCCTGGGCCGGGGCCAGGACGAAGGCGCCGGTTTCGATGGCCCGGGCCCGCAGCAGCACCTCCCAATGGGCTTCTCCGGTCGGAACCGTAAAGGCGGCGGGCACGGCGATCATCGAGGCCCCGGCCTTGGCCAGCTGGCGGTGCAGGTGGGGGAAGCGGATGTCGTAGCAGATGGTCAGACCCAGCCGGCCCCAGGGCGTGTCGGCGACCGCCGCCCCGTCGCCGGGCCGCACTGTGGCGCTTTCGCAATATTTTTCGCCATTGGGCAGTTCGACGTCGAAGACGTGCAGCTTGTCGTACCGGGCCGTGATCGCGCCCGCCGGATCGACCAGCAGCGACCGGTTGGCCGCTCGCCCATCGCCCGTTTGGCCGGACCGAACGAGGGCCGAGCCGATCAGAAGCCAGATCCCCAGTTCCGCCGCCAGACGGCGCAGACCCAGGACGGCGACGTCGGCCTCTTCATCCTTGATCGCGGCGTCGCGTCGGTCGCGGCGCTGTTCCAGGACATTGGTCCCTTCCGGCGTCAGGACGAATTTCGCCCCGCCCGCCGCCGCCTCGCGGATCAGGGGCTCGACATGGGCCAGGGCCGCCTCGGCCGTCGCCGGCGTGCGGGTCTGGATCAGGGCGATGTCGAGCCCGCCGCTCATCGCATCAGGCCGTCAGAAGCGGGTCGAGCTTGCCGTCGCGGTCCAGGGCGTGGATGTCGTCCGAGCCGCCGACGTGCTGACCGTCGATGAAGATCTGGGGGAAGGTCATGCGCCCGCCCGACTTCTCGACCATCTCGGCCTTCTTGTCGGGGTCGTTGGAGGCGACGATCTCATGATAATCGACTCCCTTCTTCTTCAGAAGCGCCATGGCGCTGTAGCAATAGGGGCAGCCGGGCTTGGTGTAGATGACGACGTCGGCCAAATCAGAACTCCAGATTAAGCATGTCCCTCAAGCAGCGAGCCGCGCGGGGAGCGATAGGGACTACATAGTCAGTTCACGGGCGTTTCGCACCCGCGCGATCACGGCCAGATCCACGGCCCGCGCCCCGGCGTCGAGCAGGGCGCGCGTGCAGGCCTCGCCGGTCGCGCCCGTGGTCAACACATCGTCGATCAGAAGGATGCGGCGCCCCTTCAGGCGGCGTCGCCCGGCCTCGGTCACGGCGAAGGCCTTTTTCACATTCAGCCGTCGGCCGCGGCGGCTCTTGCCGCCCTGGCTCGCCGTATGGCTGGCCCGGATCAGGGCGTCGGGCAGATAGTCCAGCCCCGCCCTTCGGGCCAGGGGGCGGGCGATCTCGGCGGCCTGGTTGAACCGGCGCGACAGCAGTCGCAACGGGTGCAGGGGCACGGGGACCACGGCGTCGGCCTCAGCGACCAGTTCAGCGCCCGCTCGGCTGATCCAGCGCGCGAACAGGGCGGCGAACTGCTGCTGGTCCCCGTGTTTGAAGCGCAGGATCAGGCTTCGGGACGCCTCGTCATAGACGCAGGCGGCGCGGGCGCGGGCGAAGACATAGGGTTGGGCGATGCAGGCTGCGCAGCGGGTTTCGGCGAAAGGGCCGCCGTCGAATTCGAAGGCCGCGCCGCAGCCGTCGCACACCGGCGCCTCCAAGAACCGTATGCGGCTCCAGGCGTCGGGCGTCAGGCCGGCAGCGGCCGTGGCCTCGGGGCTGTCATGCGCCAGGGGCGGCAGGACCAGATCGGCCAGTCCCCGCGCGAAGTCCAGGCCGGCCCGCCGCAAATGACGCGCCGCCCCTTCCCAGGCGCGCCCCAAACCCCCATCCTGAAGGTCCATGAGCCTTTCCCCCTCCTCCGGCCCCGACGCCGTGCCGCCGACGACCGCCCCCCCGCGCATCTTTGACGCCGGGCGTCGAGAGGCGCGACTGGCGCGGTCCGAAAGGCGGCTGACGCAGGCCGATTTTCTTCACGTCCGCGCGGCCGAAAACGCGGTCGGCAGTCTCGAGGCCATATTGCGCGACTTTCCCGTCGCGGTCGATCTGTCCGCCCATCCGGGCCCCTTCGCCCGGGCCCTCGCGTCCAGCGAAGCGGCGGATCGGGTGGGGCGGATCGTCGCTCCGACCTCGCGGGCCGAGCGGGCCGCGCCCGGTCGCGACGCCCTGCCGCTGGAAGACGGGACGACGGATCTGATCGTCTCCCTGCTCAATCTCCACTGGGCCAACGACCTGCCCGGCGCATTGGCCCAGATCCGGCGCGCCTTGAAACCGGACGGGCTGTTTCTGGGCGCCTTGTTCGGGGCGGGCGCCCTGAAGGAGCTTCGGGCCGTCCTGACCGAGGCCGAGCTGGCCGAACGCGGCGGGGCCCAGGCGCGTGTTTCGCCCTTCGCCGACGGTTATGACGGGGCCGCCCTTCTCCAACGCGCCGGCTTCGCCCTGCCGGTCTCGGACGTGGACCGTTTCGTGGTGCGCTATCCGGACATGTTCGCCCTGGTCCGCGATCTCCGCGCCATGGGCGAGACCAATGTGCTGCACGGGCCGATCCGCCCCCTGAATCGCGCAATCATCAGCCGTGCGGCGCATCTTTACGCCGAACGCTACGGCGACGCGGACGGGCGGATCTCCGCCACCTTCGAAATCATTCACCTGGCCGGTTGGAAGCCGCACGAGAGCCAGCAGAAGCCGCTGCCGCGCGGCTCGGCCAAGGTCCGGCTGGCCGACGCCTTGGGGGTCAAGGAGTTGACGGGGGAGGAGGGCGATCCGGCTTGATCGCGCTGCGGGAACGCGTCAGCGTCCCAGGGCGTCCGCGATCTTCTGCATGACGTCTTTGTAGAGGGCGCCGTTGGCCCCCCCCAGGGCGTTCAAACCGCCCAGGATGGCGACGAAGATCAAGCCGCAGATCAGACCGTATTCAATGGCGGTCGCGCCGCGCTCGTCGCTCAGGAATCGGGCGATGAATCCGTTCATGTCCCGCTCCATGGACGGCGGTGGTCACAACAGGTCGCGCAGCCAGGCGACCAGGGGTTCGTCCGCCGGAGGCATGGGATAGTCCGAAAGCCGGTCCGGTCTGACCCAGGCCAGGGCGGCGTGTTCGCGCGCGGCGACCACGCCGTCCCACCGGCGACACAGATACAATGGCATCAACAGGTGAAAGGAATCATAAGCGTGGCTGGCGAAGACGAAGGGCGCCAGGCAGGATTCGCTGACCTCTATGCCCAATTCCTCGCGCAGTTCGCGGATCAGGGCCGCTTCGGGCCGTTCGCCGGGCTCGACCTTGCCGCCGGGAAACTCCCACAGGCCAGCCAGCGTCTTCCCCTCGGGTCGTTTGGCGATAAGCACCCGTCCGTCGACGTCGATCAGGGCGACGGCGACGACGAGGACGGTGGGGAGCGGCGACTCGGTCACGACCGATAATCGCCGTTGATCTCGATATAGCCCTTGGTCAGATCGCAGGTCCAGACCGTCGCCGAGGCCCGGCCCGCGCCGACGTCGACCGTGATGTCGATCTCGGGATTTTTCATATAGGCGGTCATCTTGGCCTCGTCGTAGGTCGGGGACGGGGCGCCGTCGACGGCGGCCTGGTGCGGGCCGAATCTGATCGCCAGACGGTCGCGATCGACCGGCTCCTCGGTCTTGCCCACGGCCATGACCACCCGGCCCCAGTTGGCGTCCTGGCCGGCGATGGCGGTCTTGACCAGGGGGCTGTCGGCGATCGACTTGGCCAGTTTTCTGGCTGAGGCCGGGCTGGCGGCGCCGTCCACCGTCACCTTGACGAACTTGGTCGCGCCCTCGCCGTCGCGCACCAGCTGGTGCGCCAGATCCAGCATCACCTTGTCCAGGGCGGCCGAGAAGCTTTTCAGACGTCGGTCGCCGACCCGCCCGATCCGCGGCGCGCCGGAGGTTCCGGTGGCGAACAGCAGGGCCGTGTCATTGGTCGAGGTGTCGCCGTCCACCGTCACCGAGTTGAAGGTGGTGCGGACGTGCAGGCCCAGCAGGGCCTTCAGCACGTTCGGATGGATGTCGGCGTCGGTGACGATGAAGGCCAGCATGGTCGCCATGTCCGGGGCGATCATGCCCGACCCCTTGGCGATCCCGGCGATCCGGACCTTATACCCCTCGATCTCGGCCTCGGCGTAGGAGCCCTTGGGGAAGGTGTCGGTGGTCATGATCCCCCGCCCCGCCTTGGCCCACTGTTCGGACGGATGGATGTCGGCGTCCAGACCGGCCTCGATGTCCGGCAGTTTGGCGATGATCTTCTTTTCGTCCAGCACCACGCCGATCACGCCCGTCGAGGCCATCATGACGTCCCGCTGGCGGCATCCGAACCGTTTGGCCACCTCAGAGGCCGCCCGCCGCGCGGCGTCGGCGCCGGCCTTGCCGGTGAAGGCGTTGGCGCAGCCGGCATTGATCACCAGGGCGCGCACGTCCTTGCCGCCCTCGGCGCCGCCCAGATGCTTCTTGCACCAGTCGACCGGCGCCGAGCCGATCTTGTGGCGGGTGAAGACCCCGGCGCAGCTGGTGCCGCGCGCGAACCGGAAAACGACCAGGTCGTCGCGTTCATGCTTGTAGAAGCCGGCGCGGGCCGTGGCGATCTCAACCCCGCCGATAGGGGGAATGGTCGGGAAGGGCACGGCCAGGGGCGAGACGGCCAGGCCGGGCTTTCCGGCGGCTGGGGCGGCGGGCGCGGCGGCGGCCTCGGCCGGGCGGGTGGCGCGCTTCAGGGCTGCAGCGAAGGGGTCCAGCGCCTTTTCGAACGCCTGTTCGATCTTCTGGCCGGTCGTGGGGGTCTTGGTCATGTCAGGCGGCCGGTGAGAGGGGGGTGTCAGACGCGGAAGGCGGGGCGGAAGGCGGGGCGGAAGCGGGGGCGGAAGCGGGGCGGGGCAGGCCCCCCGACGGCGCCGACGCCGGCTCCTCGTCACCCGCGCCGGAACCGCCGGGCAGCAGAATATCGACCTTGGCCTTGTCGCGCAGCTGTTCCAACAGGCGTCTCACCCCTTCATAGGTCAGGTAGCGGACGATTTGCGGCCGAGCCTGTTCCAGAGTCGGCGGGTTTTCCTTGCGCCGGTCCTCGACCCGCAGCACGGCCCAGCCGCCCTCGGTCTGGAAGGGACCGACGGTCGAACCGGCCGGCTTGTCACGCAGGGCGCCGGCATAGGCCTGGGGCATGACGTCCAGGGTGGAATAGCCCAGGTCGCCGCCAGAAAAGCGGGTGGCCTCGTCGATCGACCGCTCCATGGCCACGGCCTCGAAGCTGGCGCCCTGGCCCAGAATGCCGATGACGGCGTCCGCCTCGGGCTTGGTGCGCGACAGGATCAGGCGGACCCGGATCTCCTCGGACGTCTTCGCCAGGCGCAGCTGCTCATTGTAAAGCGTCTGGATCGCCTGATCGGAGATGGCGCCGTTGACGACGCTCTCGACCAGCATGTCGCCTAGAATCCGTTCGCGGGTCGCCTCCAGCCGCCGCTGCGCCAGAGGTGAGGCGTCCAGGCGACGGCGCTCCGCTTCGCGCGCCAGCAGCTTCTGATCGACCACCTCGTCCAGAACCCGGCGGAAAAGCTCGGAGGTCACATCCAGGGGCTCGCCTTCCCCGACCAGACCCTGCGCCACCGCCTCGCGCTTGACGTCCGAGGCCCAGATGATCTGGTCCTGAACCTTGGCTACCTGCCGGTCGCCCGGCTGCGGCGCCCGATCGTCGTCGCCGCCGCGCGAACAGGCGGCCAGCATCATCGCCAAGGCCGTCGCGGCGACCAAGGCGATGCCGCCGACCGATCCAAGGCCCTCTCGGGAAGGGGCGTGTCGGAAATGGAGGCGCCGGAATGGGATCAAGGGGACGCTCCGTCGAAGGCGGCCGAAAGCCCCCGCGTTGACAGGGGTTAGGGCGGTGCTTAAGTCCCGCCTGCGCCCAAGTCGAGGGGTTTTGATCGTCTGCGCGGCCCTTCGCGCGCGCCTGTGTCGGCGCGGCGGGGTCGTCATCGGTCCGAACGCCGCTTGGGGCGCGATCCTCGCCGCCCCTCACGGGATTTCAGAGCCGCTCCTTAATGACGCTCGACCTTTACCGGATCTGACATGCTCGGCTTCGCCAAGAAACTCTTCGGCTCTTCCAACGACCGCAAGGTCAAGGCTTTCCAGGACCATGCCCAGCGCATCAATGCGCTAGAGCCCAAGTTCGCCGCCCTGTCGGACGACGAGCTGCGGATGATGACTGACGCTTTCCGCGACCGTCTGAGCAATGGCGAAAGCCTGGACAAGATCCTGCCGGAAGCCTTCGCCGTCGTGCGCGAGGCGTCCAAGCGGGTGCTGGGCCAGCGTCAATATGACGTCCAGCTGGCGGGCGGCATGATCCTGCATGAGGGCGGCATCGCCGAAATGCGGACCGGCGAAGGCAAGACCCTGGTCGCCGTGGCGCCGGTCTATCTGAACGCCCTGGAAGGCAAGGGCGTCCACGTCATCACCGTCAACGACTATCTGGCCCGCCGCGACGCCGAGACCATGGGCCGGGTCTATCGCTTCCTGGGTCTTGAGGTCGGGGTCATCGTCAACGGCCTGTCTCAGGGCCAGCGCCAGGCCGCCTACGCCGCCGACGTGACCTACGGCACCAACAACGAGTTCGGCTTCGACTATCTGCGCGACAACCTGGTCTATGACCGGCGCGAGATGGTGCAACGCCCCCACAACTTCGCCATCGTCGATGAGGTCGACTCCATCCTGATTGACGAGGCGCGCACGCCCCTGATCATCTCGGGCCCCACCGAGGACCGGTCGGACCTGTACAAGGTGCTGGACGCCCTGATCAAAGATCTGATCAAGGACAAGGACACCTATGAGCTGGACGAGAAGCAGAAGCAGGTTCTGCTGACCGAGCTGGGCTCCGAGCGTCTGGAAGAGGCCCTGGAGAAGGGCGGCCACTTCGCCCCCGACACCACCGGTCTTTACGACGCCGCCAACATCAGCCTGGTCCACCACTCCAACCAGGCCCTGCGCGCCAACACCCTGTATCAGCGGGACAAGGACTATATCATCAAGGGCGGCGAGATCATTCTGATCGACGAGTTCACCGGCCGGATGATGACCGGCCGGCGCCTGTCCGAAGGCCTGCACCAGGCCATCGAGGCCAAGGAGGACGTCAAGATCCAGCCCGAGAACCAGACCCTGGCCTCGGTCACGATCCAGAACTATTTCCGCCTGTATCAGAAGCTGTCCGGCATGACCGGCACGGCCGCGACCGAGGCCCAGGAGTTCGGCGACATCTACAAGATGGAGGTGCTGGAGGTGCCGACCAACCGGCCGATCCAGCGCAAGGACTATGACGACGAAGTCTATCGGACCCATGCGGAAAAGAGCCAGGCCATCGCCCGGCAGATCGCCGAATGCCACCTGGCGGGCCAGCCCATCCTGGTCGGCACGGTCTCGATCGAGCGCTCCGAACAGCTGTCCGAGCTGCTGCGCACCTACGAGTACAAGGTCGAGGTCTCGCGCAAGCTGAAGCCCCAGTACGAGGGCAAGGCCAAGGAGGCCGAGAAGATCGGCGACGCCGCCTATGACATCACCTATGAGACCAAGCTGCGCGGCATTCCGCACTCGGTCCTGAACGCGCGCCAGCATGAGCAGGAGGCCTATATCGTCGCCGACGCCGGTCTGCCGGGCGCGGTGACCATCGCCACCAACATGGCCGGCCGCGGCACCGACATCCAGCTCGGGGGCAACCTCGAGATGAAGATGCAGAAATGGCTGCTGGAACAGCGGAACATGGCCGTCGAGGTCACGCCCGAGATGCAGGCGGCCAAGGAGGCCGAGTTCAAGGCCGAGATCGCCGTCAACCGCGAGAAGGCCCTGGCCGCCGGCGGTCTGTTCGTCCTGGGCACCGAACGCCATGAGAGCCGCCGGATCGACAACCAGCTGCGCGGCCGCACCGGCCGCCAGGGCGACCCCGGCGTGTCGAAATTCTATCTGTCCTGCGAGGACGACCTGCTGCGCATCTTCGCCGGCGACCGTCTGGACTCGATCATGAAGACCTTCGGCGTCGCTGAGGGCGAGGCCATCACCCACCCTTGGCTGAACCGCGCCATCGAGACCGCCCAGAAGCGGGTCGAGACCCGCAACTATGACATCCGCAAGAACCTGCTGAAGTACGACGACGTCGTGAACGACCAGCGCAAGGCCGTGTTCGAACAGCGCCAGGAGTTCATGGATTCCGAGGATCTGTCGGAACTGGTCGGCGACTTCCGCCGTGACGTCGTGTCCGACCTGGTCGAACGCTACATGCCGCCCAAGGCCTATGCCGAGCAGTGGGACATCGACGGCCTGGATGAAAAGGTCCGCTCGACCTTGGGGCTGGAGCTGCCGCTCCACGACTGGGCGGCCGAGGAAGGCGTCTCCAACGAGGAGATCGAGGAGCGGCTGCTCGCCGCCGCCGACGCCCGCGCGGCCGAACGTCTGGAGCTGATCGGCGCCGAACAGACGCGCGGCCTGGAAAAGCAATTCATGCTGCAGATGATCGACATGCAGTGGCGCGAACACCTGGTCCATCTGGACCATCTGCGCGGCGTGATCGGCCTGCGCGGCTACGGCCAGCGCGATCCGTTGCAGGAGTATAAGACCGAGGCCTTCAACCTGTTCGAAGGTCTGCTCTACGACCTGCGCCACAACGTCACCCGCTGGCTGATGACGGTGGAGTTCCGCTTCCAGGCGCCGCCTGAACTGCCTGAGTTCCAGGAAATCCACCTGAACCCCGGCACCGGCGAAAATGAGATGGCCGATCCGGCCGCTCAGAACCCCGAAGGCCAGCTGATCGGCGACGACCGGTCGAAACTGCCGGTCGAGGCGCTTTCGCCGGGCTGGGAGATGACCGGCCGCAATGCACCCTGCCCCTGCGGCTCGGGCCGCAAGTTCAAACACTGCCACGGCGCCCTGATCTGAGCCTTTCGGCGTGGTAAGGACGAAAAAGAAGGCCCGGAGCAAATGCTCCGGGCCTTTGTCGTTTGCGACTGACGAGGCTCTTACTGGGCGGCGCCGCTCGCCGAGCGAACCTCGACCGGCAGGCCCAGGGCGTCGAGCTGGGGCTTGACCACCGAGGCGTCGCCGACGACCACCCAGACGAAGCGGGACGGGTCGAGCGCGGCCTGGGCCGCGGCGTCCAGTTCGGCCGTCGTCAGGGCGTTGGTGCGGGCGGCCACCGTTTCCGGATAGTCGTCCGGACGGCCCAGCATGTCGTTGACCCGCATGGCGTTCAGAACCGCCAAGGAGGTTTCATAGCTGCCGGCCAGACGGCGGGTATTGCCGTTGACGGTCCGCTCCAGCTCAGCCGGCGTCACGCCCTTGCCGCCCTTCAGGAAGTCGTTGAACTGGGCGTTCAGGGCGGTGATGGCCGGCCCGGTCTGGTCGGCCTGGACCGGGGCGGTGATCAGATAGGGCACGCGGCCGACGAAGCCGGCGGTCGAGGCGTTGACGCCGTAAGACCACCCCTTGGTCTCGCGCAGGTCCGAGTTGATGCGCGACAGGAAGTCGTTGCCCAGCACATTGTTGGCGGCGTTGAAGACCAGCAGGTCGTCCGAGCCCTTGGCCGACAAGACCGTCCCGCCCATGATGTAGGACTGAGGCGACTGCGGCCGGTCGATCAGCACGATCTTCGACGGGGTCGCGGGGATCGGCGCGGAATAATCCTTCACGCCCTTGGGGGTGGCCGAGGGGACCCAATGGCCGAACTGGGCGTCGAGCAGAGGCTTGATCTCCGCCAGAGGCTTGTCCGAGACCACGAAGATCTTGGCGTTGTCGGGCCGGATCCACTCGGCGTAGTCGGCGCGGATGTCGGCCTCGGTGATGGCCTTGACGCTGGCCTCGTCGCCGTTGCCGCTGAACGGGCGGCCATAGGGGTTGGCCGAGCCGTAGATCAGTTCGGGCAGGGCGCGATTGGCCAGGGCGGCCGGCTGGGTCCGTTCCGCCGCGATCCGCGCCAAACGGGTGGCGCGCAGCCGCTCCAGCTCGGATGCGGCGAAGGCCGGGGTCTTGACCACCTCGGCCAGGAGAGCGACCGAGGGCTCCAGGTTGGGCGTCACGGCCGACAGCTGGACCACCGACCGATCCATGGTGGCGCCGGTGGAGATGGCGGCGCCGAGGGTTTCCTGCGCCTCGGCCAGCTGGGTGGCGTTCAGATTGCGCGTACCCTCGTCCATCAGGTCCAGCATCAGGGTCTGCAGCCCCAGCTTGGACGCCTCGTCGGCGGCGATGCCCGCGTCGAACTCGACCGCGATCTTGGTCGCCGGCACGGCGTCGCGCTGGGCGTAGACCACCTCGACCCCGTTCGACAGGCGCGTGCGCTCCACAGTGGGGAAGTCGACGTTGGCGACGGCGGCGATCTCGGGCTTGGGCATGCGGGCCACGCGCTTGATCGGGGGCGCCGGGGTGCGGTTGGCGCCCGAGGGAGCCTCCGCCGCCTCCTGATAGGCCTCACGCTCGCCCGGCAGGGTGGTCAGGGTATAGGCCGGACGGGTCAGCCATTTCTGCATGGCCGCCTGGACCTGGGCGGGGGTGGCCGCCGCATAGGCCTGGAGCTCCTTCTTGTAGTGCTCCGGATCGCCGGCGTAGAGCTGGCCCTCAGCCAGGGCCACGGCCTTGCCGCCGAAGCCGCCGACCTGTTCCAGACCTTGAACCGTGCGCGAGACGTACTGGGTCTTGACCCGTTCCACCTCGGCCGCCGTCGGGCCGTTGGCGATCAGATCGTTCAGGATCTGGCGGGCGCGGGCCTCGACGGCCGCCGGGTCCTGGCCCGGCTTCACGTCGACGGTGATTTCGAACATGCCGACGCGGTGGAAGGCGCCGTTGTTCGCGCTGACCGAGACGGCGGTCTGCTCCCCGCGCACCAGTTCATTATCCAGCCGCGAGCTGGCCAGGCCGCCCAGGACCGAGGCGCCGATGCTGAGCGGCACGGTGTCCGCGTCCAACAGGCCGGGCACGGCCCAGCTGATCTGAATTCGGGCGTTGGAGACGCGGTCGTGGGTGGTTTCGCTGACCGGCGCCGGCAGGGTCGGTACGGAGGCCTGGGCCGGGGTGTTGACCGGGCCGCGCGGAATCGGGCCGAAATACTTCTCGGTCAGCTCCCGCGCCTTGGCCGGGGTGATGTCGCCGGCCAGGACCAGGACGGCGTTGTTCGGACCATAGTTGGAGCGGAACCAGTCCCGCACCGTCTCCATCGAGGCCGCGTCCAGGTCGGCCATCGAGCCGATGGTCGAGTGGCGATAAGGGTGGCCCTCCGGGAACAGGGCCTCAAGCTGCTTGTATTCGTTCAGGCCGTAGGGCTGGTTGTCGCCTTGGCGCTTCTCGTTCTGGACCACGCCGCGCTGGAGATCGAGCGTCTCCTGGCTGATGGCGCCGAGCATATAGCCCATCCGGTCGCTTTCCATGAACAGGGCCTGTTCCAGCGCCGGGGTCGGAACCGTCTCGAAATAGTTGGTGCGGTCGAACCAGGTGGTGCCGTTCATGTCCGTCGCGCCCATGTTGCGCATCGGGGTGAAATAGCTGCCCGGCGCATTCTCCGAGCCGCCGAACATCAGGTGTTCGAACAGGTGGGCGAAGCCCGTCTTGCCCTCAGGCTCGTCCTTGGAGCCGACGTTGTACCAGACCGATACGGCCACAACCGGGGCCTTGTGGTCTTCATGGACCAGAACGGTCAGGCCGTTGTCCAGGGTGAAGCGGGTGTAGGGAATGTCCACCTCGGCGACCAGTTCGGACACCGGTGCGGCCCGCAGGGCGGGCGCGGCGGCCTGGGCCGAGGCTACGGGGGCCGACGCGGCGGCGTTTGAGGCCCAGACCGGGGTGGAGACCGCCAGAAGGGCGGCGGCGGCGACGAGGGAAGAGGCGCGACGCATGGGTTCGACATCCTTGGTGACAGATGAACGACGACCATAACGACGGTCGATCCACTGGCAACGCGACCGACTGAACATGAACAAAGCTTCATCTTTCCGTGGGGCCGCCCCGGAAAAGGTTGCATCGCCGGACCCCCGGTCTTATGCGCGCGTCAATTCTCCCCATCGCGCCGTCGAATTTACCGAAAGAGCCGCCATGTCCGCCCCCGCCGACAAGCCCGTGAAGAAAGTCGTCCTCGCCTATTCGGGCGGGCTGGACACCTCGATCATCCTGAAATGGCTGCAGACCGAATATAACGCCGAGGTCGTGACCTTCACCGCCGACCTGGGTCAGGGCGAGGAGCTTGGCCCCGCACGAGAGAAGGCGCTGAAGCTGGGCATCAAGCCCGAGAACATCTTCATCGACGACCTGCGCGAGGAATTCGTGCGCGACTTCGTCTTCCCGATGTTCCGCGCCAATGCGCAGTATGAGGGCGACTATCTGTTGGGCACCTCGATCGCCCGCCCGCTGATCTCCAAGCGCCAGATCGAGATCGCCCGCCAGGTCGGCGCCGACGCCGTCTGTCACGGCGCGACCGGCAAGGGTAACGACCAGGTGCGGTTCGAACTGGGCTATTACGCCTTGGAGCCCGATATCCGCGTCATCGCCCCCTGGCGCGAATGGGCGTTCCGCAGCCGCGAGGCCCTGCTGGACTTCGCCGAGAAGAACCAGATCCCGATCGCCAAGGACAAGCGCGGCGAGGCGCCCTTCTCGGTCGACGCCAACCTTCTGCACTCCTCCTCCGAGGGCAAGGTTCTGGAAGACCCGGCGGTCGAAGCCCCCGAGTTCGTCCACCAGCGGACCATTTCGCCCGAGGACGCGCCGGACAAGGCCACGATCATCGAGATCGGCTTTGAACGCGGCGACGCCGTGTCGATCAACGGCGAGGCCATGAGCCCGGCCGCCATCCTGACCGCCCTGAACCAGTACGGCCACGACAACGGAATCGGCCGTCTGGACCTGGTCGAGAACCGTTTCGTCGGCATGAAGTCGCGCGGCGTTTATGAGACCCCCGGCGGGACCATACTGATCGCGGCCCACCGCGGCATCGAAAGCATCACCCTGGACGGCGGCTCCATGCACCTGAAGGACCAGCTGATGCCTAAATACGCCGAGCTGATCTACAACGGCTTCTGGTTCTCGCCCGAGCGCGAGATGCTTCAGGCGGCCATCGACAAGAGCCAGGAAAAGGTCTCCGGCACGGTCAAGGTCAAGCTGTACAAGGGCAATGTCTCGGTCATCGGCCGCGAGAGCCCCAACAGCCTGTACGACCAGGACCTGGTGACCTTCGAGGAAGGCGTCCAGGCCTATGATCACAAGGACGCCGCCGGCTTCATCAAGCTGAACGCGCTTCGCCTGCGCGTTCTCGCCAAGCGCGAGGCGCGCGAGGGCTAAGGCGCGACGTCTGACCGGGCGATTCTGAAGATCGCCCGGCTCCGGTCGTCGGTCACCCAGATCGACCCGTCGGACGCGACTGCTAGAGCCACGGGCGATCCGCGCGGTTGACGGCCCGCGACCGCGTCCCAGCCCGGCGTCAACACCTTGCCCCTGATACTGGGCGCGCCGGCCGGATAGGACAGGGCGCCGCGCGGATAGATGGCGTAGCGGCCGCCGATGTCGGTCAGGGGACGGCCCTGCGCGTCCGTCTCGGCCGCCACGATCCGCCCGCCCGCGCGGCGGTAGCCGTGCCAGCTCATCAGCAGCCGGCCGCGCAGTTCGGGGAACATCGCTCCGTCGTAATAGATCAGGTCCAGCGGCGCTGCGTGGGGCGGCAGCAGGGCGACCGGGCGGTCACGCTCGCTGCACCGCGCCTGGGCCGCGCTCCAGCCCGGCAGGGGCGTGGCCAGATCGACGCAATAGGGCCAGCCGTAATGGCCGCCGTGACGCAGGACATTGATCTCGTCATACGGATGGTCGGGCGTGGTCAGATCGACCGAGTTCTCCCCCTGGAGGATCGTGCCCGACGGGTGCCGGACCAAGGCGATGGAGTTCCTCAGGCCCGAGGCGAAGACGGTGCTGGCCTCAGCCCAGCGGCCGTTTCCAAGATAGGCGTGACGTCGCACCTGGGCCGTCGCGGCGCTGTCAACACAGGCGCCCGACGCATTGACGCGCGCCCGGCCTCTGGCGTCGATACAGCGGTCGCTGGGTGCGCCGACATTGACCAGCAGGGCGCCGTCGCCGTCGAAGACGAAGCTGGACAGGGGATGGCGGTTCTCATGCAGCCGATTGTCCGGCAGGTCGCCGATCACCGTCCGCACCGTCGCCGCCGGATCGGCCGCATCGGGATCCAGGGTCAGGATGCGGTTCATCTCGGACACATAGATCCGCCCGTCCGGCCCGCGCGCCGCCGTGTGGGGCATGGACAGGCCCCGGACCAGTCGTCGCCAGCGCGGGGCGCCGCCTTGATCGAACGACAGCCGCCAGACGGCGCCGCGGCCCGGCTCCCACCCGCCCAGGTCGGTGACCAGCCAGTCGCCGCCGTCCAAGGGCAGAAGGCCGCGTGGCATGCGGGGCCCCTCGCCGCCAGCGCCCTGCCAGACCAAGCCAAGACAATAGCCCGGCGCCGTCCGCACCGTGGTCGCAGGCCGACCCCCGCAGCCGCCGTCCACCGCATAGACGCGGTCGGCGGCGCGGGCGTCGTCGGGCCGTCCCAGGCTGAGGATCAGCGACAGGGCGACGACCGGAAGCCAGACGGGACAAGGACGGGCCATGCCCCATCTGATACGGCCAAGCCGGCCGCTAGGCCAGCAGGATCCACAGGCCCGTCGCGGCGAAACCGGCGGCGGCGGCGAACCGGATCCATTTCAGCGGCAGCTTCTTCGCCGCCGTCTCGCCCAGCAGGACGGCGGGCCCGTTGACCAGCATCATGCCCAGGGTCGAGCCGGCGACCACCACCGGCAGATTCTCGAATCGGGCGGCCAGCATGGCGGTGGCCACCTGGGTCTTGTCGCCCATCTCGATCAGGAAGAAGGCCGAGGCGGTGGTCCAGAAGATGGCCCAGAAGCCGCGCTGAACCTCGCCCTTCTGTTCGTCCAGGGTGTCGGGGATCAGGGCCCAGGCCGCGAAACCCAGAAAGGCGAGGCCGACGATCCAGCGCATCCACTCGCCCGTGATGAAATGGGCCAGGACGGTGCCGGCCAGGGCGGCGAAGGCGTGGTTCAGCAGGGTGGCCGCCAGAATGCCCAGGATGATGGGCGTGGGCCGTCGCCAGGTCGCCGCCATCACGATGGACAGCAACATGGTCTTGTCCCCGATCTCCGCGATGGAGACCAGGCCGGTCGAAATGAGGAAGGCTTCCAACGGGAACCTATATGCGCGGGAGCCTCGGCGGACGGACCTGTGGCGTTCGCAGCCGAGCCCCGCATGGACGTCCCTGCGAAAGCCGCCGGTCTTGCCGTGATCCGGATCTGAAAGACCCTGGACCGTTCCCGCGCCATCCTCTCCGGGAGAGGAAGTATGTTGACGCGGGCCCCGCTGATGGTTGCGGGCGGCTACTCCCCGATGACGGGGCGGGGTTTAGGCCAGGAGGCCGGAAATGAAAAGCTGATAACGACTCGCAAGAAGGGGTTCAGATCAGACCCTGCCGCCTGGCCTCGGCCGTGAGGCCGTCGCGGAACTCGGGCGCGGCGAGGGCGATCAGGGCGCGGGCCCGCTCGCCGGTCGATCGGCCCTTCAGGTTGGCCCACCCGTGCTCGGTGACGACGATATGCACGTCGTTGCGGGGCGTGGTGACCGGGCCGTCCAGCCGGGCGACGATGCGCGAGCAGCTCCCCCTGGCCGCCGTCGCATGACAGGCGATGATCGACTTGCCGCCGTCGGAGCCATAGGCGCCGCGCACGAAGTCCAGCTGTCCGCCCGAGGCGGTGAACTGGCGGCCGTTCAGATACTCCGAACAGCAGGCGCCGCTCAGGTCGATCTGTAGCGTGGCGTTGACCGAGACCATCCTGGCGTTGCGGGCGATGACGGCCGGATCGTTGACATAGGAGACAGGCCGGGCCTCCAGCCCCCGGTTCTCGTGCAGGAAGTCATAGGTGTTCTGGTCGCCCATCGAGAAGGCGAAGACCCCGACGCCGGGGTGCAGGGTCTTGCGGGTATGGTTCGCCACCCCGACCTGCATCAGCTCGACCAGGCCCGGTGTCAGCATTTCGGTGTGGACGCCCAGGTCGCGGTGGTTCTTCAGGGCGTCGCAGACGGCGTTGGGCAGGGCGCCGATCCCCATCTGCAATGTCGCGCCGTCCTCGACCAGGTCGGCGATGATCCGGCCGATGGCCAGGTCGGCCGGTTGGGGCTCGGCCCTGGGCACGGCCAGAAGCGGAGCGGCGTGTTCGACGATTCCGGACACCCGGGAAACATGGACGGTGCAGTCGCCGTACACGCGCGGCATATGCGGATTGACCTCGACCACGATGGTGCGGGCCGTCTCCGACACCGGCTTGGCGTAGTCGGTATTGGTGCCGAAGGAGAAGAAGCCGTCGGCGTCCATCGGCGAGACGGTGCAGACCAGGGCGTCGACCCCGACCTCGTCGCACAGCAGCCGGGGCGACTGCTGGAAACCGGTCGGGATGAACTGGACCGGGCTGGGCCGCCCCTCCTCGAAGGCGCGCTGCTCCAGCCGGCGTTCGACGGCGCTGTGGAACAGGCTCCAGGGCCGGATGCGGTCCATCAGCTCGTAACGCAGCACCGTGTCGCCGGCGATGGCGGTGGAGAGCAGATAATAGAGGTTCACATCCTCGACCTCGCCCCGCTCTGCCCGTTCGGCCAAGGCCTTCAGCAGGGCCGGGGGCTGGGACACGCCCAGGCCCATGGCGACCTTGGCGCCCGATACGATCAGGGCGGCGGCTTCGTCCGGCGTCTTCAGCCGTTCGGCGTAGAGGGCGGCGTGATCCATGGCGTCTCTCCCGTCTGCGCGCCCCTGTTCGGACGAGGCGTCGTCGGCGCCGACTATGCGGCGTCCTGCGGTCGAGCGGGTTCTAGACTTTGGTCGGATCGTCGGGCGTCTCGTCCGCCGTCGGAGACGGTTCGTCCTGCAAGGGCGCCCGGCGACGCTTCTGCCAACGCGCGACCCCATAGGCGACCAGCCACAGAAGCATGGCCCAGGCCGAGCCCACGGCCCAGCCGGCGAAGACGTCCGTCGCCCAGTGGGCGCCCAGATAGATGCGGGTCAGGCCGACCAGCAGGGCCATGACCATGCCGACGCCCAGGACGAAGATCTTGAACCGCCTGCGAGGAAAGGCGCGGGTCAGCATGACGGCCACGCTCAGATAGAAGACCGTCGCGAGCAGGGCGTGACCGGAGGGAAAGCTGGCGTTGATCGTCTCGACCGCCTGAAGCGCCTGGGGCGGACGCTCGCGTTCGAACATCGCCTTCAGCCCCTCGCTCAGCATGACGCCGCCCGTCAGCCCCAGGACCAGCAGCAGCGACGACAGCCATTTCCTCTGGCTCAGCAGAAAGAGGACGACGATCAGGGCGAACAGGCCCAGCACCGATATGCCGCCCAGCGATGTGAGGTCCGCCGCCGCCTCCTTCAGCCACCACGGCCCCCAGGGGCGGCCGGGATCGTCGGCATAGGGCCGCATCAGGCCCAGCACCTGGCGATCAAAGCTCTGACCGTCGGCCTCGGTCATGTCGTCAGCGATCTCGACGAACGCCGTCACGCCCAAGGCGGCGACGAACAGGGCCGTCAGAGCGGCCGTCTCGGCGCGCGCGACCGTTAGCAGGCGTATCAAAAAGGGACGGAAGTCGGAAACGGCCATGGGGCGTCGAAACGGCCAAGCTGGGCCGAAGTTCCGATCACGCCTTCGTGATGTCGCGGCCGCGAAGGCCCGTGAGGGGTTTGCTGGCTTGCGCGCTGAACTTTCCCCAGGCGAGGCCGACTTGTCCGACCGATTCGCCGACAAAGCGAGCGTCAAGACGTTGACGGCTTATTAGGCATGTGCGCCCTATATGTGGGCTCGGGGAGCGTTGGAGCCACTAGATGATGTGGTTACGGCGCAGGTGGCTCTAGGCAGTTTATTGTTCAGGACGCAGATGACTATGGCTGGCGGCGAGGCTTTGAAGACGGCGGAATTCCAAGGTGTTGCGACGAACGCGGCGCCTGAGAAGCCGCATCTGACCGTCGTGAAATCGGTCCAGGTGGATCGTTCGCGCGACGCCCTGCTGACCGATTTCGGCAAGAAGACGCTGGAGGACCGCTACCTGCTGCCGGGCGAGAGCTATCAGGACATGTTCGCCCGCGTCTCGACCGCCTTCTCGGACGACGCCGACCACGCCCAGCGCCTGTATGACTATATGAGCCGCCTGTGGTTCATGCCGGCGACCCCGGTCCTGTCGAACGGCGGCGCCGATCGCGGCCTGCCGATCTCCTGCTTCCTGAACGCGGTAGGCGACAGTCTGGACGGCATCCAGAGCGTTTGGAACGAGAACGTCGCCCTGGCCTCGAACGGCGGCGGCATCGGCACCTACTGGGGCGGCGTCCGCTCGATCGGCGAGAAGGTCAAGGGCGCGGGCAAGACCTCGGGCATCATCCCCTTCATCCGCGTGATGGACAGCCTGACCCTGGCGATCTCGCAAGGGTCGCTGCGTCGCGGCTCGGCCGCCGTCTATCTGGACATCCACCACCCGGAGATCGAGGAGTTCCTCGAGATCCGCAAGCCCTCGGGCGACTTCAACCGTCGCTCGTTGAACCTGCACCACGGCGTCAACGTCACTGACGAGTTCATGGAGGCGGTGAAGACCGGCTCCACCTTCGGCCTGCGCTCGCCCAAGACCGGCGAGGTGCTGAAGACCGTCGACGCCCGCTCGCTGTGGACCAAGCTGCTCGACATCCGGATGCAGACCGGCGAGCCCTATATGATCTTCTCCGACACGGTGAACCGCCAGATGGCGCCGCACCAGCGGGAGCTGGGGCTGAAGGTCAAACAGTCCAACCTGTGCGCCGAGATCATGCTGCACACCGGCCGCGACCACCTGGGCGTGGACCGGACCGCCGTCTGCTGCCTGTCGTCGGTCAACGCCGAGACCTTCCTGGAATGGCGCGAGGAGCCCCGCTTCGTCGAGGACCTGATGCGCTTCCTGGACAATGTTCTGGAAGACTTCATCCGCCGCGCCCCGCCGGCCATGGCCGCCGCCGTCTATTCGGCCAAGCGCGAGCGTTCGGTGGGCCTGGGCCTGATGGGCTTCCACTCCTTCCTGCAGTCACAGGGCGTGGCCTTCGAGAGCGCCATGGCCAAGTCGTGGAACATGCGCCTGTTCAAGCACCTGCGTCGCGAGGCCGACAAGGCCAGCCGCATCCTGGCCGAGGAGAAGGGCCCCTGCCTGGACGCCGAGGAGCGCGGCGTGATGGAGCGGTTCAGCCACAAGCTGGCCATCGCCCCGACCGCCTCGATCTCGATCATCTGCGGCGGGACGTCGGCCGGCATCGAGCCGATCCCGGCCAATATCTACACCCACAAGACCCTGTCGGGCTCCTTCGCCGTCAAGAACCCCTATCTGGAGCGTCTGCTGGACGAGAAGGGGATCAACACCGAGGCGGTCTGGAGCTCCATCCTCCAGCACGAGGGCTCGGTCCAGCATCTGGACGCCCTCAGCGAGGACGAGAAGGGGATCTTCAAGACCGCCTTCGAACTGGACCAGCGCTGGGTGGTGGAACTGGCCGCCGACCGCGCCCCGGAAATCTGCCAGGCCCAGTCGCTGAACCTCTTCATCCCCGGCGACGTCAACAAGTGGGACCTGCACATGCTGCACTGGTCCGCCTGGGAACGCGGCGTGAAGTCCCTGTACTATCTGCGCTCCAAGTCGGTTCAGCGCGCCGCCTTCGCCGGCGCCGAGGACAAGGCCGAGGCCGAGATCGACCCGAACCAGCCAGACCTCTTCTCCATGCCCAAGACCGACTACGACGAGTGTCTGGCCTGCCAATAGGCCTCCTGCGCCGCAGCAACTGGCGTGAAAGGGCTCCGTGGTCACGGAGCCCTTTTTTCGTGTTCGGAACTCGCCACAAGGCGCGGCGTTGAAAAACGACCAAAGAATGTCGTGAAAATGTCTGTTGGACTCCCGCCCTGCATGGTGCAAGCTGGAGAACAGCGGACGGTGGGGAGACCGAATGCGTGTAGCGGCCTGGTTGTTTGGAGTGGCAAGCGTGCTGGCGTCCGCCGGCGCGGTCGATGCTCGCGCCCAGGCCTGGGTCCCCGACGCCTTTGACGCCGCACCCGAAACCGGATCGAACGTCACGGCTCGGTTGAACGAACAGCAGAGTTTTCGGGTCTCTCCCGACGCGCCCTTCGGCCCTGAGATCGAGATGAAGACGCCCCTGGCGATCTCGGGCGAGGCTCAAGGGATCGCCGCCAGCACCCGCCGCGACATCTGGATCGACCGCCAAGGCTTCACCGATCGGCTCAGCCTAGAGACCGCGGGCCGCCTGACACGCGCCGACGGCTCCCCTCTGCCGGTCACCCTCCAGGACCGGGCCGTTCTGGAGCCCGAAGCCTATGATCTGCGTTATGTGCGCGGCTTCCGCAGCGCGGTCGGCCGCACGGCCTCTGGCCTGGAAGTCAGTCTGACGCCCCATGCCGGCGTCGGCCTGGGCAGCGAGGGCGGATCGGCCGAGGCCGGCGCCACTTTGAAGATCGGCGAGGGGCTGGACCGCCTGGCGCCCGACGGCGACGCCCGGTTCGGCCAGCGTCCGCGCTGGTACCTCTATGCCGCCGGCTCGGGCCGCGCCGTCGGCTATAATTTCGCCCGCACCCGCGACGGCGACTACGCTCGATCCGGCTATACCCAGGACCGCGGATCCTTCCTGGGCGACGCCTCCGTGGGGGTGGCCTATCGCCGTGGCGCGATCCAGACCTCGGTCGGGCTGGTCTATCGCGAAATCGACGCGGGCAAGGGGCTGCGCGGCATGAACGGGCTGGACACCGATGTGGATGAGGGGCTGATCGCCTTTCAGCTCTCGATCAAACCCCGCCGCTGATCACGCCCGGCTCTGCGCCTCAAGGCGCTTCCGACACCGCAACCCCCTCCCGCCGAGGATCGGCCCCGCCGTCCCAGCGGCCGTCGCGCCACACCGCGCCATGCAGGCCCGAGGTCTCCGTGGCGTTGGGCCTCAGCCCCATGCCGGCCGCTCCCAGGGCCTGGGCGATGTCCGGCGCGATCTGGGCCGTATCGGCGCCGACCGAACCGCCCCGCACCACCAGGTTCGGCAGGGCGATCGCCTCCTGGACCGGCAGGTTCCAGTCGATCATCCCGACCAGGGCCTTGGCCACATAGGCCAGGATGCTGGACCCGCCGGGCGACCCGATCGCCCCGACCAGACGCCCCTGTCGATCCAAGATCAGAACGGGGGTCATGGACGAGCGCGGCCGCTTGCCCGCCGCTACGGCGTTGGCCGCCGGATGGCCGTCTTCGGTCGGGGTGAAGGAAAAGTCGGTCAGCTGATTGTTCAGGAAGAAGCCCTCGACCACCCGCCCGTCGCCGAAGATGCTTTCGACCGTAGTGGTCATGCTGACCGCATTCCCGTCCGCATCGACGATGACCATGTGCGAGGTTCCGCCTGGCTCGGCCGTGGCGTCCGCGCTGCGCGGCGCAGAGCCGGGCGGCGCGCCCGCCGGAACCGGCCCGTCGATTTCCGGGACCAGGGCCGCGCGCTGGGCCACATAGGCCGGGTCCAGCAGCCCGGCGACCGGCACCCCGACGAAATCGGCGTCGCCGACATAGCGGTCGCGGTCCGCATACATCAGTCGTTGCAGACGCCCGAAGGCCACCCAGGCTTCGGGGCTGTCGGCGCCCTTCTGGATGTCGGGCGTGTGTTCCGCCATGGCCAGGAACTGCAACAGGGCCACCCCGCTGGACGGCGGGGGCGGAACGCAGATCACATAGATCCGATAGGGCCGACACAGGGCGTCCCGGCGCAGCGGACGATAGGCGGCGATGTCCGCCTCGGTCAGGCCGCCCGGCCGCGGACCCTCGGCGACGGTGCGGGCGATCTCCCGGCCGATGCGTCCCCCGTAGAAGACGCCGGGCCCCTCGGCCGCCAGGGCCTGAACCGTTCGGGCGTAGGCCGGATTGCGCATCACATCCCCGGCCCGGTAGCGGAGGCCGTCTGGGCCGGTGAACAGGGCGGTCGCCCACCGGGTCTTGGCCTGGGGCGATGACCCATTGATCATGCCCGCCAGGCGCGGACTGACCACAAAGCCGTCGCGCGCCAGCCGTTCGGCGTCGTCGAACAGATCGCGCCAGGCCAGCCGTCCCTGGTCCTGATGGGCCATGGCCAGCATGGCCACCGCCCCCGGCGCTCCGGTCGATCGGCCCGACAGTATGGCGTCGATGAAGGGCAGGGGCTCGCCGTCCTCATAGAACAGTTCGGGCGTGGCCGAGGCGGGGGCCGTCTCGCGCCCGTCATAGGCGGTGATCCGGCCGGTCTTGGCCTCATAGCTCATCAGAAAGGCCCCGCCCCCCAGGCCTGACGATTGGGGTTCCACCAGCCCCAGCACCGCCTGGACGGCGACCGCCGCATCTACCGCCGAGCCGCTCCGGCGCAGCACCTTCATCCCGGCCTCGACCGCCAGGGGATTGGCGGCGGCGACGAACGGCCCCCGCGCGATCGACGGGGCCCCGGCCGGGTCCGACCGCGCCTCCAGCGAAGGCGCCGCGGCCGGGGTCTGGCATCCGGCCAAAAGCGTCGGGACGGAAACCGCCGCGACCAACAGGGACACGAGACGACGACGCAAAAACAACATTCAGGCGGTCCGACAGGGGGAGAGGTCCGGGCGACGAGGCCCGCCAGGGGACCACGCCGATCAACCCCGCTACAGAAACTGCATTCCCCCGCTTGCGTCCACCCCGTTCAGCGGCTAAAGACCCGCCCTCGCCGCAAGGCAGACGCACCCGTAGCTCAGCTGGATAGAGCACCAGACTACGAATCTGGGGGTCAGGAGTTCGAATCTCTTCGGGTGCGCCATTTTCCTTTGTTTGGCGCTCTGCGGTTGATCGCCCTCTTGGAGCCTGCCGGCGCCAGACGCGCAACGGTCGAGACGGAATTCATCTAACAGCCAAGCCTCGTGGTAGACGATGCAGGCCGTATGCCCCGCCTCGGCATGGCGATGCAGTAGGATTCTGAGAGGCTCGGGGCAGCGCCAAGCGCCCAGCGACGTCTAGATCTCAGCTGAGACTCAGCCTTGGGCGGCGCGCAGACCGTTGGCGGAGGCTTGCTGGAGGGCGGGGCGTTTTTGGCCGCCGGAGGCGATGATGCGGTCGATCCGAGCTTTTTCGGCGCGGAAGGCGGCCAGGTCGGCGCCGGACAGTTCGGTGCCCTCCTGGGTTTTGACGCCGGCCGGATTGATCCGTTGTCCGTTGCGCCAAATTTCGTAGTGAAGGTGCGGACCGGTGGAGGCGCCGGTCGAGCCGACATAGGCGACGATCTGGCCCTGGCTGACCCGCTGGCCGGCGCGGATGCCGGCCCCGTAGCGGGACAGGTGGCCGTAGCCGCTTTCCAGACCGTTGTTGTGGCGAATGCGCAGCCAGTTGCCGTAGCCGCCCCAGCGGCGCGCCTCGACCACCACGCCGTCGGCGGGGGCGACGACCGGCGTCCCGGTGCCGGCGGCGAAGTCGATGCCCTGGTGCATCTTGCGATAGCCGGAAATCGGATGGGTCCGGAAGCCGAAGCCCGAGGACACGCGTCGGAAGTTCTGCAGCGGGGTGCGCATCATGGCCGAGCGCAGGTTCTTGCCCGAGGCGTCGAAGAACTGCGCCTCTTTGGCGCCGGCCGGCTTGAAGCGATAGAAGGTCACGCCGCGCAGTTCGGCATAGACCAGATCGCCCACGGCGACGGTGCGGCCGGCCTCGGTCACGTCCCGGTCGAAGACCATGGTGAACTCGTCCGAGGCGCGGATGTCGCGCTGCATGTCGAACTTGGTGGCGAACAGGCGGCTGGCGGCGCGGACGATGGAGGCGGTGGCGCCCAGTTCGCGGGCGCTGGCGGACAGGGAGCGTTCGACGTCCCCCTTCAGCACTACGGTCTCGTGGGTGACCTTTTCCTCAAGCGAGCGCAGGCGCAGGGCGCCGTCGAAGCTGCGCGACACCGTCAGCTGGCTGGCCGGGCCGGTTCGCATGGTCAGGCCGATCAGGCGGGCGTCGCCTCGGCCGTCGCGCGGCTTGGCGATGGCGGTCTCGAAACGAAGGCCGGCGCGCAGATCGGACAGGTCGAAGGCGTTGGCGACGGTGGCGGCGACGGCGCTGGCCTCTTCCGGGGCGACGCCGGTGCGGCGCACGGCCTCTTCAAAGGTTTCGCCGCGACGGATCTGGACGGGAACGGCCTCCGGGGCGGTCATGCCGGCCGGAGCATTGGCGGCGGCGAAGGCCTGAACCTCCATGGCGGCCATCTGGGCCGAGGAGGGGACGGGAACTTCTTCAGCCTTGGCGGGTTGATAGACTCTGCCGGCCAGAAGCGCCACCGAGACCGCGGCGGCGGCGGTCAGAGCGTGCGGGGCGAGGCGCATCGGCTGTCGGCGAGGGTCGAACTGAGCCATCGGTCTCGTCGTGCTGCAACGCCAAAGGCGTCAAACCATAGTCACCAAACTGCGCCGCATTCCTGCAAATGCGAAGGCTAGGCCTATACCTCGCCTGTTCCACTTTGGGAAGGCGGTTGCTTACAAGGCGTTAAGAGACGGCTCAAGCCCGTAAAGGTGCGTAGTCGTCCTGCCCCCGTTCCATAGGTCGCCCTCTTGTCGCCCCGCTTGGCTGCAACGGAAGATGAGAACGGACGTTGCGGATGCGCGTATTCAAGGCGACGCTTGGGGCGTAAATCTTCATCGGGGGCAGCGATGGCGGTCTGGAAAATGGTTCTTTCGCTTTCCGGTCTGGACGTTTGACCGATACGACGACGCCATCCGACCGGTCGCGTCGGCCGTCGCGGCGGAACGATCCGCTGCGTCGGCTCGGCCGCGTCGCCGGCGTTGTGGTGCTGGTCGTCGCCCTCCTGCTGGCGGCGCTTTATCTGAATCGTCGAGCGGCGGCGCGCGAGGTCCTGGTGGGTTGGCTGGACCGGCGCGGCGTCCAGGCGGAGGTCGAGGTCGAGCGGATCGAGCTGGACGGCTTCGTCGGGCGTATCCGCATCGGCGATCCCAAAAATCCGGACGTGACGGTCGAGCGGGTCGAGGTGGACTACGCCGTGGCCTGGCCCTGGTCGAAGACGGGGCTGGGAGTGACGCCCAGCCGCGTTCGACTGGTTCGGCCGGTGATGCGCGCCAGTTGGAAGGACGGGAAGCTGGCGTTCGGATCGCTGGACCCGGTGATCAAATCCTTCACGGGCGGCCCGCCGCGTCCCGATGCGCGCGCGCCCCTGATCATCGTCGAAGACGGCCGGGCGCTGTTGGAGACGGACTACGGCGCCGTGCGGATTCTGGGCGATGCGCGGGTGGACGACGGCAAGCTGATGCGGCTGAAGGCGGCGGTTCCGGCGACCGTGCTTCAAAGCGGCGAGGTTCAGGCCCAGGGGTTCGCCGCCGCAGTCGATCTGACGACGACCGGCGACCGGGTGAAATTGGCGCTGCGGGGCGAGGCGGACCGTTTCGTCGGCGCCGGCCTGAGCGGGCGCCGCGCCCTGCTGAGCCTGGACGGAGACCTGCCCTATCCGGATCTGAAGACGCGGCGCGGCGATGGCCGCGCGCGCCTTCAGGCGCGTTTGACGGGCGAAGCTCTCGGCCTGGGGGCGACCCAGGCGCGTGATGCAGAGATCCAGGCCCGGTTCGACGGCCGAACCGCCGGATGGATCGAAGACTTCCAGCTGGAAGGCGAGACCGGCCTGGCCTTGACGGCGGCGGCCGTGGACGGTCCCCGGCTGAAGGCGACGCAGGCGCGGGTCCGGGCCGAGGGCGGACGCCTTGAAATCAAGCGCGCAGACGCCCTGGGCTGGGGGCTGGAGACGCCGCTTATCCTGGCCGCCGAGGCCGGCGCGGCGGGCGGGGTCGAGGCGCGCGGTCTTTCGATCTGTTCCGGAGCCTTGACGCTGGGCGGGCGCGACGCGGCCTTCGAGGCGACCGGGCCCGTCAAGGCCGGCTTCGACCGTATCGGCTGGGGCGACCTGACGTTAAGGCGTGGGGCCGCCGATCTGAGCTTGGACGTCGTCAAGGACGAGGCGGTCCGCATCGTCGCCCAGGGCGCGATCCGGTCGGCGGACGGCGCCTGGCCCCTGTTCGGGCCAGTCGGGCCCGACGACATCGCCGAATTGGCCGAGATGAAGCGGGCGCTGGGCGGTTTCGCCCTGAACGCCCCGGCGGTTCGCCTGGTCACAGGGTCGGCCGGGACGGAGGCCAGCCTCCTGCGACCGGTCACGGCCAGGCCCGCCAACGGCGGCGTGTTGACCCTGTCGCAGCCGGCGGGCCAGACCGCCTACGCCGCCGAGCCGGGACGGCTGGGCGGCGGCGCGCTGAGGCTGGTGGCGACGCGGGGACGGGGATTGCCGGAAATGGCGGTGGACGTGCCGCAGTGGCGGCTGACCGACGCCGGCTTCGAGGCTCAGCTGGACGGCCGTGCGCGACTGGATTTCGACGTGGCGCGCGGGATCGACGCCAGGACGCGGGGGCTTCTGGCCCTTGCGGACGGACGGATCACCTACACCACCCCCGAATGTGTGGACCTGACGGTCGAACGGCTGGAGCTGGACGAGAACGACGTCCATGAAGTCGCCGGCGCCCTCTGTCCCACAGACGCGCCCTTGCTCAGCGCCAAGGAGGGGGTCTGGCGCGTCGTCGGCGGCTTTGATCGCCTTTCGGCCCAGGCGCCCTTCCTAGGCATGCGGTTCGAAGGGGCCGCCGGTCGGGTGACGGTGGACGGCGCATCCTCCGGCGTGGGGCTGACGGCGACGGTGACCCAGGCGCGGGCGGTGGACGCCCTGACCCCGAAGCGGTTCGAACCGCTCGCAGCCGTCGGACAGGTGCGGCTGGCGGACGAGGTGTGGCGCGGCGGTTTCGACCTGGAAGGGACCGGCAAGGCGGCGGGGGCCGCCTTGGGGCGGTTGACCTTGACCCACGACGGCCGCAGCGGCGCCGGCGGCCTCCAGATTTCGGTTCCCCCGGTGACCTTCGTCGAGGGCGGCCTGCAACCGGCCATGCTGACGCCCCTGGTCGCGGACCTGGTGCAGTCGCCGGCGACCGGTTCGGTCGCCTTCGAGGGCCGGTTCGACTGGACCAAGACCGCCGAACCGACGTCGAGCGGGCGTCTGAGCGTGCCGGGGCTGGACTTCGTCAGCCCGGCCGGGGCGGTCAAGGGCGTCAAGGGCGACATCGTCTTCACCAGCCTGACGCCGCTGGTCACCGCGCCGGATCAGAAGCTGACGGTCGACAGTCTGGCCGTCGGGACGGAGGCGACGGATTTGGACCTGACCTTCGCCGTCGACGCGGCCGGGATCAAGATCTCCGCAGGCTCGGTTCAGGCCGGCGGCGGAGTCGTCTCGGTGGAGCCGTTCGTCGTGCCGCTGGACGCCGCCCAGCCCTATGACGGGGTGGTGGTGCTGGACCGGGTCCAACTGGGCGATGTGGTGGCCGACACCGGTTTCGACGACAAGGTGGTGCTGGATGCGGTGGTCTCGGGCCGTCTGCCCTTCACCATGGATCCCAAGACCGGCTTGACGATCCGCAACGGGTCCCTGGCGGCGGTCCAGCCGGGGCGGCTGTCGATCAAGCGCGAGGTGCTGACCGACGTGGACGCCGGCGGAGGCGGGGATGTGCCGCCGAACATGGTCGAGGATCTGGCCTATCAGGCGATGGAGAACCTGGCCTTCGACGTGCTCAGCGCCGATGTGAACAGTCTGGACGGCGGGCGGCTGTCGGTTCTGTTCCGTATTCGCGGCCGGCACGCGCCGCCCCAACGCCAGGAACTGCGTCTGACCCTGGCGGAGTTGATCAGCCGCGAATTCCTCAAGCGGGAACTGCCCCTGCCGTCCGGCACCCAGATCGACCTGACGCTGGACACGACCCTGAACGCCAATCAGCTGTTCTCGGATCTGCTGGCGGTGAATCGCGCCCGCCAAGGGCAGCAGGAAGAGGCGGCGCCGTGAGCCCGGCCATTCAGAGACCGTTCACGCGCAGCCGTGCTATTGCATCATCAAACCTGATCGAGCCGGAGTCTAAGCCATGATCACCAAGCGCCAGTTGGCCGGACTGGGCCTCGGAGCCGCCGCCGCGGCCGTCGCGGCCTGCGCCCCGACGGTCCGTCTGGAGGTTGCGCCCATCCAGATCTACGCCAAATTGGACGCAGACGTGCGTGTCCGGCTGGATCAAGAGTTGCAGCAGCTGCTGCAACAGAACCCCAACCTCTTCTGATCGCCTCGCTTTTTCCTGAAAGGACAGGCTGACATGAGCTTTCGCAGATTTATCGCCGTCGGCGCCGTCGCCGCCGCCGTCTCCATGGCCGGCGCCGCCCTGGCTCAGACCAGCGCCCAAAAGGCCATGATCGATCAGGCCAAGGCCGCCGGGGTCGTGGGCGAACAGGCGGACGGCTATCTGGGCTTTCGCACCTCAAGCGCCGACGCCGATCTGCGCGCGGCCGTCGAAGCGACCAACGCCGGCCGCCGCGCCGCCTACGCCCGCAGCGCCGCCGAGGCGGGCGCCACCCCCGACGTGGCCGGGGCCCGGATGTTCCAGAGCCAGCTTCTGCCCCGGATTCCGGCCGGCCAATGGTATCGAAACGCCCAGGGCCAGTGGGTCCAGCGCTGAGGTCTTGGGCGGCCTGACGCCTCAGGCCGCCGCTCACCGCGCCGAAAGCGCGGGCTTCAGCAGTCCCTCCGCCAGGGCGCGCACCACCGGCACGGCGACGGCGTCGCCCATCAGCTTCAGGGCCGCGCTCTGGCTGGGCGGCAACAGATAGTCGTCCGACACGCCCATCAGGCGCGCCGCTTCGCGGCCGGTCAGCCGCCGCACCCGGGCGCGTCCCCCGTCGCAGACGACGACATATTGGCGCGACGAACCGCCGGCCGGCGTTCTGAGGCAGCCCGCCAGGCCGTCGAACCGGATTTCGAGCCGTTGGACCTTGCGGCCGTTTTCTCGGCGGACCCGGCGATAGGCGGCGCCGACCGTGCGCCGTCCCGAGGCGATCGTCGCCTCCAGACGGGCGCGGTGCAGCGGAGCGGCCAGGGCCAAGATCGCCTCGCCGTCGTCCAGCCAGACGGCGGTCTCGTCCGGTTCCAGAAGGGCGCCGAGATCAAGATTGCGGCGCGAAGGGATCGGCAGGCTCCACCAGATCCAGGCGTCACGCGCCGCCTGCGGCAGACGGGCCTCAGCCGCGATCAGCCGGGATGAGTGGAAAGGGCCGTTCGGCGCGCGCGTCTGCGGCGCCGCCGCAGCCATCTCTTCGGCCATGGCGACGACGAACAGACGCGGGCGCGACTGGGGCAGCCAGTGGGCGGCGTCCATTTCCAAGGCCCCGATCCGCCAGCCGCCAGACGCCATGGCCGTGCAGACGGCGGCGAAGTCCTCGCCCTGCGCTGCGCCCGAGGTCAGCAGACCGATCACATTCTCCAGAACGATGATCCCGGGCGCGCGTCCCTCGCGCGACAAGCCCTCGATCAGACGCCAGAAGCCCCAGAAGGCGCCGGACCGCCCCGCCGTCAGCCCGCCGCGCCCACCCGCCAGGCTGACGTCCTGGCAGGGGGACGAAGCCCAGGCCAGGTCCGGCGCGCCGGGCAGGTCCGCCGTCGTCAGGTCCCAGACGTCGCCCAGATGAAACGGGATCCGTGGATGATTGGCCGTGAAGGCGGCCGCCTTGGCCCGGTCCATGTCATTGGCGAAGACGGTCTCTATTCCCGAGACGCCGCCGGGATTCGCCCCGTTCAGGCCGAGGCCGGCCAAACCGCCGCCGGCGAAGAACTCGTATGCGGTCAGGCGAATCGACATTCCCGCACCATAACTCAGCCGCCGCCCTTGACCGAAGAGGATGTCGCCCACACTTGCTGGCCAATCGAGAGAGGTCTCCGCATGCGCCCGATCCCCGCCGCCCTGACGGCGATCGTTCTGGTCCTGCCCCTGCTGGCGGGCTGCTATGATCGCAAGGATCAAGCGCCGGAGGCGGCGCCGCCGCCCGAACCGGCGCCCGTGCTGGCGGGCGTCGATCTGGGCAAGCCGGTGCGCGCTCTCGGAACCGAACCGTTCTGGAGCGTCGAAATCACGCCGGACGGCTTGACCTATACCCGTGTAGATCAGCCGGCGCAGCATGCGCCGAACCGGGGCGCCACGGTGCAGGGCACGGTCGCCACCTACGCCACCTCTACCGATCTGAACGAAGCGCTAAACGTCGTCCTGATCGCCACCGAATGTTCGGACGGCATGAGCGATCGCACCTATCCGCTGACGGCCAAGGTCGAGATCGGCGACGACACCCTGACCGGCTGCGCCGCCTCGGTGGCGGCGTTGGAGGCGGCGCCGGCCCCCTGAAGCGTCCCAGCCGCAGGCGTCAGGCGGCGGGTCTCACCACCAGTCGGCTTCGCGCAGGGTGCGGGCGTAGCGGCGGCTGACCGGGACGTTCAGCCCGCCCTCCAAGGTCAGGGTGGCGCGGCCGTCGCCGCGCTCGACGCCGCGCACGGCCGAACGGGCCACCCACCAGCTGCGGTGGGTGCGG
Source organism: Brevundimonas sp. Br13 (assembly GCF_055391505.1). Taxonomy (NCBI): domain Bacteria; kingdom Pseudomonadati; phylum Pseudomonadota; class Alphaproteobacteria; order Caulobacterales; family Caulobacteraceae; genus Brevundimonas; species Brevundimonas sp. Br13. The sequence continues at coordinate 447,433 of NZ_AP044008.1, read as the reverse complement.
GCGCCTTCCAGTCCCTCCAACTCTTCGACCGCGTCGGACAGGCGCATCAGGATCAGGTCCGAGCCGCGATCGGTGTGAAGGCGCAGATAGTGGTCCTCGGCCTGAACGGCGTAGAGGGTCGCGCCCTTCAGCCTGGGGGGCAGGCGATCCAGAAAGCGCGCCGGACGCGTCGGCTGGCTGGGCGGCGCGGCGTGGGTCTGGACCGGCTGGGCGCGTCCCAGGAAGACGTTGACCGTCGTCACCGCCAGGGTGACGATCAGGACCGGGCCGAACAGCTGGGGCAGGGCGGACAGGGGATAAAGGCGCTGGGCGAAGAAGAGACCCGTCGCGGCCCAGATGATCAGGCTCAACGGGCCGGTGATCACCGCCGTCATCAGGCCGATCGTCAACCAGGGCCGGTCGTCCACGTCGATGAAGCGGGTGACCAAGCCGCTGCACAGATGGCCCCAAAGGCCGCCCAGGATCATCATCAGAACCCAATAGGCCAGCCGTTCCAGATAGGGCGCGCCGGCGCTGCCGAAGGCGCCGGTCGAGGCCAGAAAGACTCCGACCAGGACCGCCACGACCAGGCCCCTCAGAAAGGTTCGACGGCGGTCGTCGGCGGGTGACGTCATGAGGGCCTTCTACGTTCGGAGTCCGATCTGAAACCATGATTTCCTCCAGGGCGGAAGGGGGTGGGCGTTCGCGAAACCGAGGTGGGCGTTCACGCAGGGGCGGATGCGGAAGGACCGGACCCCGGGCAGGAGGGCCGCCTTCATCCGGAGTTTTCCCGCCATGTCCCCCCGTCTCGCCCGTCATCTGCCGTCCGCCGCCGGTCTCTTCCTGCTGGGCGTTCCGATCCTCATCTATCTGACCCGAGACAATGGTCAGATCGCACGGCTGGGTTTCCGTCCGCACGCGCCGAAGCTGGACCTCTTGGCCGCCGCGCCGACGGCGATCCAAGTTCATGTGGCGGCCGCCCTGACGGCCCTGGCGATCGGGATCGTGCTGCTGATCGGGGTGAAGGGCACGCGGCTGCACCGGACGCTGGGCTGGGCCTGGGTGGCGGCGATGGGAACGACGGCGATCAGCTCCTTCTTCATTCACGCCATCAATCCCGGCGGACCTGCGGGCCTGTCCTTGATCCATCTGCTCAGCGGTTGGACGGTGGTCGGCCTGCCCATGGCGGTCTACGCCGCCCGTCGCCATAGGGTGCAGGCCCATCGGCGGGCCATGACCTCCATGTTCGTCGGAGGACTGATCGTGGCCGGCCTTCTGACCTTCCTGCCCGGTCGGCTGATGTGGGCGGTCTTCTTCAGCTAGAAGGCGACAGTCCCGCCACGGCGCGAAAGCCGGCCGCCGCGAACCGGACCATATAGTCGCCGGCCGTCTGAAGATCCCCGGATCGGGCGCGACCGCCCGACAGTCGGTCCAGACGTCCGGTCTCGCCCAGGGTCAGGGTCAGGGCGCCCGACAGATTGTGATAGCCCCAGTAGAGATCGACCTCGCTGGCCTCGGGCAGGACCTGGGCGATCAGTTCGATCAGCCGCCGGATGGCCGGGTCGAAATAGCGGGCCATGGTTTCGCCGCCGAAGGTTGGGTTGGCGTTGGTCTGGGCCACCAGGGCGGAATAGTGTTTCCAACCCGGCCCGCCCTTGAGCGACCATTCGAACGGCGGTCGCAGAAAGGCTTCCAGCAGCCCCTCCAGCGTCATGGGCCGCCCGGTCTCCTCAGCCTGGGCGGCGTAACGGTTGATGGCGGCGACTCGTTCATTGTTCCAGACCTCGGCGCGACGCAGAAAGACCGCGTCGAACAGGTCTCGCTTGGCCCCGAAATAATAGTGGACCAGGGCGGTGTCGACGCCGGCCTCACGCGCCACCTCGCGGATGGTGACGCCGTAGAAGCCGTGTTTGGAAAACAGATCCTCGGCCGCATCCAGGATCAGCTCGCGGGTTTCACCCGCCGCCTTGGCCTGGGCCTTGGGCGGACGGCCGCGCCGCGCAGGCGTCGCATCCGGCGCGGCCGTCTTGCGCCGGGCGGCGGCGACGGGACGGGGCGCGGCGGGGATCTGGCTCATGGCGGCGACGCTAGGCCAGGGCCGGCGCCGGTGCAACGGCGCCACGCTGCACGTTCCGTGTGGGCGGATGACGACGTTGCGGCAGCTCCGGGGTTTGACAGACGGTCGAAACCGGGTCAGGTTCAAGAAAATCATTGAACGCTGAATAAAAGCGTCAACCAGGCTGGAAACGACAAAGGGGTTAAGGATCATGAATCGTCATGTGAAGTGCGCGCTGCTGGCCGGCGCGGCGTGGGGCGTGCTGGCGGGGGCTTCCACGGCCCAGGACGCCGAGGCGGCGGCCCAGGCGGCCAACGCCGGACAAGCCAATATGGTGGACGACATCGTCGTCACCGCCCGTCGGCGCGACGAACAGCTGAAGGACGTGCCGGTGGCCGTCTCGGCCCTGAGCGCCGAGCGGCTGGAACAGACGGGCGCGACCAATATCACCGCCCTGCAGCAGCAGACGCCGAACGCCACCGTTCAGGTCGCGCGCGGCTCCAACTCGACCCTGATCAGCTTCATCCGCGGCGTGGGCCAACAGGACCCGCTGTGGGGCTTCGAGCCCGGCGTCGGCCTCTATATCGACGACGTCTATGTCGCCCGTCCGCAGGGCGCCGTGCTGGACATCTTCGACATCCAGCGCATCGAGGTGCTGCGCGGGCCGCAGGGCACCCTCTACGGCCGCAACACCATCGGCGGGGCGATCAAATATGTGACCAAGCGCCTGGGCGTCGATCCCAGCCTGACGGCGCGGGCCGAGGTGGGCTCGTACAATGAGCACAACTTCCTGCTGTCCGGCTCGGTCCCCGTCGGCGACACCTTCGCGATCGGGGGCGCGGTCGCCACCTATCAGCACGACGGCTACGGCCAGAACCTGAACACCGGCCAGGATCAGTATGACAAGGACGTCACCGCCTATCGCGCCAGCGCCGAGTGGACGCCGAACGACAGCCTGTTCTTCCGCCTGGCCTGGGACCGGGTCGAGGACGATTCCAGCCCGCGTCACGGCCACCGCGAGGTGAACTCGACCACCGGCGGCTATACGCCCCCGGCCAACGAATACGATACCTATGCCGGGATCACCGGCGAGCAGAAGGTGGTCACCGAGGGCGTGTCCCTGACCGGCGAGTACCGGGTCAACGACATGCTGACCCTGAAGTCGATCACCGCCTATCGCTCGGGCGACACCCAGACCATCATCGACTTCGACCAGACGCCCCTGCCGACCCTGGACGTGCCGGCCATCTATTCGGACGACCAGTTCACCCAGGAGTTCCAGGCCCTGTTCACCGGCGACCGCTGGTCGGGCGTGGCCGGCGTCTTCTATCTGGACGGCACCTCGTCCGGCGCCTTCGACACCATCGCCGGCAATCTGGGTCTGGCCATTGCGGCGGCGGGATCGGTGGACACCAAGTCCTTCTCGGTGTTCGGCGACTTCAGCTATGACCTCACCGACCGGCTGCACGTCTCGCTGGGCGGACGCTACACCAAGGACGACAAGGACGCCTCGGTCCTGCGCCTCTTCTATCTGGGCGCGACCCGCACTCCCTATACCGGGGGGACTGACCGGGCGATCTTCGCCACCCGCACCAACTATTCGGCGTCGGACACCTTCGAGAAGTTCACGCCGCGCGCCAGCATCTCGTATGACTTTTCGGAAGAGATCACCGGCTACGCCTCGGTCAGCCAGGGCTTCAAGTCGGGCGGCTGGGACATGCGGGGCGACGCCGCCCTCGTGCCGCAGACGGTCGACGGCTACCAGCCCGAGACGGTCACCACCTATGAGCTGGGCCTGAAGGGTTCGGCCTTCGACCGGCGGATGAACTTCGCCTCGGCGGTCTTCTATTCCGACTACAAGGACCAGCAGATCACGACCCAGCAGGTGGCCACGCCCCCGGCCGTCGGCATCGCCTCGGTGGTCGACAACGCCGGCGCCTCGACCATCTACGGCTTCGAGCTGGAAGGTTCGGCCTTCCTGACCGACGACATCACCGCCAACTTCTCGCTGGGCTATCTGAAGAACGAGTTCGACGAGTTCATCACCCGGATCACCGGCACGCCGGTGGATATTTCGGACACGCGCGAGCCGCAGAACTCGCCGGAATGGTCGGCCTATTACGGCATGACCTGGCGGGGCGACATTATGGGTGGGGAGATCCGGGTGACTCCGTCGCTGTCGTACCGGTCCGACTACCACCTGTTCGACACGCCGGACCCCATCCTGGACCAGGACGGCTATGTCCTGGCCGACGCCAGCGTGGTGTGGACGGCGCCCAGCCGGCGGTGGGAGGTCGGTCTGTTCGGCCGCAACCTGACCGATGTCCGCTACAAGGTCGGGGGCTACAGCTTCCCCGGCGCGACCTACAACAACTCGATCAGCGCCTTCTACGGCCCGCCGACCACCTATTCGGCTCGCCTGACCTACCGGTTCTGATCGCCGAAGACGCCTGACGGAGGGCGGCGGTCCAAAGGCCGCCGCCCTTTGCTTTGCAGGGGGCGGACTTGCGGCTAGGCTCGCCCCAACAAGAAGAACATGTCGAGGGAAACGCCGATGACGACCGACACCGTGACGGAGGCGCCCGCGCCGCATCGACCGGGCTACCGCTTCTATGTGCTGGCGGTGCTGATCCTGATCTACATGCTGAACTTCCTGGATCGGCAGATCATCGGCATTCTGGCGGCGCCGCTGAAGGAAGAGTTCGGCATGTCCGACAGCCAGTTCGGTCTGTTGGGCGGCATCGCCTTCGCCTCGGTCTATTCGACCCTGGCCATTCCCCTGGCCTGGCTGGCCGACCGGTTCAGCCGGGTGTGGATCATGACCGGGGCGCTCGCCGTCTGGTCCGGCTTCACCGCCCTGTGCGGCATGGCCGGCTCGTTCGGCCAGCTGTTCCTGTGCCGGATGGGGGTGGGCGTGGGCGAGGCGGGCGGGGTGGCGCCGGCCTATTCGCTGATCGCCGACTATTTCCCGCCGCATCAGAGAGCGCGGGCCCTGGCCGCCTTCGCCTTCGGGATTCCGCTGGGCATGGCCGCGGGCACCCTGGTTGGGGGACTGCTGGCGGCGACCTACGGCTGGCGCACGGCCTTCATCGTCGTCGGCCTGTCGGGTCTGCTGGTCGCGCCCCTGCTGCGGCTGACGGTCAAGGATCCCAAGCGCGGCGGAACCGATGCAGTGAAGACCGAAGCCCAGGTCGCGGCCCTGGCCGCCGCGCCGGTCGGGACGGATCGGGCGGGCAAGATCGCGGCCCAGATCATGCTGGGCCTGGGCGCCGGTCTTCTGGTCCTGGGGGGGCTGGACTGGCTGCTGGGTCTGTCGCTCGGCAATCCGCTGGTGCTCGCCTTCGGCGGCCTGCTGGCTGGGGTGATCGGCGCCTCCTTGATGGTCGCGCGGCGCACCGCATCGGTCGTGATCAAGAAGCCCAGCTTCTGGCTGCTGGCCTTGGGCGCAGCCTCGTCGTCCGTCTGCGGCTACGGCGTCGCCGGCTGGTTGCCCCTCTTCTTCATGCGCAGTTTCGACCTGAGCCTGCGCCAGACCAGCTGGTACTATTCGGGCATCGCCCTGATCGGCGGCCTCCTGGGCATTTGGCTGGGCGGAATGATCGCCGACAAGCTGTCGAAGAAGGGCAAGGGCGCCTATCCCCTGACCCCGGCCGTGGCCTTTCTGATCTCGGCGCCCTGTTTCATTCTGGCGATGAACTCCCCCTGGCTGATCGGCCTGGTCCTGCCGGGCGGGGGCAGCCATGCGCAGCAGCTGATCCTGGCCTTCCTGATCTTTCTTCTGCCCACGGGGCTGAACCTGGCCTGGCTGGGGCCGATCACGGCGGCGGTCCAGCATCTGGTCCCGGCGGCCATGCGCTCCACCGCCTCGGCCCTGTTTTTGTTGATCAACAATCTGCTGGGGATCGCGGTCGGCTTCTACTATTTCGGCTGGATGAGCGACCTCCTGGCGCCCCGGTTCGGAGAGGAGAGCCTGAGGTGGGCCATCTACACCGGCATGAGCTTCTATGTGCTGGCGGCCATTCTGCTGTTTGGGGCCTCGCGGACGCTGAAGCGGGACTGGGTGGACTGAAGGGTCATAATCAGACGGTTGCACCTGCGAAGGCGCGGGGCCTATAAGCCCCGCAAACTCTTCCCAGCAAAGATTGCGGCGGTCTCCATGAACATCCACGAATATCAGGCCAAGCAGGTTCTCAAGGGCTTCGGCGCCCCCGTCGCCGCAGGCGTGCCCATCACCTCGGCCGATCAGGCCGAGGCCGCCGCCAAGCAACTGCCTGGCCCGCTCTATGTGGTGAAGTCGCAAATCCACGCCGGGGGCCGCGGCAAGGGCAAGTTCAAGGAACTGCCGGCCGACGCCAAGGGCGGCGTGCGCCTCGCCTTCTCGATCGAGGAAGTCGTCGCCCACGCCAAGGAGATGCTGGGCAACACCCTGGTCACCGCCCAGACGGGCGAGGCCGGCAAACAGGTCAACCGCCTCTATATCGAAGACGGCGCCGACATTGATCGTGAACTGTATTGCTCGCTGCTGGTTGATCGCGCCTATGGCCGCATCGCCTTCGTCGTCTCGACCGAGGGCGGCATGGACATCGAAACCGTCGCCCACGACACGCCCGAGAAGATCCAGAACATCGTCATCGACCCCGCCACGGGCGTGACCGACGCCGACGTCGCCGCCATCAACGCCGCCTACGGCCTGACGGGCGCCGCAGCCGAAGACGGCAAGTCGCTGTTCCCCGCCCTGTACAAGGCCTTCGTCGAGAAGGACATGGACATGCTGGAGGTGAACCCGCTGATCGTCATGAAGGACGGCCATCTGCGCGTCCTGGACGCCAAGGTCAGCTTCGACGGCAACGCCCTGTTCCGCCACGACGACATCAAGGCCCTGCGCGACGAGACCGAGGAAGACGCCAAGGAAATCGAAGCCTCCAAGTGGGACCTGGCCTATGTCTCGCTGGACGGCAACATCGGCTGCATGGTCAACGGCGCCGGCCTGGCCATGGCGACGATGGACATCATCAAACTGTACGGCAAGGAGCCGGCCAACTTCTGCGACGTCGGCGGCGGCGCGGGCAAGGAGAAGGTCGCGGCGGCCTTCAAGATCATCACCGCCGACCCGAACGTCCAGGGCATCCTGGTCAACATCTTCGGCGGCATCATGAAGTGCGACGTCATCGCCGAGGGCGTGGTCGCGGCCGTGAAGGAAGTGGGCCTGAAGGTGCCGCTGGTCGTGCGTCTGGAAGGCACCAACGCCGAACTGGGCAAGAAAATCCTGAACGAGTCGGGCCTGACCATCCAGGCCGCCGATGATCTGGACGACGCCGCCCAGAAGATCGTCGCGGCGGTCGGCTAAACGTCAAGAGACCGTCTTTGATGGCTCTGACGGCGGCGCTGCTTGCAGCGTCGCCGTTTCTCGTTGCGGAGGGCTGCGACGCCCCGCCATAGTCGTCGCCTATGGACGGAGGGAGCCTTGCCGGATTTCGAAGTGGTCGCGATGGCTTTGGCGCCCGCGCGTCATCTCGCGGCCTTCACCGACCATTATCGGGCTAAGCACCCGGCGCGGATCAGAATCTATTTCGACGGCGAGGATGCACCTGACCCGGTCCAGGTCGGGCTCGATCCCAAGGATCTTATAGTCTGCGACGCGGCCTTCTGGGCGACGCGCGGTGGTCGGCCCCAGGCGGTCGAGGATCGCCAGAGGGTCGTCTATGCCGAGGCCTATTCCACCCTGGCCTCCGATTGGCTGCTGGTCGTGGACATCGACGAGATGATCCTGGGCGATGTCGACGTGTCCGCTGTGCTCGGCGCCGTGGCGGCCGAACGCGAGGCGGTCATCTTCCCCTCGCTCGAGGCGGTGTGGCGGGCCGGCGACGACCTGACGCGCGAGTATGGAGCCACGCTGGCGCGCAAACCCTATCACGGCCCTTTGTCGGACCAGTTCGCAGACCTGATCTATCCGGGACGCGGGCGCTTCTTCGTTCGTGGTCTTCTGGCGCATCACATGGGCAAGCACGCGGTGCGGCGTGGCCTGCCTGACGTCATGGTCTGCATCCATGAGTCCAAGCGCGGGGACCGGCCGTTGAAGGCGGCGCGGGCGCGCGATCCCGGGACGGGGCGCACGGCCTGGCTGCTGCATCACGACGCCATCGGCTTGGACGCCTGGCGGGCCAAGTGGGACCGGCGCGTCGCGGCGGGCGACACCGCCGAAATGGGGCGCCGTCGCCGCCGCCAGCAGGCGGCCTATGTTCAGGCGCGAGAAGCGGGTGAGGAAGCCGCCCTGTTCGCGGACCTCTACGCCCTGAAACCCTGGCAGCAGGCGATCTTGCGACGGCTCGGGTTGTTACTGAATATCTGACCGGGCTTGCCTGGTCTGTCCACGCGGCCTATGTGCTCCACATAACCCGTGTAAGCCGCCCCGCTCGCGAACATGACCCGCAACATCACCCTCGCCATAGATGACGCCCTGCTCGACAAGGTGCGTGTTCTGGCCGCTATGAAGCGGACCAGCGTCAATGAGATGGTGCGCGGTTTCCTGGCTCGACTGGTCGAGGAAGAAACGGAACACGACGAGGCGACCGAAGCCTTGCTGAAGCTGGCCCGCGAAAGCGAAGGCCGGATGGGCGACTGGCGCCCCGCCAGAGAAGATGCATATAGCGGCGAGCCTCGTTTTGATCGCTGGCGCTGACGTCTTCCTGGACACCAACATCCTGATCTACGCCGCGCTCGGTTCTGTCGATGAACCGGCGAAGTACGATCGTGCGCTTGAACTTCTGACCCGACGCTTCGGCACCTCGGGTCAGGTTCTGGCCGAATTCTATGTCACCGCCCAACGCAAGGGTGCGCGCCCTCTGACTCCGGAGGAGGCGCAGGAGTGGGTGTTTCGGTTGTCCAAGAAGCCCTTCCAGCCCATCGACTACAGGGTGGTCCGCAGCGGTATCGAGAACGCCCAGCGTTACATGATTTCCTACTGGGACGGCGCCATCATCGCCGCCGCCGAACGGCTGGGCGCCAAGGTGCTCTATTCCGAAGACCTCAATCACGGTCAGACCTATGGGTCGGTCCGTGTCGAAAACCCCTTCCTTCCCGCCTAACCCAATAAGCGAGACTCCATGTCCATCCTCGTCAACAAAGACACCAAGATCATCGTCCAGGGCCTGACCGGCAAGACCGGCGGCTTCCACACCGAACAGGCCCTGGCCTATCACGGCACCCAGATGGTCGCCGGCGTCCACCCGACCAAGGGCGGCACGAACTGGACCGGTTCACACGGCGAAACCCTGCCGATCTACGCCTCGGTCGCCGAAGCCAAGGACGCCACGGGCGCCGACGCCTCGGTCATCTATGTCCCGCCGTCAGGCGCCGCCGCCGCCATCATCGAAGCCATCGACGCCGAAATCCCCTTCATCACCTGCATCACCGAGGGCATTCCGGTGATGGACATGGTCAAGGTCAAGCGCCGGCTGGAAGGCTCCAACTCCCGCCTCTTGGGCCCGAACTGCCCGGGCGTCCTGACGCCGGACGAGTGCAAGATCGGCATCATGCCGGGCAATATCTTCAAGAAGGGCTCGGTCGGCATCGTGTCGCGTTCGGGCACCCTGACCTATGAGGCCGTGTTCCAGACCACCAATGAGGGCCTGGGTCAGACCACGGCCGTGGGCATCGGCGGCGACCCGGTCAAGGGCACCGAATTCATCGACGTGCTGGAGATGTTCCTGGCCGATCCCGAAACCACCTCGATCATCATGATCGGTGAAATCGGCGGCGGCGCGGAAGAAGACGCCGCCCAGTTCCTGATCGACGAGGCCAAGAAGGGCCGCAAGAAGCCGATGGCCGGCTTCATCGCGGGTCGCACGGCGCCCAAGGGCCGCACCATGGGCCACGCCGGCGCCGTCGTCTCGGGCGGCAAGGGCGATGCGGAATCCAAGATCGCGGCGATGGAAGCCGCCGGCATCCGCATGTCGCAATCGCCGGCCCGTCTGGGCAAGACCTTGGTGGAAGTGCTGAAGGGCTGAAACCCGAAAGCGGCGTAGGCGCCGCCTCACGCATCAAAAACGCCGGTCTCGGCAGGATTGGACGCCCCCGGTTTTGGCCGGGGGCGTTTTTCTTTCGGGATGCGACCAATTTCTCACCGAATTGCCCCGTTTCGGTCATGACCCATAAGGAAAGCGGGCCTATATGACGGGCGCGCCCCTCACGGAGATGTGTCCGCAGGGGCCAGGGAATAGACGAGAACAATGGCGGACGATGCGGGTCGGCTGAACCAGGTCTTTGCCGAGACCTCCTTCCTCTACGGGTCCAACGCGGCCTATATCGAGGAGCTGCACGAGAAGTGGGCCAATGACCCCGGCTCGGTCTCGGCGGAATGGAAGGCTTTCTTCGATCAGCTGCGCGACAACGCCGCCGCCGTGAAGGCCTCGGCCGAGGCCGGCGGCTGGGGCCGCGCCGCCGTCGCCGAGCCGACCGAGGCGACCGCCGTGTTCGACGGCCGCTGGCCGGCGCCCAAGCCTGATCCCAAGACGCCCGGCGCCCCTACGCCCGCAGCCTCCAAGGCCGCGCCGGCCGAGGCCTCGCCCGAGGCGATCCGCGCCGCCGCCCACGATTCCATCCGCGCCCTGATGCTGATCCGCAGCTATCGCGTGCGCGGCCACCTCCAGGCCAATCTGGACCCGCTGGGCATCGAACAGCCCGTCGAAAACCCTGAATTGACGCCGGAATTCTACGGCTTCAGCGGCGCCGACCTGGATCGGCCGATCTTCCTGGACGGCGTCCTGGGCCTGCAGACCGGCACCATCCGCCAGGTGCTGGACATTCTGAAGCGCACCTACTGCGGCAATATCGGCATCCAGTACATGCATATCGCCGAGCCGGAGGAGAAGGCCTGGCTTCAGCAGCGGTTCGAGGGGCCGGACAAGTTCGAGCAGAACGCCTTCACCAAGGAAGGCAAGCTGGCCATCCTGAACAAGCTGATCGAGGCGGAGGGCTTCGAGCGCTTCCTGCACAAACGCTTCCCCGGCACCAAGCGGTTCGGCCTGGACGGCGGCGAGGCCATGGTCCCGGCCCTGGAGCAGGTGATCAAGCGCGGCGGCAATCTGGGCGTCGACGAGGTGGTGCTGGGCATGGCCCACCGCGGCCGCCTGAACGTGCTGGCCGCCGTCATGGGCAAGCCCTACAAGGTCATCTTCCACGAGTTCCAGGGCGGCTCGGCCGTGCCCAGCGACATCGAAGGCTCGGGCGACGTCAAATATCACATGGGCGCCTCTTCGAACCGCGAGTTCGACGGCAACCACGTCCACCTGTCGCTGACCGCCAACCCGTCGCACCTCGAAATCGTCAACCCTGTCGTCCTGGGCAAGGCGCGCGCCAAACAGGCCTTCGACATCCGTGAGGCCAACGCCGGCAAGCCCGAGGCCGAATGGGCGCTGGACCGTTCCAAGGTCGTGCCCCTGCTGATCCACGGCGACGCCGCCTTCGCCGGCCAGGGCGTGGTGGCCGAATGTTTCGCCCTGATGGGGCTGAAGGGTTACCGCACCGGCGGCACCCTGCATTTCGTCATCAACAACCAGATCGGCTTCACCACCAGCCCGCGGAACTCGCGCTCGTCGCCCTATCCGTCGGACGTCGCCCTGATGGTCCAGGCGCCGATCTTCCACGTGAACGGCGACGATCCGGAAGCGGTCGTCTTCGCCGCCAAGGTGGCGACGGAATATCGTCAGAAGTTCCACAAGGACGCGGTGGTGGACATGTTCTGCTATCGCCGGTTCGGCCACAACGAAGGCGACGATCCGACCTTCACCCAGCCGCTGATGTATTCGAAGATCCGCGCCCAGCCCTCGACGCGCGAACTCTATTCCCAGCGCCTGATCGCCGAGGGCGTGATCTCCCAGGCCGAGGTCGACGCCGAGATCGAGCGGTTCGAGAAATTCCTCGACGAACAGTTCGAGGCGGGCAAGACCTTCAAGGCGGACAAGGCCGACTGGCTGGACGGCCAGTGGAAGGGCATGGGCGCCGCCAAGGAAGAGCTGCGCGGCGATACGGCGGTGCCCCTGGCCAAGCTCCAGGACCTGGGCGCGCGCCTGACCACCATTCCCAACAGCGTCGACATGCACAAGACGCTGAAGCGGGTCATCGAGGCTCGCCGCGAGGCGGTCTCGACCGGCGAGGGCCTGGACTGGGCCACGGCCGAGAGCCTGGCCTTCGCCTCACTGGTGGACGAGGGCTTCCCCGTGCGCCTGTCCGGCCAGGATTCGGTGCGCGGCACCTTCTCCCAGCGCCACTCGGGCATCATCGACCAGACGACCGAAGAGCGGTACATGCCGCTGAACAATCTGCGCGAAGGCCAGGCCAATTTCGAGGTCATCGACTCGGCCCTGTCGGAAGAGGCGGTGCTGGGCTTCGAGTACGGCTATTCCCTGGCCGACCCCAACACCCTGGTGCTGTGGGAAGGCCAGTTCGGCGACTTCGTGAACGGCGCCCAGGTGGTGATCGACCAGTTCATCACCTCCGGGGAACGCAAGTGGCTGCGTATGAGCGGCCTGACCATGCTGCTGCCGCACGGCTATGAAGGCCAGGGACCGGAACACTCCTCCGCCCGCCTGGAACGCTTCCTCCAGGCCTGCGCCGAGGACAATATCCAGGTCGCCAACTGCACGACCCCGGCCAACTATTTCCACATCCTGCGTCGCCAGATGCACCGGCCGTTCCGCAAGCCGCTGATCCTGATGACGCCCAAGTCGCTGCTGCGTCACAAGAAGGCGGTCTCGCCGCTGCGCGACCTGGCCGAGGGTTCGTCCTTCCACCGCGTGCTGCACGACGACGCCCAGACCCGTCCGGACGTCGCCGGGATCAAGATCAAGGCGGACAAGGACATTCGCCGCGTGATCCTGTGCTCGGGCAAGGTCTATTACGACCTGCTGGACGTGCGCGAGAAGAAGATGAAGGAAGGCCAGGCGGTGGACGACGTCTACATCCTGCGTCTGGAACAGTTCTATCCGTGGCCGATCCAGTCGCTGCGCAAGGAACTGGCCCGCTTCCCGAAGGCCGAGCTGGTCTGGTGCCAGGAAGAGCCGAAGAACATGGGCGGCTGGACCTTCGTCGATCCGTGGCTGGAGCTGACGCTGGACAAGCTGGACGTCGCGGCCAAGCGCGCCCGCTACGTCGGACGGCCCGGCTCGGCCTCCACGGCCGCCGGCCTGATGAGCCGGCACCTGAAGGAGCTCGAGGCCTTCACCAACGAAGCCTTCGCCTGATAAGCGTTTAAGACAGACCTAGAGACAGCTGGACCCGACATGGCCGACATCCTGACCCCCGCCCTCGGTGAATCCGTCACCGAAGCCACCATCGCGAAATGGACCAAGAAGGTCGGCGACGCGGTCAAGAAAGACGAACTGCTCGTCGAACTGGAGACCGACAAGGTCTCTCTGGAAGTCGTGGCTCCGGCCGACGGCGTCCTGGGCGCCATCAACGCCGCCGAGGGCGACACCGTGGCGCCCGGCACGGTCCTGGGTTCGGTGACCGAAGGCGGCGCGGCCGCCGCCGCCCCGGTCGCTGCTCCCGCCAAGGCCGCCAAGGGCGAGGCCAAGGCGGCTCCCGCCGCCGCCGCTTCCAGCATCGACATCACTGTGCCGGTGATGGGCGAAAGCGTCGCCGAGGGCTCGATGGGCAAGTGGCTCAAGAAGAGCGGCGAGGCGGTCAAGAAGGATGAACTGCTGGTCGAGATCGAGACCGACAAGGTGGCCGTCGAGGTCTCGGCTCCGGCGGACGGCGTCCTGACCATCGCCGCCGATGAAGGGGCGACCGTCACGCCGGGCCAGAAGATCGGTTCGGTGTCGGGTTCCGGCGCCGCTGCGGCCGCGCCCGCCGCCGCCCCGGCGCCTGCGGCCGCTCCCGCCAACACCGGTTCGGCCCAGGTGTCGAAGAACGAGACTCTGTCGCCGGCCGTCCAGCGCGTGGTCGCTGAAAACAACCTGGATCCCAAGGCGATTTCCGCCACCGGACCCAAGGGCAATATCACCAAGGGCGACGCCATCGCCGCGATCGGGGCCGCTGCGGCCGCTCCGGCGCCGGCCGCCGCACCTTCGGCCCCGCGCGCTCTGGCCCCGCGCGAGGAGCGGGTGAAGATGACGCGCCTGCGTCAGACCATCGCCCGTCGCCTGAAGGAATCCCAGAATACGGCCGCCCAGCTGACCACCTTCAACGAGGTGGACATGACCAACGTCATGGCCCTGCGCGCCCAATACAAAGAGGTGTTCGAAAAGCGCCACGGGGTGAAGCTGGGCTTCATGTCCTTCTTCACTAAGGCGGTGGTCGCCGCGCTTCAGGAAATCCCGGCCGTCAACGCCGAGATCGACGGCACGGACATCATCTACAAGAACCACTATGACATCGGCGTCGCCGTCGGCACCGACAAGGGTCTGGTGGTTCCGGTGCTGCGCGACGCCGACACCCTGAGCCTGGCCGGCATTGAAAAGGGCATCGGCGCCCTGGGCAAGGCCGCCCGCGACGGCGCCCTGACCATGGACCAGCTGCAGGGCGGCACCTTCACCATCACCAACGGCGGCACCTATGGGTCGCTGATGTCGACCCCGATCCTGAACGCGCCGCAGTCCGGCATCCTGGGCATGCACAACATCGTCCAGCGTCCGATGGCCATCAACGGCGAGGTCAAGATCCGGCCGATGATGTATCTGGCCCTCAGCTATGACCACCGCATCGTCGACGGCAAGGAGGCCGTGACCTTCCTGGTCCGGATCAAGGAGCTGCTGGAAGACCCGCAGCGGGCCCTGCTGGACCTGTAAGAAACTGAAAAGGCGGCGATTTCGCCGCCTTTTTTGTTGGGCCTGATGTCGGGCCGAGCCCGTAGTGTCGAATATCGACGTTTGTGTCTTGGCGACGTCAGAGGTGGAGTCATTGCGTGACTACGGGTTCTTCCGCACTGACAAACCGCCCAAAAGGCGCGCCCTATTCCCGCCATGGAATGGGCGGCGCGCGCGATAGGGGTGTTCTACGTCTTGGGCGGGCTGATGCTTCTGTATCAGGCTTGGCTCAACTGGCGTCTGCAAAGGGCCTTGTCGGGCCTGGTCTCCATCCCCATCGCCGAGCATGTCGGGGACGGGGTCATTGTTCTGGCCGGCGTGCTGGTCATGCTTTCGGGCGCGGCCCTGACGGCCCTCAGCGGCTGGGCTGTCGTCGCCTTCATGGCGGGATGGACGGTCCAGGCGCTATACCTGCTCTGGACCGATCATGTCTCTCGTATCGGGGAGCCTGAGGCCGTCAGCGGACGCCGCCAGTCGGTCTACGCCTTTACCGGCTACACCGCCGCCACCGGGATCGTGCTGTGGCTTCCGACGGTCGGTGTGCTGGGCTGAATAGGGGCGGCCTGGACATGGCTGCGACGACAGTTTGGGACGGGCGGCAAGGTCCCGGCAGGGCCGCACACGACCATCGTTAAAGAAACCGAGCCCGATCCCACGCCAAGGGGAACGCGGACGACGCGGACCCAGGCGAAAACCAGGCCTAGCCGAACTCGGCCTCCAGATCCGCCAGGCGGGCGGCCTGGTCCTCGGCGATCAGGGCGTCCAGCAGGGGGTCGATGTCGCCCTCCAGCACTTGGGGCAGGCTGTGCAGGGTCAGGCCGATGCGGTGGTCGGTCACGCGGCCTTGCGGGAAGTTGTAGGTGCGAATCCGTTCGGACCGGTCGCCCGACCCCACCTGGGACTTGCGCGAGTCGGCGCGGGCCAGATCCTTGGCCTGGCGCTGCATGTCGTACAGGCGGACCCGCAGGTTCTTCATCGCCTTGTCCCGGTTCACGTGCTGGGACTTTTCGGACGAGGTGACGACGATGCCGGTCGGCAGGTGGGTGATCCGCACGGCCGAGTCGGTCTTGTTGACGTGCTGGCCCCCCGCGCCCGAACTGCGGAAGGTGTCGATGCGGATGTCCTGGTCGCGGATCTCGATCTCGACGTCCTCGACCTCGGGCAGGACGGCGACGGTGGCGGCCGAGGTGTGGATGCGGCCGCCGGCCTCGGTGGTCGGCACGCGCTGGACCCGGTGGACGCCGCTCTCGAACTTCAGCCGGCCGAACACGCCCTCGCCGGTGACGGTGGCGACGATTTCCTTGTAGCCGCCGGCGTCGCCCTCGGAGACGCTGTCGATCTCCACCCGCCAGCCCCGGGTGGAGGCGTAGCGCGAATACATGCGGAACAGGTCGCCGGCGAACAGGGCCGCCTCGTCTCCGCCGGTGCCGGCGCGGACCTCCAGCACGGCCGAGGCGTTTTCATCGGCGTCGCGCGGGGCCAGCAGCAGGGCCACGTCGCGCTCCAACTGCGGCAGGCGCTCGGTCAGGTCGCGCAGCTCCTCCTGGGCCATGGCGGCCATTTCGGGGTCGGACGCCATCACCTCCAGATCGGCCATTTCGGCGCGGAGCCGGGCCAGGCCCTGGACCGCGTCGGCGACGGGCTTCAGCTCGGCGTGTTCCTTGGACAGGCGGACGATCTCGGCCCCGTCGGTCGCCGCGCCCATCCGGGCCTCCACCTCGTGGAAACGGTCGAGCACCTGATCGAGACGGGCCTGGGGCAGACGCAAGGCGGAACCATCCTGGGACAATGAGAGGGGCCGTCCTTAGCCCGCCTGGGGGGGCGATGTCGATCATCGCAACGCCGCCCGGCGCCGGGTTCGTGAACTATGATAACGATGGCGTCAGCCGCGGTGGCGAACGTCATGGTCCGGGTTTAGCTGGCCGTGGAGTCGCCGACGCTGTGAGAAGGACGCCATGTTCGACCGCCTGCCCCATCGCGCTTCTGAAACCCCCTACCCCATCCGGTCGGCGGAACCGCCGGTCGATCATGACGTGGAGGAACTCTGCCGCCTCTACGACCGGCGCCTGGCGGAGCGAGGGGGCGATCTGTCGCCGAGCCGCAGGCGCGAACTGGATGCCCTGGCGGTTCGATACGGCCTGGCCGTCGACCGTACCGCCGCCATGGTCTGGCGCGATCTGCGCGCCGTCATCAGCCGGACGGTGGGGCGGGCGTCGGACCAACCGGTCGCCGAACCGGCCCCTGCGCCGACCCAGACCCCAGCCCCCGTCGAAACAGGCCCACTGACGGTGCTGGTCGTTGAAGACGATCCAGACGCCGCAGCCGCCTTGACCGAGCTTCTGACCGAGGCCGGGCACAGGGTGGTCGGGCCGTTCCACAGCGCGGCGCCGGCTGAGGCGGCCGCGGCGCTGCACGCCATCGACGCCGCCCTGTTGGACGTCAATCTGTCGGACGGGGCGACGGGAAGGGGACTGGCGGAGCGATTGAAACGGCGCTGGGACATGCGGGTGGTGCTGACGTCGGGTGACGTCGAGGCGGTCCGCCGCGCCGATCCGGCCGAGACTGTCGTGTTCAAACCCTATACGGGGGCGCAGATTCTGGCGGCCCTGGCCGGTAGGCGACGCGAGGACTGACAGCGAGGCGCTTGCGTCCGGCCGGTGGGCGGGCGATCAGACGGCATGCTGTCGAACCGATCCCGCTACGCCCTCCGCGCCATGGTGCATCTCGCCGGCCTGCCGGGCGGGGGGCCCGCCACCATCGGCGAGATCGCCGAGGCCGCCGCGGCGCCGCGAAAGTTCCTGGAAGCCATATTGCTGGACCTGCGTCGGCGGCATCTGCTCGTGTCCAAACGCGGGAGGACCGGCGGCTACGCCCTGGCCGCGCCGGCCGACCGCATCAGTTTCGCCGATGTGATCCGAGCGCTGGAAGGCCCTCTGGCGCTCGCGCCCTGCGCATCCCGCACCGCCTTCGGGCCTTGTGAAACCTGTCCCGACCTGGACACCTGTCCGCTTCGCCCGGTGCTGCAGGACGGGCGCGACGCCGTCGCCGCCGTTTTCGAGACGCGAACCCTTCTGCAAGCCGCTGCGAAGTTTTCTCCTATTGACCCAGTAGGAGATAAAGCCCCAACCTCGTGACCCTCTGGAGGGGCCATGCAAGACTTCCTGCTGTTTCTGTGCGTCGGGTTCTTGGCCCAGGTCGTCGACGGCGCCCTGGGCATGGCCTATGGGGTGATCTCCTCCACCGTCCTGCTTTCATTCGGCGTGCCGCCCGCGACGGCCTCGGCCAGCGTTCACGCGGCCGAAGTCTTCACCACGGCCGCTTCGGCGGGCTCCCATACGGTCAACAGGAATGTGAACTGGAAACTCTTCACCCCCCTGGCCTTGGGCGGGGTGGTCGGGGGAGGCTTGGGCGCCTTCGTCCTCACCAGCATTGACGGGGATCTGATCAAGCCCTGGATCACCGCCTATTTGGCCGTCATGGGCGTCGTCATCATCTGGCGTGCAACTCGCCAGACCCGCGAGCGCCTCTTCCCGCGAAAGTTCGCCGGGCCTCTGGGCCTTGTCGGCGGCTTCTTCGACGCCATCGGCGGCGGCGGCTGGGGCCCGACGGTCACCACCACCCTGGTCGGATCCGGCCAGGACCCGCGCGCCTCGATCGGCACCACCAATACGGCCGAGTTCTTCGTCACCTCCGCCATCTCCGCCACCTTCCTGGCGGCCCTGCTGACCGGCCACTGGGACCAGGCCGAGGGCGTCGCCACCCACGCCATGGCGGTGCTGGGCCTGATCCTGGGCGGGCTGATCGCCGCACCCTTCGCCGGGATTATCGCGCGGATCGCGCCGCGCCGAGTGCTGACCTATGGGGTCGGGGCCGTGGTTCTGCTGTCGGCGGGCTATCAGGCGCTGAGGCTGTTCAAGGTCATCTGAAGCGAGGGGCGACGGCGGCGGGCCGCCGTCGCCGAAAGGCGGCTTAACGCGCGCGGGCGCGGAAGCGGGTCAGGAAGGCCTTGATGTTTTCGCGAATGGACGCCTCGTTCGCCATCCGCAGACGTTCGACCCCCATGAAGGCCTGGCCCATGGTCGCCGTCCCCGTGGCGGCCACCGTTTCATCGAAGACGGTGCGGTCTGCCTGGGACACCGTGTAGCGGACTTGGCTCGTCACCGACATGTCGAAGCCCGCCAGGGGCTGCTTCAGGTCGATCAGAGAGGCCGCGACCGTCATGGGCGGCCCTTCGCTTCCCATATAGCCGGCGGCGGCCAGGGAATTCTCCAGCGCCGTCTTGAAGTCGGCGTTGGAAACTTGGGACGTCCACATCGGATTGGTGGCCTGACCGCCGGAAACGGTCACGGTCGTCACCGAGCGATAGCCCAGATCGCCTGAAGAGGCGGTCAGACCGGCGGTGGCCGGCAGGGTCATCATGGCGGGGTTGGACGGACTGGCGCAGGCGGCTACGCCTAAGAACCCGGCCGCGCAGCCGGCCATGGCGAGACGACGCAACATCATTGTTGGGTCGCCGCCTGGGCGCCTGCGGCGGGCGCGGCGGCTTCTTCGGCCGGGGTGCGCAGGGTGACGATCAGCGGATTGGGCTTCAGATCATTCATGGCGCCCGAGGTGGCGTCGATCGCCCCGCCGATCAGGCCCCCGATCAGAATGTTGCCCGCCATGGCCGTGCCGCCGGCGCCTGACACGCTGCTGGTGATGTCATAGGTCTGCGAAACATAGCCGTCCTTGGACACGGTGATGCGGAATGCATCCTTGCGCGGCATGCGGAAGGTGCAGGGCGTGGCCTGGCATTCGAAGCCGTTCGAGGTGCTGACCTGCGCGCCGGGCGGCGTGCTCTGAACCGTGAACTGCTGGCTGGAGCCGCGCGTCACGGTGGCGCAGGCGGGCAAGGAAAAGGCCACGCCGGCGAGCAGGAAGGCGCGCACGCCGGCGCGCGTTATGAAGTCGGAAATCATGAAACCCCCAAGAGAAGACAGGCCCGCTCCCCAGGCGGCCATAGGCTTCACCTTGCACTTGGGGGCGGCGTAGTCAATCCTGACGCGAAAAACGTCAATCTATGGGTGTGTAAATGGATTATTCCGCCGCAGCAGGTGCGGTTCGGGCGGCCTCCAACTCGGCCGCCTTCTGTTCCACCAGCTCGACGATATGGTCGATCATGCCGTCATTGGCCTGTTTGTGGGCGATCTTGCCGTTCAGATAGACCATGCCCGCGCCCTTGCCGCCGCCGGTGAAGCCGATGTCGGTATAGAGGGCCTCTCCCGGGCCGTTCACGACGCAGCCGATGACCGACAGGCTCATCGGCGTCGAGATATGGGCCAGCTTCTCCTCCAGCAGGCCGACCGTCTCGATGACTTTGAAGCCCTGACGCGCGCAGGAGGGGCAGGCGATGATGTTGACGCCCCGGTGACGCAGGCCCAGCGACTTCAGAATGTCGAAACCGACCTTGATCTCCTCGACCGGATCGGCGGCCAGGGAGACGCGGATGGTGTCGCCGATCCCCGCCCACAGCATGGAGCCCAGGCCGATGGACGACTTGATCGTCCCTGTGCGCAAGGGGCCCGCCTCGGTCACGCCCAGGTGCAGGGGGCAGTCGATGGCGTCCGCCAGCTGCTGATAGGCGGCGACGGTCAGGAAGGGGTCCGACGCCTTCA
This sequence comes from Brevundimonas sp. Br13, assembly GCF_055391505.1. Lineage (NCBI taxonomy): Bacteria > Pseudomonadati > Pseudomonadota > Alphaproteobacteria > Caulobacterales > Caulobacteraceae > Brevundimonas > Brevundimonas sp. Br13. The sequence continues at coordinate 426,938 of NZ_AP044008.1, read as the reverse complement.
CCGAGATCTTGAACTCGTGGAAGTCGTTGTCCTGCAGGATGCGGGCGTGGTTCAGGGCGCTCTCGACCATGGCGTCGGGGCAGGGCTCGCCGTACTTCTCGAGCAGCTCCTTCTCCAGAGAACCGGCGTTGACGCCGATCCGCATGGAGCAGCCGTTGTCGCGGGCGGCCTGGATGACGTCGCGGACCCGATCCGGGCTGCCGATATTGCCCGGATTGATGCGCAGGCAGGCGGCGCCCGCCTCGGCCGCCTCGATGCCGCGCTTGTAGTGGAAATGGATGTCGGCGACCAAGGGAACCTTGGCCTCGCGGACGATGGTGCGAAACGCTTGGGTCGATTCAACGTCGGGGCAGGAGACGCGAACGATGTCGGCGCCGGCCTCTTCCAGCTGACGGATCTGATCGATCGTCGCCCCCGCGTCGGACGTCGGCGTATTGGTCATCGACTGGACGCTGATCGGGGCGTCGCCGCCGACCAGGACTGAGCCGACGCGAATCTGGCGGCTCTTGCGCCGTTCGATATGGCGCCAGGGACGGACGTGGCCGAGTTCTGAAGTGTGGTCGCTCATTTCCGGCCCATATAGGCGCTCTGCGGCTCCGCGACCACCGGCGTAACGGTCAGTTCGTCGTTACGCCGGCGCCGGGATTGGCGACCGTCTCGCCCGTCGGTGCGGCGTCCTGGGTTCGCAGGAGCTGAGCCGAACGCTCGGCCTGAAGCTGGGCCTGACGGCGCGCCTGCTCCTCCGCCACCTGCCGGGCCGCCTGTTCGGCGCGGCTGTTCAGCTGGGTCAAAGGGGTCAGAAGGGCGGGCAGGACGCCGCTATGCTCGCCGTTCAGATAGACGTCGAAGGCGGCTGGATCAGACACGTCGATCGTGGCGCTGACGCCCATGGGGGCGCGCCAGGCCTCTCCCGGCGCCATCTGCCGGGCGAACAGGGCCTGACCCCCGCCCAGCCTAACCACCAGCGCGCCGGCCTTCTTGGCCTGAATGACCACCTGAGAGGCGGTGGCCGGGGCGCCGTAGACGGCGCCGCGCGGATTGAACGCCTTCTGCACCGGAGCGGCGTCCGCCGCCTGGGCCGCCGCGATCACCGCCGGATCGTTCGGATCGATCCCGGTCAGCTGAGCCTCAAGGCCGGGCGTGACATAGAGGGCGGGCGTCGTCTGGTCCGGCGGCGCAGCCCTGGGGGCGCCCAGCGCGATCGGGGCGGCCTGGCCGGGCACCTCTCCCAGCCGCCAGCTTTCCGGCACGGCGGCGATGTCGGACGGGCGGACCTCCTGGTGGATGTTGAGGCGCTGAAACACGTTCCAGCCGATCAGGGCGACGGCCACTATGGCGACGAGACCGATGATCCGCGGCGAATAGCGTTTGACGTCCTCAAAGGCGATGCCGATCGGCGCCTTCAACGGGGCGGAGGTGTCCGGGCTTTCGCGCTTGAACCGCTCCACGGCCAGCTGTTCGTCCAGCCCCAGGGCCGCCGCATAGCCCCGCACATAGCCGATGGCGAAGACGCGCGAGGGCAGGGACGACCAGTCGTTCTGCTCCAGAGCGATCAGGAAGCGGGTATGGACCTTGGTTTCGGCGGAGAGATCGGCCAGGGACTTTCCCGACTGTTCGCGGGCGCGGCGCAGGCCGTCGCCCAGAGTCGCGGCCTCGGTGATGGAGGGCGCGAGGTCCTTCCAGTCCGGATGAGCCTTGAACTCTTCGGGGGCGTTCCCCGCATCCAGCGCCATGACGCCTGACCCCACACTCGGAACGACAGAGAGCCGCCCCGTACTCGCAACGGACCCGTCCGGTAGCATGTCTTCGCGACGGGACGCGCCTCTCCCCTTCGGCGGACCCCATGCGTTCTGTGGATAAACCATATCGTCAGCCCCATCAACGGCGTTTCCCGAATCGGGATGCGCGCGCCAATCCTCAGGCGGCGACGTTCAACTTCCGGGCCAGGGATTCGATCTCGTTGCGGATCGAACCGGTGGAGAGGTTCAGCAGATTGTTCAGGCCGCGCCGTGCGGCCGTCAGATCGGCCGACAGGATCATCCGTTTGACCGGCCCGACCCCGCCCGCAGGCGCCGACAGGCGGGTGAAGCCCAGGGTGATCAGGGCGAAGGCCTCCAGCGGCCGGCCCGCCAGCTCGCCGCAGATCGAGACCGGGGTGCCGGTGTCGGCGCACGCCTTCTGGATGGTCTGGAGCGCACGCAAGGTGGGCGGCGACAGAGGGTCGTAGCGGTCCGACACCAGGGGATTGGTCCGGTCGGCGGCGTACATGTACTGGAACAGGTCGTTGGTGCCGATCGAGACGAAGTCGGTCAGGGGCAGAAGCGCGTCCAAATGCCACAGCAGGGACGGGCATTCGACCATGGCGCCGACGCGCAACAGGGCGGGCAGGGCGCGGCCGCGCCGCCGAGCCCAGGCGCATTCGACGTCGACCAGTTCGCGCGCGGCCCGGAACTCGTCCACCGTCGCGATCATCGGGAACATGACGCGCAGTTCGCGGCCCGCCGCCGCCGTCAGCAGGGCCCGAAGTTGCATCCGCAGCAGGGACGGCCGGTCCAGGCCCAGGCGGATGGCGCGTCGGCCCAGGGCGGGGTTTTCCTCCCGCTCCGCCTCCAGATAGGGCAGGACCTTGTCGCCGCCGATGTCCAGGGTGCGGAAGGTGACGGGCCGGTCGCCGGCGGCGTCCAGCACCAGCTTGTAAAGGGCGGTCTGGGCGTCCAGCCGGGGCAGTTCGTCCGAGACCATGAACTGGAATTCAGTGCGGAACAGGCCGATGCCTTCCGCCCCCGTCTCGTTCAGATTCTCCAGATCCACCGCCAGGCCGGCGTTGGTCAAAAGGCTGATCCGCTGGCCGTCCAGGGTCACGGCGGGGGTGTCGCGCAGCTGGGCGAACTGGGCCCGGCGCTGGTCACGCACGGCCATTCGCGACTGGACGGCCTCGATCATGTCGGGGCGCGGGCGCAGATAGGCCTCGCCGGTCTCCCCGTCGGCGATGACCACATCGCCTTCCGACAGCCGGTCGCGCAGCCCCATCAGACGACCGACGCAGGGAATCTGAAGCGCGCGGGCCACGATGGCGGCGTGGCTGGCCGCCGACCCCTCTTCGAGCAGCAGGCCCTTCAGCTTGTCGCGCGGATATTCCAGCAGATCGGCCGGACCCAGGTTGCGCGCCACCACTATGGCGTCGTCGGGCAGTTCGCGCTCGCCCGGCTTGTCGCCCGCCAGCACCCGCAGCAGCCGGTTGGCCAGGTCTTCGAAGTCGTGCAGCCGCTCGCGAATATAGGGGTCGCGCGCCTGGGCGAAGCGGGCGCGGTGTTCGTTCCTGACCCGGTCCACCGCCGCCTCTGCGGTCAGGCCGTTTCTCACCGCCTCTTCCAGCGACCGGTTCCAGCCCCGGTCGTCGGCGAACATCCGATAGGTCTCCAGCACCTCGAACGAGGGACCGGCCAGGCCCTGGCCCTTGTCCAGCATGGCGTCCAGGCCGGTCTTCAGCGAGGCCAGGGCCAGCTTCAGGCGGGCCTCCTCCAGGCCGGGGTCCTCGGCCAGCAGTTTTTCCGGCGGCAGGGGCGCCTCGTGCAGCACCACATGGCCGAAGGCCAGGCCGTCGCCGAACTTCTGTCCCTTCAGACGCTCCGGCCGGTGCGGCGCCAGTTCGACGTCGCGCAGCTCCTCCTGGTCCAGCAGTTCGCCCGAGGAGACGGTTTCGGCCAGGACCATGGCGATGGTCTGGATGTCCTCGACCTCGTCTTCGTCATAGCGCCGCTCAGTGCGGTTCTGCACCACCAGCACGCCAATGGCGCGGCCGCCGCGCAGCAGCGGGGCGCCGAGGAAGGCGTGATAGGGGTCTTCGCCCGTTTCCGGACGATAGGAGAAGGCCGGATGCGACGGGGCGTCCGACAGACTGATCGGCTGGGCGGTCCGCGCCACTTCGCCGACCAGACCCTCGCCTGGGCGCAGACGGGTGTTGTGGACGGCGCCGGGGTTCAGACCTTCGGTCGCGAAAAGCTCCAGCTCGCCCGAGGCCCGGCGCAGATAGATGGAGCAGACCTCGGCGACCATCGACCGGGCGATGATCTGCACCACCATGTTCAGGCGGTCCTGAGCCGGGGTCGCGCCCGCGCCCGCCCCGCCCAGAGCCTCGCGGATCTGGCGCAGGAGGTTGCGTGGTCCCCTGGTCATCGCGCCGCCTGCCGGCATCATGGCTCCCGCGCCTCGGCGCCGCAGCGCCCGTTCAAATCACCTATACAGCGTCCAGGCCGTAAGCCGAATGGAGGGCGCGCACGGCCAGTTCGGCATAGGCGGCGTCGATCAGCACGCTGATCTTGATCTCCGAGGTCGAAATCGCCTGGAACTTGACCCCCTTGTCGGCCAGGGCCTTGAACATGGTCTGGGCCACGCCGGCGTGGCTGCGCATGCCGACCCCGACGACGGAGACCTTGGCCACGTCCTCGTCGACGCGGATCTCCTCGAAGGCCAGGTCGGCCTGGGCCGCCTTCATGATGTCGGCGGCGCGCACGGCGTCGCGGCGGCCGGTCGTGAAGGTCAGGTTCACCGTATTGGCGGTGCGGGCCTGGCTCTGGACGATCATGTCCACATTGACGTTGGCCTCGGCCAGACGGGTGAAGACGTCCGCGGGGGCGTCCACCCGGTCGGACAGGCCCAAAAGGGTGATGCGGGCCTCGTCACGGCTCATGGTCACGCCGGACACGATGCGTTTTTCCACGATCTCCTCCTCGTCGCAGATCAGGGTTCCGCCCTTGTCGGGCATTTGGCCGGACTCGTCCGGTTCGATGAAGCTGGACAGAACCCGCACCGGCACCTGTTTGGCCATGGCGAGTTCGACCGATCGGGTTTGCAGCACCTTGGCCCCCAGGGAGGCCATCTCCAGCATCTCCTCGAAGGAGACCTTGTTCAGGCGCCGTGCGCGGCTCTCGATGCGGGGGTCGGTCGTATAGACCCCGTCCACGTCGGTATAGATGTCGCAGGGGCAGGACAGGGCGGCCGCCACGGCGACGGCCGAGGTGTCGGATCCGCCCCGGCCCAGGGTGGTGATCTTGCCGTCGGGGGTCACGCCCTGGAAGCCGGGCACGACGGCGATTTCGCCGCTGTCGACTGCGGCGCCCAGTTTTTCGCCGGGGATGTCGACGATGCGGGCGCGGCCGTGGGCGTCGTCGGTGACGATCGGCACCTGCCAGCCCATCCAGGACCGGGCGTTCAGACCCATGTTGCGCAGCGTCATGGCCAGGAGGCCGGACGTCACCTGTTCGCCCGAGGCCACCACCACATCATATTCGTCGTCGCTGAGCGGCAGGCCGGCGGCGGCCGGGCCGGCGCCGTCGGTCCAGGCGACCAACTCGTTCGTCTTGCCGGCCATGGCCGAGACGACGACGGCCACCTTCTTTCCGGTCGCGGCCTCTGCGGCGACGATCCGCGCCGCGCGACGAATGCGTTCGAGGTCCCCCATGGAGGTGCCGCCGAACTTCATCACCAGTCGTGTGGTTTCGGGCCGCGTCATCGTGGCGTTCCGCCCCCTGCTTGCGTGAAAGGGCGCGAAGGTCCATCCCTCGCGTCATGACCGCTTCTAGCGACGCCGCACCGTCTCGCCTACCCCGCGAAGGGCATGGTTTTTCGCAAAATTCGCCTGAAGGCGCATTCGGCGCATCGATTGACCCGGCCGACGTCGCCCGCTTCTCGGCCCAGGCGGCCGAATGGTGGGATGCGCACGGGCCGTTCGCACCTCTGCATCGGTTCAATCCGGCGCGGTTGAAGCTGATCCGCGAGCAGCTGTGCGCCCGGTTGGGCCGTGATTCGCAGGCGCGCCGCCCGTTCGAGGGTCTGACCCTGCTGGACGTCGGCTGCGGCGGCGGGCTGATCGCCGAGCCGATGCGGCGGATGGGCTTCACCGTCACCGCCATCGACGCCTCGACCGAGAACATCGGCACGGCGCGGGCCCATGCCCAGATGGTCGGGCTGGACATCGCCTATCGCCCGGCGACCGTCGAACAGATGGAGGCGGAAGGGGCGGGGCCGTTCGACGTGGTCCTGACCATGGAGGTGATCGAACATGTCGCCGATCCGGAAGGCTTCGTGCGCGCCTGTTCGCGCCTGGTCCGGCCGGGCGGGGTGATGATGGTCGCCACCCTGAACCGCACCCTGAAGTCCCTGGCGCTCGGCAAGGTGGCGGCGGAATATGTGCTGCGCTGGGTGCCGGCGGGGACGCACGACTGGCGCCAGTTCCTGAAGCCCGACGAGATCCGGGCGATGCTGTCTCAGGAGGCTGTGACCGTCGAGGGACCCTATGGCCTGAATTACGATCCGCTGACCGACCGCTGGAGCCAGAGCGACGACGCGGGGATCAATTATATGATGGTGGCGACGCGGAACGCATGACCGGCGTCGTCATCACGGGCGGACCCGGTTCGGGCAAGACCAGCCTGATCGAGGCGCTGGCTAACCTGGGTTACGGCGTCGAACCCGAGGCCGGTCGGGCGATTATACGCCGGCAACAATCGGTGAACGGTCCCGCCCTGCCTTGGCGAGACCGCGCCCTGTTCGCGCAGCGCATGTTCGAGCATGACATCGAAGCGCATGACCGCAGTCGATCGGCCGACGGTGTAGTCTTTCACGATCGCGGTCTGCCCGACGTCATCGGCTATCTGACCCTTTGCGGTCTGCAGGTCCCTGATCATATGTCTGAGGCGGCGCGCACCCTGCGCTACCATCCGACCGTGTTTATCGCTCCGCCCTGGCCCGAGATCTTTGGACAGGACGCCGAACGACGTCAGGATTTCGACGAGGCGAAACGCACCTACGAGGCCATGGCCATGGCCATGGTTTATCCCCGCTATGGATATCGCCTCGTAGAAATGCCGAAGGCGACCGTCGCTGAGCGGGTCGCCTTCGTTCTCGATCAGATCGTCTGAGCCGCCGTCACACCTTGGCGGCGCGGCTCCGCGTCCAGGCGTACAGGCCGACCACGGCGACGGCGAAGCCGACGATCCCCGCCAGCATGGCCGGCCAGGTCGAACCCTCGGGCAGCATGGCGAACGGCGCGTCGTCGCGGGTGGCGACGATGACCCCGGCGGTGAAGACGCCGAACAGGCTTTCGCCCACGATCAGGCCCGAGGCCAGCAGCACGCCCATCCGCCGCGCCACATCGGCGTAACGGGTGCTGGACACGGCCTTGTCGTAGAGCCAGCCGCAGACGGCGCCGATGACCAGCATGGTGGTGACGGCGGCCGGCAGATAGAAGCCGATGCCGACGGCCAGGGGCGGCAGCTTGATCTTCTTGCCGGTCGCCTTCTCCAGCACGGCGTCCAGGAGGATGATGACCACGCCGATCACTGCGCCCAGGCCGATCAGGTCCCAGCGCAGGTCGCCGCCGATGACGCCGCGCGCCAGGGCCGAGATCAAGGTCGCCTGAGGCGCCGCCAGGGTCTTGGCGCCCTCGACGATGGCGGGCGGGCCGCCCTCGAAGCCGAAGGCCTGGTTCAGAAGGTTCAGGATCAACGGAATGACCAGGGCGCCGGCGCCGACGCCGACGATCAGGGCGACCTGCTGGCGCCAGGGCGTGGCCTCGACCAGCTGGCCGGTCTTCAGATCCTGGAGATTGTCATTGGCGATGACGGCGACGGCGAAGACCACGGCGGTCACGATCAGGGCGAAGGCGATGATGGACGGGTCTGCGGGCACGCCTGCGATCGCCATCACGCCCAGCATCAGCAGGGAGGCGATCACGACGGCGAGGATGCCGACGCCCGAGACCGGGCTGTTCGACGAGCCGATCAGGCCGGCCATGTATCCGCAGATGGCGGCCACGGCGAAACCGATCAGGACGACATAGACCAGGCCGCCGATCACCAGCAGGGGCGTCGATCCGGCCAGGGCCGGGGCGGTCTGGGCGAACCAGGCCAGAAGGCCGGCGATGCCGATCAGGCAGACGACCGAGATCCCGCCGACCAGCTTGATCGGCAGATCCTGTTCGGTCAGCTCCAGCGCCTCGCCGTGATTGCGGCGGGCGTTGGCGGCCAGGGCCGAGGTCAGGCCGCCGACCAGGGGGCCGGCCAGCTTGATCAGGGTCCAGATGGCGGCCACGCCGATGACGCCGGCGCCCATGAAGCGGACCTCGCGGCTCCAGACACGTCCGGCCAGCTCCTCGGCGCCCGTTCCGGCGGGCAGGGTGGAGGCGATGGAAGGAATGCCGTGCGCCGTCAGCCAGGCGACGGTGTCGGGGCTGGTCAGGATCGGCACGGCGATCGCCCAGGCCAGGATCAGACCGAACAGCTGGGCCAGGCCGACGGTCAGGCCGATCAGATGGCCCGCGCCCAGAAGGGCGAACTGCATGCCGAAGCCCATGCCGGTGGCCCCGCCCCCCAGAGCGGCCGGAAGCTTGAAGAACTTCGCCGCCTCGCCGGCGAAGACGCGACCCGCGACCAGCAGGGCGTAGCCGGCCGAGACGACCGCCCCGCCGACCACGACCCACAGGCCGGACTTGTTCTCGCGCACCGCGCTCTCGGTCTGTTCGGACCCGCGCGAGCCGACCTTCAGCACCTCGGCGGCGGCGACGCCTTCGGGATAGGGCAGGCCGCCGCCCGTCACCAGGGCGCGGCGCAGCGGGATGGAGAAGGTCACCCCCAGGACGCCGCCCAGGATGCAGATGGCCACCGACTGCCAGAAGGGAAACTCCAGCCACCAGCCGATCATCACCAGGCCCGGCAGGACGAAGATGATCGAGCTCATGGCCCCGCCGACCGAGGCCACGGTCTGGACCGTCATATTCTCCCAGATGGTCGAGGTCTTGAAGGCCCGCAGCACGGCCATGGAGATGACCGCCGCCGGAATGGCCGAGGCGAAGGTCAGGCCGACCAGCAGGCCCAGATAGGTGTTGGCGGCGGTGAAGATCACCGCCAGCAGGCAGCCCAGCACAAGGGCGCGAAGGGTCAGTTCAAGCCGGCCCTTTCGGGTTTGGGGCGCAGCGACGGCGTCAGTCATGAAGATCGGTTCCCACGTTCGACCGGGACGTAAGCCCATAACGGCCGCTGCGGCAACTGGTCACGCTCAGCGGACTCCTCAGGCGGGGAGGGGCTGGCTCCAGCGAAGGCGGCGCCGCGCCCGTCGGATCAGGCCCGGGGCGGCCACCGTCACCCGATAGACCCCCGCCATGACCAGGGCCGTGAGGGCCCAGGACAGCAGGATATCGGACAGGAAATGCCCACCGAAGGCCAGCCGGTTCATCGACAGGGCCAAGGCGTAGACGAGCCCCAGCGGCAGGACGGCCGGTCGCCACCGCGCCGGAGTGACGACCAGCAGGACGCCCACCATCCAGGCGGCGCTGGAGCCCTCGCCGGAGACGAAGGAGCAGTTGGACTGGCAGGCGTCGCTGATCACCCAGGCCGGGGTGAAGACCGCGTCGCCGCCGAACTGGTCGATCTGGACCGGGCGGGCGCGCCCCCAAAGGCTCTTGAACAGCAGATTGACGACCAGCCCCGGTCCGAGGGCCAGGGCCGCGACGGCGAACATCGCCCGCCGCGCTGCGGCGCCGACGGAACGCCCGCGCAGGGCCCGCCAGATCAGGCGGCCGATCACCCCCAGCAGCAGAAGGGCCAGGACCAGGGTGGAACTCTTGCGCAAGGCCTTGAGCACGGGATCGCCGGCCAGGAAGAAGCCGGCCTCAGGTCGGTAGAAGAGGCGGCTCACGGCGATGTCCACGCCCGGAAAGACCAGAAAATAGGCGCTGATCGCCAGGACGGCCGCCGCAGCCAGAACGGCTGCGTCGTCGCGCGTGAGACGAAGGCGAGCGCTCAAGTCCGTCCAGGACGAGAGGCGCAGACGCGGCGCGGGCGTGATGACGGACTGAGACACATTCCCCCCGGATTGGTCTGGAGACGCCAATGCCAGAGTGCGGTGTCGTTCCCGCGTCATTACGAACAATGTTTTCCAAACATCGGGGCGAGCACGGACGATCGACTTGGCCTAGGTTCCAAGACCGGCTAGGAGCGCCCCATGCCTGAACTTCCCGAGGTCGAAACCGTCCGGCGCGGCCTGACGCCGGTGCTGGCGGGCGCGCGTCTGTCGCGGGTGCGGATCAACCGGCCCGACCTGCGCTTTCCGTTCCCGGAAGGCTTCGTTGAGCGGCTGGAGGGGGCGACGGTCGAACGCGTGGACCGGCGAGCCAAATATCTGCTTCTGCCCCTGTCCACCGGCGAGACCTGGATCACCCATCTGGGCATGACCGGCCGTTTCACCCTGGACGGCGCCCAGCTGGGCGAGTTCGAGGAGGCGGCGCCCATCGCGGGCAAGCACGAGCATTTCAGCGGCTGCGCCGAGCGCGACGGCCTTGCGACCCGGATCGGCTACGCCGACGCGCGCCGGTTCGGCTTCATGGGCCTGATCCCCACCGCCCAGGTCGAGGCCCACCCCTGGTTCGCCGGCCTGGGGCCCGAGCCGCTGGGCAATGGCTTTTCCGGCGCCCATCTGGCCGAGGCCTTCGCGGGCAAGAGCCAGAACATCAAGGTCTCCCTGCTGGATCAGAGGATCGTCGCCGGCCTGGGCAACATCTATGTCTGCGAGGCCCTGTACCGGGCCCGGATCTCGCCCCTGGTGGCGGCCGGATCGCTGTCGAAGGCGCGGCTGGAGACCCTGGCCTCGGTGGTCCGCGACGTGCTGAACGACGCCATCGCCGCCGGGGGATCGACCCTGAAGGACTTCGCCAACGCCGAGGGCGGCCAAGGCTATTTCCAGCACCGGTTCGACGTCTACGGCCGCGAGGGCGAACCGTGCCGGGGCGAGGGCTGCACGGGGACGGTCGCCCGGATCGTCCAGGGCGGACGCTCCACCTTCTACTGCCCGTCCTGCCAGAAGCGCTGAGGCGACCGGCCGTCATGACGAACGGCCGTCGATCCTCTATGACCGGCGTCAACAGAGGAGACCGCACATGGCCGACGCCTATTCCACCCTTCTGATCGAACGCTGCGCCGACGGCTATGCGGTCGTGACCCTGAACCGGCCCGAGGCGCTGAACGCCCTGAACTCGACCCTGTTCGGCGAATTGGCGGCCTTCCTGGACGCGGTCGAGACCGACGACAGCGTGCGCTGCCTGATCCTGACCGGCTCGGCCAAGGCCTTCGCCGCCGGGGCCGACATCAAGGAGATGGCGGACCAGTCCTACGCCGACATGTTCAAGGGCAATTTCTTCGCCCTGGGCCATGACCGGATCACCCGGTTCAGAAAGCCGATCATCGCGGCGGTGTCGGGCTATGCCCTGGGCGGCGGCTGCGAACTGGCCATGCTGTGCGACTTCATCATCGCCTCCGAGACCGCCAAGTTCGGCCAGCCCGAGATCAATCTGGGCGTGGCGCCCGGCATCGGCGGCTCCCAGCGGCTGACGCGCCTGGTCGGCAAGTCCAAGGCCATGGACATGATCCTGACCGCGCGGATGATGGATGCGGCGGAAGCCGAGCGCGCCGGCCTGGTCAGCCGCGTCGTCGCCCCCGAGGCCCTGCTGGACGAGGCCCGCGCGGCGGCCGCCAAGATCGCCTCGCAAAGTCCCCTGGCGGTGATGATGAACAAGGAGATGGTCAATGTCGCCCTGGAGACGACCTTGACCGAGGGCGTCCGTTTCGAACGTCGCCTGTTCCACTCCCTGTTCGCCTTCGACGACCAGAAGGAGGGCATGGCCGCCTTCGTCGAAAAGCGCAAAGCCGACTTCAAGGGGCGGTGATCCAAGGCCGCGACCGTCAACCGATCGCCGTGATCCGGCGTTAGGAGGGCGTCATGCGCCGCCTTCTGCTCTCGCTCCTTGCGATCCTGACCCTCGTCCTGCCGGGCCTCGCCTTGGCTCAAGCCCCAGCCCCAGCCCCAGCCCCAGCCCCAGCGTCTCTGGCCCCCGCCTTCCGCTCTGATCGGATCATCGTGGAGACGCGAGGCGCGGGGCCGGACGTGATCTTCATCCCCGGCCTGGGATCGACCGGGGCGGCCTGGCGGTCGACGGCGGACAGGCTGGAGGGCCGCTATCGGGTTCATCTGGTGACGATCCGCGGCTTTGGTCAGACGGACATCGGCGCCAACGCCCGCGGCGCCCTGGCCGCCCCGGCTGCGCTGGAGATCGAACGCTACATCCGCGAGCACAGGCTGTCCCGGCCCGCTCTGATCGGCCATTCGCTGGGCGGTCAGATCGCGCTGCGCGTGGCGGCGGACATGCGTGGCCGAGTCGGGCGGGTGATGGTGGTCGATTCCGCCCCCTTCTTTCCGGCCCTGGTCGATTCCCGCGTCACGACGCGCGAGGTCGAGCCCCTGGCGCGCCTGGGCTATCAGGCCCTGATGCTGTTCGGCGACCAGGCGCTGAAGGGCCAGGTCTCGGCCCTGGGCGGGGACCTGGGCCTGGCCGGCGACATGGTGTTCGACGGCCTGGGCCTTCAGGGCGGCGACCGGCGCGTTCTGGCCCAGGGGCTGTACGAGGCCCTGACCGTAGACCTGCGGCCCCGGCTGCGCGACGTCTCGGCCCCGGTGACGGTGGTCTATGGCTGGACGCGGGATACGAACAATCCGCGCAACCGGCTGGAGGGGCTTTACCGCTACGGCTTCTCCACCCTGCCGCGCCCGGCCCAGTTCGTGCGCATCGAGGGCGCCGACCACCAGGTGATGATCGACCAACCGGCCCGGTTCCAGGCGGCCGTGGAGCAGTTTCTGGGATAGGCAAAGATCTTCCCCCGCTTGCGGGGGAAGTGTCAGCTCGTCGAGCGAAGCGAGACGGCTGACGATGGGGGAAGTTCCGCTTCTGGAAGAAAGAAGACTTCCCCCTCCGACCCTGGTTCGCTGCGCGAACGCCGGGCCACCTCCCCCGCAAGCGGGAGAGGGTCCTATTGGCCTTTGGCCTCGCGATAAATGTGATCGGTCACGGCGGGAAGATCGTTCAGCACGTCGCGGGCCGGAATCCGCAGGGTGCGTATGCCCTGCTCGAGCAGGAAGGCGTCGCGGCGCGCGTCCTGCGCCGCACGGCCGTCGTGACTGTCGCCGTCGATCTCGACCGCCAGTCGAACGCCGGCGCAGTAGAAGTCGAGCACATAGGGCGGTATCGGGTGCTGGCGTCGGAACTTCAGCCCGCCCAATTTCTCGCCCCGCAGCGCCTGCCATAGCTGGACCTCGGGCAGGCTCATGTCCCGCCGCCGATCGCGCGCCTTGTCGATGATGTCGGACGAACGACCTTCTTCGGGCTCCAGACCCTGCGCCAACGTCTCCAGCACCCCTTTGCCGTAGCGGTCCAGTTTCGACTGGCCGACGCCGGGCAGGGCGGCCAGGGCGGTCAGGTCGCGCGGTTGGGCCTGGGCGATCTCCAGCAGGGTCTTGTCCTGGAAGATGACATAGGGCGGGACGTGCTGTTCCGAAGCACGGTCGCGGCGCCAGGCGCGTAAGCGCTCGAAGCGGGCGCGGACGTCGGCGTCCATGGTCTCGAGCGCGGCGTTGCGGCCTTCGCCGGTCCGGTCGCGGCGGCCCGAGCTGGAACTGGAGGCGCGCACCGGTGCGCGGCGGACTTCGATCCTGCGCTCGGCCTTGTACACGGCGCGCACCGCCTCGGGGTCGCCCAGGCCGACCAGGGGCTTGCCGTCGTTCGGGTCCTCGACCAGCAGGCCCTCGAACAGCAGGTGGTCGACGATGTCGCGCCAGCCGTTGGGCGAGACGTCGGCGCCTATGCCCCAGGTGGACAGCTGCTGCTCCCACGGCTGGACGTCCTTGGTGCGGCCGGTCAGGTGGTCGATCACCCGGCCCCGGCCGAACCGGCCGCCCAGGCGCTGGACCGCCGCCAGGGCCTTCTGGGCGGGGACGGTGGCGTCATAGGTCTGGGGCGGGTCGCCGCAGATGTCGCAGACGCCGCAAGGGGCCGCATCGGTCTCGCCGAAATAGCGGCGCACGGCCTGGGCGCGGCAGACGGCGCCGTCCAGCATGGCGAACAGCTGGCGGGCCTTGCGCACCTGAACCTGTTTGACCTCCTCGGCCATCGGGCGGCCGTCCAGCCGGCGCAGGGTCCAGGCGATGTCGGAGGGGCCGTACAGGGTGATGCCCTCGGCCGGTTCGCCGTCCCGGCCGCCCCGGCCGATCTCCTGCCAATAGGCCTCCAGGCTGCCGGGCGGATCGGCGTGGATGACGAAGCGGACGTCGGCCTTGTCCACCCCCATGCCGAAGGCGATGGTGGCCACCATGACGGCCCCGTCCTCGGCTAGGAACCGCTCCAGACGGCGGTCGCGCTCCTTCGTATCCATGCCGGCGTGATAGGCTATGGCGTTGGTCCCGGCGTCGCGCAGGGCCTGGGCCACGCGTTCGCAGCCGTCGCGGCTGCCGCAATAGACCACGCCCGACTTGCCCCGCCGTTCGCGCACCAGTTCGATGACCCGGGCGTCGGTCCTGGCGCGCGAGGCGCTCTCCTTGCGCTCGGCCGACAGCTGCAGGTTCGGGCGGGCGAAACTGTCAACGAAGACCCGGGCTCCCTCCAGCCGCAGCGAGCGCAGGATGTCGTCGCGGGTGCGGGCGTCGGCCGTGGCGGTCACGGCGATGCGCGGGACGTGGGGGAACCGCTCGGCCAGCAGGCCCAGGTTGCGATAGTCGGGGCGGAAGTCGTGGCCCCACTGGCTGACGCAGTGGGCCTCGTCGATGGCGATCAGGCTGAGCGGCAGCTCGGCCAGCCGGTCCATCATGGCGCCCGCCGCCAGGCCTTCGGGCGAGACGTACAGCAGGTCCAGAGCGCCGGAGCGGGCGGCGGCCCAGATGGCCGACCGTTCGTCCAGCGAGACGCCGGAATCCAGCCGGGCGGCCGCCACCCCCTGCTGTTTCAGGGCCTCGACCTGGTCGGTCATCAGGGCGATCAGGGGCGAGACCACCAGGCCCAGGCCGGGGCGAAGGATGGCCGGGATCTGATAGCAGACGCTCTTGCCGCCGCCGGTCGGCAGGACGGCCAGGACGTCGCGCCCGGCCAGGACCTCGGCCACCACCTGGCTTTGCAGGCCGCGGAAGTCGCCATGGCCCCAGACCCGCGACAGCAGGGAGCGGGCGTCGGCCAGACCGGGCGTCGTGGCGGGGCGGGGCTGGGTCTGCGTAGCCGGCATCCGAAGGTTGTGCACTCTTTGTTCCGACCTGCGAAGCCCCTTCGACCGCTTTCACGGCCGAGCGGCTGACGCGGCTGGGGACGGATCAGTGCGCGAGCGAGGGGGCGAACTGGCCGCCGACCCGATAACGGTACAGATAGGAGGGCGCGATCGACTCCATGCTGGCCGGATGGACGACGCCCAACGCGGCCAGACCCTCGGCGCCCGGCGAGACCACATTGTCCTTCTGCAGCATGACGACCTGGTCGCGGGTCAGGGGCGGGGTCAGACCGATCAGGCTGACGGTCTGGAGCAGCGAGCCCAGCAGTCGGGCGACCGGGAAGGGAATGGGGGCCAGCAGACGGTCGCGGTGGGTCTCGCGCTTCACCAGCTCCAGCACCTCGCGGAACGTATAGATGTCCGGTCCGCCCAGTTCATAGGTGCGGCCGGCCGCGTCGCCTCGGGTCACGGCCCGGGCCACGGCCTCGGCCACATCGCCGACATAGACCGGCTGGAACCGGGTCTTGCCGCCGCCGATCAGCGGCAAGGCGGGCGCCAGGGTCGCCATGGCGGCGAACCGGTTCAGGAAGCCGTCGTCGGCGCCGAACACCAGCGAAGGACGCAGGATGACGGCGTCGGGATAGACGGCGCGGATCTCGTTTTCGGCCTCGCCCTTGGTGCGGGCGTAGGCGGAGGGGCTGTTCGCATCGGCGCCGATGGCCGAGATCTGGACGACACGTTCGACGCCGGCGGCCTGGGCCGCCTGGGCGATGTTCCTGGCGGCCTCGACGTGGGCGCTCTTGAAGCCGCGCTTGCCGCCGCCGTCGTGCAGGACGCCGACCAGATTGACCACGGCGTTCGAGCCGCGCACGGCCGCCGCCACGTCCTCGGCGCTGGTGACGTCGCAGCGCATGAACTGGATCTGGCCCGGATCGCCGGCCGTCTGGACCTCGATGGCCAGAACCGGGTTGCGCACCGCCACGCGGATGCGCCAGCCGCGACGGGCCAGGGCGCGCACCGCCTGGGCTCCGATGAAGCCCGAACCTCCGAAGAGGGTCACGACGCCGGGGGCGAGGTCAGCCATGGGAGAAGCTCCAGTGAATTCCGTGTCGGCGGGATAGCCGATGGGGCGCCGCATCGCAACGCGGGCGACCCGGTCCGGGCGGATGAAACGAAAAACAGAGTCCGATTTGTCCGATTTGTCCGATCCGCGCCGTCGTCCGCTCCTGAAAAAGAGTGTCCGATGTGTCCGATGTGTCCGGTTCGCGCGGTCGTCCGCTCCTGAAAAAGAGTGTCCGATGTGTCCGATGTGTCCGGTTCGCGCGGTCGTGCGCTCCCAAAAAAGGTGTCCGAAGTGTCCGATGTGTCCGATCCGATCTCTTCGCCCGTCCGCCGCCTCCGCTCGTCCCCGTCGATCCGCGACTGTCGCACGGCGGGCGGCCCAGGGGCGTAGAAGGCGGGTTTGGAGTCCTAACCGGTTGGAAAGGCTGAGGGCGGCTTGGCGATCGAGCGGCGCTCGCCCATTTAAGGCCCATGCAGATTTTCACCATCGGATATGAGGGGGCGACCCAGGCGGAGGTGATCGAGCGGCTGAAGGCCGCCGGGGTTGATCTGCTGATCGACGTCCGGGCGGTCGCCGCCTCGCGCCGCGCCGGCTTTTCCAAGACGGTCCTGGGCGAAAGCCTGAAGGCCGAGGGGATCGACTATCTGCATCTGCGGGGGCTGGGCACGCCCAAGGCCGGTCGCGACGCGGCCCGCAAGGGCCATGTCGCCGAGATGCGCGCGATTTTCGCCGACCATCTGGCCGAACCCCAGGCCCAGATGGAGTACGCCCGGCTGAAGGATCTGGCGGGGGAGAAGCGTGTGGCCCTGCTGTGTTTCGAGGCCGATCACGCGGGATGCCACCGCGCGGTGTTGGCCGAGCGGCTGGCCGAGGAGGACGGGGCGACGGTGGTCAATCTGTAGGGGTGAGGGCGAGGCCCACCTTCCCCCGCTTGCGGGGGAATCAGCAGGTCGTGGCGCGAAGCGCCACGCCTGACGATTGGGGGGCGTTTTTCTTCTGAAATAAGACTCCCCTCTCCGACCCTGGTTCGCTTCGCGAACGCCGGGTCACCTCTCCCGCAAGCGGGAGAGGGTCTTTTGCTTTACGGCCGGCCCACCAGGTCATCGACCGAACCGCTGGTGACCGGATGGTACAGGGGCCGGGCCTCGGCGTAGATGCGGCGGGCGATGGAACGGCCCCAGTCGCCCTCGTTCCACAGGGTCTGGAACAGGGGCAGGACGAATTTGCGCCGGCCCTGGCTGGTCAGGAACCGCTCCGCCGTGGCGACCGACGGCTGATAGCGGTGGGCCAGGGCGATCTGGAGCCAGGCGAAGGTCAGTTCGCTGTTGCCCTCGTTCGCCAGGTTCAGGGTGCGCTCCATGTCCGCCAGCTGGGCGTCGGTGAGCCAGTCGCCGCTGCCGTTTCCAACCGGGGGGCGCCAGCCGAGGAAGCGCTGGCGCTGCTGAGTGTTCCAGTCCTTCCAGGGGACGGCCGAGGCGGGGCCCTTGCCGACAAAGAAGGCCCATGCCGCGTCATCGACCGGCTTGAAGGCGTTCGAAACGGGCGCCACGGCGTTGGACGGCAGGCCGGGCTGATAGACCCAGGCGTCCAGCTGAAGCTGGGATTCCAGGGCAGCGTCGCCCTTCACCAGATGGGTGCGGATGTCGTCCAGGAACATGGCCGTGGTCATGGGGCGATAGGCGTTGCGGTCGAAATAGCCGCGCAGCCAGGCGTCGAACCGATCCCGCCCGACGGTGCGTTCGACGGTGCGCAGGAACAGGGCGCCCTTCTCATAGGCGATGTCGTTCATGCCGTCGTCGGGGTCGCGGCCCTTCAGGTCCAGATGCAGGCGGGTGTCGGGCGCGGGCAGGGACTTCAGCGTGTCCTGCAGGCTGCCCCAGCCCAGAACCTGTTCCTGCATGGCGCGGTCATGGCCATAGACCGACTCCATGATCCGGTTCTCGAAATAGACGGTGAAGCCCTCGTTCAGCCAGAAGTCGTTCCAGGTGGCGTTGGTCACCAGATTGCCGGACCAGGAGTGGGCCAGTTCGTGCGCCACCAGCGAGACCAGCGACCGGTCCCCGGCGATGATCGTCGGGGTGGCGAAGGTCAATTTGGGGTTCTCCATCCCGCCGAACGGGAAGGAGGGCGGCAGGACCAGGAGGTCGTAGCGGCCCCAGCGATAGGGGCCGTAGAGCTTTTCGGCCGCGTCCACCATCTCGGCGGTCGGCTCCAGCTCATGGGCGGCGGCGCGCAGGCGGCTGGGCTCGGTCCAGACCCCGGTGCGTTCGTCGAAGGGGGCGAAGGCGATGTCGCCGACGCCGATGGCGATCAGATAGGGCGGGATCGGATTGTCCATCCGGAAGCGCCAGGTCTTCATGCCGTCGGCGGCGGGCTCGCCGTTCGGCGTCAGATGGTCGGCGCTCATGACCACGGTCAGGTCTTCGGGCGCGGTGATCCGGGCCGAATAGGTCTGGCGAATGCCGGGGCTGTCCTGGGTCGGGACCCAGGTGCGGGTCAGGATGGCCTGGCCCTGGCTGAACAGATAGGGCTTTTGACCGCCCGCCGTCTGGCTGGGCGACAGCCATTGCAGGGCCGCTGCGTCGGGCCGGGTCGAATAGCGGACGGTGATCTTGCGCCGTTCGTCGGGCGCGAAGGCCGGGAAATAGACGGTCAGGGGCTGGCCCTTGATGGCGTCATTGTCGCCGACGACGTAACGCAGCGGCTGACCCGAGGCGTCGCGCACGTCCTGAATGTCCAGATTGCGGATGTCGAGAATGATCTCGTTGGCGCCGGGGACGGCCAGGATGTCCAGGGTCGCCGTGCCCGACAGGGTCTTGGCCTCGAAGTTCGCGGTCAGGTCCAGGGCCACATCGACGACGCGGGCGATCTCGGGACGGGCGTAGGTGTGGCTGTCGACGGCGTCCGGGCCGGGGGCGGGCGCGACGGCCGGCGGCGCCAGGGCCGCGCTTCCGGTCGTGGTCGAACAGGCCGAAAGGCCCAGGGCCGAGGCGAGTGCGAGGGCGGAGACGAGGCCGAAGGCTTTGCGCGTCATCGAGGCTTTCCGGATCAGATCATGAGCTTGGCCCGGAGAACGCGCGGAAACGCGAAAAAGATCAAGCCTCGACGCGGCCGCAGCCTATGCGGTCGGTGGCGCGTGATGGGCGCGGAACAGCCGGCCCCGCTCGGCGAACAGGACCAGGGCCAGGGCCGTCAGGCCGAAGACGGTGAAGCCCAGGGACATGGGCACGGTGGTGCCGTTGAACTGCTGACCCACCGCAAAGCCCAGCAGGGAGCCGAAGACGGTGGAGATGAAGCCCTGGATCGAGGCGGCCGTGCCGGCGATATGGCCCATGGTCTCCATGGCCATGGCGCCGAAGTTCCCGGCGATCAGGCCGAAACAGAACATGGTCAGGGTCTGGAGGACGGCGAAGGTGATCAGGGTTTCATGGCCGCTGAGGGCCACCGCCGCATGGACCGCCGAAACCGTGGTGAAGCCGATCAGGGCGGTATGGGAGATCTTGCGCGAGCCCAGCCGCACCACCAGTCGGGCGTTGACCAGGGAGGCGACCGCTATGCCGCCCGCGATCAGGGCGAAGACGGCGGGGAAGGCGGCCTCGGCGTCGAAGACGTCGGCGAAGATCTGCTGCGAGGAGTTGATGAAGCCGAACAGGGCGCCGGTGATGGCCGTCATGGCCAGGGTGTAGCCCATGGCGGTGCGGTCGGTCAGGGCGGTGCGATAGGCCGAGGTCAGGCGTTTGACCTGGATCGGCAGACGATCCTCCGGCTTCAGGGTCTCGGGCAGGCGTAAGGATGCCCAGACGATCAGACCGACGCCGATCAGACCCAGGCCGGCGAAGATCCAGCGCCACGGCCCGACCAGCATGATCAGTTGCCCCAGGGACGGCGCCAGGATCGGCACGCCCAGGAAGACCAGGAAGCTGAACGACATGACACGCGCCATGGTGCGCCCCTCATAGCGGTCGCGCACGATGGAGACGGCCAGCACGCGGGTGCAGGCGCTGCCCAGCCCCTGGCCGATCCGCGCCAGGATCAGGGTCTCGAAGGTCGGGGCCAGGGTCGCCAGCAGGCTGAACATCACATAGACGCCGACGCCGAACAGCAGCACCGACTTGCGTCCGAACCGGTCTGCGACCGGACCATAGATCAGCTGCGCCGCGCCGAAGCCCAGAAGATAGGCGGTCACCACCCACTGACGGCTGTTTTCGTTCGCCACGCCCAGGTCGGCGCCTATGGCGGGCAGGGCGGGCAGCATGGAATCGATCGCCAGGGCGTTCAGCGCCATCATCAGGGCGATCAGACAGACGAACTCGACGAATCCGGGTTCTCTTCTGGCGGGGGCTGACGCGGCGGAAACGGACATCCGGGCCAGATGCCCCGCCGCGCCGCGAACCGCAACCAGTCGCCGGCTATAAATTGCTGCAATGCAGCGAAATCGAGGTTGAACGCCGGGCGCCTCGCCAATGTCATGAAGCTTCGCTAGAGGAAGTCATGACAGAACAGATGACAGCACAGGCGGCGCTGGACCGCCTCGAAACCCTCTACACCCAATCCGTGACCAACCTGCGCGACGCCGTGCGGGATTTCGTCAACACCGGCGCCCGGCCCGATCCGGTCAAACGCGCCGAAGGGGTGTTCGCCTATCCCGAACTTCGCATCCGCTGGGACGGGGATCGCCCCCAGGACCTGGAGCCGCGCGCCTATGCCCGGCTGGCCAAACAGGGGGTCTATTCGACCACCGTCACCCGGCCGGACCTGTTCCGCCCCTATCTGACCGAACAGCTGGGTCTGCTGGAAAAGGAATACGGCGCGACCTTCGAGGTCGGGATTTCGAACCAGGAAATCCCCTTCCCCTATGTGACCGACGGGCTTGAGGTGGCGCTGGACCGGTCGATGACGGCGGCCCTGGCGCGCTGGTTCCCGACCACGGACCTGGCCCATATCGGCGACGAGATCGCCGATGGTTTGTTCGACATGGGCGGCGACTTCCCCCTGTCGCATTTCGACGGGCTGAGAACCGACTTCTCCCTGGCCCGGCTGAAACACTACACCGGAACCCCGGTGGACGACGTCCAGTCCTATGTCCTGTTCACCAACTACAACCGCTATGTCGACGAGTTCGTGCGCTGGGCCATCGAACAGCTGCAGACGCCGGGCACCCCCTATCAGACCCTGTCCTGCGCCGGCGGGGTGGTGATCACGCGCGACACCCCCAATCCCGAGACGGCGATCAGCGATACGGCCTGGAAGAAGCACCAGATGCCGGCCTATCACCTGACGGCGCCGGGCCACCAAGGAGTGACCCTGGTCAATATCGGCGTCGGCCCGTCCAACGCCAAGACGATCACCGACCACCTCGCCGTCACCCGCCCGCACGTCTGGCTGATGATCGGCCACTGCGGGGGCCTGCGCGCCAGCCAGTCGATCGGCGACTATGTCCTGGCCCACGCCTATCTGCGCGACGACCATGTGCTTGACGCGGTCCTGCCGCCGGACATTCCGATCCCCTCGATCGCCGAGGTCCAGCGCGCCCTGTACGACGCCACCAAGTCGGTCAGCGGCATGCCGGGCGACGAGGTCAAGCTGCGCCTGCGCACCGGCACGGTGGTCACCACCGACGACCGGAACTGGGAGCTACGCTATTCCAAGTCGGCGCTTCGTTTCAACCAGAGCCGCGCCGTCGCCATCGACATGGAAAGCGCCACCATCGCCGCGCAAGGCTACCGGTTCCGGGTGCCCTACGGCACCCTGCTGTGCGTCTCGGACAAGCCGCTGCACGGCGAGATCAAACTGCCGGGCCAGGCCAACCGCTTCTACGAAGGCTCGATCTCGGAGCATTTGCAGATCGGCATCCAGGCGGTCGGCCTGATGCGGGACGAGGGACCCAAACTCCACTCCCGCAAGCTCCGCGCCTTCGACGAGCCGCCGTTCCGTTAAGAGGGGCGCGATAGACCCTCTCCCGCTTGCGGGGGAGGTGGCCCGGCGTTCGCGCTGCGAATCAGGGTCGGAGGGGGAGGTTTCACTTGAAAAGAAGACTTCCCCCATCGTCAGCCGTCTCGCTGCGCTCGACGAGCTGACACTTCCCCCGCAAGCGGGGGAAGGTCTGTTCGCTGTCGCAGATCAAGAAAGCGCTTTACAATGCAAAGCGCATTGTGCATCCTGTGATCATCGGATTTCAGGAGGAGTTCGCCATGACGCGCGACACGCAGACGATCCAAGACGACATCGCCTATATGCGGGCTTTGGCTCACGAAGGTCGGCACGCGCCCCTGCTGGCGGGCCCCATACTGGTGGCTGCGGCCATCATCTTCGGAGGCGCCAGCCTGGGGCAGTGGGCGCTCAAGACCGACTTGATCGCGCTGAATCCCTGGGCGGCGCTCTGGCTTTGGATCGGTTCGGCCCTGGTCTTCGCGGCCGCCCTGGTCGTGCTGATCGGGCGGATGAAGGGACGCCCCGGCTATAATTCGTCGGGCAATCGGGCGGTGGGCGCGGCCTGGTCCGGCGTGGGCTTCGGCATCTTCGTCACCTGGTTGGCCCTCACCGCCCTGTCGGTGAAGAGTGGAAGCTGGGCCTGGATGGCGGTCATGCCGACGGTGGTTCTGACGGCCTATGGATCGGCCTGGATGGTCGCGGCGGCCATGACGCGCGTGCGGTGGATGAGCGTCACGGCCCTGATGTCCTACGCCGGCGCCGTCGCCGTCGCCTGGTTTGCGGACAGTCCGGCCATCTATCTGGTCTATGCCCTGGTCCTGGCCGCCGTCGCCCTGGTCCCCGGTCTGATCCTGATGCGGCAGGAACCGTCGGAGATCGTCTGATGGCCGATGACTTCGACATCAGCCGGATCGACGAGGTCATCCACGGGCGGATCCGGCTGGGGATCATGGCCTATCTGTCCGGCGCGGACACAGCCGACTTCAACACCTTGAAGACCCGGCTCCAGACGACCGACGGCAATCTGTCGGTCCATCTGAGGAAGCTGGAGGAGGCGGGCTTCGTCGCCGTGACCAAGAGCTTCATCGGCCGCAAGCCCCTGACCCAGGCCAGTCTGACCGAAGAGGGCCGCGCCGCCTTCGTCGCCTATCTGGACGCCATGGCGGGCCTGCTGCCGGCGCGCTAGAGCATGATCGTTTCGGACGGAACCGCTTTGCGGTTCCGACAGAAGCGTGAATCATGCTCTCGCTTTAATCTGGAGCCTGATTCACCGTTTCAGCGGAACCGCGAAGCGGTTCCTCTTCAACGGATCAGGCTCTAGAAGCGGGGCATGAGCCACCGTCTCCATGCCTTCGAGGCCATCGACAACTTCCGCGACTATGGCGACTACGCCACGGCGGCCGGGCGACGCATCCGCCCCGGCCGCCTGCTGCGCTCGGGCCATCACGCCCGGGCCAGCGACGCCGATCTGGAGCGGCTGAAGGGGTTCGGCCTGGGAGCGGTGGTCGATCTGCGCCGACCGGGCGAAAGGCGCGACCAGCCCTCGCGACGGCATGACGGTTTCGACGCCCTGGTGATCGAGGGCGGGATCGACGACGGGGCCGAGGCGCCCCACATCACCTTCCTGAAAACGGCGGACCTGACGCCGGATTCGGGTCGGCGTTTCATGACCCAGACCTATCGCAGCCTGCCGTTCGACGCCGCCCACATCGACGTTTTCGGCCGCTATTTCCAAGCCCTGGGACAGATGGGGGGCGATCAGGACCGACCCGTGCTGATCCACTGCGCGGCGGGCAAGGACCGGACCGGCTTTCTCGCCGCCTTGACGCATCATCTGCTGGGCGTCCACCACGACGACCTGATCGAGGACTATCTGCTGACCAATACGGCCGTCGATCTGGTCGGTCGCGCCCCCGCCATTGCGCGGCGTCTGCACGAGATGACCGGCCGTGTCGCCTCCGACGACGCGGTGGTGGCCTTCCTCGGGGTGGAGGCCGCCTATCTGGACGCCGCCTTCGCCGAGGTCGAGGCGCGATACGGATCCCTGGACGCCTATCTGGAACAGGCCCTGGGCGTCGACGCCGCCCTGCGCGCCCGAATCGAGGCGCGGCTGTCGGCGTGAACGGCGCCCTGACCCATGT
Source organism: Brevundimonas sp. Br13 (assembly GCF_055391505.1). Lineage (NCBI taxonomy): Bacteria > Pseudomonadati > Pseudomonadota > Alphaproteobacteria > Caulobacterales > Caulobacteraceae > Brevundimonas > Brevundimonas sp. Br13. The sequence goes on along the minus strand of NZ_AP044008.1, from coordinate 402,732 downwards.
GGTCGTCCGCGATCATCCGTGGACGGACCCCTTGGCTGTCGCGGCCGGGATCGGTGGGACGGACGGCGCCCTGGCCCTGCTGTCGGACGGCGGTCCCGGCGGCCGCTGGTCCCATGTGGCGACGGCGCCGGATCGGGTTCATGTGGGCGGGGTCGAAGCCGATCTGTTCGACCCCCTGCGCGATCCGGCCTGGAGCGCAGGGACGGTGGGACTGGCCGCCTATGACGCGGGCGCGCGACCGGCGACCGGCGAGCGGCCCCTGGTGTGGCCCGACCTGATCCTGGCCCGCTATCCGGCCATGCTGAGCTTCGACCATCATCAGCGGCGTGTTCGCGCCGTCGGCCGGGGGGCGACGGCGGCGCAGGCCGAGGCGGCGGCCGTTCAGGCGTCGAAATGGCGGGCGGCGGCGGTCACGCCTGCGACTCCCGACGCTCCGGCCGAGACCTTTGCGGCCGAGGCGCCGGACCAGGCCTATCGCGACTGCGTGGCCGAGGTGGTCGCCCGGATCGCGGCCGGTGAACTGTTTCAGGCCAATATCGCCCGCGCCTGGGGCGGCGCGCTGAAGCCAAAGGCCGATCCGTTCGACGTCTTCCTGCGGCTGCAACAGGGGCGGGCCTCGCCCTACGGCGCCTTCTGGCGGATCGGGGACCGGGCCCTGGTGTCCAATTCGCCTGAGCTCTTCCTGGCCTTGGACGGCGAGGCCCGGCGCATCGAGGCGCGGCCGATCAAGGGCACGCGCGCCCGGTCGGCCGACCCCCTCGAGGACGCGGCCCTGGCCGCCGCGCTTCAGGCCAGCGCCAAGGACCGGGCCGAAAACCTGATGATCGTCGATCTGATGCGCAACGACCTGGCCCGCGCCTCGCGCGTCGGCTCGGTCGCGGTCGAACGGCTGTTCGCGATCGAGAGCCATCCGACCGTCCACCATCTGGTCTCGACCGTGGTCGGCCGGGCCGAGCCGGGGGTGACGCCGGCCGACCTGCTGGAGGCGACCTTCCCGCCCGGCTCGATCACCGGGGCGCCCAAACACCAGGCCATGAAGGTCATCGCCGAATATGAGCCGCCGCGCGGCGCCTGGTGCGGGTCGCTGTTCATTCTGGAAGACGGCGGGGGGCTGACCGCCTCGGTCCTGATCCGCACCGCCGCGTTCGAGCGCCGGGACGAGTGTTGGACCTTCCGCACCCTGGCCGGCGCCGGAATCGTCGCCGACAGCGACCCTCAGTCCGAACTTGCCGAGACCGAAACAAAGATCGCCGCCCTGAGACAGGCTCTGACGGGTCAGCAGTCCGTACAGGCGATCTGCGTCACCTCGCGCGGATTCAGATAGGCGCGGCGGGTGAAGCTGGCGGACGGCAGGAAGCGCTGGAACGGCGAGGCGTAGGTGTAGCGGGCCTCGGCGATGATGATCGACGACCCGACCGGCAGGAGATCAGCGGGAATGTCGGCGTCCGCGACGGTGAGTCGGCCGCTGAGGGCCCCACTCCCGCCCGAGGCCGCCCAGCTGCGGCTCCAGTTCACCGTATATTTGGTCGTCGTGTCCCGGCTGACGCTGCTGACCCTCTGTTCCAGCGAGGCCGGGGCGAAGGGCGCCATGATGGAGGGGCCCACCAAAAAGACGTTGTCGATGTCGGCCTTGGTGATGTCGCGGGACTGGGCGGTCAAATCCGCGACCGAAGCGGCCACATGGCTGGTGCGACGCACAGCCATATAGCCCTGACACAGATCGACCATGCCTGCATAGAACAGGATCATGACCGGGGCGATCAGGGCGAATTCGACCGCAGAGACCCCGGTCTCGTCGCGCGCCAGCCTGCGCATCAGCGACCGGCGCATCAGAAGGGCTCGTTGCGGAAGGCGGTGGTGGCGGAGATCATGATCTGTCCGGGCCCCGCGGCGCTCACGGACTGGGTCAGGGCGGGCACGATCATCGGCTGTTTGTACCAGACACGCGCGACGACCAGATTCTGGGCCGCGCCGGGGTCGTAGCCGGTCTTGGACAGGTCCAGGACGCCGTTCTCGTCCTTGGGCGGGTCGATATTGTCGGAGAATTTGGCGACGACCCGGACATCGACGGTGGCGCGGGCGGCGCAGTCGCTCTTGAACACGCTCATCTGATCGCAGAAGGCCTGTGTGAACCCGGCCTGATCCAGACCCTTGGCCTGGGCCTCGCCGGTTCGGATTTCGCGGCTGACGGTCAACAGGGCGTTTTCGGCGACGGCGTCGGTGATGAAGACCAGACCCAGCTGGAAGATCGAGAACAGCAGAAGAAAGAAGGGGGTGGCGACCAGGGCGAACTCCACCGCCGCCGCGCCTTCACGGTGACCGGCGGAGCCGCGACGGGGAGAACGATCCAGCGCCGCCATGGATCAGGGCGCCGAGGCCGGGCCGGTCGCGGCGGCGCCGGCGCGCAGGCTGGGGGCGCAGGAGGCGCCGCAGGTCATTTCCGTGGCCTGGGCCCCGCGCCAGACCCGAACCGATCCGGTCGATCCGCCGGTAACCACGATCTCGCGCTGGAACAGGGTGCGGCCCACGCCGTCGACCGCCACCACCTCGGTCACCCCATAGCCCTTTCCGACGATGAACAGGGTGTTGGCGTCCACCACGGTGACGTCGGCGATCTGAGGATTGGCGACGATGACCGAGGCGGCGGCGCCCCGCAGCTGGACGCGCGCGGAGCGGTCGATCTCGACATTGAGCGCGCCGTTCGGGCTCTGGGCCTGGGCGGGCAGGCCGGCCAGGGCGAGGACGGCGGTGATGACGGCGATGGAAAAGCGGGGCATCGGCGGCTCTGAAACAAGGGCGCGCATCAGCGCGGACGCGCGCATGATGGCCCAGGCTTCCTCAACAAAGGCTGAAGTTCGTCGATCCGGGATTTTCTGTGGTGAATCCGCAGGTAACTAAAAACCGTGACCTGCCCTTAACGCCTCTTGGTCATTCTAACCGTGCGTTTTGGGGGTCAAGCGGGCTACCGGCTCCCCCCGCCAAGTTGCTCGCTAGACATTTACACAAGGGAACTCACCATGACTAAGTTCATCTCGCGTTTCGCTAAGGACGAATCCGGCGCCACCGCCATCGAATACGGCCTGATCGCCGCTCTGATCGCCGTCGTGATCATCACCGTGCTCGGCACCGTCGGCACCAACCTGAACGCCCGTCTGGAGGAAGTCGCCACGGGTCTGGAGAAGAAGGGCGAATAAGACGCCCGACGTCTTGAAGCCTGGGAAGGGCCGGAGCGCACGCTCCGGCCCTTCTTCTTTGCGGCGCGGCAACCCGGCCTTAATCCGCCCGTGCCAGCATGGGGTCATGGACCTTCTGAGCCTTCCCTTCCTGGCCGTCTTTCCGATCCTGATGGTGGCCACGGGTCTGCACGACCTGACCACGATGCGGATTCCGAACTGGATCTCCCTGGCCCTGCTGGCCGCCTTCTTTCCGGCGGCCCTGCTCGTCGGCCTGACCCTGCCTGAGATCGCCGTCCATCTGGGCGTCGGCTTCGCCGCCCTGATCCTCGGCATGGGCCTGTTCGCCCTGAACTGGATCGGGGGCGGGGACGCCAAGGCCCTGGCTGCGGCCTGCCTGTGGTTGGGGTTCGGCGATCTGGGGCCGCTGCTGCTGTGGATCGCCCTGGCCGGCGGCGGCTTCTGCCTCCTGCTGATCCTCGCCCGCCAATACTATCCTCTGCTGTCTCCGCTCCCGCCGCGCCTTCCGTGGGTCGCCCGCCTGCTGGAGCCCAAGGGCGATATTCCCTATGGCGTCGCCATCGCCATCGGCGCCCTGCTGACCTTTCCCGAGGGCGACATGGTCGTTCGCGCCTTGGCGGTTTCTTGAGGTTGCGCAAGCGGGCGTCGCTTAGGAAGCGTTAACTCTCGGGCCTCATGATCGTTAACGGTAGGGGGCGAGGATCATGTCCGGCTCGCCGCGCCTGCCGGAGATCGTCTGGATGAAGCCCGCCCGCATCGTCGTCCTTTGCATCGCCGCCGTGTCCGCACTGGGCCTGGCTCTGGTCGTGCGCGCCATGGGGCAGGGCGAGCCCGCCGCGCCGGCCGCCGCCGCGCCTGTCGAGGCGCGCCCCATGGCCAAGATTTTGGTCGCTGCCCGCGATCTGGAGCCCGGCAAACGCCTGACCGACGGCGACCTGTCCTGGAAGGACTGGCCGGTCGATCAGTTGAACCCCGCCTTCATCAGCGACGGCTCCGTCCCGCTTCCCGCCGCCGCCGACAAGCCGGCCGAGGCCAAGCCCGCTGATGAAAAGGCCGTCGCCGACAAGACCGCCGGCGCGGTTCAGCGGGTCGGCGAGGCCGCCGGCCGCCTGGTCGGGACCGGAGTCAAGTCCGACTATGTCGGCTCGGTCGTGCGCGAACCCATTCTCGCCGGAGAGCCGATCGTGGCGCGCAAGATCGTGCGCGCGGGCGACAGCGGCTATCTGGCGGCCTATCTGGAGCCCGGCATGCGCGCCATGGCCATTGCGGTCACGGTGGAATCGGCCGCCGGCGGCTTCATCCTGCCCGGCGACCGGGTCGACGTCGTCCTGACCGCCCAGAAGGAGACTCCTTCCGGGGCGGTGGAAGGCGGCGGCTCGGGCTCCAAATATTCGTCGGCCACAGTGATGCAGAACGTCAAGGTCCTGGCCATCGACCAGTCCACCCGGGTCGGCGACGACGCCCAGGCCGTGGTCGGGGCGACCGCCACCCTGGAGGTCCGCCCCCAAGACGCCGTGCTTCTGGCCCAGGCCAAGTCCGAGGGCGAACTGTCCCTGTCGCTGCGCTCCTACGCCGATACGGCGGGGCCGTCCGGCGCGACCCGCGCGCCCCAGGCGGCGGCCCTGACGCGCAACGTGCGGGTCTATCGCGGCGGGACGCCTGAAACCGTGGTGACGCCGTGAGAGCCTCGATCCTGTCCAAGGCCGTCCTGATCACGGTCGCCGCCGCCGGCCTGGTCCTGGCGCCGGCCGCCGGAACGGCCCAGACGCGCGCCGCCGTGTCGATGGGGACGGCGCCGCGGCTGATCAACCTGCCGCGCGGCACCTCCTTCGCCGTGGATCTGCCGGCCGACGCCCGTGACGTGATCGTCTCCAATCCGCAGGTGGCCGAGGCCATGCTGCATTCGCCGCGCCGGATCACCGTGATCGGGATCGCGCCGGGTGAGACCGACGCCGTCTTCCTGGACGCCGCCGGCCGCACCATTCTGAGCCTGCGCGTCCGGGTCGATGCGGGCGTCAGCGCCCTGCAGGACACCCTCAGCCGCGTGGCCCCCGGCGGCGGCATCCACGCCGAGGCCGTCAACGACAGCGTCATACTGACCGGAACGGCGGACAGCCCGGCCCAGGCGGCCCAGGCGGCCCAGGTCGCCCGCGCCTTCGTTTCGGCGCCGGAGAAGGTGATCAACATGATCAGCGTCGCCGGCTCGGACCAGGTGACGCTGAAGGTGCGCGTGGTCGAGGTGCAGCGCAGCAGCCTGAAGCAACTGGGTTTCAACGCCGACATTCTGAAGGGCTCGGGCATCCACTCCTACGGCTTCAGTCGCCCCAACACCTATGGGGTGAACGGGGCGGCGGTCGGAGGCGGGGGGTTGTGTTACAATCAGACCGGCGGTCGGACGACGAACGGGACCAGCACGGTCTCCAGCGGCAGTCAGACGAGCGCCGGCTCGAACGCCAGCGCCTCCCAGACCTGGACGGGCGCCCCCTTCCCGACAACGGTTACGGTCACCGACGTCAACGGCAATCTGGTTCAGGTCCCTGGAACGGCCCTGGCCCAGGCGTCGACCGGCTCCTCGAGCGCGGCCTCGGTCTCGAACGCCATCCAGGATATCGCCTCCACCGCCTTCCGCACCATGACGGGCACGAACGCCACCGGCTGTCTGGAGGCGTTCGAGCGGGTCGGTCTGGCCCGGACCCTGGCCGAGCCCAATCTGACGTCGGTGAACGGCGAATCCGCAAACTTCCTGGCCGGGGGCGAGTTTCCCCTGCCGACCGGGCGGGATCGGGACGGCAACATCACCGTGACCTATAAGCCCTACGGCGTGGGCCTGGCCTTCCGGCCCATCGTCCTGTCGGGCGGCCGCATCTCGCTTCAGGTCAAGGTCGAGGTGTCCGAACTGACCGAACAGGGCGGGTTCACCATCGGCGCCGGCACGGCCTCGTCCATCACCCTGCCGGGCCTGACCGTCCGACGCAGCGAAAACACGGTTGAACTGCCGTCAGGCGGCGCGATGATGATCGCCGGCCTGTTGCAGGAAAGCACGAGGCAGGCGGTCGATTCCCTGCCCGGCATGACCAATCTGCCGGTGCTGGGCTCCCTGTTCCGCTCGCGCGACTATCTGAACGGCGAGACCGAGCTGGTCGTCATCGTCGAGCCCTATATCGTCAGTCCCACCTCGCCGGATCGGATGCAGACCCCTGCCGACGGCCTGCGGATCGCCACGGATTCCCAGACCATCCTGTTCGGACAGCTGAACCAGGTCTATGGCGCGCCCGCTCCCGGACCGGCCGGTTCAGGCGCCGCTTGGCAGGGCGCCGTCGGCTATGTGATCGAGTGAGCTCATGACCCGTCTCTCGTTCTTGCCTCTCGCCCTGTTGGCCGGCGCGGCGCTCGGTCTCTCCGCCTGCGTCGGCGGCCCAGGCAGCCTGGGCGGTGAACCGCCCCTGACGCCGACCTCCCGCTATGCGCTCCAGGTGGAGACCGGCCTGGACCGGATCGCCCTCGCCGTTCACGACGACGGCCTTTCGGCCAATCAGAACGCCGCCCTAGCCGCCCTGGTCGAACGGTTCGCCGCCGTCGGCGCCGGTTCTATCACGATCGAGGCGCCGGCCGGGGACGATCCGGTCGCCGCCCAGACCGCCTACGCCGTGCGCGACGCCCTGACGCGCCTCGGTGTGGGTGGAGACCGGCTTCGCATCGTCGGCTATGACGGACCCAATCCGCGCGCGCCGGTCCTGGTCGGTTTCGAAACCGTCCAGGCGGCCGTGCCCCGCTGCGGAACGGCCTGGGGCAATCTGAGCCGGACCGGGGACAACAGGTCCTCGTCCAACTTCGGCTGCGCGGTCAACGCCAATCTGGCGGCCCAGATCGCCGACCCGCGCGACATTGCAGGGCCGCGCGCCATGACCCCCGCCTCGGCCGGGCGGCGCACGGTGGTGTTCGACAAATACGCCGCCGGCGAGCAGACCGCCGCACCCCAGGAGACGCTGGTGGAGAGCGCGCGCATTTCGACGGCGGTGGACTGAGCCTGATGAACCCCGCCGCGCCTCGCCCCTTCGACGCCCTGGACGACGGTTTCGACGTCGACATGGACTTTTCCGAGCCGTCCGCCTTCCCGACCTCGGACGCCCGATCGGCCGCCTTCCTGAGCGCCGGCGCCCATCCGGGCCAGCCGGCGCCCTCCGGTGGGGGTTCGCCCCAGGCGCCCTCCAGCTTCAATCCTGTCGGCGAGATGGTGGCCAGGGCGCAGTCGACGCTTGCGCCCGCGCCTGCGGCGACGCCCCATTCGGCGCCCGCTCTGGCGCCCATGATATCGGCCGAGACCAGCCTGGCGCCCGTCGGCGCCATCGGCGAGGTGTCGGTGCCCCGCATCGCCATCCATGTTTTCGCCGAACGTCAGGACACCCTGGCCGCAGCCGAGCGCGCGGCCCAGGACCGGCGCCTGTCGCGCGCCACCACCCAGATCCGCATCGGCGGGGTCATGGGGGCAGTCGAGACCTATCGCCATGAGCCGACCCCGCCCCTGATCATCGTCGAATGCCTGAAGGACCCCCAGACCCTGCTGTGGGAGGTGGATCAGCTGGCCGAGGTCTGCGACACCGGCACCAAGGTGGTGGTGATCGGGGCGACCAACGACATCCTTCTGTTCCGCGAACTGATGCGGCGCGGCGTCAGCGAATATCTGGTCGCCCCCCTTCAGCCCCTGCAGCTGATCGCGGCGATCGGCGGCCTGTTCAACGATCCGGCCCAGCCCTTCGTCGGCCGCTCCATCGCCTTCGTCGGCGCGCGGGGCGGGGCGGGGGCCTCGGCCGTGGCGCACAATACCGCCTACGCCATTTCCGAGCGGATCGGCGCCAATACGGTCATCGTCGATTACGATCTGCCGTTCGGCACGGCCGGACTGGACTTCAACCAGGATCCGCTGAACGGGGTGGTCGACGCCCTGGGCCAGCCGGACCGGCTGGATGCGACCCTTCTGGACCGGATGATGGTCCGCTGCACCGACAAGCTGAGCCTGTTCGCCGCGCCGGCGACCCTGGACACCGACTGGGACATCTCCACCGAGGCGTTCGAAGAGGTCACGACCCGCATCCGCGCCACCGCCCCCTTCGTCATCCTGGACCTGCCCCATCTGTGGTCGCCGTGGATGCGCCGCACCCTGATCAGCGCCGACGAGGTGGTGGTGGTGGCGACCCCCGATCTGGCGGCCCTGCGCAACGCCAAGAATATGATCGACCTGATCCATCAGGGCCGGCCCAACGACGCTCCGCCGCGTCTGGTGCTGAATCAGGTCGGGGTGCCGGGCCGACCGGAAATTCCGGCCAAGGATTTCGGCGCCGCCCTGGGCGTCCATCCCAGTCTGATCATTCCGTTCGACGCCAAGACTTTCGGGGCGGCGGCCAACAACGGCCAGATGATCCTGGACGCCGGCGCCAAGACCAAGGCGGCCGAAGCCTTCCAGACCCTGGCCCAGATCGTCTCGCGCCGAGAGCTGCCGGCTGCGGCCGCAGGCAAGCCCGTCAAGGCGGCGCGGCCCGCCGAGGAGGACAGGGCGTCCAAATCCCTGTTCGGCTCTCTGTTCAAGAAACGCTGACGGATGTTCGGCAAACGCACAGGTCAACCCGGCGTCGGCGCGGCGCCCCTGCGCGAGGCGCCCTCTGCCGCGCCGCCCGCCGCCACGGGTTTCGACGCGCCCCTGCGTCAGCCGACGCCCGGCGTCCAGACCGAGGCCTTTGCCTTCGGCGGGGCTGACGAGCAGGCCGGGGCCGGGCGCGGTTTCGGCGGGATGGACCAGGCCGCGGCCGCTCCGCCCAAGCCGGACCGCCTGGACGCCCTGGCCGCCCGACCCCCCTCGGCCCCCGAGGCGGCGCCCCCGCCCCCTTCGGCGGCCAAGGCTGCGGGCCCCCGGCCGACCGCCGGTTTCGAACAGTTGAAGAAGGCCCAGGCGGTCGCTGAGATCGTCCGGGAGCAGAGCGACTATTATCACGCCACGAAGACCACCATCTTCAATGCGTTGATGAACACCATCGACCTGGCCAATCTGGCTCAGCTCGACAACAAGACGGCGTCGGAAGAGATCCGCGACATCGTCGCCGAACTGGTGGCGATCAAGAACGTCTCCATGTCGGTGGCCGAGCAGGAGCACCTGGTCCAGGACATCGTCAATGACGTCCTGGGCTATGGCCCGCTGGAGCCGCTGCTGGCGCGCGACGACATCGCCGACATCATGGTCAACGGCGCCGGCCGGGTCTTCATCGAAGTGGGGGGCAAGGTCCAGCTGACCAATGTCCGCTTCCGCGACAACGCCCAGCTGATGAACATCTGCCAGCGGATCGTCTCTCAGGTCGGTCGCCGCGTCGATGAATCCAGCCCCATCTGCGACGCTCGCCTGCCCGACGGCTCGCGCGTCAACGTCATCGCTCCGCCCCTGGCGATCGACGGACCGACCCTGACGATCCGGAAGTTCAAGAAGGACAAGCTGACGATGAAGAATCTGGTGGAGTACGCCTCCATCAGTCCCGAGGGGGCGCGCGTCCTCGGCGTCATCGGCGCTTCACGCTGCAATCTGGTCATCTCGGGCGGCACCGGCTCGGGCAAGACGACCCTGCTGAACACCCTGACCGCCTTCATCGACCCGACCGAGCGGGTCATCACCTGCGAAGACGCCGCCGAACTGCAACTCCAGCAGCCGCACGTCGTGCGCCTGGAGACCCGGCCGCCCAATCTGGAGGGCCAGGGCCAGATCACCATGCGGGACCTGGTCAAGAACTGTCTGCGGATGCGCCCCGAACGGATCATCGTCGGCGAGGTGCGCGGGCCCGAGGCCTTCGACCTGCTCCAGGCCATGAACACCGGCCACGACGGCTCGATGGGCACGCTGCACGCCAACTCCCCGCGCGAAGCCATCAGCCGGATGGAGTCGATGATCACCATGGGCGGCTACGGCCTGCCGTCCAGGACCATCCGAGAGATGATCGTCGGCTCGGTCGACGTCATCATCCAGGCCGCCCGCCTGCGCGACGGCTCGCGCCGCATCACCCACATCACCGAGGTCGTGGGCCTGGAAGGCGATGTGATCGTGACCCAGGACCTGTTCGTCTACGACATCACCGGCGAGGACGAGCACGGCAAGATCGTCGGCCGCCACCGCTCCACCGGCATCGCGCGTCCCCGCTTCTGGGACCGCGCCCGCTACTATGGGCTGGAGCGCGAGCTGGCCGACGCCCTCGACGCGGCGGAGTAGGGGCATGCTGCCGATTCTCGCCGCTGTTCTGGCCTTCATCACCATCGGCGGCCTGGGCTGGGTCTTCGTCGGTGGAGACGATTCCTCGAGCCAGGCCCTGAAGCGGGCCAACAAGCTGGGCGAGACCAAGCGAAACGCCGCCACGGCGCGCAGGGCGGCGGCCGCGGCCAGCACGCCCGAGGCCCGCCGCAAACAGATCGCCGAACAGTTGAAAGAGGCCGATCGCCGCGAGCGCAAGGCCCGCGCCACCATGTCAGTGCGGCTGAAACAGGCGGGCCTGAGCATAGGCGTGCGGACCTTCTACATCGTCAGCGCCGTCGCCGGCGGGATCGCGGCCCTGCTGGGCCTGGTGTTCGGGCTGCACGTCATTCTGGCGCTCGGTCTGGGCGTGGGGGTGGCGCTGGGCCTGCCGCGCTGGATCGTCAGCTTCCTGGCCAAGGGCCGGATGAAGAAATTCTCCCTGGAGTTCCCCAACGCCGTCGACGTCATCGTGCGGGGCATCAAGTCCGGCCTGCCGGTCCACGAGTGTTTCAAGATCATCGCCCGCGAAAGCCCGGCGCCCCTGGGGCCCGAGTTCAAGCTGCTGGTCGAGGGCCTGGGGGTCGGCATGACGCTGGAACAGGGGCTGGAGCGGATGTACGAGCGCATGCCGTCGCCGGAGCTGCGCTTCTTCACCATCGTCATCGCCATCCAGCAGAAGACCGGCGGCAATCTGGCCGAGGCCCTGGGCAATCTGTCGGCGGTTCTGCGCGCCCGCCGGATGATGGCCGAAAAGGTCAAGGCCATGTCGTCCGAAGCCCTGGCTTCGGCCGGGATCATCGGCTCCCTGCCGCCGGCCGTCATGGCCATGGTGATGTTCACCAGTCCCGGCTACATGATGTCCCTGTTCACCGACATCCGCGGCAACGCCCTGTTGCTGCTGGCGGGGGTTCTGATGGGACTGGGCGTCTTCGTCATGAAGCGCATGATCTCGTTCAAGATCTGAGGCGGGGACATGGACGGTTTCATTCGCTTCATCACCGACCCGCAAAACCTGCTCAGCATCGGGGTGGGGGTGCTGGTCTTCGCCACCGTCCTGACCCTGCTGTCTTCCATGACCCGGGGCGTTCAGCTGGACAAGCGGATGAAGGCGGTTTCGGAGCGCCGCGACGACCTGAAGCGTCGCTCACGCGCTGCGATCCAGTCGGGCCAGGGCGCGCTGCGCCACAGCGATGACGAGGGCTTCAAGAAGCTGCTCGTCGACCGGCTGAACCTGACCAAGCTGCTGGAAGACCCGAAGGTCGCCGACCAGATGGCCCAAGCCGGCTATCGCGGTCCGCGTCCCTTGACCACCTTCTACTTCTTCCGCTTCGCCTCGCCCTTCCTGTTCCTGGCGGTGGCGGTCTTCTATCTGTTCGTGCTCAAGATCGTCGACTGGCCGACGATGAACAAGATCAGCGCCTGTATGGGCGCCGTGGTCGCCGGCTTCTATGCGCCGAACCTCTATGTGAAGAACCGCATCGCCAAACGCCGGGCCTCGATCATGCTGGCCTTTCCCGACGCCCTGGACCTGCTGCTGATCTGCGTCGAGGCGGGCATGTCGATTGAGGCGGCCGTCAACAAGGTCAGCCAGGAGATCGGCTCCTCCTCGATCGAACTGGCCGAGGAACTGTCCCTGCTGTCGGCCGAGCTCAGCTATCTGCCGGACCGCCGCATGGCCTATGAGAACCTGGGCCGGCGCACCAACCATCCAGGCGTCAAGTCGGTGGCGGTCGCCATGACCCAGGCCGAGACCTACGGCACGCCCCTGTCCTCGGCCCTGCGCGTCATGGCCAAGGAGAACCGCGAACTGCGCCTGTCGGCGGCGGAGAAGAAGGCTGCGGCCCTGCCGGCCCAGCTGACGGTGCCGATGATCCTGTTCTTCCTGCCGGTCCTGTTCATCGTCATCCTGGGCCCGGCGATCCTGAACATCATGGACACCATGGCCAAGGGCTGAAGCGTCAGCCTTCTGCGGCGGCCTTCAATCCGTCGACGATGGCCTGGTGCGCCTCGCGCAGGGCGTTTCTGTGCTTGTCGTGAAACAGTTCGCCGCGCAGGCCCGCGAACTTGTGGCCAGACGAGACGATGCAGCGCCCCTTCTCCAGCTCCTCGATGTCGATGTAGCGCAGGGTGCGGAACAGATAGCCCCGGTTCTCGGTCCAGACCAGCCGCACATAGGGCCGCCATTCCGCAACCCGGGCCGCCGCCCGCCGCTCGCCCTGGCCGGGAAAGGCCTCGGTGATCGTCAGCTGGCCGCCGAAGGCGATGGCGCCCTCCACATCGGTCTCGTGCGGATTCCAGCGGTTCCAGCCGGGCAGGTCCGAGACCAGCTCCCAGAGCCGGTCAGAGGTCGCCTGCACCCCGGCGCGTCGTTCGATCTTGGCGTCTTCCATGGCGCCGATCTGACACGGCTGGCCGGCGGAAGGAAGACGTCTCAGTCGGGAACGACCATCTTCAGCCGCCGCCCGTCGTCCAGCCCCAACCGCGTCTTGACCTCGAACAGGTCGGCGCCGGCCGGAATAATCAGCAGCTTCTTGGGCTGGGCCGTATTGACCGCGACCACGGCGCCCTTGGGACAGATGTCGAAACAGTCGGCGCTGGTGACGGTCAGCGCCCCCTTGCGCCCCTTCTTGCCCTTCTTCAGGTGCAGATATTTCCGCAGGGCCTTCTTCAGGGTCAGGTCCCCGTCCGGCCCGAAACCGCCGTCCAGCTTCTTTGAGCATTTGCGGCAGACCAGGACCACATCCTTCCACTCGGTCTTTGCGCTCTTGAACTCTTCGACGGCCATGATTCGAGTGTCGCCGAGCGATGGTCGTTGCACAAGCGGAATGGGTTCGTCGTCTCCTCCCCGCCTAGCGGGGAGGTGGCGCGGCGCTTCTTCAGCGCCGTGACGGAGGGGCTGCTGACCCGGACTCGGTGCGGCGGACAGGCCCCTCCACCGCTTCGCGATCCCTCCCCGCAGAGCGGGGAGGAGACGGATATGACTACAACCGCTCGAACACCGTCTCGATCACCCGGCGATAGACGGCCGTCAGCGCCTCCAGCTCCGCCGTCGGCACCCGTTCGTCGATCTGGTGCATGGTCTGGCCGACCAGGCCCAGCTCCAGCACCGGGCACAGGGCGCGGATGAAGCGGGCGTCCGAGGTGCCGCCGGTGGTCGAGGCTTCGGGGCGGCGGCCCAGTTCGGCCTCGACGGCGTCCTGCACGGCGCTGACGAAGGCGCCGGGCTCGGTCAGGAAGGCCTCACCGGAGCACAGGTGGTCCAGGGTGATCTGCAGCCCGGTCTCGGCCTGCATGGCCCCGGCCTCGCGGTTCAGCCAGTCGATCAAGGCATCGCCCGTATGGCTGGGGTTGAAGCGGATGTTCAGCCGCGCCCTGGCCTCGGCCGGAATGATGTTGGTCGCCGGATTGCCGATGTCGATGCTGGTGATCTCCAGGTTCGACGGCGGGAAGCTCTCATAGCCGTCGTCCAGGACATGGTCGTTCAGCCGGCTCATCAGCCGGGCGATCACCGGCGCCGGATTGGCCGCCCGTTCGGGATAGGCGACGTGGCCCTGTTTGCCCGTCACCGTGATCCAGGTGTTCAGCGAGCCGCGCCGCCCGACCTTGATCATGTCGCCCAGGTGCTGCGACGACGAGGGTTCGCCCACGATACAGGCGTCGATCACCTCGCCCTCGGCCGCCAGGGTCTCGACCACCCGTTTGGTGCCGTGCAGCGCCGGGCCTTCCTCGTCCCCGGTGATCAGGAAGGAGAGGGAGCCCTTCGGCTCACCTTCCGCCAGCACCTGGGACACGGCGGCGACCCAGGCGGCGATCCCGCCCTTCATGTCCACCGCACCCCGGCCGTACAGCAGGCCGTCCCTGACCTCGGCGTTGAAGGGCTGGGCCGACCACTGATCGGACGGCCCGGTCGGCACCACGTCCGTATGGCCGGCGAAGCACAGGTTGGGCGAGGCGGTTCCGCGCCGGGCGTACAGGTTCTCGATCCGCGCATGGACCCCTTCGCCCCCCGGTCCCTCGAAGGCCAGGCGCCGGCAGTGGAAGCCCAGGGCCGTCAGATGGCGTTCCAGCACGTCCATGGCCCCCTCGTCGGCGGGGGTGACGGATGGAATACGGATCAGGTCGCGGGTCAGTTCGACAGGATCGATCACAGGAGTTGATGCGCGGCTCATGCGCCTATGCTTTAGGGACATCGCGCAACGGGGAGAAGGCCCATGCCCAAGATCGACATCGACAGCGCGCCCAGAGGCGACGGCACGACCTATCCGGACGCGTTCGCCGGCCCCTGTCTGTCGCGCCGCCGCTGGAAGCTGGGTGATGCGGCGGGCCTGACCCAGTTCGGCGTCAACCTGCTGCGCCTGCCCGACGGCGCCTGGTCCAGCCAGCGCCACTGGCACGAGGCCGAAGACGAGTTCGTCATGGTGGTCGAGGGCGAGGTCGTCCTGGTCGAGGAGGACGGCGAGACGGTTCTGCGCCCCGGCGACTGCGCCGGCTTCAAGGCCGGCGTCGCCAACGGACACAGGCTCGAGAACCGATCCGGCCGCGAGGCGGTTCTGCTGGAGGTCGGCACGCGCAGCCCGACCGTCACCCCTTGCGACTACCCCGACATCGACATGGTCCTGCCTGCGGGCGCGGACCGCTATTTCCACCGCGACGGTTCGCCCTATCCGAAGTTCCCCAGACGCACGTGAGCACCGAAACCCTCGACACCGCCCCCGCCGCCCCGCCGGTTCCGCCGCCTCCGCCCGAGGGCCCCGACAGTCCCTGGGGCATCCGCGATTTCCGCCTCCTGTGGTTCGGGCGCGTGGTCGCGGTTCTGGCGATCCAGATCCAGTCCTCGGCCCTGCTGTGGCAGGTCTATGAGATCGCCCGGCGCGATCATCCGATCGAACAGGCCAGTCTCTATCTGGGCCTGGTCGGCCTGTGTCAGTTCCTGCCGCTTCTGGCCTTCACCCTGCCGGCCGGGGCCATGGCCGACCGGCGGGACCGCAAGCGCACCGTGTGGATCTCCATCCTGGTCGAGGCGGCCTGCGCCGGCTCCTTCCTGGCCATGGCCCTGCACGGAAACCCGCCCCTGTGGGGGCTGCTGGCGGTCGCGGCCCTGTTCGGCGCCGCGCGCGCCTTCCTGGCGCCGGCCAGCCAGGCCTTCCTGCCGATGGTGGTGGGCCGCAAGGCCCTGCCGCCCGCCATCGCCGCCCAGTCCATCGCCTTCCAGACCGGGGCCATCGCCGGTCCGGCCCTGGGCGGGGTGATCGTGGGCGTCAATGTGCCCCTGGCCTATGCGGTGTCGCTGGGGATGTTCCTCTTGGCCGTCGCCGCCTTCATCCTGATCCGCACCAGCGGCAAGCCGGCGCCCCAGGCCAATCCCCTGTCGCCGATCGACGCGGTCAAGGAGGGGCTGGCCTATGTGTGGAAGACCAAGATCGTGCTCGGCGCCATTTCGCTGGACCTGGTCGTGGTCCTGCTGGCGGGGGTGGCGCTTCTGACGCCGATCTTCGCCCGCGACATCCTTCATGTCGGACCGCAGGGCTTCGGCCTGCTGCGCGCGGCCTTCGGCGTCGGGGCCATGGGCATGGCCATCTATCTGAGCCGCTTCCCGATCCGACGGAACGGCGGGCGCTGGATGTTCTCGGCCGTGGCGGTGTTCGGCCTGTGCACCCTGACCTTCGGCCTGTCCAAGATCGTCTGGCTGTCCGGCCTGGCCCTGCTGATCGGCGGGGCGGCGGACATGATCAGCGTCAATGTGCGCCAGACCCTGATCCAGCTGGCCACGCCCGACCATATGCGCGGGCGGGTCTCGTCGGTCTCCATGCTGTTCATCGGCGCCTCGAACGAACTGGGCGAGGCCTATTCCGGCGTCATGGTCCGCATGTTGGGCGCGGTCGGGGCGGCGGTGTTCGGCGGCTTCGGAGCGCTGGCTGCGACCGGCGCCTGGTCGGCGATGTTCCCGGGACTGAGGAAGGCGGATCGGCTGACGTGAGGGGTTAGTGGCGAGTGACGAGTGGCCAGAGAGGCGGGGCTGGCTCGCCACTCGCCACTCGCCACTAACCACTCCCTTAATCACCACCCCCTGAAATGCTTCGACAGCTTCAGGCCCTGGTTCTGATAGTGGCTGCCGCTCTCGCCATATAGGCGCACGGGGCGCTCCGTCAGGGGCTCATAGACCAGGCGGGCGACGATCTGGCCGTGTTCCAGGAGGAAGGGGGTGTCGTGGGTGCGGACCTCCAGCACCCCCTTGGAGCCGGCGCCGTGCGCCTCATCCGTGCCGAAGCCAGGGTCGAAGAAGCCGGCGTAGTGGACGCGGAACTCGCCTACCGACGGGTCGATGGGGGTCATTTCGGCGGCCTGATCGACCGGAATTTCGACGTCGTCTGACGAGGCCAGGATGTAGAACTCGCCCGGATCCAGCAGCAGTTCGCCGCGCCGCAGCGTCAGCGGCTCCCAGAAATCGCGCGGGTCGTGGCCGTCGATATGGTCCAGATCCACAACGCCCGCGTGGCGCCGCCCACGGAAGCCGACGACGTCGCCGCCCTGCAGATCGACGCCGACCGAGCGGGTCTCCAGCTTGGGCGGATCGCCGGCCTTCAGCCTGAGTTGGTTCAGCCGGGTGCCGGGCCGCACCAGGATGGAGAAGGTCTGGGGCGCGACCTCCATATAGAGGGGGCCGTCATAGCCCTCGGCCACATCGTCGAAACTGGCGCCCTGGTCGGTCAGCAGGCGCACGAAGACGTCCACCCGGCCGGTCGAGGACTTGGGATTGGCCCGCGCGATCAGCCCCTTGGGCAGGTTCAGCCGCTCCTGAAGGCGCACGATATAGACGCAGCCCTTTTCCAGCACGACCCCGGCCTCGGTGATCTCGATCCGGTGCATGGCCACGTCGGCGATCCGGTCCTCGACCTTGCGGCGGCCGGGCAGGAAGGAGGCGCGCACGCGCCAGGCCTGATCCGACAGCCGCAGGTCCAGACTGGCCGGCTGGACCTGGTCATGATCGAATGGGGTGTCGGATGTGATGGCGCCGGCGGCGATCAGGGTCTCGATGGACTGGGCGGGCAGGATGCCGGGACGGGGCGCTTGGAAGGCGTTCATGGCGTCAGTCTCACACGGTTTTCGCGACCTGTCGCCAAGTCGCGCTTGCGGCCCGCGCGCGGCGGGGCGAGCATATAGCCCATGCACGATGGTCCTGCCTATACCGCCGAAACGAACGGCATACTGATCCGGGTGCGGCCCAGCTATTTGGCGGGCCAGTCGGACCCCGACGAGGGCCGCTGGGTCTGGGCCTATCAGGTCGAGATCGTGAACCTGAGCGGGACGACGGTGCAGCTGATGGCGCGCCGCTGGACCATCACCGACGGCCACGGCCATGTCGAAGAGGTGCGCGGGCCGGGCGTGGTGGGCGAACAGCCGGTCATCGAGCCGGGCGGCAGCTATGCCTACGCCTCCGGGTGCCCCCTGCCGACCGACAGCGGGTCGATGGTCGGCGCCTACTACATGACCGACGCCGATGGCCGCAGTTTCGAGGTCGAGATCCCAGCCTTTTCGTTGGATACGCCCGGTGCAAGGCGGGTGTTGAACTAGGGTTGTTTTTCGCTCTCGCTCAGCGTTATCTCATCCCGCCCTTGCCCGGATCGGCTGGAGATTGACGTGCTTGTGATAGGCTTGATGGTGATCGGCGCTTGGCTGCAAGCGACCCCGTCCGCTGAGTCCGTTCTTCAGAAGCTGGATCTGACCAGTTTCCAAAACTCGACAGGACCTGCCCGGTCTCCCGGATTGAGATACCCGCGCGACTGGACGTTCACGGATCTGAGCGTCGAGGAGGGTGTCGCGCGGCTGGAACGGCAAGGCGACTGGGCGATCAGTCTGCGGGTCCTGCGAAAGGATCCGGACGGTTTGGTCGTCTGTTTCACGGATCGGGCTCTGAACGGCGGGTCCTACAACACCCAAAAGGCGCTGTTGGTCGTGCCCGACGGCGCAGGAGGGTTTCGCGCCACCGACGCGGAGCTGATCGAAGTTGGATGCGCGACTTCGCCGGGGCCGGGCTGACGAAGGCGGATGGGGCTGCGTCAACCCGGATGAACCGCAGCCCCGCCCCCTAGAGTCTCGCCGGTCGCTTGCGCGGACCGGCGAGGGGGAGTTCGGCTCCATAAGGAGCATCTGTGACGCGGGCATGACCCGCGGTGCGAAACGGCGCTCAAGCAGCGAGCGACCGCGTCGCGAGCGTAGCGCCCTTAAATGTATCTGCGCAGGCTGCGGGCCAGGTCGGACGAGCCGTCCTTGCCGCGCTTGACCTGGGGTTGGTAGGCGACGCGGGCGTGTTCGACGCAATAGACGCCTTCCGAGGCGCGACGGCCGCAGAAGCTGAACTCGCGCGACGACGGATCCCCGATCGGCCATTTGCACATATGGGCGCCCAGGGTCATGACCGTAGCCGTGCCCGGCAGGTCCGGGATCGGGGCGGGCGCCGGAGCGGCCGGTTGAACCGCCTTGGGCTGGACCACTTCCAGGCGGCGCGGCGCGGCCGGCTGGGCGGCCGCCGTCGCGGCCGGGGCCGCAGGGCGCGGGCGGGCGGTGCGGAAGGTCGCGGCGGTGCGGGCCGGCTGGGACGGGGCGGCCCGGCCCGACAGGCCCAGACGGTGAACCTTGCCGATCACGGCGTTGCGGGTGACCCCGCCGCCCAGTTGTTTGGCGATCTGGCTCGCGGATTGGCCTTCCAGCCAGAGCTTCTTCAGCGCGCCTACGCGGTCGTCGGTCCAGCCTGCGGTCATGCCACCCTCCAGCGAGTTTGGATTCAATATCTAGGTTCAGGCTCCCCCTCCGGGGTCTTGACCTACCACTAATCGTAAACCAGCCGTTAAGAGACGCAATATGTGCGAATCGCACTGTCCACAGAAACCAGATGTTGAATCGCCTTAGTGGCGAGTGGCGAGTGGCGAGTGGGACGCGCTGCATACGCCGTCGTTCAGCCCTTCCGGTCGCTGTGGTTCGCGCTCTGAACGCCCGCGCCTTCTCGCCACTCGCCACTCGCCACTAACCACTCCCTTGCGAAGCCAAGCCGCAAAGCGCATCTGGCGGCTCATGACCGAGACCACGCCCGACCTGATCGCCACCCGCCCGTCCGGACTGCCGCAGCCGCGGCGCTATCCGGGGATCAACTGGATCGGGGTTCAGACCCTGTATCTGCGCGAGGTGCGGCGGTTCTGGAAGGTGGGGGCCCAGACGGTGGCTGCGCCGGTGGTGACGACCCTGCTCTATATGCTGGTCTTCGTGGTCGCGCTTCAGGACGCCCGGCCGCCGCTGCACGGCACGCCCTTCGCCCTGTTCGTGGCGCCCGGCCTGATCATGATGGCGGTGCTGAACAACGCCTTCGCCAACGCCTCGTCCAGCCTGATCCAGGCCAAGATCATGGGCACGGCCACCGACTTCCTGACCCCGCCGCTCAGCCCGCTGGAGCTGACCATGGGCTTTACGCTGGGGGCGGCGACGAGGGGCGCGGTGGTCGGTCTGGTCACGGCCCTGTGCGTCCTGCCGTTCGCGCCGCTCGGCGTCGCCAATGTGCTGGCCATCGTCTGGTTCGCGCTCGCGGCCAGCTTCATCATGGGGATGACCGGGGTGCTGGCGGGTCTGTGGAGCGAGAAGTTCGATCACCTGGCGGCGGTCCAGAACTTCATCGTCATGCCGATGACCTTCCTGTCGGGCACCTTCTATCTGGTCGAGAACCTGCCCGAACCCTTCCGCACGATCAGCCGCTACAACCCCTTCTTCTATCTGATCGACGGTTTCCGTTACGGCTTCATCGGCCATGCTGAGAGCAATCTGACGGTCGGCGTGATCGGATCGGCCGTCCTGATGGTTATCATGGGGACGATCTGCTGGCTGGTGTTCCGTTCGGGCTGGCGCCTGAAGAGCTAGCCCGCTAACTCTGGCGGATCACCCTGGGGAGGTCCGCCATGCTGTTCCGTTCGCTCGTCGCCGCTGCGGCGCTTCTTGTCGCCCTTCCGGCCGCCGCCCAGGAGTCCGGCGCCGCGATCCAGACGGCCGCCGCCGCCTTCGTCAAGCCGACGAACGCCGAGCGCATGGCTGTCATCGTCGATCAGCTGACCGCCGCCGGCCTGCCGCACCAGCTCCAGACCTTCGAGGGCGGCAATCCCCGCACCGGCCCGATGGCCGGGTCCAACGTCGTCGTCACCCTGGGCGACGGCCCCAAGGACATCGTGCTGACCGCCCACTATGACGCGGTGAAACTGCGCGACGGCTCGATGTCGCAGGGGATCGTCGACAACGCCGGCTCGGTCCTGGCCATGATCGAGGCGATGAAGGCGCTGAAGGGCCAAACGACCGGCCACCGGCTGATCTTCGTCCTGACCGACCAGGAGGAGCTGGGCCTGATCGGCGCCAAGGCCTGGCTGGAGAGCCACGACAAGAGCCGCATTCACGCCGTGATCAACGCCGACGTCGCCGCCTATGGCCGCACCGTCATGTACGGCGAGAACAACGGCGCCCAGTCGGGCTTTGTGCTCACCGCCCTGCGCACCCAGTGCGCCGAACAGGCGGTCAACTGCATCGCCTTCCCCGTCTATCCGCCCAGCGACGACCGGGTCTTCTCGGCCGCCGGCGTGCCCGTGGTCTCGCTGGGAACCCAGGACGCGATCGGCGCCCACCAGATGTGGCTGGCCTTCAACGGGGGCGAGGACAATGGCCTGAAGGAGGGCTTCGTCCCGCCGGTCTTCCAGCGCATCCATTCGACCGAGGACAAGCTGTCCTATCTGAACGGCGAGGACGTGGCCCGCTTCGGTCGCTTTATCGCCGACCTGACGCTGCGGCTGGATCGGGCGGCGCCCTGACGAAAGCCCATGGCGCCGGTGTTGACTAACACCGTCACTCATCCGACAACCCTTGTCCCTATGAAACCGGCTCCGTCGCGCCTCGCGTCGGGGCCGTATCGCTTTTGGAGGTCTTAGTCCCGTGTCCACGAACCATCTGATGGGTGTCTACAATCGCGCGCCGCTGGAAGTGGAACGCGGCCGAGGCGCTCGCCTGTGGTCGACCGACGGGACCGAATATCTCGACTGCGTCGCCGGCATCTCGACCAACGGCCTGGGCCACGCCCATCCCGAACTGGTCCAGGCGGTCAAGGACCAGGCCGAGAAGCTGTGGCACGTGTCCAACATCTTCCGCATTCCGGGCCAGGAGGCCCTGGCCGACGCCCTGTGCGAATCGAGCTTCGCCGACGTGGTCTTCTTCACCAACTCGGGCACGGAAGCGGTCGAGTGCGCCCTGAAGACGGCGCGCAAATATCATTCGGCCAAGGGCGCGCCCGAGCGGATCGACATCTACGGCTTCGACGGCTCCTTCCACGGCCGCACCTTCGGCGCCATCAACGCCGCCGCCAACCCCAGCTACACCGAGGGCTTCGGCCCCGCCATGCAGGGCTTCCACCAGCTGAAGTGGGGCGACCACGAGGCCATCAAGGCGGCCATCGCCAATCCGACCACGGCGGCCGTCATCGTCGAGCCCGTCCAGGGCGAGGGCGGCTGCCGCGCCATGCCGGAACAGTGCCTGCGCGGACTGCGTGAGCTGTGCGACCAGCACGGCGTCCTGATCATCTTCGACGAGGTCCAGTGCGGCATGGGCCGGACCGGCAAGCTGTGGGCCCACGAATGGGCCGGCATGTCGCCCGACATCATGGCGGTGGCAAAGGCCCTGGGCGGCGGCTTCCCCATCGGCGCCTGCCTGGCCACGGCCGAGGCCGCCTCGGGCATGACGGTCGGGGTGCACGGCTCGACCTTCGGCGGCAATCCCCTGGCCATGGCCGTGGGCGGCAAGGCCCTGTCGCTGATCAACACGCCCGAGCTGTTGAACAACGTCAATGAGGTCGCGGGCTATCTGAAGCAGCAGCTGGCGGGTCTGCAGTCGCGCTTCCCCGAGGTGATCGTCGACGTCCGCGGCAAGGGGCTGCTGATCGGGGTCAAGCTGGTTCCGAACAATCGCGAGTTCATGGCCCTGGCGCGCGACACGCAACAGCTGCTGATCGCCGGCGGCGGCGACAACTGCGTGCGCCTGCTGCCGCCGCTGAACCTGACGCTCGACGAGGCCCGCGAACTGATCACCCGGTTCGAAGCCGCCTGCGAGGCCGCCCGCGAGAGGTGGGCCGCCTGATCGGTTTCATCACAACGGGCACGGCGAATGCACCACGGCCACGACGGGAGGGAGCCTGTTTCCCCGAAAGTGAACGAGGTCGGTCGCGCCGTTATGGACGCGGCCTTCGCCGTGCATCGGGAACTTGGGCCGGGCTTGCTGGAGTCGGTTTACGAGCATTGCCTCGCCAGCGATCTGATGCGTGCGGGTCTTGCCGTTGAACGGCAGGTCGCCATCCCCGTCCACTACCGCGAAGACCGATTGGATGTCGGTTTCCGGCTCGATCTACTGGTGGAGAGTCAGGTGATCGTCGAGGTGAAAGCGATCGACGCCCTGGCGTCGATCCATACTGCTCAGATACTCACCTATCTGAGGTTTAGTCAGATCAGATTGGGCTATCTGATCAACTTCAATACGCCCAGACTAAAGGACGGCTTTCGCCGTCTGGTTTTATGATCTCACCGGCCGCCTTCCGTCGTGTTCGTCGTGACGCCGTTGTGCTCTTTGTGATGAAACTTTTTTCGCCTCGACCGGATCACCCATGACCCGCCACTTCCTCGACATCCATCAGTTGGACGCCGCCGACCTGCGCGCCATTCTGGACGACGCCCACGCCCGAAAGGCCGCCCGCAAGGGCTGGCCCCAGGGGCGTCCCGACGCCGACGCCCCGGCCAAGGACCGGGTCCTGGCCATGATCTTCGAGAAGAACTCGACCCGCACCCGCTTCAGCTTCGACGCGGCCATACGCCAGCTGGGCGGCGCCTCCATCATCGCCACGGCGTCCGACATGCAGCTGGGCCGGGGGGAGCCGGTCGAGGACACGGCCCGCGTCCTGTCGCGCATG
The DNA here is from genome assembly GCF_055391505.1 of Brevundimonas sp. Br13. NCBI lineage: Bacteria > Pseudomonadati > Pseudomonadota > Alphaproteobacteria > Caulobacterales > Caulobacteraceae > Brevundimonas > Brevundimonas sp. Br13. The sequence continues at coordinate 379,301 of NZ_AP044008.1, read as the reverse complement.
GTCGATGCGGTGATGATCCGCGCCAATCGGCATGAGGACGTCGAACGCTTCGCCCGGGTTTCGACCGTGCCGGTGATCAACGGCCTGACCGATCGGTCGCATCCGTGCCAGATCCTGGCCGATCTGCAGACGATCGAGGAACATTGCGGCCCGATCGCGGGCAAGACCGTCGCCTGGGTCGGCGACGGCAACAATGTCTGCCACAGCTTCATGCATGCGGCGCCCAAGTTCGGCTTCCACCTGAACGTCGCCTGTCCGGCGGAATACCATCCCGACCTGCGCGATCTCGAAAAGGGCGGGGCCGCCGTGACCCTGACCAGCGATCCGCGCGAGGCGGTCAAGGGCGCCGACGTCGTGGTCACCGACACCTGGGTCTCTATGGGCGATCAGGACTATGAGGCGCGCCTGGCGGCCTTCGAGCCCTATACGGTGGACGAGGCCCTGATGGAGCTGGCTGATCCGAATGCGGTCTTCCTGCACTGCCTGCCCGCGCACCGGGGCGAAGAAGTGACTGACGCCGTCATCGACGGTCCCCGCTCTCTGGTCTGGGACGAGGCGGAGAACCGCATCCACGCCCAGAAGGCGGTCCTGGCCTGGTGTTTCGCAGGCTGATGGAAACGGCGCCGAGACGAAAATCTCGGCGCCGCCTCATGCTCTAGCTCAGATTGACGTCCGACACGCCGCCGACGTCCGGCTGGGTCTTGGTCAGATTGGCCTTCAGGATCTGGTAGCCGAAGCCCAGGCCGCCCTTGTCCGACACCCAGACCCGACCGTCCTCGGCGTCAAAGCGGATCAGGGTCAGGTGCGGGTCGTCCTTGCCGTCCGGGTACCAGGCGGCCACGACTGGATTCCAGTATTTGTCGATGCGCGCGCGGTCCTGGTCGATCGACAGGGCGCCGTGGATGCAGGCCTGAACCTTCTGGTCCTTGGCCTGGTAGCAGAACATGCCGTCCTGACCGCCCACGGCCACGTCGCGGGCGAAGTCGGTGTCGTCGCGACTGAAGAACCAGATGGTCCCGGTCTCGGGCTCGCCGAAGCCGGTCATCGGCTGATGGTGGTAGCCGGCCTGGTCCAGGCCCAGCATGCCGGTGTTGGAGTCCTTCAGACTGTCCCAGAATTCCTTCTCGGCCTGGGCAGGGGTCAGGGTGTCGGCCATGTCGTGCGTCTCCTTTTGGGGTCGCGGAGACAATGGTCGGGCTCGGATCGGGTTCCTGACGGGGGACGGCTCAGGGAATCCAGGGCGCGCGTTCGGCGCCGAACAGGGTCGCCAGATGAATCAGCAAGAGCAGGGCCAGGGCCGCGGCGCCCAGCATGATGAACCGCCAGGGCGTCATTCGCGGCCCCTTGAACGGATTGGGCGGCTGGGCGCCCCGCCAGCCGGCGAAGACCATGACCGCCAGGGCGGCGACCAGCAGGATCAGTGTGGCGTTCAGGTCCATCGGCTGCACCTGCCCAAGCCCGGTCGGTTGCGCAAGGGAAGTCTTGCCGAAGTCTTAATCTTAAGGCGACGTTAACCCTGATCGGCCCAGAAACACAGGGTGCGGCGAGATTTCCACAGGCTGGAGAGAGGCCGCAACATCTTGCGGTTAACCACACGTTTACACCCTCGATATTGGCGTTATAGCCTTGCCGCATGGGTCGGGAGCCGAATCAGTGAGCGCAGCCGCGCCTTGGAGTGTTAAGGGCATCGACCCGAAAGCCCGCGAGGTCGCCAAGGATCTTGCGCGCCGTTCAGGCATGACCCTGGGCGAGTGGCTGAACTCCATGATCATGGACGACGAGGAAGAGGGCTACGCCACGCTTCCGCGCCGCGGTCCTGTCGCCGACACCTATGACCGCCGCCATCGCGCCCGCCGTCTGGACGACGCCTATGAGCCGTCGGACGAGAAATGGCAGAGGGTCAGCGCCTCGATCGACGCCCTGGCCGCGCGGCTGGAGGCGGCCGAGCGCCGTTCGACCGTCGCCATCCAGGGGGTCGATCAGGCCGTCGCCGGCTTGGTGCGTCGCCTGGACGGTCATGACGCCCAGACCAAGGGGCAGGCCCGGCGCATTGACGACATCGCCGAGGAGCTGCGCGAAGGGCACCGCCGTCTGCGCGCCTTCGAACGGGACACCGGTCCTCAGGTTCAGGAGAGCTTCGGCAAGGTCGAACAGTCCATCGGCGCCCTGGCGGGGCGGCTGTACGACATCGAAGAGCGTCAACGCGCCGGCGTGGCGGATCTGCGTCAGCGGATGGAGGCGGTCGAAAAGGCCGCCGGACCCGGCGCCGGCTCGGATCTTCTGGCCCAGGTCGGGGCGCGTCTGGACCAGGCGCAAAGCCGCACTACCGAGGCCCTGAAGGCGCTGGAACGGTCCTTCGCCGATCTGGATCAGAGGCTGCGCGCCGCCGAGGGCCGGGTCGAGCCGGAAGGGGCCCGCGACGCCGCCCGGTTCGAAAAACTGGCCGAGACCCTGTCGCGTCAGATCGACAGCAACCGCGCCGAGATGATGCAGCGGCTCGACGCCGCCGAGACGGGCGCCCGGATCGACCGGATCGAACGGGCGGTTCAGGCCGTCAACGACCAGGTCCAGGCGTCCGAGCGCAAGGGCGCCCAGGGGTTGGAGGCCATGGGCCGCGAAGTCCTGAAGATCGCCCAGAACCTGAATGCGCGGATGCAGGCCGCCGAACGGGCGGGCGCCGAGCAGGCCGAGGCCGTGACCCGCGCCGTCAGTCGCAAGGTGGACGAGGACCTGGCGCGCCATTCGGCCCAGGTCGACCAGACCTTCGCCCGCCACGTCGATCGGGTCGAACAGAGGCTGACCGCGACAGAGGACCGTCACGCCCTGGCGCTGGAGAAGCTGGGCGGGGAGATCACCCGCATCTCCGATCAGCTCAGCGACCGGATCGTCCAGTCCGAGCGCCGCTCGCAGCAGGCGCTGGACGACATCGCGCGGCGTCTGTCGGAAAGCTCCGAGAAGATCGAGCAGCGTTACGACCGCGCCTCGGGCGAACTGGCCGAGCGGATGCGGCTGAGCGAGGAGCGCACGGCCCGCCTGCTGGCGGAAGCCCGCGAGAGCATCAACGCTCGCCAAGCCGGTTCCGCCGACCGTCCCGCCTTTGAAGACCGGGCCGCGCCGACCGCCGACATCGCGGTCGAGGCGGGGGGATGGGACATTCCCGAGGCCGAGCCCAGGCCCCGCGCCGTAGCGGCGCGGACGGCCCAGGCCGCCGTTTCCGCCCCGGTGGAGCCGGACTGGCGCGCGGCCGTCTTCCCCGACGATTCCTTCGACGACGGCGACGACTGGTCCAGCGATGCGGCGGCGACGCCCAAGGCGGCGCCCTTCCCCTCGTCCTTCGCCGCTGCCCCGGCGACGCCCGAACCTGAGCCTGAACCCGTCACGCCTGCGCCCGAGCCCGCGCCTGTGGTCGAGGCCGCGCCGGTCATTCAGCCGTTCGGCGGCTTCGGCGGGGCCGATGTCGAGGATGCGCTGGACGCCACGGCCCCGGCTGCGACCTCGGCCTTTGCGGCTCCGGCTTCGGCGGAGACCCCCGACCTGGAGGTATCCGCACGCGAAGATGATTTCGGCGGCGAGACGGAGTTCGTCGATCCCCGGCGTCTGCGCGCCTCCATGGGCGCCGCCGCGGCGGCGGGCCGGGCCTCCTCGACCCGCTCGACCATCAACGCCGCCCGCGCCGCCATGACCGTCCCGACCCCGGTCGAGGCGCCGCGCCAGGGGTTCGGCCTGGCGCCGAAACGCGGCGGCAAGTCCAAGCTGCAGGAACGTCTGGACAAACAGGCCGCCCGCGACGGTTCGACCGTCAAGAAGGCCTTTCTGGCCTCGGTGACGGCGGTGGCTTTGACGGGCGGCGCCTATGCTTCGCTCAGCCTGGCCGACGGTTCGGGCCTGCCTGACATCAACCTGCCCGGCCTGCCGGCGCGGGAGGCGGCGCCGGCGACGGCCGAGCCGGCGGCCCCGCCTCTCGCCATGGCGGTGACGCCCGCCGACGCCGTCCCGACCGCCGAGGCGGGGGCGGAGGCCTATGACCGCGCCGTGGAACAGATCGAGAGCGGCGATCCGGAAGGCGTCGAAGCCTTGAAGAAGGCGGCCAACCTCGGCTACGCCCCGGCCCAGACCTATCTGGGGCAGCTTTATCTGGCCGGGGCGGACGGAGTCGCGGCCGATCCGGTCGAGAGCCGCCGTTGGGGCCGTCGCGCGGCCGAGAACGGCGACCCGCGCGGCATGCACCTGTACGGCATGCAGCTGTATGAAGGCGACGGCGGAGCCGCCAATCAGGCGGAAGGCCTGATCTGGCTGGTGAAGGCGGCCGAACACGGCCTGCCGGACAGCCAGTATAATGTCGCGCGCATCTATGAGACGGGCGCCGACGGGGTGGCCAAGAATCTGACCGAGGCGCTGAAGTGGTACATGATCGCCGCGCGCGGCGGCGACAGCGAGGCTCAGGCGGCGGTGAACCGTCTGCGCCCGACCGCCAGCGCCACGGCCCAGCGCGCCGCCCGCACCGCCGCCGAGGCCTTTGTGTCGCAGCAGTCCGCCAAGGTGACGGGCTGAGGCCGGGTTTCGGATCAAAGCCCCAGACCAGGGTGGCGGCGCGCCGTCCCCGTCGCTAAAGACCAGCTGTCGCCGTTCGGCGCTTTCCGTTTCGCTCCAGCCGAAGGCGCGTCCTTTGGATATCTATCTGCCGATCGCCGAGGTTTCGGTGAACTGGCCGACCCTGGTGATCCTGGGGGCGGTGGTCGGCTTCGTCTCGGGCCTGTTCGGCATCGGCGGCGGCTTCCTGATGGCCCCGATCCTGGTCTTCCTCGGCATTCCCCCGACCGTGGCGGTCGCCAGCCAGGCCAGCCACGTCGTGGCCTCCTCGACCTCGGGCGTGATCCGCTACGCCGGCCAGGGGGCGGTCGATTTCCGCATGGGGTTGGTGATGGCGGGCGGCGGCGCCGTCGGCGCCTTGGCCGGGGTCGAACTGTTTCGCTATCTGCGGCTGCTGGGTCAGGCGGACCTGGTGGTGGCCCTGTCCTATCTGGTCTTCCTGGGCGTCATCGGCGGGCTGATGCTGAACGAGAGCCTGACCGAAATCCTGCGCCGCCGCCGGGGTCTGCCTGCGCCCCGCAAGGAGCGCCGCCGGCCCCTGTGGCTGTACGGCCTGCCGCTGAAGATGAAATTCCCCAAGTCGGGCCTCTACATCAGCGCCCTCCCGCCGTTCGGCCTGGGCGTTTTCGCAGGGGTGCTGTCGGCGATCATGGGGGTGGGGGGCGGCTTCATCCTGGTGCCCGCCATGCTGTACGTCCTGCGGATGCGGGCCGGCGCCGTGGTCGGCACCAGCCTGTTCCAGATCATCATCACCACCGCCATCACCACCATTCTTCAGGCCGGGCGGAACCAGACGGTCGACATCGTCCTGTCCACCATCCTGCTTCTGGGCGGGGTCGTCGGGGCCCAGATCGGCGCCCGCTTCGCCGGTCGGTTCCGGGCGGAAGAACTGCGGGCGGCCCTGGGGCTGATCGTTCTTCTGGTGGGGATCCAGATGGGGCTGGAGCTGTTCGTCCGGCCCAGCGACATCTTCCTGATCGCGCCCGGGGTCGCCGACTGATGCAGGCGCTTCCACCCCCTCCGCCCGCGATCGAGGCTCCTCTCCCGCTTCCGGCGCCCGACCGGTCCGAGGCCACGACCGGGGAGCTGCGCGTCGCAGCCGCCCTGACCGACGCCAGGGTCCGGGTCGATTCCAGCTTCCGCGGCGCCTCGATCGTACTGTTCGGCGCCGTCTTCAATCCGACGCCGGAACCCGCCGATGTGGTGGTGGTGGTGCGCGGGCCGGACGCGCCCGTGCGCCTGGTCAAGAAGACCCGCAACATGGGCGTCTGGCTGAACAGCCGCCCGGTCCTGTTCGAGGGGGCGCCCGGTTTCTACATGACCGCCTCGACCCGACCCCTGTCCGACATCGCCGAGTTCGGCCAGCTGCGGCGGCTGGGGGTGGGGGTCGATCACCTGAGGATCGACGCGCCGGAGGAGAGCCGCACCGTCACCCGCTACGGCGTGCGCGACGTGGTGGTCAGCCGTCTGGGCGACGACTATCTGGACTGGCGGCGCGCGGTGATCCGGCTCAAGGAGGCGGCGGCCCTTTACGACACCGACCCCGAGGGGGTCGAGTTCGTGGACCGGGGCCTGTTCCGCGCCGAGGTGAAACTGCCGACCGTCGCCCCGACCGGCAAATATTACGCCGAGGTCTGGCTGTTCCAGGACGGGGAGCCTCAGTCGGTCTCGAACCTGACCCTGACGGTCGAGAAGGTGGGGCTGGAGCGGGACATCTATGAGTTCGCCCATCGTCGGCCGTGGCTTTACGGCCTGGTCTGCGTCCTGCTGGCGGCCCTGACGGGCTACGGCGCCTCGCGCATCTTCAGCCGTCGGAACTGAAGCCCAGTTCGGCCCGCAGGGTCTCGGCCGTCAGGCCGCCGGCGCGCAGTTCCGCCAGGGTCACGGACCGGTCCCGCTTGGCGTAGCGCCGCCCGTCCGGCCCGGTCAGCAGGGGGTGGTGGCGATAGACGGGGGCGGGCCAGCCCATCAGGGTCTGGATCAGTCGCTGCACATGGGCAGCCTCGAACAGGTCCTGGCCTCGGATCACATGGTCGATCCCCTGCAGGGCGTCGTCATGGGCGACCGCCAGATGATAGGCGACGCCCGCGTCCTTGCGGGCCAGCACCACATCGCCCCCCGCCTCGGCCCGCACCGGGATCACGCCGGTCTCGCCGCCCGGTCCCGCCCCTTCCTCGACGAAGGTCAGGCTCGTCCAGGCCGCCTCCCCCAGGACCTGCCGCGCCCGGTTCAGCGACAGCCGCCAGGCGAAGGGCCGACCCTCCTCCAGAAACGCCGCCTCCTCCTGCGCCGGATGGGGGCCCGGCCGCACCGCCTCCATCGCCCCGTGCGGCGCATCCCCCAGGCCGTCCAGGATGTCCTTGCGTGTTCGGAAGCACCGGTACAGAAGCCCCTGACGCCGCAGATGGTCCAGAACGGCGGCGTAGTCGTCCAGATGCGCCGACTGGCGCCGCACCGGCGTCTCCCAATCCAGCCCCAGCCAGGCCAGGTCCTCCAGAATCCCGACCTCGAACTCCGGACGGCAGCGGGTCGGGTCGATGTCTTCGATCCGCAGGACGAACCGCCCCCCGGCCCGCCGGGCCGCCGTCCAGGCGGTCAGGGCGGAGAAGGCGTGGCCCTTGTGGAGGCGGCCGGTGGGCGAGGGGGCGAAACGGGTGGCGAACATCTCCCTGATCCTAGAGCCTGATTCACCGTTTCAGCGGAACCGCGAAGCGGTTCCGTCCGAAACGATCATGCTCTAGCGGTTTCCGGACCCGAACGGCGCCCCGCCCTTTTCGAGAGCCGTCATCGGCCCTAAGCGTGGGCCATGCCCGTCGCCCCGACCGCCCAGGACATCGCCGCCGCTCGAGACGCTCTGGCCCAGGCCGATCCCGCCCTGGCGCGGGCCCATGCCCAGACGCCCGCCTTCGAATGGCGGCTGCGGCCTGGCGGCTATGAGGGTCTGTTCCGCATGATCGTGGAACAGCAGGTCTCGGTCGCCGCCGCCGCCTCCATCTGGGGGCGCACGGTCGAGGGGCTGGGCGGGGCCGTGACGCCGGAGGCGGTGCTGGCCCACGACGTCGAGGCGCTGCGCGCCTTCGGCCTGTCGGGGCAGAAGGCCCGCTACGGACGCGAGATCGCCCTGGCTCAGGTGGAGGGGCGGATCGACCTGGATCATATGCAGACCCTGTCGGACGAGGCGGCGATCGCCGCCCTGACGGCCATCCGGGGCGTCGGCAAATGGACGGCCGAGACCTATCTGATGTTCTGCGAGGGGCGGCTGAACGTGTTTCCGGGCGGGGACGTGGCCCTGCAGGAGGCCATGCGCTGGGCCGACCGGGCCGAGGTCCGGCCGAACGAGAAACAGGCCTATGCGCGCGCCGAAATCTGGCGGCCGCACCGCGGGGTGGCGGCGCATCTGCTGTGGGGATGGTATGGCGGGGTGCGGCGCGGCGAGATCGCGCTGGAGGATCACACGCCATGACCCCGCTGGACCCCGCCCTGACCGAGCCGCTGCGCAACCCCCAGACCATGCTGGCGGCCCTGGACTTCGCCGGGGTGGCGGTCTTCGCCGCCACGGGCGCCCTGGCGGCGGCGCGGGAAAAGCACGACGTCGTCACCTTCGCCTTCTTCGCCGCCATCACCGGCGTCGGGGGCGGGACCCTGCGCGACCTGCTGCTGGGCCTGCCGGTCTTCTGGGTCCAGGACTGGCGCTATATGGCCGTCTGCCTGTCGGCGGCGGTGGTGCTGTGGCTGATCGGCCAGAGGGACTGGCGGTTCCGCGCCCTTCTGTGGCTCGACGCCGTCGGCCTGGGCGCCTATGGGGTCATGGGGGCGGCCAAGGCCGAGGCGGCCGGGGCCCACCCGCTGATCTGCATCGTCATGGGCACCTTGACCGCCTGTTTCGGCGGGGTGGTGCGCGACACCCTGGCCGGCCAGCCGTCGATCCTGTTGCGGCGCGAGATCAACGTCACCGCCGCCATCCTGGCCGCGACCCTCTACATCGTCCTGAGGATGCCCGAGACGCCGATCTGGCCCGCCGCCATCGTCGCAGCGATCGCCGGCTTCATGCTGCGCGCGGGCGCCCTGCGCTGGGGATGGACCCTGCCGGGGTTCCCGGCGCGAAATTGACCCGGTTTCGTCGTCTGTTCGTCATGGCGACGTCTTCGAATCGGCGTTAGGCTATCGACCTCTGACTAGGGAAGGAGATCCGTCTTCAATCCTGTCGCCTCCATATCCTCCGCTGTGAGCGGGAGGGCCTGATGCAGGTTCTCCATCGACCGCCGTCGGGCTTTCCGGCCCTGGTGCTGAATGCGGATTTTCGGCCCCTGTCCTACTATCCGCTGTCGCTGTGGCCGTGGGAGGAGGCGGTCAAGGCGGTCTATCAGGACCGGGTGGACGTGGTGTCCCTGTACGAGAAGGTGGTGCGCTCTCCGTCGATGGAGATGCAACTGCCCAGCGTCATCGCGCTCAAGACCTATGTCGACCAGGATCGCAGCCCGGCCTTCACCCGGTTCAACGTCTTCCTGCGCGACGGCTTCGCCTGTCAGTATTGCGGCGCCTCCACCGAACTGACGTTCGACCATGTGATCCCTCGGTCCCAGGGCGGACGCACGACCTGGGAGAACATCGTCGCTGCCTGCGGCCCCTGCAACCTGACCAAGGGCGGGCGGACGCCGCGCCAGGCCCTGATGCCGATCCGGCGCGAACCCTACCGCCCCAACGCCTGGCAGCTTCAGGAGGCGGGACGGCGTTTCCCGCCCCATTATCTGCACCAGAGCTGGCTCGATTACCTGTACTGGGACATAGAGCTCGAACCTTAGGGTTCTTTTCAGTTGCTCGAAATGGCTCAAACACCCTTGTGGTGGGCAGGTTCAGGGTTCGTTCTTTTACCGCTGATTTCTCGATTATCCTCCGAAATCCTCCCGGCTGGTGACCATGTGGTGACCAAAACCGGGACCAGAAACGGGACCCCTCGTGGGCCCGAGGAGAGATCGAATGGTTCAGAACCCGAGGTCCGGAAAGATCACCAAACGCCTGGTCGACGCCCTGACGTCTGAAGGGGTGCGCTTCACCCTCTGGGACACGCAGCTCAAGGGTTTCGGGGTGCGCGTCGCCGTCAGCGATACCAAAACCTACGTCGTTCGATACAGGACGATCGGCGGCGCTGACCGCCTCCTTCACATCGCTCGCCATGGCGTCGTGACCGCCGAGGAAGCCCGCGAACGAGCGGCCGCTGTACTGGCCGAAGTCGCGTCAGGTGGTGACCCTCAGGGGACCAAAGTCGAACGACGCGAAGAACTGACCATGTCGGAGCTCTGCGACCTCTACATGAAGGAGGGCGTGACGATGAAGAAAGCGACGACCCTTCGGATCGATCGCATCCGCATCGCCCGCCACATCAAACCCCGCCTGGGCAAGATGAAGGTCACCGATATCGGCCGAGCGGACATCGAGCGGCTGATGGTCGATGTCGGGTCGGGACGCATTCGTGGAGAGGCGACGCCGCACACTCGCGGCGGTATTCATGCGGCCTCGCGCACGGTCGGACTGCTGGGCGGTATCTTCACGTTCGCCGTTGAGCGGGAGTTCGTGAAGACCAACCCCACGCGAGGGGTGAAACGCTACAAGGACAACCGTCGGGACCGCTTCCTTTCCCCGGCCGAACTGGCCCGGCTCGGCGATGTCCTGGCGGAGCTCGAGAAGCATGGGGGCGATCCGCGCCACATCAACATCATCCGCCTGCTGGCGCTGACCGGCGCCCGCAAGAACGAGATCGCCAGGCTCAAGTGGTCGGAGATCGACCGCACCATGGGGATGCTCCGGCTGGAGGATTCCAAGACCGGGGCGAAGGTGATCCGTCTCGGGAGCGCGGCGCTGAAGCTGATCGAGGGCCTGCTCTCGAACGGGAGCATCTACGTGTTCCCGGATCGGAAGGATCCCAAGCGTCCGATCGCCAATCTCGACTGGGCCTGGGTCGGCATCCGCAAACGCGCCGGGATGGAAGACCTGCGGATCCATGACCTTCGGCACAGCTTCGCGAGCGCCGGGCTGGCCGGCGGCGAAGGGCTTCAGCTCATCGGCAAGCTGCTCGGCCACAGTCACGTCAGCACCACAAGTCGATACGCCCACCTGGCGGACGACCCGGTCCGTGCCGCCGCCGACAGGATCAGCGAGAGCGTCGCCGCCTCTCTCGCGGGCTGGTCGGTTGAAGACGGACAGACGGCCCATTGAAAGACGGCCGCCCGGCGGGTCGCCGGGCGGCCGAAGTTGTCGCGATGGACTGGGGAGCTAGGCGCCCTCGTGAGCGGCCTCGCCCCAATGTCCGGCCTGGCGAGGCTGGCTCGACGAAGACCGGAGGCCCGAGAGCTGGCTGCGCGCCCACTCGTGCAGCAGGCTCTTGGGGTAGTAGGGGGTCCGCCCGAGGTGGGTGCAGGGCGGTCCGTCAGACCGGGTGCAGAACACCTTCGCCAGTGTCGACGGTGACCGGCGGATGCCCATACGTAGAAGCTCGGTGGACGCTTCCTTGCGGGTCAGCAGCATTTCCTCAGTTCCGTGAAGATGTAGACCGGCCATGTGGCGCTCCTTTCCGTCTGAACCAGAACTGCAACCAAGCAAGCATCGACGGAAATAAACCGCAACCGGCGGACGTAGAGAACTGATGGACGGAATGAATAGGTGACCTGTTCGATCTGTTTCGGCCTGTTCCGATCTGGTTCTGAGTAAGGAAATCGATCACAGCCTTGTGAGATGGGTCGCTTATGAACTTCGGTTTTTCTTGGATCCCGCGGAGAAGCAAGACATCAAGCGGTGGTGAATGAAGGTGGCCTTGGCGTTGCCCTCGAGTGCGGACATAGTCGAGCGGGCTTTTACGCCCATACTGGTGAACCACAGCCGTTCAGGGGAACTGCATGTCTAGCTTCACGGATCGAGCCATGAGCGCCGAGGTATCGCCCGAGCTTTTTGCGGCGTCGTTGGAAGCCATCGGCGAACTGCCTGCGGATCAACGTGGTTCGTTCGAAGGTCGCGCCTTCCGCCTGTTCAGACTACTCGAGGAGCGTGACGAAGCGGATGAGGCAGCGCTTAATGCCTTTGCCATTCAGCTTCGGCTGGAGGCGCTCGCGCGGTTGCATGATGATCGTGGTCTGCGAGCCTGGACGCTTCCGGGGGACGCCGAAGGCGCTGACTACATACATGCCGACGTAGTGGCTGCCGCGGCAGTTGAGCCGCTTCTGGCGATCGATGATCACACAGTCGGATTCGATCTCGAGTCTTTCCGCGCGCGCGTGCTGGCCGACGCGGCTGTGCGCGGACACGCCTAGCCGGGACATCCTTCGTCATGCCAAGGCGCACAAAGTCACTGAAGCGAGGTGCGGCCGGCGACGCGGCCCCCGCAGGAGATATTGCGACGCGCGCCGGCGTGGTCGCCCAGCGCCTGCTCGCGGAGCGCGGCCTCCACTATCTCGAGGATATGTTACCCGACGATGCCCGAGAGTTGCTCCGAGCGGCTTGGCGTGAGGCCGCCGAACAGATGTTCGAAGGGCGTGACCTCGATGTTGTGCAGGCGGAAATCGACATCATGATCGACAGCCTGGATATGACCGAGCCGCCACCGCCCATGCATCGGTCCGAAATGCACTGACGCCTGCGGCATCACCCCTCATCGCGGTGGAGAGACGATGACCTTCACGTCAATCAGGCCGGTCCGTGGTTTAGACAGATCGGACTGGAAGCCTGCAGGGTTTTTCAGGTGGTTGTCGGGATCGTAAACGAGGCAGATGAGCCGGTCGACTTCGCTGTTACCGCCGTAATCGACAAAGTCGTTGGCGAGTTCTTTCTTGATCTTGGTCGTGTCGGACTTGCGGACGTATTTGAGTTCCACCATCGCCCGCAGCGGTTTGAGAAAGAACTCGCACCTCGACGCGCTGCCGGCGACGGATGGGCTCCATTCCTCTTCACGCACATCCGGGAAGTAGGCGGCGAGGATCGAGCGGAACAGGTATTGGCAGTCCCACTCGTCCTTGATGGCATAAACCGCTCCACCGTGCGGGTGGGTCTTCAAAGCAAGGACACTCTCGTGGAAACGGCGGGCAAGTGTGACGATCAGGTCCAGATCCGCGGTTTCGGAACTGACTGTGGCAGCGGGTGGCGAGGGTTTGCGTGCCAAGGTGTAATCAATGGCTCCGAGAACGTGGAAAACCTGCCGGCGGGCGACGTCGACGATGTGTGGTGCGCCGACGATCTTGTGCTTGAGTTCGTAGGCGGCCTGCTCCTCGTCGAGGTCGTCGACCATTGCCTGCACGAAAGCCCGGTACGCTACGAGCCCCTGCTCAAATCGCTCAGGTGAGGCGAACATCTCATTTGGGATCCGGACGTCCGCCACAAACTCCTCGGAGTAGTGGTAGAGATTGGAAATGATATCGCGCGATGTGCCATGCCATGGATCCTTCCAGGACCCTGGGTAGCCCTTCGCATCTTGCATGGCGCCGCGAAACTCATCGTCGATCGCGATGCGGGCTTTACGAAGATACTCCAGGCTCTCGACTGCCCACTCCATCTTGTCCATCAAATAGCCCCGGGGTTGGTCTCGTCCTTAATGCGGAGCTTTAGGATGCCGTAGGCGGCTGGGAAAGTGGTGCGATCTCATGCCTACCGAAAGTCCCGCGTCCTGACTCGAATGCCCTCGAGCGACAGGTCCGGAATGTAGATGTCCCGGGCCTTGGGTGTCCGGGCGTCCGGCTTACTGCCCCGATAGACCTCGTCGCCCCGCCCATGCGGCAACCGGAACTCGCCCCTCCGGCCCAGCGACGCCAAGAGGTCCGAGCCGTCGTGCAGCCGCTCGGCGACGATGTGCACCACCTCGCCTTCGCGCTGCACCCTGCCGTCGACCACCAGCAGGCTGGCGCCCAGCACCACCCGCCGCTGCTGCTCGTAGAGGCTCGGCCAGATCACTAGATTGGCCACACCGGTCTCGTCCTCGATGGTGATGAACATCACCCCCTTGGCCGATCCCGGCTTCTGACGGACCAGAACGAGGCCGGCGACCCGGGTCAGGCGGCGGTCGCGCATGGCCGTCCCGTCGGCGCAGGTCATCACATGCCGGACCTGGAGTTCGTCGCGCAGGAAGGCCAGCGGGTGGTCCCGCAGCGTCACGCCCACATGGGTGTAGTCCTCCACCACCTCCTGACCGGCGGGCATGGCCGGCAGGGCAGCATCAGGCTCATCCACCTCCGGCACGAGTTCGCCGGCCTCCGCCGAGGCCGCCGCGAACAGCGGCAGGGGATCGTCGCGGAGCGCCTTGATCGACCACAGGGCGTCGCGGCGGGACAGGCGGAGCCCCTCCAGAAAGGCGTCGGCCTCGGCCAGTCGCGTCAGGGCCCCGACGGGCGTCATGGCCCGTCGCCACAGATCGTCGATGCCGGCGAAGGGCCGATCCCCGCGGTTCGTCACCAGCCGGGCCGCGTCCCCGTTGGCCAGGCCCCGCACCATGCGCAGTCCCAGCCGCACCGCGAACCGGTCCTCCCGCTCCGTGGGCTCCAGGGTGCAGTCCCAGCGACTGGCATTGACGCAGACCGGCCGCACCTCGACCCCGTGCTCGCGGGCGTCCCGCACGATCTGGGCCGGCGCGTAGAACCCCATCGGCTGGGCGTTGAGCAGGGCGGCGCAGAAGACATCGGGATGCCAGCACTTGAGCCAGGAGGAGGCGTAGGCGATCAGGGCGAACGACGCCGCATGGCTTTCCGGGAAGCCGTAGGATCCGAAGCCTTCCAGCTGGCTGAAGGTCTTCTCCGCGAACTCGGCCGTATAGCCCCGCTCGACCATCCCTCCGACCAGCTTGTCCTTGAAGTGGCTGACCCCGCCGGTGAATTTGAAGGTCGCCATGGCGCGGCGCAGCTGATCGGCTTCCGACGCGGTGAATCCGGCGCATTCGATCGCCACCCGCATCGCCTGCTCCTGGAACAGGGGCACGCCGAGCGTCTTGCCCAGAACCTCCTCCAGTTCCGGCTTGGGAAAGACGACCGGCTCCTTCCCCTCGCGGCGCCGCAGGTAAGGATGGACCATGTCGCCCTGAATGGGGCCCGGTCGCACGATGGCGACCTCGATCACCAGGTCATAGAAGGTGCGCGGCTTGATGCGCGGCAGCATGGCCATCTGCGCGCGGCTTTCGATCTGGAAGACCCCGAGCGTGTCGGCCTTGCGGATCATGGCGTAGGTCTTGGGATCCTCGGCCGGGATGGAGGCCAGGTCCAGATCCATGCCCTTGTGATCGCGCAACAGGTCGAGACCGCGCCGCATGCAGCTGAGCATGCCCAGCGCCAGGACATCGACCTTCATGAACTTCAAGGCGTCGATGTCGTCCTTGTCCCATTCGATCACCTGACGATCCTTCATCGCCGCCGGCTCGATGGGCACGAGATCGTCCAGCCGGTCGTCGGTCAGGACGAACCCGCCGGGATGCTGGGACAGGTGGCGCGGAAACCCGATCAGCTGTCGTGACAGGTCCAGCGCCAACCTCAGACGCCGGTCCTCCAGATTGAGGTTCAGCTCCTCGGCGTGCCGATCCTCGACCCCCTCCGACGAATAGCTCCAGACCTGGGACGAGAGGGTCTTGATCAGGTCTTCGGTCAGGCCCAGCGCCTTGCCGACATCGCGCAGGGCGCCGCGCGAGCGGTAGCGGATGACGGTGGCGCACAGGGCGGACCGGTCCCGCCCATAGGTGTCATAGATCCACTGGATCACCTCCTCGCGGCGCTCGTGCTCGAAGTCGACGTCGATGTCCGGCGGCTCCTTGCGCTCCTGACTGACGAAGCGTTCGAACAGGAGGTCGTTGCGCCCCGGATCGATGGAGGTGACGCCCAGCACGAAGCAGACCGCCGAGTTGGCGGCCGACCCTCGCCCCTGACACAGGATGTCCCGGCTGCGGGCGAAGCGGACGATGGAGTGAACGGTCAGGAAGTAGGGCGCATAGCCCAGGGTCTCGATCAGTCCGAGCTCGTGTTTCAGCGCCGCCCGCACCTTGTCAGGCAAGCCTTCCGGATACCGGTCCGCCGCCCCCGCCCAGGTCAGGGCCTCCAGCGCCTCCTGCGGGGTCTGTCCCGCCGCCGCCTCGCGCGGATACTGGTAGGCCAGCTCGTCCAGGCTGAAGCGGCAGAGATCGGCGATCTCGACCGTGCGCGCTAGGGCCTCCGGATAGCGCGCGAACAGTCGGTGCATCTCGCCCACCGGCTTCAGGTGCCGGTCGGCCGTCCGGCTCCGGCGAAAGCCCACGTCGTCGATGGTGCAGCCTTCCCGGATACAGGTGACGACATCCTGCAGGATCCTGCGGTCGGGATGGTGGAACAGAACGTCGTTGGTCACCACCGTCCGCACCGCCGCGGCCCTCGCGGCTTCGCAGAGCTGATGCAGTCTCATCTGGTCGCGCGGCCGCCGATGCAGGGTCAGGGCCAGATGGGCGTCGTCGCCGAAGACTTCGACCAGATGCACCAGGTTCCGACGCGCCGCCGTCAGGCCGTCGGGGACCAGCACGGCGATCCATCCTTCGCCCCAAGTCTCCAGGTCGTCCCACCCGAGCCGGCATCCGCCCTTGCCCGCCCGCCGCTTGCCCACCGTCAGCAGGCGACAGAGCCGGGCGTAGCCCGCCCGGTCCCGGGGATAGACGAGAATCTCCGCCCCATCCTCCAGCACGAGACGGCAGCCCACGATCAGCCGAACCCCGGTCGCCCGCGCTGCCTCGTGCGCCCGGACGATGCCCGCCAGACTGTTCCGGTCCGTCACCGCCAGCGCGTCGAGCCCACAGGCGGCCGCCTGGGCAAACAGCTCCTCGCAAGAACTCGCCCCTCTCAGGAACGAGAAGTGGGACGCGCATTGGAGTTCGACGTACGACATGGGCCCAACGGGAGGTTTGTTCCCGTTATGTTCACATTCTTCGACGCCAGGAAAGCGAGATCACTTTCTTATTCAGGGGGCGGTGGCGTGTGACCGAGGGCGATGGCCTTCTTTCGCTGGGCAGGACTAAGCGCTGCCCAGAACCTGTGCACGCGTCCAGTGGGCATCGACTGTAAATCGTCGATGTGCTGCTGACGTTTGAGCTCGACCTTGAAGAAGCTGGGCTGGTGGTCGATCCCATTGGTCTTCAGACGCCAGAAGACCACGTTTGCGTATTTCGGCGTCAATGTCCCGTGCCGCTTGTAGTATTCCAACGCGCCTTCAAGGATCGCGTTGTTCTCCGCAGCAGCCAGCTTCTCGAGCGCGGCGATGCAGGCCTTGAGCTGCATCTCATTGGTCAGTTCGGTCAGTCGCCGCTTGGCCTCCTGTGGCGTCAGTCGGCGTCCTTCCTGGACGATGGCGACGTCGAACTTCAGAATGCAGTGTGACCCGACCCAAAGGGTCTCGTCGGTCCGCTCGTTGCCGATCTCGAAGTGGTAGCGGAGCCCTTCCTGACCGCAGAGGCGACAGGTCTCGACCGGCGCGCCGTGGTCCTCGGTCCGCTCGGTGAACCGCCATTCGCGGAACGCCGCAGGCAGGGTTTTGGCGATGGACAGGGGCAGGATGCTGTCGCGCACCCGGCTGGTGTAATGCTCCACGTCCCTCGCTCCCTTCCGGCCCGATCGATAATCTAGACGTGCAACGCAGACCGACGCTATCCCAACTGTCGAGGCTGCCGGGATTAAAAAGTCTTCGTTCCAGCCAGCTATTGGCGTTCTTGCAGGAATCCGTACAACTAACCGCTGTCCGGCGAAGCGGAACGCCGTTGAAGTTAGGGTCGGGGTTGGCGGCGATAAACAACACGGCGGCGCCGCAGGCGGCCGGCTACATCCTTCAACTCGAAAGGGCGCTTCACCATCTGGCCCATGCCGGTGTGGGGGCCGTGATCGCCGTGGAACATCTGGACGACGTGGTCGTCCTCAAGGATGGTAAGGCCGTCGTTCAGGAACAGGACAAGAGCACGGCGACGCCCAGCGCCCGATTGCTCTCTGACCGCAGCAAGGCGATCTGGCGCACGCTGGAAATCTGGTTGCTCCAGCAGGAGACGCCTGAGGCGATCGCCTGCGAGCGATATCTCTTCTTCGTCAATCGGCCTGTGGAGACGGCCATTTCCACCCTCTTGAAGAAGCGCAAGCTTGGCGAGGCGAGCGCGGCGCAGGTGTTGGTCGCCCTGCGAGCCGAAGGCACGGCGCCGTCCAAGAAAACGACCAAGGTCACACAGGCGCAGGCCTTGATCGACCGGGTGCTACAACGCTCCGACGACGAACTGCTCGACCTGATCGGACGCATCGAGATCGTCGAGGCCGGCGACCCGGCAGAGGATCGCGCCGCCATGGCGAACGGCCTCGGTTTGAGCCCCAGGGCGAATGCGGAGGACATTCTGGACGGCCTGCTCGGATGGCTGACGCGGCTGGTGCGTGAGGAATGGAATGCCGGGCGTCCCGGAATGGTGTCGCGTGCCGCGATTCTACTCCAGAAGGATGCCCTCCAGGCTCGCCAGGCGCGGAGCCGCCTTCTTCCGAGGGCGGCCTCGGATGTACGGGTGTCCGACGCCGATCGTGCCGGCGCCTTGTCGCGGACGTTTGTCGAGCACCTCGGCCGGATCGAAGCCCAGGATGAGGATGTTGTCGACGCCGTCGATCATTTCCTGAAGTTCAATGCCGAAAAGCACCGGCTCGTCATCGAGGGCGAGGTCGCCGACGGGGAATGGCGCGATCGGGGTGACCGCCTGCGCACCCGATGGCAGAATTTGATGCGGCGCCGAACCCGGGAGATGAAGCCCAAGCCGCCGACGGAGATCGGACAAGCCGTGCTCGCCGACGCCACTTATGATCACCAGGAACCGCTGGATGGTCAGCCCTGCGGCGAGCTCTACATGACGTCCGGCCACTACCACCGCCTGGCAGACGAGAATCAGGTCTGGTGGGACCCTAACTATTCCCCGGAGCCCTCCGGTGAAGATTGATCACGAGGAACTGCTGGCCAGAAACCCGGCTCTGATGGCCAGCGCCTTCTGGCATGTCGCCCAGCGCCACGCCGGCAAAGCCCATGGCGCGCCGCCGATCCTGCCCATCTTTGTGGTCAGCGCCGCCCTGCTTCTTCACCGCGCGACGGTGGACAAGGTCCACGGCATGAATTTCGACAGCGGGTTCCTCAAAGCCGTCGTGGAGCGGCCCGACTTGCTCGCCGGCCTGCAACGCCGTGTGGAGGCGCATGCCGACACCGCGCTCAAGGCGCTGCAGGTGGGTGTCGCCTCGGGCCTTCTGATCCGCGAAGGCGGAGAAGGCTTTCCTCGCTTCAGGGCGATGAGCGGCGCCGATCTTCCGCAAGCTATCCGGGATCTCGACCCCCCGGTCTCTCACGTCCTGAGCGCCGCCAAGCGGCTCGGGACCTGGTTCGCCATGGACGGCTTTGAAGCCGCCCAGCGACAGCTGAACATCGAGTTCTGACCCATGAAGCTCTTCATCCGCGAAATCATCATCTGGCCGGAAGACGTTCGCTTCGAACCCCGGACGCTGACCTTCGACCCGGGCGCGGTGTCGGTGGTGACCGGATGGAGCGGCACTGGCAAATCCTCGATCGTCAACATCATCGACTATGTGCTCGGGTCGGGCTCCTGCTCGATCGCTGTCGGTGTGATCCGCAACGCGGTTTCTTGGTTCGGACTAACCATCGAAACCGACGCCGGCCTTATGAGGATCGCCCGCCCTAAGCCGGCGGCGCGTCAGGTGTCCGAGGAGATATGGCTGCAACAGGGGCCTGAGGTGGAGCAGCCCCTGCCCATGCGCCCGGCGGCGAACTCCAACGTCGCGCGTCTTAAAGCGCTGCTCGACATCTATTCCGGCCTGTCCAATCTGGCGCTCGATCCGGAGAAGGACAAAGGCTTCGGCGGGCGGGCGAGTTTCCGCGATCTGGCGGCCTTCAACCTTCTGCCACAACATGTCGTGGCCAATCCCTACACGCTCTTCTTCAAGGCGGACTCTTCGGAGCATCGCGAGACCTTGCGCCACGTGCTGCCTCTCGCTTTGGGGATCGTGACCAACGAAGACTTGGTGAGACTCCATCGCCTTCGGCTGCTGCGTGACGAATTACGCAAGGTCGAGACAGAGCTGCGGACCCGGCGCAACGCCATCGACAACTGGAGCGCAAACGCACGCGGCGCCTTCTTCCGCGCCCAGGAGCTCAGTCTCGTGCCGCCCGGAGAGCCGCCCGGAGACCTGCGCGGGCTGCTCTCGGTGCTCGCCGAGGTGGTCGCCGCCGGCGGTCAATCTGTCGCCGCTCCTGGCCGGGTCACGGCTGCGGTGACCCGGCTGGACGACATTCGTCGTCAGGAGCAGGCGCTCGACCAGAAGATCGGCGCCGAACGGCGTCGCCTACGCAAGCTGCGCAGCCTTTCCCGAGCGGTGGTCGACTATGCCGATGTGCTGGCTGAGCAGTCGGCGAGCGTGAAAGGTGTCGGCTGGTTCAAGGCTCATGTCGCGGGAGAGTCCTGCGTTCTGTGTGGATCGGACACCGAAGCGGCGAAAGACGCCCTGGAGGAACTGAACGACCCGATCGCTGAGCTGCAGAGCCTCTCGACTGGCGCGACGACCGCTCGGCCTATGGTTGATCGTGACCTTATCGCTGTTCAGGGCTCCCTGCTTCAGGCGGAAAACGATCTTCAGGCCCTGCAACGCACCCGACGCGAGTTCGAGGCGCAGGTCGATAAGGAACGCGGCCAGTCGCAGAGCCTGGAGAACATCTTCAGATTTATCGGATCGACCGAACAGGCCTTGCGCATGCTCGGGGATATCCAGGGTGACGAGGGTCTGGAGGCCCAGGTCGCCAAACTTCGCGGCGACATCCGGGATATCGAGCGGCAAGGCAACGACGAAGAACGCCGCCGCCGCGCTTCGGACGTCCATGCCCGTATCTCAAGCTACATCGTCCGCTTCATCGAGCATCTCGGGATCGAAGGCGCCGAAGGCCGGCCCATGCTCGATGAGCGCGAGCTGAATCTCCGGTTCGAACGCGAGGGCGCCAAGGGCGCGGATTTTCTCTGGGAAATCGGCAGCGGCGAGAACTGGATGGCCTACCATCTCGCCGCCCTGCTCGCGCTTCACGGGGTCTTCCTCAATCGTCTCCAGAACAATCCGGTGCCGACCTTCCTCGTCATAGATCAGCCGAGCCAGGTCTATTTCCCGAGCGACACCTTCGAACAGATCGTCACCGGCGAAGCCGATCTTGACGAGCCTGGAGAGTCGATTGGCGCCGCTCGTGGGCGCAAAGGTCGGCTCGGCGATCTGGAGAGTACGCGCAAGATTTTCGCGAGCCTCGCTCGCGCGCACGGGTCGTTCAACTCCCGCCTGCAGATCATCGTGCTGGATCATGCGGACCATCATGCATGGGGCGACATCGAGGGCGTCAAAGAGGTGGCCAACTGGCGCGGCGAGGCCGATTTCCTCATCCCCTCGCACTGGTTGGCCGACGAGGCCGCTCCCGACGCGCCCAACGAGGTGACCCCGGATTGACGCGACAATCGATCACCCGAACAGTCCATGGATAAACCAGGCTTGCGACCCCGTCCGACCATCTTCGCCGTCGCCAGCCCGGAACAACCAGAACCGCCGCCCCACCTCATCCTCAACCTGGAAGTAGTCACGAACGGCCCAGACCTCGGCGTCCCGCCGTCGCCATTCTCCGAATATCCTTTCAGGGCCGTCCGCGCGGACTACCCGACGCCGTACGCCTCGCCATGTGAAGTGGGTCGGGGGATTGTCGGGCAGCAGGGCCATGGTCTCGACGGGCTCGGGCCGCTTCAACAGGCGTGCGGGACGCGGCCAATCCGGCGTCCAGTCCAGAACCGGAGCGACAGAAAGGGGCGGCGCCTTGCCGACGGAGCGCTCGGGCACGTCGCTCTCGACCGGGACCAGTCGATACAGGCGCTGGGCGCCGATGCGGTTGGACAGCATATCGACGAGATCCGACAGGTCTGGCCCCTCGGTCTCGCCCAAGGCGCTCTTGCCCCACCGCCAATCGAGGGGTTCGGCCTGGACTGCGGACAGGGTCATGCGCTCGATGCCGAACCCCGGATCGATCTTTTCGATCCGGTCGGTCAGCAGGCGCGACAGCCGGGCCGCATCCCGGGTCGGTCGGGCCAGGCCCACCCTCTGCGCCTCGACCCGGTTGTCGACACGGACGCACAACCAGTCCAGCCGTCTGGCTCCCAGGCTCAGGATCTCCAACGCCGCGCACAGTTCCGAGGCGAGCGCCGTGACATGGCGCTCGAGGGTCTCCGGCGCGCCGATCGGCTCCCCGAACACCCGCGACACCGTCGGGATCTCCGGCGCCTCGACCGGGACGAGCGGCTCGTCCACACGCCCGTAGGCCTGGTCGATGCGACGGCCGAGGTCATGACCGAACCGGAGCGTGAGAGGCGCGCGAGGCCGATGTGCGACGTCGGCGATCCGGTCGAAGCCCATCCGGTGCAGATGCGCGATCAACGCCTCCGGAAGCCGCAGCGCCGCCAGCGGCAATCCTGCGATGGCGGCGTCGACGGCGTCGGGCGCGATCATACGGTGCGCGCGTCGGAAGCGGACCACGGCATGGGCGGAGCCATAGGTCGGACCGATCGCGGCGTCGGCTTCAATGCCTTCCTCCTTCAGGCGTAGGATCATGTCCGCCAGCATGGCGGCCTCCCCGCCCTGAAGGTGGGCGGCCCCGGTGGCGTCGATGGCGAGGCCATCCGGCGGATCGGGCTGGCAGACGGGGGCGTACCGGCGCATGGCCCAGACGGCGAGACGACCGAGCGCGGCCTCGTCGCCCGCCGGATCCGCCACCCGAACGTCGAGGCCGGGGATGAGGGCCTGAGCCTGGGTCGCCGCCATGCCGACGCGTGCGCCCTGGGCCAGCGCCGCCGTGTTGGCGGCGAGCACGATCCGACGGCGCCCGGACCGACCCGCGAGGATCAGGGGAAGCTCAGGCGGCGGCGCGACGTCCGCCAGTCCGCGTCGCAGACGATCGACGGACCAGTTCGGCAGGTAGAGCGAGACGACCCGTCTCATCACAGGCTTCCAAGGTGAAATCCGCGGCCTCGGCGCCGCGACAACGGATGAGTTCGACGAACCAGCGCGCCCGCCCCACGCCGGGCACGGGCAAGGGCGAGGAGGGGGCCGGGCTGATGCGCCAGCGCGTGGCGGAGGCGGTGTGCTGACCGAAGTCGGCGGCTTCCGAAGCCCGTCGCCATCGGCGCACCGCCAGACCCAGGCCGCCCGAGTCTTCGGCGGCCAGTTGCAGCCGTCGGGACGCGACGAGACTGAGGCGGGCGGTCTCGGCCACGACGGCGGCCAGACCGGGATGACGAAGGCCTTCCTCGAAACAGGCGAGAAGGGAAGGCTCGTCCCCGGCCTCGACATAGATCACCCGGTCCGGCCCCAGACCGGCCTGACGCAGGGCCGGTGCGAAGAGGTCGGGGCGGGTTACGCACCACAACACCTGGCCGGGCCGCCGGGCGGCGATGCCTGCGGCGAACAGGGCGGCTGCGGCGCCGTCCACGGCCTCCTCGCCGCCGCCTGCGATCTCATGAACGGCGCCCAGTGAAAGACCGCCGCTGGGGAGATGGCGATCGAGATCTTTCACGCCGAAGGGCAACACCCCGGTGGTGTTCCGGCCGCCCTGTTCAAGGGCGCGGATCCGATCGCGCAGGATGTCGAGCCCGGCAGGCAGGCGGGCGCGCATGAGAAGCCTCCTGTTCCCAAGGCTGATGAATGTTCCTGTAATGTTCTGGTTCTGTATGATGCGAAGAGTCAACCTTCGCTCATCTCTTATCCCCTTCGCCGGACGACCTGTGGACCGCGCGCCAGGACGGCCAGGGACGGTCGCCGCTGGCTTTTTCAGCGAAGTCGGCGATCAATGGGGCGGTAGACGGAGGTCCGCATGTGCAACGAGTATCAGCTCATCCTGCCGTTCGACGAGGTGATCGAGACCTTCAACCGAACCGGCGACCGTCTCGTCTTTCCCGGCGGCA
Organism: Brevundimonas sp. Br13; assembly: GCF_055391505.1. Lineage (NCBI taxonomy): Bacteria > Pseudomonadati > Pseudomonadota > Alphaproteobacteria > Caulobacterales > Caulobacteraceae > Brevundimonas > Brevundimonas sp. Br13. The sequence continues at coordinate 355,741 of NZ_AP044008.1, read as the reverse complement.
TGCCCAACTTCGGACCCATGGCCTCGATCCGTATCGGCGACCGGGCGCCCATCATCACGCGAGGCCCCGATGGCTCGCAGCTGATCGTGTCGCCCTGGGCCTGGAAGTCGCCACAGGGAAGACCCGTGTTCAACTTCCGATCCGACGGTCGATCCTTCGACGGCGTCACCCGCTGCCTGATCCCCACCGACGGCTTCTTCGAGTTCACCGATGCCGAGCCGGGTCAGAAGCGCAAGACCAAGTGGCGGTTCACCATGGCCGACGCGCCGATCTTCTGGGTCGCCGGCCTGGTTCGAGACGGCGCCTTCGCCATGCTGACCACCGAGCCGGGACCGGACATCGCCCCCTACCACGACCGCCAGATCGTCCTGCTGAGACCCGATGCGGCCCTCGATTGGCTGGACCTGCGCAAACCCGAGGCCGAGCTGCTGCGCCCCCTGCCGGAAGGCAGCCTGTCTGTCGAGAAGGTCTTCCCGGAAGCGGCATGAGTTCGGCAAATCGTCACCGACCCAGATCCTGACCCAGATGCTTGCCGCTGAGGACCTGGGCGAAGCCGCGCGCATCGAGCGAAAGCGTGACCGCTTTTCCCACGGTTGGCGGGGTCTCGCCGACACCCAGCCGCCCATAGTGTTCGGAGCCGTCAGCGGCGCGCACCACCACATAGGCGGAGCCGCCCAGTTCGTCGTGGAAGCCGGTCTTCACGACCTTGCCCTGGACCGGCGCCTTGCCCAGCTGTTCCGCCGACCGCGCGCCGTCAAGACGCCGTTGGTTGAGGGTGCGAATGACGTCCTTCGAGAGCTGCAGCCTCCGAAGTCGGGCTTCCATATCCGGGGCCAGCCGGAAGCGCCGCCCTGTTCGTTCGGCGAGGCCCAGGGTCTCCAGATGGCGCAACCGTCCCCGGGTCAGCGCCGTCCAGGCGTCAGTGCCCCCGATCCCGTCATCGACACAGCCGTTGTTGTCCGCAGCTGCCAGGAGACGGCGGTCGAAGGCGGTGAACCGGTCGGCCTCGGTCTCACGCCAGACCCGCCGTTCGGCGTCCTGACGGCTGAGGTCGCCGAGCCGCTCCTGGGCCACTTCCTGGGCCCGGGCGCGAAAGCCGTAGCCGATGTAGTCGCGCGGAATCACGAGGTCCCGGCCGTCGCTTCTCCGGCCGCGCACAAGCACATGGGCGTGCGGCTGGTCGGTGTCGAAATGGCAGACGGCGATCCAGTTCAGACCCGGTTCTCCAAGGTCGTCGGCGACCCTCGACATGACCTCCCTGGCGAAGCCCTGGAGGTCCGAAATCCGATCGCCGTGCTCGGGTGAAATGATGAAGCGAAAATGGTGCCTGTCCTTCGCCCAGCACTCCGTGGCGCCGGTCGGATCGACCCTCTCACGCACCGGTCCGAAAAAGGCCGCGCGCTCGCCGTCCTCGCCCGCGCCCATGCGGCCGAGATAGGCGATATGGGCGGCGAGCGCCGCGCCCCGGGCGAACCCCTTGCCCATGTGCCGGGACACCAGCGCCTTGACCGTGACGCGCTGCCGGACGTCGAGACGGAAGGGACGACCCGAGCGGTTCTGGGCCGCGCGCAGACACCCGGCGCGGTCCCCGTAGGCGAACAGGCGCGAGGCCGCGAGCCTCTGGAACATGGCGATCCGGACGCTGGTCTTGTCCGACTTCAACCTCTGCGGAAGGCGCACTTTCAAGGTCGAGACGTCATCCTTTGACGCTTGGGCGAGGCGTACCTCAATGGCGGTTCGGACCTGCATGATCGGGGCTCCGGCCTGTCGTCGTCGCGGAATCAGGCGTCAACTCAGCGCAAGTCGACGTCGGTCTCCGCAATCCTCGCAAGTGTCTGCCCGGGCTCAGGAAAACAGAAGGCCAAAACCCCTCTTTTATCTTGCCCTAAGCCCTCAATCTGACGATTTCCAACCAGCCTCTCCAACAGTGAACACAGCCGATCAAACCTCGGCAAGACCCAGGCGACCCCGGCGTTCAGACCGCTTCGGGTCCGCCGGATGACAAGAAAAATCCCGCCCGGCCGAAGCCGAGCGGGTCATTGATCCAGATCGTGATGTCTCAGGCGGCCCGGGCCTTGATGGGCACGTGCCGCAGCCCGTTCTCCATCGCCTTCTGGCCGAGGTTGAGCGCCGGTCCGAACGGCCGCTGATCCTCCCGCACCCCGGCCAGCGAATGGACCAGGGTCAGGCAGACCTCCGGCTCCAGCGCGATCAACTCGTCGTTCGCCCGGAAGGGAGCCGCCTTTCCGTTCCTGTCGAAATCCGCCCGGGCGAGGATCAGCTTCACCCCCTTCTGCTGGGCCCATTTGATCGCCAGCTTCTCGGAGCCTTTCGCCCCGGTCGTCGCCAGAGCCATGTCCGGCCACTCCCCCTTAGCCCAGTTGAGGGCGTCGAAGATCCGCCCGGCGTCCTCGGCCGTGTCCGCCATCGGCGCGCCCCGGAAGGCGACGACCGGACCGCCCGGATCGGCCTCTCCGGACCGACGATTCCGGATCGCCCGGATCGCCTGTTTCGCCTCCAGCTGCGCCGCCGTCAGATGGGTGCCGCGCCGTGATCCCCGCCAGGCGGTCCAGACCTCCCCGGTCGCGATCGTCCAGGTTTCGGAGGCCGCATCCCGGATCAGTTCGCAGGCCTGCGTCGCCGCATCTCCGGATCTCGCTTTCGCCGTTGCGTCCTGAAGTTCGACATCGGCCGCTTCCGATCCGTCGAAATCCCGATCCAGGGCGCGCATCGCGTCACGGGCGCGGTCGGCGTCCCGTTCAATCCGTCCCGCGGCCGAGTGGAAGGCGCCGATAAGCGCTTCGCCGAGGATCGTCTGATAGTCCTCCAGAGCGGTGTCGGAGATCACGTCCACGAGCTCGGTCATGAGCGCGCGCCCCAGCTGGATCAGGGCGTCCTCGGTGGGGTGCGGACGCGCATCCCCCAAGGACGCGGTCAGGTCGTCGAAGGCGGAGTCGGTCTTCGAAGAGGCGGAGAAGGCGGTGTTGAAGTGGGTCATCGAACCATTCCTTTGAAAAGAGACTGTCGAAGCGCCCCATGCGCAACGACCCCGGCTTTGGCCACGGCGGGGTCCTCGGCAGTCACCGGAGCGGAGGGCCGCTTGCCCTCCGTGGAGGGGAACGGCGCAGCCGTTGACTTCCGGGGTGCCGTGACAAAGTCGGAGGGCGTTGTGTGGGGGCAAGTCGTCGTCGCCCTTCGCGACGACGACTCCATTCGGCGCCGTCGCGCCGATACGGACGAGAAGGCGTCGATCTTCTCGTCCCTCGACGCCGGCGGGCCGGCGGCGCATCCCCAGGCGAGCGAGCCGTCCTCAAGGCGCCACGCCCGCGAGGCGCATAAGGCCCTCCACCGACAGCGGTGTGGGCCGATAGGCGATCGCTGCATGGGCGGCGCAGAAGGCGCCGCGTTCAGACGGACGACCGCAGAGGCTGAAGGCGGCGTCGCCCGGTTCGCCATACGGCCAACGGCAATCCATCCGCCTCACCGACAGAATGGTCGCAACGCCATCGGGCGGCGGCTCGGGCGCCACGTGATGCGCCGCCTCGCGACGAGTCCGGGCGCCTGTGCGCCCCTCCGAGAGGCCGAGGCGAGCGACCTTGCCGAGGACGGCGTTGCGGGTGAGGCCGCCGCCGAGTTCCAGGGCGATGGTCTCGGCGCTCCGCCCTTCGGGCCACAGGCGCTTCAGCAGATTGATACGGGCTTGGGTCCATGCGGACATGGCGGTCTCCTTCGGCGAGCCCCGATGGCTCGTCCGACCGCGCCCTTCCTCCGGCCTTTCCGTCGCCAGCACGAAGAAGGGCCCGAGGCGCAGCGCGCCCGGGCCCTTCAAATCTCCCCTTCGGATCAGAACGGGATGTCGTCGTTGAGATCGTAGCCGCCGCCCGCCTCGACGCCGCGATCGGCGACGCCGGAGCGGTCTTCGGACGGTTCGCCGACGACGCGCCGGTTCTTCAACCGGATGTCGCTGACGACGAGGCGAAGGTCGTAGTGCTCCACCCCGTCCTTGCCGGTCCAGGTGTCGTTTTCGACATGGCCCTGGATCACGACGCGGCTGCCCTTTCGGGCATAGGGCTGGATGTAGTTTTCAGCCGTCGCCTCGTTGAAGCAGATACAGTTGAAGCCGGTGGTCCGCTCGCCGGGTTCACCGTTGGCGCGCCGGAAGCGGGTGGTTTCCACCACGCGGAAGCTCGCGCGCTTCTTGCCGGAGCCTTGCGCCGACAGGATGGAAGGGTCTGCGGCCAGGTAGCCTTCGAGGGTCAGGGTTTGCATGGTCAGTCTCCTTGAAATCAGGATGAGCGGTTGAGGATCAGGCGGCGGCGCGGTCGTCCGCCGCGTCTGCGCTCGCATCGGCCTGGCGGTCTTCCGCCCAGTCGAGGACGGTGAGCCGATTGATCACCAGCTCCTTGGCCGTCCGCTCCGACCCGTCGCGGGCGGTGTAGGCGGTGTCGATGAAGGCGCCGATCACGACGGCCTCGCACCCTTGCGCCAGCCCGCGCGCGATGACCTTCTCGTTGAGGCCCTTCGACCAGCTGACGCAGTTGACGCCGACCAGCCGGGCCTTGCCGGCATTGTCGGTCCCGCGCTGTTCGAGCAGGCGGAAGACCGCCTTGCCGAAGTCGTCGCTGATCTGGGGGTCGGCCGCGAGGCGGCCCGTGAACACCATGGTCTGCATATCAGTCTCCTGTTGATGCGAAGCCGCCGGGGAGCCGATCTCCCCAATCCCGCTTCGCCCGAGACCTCCCTTCCTCCTCAGCTCCCGGCCGGGCGCTTTCGCCCCGGGCGTGACCGCCTGGACTGTCGCTATCGATCCGCTTTCGCGCGATGCTGGGGCATGTGCGTTCTCACCCTCGCCTGGGATATCCACCCGGACTGGCCGCTCGTGGCGGCCGGCAACCGCGACGAAGAGTACGCTCGACTTTCGGAACCACTGGTGCTCCGCCGGGTCGTTCACCTGACCGATACGGCCAAGGTTGTTTGGAGTGACGGAACGCGAAGGGCCGTCGTCATGCGTGGAGACCGTCACAGTGCGCATGGTTTCCAAGCGCCTCAATCACTCGGCAGTCGGAAATCCGCCCACCTGAGCAACTCGCCGCCTGAATACGGGTGAGTTCGGCGTGCAGCGCCTGAAGCCCGGCGATGCGAGTCTCAACCGCCGCAAGCTGGCGTTCGGCGATCCGGTTGACCTCCGTGCAGGGCTGGTCGGGTTCGTCGGACAGCGCCAGCAGGGCGCGGATGTCGTCGATCTCGAACCCCAGCTGCCGCGCGTGGCGAATGAAGGCGAGCCGCCGCGTCGCAGCGCCGTCGTAAAGGCGTCGGTCGCTCGCGGTGCGGGGCGGCTCCTCCAGCAGTCCGATCTTCTCGTAGAACCGGATCGTCGGAACCTTCACGCCGGTCTCGGCCGAAAGGCGCCCGATCGTCCGGAGCGGGGGAGGGGATGGGTCTCTGGCCATGCTCGAAATATAGGGCTTGATCCTCTAGTGGCTAGAGGATGCATGAAGGGTGCATGACGACGCCCGCTCCGACAGAATCCTGCGCCCCGGCCCGAGGCTGCTGCGGCCATCAGGTCCGGTTCGACGGGGCCTCGCCCGCCTATCGGCGCGTGCTGATGGCCGTCATCGCCCTTAATCTGGGTGGGTTCTTCGCGGTCGCCGCGGGCGGTCTCATGCAGGGATCGGCGGCTCTCGCCGCCAATGCGATGGACTTCCTGGCCGACAGCGCCACCTACGCCGTCAGCCTCTGGGCCATCGGCAAGTCCGTGCGGGTGCGGTCCGGTGCCGCAGTCTTCAAAAGCGCAAGCCTCCTCGTCATGGCCGTGAGCATTCTCGGCTACGCCGTCTGGAGAGCGGTCACGGGGCAGCCGCCCGAAGGCGTCGTCATCACCGGTCTGGGACTGGTCGGCTTCGCCGCGAATCTAATCGCCGCCCTGCTGCTCGTGCGTTTCCGTGACGGTGACGCCAACGTGCGCTCCGTCTGGCTTTGCACACGGAACGATCTGATCCACAGCCTGGGCGTCGCCGCGGCCGGCGGGCTGGTCTGGCTGACTGGATCCCGGTGGCCGGACTTGCTGGCGGGCCTTCTGCTGGGCGGCGTCTTCCTCCAGTCCGCCATTTCGATCTTGGTGCAGGCTAGGGCGGAGAGCCGCGCAGCCCACGCCGCTGTTCGGACTTTGTAACGCATTGCCTAACTTCGAGAACGAAAGTATGCAGCGCGCGATGACCTGGTCGATGACGACATGGGCGAAGCTGATCGTGGCGATGACTCTTGTCTTCGCCGCCTTCTTCTTTGCGCCCGCCGTCGACGCCGCGACCTGTCTGCCGGAACCGCCTGCGGCTCACGCGGTCGTCGATCATGATCAAAGCGAGGGCGACCACAGCGGCAAGAGCGGCGGTCACGGGATCTGCTCGCACGGCCACTGCCACCACACCTCAACGGCGCGCGGTCCTGCCGTGGACGCCTTTGCTCCGTCGTTCGGCGAGCCTCCTCTGCAAAGCGGCCGACAGGATGACTTCCGGGCGTCCATCACGCCTGACGGCCTGAAGCGTCCTCCCAGAGTCTGACCGAAGACCTGCGCCTTAGCGCGCCTCTTCGTCCTCAGAAACTCTGGAAATGAATCATGTCTCCCACATCTCGCAGGCGGCCGCGTTACGCGGTCGGCTGCGCCCTCGCTGCGATCGCGGCGACCCTGGCCAGTCCCGTATGGGCTGACCCAGCTCCGACCTATGCCCAACTCCTCGCTCAACTCGGGAATGCGCCTGCGACCCTTGAGGCGGGCGCCAACTACGACGCAGCGGAAGCCCGTGTCCGTCAGGCACGGGTGCGTCCCAACCCTGTCCTCGGCTTCGATGTCGAGAACGCCTATGGCTCAGGCCCCTATTCGGGTCTGAACAACGCGGACATGACCCTGGCGATCAGTCAGGATCTCGAGCTGTGGGGACGTCGTTCGACGCGCATCGCCGCCGCTCGCGCCGAGGCCGGCGCAGTGGGCCTTCAACGAGACCTTGCGGTCATCGACGCCGCAGGCCGCCTGGCCCTGATCTATGCCGAAGCGGAGGCCGCGCAGAGGCGAGCCACGCTCGCGGAAGAAACCCTCACGCTGACCGTCGCGGATGCCCGCGCGGCCCTGACCCTCGTGGAGGAAGGTCGCGAACCTCTCCTCCGCGGCATTCAGGGGGAGGCCGAGGCTGCCTCGGCGCGCGCGACGCGGGATGAAGCTGTCGCGGAACGCGACGCGGCCTATGCCCGTCTCACGGCTGTCGCCATGATCCCGGTTCCGGTCACGCAGATCGAAGACAGCCTTCTCGACGAGGCGCCGACGACGATCGGATCCGTGATCGAGGATGCGCCGACGGTCCGCGTCGCCGAAGCCCAACGGTCCGCCGCCGAACGACGCATCGATGTTCAACGGGTTCAGGCCCGCCCCGACATCAACGCCAGTATCGGCATCCGCCGCTTCGAGGCGGAAGATGCGACGGCGCTGACTTTCGGCGTCAGCATGCCGCTGCCGTTGTTCGACCGGAACCGGGGAAACATCGAAGCGGCGCAAGCCGAGTTTCGCGCTGCCGACGCCCGGCTGATGAGTGCGCGGCAGGAAGCCCAGGCGGACCGCGCTGCCGCGGTCGCTCGCCTTTCGGCCTCGGTCAGTCGCGTCAACGCTGCTGACGGCGGCGTCACCGCCGCAGAGGAAGCCTATCGCCTGTCCCGCATCGGCTTTGAGTCCGGCCGCATTTCCCAGGTCGAACTGCGGGTGACCCGCACCGCCCTCGTCAACGCCCGGTCTGCAGCGGTCGACGCGCGTCTCGCGCGCGTCCGAGCCGAGATCGATCTCGCGCGCCTTGATGGCCGCGCCCCCTTCGAAGGAGCCCAGTGATGCGCAAGCGCACATCGAACAAGACCCTGCTGATCGGCGGCGTCGCCGCCCTGGTCATTCTCGGAGGCGGCGGCCTCTGGTTGGCCACCCGGTCCTCCGAACCCGCCGCGCCGGCTGCCGCCGAAGGCGAAGCCGGCCATGCCGAGGAAGAGGGGGGACACGCCGAGGGGGAGGCCGCCGGGGCAGAGACCGAAGGTCGGATTGAACTCACCACAGCAGAGATCCAGGCAGCGGGCATCACGGTCGTCGGCGTCGGCGGCGGAGGAGGAGGGGAGACCCGGCTCGCCGGCCGCGTAGAGCCGATGGTCGATTCTCGCGCTGCCGTGGGCGCTGCCGTCGGAGGTCGCGTCGAGCGCGTTCTCGTCGCGCCGGGTCAGTCGGTCCGCGCCGGTCAGCCGCTTGTGAGCCTTGTCAGCGGCGAGGCGGCGACCTTCCGCGCGGACGCCGACGCGGCCGGGGCATCCGCTGAAGCGGCGCGCCAGGCCTATGAGCGAAATCGCAGTCTGGCGGATCAGGGCATCGTCGCGCGGCAGGAGGTCGAAGCGTCACGCGCCCAGTTCCTGAGCGCCGAGGCGGCGACCCGCGCCGCTCGCGCCCGCTCGGCGGCCGCTGGCTCTCCGAACGCTTCGGGCAGGCTCAGCGTGACCAGTCCGATCTCGGGCGTGGTCAGCAGCGTCCAGGTCGGTCCGGGCGGGTTCGTCGCCCAGGGCGGCGTGGTGGCGGAAGTCAGCAATCCTGCTCGTGTCGAGATGGTCTTCAACGCACCGCCTGCCCTTGCGGCCAATGTGCGTGCCGGTGCGCCAATGCGCGTGACCGGGCCGAACGGCGAGTTCGACGCCGTCGTCACCGGCGTCGCCGCCGACGCCGGTCTCAGCGAAAGCGGCGCGACCGTGATCCGGGCCCGACCCTCTGGCGCGTCTCTGCCGCCAGCCGGTTCGGCCGTCACTGGCGCCATCGTGACCGGCGAGGCGACTGGCGGGATGACCGTGCCCACCGAGGCGGTCCAGACCGTCGATGGAAACACCGTGGTCTTCGTGCAGGTCGAGGGCGGCTTCCAAGCCGTGCAAGTGCTCGCAGGCCGCCAGGCCGCGGGCCGCACCGAGATCCTGCGCGGGCTCACCGGATCTGAACGCGTGGCGTCCGCCAACGCCTTCCTGCTCAAGGCCGAAATGGCCAAGGGCGAAGCCGAGCACGGGCACTAGGGGGCGTCATGTTCAAAGCACTTATCGAAGCCTCGGTCCGCTTCCGATGGTTCGTGGTCCTGGCGACGGCGATCGTCGCCGCCTTCGGCCTCTACAACCTGACGCAGCTACCCATCGACGCCGTGCCGGACATCACCAACCGGCAGGTTCAGATCAACACCATCGCGCCAGCGCTCGCGCCCGAGCAGATGGAACGTCAGGTCACCTATCCGCTCGAAACCGCGATGGCGGGTATTCCTGGCATCCAGACCACGCGGTCGCTGAGCCGAAACGGCTTCAGCCAGGTCACGGTCATCTTCTCCGACAACACGGACATCTACTTCGCCCGCCAGCAGGTGGCCGAACGGATGGCCCAGGCGCGCGAACGGTTGCCCGAAGGCGTGGAGCCGGCGCTTGCGCCCATCACCACGGGACTGGGCGAGGTGCTGATGTGGACGGTCGACTTCAAGCCGTTCAACAGCGCCAACCTCGCCAAACCGGGTGAGCCCGGCTGGCAGGCGGGCGGCGCCTATCTGACGCCCGAAGGCGAACTCCTGACCACGCCCCAGGCCCGCGCAACCTATCTCCGCACGGTTCAGGACTGGATCATCGCCCCGCGCATGCGGACCGCGAAGGGACTGGCCGGCGTTGATGTGAACGGCGGCTATGTGAAGGAGTATGCGGTCCGACCCGACGCCGCGCGTCTGGCGGGTTACGGTCTGAGCCTGAACGATCTCGTCGTCGCGCTGGAACGGGCTAACACCCAGGCTGGCGCTGGCTATGTCCAGCGGTCCGGCGAAGCCTTGACCGTGCGGACCGACGCCTTGGCGCAGACCATCCCGGATCTCGCCCAGGCCCCCGTCGTCAACCGCAACGGACTGGTCGTCCGGGTCGCCGACGTCGCCACCGTCGAGATTGGCCAGGCGCCGCGTCTCGGCGGCGCCAGCCGCGACGGCCACGAGGCCGTGGTTGGTACGGCGCTGATGCTGGCCGGCGGCAACAGCCGGACGGTGGCCCAAGCCGCAGCCGAACGTCTCGAGGAGGTTTCCGCGAGCCTGCCGCCGAGCGTTGTCGCCGAACCGGTCCTGAACCGCAGCTCGCTGGTCAACAAGACCATCTCAACCGTCGCCAAGAACCTGATCGAAGGCGCTCTGCTGGTGATCGTGGTGCTGTTCCTGCTGCTCGGCAACATCCGTGCGGCCTCGATCACCGCCCTGATGATCCCGATCAGCTTCCTGTTCGCGGTCATCGGCATGAACCGCTTTGGCATCAGCGGAAACCTGATGAGCCTCGGCGCGCTGGACTTCGGCCTTCTGGTCGACGGCGCGGTCGTGGTGGTCGAGAATACCCTGCTGATGCTCAGCCAGCGGCGGGCCGAAGCCGGTCGAATGCTGACACGCCGGGAGCGGCTCGAGGTTGCTGGAGCCGCGGCGCGTCAGATGGTCAAACCGGCTGCTTTTGGCCAGCTGATCATCCTCCTGGTCTTCACGCCGCTGCTGATGCTTGAGGGCGTGGAGGGCAAGACCTTCATCCCCATGGGCGCAACGGTGATGCTGGCCCTCGTCGGCGCCTTCATCTTCTCCTTCACCTTCGTGCCGGCGATGACGGCCCTGCTGGTCCGGGATCCGAAGAAGGTCGAGGTCGATGAGCACGGCCACGCCCACGAGCACGAGACCTTCATCCTCCGATACGCGCGGCGCTGGATCGAACCGGCGATCCGCGCCGCCGTCGACCGGCCCAAAGTCGTCCTGGCGTCCGCGCTCGGCGCCCTCGTCATTGGCGGCATCGCCTTCAGTTCTTTGGGGCGGGAGTTCATTCCGACCCTGGATGAAGGCGATATCGCCATGCAGGCGTTGCGCGTGCCGTCCGCCTCGCTGGAACAATCGCTGGCGATGCAGATGGCCCTCGAACGCGTCATCAAGGCCCAGCCCGAGGTGAAGACTGTCTTCGCCCGGACCGGGACGGCGGAGGCGGCGGTGGACCCGATGCCGCCGAACATTTCGGACGCGGTCATCGTCCTGAAAGACCGCAAGGAGTGGCCCGATCCGAACCTTCCGAAAGAGGAGCTGATCGAACGGTTCGAAGAGCTCGCCGCCGGACAACTCGGCAACAGCTTCGAGTTCAGCCAGCCCATCGAGCTGCGCTTCAACGAGCTGATCTCGGGGGTTCGGACCGACCTCGCCGTGATGGTCTATGGCGACGACTTCACCCAGCTGCAGGCCACTGCGGACCGGGTCGCCGCCGCCCTGCGCGCAACGCCCGGATCTGCCGACGTTCGCGTCGAACAGGCGTCCGGGCTGCCCACCCTGACCGTCAGCGTGGATCGTTTCGCGGCCGCCAACTACGGCTTGTCGGCCGCCGATGTCTCCGAGGCGGTTTCGGCCGCGGTCGGCGGCGCCGAGGCCGGGCAAATCTTCGAAGGCGATCGTCGCTTCAGCGTCGTCGTCCGTCTCGCGGATGATGCACGGAATGATCCGGCGGCCCTTGCGGCTCTGCCGGTAACGACCGCCACAGGCGTGACCGTGCCGCTCTCCTCCGTCGCCCGGATTCAGGTCGCGGAAGGACAGAACCAGATCAGCCGCAATGACGGCAGCCGGCGGATGGTGGTGCAGGCCAACGTTCGCGGGCGCGACCTGGGCGGCTTCGTCACCGAGGCCCAGGCCAAGGTGGAGGCCGACGTCGATCTTCCGACCGGCTACTCCCTGACCTGGGGTGGCCAGTTCGAGAACCTGAAGCGGGCCGAACAGCGTCTGGGGCTGGTCATTCCGATCGTCTTCATCCTGATCGGGGTCTTGCTTTTCATGGCTCTGGGATCCTTCGCCGAGGCGGGCCTGGTGTTCGCGTGCGTTCCGTTGGCTCTGGTCGGCGGCGCCCTGGCGCTTGTCCTCAGGGGGATGCCGTTCTCGGTTTCCGCAGCGGTCGGCTTCATCGCCGTGTCCGGCGTCGCGACCTTGAACGGTCTCGTGCTGATGCAGGCCATTCGGGAGCGTCTCACGGGCGGAGCGGCGCCGCGTCTTGCCGCCATCGAAGGCGCGACAAGCCGGCTTCGCGCCGTCCTGACGACGGCTCTCGTCGCCATCCTCGGGTTTATCCCGATGGCATTCGCTCACGGCGCCGGCGCCGAAGTGCAGAAGCCGCTGGCCACCGTGGTCATCGGAGGCCTGCTCACGGCCACCGCGCTGACGCTCCTTGTCCTTCCGACCTTCGCGGCCAAGGCCGTGAAACACCGGAAGGCGGAAGGGATCGAGGAATGAGCGGGGCCCACGAAACAGAGCAGGTCCAGCGCCGCACCCTCCTGGTGGTGCTGTTCCTGAACGCTCTGCTGTTCGTGGGCCTGGGAGTCGGCGGCCTCGCCGCCGACTCCAGCGCTCTGCTCGCGAACGCCGTCGACAACGGCTCCGACGCGGCCGTCTATCTGATCAGCTTCCTCGCCGTCGGGCGCGCGCTGATCTGGAAGACGCGGGCGGCTCAGGTCTCCGGCGTGATGCTGCTGATCTTCTCGGTCCTCGTCCTGCTCGACGCCCTGCGCCGGACGCTGACGGGAACCGAGCCGGTCGGACCGACCATGATGGTGCTCGCTGTCGTAGCGGCGGTTATCAATCTGATCTGCCTGCTGTTGATCCGTCGTCAGCAGAGCAGCGACGTCAACATGAAGGCGGCCGAGACATTCAGCCTGAACGATTTCGCCTCGAACGGCGGCATCCTCGTCGCAGGCGGCCTGGTGATGTGGTTGGACCAGTCGTGGCCCGACCTGCTGGTGGGGGTGCTGGTCGCCGCCATAGCCGCCAAGGGCGGCTTCGACATTCTACGCGATGCGCGCCTTGCGCGACGCGACGCGGAGAGCTCGGTGACATGAGCCCGCCGTTGATCGACATCGCCTCCGTCCAGCGCTGGCGCAAACTCTTCATCGCCGCCGGGTTGTTCGCCCTGCTGGCCTGGACCGCTCTCGTGAAGGCCCAGCCACAGCTCGAGCATCCCGTCGAACATCTCGGGCTGATCGCCATCATGGTTTGCGTCTTGGGGCGCGCCTGGTGCTCGCTCTACATCGGCGGCCGAAAGAAGCAGGAGATCGTCACCAGCGGGCCTTATTCGCTGTGTCGAAACCCGCTTTATGTTTTCAGCTTCATCGGCGCATTCGGGATCGGCGCACAGACGGGCAGCCTGACCGTCGGCGCCACCTTCGCCGTCGCCTGCTGGATCGTGTTCCGCATCGTCGCGAGCCGAGAGGAAAGCTTCCTGACGTCGGCCTTCGGCGACACCTACCGCAGCTACGTCGTGCGCACCCCCCGCTTCGTTCCGAACCTGCGCCTCTGGCGTGATGAGGCGGAACTGTCCGTCCGGCCGGCCTTCTTCCTCCGGACTGTCCGCGACGGCCTTGTCTTCCTTCTGGCGTTGCCCGTGTTCGAGGGACTGGAGCACCTCCAGAACCTCGGCTGGCTCGACGCTCTCATCGCCCTACCGTGAGGTCGAGATGAACCGCAAGCGACTGGTCATCCTCCTGAGTGCGGCTTTGGCGATCGCCGCCTTCGTCGCTGGAGCCGTCGCCCAGCGCGCCGGGATGTTCGTGCCTGACCGCTCGATCCCTACCCGTGATGTCTCCTGAGGAGCCCGATCATGCCCAAGACCCTCCGCCTCAACATTCCCGTCCTCCTGCCTCATGCGCCCGATGTGCAGGACGGCTGCGTTGGACGGCTGATCGCGCTGTTGCGGGCCGAACCCGGCGTCTCTGAGGCGCATGTCGCCGAAGGCGAGGGAGGCCCAGAGCTTTGCATCCATTACGACCCCGACCAGCTGTCGCTGGCTCAGGTCCGTCGCCGTGCGCGTCAGGCCGGAGCCGAGGTCAGTGAGCGTTTCGGGCATCTCGTCGGGCGAGTGGAGGGTGTCCGCCACGCCCGGCACGCCCGCACGCTCGCGGCCGCGCTCGGCGAAGAAGCCGGCGTGATCGAGGCGGTGCTGGATCCGGCTGGCGCTCTGCGCCTGGAGTTCGACCGGCAGATCACGAACCGTGAGACGCTTGTCGATCGCCTTGCGAGCCACGGCCTCGCACTGGTCGGAGCGACGGAGGACGCTGCTTCAGCCACTGCAAAGCGCCCTGATGCGCAGCCGACTGCGCCATCCGATGACGAGGCCAGTCATACGCCCGATGACGGTCACGGCCATGGCCACTTCGATGGCGATGGCCATGACCACGGACATTCCGAAGGCGACGGGCACGACCATGGTCATGGCGGCTTCCTCGGACCCAACACGGAGCTCATTTTCGCGGTCGGCAGCGGTGTCGCGCTCACGATTGGTTGGCTGATCGAGAAATTCATTCCGGGCGTGCCGGGATGGCTGCCCTTCGGCCTTTTCCTGATCGCCTATGCCTTGGGCGGCTGGTTCACGGTCGGCGAGGCTGTCGGGAATCTGCGGCGCAAGCGTTTCGAGATCGACACCCTGATGCTGGTGGCCGCAGCCGGCGCCGCGGCGCTCGGAGCCTGGGCGGAAGGGGCGCTGCTACTGTTCCTGTTCAGCCTCGGGCACGCCCTCGAACACTTCGCGATGGGTCGCGCCAAGAAGGCGATCGAGGCTCTGGCCGCCTTGGCCCCGCGCACCGCTCATGTGCGGCGAGGAGAGGCCGTCGTCGAACTTCCGGTCGAAGAGCTGGAAGTCGGCGACCTCGTCGTCGTCCGGCCGAACGAGCGTCTCCCGGCCGACGGCTTCGTCGTGAAGGGAACATCCAGCGTGAACCAGGCTCCCGTGACAGGGGAGAGCATTCCGGTGGACAAGCAGCCTGTCCTGAACCCCGAGGAGGCCCGCGCCAAGCCGGCGAATGTCTCGGCGGCGTCGGTGGTCTTCGCCGGCACCATTAACGGCGGCGGCGCCATCGAGATCGAAACGACGCGTCGATCCAACGACACCACCTTGGCCAAGGTCGTCCGGATGGTGAGTGAGGCCGAGACCCAAAAGTCGCCGACCCAGCGCTTCACCGATCGCTTCGAGCGCGTCTTCGTGCCCCTCGTGCTCGGTCTGGCCTTCGTCCTCCTGTTTGCATGGGTTGTCGTCGACGAGCCGTTCCGCGACAGCTTCTATCGGGCGATGGCCGTGCTGGTGGCCGCCAGTCCGTGCGCTCTCGCGATCGCCACGCCGAGCGCGGTGTTGTCCGGGGTCGCCCGGGCGGCCCGCGCCGGGGTTCTCGTCAAGGGTGGCGCGCCGCTCGAAAACCTGGGAGCGCTCGACGCCATCGCGTTTGACAAGACCGGGACGCTGACCGAGGGGCGGCCGCGGATCACCGATGTCGTTCCGTTCGGCCAGACGACAGAGAGCGAGCTCCTGGAGATTGCTGTCGCGGTCGAACGGCTCAGCGATCACCCCTTGGCGGAAGCGATCGTCCGCGACGGAAGCCAGCGGTTGGTCGCCGCCCCCGTTCGAACCGCAACGGATTTGCGTAGCCTGACTGGCAAGGGCGTCACGGCACGCCTGGACGACCAGGATGTTTGGATCGGCAAACCGGAGATGTTCGGTTCGGACGCCATCGCTCCGCTCGCACCGGACACCGAGATCGCCGTCGCGGGCCTTCGAAACCAGGGACGGACGCTCATGGTGGTTCGCCGCGGGACAAAGGATCTCGGGGTCATCGGCCTTCTCGACACGCCTCGGGCCAAGGCGCGCGAGACCCTTACCGCGCTCCGCGCGCTCGGCATTCGCCGCATGATCATGATCTCGGGCGACCACCAGAAGGCGGCCCAGGCGGTGGCCGGTCAGGTCGGGCTGACCGAGGCGTGGGGCGACCTGATGCCGGAGGACAAGGTCGACGCCATCAAGAAACTCCGGGCGGAGACCAAGGTCGCCATGGTCGGCGATGGCGTCAACGATGCTCCGGCGATGGCCACCGCGACGGTCGGCGTCGCCATGGGTGCGGCGGGATCGGACGTCGCCCTGGAGACCGCCGACGTAGCCTTGATGGCGGATGATTTGTCGAAGTTGCCCTTCACCGTGGGTCTCAGCCGTCAAACCCGCCGCATCATCCGCCAGAACCTGTTCGTCAGCCTCGGGGTCGTGGCGTTCCTCGTCCCGGCGACGATCCTCGGTCTCGGCATCGGCCCTGCCGTCGCCCTCCACGAGGGTTCCACCCTGCTGGTCGTCTTCAACGCGCTTCGCCTTCTGGCGTGGCGCGGTCCGCGCGGCGTCGAATGACCCGCCTTCAGGAAAGCAAAGGATAGTCCAATGAAACGTCTCGGCTGGGTTGGCGTCATCGCCGCCTTTCTCCTGATCTCGGTCTTCGGCTTCGGGATGCTCTCGCGGCAGGGTCGCCCGGCGCCGGAGCCGACGGCAGTCGATGCACGCCCGATCGACCAGCATGCCGGGCACGGCGATGCCGCCTCGGATAATCCCGCCACCCGTTCCTACAAGGAGGCGAACGAGCGGATGCACGCCGCTATGAACATCGACTACAGCGGCGACGCCGATGTCGACTTCATGCGCGGGATGATCGCCCACCACGAGGGGGCGGTCGCCATGGCAAGGATTGCGCTCGACCAAGGTTCGGATCCCGAGGTCAAGGGCCTCGCGGAGGAGATCATTCGGACTCAGGAAGCTGAAATTGTCCGTATGCGGGTGTGGCTGGCCAACCGCGCGGCTCGCCCGGCGGACGCGCAGGGCTGAAGCCATGGGGGGCAAGCGATCCCCGATCCGGAGCAAGGCTCCTCGATGGCGTCCAGGGCGCTACAAGGGGCGCGGCCGGTCCAAGCTATACGGGAGGCCAGAGCCGTTCCGGCCGGTGCAGGACACACTGATCGCGATTGGCGCGAGCCTCGTCGCCGGCGCGATCGTCGTCTGTCTCGCCGTACCGCTGGCGGCGACCTACCGCATCCCGGTGTTCGTGTCCTTCGGCGTTCTCATGTCGCTCCTGGCGATCATGACCTATCGTCTCGGGCGGAAGGGGCAGGCTGGACGGGTCATGACCGCCGCCATGGCGACTGTATGTCTCTTGGGGTTCGGCCTTCTTGTTCTGACGCGAGATCAGTTGCAGTTCGGTCCGCGTCATCACGATCACCCCGGAGTGGCCGAAGCGGCACGGCCTTGAGACTGCAGCGCAGACCGCCAGGCCGCAGCCGGTCTGGGTTTCGCGGGACGGTGTCGCTCTTCCCATTTGGTAATCGTCGGCGCGCTGCCGCTGTTGATTCCAGTCGCCGGACTTGTCGGTATCGCGCCCGGCGACCCGCAGTGAGCCGGCAAGCGTAAGTCGCTGTTTCGCTAGGCTGCGGCACCCTCCAGGATCGACTGGACCGGATGGCGGCGCAGCACCCCCTCCACGACATCGGGCCGGTCCACCGGAACGAAGACCCGTGGGGCATAGGCGATGATCTCGACGAAGCAGCCGAGCGAGACCAGGGCGTCACGGTCGGTGCGGCCCCCGACCACTTCCAGCCGCCAGCGGTCCATGACCCGCGATCGCTTGAGCCACAGGCCGCCCGAAAGGGCGAGCTGGACATTGCGGTCGAGTACGGCCGCAGCGGTGCGCCCGCCATCGGCCCAGGCGTCGCCGACCTCGGTCAGGCCCAGCGCCGTCTTCAGGCTGGCGGCCTGAACCTCGTCCAGCACGCGGCCCAGCCAACGCCGACCGTCCGGCGCGCGTACGCGGCGAACCGAACAGCCCTTGGACGGCAGCCTTCCCCAGATTGGCAACAGAAGGCCGGTCGCCAGGGTCAGGCGGCGCGTCCGCCACGGATCGGTCGCGGCGACTTCGGCGTCCCAGACCGCCCGCCACGCCGCCTCATCGGTCTGGGCCCAGGCCGACTCCTCGAACGTCTTCTCCGGCGTGACCTGATGCTGGTCAGGCCGCAAGAGGCGCACCGCCGGAACAAGCCGGTCGTCATCGGTCGTGGTGGTCAACCCGAACTCGGCCAGGGCGGCGCGGCCGGAACGGTCGTTGACGACCAGGCGGAAGGCCGAGCCTTCAGCGCCTGCCAACGCCGCGTCCGAGCTGACGAGTTCACGCCGCACCTTGAGTTCGAAGGTGACGAGTGCGGTTTCCGCCCCGGTCGAGACGTCGGTCCGGATGGTCTCCTCCTCCACCACGGCCAACTCCTCAGCCTCGATGTCCTCCAGCCCGCGGTCCAGGTCGGCCGAGGCGGCGGCCCTTTCGAGAATGCCTGAAAGGATGCCGTCGAAGTCGGCGAACAGGGCGTTCTGGTCGGCGATGCGCAACGCCAGCAGCCGGTTCAGGAAGGTGTGGATCGGCGGCAGGTCGTCGGAGAGCTTGAGCCCCCCGTCGGCGTCGCGCAGCTTCAGGCCGGTCCTGGTCTCGAAGTCCTCCAGCGTCATGGACGACAGCTCGCCAAAGCCGAGCGCGCCATAGAAGACGAGCAAGGCGCGTCGCGCCCACGGGCTTTCCAGATTGTCCTCGGCCCGGAACAGACCGGCCCCGGCCGTTCGGCGTTCGCCGCGCGTCAGGGCTCCCAGCGAATCCAGCCGTCGAGCGATGGTCGAGGTGAACCGCTTCTCGCCGTGGATGTCGGTGGTGACCGGGCGGAACAGCGGCGGACAGGCCTGATGGGTGCGATGACTGCGCCCCAGACCCTGGATGGCGGCATCCGCCCGCCAGCCCGGTTCGACCAGGTAGTGCGAGCGGCGCTGCTGGTTCGGCGCCGAGAGGTCGGAGTGGTAGCTGCGTCCTGTGCCGCCTGCGTCCGAGAAGACCAGGATACGCTTGCGGCCGGACATGAAGGCGTCGGTCTCCGACCGCGCGGCCGAGGCGCCGCGGCGCTCGACGAGCCGGCGTCCGTCGCGCGCGACGACGCGACGCGACCGTCCCGTGATCTCTGCGACCGCCTCTGTTCCGAAGGTGTCCAGAAGGGCGTCCAGAACGCCGGGCACGGCGGGCAGGAGCGCCATCTTCTCGATCAGGTCTTCGCGCCGGCGCAACGCCTCCTGGCTCACGGCGGGCCGGCCGTCGACCATGACCGGGACCAGCGTCACCGAGCCGTCGTCACCCTCGATCGCCTCCATGAGATTCACCGGGAAAGCCTCGCGCAGATAGTCGAGGACATATTCGCGCGGCGTCAGGTCAATGGAGAGGTTGTTCCATTCCTCCGGCGGGATGGACGCCAGTCTTCGCTCCATCACCGCCTCGTTCGTCGAAACGATCTGGATCACGGCGGAACGCCCTTCGGTCAGGTCCGCCCGGATCGACGCCGCAAGCGTCGGCGCCTTCAATCCCGCGAGGAGGTGGCCGAAGAAGCGCAGCTTGGCGCCTTCAAACGCGGAATGGACGGCTGAGGCGGCCAGGCCGCTCTTGGCCTTGCCTTCCTCATCATTGAAGCCGGTCGCTTTCAGCGCCTCGCCCAGATTGGCGTGGATCAGCTGGAAGGCGTCGGCCCAGGCGTCCCAGATGCTGATGTCGTCCTCGGTCAGGGCGTGGAAGAGCGGCTCGTACTCGACGCCCTCGAACGACAACGACCGCGCCACATAGAGGCCGAGCGCCTTGAGCTCGCGCGCGACGAGCTCCATGGCGGCGACCCCGCCCTTGTCCATGGCGTCGAGGAAGTCGTCGCGGGTGACGAAGGGCGCCTCCGGCCCGCCCCAAAGACCCAGACGGGCCGCGTAAGCCAGATTCTCCGCGGTGGTGGCGCCGGTCGCCGAGACATAGAGCACCCGGGCGTTCGGCAGCCGGTTCTGAAGCGCCAGGCCGGCCATCCCCTGCAGGGAGGCCTTCTTCGTTCCCCGCGCCCCCTTGCCGCCCCCCGCGGCGTTGGCCATGGCGTGGGCCTCGTCGAAGGCGATGACCCCGTCGAAATCCTCGCCCAGCCAGGCGACGATCTGGTCGAGCCGCGACATCTTCTGGCCGCGCGCAGGCTGACGCAGGGTGGCGTAGGTGGTGAAGACAATCCCGCGATCCAGCCGCACGCCATCTCCCAACTTCCAGCTGTTGAGCGGCACGATGTCGTGGGCCCCGCCGCCGATGGCGGCCCAATCGCGCCGGGCGTCGTCCAGCAGGGAGTCGTTCTTCGACAACCACAGGGCCTTGGTCCGCCCCTGGGCCATGTTGTCGGCGATGACGGCGGCGATCTCCCGGCCCTTGCCGCAGCCGGTGCCGTCGCCAAGGAAGAAGCCGCGCCGGAGCTGGACGGAACCCTCATCCTCCTCCCGCGACAACCTGAGCTGACGAGCCGACTCTCCCGGCGTCCACCAGGCGGGCAGCATGCCGGCGTGAGCCTCGCCGGCGTAGATGACCGTCTCCAGCTGGGCGTCGGAGATCCGGCCGTCGAGACGCACCGCCGCCGGAAGGACCGGCCGGTATGACGGGGCGGGCGGGGCGACCGAGGCCATCGGACCGGACTCGACCAGGGCTGACGGGTGGGGCGTCTGCGCCGTCAGGGCGATCCGCGCCAGCCGGTGCGCCTGGTAGAGGCCGACATCGCGGCCCTCGCCCGTCCAGGCGAGGGTCTGATAGGTGATGGGGGACGCTCCCGCGAGGAAGCCGAGACGCCCGGACGGCAGGGCGAGTGACCGGTCCCGGGGCGCCAGCAAGGTCTGCGCCCCGAGTTCGAGGCGAACCCTCGGCCTCGCCTTGACGCGCTCGGGCACAGCCGAGGCCAGGGCGGCACAGGCGGCGAGATCTTCACCGTTCGCGAGCGCAGCGACCGCGGCGCCGCCCTCGAGCCGGTCCAGAACCAGCAACCCGGTCTCCACGCTGGTGCCGTGCCTGGAGAAGGCGCGTGGCGGAAAGCCGATCCGGGCGACGACACGCCCCCTGGCGCTCAACCGACGCATCAGACCCTCGTCGATGAGGGCGGTGATCGGCACGACGGCGGCCAGGCGCCCGCCATCGGCCAGGGCCGAGAAGGCCCCGGTCAGATGCGCCTCCAGATCGGTGAAGGGCGGATTGCAGACCGCGACGTCGAACCCGCCCGCGCCCGGCAACAGGTTCTGGACGCGTCGTCCATCAAGACGTGACCGCGTCGCCGAAACGAAGAGGCCGTCGAGCAGGACGGCGCGACCCTCGGCCAGTTCGTTCAGCGTCAGAACTCCGCCGCAGGCCTCGGCCACGATAGCGATCAGCCCGGTGCCCGCCGAAGGCTCCAGCACTTGGTCACCCGGGCGAACCTGACCGGCCAGCACCACGAGCGCCGCCAGTTCCGGCGGCGTGGAGAACTGGTCCAGCGCGATCTGATCTTCGCTGCGTCGGCTGTGGGTCAGACCCAGGGCGCCGACCGTCGCCAGAAGGACGGCGATGGCGGCCGGCGCGTCCTCGAGCCGCGACACCTGGGGCGCCAGCCGGCGGATCTGCAAAACGGTCGCCGCCTCGATGGCCTCATAGGCGTCCCGCCAGTTCCACAAGCCCTCGGCGTCCGACCCGCCGAAGCCGGTGGTCATGACGCTGGAGACCAGTTTGCGGTGCAGCGGGCGGGACCGGGCCAGGTGGGTGGCGAGCACCCGGGCTGCGGCCATGAGGTTGGCGGCGCGGTCGCACGGGCGTGGTGCGCTGAAGAGCGAGAGGCTGGCGGTCTGAGGCGGTGTCTGCGCGGCGGTCATGGGAAGGGCTCCGTCGCCTGGAGCGGCGGGCTCATCCCTCCGGTCCTCCAGGCTCGCGCCCAGCCGCCCTTCCTCCCGCCTTCCATGACGAAGGCCCGCCGCGACGATGTCGCGACGGGCCTCGTCGTCTTCACGCCTGGATCAGGCGGCGTCGTCGAGCGCCGCCTCGCCTTCAGCGGTGACCTCGAAGGCGCCGACGCCGTCGTCAGCTCGCCTTCGCTCTCTTCCGCCGTATCGCTCTCCGGACCGTCAGCGTCCGACGCCGCGACCTCGTCGACGTCGGGCGGTGTGGTCCAGGACAGGCTGGCCGGCGCCCATCCCTTCTCGGCCGCATTCTCCTCGACCCAGGGGATCAGATCGGCCTTCTTCAGCAGGGCCGCTCTCACATCGGCCCGGTCCATCTCTTCCAGCATCTTCAGCAGCAGGGTTTTGGAATGCGGCTTCAGGAACTCGGCGTCCGGGGTCCAGTGCAGACTGATGTCCGCGCCGCAAAGCTCGGCGAGTTCAGCGGCTTCGGCCCGGGCCGACTTGCGGATCAGTGTGGTCCGCTCCTCCCGAACATCCAGGGAGAGGGCGGTGAGCTCGGCCAGCAAACCCATCTTGTCGCCATGGGCGAGACCATGCACCCAGGCGATCACCGTCTGGCCCGACGCCTCCCACGCGGCGCGTCGATCGTCGAGCCTCTGGCGGACCTCGCCGTCCAACGCCTCGATGACGCGACCGCCGGTCGGCTTGAAGGCGGACGCGGTCAGGGCGAGGGCGGACTCGGACCTCTGGCCGGAGGTCCTGACGGCCAGCTGATTGAACAGGCGGGCGATCAGCGCCGTGAAGGCGACGCCGGGATCGTCGGCGAGGGCGCGGATCAGACCGCGGGTGGCCACGTCGGTGCGCACGGCGTGAAGGGCGTGGTTGACGCCCTCGGTCTCGGGTTCCGGCGTATCGACCTCGGGCGGCCGGTAGACGGGAGCGGCAGCGATGCCCCCCGCGGAGGCGGGCGCCTCATCGTCGGTCTCGTCCTCGACTTCCGGTTCCACGGGCGTGAAGCACCGGACTTCGATCCCGGTGCGTAGTGCAGGACGCAGGACCAGGGTCGTGGCTGCCCGGCCGCTCCATCCCGCCTGATCCATGGCCAGGCGGTCGCGGATCATGACGTCGAGCGCGGCGTCCACCGCCTCGGCGTCGGTCGTCTCCGTCAGGACCGCCTCGACCCCTTCGACGGCGGCGTTGAAGGCGTCTCGCTTGTCGCGGTAGGCCGCCATCTCCGTGGCCGGAAGCATGCCGCCGTAGACGTAACCGGCGGCTTCCAGATCGTCCGGCAGGTCCGGTTCGGGGCCCGCCGTGACGTGGACCGCCAGGCCCTCGGCCTCGTAGATCAGGGCGATCTCCCGTGCACGTCGGGTCCAGGCCTCCGTGAGAATGGCCGGGTCCAGCAGCACCGGCGGCAGCTCGCCGAACAGATCGGTCTCGGAGCGGCCGCCGGCCTCGGCGTATCGCTCCGGGCCGATGAGGGCGCAGCGAGGGTCGCGCGCGGTGACGCGAGCCTCGTCGAGCTTTTCGGTCACGCGCCAATCCTGGAAACCGTGACCGTCGAGGGTCATCCGGGCCAGCTCCGCCTGCTCGTCGGGGTCGGAGAGCCTGGCGAGCAGGCGCGCCTGGCGCAGGTTCAGCCGGCCGAGCCGCAGCGCCTGCAGCGCGACATCCGGCAGGGCGGCAAGGGCCGCGAGACGTTTGATGTCGATTTCCGCGTATCCCAGCGCCTTGGCGATCGTGGGCACGCCGAGCTTGCGTTTCAGCATCCGGCCGATCGCCGCGATGATGTCGGCGACATGGACCGGCACGGCCGTGTTGGTGAGCAGGACGGCCGCGGCCTGGCGGGCGGGATCCGTCTCGACGAAGACATCGACGAGGAAGCTGTCGTCGATACGTCCCTGTTCGACCAGAAGACGAAGCGCCAGCAAGCGCCGCCTGCCGTCGAGCGCCATGTTGGCGGCTTCCTTCTTTCGACCGGGCCGGACGGTCAGGGGCTGCAGCTGACCGGCGGCGAACAGAGTCTCGGCAAGCAGCGGAATGTCATCGTCGGAGGGCTCGCCGAAGCGAAGGTTCTCCGGGGCGATGTCGAGATCACGGAGATGGACCAGCGGGCGGTTACGGGTCGACGCGACCTGGAAGGGGGTGGCGACGACGGCGACGGCGGTGGAACGGGACATGAGGGCTCTCCTGCCGTAGGCGAGGTCCATCCCCGCCTTTACGGCGCCCGTCCGCGCTCTTCCTTTCCCGCTTTCTGATGGTCTCGAGCGGCCTCGTTCCAGTCGCCGAACGGGGCTGGGGGAAAGGCGACGATCGCTTCCACGCCATCGCGCTCGAGCCGCCTGGCCAGCCGCATCGCGGCGATCTCCCCGGCTTCGCCCCGGTCTCCGGCGATTAGAACCGTCGAAACATGGTGGGGTGCATGCCACCGCGAGAGGTTTCCGGCTGACATGAGCGCCCAGCCCGGCAGGTCGAAGCGGACCATGGCGGACAGGGTGGTGACGACGCCTTCGGCCACCAGCATCCGCGCCGCCGCGGGACGCAGCCGTACGGCCGATCCCGGCGGGACTTGGCCCACGGTCTTGCGGGGAACGCTCAGACCCGATGCGACCTGCCCGTTGGTCGCGAGATAGGTGAGCTCGACGGCCGTGAGATCCCCCGAGGGCGACCGGATCCCGGTCATCATCGCGCGTCCGACGCGCCGCCCCGGCCGGTAGACCGAGAGGGGCGCGCGGGGATGTTCGAGCAGGTCGTCGAGGTCTTCCCGCCAAGCGACGCCGCGCACGGCGAGGTGACGTGCGACCACGCCGGTCCGGGCGGGCCTTACCCCATCCTGCCAGAGCGCACCCGCGACCGCCCGCCGTCGGGGGTGGTCGATCACGGGCCTGTCCGGCGTGTCCGCGACACCCATGAGCCGACCGCCGTGATCGACCAGTCCGCGACGCCGCAGGTCGTCGCGCACCTCCCGCCAATCGGCCGCGCCGAAGGTGTGGATGACGACACGGCCGCCATCGAGCAGGAGCGAGACGGAACGGTCCGCCTTCCCATGGCCGGGCGCCGGCACATTGGCGCGCAAGCCGTTCTGGTAGAGGTCTCCGCCGAGGATCGCCACGATCTGGCGCAGGCTCACCGGAAGTGCCCGAGGGTGCGCAGGCTGGCCGTACCGTCCCTCCCGACGACCAGATGATCGTGAACCTGGATGTCGAAGACCTTGGCGGCGTCGACGATCTTCCGCGTCATCTCGATGTCGGCGCGGGACGGCTCGGGATCGCCCGAAGGGTGATTGTGCACGAGGATGATGGACGCGGCCGACCCCTCCAGCGCCCGCCGCACGACCTCGCGCGGATAGACGGGGGCATGGTCGATCGTGCCCTGGGCGACCAGTTCGTCGCTCAGGAGCCGGTTGCGCTTGTCGAGGAACAGGGCCCGGAACTGCTCGCGGGGTTCCTCGGCCAATGCGACCCGAACATAGGCGAGCAAGGCCGTCCAGCTGGTGATGACGGGCCGTCTCGAAGCCTCGGCGCGGACCAGCCGTTCGCTGAGCACACGAAGCAGTTTCAGGTCGGTGAGAGCCGCTGGTCCCAGTCCGCTGGCGCGCGCCAGTTCCGGCACATCGGCGGAAGCAATGGCGGCGATGTCGCCGAACCGGTCGAACAGGGCGTCCACGGCGGGCATTGATGTCTGTCGCATGCTGCGGCCCAGCAGAAGCGCGAGGAGGGCGCGGTCGTCGAGGTTGGCGAGGGAACTCGTGTCGGGCGAACGCCCAGCCGCGGCGATCGCGGGTTCGAGGTCAGGAAGCGGGCGCATGGCGGTCTCCAGCAAGGCTCCCAAGCGGAGCATTCCCGGCCGCCCTTCCTTTCTTCCCGATCGCGCTTTTCGATCCGACCGGATCGGCCCAGGTTGATCCGATGAAATGGTGGCTCATCCTCCCGCTCCTCGCCGCGCCCGCGATCGCCCATGCCGATCCGTGCGAGGGGCGACTGCCAGATCGCGCCGGACAGGTTTTCTCGGGGCAAACCCGCTATGTCGGCGATGGCGACGGGCTCTGCGTCGGCGACAGCACGAACCCCTCCACCTGGATCGAGGTGAGGCTCGCGGACTTCAATGCCCCGGAGCTCAACGCACCGGGCGGACGCGCCGCCCGGGACCAGTTGCGCCGTCTGGTGATGGGCCGACGCCTCGAATGCGTGGCGACGCGAGGACGTAGCGGCCGGGTGATCGTCTATGATCGGGTGATCGCGACCTGCCGGCTCGACGGTCGTCGTGTCGGCGACCTCCTGAGGGCCGCCGGGGTGCGCGAAGGCGGCAACTGACCCGTCACGGCTCGGAGACGAGCCGACAGCGAGAATATATTGCGGTCCGGCCGGATCGGGCAAAACGGCTCACCCGCGTGACACGCCTCTATATCGGCGTCGACGGCGCCCGAGGACCGGATTTGCGGCCAGAAAGTCGCCTCAAACGGCCCTCTCCCTCGAAGTCTCGATGGTCTTCGAACGGATGGTCGTCATGCCGCCAGCACGCCTCGCCGGTCTTGTCGCCGCACTACTAGTCGCGCTTCAGGCGTCCACCCAGACCTTCGCCTGGCTTTATCGCTATCATGTGACGCTGGGGCCGGCGCTCCGGCTGGACGAGACAGGCGTCTACTGGCCCTGGATGATCCTCGTCTGGCGCCAGAGGTTCGGGGCGGCGGAGGGGGACGCCTTCGCCCTGCCGCTCTCGGTCTTCATGCTCGTGATGGCCGCGGGCGCCGGGGGCCTGCTTCTGTTCGACGGCGGCGCCGTGAAGCGAACGCGCGGGTGGGGCGGCCTGGCGGAGGCTCGCCGTGCGGGCCTGAGGCACGACGCGGGGTGCGTCCTCGGGCGGTTGCAGGGCCGTCTTCTGGCGACGACCGACCTGCGCCCGACGCTCGTGACGGGCGGGACCCGCGCGGGGAAGGGACGGGGCCATGTCGTCCCCACCCTGTTGAGCTGGACCGACAGCGTCCTGGTCCATGATCCCAAGGGGGAGCTGTGGCGGGTGACCGCCGGTTGGCGCGCCCAGCACAGTCATGCGCTCTACTTCAACCCGCGAGACCCGGCGTCCGCGCGCTTCAATCCTCTGGCGGAGATCAGACCGGGGCCCCAGGAACTGGCGCAGGTCCAGCGGCTGGTCGCCATCCTCAGCGATCCGGGAGGCGCACGGGACGACGAGGCCATCTGGGACAAGGCGGCGTCCGAGATTCTCGAAGCCGTGATCCTGCACGTCCTCTACACGGCGCCGGACGCGGACAAGACGTTGTTGACGGTGAGAACGATCCTCGCCGATCTGGACGCCGCCGCCGACGTCATGGTCCGGACCCTTCATCGTCTGGGTCCCGAGGGCGTCCCCGAGGTCCATCCGTTCATCTCCACGGCGGTGAAGGGCTACGCGGCGATGCACGACCGCTTTCGCACCTCGGTGCAGGGCACGGCGCGCAGCTATCTCAAATGGCTGGCCGGCGACGATCTGGTTCGGGCGATGTCGGCATCGGATTTCGCGCTCGGCGATCTGATGTGCGCCGAGGCGCCGGTCTCCCTCTATGTGCAGGTCGCTCCGGCCGACGCCGTCGCCTTGCGACCGGTGATCCGGCTTCTCTTCTACGCGGCGGCCCAGGCCCTGACCGCCGCAGAGCACGCCGACGACGCGGGCCGCGAGAAGCGCCGGCGCCTTTTGATGCTCATGGACGAGTTCCCGCTGCTGGGCCGACTGGCCTTCTTCGAGAAGTCCCTGCGCCTGATGAGCGGCTACGGCATCAAGACAATGTTCGTCGCCCAGTCCCTGAACGACATCGTCGAGACCTATGGGGCCAACAACACCATCCTCGACAACTGCCATGTCTACACCGCCTTCAGCGCTCTCGATCCGCTAACACAGGACAAGGTGTCCAAGCTCACCGGCACCGTGCTGGAGCGGAAGACCAGCCGCAGCGGTCCGGCGGGGCTGGGCGCCGGCCGGAGCTCGGTGTCCCGCTCCGAGATCGAACGGCCCCTGCTGGAGCCGGGCGAAGTCCGGGCGCTGCCGGACGAGGTGCAGCTGACCTTTGCGGCAGGGCACAGACCGCTGCGGACACGCAAGGTCCTCTACGACAGGGAGCGGCCCTTCCGGACGCGCGCGGACCTGCCGCCGCCGGATCAGGCGGCTGGCGTCGACACGCCTGGCGCACCGGTTCACCCATGGGCGGGACGACGGGGGCTGGGCGAGGATCCGGAGGCGGCCCTGCCGCTGTTCAAAGAGGTGGAGGCGGCGATCCATGACCGACGCGTCGCCGCCAGGGCGGCCGAGACCTACGAGCGGATTTCGACCGCCTTCGCGGCGGAACAGGCGGTGCTTGACGGGTTGCAGGGAGGCGGGGATGGGCGGGCGTGAGACCGGGGCGACGCGGGTTCAGGTCTATCTCACCGACCCCCGCGTGGTCGCCGCCCTGCAGCGGGAAGCGCGCTCGGCCAATATTCCGATCAGCCAGGCCGCCGGACGCTCGCTTGCGAAGGGCCTGGCCAGAAGCCTCCCCGCCGATCCGGACGACCGTCTGCTTCAGCTCGACCGCGCGCTAAGAGACCACATGCGGTCGACGGCGCGAGACGTGCAAATCATCCAGGAGCTGGTCATCGAGGTCGCCCGCGCCTTCTTCATGCGTTTGCCGGACGCCGTCACGGATCAGGATCCTGTCGCCCGCGCCGCAGTGGACCGCCGGATCGAACAGCTTCTCGATGACACGGCCGCCCGGTTGATCTCGGGCGGCAGGCCGCAGCGCGGGACGGCCGAATGAGCGTCCATCCTATCGTCGGCGAACGGAAGCTGGAGGCGCTTCGCCACGCGCTGGGGCCCGACATCCTGGAGGCGCTCACCGATCCGCTTGTGGTCGAAGTCCTCGTCAACCCGGATGGGCGCCTGGTCCTGGATCGCGTCGGGACCGGGCGCGCCGATACCGGCCACGAGTTGGAGTCAGAAGCCCGGGAACGGGTCATCCGGTTGATCGCGGACTATGTCGGGGATCCGGTCACCCGGGAGAATCCACGTCTGGCAGGGGTACTTCCGGTCACCGGGGAGCGGTTCCAGGGGTTTCTCCCGCCGGTAACCGCCGCGCCTGCCTTTTCGATCCGGAAACGACCCGCCGTGATCTGGACCCTGGATGACTATGTCCGTGACGGCGTGGTGACGGAGGGGCAGGCCGAGGTCCTGCGCGCCGCGGTGCGGGATCGCCGGAATCTGCTGATCTCGGGCGGTACGGGTTCGGGGAAGACGACGCTGGCCAATGCGCTGCTCGCAGAGCCGGCGTTTGCGAACGACCGTGTCTTCCTGATTGAAGATACGCCCGAACTTCAATGTTCCGCGTGGGATCTCGTCGCCACCCTCACACGCCGCCACCCTGTGCCGATCGGGGTCGTCGACCTGGTCCGTGACGCTTTGCGCATGCGACCTGATCGGATCGTCGTTGGAGAAATGCGCGAAGGGTCGGCGGCGCTCGAAACCCTCAAGGCCTGGAACACCGGGCATCCGGGCGGCCTTTCGACGATCCACGCGAATTCCGCCCGCGAGGCTGTGTCCCGGATCGAGGATCTGATCGCCGAGGTCGGGCCAGCGATCCCGCACCGTATGATCACCCAGTCCATCGACATCATCGTCCACATCCGCCGGACCCGGACGGGCCGGGTCGTCGATGACCTGCTGCCCCTTGAAAGCTGACGAGGGTACCGCGCGCTGGAGCTGAGAGGCAGCTCCCCCATAGGCCTGAAATATCCGCGTGATTGCAAATCGTGCGGATGTGTGGTTCGTATTCGACGAAAATATCGACGAATACGATCACAAGGATGCTCATTCGTGACTCAGAAACGCGAAAAATTCCGTGAACTGGCGGAAGGTCGCACCACCAAGGCGCTCGATGCGATCGCCCGGATCGGCAACCTGTCGAACCGGCAGGTCTATGAGTACGAGGACGTGGAGGTGAAGAAGATCATGCGGGCGCTGCGTGACGCCGTCGCGGAGGTCGAGGCCCGCTTCGAGGCTCCCCGGACCCGCAAGTCCGGCTTCAAGCTGTAGGCCGCCATGACCCAGTCCAGCATCACCCCGATCCTTATCGACGATGTCGATTTCCTCGTCTCGACCACCATCGAGCGTTGCCCGCGCACCATGATGGTGCGGGAGTTGGCCAAGAACGCAATGGAGGCCGCGTCCCTCGCGCCCGAAGGCAGTCGTCAGGTCATCTTCCGCACTGTGACGTTCAACGACACGCCCAAGCTTGCGATCTGGAACACCGGACCGGGGATGGACGCCGCCGAGCTCTACCGGATGTGCGATCTAGCCTCGTCCATCCGCAAGCAGAAGGGCCTGGACGCGAACTTCGGGATGGGCGCGAAGGTGGCGTCCCTGCCGTCCAACCGACTGGGGATGGTCTATCGCTCCTGCAAATCCGGCGCGGTCAATGAGGTGATCCTCTGCGAGCGCGACGGGCGGTACGGGCGTCTTCGGCGAACGCTGGAGAACGGCGACCTCGTCGAGGTCATCGATGTGACCGAGCTGGCCGCCGAGGAAGGATACGACCTGACGGAGGACTGGACGGAAGTTCGCCTGCTGGGGAACGAGGCGGATCAGGAGACCGCCCGTGCGCCTTACAACGGCGATCCGGTGGTCGATGCGCAGTGGCTGGCCACCTACTTGTATCACCGGTTCTACCGCCTGCCTGAAGGCGTGCGCGTGACCCTGCTGGCTGGAACGCACAAGCTCGGAGACGGGACCCGGGCTTTCGAGCCCCTGCCGCGACGCGCCGCCGCCGGAGCCTTTGAGCGGACCGAGACGGTCGAGGCGCCGGGCGGCGTGAAGATTCACTATTTCTACGACCCGCCCTATGAGAAGTCGCCGAGCCATAACCGCTCGATCAGCGGCGCCATCCAGTCGGCCCTGAGTCTCGCCGGCGTCGTCTATCGCGACGAGCTTTATGATGTGAAAACCGGGCGCGGCTGGTCCATTGACGTGATGGTGTGGACGACCTCCGCCTGACGGGCTGTTCTGGGTGTGTCGTCATCAGGGACGTCACGTCTAGGAGCGGTATCATGCAGACCATCGCTGTCGTCGGGCTCGATCTGGCGAAGACTGTTTTCCAGGTTCACGGTGTAGCCACAGACGGCACGGTCGTCGTGAGACGGCAACTGCGGCGCGGCCAGGTGCTGGCCTTCTTCCAGTCGATTGGGCCGTGCCTGATCGGGATCGAGGCGTGCGCCTCAGCCCACCACTGGGCGCGTGAACTGATGGCGATCGGCCACGATGTTCGGCTCATGCCGCCGGCGTACGTGAAGGCCTATGTGAAGCGCGGCAAGACCGACGCCGCCGACGCTGAAGCGATTGCCGAGGCTGTCACCCGGCCGACCATGCGGTTCGTGGCTGTGAAGTCGAAGGCCCAGCAGGCGGTGTTGATGCTGCACAAGACCCGGGATCTCCTGGTTCGTCAGCGAACGATGCTGATCAACGCACTGCGGGGCCACCTCGGGGAGTTCGGCATCGTCGCGCCTCAAGGTCCAGCTGGGGTGCGGGCAGCGCTGAAGAGTCTGCGTGAAGAGGGTCAGGCCCTGCCGGATCTGGCGCATGCCGCGCTTGGCGGGCTGGCAGAACAGCTCGAACACCTTGGCGCAGAGATCAGCCGTATGGAGCGTCGGATTCTCGATTGGCATCGGCAGGATGAGACGAGCCGGCGACTGGCGACCATCCCAGGCATCGGGCCGATCACTGCCAGCGCCATGGCGGCCAGCGCGCCAGATCCGAGTCTCTTCCGTTCCGGTCGGCAGTTTGCAGCCTGGCTGGGACTCACGCCGCGGGCCAATAGCAGTGGCGGCAAGGAACGCCAGGGCGGCATCAGCAAGATGGGTGACAGCTACCTTCGACGTCTCCTGGTCGTCGGGGCCACGGCGGTCCTGCGAATGGCCCGGCAGCGAGGACGCGAGGGCTGGGTCGGCAATCTCCTCGAACGCAAGAAGCCGAAGGTCGCCGCCGTGGCCTTGGCCAATAAGACGGCTCGCATCGCCTGGACCCTGATGGCGCGACAGGAGGACTACAAGCCCACAGCGGCATAGAGATCGGGCCGGTCTTCACCCAGGACCGGCGCCGTAGACGAAGGAGTGGTGAGACGTGATGACGAACCGGCCGCAGCCGGGGATCGGTGAAACCCAGGGGGTCAGAGCGCCTCGAGCGCGTTGACGTGATTAGGGAGCCGGTCCGCGGACTTCATCAGGGCCAGCAGCGCAAACAGCTGCATCAACAGGCCGAACACATGACTGCACTCGACCGAGCGCCAACGTCGTTTCCACTCTTGCGTCTTGGAGGTCGTCCACACATGACCCCCTGAAACTCCTCCAGGAATAGCTAGAGTCCGCCCAACGAAGGACGGACAGAATGAAGCGATCGAGGTTCACGGAAGAGCAGATCATCGGGATCCTGCGGGAGCAGGAGGCCGGTGTAGCGACGGCGGAGGTGTGCCGACGCCACGGGGTCAGCTCGGCGACCTTCTACAAATGGAAGGCCAAGTTTGGCGGGCTCGACGTGTCGGAGGCTCGGCGGCTCAAGGCGCTCGAGGATGAGAACGCCCGGCTGAAGCGGATGCTGGCGGACGCGATGCTGGACAACGTGGCCCTGAAGGACCTGCTGGGAAAAAAGTGGTGACGCCCGCCGGCTATCGCGAGGCGGCTGGCCATCTGCAGGCCGCCTACGAGATGAGCGAAAGGCGGGCGTGCCGTGTTCTGGGCGTCGATCGGACGAGCGTGCGCTATCAGGCGACGCGCCCGGACGACGGCGCTCTGCGCGACCGGCTGAAGGCCCTGGCCCAGGAACGTCGACGGTTCGGCTATCGTCGCCTGCACGTGCTGCTGCGGCGCGAGGGCCATGCGGTCAACAGGAAACGGGTCCAGCGGATCTATCGCGACGAGCAACTGACGGTGCGCCGGCGCGGCGGCCGGAAGCGAGCGATGGGCACGCGGCGACCGCTGGACCTGCCGCTGGCGCCCAACCAGCGCTGGTCGCTGGACTTCGTCGCAGACCAGCTGACGGACGGGCGGCGCTTCCGCATCCTGACGGTGATCGATAACTGTACGCGCGAGTGCCTGGCGCTGGTGGCCGACACCTCGCTGTCGGGCGCGCGGGTCGTGCGGGAGTTGGACGCCGTCATCCGGCAGCGAGGGCGGCCCGACACCATCGTCAGCGACAACGGCACGGAGTACACCTCGAACGCGGTCCTGGCCTGGGCCGACGACACCGGCGTCGGCTGGCACTACATCGCGCCGGGCAAGCCCCAGCAGAACGGCTTCAACGAAAGCTTCAACGGGCGGCTGCGTGACGAGCTGCTGAACGAGACGCTGTTCCGCTCGCTGCCGCACGCTCGCGCCGTGCTGGAGGCGTGGCGACGCGATTACAACGAGCAGCGTCCGCACTCGAAGCTCGGGTGGCTGACGCCGCAGGCTTATGCAGAAGCGCTCACCGGACACATCGGCCGGCCTGCTGCGCTGGTTGATGGCTGCGCAGACCGGCCTCTTGCCAACCCAGCCGATCACAGCTCAGATCAACCTAGGACTCTCGTTATGGCTGGATGAGAAACGGGGGTCACGTCACGATGCTCATGGGGCTTCTGTAGCGGACGGTCAGATAGACCTTGTTGTCCGGATCCCAGACGTACACCTCCGAAACATCGCGAGGGTCGCGGCGGACAGTGAAGGTCTTGCTTGGCGTCTTCGCATGTCGCTGACGCAGGGCGACCAAGCCGTCGGAATCGTAGTGGAAGAGATCCCACTGAACACCATAGCTTTGTAGCGTCCGCTCGGTCTTCGGCATCAGTTCCTTGCGCCAGAAATCGAGATTGTCGACTTCGTCAGGCAGCTTGTTGATCTGCCTGGTCCCTTCGAAGAAGTACGAGCGCCATTTCTCCAGCGGGGTCATGCCGAGCGTGGAATGCTTGGTGTTGATGTGTTCCTTGATGACGCTGAGGAGGTAGAGTTCAAGCTCCCCAAGCGTGAGGCTGGCGGACTTCCTCGGGTCGGGAAGCTTTGCGCGCTCGCGAATATTCGATCCGGTCGCGCCAGGGAGGTGCTTCACGCTGAACGCTAGCTTGCCAAAGTAGCGTTCGATGTGGGGGCCATATCGAGGCGTCTTGACCTTCCGGTTCATCAGCTCCCCGTCCACGTTGGCCATGAACTGTCGAAGCATGGAGCCCCTGAACTCCTTGGCATTGTCCGCATGGATCATCTTAGGGAAGCCCCAAACGGGCCACTCCATCTCCACGCCCAGGTCGGCGAGCCATCGTTCTTTGCGTGTGATCGAATGGAAAATCGCGAGACCGGCGCTGGAGGCGCCGGTAGGATCCAGAGAGAGATAGTAGCCGATGGGCATGAAGCTGAATGTGTCGATCACCATCGTCAGCCGAGGTCGGCCGATGGGGAGGCGATCAACGCTGTCCACCACTTCGAGATCGTAATCCCAATAATCGATCTGGACTGAACTGAGCGGCGCCTCAGCGAAAGGATAGCTGCCCATCAGGCGCTTCTTAGCGTCGTGCGATGCCCGCTTGCCCTGGCGCGCCTCGATGACCTCGATCGGGTCTAGCGCCGCGATGCGAGCGTAGAAGGTGGCGAGAACCGGAGGGCGTAAACCGGCCTTTGCGAATTCGATTTCGAGGTGTTCCTTGTACACCGTCATAGGGGCGGGCTGATTTTTGACCAGGTAATGCTTCCTGATGATGGCATCGAGGAGGGCGTCTCGCTCGGCGCTCATACGCCGCTGTCCGCGCGCGCCTTGCCCGCCCTTGGGAAGCAAGCTCATGACCGAGCCGGTGTAGCCTTTCACACGGCGATAGACGGTCGCTCGATCAACCCCGAGCACCTTGCCGGCTTCGATTATGAAGTCCGACTTTTCACCACGCGAGATGGCGCCGGTGAGAAGGGGTTTGAGGACTTCCCACCAACGGTAAGCTTCCTCGGTCTCTTTAGCGCTATAGTCGTCCAGAGTGCGGATCGGTGCGCTTACGCTTCGTGGATCGTCGATGTCCTTACGCCCGACGAGGCGATGTTCCTCGCTCTCGAAGCGGACCAGATAACTGTCCAGGTCGAGTACGCGAACGATAGTGGCAGGGCGCTTGCCGATCGTGACATTGACGCCGGCGTCTAACCTAAGTCCCTTCAAGCAATGCTCCGATTTTCGCATTCACCCACCACGTCAGAGGCGTATCGTCGGTGAGAGGCTTGTTGAGGTCGCCAATCAGAAGCTCCGCACCCAGCATGTAAGAGAGGGCTTCCATAACGACGCCGCGAATGGCCCCTTCCTCCTCCAGCCGGAAACGGATGTCGCCTAGTCGGTGCGTCCCCTTGGCGAGGACAATCGCCTGCACCCGACGCACCATTTCCTGATCTACGCTGCCTCGCAGGGTCGGGGCGATCAGCTCGGCGTTCACCTGACGCTGTGTGCGAATGGTGCGTTCGGTCACCACGCGGTAGCCGACATCTCTCTCGGCGAAATACCGGCGAGCGGCGCGGTACTTCGGCGCCAGTGTTCCATACCCCGAGCGTAGGATCGCCAGCGGTTTCACCTCGAAGACCACGCGTCGAAAGCCGTGAGGCCAAGGCGAGCGTGTCTGCCAGACCGCCATGATGTCGGGCGTATAGGTACGCGCCTGGCCATCGACCGTAAGACTGATCGTCATCGGCTGAGTGACCACGTCGCGGATGTGGCCGTCCACCTCCAGCGACATCAGGAAATCGCGTTCCAGTTTGGACTCGTAAAGAAGCGGTCCGCTCGGATAGCGCGAGGGCATCTGCCCTGTCACTGAGCGGCGGCCCGGCGGAATGCGTCGGCGCTTATGCACTTCGGTATCTTGTCGCATTATTTGCCAAAGTCCTAGATTTTGTCGCAGTTTTTGGTGGATGAAATCGGAGCTTTGGGCACCGCTAACGGGTCATTTCAGGCTTGGTTTGTCGCATCGGGTGCCGGAACTCACACCTGGGCCGCCGCCTCGACCTCGACATCCCACGCCCCGGCCGCCGGCGAATGGCGCCAACGGACGCCGGGCGTCGCCAGCCGGCGGTTTCGGGTCTGCTGGTCCGCGTCATCGCTTTCGGTCAGGCCGTAGACATAGAGGTCGAGCGACCGCCGCTGGCCGAGGTCGCGAGTCCAAAACAGGCCGGCGAACTGCAGGTTGGAACTCTCTCGATCCCACGCGATCCGATTGTCCTCGATGGCGGCCCTGTCGTCCGGCAACCGCACCTGCGGCATGACCCAGAAGGCCGTCAGCGCGCCGTCGGCCAGGGGCGTGTCGAAACGGGCGCCGGTATAGGCGTTGGTGGTGTTGCGAAAATTCTGGCGAGAAACGAAACGCTTGGAACCCAGATCCATGGTGAAGCGGCCGAGTTTCAGTGTCCGCTCACGTCGCGCGCCGAGACGGATCTTGGCGTAGGCCTGAACCAACTCCAGCGCATTGACCTCGCCAACGCCGACCGACGACAGCGGACCTTGCCCGAACGCCCGCGAATCGAACACCTCGCCCGAACGTCACGTGACCCACATCCCGCTCGACGGCCAGCGTCAGCCGCGTCGTCAGGACGGCGTCGCTTGGCTCCGCCATCGGACAAAACTGGCCTGACAGCGTCTCTCCCCGCGCGCGCGCCGATCCGGAGACGCGCCAGCTATCCTGGGCGTCCGTGGGTTGCCCGGCGGCGGCGATCGCACCGCTCATGAGGAGGCCCATCAGCACCGGACAAGCGTTCCCGTGGTTGGCGCGGGCCTCTTGATGTCTCCCATCGTCGTTTCCTGCTGCGTTTTGTCGCAACAGGCCGGGCCAAGCTTAAGCCAGCCTTAAGGTGATTGCGACGGCATCCGCCGCCCAAACCAGCGGTCCACGCGATCGGCGTAGGCGGACCAGGCTGGCCCGAAGAGGGCCGTCAGGTGTCGTTCCTCGCGCCGGATGGCGAGGCGGTCGGTGGCGAAGGCGGCGACGGGGGCGGCCACGAAGAACCAGGCGTTGTCGAACAGGCCGCCGAGGCCGAGCAGCAGCAGGCCGTTGGCGAGATAGATCGGGTTGCGGCTCCAGGCGAACGGACCGGTCGTGACCAGAGCGGTCGCCGCCCGGTGCGGCAGGATGTTGGCGCGCCACCGCCGCATCACCAGCATGGCCCAGAGGTCCAAACCAAGGGCGAGCCCGACCAGGAGGCCGCCAGCGGCGAAGGCGCCGGGGAAGAGAGCGGGCGGGGACCACAGACGCGCCGTGATGAGCGCGACAAGGACGGCGCCGCCCGTGATGAGCGGCGGCCAGGGCCAGCGGTTCGGCGCCTGCGGGCTCACCCCCCGGCCAGCTTGAGAACGCCGCGCAGCAGATAGGCGACGATGCCCAGGACGCCCACGCCCAGCGCCCAGAGCGCGACGAACCAGAGGCCCTGCCGGAGCCCGTTTGTGGAGCCGCGACGCATCAGTGGTAACCGTCGTCGCCGACCTTGCCGCGGAACACCCAGTAGGCGTAGGCGGTGTAGGCTAGGATGATCGGGATCAGGATCAGGGCGCCGACCAGCATGAACAGCTGGCTGGAGGCGGGAGCTGCGGCCTGCCAGAGGGTGATCTCGTCGGGTACGGCGTAAGGGAAGACGCTGACGCCCAGCCCGGCGAAGGTCACCGCGAACAGGCCCAGCGACAGCAGGAAGGGCCAGACCTCACGCTTCTGACGCATGGTCCAGAAGAAGGCGGCCGCGACGATCAGGACGAGCAACGGCACCTGGGCCGTCAGAAGCACGCCGGGCCAGTCGAACCACCGGCGGGCGTATTCGCCGTCGAGGAACGGGGTGGCCAGGCTGACCGCGCCGATCATCAGCAAGGTCGCCGGTCCC
This sequence comes from Brevundimonas sp. Br13, assembly GCF_055391505.1. NCBI lineage: Bacteria > Pseudomonadati > Pseudomonadota > Alphaproteobacteria > Caulobacterales > Caulobacteraceae > Brevundimonas > Brevundimonas sp. Br13. The sequence goes on along the minus strand of NZ_AP044008.1, from coordinate 318,293 downwards.
AACTTCCAGGCCTGGGACCGGGCGTGGGTCTGGAGCGCGCCATCCGTCTTCATGTTCAGCCAGGTGGCGCCGAGAAGGGCGTAGCCGACGACGACGGCCACACCGGTCAGCAGGCTGAAGGGGCTGAGCCAGTCCCACCAGCCGCCGCCATAGGCGCGACCGGACACTTCGACCCCCTGCAGGATGGCCCCCAGGGTGACGCCCTGGGAGAAGGCGGCCAGGAGGGAGCCGCCGAAGAAGGCGACATCCCAGACGGGCTTGGCCCGCACGGTGCGCCAGCGGTATTCAAAGGCGACGCCCCGGAAGACCAGCCCCAGCAGCATGGCGATGATCGGCGTGTAGACCGCCGGCATCAGGACCGCATAGGCGAGGGGGAAGGCCGCGAACAGGCCGCCACCGCCCAGGATCAGCCAGGTCTCGTTGCCGTCCCACACCGGGGCGATCGAGTTCATCGCCTTGTCGCGCTGATCGCCGGCCTTCAGTGTCGGGAACAGGATGCCGACACCCAGGTCGAACCCGTCCATGACGATGTAGGCGAAGACGGCGAAGGCCAGCAGACCGGCCCAGACCAGGGTCAGATCAACGCTCATGATCAGTCTCCTCGCCAGTCGGGATGGGACGGTCGGGGTCGATGGCGGGGGCAGGCGTGATGCCCGCCGTGCGGATCGGCGTTTCCGCCACGCCCGGCTCGCCGCGATGAGGCGCATGGCTCATCAGACGCAGGATGTAGAAGACCCCGGCGCCGAAGACGGTGAAATAGACCACGGCGAAAGCGGCCAAGGAAGTCGCGACGGCAGGCGCCGCCAGAGGCGCGGCGCTGTCGGCGGTGCGCAGCAGGCCGTAGACGGTCCAGGGCTGGCGGCCGACCTCCGTGGTGATCCAGCCCGCCAGCACGGCGACGAACCCCATCGGTCCCATGATCAGGGCGAAGCGGTGCAGCCAGGGGGCGTCATAGAGGCGGCTGCGCAGGCGGGCGTACAACCCCCATAGCCCCAGCAGCAGGATGGCCATGCCCAGTCCCACCATGACGCGGAAGGACCAGAAGACGATCTCCACCGGCGGCCAGTCGGCGCGGGCGACGGTGTCGAGACCGGCCAGAGGCGCGTTTGGATCATGCTTCAGGATCAGGGACGACAGCTTCGGAACCTCGACCGCGCCATGGACGGTGGCGGCCTCGCGATCGGGCAGGCCGAACAGGATCAGCGGCGCCCCGTCCGGGTGGCTTTCGAAGTGGCCTTCCATCGCCATGACCTTGGCGGGCTGGTGCTCCAGGGTGTTCAACCCGTGCATGTCGCCGATGAAGATCTGCACCGGAGCGGCGACCAGGATCATGCCCATGGCCATGGCGAACATCTTGCGCGCGCCCTTGTTGGTCCGCTCCTTCATGAGGTGCCAGGCGCCGACCGCGCCGACCACCAGACCGGTCGTCAGGTAGGCCGCCAGCAGCATGTGGGCGAGGCGATAGGGGAAGGACGGGTTGAAGACGATCTTGAACCAGTCGGCCGGGATGAACTGGCCGACCTCGTTGATGGCGTAGCCTTGCGGCGTCTGCATCCAGCTGTTGACGGACAGGATCCAGAAGGCCGAGGCGAAGGTGCCGATGGCGACCATCAGGGTGGCCAGGAAGTGCAGCTTCTTGCCGACCCGGTTCAGGCCGAACAGCATCACGCCCAGGAAGCCCGCCTCGAGGAAGAAGGCGCTGAGCACCTCATAGGCCATCAGGGGGCCGATGACGGGTCCGGCCTTGTCGGAGAAGACCGACCAGTTGGTGCCGAACTGATAGGACATCACCAGACCCGAGACGACGCCCATGCCGAAGGCGACGGCGAAGATCTTCAGCCAGTATTTGAAAAGGTTCAGATAGAGCTCGCGCCCTGTCTTCAGCCACAGGGCCTCCAGCACGGCCAGATAGCTGGCCAGGCCGATAGAGAAGGCCGGGAAGACGATGTGGAAGGCGACGGTGAAGGCGAACTGCATCCGAGCCAGGATCAGGGCGTCAAGTTCCATGGAAGCGTTTCAACCGATCAAGCCGAGCGCGCCGGCGCTGCGGTAAAGCATATATAAGGCGACGACGAAGATCAGCCCCGCGAAGACGGTATTCAAGACGCCTTTCTGTCCCGACAGGGCCTTGGCGAGCCGTGCGCCGACCAGACCGCCCAGCACGCCGCCGCCGATGAAGACGGCCGCCAGGGGCCAGTCGACCCAGCCATCAAGGGCGTAGTTGAAGGCCGTGGTCAGGCCGAAGGCGGTGACGCCGACCAAGGAAGAGCCGACGGCATAGTAGATCGGCATGCGGGTCGAGAACATCAGGCTGGGCACGATAAGGAAGCCGCCGCCGATGCCGAAGAAGCCCGACATCACGCCCGTGGCCAGGCCCGTGCCGACGAGCTTGGGTGCATTGCGCCGATCAAGCTGGACGTTCGGGTCTCCGCCGGCGGAGCGGCCCCGCAACATCAGTACGCCGACGACCAGCATCAGGACGGCGAAAAGGGCCAGCAGCTTCTGACCATCCACGGCCTTGCCCAGGCTCGAACCCAGAAAGGCTCCGAGCACCCCGGCGACCGCGAACAGACTGGCAATTTTCCATTTCACCGTGCCGTGGCGGGCATGATTGATCACATTGGCGAAGGCGTTGGCGGCCACGGCGAAGGCGCTGGTGCCGATCGCCAGGTGCGGCTCCTTGACCCCGACCAGATAGACGATCAGCGGCACGGCCAGGATGGACCCGCCGCCGCCGACCAGGCCCAGGGTGAAGCCGACGAGCGAGCCGGCGCCGGCGCCGAGGCCGTACTGCAGCGGAGACAGGTCCATGATCAGGCTCAGGCGACAGCAGGGCGAAGCTGGGGGGCGGGTTCGATGTGGTGGGGGCCGGCCAGCCATTCGCGACCGCGCAACATCCCAAGCCAGTAGATTTCGGGCAGGGCCTGGGCCTTCAGATGCCAGGCCAGACGGGTCGGCTTGGTCCCGTCGAGCATCCATTTCGGGAAGCTGGGCAGGAGCTTGCCGCCATAGCCGAACTCGGCCAGCACGATCTTGCCGCGCTCGACCGTGAGCGGACATGAGCCATAGCCGTCATAGACCGCCCGCATCGGCTGGCCGTCCAGCAGCGACAGGATGTTCTCGGCCACCACGGGCGCCTGTTTGCGGGCGGCCGCAGCAGTCTTGGCGTTGGGTGCCGAACAGGCGTCGCCCAGACCGAAGACGTTTTCGAACCGCTTGTGGCGCAAGGTGGCGTCATCCACCTCGATCCAGCCGCTTTCGGCGGCCAGCGGACTTTCGCGAATGAAGTCCGGCGCCGTCTGCGGCGGGCAGACGTGCAGGAAGTCGAACTCGCGCCGAACCTGGCGAACTTCACCGTCCGCACCGGTCACGGCGAAGGTCGCGATCCGCGCCGGGCCGTACACCGCCACCAGTTTCGATCCGAAGTTCAGGTCGATGCGGTATTTGCTGACATATTCCATCAGGGCCGGAACGTAGTCCTTGACCCCGAACAGCACCGGGCCGGCGTTGTGGAATTCGATCTCGATGTCGTTTCGACCGTGGTCGCGCCAGTGATCGGCCGACAGATACATGGCCTTCTGCGGGGCGCCGGCGCATTTGATCGGCATGGGCGGCTGGGTGAAGATCGCCCGACCGCTCTGCATCGCCTGGACCAGCTTCCAGGTGTAGGGCGCGGTCTCATAGCCGTAGTTGGAGGTGACGTTGTTGCGCCCGAGCGTTTCCGCCAGGCCCGGAATGGCGCCCCAGTCCAGCTTCAGTCCCGGCGCCGCGACCAGCATGCGATAGCCGATCCAGCGGCCGTCGGTCAGTTCGACGCGATCGTGGATGGGGTCGAAAGCCGCGACCGAGCCGCGCACCCACTGGGCGCCTTGGGGGATCAGGTCCTCGGTGCGGCGCCGGGTCCGCTCGGGCGTGAAGACGCCGGCGCCGACCATGGTCCAGCCGGGCTGATAGTAGTGATGTTCGGATGGCTCGACGATGCGGACATCAAGGTCGGGGCGACGACGCAGGAGGCTGGCGGCTGTGGCGATGCCGGCGGATCCGCCGCCGACGATCAGGACATCGCAGGACTCCAGGGGGGCGTACTGGGCGCTCATGACGCGGCTCCTTCGAGACGGGGACGCAGGGCGCCGAGGTCGTAGCCGGCGCTCTTGGCGCGTGCGATCAGATCGTCAGCGCTTATCGAGGCGACGTTCGCCAGCGCCCACAGGGTGGTCGTGCGCGTGCCGGTGCGGCAGAAGCCGAACACAGGCTGGGGCAGGTTGGCCAGAGCCTCGCGGAAGTCCGCCACGTCCTGGTCGGAGATTGCGCCGCCGACCACGGGAACATGGGCGAAAGCCAGTCCCGCAGCCTCGGCGGCCTGGCGCAGATCTTCGGAGCTGGGCTGGCCGGGCTCTTCGCCGTCGGGTCGGTTGGAGATCACCGACCGGAACCCTTGGGCCGCGATGTCGGGCAGGTCTTCCGGGGCGATCTGGGGCGAGGCGGACAGGGCCTCGTCCAAAGGGCGAATATGCATGGCTTTGTCTCCCTAGGGTCTTTTCTGGTTCAGGCGTTTCGGTCGAGGGTCAGGCGGAACAGCGCCATGCCGGCCGCGAGGGCGCCGACGAAGACGAAGGCCTGCCAGGCGCCGGTCGTCAGCGCCGCAAGCGCCGGGCCGGGGCACAGGCCGACCAAGCCCCAGCCAAGGCCGAACAGGGCGGCCCCGCCGACCAGAGGGGTGTCGATGGTCCGGCCCTCGGGCACATGGAAGGTGTCGGCCGCGACCGGAGCCTCCATGCGCCGGCGGATCAGCCAGGCTATGGCGGAGGGGATCAGCGCCCCGCCCATGACGAAGGCCAGAGAGGGGTCCCAGGCGCCCGTCACATCCAGGAAGGCCAGGACGCGGGCCGGGTTGATCATGTCGGACACCACCATGCCGGCGCCGAACAACAAGCCGCACAGGACGGCGACGATCAGCCGGCTCACGCCAGGCCTCCCAACAGGTGGCGGGTGACGAAGACGGTCAGGGCCGCGACGGCCATGAAGACGCCGGTGGCGACGATGGAGCGGGGCGACAGGCGGGCCAGGCCGCAGACGCCGTGGCCGCTGGTGCAGCCCGAGCCCCAGCGGGTGCCGAAGCCGACGATCAGGCCGCCGAGCACCAGCAGCCAGACCTCCGAAGTGATCTGCACCTCGGGCCTGCGGATCAGGGCCGAGGCCAGGGCCGCGCCGCCCAGCAGGCCGGCGATGAAAAGCAGGCCCAGAATGCGCGGCGCGCCTTTTGACAGGCCGGTCGCTGCGGCGGTCAGGCCGGAAATCCCGGCTACGCGCCCATTCAGCAACAGATAGAGACCGGCCGACAGGCCGACCAGCAGACCGCCGGCCAGCGGCCAGATGAAGGGAAGAGGCTCAAGCATCGGAGCCTCGCCTCACAGCGCGTTCAGCGGGACCTTGAGGTAGCGCACCCCATTGTCCTCGGGCTCGGGCGGGCGGCCGCCGTTCATGTTCACCTGAACCGACGGCAGGATCAGCTTGGGCATGGGCAGGGTGGCGTCGCGCTGGGTGCGCATGGCCACGAACTCGTCCTCGCTGACGTCGTCGCGAATATGGATGTTGCCTGTCCGCTGGGCACCGATGGTGGTCTCCCAGGCGAACTCGGTCCGGCCCGGCGGCGCCTTGTAGTCGTGACACAGGAAGACCCGCGCCTCGTCCGGCAGGGAGGTCAGGCGATGGATCGAGCGGTACAGGGTCCGGGCGTCGCCGCCGGGGAAGTCGCAGCGCGCCGTACCATAGTCGGGCATGAACATGGTATCGCCGGGGAAGACGGCGTCGCCGATGACATAGGCCAGACAGGCCGGGGTGTGGCCGGGCACGTGCAGGACCGTGGCCTTCAGACCACCGATCTCAAACCGGTCGCCGTCGTTGAACAGATGGTCGAACTGGCTGCCGTCGCGGCGGAAGTCGGTCCCTTCGTTGAAGATCTTGCCGAAGACCGCCTGGACGGTGAGGATTTCATGGCCAATCGCCAGCTGACCGCCGAGCTTTTCCTGGAGATAGGGCGCCGCCGACAGGTGATCGGCATGGGCGTGCGTCTCGAGCAGCCACTGAACCGTGAGACCTTCGGATTTCACGTAATCAATGAGCGCATCGGCCGAAGCGTGCGTGGTGCGGCCCGACGCCGGATCGTAGTCCAGCACGCTGTCAATGATGGCGCAGACGTCGGAGCCGGGATCGCGCACGACGTGGCTGACGGTGAAGGTGGCTTCGTCGAAGAACGATTTCACGACAGGGCGTTGGCGAGGATCGCCCAGCGCGGCGCGCACGATGTCGGCGGCGTCGTCGCGGGCGGGGTCGGGTGTGGGCGAGGACATGACGTGTCTCCGTTTCGGTGACTCAACACATATACTCATTCATAGTTCGTGCAAGTATGTATTTTAATGTAGCGGAAACGGTGGGATGCGCTTAGCTTGCGGCTATGGACACGATCGACACCGGGCCAGCCGTCTATCCCCCCGCAATGCGCGCCCTGCGCATCAACGATACGGCGCCGGACTTCACGGCGCGCACGACTCAGGGCGAAAGGCGCCTCAGCGACTACCGTGGACGCTGGCTGGTGCTGTTCTCGCATCCGGCGGACTTCACGCCGGTCTGCACCAGCGAGTTCGTGGCCCTGGCCCGGCAGGCCGACGCCTTCGCGGCGATCGACTGCGATCTGATGGCCCTGTCGGTGGACAGTCTGTATTCGCACCTGGCCTGGCTGAAGGACATCTTCCGCCGCTTCGGCGTGAAGGTGCCGTTCCCGATCATCGAAGATCCCTCCATGGCCATCGGCCACGCCTTTGGCATGGTGGACGCCGGCTCGAGCGACAGCGCCACGGTGCGCGCGACCTTCGTGATCGATCCCGAAGGCGTGGTGCGCGCCATCAGCTGGTACCCGATGAACATCGGCCGCTCGGTTGATGAGTTGCTGCGTCTCGTCACCGCCCTGCAGACCTCGGACCGTGAGGCGGCCTCCACGCCGGCGGGCTGGACGCCCGGCGACGCACTGCTGGAGCCGGCCGCCACCACACTGGACGCCGCCATCGCCGACGGTGACGGCGATGCACCCTGGTACTATCGCGAGCGCAGCGCATGACCGACGATCAAGCGGCCGCGATGGAGCGGTTGAAGGAAAAGGCGCCGGAGGCCGCAGAGCTGTTGCGCCAGCTGGCCAACGCCAACCGGCTGCTGATCCTGTGTCATATCGCCGAAGAGGAGCGCTCGGTGGGCCAGCTCGAGGCGGACCTCGGCATCAAGCAGCCGGCGCTATCCCAGCAACTGGCAGAGCTGCGCCAGTATGGCCTGGTCAAGACCCGCCGTCAGTCCCGCTCGATCTTCTATTCGATCGCCGACGAGCGCGCCCAGGCGGTCATGGGGATGCTCTACGAAATCTTCTGCGGCGATGCGAAGGCGGTCGGCGCGCGAGCCGCCGCCCCGGCGCCCCGCACATCGACGCCGGCGCGCGGCGACACAGCTCAGTTCGCCCGCATCACCGCCGTCGCACGTCGCTGACGGCAAACCCGCACAGGAGACTCTAGTGAAGGGCTTCATCGACAATATCGAACGTCTGACGGAAGAGAACACAGACTTTCGCCGCGTTCTGTACACCGGCCACAATCTGCAGCTCGTCCTCATGGCCATTCCGCACGGCCAGGAGATCGGCGAAGAGGTCCACGACGACCGCGACCAGTTCTTCCGCATCGAGGCGGGCGAGGGCGAAATCTGGATCGACGGCGTTCGTCACGCCGTGAAGGCGGATGACGGGGTCATCGTCCCTCAGGGCGCCCGCCACAATGTGGTCAGCACGGGGTCCGAGCCGCTTCGGCTCTACACCCTTTATGGTCCGCCGGAGCATCGCGACGGTACGGTTCACGCCACGGTGGAAGAGGCCTCCGCCGACCACGAGCATTTCGACGGCCGCACGACCGAATAACCGTCAGGGGCCGACGTCGTCCGCATCGGCGCGCCGGTCGTCGGGCCGCGGCAGGTGCAGGTCGATACCCAACGCCTCCGCCAGACGGGTGTCGCGACGATAGATGTCATCGCGAAAGGCGACGCGGCCCTGGCCGTCCAGAAAGGCCGTCCAATAAAGCAGGCGCACGTCGATCGGCCGACCGGTCGCCACCCGGACGGTCTCGCCGCTGTCCAGCGCGGCGTCGAATCGGGCGAGCCTCGCGGGGTCGGGCGCAAGCAGCAGCCGAGCGAAGCCGACCGCGTCCTGCACCCGCACGCAGCCGTGGCTGAGATGGCGGAAGCTCCGGTCGAACGCACCCCGCGACGGGGTGTCGTGCAGGAAGATGGCGTAGCTGTCCTGAAGTTCGAACTTGACCTGGCCCAGGGCGGCGTTCGGGCCAGCGCGCTGAACCACCATGCCATTCTGAATCGTCATGTTGTTCGCCCGCATATAGGCGGCGCCGCGTGGCAGGATCTCGCGCTGGGCGATGGAAGTCGGCACCGTCCAGGGCGGATTGGCGACCACCGAGGCGAAGGGCCGTTCGAGGCTGGGCGTCGCATTGTCGGCGTCACCCGTCACGACCCGCATCGAATGCACGGGCCGACCGTCCTTCCAGTAGACCATGATGGAGGCGGCGGTGTTCACCTCGATCCGTTCCGGGGCGACGTCTCTCTTCAGCCAACGGCGGCGTTCCAAATTCAGCGCGATCTGGCGAGCGCGGGCCTCGGCCGAAATCGAGAGCGCCCGCTGTGTCGCCGGGCCGATGCGGGCGTCCGCTTCAAGACCGTGGCGCACCTGGAACGCCCGAACGGCCTCTTGCACAATGGAGCCGTATTCACCGCCAGACGGGCCGACCATCGCGGCGGCGGCTTCGCTTAAATCGCCTTCCACCCGAAGGCGCGGCAGGAGGGCGGGAAGGCGCGGGTCGGACGCAAATGGTTCGATCGTCGCGCCCAGGGCAAAGGGCGGCCAACCGCCGCGGTCGGCGATGGCGCGATAGCGGAGGAAGCCGTCGCACAGGCCCTGATAGCCGCGGTCCTGGGGTGCGAGGCCGGCCATCGTCGCCGCAAGTGTTCCGTCGTCGACCGCCTTTGCGAGGAGAGGCGGCGTGTCGACTTGGTTGCGATCCATCTCCCAGAGCGTCTCGACGGATGCTGGATCGACCCGGCCATGGGCGAGCGCCTCAGCCAGGATCAGGACGGCCTGGGTCAGTTCTGCTTCGCTAAGGGCGAGACCGTCGGGCGCCGACAGCCCGTGGCGGTCCGCCAGAGCTAGGGCGTCCATGGCTTGCCGGCGCGCGGACCCCGCCCAGGCGGGGCGTCCGCCGCGGGCCGCGTAGAAGGCTGTAGTCAGAACAGTGATGTCAAAGGCGGCGGGCGCGGGTGCTGCTCGCGCCGCCGTAGAGACCCAGAGCGGCGCCGCTGCGGCCGCCAGCAGGTGTCGGCGGTTCAGGATTGAGGAGCGACGATCAACCATGCCGCCGACACCGCAGGGTTCACCTTAAGGCAGGCTTAAGGTTGGCCGGTCCGCCAGCCCCACCGCGCGAAGATGGCGGCCCCCTCGTCGGACTTCAGAAAGTCGAGGAACGGCTGGGCGTCGGCGTCCTGGCGGCCGGTCTCTGTCACAACGGCGCCGGCGTCGCGGTAGATGCGGTAGGGCTCTTCGACCTCGACCACATCAGCGAGGTCCGGATTGGCGACCTGCCAGATGCCCCAGATGATCCAGGCGTCCAGCGTCGGGTCGTCGATCCAGGCTTGTCGGGCCTCGGCGCTGTTGCGGGCGTAGACGACGATGTTACGACGCAGGGCGCGCACCTTGGCGATGTCGCCGGTGCGACCGGCCATGTCCTCCCACAGGCCGTTCTGGCCCGCGCCGTTGACAACCAAGACCCGGCGATCGGGCTGGAAAAGATCCTCAAGGCCGCCGATGCCGTCCGGATTTCCCGGCCGAACGAGGATGGAGGCGGTGCGCAGATAGAGCGGCTCGACCGCCTCGGCGCGGATGCGGCCCTCCAGGGCGCTGACGAAGTCGGTCATCATCGTCTCGGAGCCTGAGAAGATCAGGTCGCCATCCGCCTTGGCCTGGTCCAGCCATTGGGGCGTGGGTCCGGCGACGACGGCCACGGCGCGACCGGTGCGCGCCTCATAGGCCTTCGCGGCGTCGCGCATGGCGGGGGAGGGGCCGCCGGGACCGTAGACATGAAGTGGATCGGCGGGCGTCTGGGCGTGGGCGGCCAGGGCCGTTGCGCTCAGGAGGGCGGCCAGCGTCAGTGCGGACGGGCGCATCAAGAATTCTCCTGGGGTGGGGCGAAGTGATTGGCGGGAATCTTGAAATAGACGCGCCCGTCCGGCGCGGCCGGCGGCAGCACCCCGCCGCGGATGTTCACCTGAAGCGCGTAGAGCATCAGATTCGGCAAGGGCAGGGTGGCGTCCCGATCGTCGCGGAGCCGCACGAAATCCGCCTCGCCGCGTCCGCCGCCGACATGGATGTTGTCCGCCTTCTGCTCTCTCACGGTGCTGAAGCAGGCGGGCTCGCGGCCATCCGGGCCATAGTCGTGGCCAACGAAGACGGCGGTCTCTTCAGGCAGGGCCAGGATGTCCTGGATGCTTCGGAAGAGAGTCTTCGAGTCGCCGCCCGGAAAGTCGGCGCGCGAGGTGCCGGCATAGGGCATCATCAGGGTGTCGTGGACGAAGGCGTTGCCGCCAATCACATAGGTGATGGAGGCCATGGTGTGCCCCGGTGAGAACATCACCCGCGCCGGCAGGTCGCCAACAGCGAACGTGTCGCCAGCCTTGAAGAGTCGGTCCCACTGGCGACCATCGGCCGGAAAGTCGTCGTCCAGGCCGTAGATGTCCTTCCACAGCTTCTGGACGCCGATGACCTTTTCGCCGATGGCGGTCGGCGCGCCCAGTTTCTCGTTGAGGAAGGGCGCGGCGGAGAAGTGGTCGGCGTGGGGATGGGTGTCCAGCAGCCACTCGACGGTCAGGCCCTCCGCCTTGACGTAGTCCAGGATGGCGTCGGCGTTGCGGGTCGAGGTCGCCGCCGCCTTCTCGTCGAAATCCCAGACCGGATCGATGATCGCGCATTTGCGGCTGACCGGGTCGGAGACGACATACTGCCAACTGCCGGTCTTCTTGTCGTGGAGCGCCGCGATGCGCGCTCCGCCGTGGTCGATGATCTGCATGAAGGCTCCGTTTGGTTTGCGAAGAAAAAGGCCGGACCGCTTGCGAGGTCCGGCCGGAATCCGATCAGGCGGCTTTCGGGGCGTCGGGGAGGTCGCGCGTCGAGAAATACCAGTCGGTGTAGACGTAACCCTCGGAAGCGCGAGCCTCGGCCGCCTCGGCGGCCTTGGGCGGGGGGACGATGGCCGGTTGGCCAGGGCGCCAGTTCTCAGGCGTCGCGACCCCGTTGGCGTCGGACGCCTGGAGCGCGGTGAGCAGCCGAACGAACTCTTCGATGCTGCGGCCATTGCTCATGGGATAGTAGACCATGGCGCGCAGCTTGCCTTCCGGATCGATCAGGAAGGTGGCGCGAACAGCCGAGGTGTCGGCCGCCCCGGGGTGGATCATTCCGTAGGCCTGGGCCACCTCCATCTTCAGATCCTCGATGATGGGGAAGGGGATTTCGACGCCGAACTTCTCCTTGATGTTCCGGGTCCAGGCTAGGTGCGAGAAGATGCTGTCTATCGAGAGGCCCAGGAGCTCGCAGTTCATGGCGGCGAACTCATTCGCATGCTTGGCGAACCCGATGAACTCGGTCGTGCAGACCGGGGTGAAGTCCGACGGGTGCGAGAAGAGGATCAGCCATTTGCCGCGGTAATCGGCCAAGCTGCGATCCCCGTGCGTGGTGCGGGCGTGAAAGTCGGGGGCGGGTTCGTTGAGGCGGGGCAGTCCGGTCATGTCGATATCTCCTTCAGACGCCCCAATGAACAATTACATACATACTTACGCAAACTAATAGTTCTTATGCTCAGGAAAGGTTCCGCCTATGCCGAGCCGTCAGTTCACAACCAGGGCGTATCCGGCCTGTTGAAGGTGGATGACCGTCATCAGGGCGGCGAGATCAACGCTCACGCCCGCTTCGAGATCGGCTTGCGCGATGCCGTTCCCCGCCATGGCCTGGCCGCACAGTCGAACCTGGACGCCGGCGGCGATGAGGGCGCGGATCAGGGCGCTGTTGGGGTTGGCGTCGCCCTTGCCGCGCGCGGTCCAGGCGGCGTCGGAGAGAACTGCAGGGGTGGCGGCGCCGTGCAGGACGACCACGATCTGACGGTGGTCGGCGTCCACGCCGCCCGCCGCCAGCATATTCACCAGCCGCGCGACGCGATCCAATCCCTTCAGCGGCCTGTCGTCCGCACCGCCCTGGGACACGTCGAAGATGACCCGATAGATGCGCGACGGATCCGGCTGTTCGCCGGCCTCGGGCAGGGGCTTGAAGCCGCCGAAGCCTGAGACAGCCTGGGCGAAGCTCGGGGAGGCCGCCAGGGAGGCGGCCAAGGACAGGGCGATCACGAGGGTTTTCATGGCGGGTTCCGGTGTGCGGGCGCTGGGGGTCAGGGACGGCGGGCGATGAGATCGATCAGGGCGGACCGGCCGCTGTGGCCGGCGCCTTCGGAGACGTCGCTGTCGTGGCTTTTCAGATGCAGGATGTCGAAGTCGGCGAAGGCGTCGCGGAGCAGCGCCTCGGTGTAGAGGTTCTCGACCTGCCCCGGACCGCCGGTGCCATAGGCGATCTGTTCCGGCCGATAGCCCTGCAACAGGACCAGGCCGCCAGGCTTCACGGCCGCCTTCATACGCTCGAAAAGTCGGTCGCGCTGGGGAGGCGGGGCGAACTGAATGAAGACGGCGACCACGACGTCGAACGCACCCTGCGGCCAGCCCCAGGTCTCGAAGTCCGCCACCTGGGCGTCCAGTGTGACGCCACGTCGCTCGGCCAGGGCGAGGGCCTTCTCGACCGCGCGCGGGGCGATATCCGTGGTGGTGACGGCCAGGCCCTGTTCGGCGAGCCACACGCCGTTTCGGCCCTCGCCGTCGGCGACCGCCAGAGCGGTCATGCCGGGCTGGAGCCGCGCGATCTGAGCGGCCAGGAAGGCGTTGGGCGTCTCGCCGAACAGATAGTCCTGGCGGTCATAGCGGCTGTTCCAGAAGTCGCGGGCGGCGACGGAGTCCATAAGGTGTTCCTTCAGATGATGAGGACGCTGACGGGCAGATCGGTCTCGCCAGGCGTATGGTCGGCGAACCAGGATTCAAGCGCGCCCACAGTGTCGATGTCGAGCGTCCGGCGGTCTCGCCCGTAATGTTCGGGCACCCCTTGGGCGGTGACGAAGGCCACCAGATAGTCCGCCTCCGGCTCGACAGGGCGGTCTCCGACCAGCAGGCGGTCGAGGCGCTGCCCCTTGGGATTCTCAAGCTTCACGAAGGCCGTGAGACCCCGGCAACGTTTGATGTAGCCGCCCATCTGCTCATACGGGTCGGCGGCGAAGGTGCGCTCCAGATTTTCTTCCAGCATCGCTTGCAACTCGGCCCCGGTCAGCGTCGTGCGTGAGATCGGCGGATTCATCGGCGCCATATTGTAGAGGTCGCCCAGAGTGACCGGACCCGGCGCGACGGGCGCGCCGTAGCGCCAGCCGTTGGAGAAGGCGATGTCCACGCCCGCCGCCTGCGCCGCCGCCGCCAGCAGGACGTCGTCCATCGGCGCGCTGGCCATGGCGTAGCGGTGAAGGGGGATGGCGGTGCGGCCGACGATGCGCGCCAGACGCTCGCGCTCGGGCGCCAGGGCCATCTCCACCAAGCCGGCGACTTGATCGTCTTCGGGGCCAGCGTCCACGGCTATGAGCCGATGGCGCCGCAGGCACACGCGGCCCTCTGCAATCTCCAGATCCAGCCGGCCGATATAGGCGCCGTGGCAGCCGGACTGGATGATCAGGGTGTCGCCGACGCGGGCCGGTTCGTGCAGGCGGTTATGGGTATGACCGCTCAGGATCACGTCGATGCCCGGCGTTTCGGCGGCCAGCTTCAGATCCTGCGGAAAGCCCAGGTGCGACAGCAGGACGACCAGATCGACCTTTTCCTCGCGGAGCTGGTGCAGCTGCTCGCGGGCTTCGGCCACACCCATTTCAAACCGCACGCCTTCAGAGAAGGCGGGGGGCATCGTCTTGTCGATGATGGGGCAGGCCAGGCCGATCACGCCGATCCTCAGACCGCCGCGCTCGAACACCCACCGCCCGTCGAACTCCGGCGCGCCGTCATCCTTGCGGAAGACATTGGCGGCCAGGACGGGATAATCCAGTCCCGCCGCCAACGCCTTGAACCCCGCCGGGCCATAGGCGAACTCCCAGTGCGCCGTCATGGCGTCGATCTTCAGGGCGTTCATGATCGGAACCAGCGCCTCGCCCCGGCTGGCGACGGCGACCCGCGTGCCATGGAAGGTGTCGCCGTTGTCCAGGGTCAGGCATGCACCTTCGGCGCGCGCCTCTTCGAAGAGGCGCGCGATGCGGGCGACCCCGCCCAGCCGTTCGAACCGCCAGCCGCCTTCGGTGCGCACCAGTTCGGGATGCGGCTCGAGATAGCCGTGGAGGTCGTTCAGCTGGAGCAGGGTCAGGGTGGTCATGGTCGGCTTCAGCGCAGCGGTTGTCCGGAGCGGATACGACCGATCACCGCTTCGAGTTGCGCCTGGGGCATGCCGCCGGGGATCAGATTGCCGTTGATGATAAAGGCGGGCGTGCCCTGCAGGGCCAGGGCCGCCGCTTCTCGACCATTTCGGTCCAGCACCGCGTCGATGTCTGCGCGGTGTTCGGCCAGGTCCTGATTCAGGCGCGCCATGTCCACGCCGGCCGACTGGACCAGACGGGTGATGTCCGCCTGGTCGCCGATGCGCGACGGCGACAGCATGAAGGCGTTATGGACGGCCTCGTACTTGCCCTGATAGGCGGCGGCGAGGGCGGTCCGGGCGGCGGTCTCCGAGACGTCGCCGAAGATCGGCCAATCCTTGTACAGGACGCGCACCTTGGTGTCCGCCTTCAGCAGGCCGTCGATCTCAGGCTGCATCTTCTTGCAGTAGGGGCAGTTGTAATCGACGAAGCCGATGATGGTCACATCGGCGTTCTCGGCGCCGATGAAGGGCGCTGCGGGATCGCGCAGCAGGTCATTGAAGCCGACCTGGGCGATGGGCGGCATGTCTTGTCCGGAGGCGGCGGAAGGGCTGGCGGGCGCCGCGCCGTTGTCGGCGTCGGCCGGGCCGCAGGCGGCGAGCGCCAGGACGGCGGCGAAGGCAGGGGCGAAGGTGCGGTTCATGGAAGCTCCGTGAGGCGAGGGGGTCAGTGCAGACGCGCGATTTCGGTCGCGATCTGTTCGGGGGCGATTTCCCCCATGTGGGCCTTGGCCAGACGGCCGTCGGCGTGGAGGAACAGGGTCACCGGAATGCCGGCCGTACCGTAGTGGCGGGGCAGCGCCATGGCCTCGTCGAACAGCACATGGTCGAGGGCCAGCCCCTGGCTCTGCAGAAAGGCCCGAACGCCGGCTTCGCCCTCGCCCTGGTTGACGAAGAGGAAGCGCACATTCGGATGGGCTTTTTCGGCCTGGGCCAAAGCCGGCATCTCGCGCCGGCAGGGCGGGCACCAGGTGGCCCAGAGATTGATCACCGTAGGCCGATCGATCGGCGCCGAAAGGTCGATCGCCGGTGCGTCCATCGCGGCCAGCGTCAGGGCGGGCGGCGCCATGGGCTGCGTCGCCGAGGCCAACTGATGGGCGGTGGTCCAAACCAAGGCGCTGGCCAGCACAGGCGCAATGGCCCAGGCGCGTTCGCGCGTCGTGCGCAGCAGCAGAATGGTGGCCAGGATCACGACCGGCGCGACCCAGATCCAACTGAATCCGCCCTGCCAGACCGCGAGCGCCCGCCACGGGTCAGCCCCGAAATACTCCCAGTGCGTCGCCACGTGACCGAGGCGGGCGACCGCCAGACCGCCGAAGACTAGGACCGTGCTCCACAGGTTGAAGCGCGGGCTGACCCGGCTGGCCAACAGCCCGACGCCGATCATGAAGACGAACACGCCGGCGATGATGGCGAACCGCTCGCCCGACAGGACGAGCGGGCCCAGGGTGATGGCGTTCATGCGGCGGCTCCGGCGCTCTGCAGGGCGGAGGCGACGTCTTGGGCCGACATCTCTCCGATCAGTCGGCTGCCCGGCGCTTCGGTCGCCGAGGGCGACAGGAAGATCATCGTCGGCGGTCCGATCACTCCGTGCCGCTCAAGAAGCGCGCGCGCCTCGGGCGTGCTGCGCGTGACGTCGACCTTGATGAGGTCGGTGTTCGAAAGGCCGGCGATGACCGCGGGGTCCTCGAACACCGTCCGCTCGATCACCTTGCAGCTGACGCACCAGTCGGCGGTGAAATAGACCAGGGCGGGACGTTCGCGCGCGGCGGCATCGGCGACGGCGCGGTCGAGCGCCGTCTGATCCAGCACGACCGCTGCGGTTTCGACCGGCGCGGCGGCTGAGATTCCAGCGGGCCGCGCCAGGGGCTCAAGCGGACGCCACGGGTCGTCCGCCCCGAGACTGAGGCCGACCAGCAGCAACAGGCCCCAGGTCGCGGCCGCCAGGCCAGCGACACGTGCGACGCCGTTTCTCAGATTCGGGCTCAGCGGCTGGAACAGGCCGAGAGCCGCCGCCAGACCGAGCGCCAGCGCCGCGCCGAAAGCCAGCGTCGCGCTCGGCGGCAGGATGCGGCCGGCCAGCCACCAGGCCATGCCCAGGAAGATGAAGCCGAACAGCATCTTCACCCGGTCCATCCACGGCCCAGCCTTGGGCAGGAAGCGCGCGCCGACCGTGCCGAACACGATCAAGGGCACCCCCTTGCCCAGGCCCAGGAAGAACAGGGCCGCCGCGCCCAGCCCAACGTCGCCGGTCTGTGCGATATAGAGCAGGGCACCCGCCAAGGGCGCGGTGACGCAAGGGCCCACGATGAGGGCGGAGACGAAGCCCAGACCTGCGGCTGAGGGCAGGGACCGCCGTCCGTCACCGCTGTCGCGGGACAGGCGGCTGGTCCAGGCCGAGGGCAGTTGCAACTCGAAGCCGCCGAACATGGACGCGGCGAGAACGACGAAGACGACAACCAGAGCGCCGATCGCCCAAACCGACTGGAGCGCCATCTGCAGGTTCTGTCCGGACCAGGCGGCCGCGACGCCCAGCAGGGCGAAGGCGACGGAAAGGCCCAGCACATAGGCGACCGAGAGCATCAGGCCTCGGCGCGTACCGCGCCCGTCCACGCCGCGTCCGATGACGCCGGCCAGGATCGGGTACATGGGAAAGACGCAGGGCGTGAAGGCCAGAAGCACGCCGAAACCGAAGAAGGCGAGCAGGACCCAGGTGGCCCCGCCCTGCAGCGCCAAGCGATCGACGAAGCCCGGGCTGGGGTCCGGGATGACCGCCGGCGATGGCGCGACCGGCGGAGGCGCCAACGCGCCCTCATCACTCGCGAGTGCGGGTGTGGGTGCAGCGCCCGGCGCCTGGATCGCCAGCAGAGCGGCGGCCTGAGCGGTCTGCGCATCGGCCTCCCGAGCGGCAACCTCGGACTGCGGCCGGGTCGGCACGTCCACTGTCCGCGTCATCGGCGGGTAGCAGATCGAGTCCTCGAGGCACCCCTGGTAGGTGATGTTGACCGACGTCGGGCCGCCAACCTGCGTCAGGGTCTGCGCCGATAGGGTCGCGCGACCCTCGTCATGCCAGACGTCGACGACGCCAAAGCCCGGATCGTCCTTGGTTTCGCCGGTCGCAAGCTCCAGAGGCAGCGATGCTTTCCCGCCCGGCGTGCTGGCGACGGTGTGGTCACGATAGAGATAATGGCCGGGCGCAATGTCCCAGGCGAAGGCCAGGTCGCCGTCAGCCTCACGCGTCACCGTCAGGGAGAAGGCCTTGTCAGGCGATAGCGGAGCCTGACCCAATGCCGAACCCGGAAGGGTGAAGGACAGGATCGCGAGAGCGGCGGGCAACAGTCGGCGGAAAAACCTCATGGCCATCTCGTCGGCAAACGAGCTTAAGTCAGGCTTAAGCCGCAACTTCCACCTCACGCCGCATGAGACTGCTCGCCATAGAAGATGATCCCGTTCTCGCCGACGGCCTCCAGGTCGGGCTCAGCGCCTGCGGCTGGACGGTCGAAGTCGTCGGGCGGGTCGAGGACGCCCTCGCGGCGCTGGAAAGCTCGGCGTTCGATGCGGTCGTGCTGGATTTGGGTCTTCCTGATGGCGACGGCCTTTCGGTGCTGCGTTTCGTTCGCGAGCGCGACATGGATGTCGGCGTGGTGGTCTTGTCGGCGCGCGATGACAGTCGGGACCGCATTGTGGGTCTGGACGCCGGCGCGGACGACTATGTCGGCAAGCCTTTCGATCTCGACGAACTGGCGGCGCGACTGCGCGCGGTGCGGCGTCGCCTGCTTGGGCGCTCGGCGCCCGCCTTGCGCCACGGCGGGGTGACCCTTGATCCCCAGTCGCGTCTGGCTTGGCGTGAAGAGGGGGACCTGCCCCTTTCGAGACGTGAGTTCGCCATCCTGGAGGCCCTGATGGAACGGCCTGCACAGGTCCTCTCGCGCAGTCAGCTAGAAGAACGCCTGTACGGTTGGCAGGAGGAGATCGGCTCTAACGCGGTGGAAGTGCACATCCACTATCTCCGGGCCAAGTTGGGAGCCGGCTTCATCCGCACCGTCCGCGGCGTAGGATACACCCTGCAATGAGCTCGATCCGCCTGCGTCTGTTCGCCACCCTCGCGCTCGTGACCGCCCTCGTCTGGGGCGGCGCGGTCGTCTGGGTCGAGATCCAGACCCGGGCCGAGGTGCAACGGGTGCTGGACCGGCGCCTGATGGAGTCGGCCCGCATGGTCTCGTCCCTGATGCAGGCCGGCAGCGTGCGCCCGGCGATGCAGGCTCCGGAAAGCGGGGCCGCCGATGTCTACGACCGTCAGCTCTCCTGCCAGATCTGGTCGCTGGAAGGCGATCTGATTGGTCGGTCCCAAAGCGCGCCTGCGGAGCGGTTGTCGGAAGGGGGCGACGGTTTTTCAGAACGCACGATCCGGGGCGAGCGCTGGCGCGTCTACACGGTGCATGATCGTGATGCCGGTTTCAGGGTCATGGTCGGGGACAATCTGGCCGTTCGCGAGCACCTGGTCGGCAATGTCGTCACCGCTTTGATCGGTCCGGCGGTCCTTGGTCTGCTGGTGCTTGGCGTATTGATCTGGTGGTCGGTAGGGCGGGGGCTGACCCCTATTCGACAAATGACCCGCAGCCTTGCGGTACGGGATGCGGAAGATCTGACGGCGTTGGACGTATCGCCGGACGCCCGCGAACTCCGTCCCTTCGCCCTGGCGCTGAACGACTTGATGTCACGCCTTGGCGCAGCGCGACGTCGCGAGGCCGAGTTCACGGCCGCTGCCGCGCACGAATTGCGTACGCCTCTGGCAGGCCTGCGCGTCCAGGCGCAGATTGCGGCGTCGTCTTCGGATACGGCCGTTCGAAGACGCGCGCTGGAGCAGATCCAGACCTCTGTCGATCGCACTGCCCGCCTCGTCACAGGTCTTCTCGTCTTGGCGCGCGAGGACGAGATGCCGGTTAGCGACGAAGATCGCCGCTGGGTGACGCTTCGGTCGCTGTTTGCAGGAGCGGAAGGCGATGATCGGGTGTCGATCGTTGAAGGTGACGCGCTGCTTAACGTGGATCCAGATCGCTTCGAGGCAGCGGCTGCCAATCTCCTCGCCAACGCGCAGGCGCATGCGGCATCCTCAGTCGTGATCAGTTACGACCCGACTTCCGGGCGTTTAATCGTCGAGGACGACGGCCCGGGCGTGGCCTTCTCGGATCTGCATCGGCTGGGTAGGCGCTTCTTCCGTGCGGCCAATGCACCTTCCGGAGGGAGCGGTCTGGGCCTCTCTATCGTCCTCGCCACAGTGAAGGCCCATGGGGGACAGGTGCAGTTCTTGCGCTCACCAGGAGGCGGTCTCCGTGTCGAGGTGATAGTTGCTATTGAGGCTTCGGGGTCGATGCATAAGCCTAGCACGCTGACCGACTAACAACGATCTCGGCACGCCGAAAGGGTGAGCTCGGGGCCGATCGCGGATCGGAGGCGGACATTAGATGTTCTCACCTCCAGCGTCTGCTGATGCAAACGGCTGCTGGTCGCACAGCGAGGATAGCCCGCACGCACCCCACTGCTGGCTCACTAAGTTGGGCTAGGGCTTTCGGCGGCTCAGCGGCCGCTGGTCGGGAGATTTCCGACCGGGTTTCTGCTATGGGATTTCAGGAAGTGGGTATTGATCCAGATTGCTGGCTCTTCCCCTCTTCTGGTGACCATATGGTGACCAATCGTCGCTGAGATTTCCTAAGTTCTTAGAAAAATCAGCTTTATCAATAGGATAGAACGAGAGTTCGCGGCATCGAATATCCTGTACTGGGACATCGAGCTGGAGCCCTGAATTTCGTCGGATCACGGCGTCAGGCGAACCGGCCGGAACGCCGGCGGTCCAGGCCGGCGGGCTCGGCGCAGGTCTTCCAAGACACGGCATGAACCTTGTCGCGCCCCAGGACGGCGGCCATCGGTTCTGAGCCGAACAGGTCGGCTATGGCCGGATCGCAGACGTCCAGTCCGCCGGTGAAGGCGCCGAAGGCCGGCAGGATCAGGCGCGATCCGTCGGTGATGAAACAGGGGCGGCGAACGCCGCGGCCATAGGCGACCACGCGGGCGGCGGGATGCAGGTGGCCGGCGACCTCGCCCTGGCGGTCGTCCGTCCCGGTGCGGGGCTCGGGCTCGTGGGTCAGGCGAAGCCCGCCCAGCCGCATCTCCGCCAGGACCACGCCGGGCAAACCGAGCGTGGAGGCGGTCAGGGCTTCACGGTCGTGATTGCCCTCCAGCCAGGTCCAGTCGCGCCCGGCCGCCAGCCGGTCCAGGCGGAGGCGGTCTTCCACCGCCATGCGTGGCACGGCTTTTCGGTCATGGAAGCTGTCGCCCAGCAGGATGACCCGGACCGGGTCCAGTTCGGCGATCTCGGCTTCCAGCCGGTCCAGGGTGGCGCGGCTGTCGTAGGGCGGCAGCATCTGGCCGCGCGCGGCGAAGGCCGAGCCCTTTTCCAGGTGCAGGTCTGCCGCGATCAGGGTGCGATGGGCGGGAAGCCACAAAGCCCCGGAACAGCGCAGCACGCAGGTCTCGCCCGCGATCTGGACCCGCAAGGACCCGCAGGGCTTGCGCGTGGGGGACAGGGTCTGGCGCAGGGCGGCGTTCATACGGGGCCCTCGTCCATGACCTCGGCGATCAACTGTTCGGCGCTTTCGTCCAGGATCATTTCGGCCGCGTCGCCGCCCACCCGCTCGCGCCCGATCTGGACCAGAACCGGCACGCAGAAGGGCGAGGGGCGGGTCAGGGGCTGATGTCGAATCCGACCTTCGATCCGCGTCAGCATCTGGCCCAGGCGCGCCACGTCCAACAGGCCCGAGGCGGCGTCGGCGCGGGCGGTCTTCAGCAGCAGATGGTCGGGCTGGTGGCGGCGGAGCACGTCGTAGATCAGGTCGGTGGAGAAGGTCACCTGCCGGCCGGTCTTTTCGGCGCCCGGCTGGCGGCGCTCGATCAAGCCCGAGATCAGGGCGCAATTGCGGAAGGACCGCTTCATCATGAAGCTCTCCTCCAGCCAGGCCTCGAGGTCGTCGCCCAGCATGTCCGGCTGGAACAGGGCGTCCAGATCGATCTGGTCCATCGGCTTGATGGACCAGACGGCCAGGGAATAGTCGGTCACCACGAAGCCCAGCGGTCCGACGCCCAGCCGGTCCAGCCGCCGGGTAAGCAGCATGCACAGGGTGGTGTGGGCCAGATTGCCTTCGAACGGATAGGCGACCAGGAAGTGCCGACTGCCGCGCGGAAAGGTCTCCACCAGCATGGATTCGGCGTCGGGGATGGTGGAGCGCTCGGC
Source organism: Brevundimonas sp. Br13 (assembly GCF_055391505.1). Lineage (NCBI taxonomy): Bacteria > Pseudomonadati > Pseudomonadota > Alphaproteobacteria > Caulobacterales > Caulobacteraceae > Brevundimonas > Brevundimonas sp. Br13. Next base: position 296,385 of record NZ_AP044008.1, on the reverse strand, counting down.
CTGAAGTTCCAGCCATTCCTGCACGTCCGGCGGCAGGACGCGCCAGTGGTCCGGATCCTGGACCATGGTCCGCACCCGGTCGGCCAGGGAGGTGGACAGGGGAAACTTGGACCCGCCCCAGGACGGGATCTTGGGCTCCTTGTCATTGGCGTGGGTGACCAGGGCGTCGGTTCCGACGATGCCCTGAAAGGCCCAGACTTGGCCTGCGAACAGGAAGGTGTCGCCGGGCGTCAGCTGTTCGAAATACCATTCCTCGGCCTCGCCCACCTTGCGGCCGGGGACCAGCTGACGCGAGGCCCCGCCGCGACGGCCCGCCACCCGCACGTTCAAGGTTCCGGCCGAGACGATGGCGCCGACATTCATCCGGTGGCGCTGGGCGATATGTTGGTTGCGCACCTTCCAGCGGCCGTCCGGCGTCCTGACGATGCGGGCGAACCGGTCGTAGGTGCGCAGCGCATAGCCGCCGGTGGCGACGAAATCGACCACCTCCTCGAACTGCTCCCAGCTCAGGCCGCGATAGGGGTCGCAGCCGGTGATCTCGTCGTACAGGGCCTGCATGTCGAAGGCCTCGGAGCAGGCCACGCCCATCACATGCTGGGCCAGCGTATCCAACGTGCCGATATGGATCGGCTCCCAGTCGAAGGCGTTGTCGGCGACCGCCTCGCGCGCCGCCTGGCATTCCAGCATTTCGAACCGACTGGCGGGCACCAAGAGGGCGCGCGACGGTTCGTCCAGCCGGTGGTTGGCGCGGCCGATCCGTTGGACCAGACGGCTGGAGCCCTTGGGCGCCGCCATCTGGATGACCAGATCGACGTCGCCCCAGTCGATGCCGAGGTCCAGGGTCGAGGTGCAGACCACGGCCCGCAGGTCGCCTCGCGCCATGGCCGCCTCGACCTTGCGTCTTTGTTCGGCGGCCAGGGAGCCGTGGTGCAGGCCGATGGGCAGGCTTGCATCATTGATTTCCCACAGCTGCTGAAAGACGAACTCCGACTGCCAGCGGGTGTTGACGAAGATCAGGGCCAGGTTGGCGCGCTCAATGGCGGCGTAGACCTCGGGGATGGCGTGGCGGCCGGTATGGCCCGCCCAGGGCACATGGCCCTCGGAAATGAGCACGTCGATGACGGCGGGAGCGCCGGGATCGCCCTTGACCAGGCGCACCAAATCTCCCCCCGATGGGGGGAGGGGACCAGGCGAAGCCTGGTGAGGGGGGCTTGCTTCGAACTCGGCGTCTAAGTCGGCCCCCTCCACCGCTTCGCGGTCCCCCTCCCCCAATGGGGGAGGATTGAAGCGCGGCGCCAGCCATCCCCGGATCAGGTCCGGGTCTTCGATCGTTGCGCTCAGACCCACCCGTCGCATCCCGGGGGCGAAGCTCTGCAACCGCCCCAGGCCCAGCGACAGCAGGTCCCCCCGCTTGCCGCTCCAAATGGCGTGGACCTCGTCCAGCACCACGCATCTCAGATCGGCGAAATAGGACCGCGCGCCTTCCCAGGCGCAGAACAGGGCCAACTGTTCCGGCGTGGTCAGCAGGATGTCGGGCGGGAAGTCGCGCTGGCGCTGGCGTTTCGACTGTTTGGTGTCGCCCGTCCGCGTCTCGACATGGATGTTCAGCCCGATCTCGCGGATCGGCGTCATCAGATTGCGTTCGACGTCGGTGGTCAGGGCCTTCAACGGCGACAGATAAAGGGTGTGGACGCCCGAACCCGGCCCCGTCTGCGGCTTGGGGCCGCGTTCCGCCAGGTCGATCAGACTGGGCAGAAACCCCGCCAAGGTCTTGCCGCCGCCGGTGGGGGCGACCAGCAGGGCGTGCGCCCCCGCCTGGCCCGCCGCGACCATTTCCAACTGATGACGGCGGGGCGACCAGCCGCGCCCGGCGAACCAGTCGGTGAACAGGGGCGGAAGCGTCGTCATCCGCTCCACGGCGACAGCAGACGGCAGCCGCTGTGTTCGAAATGGCGGACATTTCGGGTGACGAGGGTCAGATCATGGACTAGGGCGGTCGCCGCGATCAGTTCGTCGATCACGCCGGGCGTCAGACCCTGCCTCCGATGTGCGTCGCTGACGGCGCCCCATCGCCGCGCGACGTCGACATCGACGGGCAGGATCCGCTTTCGATAAACCGACAGGATCAAATCCCGCCGCTTCGAAAGCTCGGCCCGCTTGGGACTTTCAGGCAGGTTCAGAATGCCGCGATCCATCTCGCCCAGTAGAAGAACGCTTAGGAAAATTCCCTCTTGCCGGTCCGCAGTTTCGGCCTGCTGGTCGTGCCACGCCATGAAGCCGGGGTCGGGGCGAGGCTTGCCCAGTTCGCTGATGGCGTTGGTGTCGAGCAGAAACCTCAAAAATCAGCCTCGCGCGCCGGCCGGGGGTCGCGGGTAAGATCGACGTCGGACCAGTCCATGCCGCGGAGAATCTCCAGCATGGTCGGTTTGCGCTTCTGCATTTCCTGGAACCGATTCAGGGGGATCACGACCAAAGGATCGTGGCCTTCGACCTCCAGCTTTTGAGGGCCGTCAGCCTCGACGCGAGCGGCGAGCGCTTCCAGCCACGCATCGGGATCAATCGGCTTGTTCACGGCGATCTCCTCGTTTGGACGACATATAGAGCCAGAAGGCCGGCGAAACCAGATGTTCCCGTTCCGTTTCGCTGGTCAGCTCGCTATGCTGCGGCCGTGTCCGACGAATCCGTCACCGCCGAATCCCGCCTGACCGGCGCCGAGCCCTGGCTCGATCTGCCGCCGGCGCTCGCCACCCCGCCCGGCGCGGGGGCGGTGTGCGATGAGGCGGGGGCCAGGAAGATCGGGCGGGGGGCGGCCGAGGGTTTCTTCACCGGCGGGCCGGTGCTGGTGGCCCATGCGTCGCTGACCGCGCGGCGGCTGGGGCTGACGCCGCCGCCTCGGTCCGGCGACCTGATGGATGTGCTGGAGCTGTACGCCTTCGTGCGGCCGGCGCGGTTCTGCGCCCCGTCGCCCACGGGGCTGGCTCTTGTCCTGGAGCTGGCGGAGCCGAAGTCGCCCGAGGCGCAGGCGGCGGTGTTGCGTGAAGCGGCGGCCGTGTTGCTGCGTGAGCTGGCGGCGCCCGCCTATCCCCAACGTGAAGCCGCCTATGTGCTGGCCCTGACCCTGCAACGGGCGGGCTGGGCCTGGGGCGAGCGGGTGGTTGAGGCCCTGGAGGCGGGCGGGGTGCGGGCGCGCCAGCATCGCGGCTCGGGCCTGGACGTCTGGAGCCGGCTGACGGAATGGGAGGACGAGGCGCCGCGCGGCGAGGCGGGGTCGGCGCCGGTCGACAGCGAGAGCGCCCGCATCCGGCTGGAGAAGCTGCTTCAGGCCTCGGGTCTGGACGAGACGCGCCCGACCCAGTCCGACTACGCCGCCGAGGCCGCCTTCGCCTTTTCGCCGCGTAATGAAGAGGGGCGGCCGCGGGTGCTGCTGGCCGAGGCGGGGACGGGGACAGGCAAGACCCTGGGCTATCTGGCGCCGGCCTCACTCTGGGCCGAGCGGAACCAGGGGGCGGCCTGGATCTCGACCTATACGCGGGCCCTGCAACGCCAGATCGACCGGGAAAGCCATGCTCTGTGGCCCGATCCGGAGGAGCGCCGCCGAAAGACGGTGATCCGCAAGGGGCGCGAGAACTATCTGTGCGTCCTCAATCTTCAGGACATGGTCCAGGCGGCCCAGTTGGGGAGCGGCGACCTGATCGGCCTGGGCCTGGCCGGACGCTGGGCCCTGCACACGCGCGACGGGGACATGACCGGCGGCGACTTCCCCGGCTGGCTGTCGGGCCTGTTCGCCGTCCCGCCCGCCCATGCGGCCGGCGCGGCCAATCTGGTCGACCGGCGGGGCGAGTGCGTCCACGCCGCCTGCCCCCACTACCGCACCTGTTTCGTCGAAAAGACCATACGCGCCAGCCGTCGCGCCGACCTGGTCATCGCCAACCACGCCCTGGTCCTGATCCAGGCGGCCTTCGACGGGGCGCGCTCGGCTCGGGGGCAGCAGCAGGACGGAGAGACGGCGGCGCTGAAGCGGATCGTCTTCGACGAGGGCCACCATCTGTTCGACGCCGCCGACAGCGCCTTTTCCGCCTGTCTGTCGGGCCAGGAGGCCGCCGAGCTGCGCCGCTGGATTCGCGGACCCGAGGGGCGGGGGCGGCGCGGACGCGGTCTGGAACAGAGGCTGGGCGATCTGGTCGGGGACAATGAGGCGGCGCTGAAGGCGCTTCAGGACGCGATCCGCGCGGCCGCCGCCCTGCCCGGCGAGGGGGTGTCCGGCCGGGTGGCCCCGGCCTCGGGCGAGGTCAATCCGATCGGGCCGATCGAGGCCTTTTTAGCCGCCGCCCTGGATCAGCTGCGCGCCCGCACGGCCGAAACCCCTTATGGCGGGGCCGAGTTCGGCATGGAGTGCGCGCTCAAGCCCGTGACCGATCCCGTGGCGGAAACGGCGCGGGCGGCGGCCCAGGCCCTGGCGGCGGTCGAGGCCCCGCTTCTGGCCCTGGCCCGGCATCTGGAGGACGTCCTCGACGACGAAGCGGCCGAGCTGGACGGCTCGCAGCGGTCGCGGATCGAGGGGGCCTTGCGGGGCCTGGACCGGCGCGCCCGCATGACCCTGCCCGGCTGGCGGTCGATGCTGGCGGCGCTGGAGGACGGCGGGAGCGAACCGGATCCCGACTTCGTCGACTGGCTGTCGGCCGAGACCGCCTTCGGCCGCATCCACGACGTGGCCCTGCGCCGCCACTGGATTGATCCCACCGTCCCGCTCGAGGCGGCGGTGATCGCGCCCTCGCACGGGGTGCTGGTGACCTCGGCGACCCTGTCGGACCCCTTGCAGGACGATCCGTTCGATCTGGCGCGGCTCAGGACCGGTTCGGCCCGGCTGATCGAGCCGCCGCGCACCCTGAAGGTCGAGAGCCCGTTCGACTATACGGCCAACAGCCGGGTCATCGTCGTCAACGACCTGGTCAAGGACGATCCGCGCCAGACGGCGGCGGCAATGCGTGAGCTGTTCCTGGCGGCCGGGGGCGGGGGCCTGGGCCTGTTCACCGCCATCCGTCGGCTGAAGGCGGTCTATGAGCGGCTGGGGCCGGACCTCGCGAAAGCCGGAGTGCCGCTGTACGCCCAGCATGTCGATCCGCTGGAGGTGGGCGCCCTGGTCGACATGTTCCGGGTCGAGGAGAACGCCTGCCTGCTGGGCACGGACGCGGTGCGCGACGGGGTGGACGTGCCGGGCCGGTCGCTGCGAGTCCTCGCCTTCGATCGCGCGCCCTGGCCGCGCCCGGACCTGCTGCACAAGGCGCGACGCGAAAGGCTGGGCGGCCAGTTCGGGCAGGGCAGGGGCTATGACGACGCCCTGGCCCGCGCCCGCATCGCCCAGGCCTTCGGCCGGCTGATCCGCCGTGCGGACGACAAGGGGGTCTTCCTGATGCTGGACGCCGCCACCCCGACGCGGCTGTTCGCCAGCCTGCCGCCTGGGATAGAGGTGCAGCGCATGGGTCTGGCCGACGCCGTCGCCTTGACCCGTGACTTTCTTCAGACGACGCCGCAGACCGAGACCGATTGAGATGTCGAAGACCACGCCCGCCACCGTCGCCCTCGCCAAGGCGGGCGTCGCGTTCGAACTGTTTCCCTATTCCTATGATCCCGATGCGCCGCGCACGGGGCTTCAGGCGGCTGAAGCCCTGGGGCGGCCGCCGGAAGAAGTGTTCAAGACCCTGATGACCCTGGCGGACGGGGCGCCCGCCTGCGTCGTCATTCCCTCCGACGCCGAGGTCAGCATGAAGAAGCTGGCCGCCGCCCTCTGCGCCAAATCGGCCCAGATGATGAAACCCGCCGACGCCGAGCGGCTGACGGGCTACAAGGTCGGCGGGGTCAGTCCCTTCGGTCAGCGCAAGGCCGTGCCGACCCTGTTCGACGAGACGGCGGCGCTGTTCGACCAGATCCTGATCAACGGCGGCCAAAGGGGGCTGCTGCTGGGCCTGGCGCCGGACGAGGCGGTGCGGGCGGCGGCCGCGCGGCTGGTCGATCTGACGGCCTGACGCCTTATGCGGCCGGGGTCGGTTGGGCTATAGCGGCCTTAAACCGGAGTTTGCATGACCCAGCCTTCGACCCCGCGACACAGCCGCGCCGGCCTTTACGGCCCCTTCATCCTGGTGCTGATCGCCCTGGCCGCCTGGACGGGCTGGTGGTTCTATCTGACCCGCCGGATCGACGCGGGGCTGGAGGCCCAGGCGGCGAAGCTGCGCCAGCAGGGGTGGGAGGTCCGCTACGCCGACAAGCGGATCGTCGGCTGGCCGTTCCGCGCCCATTTGCGCCTGACCCACGTCACCGTGGCCGCGCCTTCGGGCCTGGCCCTGGCGGCGCCGGAGCTGGAGGCCGAGGCCAACGCCTATCAGCCGACCAAATGGGTGGTCGCGGCGCCGGAGGGGCTGGTCCTGACCCGCGCCGGCAAGGGCAAGGTGGCGGTCCACGGCGATGCGATCCGCATGAGCGCCAGCGGCATTGATCAGCGCTGGCCCAATCTGGCGCTGGAGCTGGTCAATCCGATCTTCACGGCCCTGCCCCAGGGCGAGCCCTTCCCCATCGCCCGGGCGGCGCGGATCGAATTCTACACGCGGCCGCATCTGGAAGGCTCGACCGTTGCGACCGACGACATCGACGTCATGTTCCGACTGGTCGACGGCCAGGGGCGACGCGATGGGCCGGTCGAGGGCTTCGCTCAGGACGGACAGCTGACGACCCAGCTGGAGGCCACGATCGGTCAGGCCAGTCTGTTGAAGGGGGCGGACGCCGCCGGGGTCTTTTCCGCCTGGACCAAGGGCGGCGGGACCTTCCGCAATCTGCGCGGCGATCTTCAGGCCGGCGAAAGCCGCGCCACCCTGAGCAGCGACGTTCTGAGGGCCGACGCCGACGGGCGGCTGACCGGCCAGGTGACGGTCCAGTCCCAAAAGCCGCTGCCGGCGCTTTCGGGCCTGCTGGAAAGCCGCAGCCGGCCCGGCGAACGTCTGGGCGAGGCCGGGGCCGCCGCAGCGGCGGGCGCCGCCCAGGCGGCCGGGGGCGAAGAGGTTCCGCTGACCCTGGTCTTCCGCGACGGCCGGACCTGGCTGGGGCCCTTCGCCCTGGCCCCTGCGCCCAAGCTGTTTTGATGGCGTTCCTGAACGAGCCCCCGGCCGATGCGGCCCTGGACGCCCTGGACCGCGCGGTGGTCGAGGCGGTGCGGGCGCGCCTGGCCGCCGGCCCCAGGACGCGCCTGGACGCCTCGGCCTTGACTTTGCGCGCGCTTCTGGCCGGGGCGCAGCCTGTCGATGCGAAGGTGCTGAAGGCCCTATGGGGGCGGATCGAGGCCGCCGTCGGGCCGGCCCTGATCACCAGCGGCGGCCTGGCCCAGGCGCTGGCGGCTGACCGGTACGGCCTGGGCGGGCGGCCCCTGCCGGCCGAAGAGGCGCTGAAGGCCGCCGAGGAGGGGGCGCGGGCTCTGATCGACCTGTCGTCCGATCGTCCCTGGTGGGGTCGGCTCCTGGCCCGGCCGGAGCTGAAGATCGCTGCGGCCCTGCCGGACGACGCCCGCGCCCGTCCCCAAGCCTTTCTGGTGACGCGCGAGGGGTCCGGGCCGACCGGCGAGGATCGGACCTTCTGGGTCACCGACAGCGGCTGGTCCGACACTAAGATCGTGGAAGCCATGGGCGAGGCCGGGTTGATCGCCGATCCTTTGGCTGCGGCAGGCGGCTTGAAGCTGTTCGCCCTGGCAGGCTATGTGCAGGCCGAGGACGGGCGGCTGACGAACGCCCCCGGCCGCCTGACCGGCGTCATCGGCGCCGCCCCCATCTTCTGAGATCAAGGTTTTCCATGACCGACGCGCCCCAGGGCCCCCAGCCCAAGCCCGGCATCCTCGACATCGCCCCCTATGTCGGCGGCAAGTCGTCCATCGTCGGCGTCGCCGAACCGATGAAGCTGTCCTCCAACGAGAACATGCTGGGCGCCGGGGAAAAGGCCCGTGCGGCCTATGAGGCGGCGGTTCGCAACATCCACGTCTATCCGGACGGGCGGGCGACCAAACTGCGCACCGCCGTGGCCCAGACCCACGGGCTGGAGCCCGAGCGGCTGATCTTCGGCAACGGCTCGGACGAGGTCTTCGCCCTGCTGAACCAGACCTATCTGACCGCGGGCGACAACATCGTCTGCGGCCAGTACGGCTTCCTGGCCTATCGCATCAGCGCCAAGGCCTGCGAGGCCGAGGTCAAGCTGGCGCCCGAGCCCAACTACAAGGCCGAGGTGGACGCGCTTCTGGCCCAGGTCGATGAGCGGACCAAGATCGTCTATGTCTCCAATCCGTCGAACCCGACCGGCAGCTACAACTCAGGCGAAGAAGTCCGCCGCCTGCACGCGGCTCTTCCGGCCCACGTCATCCTGGTGATCGACGAGGCCTATGCCGAATATGTGACCGAGCCGGACTGGGAGACGGCCTTCCCCCTGGCGAAGGACGCCGAGAACATCGTCGTCACCCGCACCTTCTCCAAGATCCACGGCCTGGGCGGTTTGCGGATCGGCTTCGGCTATGCGCCGCTGAAGGTGGCCGAGGCGATCGACCGCATCCGGCTGCCGTTCAACGTCTCGGTTCCGGGGCTTGAGGCTGCGACGGCGGCCCTGGGCGACGAGGCGCACCAGCAGGCGTCGCGCGAGCTGATCGCCACGTGGAAGCCGCGCCTGACCCAGGCCCTGCGCGGCTTCGGCCTGGAGGTCCTGCCCAGCGCGGGCAACTTCGTGCTGGTGCTGTTCGAGACGGCCGAACGGGCGGCGGCGGCCAGCGATTATCTGAACGGCAAGGGGATCATCGTGCGGCCGGTCGGCGGCTACGGTCTGCCGCAGGGCCTGCGGATCACCATCGGCACCGAAGACCAGAACCGCGCCGTCATCGACGCGCTCAGCGAGTTCGCGGCGACCTGATCGGTCGCCGCATTCCGCTTCAGCCGCCGAAGCGACGGGCGAAGAAGACGCCCGTGCGGATCGTGTCGTCTTCCTCAGACAGGGGGCTGTCGGCCACGTCGCCCAGCCGGCGCTCATAGTTGATCAGGGCGCCGGCGCCCCATTTGTCGTTCAGCGGGACCAGCAGGAAAAGGCTGGCGCCGGCGCCTTGCAGGCCGCTGCCCGGCGAATAGGGGGCGATGCCGTTCCGGGCGGCCTCTTCGGGGCTGACGCCGTAATAGGCGTCGGCCAGTTTGGCGTCGCCGCCGCGCGCATAGACCGAGACATTCATCAGGCCGATCGGCGTCACGCGCTGGTGGCCGACCGAGGCGTAGTATTCCGTACCCTCGCTGACGTCCGACACGTCGCGGCTGACCCGGCCGCCGACCACGATGTTGCCCGGCAGGCGCTGAAAGGCGTAGGCGGCGACGTCGGCGCCGAAGTCCGGCCGATCCAGGTCCAGGCCCTCGATGTCTTCCGGCGAAAAGCGAGGGCGCAATTGCAGCCCGGCGCGGAAGCTGTCGGTCTTGATCGCATTCCAGCCCAGGCCGTCGATGGCGTTTAGATAGACGACGTCGCGATAGTTGGCTGAGACCCAGGGCACGACCCGCGTCTCAGAGCCCGTGTCGCCGCCGCTGTCCTTGCTGTAGAGGGCGCCGACGCCCAGATCGACGGTCCAGCCGTCGGCCGCGGGGCGGATCTGCTCATAGGGCTGGGACTGGGCCAGGGCGGCGCCCGCGGTCAGGGCGGCGGCGGTGAAGGCGGCGGCGGTCAGGGCCAGGCGGCGCAGGGACATGGGGGAGCTTCCTCATACGGGATCGGTCACCCCATACGTTCGAGCGCGGCCTTTGGCTCCAACAGGGCGGCGGAAGCCGTCTCGATGCGACTTTCCAGCAACGCCATCATCTGACCGCGTTTCAGTCCGGCGGGAATCGGCTCCAGGAACTCGAACACCACCGTCCCCGGATAGCGGCGGAAGCCGTGGGCGGGCCAGTGGACGCCCGAGTTGGTGGCCACGGGCCAGCAGGGTCCCTCCAGATCGCGATAGATGGCCGCGACGCCGGGCTTGTAATCGCCAGGGACGCCGGGTGCGTTGCGCGTGCCTTCGGGGAAGATGACGATCTGACGGCCTTCGGCCAGGCGGTCTTTGGCCTGACGGGTCATGTCCTTGAGCGCCTTGGCGTGACCGGCGCGATCCACGGCGATCATCTTGGCGCGCCAGGCGAACCAGCCGAAGAAGGGCAGGGGCATCAGCTCCTTCTTCATGACGAAACAGGCGTCGGGCAGGACCGCCAGCAGGGCGACGATGTCCAGCATCCCCTGGTGTTTGGAGGCGATCAGGGCGGCGCCGGAGGGGGCGTTCTCCAGCCCGCGCACCTCCACCTTGACGCCGGCGATCCAGCGCAGCCCGAACAGGGCGATCCGCGCCCACAGCTTGCAGACGCCCTGGACGTAGCGGTGCGGCGCCAGGAGGATGGGCGACAGGCCGATGGCGATGATCGGCATCGACAGATAGAGCCAGGCGGTGAAGAGCAGGGAACGCAGGGTGTTCACTTAGGCGGGGGCCTTTTCGGTCGGGGCGGAAGCCTCGGGCTCTGAGGCTGAGGCTGGGGCTGGGGCGGGGGCGTCTCGGCTGAGCCGTCGCACGGCCTCGCGCCCCAGGGCGGCGAGGTATTTCATATATTCCAGGGTCATCCGTCGGGCCGTGACCGTGGCCCGCCACCAGTGCCGATTGTCCAGCGACGGCGTGGAGACGGCGTAGGGGGTCAGTTCCACGCCCGGCGCCTGGCCGCGGATCTCCACCAGGGAGCGGGGCATGTGATAGTCGGAGGTGACGACGATCAGATGATCATAGCCCTTGGACCTCGCCCAGGCGGCGATCTCCTGGGCGTTGCCCACCGTATCCTCGGCCTCGAAGCCCAGATCGACGCAGCAGTTGAACAGGCGGCTGGAGCCGGGCGTCAGTTCGCGCAGTTCGCGACGGCGGACCTCGCGGTTCACGCCCGAGATCAGCACCCGTTCGCCCTTTCCCTGCTCCAGCAGGCGGATGGCGGCGTTGACCCGTTCGGACGAGGGGCCGGTCAGGGCCACGATGGCGTCGGCGGGGGCGGGCTCTTCCGCCGGGGTCAGTTCGCGCACCCGATGGGCGAAGGCGAACAGGCCGACCAGCCAGATCAGGGCGACGATGCCGATGACGACGAGCAGTCTCATGCCTTCCCCCTGCCTGAGCCCAGCACCTGCATGGCGGCGAATCTGGCCGCGACAAGCGCCACCGTAGCCGCCAGCAGCGGACATGGCGAGAGCAACAGCAGATCCCCCCAGGTCACGGGCAGGGCCTGGGTCAGGCCGCCCGATCCGCCCAGGAACCGCACAAAGGCCAGAAGCAGGGCCGCCAGCACGGCGCCGACGGCGCCGGCGCCGGCCGCGATCAGGGCGAACCGCCGCTGGAACAGCCAGGCGATGCGCCCGTCGGTCGCCCCGTTCAGGCTCAGGGTCTCGATCACGCCTCGGCCGGCGGCCAGGCCGGCGCGGGTGGCGTAGGCGATGGCGGCGGCGGCGGCGAAGGCGATCGCCAGGAAGGCCGCGCCCGCCAGGACCGTGATCAGGGCGGCCGACCGTTCGACCTCGCCTCGCCACAGACTGTGGTCGTCCACCGTGGCGTCCAGACCGGCCTCGGCCAGGGCGCGGCTCAGGGTCACGGCGCTGGCCGGGGCGTCGGGGTCCAGCCGGACCGTCACCAGATGCGGCAGGGGCAGGTCCGGCAGGACGGCGTCGCCCAGCCAGGGCCGCAGCAGATCCTCGGCCGCCTTGCGGTCAAGGGCGGCGGCCTCTTCGACCCCGGGCACGCCCGCCAGGGTTTCGGCGGCGCGGGCGGCGGCGGTGTCGCCGCTTTCGCCGACACGGGGCCGCACCTGGACGGTCGCCTCGGCCCCCAGCTGACGCGCCCAGCCGTGGGCGGCCCGATCGGCGGCCGAGGCGGCGACGGCGGCCAGACAGGCCAGAAAACACAGGACGGCGATGACCGTCATCAGCCAGGGCTCGCCCGCAGCGGCGGGGGGCAGCAGGCCGGGTCGACGTCGGGGAAGGCTCCGGGCCAGGATCGACGGCGTCATGCCGCCATCCTGCCGGCTTCGCTCAACCGGCCCTGGTCCAGCTTCAAAACCTTGGCTCCCGACCGTTCGGCCAGGGCCTGATCGTGGCTGGCGATCAGGACGGTGGCCCCCAGGCGGTTCAGCGACTGAAACAGGCGCAGCAGCTTGTCGGCCATGACGGCGTCCACGCTGCCGGTCGGTTCGTCCGCGACGATCAGGCCGGGACGGGTGATGACGGCGCGGGCGATGGCCAGCCTCTGCTTCTCGCCGCCGGACAGGGCGGGCGGACGGGCGTCCATCCGGCGGCCCAGCCCGACCCATTTCAGCATCTCTTCGACATCGGCGGCGTAGTCGGCCTCGCGCCCGCCCGCCAGCCGCAGCGGCAGGGCCGCATTGTCGAAGGCGGACAGATGGTCCAGCAGGCGGAAATCCTGAAACACCACCCCCATGCGGCGCCGAAAAGCGGGGATGTCGCGCCGGTCGATGTGTGAAACGTCGGTCCCGAACAGGCGGAGGCTTCCCTTGGTCGGCCGGTCGGCCAGGGTCAGAAGCCGCAGCAGCGACGACTTTCCGGCGCCGGACGGTCCGGTAAGGAAGTGGAAAGAGCCTCGCGTCAGAATGAGGTTAACGTCTCGCAGCACGTCGGGCGCGTCCGCATAGCCGAAACCCACGCCCGACAGGCGGGCGGTCTCGGCGACGGGGGCGGAATCGGCGGCGCTGGGGGGCGGGGACGGCATAGGGTTTGTTTTCAGGGACAGGGCGTGGACCGCGCCTTACGGGAGGGGGCGACAGCCTCGCAGTCAGCCACATGATACTGACCTGCCCCGCCTGCGCCACCAGCTATTTCATTCCCGACGACGCCTTGGGGGCGAACGGCCGCAAGGTCCGCTGCAAATCCTGCGGCGAGGTGTGGCGGGCGAGCCCCGATGAACCGCTGGAGCTGAGCGTCGCGCCCGAACCGCGCGTCATCTCTACGCCCGAGCCGGAAGCCGTCTCTGAGCCCGCCAGCCTGGCCGAAACCCCGGCGCCGGAACTGCCCAAGGCCTTCCGCGCCCGCGCCGAACAGCAGCGACGCCTGCGTCGGGCCGCAACCCACGGCGTGGTCTGGGCCGGTCTGGCCAGCGTCTTCGTGGGCCTGATCGTTTCAGCCTTCCTGTTCCGGATCGAGGTGGTCGACGCCTTTCCCCGCGCTGCGGCCGCCTATGCCGCGGTCGGCGCCCCGGTGAACCCCGTCGGCCTCGACTTCGAGGCCATGAGCGCCAAGGAGGTTCCTTCGCGGCCCGGCATGGTCCTGGTCTCCGGGGCCCTGCGCAACGTCCGTGACACCGAGATCGTGGCCCCGCCGGTGCGGGTGGCCCTGCTGGACGAACACGGCGCTGAGATCGGCTTCAAGCTGGTGACCATCGACGCCGCTCCGGTCCTGCCCGGCAAGGTGCAGGGCTTCGCCGTCCTGATCCCCGACCCCGGCGGACACGCCGCCGACATCGGCGTCAACTTCGTCACCGCCGAGACGCCGCACGCCCCGCCGGCCAAGGCGCACGGAGCGCTGAACGGCCACGCAGCGGCTTCCCATGGATCGCCCGAAAGCCATGGAGACGAAGGCCATGGGGCCGAGGCCCACGGCGAGGCCCATGCGCCGCCCGCCGCCGCCCACGCTCCGGCCGATCATGCGCCGGCCGCCGCTTCCGAAGGCCACGCGCCCGCCAACGCCCATGCGGAACTGGCGCCGGCCTCCAACGGCCTGCGTTCGGCGGTGGCGCCGGGGATGGGCGGCCGTCAGGGCGCTCCGGTCGAGGCCCGACCCCTCGCGACGGTGGACAGGGCTCATGGGGAGGCGGTATCCGCCTCTCATGGCTGATCCTTCCCCCACGCCGACCGTTCTCCTGGCCGAGGCCGACATCGCCCGCATCGTGGCGGACCTCGCCGCCCGCATCGCCCCCGTCACCGACGACGAGACGGTGGCGGCCGTCCTTCTGACCGGGGGGCTGTGGTTCGCCGCCGACCTGACCCGCGCCCTGTCCCGCATCGGCCGCAACGTTCGTTTCGACGCGCTTTGGCTCGCCTCCTATGGGGACGAGAAGACCAGCCGGGGCGCGATCGACGTCTATGCGCCGTTCCAGCGGCCGATCGCTGGGCGCAAGGTGCTGATCCTGGACGACGTCTTCGACACCGGCCTGTCCTTGGCCGAGGCGGCGCGGATCGCGCGCGAGGGCGGGGCGTCCGAAGTCCTGACCTGCGTCTTCGCCCGCAAGCCCTGGCCCGCCCCCCGCGCGCCCGAGCCGGACTTCGTCGGCTGGGAGGCGCCGAACCGGTTTCTGGTCGGCTACGGCCTGGACAACGCCGGCGGCCTGCGCGGCCTGCCGGACATCTGCGCGCTGGACTGACGATAAAAGCGGCCGGTTCGGCGTTGACTCTGAGACGCCCTTCCGTATATGTCGCCGCTCTTCGCCCCCGGGGGTCCTCCCGGAGGGCGTATTCTTTTTTGCGTTTGCGCTGAGGCTTCAACATGTACGCGGTGATCAAGACCGGCGGCAAGCAGTACCGGGTTCAACCGGGCGACACCATCGTCGTCGAAAAGCTCGACGGCGACGCCGGCGCTGAGCTGAAGTTCGACAGCGTCCTGATGCTGGGCGGCGACAACGGCGTGACCGTGGGCGCGCCCCTGGTCGACGGCGCCTTCGTCGGCGCAACCCTGATCGAGACCCGCAAGGGTGAGAAGATCAAGATCTTCAAGAAAATCCGTCGCCAGGGCTATCGCCGCACCAACGGCCATCGCCAGATGGAATCGGTCCTGCGCATCACCGGCATCGAAGGCGCCGGCCAGTCCGCCAAGTGGGACGGCAAGGTCGAGCTGATCACCAAGGCCGAGATCAATCTGCGGGCCCGCGGTCTCGCGACCCGCGGCGCGACCTCGTCGCTGGGTTCGACCGAGACGGTCGTGACCGAAGCCGACGGCGCCGACGTCAAGGCCGCCGTGGTCGAGAGCTCGGCTCCCGCCAAGAAGGCCCCGGCCAAGAAGAAGGCCGCGCCCAAGGCTGAAGCCGCCGGCGACGAAGCCTAAGACATTCACCGGCGCCCTGGCGCCAGACCAGTTAAGAGAGACGTCCTCAAGTAGGCCGACAGGCCGGTAGGACGCTCAGGAAAGACGGAGCGGCAAGATGGCTCACAAGAAATCCGGCGGTTCGTCGCGCAACGGTCGCGACTCTGAGTCGAAGCGCCTCGGCGTGAAGAAGTTCGGCGGCGAGCGCGTGCTGGCCGGCAACATCATCGTGCGTCAGCGCGGCACCACCTTCCACCCGGGTGAGAACATCGGCATGGGCCGCGACCATACCCTGTTCGCCCTGACAAACGGTGCGGTGAAGTTCACCACCAAACGCGGCGGCCGTTGTTACGTGTCGATCCTTGCGGCGAATGACGACGCCGCCCAGGCGCTCGCCGCCGAGTAACGCAGTCTGGAACATACCGGATCGCGTTGCTCACCGAAGCAGCCGATCCGGACCAGGGAACTATTCCGCGGGGAGTCTGGATCACCAGGCTCCCCGTTTGCGTTTCCCCGCCTCGAAGACCGCCCGAGCCCTCCAAGGAGGCGGTCCGAACGGAGGCGAACGCCATGTGCGTCATCGAAACCTCTCCCGTCGTGGAGACCCGGCGCCTGATCCTGCGCGCCCCTGCGCCGCAGGACGCGCCGCGCATCGCGGCCTTGGCCAATGATCTGGACATTGCGCGCATGACCAAGCGCATGCCGCACCCGTTCCGCATCGAGGATGCGGAAGACTTCGTCATTCAGGTCGCGTCCCAGGACCCGGCGCGGGCCAACACCTTCGTCATCGAGCATGAGGCGGAAGGGCCGATCGGGGTGATCGGCCTGTTCGAAGGCGAGGACCGGGTGCCTGAGACCGGCTATTGGATCGGCAGAGACTATTGGGGGCGCGGGTTTGCGACCGAGGCGCTGGACGGCGCCCTTGTCTGGGCCGGACGGCGGTGGAAGCGGCGCGCCCTGGTTGCCGGCCATTTCGCCGACAATCCGGCGTCGGGCCGGGTGCTGGAGAAGGCGGGCTTTCTCTACACCGGAGAGACCCGCCGCGCCTGGAGCCGCGCGCGGGGCGCCGAGGCGGACACGCGGATGATGGTCTGGCTGGCCTGAGCCGCGCCTCTCGATCAGCCTGCCAGGCCGGGGCCGTAGACCACGGCCGCTCCGACCAGGCCGGCCAGCAGCATGGCGGTCGCCCCGGCGATGAAGGCGGCCGCCGTTCGGGCGCGGCGACGGCGCGCGCCGCCCGCCCGATACTGGCGAACCAGGATCATCGGACCCCGGGTGAAGGCTTCGGACCCGATGATATTATGCTGGGACATCAAGACCCTCCCCTGATCTTCGGCGACAGGCGGGGATAAGTCGGGGCCGGTCGCGGCCAGAAGATGGCGATCCCCGTTACCGGAATCGCAACTTCGTGAGCTTCATCCGTACGAAGACGGTTCTGCGGCTCAGCCGCAGAAGACCAGTCGCCCGTCGTAGATGCGGTAGTAGCCGCCGACCGGGTCATAGGAGCGATAGGAGGCTCGGCACCAGGCGACGCGATAGGGATCGCGCGCCGCGCCGTAGCCGTAACCCCGTCCATAGTCCTGGCCGTAGCCGACGCCGCCGCCGGGATAGATCAGGTCAGGGCGACCGTAGGCGCCGGGATAGACGCCGGGGCGGCCATGGCCGTAATCCGGCGCCCAGCGGCGATCGCTCCAGGCCCGATCGCGGACCGGCCGCTGGTCGCGCCAGGCGGCGCCGCAGTCGCTGCGGCCGGCGTCCCAATAGCGGTCGCAGCGATAGTCGCCCGGCCGATCCGCCTGGCCGTTGAAGTCGTAGCGGCGGTGGGCGTCGCGGCGCCAAGCCCGGTCATCATGACCATAGCCGTACTCATAGGTCCGGTAGGAGCCGTAGCTGGAATAGGTCTGAGCCTGGGCCTGGGTCGGGGCGGCGACCGAAAGGCCGGCCGACGACAGGAGGAGGACGGCGAGGATCGGGGCGGGTCTCATGTCAGTCTCCCTGAACGGGGCCCGGCGGTTCGCCGGGCGGAGGATCGTGGGGACGCTACGGATCAGCTTACAGGGTGACGTTGACGACGCGGCCGCCGCGCGTGTCAACGCGCCGCATCAGGACCAGGGGCGGCTCGTCGCCCGTCCGCACCGGCACGATCAGGAACCAGCCGCCGTCGGGCAGGTCGCTGAAACGGAACCGGCCGTCGCGGCAGGGCTCGGATCGGACAAAGCCGGTGTAGTCGGCGCTGGCGTCGGGCACGGTGCGGGCCCGGACCACGGCGGCGGGGACGGCGGCCCGGTCGGTGGAGCCGTAGAGGGTGCGGAAACGGGCGCGGGTATAGGGGGTCTCGGGCGTCAGGCCGGCCGAGGCGACGCAGGCGTAGGACTTTCCGTCCTGGGTGTAGGCGACGCGGCCCTCTATGGCGGCCTGGCCGGTGCGCTGGGACCAGGCGAAGTCGGCCGCGTTGAAGGCGGCGGGGCCGCCGGTCGGGGCGCCGGCGGGGAAGGTCGTGGGGGCGCAGGCCGAAAGGGCGGCGGCCGCGACGGCGGCCAGGGCGAGGGGGCGGATCGACATGGGGGCTTCCTTCCGAGAATCCGGCCCCAGGGGAAGGGCCGGGATGCGACGGTCCATTATCGCACGACCCACAACGCCCTCGCCACGGTCAAGGTTGCACCCTCTGGACCCGGAACCGACAAAGCGCGAAAGAGGCGGCGGAAATGCTCGGGCGCAGCGCCCGGCAGGCAGTACTGGAGCCCGCCTATATGACCGTCACCTTCGCCGATATCGAGGCGGCCCAGGGCCGGATCGCCGGTCAGGTGGACCGCACCCCCGCCCGCTATTCCCGCAAGCTGTCGCAGCTGACGGGGGCCGAGGTCTGGGTCAAGTTCGACAATCTGCACTTCACCGGCAGCTTCAAGGAGCGCGGCGCGCTGAACCGGCTGCTGATGCTGACCCCCGAGGAGCGCAAGCGCGGCGTGGTCGCGGCCAGCGCCGGCAACCACGCCCAGGCCCTGGCCTATCACGGCGGACGGCTGGGGGTGCCGGTCACCATTGTGATGCCGGAGGGCACGCCCTTCGCCAAGATCAACGGCACCCGGTCGCACGGGGCGACCGTGGTGATCGAGGGGCTGGACTTCACCGGCTCGACCGAGGCGGCCAAGCGGCTGGAGGCGGAGAAGGGCTACGTCTTCGTCTCGGCCTTCGACGACGAAGGCATAGTGGCGGGCCAGGGGGTCTGCGCCATCGAGTTCCTGGAGGATGCGCCGGATC
This sequence comes from Brevundimonas sp. Br13, assembly GCF_055391505.1. Lineage (NCBI taxonomy): Bacteria > Pseudomonadati > Pseudomonadota > Alphaproteobacteria > Caulobacterales > Caulobacteraceae > Brevundimonas > Brevundimonas sp. Br13. The sequence goes on along the minus strand of NZ_AP044008.1, from coordinate 278,049 downwards.
TGGAGGCCCTGGTCATTCCGATCGGCGGGGGCGGGCTGATCGCCGGCTGCGCCATTGCGGCCAAGGCGATGAAGCCGGACATCAAGGTCTTCGGGGTCGAGGCGGCGCGCTATCCCTCCTTCACCGCCAAACGGGCGGGCCAGCCGCCGGTCTGCACCGGTCAGACCATAGCCGAGGGGATCGCCATCAAGGCGGTGGGCGACATCCCCTTCGCCCTGGCCAATCCGCTGATCGACGAGGTCTTCGTCTGCGAGGAGGCGGACTTCGAACGGGCCGTCTCCTATTACGTCACCTATGAGAAGACGGTGTCGGAGGGGGCGGGCGCCGGCGGTCTGGCGGCGCTTCTGGCCTATCCTGATCGGTTCAAGGGGATGAAGGTCGGGCTGGAGCTGTGCGGCGGCAATATCGATCCGCGGATGCTGGCGGTGGTGCTGAACCGCGAGATGGTCCGTGAACGGAGGTTGATCGTCTATCGCATCCTGGGCGACGACCGGCCGGGCATGTTGTCGGCCATGGCGGCGGTGATCGGCGGCCTGGGCGGAAACATCATCGACGTGGTCCACAACCGCCTGGCCCTGGACGTGCCGGCCAAGGGCGCCGAGTTCGACATCATGGTCGAAACGCGCGATAGCACCCACGCCGACGAGATCGGCGAGGCCTTGAAGGAACGCGGCTATGAACTTCGGATGGGGTAGGGCGGCGCTGCTGGCGGCCGTGTTGCTGGCGGGCTGCGGCCGATCCGAGCCGGTCGATCCGAACGCGGGCAAGGCCGAGGCCGTCGCCTTTCTGGAGAAGAACGCCAAGGAAGAGGGCGTCGTCACCCTGCCCAGCGGGCTTCAGTACAAGGTCGTCCAGTCGGGCCCGGCCGGCGGCGTCAGTCCGGACCGCAACGACCTGGTCAAGGTCGATTACGAGGGCAAGCTGATCGACGACACCGTCTTCGACAGCTCCTTCGCGCGCGGCGCGCCGGCCATCTTCACCCCCGAGGAGGTGGTCAAGGGCTGGACCGAAGCCTTGCAGAAGATGCATGTCGGCGACGAATGGATCCTCTATGTGCCGCCCGAGCTGGGCTATGGCGAACGCGCCAGCCCCAAGATTCCGGCCAATTCGGTCCTGATCTTCCGGCTGAAGCTGCTGGACGTGGCCAAGGCGCCGGGCGGCGGATCGGGCGTCGGGACCGCGATGGGGTGAGGCCCGCACGATCCGTCTTCTCCCCACGTCGTGGGGAGGAGACGAAAAGTGCACCGCGAATTTTTTGAGTGCACTTTCGTGCAGATTTTTGCGATCGGCTCGCAGCGTTGCGGTGAATGTCAAAGATCAGGACGGCAGTATAACCGTCTCGGCGCGCGCGGTGGGTTGAAGAGCGCTGATTTCGAGCAAGCCTTTGAAATCGCATCCGTCCATCGCGTGGGTCATGAGGACCAAGCCGTTTCGGACCGCCGCCATTCCTCCAGAACCTGGGGATCGGTTTCGGTCGTCGCCTGGGCCAAGGCCGCGAAGGCGGCGGCCGGCGTCAGCTGCGACAGGGCCCAGACGGCGGCGCCGCGCACCAGGGGCGAGGGGTCGGCCAGCAAGGCTTTCGTCGGGGCGATCAGCGTCGCGTCGTCCGAGTTTCCCACGGCGTAGAGCACGTTCCTGAGAAACCGATCCCGGCCGATCCGCTTGACCGGGCTCTTGGCGAAGAGGGCGCGAAAGGCGGGGTCGTCCAGCCCCAGCAGGTCGTCCAGGCGTGGGCTTTCAAGGGCCGGGCGGGGCTGAAGCCGGATCTCGCGGGCCTCTTGCGCGAACTTGTTCCACGGACAGACGGCTAAACAGTCGTCGCAGCCATAGATGCGCGATCCGGTCAGGGTGCGGAATTCGACCGGCCAGGGACCGCCGAATTCGATGGTCAGGTAGGAGAGGCAGCGTCGGGCGTCGAGCTGGAACGGGGCGGGGAAGGCCTTGGTGGGGCAGGCGTCGAGACAGGCGGTGCAGCGGCCGCAGTGTTCGGTCTCGGCCGCGTCCGGCTCGATCTCGGCGGCGGTCAGGATCGTGCCCAGAAACAACCAGTTGCCGTGGGTGCGGCTGAGCAGATTGGTGTGTTTGCCCTGCCAGCCCAGTCCGGCGCGCTGGGCCAACGGCTTTTCCATCAGGGGCGCCGTGTCGACGAAGACCTTGATGTCGGCGCCGTTGCGGGCCGCGATCTGGCCCGCCAGCTGTTTCAGCCGGCCCTTTATGACCTCATGATAGTCATCGCCCCGCGCATAGACCGAGATATAGGCGGCGGAACGGTCGGCCAGCTGGTCCAGCGGATTATCGTCGGGGCCGTAGTTCATGCCCAGGACGATGGCGGTCCTGGCCTCGTCCCACATGGCGGTGGGGTGTGCGCGGCGATCCAGCGTCGTTTCCATCCATTCCATGTCGCCATGCCGGCCCTCGTCCACGAAACGCCGCAGCCGCTCGCCCGCCGGCCAGGCGTCGGCCGCCGAGGCGAACCGGCAGACGTCGAAGCCGAGCTCGGCCGCGCGCCGGCGGATGAAGGTTTTCAGGCGGTCGGACACGGGGCGGGGATAGCACGAAATCGGGCGAGGAAGACCTTCCCCCGCTTGCGGGGGAAGTGTCAGCGCGTCGAGCGGAGCGAGACGGCTGACGATGGGGGAAGTTCAGCCTTTGGCGACACTTCCCTCTCCGACCCTGGTCCGCTGCGCGGACGCCGGGCCACCTCTCCCGCAAGCGGAGAGGATTCTGGGGCGGTCATTCGGTCGATGCGGCGCCGTCGAACAGCTCAAGAATTTGGGCCTGGATGTCGGGCGACCACGGGGCGATCAGGGCGGCGAGCCGGTCGCGATCTGCGGCGAACAGGGCGCGGCTGGCCTCTTCGAAGTCAGGGGCGTCGCCGGCCATCTCGACCATGAAGCCATAGGCGGCCTCGGTGCGGCGGCGCCGCGCGTCTTCGTCCGCCCCGGTCTTGCGGGCCTGGTCCACCAGACGCCGCAGGGCGGCCGAGGCGCCCCCCGGCTGGCTCGCCAGCCAGTCCCAGTGGCGAGGCAGGAGCGTGACCTCGCGCGCGGCGACGCCCAGGCGCGGACGGCCGCGCCTGGCGGCCGGAGCGGCTTCTGTCTCGCGGAGGTCCAGGTCGACCGGCCGACCGGTCGCCAGATCGAACACGCGCAGCGCGGCTTGAGGCGCCGCCTCCAGGGCCTTGCGCAAGGCGGCCGCTACAGCGGCGTCCGAGCCTCTGGCGATGCGGCGGGGGCCGTCGAACAGAACCAGATTGCGATTTTCGTCGCCCATATATTTACCCGGATGAAATTAGTCGTCATGTTTATACCCGGATAAATAAGAGAGCGCCATGACCCAGACAGATCGCAAGACCCTGATCGCGGAATATAAGGAGCGGCCGACCATCGCCGGGGTCTATGCTGTGATCTGCAGCGCGACGGGCCAGGTCTGGGTCGGCAAGAGCCGCCACATCGACACCGAACAGAACGGCCTGTGGTTCGCGCTGCGTCACGGCGGCAGCCCCTATCGGTCGCTCCAGGCGGCCTGGAAGGCGCACGCACCCGAGGATTTCCGCTTCGAGCAGTTGGACCGTCTGCCGGCGGACGTCTCGGACCTGCGCCGCAAGGATGAGCTGGTCAGTCGAGCGAAGCTGTGGATCGCGCGATTGGGGGCCGAGGCACTTTAAAAGTCCAAATCCGCGTACCAGGCCGACGGGGGCACGCCGATGAAGCGGTCGGCCAGCAGGGGACGGAAGCAGGGGCGGGATTTGAGCTTGGAGTACCAGAGCTTCAGCGACGGCCAGTGGGTCCACTGCACCTCGCCGAAATAGTCGAGCACCGACAGATGGGCGGCGGCGATCAGGTCGGCCTGGGACAGCCGGCGTCCCGCCAGCCAGTCGCGGACGGCGACCAGCTCTTCCAACATGGCGAGGTGGGATTTCAGCGCGTCGCGACCGTGGCGCAGGGCGCGGGCCTCGGGCGGACCGAGCTTGAGCAGGGGTTTCTCCATCCGCTCGTGCAGAAGAACGGCGTCGACCTCGTCGGTGAAGCGGCGCTCGAACCAGCCGGTCAGGCGGCGCGCTTCGGCCCGTTCGGCGGGGTCGGCGGGCAGGAGCAGGGGGGCCTTCTGCTGGTCCTCGATCCAGCCCAGGACGGCCGGCAGTTCGCACAGGGTCAGGGGGCGGCCGCGGTCGGTCGTCTGGACGACGGGCGGCAGGCCCGAGGGGTTCAGATCATTGACCGGGCAATCCTCTTCCCACGGACGAACCGGCGTGTCGGTCCATTCGATCCGCGCCTCGCCCAGGCCCAGGCGCGCCGCGCGCGAGGCGGGCTGGAAGGGGAAGTGGAACAGGACGCAGGAGCCGGACATAGGCCCTAGATGCGCCCGCACCCGTTAATGTCCGTTTACCGCATCGACGGCGGGGCTGTCAGGACCAGGGACCCTTGGGCGGGGCAGGCGGCGTGTCCGCAGCAGGGGGCTGGGCCTCGGCGGCGGGCGCCGGTTCGGGCGCGGCGGGAGCGAGGGCGCGCCCGCGCGGGTCGGCGTGGATCAGGATGTCGGCCGTGGGATAGTGGCTGAGCACGCGGTGTTCGGCCTCGACGACGATGGCGTGGGCCGCGTCCAGACGCAGATCGGGGTCCAGATCGACATGCATCTGGATCATCATGACCGAACCGGCCATCCGGGTGCGCAGCTGGTGGACGCTTTGGATACGGGGGTCGGCCAGCACCGCCTGGGCGATGGCGGCGCGGTCGCTTTCCGGCGCGGCGCGGTCCAGCAGATGGTCGGCGGCGGCCCTCAACATGCCGATCGCGCCCCAGAACAGCCAAACGGCGACCACCAGTCCGGCGGCGGCGTCCAGGCCCGGCGCCCTGAGGAAGGCGCCCGAGATCACCCCGACGAGCACCACGAGGTTGGAGGCCAGGTCGGCGGCGTAATGGGCCCGGTCGCCCGCGACCGCCAGGGAGCCGCTGGTCTTCAGAGCGCGGGTCTGCATCCAGACCAACCAGGCGGTGACGGCGATGGAGGCGATCATCACCCCGACCGCCCAGCCGCCGGCGGTGACAGGACGCGGGTCGAAGATGCGCTGCAGCCCCTCCCAGCCGATGAACAGGGCCGAGGCGAAGACCAGACCCGCCTGGACCAGGGCCGCCAGGGCCTCGCCCTTGCCGTGGCCGTAGCGATGATCCTCGTCCGGGGGCGCGGCGGCCCAGCGCACGGCGAAGAAGGTGGCCAGGGAGGCCGCCAGGTCCAGAACCGAATCCGTCAGACTGGCCAGGATGGAGACCGAGCCGGAGGCGCCCAGGGCGAAGGCCTTCAGCGCGATCAGGGTCAGGGCCGCCCCGACCGACAGCCGCGTGATGCGGCGCGTGGCCAGATGCGGATCCTCCGAAGGGGGCGGGGCGGGCGGTCGGGCGGGGGCGGGCGTCGGCGTCATCGGCTGGTCTTGTCGCGCAATCGTGGCGGAAAGCCAACCGGGGCGCTCATTTGGACTGGTCCAACTGGATCGGGCGCGTCATTAGGATTAAGGAGACGAAACGGCGCTATGTCGGTTTCCGTTCATACGGGGCATCGGTCGTAGTCGTGGGGGCGGCATGGACGCTGACGAACGCTGGATCGCGAGACATGAGGCCCTGACCCGCCTGGGGGTCAAGGCCCAGACCCTGTACGCCTATGTCAGTCGGGGACGGATCGCCGCCCGTCCCGACCCCGCCGACCCCCGCAGAAGCCTGTACGCCGCCGCCGACGTGGCCCGGCTGTGCGGCGACGGGGCCGAAGGCGAGACCGAGGTGCGGACGCCGGTCGTGGGGGCGGCGGCGCGCGGCGAGGCCGACATTCAATCCTCCGTAGGCCTGATCGCCGAGGGCCGGCTGTTCTATCGCGGTCTGGACGCGGTGCAGCTGGCCGAGACGGCGACCGTCGAGGCGGCGGCCCGCCTGCTGTGGGACGTGCGGGACGGGGACCCCTTCGTCGGACTGAAGCCGCGTATCGATCCGATCGTCGGCGGTTCGACACAGAGGCGGGTTCTGGCCGTGCTGGGCCGTCGCGCGATCGAGGACCGCTCCCTGCGCAGTCACGATCCGGCGGGCCTGAAACAGGAGGCGGCCTCGCTGCTGAACGAGGTGGTGGACAGCGTCTCCGGGCCCGGGCCGCGCCTGTATCTGCACCAGAGGCTGGCGCGCGGCTTCAAGGCGTTCGAACGCGACAGTCCTCTGATCCGCCGCGCCCTGGTGCTGGGGGCCGACTGCGGTCTGGACGAGGCGGTGCTGGCGACGCGGGCGGCGGCCTTCGGCGGCGCGCCCCTGGCCGGGGCGGTCCTGGCCGGAATCACCACCCTGAGCGGGGCCCCTCTGGGCGAACTGGGCGAGGTCGTGGCCTATGTCGGGGAGGCGCGGCGCGATCCGTCGGGCGCGGCGCGACGCTGGCTGGCCCTGAAGGGCGGGGTTCCGGGCTTCGAGGAGACGGCGGCCTTCGGCCGGGTCGATCCGCGGGCGCGGGCGCTGTTGGAGGCGGCGGGGCTTCCGGCCGATCTCCAGGCCCTGCTCGCCGAGGGCGAGGCGGCGGCGGGCCGGCCGGCCGGCTTCCATCTGGCCCTGGCCCTGATCGCGCGACGGCTGGACCTGGGGCCGACGGGAGCGGGCGACTTGCTGCTGCTGGGGCGGCTGGTCGGCCTTTTGGCCCATGCTGTGGATCAGGCGACGGACGGCTCGCCTATCCGGGCGCGATTGCGCTATGTGGGGCCCGAGCCGGGCGCGCACTGACCTCCGGCCTGTGACGGGGACTTCATGTCGGACTGGCTTGCGGCGATCATTCTCGGCCTGGTCGAAGGACTGACCGAGTTCATTCCAGTGTCCTCCACCGGGCACATGCTGCTTTTGGGCCATTTCATGGGCTTCGAGAGCGCGGGCAAGACGTTCGAGATCGTCATCCAGCTGGGGGCGCTGCTGGCCATCGTCAGCGTCTATTTCAAACGGCTGTGGACCCTGGCCACGCGCTGGCCTGTTGATCCGGAGGCGCGGCGGTTCCTGATCGGCCTGCTGCTGGCCTTTGCGCCCGCCGTGGCGGTCGGCTTTTTGGCCTATGGCTTCATCAAAGACGTGCTGTTCGAAACGCCCCAGGTGATCTGCGTCGCCCTGATCGTCGGCGGGGTGATCCTGTTGGCCCTGGACCGGATGGACAAGCGGCCGCAGTGGCTGGACGCCAGCCAGTATCCGATGCGGGTCTATTTTCTGATCGGCCTGTTCCAGTGCCTGGCCATGATCCCCGGCGTATCGCGATCCGGCGCCACCATCGCCGGCGGCCTGTTGCTGAAGACCGACAAGCGGTCGGCGGCCGAGTTCAGCTTCTTTCTGGCCCTGCCCACCATGGGGGCGGCGGTGGCCTATGACCTATTGAAGAACCATAAGACGCTGGACTTCAGCGACGTCGGTCTGATCGCGGTGGGCTTCGTGGTGGCCTTCCTGACGGCCCTGGTGGTGGTGCGCTTCCTGCTGGACTTCGTCTCCAAGCACGGCTTTGGCCCCTTCGCCTGGTGGCGGATCGTGGTCGGGGTGGTCGGTCTGGCCCTGTTGCAGGCGGGGTTCTGACGCCCCGGCTGGCGATTTTCGCCCCCAGCCTCTAAGGGGCGGGGCATGAGCACGCTTCTTTACGGCCGACCGCCGGTCGTCTTCGATCCGCCCACCGCCGGCGCCGGCGCCGCGATCCAAGTCTCGCCCCTGATCCCCGGCTCGACCGCCCTGGAGGCTGTGAGCGAAGGCTCGGTCGACGAGATCATGATCTACGCCCCGCCCGGCGTGCTGGAGCGGCGCTACACCCTGGCCCTGGCGCTGAAGGCGCTGAAGGTCGGGGGGCGGCTGGACGTCATGGCCTTGAAGGACAAGGGCGGGTCGCGTCTGAAGAAGGAGCTGACCGGCTTCGGCGTCGAGGTGGGCGAGACGGCCAAGGCGCACCACCGGCGTTGCATCGTGGTCAGACCCGAGACGATGGCCGGGATCGACGAGGCCATAGCCGAGGGGGCGGCGCGGATCGTGCCGGGGCTGGAGGCCTGGTCCCAGCCGGGGATCTTCGCCTGGGACCGGATCGACGCGGGCTCCGCCCTGTTGGCGCAGCACCTGCCGGCGCTGAAGGGGGCGGGCGCCGATCTGGGCTGCGGCTATGGGGCGCTGGCGACGGTGGTCCTGCGGTCGCCGGGGGTGACGGGCCTGCGGCTGATCGACCTGGACCGCCGGGCCGTCGAGGCGGCGCGGAAGAATGTCGAAGATCCGCGCGCGAGCTTCGAGTGGGCCGATGTGCGGACCCTGCCCGCCGGAGGCGACCTGAATTTCGTCGTCAGCAATCCGCCCTTCCACGACGGCGGGGCCGAGGATCGACGGCTGGGCCAGGCCTTCATCCGCAAGGCGGCGGAACTGCTGAAGAAGGGCGGGACAGCCTGGATCGTGGCGAACCGGCATCTGCCCTATGAGGCCGAGCTGAACGCCGCCTTCGGCCGGGTGCGCCTGGTCGCCGACGAGGGCGGGTACAAGCTGTTCGAGGCGGTGAAGTGAGCCCGCGCTCCCGCAGCCCGAAGGGCGTCAGCGCATGAAAAGGACCCCCACATCGCGCGTCGATCGACTGCTCGGCTCCATGGGCTACGGGTCGCGGGCCGAGATGGCGCGGATGGCCAAGGCGGGCGGGATCGTGCTGGACGGCGCGGACCTGACGGACGTGTCGAAGCGGATCGCCGTGACGCCGGACCTGCCCAGCCGGATGGAGGTCGACGGCGCGCCGCTGGATCCGGTGCAGGGTCTGGTGATCCTGCTGAACAAGCCGCTGGGCATGACCTGTTCCCACAAGGAAGAGGGGGCGCTGGTCTATGACATCCTGCCGGACCGGTGGCGGCGCCGGGATCCGGCCATCTCGACCATCGGCCGGCTGGACAAGCAAACCAGCGGCCTGTTGCTGCTGACCGACGACGGCGACCTGCTGCACCGGGTGATCAGCCCCAAACGCCATGTGGCCAAGGTCTATCGCGCCGGGCTGGCGCGGCCGCTGACGGGAACGGAAGGGGCGCTGTTCGCCTCCGGCGAACTGGTGCTGGAGGGGGAGGACAAGCCCCTGGCACCGGCGATGCTGGAGGCCGTGTCCCCGACCGAGGCCCTGCTGACGGTGACGGAGGGCCGCTATCATCAGGTGCGGCGCATGTTCGCCGCCGTCGGCAACCATGTGGAGACCCTGCACCGGGAGCGGCTGGGAGGGCTGGTTCTGCCGCAGGATCTGGCGCCGGGGGCATGGCGGCTGCTGACGCCGGAGGAGATCGCGTCGATCTTCGTCTGAGCCGAGATCGTGGACATTTGACGCTGGATGGCTATCTTGATGGCCATGTCCAGCTATTCCGTCGCCGAAGCCAAGAACAACCTGCCCAAGCTGCTGGATCGCATGCTGGCGGGCGAGGCCGTGACCATCACACGACGCGGCGTGCCGATCGCTCGGCTTGAGCCGGCGCAGGAGAGCAAGCCAGCGCCCAGACATGTCGATATGGAATGGTTCAGACGGATCCGCGCCAAGCCGGAGGACGGTCTGAACGCCGTCGATCTGGTCCGCCAGATGCGCGACGAAGACTGATTTTGGCCCTCTACCTGGATACCAGCGTCCTCGTCTCGGCCTTTGTTCAAGACGAGCATTCGGAATGGGCGGCGGCGTTGCTGATCCGCAGGGCTGACGTGGTGGTCAGCCGGTGGGTCGAGGCCGAGTTCAGCTCAGCCTTGGGCTTGCGTGTGCGGTCGGGCGCTATGAAGGCGGACAAGCGCGATCAGATCGAGGCGGAGTTCGATGGCTGGCGCGTCGGGCGTGACGAATGCCGTCTGGACGACCTGGATTTTGTGAGATGCCGTGCGCTGTTGCGCGATGGAGCACGGCTACGAACACCCGACGCCCTACATCTGGCCGTGGTCCTGCGGCACGGTTTTGACTTGGCCACTCTCGACAAGGAGCTTGCGGCGGCCGCAAGGCTGAAGGGCGTGGAGGTTGTTTCGTTATGACGGCCATCAAGATCTGCGGCCTGACCACCACCGACACCCTGGACGCCGCCCTGGAGGGCGGGGCGGATTTCGTGGGGGCGGTGGTGTTCCCTAAGAGCCCGCGCCACCTGGCGCCTGAGGCTGCGGCCGCCCTGTTCGAACGGGCGCGGGGGCGGGCGAAGATCGTGGCGGTGACGGTCGATCCGGACGACGCCCTGCTGGAAGAGATCGCGCGGACGCTGAGGCCGGACTTCATCCAGCTGCACGGGGCGGAGAGCCCGGCGCGGGCGGAGGCCCTGCGGGCCCTGACCGGCGCCGGGGTGATCAAGGCCCTGCCGATCCGGCACGGCGACGACTTCGCCGCCGCCGACGAATGGGATTACCACGCCGATCATCTGATGTTCGACGCCAAGCCGCCGGAGGGGTCGGTCCTGCCCGGCGGGGTGGGGCACAGTTTCGACTGGACCCTGCTGGCGGATCGGGCGTTCCGTCATCCGTGGTTCCTGGCGGGGGGGCTCAATCCCGACAATGTGGCCGAGGCGCTGCGGATCGCCGGGGCGCCGATGGTGGACGTCTCCTCTGGCGTCGAAAGCGCGCCGGGTGTTAAGGACGCCGACCGGATCGCGGCCTTCATCCGAAATGCGCGCCGGTCGTAATTACGACGCCTCTCCGCGTGAAAGTCGAAACCGTGAACGCTCAAACGCCCATCCAAGCTCCTGATCCCGCTCAGCCGCTCTCCAACGCCTATGCCTGGCCGGACGCGCAGGGACGGTTCGGGCCTTACGGCGGGCAGTTCGTGGCCGAGACCCTGATGCCGCTGATCCATGAGCTGGATGCGGCCTATAAGGCGGCCAAGGCGGACCCCAGTTTCCAGGCCGAACTGGACGGCTATCTGACCCACTATGTGGGTCGCGAGAGCCCGCTGTATTTCGCCGAGCGGCTGACCGAACATTTCGGCGGGGCCAAGATCTGGCTGAAGCGCGAGGATCTGAATCACACCGGCGCGCACAAGATCAACAACTGTATGGGCCAGATTCTGCTGGCCCGGCGCATGGGCAAGACCCGGATCATCGCCGAGACCGGCGCCGGCCAGCACGGGGTCGCCTCGGCGACCGTCTCGGCGCGGTTCGGCCTGCCCTGCACCGTCTATATGGGGGCGGTCGACGTGGAGCGGCAGCAGCCGAACGTCTTCCGCATGCGTCTGTTGGGGACCGAGGTCTTCCCCGTCACCGCCGGCGCCGCGACCCTGAAGGACGCGATGAACGAGGCGATGCGCGACTGGGTCACAAACGTCTCGGACACCTATTACATCATCGGCACGGCGGCGGGGCCGCACCCCTACCCGGCCATGGTGCGCGACTTCCAGTCGGTGATCGGCAAGGAGATCAAGCGCCAGTCCCAGGCTCAGTTCGGCAAGCTGCCGGACGCCGTCGTGGCCTGTATCGGCGGCGGATCGAACGCCATCGGCGCCTTCCACCCCTTCATCGAAGACGAAGGCGTGCGGCTGATCGGGGTCGAGGCGGCGGGCCACGGGCTGGACACGCCGGACCATGCGGCCTCGCTGAAGGGCGGTCGCTCGGGCGTGCTGCACGGCAATCGTACCTATCTGCTGCAGGACGAGGACGGAAACATCGTCGAGGGCCATTCGATCTCGGCCGGGCTGGACTATCCCGGCATCGGGCCGGAGCACGCCTGGCTGCATGACATCGGCCGGGCCGAATATCGGTCGGCGACGGACAATGAGGCGCTGGAGGCCTTCCAGCTGTGCTCGAAGCTGGAAGGCATCATCCCGGCTCTGGAGCCGGCCCATGCGCTGGCGCGAACGGGCGAGGTGGCGCGCGAAGTCGGCAAGGGCGGGGACGTCGTCCTGCTGATGTCGGGCCGGGGCGACAAGGACATCTTCCAGGTCGCCCGTCATCTGGGAGTGGAACTGTGATCCGCAGCCTGTCGGCGATCGCCGCCGCCCTCCTGAGCCTTTCGACCGCCGTTCAGGCCCAGACGCCGGTTGAGGTTAAACCGGCCGATGTCGGCCTGTTGCCCGGCGCGCAGCTGTCGCCCGATTGCGGCGGGCTGAACAATCTGGCCGGCCGCGCCTGGTGCGTCACCGCGCCCCTGGGCCAGGTCGGCGCCCTGGCCGACGCCTATATCGCCGATCTGGCGACCAAGGGTTGGCTGGCGGCTGGCGGCGATGAGAACCGCGTCGTCCTGATCAAGCGTCGCGATGGCGGCGGTTGCGAGGGGATGCAGCTGATCGCCTTCTACGACACCACAAAGACCGCCGTCGCCGAACTGCCCGGCCATCTGGGCTTCGCCGTCGTGCCCGGCGACGTCTGCGCCCAGGCCGCCGCGGCCGAGAAGCCCGCTTCGGACACCCCGCCGCAATGACCACCGCTCGAATCGACTCCTGTTTCGCCGCGCTGAAGGCCGAGGGCCGCGCGGCCTTCATCCCCTATGTGATGGGGGGGGACCCGTCGCGCGAGGCGGCGCTGGAGATCCTGAAGGGGCTGCCCGCCGCCGGGGCGGACATCATCGAACTGGGCTTTCCGTTCAGCGATCCGATGGCCGAGGGGCCGCCGATCCAGCGGGCCGCCATTCGCGGACTGAAGGCCGGGTTCGGCCTGCGCTCGACCATGGATCTGGCGCGGGATTTCCGCAAGGACGACCAGACGACGCCGATCATCCTGATGGGCTATCTGAACCCGATCGAGAGCCTGGGATACGACGCCTTCGCCGCCTATGCGGCCGAGTGCGGCATCGACGGGCTGATCGTGGTGGACTGCCCGCCGGAAGAGGCCGGGCCGCTGATCGAAGCGCTGGACAAGGTGTCGATCTCGCTGATCCGGCTGGCGACCCCGACCTCGGACGACGACCGGCTGAAGATCGTGGTCCAGGGCACGTCGGGCTTCGTCTATTATGTCGCCGTCGCGGGCGTGACCGGCGTCAAGGAGGCGAACGCCGACGTCGTGGCGCCGGCGGTGGAGCGGGTGCGCAAGGCCTCGGGCCTGCCGGTCGCGGTCGGCTTCGGGGTCAAGACGCCGGAACGGGCGGCCGAGATCGCTCGCGTCGCCGATGCGGTGGTGGTCGGCTCGGCCCTGGTGGACGAGGTGGCCGCCGCTCTGGAGGCCAATGAGCCTGCCGCGCCGCGGGTGCTGGCCCGGGTCAAGGCGCTGGGCGACGCGGTTCGATCGGTGACTAGTGCTTCCGTGACGGAAACCGTCTAAGAGCCCGCCCATGGTCGACAAGAACAAACCCCAGGAAAAGCGCGGCGGCTGGCTGAGCCGTTTCGCGCCCGGCGTCCGCAAGATCGTGTCGCGCCGCGACACCCCCGACAATCTGTGGGTCAAGGACCCCGACACCGGCGAGATGCTGTACCGCTCGGACCTGGAGGCCGCCCTGTGGGTGACGCCGACCGGCCGCCATATGCGGATCGACGCGCCGACGCGGCTGAAGGCCACCTTCGACGGCGGCCAATACGAGCCTATCGAGACGCCGGACGTGCCTGAGGATCCGCTGAAATTCTCGGACGGCAAGTCTTACAAGGACCGGCTGAACGCCGCGCGCAAGGCGGCGGGGCGCAAGGACACCATGGCCATCGGCTGGGGTTCGGTCGGCGGTCAGAAGGCGGTGGTGATCGTTCAGGATTTCACCTTCATGGGCGGGTCGCTGGGCATGGCGGCGGGCGAGGCCTTCATCAAGGCGGCGCGCGAGGCCGTGGCCCGCAGGGTTCCGCTGGTCTGTTTCACCGCCGCCGGCGGGGCGCGGATGCAGGAAGGCGCCCTGTCGCTGATGCAGATGGCCCGCACCACCCTGGCCATCGAAGAGCTGAAGTCGGCGAAACTGCCCTATGTAGTGGTGCTGACCGACCCGACCACGGGCGGGGTGACCGCCTCCTACGCCATGCTGGGCGACGTGCATCTGGCTGAGCCGGGGGCCTTGATCGGCTTCGCCGGTCCGCGCGTGATCGAGGCCACCATCCGCGAGAAACTGCCGCCGGGCTTCCAGCGCGCCGAATATCTGCAGGAGAAGGGCATGGTCGACCGGGTCGTGACCCGCGCCGATCTGCCCCGCGTCCTGGGCCGGATCCTGTCCATGCTGATGGGCGGAAACCGCCTGGCGGCCTGACGGCCTTGGACCCCATCTCCGAGCGGCTGCGCGCCCGACATCCGCAGCGGATTGATCTGTCGCTGGACCGGATGCGCGCCCTGTGCGCGGCCCTGGGCGATCCGCAGCATCGGTTGCCGCCGGTGGTCCATGTGGCGGGGACGAACGGCAAGGGATCGACCGTGGCCCTGATCCGGGCCATCGCCGAGGCGGCGGGGCTGAAGGTCCATGCCTATACTTCGCCCCATCTGGTGCGGTTCAACGAGCGGATCCGGCTGGCGGGGCGGTTGATCGAGGACGATCATCTGAACGCCATCCTCGACCGGATCGAGGGCGTGTCCGGCGAGGCCACGGTGTTCGAGAGCACCACCGCCGCCGCCTTCCTGGCCATGGCCGAGACAACGGCCGATCTGGCGGTGATCGAGGTCGGCCTGGGCGGGGTGCTGGACGCCACCAACGTCATCGAGCGGCCGCTGCTGAGCGTGATCACCCCGGTCGACTATGATCATGCCGAGTTTCTGGGCACGGACCTGGCCGGGATCGCCTCGGAAAAGGCCGGGGTGTTGAAGGCGGGGGCGCCGGGCGTGATCGGGCGCCAGCGTGAGGAGGCGTTCAAGGCCATCGAACGCCGGGCCGCCGACGTCCGTGCGCGGCTGACGGTGCTGGGGGTGGATTTCGACGCCTGGGCCGAGCGGGGCGGCATGGCCTTCCAGACGGCGGACCTGTTCATGGACCTGCCGGCGCCCGCCCTGGCGGGCGCGCACCAGATCGACAATGCGGCCGTGGCCATAGCCGCGGCCCTGGAGCTGGACCTGCCGGAAAGCGCGATCGTCGAAGGGCTGAAGGCCGTGCGCTGGCCCGCGCGCCTCCAGCGGATCTCGACCGGACCCTATGGGCAGGCGGCCAAGGCGGCGGCGGCCGAGCTTTGGCTGGACGGGGGGCACAATCCCCATGCCGGACGGGCGCTGGCGGCCTTTCTGGCCGAGCGTCAGGCGCGGGCGCCGCGCCCCCTGGCCCTGATCTGCGGCATGCTGGGCAATAAGGACGCCGGTGGTTTCTTTGCGGCCCTGAAGGACAGCCAGGCCACGGTCTTCACCGTCGGCTTCGACGGGGCGGCGGCCGAACCTGCGGCCCTGGCGGCCGTGGCGCGCGGCCATGGGCTGGCGGCGACCCCGGCGGGCTCGGTGGGCGAGGCCCTGGACCTTGCCTTGCGGTTCGGTGCGGGCCGGGTGGCGATCTGCGGGTCGCTGTATCTGGCGGGCGAGGTGCTGGGCGCCAGCCCGGAGACCTGGCCCGTTTAGCGGGTCATCCAGGGTTTGGACTTGCCCGCCGCGATGCGGGCGGCCTGTTCGCGCTGGAAACGTCCGCCCCGCGGCGGCTTGGGCCGAGCCTCCAGCTTGGCGTTCTTCAGGCGCAGGGCCTTCTGAACCGGGGTTTCGCCGGGGATGTCGTCCGGGGTGTCGTCGGGCGGGGTTTCGTCGCTCATAGGCGGCCTTCTAGCAAAAACGCCCGCCGGTCGGAACCGGCGGGCGTTCGATCCTGTCGGACAGGCGGAAGGATCAGACGTCGGCCTTGACGCCGGCCTCGGCCAGCCATTCGACGATCTTGCCCTTGGGCATGGCGCCGACCTTCATCGAGGTCATCTGACCGTCCTTGAACAGCATCAAGGTGGGGATGCCCTTCACGCCCAGTTTGGACGGGGTCAGGGGGCTGTCGTCGATGTTGATCTTGGCCACGGTGACCTGGCCGCCCAGTTCGTCGGCGATCTGTTCCAAGGCCGGCCCGATCTGTTTGCAGGGGCCGCACCATTCGGCCCAGAAGTCCACCAGGACGGGGGTGGAGGATTTCAGGACGTCGGCGTCGAAGCTTTCATCCGTGACTTTGACTGTCGCCATCAATGGCTCCTTGGGCGCTGACGCTCGGCGCTAGGGCCTTGCCGCTCGCGCGCAAATTGGGTTGGCCGGATCCGTCCGGGTTCGGCCGCAGATGTGGGAGCGAATCGCGGGCAATTCAACTCCCGCCGTCGCTCCCTCTCTCCGTCCGTCATCCTCGGGCTCGACCCATGGATCGGATGTTCCGCAGCTCGTGCGAAGACGGCGACGCACAGCCCAACCTGCGCCCGGTCCTCGGGTCAAGCCCGAGGATGACGGGGGTTAGGGCGCGAGCGCCGCGTCCAACATCGCCTGCGGGATCGGCATCAGCTTGGGTCCGTCGGTCCAGACCAGGGCGGCCTCGACCGGGCGGTCGGGATAGAGGCGTTTCAGCACCGCGACATAGACGGCGGCCTGGAGCACATAGGCGGGATCGACCCGGTCCAGGGCGTCCGGGGCGGGGCGGTTGGTCTTGTAGTCGATGACTAGGACCCGCTCGGGCGTGACCACCAGCCGGTCGATGCGGCCGTTGACGGCGACGCCGGACGGCAGGCCGGGGGCGGACCCCGTCAGGGCGACCTCGGCGCGGGAGCCGGGGCCGAAGACGGGGGCGAAACGGGCGTCGTCCAGCACCGAGAAGGCGGCGGCGATCATTTCGGCGCGCTGGGCCTCGTCCAGATCGGTCTCGCGCGCCAGAAGGCGGCGGGCGGCGTCGGCGCGATCAGCGGGCGCGATCTCGGGCAGGCGCTCCAGCAGCCGGTGGATCAGGTCGCCGCGGCGGAACCGGCCCAGGGCCGCGCCGCCCGCCGCGCTGCGGGCGAGCGGCGAGGGAGCGGGGATGCGGACCTGGCCTTCCATCCGCGACGGCGAGGCGAAGCGGGCGGCGGCGTCGGGCGGGGGCGGCACTGCGGCCCAGGCGGGCAGGGCGTCGGCGGCGGCGGTCGCGGCGGCCTGCGTCGGGCGATGTTCGGGGTCGACGCCGAAGCGACGCACGCCGTTCTCGACCTCGCGCACCTGATCCCCCAGCCGGTCGAAGGTCTCCTCGATCACCGACCACCAGCTGCCGGCCTCGGCGCCCCGGCTGGAGGCGCGGCCCATGACGATGACGCGGTCCCGTGCGCGGGTCAGGGCTACATAGAGCAGGCGCAGGGTCTCGTCGTCGGTGCGGGCCTGACGCGCGGCGCGGGCGTCGGCCGAGGCGGGGCAGTCGTCACGGGCCGAGCCGGGCGCCATCAGCCAGGCCTCGCCTTCGCCGTCAGGCACTACGGCGGGCATCAGGGACGGCCCCTGCGCCTTCGCCTTCATGGTGGTGTCGGGCAGGATCACGATCGGCGCCTCCAGCCCCTTGGCGCCGTGGACGGTCATGACGCGGACCTCGCCGCGCGCTCCTTCCAGTTCGCGCTTCACCTCGACGTCGGCGGCCTCGAGCTGGGCGAGGCAGGATTCAAGGTCGATCGCGCCGCGGTTCTCGGCCGCCAGCACCTGGTTCAAGGTTTCGTCTATCGCCTCTTCCGCCTCGCGGCCCAGCCGGGTCAGGATGCGGGCGCGGCCGGAGAGCCCCAAGTCGTCCACCCGGTTCAGGGCCTGGGAGAAGAAGGCGAACGGGTCGCCGCCGCGCGCGGCTATGGCGGCCTGGAGCGCATCCCGCGCGCGCGTCCATTCGGGGCGTTCGTGCGCCCGGTCGCGCAGGTCGCGCCACAGCTGGCCGCCCTTGCGGTTCTCGCGCCCGGCCAGCGCATAGAGGCCGTCCTCGTCCACGTCGCACAGGGGGCTGCGCAGCACCTCGGCCAGCGACAGGTCGTCGTCGGGGAAGAGGGCGAAGCGGGCCAGAGAGATCAGGTCGTCGAAGACGATATGGCTGGACAGTTTCAGCCGGTCGGCGCCGGCGACGGGGACGCCCTCGGTCTTAAGCGCGCGGATGATCTCTTCGAAGGTGGCGTCGCGGCGGCGGACCAGGACGATGTAGTCGCCGTAGCCGGCGGGGCGCAGATCCCGCGTTCGGCTGTCGAAGACGGCCAGGCCGCTTTCGACCTGGCGGCGGATCTCGCGGGCCAGGTCGCGGGCCAGGCGCTTCCTGGCGCTGCCGGCGCTTTCCTGATCGACCGGATCGTCCCAGGCGTCGGTCTCGGGCGCGGGTTCGTCCAGGAACAGGGGCCACAGGTCGACGGCCCCGTGCTGGCCGATGCGGGCGGGGATATGGCGGGCGATGTCGCCCTGGGGGCCGGTCAGGGCGCGGGTGCGGTCGGGATCGGCGAAGACGGCGTCGACGAAGGTCAGCACCTCCTCGGTCGAGCGGTAGGAGGTGTTCAGCTCCGGTCCGGCGAAGGGCTCGCCGGCGCCTTCGGCCAGGGCCAGGAAGTCGGCCCGTTCCTGGCGGAGACGTTCCGGGCGGGCGCCCTGGAAGGAGTAGATCGACTGTTTCTCGTCGCCGACGGCGAAGACGGTGCGGCCCGACGTCTGGCCGGAATAGAACTCCCCGGTCAGGGCGCGGACGATGGCCCACTGGTCGGGGGCGGTATCCTGGGCCTCGTCGATCAGGACGTGGTCGACCCCGCCGTCCAGCTTGTACAGCACCCAGGCGGCGGCCCCGCTGCGGGTCAGAAGGGCGGCGGCGCGGGCGACCAGGTCGGGGAAGTCCAGCGCCCCGCGCTGGGCCTTGGCGGCCTCGTAGAAGGCGGCGTGGGCGCGGGCCAGGGTCAGGACCTTGATCGTGTCGTCGGCGACCTTGGCCTTACGCAGGGCCTCGCGGGCGGCGAGGTATTTGGTCTGGAGGTCCAACAGCCAGCCGACGGCGCCTTGGGGCGCCGACTTGGTGCCCATGCTTTTTCGCGGCTCGCCCGCCTGGGTGCAGAAGACGCCCGCCAGGGCGGCGAAGCCGGCGTAGGGCGGGGCGGCGACGCTCATGGCGTCGGCGATCTTGCGGTCGTTGGTCGAGCCGGTCGCCATGGCCTCGGCCATGCGGTTCCATTCGGCGGGGTCGATCCAGGCGACGAAGTCCCGCTCCAGATCTTCCGGGCTGCGGCCCGTTTCGGCCCCGGTCAGGGCGTAAGGGTCGGGCGCAGTCCCCGCCTCGACGCGGTCGATATAGTCCAGCAGGTCGGCGCGCCTGGCCTCGATCATCGACAGCAGGGCCTGGAACCGCTGCCAGTCCAGCTCGACGGCGAAATGGCTGTAGGCCTGGCCGATAGGGCCGTCCGGATCGGCGACGGCGGCGCGGGCCAGGTCTTCGCGCGCGGCATGGCTGAGGGCGGCGGCGGCCTGGTCTTCCAGCACGGTGAAACGGGGCGAGACCCCGGCCTCCAGCGGGAACCGGCGCAGCAGCTTCTCGCAGAAGGCGTGAAGGGTCTGAATCTTCAGCCCGCCGGGCGTTTCCAGCGCGCGGGCGAACAGTTTGCGGGCGCGCGACAGGGCCTGACCATCGAGGGTCTTCGGATCGCGCCCGTCCAGCTCTGCGACCTTTTCCGACAGGGCGGCGTCGTCCAGCACGGCCCAGCCGCCCAGCTGGTCGAACAGCCGGGCCTGCATCTCGGCGGCGGCGGCCTTGGTATAGGTGACGCACAGGACGGCGCCGGGATCGACCTGGTCCAGCAACAGCCGCGCCACCCGGTTGACCAGGGTGGTGGTCTTGCCCGAGCCGGCGTTGGCGGTGACGAAGACGGTCAGGCGCGGGTCGGCCGCGATGATCTGAGGGGAGGGGGCGGTCATTCGCTGTCCTCGCCGTCGCCGATCACCGACCATTCCCAGACGCGGGCCAGATGGTCGTAGTTGCCGCCCTGATTGCCCATGAACTGGGGCGCGGCCCAGGAGACATAGGGGGTGTTCGGGTCGTCAAAGCGGGCGACGCGGCGCTTCAGCCCGTCCAGCGCCGCCTGGGCCAGGTCGGCCGCCTCGGCGCCCGAGGCGCGGGTGATGACCTCGCCCGCCGTCTTGCGCCCGACCACGCGGACATAGGTCAGTTCGTCGGGCGTGACCGGGCCCTTGGCGCCCTCGAACCCGCCGTCGGCCAGGATGGCGGCGGTCAGGGTCAACTGCGGGGCGAAGCCGGACTTGACCTGTTTGGCGGACGGCGCCGCCCCGGTCTTGAAGTCCATCACCGCCGCCCCGTCGGACGACAGTTCGATCCGGTCGGCGAAGGCCTTGACGGTGAAGGGGCCGGCGGGGGCGTCGAAGGTCAGGGCGCCCTGTTGCTCGACCAGGATTTCGATCCCGCGTGCACGGCGGCGGCGCTCGAAATCGGTCAGCCAGCGAGCGCAGTTGCGGGCGAGCGGCGCCTCGCGCGCCATGGCCGCGTCCTCGAAACCGCGCGCGCCCAGTTCACGCAACAGGTGGTCGTGCAGGACGGCCTCGCAGTCGTCGGGCAGGTCATGGGGCCAGTCCAGCGTCAGTCGTTCGACAGCGGCGTGGACGGCGTCGCCACGGGCGAGCGCTTCGGCGGACGCGCCGGGACGCTCCATCGCCTCCAGCCCCAGCACCCACAGGGCGTAGATGGCGTAGGGGTCGCGCACCCAGCGTTCGATGCGGGTGACATAGAGGCTGCGCGGGCGGCGATGCACCGGCGGGCGCGGCTCGGGCCGTTTGGCGAAGCGCGGCGGTCCGGGCGGAGGGGCGTCGAGCGCGCGGGTCCAGTCCAGGACGGTGCTGGGGCGGGGCAGGTCGACTCCCGCCCCCCGCGTCAGCATCTCCAGCCGCCACAGCCAGCGGGAGCGGACGGCAGGCTGGCCGCCGCGTCGTTCACTGTGGACCAGAATCACCTCCTCGGCGCAGGCGGCCTGGACGAAGTCCTGTGCCGTCTGGCCCAGGCGGCGTTCGGGCGGGGGCAGGCTCAGGGCCTTGCGCATCGGGCGCGACAGGAAGGGGTCGGTGGGCGCGGCCTGGGGCCAGACGCCTTCCTCCAAGCCCGCCAGGATCATCCGGTCGGCGCGCACAAGCCGCGCCTCTATGGCCCCCAGGATCCGCAGAGACGGATGGGTGGCGCCCCCGGTGCGGACCACGGTCTCGCGCACCAGGGAGGAGGTCAGCTCGGCCAGGTCGGCCCGGTCGATACGGCCCAGGGCGGCGCCCCCCTCGATCAGGCCGGACAGAAGGGCGGCGGCGGCCTCGCCGTCGGGACCGGCCCAGGCGTCCTGGCCGGCCAGGGTCTCGATCAGGCGCGTCAGGGCGGAGGCGGCGACGTTCAGGTCTGCGTCGGGGGTGAAGACGGCGGTAGCGGTCTCGACGGCGGTTTGCAGACGCTCGACCAGGCGGGTGGCGGCCGACAGGCGTTCCCGTTTCCACTCGGGCGGAGCCTTGCCGCGCCGGTCGGGCTGAACGGCTTCCAGCAGACGGCGGCGCACGGCGGCGAAGTCGCGGGGGCGCGGGCCGCGCAGGGCGTGCTCTTCCAGCGCCGCGACGGCGGCGGCCTGAGGAGCGTCGCCCAGGTCGAACCGGACCAGCGGGTGTTTGATGATCGCCAGCAGCAGATGGGGCTGGACGGGATCGGCGATCCAGCGGGCGCACAGATCGACCAGGGCGCCGGCGGGCAGGCGCGACAGGGGGCTGCCTGCCGAGGAATCCGGGACCACGCCCCAGCGTTCCAGTCTTGCGGCGACGCGGCGGCCCAGGGCCTGGTCCGGGGTGACCAGGGCGCAGGTCTTGCCGGGGGTTTCCAGCGTCTCGCGCATCATCAGGGCGATGGCCGCGGCGGCCTCCTCCTCGGCGCGGACGGTCAGCAGGGACAGGCCTTGCAGCCCTTCGGCTATGGGGTCGCGGGCCTCGCCGCGCGCGGCGGCGGTCGAGCGGAGGTCGCGGATGGCGCGGCGCCAGTCGTCGGTGGCCTCGGCGGGCCGCAGGGCCTCGTTGACCAGGCGCTGGCGGGCCTGGCCGCGGGCGAGAGCGGCGGGCGGCCGGGTCGGGGCGAACCAGGGGCGGACGTCGGCGCGGGTGACCTCGACCCGGTCCAGCAGTCGCTTCATGGCGCTTTGCGGATGCTGTTCGTCCAACCGGTCCCAGACCGCCGGATCCAGGTCGAGATCGAGACCGGGCAGGACGACGCAGCCCAGGGGCGCTCTGGCCACGGCGCCCAGGACGTCGGCGGCGGCGGGGACGGTGCCGGTCGAACCGGCGGCGATGACGGCCTGGGTCGGGGGCGTGTGGTCCCACTGTTCGGCGAGGCGGCGCAGAAGCGTGGCGCGGCGCCAGGCGGGATCGACCAGGCCCAGTTCGGCGAGGCGTTTGGGCCAGGCCTCGACCGCCAGGCCCAGGAACTCGGCCGAGCGTTCCCAGTGTTCGGCCATTTCGCCGTCGACCAGGGTCGCGATCCGTTCGGGGTTCGGAACCTCTTCCAACTGGCAGGAATCGAGGAAGCCGCCCAGGGCATCGGCCAGATCCAGGGCGCGCATCGGCGTCAGGCTGTCGTCGAACTGCTCGACGATCATCCGCGCCATCTCGAACCGGCGGGTCAGGGCGGGGATGGCGGGCGGCAGGTCCAGACCCAGGGCGCCGGGGGTGAAGGGAGGCTCGTCCTCCTCCAGATCGCCCAGCGGCCGGACCTGGGGCAGCAGGATGGGACGGCCCTGGGAGAGTTTAGACAGGGCGTCGGTGAAGGCGCGGGCGGCGCGCCGGTTGGGCAGAAGGAGTGTGGCGTCCGACAGGGTCTCGGGCGGCAGATCGCCGAGCCAGGCGAGGACGCCGGCGGCCAGGTCTTCGAGGAAGGGCCGGTGCGCGGGGACGGCGTACCAGCGGGGGCCGGCCGCCGTAAAAGGATCGAAGGGAGACATGGCGGCCATCGTCATCCCCCTCCCTCACAATCCGTCATCCTCGGGCTTGTCCCGAGGATCCATAGACTCGGTCGCGGCCGGTGCGCACCCTTTGAAACCGGGCGTATGGATCCTCGGGACAAGCCCGAGGATGACGAGGAAAAAACAGGTGTCGTCACCCCAATCCCGCCAGTTTCGCCTCGGCCTCTTCCCGCGCCTGGGGATCGCCGACGTGCATCCAGTCGCCGTCCAGGACGCAGCCGAACAGACGGCCCTCGGCGGCGGACTTGCGCCACAGGGGGCTGAGGGAGAAGGGGCCGTCGGGGCCGTGGTCGGCGTAGCCGGGGCGGGTGATGTGGGCGCCCATATAGGCGAAGGGGGCGGACGGGGCGTCGCCGCGGAAGGTCAGGCGGCCGTCGTCGGCCAGGAAGAAATCGCCGTCGCCCTCGAAGCCGATGGAGCCCTCGCGGCGGGCCAGCAAGAGGGCGGCGTCCATCATGTCCGGGTTCCACAGGCGGATCAGATCGGTCAGGGCGTCGCCTCTGTCGATCCAGACGCTGTCGATATTGGCGACGAAGACGGGGGCGTCGCCCAGCAGGGGGCGGGCCTTCTTCAGCCCGCCGCCGGTCTCCAGCAGTTCGGCCCGTTCGTCGGAGATGAGAATGCGGGGGCCGCGTCCGCGCGCGGCCAGATGGGCTTCCAGCCGGTCTGCGAACCAGTGCACATTGACGACCGCCGTCTCCACTCCGGCGTCGGCCAGACGGTCCAACACATGGTCGATCAGGGCGCAGCCCGCCACCTCGACCAGGGCCTTGGGCCGGTCGTCGGTCAGGGGACGCATCCGGGTGCCCAGGCCGGCGGCCAGGACCATCGCAGTCTTGGGAGCGTGGGTCATGCGCGCGCCTCGGCAGGAACGTAACGGTCGAACCAGCGGGCGACGGGCGCCAGGGCCGGCTGGTCCAGATTGGCGTTCAGATGCCGCCACATGCGCGGCAGGAACTGACGATAACGGGGCTTGCCGTCGCGCGCGATCAGCCGGGCGAAGACGCCGATGATCCGCGCCTCGTTCAGGGCGGCGAGCCCCGCGTAGTCGGCCATGAAGGCGGCGCGGTCCACCTGGGGGCGCAGGGCGAAATAGCGGTCCAGGGCCTCGGCCTCCAGTGCCGGCGACCCGTCGCGGCGGGCGTCCTGAAGGAGGGAGTGCAGATCCCAGGACGGGTGGGCGCGGACCGCGTCCTGGAAGTCGATCATGCCGACGCGGGCGGGGCCTTCACGCTCGGGCAGCCAGATCAGGTTCTCGGCGTGATAGTCGCGATGGGCCATGACCGAGGCCCCGGCGGCGCCCGAGGCGACGATCGGCGCCCAGGCCTCTCGCCATTCCGCCACCGCGGCGGCGTCGAAGGCGACGCGCGCGTCCAGACGGGGCAACCAGTCGACGAACAGGTCGGCCCCGCCCTGGAGCGCCGTCTCGTCATAGGTCAGGAGCGGCCAGTCGCCGCCGGGACCGGTCAGCACCTCAGGCGGGGTCCCGGCCTCGTGCAGGGCGGCCAGGGCCTCGATGGCGGTCAGATAGAGGGGCGTCTCCTCGGCGCCGTCCTCGATGACGCGGGCGAACAGGGCGTCGCCGAAATCCTCCAGCACCGCCAGGCCGTTGGGCGCGTCCAAGGCCGGGATTTCAGGCGCGGACAGACCCAGCGACTTCAGATGGGCGGCGACGGCGGCGAAGGCCTCGATCCGACCGGCCGAAAGGCGGGCGACGGCGTTCCAGCCTGCGGCGTGACGCTGCTCGGGCGTCCAGGCCGGATCGGCGGGCGGGCTCTCGGCGGCGGGCGCCTGGTCCATCAGCATCAGGGTGGGGCCGCCCGGCGGGGTCAGCCGTTCGTAGCGCCGCGTCGAGGCGTCGCCCGGCAGAGGCGCGCGCGTAGCCTCGGCCAGGCCGGCGGCGGCCAGGAAGTCGAGGCGAAGCTGTTCGCGATCAGAGACGGACATGGTCGATCAGGTCTTCCCACCGGCCTACGCCGGAAACGGTCGCAACACGGCCGTCGCCGTGTTCGGAAATCTCAATGACAAGGCGGTCGGGCCCCAAGAACCGGCCCGGATCCTCGCCCAGCCGCTCGGGCCATTCAATGAGGGCGCAGCCCTCGTCCAGGGCCTCGTCCAGGCCGATCTCGAACGCCTCTTCCGGTCGGGTCAGGCGATAGAGGTCGAAATGGGCGACGGGCAGGTCGGATTCATAGAACTGGACCAGGGTGAAGGTGGGGCTCGGCACCTCCTCTTCCGGCGTGGTCAGGGCGCGGATCAGGCCGCGCGCCAGGGTGGACTTGCCCATGCCCAGCGGCCCGTACAGCAGCAGGCTGTCGCCCGGCGCCAGAAGGGGGGCGATGACTTGGCCCAGACGGGTGGTGGCCTCGGCGTCAGGGAGTTCGACCTTCATGGGAAGACCGCGTCTGGATCGGCGGCCAGGGTGCGTTCGGTGAAATGTTTCAGCGCCACGGTGGCCTTTACGGCGTCCACGTCCAGCCGTTCGGGCGGGATGGGGCGGCCGACCAAGATATCGAAAGGCTTGCCCGCCTTGTTCAGCAGTTCGTGGAACAGGGTCACGTCGCGCAGCTCCTGCGAAACCTTGTCGAACAGGTGGAACAGCCGGCTGTAGGGGCCGGCGACGTGCATGGGCACGACCGGCGCGCCGTATTTCCGCGCCAGGGAGGCGGCGGTCGGCGCCCATTCGGGGTCGGTCAGCAGGCCGTCGGCGCCGACGCGGGCCAGACGGCCGGCGGGGAACATGACCACGCAGCGTTCGGCTTCGAAGGCCGCCTTGGCGGCGTTCAGCGTCGCGCGGGTCTTCTCGCGGGTGCGTTTGTCGTGAACCCATTCGACCGGGATCACCGTCTCGGCGAGCCGGGGCGAGACGCGCAGGGCGTCGGCGTTGGCGAAGAAGACCGCGTCGAGACGGCGCCGTTTTACGGCGTCATAGACCGCGACCCCGTCGGCTATGCCGGTCGGATGGTTGGCGACGACGACGCACCGGCCCGTCGCGGGCAGGCGGTCCAGAGGGGACGCCGTCACCTTCAGCCGAAGCAGGTCCGACACATAGTCCAGGCTCTCGGAGCCCGAGCGGTCACGCACAGCGTCGGCCATCCGCACGGCCGCCTTGTAGTTCAAGATCGAATAGAGCAGCGGGCGCACCGCCGGCCACAGCGGCGAGGCGGTCAGACGGGGCGCACGCTCGGCGATCAGCACATCGACGATGTGGGGCGAGCGGCGGACGGGAAGGGCGGCGGAATTCATGGACGACCGCTTGTCGCCGGTTCGGCGAAAGGGAGCAAGCCTACCAGAGCCGGGCCACGCCGAAGCCGTCGAACAGGGTTTCGTTCGAGACCAGGGTCAGGTCGTTGAGCAGGCCCTGGGCGATCAGCAGCCGGTCGAAAGGGTCGCGGTGATCGCCGGCCATCCGACCGGCCAGGCTGGCTTCGCGCCAGCTCACAGGGAGTTCGGCGAACCCCTCTCGACGCATGACGTCCGCAAACTGCTCGGCCAGGGCGTGGGCGTTCGGCAGCTTGCCGATGCGAAACTTGATCGCGATCTCGATGGCCGACACGCTGCTGACAAAGACGGCGTCAGCGTTCCGGATGGCGTCGTCGGCTGCGCCCGACAGCCGTTCGTCGTCCCAAACCCACCACATCAGGGCGTGGGTATCGAGCAGGAGGTTCAATCTCCCCGGCCCTCCCAGAGGCGGAGTTCCTCTTCGGGCAGCGGATCAAAAAAGCTCTCGTCGAAACGCCCCATGCCCTTCAGCCGACCTCGCCTGCGTTCAGGTTTCGCCGCCTCGAACGGCACGATCCGCACCGCCGGCTTGTCGCCGCGGGCGATCACCACCTCTTCGCCGCGTTCGGCGGCGGCGATCAGTTTGGAGAGATGGGTCTTGGCGTGGTGGACGGTGACGGTGGTCATGTCGCGCTCCTTGGTCCAAGCAGCTTAGCTAACTTCTGAGCTGTCAGCAACTTCCGCCCGGCGAACGAGGGTGCTACGCCTCGCCGCTGCAAGCTTTGCGAGGACTGCTTCATGCGCCACCGTTCCCTCCTGTTCGCCGCCTGCGCGGCCGTCGCCTTCTCGGGCGCCCTGATGAGCGCCGCTCCGGCCCTGGCCCAGGTTCCGCCCGCCCCGGTTCCGGCGCCGGCCGCGACGCCTGACGCCTTCACCTATCAGGACATGATCTCGGCCAACCGGCTGGGCGATCCGCAGGTGTCGCCGGACGGCCGTTACGTCGTCTATTCGGTGACGACGACGGATGTGGAGGCGAACCGCCGCAGCGGCAGCCTGTGGATATTGGACCTGGAAACGCCGGACGCCGCGCCGCGCCGGCTGGCCATTTCGGACCAGGGCGCCAACACCGCCCGCTGGGGCGCCGACGGCAATCTGTATTTCCTGTCGGGCAAGTCGGGGACCAGCCAGGTGTGGCGCATCGCCTCGCCGACGGCCGCGCCGGTGCAGGTGACCAATCTGCCGCTGGACGTGAACGCCTATCGGATCAGTCCCTCGGGCGACAAGGTGGCGGTGTCTCTGGCCGTCTATCCGGACGCGGCCGACCTGAACGCCTCGGTCGAGATGGGCAAGGCCGTGGCAGAGCGGAAGTCGACCGGCCAGGTCTATGACCGGATGTTCGTGCGCCATTGGGACACGTGGAATGACCACACCCAGAACCACCTGTTCGTCCAGTCGATCGGCCGCAACGGCCAGGCGACCGGCAATCCGGTCTGGGTCACCAAGGGCTTCGACGGCGACACCCCGTCCAAGCCGTTCGGCGACGAAAGCGACTTCGTCTTCACCCCGGCCGGCGACTCCATCGTCTTTTCGGCGCGTCTGGCCGGCAAGAGCGAGCCGTGGAGCACCAATTTCGACCTGTGGAAGACCAACGGCCTGAGCGGGGACGGGACCTTCACCAATCTGACCCAGGACAATCCGGCCTGGGACGCGGGCCCGGTGTTTTCGCCGGACGGCCGCACCCTGGCCTATCGCGCCATGGCGCGGCCGGGCTTTGAGGCCGATCGCTATCAGATCGTGCTGATGGACGTGCAGAGCGGTCAGAAGCGCGAGATCGCCTCGAACTGGGATCGCTCGGCCGACACCCTGCAATGGTCGCGCGACGGCCAGACCCTTTATACGACCGCCGGCGACGTCGGCTCGACCAAGCTGTTCGCGGTGGATACGCGCAACGGGGTGGTGACGCCGGTCACCGGACCCGGCCATGTCTCGGCCTTCCAGCAGACGCCGTCGGGCTTCGTCTTCGCCCAGGACAGTCTGAAGTCGCCCAGCGATCTGTATTTCAAGACCTATCTGGGTCGTGAAACGCCGCGTCGCCTGACCCAGGCCAATCCGGCCCTGGACGCCAAGGCCTTCGGGGAATACGAGCAGTTCAGCTTCCCCGGCTGGAACAATGAGACGGTCCACGGCTATGTCATCAAGCCGGTCGGCTATGTCGAGGGTCGCAAATATCCGGTCGCCTTCCTGATCCACGGCGGGCCTCAGGGGTCGTTCGGCGACAGCTGGTCCTATCGCTGGAATCCCGAAACCTACGCCGGCGCCGGCTATGCGGTGGTGATGATCGATTTCCACGGCTCGACCGGTTACGGCCAGGCCTTCACCGACGCCATCAGCCAGCACTGGGGCGACCGGCCGCTGGAGGACCTTCAGAAGGGCTGGGCGGCGGCTCAAGCGAAGTACGCCTTCCTGGACGGCGCCAACGCCTGCGCCCTGGGGGCCTCCTACGGCGGCTATATGATCAACTGGATCGCCGGCAACTGGTCGGACGCCTTCAAGTGCCTGGTCAATCACGATGGGGTCTTCGACACCTTCGGCATGGGCTATTCGACCGAGGAGCTGTGGTTCACCGAGTGGGAATACGGCGGCACGCCGTGGGACAGGCCGGAGGGCTATCAGAAGTTCAACCCGGCCAACCATGTCGAGAACTGGAAGACGCCGATGCTGGTGGTCCAGGGCGACCTGGACTTCCGCATTCCGACGGCTCAGGGCCTGTCCACCTTCACCGCCCTGCAACGCCGCGGAATCGACAGCCGCCTGATCGTCTTCCCGAACGAGAACCACTGGGTGCTGAAGCCGGCCAACAGCCTGCAATGGCACAATGAGGTGTTCGGCTGGCTGAACAAACACCTGGCCCCCGCCCAATAGGGGCGGTGCTCCGGAACGACGCCGGAACGACGAAGGGGCGCAGCCGCAAAGGCCGCGCCCCTTTTTTAATGCGCGACGGGGTTAGAGGCCGGCGCGGTCCTGGGTCGAGGAGACCAGCCGCTCGTACTGCCGCTCGGTCATGCAACGGGGCGCGGCCCAATGTTCACCCGCCCGGCGCGCGGCCATGGCGTCCTCCGCCGTGACGAAGACGGGCGCGGCGCCGAACTCGCGCTGGTAGGCGCGCCGGGTGGCGGCGTCGGTTTCACAGATCATCACCGGCTGGACGGCAGAGCTGCGCGTCTGAGCGCGGTCGAGCTCGGCGCGAACGGCCTGAAGACGGGGCTTATCCTGCGTTTCGGGCTGGGTTTGGGCGTGCGCCAGACCGGGCGCGATCAAGGCGGCGGCGATCAGGGCGGGGGTGATCAAACGGGTCATCGGGCATCCTCCTACGGCCTGAATTAAAGTCAGGACTCGGACCAAATATGCGCGCATTTTCTACAATGTAAAGCTATTGCGAAAAATATGCGGTAAACGGACCAATATCGAGGCGGATGAGGCGGGCCCGAAAGGGGCGGCGGCGCCAAAACCGCCTTGGGGCGTTGTCTCTGCTTCTGGAGGCCGGCCCTTGCCCAAGATGTTGAACTGGAACGCCTTAAGGACGCGGATCGGCGCGGGCGCCGCCTCGGCTAAGGCGCGCGCCGTCCAGGGACGCGACTGGATCAGGCGCAATGATCCCGTCTACGCCGCCGTGCGCCGCCCAGGACCGGCCGAATGGTGGGCCGGCGGCCTGACCCTGTTTCTGATCGCCGTCGTCCTGATCTTTCTGGCCTGGTTCGACTGGAACCGGCTGAGGGGGCCGATCGGCCGGTGGGCCTCGGCGGAATATCACCGCGACATCGCCATCGACGGCGATCTGAATGTTCATCTCTTCAGCTGGACCCCCTCGGTCAGGGTCCAGGGACTGAAGATCGGCGGCCCGGACTGGGCGCGCGATCGCGACACGGCCAGAATCGACACGGTCGAGGCCTCGGTGCGGTTGCGGCGGCTGCTGGCGGGCCAGGTCGAAATGCCCCTGCTGCGCTTCACCCGGCCGCAGGTGGTCCTGATCGCCGCCGAAGACGGCCGCAAGAGCTGGGCTTTGAACGCCGACCACGCCGACGACGGCCAAGGCATGAAACTGCCGGTGATTCAGAAGCTGGTCATCACCGACGGGCGTCTGGTGTTCGAAGAGCGGCGGCGCAAGATGACCCTGGACGCGGCCGTCGATGCGCACGAGGGCGCGGACGGCGACGCGGGCTTCCTCCTGCAAGGCGAAGGGACGGTCAACCGGTCGCCTCTGACGCTGCGGATCGAGGGCGGGCCCTTCGTCAATATTCGCCGCGACCGGCCCTATCGCTTCAAGGCCCGGATGGCGGGAGCGGGCTCCAGCCTGACCGCCACGGGCGCCGTCACCCGGCCCTTTGACCTGGGTCGGTTCGACGCGACCCTGACGTTGGAGGGGCGCGATCTGGCGGACCTCTACCTGCTGACGGGCCTGACCCTGCCCAATACGCCGCCCTATCGGCTGAGCGGCGCCCTGAAGCGGAACGAGGCCGTCTGGACCTTCAACGACTTTGACGGCCGGGTCGGGGCGTCGGACCTGTCCGGCGACCTGCGGGTCCAGGGCGGCGGCCGGCTGCGGGTCGAGGCCGAACTGGCGTCGCGTCGATTGGACATCGACGACCTCGCGGCCGTCCTGGGGGCGCGGACCGTCACCAATGCCCGCGGAACCGAGACGGAGGCGCCCGTGGCGAAGGGCGGAAAACTGCTGCCGGACGCGCCCCTCCAGACCGAACGGCTGCGCCAGATGGACGGACATCTGACCTATCGCGCCGCTGCGGTTAAGGCCAATGAGCTGGACGTGCGGGCGGTGAACCTGGGCGCCGAGCTGAAGGACGGGATCTTGAACCTCGATCCGATCAGCTTCGACTTCAATCGCGGGGCGCTGAACGGGACGGCGCGGATCGACGCCACCCAGGCGCGGCCCTACAGCCGCGTCGACCTGCGGCTGAGCGGCTATCCTCTGGAGTCCATCGTCCCCGCCCGGAACGGCGCGCCGCCGCTGACGGGTCGTGCCCTGGGCCGCGCCCGACTGGAGGGACCGGGCGCCTCGGTCCACCAGTTCGCCGCCTCGTCCAAGGGCACGATCAGCCTGGTCGTGCCGGACGGGCGGATGCGGGCCGCCTTCGCCGAACTGTTGGGCATCAACGCCAGCGCGGGTCTGTTGAAGCTGCTGAGCGGAGATCAGTCGACCGCCCAGATCCGCTGCGCCGTCGCCGATTTCAACGTCAGCGGCGGGACGGCCGCCGCCAAGACCCTGGTCATCGACACCGATGTGGTGCTGGCCCAGGGCGGGGGGTCGATCGACCTGGGCCAGGAGACGCTGAATCTGCGGATCGACGGCGAGTCCAAGAAGCCGCGCCTGCTACGGGTCTGGGCGCCCATCACCGTACAGGGGCCGCTGACGGCGCCCCGCGTCGGGGTGGACGTCGGCGCTGTGGCGAGCCAGGGCGGCTTAGCCGGCCTTCTGGCGACGGTGGCGGCGCCGGTGACGGCCCTGTTCGCCTTCGTCGATCCTGGTCTGGCGGAGGATGCCAACTGCGGCCAGCTGATCGCCGGCGCGCGATAGGGCCTTCCGGAAAAGAGTCTCGACGGTGTGAGCCGATCCGCCTCGTCGCGCGTATTGAGGTCCATGGATCGGATCAGATGACGCGCCGGGGCCTTTTCGCGCCCGCCCTGGGACTGGTGGCGGCGGCCTGTTCGCCCCTGAGCTCCCCGGCGCTTTCGCCGCTCGGCCTGTTGAACAGCCTGGGGCCGCGGGATGCCGGCGCGCGTCGCGTGGCGCGCGACCTGCCTTACGGCGACGACCCGCGCCAGCGCATGGACCTCTATGCGCCCAAGGCGCCGGGTCCCCATCCGGTCCTGGTCTTCTTCTACGGCGGGGGGTGGGATTCAGGGTCGCGCGACCTGTATGGCTGGGCGGCGCAGGCCTTGGCGGCCCAGGGGTTCGTCGTCGCCCTGCCGGACTATCGGCTGGTTCCGCAGGTGGTCTTTCCCGCCTTCGTTCAGGACGCCGCCGCCGCGACGGCTGCAGCGGCCGAGGCGGCGGCGGACCACGGCGGCGACCCCCGCCGCCTGGGCGTGCTGGGCCATTCGGCCGGCGCCTATCTGGCGATGATGATCACCCTGGATCGGCGCTATATGGCGGCGGTCGAACGGCCGGACCTGATCCGGGCCGCGGCCGGTCTGGCGGGGCCTTACGACTTTCTGCCCTTCGATGTGGCGGCGTCCCGCAACGCCTTCGGCCGGGCGCCCGATCCGACCCTGACCCAGCCGATCACCTTCGTCCGCCCCGACGCTCCGCCGATCTGGCTGGGCCACGGCACGGCGGACGTCGTGGTCCATGACGAGGACACCCGCCTGCTGCACGCGCGCCAGCGCGCCGTCGGCGGCCGGTCTGAGGCCAAGCTCTATCCCGGCCTGGATCACGCCGATCTGGTGGCGAGCTTCTCGCCCCTGTTTCGCGCCAAGGCCCCGGTTTTGAAGGATGTGACCGGATTCCTGCGACGCGCCTTGGACCGGGACGACGAAACACTTGCTTAAGCGCAAAAGCATCTTTTCAACACTGCGACTTAGTGGCAAAAGCCTTCGCAGGTCGAACCTGTATCGTACCTCGATCTTCCACGGCCTGTTCCGAACCTGGCTGGCTCCGACGCGGCGACGCGCCGAACCTGACTGGCTCCGGTACAGGCCGTGCAGTGTCGGCCCGGTGTAACCGCCTTTCCGATCGCGCCGCAGAGGCGACCCTTCCACATCACAGGTCCGGCCGTCCGGCACGCGCATTACGGCGGCGATCGTTCCGGCGCGTCCGCTATTCGACACCCGGAAACATCGGCCGGCAGGTCCGGTTACCTCCGCATCCCAATCAAGGAGCGGATGTATGGCTGTGATGACAGACGACGTCTGGCGCGAGGTGTTCGTGACCGGACTGAAGAACGCCCATGGGGTCGAACATCAGGCCCTGGCCCTGATGGACCGGCAGATCGAACGCGCCAAGAACTTCACCGAGGTCGCCGATCAGCTGACGGCGCACCGGGCCGAGACCGAACAGCAGATCACCCGGCTGGAACAGCTGCTGGGACAGTTTGACGAGACGCCTTCCGGCCTGAAGGACGCCGCCCTTTCGCTGGGCGGATCAATGGCGGCCATGGGCCATGTCTTCGCCGAGGACGAGATCCTGAAGAACGCCTTCGCCAACTTCGCCTTCGAGAACTATGAGGCGGCCGTTTACAAGGGGCTGATCCTCCTGGCCCGGCACGGTGATTACTCCGCAGCCCTCGATCCGCTTACCGCGACCCTGGAGGAGGAGCAGCGGATGGCCCGCTGGGTCGATGAGAGCCTGCCGACCCTGACCGAGAAATATCTGCGTCTGAAACGCGACGGCGAAAACCCCAGCCGTTGATCGGCTACGCAATCAAGGATTGACCCATGTTCATGCACAACAAGAAGCTGATGTATACGGTGCGGGTGGCGGAGCCGAATCCCGGCCTGGCCACCCTGATGCTGGAGCAGTTCGGCGGGCCGCAGGGCGAGCTGGCGGCGGCCATGCGCTACTTCACCCAGGGCCTGGCCGACGAGGACGTCAATCGGCGCGACATGCTGATGGACATCGCGACCGAGGAACTGAGCCATCTGGAAGTCATCGGCTCCATCGTCGCCATGCTGAACCGCGGCGCCAAGGGCAAGCTGGCCGAGGCGGCCGAGGAAGAGGCAGATCTCTACGCCAGCATGACCTCCGGCGGAGACAGCCACACCATGTCGATCCTCTATGGCGGCGGCACGGCCCTGGTGAACTCGTCCGGCGTGCCGTGGACGGCCGCCTATATCGACTCCATCGGCGATCCGGCCTGCGACCTGCGCTCCAACATCGCCGCCGAGGCTCGCGCCAAGATCGTCTATGAACGACTGATCAATGTCACCGACGATCCGGGGATCAAGGACGCCCTGTCCTTCCTGATGACGCGCGAAGTGGCGCACCAGAAGTCGTTCGAAAAGGCGCTCTACGCCATCCCCGCCAACTTCCCTCCCGGCAAGATCCCCGGCCGGCCGGAGTTCGCCGACAAATATTACAACATGTCCCAAGGCGAGGGCGACGCCTCCGGTCCCTGGAACGAGGGCGAGCAGTGGGAGGTGGTGTCCGATCGCGAGATGCAGATGGCGGTGGACGGCGGCGACGGCCACGCCACGGTCGAGATGGACGCCAAGGCGGGCAAGGCGGTGGAAGCCTTCATGAGCCGGACCATGTCGGACCCCGAGTCGGACCCCGTGACCGGCGCGGACCTGGGCGCAGGGGCGGGCGCAGGTCGGACGACCCCGATCGAAGACTGAAGAGACGAGAAGAGAGACGGCGGGCGCGGCTGCGGCGGCGTCCGCCGGATCTGATCTTTGGTGCGGGTGGTCGGGCTCGAACCGACACTCCTCTCGGAACTGGATTTTGAGTCCAGCGCGTCTACCAATTCCACCACACCCGCACAGGCGCGAAGGCACCGCTCCTATACCGGCCTCGGCCGCAATTCAACCGCGTCGGCGTCGGCCCACCGTCAAGCGGCGGGCGGCGCCGCGACCTCCACATGGGCGTCGGTCCCGCCGGCGAGGATGCGTTTGGCGCGAATGTAGATTTCGACGCGCTGCATGACGATCAGCCCCATGGCGAAGACCAGGAAGGCGTCGGTCACGGCCATTGCGTTCAGATGCCACTGGGCCGCATGACCTTCGATCAGGTCGCGCAGGGCCGTGCGGCCCGCGAACAGGGCGACCAGCAGGATCAGCCCCAGGGGCGAGGCCTGAGCCATGAGGCTGCCGTCCGGCTCCTTTTCGATGGCCACGGTCTTGCCGCGATACCAGCCGGCCAAGCCCCCCAACAGTCCGCCCAAGGCCAGGATCGCCCAGCCGGCGGGGCCGAACGGCGCGTGGACCGCGCCGGGCGCCTGGGTCGAACCCCAAAGGCCAAGCGCGATCAGCGGCAGGACCACCGCAGGCGTCACCCAGATGAACTTCAGCTTCAGCGGCCGCCGCCGCCGGTTCCGCAGCAGGACAAGCGCCAGGACGGCCGGGAAGACCAGAAGCGGGATCAGTTTTTCAGGCGGCATGTCGTTCTCCGGGCCTCCCCCCGGAAGCCGACGCGGCCCAGCCTACACCCGTCAGGACCCGGCCGGAAGCGGGGCCACCGTTTGTTCGATCGCGCCGAAGATGGACCGGTGGTGATCGTCCAGCATCTCGATCCGCACCGTGTCGCCGTGGGTCAGGAAGGGGGTTTCGGGCGCGCCGCGCAGGATCGTCTCGACCGTGCGGACCTCGGCGATGCAGGAATAGCCCAGGCCGCCTTCCGTGACCGGCTTGCCGGGTCCGCCGTCGGCGTCGCGGTTGGACACCGTGCCCGAGCCGATGATCGTTCCGGCCGACAGGGACCGGGTCTTGGCCAGATGGGCGATCAGGGTTCCGAAGTCGAAGGTCATGTCGACCCCGGCGTCGGCCTTGCCGAAGTCCTTGCCGTTCAGCTGGACCGTCAGTTCGCCGTGCAGCCTGCCGTCCTTCCAGCGGTCGCCCAGGGCGTCGGGCGTGACGAAGACGGGCGACAGGGCGCTGGCGGGTTTTGACTGGACGAAGCCGAAGCCCTTGGCCAGTTCGGCCGGGATCAGATTGCGCAGGGAGACGTCATTGACCAGGCCGACCAGGCGGACGGCGGCCAGGGCCTCGTCTCGCGTCGCGCCCTGGGGCACGTCGCCGGTCACGACCACGATCTCGGCCTCCAGGTCGCAGCCCCAGGCCGGATCGGCCAGCGGGATGGGATCGCG
This sequence comes from Brevundimonas sp. Br13, assembly GCF_055391505.1. Lineage (NCBI taxonomy): Bacteria > Pseudomonadati > Pseudomonadota > Alphaproteobacteria > Caulobacterales > Caulobacteraceae > Brevundimonas > Brevundimonas sp. Br13. The sequence continues at coordinate 242,287 of NZ_AP044008.1, read as the reverse complement.
GGGAGCCAGGAAGCCGTCGGAGCCGCCCTGGTACATCAGGGGGTCGGTCCAGAAGCTTTCGGGCATTTCGGCGCCGCGCGCCCGGCGCACCAGTTCGACATGGTTCACATAGGCCGAGCCGTCGGCCCACTGATAGGCGCGGGGCAGGGGGGAGGCGGCGTCCCGTTCATGGAAGCGGCCGCGCGGCACGGCCTCATGCTCCAGGCTCTCGGCCAGGGCCGCCAGCTGGGGGCCGCAGCGGTCCCAGTCGTCCAGGGCGGCCTGGAGGGTGGGGGCGATCAGAAAGGCGTCGGTGAACCAGTGCAGGTCCTGCGAGACGACCACGAGGCGGCCGTCGCGGCCGTGCTTGAGCGAGGCGAGTTTCATGCCCAACGCCTAGACCGAAATCGCGCCGGGGGGAACAGAGGGAGGGATCAGTGGACGCTGCGGCCGTGGCCGGGGGTCTGGCCGCCGGGGCGCGGCGTGGACAGCTGGCGGTGGGCGGCGCGCAGTTCCTCGATCCGCTCCTTGCGGCGGCACCAGTGGTCGTTGAACTGGGCCACGGCCTCGCGCAAGGCGGTCAGCTGTTCGGCCTTTGTCATCTCTCGCTCGATCTCCTCGACCGGCTTGGCGGGAACGGGCGGCGGGACGGGCTGGGGCGGGAGCGGGGCGTAGGGGGGCTTGTCCAGCCCGGCGACGCCGGAGGCTTGGGCGGGGCCGGATTCCTCGGCGCGGGCGTGCTCCACCCGGTCGCCCTTGATGACCACATGGCTGTTGGAGACCACGGTCACATTGGCCGGGACGGCGGGGTGAGGGGGGGGTGGACGGTGGGCCTCTTGGTCGGGCTTGGCCGTCGGGTCTTGCGGGGGCGTCTCTTCCTTGGGTTTGACCGTCTCCTTGATCCGGCCCTTCAGGGCGTGATCGACGGCTTTCAGAGGCTTGGACGGCCCCTCGGCCAGGACGACGACGGCGCCCAGACAGTCGTCATAGGTGGCGCGCAGGGCCTTGGCGGCGCCGACCAGGGCGTCGCTGTTGGCGGTCATGGCTGCGTGGCAGGCGCGGTCGATGGCGCGCCAGATTGATTCGGCGGCGTCGGCCTGGGTGGTCGTGGCGCCCTTGCCGGCCCGCCAGGCCAGGACCGTCAGACCCAGGATCAGGGCCGCCAGCAGCAGGAGCAGCAGCGGGTGGACGCCAAGGAGTAGAGTGGAGTCAACGGGTTCTAACGCCGCCGGATCGGGTGTCTGGAAATCCTGCGGATAGTTGGAGACGCTCGCCGACATGCCGCACCCTGTCTGACCCGTTGTTCGCCGAACCATGATGCCGCAGCGGCGAAGCCGGGCCAAGAAAAAGGTTAACGACAGCCCTCAGGCGGCAGGGGTCAGCAGGGCGCGGGCCTCGGCGCCGGTCCGGGCCGCGCGGTCGCGCACCTCGACCTCGACGATGACGCCGCCCTCGGGCTCGACCGCCCACAGATAGCGACGCTCGACCTCGACCGTGCGGCCCGACGGGGCGAACCCCTCGAACGCATCGCCCCAGGGGGTGATCTTCTTCAGCTCGACGAAGGGCATGGCGCAGGCGGCGTCCAGCTCCTCCTCGGCCATCTTGGTCAGTTCGTCGTCGGTCAACGGGGGTCTCCTTCGTCGGCGTATATGGCGACGCGGGTCGGGGTATTCGAAGACACCGCCCCCCGATACATGCCCGAGGTGTTCATGGCGAAGGCGGGGGTTCCGTTCAGGCCCATGACGATGACGCCGCCGTCGCCGCCGATCGAGCCGACGTCGGCGATTTCGGCCTCCGCCGCCGCCTGGACGGTCGCGCCGTCGGCGGTGCGGCGGCAGATGTCGCGGGCGACGGTGGAGCGGATGAAATATTCGCCCGAGCCGGTGGCCGAGACGGCGCAGCCGTCGGCGTTGGAGGCATAGGCGCCGGCGCCGATGATCGGCACGTCCCCGACCCGGCCCCACCGTTTGGCGGTCATGCCGCCGGTCGAGGTGGCGGCGGCGAGGCGGCCCTGGCTGTCCAGGGCCACGGCGCCGACCGTGCCGAACTTCTTCTCGTTCAGGGGCGGGGCGACGCTGGCGTGGGGGGCGGCCGATCGGTCGACGGGCGCGGCGGCGCCGGCGGGGCGTTCCGGTATGGGCAGGCCGGCCTCGGTCAGGGCCTTGACCAGACCCTGCCAGCGGCGCTCGGTAAAGAAGAAGGCCGGATCGACCTGCTCCAACCCGACCGAGGCGGCGAAGGCGTCGGCGCCGGGGCCGATCAACATGACGTGGGGCGACCGCTCCATCACCGCCCGGGCGGCGGCGACGGGGTGGCGGGTGGTGGTCAGGCCGGCGACCGCGCCGGCGGTCAGGTCCGATCCGTTCATGACGGCGGCGTCCAGCTCGTTACGACCCGCTGCGGTGAAGACCGCCCCGCGCCCGGCGTTGAACAGGGGATCGTCCTCCATGACCTCGACGGCGGCCTGGACCGCATCCAGCGCCGAGCCGCCGCTCTTCAGCACGGCTGAACCGGCGTCCAGCGCGGCTTGCAGCGCCGCGCGATATGCCGCGTCCTGCGCGGGCGTCAGGCTGGACCGCTCGATCACGCCCGCCCCACCGTGGATCGCCAGCGACCAGCGCGGCGCGGCGTCCTGGGCCTGGGCCGAGGAAAAACACAGTGCAAAGAGTGCAATCAGTCCAGAACAGGCGATGCGCATGGTGAAACTCCTCCGCGCCGAAAAACCGAGTGCAATGGGTGCACATTCCTCCGAGACGCCGGTCTGTCGCAGTGTAACGCCGTGTGCGGGCGTGTCAGGTCGATTGGCCGAAGAAAATCGGAAACGAGGGAAAATCAGAGTGTTGAGTTTGGGCGTTGAGATGGCTCGCCCGCGTGAGTTGGAGCCGCCCATTAGCGGAAGGTCTCTTTGATCTTGCAGGGTTGGTCGCTAATCGACCACTAAGCGACGTTCAGCATTCCACCCAGCTGCAGACATTCCTTCGTCACGCTGATTTCTAGATTAGCCCAACTGCTTACTCAGCGGGTGGGTAAAACATCGAGTCGTTTCCGAAGAACGTATCCGCTACGGCGGTCTCCAATGCGTCTGTCCAATGAACTTTATCGTACTGCCATTGTAGATGAGTGCACCGAGTGAACGTCTCTTCAATGTTGGGCGGCTGTGACCGATAGAAGACAAAGCGCTTGGAATAGATCTGAACCGAGCGATTTACGAAATCGATTTCGTCGTTTGTTAGATTCAACACAAAGGCGCGTGGGTAGGAATGATAGCGCATTGGGTGTGTGTAGAAGATTGCAATCGCTGGCGTCAGCGGAACGATACAACGGACACCCCGTGGAGAGTTGGCGACCGAGTGCACGTTGTGGAAGAAACCATCGCCAAATATGAACTCACGACTACCGCTGAGAAGCACGGCGAACTTGCCTCGCGTCATAGCCTCTGACAGCGTCGCTTGAGCATTGCGAACATTCATGCCGAGCAGGCCACGATCACCGTTGTTGGGGTCGAGCCCAATGCGTTCGCGTAGTGCGCGCGTCCCGCTTTTAACTCTGTGACGGAAACTGGGACTACGGGCGATAAGCGAAGCGAGAACTTTGGTGAGTGACGTGAAACGTTCCTCATCGACGATAAGCGGCGTGAGGCGCTTAGAGAGTGTGCTGTCGGAGGGAACGATCGGCGACTCCGCCGTTTTCAACCAGTCAATCAACGGAGTGATCAGAGCGTCGGGTGGTCCGAATGTGTGTTCGAACGACTCGTCCCAAGGGCTCGCCACATCGCTAAGATAGATATTGTTGTCGTTGCGGATCGCTCCAAATTGCTCCGGCTTGGATGTTACGAGCTCACCGTCGCAAGACAGGCTGTGAGCCAGGCCAGCGCTGTCAGCCCAGTGCCGTGATAGCGTCTTCGGCCACCAATGATGACGCTCGTTCTTTGGGATGAGCTTCTTGTGCTTCGGCACGGCATACTCGTTGTCGAACGTGTTGGCAGTTCTAACTGCCGCTACAACTCCCCAGTATTCTCGATCCATCCACTTGCTGGCGAGCGCCAACTTCACCCCTCACCCCCGGTGGTGCAGCCGTTTCCAGATCCTGTAGGCGACGATGGGGGCGAAGCCGCAGATCAGGGCGGCGATCAGGACCGTCCAGAAGCCGCCCTCCAGCCAGAAACGCCCGGCCAGGGCGCCGGCGCCGGCCGCAAGGGCCGGGCCGAGCCAGGGCAGCCAGGTCGGCGGCCGCATCTTCATTCAGGCGTCGACCTTGATGACGCCGCGACGGATCTGGTCCAGTTCGATGGAATCGAACAGGGCCTGGAAATTGCCGTTGCCGAAGCCTTCGTTGCCCTTGCGCTGGATGATCTCGAAGAAGATCGGGCCGAAGGTGTCCTGGGTGAAGATCTGCAGCAGCAGGCCTTCCTTGTCCGAACCGTCGATCAGGATGCGGTTCTTGCGCATCCGCTCCACGTCCTCGCCGTGGTTGGGCAGGCGTTTGTCGATCAGTTCGAAATAGGTCTCGATCGTGTCCTGGAAGTCCACGCCGCGGGCGCGCATGGCCTCGACCGTCTCGAAGATGTTCTCGGTGGTCAGGGCGATGTGCTGGATGCCTTCGCCGTTGTAGCGGCGGATGAACTCCTCGATCTGGGAGTTTTCGTCCTGGCTCTCGTTCAGCGGGATGCGGATGGCGCGGTCCGGCGCGATCATGGCCTGGGAGAAGAGGCCGGTCGCCTTGCCCTTGATGTCGAAATACTTCTGTTCCTCGAAGTTGAAGACCGAATTGTAGAAGCCCGACCAGGTGCGCATCTGACCGCGACGGACGTTGTGGGTCAGGTGGTCCAGGACCTCCAAGCCGACGTTGTTCTTGCGCTCGGCCTCTTCCCAGCCCTCGATCTCGTCCCAGGCGTCATACAGGGAGCCGGCGTCGCCGTACTGGTCGATGACGTACAGCAGCGAGCCGCCGATGCCTTGCAGGATGTAGGGATAGTCGCCCAGGGCGCCGCCGTCGGCATCCGTCGCGGCCACGGCGCCGCGCTGGAGCGCCCCCTCATAGGCGGCCTTGGCGTCATTGGTGCGGAAGGCCATGCCGTTGGCCGAGGGGCCGTGATCCCTGGCGAAGTCCGCCGCCTGGCCCTTTGGCGAGCGGTGGACGAGGAAGGAGATGTCGCCCTGTTTCAGGCGCACCACGTCGGTCTTGGGGTTCACATGGGTCTTGGTGAAGCCCATCATCTCCAGCCGCGCGATCATCGCCTGGGGCTCAGGGCCGGTGAATTCGACGAATTCGAAACCGTCGACGCCCAGGGGGTTCTCCCGGTCGATCTGTTCCGCCGTCGGTTGATGGGGGTTGGGGGTCATGTCGTTCATGGCGCGTCTCCCGCGTAGCGTTCTGAGGCGGGCTTAACCGAAAGGGGCCGCCGATTGGCGCGGAACCTAGTCGCGGATGACGACAGAGCCAAGGCGGTCCCACGGGGTCGTGATGCGGAGGGCGTTCTGATGGACATCCGCAATCCTGGCGTGCCAGATGGATGGCCATTGGGGGAGGCAGACATGGACTATCTAAAACGCGCGCCGTTTGGCGGACTGTTCCTGGTCACATTCACGGTGGCGGCGACGTTTCAGGTGTTGATGGCCCTGTTGGGACTACTTCTCGCATTTCTGTCGCCCGGCCTGTTCTTCATGAACGGCGCTCCGGCCACTTCGCCTGTACAGGCGGTCGGCGTTCTCCTGTTTCTTCTGGTCGTCGGACTGGTCGTCAACGCCGGAATATCGGCCATAGGCGCCCTGCTGTGGATGGGCGTCCGGATCGCACTGCCAAAACCCGCCTCCGTTTAAGACGGGGTTCAGCCCGGCAGCAGCCGCGTCGCCCACTCGGCGCCCAGCAGCAGCCCTGTCGCAACCGCGCCCAAAATCGTCAGCCAGGCCGTCGTCACCGCCGCCCCGGCGATCACGAACAGGCCGTCGCGCTGGATCAGGCCGACCGACAGCAGGGCCAGGGCCACGGAGGGGACGGTGTTGGTCAGGGGCAGGACGATGGTGGCCGTAGCCAGGATCATGAAGATCGCCGCCAGCTTCTCGCCCGGTCCGTCGGCGAAACGCCGCAAGCGGGGGCGCGACAGCCGGTCGATCCAGCCCAGTTTCGACTCGGCGAAATCGGCCATGGCCTTCAGCCAGGAGCCCTTGGCGCGCAGCTTCAGGAACCAGCGCGGCAGCCAGGGCTCTTCGCGCCCGACCAGCATCTGTGCGGCCAATAGAATGACGATGACGCCCACGACCTGGGGCACGCCGTAAAGGCCCGGCACCAGGCAGGGGATGGACAGCAGCAGGATCAAAAGGCCGTAGGCGCGCTCGTCCAGCCGATCGCGGATCTCGTCCAGGGTCAGGCCGGCCTCGCCCCCTTCGTCGGACAGGCGGCGCAGCAGGCGGGTGATGTCGTGGCTGACGTCGTCAACCTGAGGCGCGGGGCGGGAGGGGGTCATGGCGGGGGCATAACGCGCGACGGGGCCGGTCGCGAGCGTTGCGGTGTCGCAGCGGGTGACGGCGGGACCGGGTCTTGCTAGGGCGGGGCGGTTCGAGGAAATCTCCATGCTTCGCAGACTTTATGACGGCGTGTTCGACCTGGCGCGCCATCGCCACGCCACGCCGGCCCTGGCGGCGGTCTCCTTCGCCGAGAGTTCCTTCTTTCCCATTCCGCCCGACGTCATGCTGGCGCCGATGATCCTGGCCCGGCCGGAGCGGGCCTATGTCTACGCCGGGGTCTGCACGATCGCCTCGGTTCTGGGCGGGATGCTGGGCTACGCCATCGGCTATTTCCTGACCGACGTGGGCCTGGCGATCCTGCGGTTCCTGGGCCATGCCGACGGGCTGGATCATTTCCGCCAGTGGTTCGCCCAGTGGGGTCTGTGGGTCATATTGATCAAGGGGCTGACGCCGATCCCCTACAAGCTGGTGACCATCGCCTCGGGCCTGGCGGCCTTCAGCTTTCCGGTCTTCATGGCGGCGTCGGTCGTGACACGGGGCGGGCGGTTCTTCCTGGAGGCCTGGATTCTGAAACGCTGGGGCCAGGCCATGCTGGCCCAGGTGGAAAAGCGCCTGGCTCTGTGGTCGGGGACCGGCCTGGTTCTGCTGGTCGGCCTGATAATCGCGGTGAAGCTTCTGTAAGTCGACGCGGAGACCGGACCGGAGTAAGACCGTTTCGCAATGAGAAGCCTCTATCGCCTGTTGACCCGTTGGTGGACCGCCTTCGCCCTGGCCGCGTCGCTGGCCATGCTGGGCGCGGCCCATGGGTTCGAACGGTTCGCGGGCCTGGCGCCGTGCAACCTTTGTCTGAAACAGCGCGAGGTCTATTGGGGCGCCGTGGCCGTGGCGGCCGTGGCGACGGCCTGGACGGTGCTGAGCGGCGGGCGACGCGGCACGCCCCGGATCGCCGCCTTCCTGCTGGCGGCCGTGTTTGCGACGGGCGCGATCACCGCCGTCTTCCATATGGGCGGCGAATACAAGTGGTGGAGCCTGCCGGCGACCTGCGTCAGCAGCGGGTCGGTCGATCTGGAGAGCCTGACCGCCCTGGCCCTGGGCACGGGGCCGGCCCAGAGGGTGGCCATGTGCGATTCCGTGGCCTGGAGCTGGCTGGGCCTGTCGATGGCCGGTTGGAACGCCCTGATCTCCCTGGCGTTGGCCGGGTTCAGCCTGCTGGCGACCAAACGCCCCAAGGACGCCCGCGCCCCCCGCTTCGAAAGGGCCTGATCCCATGACCGACGCCGCCCCGCACACTCCTCTGCCCCGCCCGGGCCTGGGCGCGGACAGGGCGCGGATGGACGAAATCCTTCGCGTCGATCACGCCGGCGAATATGCGGCGGTCCTGATCTATCGCGCCCAGAAGGCCGTGTTCGAGGGGCGCAAGGCGCGCGGCGACATCGTGCGCGACCTCGGCGAAATGCAGGATCAGGAGGCGGTTCACCTGGCCCGGTTCGAGCGGCTGCTGAACGAACGCCGCGTGCGGCCGACGGCCATGACGCCGCTGTGGCGCATCGCCGCCTCGGCCCTGGGCGCCGGCACGGCCCTGATCGGCGAAAAGGCGGCCCACGCCTGCACCGAGGCGGTCGAGAGCGTGATCGAGAAACACTACGCCGACCAGATCGCCGAGATCGGCGACCGCGACCCGGCCCTGGCCGCCGAGCTGAAACAGTTCCGCGACGAGGAGCTGGCCCACCACGACCACGCCGTCGAGCACGGCAGCCGCGAGGCGCCGGCCTATCGGCTGCTGAGCGGGGTGATCAAGGCGGGATGCCGCGCGGCGATCAAGATCAGCGAGAAGGTTTGATCCCGCGCCACCGTCACCCTCGGGCTTGACCCGAGGGCCGGGTGGTCCGCCGCATTGCGCCAAAGGCGATGCACAGCCCGATCCACGCCCGGTCCTCGGGTCAAGCCCGAGGATGACGGATTTGGAATGGGGCGTGGCCGCCCCTCAATAGATCTCGAACAGTCCCGCCGCGCCCATGCCGCCGCCGACGCACATGGTGACGACGCCGTATTTGGCCCCGCGCCGCTTGCCCTCGATCAGGACGTGGCCGGTCATCCGGGCGCCCGACATGCCATAGGGGTGGCCGATGGAGATGGCGCCGCCCGAGACGTTCAGAAGCTCGTCGGGGATGCCCAGCTGGTCGCGGCAATAGAGAACCTGGACGGCGAAGGCCTCGTTCAGCTCCCAGATGCCGATGTCGTCCACCGTCAGTCCGTGGCGCTTCAGCAGCTTGGGCACGGCGTAGACGGGGCCGATGCCCATCTCTTCCGGCTCCACCCCCGCCACCGCCATGCCGCGATAGGCGCCGAGCGGCTGGAGATTGCGCTTCACCGCCTCGCCGGCCTCCATGACGACGCAGGCCGAGGCGCCGTCGGACAGCTGGGACGCATTGCCGGCGGTGATGTATTCGCCCTGCTGGATCGCCTCGCCGCTGCCGAAGACGGGTTTCAGCGCCTTCAACCCTTCCAGAGTGGTTTCGGGCCGGTTGCCCTCGTCCTTGGACAGGGTCACCTCTTTCGAAGCGGTCTCGCCGGTCGCCTTGTCGGTGACCAGCATGGTGGTCGTCATGGGCACGATCTCGGCGTCCAGTCGGCCTTCCGCCTGGGCCGCCGCCGTGCGTTGCTGGGACTGAAGGGCGTATTCGTCCTGGCGGTCGCGACTGATGTTGTAGCGGCGGGCCACGACCTCGGCCGTCTCCAGCATCGACATATATATATGGGGCGCCAGCTTCAGCAGGGCCTCGTCCTTGCCGCGGTACAGGTTCATATACTGGTTCTGGACCAGGGAGATGCTCTCCAGGCCCCCGCCGACCGCCATCTTCTGCTGGTCGAAGATCACCTGTTTGGCCGCCGTGGCGATGGCCATCAGGCCCGAGGCGCATTGACGGTCCAGGCTCATGCCCGGAACCGAAGACGGCAGGCCGGCCGCCAAGGCGACCTGGCGGGCGACGTTTGTTCCGGTCGAACCCTGCTGCAGGGCCGCCCCCATGATCACGTCCTCGATCTCGGCCGGATCGACGCCGGCGCGCTGGACCGCGTGTTTGACGGCATGGGCGCCCAGCTGTTGGGCCTGGGTGTCGTTGAAGGCCCCGCGATAGGCCCGGCCTATCGGGGTGCGGGCGGTGGAGACGATGACGGCTTCGCGCATGGAGGGTCCTTCCCGGTTTCGTTCGCCGCTTTGGAGGCGCGGCCGTGTTTCCTCATGGGCGGAACTTAGGCGCCTCCCCCTGCGGTAAGGCAAGCGGAGAGGCTCGCGGGGCCGTCGGCGCCCAGGTCTTTTGTGTTGAAACGGCGCCACAGTCGCCACATTGTTCGCAGATGCGAGGGAACCGCAGCCGCAGCCTGCCGTTCGGCTCCTGAACGTCGGGCGGACAGCTCGGCTTCGGGCATTTTTTACAGAACGAGGAAGCTATGAAGCTCAAACTTCTCGCATCCGTCGCTGTCGCCGGGCTGTTCTCAGCTGGCGCGGCCTCGGCAGATCCCAACGGTTGGTATGGCGCGATTGACGCCGGTTACCACATGATCGACGACATCAACGCCGAGTCGTCGACCACCGGCGCGAACTGGAACTATGAGGTGAACAACGGCTGGGCGGCCTTTGCTCGCCTCGGCTATCGCTTCAACCCCAACTGGCGCGTCGAGCTCGAAGGCGGCTACCGCTCGGGCGACATCGGCACGGTGCGCGCCGTTTCGGGCACCCAGGGCCTGTGCAACGTGACCCCGGCGACGGGCGGCTGCTTCTCTCCGGAAGGCGACATCGAGTCCGCCACCCTGATGGCCAACGTCATCTATGACTTCGGCTATGAAGCCTGGGGCGTGCGTCCCTTCGTCGGCCTGGGCGCCGGCGTGAACCGCGTCAACGTCGACACCATCGGCAATCTTCGCGCCAACCGCGGCGCCGCGTTCGCCATCGACGACAGCTCGACCAAGTTCGCCGCTCAGGCGATCGCCGGTCTGGCCTGGGCCGTCAGCGAGCGCGCCAACATCGACCTGACCTACCGCTATCTGACGGGCGACGCCTCGTGGGAATCGACCACGGCCGGCACGGGCGCCGGCGCCACCGCCTTCGGCGAATGGGACGGCGACTACGATCAGTCCCACACCGTGACCCTGGGCCTGCGCTACAGCTTCGGCGCCGAAGAAGCGGCCCCGCCGCCTCCGCCGCCTCCGCCGCCTCCGCCGCCCCCGCCGCCTCCGCCCCCGCCGCCCCCGCCGCCGGTTCCGCAGACCCCGGCCGCGCGTCAGTTCGTGGTCTATTTCGACTGGGATCGCTCGGACCTGACGGCTGAAGCCCGCTCGGTGGTCGCTCAGGCCGCCAACTACGCCAAGTCGGGCCGTCCGACCCGCGTCCTGATCGTCGGCTACACCGACACCTCGGGCTCGGCCGCCTATAACGTCGGCCTCTCGAACCGTCGTTCGCGCACCGTCGCGGACGCCCTGGTCGCCCAAGGCGTCAACGGCGGCGTCATCGCCCTGGACGGCAAGGGTGAAACCGCCCTGGCCAAGCCCACCGCCGACGGCGTGCGCGAACCGCTCAACCGTCGCGCCACCATCGACATCAACTTCTAAGACAGGCAAGACTCGGTCTGACATCGTCAGATCGGGTCTTGTTCTTGGAAGTCTGTCAGCGGAAAGTTGGAGAGCCGGCGCCCTTGCATCCAGGGCGTCGGCTTCTTCGCGTGCCTGCCTCAGCCGCCCCCGCATTTTTCCCATCGCTCAGCTTTAGTGGGTTGATCCCTCTTCGGCTAAGCGCGACAAAGCCATCGAACAAATTCTCTTGCGCCAGATGTTCTGATCGGAGAGGTGAAGCGACCTGGCGTTGTATGGATCGCCAGGCCGGACGGCGTGGAACCCCTTAGATGGTCGATTTAAGACACTCCAATCGAACCTTCTTGGGCCGGCGGCGCAGGCGCTACCGGCTTCGCGGAGAGGTCATGAGCGCGCCTCGACCTCAGCTTCGCCTTCGCACCCCCACGCCGCAGCGGGCGGCCGAAATCGCCGTCTTCCCTTCGTCTCAAAAAAACGGTGCGGAGGCCGGGCCAGGTCGCGCGATCCAAAGCTTGGATGGTCGGAGATTCCTTATCATCTCGGCGCCGTTCGGGCCGTTCGGCGTCGCCTTGGCGCGGACTCTCGAAGCCCGCGGCGCGACCGTCCAGCGAATGATCTTCAATGCGGGCGACGCCTTGAACTGGCCGCGAGCGGGGGGAAGGGTGTTCAAACACTCCGCCCAGGTCTGGGCTTCGCGACTGGCGGAACTGACGGCCGATTTCACCGATCTTCTGCTGTTCGGCGAGGGCGGCCCTTACAATCGCGCGGTTCTGTCTGCGGCGGAAGGACTTGGGCCACGCGTTTGGGTGTTGGAGAACGGCTATTTCCGCCCGGACTGGATCACCGTCGAACAGAACGGCGTGAACGCCTCAAGCGGCCTGCCGCGTTTCAAGGACGGCTATCCGGAGCCGGCGCCGCTTTTGCCTGATCCGAAACCCGTGGGGCGAATCCTGCCGCACCATGTGGTCAACATCACCGCCTATCATCTGGCTCAGGCCGTGGGGGGCTTTCTCTTTCCGCGCCACGCCAACCACTACACCGCCTCTCCGCTCAGCCAGTGCCTGGGTCACGTCCGGCGATATTTCGGCCTGGCCCTTCAGTCGCCGTCGCGCAACGATGTGGAGGCCATTGCGGCGCGGGGCCCCTTCTTCATCGCCTGTCTTCAGCGGGAGGGCGACGCCCAGCTGCTGCGCTACTCTCGCTATGCCGACAATACGGCCTTCCTCGCCGAGGTGATGACCAGTTTCGCCGTCCATGCGCCCAAGGCGGCGCGGCTGGTGATCAAGAACCACCCTCTGGACCCGGGCCTGATCGATCTGGAAGCCGTCACGCGGCGCCTGGTCATCGAGCGGGAGCTGCAAGGCCGGGTCGATTTCATAGACGGCGGAAACCTGGCCCAGCTGTGCCGCGCCTCTCAGGGCATGGTGGTCAACAACTCTTCGGCCGCGCTTTCGGCCCTGGGATTTCAGACGCCGGTCAAGGTGTTGGGCGACGCCTTCTTCGACTTCGACGGTCTGACGGATCAGCAGGGGCTGAACGCCTTCTGGTCCAAACCCCAGGCCCCGGACCCTGCTCTGTTCGCCCGGTTCCGCGCCCATGTGATCGCCCAGAGCCAGGTCAACGGCAATTTCCACGAGCCGCGCGCCATTCGGCGCACCGCAGAAGGCGTAGCGGACGTGTTCGAACGGGTTTCCTGAACAAAATTTGCGCTTAAGGGCGTCAAGGGTGTGCTCTCTGAGCCACCCAAGCGTGTTGTCACGATTCTGACACATATGTGTCACCTAGCATTACAAGATGGATCGTACACGGGGCCGGATTTAGACGTGACGACCACGTTTCCGACTTTTTTGGTCCACCAGCTGGGGATAGCGAATGACCTTCCGTAAATTGGCGTATGGCGTTTCGGCCGCCGCCATCATGATGTCGGCCTCGACGGCCGTCTTTGCTCAAGAGACGACCGGCGCTATCCGCGGCCGCATCCTGGACGGCTCCGGCGCGGCCGTGGTCGGCTCGGTGACCATCGTTCACGAGCCCACCGGCACGACCGTCACCACCATGTCGGACTCGTCGGGCTTCTACAGCGCGCGGGGTCTGCGCGCCGGCGGACCATACACGGTGACGGTGTCAAGCGCGGCCGGTGAAGGCGGCATTCAGCTGGACAGCATCGGTGTGGGCGACGCCGTCAACGGCGACGTGATCGTCAATCAGGCCGCCGCCGAGCTGGAAGCCATTACGGTGACCGGCCAGCGCTTCTCCAACGACTTCGGCTACGGCACCGGCTCGAACTACGGCGCGGGCGACATCGCCGCCGCCGCCTCGATCAGCCGTGATCCGAAGGACATCGCGCGCCTCGATCCGTTTGTGACGCTTGACCCCTCGAACGAAGACGCCCTGTCGTTCGCCGGCACCAATACGCGCCAGAACCAGTTCACCGTCGACGGCATTCGCCAGAACGACGAGTTCGGCTTGAACGGCAACGGCTATCCCACCCAACGGTCGCCGATCTCCATCGACGCCATTCAGGCTTTGAACGTTTCGGTGGCGCCCTTCAGCGTCATCAACAACGGCTTTGTCGGCGGTTCGATCAACGCCGTCACCAAGTCCGGCACCAACACCTTCTCGGGCTCGGCCTTCTATGAGAAGTCGGACGACAGCCTGCTGGGCGACCGGTACTGGGGTTACGGCCCGCGCGGCAACGGTTTCCGCGCCCGCCAAGACTATAACCGCGTCTTCGACGAAAAGACCTGGGGCGCCACCCTGGGCGGTCCGATCATCCGCGACACCCTGTTCTTCTTCGCGTCTTACGAAAAGTTTGAGTCGCAGTTCTCGCTGAACGAAGGTCCGGTCGACGCCGGCTTCGCAAATCCGATTCCGCGCATCACCACTTCGGCCGTCGAAACCTTCCGGCAAGGCGCCAAGACGCGCTACGGCTATGAAACCGGTTCTTTCGTCAATGTGGCGCCTCCCGTCCAGGACGAGAAGTACCTTGCGAAAATCGACTGGAACATCAACGCCAACCACCGGTTGGCCGTGACCTTCCAAGAGACGACCGGCACCTCGTTCAACGGTTCGACCACGTCGGCCTTCATTAACGGCGGCTCGACCACGCAGCCGCGGTTGGCGCTGGAATCCAGCCAGTATGTCAAGGATGAGCGCCTCACGACCTGGAACGCTCAGTTGAACTCGCAGTGGACGGACGCCTTCTCGACCGAACTGCGGGTCGGCTACAAGGAAACTGAAACCACCCAGCTGCCTGTCGGCGGACTGACTGTCGGCCAAGTCACGGTCAACGTTTCCGATCTGGCGGGTGTTCAAGCCGGCTCGGGCACGCCGCAAATCCAGTTCGGCGCCGACAACTTCCGTCACGACAACTATCTGTACAGTGAAGTGAAGAACGCCGAACTGATCGGCCGCTATAGCTGGGGTTCGCACGACTTCATGGCCGGCGCGCGGATTGAAACGCGCGACTTCACCAACGTCTTCGTGTCGCAGTCGCTGGGTCAGTGGACGTTCAACAGCTATGCCGACTTCCTGGCCGGTAACGCTTCCGGTCTGGTCATTCGCGGCGCCGTCAACCCGACCGGCGGCACCGTTCCCGCTCGGTTCGGCACTGCGCGCGACGGGGCCGTCGAATTCGGTTACGACGTGAACTCGCTGTACGCCGAAGACACTTGGCAGATCAGCGACACGCTTCGCCTGAATTACGGCCTGCGCTACGACTGGTTCGCCATGGACGACCGTCCGGTGCTGAACACCAACTTCCGCACCCGCAACGGCTTCGACAACACCGCCAATCTGGACGGTCGTGACCTGCTGATGCCGCGCCTTGGCTTCAACTGGACGCCCAGCGACTGGTCGATCTCGGGCGGCGTCGGTCGCTTCTCGGCCATCGGCACCAACGTCCAGATCGGCAACCCCTTCGGCAACGACGGCGCGCGGATCACCAATGCGGTCTGCACCGGCGCCATTCGGGGCGTGACGGATCTCTCCGTCGTTCCCACCGGCGCGAACTGCACCTTCACGCCCGGCAACGGCAGCGTGGTGGCGCTGGATCCGAACTTCGAAATCCCCAGCGCCTGGAAGTACAACCTGACGGTCGCCCGCGATTTCCGCCTGCCGCTGATCGAAGACTTCCGTCTGCAGGCGGACGTCATCCGTACGGATTTCGAGAACGCCCTCTATTACCGAGATCTGCTCGCAACCCGCTCGGGTTCAGCGCCGGACGGTCGTCCGGTCTATACCCACCCGACCGGCCCGGTGGTCTTCGATCTGCTGCTGGATAATCTGAAGGACGGCGGATCCTCCACCTCGGTCGCTCTGACGGGTCAGAAGACGTGGCGCGACGGTGTGTTCGAAGGTCTGGACGTCCGCAGCACCTACACCTACACGGAATCGGAAGACGGCAATCCGATGACCAGCTCGCAGCCGGACTCGTCCTATGTCCGCTTCGCTTCGGCTGATCACAACAACCCGGTGCTGGCGACGTCGGACTACGAAATCCGTCACAAGTTCACGGTCAACGCGAACTACACCCGCGCCTTCTTCGGCGACAACGAAACGTCCATCAACGTCTTCGCCCAACGACGCTCGGGCCTGCCCTTCTCCTACGTTTATCACAGCAGCCGCACGGGCAACTACGACAACGATTTCGGCAACGCCGTTCCGCAGTCGTACTCCGGCGCCCTGGGTACGTCGAACCAGCTCTTCTACGTGCCCCAGACCGACGGCAACGGCGTCGTCACCGCCACGAGCGATCCCCGCATCACCTATGCGTCGGGCTTTAATCTGACGGACTTCAACGCCTTCCTGAACAACACGGGTCTGATCAAGTACGCCGGCTCGATTGCGCCGCGGAACGCCTTCCGCACCGGCGCCGTCACCACGGTGGACCTGCGCCTGTCGCAGGAAATCCCGGTTCCGGTTCTGCCGACCGGCAAGCTGAAGCTGTACATGGACATCGAGAACTTCGGGAACCTACTCAACGAGAAGTGGGGCGTTCTGGAGCAGTATCCGTTCTATCGCGGCGTCGGTACGGTTGTGCTGAACTGCCAGACGGCCGGCGTCGCCTCCTCCTGCGCCGCCCCCAATGCAGTGTACCAGTACTCCTCGCTGCAAAGCGCAGGCGCTGCCGGAACGCCGCTCGGTGGTGAGGCTAAGCGCCCGAACGCCCAACTGCCGGCCTCGACCTGGCAGATTAAGTTCGGCGCCCGCATCTCGTTCTAAGTGAAGCGAGCAATGTGCTGACGAAGGGCGGTCCGGTCGCGGGCCGCCCTTTTTCTTTGGCCGCGGCCCCTGGGCGTCCGGCGCCGTTGAAGTCGGGGGCGGTTGGGGCCATATGGCGCGGCTCGCGGGTCGCCCGCCCGTCGCCTTCGAACCCTGACAGGACTTCGCCGCCCATGACCGCTCCTCTCCCCGCCGAATGGGCTCCGCACCGCGCCATGTGGGTGGGATGGCCCAGCCATGCGGAATACTGGTTCGAGCCGTTCGAAAAGGCCCAGGACGAGGTCGAGGCTCTGGTGCGGGCCCTGGCCGGGCCGGGGCGCGAACGGGTGAAGCTGATGGTCGGGGCGCCGGAGCTGGCGGAGGGCGTGCGGGCGCGCTTCGCCGACGTCGCGAACGTCGAGGTCGTGCCGGGCGTATTCGGCGACGTCTGGCTGCGCGATACCGGTCCCTTGTTCCGGGCCGGGTCGAAGACGGCGGCCGCCTTCCGGTTCAACGGCTGGGGCGAGAAATATGTGATGCCGGGCGACGAGACGGTGGCGGAGCAGATCGGCCTTCATTCCGGCGCGGCCCTGAGTTGGAACGAATTTATCATGGAGGGCGGGTCGCTGGATCATGACGGGGAGGGCACGGTCCTGACCACGCGCCAGTGCCTGCTGAACCCGAACCGCAACCCGGCCTGGAACCAGGACGAGGCGGTCGCGACCGCCGCCCTGGAAGCCGCCATCGGGGCGAAAAAGGTGCTCTGGCTGGGCGACGGGCTGCTGAACGACCATACCGACGGTCATGTCGACAATCTGGCGCGTTTCGTCGCGCCGGGTGTCGTGGCCTGCCCGATCGCCTGGGGTCGCAACGATCCGAACGCCGAAGTCTATGACGCCGTGGCCCGCGACCTGTCGGGCATGACCGACGCAGCGGGACGCAAGATCCGTGTGCTGAGGATCCCGTCGCCGGGCCTCGTCCTGGACGAGGACGAGCGCCCGATCCCGGCCAGCCACATGAACTTCCTGATCGCCAACGGGGCGGTGATCGTGCCGACCTATGGCGACGACGAGGCGGCGCGTTTCGCCTGCGAGGCGCTGAAGACCGCTTTTCCCGATCGCGAGATCATCCCGCTTCCGTCCAAGGCTATCCTGACCGGCGGCGGCTCGTTCCACTGTATCTCCCAGCAGGAGCCCGCATGACCCGCACCATCACCGTAGCCGGCATCCAGACCTCTTACGGCGAGGACATGCAGGCCAATATCGCCAAGACCGTCGGCTTCATCCGCGAAGCGGCGGCGAAGGGCGCGCAGGTGATCCTGCCGTCGGAACTGTTCCAGGGGCCGTATTTCTGCGTGTCGCAGGAGGAGCACTGGTTCAGCCAAGCCTATGAGTGGCGCGAGCATCCCTGTGTCACGGCGTTGGCGCCGGTGGCCAAGGCGCTGGGCGTGGCCATACCGGTCTCGATCTTCGAGAAGGACGGACCCCAGTACTACAACTCACTGGTCATGCTGGACGCGGACGGCGAGGCGCTGGGCGTCTATCGCAAGAGCCATATCCCTGACGGCCCCGGCTATCAGGAGAAGTATTATTTCCGGCCGGGCGATACGGGCTTCAAGGTCTGGAAGACCCGGTTCGGCAAGGTCGGGGTCGGCATCTGCTGGGACCAGTGGTTCCCCGAGGCCGCGCGGGCCATGATGCTGATGGGCGCCGACGTGCTGATGTATCCGACCGCCATCGGCACCGAGCCGCACGACGCCAGCCTGCACACGGCCGAGCCGTGGCGTCGGGCCATGCAGGGCCACGCCGTGTCCAACGCCGTGCCGGTGGTCGGGGCCAATCGCATCGGCCATGAGACGGTGACCGAGGTCGGCCAGACCTTCTACGGCCATTCCTTCATCGCCGATCAGCAGGGAACGCTGGTCGAGAGCCTGGGCGCCGAGGAGGAGGGGGTGCTGGTGCACCGCTTCGACCTGGACGAACTGGACCAGTATCGCGCGGCCTGGGGCTTCTTCCGTGATCGGCGGACGGATCTGTATGGCGCGCTGACGGGCGGGGCGTAGGTTCCTTTCGTCATTCTCCGGCGAGCGTAGCGAGATCGGGGAACCCAGCGGCGCGCGATAGCGCGAACCTGCCGCGGACGAGGTTTTTGCAGTGGTGCGGTGGACGCATCGCCTTCGGCGCCGCTGGGTCCCCCGGTCTGCGCCGCGAAGATGCGGCTTGCCGGAGGATGACGACAAGTTGGGGTTAGTCCCGCATCCCCTCAACCGCAGCCACAAGTCGCGCAAGGTCCGCCGGCGACGACAGCCGGTGGTCGCCGCCGTCGATCAGGTCCAGGCGGACGTCGCCGCCCGTCAGCCGCTCGATCAGTTCGACCTGATGGCGCCAGGGCACCACGTCGTCGGCCCGCCCCTGGAGGATATGGACCGGGGCGGCGATGTCGATGACGCCGTCCAGCAGCAGCCAGTTCCGCGCCTCCTCGAACATGCGACGGGTCAGGACGTATTCGCCCAGGCCCTCCTCGACGATCAGGGTCTCGCCCTCGCGCACTATGGCCTGGCGCTCGTGGTCGGCCAGGCCTGGCCACATCAGCCGTTCGGTAAAGTCCTGGGCCGGATTGATCAGGACCAGACCCTTGATCCGCTGTGGCCGCGCCAAGGCCGCCAGCAGCGAGACCCAGCCGCCCATCGACGAGCCGACCGGGATGACCGGGCCCGACAGGCTGTCGATCAGGGCGATCGCATCCTCGCGCCAGCGACCGATGGTGGCCCGGCGCCAGTCGCCGGACGACTGGCCGTGGGCGAAATGGTCGTAGCGGATGAAGCTCCAACCGCGGTCGCGCGCGGCGGCGTCCAGGGCGAGGGCCTTGGTCCCCTCCATGTCCGAACGGAAGCCGCCGATCCAAACGACGGTGGGACCGGAGCCGTTGATCCGTTTGAAGGCGAGCGTTTCGCCATCGGGGCGGGACAGGTGTTGAAGATCGTTCATGGGGCTCTTGTGCCGCGACTTTGTATGGGCGTCATCCTCCTGTTCGCGTCTTCGTCATCCTCGGGCTTGACCCGAGGATCGGGCGTGACGCACACGGACGGCTGAAGGCGGCGACAGTCGCCACTCCATCCGCAGTCTTTCGCGGCGCACCCGATCCTCGGGTCAAGCCCGAGGATGACGGTGTGAAAGGTCAGTCGTTTGTCCGCACCCCAGGTCCTGTTCGTCACCTCCAACCGCATCGGCGACTGCGTGATTTCCTCGGGCGTGATCCGAGAGATCGCGCGTCAGGTTCCGGGGGCGCAGATCACCGTCGCCTGCGGTCGCCCGCCCGCCCCCTTCTTCCGCTCGGCGCCGGGCGTGGTCCGGACCCTCGTGCTCGACAAGAAGAAGATGGCCGGTCACTGGGTCGATCTTTGGAAACAGGTCGTCGGTACGCGCTGGGACCTGGTGATCGACATTCGCGGTTCGGCCCTGGCCTATCTGATCCCGGCGAAACGGCGCATCGTCTACAACCGATCCTGGGAGACTGGCCTGCGCAAGGTCGAGATGGTGTCGCGCCTGATGGGGTCGCAGACGCCGCTCGATCCCGAAATCTTCCTGGACGACCAGGCGCGGGCCGAGGCCGCCGCCGTCATCGATCCGCAGCTGGCCGGCGGCGCCGGTCCCGGACCGATCATTGCGCTCGCCCCCATCGCCCACCAGCCGGGCAAGAGCTGGCCCGCCGACCGCTGGGGCGCCCTGGTCGAGAAGCTGAAGGCCGAGCCCCGTTTCGACGGCTGGCGCTTCATGCCCGTGGGCGGACCGGGCGACCGGCCGCCGGCGACCCCGGCCCTGGAGGCGGCGGGGCCGCGGGGGATCGACTTCGTCGGCAAGGGCGACATCCTGGCCTCGGCCGCCGCCATCGACCGGGCCGATCTGTTCGTCGGCAATGACTCGGGCCTGATGCACGTCTCGGCGGCCCTCGGGCGCCCGACCCTGGGCCTGTTCGGGCCCACGGAATGGTGGTTGTACGGGCCCTGGGGGGCCAAGACCCGCACCGCCGCCTCGAACGAAACGCGCGGCCAGTTCGCCCCGATCGAGGACCTGACGGTCGAACATGTCTTCGAGGCCGTGCTGGCCCTGCACGACGCCTATATCGCCGGAGCGCCCGCCGAGCCTTGAAAAATAGGGCTTCCTGACGCATATTGCCGGGCGAGAGGGGACCGTGGCCACAGCCGCGCCCGTTCGCTCATCACGACACACGCCTTCTTTGACCACATAAGGAAACGACGCCCATTCGCCGTCCCATGCAAGCGCCACCCGTGAAAGACGGGCCGCGTATGAACCAGGATATCCGCGCCCCTCGCGTTCTTCTCATCGACCAGAACGGGGAAAAGCAGGGCGTCATGCCCACCTCCGCCGCTTTGGAAGCCGCCGAGGAAGCCGGGCTGGATCTGGTCGAGATCGTCTCCACCTCCGAGCCGCCGGTGGCCAAGATCCTCGACTACGGCAAGCACCGTTTCCAGGAACAGAAGAAGAAGGCCGAGCAGCGCAAGCGCCAGAAGGTCGTCGAGCTGAAGGAGATCAAGCTCCGTCCCAACATCGACACCCA
Source organism: Brevundimonas sp. Br13 (assembly GCF_055391505.1). Classification (NCBI taxonomy): domain Bacteria; kingdom Pseudomonadati; phylum Pseudomonadota; class Alphaproteobacteria; order Caulobacterales; family Caulobacteraceae; genus Brevundimonas; species Brevundimonas sp. Br13. The sequence goes on along the minus strand of NZ_AP044008.1, from coordinate 221,477 downwards.
CGATTATGAGGTGAAGGCCAAGGCCATGCACCGCTTCTTCGACGAGGGCGACAAGGTGAAGGTCACCCTGCGCTTCCGCGGTCGTGAAATGGCCCACCCCGAACTGGGCATGAAGCTGCTGAACAAGGTCCAGGCCGATTTCGACGAAATCGCCAAGGTCGAGTTCGCGCCCAAGATGGAAGGCCGCCAGATGATCATGATCCTGGCCCCGCGCTGATCGACCGATTCATCGCCGAGTTCTGAAAGCCCCGGTCGGAAACGGCCGGGGCGTTTTCTTTTTTGCGTCCTGAGCGAAGAGGTCTTGCAACCTGGGCTTTGAGGGTCTGAAAAGGAGCCGGGACTCGGGGGAGGACGGGCGTGGTGTTCGGATTGAGGATTTGGGCGGCCGCCGTGGCGGTCGCGGCGGCCGTGTGCGGGGGCGGTGCGATTCCGGCTCAGGCTTCGGCTCAGAACGCGCCGCCGCTGGAGGCCTACGGCGCCTTGCCGGCGATCGAATATCTGGAGCTGTCGCCGAGCGGCGATCGCCTGGCCCGCATCACCGTCGCCGGCGAAATCCGCGCCCTGGTCGTTACGGATATGAGCGGCGGGCTCCTGTTCGTCGCCGACGTCGGGGATGTGAAGGTCCGCGACCTGCGCTGGCTCGGCGAGGACAAGGTGCTGGTCGTCACCTCTCGCACCGAGAGCATCGCCTCTCTGGGGGTGCCCAGGTCCGAACTGTATTTCGGTCAGATCCTCGACCTTCAGACCCAACGAATGGTCCAGGTTCTGAACCGGACGCCGGACGTGCTGGCCGTTCTGTACGGCCCGGCTACGATCCGTCGCTCGGATGAGGGCGCGACGCTTTATGCGCGCGGCGTCAATCTGGTGACCAATCAGATCGATCTTCACGCCATCAGCCTGACCTCCGGGCGCGGCCGTCCCGTCAAGGGCATGGACCGGGAGATCGAAGACTTCGTGCAGGACCCGTCCGGCGACGTGATCGCCATGGGCCGCTATGTCGAGCGCAGCAAACAATGGACGCTGCGCCTCAAGCAGGGGAATTTCTTCCGCGACGGCTGGTCGACGGAGGCGCCGATCGACACCCCGGCCTTCTATGGTCTGGGCCGCACGGCGCGATCGATAATCATCGGGGCGGATCGACCCGATCTGGCGCCTGCGGATCCGGAGGCGGAAACCCTGGACGTGCTTTTCGAGGTGGATGTGGACAGCGGCGAGTGGAGCCCCCTGCCTTTCGAACACCATCCTGACTTTCTGGTGCATCATCCCGTCACCCAACTTCTGATCGGCGCGGGCCGGACCGAGGACGACGGCGTCCATTATGAGTTCATCGACGCGGATGCGGCGCGTCGCTGGGCCGCCATCGAGCGCGCCTTTGCCGGCAAGCGGCCGAAGCTGGTGTCGTGGAACGACGCGCAAGACCAGATTGTGGTCTTCACGGATCAGGGCGAGGCGGGTGTCTATCAGCTGATCGACTTCCGCCGCGGCGTGGCGGAGATTCTGGCCGAACCCTATCCGACGGTCCTGCCCGAACAGGTCGGCGCGACACGACGGGTGGCCTATAAGGCCGCCGACGGGTTGGAGATCCCCGCCTATCTCACCCTGCCGCCGGGCGTAGAGACGCCCAAGGCCCTGCCTCTGATCGTCCTGGCCCACGGGGGGCCGGCCGCTCGCGACGAGGCGGGCTTCGACTGGTGGGCCCAGGCCCTGGCGTCGCGCGGCTATGCGGTGCTCCAGGCCAACTTCCGCGGCTCCACCGGCTACGGCCGCAGCTTCATGGAGGCCGGCTACGGCGAATGGGGCCGCAAGATGCAGACCGACCTGTCGGACGGCGTCCGCTGGCTGGCGTCCGAAGGGATCATCGACCCCGAGCGGGTCTGTATCGTGGGCGCCAGCTACGGCGGCTATGCGGCCATGGCGGGCATGACCCTGGACGCGGGGGTCTATCGCTGCGGCGTCGCCGTGGCGGGCGTCTCAGATCTGCGCCGCATGGTCAACTGGGAGGCGCGCCAGGAGGCCCGCCGCGACAGCCAGACCGTTCGCTATTGGAACCGGTTCATGGGGGCCGAACGCCTGAACGATCGCGGGCTGGACGCCCTGTCGCCGGCCTATCAGGCCCAGGCGAGCGCCGGCCCTCTGCTGCTGCTCCATGGCCGCGACGATACGGTCGTTCCGATCGAACAGAGCCGGGTCATGGCCGAGGCCCTGCGACGGGCGGACAAGCCGGTCGAGTTCATCGAGCTGAGGGGCGAGGATCACTGGCTGTCGCGCGCCGACACCCGGATGCAGATGCTGCGCGAGACGGTGCGGTTCCTGGAAATGAACAATCCAGTGGGCGCGAACTGACGCCGGTCTCAGGCAAATTTTCTGACGGCCCGTCCTTGAGACTGGCGCCGCGTCTAAAGGACTTCTAAGTTTCGCGAAGTCGATGGGGATCGGCGCGAGGGGGGGTCCGATGAATCATCTCGCCACGGCTGCGGCGCCGCGGCCCAAGGCGGACGCCTGGTTCTTTCCCGTCATGACCGCAGTGGTCTGGCTGGGCGTGATCATGGGGTTCGGCGGCGAAATGGTGCGCCAGTCTCGCGCCGGCGATCTCACCTACCCGCTGATCGTGCATATTCACGCCTTGGTGTTCACGGGCTGGCTGGTGGTGTTTACCGCCCAGGTCGTCTTTATCCGTCAAGGCAGGTTCGGCCTGCATCGGACCCTGGGCTTGGCGGCGATGGCGCTCGCGGGGGTAATGTTGGTCCTGGGGCCGGCGACGGCGCTCATCGTCCAAGTGAATCGCCTGGGTTCCCCGGCGGCGGATCCCGCCTTCCTGGCCGTGTCCATGAGCGACATGATCAGCTTCGCCGGTCTGGTCTGCGCGGGCTTCATCAATCGCGCCAAGGGCGCGCTGCACAAACGGCTGATGCTGTTATCGACCCTGGCGCTCGCCGACGCAGGTTTCGGACGTTGGAGTTTCGCGCTTCTGGGCCAGTCCTTACAGCCAGTGCTAGGCGATGGATTCGCCTGTGCCTTCATCACCGGTTGCGGGTTCAGCGCTCTCGCCCTGCTCGCCCCTATGTTCCTCGACCTCGTCATGCATCGACGGATATCGGCGGGTGTGGCATGGGCCACTGCCTGGGCGATCGGTTGGTTGGTCGTGGCCACGTCGCTCTATCCCAATCCTGTCTGGAAAGCCTTGGCGGGCGGCCTCGTGGCGTGGCTCGGAGGACAGTGAAGGTTTGGGCGGCGCATCCGGCGGGGATTCGATCGACGACGTCAGGACGGCGCTTCTCGCAGGCCAAGCGTCGCGCTAAGCGTGGGGCATGACCCAGACGACCCCGAGCCCCGCCGTTCGTGCGCCCGCCCTGGCGGTTCTGTTTGCGGTGGTCTTCATCAATCTGGTGGGGTTCGGGCTGGTCGTGCCGCTGCTGCCCTTCTTCGCCCAGAGCCTGAAGGCCGAGGCCTGGCAGATCACCCTGATGTTTTCGGCCTATTCGCTCGGCCAGTTCTTCGCCGAACCCTTCTGGGGGCGGCTGTCGGATCGGGTGGGAAGAAAACCTGTGCTGCTGGTCACGCTCGTGGCCAATGCGCTGGGCTATCTGATGCTGGCCTTCGTGCCCAATATCTGGCTGGCCGTCGCGGTCAGGCTGTTCACCGGCCTGGGGGCGGGCAATATTTCGACGGTCCAGGGCTATGTGGCCGACGTCACCCCGCCGGAACAGCGGGCGGGGCGGATGGGGCTGATCGGCGCGGCCTTCGGCCTGGGCTTCATCGTCGGGCCGGGGCTGGGCGGACTGCTGACCCAGCCGCAGCTGGGGCGGCTGGGCTACCAGTTGCCGATCTTCCTGGCCGCAGCCCTGGCGGCCCTGGCGGCCGTCGGGGTGATGGTCTTTCTGCGCGAAAGCCGGGCCAAGGCCGATCCCACGGCGGCGCGTCCGGCCTTCCTGGCGGGGTTGAAGGACGCGCGGACCAATCCGGTGGTGTCGCGGGTTCTGGTCGTCACCCTGATCTATATGGCCGGCTTCTCGGCCATGGAGAGCGTCTTCGGCCTGTGGTCCGAAAGCCGCTACGCCTGGGGTGCGCGCGAGGTGGGGCTCAGCTTCATGATCGTGGGCGTGATTTCGGTCCTGAATCAGGGCTTCCTGGCAGGGCGGCTGGCGCGCCGGTTCGGCGAGGCGCGGGTGCTGGCGACCGGCATGCTGCTGTTCGGGGCCTCGCTGGTGCTTCAGGTGCTGGCGCCGGTCGAGTGGTTCCCGGCGGCCCGGCTGGAGCTGGGCGGCCTGTCCCTGCCGGTGGTGCAGGGATGGGTCGTTCCGATCATCATGGCCGTGGGCGCTTGCGGCATGTCCCTGGCCATGCCCAATATCTCGGCCATGATCAGCCGAGCCTCGCCGCCGGATCGGCAGGGGGCCATGCTGGGGCTCAACATGGCCTCCAGCTCGGTGGCGCGCATCTTCGGCCCCATGGTCGCTGGGGGCCTGTTCTCCGGCCTGGGGCATGACTGGCCCTTCCTGATCGGCGCGCTCTTGACAGTTCCGGCGGCGGTGATGGCGCTGAATGCGGGGCGGGTCATTCGCAAGGTCGATGACGGCGTGAAAGCCCCGGCCTGACTCATCTTGCGCTGGCCTCGGTCTTCGCGTAGAAGCCGCGCCTTCGCGTACCGAACCGCCGGGCGAACAGGCATGCCTGGGCGGTTCATAACTCTGGAGAGACACCTCACCCGACGGGCTCAAGCAGTCCGAAGGACGGTCGCCCCTCCAACAAGGAGACTGAAATGCCGAAACTGAAGACGAAGTCGGGCGCCAAGAAGCGCTTCAAATTCACGGCCACTGGCAAGGTGAAGGCCGGGGTTGCGGGCAAGCGTCACCGCTTGATCAGCCACAATTCGAAATACATCCGCCAGAACCGCGGCACCGAGACCATGTCCGACGCCGACGCCAAGAAGATTAAGTCCTACATGCCGTACGCCTGATCGGCGCGCGCTGTACGAACTGATCCAACCCAAAGAATTTGAAGGAATAGCGACATGGCTCGCGTGAAACGTGGCGTAACTTCGCACGCCAAGCACAAGAAGGTTCTGGAGCAGGCCAAGGGCTTCTCCGGCCGCCGCAAGAACACCATCCGTACGGCCAAGGCCGCCGTCGACCGCGCCGGGCAATACGCCTATCGCGACCGTCGCGCCAAGAAGCGCAACTTCCGCGCCCTGTGGATCCAGCGCATCAACGCCGCCGCCCGTATCGAAGGCTTCACCTACAGCCAGTTCATCAACGGCCTGAACAAGGCCGGTGTCGAGCTGGACCGCAAGGTTCTGGCCGCCATCGCCGCCGATCCGACCGGCTTCAAGGCGATCGCCGACAAGGTCCGCGCCGCCCTGGCCTAAGCCGGGTCTTCGCGACAAGGATCAACGCCCGCTCCGGTTCGCCGGGGCGGGCGTTCTTCGTTTCAGGGATCAGGCTGCGGCCCTCTCGGCCGCCGGGGTCTCTGCTTCGGCTTCGGCCAGGACCAGGCGAATGGCGTTCAACAGGGCGTCGGGTTGAATCGGCTTTTGCGCCACCCCGTTCATGCCGGCGGCGACATAGTCCAGCTCGTCGCGCTCGTCGGCGTTGGCCGTCAGGGCCAGGATGGGCAGGCGGGCGGCCGGTCCGGGCAGGGCGCGGATGGCGCGGGTCGCCGCGATCCCATCCATGACCGGCATCTTGATGTCCATCAAAGCTAGGTCGAAGGGGCGGTTGCTGACGGCGTCCAGCGCCTCCTGTCCGTTCTCGGCCAGTTCGACCGTGCAGTTGAACATCTCCAGCAGCTTGGCGGCGACGAAACGGTTGGCGGCGTTGTCGTCGACCACGAGGACATGCAGGGTCTCGTGCGCGGTGGGCTCGGCCATCGGAACGGCGGCGGCGGCCTCTTCGGCCGCGCAGGCGGTCAGGGGCAGGACGACATGGAAGCGCGCGCCGCCCAGGGGCGAGACGCTGAGGCCGATGCCGCCGTCCATCCGTTCGGCGATCTGGCGACAGATCGCCAAACCAAGGCCGGCGCCGGCGCCTTCGCGCCCCGCCTTGCCGGTGTTGAAGGGTTCGAAAATGGTCGCCGCCGCCGCTTCAGGCACGCCCGGACCGCTGTCGTCCACCGTCAGCTCGACCCTGACCCCGTCGGGGGTCAAGTGGCTGGACAGGGAGACGATCACACCGCCGCTCTGGGTGAACTTCAGGGCGTTGCCGACCAAATTGTTCAGCAACTGTTTGATGCGCATGCCGTCCGCCCTGACCCAGGGGCCGGCCTCGAACTCGGTGCGGACCGTCAGGCTCAGCGCCTTCTCCTCGGCGCGCGCGCGCCACAGGGCGTCGATGTCGAAGGCCACGGCCGACAGGTTCAGCGGCTCCTCCTCCAGGGTCAGCATCCCGGCCGAGGCGCGAGACATGTCCAGGGCGTCGGTCAACAGCCGCAGCAGGCTCTGGCCGGAATCGATGACGGTGCGGACGTAAGGCCGCAGCTCTTCCTGCTCGAGCTTCTTCTCCATCAGGGCGGCGACGCCCAGGACGCCGTTCAGAGGGGTGCGGATTTCATGGCTCATCACGGCCAGGAATTCCGATTTGGCGCGGCTGGAGGCGACGGCCTCGGCCTCGGCGGCGGCCAGGTCGCGGGCCAGGGCGCCCATTTCCTCGGCGCGCTGGCGGTGCAAGGCGGCGCCCGCCTGGACGATCTGCAGGGCGGTGCCGACCCCCAGGTAGCGGCCATCGGCCACAACGATGAAGCCGCCCAGCAGGGCGCCCAGTTCGGCCGCCCCATAGGCCTGGAAAAAGAACTCCGCACTGGTCGAAGCCTCGGCCACCGGGGCGTTGCGGTCCATCAAACTCGCCGCCGGCTTGCGGGCGTAGAGGGCGCGGCCGTACTCCGCCGCCATCCGCAGGGTGAAGGCGTTGCGCTCAATCAGCCCCAAAGGCCGTCCGTCCTGCCCCACCACCGCGATCGCCAGGGTGTTGGGTTCTCGCTGGAAACGGTCGAACACCTCGGCGCCCAGGGTGGACGGGGCGACCGGCGCGATCAATTCGACAAAGTCACCCACCAGCGGCATTCGGCCCCCCAATGTCCACATCGGGGGGCTTAGCGATTGATCTTTAACATCAGCTTTGCCGTAGATGAACCTTTCGCGGCGCCTTTCCGACAATTGATCCGTAAGCTGATGAAATAAGCCGGGGTTGCGCGTGCGGCGACAGGCGTTAGGCTTTGGGTATGACGCGCCGCCTCTTCAGCCTGATCCTCGCCCTGGTCGCCGGTCTCGGCAGCCCGGCCCTCGCCCAGGATCGGAAGGTGGCCGTGACCTTTGACGACCTGCCCTATCAGGGGCCGGCGGCGGTCCTGTGCGACCCGGCGCAGCTGATGCGGTTCACGACGGATTTCCTGGCCATGCTCAAGCCGCTGGACACCCATGGGACGGCCTTCGTCAACGACGGGCGGGTGTGCGAAGCGACGCGGGCCTCGACCCTGCCGACGGTTCTGAACCTGTGGCTGGACGCCGGGCTCGACCTGGGCAATCACAGCTTCAGCCACATCAACATCCACCAGACGACGGCGGAAGCCTATCTGGCCGATGTGGACGCCGGTGCTGCGACGACACGGGCCGCGCTTCAGGCGCGCGGGCGGACCCTGCGCTGGTTCCGCCACCCCTATCTGTTCACCGGCGAGACCCAGGAAAAGCATGACGCCATCGCCGCCGGCCTGGCCGAGCGCGGCTATACGGTCGCGCCGGTCACGATCGACAACAACGACTGGATGTTCGCCGACGTCTATCGCAAGGCCGAGCAGTTGGGCGACGCGGCGCTGAAGCGGCGGATCGGCGAGGCCTATGTGGCCCACATGACCCGGGTGCTCGACTTCTACGAACCCTATAGCGCCGAGCTGAACGGGGGGCGCGAGCCGGCCCAGGTCCTGCTGCTGCACGCCAACAGCCTGAACCAGACCTATTATCCGCAGATCCACGCCCTCTATCTGGCGCGCGGCTATCGGTTCGTGCCGCTGGAGGAGGCGCTGGCGGACCCGATCTATCAGCACGCCGACACCTATGTCCGCGCCAATGGAATCTCGTGGCTGCACCGCTGGACCAGCACCGAGGGCAAGCCCATCCGCTGGGAGCCGGAGCCACCGGCCTGGATCGTCGCGGCGAACAAGGCGCCGGCCTCGGAGCTCGAGGCCATCGCCGGCGCGCAAACCGCCTTGAAGGGTGACGAAACGGCTCCGGCCCGCTAGAGCCTGATCGGCTGAAGAGGGATCGCTTCGCCATCCCGCTGAAGCCGTGAATCAGGCTCCAGATCAAACCGAGAGCATGATTTACGCTTCAGCCGGAACCGCGAAGCGGTTCCGTCCGAAACGATCATGCTCTAAGGCACGGGCCAAATGACCGATCTCGCCACACTCGAACTCGACCTGATCAACGCCATCGGCGGCGCGGACACCGTCGCCGCCCTGGAGGAGGTGCGCGTCGCCGCCCTGGGCAAGTCCGGCTCCGTCTCCGGCCTGCTGAAGGGGATGGGGGCCATGAGCCCCGACCAACGCCGCGAACAGGGGCCGATGATCAACGGCCTGCGCGACCGCGTGTCCGCCGCCATCACGGCCAGGAAGGCCGAACTGGAGGCGGCCGAACTGGACGCCCGGCTTCAGGCCGAGCGGATCGACCTGACCCTGCCGGCCCGGCCGCGCAGGAAGGGCGGGGTTCACCCCACCATGCAGGTGATGGACGAGATGATCGCCCTGTTCGCCGAGATGGGCTTTGCGGTCGCGGAAGGCCCGGACATCGAGGACGACTTCCACAACTTCACCGCCCTGAACTTCCCGCCGAAACATCCGGCGCGGGAGATGCACGACACCTTCTTCCTGAAGCCCGATCCCGAGACGGGCGAGCGCAAGGTGCTGCGGACCCACACCAGCCCGGTGCAGGTCCGCACCATGATGTCGCAAAAGCCGCCGATCCGCATCGTCGCGCCGGGCCGCACCTTCCGCAAGGATTCGGACGCCACCCACACGCCGATGTTCCACCAGATCGAAGGTCTGGTGATCGACCGCGACATCCATATGGGTCATCTGAAGACCACGCTTCAGACCTTCATCGCCCGCTTCTTCGAACTGGACGCGGTTCAGGCGCGCTTCCGTCCGCACCACTTCCCCTTCACCGAACCGTCGGCGGAGATGGATATCCGCTGCGACCGATCCGGCGGGAAGCTGGTGTTCAACACCGGCGACGACTGGCTGGAGATCCTGGGCTGCGGCATGGTGCATCCCAATGTGCTGAAGAACTGCGGCATCGACCCGGACGAATATCAGGGCTTCGCCTTCGGCATGGGGGTGGATCGGCTGGCCATGCTGAAATACGGCGTGCCCGACCTGCGCCCCATGTTCGAGGCCGACACGCGCTGGCTGGCGCACTACGGCTTTTCGGCCTTTGCGGCCCCCAATCCGGCTTCGGGCCTGAGCTGAATCATGAAGATCGAAGACGACACGCTGAAACTGCCCCTGATCGGGGCCGGTCCCGCCTATGAGGGCGTCCACATCTGGCTGCCGCAGCTGGTCATTGAGGCCGCGCAGCGCGGCGAGGCGATGATCGCCGGCAAGACCTTCCGCGACTGCTTTCTGGAAGGGCCGGCTGTGCTGCTGGCCGTCGGCGGGTGCAGCTTCGACGGCTGCAACATGGGTGACGCCATGGGCGACCCGCGTAATCTGCTGCTTCAGCCGGTCGGCCCTGAAAAGGTCACCGGCACGGTCGCCTTCCAGGACTGCAGCTTCGTCAACTGCCGCTTCCTGCGCGTCGGCTTCACCGGGACGCCGGAGTTTCTGACCAATATTCAGCAGGTTCTGGGCGGGGTTCCGGCATGAAGTTCACCCTTTCCTGGCTCAAGGATCACCTCGAAACCGAGGCCGACGTCCATCAGATCGCCGAGGCCATGACCATGGCCGGGCTGGAGGTCGAGGAGGTGCTCGACCCGGCCGCCAAGCTCGCGCCCTTCACCGTGGCCAAGATCCTGTCGGCCGAACGCCACCCCAACGCCGACCGGCTGCAGGTCTGTCAGGTCGAGACGGTGGACGGGATCAAGGAGATCGTCTGTGGCGCCCCGAACGCGCGGGCGGGCCTGACCACCATCTACGCCCCCATCGGCGCCTATGTGCCGGGTCTTGGCGTCACCCTGGTCGAGAAGCCGGTGCGCGGCGTGGTGTCCAACGGCATGCTGTGCTCGGCCTCCGAGCTTGAGCTGGCCGACGAAAGCGACGGTATTCAGGAACTGCCGCCGGAGATCCCGGTGGGAACCCCGGTCGCCGGCCTGTTCGGCGCCGAACCCGTCATCGACTTCGAGGTCACGCCGAACCGGCCCGACTGGCTGGGCGTGGCGGGGATCGCGCGCGATCTGGCCGCCGCCGGCGTCGGCAAGCTGAAGCATTTCGACATCGCCGTGGTGCGCGGGGGCTTCCCGTCGCCGATCAGCGTGCGGCTGGACGCGCCCGAGATGTGCCCGGTCTTCGCCGGTCGGGTGATCCGGGGCGTCAAGAACGGCCCGTCGCCGGCTTGGCTGCAGAAACGCCTGACCGCCATCGGCCTGCGCCCGATCAACCGCCTGGTCGATGTGACCAATCTGATCGCCTACGACCGCGCCCGCCCGCTGCACGTCTATGACCTGGCCAAGCTGTCTGGGACCGAGATCGTGGTGCGGGGCGGACAGGTTTCGGCCGGGACAGCCCATATCGAGGGCGCCGAGCCCGAGCATCTGATCGCCCTGGACGGCAAGACCTATGCGGTCTCCGCCGCCGACTGCGTCATCGCCGACGCCGGGGGCGAGCGCCCCATCGGCCTGGGCGGGGTCATGGGCGGCGAAAGCACCGGCTGCGACGACGACACCACCGACGTCTTCCTGGAAAGCGCCTGGTTCGACCCCCTGGTCATCGCCCAGACGGGCCGTGCGCTCGGCATCCATTCCGACGCCCAGTATCGGTTCGCGCGCGGCGTCGATCCGGTCTCGGTCACGCCCGGCTTGGAGCTGGCCACCCGCCTGATCCTGGACCTGTGCGGCGGCGAACCGTCCGAGATCGTCTTCGTCGGCGAACCCCCGGCCAGCCCGGCGCCCTTCGCCTTCGACCCCGCCTATGTGAAGCGGCTCAGCGGCATGGATCTGCCGACGGATCGGATCGGGACCATCCTGGGCCAGCTCGGCTTCCTGGTTCAGGCCGCCCCGGCCGGTCAGGCCGAACCCTGGATCGTCACCCCCCCCTCGTGGCGGCGCGACGTCGAGGGTCGGGCGGATCTGGTGGAAGAGGTGGCGCGGATCGAGGGCTTCGACCGCCTGCCCGACACGCCCCTGCCCGAGGTCGCCCGCCCCGCCGGCGGGGTGCTGAGCCCCCGCCAGGCCCGCGTCCGCACGGCGCGCCGGGCGCTTGCCGCTCTTGGCTATGCCGAGGCCGTCACCTGGTCCTTCACCAAACAATCGACCGCCGCCCTGTTCGGCGGCGGGGACGAACGGCTGGTGCTGGAGAACCCGATTGCGGCCGATCTGGACTGCATGCGGCCTTCCGCCCTGCCGAACCTGATCCAGGCGGCGGCGAGGAACGCCGCGCGCGGCTTCGCCGACGCCGCCCTGTTCGAGATCGGCCCCATCTATCTGGGCGACGGTCCTGGTGATCAGCGCACCGTCGTCGCGGGCTTGGTCGCGCCCCACGCCGCTCGCCACTGGGCCGGCGCCGGAGAAGACGCCCTGTTCGCCCTGAAGGCCGATCTGACCGCCGTGCTGGAGGAGATCGGCGCCCCGGTCGCCTCGCTGCAACTGGTCCAGGGCCAGAACCGCGACTGGTGGCATCCCGGCCGTTCGGCCCGCCTGCAGCTGGGGCCCAAGAATGTGATGGTCGAATTCGGCGAGCTGCATCCGCGCGTGCTGAAGGCGCTGGACGCCGATGCGCCCATGCTGGCCTTCGAAATCGTGCTGGACGCCGTGCCCGAGCCGCGCGGCCAGAAAGGCAAGAATGGGTCGGGCAAGGCGCGGGGAACCGCCGACCTGTCGGCCTTCATGCCCCTGACCCGCGATTTCGCCTTCGTGGTCGAAGAGGCCAAGCCGGTCGGCGATCTGGTCCGGGCCGCAGCCGGCGCCGACAAGGCGCTGATCGCCGACGTCCGCGTGTTCGACGTCTATCGCGGCAAGGGGGTGGACGAGGGCTTCAAGTCCGTCGCCCTGGAGGTCGTGATCCAGCCGCGCGAGGCCACGCTGGCCGAGGCCGAGATCGAGGCCCTGACCGCCAAGGTGGTGGCGGCGGTGGAGAAGCAGGGCGGCAAGCTGCGCGCCTGACGTCCTGCGGTCCGAAGATCAGGCCGCCAGGCGTTCGCGCGCCTCGGCTACGATCTCCAGGCTGCGGATTCGCGCGGCCTTGTCGAACATCATCCCGGTGATCATCAACTCGTCCACCTGGGTCAGGGCGATGAAGTCCGACAGCTGCTTCTGGACGGTCTCTGGCCCGCCGACGGCGGAATAGGTCAGGCGGCTGCGCGCGCTCTCGATCTGCTGCGGGGTCAGAACGGCGGCGATGTCATCGACCGGCGGAGGCAGGCGTCCGGGCTTGCCGGTCGAAAGCCGGGCGAAACTCTGCTGCATCGAGGTGGCCAGGCGCACGCCCTCCGCGTCCGTTTCGGCGGCGAAGACGTTCAGCACGGCCATGGCGTGGGGGGCGGCAAGCCGGTCGGACGGGGTGAAGTTGCGGCGATAGAGGGCCAGGGCCTCCAGAAGAAGTTCCGGCGCAAAATGGCTGGCGAAGGCGTAGGGCAGGCCCCGCTGCCCCGCCAGCTGAGCGCTGAACAGGCTGGAGCCCAGGAGCCAGATCGGCACGCGCAGCCCCGCGCCCGGCACGGCCCGGACCGGCTGGTTCTCGGCGGCCGGCTCGAACCACTGGATCAGTTCGACCACGTCGCGCGGAAAATGGTCCGCCCCCTCGAAATAGCGGCGCAGGGCGCGCGCCGTGGCCCCGTCGGTTCCGGGCGCCCGACCCAGGCCCAGGTCGATACGGCCGGGATAGAGGGTCTCCAGAGTGCCGAACTGTTCGGCGACCACCAGGGGCGCGTGATTGGGCAACATGACCCCGCCCGAACCGACCCGGATTCGGTCCGTCCCCGCCGCGACATGACCGATGACGATCGCGGTCGCGGCGGAGGCGATGCCCGGCATGTTGTGATGCTCGGCCAGCCAGTACCGCTGATAGCCCAATCGGTCGGCCGCCTGGGCCAGGGCCAGGGTCTCGTCGAAGGCGCGGCCGGCGTCGCCCCCTTCGATGATGGGAGACAGGTCGAGAACGGAAAAGGGGATCATGACGCTTAGATCGGAAGCGGCGTCGGGGGTTCAAGGGGCGCGGGGCGGAAGGCGCGGCGGACGGGAACCCGAAGACGGTCACAGACCTTTGACGCAGTGAGACAGAACAGGAGACGGCGCCATGACCGACATCGACAAGGACGCGGAAGACAAGGGCGCAGAATCGGAACTCGAAGGCCGGGACTCCCGTGAAGCTCAGGACATGGGCGAGAAGCCCGACCTGGGGCGCAGGGGCGACGCCCTGATCGAGGCGCTGGACGGTTCGGACTCCGGTTCGGACCTGAGGGCGGGCTCGTTACGCGGCGGCTCGGCGAGCGGGTCGGACGACGATCCCGACTCGGCGGTCATCAATGAGGCCCTGGCGGCCGAAGGGCGGGCGGAGGCGGACCCGCAGTCGCCGTCGAACGCCGAGCCCGACGCCGTCGCAGAGTCCGGGCGGCGCTTCACCGGCGAGGCGGGCGATCCGGTCGAGGGCGGGCGCGGCGGCGACTGAACGCCTTGCTGGCGCCGCATCCTTAGGCCACGGTGCCGCCTCGACTAAGGGTCCAAGGGACGATTCCCCGATGATACGCCTTTCGGCGGCCTCGGCCGCCTTCTTCATACTGACGCTCGCCGCTTGCAGCCGAGAGGATGAAGCCCGCCCGGCTCAAGGGCGCGCCGCTGCTGCGCCGGCTGAGGCGGGACCGGCTGAGGCGCGCGACGCGGCGATTCCGCCCCCAGCCGAAGCCCCCGCTCCCGCCTCGAGCGGCGGCGTTGAGCCCGCCGCGCCGGGGGCGCCCGACTACGCCGCCCTCTATCCCGGCGCGGTCATGGATCAGCCGGGGACGACGGCGACCGGACCGCACGGAGACGGCGGCCTGGTCACCTTCCGAACCTCCGCCAGCCCCGATGAGGTGGTGGCCTTTTATCGTGAACGGGCCGAACAGGCCGGCCTTTCGTCCGTCATGGGGATGAACCAGGGCGACGCCCGCGCCTATGGCGCCGCCGGCGGCCCGGCGGGTGCGACCAATATCCACGTCGTCGCCGCCCCCGGCGAAGGCGGAGAGACCTCCGTGCAGCTGAGCTGGAGCGAAGGGCGGTGAAGCCGTTCGCCGCCTCATTCGCGGCGGTCCTGACGACAGCCTTCGTCCTGTCGGCCTGTGCGGGCGCGGGGCGGCCGTCCCCCGCGCCGGTCTTCGTCCTGGCCGACGGCGGCTATCTGTCGCCCGAGGCCTTGGCGCGATTGGCAGAGGCCGCGCCGCCCGCTCCCGATGCGGGCTCGGCCGCCGACCGTCAAGACCGCGATCAGTCGGACCGGTTCCGGGCCTTGGAACAGTCGGATCGGTGGCTGCTGGCCACCGCCCACGCCGAGCTTCGTCCGCCCCTGGCCTTGCAACATTTCGACTGCGCCCTGGGGCTGCGGCTGGGCGGCGATGCAGAGACGCCGACGCTGGATCGGATGGCGGCCAAGGCGTTTCACGATGTGCGGGCCGTGTCCGAACAGGTCGCGGCCCGCGCGCGTCGCGCCCGGCCTGTGTCGAACGATCCCGACCGCCCGGCCTGCGAACGGCTGACGCCGACGGCGCGCGACAGCGCCGCCTATCCGTCCCTGGGCGCGGCGGCGGGCGCGGCCTATGCCGAGGTCTTGGCCGCGCTGGAGCCGGATCATGCGAGCGCGGTGCGCCGCATCGGCCGTCAGATCGGCGTCAGCCGAATGGTTTGCGCGATGAACTATCCCAGCGACGTCGCCGCCGGCGCGGCCCTCGGGCGGGCCGTCGCCTTACAGATCATCGCCGCGCCGGCCTTCCAGGCCGAGGCAAAGGCGGCGCGGCGAGAGCTGGAGGCGCGCCGCGCCGCCGGCCTGACCAATCCGGGATGCGCCGCCGAACGGGCCGCCCTGGCGGCGACGGCCGCTGACTGAAATGGTCGGCCTCCTGCTGCTGTCCTTGCTGGCGCCGATCGACGACCGTCCCGCCGCCCGCCCCGCCGCCAGACCGTGCACGCCGCAGGAGGTGCGCGACCTGATCACCCCCTCCGACCGCCCCTATCGGCTGCTGTGTCGCGCCGTCCTGGCGGGGGCGAACGTGTCCCGTCCGGTCCTGATCGAGGGGGCGGAAGCCTCAGGCGCCGGTCTGGACTGCGGCGGCGGGACGGTCCGCCAGCCGGGTCAGGCGACCGCCCAATCCCCCACCGTCGCCGTCTGGTCGCGCCAGACGCCGCAGGGGTGGAGCCGGCCGATCGGCGCGGTGGTGCGCCACTGCACCGTCGTCGGCAATATCCGCATCTGGGGCATGGGGGCGGGCGGGTCGATGCGGGATCTTCTGGCCTCGTCCCGCCGCCCGGACCATACGACCGCAGCCCAGGTGGCGGCTCCGTCCGAGACCGTGCTGGAGCAGGTGCGGGTTCAGGCGACAGGGACCATTCCCCTCTATGTCGGACCAGGGGTGACGCGGACGACCGTTCGGGAATCGCGCTTCACCGGCCGTTCGGTCTCCACCGCCGTCTATCTGGACGCCGAAAGCGCGGGCGCCCTGATCCAGGACAACGACTTCGTGCTGCGCACCGGACGCGAAATGATCGCCGTGGACGGGTCAGGCGCCAATCGCATCATCGGCAACCGGTTCGCCCTGGGCGGTCGGGGCGGGATCTTTCTGTACCGCAACTGCGGCGAGGACGGGGTGATCCGACACCAGACGCCGTCCTATAATCAGATCGCGGACAATAGCTTCTCGGACGCCGGCTGGCTGCGACCTCGCACGGTGGTGGTCGGCGCGCGTGAGGGAAACCGGCGCTATTGCGCCGATGACGCGGGCTATCCCTTCGGTTCAAGCGCCGACGACGGCGATGGGGCGGTCGGCAACCGGGTCGAGCGGAACCGGACAAGGCGCTGACGCGGCGCTGACGTCTCGCTCTTGCGAAACGCCACGGCCTCGGTCCTTAGTGCCGCTAGAGACTTCGGGGGATGGATCGCATGCGGCTGGTCTTGTTGTTGGCGGCTCTGACGGCGGCCCTGGGTCTGGCCGTGCTCACCACCCAGACCCCTCGACCCCAGCCGGCGAGCGCGCCGGCCGCCGCTTTTTCCGCCGAAAGGGCGATGCAGGACGTGCGGCTGACGGCCCGGGCGCCCCGGCCGGTCGGCTCGACCGACCACGCCCTGGTCCAGGCCTATCTCTATGGCCGGATGGCGGAACTGGGCCTGTCGCCGACGTTCCAGGCCGGCGCCCTGTCTCCGGCGGCCGTGCGGCGGATGGAGCGGAACGGCCTTTCCACGGAAGGGGTCTCGGCCGTCAATCTGGTGGGCGTCCTGCCCGGCCGGAACCCGCGCCTGCCTCTGGTGGTGCTGATGGCCCATTACGACAGCGTGCCGGGGTCGCCGGGCGCGGCCGACGACGCCAGCGGCGTGGCCGCCGTTCTGGAGGCGGTGCGGGCGATCAAGGCGCGCGGCCCGGCCGATAGGGGGCTGATCGTCCTCCTGACCGACGCCGAGGAACTGAACCTGGACGGGGCGCGCGCCTTCTTCAGCGAACATCCGCTGCGCGACCGGGTCGGGGCGGTGGTGAACCTGGAGGCGCGGGGCGGCGGCGGTCGGGCCCTGATGTTCGAGACCGGGCCGGGCAACGCCCAGACGGTCGATCTGTACGCCCGGGCGGCGCGGCGGGCCGAGGGCGGGCCGTCCAGCAATGCGCTCGCCGTCTTCGTCTATCGGCTGATGCCCAACGGCACCGACTTCACCATCGCCGCCGACCGGGGATTGGCGGGGGTCAATCTGGCCTTCATCGGCCGCCCGGCTCAGTACCATTCGCCCGGTTCGACGCCGGACGCCCTCGACCAGGGCAGCGTCCAGCATATCGGCGCCCAGGCGCTGGAGACGGCCGACGCCCTGTTGCGCGCGCCGACCCTGCCGCAGGCGACGCGCAACCTCGTCTATTCCGACGTCTTCGGCCTGGGGCTTCTGCGCCATGGGGCTGAGACGGGCTGGGGCCTGCTGGCTCTGGCCCTTGGGCTCACGGCCTTCGCCGCCTGGGGCGCGCGTCATTCGACCGGCCTGACCTGGAGACAGGGGGTGAAGGGCTTCACCGGCGGCCTGTGGCTGTTGAGCGTCGGCATGGTGGCGGCCCAGGCGGCGCGGGTCCTGGCGGGGCCGATCGGCGAGCGGATCGACTCCGCCGAGACCTATTACATGATGCTGCGTCGCCTGCCGTGGATGGAGGCCGGCGTGGGTCTGGCCGTGCTGGCGGTCCTGCTGGCCCTCATGGCGGGTCGGGCCCTGATCGGGCGGCGGTTGCTGGCCGGGGTGGTCGCGGCGGCGGCCGTTCTGGCGACGGTCCTGGGCGGCGTCGATTATCTGGTGCTCGGCGCCGCCGTGGTCGGCGTCGCCCTAAGCCTCTGGCCGGACGGCGAGGACGAGACGGTCTGGGGCGGCTGGCTGGGCGCGATCGTCCTGGTGCTGGTTCTGGGCGGCCTGGTTCAGGCGATCGCGCCCGAGGCGGCCCTGCTGTTCGTCTGGACCGGCCTGGCGGCGGCCTTCGCGGCGGCGCTCGCCGCCCTGATCGGCGCCCGGTTGGAGCGGTGGGCGGCCCTGGCGCCGGCGGCCGTGGCCACGGTCCTGGTCGGCGGCTGGCTGTTCGGCCTGGGCCATTTCATCTTCCTGGGCGTGGGCATGAGCCAGGCCTGGGCCCTGGCCCTGATCGCCCTGCTGATCCTCGTCCTGGTCCGGCCCCTTGCGCCGATGCGGGGGGAGCCGTCGGGAACGCGCAGCCCTTGGAGTCACACCCTCGCGGGCCTGTCGGCGGCCGTGCTGATCCTCGGCTGCGGCCTGTCCCTCGCCGCGCGCCATGCCGAACCGGCCTCGGCTGTGGACGTCGTCGCCGAGTGATGCGTCAAAAACGGACGTAGACCCGAAGAGATTCGTCGGTCTCTGATGAGAACATCTTGTGAACCAGAACAAACCGTGCACATAGTCGGCCTCACCAAAACGGGGGCGGGTCCATGGCGGGTCTCTCCCAAGCTTCTGACGGGAATCATGGCAAGGGAGACGAAGGCAATGGCACAGGCGGCTTTGAAACTGGTGGGTAAGGAAGACGGCGACAAACAACGGGCTCTCGAGGCGGCGATCGCCCAGATCGATCGCGCCTTCGGCAAGGGCTCGGTGATGAAACTGGGCAAGGCCGGGGTTGTGGCCGAGATCGAAAGCGTCTCGACCGGCTCGCTGGGTCTGGATATGGCGCTCGGCATCGGCGGCCTGCCGGTCGGGCGGGTGATCGAGGTGTTCGGCCCGGAATCCTCGGGCAAGACCACCCTGGCCCTGCATACGGTGGCCGAGGTGCAGAAGAAGGGCGGCGTCGCCGCCTTCGTCGACGCCGAACACGCCCTGGATCCAGTCTACGCCCAGAAGCTGGGCGTGAACCTGGACGATCTCTTGGTGTCCCAGCCCGACGCCGGGGAACAGGCGCTGGAGATCGTGGACACCCTGGTGCGCTCCGGCGCGGTGGACATCGTGGTGGTCGACTCGGTCGCGGCCCTGACGCCGCGCGCCGAAATCGAGGGCGAGATGGGCGACAGCCTGCCCGGCCTTCAGGCCCGTCTGATGAGCCAGGCGCTTCGCAAGCTGACGGCCTCCATCTCCAAGTCCAAATGCATCGTCCTGTTCATCAACCAGATCCGCCACAAGATCGGGGTCATGTACGGCAGCCCCGAGACGACGACGGGCGGCAATGCGCTGAAATTCTACGCCTCGGTGCGCCTGGACATCCGCCGCACCGGCGCGATCAAGAACCGCGACGAGGTGGTCGGCAACACCACCCGGGTCAAGGTGGTCAAGAACAAGGTCGCCCCGCCGTTCCGCGAGGTCATCTTCGACATCATGTACGGCGAGGGCATCTCCAAACTGGGCGAGGTCATCGACCTGGGCGTCAAGGCCGGGGTGATCGAGAAGTCGGGCAGCTGGTTCAGCTATGACTCGACCCGGATCGGTCAGGGCCGCGAGAATGTGCGCGAATTCCTTAAACAGAACCCCGACATCGCCGCCTCGATCGAAAAGGCGGTGCGCGCCTCGACCAACAAGATCGCCGACGAACTGCTGGGCACGCCCGAGCCGGACGAAGGCCAGGATCTGGAAGGCTGAGCCTCTCCGGACCTTAAGGACACTCCGTCGCCCCAAGCGACCCGCCACCGACCCCGCGAGGGGCGGCGGAGCGACCCGTCCGACCTCGTGTCGGGCGGGTCTTTTTTGGGGGACGCGGCATCCTCTCCTTTCGTCATTCCGGGCGGAGCGCAGCGGAGACCCGGAACCCCTCGTCCTCCTCCGGCCCGCGAAGCGGGACCGGGGGAGGCGCCGAAGGCGAAATCCATCCGCCGCACGATGCTTGAACACCGAGCCCGCGACAGGTTCGCGCTCTCGCGCGCCGCTGGGTTCCGGGTCTACGGGCCAAGCGGCCCTTCGCCCGGAATGACGAAAAGGGAAATGCGGCCTCAAACCACAACGGGCGACCCCAAGGCCGCCCGTTCCGTACGCACACTTTCCGCAACCGATCAGGCGGCGGCCTTCTCCGGGGCGAACCGGCCGTAGAAGGTCTCGTTCTTGGCGGCCATGTCGCGCAGCAGGTCCGGGACCTTGAACCGGTCGCCATAGGTCGCGGCCAGGCGATCCGCCGTTTCGACGAACTTGGCCAGGCCGATGCCGTCGATCATGCTGATCGGGCCGCCGGTCCAGGGCGCGAAGCCCCAGCCCAGGATGGCGCCCAGGTCGGCCTCGCGCGGGTCGTCGATGACGCCCTCGGCCCAGCAGCGGGCGACCTCGACGGCTTGGCGATACAGCAGGCGGGTCTTCAGCTCGTCGATCTGGGCGAAGGCGCCGGGCTCCTCGGGCGCATCGATGCCCTTGGTGGTCGGCGCCAGCTCGCTCAGCCCCTTCCAGATCGTCTTGGGTTTGGTGTCATAGTCATAGAAGCCCTTGCCGTTCTTGCGGCCGTAGCGTCCGCCCTCGACCATCTTGGCGACAATGTCGGCGCCTTCGGTCGGGACGTATTTGTCGCCCAGGTCCAGCGCCGTCTGTTTGGCGATCTTGTAGGACAGGTCCAGGGCGACGTCGTCGTGCATCTCCAGCGGGCCGCGCGGCATGCCGGTCATCCGGCCGACATTGTCGATCAGGGCCGGGCCGTAACCCTCCTCCAGCATGGCCATGCCTTCCATCAGGAAGGTGGAGAAGCAGCGCGAGGTGTAGAAGCCGCGCGAATCGTTGACCACGATCGGCGTCTTCTTGATCTTCAGCACATAGTCCAGCGCCTTGGCGATGGCGGCCTGACCCGTCTTCTCGCCCAGGATGATCTCGACCAGCATCATCTTGTCGACCGGCGAGAAGAAGTGGATGCCGATGAAGTCCTCAGGCCGCACGCTGGCCTCGGCCAGGCCGGTGATCGGCAGGGTCGAGGTGTTGGAGCCGAAGACGGCGCCTTCGACCAGCTGGGCCTCGGCCCGCTTGGTCACATCGGCCTTGATCTCGCGGTTTTCGAACACCGCCTCGATCACAAGGTCCGACCCCTTGATGTGGTCATAGTCGGTCGTCGCCGTGACCAGGGCCAGGGTGGCGTCATACTTCTCCTGGGTCATCTGACCGCGCGACAGACGCTTCTTCAGCAGCTCCTCGACATGGGCCTTGCCCTTGTCGGCGGCTTCCTGGGTCTGGTCGATCAGCACGGTCTCGATGCCGGCCATGACCTGCACATAGGCGATGCCGGCGCCCATCATGCCCGCGCCCAGGACCGAGACCTTCTTGGGATCGGATTTCGGCACGCCGGCGGGCCGCACGGCGCCCTTGTCCAGCTCCTGCTTGGACAGGAACAGGGACCGGATCATGGCCTGGGCCTGGGGCGTCATCAGGGTCTTGATGAAATAGCGGGTCTCGATCCGCAGGGCCGCGTCCATCGGCACCTGGGTCCCTTCGTAGACGGCCTTCATCAGGTTCACCACGGCCGGATAGTTGCCGTAGGACTGTTTGCGCAGCATGGCGTTGCCGACCATGAAGTTCTGGATGCCGGCCGGGTGATAGGGGCCGCCGCCGGGCAGTTTGAAGGACTTGTCGTCCCAGGGCTGGACGGCCTTGCCGCCGTTCTTGATCCAGGCCTTGGCCGCCTCGACCGCTTGGCCCTTTTCGACCACCTCATGGACGATGCCGGCGCCCTTGGCGTCGTTCGGGCGGAAGGACTTGCCCTCGCTCATCGCCATCATGGCGTTCTGGACCCCGACCAGACGGGTCAGACGCTGGGTGCCGCCGCCGCCGGGGAAGAGGCCGACCTTGATCTCGGGCAGGCCCAGCTGGATCTTGTTGTCGTTCTCGACCACGCGGTAGTGGCAGGCGAGGGTGAACTCCAGCCCGCCGCCCAGGGCCAAGCCGTTGATCGCCGCCGCCACCGGCTTGCCGCAGGTCTCCAGCGCGCGGAAGGCGCCGTTCAGCGCCCAGCCGGCGTCGAAGGCCTTCTGCAGGTCGCCGCCGCCGGAAAGCACGCCGCCCGCCATGTCGCCCAGGTCCGCGCCGGCGCAGAAGCCCGAGGCCTTGCCCGAGGTGATGACGGCGCCCTTGATGGTTTCGTCGGTCTTGACCCGTTCGACCAGTTCCGGGATCTCCTTCATCACCGCGCTGGTCAGGGTGTTCATCGAACGGCCCGGCACGTCGAAGGCGATGACGGCGATGCCGTCGGCGTCGATGTCGATCTTGAAGTTTTCCATAATCTCTCTTCCTCAGATCCTCCCCCAGCGGGGGAGGGGGACCGCGAAGCGGTGGAGGGGGCCGCCGCCGACGCCGGCGATGGGTTCGCCCCCCTCAGTCAGCTTCGCTGACAGCTCCCCCGACGGGGGAGCAATGGATCAGACGCGTTCGATGACGGTGGCGGTGCCCATGCCCCCGCCGATGCACAGGGTGATCAGGGCCGTCGATTTGTTCGAGCGCTCCAGCTCGTCCAGCACCGTGCCCGTGATGATGGCGCCGGTGGCCCCCAGGGGGTGGCCCATGGCGATGGCGCCGCCGCAGACGTTCATCTTGTCGTGCGGGATGTTCATGGCCTGCATGTAGCGCAGCACCACGGCGGCGAAGGCCTCGTTCAACTCCCACAGGTCGATGTCGTCGGTCGTCATGCCAAGCTTGCCGAGCAGCTTCTTGGACACATATTCGGGTCCGGTCAGCATGATCGACGGTTCCGAGCCGATCGAGGCGCCGCCTAGGATCTTGGCGCGCGGCTTCAGCCCCAGGGCCCGGCCGGCCTCAAGCGAACCGATCAGCACGCCCGCCGAACCATCGACGATGCCGGAGGAGTTGCCGGGGGTGTGGACGTGGTTGACCCGCTCGACCTCGGGATAGCGCTGGTTGATCACGCTGTCGAAGGCCATTTCGCCCATCATGGTGAAGGAGGGGTTCAGTCCGCCCAGGGTCTGCATGTCCGTGTTCGGACGAATGGTCTCGTCGCGGTCCAGAATGGTCAGGCCCAGCTGATCCTTCACGGCGATGACCGACTTGTTGAACCGGCCCTCGGCCCAGGAGCGGGCGGCGCGCTTGTGGCTTTCGACCGAATAGGCGTCCACGTCGTCGCGGCTGAAGCCGTACTTGGTCGCGATCATGTCGGCCGACACGCCCTGGGGCACGAAATAGGTCGGGAAGGCGGACGACGGATCGGTCGGCCAGGCGCCCATGTCCGAACCCATGGGCACGCGGCTCATGACCTCGACCCCGCCGCCGACGGCGAAGTCGGACTCGCCCGACTTCACCTTGGCGGCGGCCATGTTCACGGCTTCCAGGCCCGAGGCGCAGAAGCGGTTCACTTGAACCCCGGCCGTATATTGCGACCAGCCGGCGGACAGAACGGCGGTGCGGGCGATGTCGGCGCCCAGTTCGCCCACGGGCGTGACGCAGCCCAGGATGACGTCATCCACCTTGGAGGTGTCCAGGTCGTTGCGGTCGCGCAGGGCCTCCAGGACCTGGGTCGCCAGGCTGAGGCCGGTGATCTCGTGCAACGAGCCGTCCTTCTTGCCCTTGCCGCGGGGGGTGCGGACGGCGTCGTAGATATAGGCGTCAGCCATGACAGGGAGTCTCCATCTTTGGGCCGGAGCGACGTCGCCCGGAAAGGGCGGCGCGGCTTATGGCCGGGTCGGATCAAAGCTTGGTCGCCAAGAACCCTACGTTTACGTCAACGTCAAGTAACAAGGCGCGTGAGGCGGTCGAGGCGCGGCGCCCCAGCCGTCAGTCGCCGGGGATTCGGCTGGCGACGCCGCTGATCCGGCAGGCGTAGTCGGTCTCTGGACGGCCGGTCTGCAGACCCGTGGTGACCAATATCCCCTGCCGCGCCGTACAGCGCGCCTCCAGGGCGTCCAGCTCGGTCTGGTAGCGGTTTTCGACGCCGGTCGAGGTGCAGGCGGCGATAAACGGCAGGGCGACCAGGGTCGCCGCCCATATGCAGGATGTAGCGTGGCGCATGGTATTCTCCTATGGGCGAGGCCCGCAGGGGCGGGGCCCGCGCTTCGCTAAAGACTACTCGGCCGCAGCCAGTCGGACCAATTTTCCGTCGCTCTCGTCGGTGATCGCCCAGACGGCGCCGTCTGGGCCGATCGCCACGTCGCGCACACGCTCGCCCAGGTCGGTCAGCAGCCGCTCTTCCCCGACGACGCGATCATTTTCGATCACCAGCCGGGCGATATGCTTCTCCTTCAGCGCGGTGACCAGCAGATCGCCGTCCCAGGCCGGGAACATGGCGCCCTGGTAGAAGACCGCCCCACCCGGCGCGATGACCGGATCCCAATAATAGACGGGCTGTTCCGTGCCGGCCTTCTGGGTCGCGCCGCTGTTGATCGCGCCGCCCGCATATTCGACGCCGTAAGCCGCGTCGGGCCAGCCGTAGTTCAGGCCCGCCCTGTCCAGATTGACCTCGTCGCCGCCGCGCGTCCCGTGCTCGATGGTCCAGATCGCGCCCGTGCCGGGCTGGACGGCGATCCCCTGGACGTTGCGGTGGCCCAGGCTCCAGATCTCGGGCAGGGCGCCGGCGCGGCCGACGAAGGGATTGTCCTGGGGAACTGTGCCGTCGGCGTTGATGCGGATGGTCTTGCCCATGTGCGAGCCCAGATCCTGGGCCTGGGGCCGCATCGGCCGGTCGGAGCGTTCACCCAGGGTGATGAACAGCTTGCCGTCCGGCGCAAAGGCCAGGGACGAGCCGAAATGTTTGTCGCCGTCATAGGCGGGCAGGGCGCGGAAGACGACCTGGACATTGTCCACCCGCGCGCCGTCGTCGGACAGCCGCCCCCGTGCGACCGAGGTGGCGTTGCCGCCGTCCCGAGGCTCCGCATAGCTCCAGTAGATCAGACGGTCCTGGGCGAAGCCGGGGCTGACGACGACGTCCAGCAGGCCGCCCTGGCCGCGCGCATCGACGCGGGGCAGGCCCTGGACCGGTTCGCCGACTTGGCCCTGGGCCGTGATTATCCGCAGCCGGCCGGGCTTTTCCGTCACCAGCCAGCGCCCGTCGGGCATCAGGGCCAAGCCCCAGGGATGCGACAAGCCCGAGGCGACCACGCTGTGGCGCATCGCCTGTTCGGTCTTCACCCCCGGCGCCCGGGTCTGGCCGGGGAAGGCGGGCTGCTGGTCGGGATTGTTGGCGGGCCGGGTCTCCAGCGGGGCGCCCGACTGGCCGGATGCGGAGGCGGTCTCTCCGTTCGCGCCGCAGGCGGCGGCGAGGACGAGCAGGGCGGTCGAGGCGGCGAGGGCGATGGGGCGCATAGGCGGCTCCGGGCGGGTTGGGGGCGTCGGTAACGAAGAAACCCCAGCGTTATCTGTCCGCTCCTGCCCCGTCTTGCGCCCTATCGCCGCACGATCTGCATCGACACGACTTGAACCGCGCGCGCGACGGCGATATAGGCACGCCTCTTTCGCGCTGGCCCAAGCCTCGCGAAGGCCCGGATGCGGGATACGACTGGGTAGCTCAGATGGTTAGAGCGGTGGATTCATAACCCACAGGTCGGCGGTTCGATCCCGCCTCCAGTCACCACCTTCCCCTTCTTCTCCGACATCGAAGGTTCGGCCACAGGCGCAACCGGTACGCCCCTGGGGCGTTCACCGGCGGACAACCTTGACCGGAGAATTCGCATGACCATCCGCAAGTCGATGCTGCTGACCGTCGCCGCCGCCTTCGCCCTGGGGGCCGCCGCCTGCACCCAGGCGGAGCAGGAAAAGACCGAGGCCCATGCCGAGGCGGCCGCCGACAACACCGCCGAGGCGGCGTCCCAGGCCGGAGAAGTGATCGAATCCGGCGCCATGAAGGCGGCTCAGGCGGTCGAGAGCGGGGCCGGCAAGGTCGCCGACAAGCTGGAGGAAAACCAGGCTGAGGCCGCCGCCGAAGGTCGGCCGGGCGCCGTGGACCCCGCGACCGACCGGCGCGTGCCCGACGAAAACTGAGGCTCCCCCCGGATCAGGCGGCGGGCGCGCCTTCCGCCAGCAGGGCGTCGATCAGGGCGTGGGCCTCGGGACTGTTCCAGTCGGCCTCGCCCGCAAAGATCGCGCGGATGCGGCCTTCGCGATCCAGGAAGACGGTCTGGGGCATCTTGCCCTTGCCCGGAAACTCGAACGGCAGTTGGAAGCGGATGTCGCTGTACAGCGGCAGAGGCTCGTGCACGTCGATGAAGCTCCTGGCGTCGGCCAGGGCGTCGGCGGTGGCGTCGACATTGATCGGCAGGACGATCAGGTCCTCGTTGGTCTGATAGGACCGGGCCAGGGCCGCTAGGGTGGGCATTTCGGTGCGGCAGGGGGCGCACCACATGGCCCATAGATTGACGACCACCACCTTGCCCTTGAAGGCCGAAAACCGCACGGCCGTGCCGTTGCGGTCGCGGAACATATATTCGGGCGCGGGCTTGAGTTCGGACGGCGTCTGGAGCGCCGCCAGCGGTCCGACGGCGAACCGGGCCAGATCGCTTTTTGCGACGGGCGTCGTCTGGGGTTGCGCCTTCTGCCTATGATTGGCGTATAGCGACATCGCCAAGCCGCCGGCGCCGGCGAGCGTGCTGATCAGCACCAGAGCGCCGACGACCGCCCAGATCGCCTTTCTCGAGCCACTCATGACCGACGCCGCCTCCGATACCGCCCAAGTCGATGCTTCTAAGGCCCCGGCGAAGCCCGCAGGTCAAGACATGTGGGGCGGCCGCTTTTCGTCGCGCCCCGCCGAGATCATGCAGGCGATCAACGTCTCCATCGGGGTGGACCGGCGTCTGTGGCGTCAGGATCTGGCCGGATCGCGCGCCCATTGTCGGATGCTGGCCAAACAGGGCGTGATCCAGTCGGCGGACGCCGAGGCCATTCTGAAGGGGCTGGACGCCGTCGAGGCTGAGATTCTGAACGGAACCTTCCCCTTCCGCGACCAGTTCGAGGACATCCACATGAATGTGGAGGCCCGGCTGTCCGAGCTGATCGGCGAGCCGTCGGGGCGGCTGCACACCGCCCGCAGCCGCAACGACCAGGTGGCCCTGGACTTCCGCCTGTGGGTCCGCGACGCCTGCGACCGCTCCATCGCCCAGCTGAAGGCCTTGCAGGCCGCGCTTCTGGACCGGGCCGAACAGCATGCGGCCGACCTGATGCCCGGCTTCACCCATCTGCAGACCGCCCAGCCGGTGACCCTGGGCCACCATCTGATGGCCTATGTCGAAATGTTCGGCCGCGACGCCGGCCGCTTCGCCGACGCCCGGACGCGGATGAACGAAAGCCCCCTGGGCGCCGCCGCCCTGGCCGGCTCGCCCTTCCCGATCGACCGCCACATGACGGCGGCCGAGCTGGGCTTCGACCGGCCGATGGCCAATTCGCTGGACGCCGTCTCGGACCGCGACTTCGCCCTGGAAAGCCTGGCCGCCGCCTCGATCACCGCGGGCCATCTGTCGCGCCTGGCGGAAGAGATCGTGGTCTGGATGACGCCGATGTTCGGTTTCGCCACCCTGCCCGACGACCTGACCACCGGTTCGTCGATCATGCCGCAGAAGCGCAATCCCGACGCCGCCGAACTGGTTCGGGCCAAGACCGGCCGGATCATGGGTTCGCTGGTCGCCCTGTCCACCGTGATGAAGGGCCTGCCGCTGGCCTATTCCAAGGATATGCAGGAGGACAAGCCGCCGGTGTTCGAGGCGTTCGACGCCCTGGACCTAGCCCTGGTCGCCATGACCGCCATGGTCTCGGCCTTGCGGCCCAATACCGAACGGATGGCGGCCGCAGCCGGCGCCGGCTTTTCGACCGCGACGGACCTCGCCGACTGGCTGGTGCGCGAACTGAACCTGCCCTTCCGCAAGGCGCACCACGTCACGGGCGCGGCGGTGAAACAGGCGGAAGCCCTGGGCGTGGACCTGTCGCAACTGCCGCTGGAAGAAATGCAGAAACTCGAGCCGGGGATCACGGAAGCGGTTTACAAGGTGCTGACCGCCGAGGCTTCGTGCCGGAGCCGTCAGAGCTATGGCGGCACCGCGCCGGAACAGGTCCGCGCGCGTATCGCCGACTGGAGAGCCCGCTTATGAACGTCTTTGGGAAAAAGACCCTGATCCTCGCGGGCCTGCTCGCCCTGTCGGTCGCCGGTTGCGGTCGTATGGCCGATCTGGAATCGCCCAGGCGCGAGACCGAGCGGGCGCCCCGCAGCAGCCGCGCCCCCAGCCTGCCCGAGCCGGCGACGATCAACCGGCCGTCCAGCAGCGTGCCGATCGACGGCGGCCCCTCCAATCCCTTCGGCGCCAACCCCGCCGCCAACGACCCCCGCTAGGCCGCCTTGCACCATTTCGATCTCAAGAACGGCGCCCTGCACGCCGAAGGCGCGCCGCTGGACCTGATCGCCGACGAGGTGGGCACGCCCGTCTATGTCTATTCGACCGCGACGCTGAAGCGGCACTACGGCCTGCTGCGCGCCGCCGCCGACGCGCACCGCGACGCCCTGGGCGAGGCCCTGATCGCCTTTGCGGTCAAGGCCAACTCCAACCTTTCGGTCCTGGCGACCCTGGCCCGGCTGGGGTCGGGCGCCGATACGGTTTCGGAAGGGGAGATCCGCCGGGCCCTGGCTGCGGGGGTGCCGGCCGACAAGATCATCTTCTCCGGCGTCGGCAAGACCGACATGGAGATCGCCTTCGCCATCAGCGTCGGGGTGCGCCAGATCAATATCGAGTCCGGGGCCGAACTGGACCGGCTGATCGCCGTCGCCGCCTTGATGCAGGCCGCCCCGGCCGTCGCCGTGCGGGTCAATCCGAATGTCGGGGCCGGCGGCCACGCCAAGATCACGACGGGCGGCAAGGGCGACAAGTTCGGCGTTCCGGTCGAGGAGGCGATGGCGCTCTACGCCCGCGCCTCGGCCTCGCCCCACGCCACGCCCGTGGGCCTGGCCTGTCATATCGGCAGCCAGATCACCGACCTGGCGCCGCTGGAGGCGGCCTTCACGATCCTGGCCGACATGACCCGCGAGCTGAGACGCCAGGGCCACGCCGTGACCCGGCTCGACCTGGGCGGCGGTCTGGGCGTGCCCTACGCCGGGGGAACGGAGCCGCCGTCTCCGGCCGACTATGTCGCCATGGCGGCCCGCGTCCTGGCGGGGCTGGAGGTCGAGGCGGCTTTCGAGCCCGGCCGTCTTCTGGCCGCCAACGCCGGGGTGCTGCTGAGCCAGGTGATCCAGGTCAATGAACGCTCGGACGGCCGCCGCTTCCTGGTGCTGGACGCAGCGATGAACGATCTGATGCGTCCGGCCCTGTATGACGCCTATCACGACATCCGCCCGGTCAATCCCCGGCCCGGCGCGGCCCGACCCTATGATGTGGTCGGCCCCGTGTGCGAGACCGGCGACACCTTCGCCCGCGACCGGCTCCTGCCGCCGCTGGAGCCCGAGGATCTGGTGGTCTTCACCGGCGCCGGCGCCTATGGGGCCGTCATGGCCAGCGAGTACAACAGCCGTCCCCTGGTCCCCGAGGTTCTGGTGGACGGCGAACAGTGGGCGGTCATTCGTCCGCGGCCGACCTATGAGGAGATGCTGGATCGCGAGCCTTTCGCAGACTGGCTGTAAGGGCGATTTGGTCTCGACTGTTATAAAGTAACAAGCTATAGGCCCGGTCATGTCCCCGCCGTCCGACCCGCCTGTCCTGCTGTCTCTCCTGGGAGGCGGCTTCGTCGCGGCCTTCCTGCATGCGGCCCTTCCGACCCACTGGCTGCCCTTCACCCTGGTGGGGCGGGCGCAGGGCTGGCGCGCGTCGCGGGTGCTGGCGGTGGTGGCCGTCGCCGGCCTGGCCCATATCGCCACCACCGCCCTGGTCGGCGGGCTGATCGTGGCGGCAGGCCTGGCGCTCGAGCGCTGGGTGGAGGGTCTGCTGCCGCATCTTGCCGCCGTCCTGCTGTTCCTGTTCGGCGCCTTCTATCTGGCGCGGGCCACGCTGAAACGCCCGGCCGTGGCGGGCGGCCCCGCGTTGGAGATCGCCGCCCCCGCCGTGTCGGACAAGGCGGCCTTCCTGGGGCTGGTGGCGATGATGGCCGTGTCCCCGGGCGAGGTTCTGCTGCCCATCTATCTGTCTTCGGCCTCGGAGGGGATGGCGGCCCTGGCCCTGTTGACCCTGATCTTCGCCCTGGGCACCATCGCCGGCATGGCCGTCTTCACGGCCCTGGCCAGCGCGGGCGCCTCGATCCTGCGGCTGGAGCGATGGGCGCGCTATGAAGGCGCGGTGCTGGGCCTGGCCCTGATCGGCCTGGGGCTGCTGGTCGCGCTGCACCAGCATTGATGGGATATTACATGATAACATTCAAAGCGTTATCATGTAGCAGCTTCGCTGTTTGCGGAATTGGCGTATAGGCGAGAGCCATGACAGCCCAGCCCGAAAACCCCTCCGCCCACCACGACCATGATCACGACCATGATCATGCGCACGACGGTCATCACCACGCGCACGGGGGGCGTCATCATCACCATCACGGCCATGGGCACGCCCATGGCCCCGTGGACACAGGAGACTGGCGCTACGCCGTCGGCCTGGCGGTCAATCTGGCCTTTGTGGTCTGCGAATTCGCGGCCGGGCTCATCGCGGATTCCACGGCGCTTCTGGCCGACGCCGGCCATAATCTGTCGGATGTCCTGGGCCTGGCCATGGCCGGCGGGGCGGCCTGGCTGGCGCGGCGCGGGGCGCACGGGGCGGCGGGCGGACGGAGCACCTACGGTTTCGGCAAGGCGACGGTCCTGGCGGCCCTGGCCAACGCCGTGCTGCTGATCTTCGCCTGCGGCGCCATCGCCTTCGAGGCCGTGCGGCGGTTTGCGGAACCGGCGCCGGTCGGCTCGGGCGTCATCATGGCGGTGGCCGCCGTCGGCTTCATCATCAATCTGGGCACGGCCCTGCTGTTCATGAAGTCCCAGCACGATCTGAACGCGCGCGGCGCCTATCTGCACATGATGGCCGACGCGGGGGTGTCCTTGGGCGTCGTCCTGGCGGGGGGCATGATTCTGCTGACCGGCTGGTCCGTGGTCGATCCGATCGTCAGCCTGGTCATCGTCGCCGTCATCCTGTGGTCGACCTGGGGCCTGCTGAAGGACTCGGTCCATCTGGCGATGGACGGGGCGCCGGACGACGTCGACATGACGGCGCTGGAACAGGGACTGTGCGCCCTGCCGGGCGTGCGCGCGGTGCACGACCTGCACGTCTGGGCCCTGTCCACGACCGAGACCGCCCTGACGGCCCACCTGGTCCACGACCGGCCGGACGGCGATACGCTTCTGCGAGAGGCCCAGGGTGTGGCGCGACGCCATGCGATCCGCCACACCACGCTCCAGCTGGAGAACGAACCCCTGCCGGACTGTCCGGGGTGTTGAGCCGCTGCGC
The DNA here is from genome assembly GCF_055391505.1 of Brevundimonas sp. Br13. Lineage (NCBI taxonomy): Bacteria > Pseudomonadati > Pseudomonadota > Alphaproteobacteria > Caulobacterales > Caulobacteraceae > Brevundimonas > Brevundimonas sp. Br13. The sequence goes on along the minus strand of NZ_AP044008.1, from coordinate 190,353 downwards.
TTAAGCCTGATCGAAGGTCAGCGGGGCGCCCCAGAAGCGGGCGATCAGGTCCGACTGAGGCCCGGCCTGGCCGGTGGTCAGGAAGTCGCGGCGGCCGCCGTCGCCCAGGGCGTATTCGGGATGGCGGGCGAAATAGCGATCCAGGGCGTCGGCCACCGCCGTCGGCTGTTCGATCAGGGCCGTCCCAGGCGGCAGGGCGGCGGCGAACAGTTCGGCGATGATCTCATAGTGGGTGCAGCCCAATATGGCCTTGTCCGGGTGGCGGCCGATGCGGCGGCGCAGCGCGTCCACGTGATCATTGACCACGACCGTCAGTTCTTCGACCGGGGCGCCCAGTTCGATCAGGCCGGCCAGGCCGGGGCAGGGTTCGCAGAAGACGGCGATGTCCTCGCGCCGTTTGTCGATCTCGATCTCGAACACGCGGCTGATGGCGGTGGCGGCGGTGCAGAAGACGCCGGTGATGTCCACCGCCTGGATCTTTTCGCCCTCCTGGGGGCGTTCGGCCTCGAAACTCCAGGGCAGGCCCGTCGCGGCCTCGATGGTGGGCACGATGATGCCCAGCACGTTCACAGGTCGGCCCAGCCGTTCGCGCAGGCCGGGGATCCAGGTCTGTTGCAGGCGACGCAGGGCGATGGCGCTGGCGGTGTTGCAGGCCAGGACCACGACCGAGGCGCCGGCCTCGAACAGCCGCTCGCACCCGGCCTTGGTCAGATCGACGATCTCCTCGCCGCCGCGCCCGCCGTAGGGGGCGTGGGCCTGGTCCGCCAGATAGACGAAGTCGCGCTGCGGGAACCGCCGCGTCAGTTCACGATGGACGGTCAGGCCGCCCACGCCGGAGTCGAAAACGCCAATAGCCATAGGCGCGCTTTAGAACAGTGCGACGATCCTTCCAACAAGATTACGGGGCTTTAACGGGTCGGACAGGTGACGATCCGCCCCGGCGCGCCTAAGTGTGACCGCGACATGACCTTTTCACGGAGCATTCCATGCACAGACGCCAGCTTCTCATCGCGGGCGGCAGCCTGATGGCCCTCTCGGCCTGCGCCTCCACCGGCTCCGGCGCCGCCCCGGCCGGCTCGGCGCCCGCCGCCATGGACCTCGCCGAAGAGGCCCGGATCGCCCGCGCCGTCCTGCCCAAGGCGACGCCGAAGGCCGAACTGCTCCAGCCCTGGACCGGCCCCTATGACGGCGTGCCGCCTTTCGACAAGGTGACCCCGGCCAAGCTGCGCGAGGCCATGCTGGAAGGCATCGAACTGCAGCGCGCCGACATCGCCGCCATCGCGAACAATCCGGAAGCCCCCACCTTCGCCAACACCATGACGGCGCTGGAGCTGGCCGGCGAGCCGCTGGACCGCGCATCCAACCTCTATGGGGTCATGACCTCCAACATCGGCGGCGAGGCCTATGACGCCGTCGACACCGAACTGTCGCCGATCCTGTCGGCGGCCTCGGACGAGATCACCTTCAACGAAAAACTGTTCCAGCGCATCAAGACGGTCGCCGACAACGCCGACGCCATGGGCCTCAGCCCCCAGCAGAAGCGTCTGGCCGAACGCCGCCGCGACGCCTTCATCCGCTCCGGCGCCAATCTGGACGCGGCCGGCAAGGCCGAGCTGGGCCGGATCAACACCGCCCTGTCCAACGCCTTCACTCGCTTCGGCCAGAAGGTCGTCGCCGATGAGAACAGCTGGACCCTGATCCCCAACGAAGCCGGCGTCGCCGGCCTGCCGGCCTCGAACAAGGCCGCCGCCGCCGCGGCCGCGCGCAGCCGCAATCTGCAGGGCTGGGCCATTCTGAACACCCGTTCGGCGGTCGATCCCTTCCTGACCTTCGCCGACGACCGGGCCCTGCGCGAACAGGTCTGGAAGAAGTTCGTCAACCGCGGAGACAACGGCGACGCCAACGACACCAACGCCACCATCGCCGAGATCGTGAAACTGCGCGACCAGCGGGCGAAGCTGCTGGGCTACAAAAACCATGCCGAACTGCGGATGCAGGACACCATGGCCAAGACTCCGGCCAATGCGCAAAATCTGATGGACCGCGTCTGGGCCCCGGCCAAGGCCCGCGTCGCCGAAGAGGTCGCCGACATGAAGGCGATCGCCGGTTTCGACATCGAACCCTGGGACTATCTCTACTTCGCCGAGAAGGTGCGTAAGGCCAAGTACGACCTGGATCAGAACCAGCTGAAGCCCTATTTCGAGCTGAACGCGGTCCGCGCCGGCTCCTTCGCCATGGCCGAGCGTCTGTACGGCTTCAAATTCACCAAACTGCCCAAGGGCTCAGTTCCGACCTTCGAGCCGGACGTCGAGGTCTATGAGCTGCACGACAAGGCCACCGGCAAGCTGATCGGCCTGTATTACACTGACGACTACGCCCGTCCGGGCAAGCGTTCGGGCGCCTGGATGACCACCTATCGGTCCTTCTCGACCCTGGACGGATCCAAGGTGATCCTGGGCTCCAACAACAACAACTTCACCAAGCCCGAGCCGGGCGAGCCGGTGCTGATCTCGCTGGACGACGCCGAGACCCTGTTCCACGAGTTCGGCCACACCCTGCACTATTTCTCGTCGAACGTGACCTATCCGTCCTTCGGCAACACCCCGCGCGACTTCGTCGAATATCCGTCGCAGGTGCACGAGCACTGGGTGCTGAGCCGGCCGATTCTGGACGGCTATCTGAAACACTATCAGACCGGCGAAGCCATGCCCCAGGCCCTGGTGGACAAGATCCAGGCCTCGTCCACCTTCAACCAGGGCTATGCGACCGTCAGCTACCTGTCTTCGGCCATCGTCGACATGGATCTGCACACCCAGGCGACGCCTCCGACCGATATCGACGCCTTCGAAAAGGCCAGCCTGACGCGGATCGGCATGCCCAAGGAGATCGTGATGCGGCACCGCCTGCCGCAGTTCAATCACCTGTTCACGTCCGACGCCTATTCGGCCGGCTACTATAGCTACCTGTGGTCCGAGACGATGGACGCTGACACCTGGGCCTATTTCGAGGAGTCGGGCGACGTCTTCAATCCGGACATCGCCGGCCGGTTCAAGTCGATCATGCTGGCGCCGGGCAACACCACCGACCGGGCCGAGGCCTACCGCGCCTTCCGCGGCCGCGACCCCGACGTGGCGGCTCTGCTGAAGGTCCGGGGCTTCCCGGTTTCCTGATCCGGGGGCCTGTTTGAGGCCCGAACGGGCTGAATGACGTTTGCGGCCGGCGGAGCGATCCGCCGGCCGTTTCGTTTGCGCGCGGTCTGGCCTAAGTCGGGAGGACTGCCGAAGAAAGAAGAAGCGCCCATGCCCGTCGTCGCCTCCTACGTCTATCGCGACGGTCAAAGGGAGCGCGCCGCGCCTCTGACCCCCGAAGGACTGGCCCTGCAACCCGGCGAGTTCGTCTGGATCGGCCTGCACGACCCGACCGACGCCGAGTTCGAGGTTCTGGTCCGGCGCTTCAACCTGCACCCCCTGGCGGTCGAAGACGCCCTGTCGGCCCATCAGATGCCCAAGGTCGAGGTCTATGGGCGCGAACTGTTCGTGGTCGCTCGGACGGCGGAAAAGATCGAGGACCATATCCAGTACGGCGAAACCCACGTCTTTGTGGGGGATGACCACGTCATCAGCATCCGTCACGGCTCGAACCGCGCCCACACGGCCCTGCGGACCCAGCTGGAGGCCTCGCCGGCCCAGCTGCGGGCCGGGCCGGACTTTGTGCTGCACGGCGTTCTCGACTTCATCGTCGACGCCTATGTGCCCATCGTCGATCATTCCGAGGACGCCGTGCTGGAGATCGAGCAGAGGGCGTTGGAGGCGTTTCTGTCGCGCAACGAAATCCGCCGCCTGTTCACCCTTCGCCGCGAACTGCTGAAGTTTCGCCGCATCCTGGGGCCGATGGAGGAGGTGGCGGGCAAGCTCCAGTCGCTGGACCTGCCCTGTATCGACCCCGACGTCCGACCCTATTTCCGCGACGTCGGCGATCATGTCCGACGGGTCAACAGCCGCCTGAACGGCCTGACCGAAATCCTGTCGTCCGTCTTTGAAGTCGCCAATCTGCTGGAACAGCAGAGGCAGGGGGTCATCACCCGCAAGCTCGCCTCCTGGGCGGCGCTGCTGGCCGTGCCCACCGCCATCGCCGGCATCTACGGCATGAATTTCGAACACATGCCGGAACTGCACTGGCGCTACGGCTATCCGGCCGTCATGGCGGTGATCGCCGGGGTCTGCCTCGGCCTCTACGTCGCCTTCAAGCGGACCAGATGGCTGTGATGCAGAGCGCCGGCGAGGGACGCAGCGCCCCTCGCCGGTTCGCCGTTCAGCCTTCGTCGGACGCGGTCGCGGCGCGAACGACGGGACGGGCGTCCCGCGAGGCGCGGACATATTCGACGCGGCGGACGCGCGGCAGCTGGCGCAGAGCCTCGGCCCGCACAGCCGCGCGGCAGACGCCCCGATTGGTGATTCGGGTCGAGGTGAAGACGAGGTCGCGGCACAGACGCTCGGCCGCCTGATCGAGGCGGGCGTCGAAGGCGGCGGCGCCGGCCGTCGAGGCCAGGTCCAGATCGCCGAAGGGGATCCGGACGTCCTGAGCCAGGGCGGAGGAGGCGGACAGGACGGCGACGGCGAAGAGAACGGGGGAGAGAACCTTCATCGTTTTAGCTCCTAGGGAACGATAATCGCCCGAAATGGCGATGAAGGCGCAATAGCTTTCTTCTGTAACGGCGCAGTGAGGATTGCGGCGCCGATCTGCGACAGTTCAATTAAATCGGATTTAGGATGAGGGCGGGGATCAGCCGCTGTTCCTCAGCCCCGCCGCCACCCCGTTGATCGCCAGCAGGATTCCCTCGCGCACCCGCGGATCTTCGTCGCCGGCGCGGCGGCGGCGGATCAGCTCGATCTGCACATGGTTCAGCGGCTCGACATAGGGCATCCGCAGGCGGATCAGACGGTCCAGTTCCGGCTGGCCGCCCAGCAGCTTGTCATGGCCGGTGATGGCCAGGATGGCGTCGTGCGTCCTCTGCCATTCGTCGCGGATTTCGCCGTAGATGCGGGCGGCCAGACCCGCGTCGCTGACCAGGGTGGCGTAGCGGCGGGCGATGGTCATGTCCGACTTGGCCATGACCATCTCCATGTTCTGAACCAAGGTCTTGAAGAAGGGCCAGGCCTCGGCCATCGCCTTCAGCTCGTCCATGTCGCAGCCCTGGACCGCCGAGCCGAAGCCGAACCAGCCGGGCAGCATGACCCGGCTCTGGGACCAGCTGAACACCCACGGAATGGCGCGCAGATCCTCGATCCGGGTCGAGGCGGTCCGCGACGACGGGCGCGAGCCGATCTTCAGATCGGCGATCTCGGCGATGGGGGTGGCGGCGCGGTAATAGTCGACGAAGCCCTGGGTCTCATAGACCAGCTTGCGATAGGCGGCCATCGACCGGGCCGACAGGTCCGACAGGGTGGCGCCGTGTTCGGCGGTGAAGGCCTGGTCCCGTCCCTGGCCCAGGGAGGCCAGCACGGCGCCGCAGGTCAGGGCGTCCAGATTGCGCAGGGCGATCTCCGGCTCGCCGTATTTGTTGGCGATGACCTCGCCCTGTTCGGTCGTGCGGATCCGGCCCTGGACCGTGCCCTCCGGCTGGGCCAGGACCCCAGCGAAGGCCGAGCCGCCGCCGCGTCCGACCGTGCCGCCGCGCCCGTGGAACAGCTGCAGCTTCAGACCGGCGGCTTGGGTGACCTCGACCAGGGCGCGCGACGCCTCGTGCAGCTCCCAGCCCGAAGTCAGATAGGAGCCGTCCTTGTTGGAGTCGGAATAGCCGATCATCACCTCCTGCACCCCGCGCGCCTTGGCGACGGCCAGGGCGGAGGGTTCCTTCAGCAGCCGCTCCAGGGTGGGGCGGGAGGCGCGCAGGTCCTCGATGGTCTCGAACAGGGGCGCCGCCTGGATCGGGCAGGCGGCGGGGTCTTCGGGGCGGTAAAGCCCGACCTCCTTCAGCAGCAGATAGACCTCCAAGAGGTCCGAGGCCGCGTCGGTCTTGGAGACGATATGGGTGCGGATCGCCTGGGGGCCGAAGGCGGCCAGGGCGTCGGCGGCGGCCTGGAGGATGGCCCGCTCCTTCAGGGTCTCGGCCGCATAGTCGGCATAGGGGCTGAACAGCAGGCGCGGCGAGGCCAGTTCGGCCGCCAGCACCGCCAGCCGGCCCTCCTCGTCCAGGGCGGAATAGTCGTCGCAGACCCCGGCCGTCTTCAGCAGATCGGCGACGACCCGCTCATGGACATCCGAGTTCTGGCGCAGGTCCAGGGTCGCCATGTGGAAGCCGAAGATTTCCACCGCCGTGATCAGATCGTTCAGCCGGTCGTCGGCGAACACCTCGCCGTGGTGCGAGACCAGGCTGTCGCGCAGGATTCGCAGATCGGCCTCGAAGGCGTCTGGGCCGGGATAGGCTTCGGCTGCAACGGCCGCGCGGCGGGGGGGCTGTGCGCCGCCCCGCGCCTCATAGGTGGCGGCCAGACGCGCATAGACCCCGGTCAGGGCGCGGCGATAGGGCTCGTCCGCCCGGTGCGGCGACGGGTCCTGGGCGGCGTCGGCCAGGGCCGCCAGTTCCGGCGAGACCTCGGCCAGTTCCGCCGCCAGGCTGAGCTCGGCGCCCAGGGCGTGGACCTCTTCCAGATAGAAGCCCAGGACCGCCCGCGCCTGGGTGCGGAAGGCGGCGCTCAGCACCGCGCCGTCCACGTTCGGATTGCCGTCCCGGTCGCCCCCGACCCAGGTGCCCACCCGCAGGAAGGGCTGAAGCTGGGGCGCGTCCAGCAGACGACGCCAGGCCGACAGCTGTTTCGGCGCGACCCGCAGGAAGATGCGGTCCAGGAAGGAGACGACGGTGTCGATCTCGTCCTGCACCACCAGACCCTGGGTGCGCACCAGGCGGGTGGCCCACAGGATGACGATCTGGCGGCGCAGGGGTTCGTTGATCTGGGCCGTCGAACAGGCGTCGCCGGCCTTGTCGCAGGAATCCAGCAGATCGGAGATGGCGGTGATCCGGTCGATGACGCTCTTGCGCCGCACCTCGGACGGGTGGGCGGTCAGGACCGGCGAGATCAGGGCCTCGTCCAGCAGGGCGCGCACCGCCGCCTTGTCGATCTTCTGATCGGCCAGCCGCAGCAAGGCGCCCTCGGGCGTGTCGGGACGCGCGCCGGCCTCGGCCTGGTGCTGGGCGCGTCGGCGGGTGGCCCGGTCCTCGGCGATGTTGGCGAGCAGGGAAAAGAGGGCGAAACCGTGCGCCAGACCCGCCGCCTGATCCACGCTCATGGCGGTCAGCAGCTTCTCCAGCCGCTTCGCCGGATGGGAGGCGGGGTCGCGGTGATAGGCGACGGAGGCCTGGCGCACGGCCTCGACGTGTTCGAACAGGGCCTCTCCGCCTTCGGCGCGAATGACCTCGCCCAGAAGCCCGCCCAGCAGTCGGACTTCTTCGCGCAGGGCGTCGTCGGCGGCAGGGCTCATCATCGGCGAATATCCTCGGTCGGCGTGGGGAGAAGCCCATCTGAGGGGCCGCAAACACGCCCGTCAACGCACGATCCGTGACAGCCGCCCTCAGCTCCAATCGTGGTGAACGCCCGTTAGGATTTCTTAACTGAGCGCATGGCAGCATGGGGGTGAAGGATTCCGCCCCGTGTCCATGTTCGCCAAACGCCAGTCCGCCCTCGCCGCCGCCGCCGGCGCCCCGCCGGCGCCGCGCGCCAAGCCGAGTCTGAAACCCGTCGTCGCCGTGCTGAAGAAGCCGCCGGTGGTCGCGGCCCTGGCCGGCGTCTTCCTGCTGACCTCGACCGCCCTCTTCTTGACCGTCCTGGGCGACCCGCGCGCCGGCACGCCTTCGGCCCGCATCGCCCTGGACCGGGCGCCGGCCGCGCCGGACGCCCCCGCCCCGACCGGATTCGAAGCCTTCTCCATGGGAGCCATGGGCCTTTATCAGGATTTGACGGGAAGCGGCGATCCGTCGGGCGCGGCGGGCGGCGAGGCCTTGATCACCCTGCCGGACGGCGCTTCCGTCGCGGGCGGCGCCAGCTACAGCGCCCCGGTCCAGCCGGCCTCGCCCCTGCCCAAGGCGCCGATCGCCGGCCTGTCCCAGCCCGGCCCCAGCGGTCCCCTGCCGATGATCGCGCCCGACGGCCGCGTCCCGGCCCAGGCCTACGCCCGGCCCTTCCGCTCGAACGGCAAGCCGCGCGTGGCCCTGATCGTCGGCGGCCTGGGGCTGAACGCCGTCACCACCCGCGCCGCCATCGAACGCCTGCCGGCCGAGGTGACCCTCAGCTTCGTCCCCTATGCCGACAATCTCCAGTCCTGGATCGACCAGGCCCGGGCCCAGGGCCATGAGGTCATGCTGGAAATGCCGATGGAGCCCAGCGGCTATCCCGACAACGACCCCGGCCCCTATACGCTTTTGGCCAACGGCACGCCCGACGATGTCGAGGCCAAGCTGGACTGGCTGCTGGGTCGCGCCACAGGCTATTTCGGCGTGACCAACTATCTGGGCGACCGGTTCGCGACCTCCGACACGGGCATGAACGCCTTCCTGCTGATCCTGCGCCAGCGCGGCGTCGCCTTCCTGGACGACGGTTCTTTCCAGCGCCGTCCCGGCGCCTGGGCTCGGGCCAGCGCCGACAAGGTCATCGACCAGACCCAGTCGCCCGCCGCCATCATCGGCGCCCTGAACAGTCTGGAAGCCCAGGCCAAGCTGCGCGGCTCGGCGATGGGGACCGGCTTCGCCTATCCCGTCACCGTCGAGGCCGCCGCCCGCTGGACCGCCGGCCTGGACCAGCGCGGCCTGCAACTGGCGCCGGCGTCTGCGATGACGCTTCGGCCGGGGCGCTGAGAAGTGGCGAGTGGCGAGTGGCGAGTGGCGAGTGAGAACGCTCGCCGTCCGAGCGCATGGATGTGGCCGTGCGTCCTCGCCACTCGCCACTCGCCACTCGCCACTCGATGACCGACCTCACCCTCTACCGCCCCAATGTCGGGGTCGTGCTGTTCAACGGCGCAGGCCAGGTCTGGTACGGTCGCCGTCACGCCACCCCCGGCCCTTATAACTGGCAGTTTCCGCAAGGCGGCGTGGATGAGGGCGAGGATCTGCTGGCCGCCGCACTGCGCGAGTTGAAGGAAGAGACCGGCGTGACCTCGGTGGAGTTCCTCGCCCGGACCGACGACTGGATCCTGTACGACTTTCCGCCCGAGGCGATGGACAATCCCAAGGCCTGGCGCGGCTTCAAGGGGCAGCGCCAGCAGTGGTTCGCCTTCCGCTTCACCGGCCAGGACAGCGAGATCGACCTGCAGGCCGACGAGGAGATCGAGTTCGACGCCTGGCGCTGGGGCGATCTGTCCGAGGCCTGCGACCTGATCGTGCCGTTCAAACGCCCGGCCTATGAACAGGTGGTCGCCGCCTTCGCGCACCTGGCGACATAAAAAAGGGCGGCGCGAACGCCGCCCTTCTCCAGTTCTGTGGGACCGATCAGGCCGCCTTGGGCTTCTCGGTCTTGCCCTCGATCAGGGGCTGGGCGCCACCGATCTCGATCCGGCGGGGCTTCAGCGCCTCGGGCAGCTCGCGCTTCAGCGAGATCGACAGCAGGCCGTTGACCAGATCGGCCTCGGTCACGACCACATAGTCGGCCAGCTGGAAGCGGCGTTCGAAGTCGCGCTCGGCCAGGCCGCGGTGCAGATAGGTCTTCTGCGCGGCGGCGTCGTCATTGGCGGTCTTGCGCCCGGTCACGGTCAGCAGATTCTCCTTCACCTCGATGTTCAGCTCGTCGGGAGAAAATCCGGCGACGGCGATCTCGATGCGATAGGCGTTCTCGCCCGTGGTCTCGATATTGTACGGGGGATAGCCGCTGTCCTGGCTGGTCCGCGCGGCGGTTTCCAGCAGGTTGGCCAGGCGGTCGAAACCGACGGCCGAACGGTACAGCGGGGTGAAATCATAGGTACGCATCAGCATCCTCCTGAGGATCAGCAAGGTTGAGCCGCCCGGCGATTTGCCCGGACGGTGGGAGTTCAGACCGACGACCCGAAACCGGCCTCGTCCGTCCGGAGAGCCCGACATCGGCGCTCTCGGAGACAAAGATGGGAGGCGCAGATCGGCCGTCAAGGGGCGCCCGTGCTGCGACCGAATGTCGGTGTCTCGGGATCGTCATTTGCGCTCGGCCTCAGGTCTCTTAAGGAAGATGACCCGCACCAGGAGCCCGTCCCCCATGCGCCTTCATCTGCTCGGCCTCGCCGCCGTCCTCGTCGCCCTTCCCGCCGCCGCCCAAACCGTCCCAGCCCAGACGGAAGGCGCCTGGACCCCGCCGCGCTCGGCCCTGTCCAGCACCCTGCCGACCCTGGAGGAAGATAAGGCGCTTCAGGCCGCCGTCGCCGCCGAGACCCGCCCGGCCGAAGACCGCGCCCGCGACGCCGCCCGCCATCCTTACGAATCCCTGACCTTCTGGGGGCTGCAGCCCGGCATGACGGTGGTGGAGATCGAGCCCGGCCGCGCCAGCTGGTGGCGCCATATCCTCGAACCCTACGCCGCGGCGACCGGCGGTCGATACGTCGCCGTCAACCGCCCGCTGGAGACGATGGAGGTCGCCCCCGGTTCTGCCGACTTCATCCTGGTGGCCCGCGCCTTCCACAACTGGTCGCGCGACGGCCGCACCGAACCCTATCTGAAGGCCTTCTACGCCGCCCTGAAGCCCGGCGGCGTATTGGCGGTCGAGCAACACCGCAGCGCCGAAGGCCTGAACGTCGCCGACGTCGCCTCCACCGGCTATGTCCCGGAAAGCTATGTGATCCATGAGGCCCAGGACGCCGGCTTCGTGCTGGAGGCGCGCAGCGAGCTGAACGCCAATCCCAAGGACGACCACGACCATCCGTTCGGCGTCTGGACCCTGCCGCCGGTGCGCCAGTCCCAGGCCCGCGACGGCTCGGGGGCGCTGACCCCGGACCAGCGTGCGGCCTTCGACGCGATCGGCGAAAGCGACCGTATGACCCTGCGTTTCCGCAAACCCGAATAGTCTCTTTTGACCCGCGTCGCGAACGTGGGTAAGCCCGTTCGACCAAGGTTAGCCGGACGCGGGGGCCGGCTTCCGAGGGGGTGTTTTGATGGTTGATCTTTCTGCGACGTCCCACGGCCTGTCCCGCCGCTTCCTGCTGACCGGCGCGACCGGTCTGGCCCTGACCGGCCTGGCCGCCTGCGGCCGCAAGAAGGAGGCCGCTCCCGAGGCGCCGCCGGCCCCCTCCGGTCCGCCGGAAGGTTCGCTGGAATGGGCCGTCGCCGGCCCCTGGCGCGCCCAGGACCGGCCGCGCGACGCCTTTCGCCACCCGATGGAGACCCTGCGCTTCTTCGGTCTTCAGCCCAGTATGACGGTGGTCGAATTCTGGCCGGGCAGCGGCTGGTACACCGAAATCCTGGCCCCCTATCTGGCGCGCGGCAAGGGCAGCTATATCGCCGCCCTCTTTCCCGAGGGCCCCGCCGCCGACCCGGCCCAGACCGCGCTGAACGCCGCCTTCCAGACCCGGTTCAGTGCGGACAAGAAGCTGTACGGCGAGCCCCAGTTCACCACCTTCGGCGCGGCCTCCGGCCCCGTGGCGCCGGCCGGGACGGTGGACCTGTGCCTGTTCATGCGCACCCTGCACGGCTGGATGGCGGCGGGCATCGCCGAAAAGGCCTTCGCCGACGCCTTTGCGGCGCTCAAGCCCGGCGGGGTTCTGGGGGTGGTGCAGCACCGGCTGGCCCCGGAGGAGGACCAGGATCCGGTGGCCGCCAACGGCTATGTCCAGGAAGCCTTCGTCAAACAGCTGGCGGCCGAGGCCGGCTTCGTCTTCGTCGCGGCCTCCGAGATCAACGCCAATGAGAAGGACACCAAGGACCATCCGTTCGGTGTCGACACCCTGCCGCCGATGCGTCTGACCGCTCCCCAGGGCCAGCCCGCCGACCCGACCTTCGACCGATCCAAGTTTGAAGCGATCGGCGAAAGCGACCGTATGACCTTGAAGTTCAGGAAGCCCGAGTGAACCGCGCCCAAGCCTTCGCCGCCAACGCACCCCTTATGGGGGTTCCCGGCGCGTCCTCGCCGCCCGGCGGCAAGGGCGAATGGTATCGGGGCGCCGGCGGCATGCGGCTGCGCGCCGCCATTTGGAAGCCTTCCCACCTGACCGCGGAACAGCCGCGCGGCACCGTGGTGCTCAGCCCCGGCCGCACCGAGCCGATCGAGAAATATTTCGAGGTCATCGGCAACTTCCTGGCGCGCGGCTGGTGCGTCCTGACCCATGACTGGCGCGGCCAGGGCCTGTCGGCCCGGCTGCTGCCCGACCGGCTGAAGGGTCATGCCCGGGCGGTGGAGGAGTTTCTGGACGACTACGGCCGGCTGCTGGACGCCTTCGAGGACCAGTGCCCCAAGCCCTGGATCATGGTCGGCCATTCGATGGGCGCCTGTCTGAACCTGCTGACCCTGCAAGCCGGGGAGACCCGCTTCTCGGGCGCCGTCCTGTCCAGCCCCATGCTGCGGATCAAGACGGGCAAACGGTCGATGTGGTCGGTCAAGCTGGCCGTGCGCTGGAGCATCCGCCACGGCCATGCGGGCGACTATCTGCTGGGCGACCCGGACGATCCGTTCGACCACACCTTCGCCGAGGACGCCCTGACCTCGGACGAGACCCGCTATGAGATGTGGCGCCAGCAGCTGTACGCCTGCCCCCACCTGGCCATCGGCGGCCCCACCTACGGCTGGCTGGCCTTCGCCTTGGACGCCGGCGAGCGCGCGCTCAAGCCCAAGGCCCTCAAGACGGTCAAGATCCCCGTCTCCATCGTCCAGGCCGACGCCGACGACGTGGTCTGGAAACAGACCGCCCGCTGGGCCGCCAAACGCCTGGGCCGCGGCCGCTATGTCGAGGTCCCCGGCGCCAAGCACGAAGTCATCATGGAAGCCGACCCCATGCGCGCCGTCTTCCTCGACGAGTTCGACGCCATGGCGGAATATGTCTCCCCGCCGAAGGGGGCCGTGGCCGATCCGTCGGCGCGGGTCGAGGACGTGACGGAGGAGACGCCGTCGGTGGCGTGAGGGGCCTACCCCCCTGTCGTCATCCTCGGGCTTGCCCCGAGGATCGAACGATCCGCCGCTTGTGCGAAGGGGGCAAGCGCAGAGCTCGATCCGCGCCCGGTCCTCGGGTCAAGCCCGAGGATGACGGCAGGAGAGATTTGTGCCGCTGAGGTTAGGGCAAGGTCGGATTTCGGTGCCGAGGTCTATTTCGCAAATCGACCCTTACCGGCTCTTGCGAGGCTCCGCTTCTGGGCGAAGTGCCCATTGGAAAGGCCAGATGTCGTCTTTCCGGCGTCCGCAACCTACGCAGGTCTTCGGCGTCCGCAGCCAAGGTGCAACGTAGCCCTTCCCCGTGTCCGTGATGTCCCGTCGGCAGCGAGGGCATCGAAGCGAGTTCCCCATCAGCATCCAGAAAATCGGGCCGAGAAAAAACAGCGGCCAGAAAAACTGTGCGAGCGTGACGCCTACCAAGAGAAGGACAGCCGCACAGGCGAATAGCGGATAATACCAGCGCATGTTGGCCTACCTCTTCAGGTTATGAACGCTTACCGGGACCAATGTCCGCTATCCACCCTTTGCAGCCAATCCCGACGTCTGCTTTCAGGCCGCCGCCCGCTTCAGCGTCACCAGCGCCTGACCGATCAGCCGCTCATCCCCGACGGCCAAAATCTGTCCGCTGCCGTCCGGCGCCTCCCCGCGCCAGTTGACCACCCGGCCGCCGGCGGCCTCAATGACCGGGATCAGGGCCGACCAGTCCCAGGGTTTCAGGCTCGTCTCGGCGACCAGGTCCATCCTGCCCGCCGCCACCATGGCGTAGGCATAGGCGTCGCAGCCCAGGCGGGCCAGGCGGGCGGCGGCGCGGACCTGGGTCCAGGCGCCCAGTTCGGCGCCGTTGAAGATGTTCGGATCGGTGGTCGAGATGACGGCCTCGGTCAGATGCGCGCACGCCCGCACGGCGAGCGGCGTCTCGGTTTCGCCGCGCAGCAGCCGGGCGCCGGACGGGCCGCCGATGAAGATCTCGTCCAGATAGGGCTGGGCGATCACGCCGACGGTCGGCTTGCCGCCGACGCGCAGGGCGATCAGAGTGGTCCACAGCGGTAGGCCCGAGATGAAGGCCCGCGTCCCGTCGATGGGGTCCAGCACCCACACATGATCGGCGTCCGGCCGGTCCTCGCCGTATTCCTCGCCGATCACCCCGTGGTCGGGATAGCGTTCGGCGATCAGGCGGCGGATCGCCGCCTCGGCCTGTTTGTCGGCCTCGGTCACGGGGTCGAAGCCCTTGGCGCCGCCCTTGTCCTCATGGCCGATGTCGGAACGGAAGAAGGGCAGGGTGACGCGCGCGGCTGCGTGCGCCAGTTCCACGGCGAAGGATTCGAACTCGGTCATGCGCGGCTCTTAGAGCATGATCGGTCGGGACGGAACCGAAAGGGGCCCGGCTGAGGCGTCAGATCAGGCGGCGACGTCCTTTGAGTCGTGCAGCGACTTGGCCAGGTCCAGGAGGCGGCGGCGCGGCCGCTCTTCCAGCTGATAATAGGCCTGGATCAGATCCAGGGTCTCCTTGCGCGAGAAGACCTCCTGGGCCGTGGGCAGGCCGCCCTTGGTCTCCAGGGCTTCGGCGACGCCGTCGTAGAAATAGCTGACGGGCGTCTCCAGCGCCTGGGCCAGCTGCCACAGGCGGGCGGCCGAGATGCGGTTGGCGCCGCATTCGTATTTCTGAATCTGCTGGAAGCGGATGCCCACCTGCACGGCCAACTGCTGTTGCGTCAGCCCCAGCAGGCGACGGCGACGCCGCAGACGGCGGCCCAGGTGGAGATCGATGTCGGTGGCCATGGCCCCCAGGTCCTCATGTGCAACCCGTCCCGAACTGGTACGGCTCGCTCCAAATCACGCAATCCCCATGCCGCGACGGGGGCCGCGAGGCGCCGGCGAACCTCGCCAGGAATCGAAACGCCGGCGCGCAACCCGATCCGGGCGGACGCATTTAGTCGGCAGCTTGGCTTTTGAAGGAAGGGACCAAACTCATGGGCATTATCGCCTGGATCATCATCGGCATCGTCGCGGGCTGGCTCGCGGAACAGATCATGGGTCGTAACCACGGCCTGATCACCAATCTGATCGTCGGCGTCATCGGCGCCCTGATCGGCGGCTTCATCGCCGGCGCCCTGGGCATCAGCTGGGGCGGCTGGATCGGTTCGACCATCGTCGCCACCATCGGCGCCGTGATCCTTCTGTTCCTGTTGGGCCTGGTCAAGCGTCGCGCCTGACACCCGACTTAAGGCAATATAAGACGAAGGGGCGGTTCGCAGGAACCGCCCCTTCTTTTTGTCCGGCTCGGATCACCGACACAGGAAAGGCGGCCGGCTGAGCCGACCGCCTTCCAGGATCAAGCCTTCAGAGGCTTGCCGCGATCAGCCCTGGGGGCTGGCCGGCGGGGTCGTCGGATCGCTCGAGGTCGCGGGGTCCGTCGGTTCAGTCGGCGCCGGCTCGGCGGGCAGGGTCGGCGGCGTCGGTTCCGCCGCGTCGGGCGCAGTCGTCGGCTCGGGCGCGGTCGGGGACGTCATGGCGTCGTCAGCGGGCGGCGTCGTCGCGTCGGGGGTGGCGGAAGCCTCGCCCGCGATGGCGGCTGCGGCGTCGAACTCAGCCTTGGTGTAATCCACCTTAACGGCTTCGCCTTCCTGGCGAATGCCGTTCAGCGGCACGGCGCGAACCTGGCCGTCCGCGCCGCGGACAGTCAGCTCCTGAGCGCCCGAGGCGTTGGTCTGAACGCCTTCCAGCTTGCCCAGCTCGCCGTCAGGGCCTTGCACCGAGACGCCCGGCGTCAGTTGCAGGCTCTGTTGGCTCGAAGCTGCGGCCGCGGCGTCTGGAGAGGCCGGCGGGGTCGAGGCGGCGTCTTGGGCCAGGGCCGGCGCGGCGATCAGAAAGGCGGCGGCGGCGCTAGTCAGAAAAGCGGTCTTGATGTTCATGGGACTATACCCTCGTACAAGCGGGCCCGGCGCCCGCATCGACCAAACCCGCCGTGTTACGGATTGTTTCACGCGCCTCTAAATGACCTTGGACCCGCCCCGGTTGGACGAGTCTTGGTCTATGATGGGGCGGAAAAGGCGAATCGGGGGGCTCTGTGAGCCAGAAGAACATCTATGGGCCTCGGCTCGTGCGGCGGCTGCTCGGGCTGGCCTATGAGCTGACGCCCCAGGTTTTCGCCGTCCTCGCCTTCGGCGCGGGGGCGCTGATGCTGATCTCGGCGGTGACGCCCGAGTTCGACGAGCGGTTACGGCTCCTGACGGGCGTCGTCTCGCCCATACTGATCGACCTGTCGCATTTCATGGCCAGCATCGCCGGCTTTATCCTGCTGTTGCTGTCGGCGGGCCTGTGGCGGCGCAGGCGCGGCGCCTATTGGGCGGCGATGGCGGCCCTGGCGGCGGGGGCGGTCTTTTCTCTGTTGAAGGGGCTGGACTGGCGGGAATCGATCGATCTGATCCTCGTGGCTGTCCTGCTGGCGCCGTGCCGTTCGGCCTTCAACCGGCGTTCGCGTCTCAGCGAGCCTCTGCGGCCGGGCTGGCTGCTGCTGTTGATCGCCGTGGTGATCTCCATGCTGTGGCTGGGGTTTTTCGCCTATCGGGACGTGGCCTATTCGGACGAACTGTGGTGGCGTTTCCTGGTCGATCGCCAGGCTTCCGGCTTCCTGCGGGCCGGGCTGATCCTGTCCCTGCTGACCCTGTTGGTCGCAGGCCGGTCTCTGCTCAGTTCGCCCGGCGCCGACAGCCACGGCCCGGCGTCGCGCGAGGAGATCGAACGCGCGCGTCAGGCGCTGGAGACGGCCGACGCCGCCGCCCCGGAAGCCTGGCTGGCCATGCTGGGCGACAAGGCCCTGCTGTTCAGCCCGTCGGGCCGCAGCTTCCTGGCCTATCGCGTGCGCGGGCGGCGCTGGATCGCCATGGGCGAACCCGCCGGCCTGATGGCGGAGCGGCAGGAGCTGCTCTGGGCCTTCGCCGAAATGGCGGACAGCTACGGCGGTTCGGCGGTCTTCTATTCCGTCGGCGACGACATATTGGGCGAACTGGCGACCATGGGCCTGGCCCTTCGCAAGGTCGGGGAGACGGCGGTGATCCGCACGGAAACCTTCACCACCGAGGGCAAGGGCAAGCAGAACCTCCGCACGGCCTTGAACCGGGCCGAGCGAGAAGGGGCGCGGTTCGAAGTCCTGCCGCCCGGGTCAGCCCGGCCTCTGGAGGCCGAACTGCGCGCCATTTCGGACGCCTGGCTGGCCATGCACAACGGGGCCGAAAAGGCCTTCTCTCTGGGCCGGTTCGACATCGACTATCTGGACCTGACGCCGCTGGCGGTGATGCGCGAGGGCGACCGGATCGTGGCCTTCGCCAATCTTCTGGTCACGCCGGGCGAGGCGGCGGTGGATCTGATGCGCTATACGCCCGACGCCCCGCACGGGGTCATGGACTATCTGTTCACCCGCTGCGTCCAATGGGCCAAGGCCGAGGGGATCGCCGAGTTCGACCTGGGCATGGCGCCCCTGGCGGGGCTGGAGGATCGCCGCATCGCCCCTGTCTTCGCGCGGGTGGGCGCCCTGGTGTTCGAAGAGGGCGGCGCCCTTTACGGCTTCCAGGGTCTGCGCAGCTACAAGGGCAAGTTCGGCCCCGAATGGAAGGCCCGTTTCATCGCCGCGCCAGTCCCCACGCCCCTGCCCCTGGCCCTGCTGGACGTGGCCCTGCTGACCAGCGGCGGCTGGCTGGGGATGTTGGGGCTCCGGCGGGCGCGCTGATCTCGACGTTCGGGGTCGAAGCCGTCATGGTGCGCCCATGTCGTTCAAAGCCCTCTTTTCACGCGCCCTGTCCCTGGCGCCTGAGCGCCTGCATTTCGCCGCCCACAGCCACCATCTGTGGCCTGACGCCTCATTCGAGGCGCAGCAGCAGGCCTGGCTCGACGCCAATCTGCACGCCGATCGCAAATGGGATCTGATCTTCGGCGAGGTCATTCCCCGGGCCCAGGCGGAGGTCGCGGCCGAACTGGGGCTTCCCGACCCGAACAGCCTGGTCTTCGCCCCCAACACGCACGATCTGCTGCTGCGGGTCTTTTCGGCGATCGAGCGCCGGCCCGTGCGGATTCTGTCGACGGACGGAGAGTTCCACTCGTTCCGTCGCCAGGCCGACCGGTGGGAGGAGGCGGGCCAGGCCGTCGTCACCCGCGTGGCCCTGGCCCCGTTCGAGACCTTTGCAGAGCGGTTCGTCGCGGCGGCCCAGGGCGGCGGCTACGACTGGATCGTCGTCAGCCATGTCTTCTTCCGCACCGGGGGGCTGTTCGACCGGATCGAGGCTCTGGCGGCGCTGGCCCGGCCAGAGGGGCCCTGGGTGCTGATCGACGGCTATCACGGCTTCATGGCCACGCCGACCGACCTGTCGGGCGTCGCAGGCCGGGTCTTCTATGTCGCCGGCGGCTATAAGTACGCCATGGCGGGCGAGGGCGCCTGTTTCCTGCATGCGCCGGACGGTTTCGGCGCCAGGCCCGTCATCACCGGCTGGTTCGCCGAGTTCGGGGATCTGTCGGGGCCGCCCGGCGGGGTTCAGTATCGCTCGGACGGCGGCCGTTTCTGGGGGGCCACCTTCGACAGTTCGGCCCTGTACCGGTTCAACGCCGCCCGCGGGATGCTGAGCCAGGCGGGGCTGACGACGGAGGATGTCGCCGAACACGGCCGGGCGCTGGCATTGCAGTTCCAGGCGGCGGTCGGTGCGGGCGAGGCGGGTGTTTTCGGCGAGGCCGAGATTTTGAACCCCGTCGTCGGCGACGGGACGCGCGCCCGGTTCCTGGCCCTGCGTCATCCCAACGCCCAGGCGTGGCGCGCGACCCTGCTGGCGGCGGGGGTGGTGACGGACGTCCGCGACGACGTGATCCGCTTCGGCTTCGGCCTTTATCAGGACGCCGCGGACGTGGATCGGCTGATCGCGGCCTGCCGGGCGGTGTGAAGGCGGCGTGAAGGGGCGGGAGCCCGATCAGAAAAAGGTGCTGTCGTCCTGGGTCTTGGGCGTCGGCGCGGCGCGGGGCGTCGGCGTTCGGTTTGTGGCCTGCCCATTGGGGGCCGAACCCTGGGCGCCCGGCGTCGGCGCGCCTGGAGCCTGTGGAGCGGCTCCGGGCGGGGTGGCGGCCGGCGGAACGGCCGGCAGGTTCGGATAGGGCAGGGCGGAGGGATCGGAGCCCGGAGCGGGCGTTTCACCGCCGTAAGGCGCCGAGGCGGCGTCCGCATCGGGCGTGGCCGTCCCGACCCGATCCGGCGCGTTCAGGTCGTCGCGGATGAACGGCCAGGCGCGGTTGTCGGCGCAGCCGCAGGCCTTCAGGAATCCGTCCCGATCCCGCCACAGCACCAGCGGATAGGTGATCTGCACGCCTGCGTCCTTCAGCAGTTCGGTCAGGCGGGCGTCGAACTGACGACTGGCCTCGACCACGGCGGCGCGGGCCAGATTGCCGTCGGCCGCCGGAATGCCGGCCGCCGTCCATTCTCGCGCGGGTGTCTGGATCCAGCGCTGGTACAGCGACCAGTCGCGGGTCAGCCACAGTTCGGCGACGGTGGCCCGTTCGGCCGCCGTGGACTGGGCTGCGCCTTCCCGGTCGGCCCGGGCGAACAGGATGATGCGGGGCTCCACCCCGGCCGCCTTCAGCTTGTCGATCTCTTCGCGGACGTAACGCTGGGTCGAGGCGCTGTCGCGATAGCCGATGACATAGAGGGGTTCGCCCCCGCCGCCGCCAGAGACCCAGGAAGCCTCGTCCAGCAGCTGCTGAATCTGGGCCTGATTGCGCGTGATGGTGACGGGCTGGAAGCGCGAATAGAAGTTCCAATAGGCCCAATAGCCCGTCCCGGCCAAAACCAGACCGACCACGGCGGCCAGAACCGACCATATCAAGAAACGACGCATCAGGCGGGGTGCTCCAGCTTCACCGTTGGCACGGTTAACGCATAGCATTGAAAACCGTTGTCCGCTTCATTCACGCAGACCCAGATCGCCGAAATCTCAGGGTGACGTGCGCGCGCCACATCTGTCGGGCGCGCGGCCGCCGTCAATCAGGGCTGCCAGCCCGAGACCTGATCCGCCTCGCTGTCCCCGGCCAGGGCGCCCCGGGTCTTCTTCACCTCGGCCCAGGCGGCGCGCAGTAGGGCGGGCACGCCCTCGCCGGACACGCCCGACACCAGCATGGGCCGACGGCCCGCGACCGCCTCCAAGGCCGCCGCCTTTTCCTCGCGCTCTTCGGGCGTCAGGGCGTCGATCTTGTTCAAGGCCAGGATCTCGGCCTTGTCCGCCAGCCCTTCGCCATAGGCTTCAAGTTCGCCCCGGATGATGTGATAGGCGTGGACCACGTCCTCCTGTGTGCCGTCGATCAGATGGATCAGGCTGGCCGAGCGTTCGACATGGCCCAAGAAGCGGGTGCCCAGGCCCGCGCCTTCGCTGGCGCCCTCGATCAGGCCGGGGATGTCGGCGATGACGAACCGTTCGGTCGGCGACAGGTCCACCATGCCCAGATTGGGCGCCAGGGTGGTGAAGGGATAGTCGGCGATCTTGGGCTTGGCCGCGCTGGCCGCCGACAGGAAGGTGGACTTGCCCGCGTTGGGCAGGCCCGCCAGGCCGATGTCGGCGATCAGTTTCAGCCTCAGCCAGACCCAACGCTCCTGGCCCTCCTGGCCGGGGTTGGCGTAGGCGGGCGCCTGGTTGGTCGGTCCCTTGAAGCGGACATTGCCCCAGCCGCCATTGCCCCCCTTCAGCAGCAGCTCGACCTTGCCGGGCGTATCCATGTCCAGCAGCACCGTCTCCTTGTCCTCGTCCAGCACCTGGGTGCCGACCGGCACCTTCAGGACCACGTCCTCGCCCTTGCCGCCGTGCATCTGGCGGCCCTGGCCGTGGTGGCCGGTCTGGGCCTTGAAATGCTGCTGGTAGCGATAGTCGATCAGGGTGTTCAGCCCCTCGACCGCCTCGATCCAGACGTCGCCGCCCTTGCCGCCGTCGCCGCCGTCGGGGCCGCCGTTGGGAATGAATTTCTCGCGTCGAAACGACACGGAGCCCGCGCCGCCGTTGCCGGAGCGGATATAGATCTTGGCCTGGTCGAGGAACTTCATCGCGGGCTTATGCCAAAAGACGGCGGCGAGGGCGAGGCGCCCCGTCATTCAGAGGGTGTTAAGCCTGTCGCGCCAGACTCCCTCCAATGAATGTCTCGGTCGCAACCTCCATGACGACTGTCCTGGCGGAAAGTCGGGCGCAGCGGGAAAAACAGGTGCAGGAGCGCGCCGAAGCCAAGCTGCACGCCGCCCGTTCCGCCGTGGAGACCCTGAAAAAGAGCGCGAGCGCCGCCGCCGATGACGCCAAGGCGCAGCGCAAGGCCGCCGCCAAACAGAAGGTCGAACAGCTCAAGGCCCGCATCCGCATGCTGCAAATGAGCGGTTCGGCCGATCCCAAACTGCTGGCCCAGCTGGCGCGAGAGCTGAAGGCCGCTGTGAAGATGTACGGCGGCGACGCGGGCGGCGGCGTGGGGGCGGCGCCCGTCCAAGGCGAGGCGGCGTCAAACCCGGCGGATTCCGACGCGAGCGCCGAGGTCGCCGTGAGTGAGGACGCGCCTTCGACCGAGACGGCGACTGAAACGACGCCGGTGACCGAGGGTCAGAACGAACGGGGCTCTGACGAGACCGGGGCGGAAAACGAAAAGTCGGGCGAGAGCGCCAAGGCGGACGCCAATCCCTATCGCCGCATGGCCGAGGAGGCCCAGGCGCGGATCGCGGACCAGGCGCGTCGCGGCGCAGCCCAACAGGAGGACCGCGACTTTCTGAGGGAGGTCCGCGACCTCGCCAACCAGATCAAGGCCCTGGCCAAGCGCGCTCAGCAGCAGGCGAGCTCAAACCCTGCTCAGACTCGACAGGCGGACGAGGCCGATCAGGCCGCCGCCGAGGCGCTGCGCGCGGTCGAGTCCGCCGGCCGCGACCTGGGGACGGCCGGCGTCTCGCTGAGCGTCTAGATCAACCCTTGGCCCAGACGCCGAACGGATCGCTCCAGTCCATGCCCAGCGCCTGGGCCACGGCCGGATAGGTGATCTCGCCCTTCAGCACGTTCAGGCCGCGTGCCAGGTGCGGGTCCTTCTTAAGCGCCTCCAGACCGTGATCCGCCAGGGCCAGGCCGAAGGGCAGGGTGGCGTTGTTCAGGGCTTCGGAACTGGTGCGGGGCGCGGCGCCCGGCATGTTGGCGACGCAATAGT
This sequence comes from Brevundimonas sp. Br13, assembly GCF_055391505.1. Taxonomy (NCBI): domain Bacteria; kingdom Pseudomonadati; phylum Pseudomonadota; class Alphaproteobacteria; order Caulobacterales; family Caulobacteraceae; genus Brevundimonas; species Brevundimonas sp. Br13. The sequence continues at coordinate 168,076 of NZ_AP044008.1, read as the reverse complement.
GGACCACGCCGTCGATGACATAGGTCGGGTCTTCGTGGGTCGTCGCGTGCGAGGTCTCGAAACAGCCGCCCTGGTCGATGGCCACGTCGACCAGCACGGAGCCGGGCTTCATCTTGGCCAGATGTTCGCGCTTGACCAGTTTCGGCGCCGAGGCGCCGGGCACCAGGACGGCGCCGATCACCACATCGGCCTTGACGATTTCCTCTTCGATCGCGCCGATCGAGGAATAGCGGGTGATGACCCGGCCGTTGGTCACTTCGTCGATATAGGCCATGCGCGGGATCGACCGCTCCAGCACCACCACCTCGGCGCCCAGGCCCATGGCCATGCGGGCCGCATTCAGGCCGACGACCCCGCCGCCCAGCACCAGCACCCGGGCCGGGGCCACGCCCGGCACGCCGCAGAACAGCAGACCCATGCCGCCGTTGTGCTTCAACAGGGTCTCGGCCGCCGAGAAGACGGCGATCCGACCGGCGACTTCCGACATCGGCGCCAGCAGCGGCAGGCCGCCGCGCGCATCGGTCACGGTCTCATAGGCCACGGCGGCGCATTTTGAGGCCAGGAGGCCCTTGGTCTGCTCCGGGTCCGGCGCCAGGTGCAGATAGGTGTAGAGGATCTGGTCCTCGCGCAGCATCTCCCACTCGACCTTCTGCGGCTCCTTGACCTTCACGATCATGTCGTTGTTCGCAAAGACGGTCGCCGCATCGGGGACCAGGGTCGCGCCGGCCTTCTCGTAATCCGCATCGGTGAAGCCGGCGCCCAGGCCGGCGCCGGTCTGGACCGACACCGAATGGCCGTGGGCCACATATTCGCGCACCGCCGTCGGCGTCAGGCCGACCCGGTGTTCGTTCTTCTTGATCTCGCTGGGAACGCCGACTCGCATGGGGCCTCTCCGTGAATGGTTCAAACCTCCGCCTCTCCTGGGCGGATCGCAGACGGCACATATAGCGCCGAGCCGAACGCAGAATCCTGTTCATTTCAGGACCTGATCGCCGTACATGCGAATTTTCTGCGAAGAGGTTGGCCCATGAAGACCGTTTCCGCCGTCGAACTGGACGGAACCGACAGGAAGATGCTTCGTCTGCTTCAGCAGGACGGCCGCATGACCAACGCCGACCTGGCCCGTCAGGTGGCCCTGTCGGAAAGCGCCTGCCTGCGCCGGCTGCGGGCGCTCGAAGCGGCCGGGGTGGTCGATCATTATGCGGCCGTGATCAGCGAACGCGCCGTGGGCCTGCCCATCAGCGTCTTCGTCACCGTCACCCTGTCGTCCCAGTCGGAGGCGGCGCTCAGCGCCTTCGAACAGGCGGTCGCCGCCGCGCCCGAGGTGATGGAATGCTATCTGATGACCGGGGGCGCCGACTATCTGCTGCGTCTGGTGGTGCGCGACGTCGATGATTTGGAACGGGTCCACGCCAAGACCCTGACGCGCCTGCCCGGCGTCCACCGGGTCTCGTCCAGCGTGGCCATGCGATCGGTGGTCAAGCGCGGGGTCCTGCCGGTCTGAGCCTCATCTCAACGCCAGGGTCACGGTCTTCACATCCACATATTCGTCTATGCCGTGGATCGAGCCCTCGCGGCCGTAGCCGGACTGTTTGACCCCGCCGAACGGGGCGACGGCGGTGGAGATCAGGCCGGTGTTGACCCCGCACATGCCCGCCTCGATGCGGCGGCTGAACCGCATGGCCCGATCCAGGTCGCGGGTGAACAGATAGGAGGCCAGGCCGAATTCGCTGGCGTTGGCCTTGTCCAGCGCCTCGGTCTCGGTGTCGAAGGCGAAGACCGGGATCATCGGACCGAACGTCTCTTCCTCGCGGAACAGGGCGTCGTCGCCGCCCAGGGTCACGGTCGGCTCGAAGAAGCGGCCGCCCAGCGCATGGCGCGATCCGCCTGTCAGAACCCGCCCGCCGTCGGCCCTCACCGCCGTCACATGTTTCTCGACCTTCTCGATCGCCTTGTCCTCGATCAGGGGACCGACCTTGACCCCCTCTTCGAAGGCTGCGCCCACCTTGATCTTCGCCACCTCGGCCGCCAGCTTCTCGGCATAGGCCTCGGCGACGGACCGCTCGACATAGACCCGGTTGGGGCAGACGCAGGTCTGGCCCGAGTTCCTGAACTTGCCCTTGATGGTCTCGGCGACGGCCAGGTCCAGATCGGCGTCGGCGAAGACGATCAGGGGGGCGGCCCCGCCCAGTTCCATCGACACCCGTTTCAAGGTCGGGGCGCACTGTTCGGCCAGCTTGCGGCCCACGCCGGTCGAGCCGGTGAAGGACAGTTTGCGGATCAGGGGGCTGTCCGTCAGCACCTTGCCGATCACGGAGGCCTCGCCCGTCACGATCGACAGGGCGCCGACCGGCAGGCCGGCCTGATAGGCGAGCTCGGCCAGGGCGATGGCCGTGAACGGGGTCTGGCTGGCCGGCTTGACCACGGCGGTGCACCCCGCTGCGAAAGCCGGTCCCAGTTTGCGCGTCAGCATGGCCGCCGGGAAGTTCCACGGGGTGATCAGGGCGCAGGGCCCCACCGCCTCGCGATAGGTCAGCAGCAGATGGCCCAGCGGGCTGTCCTGGGTCTCGCCGATCAGCCGCTCGGCCTCGCCGGCGAACCATTTGATGAAGCCGTTGGCGTAGGTCACCTCCCCCTTGGCCTCCTCGAAGGGCTTGCCGTTCTCCAGGGCCATCAGGGCGCCCAGGCCTTCGAGGTTCTGATCAATCAAGGCGGCCCACTGGCGCAGAAAGGCCGCACGCCTGTGCGGATCGCCGCGCGACCAGTCGGGAAAGGCCTCGGCGGCAGCCTGGATCGCGGCGTCCGTCTCTGCGGCGCCCAGCTCGGGGACATGGCCGATCACCTCGCCGGTCGCGGGGTCGTCCACCGCAATGCCTGACCCGTTCGCCGGGATCGGCTCGCCGGCGATCAGGGCGTGCTGGCGCATCAGGGCGAGGCCGGCGTTCTTGGCGGTCTGGTTCACGATCAATCTCCTGAGGCTGTCCCGAAACGAACAAGGCCCCGACGAAGCGGGGCCTTGCAAGTCCGATGCGGCTCGCCTGTCGGGAAGGCGAGGCGGCGGCGGCTTAGTTCTTGGCGTCTTGGGCGGCGCCGGTCACGGCCTGGCCGGCGGCCTGGGTGTCGCGGCCCACGCCTTCGACGGTGTTGCAGGCGGCGGTGGTCAGGGCGGCGGCGGCGGCGACCAGGACAAAGATCTTACGCATGAGAAGGCTCCGGTTCAGCCGACATGGGGTTCTGTCGGTCTTGCCCTAGGAACGCGACGCCACGGCGGCGGTTCCCTCCGGCTTCAGGCCTTGTCGGCCGGGTCGGCGGGCGACAGGGCTTCGGGCGTGGCGAAGGTCATGCGGGCGATGGAGCCGCCGCCCGGCGCCTCCACGAACTCGGTCTCGCCCCGCAGCTGTTTGGCGAAGGCGCCCATCAGGGTCTGACCCACGCCCGCCTCGGCGGCGGCCGAGCCGCCCGGACCGTCGTCCTCGACTTCCAGAATGGACGTCTCGCCATAGACCCGGAAGCGGACCTTCAGCGCGCCGCCGCGACCGGCGAAGGCGTGCTTCTGCGCATTGTTGACGGCCTCGACCAGCCACAGGGCCAGGGGCGCCAGCTTGTCGGGATCGACATAGAGGGAATCGGCGTCGACCGAACTCACGACCACATGGCCGCGCACCGCCTCGCCGGCGATCAGCTGGCCCACCAGTTCGTTCAGGAAGTCGCGGGCGTCGGCGTGGCGGATGTCCTCGCTCTGGTACAGGGTGCGATAGATCAGGGCCAGGGCCGAGATGCGCTGGCGCGTGTCGCCCAGCGCCGCCTTGGCCGGGGCGTCGGTCAGGGCCCGCTGCTGCATCGACAGAAGCGAGGAGATGATCTGCAGATTGTTCTTCACCCTGTGGTGGATTTCGCGCATCAGCGCGTCCTTCTCGGCCAGGGAGGCGTTCAGCTCCCGGTCGCGCTGGGTGATGGCCTCGGCCATTTCGTCCAGGGTCCGGGCCATGACGCGGATTTCCGACGGGGCGTTCATGGCCTGGAGCGGCCGCACCGAAAAGCGACCGCGCGCATAGAGGGCGGCGATCCGTTCCAGATAGTCCAGCCAGCGGATGAAGATCCGCTCGGACAGCAGCATGACGGCGGCGAAGGCCGTCAGCCAGGCGCCCAGGGGCAGAAGCAGGGTGCCGATCGGATTGAGCCGCGCCCAGGACAACAGCCCCGGCGCCGGCGCCGACAGCAGGGCGTAGAGATCGCCCCCGGCCAGAACCGCTCCGGCGTAGTCGCGGCGCTGGCCCTGGCTGTCCTTCGCCGCGAAGACGGCCGAGCCCTGGTCTCGCGCGCGCTCCACCCAGCCGGTGACGTCCCCCCCGTCCGAGAGGCGGAAGGCGGCGGGGTCGCTGGCGAGCAGCACCCGCCCTGCGGCGTCCGTCAGGGCCGCTTCGGACTGGTCGGGCAGGGCCGGATCGCGAGTGTCCGGCTGAAGCGCCGACAGGGGGATGACGGCCGCCATGGCGCCGTCGAACCGGCCCATCGGCCGTTCGGCCCGGATGGCGACGATCAGGGCGGCGGGATAGCCGGCGTAGACGGGGGCGCGAACCACCACCAGATCCTCGCCGCGGCGAAGCCGTTGAAACCAGGTCGAGCCCGCCGCCGGCGTCACGCCCGACCGCAATCCCTCGGGCCGACCGGACGAACAGACGGCCTCGCCCGTCGGGCTGAGGCGATAGAGGCCCTCATAACCGTCCAGCCGATCGACCAGGGCGGTCAGGCGTGGCGCGCAATAGGGGCCCAGGGCGTCGGGGCTGAGGGCGCGCAGCAGAACCTGGGCGCTGTCCAGCCGCGCCTTGGCGCTGCCGGCGCTGCGTTCGGCGGCGAGTTGCAGATCGGTGCGGCGATCATCCGCCTGCCGGCGGAAGTCCGCCTGGGTCTGGATGATGATCAGGATCAGGATGGGCAGCAGGGCCAACGCCATGGCCGTGCCCAGCCGGAAGCGGATCCCTTGGAAGCGGGCCGAATTCCAGCGTCGTCCCAGGCGAGGCCTCGGAGCGGGGGCGTCGGATTGGGCGGCCTGGTTCACCGAGGCTCAGGACCGCGCGCCGGCCAGCCTGTCGGCCTCGCCGAGAATGGTGCGCATGGCGTCCCCGGCGGCCTTGCCGTCGCGGCTGTATCCGCCCTTTTCCAAGGTGGTCAGAAGCGCGCGGCGCGCCCGGCTGACGCGGCTCTTGACCGTGCCGACGGCGCAGCCGCAGATCTCGGCCGCCTCTTCATAGGCGAAGCCCCCGGCGCCCACCAGGATCAGGGCTTCGCGCTGCTCTTCCGGCAGGGTCTTAAGGGCCTGTCTCAGCTCGTCCAGCGCCACCGGCGCCTCGGGGTCGTCCACCGCCACCAGGGTCCGCTCGGCGGCCTCCTGGTCCAGCTGCGACTGACGCCAGGATCGGCGTTTCTCGGAATAGAACTGGTTGCGCAGGATCATGAAGGTCCAGGCCTTCATATTGGTGCCCATCTGGTAGCTGGCGCGCGCGTCCCAGGCCTTCATCATCGCATCCTGGGCCAGATCGTCAGCGGCCGTCGCATCGCCCGTCAAGGTGCGGGCGAAGGCGCGCAGATGCGGAATCAGCAGGACCAGTTCCCGCTTGAAGCCCTCATCATCCGCAGAGGCGGGTTTGGGCGCGGCGCCCAATCGGGACGTGCTCATGCGCCACCGTCCGACGCCTTGGCGTCGGCGCGCTTCAGAATATCCAGGAATTCGTCAGGCACGGGCTCGTTGACCACCTCGTCGAACATGTGCCGCAGCTTGACGCCGATGGCCTGTTGACGAAGGCGAGCTTCTTCGAGCCCCGCCTCCCCCGTGTTGCCGGCGCCCTTGCGCCGCGAGGAATCGGAAGAGTCAATCATAGACAGAACACCGCCCACCCAACTGCAGTGCAGAAATGCAGGTCCATTAACGGTCCCTCTGGCTCCGGGTTCCTCAGATGCGGTAATAAAAATCGACAGAGCGCAAGCGCTGCGGAACCGCATCGGGGCTTTGGCGTTTTCAGCCTCTGTATCGCTGTCGTCCATCCTCGGGCGCGCAGCCTCTGTCGGGGACTATCCAGCATGAGCCTTCTGGCCAGACTTGCGCCGCATCTGCCCTATGTCCGCCGCTATGCGCGGGCCCTCACCGGCGATCAATCGACCGGCGACAACTATGTGCGGGTCGCACTCGAAGCGCTGGCTGCGGGAGAGCAGCAGCTCTCGCCGGACATGACGCCGCGCGTCGCCCTCTATCACGTCTTCCACGCCATCTGGTCCTCGACCGGCGCCCAGTTGGAAAGCGGCTCTCAGATCGGCGCCTTGGGCGACGGCCGCGACGAGGCTTCGCGTCGCCTGATGCGGATCGCGCCGCGCTCGCGCCAGGCCTTTCTGCTGACGGCCCTGGAAGGCTTCACGCCTTCGGAAGCGGCCCAGATCCTTTCGGCCGATCCCCGCGACGTCGAGCGGCTGATCGCCGACGCCCAGTCGGACATCGACGCCGAACTGGCCACCGACGTCCTGGTGATCGAGGACGAGGCCATCATCTCCGCCGACATTCAGAGCCTGGTGAAGGAACTGGGCCACCGCGTCACCGGGGCTGCGACCACCCATGACGAGGCCGTCGAGGCGGTGGCTCGCCACAAGCCCGGCCTGGTTCTTGCCGACATCCAGCTGGCCGACGGCTCTTCCGGCATTGATGCGGTCAAGGACATCCTGAAGGACATCGACGTGCCGGTGATCTTCATCACCGCCTTCCCCGAACGCCTTCTGACCGGCGAACGGCCTGAGCCGACCTTCCTGATCACCAAGCCCTTCCAGCCCGAGACGGTGAAGGCGGCGATCAGCCAAGCCCTGTTCTTCCATCCGTCGCGCCACAAGGAAGCGGCTTAATCTCGGACGCCCTTGCGCCCCCCCCCCAAAAAAAAAAGGGGGGCGCGGATGAAGCCCCGGCCGCCTCGGCGCCGGGGCTTTTTCACATCAGCTGGACGGCTGGGTCGGGGCGTTGACGTTCGCCGCCTCTCCGGTCGGCACGGGCTGCGGCTCGCCGTTCGGGCCGGTCGGCGCGTCGGCGGCCGGCGGCGTCGCAGCATCGCCGCTGAAGGCGCGCGCATCGACCGCCTGGTCCCCGTCGTTGGCGTTGGTCTGGGACAGGCCGCCCTGGCTGAACATCCAAAGCAGACCCAGCAAAAGCGCCGCGCCGCCCAGGGAGGCGATAAGGATCAGCAGGATTCGGCTGCCGGATCGGCCCTGGCGAGCCGAGCGCGCATCTACGCCCTGGCGATCGACCAGACGATCGTTGTTCGGTTGCGGTTCTTGGTGCGTCATGGTCTGCGTCCCGGCTGTTGCTTATGACCAGACACAACGCCGCCTGAGTAACGGCGTTCCTACCCGGGATCTTTCGCGCCAGGCACGAAAAAAAGCCGCCTGTTGTCGGGAACCGGGGTTCACCCACGCCGTTAGGAGACTGCGGAGGCGGCGACGCCCCCCCGACTTGAGATTGGCGACAGCCAATCTGCCGCCTCCGCACCTCATTCTCGATGATGCCACTTCAAAGGCGGTCCGCTTGGACCGCCTTTTTCTTTTCAACCCGGCCCTCGACCCGCGCCGCGCACAGGGCCAAGATGATCCTCAAAGAAAACGCACGGAGAGAGACGCATGGTTTCCAACGCCAAGATCAATCGTCAGTGGGTGCTGCGTCAGCGGCCCAAGGGCCTGGTTCAGCCCGGCGACCTGGAGCTGGTCGAGACGCCCGTGCCGGAGGTGAAGGAATCCGAGGTGCTGGTCCGCACCGTCTATCTGTCGCTGGACCCCACCAACAGGACCTGGATGAACGATTCCGAAGGCTATCTGCCGCCTGTGGGGCTGGGAGAGGTCATGCGCGGCCTGACCCTGGGGGTGGTGGAGCACAGCCGGTCGGACCGGTTCAAGGTCGGCGACGTCGTCATGCCCGCCGCCGGTGGGTGGGCGGATTACGCCGTCGTGCCCGAAGCCGGGCTTCGGCCCGTACACCGGGCGCCCGGCCTGCCGCTGACGGCCAATATGTCGGTCCTGGGCATGACCGGGCTTACGGCCTATTTCGGCGTCACCGACGTGCTGAAAGCCAAGGCTGGCGAGACGATGGTGATCTCTGCGGCGGCGGGGGCGGTGGGTTCGATCGCCGGCCAGATCGCCAAACAGCGCGGCTGTCGCGTCATCGGCGTCGCCGGCGGGCCTGCGAAATGCGCCTGGCTGACCGACGAACTCGGGTTCGACGCGGCGATCGACTACAAGAACGAGGACGTCGGCGACGCGCTGGACCGGCTGGCGCCCGACGGAATCGATCTCAATTTCGAAAACGTCGGCGGCGACATCATGATCGCCGTCTTCAACCGGCTCAAGGTCCACGGCCGGATGGCGGTGTGCGGCCTCGTCTCATCCTACAACGCCACCAAGGCGCCGCCGTCGCCCAACTTCGCCCGGATCATCACCCATCGGCTCCATGTCCAGGGCTTCCTGGTTCTGGACTATGCGCCTCGCGCCCGCGAAATGGTCGCGGAGATGGGTCCGTGGCTGGCCGAGGGCAAGGTGAAGTGGAAGGTCCACGTCGATGACGGCCTGGAAGGCGCGGTGGACTCGTTGAACCGCTTGTTCACCGGCGACCACGACGGCAAGCTGCTGGTCCGTGTTTCCGAAGAACCAGGCTGAAGGATTTCCATGAGCGACCCCCTGCTCGTCCATTTCGAGGATCTGGAGACGGGGCAGGTCGTGCCCCTGGGGGCCTGTGCGGTCGATCCGGGAGCGCTCGACCTCTTCGTCGAGCGGTTCGCGCCCGGCTGGGACGCCGCCTATGGGGCGCCCGATGCGATGATCTACGCCCTGTGGAGCCGATTGGCGGCCGAGAAGTCGGGCGCCTGGGCCCAGACCAAGATCCTGGCCGTCGACGGGCTGCGTTATCTGCGCAATCCGCCGCCGGGCGAGCTGCTGCGGGGCCGGATGACCGTCATGGGCAAGGATCCGGTCGGGGACGGAAAGGGCATCGTCATCGCCCAGCACGATCTGCTGGACGAGGCCGGGCGGCTGGTCTTCTCCTGCCTGACCCGCGCCCTGTTCTCCCGCCGCTGAAATTGAAAACGCCCGCCGGTGCGACCGGCGGGCGTTCTCCTTGACGTCAGGCCGAGGCTCAGTTGACGCTGGCCGGGGCCTGGCGAAGGAAGGCCAGGGCGATCAGGCGGTCCCAGCCCAGCAGCGACACCAGATGGGCGTAGATCTGGCCCAGGGCGCCGTTGTCGCGCAGCTCGGCCAGCTTCTCGGCCGGCAGGGCCCTCAGCTTGTCTTCCGACACGGCGTAATATTCGGCCAGCTTCTGGGGCGCGCCGGGCGTGCCGTCCGGGTTGCGCGGGGTGAAGACGGCTTCACGCACGTCCAGCAGGTCCAGGTCCTGGATCAGCTTGACGAAGGCTTCGGTGCGCTGACGCTCCTGTTCGAAGTTGTTGCAGAACTCCATCGCCATATTGGTGTAGTCGCTGGGCTTGCCCTCGACGAACAGCGGGTTCTGGCCGCCCTCGGCCACGATCGAGGCGCCGCGGTCGATGCACAGGATCAGGCGCTGATTCTGCTTGTCGTCGGCGAAGACGAACGGATAGCGGCGCACATAGGCGGGGATGTAGGCGTCGGGGCGGAAGTCGCCGTCGTCCGCCACGAACAGGTTCTCGCCCTGGCGCAGCCCCATGACCACGACCGGCTGGCGGTTCTCACCGGTGAAGATCACCGGATAGGACAGGGCGGCGGCGGCGAACTCGGTCACCGTCAGCGGCACGATGTTGGTCTGGCCGACGAAGGCGTAGGGCTTGTCGGCGGCGTTGACGCCCAGCGCGCCGTGCAGGGTCGGGTCCAGCGGTTCCGGCTTCGTATAGAAGAGGACGTTGCCTTCGAGCGGCGAGTTGTTCGTATCGGTCATGAGGAGCCAGGCGCTCTTGGAGTGGAATGAGGCGGGCCTTCTAGCCCAAGCCCGCCTCAGCGGCAAACGGCCCCGATCAGGAACCGGTCAGAAGGCGTAGGAGACGCCGATCCGCAGGTTGCGCCCAGGCAGGGGCGCGATGTCCTTCAGGAAGGAGGTATGCTCGCGCGCCTCCTCGTCCGTCAGATTGTGCGCCTCGGCGAAGACGGTGACGTCCTTGTCGGCGAACGGCCGAACCGCCCCGCGCAGATTGACCAGCGTATAGGCGTCCGTGCGCAGTTCGCCTTCCGCCAGCCGGTCCTGTTCGCCGACGTGGCGCACTTCGCCGGTCAGGTCCCAAAGCGTCGAGGTCCAGGCCAGGCGGGCGGTCGCCGACCAGGGCGGAATGCGCGCGGCCGGGCCCAGGTCGGTGTCGGCGCGGACATAGTCGGCCGCCCCCTCCAGCGACAGTTTGCGATCCCCGTCCTGCCACAGGGCGTAGGCGGCCTCGGCCTCGAAGCCGTAGAAGTCCGCGTCGGTCTGGACGAAGCGATAGACGGGGAAGGTCTCGCCCTCGTCGGTGGTGAAGTCTGCGCCGGTGCGGCGTTCGTCGATGAAGCCGTCGTACCAGGCCTTGTAGAGGTGCATATCCCCGGAGAACCGGTCACGGTCGAAGTGGACCGTGCCCTCCAGCGTGGTCACCTTCTCGGTGTCCAGGCCCAGGTCGCCGGTCTCATAGGCGGCGGTGGCGACGTGGACGCCGTCGGCGAACAGTTCGACCTCGCTGGGCGCGCGTTCCGTCCGCGACAGGCTCAGCCCCAGGAACAGGCCGGCCTGGGGACGCAGGAAGGCGGCGCCGCTGGCGGACCAGTTGTCGAACTGACGCTCCACCTCGGCCGTCTCGCCCAGCGGAACGGCGCTCAGGGTGCGGCGGTCATAGCGCAGCCCGCCCTCGAAGCCGTAGCGGTCGCGGTCATAGCGCTGGACGGTGTAGAGGCCCTGTTCCTCGATCTTGACGGTCGGGACGAAGGCCTCCTCGCCGATCGCCTCGAAATTGCGCTCCAGGGCCTGGACGCCGACGGCGCCGTTCCAGCCGTTCCGCTCGCGCTGGACCAGCTCGCCGCGGGTCTCCCAGCCGTCGGAGTTGAAGACGGTGCCCGGCTCGCCCGGTCCTTCGAACTCGGTGTGGGTGTAGTCGGCGTGGCCGTAGGAGGCGCGAACCTTGGCGAAGGGACCGGCGTCGAACCGGTATTCGCCGCGGCCGTCCCAGCGCTCCTGCTCCAGATTGATGAAGACTTCCGGCTCGGCGACCGTGCCGTACTCGCTTTCGGTCTTCTTGTAGGACAGGCCGACGAAGCCCTTGTCGGCGATATAGGAGCCGCCGACGCCCCAGGCGTTCAGCTCGGACCAGGAGTTCGGCTGTTTGTCGCCCGCGCCGCGCGGCTCGCCGTCGCTGTCGGCCAGAACCTGGGACCGGGCGGGGGAGGGGATGTCATAATCGTCCGTCTTGCGGGTCACGCCGCTCAGGTTGAAGGCGAACCGGCCGGCGCCGACGGTGACATGGCCCGAGGCGCCGCGGCCGTCGTCCACGCTGGAATATTGGGTCGAGACCCGACCCTCGACCCCGCCTTCAGGCAGGGCTTCAGGGATGCGGTCGTCGATGATGTTGACCACCCCGCCGATGGCCGAGCCGCCATAGACCAGGGTGGCCGGGCCGCGCACGACCTCGATCCGATGGGCTTCGCCGGGATCGGTGGCCACGGCGTGGTCCGGCGAAACGGAGCTGGCGTCGATCTGGCCCAGGCCGTTGGTCAGCACCTGGACGCGCGGGCCGGACAGGCCCCGGATCACCGGGCGGCTGGCGCCGGGGGCGAAGTCGGTCGAGCGCACGCCCGGCAGGCCGTTGACCAGATCGCCCAGAGACGTCGCCGGGGCGATGGCCAGGGCCTGGTCGTCCAGCACGTCGGTGGCGATGGTGGTGGCGCGCTGGGTGACGCCATAGGGGGTGGCGGTGACGATGACGTCATCGACCTGGGCCGGACGGCCGGGGCCGGTCTGAGCCAGGGCGGCGGCGCCCAGGGCGCTCCAGGCGACGGCGGAAAGCAAAAGCGAGCGGGTGACGGTCTGACGCATGGACATCACTGGGGTTCAGGAGAGGAAGCGTTTCTGTTATGAGATAACATCACGGACTGCAAGCCGTGTTCTGTTGCGGCCGGGCTTATCAAGGATTAGCTGTGGCTCATGAACGCCGTCTGCGACCATGATCATCTTCATTCCGGCCTTGACGGCGCACGCCTGGACCGCGCCCTGTCCGAGGCGGAGGCGCGGGTGGTCTCGGCCGGCGAGCGCATGACCCCGCCGCGCCGCCGGGTGCTGTCGCTGCTGCTCGAGAGCGGCGAGCCGGTGAAGGCCTATGATCTGATCGCCCGGTTCGGCGAGGACGGACAGGCCGCCAAGCCGCCCACCGTCTATCGCGCGCTCGAATTCCTGGAACGCCATGGCATGGCCCACCGGATCGCCTCGATCAGCGCCTATGTCGCCTGCGCCGGCCAGGAGGTCGGGGGCAACCATGCGGCCGCCTTTCTGATCTGCGACTGCTGCGGGGTGACGCGCGAGATCGACGGGCCGGGCCAGGACGTCATCGCCGCCGCCGGCGCCGCCGCCGGCTATGCGATCGCCCGCACCACGATCGAGGCGCACGGCCTGTGCGCCGCCTGCCGGGATGCGGCCTGATCATGGATGCGGCCCTGATGTCGCCGCCGCGCCGGCTCAGCGTCCCGATCGACAATCGATGGGGCGGGGGGCGGATGTCGGTCCTGGACTTCGGGGATCCGAAGCGTCCGGTCGATCTGATCTTCTCCCACGCCAACGGTTTCAACGCCGGCGCCTATCGCAGCCTGTTGTCGCCCCTGTCGACGTCGCTGCGGATCTGGGCCCCGGACCTTCGTGGCCATGGGGCCTCTGACCTGCCGGTGTTCGCCCGGCCCAAGACCAGCTGGCGGGATCACCGCGACGATCTTCTGGCCCTGATGGAGACGATCGACGGTCCGCCGCCGGTCCTGGCGGGCCATTCCATGGGCGGGACCGCCTCCCTGCTGGCGGCGGCGGAGCGGCCGGACCGGGTCGCCAGCCTGGTTCTGCTGGACGCAGTGATCTGGCGGCGGTCCGCCATGCTGGTGTTCAACCTGCCCTTCGCCCACCGGTTTCTGTCCCGCATTCCGATCGCACGCGCCACGCTTCGCCGCCGCGCCCTGTTCGCCAGCCGCGAGGAGGCCATGGCCGCCTACCGCGGTCGGGGGGCGTTCAAGGGCTGGCCCGACATGGTGCTGGCCGACTATCTGGCCGAAGGTCTGGTGGAAGGCCCCGACGGCTTCGCCCTGGCCGCCACCCCGGCCTGGGAGGCGGCCAACTACGCCGCCCAGGCGCACGATCCCTGGCGGGCGCTTCGCCTCTATCGCGGTCCAATCCGCATTCTAAAGGCGGAACACGGCGCCTTGACCCACGTGCCCTCGTCGCCGCGCGGCCTGCCGCACGTCTCGGTCGAGGTGGTGCGCGGCGGCGGTCACATGTTCCCCATGACCCACGCCGACGTGACGCGCGAGGCCCTGTTCGAAGCCGCCGTCTGAGGTCGGACGAATAATCGGGGGACAGGGCGGTCGCCCCCATGATAAGGCCGCCTTGAGCATAACCCCCGAGACGCCTCGCTTGCCCTTCTTTCACGCCGGTCCCGCGCCCCAAGGCGCCGGCCCCCGACCGGGGGCCCTTCGCGACGGGCTGATCCTGACGCCGGGGATGAAGGTCGGCCTGTTCGGCGGATCGTTCAATCCGGCCCATGAAGGCCACGCCCATGTGGCCGAGACGGCCATGCGGCGGCTGGGCCTGGATCGGGTGGTCTGGCTGGTCTCCCCCCAGAACCCTTTGAAGGACGCGCGCGACAGCGCCCCCCTGGCCGAACGGATGGCCTCGGCCCAGGCCCAGGCCAGGGTTGGAGGCCCGTCCATGATCGTCTCGGATTTCGAAAGCCGGGCCGGGGTGGTCTGGACGGTCGAGACCCTGCGCCTGCTGGTCGCCCGCCATCCGGGCGTCCATTTCGTCTGGGTCATGGGATCGGACAATCTGGCCGGCTTCCATCGCTGGCGGGGCTGGACCGACATCATGCGGCTGATGCCCGTGGCGGTGATCGCCCGGCCGGGATCGCTGCTCGACAGCCGCACGGCGCCGGCGGCCGCCCGCTTCGCCGCCTTCCGCATTCCGGCCGAACAGGCGGGCCTTCTGCCGACCCTGGCGGCCCCGGCCTGGACCTATCTGACGGCGCCTTTGAATCCCCTGTCGTCGACCGCCATCCGGGCCTCGAAGAGGCCGGACGCGGGGTCGTGATCTCGGCGCCGGTTCACGTTCGCGCCCATCCGTGCTAAGGGGCTGCTTTAGTCAATGCTCTTGGAGCCCTCCGCTGACCCCCTCGCCCGCGTATGACGCGCAAGACGCCGCCGTTTCGAACACGGCGCACGAGATGGACCCTATCGAACCTCTCCATTCCGAAGACGGATCTGAAACGACCGCCGCATTCGGGGATTCCGTCCCCCGCCCGGTCGGATCGACTCCGCTTGAAGAAGCCCTGCTGAGCCGCCTCGACGAGGACAAGGCTCAGGACATGGTCCTGATCGACCTGAAGGGCAAAAGCGCCATGGCCGACACAATGATCGTCGCCTCCGGCCGCTCGCACCGCCACGTCGGCGCCATCGCCGACCACCTGCTGCGCACCCTGAAGGACCAGGGCCTGGGCAAGGCCAAGGTCGAGGGACTGCCGCACTGCGACTGGGTTCTGATCGACGCAGGCGATGTGATCGTCCACCTGTTCCGCCCGGAAGTGCGGACCTTCTACAATATCGAGAAGATCTGGGCCGTGGACTCGGCCCACCGCATGGTCCGCGACTAGAGGATGAAGCTGAGCATCGTCGCCATCGGCCGACCGGGCCGGGGGCCTGAGGCGATGCTCGCCGACGACTACGCCCGGCGCGCCACCCTTGCGGGACGCGCGCTGGGCCTCGGTCCCCTCGAATTGATCGATCTGGAAGCCCGTAAACCCGGCAAGGCGCCGGAGGCCGAGTTGATCCTTGCGGCCGCGGAAGGGGCGCACCTGATCGCCTGCGACGAACGGGGCAAGACCTATTCGTCGCGCGCCTTCGCCGACCATGTCGCCAAGCTGCGCGATCAGGGCGAGCGGCGGCTGGTCTTCGCCATCGGCGGGGCGGACGGGCTGGACGAAAGCGTGCGCGCCGCCGCCGCCTCGACCCTGGCCTTCGGTCCCCAGACCTGGCCCCACGCCCTGGCCCGCGCCATGTTGGCCGAACAGCTCTATCGGGCCGTGACCATTCTGGCCGGATCGCCTTATCATCGCGACTGACATGGGCCGCGCCTCAGCACTTTCTCTCGCCTTGATGACGGGGCTGGTCCTCGCCGCCCCTGCGGCGGGGCGGCAAGCGTCTGAGAGCGAACTGGCGCGGATCCAGGCTGAGTATCGCGACGAGGCGGTGCGGGCGCGGCGCCTGCGCGCCGACGCCGAGGCCGCCAAGGCCGAACTGGCCCAGCTGGAGCGTCGGCTCGCCGCCCTGCGCGCCGACGAACGGACCGACGACCGCCAGATCGAGGACCAGAGGGCCCGGCTGAAGCAGCTGAGCGAACGGGAGGCGGACCTGGTCACGGACCTGGCCCGCGAGCGCGGCGCCCAGGGGCGTCTGCTCAGCGCGCTTCAGATGATGAGCCGCCGCCCGCCGCCGCCGCTTCTGGTTCCCGCCGACAAGGCGATCGACACGGTGCGCGCCTCCATCCTGTTGAAGGCCATGACGCCCGAGCTGGAGCGCCGCGCCAAGGCGCTGGCCGAGCGTCAGGCCGAGATCATGCGCATTCGCCGCCTGGCGGTCCTGTCCTCGGAACGGCTCTTGACCACCGAAAGCGCCCAGGGCGATCGCCGCGCCCGGATCGAGGGATTGACCGCGCGCAAGACCGCCCTCACCGCCGTGCTGAACGCCGAGGCGCGTAGCGCCGAACGGGCGGCGCGGGCGCTGGAGGCCCGAATCCGCGACCTGGGCGGCGCCGTCCCCTCCGCCCAGGAGGCCGAGGCCGCCGAGGCCGAGACCGCGCGCCTGCCGGCCGGCCGCAACCGGCTCAGTCCGCCCGTGCGCGGCGCGCCGACCCAGACCTGGGGGGCGGGAACCTCGGGCTGGCGCTGGCGCGCCGACCGCGCCCCCGTCGCCGCCCCGGCTGACGCCAAGGTGGCCTACGCCGGTCCCCTGACGGGCTGGGGCCAGGTGGTGATTCTTGATCTCGGCCCCGGCTGGCGGGCGGTGATCGCCGGGCTGGAGCAGTTGGACGTCCAGGCGGACGCCCGGGTCTCCGACGGCCAGACCCTGGGCCGCAGCGGGCCGGACGGCGACGTCTATTTCGAACTGCGCCGGGACGAGCGCCCGATCGACCCCGGTCCCTGGCTGCGATGAGCGGCCGGATGCGCCCTCGGGCGACGATTGGCCTTGCTTTCCCGCCGGACGCTGATTTTATCGGACCGACGCCGCTCAGCCACGATTTCGTCGTGTCTGTGCGGCCCTACCCTCCCAACGGGCGCCTTCCATGATCGGCCCGACCGAAAGAGACCGAATGCGTAAACTGCTCCTCGTCGGCTGCGCCGCCCTGGTTCTCGGCGGCTCGGCCGCCGTCGCCACCAGCCAGACGCCCCGCAACGAAACCTTCCGCATGTTGGAGCTGTTCGGCGACGTCGTCGGCATCGTCGAACAGGCCTATGTGGTCCCGGTCGACAACAAGAAGCTGATCGAGGCCGCCCTCGCGGGCATGATGACGGCGCTGGATCCCCACTCCAACTATCTGCCGCCGTCCAACTATGACGAACTGCGCGAGCGGACCGAGGGCCAGTATTCGGGCGTCGGCCTGACCATCACCTCCGAAGGCGGCCTGGTGAAGGTCATTTCTCCGATGGACGAAAGCCCCGCCGCCCGGGCCGGGGTCCAGGCCGGGGACGTCATCAGCGCCATCGAGGGTCAGAACGCGGCGGGCCTGACCGTCAGCCAGGTGTCGGAGAAGCTGCGCGGCGCGGCCGGCACCAGCGTGCGCGTCACCTTCCTGCGCGACGGCGAAGAGCCGCGCGAGGTGACCCTGACCCGCGAGATCATCAAGGTCCAGTCGGTCACGGGCCGGGTCGAGGGCGATTTCGGCTATCTGCGCGTCTCGACCTTCAATGAGAACACCGGCCGCGAACTGTCCGAGGCCATCGCCAAGATCAAGGCTCAGAAGCCGGGCGTGAAGGGCTATGTCCTAGACCTGCGCAACAACGGCGGCGGCCTGCTGAACGCCGCCATCGACGTGTCCGACGCCTTCCTGGAGCGCGGCGAGATCGTCAGCCAGCGCGGCAGGAAGCCCGAGCAGATTCAGCGCTATTCCGCCAAGCCCGGCGACCTGACCGGCGGCCTGCCTCTGGTGGTCCTGGTCAACTACGGCTCGGCCTCCGCCTCCGAAATCGTCGCCGGCGCCCTGAAGGACCACGAGCGGGCGACCATCGTCGGCCTGACCAGCTTCGGCAAGGGCTCGGTCCAGACGGTGATCCCGCTGCGTCAGGGGCGCGACGGCGCCCTGTCGATCACCACGGCCCGCTACTACACGCCCTCGGGCGCCTCGATCCAGAAGATCGGCATCGAGCCGGACCTGGAGGTCGCCCGGTCCGAGGCCGAGGCCCGGATCGTCTCGCGTTCCAGCTTCATCTATTCCGAGGCCGCCTATGCGACGGCCCTGGACTCCTCCATCGGCGCGGAACGCAAGGGGCCGCACACGCCCCGCGAAGCGCCGGGCGAGGCCTATGACAAGGAAAAAGACTACCAGCTGCAACGCGCCCTGGACGTCCTGCGCGCCGGCGGCGACCTGTCCAAACTGTCGGCCCCGCCGGAGGGGATTGTGGTGACCGAGCCGGGTTCGGAACCGAAGGCGGACGAGGGGTCGGAAGAGACGCCTGAGGACTGATGTCTAGGACGAATCGACATTCAGCGCATCCAGAGGATGGAAGCGGCGATGTGGACGAAGGCGAGGTAGTGTCGCGCCAGCCTATCGAAGCGGGTGGCGAAGCGGCGGAAGTGCTTGAGCTTGTTGAAGCAACGCTCGACGCAGTTGCGCAGCTTGTAGATCAGGGGATCGTGCGGGATCTGTGCCTTGCGAGATCGGGTCGAGGGTATGACAGCCTCGGCTCCGATCCTGGCCAGATGGGCGCGTAGGCTGTTGGCGTCATAGGCGCGGTCGGCGAGCACGGCGGCGGGGCGGTGGCCTTCCAGAAGGGCCGGCGCCGCCAGGATGTCGTGGCTCTGACCGGCTGCGATAAGGAAGCGAACGGGCCGTCCGAGCGTGTCGCAGGCCATGTGGACCTTGGTCGTCAGTCCACCTCTGGAACGCCCCACAGCCGGGTCGGGGCCCCCTTTTTTTGGCCGCTGCCCCGGCCGGTCGTCGCTTGTTGGTGGGCCCGCACAAGGGTCGAATCCAGCATCAGATACTGGTTGTCGCGATCCTTGATCAGGTCGTCGAACACCTTCTCCCAAACCCCCGCCGCCGCCCAGCGGCTGAAGCGCTTGTGCGCCGTCTTCCACTTGCCGTAGCGCTCCGGGAGATCCTGCCAATGCGCACCGGAGCG
The DNA here is from genome assembly GCF_055391505.1 of Brevundimonas sp. Br13. NCBI lineage: Bacteria > Pseudomonadati > Pseudomonadota > Alphaproteobacteria > Caulobacterales > Caulobacteraceae > Brevundimonas > Brevundimonas sp. Br13. Next base: position 149,486 of record NZ_AP044008.1, on the reverse strand, counting down.
CAGCACCCAGAGCACCCCGTTCACGAACAGTCGGTTGTCGGACCCCGTCCGCCCGGGGTCCGACGCCTTACCCGGCAGCAACGGCGCGATCCGCAACCACTGCGCCTCGTCCAGCTCATAACGCTTCACGCCCATCACAAACCTCCGCCAAAGCGGAGACCTATGAATCACGCATCAAGCCCCGCGTGAATCCCTGAATGTCGATTGGACCTAGTCTTCTCCGTCATCCTCGGGCTTGACCCGAGGATCGGGCGAGGAGCGAGACGTGTGCCTGACGTCCGCGCAGAGCGGCGGCGCATTCGATCCTCGGGTCAAGCCCGAGGATGACGCAAAGCGGGCGGGGACGTGACTCGCATCGGTTGCCTTTCCCCCCGTTTTCCTTCATAAGCCGCCGCTTCCGACGCAAGTGAACCTCGCGTCTCCACCCACACGACCCCCGCTCCGTCGGGACGAGGTGGGCGAGAACCCTCCGCCGACGTGATCGTCGCCGGGGGTCGTTGTCGTATGGAGCCGTTTCACCTGCGCCACATGAGGTAGTGAATGTTCGAGGCTCTGAACGAGCGGCTGACAGGCGTCTTCGACCGGATCACCGGGCGCGGCGCCCTGTCCGAAAAGGATGTCGCCGAGGCGATGCGCGAGGTGCGCGTGGCCCTGCTCGAGGCCGACGTCGCCCTGCCGGTCGTCAAGGAATTCATCGCCTTCGCCACCGAACGCGCGACCGGCGAAGAGGTCATCCGTTCGGTCAAGCCGGCCGACCAGGTGGTCAAGATCGTCTATGACGGCCTGATCGAAATGCTGGGCGGCGAAGAGCCGGTCCCGCTGAACACCAACGCCAACCCGCCCGCCGTGGTGCTGATGGCCGGCCTTCAGGGCTCGGGCAAGACCACGACCTCGGCCAAGCTGGCGCTGCGCCTGACCAAGTTCGACCGCAAGAAGGTCATGCTTGCCTCGCTGGACACGCGCCGTCCGGCGGCGATGGAACAGCTGGCCACGCTCGGCAAACAGATCGAGGTCGCGACCCTGCCCATCGTCGCGGGCGAGAGCGCGGTCCAGATCACCCGCCGGGCCCTGCAGTCCGCCAAGCTTCAGGGCTTCGACGTCCTGATCCTCGACACCGCCGGCCGCATCACCCTGGACGAGGGGCTGATGAACGAGGTGGCCGAGGTCGCCGACATCGCCAAGCCGGTCGAGACCCTGCTGGTCGCCGACAGCCTGACCGGCCAGGACGCCGTCCGCACCGCCAAGGCCTTCCATGAACGTCTGCCCCTGACCGGCCTGGTCCTGACCCGGGCCGACGGCGACGGCCGCGGCGGCGCCATGCTGTCGATGCGGGCCGTCACCGGCCTGCCGATCAAATATCTGGGCGCCGGCGAAAAGGTCGATGCGCTGGACGTGTTCGACGCCCGCCGCGTCGCCGGCCGCATCCTGGGTCAGGGGGACATCGTCGCCCTGGTCGAAAAGGCCGCCCAGGATCTGGATCAGGCCAAGGCCGAGAAGATGGCCCGCAAACTGGCCAAGGGCCAGTTCGACCTGGATGATCTCGCCGGCCAGCTTCAGCAGATGAAGCGGATGGGCGGGCTGCAGGGCATCATGGGCATGCTGCCCGGCGTGGCCAAGATGAAGGCCCAGATGGCCGACAGCGGCGTGGACGACAAAATGATCCTGCGCCAGGAAGCCATCATCTCCTCGATGACCAAGGCCGAGCGCAAGAAGCCGGACCTCCTGAACGCCAGCCGCAAGAAACGCATCGCCGCCGGCGCCGGGGTCGAGGTCCAGGACGTCAACCGCGTCCTGAAACAGCACCGCCAGATGGCCGACATGGTCAAACAGATGGCGCGCGGCGGTCCCAAGAAGATGCAGCAGATGGCCGCCATGCTGGGCGGTCTCGGCGGCGGCGGGGGCATCCCCGGCATGGGCGGCGGCCCCGATCTGAACCGACTGAAGGCCCTGGGCGGCGGCAAGATGGCCGAGCCCTCGGCCGACGAATTGAAAGCCATTCAGGACCGCCTGGCGGGTCTGGGCGGCGGACAACTGCCGGGGGGGCTTCCGGGCCTGCCTGGCCTTCCCAAGAAATAACGACTTCCTAGAAAGAGACTTGAAATGCTGAAGATTCGTCTGGCCCGCGGCGGCGCCAAGAAGCGCCCCTACTACCACATCGTCGTCGCCGATTCGCACGCCCCGCGCGACGGCAAGTTCATCGAGAAGGTCGGCTCCTACAACCCGATGCTGCCCAAGGACGGCGCCCAGCCGCGCGTCGCCCTGAAGGTCGAGCGGATCGCCGAATGGCTCGGCAAGGGCGCCCAGCCGACCGACCGCGTCGCCCGCTTCCTGTCGCAGGACGAAACCCTGGGCGCCAAGGTGAAGTGGTCGCAGGGCAACAACCCGAACAAGGGCGCCCCCGGCAAGAAGGCGCAGGAGCGCGCCGCTGAACGCGCCCAGCGCGAAGCCGACCGCCTGGAAGCCGAAGCCGCCGCCAAGGCTGAAGCCGCCGAAGCCGCCGCCCGCGCCAAGGAAGAGGCCGAAGCCGCCAAGAACGCTCCGGCTGCTGAAGAGGCTCCGGCCGCCGAAGCCGCCGCTGAAGAAGCCCCGGCTGCCGAAGAGACCACCGAGGCCTAAGTGGCCGACCCTCTCCCGCTTGCGGGAGAGGTGGCCCGGCGTTCGCGCAGCGAACCAGGGTCGGAGAGGGAAGTCTTTCTTTCAAGAGGAAGACTTCCCCCATCGTCAGGCGTGTCGCTTGCGCGCCACGACCTGACACTTCCCCCGCAAGCGGGGGAAGGTCTTGAGGATCCGAATGTCGAAAGACTCCAGACTCATCCTCGTCGGCCAGATCGGCGGCGGTTTCGGGGTGCGGGGCGAGGTGCGGGTGACCGCCTTCACCGCCGATCCCCTGGCCCTGACCGCCTATGGTCCGCTGCTGCGCGCAGACGGCACGGTGGCCCTGACCCTGACCTCGACCCGGCCCGACAAGAACGGCGTCGTCGGCCGGGCCAAGGAGGTCGCCACCAAGGAACAGGCCGACGCCCTGCGCGGCCTGAAACTCTACGTCCCCCGCGACCGCTTCCCCGAGCCGGAGGAGGACGAATTCTATCTCGCCGACCTGATCGGCCTGGAGGTCCGCGACATCGCCGGCGCCGTCATGGGCTCGGTCAAGTCGGTCCAGAATTTCGGCGCCGACGACATGCTGGAGATCGCCCCCGCGACCGGCGGCCCGACCTGGTATCTGCCCTTCACCAAGGAAGCGACGCCCGAGCTGCGGCTTTCCGAAGGCTGGCTGACCGCCGTGCCCCCGACCGAAGTCGGCGAGCGCGAGCCGGACTGAGGTATTCGCGCCCAAGGGTGTTGCGAATGGCGCGGCGGGCGCCGACATAGGCCTATCGCAAAGCCGAGGCCTCTCCATGACCGACCTGTCCGCCTTCCCGATCACCACCCGCTGGCCGGCCCAGCATCGCGATCGGCTGCAGCTCTATTCCCTGCCCACGCCCAATGGGGTGAAGGTCTCCATCATGCTGGAGGAGATCGGCCTGGCCTATGAGCCGCACCTGATCGACATCATGGCCAATGAGACCTGGGGGCCGGAGTATCTGTCGCTGAACCCCAACGGCAAGATCCCGGCCATCCTTGATCCGAACGGCCCGAACGGTCAGCCCTTGGCCCTGTTCGAATCCGGCGCCATCCTGATCTATCTGGCGGAAAAGACAGGCAAACTGCTCTCGAGCGATCCCGCCACACGGTACGAGACGATCCAGTGGATCATGTTCCAGATGGGGGCGATCGGCCCCATGTTCGGCCAGCTGGGCTTCTTCCACAAGTTCGCGGGCAAGGACTATGAGGACAAGCGTCCGCGCGACCGCTACGTCGCCGAGAGCCGCCGCCTGCTGGGCGTGCTGGAGACGCGGCTGGAAGGTCGGGACTGGCTGGTGGGCGACTATTCCATCGCCGATGTCGCCACCCTCGGCTGGGTTCGCAATCTGATCGGCTTCTATGAGGCGGGCGAGATCGTGGGCTTTGCGGACTTCCCCCGCGTCGCAGCCTGGCTGGAGCGCGGCCTGGCCCGTCCTGCGGTGCAGCGCGGTCTGAACATCCCAGCGCGGAACTAGGCGCGACGGAGCAGGCGGCCCGCGCCCAGGGCCGCAAATCCGACGACCAGCCCCCAGAAGGCCGATCCCACCCCGAACAGGGCCAGGCCCGAGGCCGTCGCCGCAAAGGTCAGGACGGCGGCCTCGCGCGAGGGCGCCTCGGCCGTCAGGCTCTGCAAGGCGCCGGTCAGGGGGGCGATCAGGGCCAGTCCCGTCACAGCCGCCAGCACTGCCGGGGGCATGGCGATGAACAGGCCCGCCAGCGGCGCGGCGAACAGGGCCACGATGAGGTAGAAGCCGCCGTAGATCACCCCGACGATCCAGCGTCGGCCCGCATCCGGATGGGCGTCAGGGCCGGTGCAGATCGCCGCCGTGATCGCCGCCAGATTGACCCCGTGGGCTCCAAAGGGCGCCGCGATCAGGCTGGCGATCCCGGTCGACAGGATCAGCCGTTTGGCCGGCGGCGGATAGCCCGCGCTCTGCAACACCACCAGTCCAGGCAGATTCTGCGCCGCCAGGGTCACCAGAAACAGCGGAAAGCCCAGACTGACCGCGGCCTTCCAGTCGAAGGCGGGGGCGACGGGCTCCAGATGTCCGAACAGGCCGGTTCCGGCGGGCAGGCCCAACTGTCCCCGCATCGCCAGAACCGCAAAGGCCGCGCCCAGAACGGCGGGCAGGGCCCAGGTCGGCCAAAGCCGCCGGAAGACCAGAAAGACCGCGATCAGACCCACCGTCAGCGCTGTCTCGTCGGGCACGATCTTGAACAGTCGCAGCACGAAGGGCAGCAGAACCCCCGCCAGCATGGCCGAGGCGATCGCCGACGGGATCCGCCCCGCCAGCCGCCCCAAGGCCGGGATCAGGCCGGTCAGGATCATCAGCAGGGCTGAAAAGACGAAGGCGCCGACCGCCGTCGCCCACGACAGCCCCAGCGTCGAAGCGGCCAGCAGGGCCGCGCCCGGCGTCGACCAGGCCAGGACGACGGGAATCCTCAGCCGCCAGCTCAAGAGGGCGCCGGGAACGCCGATGGCCAGGCACAGCGCCGTGACCATGGAGCCGATCTGGCCGGCGCCCGCGCCCAGGGCCTGTCCCGCCTGCACCACCAAGGCCACGGTCCCGCCGAAGCCGATCACCGTGGCCACGGCGGCCGACGAAAAGGCTGAGGCGGGCGGAGGGCGCATGGAAAAGGCCGGAGCAGTCATGCCCCGGCCTTAAACCTTCACCGCAGATGGCGGAAGCGGGTTCAGCCCTCGATGTCTTCCGGCAGGCCCACGGCGTGGAAGCCGGCGTCGACGTGGACGACCTCGCCCGTGGTCGAACGCCCCAGGTCCGAGCACAGCCACAGGGCGGCGCCGGCGACGCCCTCCATCGAGGTCTCTTCCTTGATCAGCGAGAACTGGGCGCTCTTGGAGTGCAGGCCGCGTCCGCCCGAGATTCCGGCCAGCGACAGGGTGCGCATGGCCCCGGCCGAGATGGCGTTGACGCGAATGTTCTTGGGCCCCAGGTCGCGCGCGATATAGCGGGTCGCCGCCTCCAGCGCCGCCTTGGCCACGCCCATGGTGTTGTAGTTCGGAATGACCCGTTCGGACCCCAGATAGGTCAGGGTGATCAGGCTGCCGCCGTTCGGCATCAGCTTGGCGGCGCGACGCGACACGTCCACGAAGCTGAAGGCCGAGATGTTCAGGGCCAGCAGGAAGCTGTCGCGCGTGGTGTTGTCGACAAAGCTGCCCTTCAGTTCGTCCTTGTTGGCGAAGGACACCGAGTGAACGACGAAGTCGATCGTGCCGAAGGTCTTCTCCAGCTCGGCGAAGGCGGCGTCCATCGAGGCGTCGTCGGTGACGTCGGCCGGAATCAGCAGCTTGGCGCCGACGCTCTCGGCCAGCGGGCGCACGCGGCGCTCCAGGCTCTCGCCCAGATAGGTGAAGGCCAGTTCCGCGCCCTGGGCCGCCAGTTGCGAGGCGATGCCCCAGGCAATCGAGCTGGAATTGGCCACGCCCATGATCAGGCCCTTCTTGCCCTTCATGAGGTCGCCGGTCGGCATGTCCCAGCCTTCGGAAGTGGCCATGGTTCGTCTCCTGATGATTTGCGCGGAGGGTTAGCAGGGGTGGGCGCGAACCGGAACCCCTGCCGCCTTCGCTTGCGTCACAGCAGGGCCGAAACCGCCGCCCGCGCAGCCTCGCCCAGGTCTGGGCGCTTCAGGGCCAGGGCGACGTTTGCGCGCAACAGGCCGATCTTGTCGCCGCAGTCGTGGGTCACGCCCGCATATTCGACGGCGGTGAAGCTCTGGGTCGCCATCAGCCGCGCCATGGCGTCGGTCAGCTGGATCTCATTGCCGGCGCCGCGTTCCTGCGTGGCCAGCAGGTCGAAGATTTCCGGCTGCAGGATGTAGCGGCCCGAGATCGACAGGTTCGACGGCGCCGTCCCTTGGGCCGGCTTCTCGACCATGCCCTTCATGGTGATTCGGCGGCCGTCACGGCCGGCCGGATCGACGATGCCGTATTTGTGGGTCTCGCTCTCGGGCACGGCTTCGACGCCGATCAGATTGCCGCCGACCTCCTCGTAGGCCTCCAGCAACTGCTTCAAGGCGCCGGGTTGTCCATCCACGATCACGTCGGGCAGAAGGACGGCGAAAGGCTCATGCCCGATGATGTCGCGGGCGCACCAGACCGCGTGGCCCAGCCCCTTGGGCTGCATCTGGCGGGTGAAGCTCATCTCGCCGGCCGAGGCCAGTTCGGCATTCATCATTTCCAGGATGTCGGTCTTGCCCTTGGCCTGCAGTTGAGCCTCAAGCTCGATCTGGTGATCGAAATAGTCCTCGATCGCCCCCTTGGAGCGGCCGGTGACGAAGACGATGTGTTCGATCCCCGCCTCTCGGGCCTCTTCGACGATGTAGGAGAGGATCGGCCGATCGACGACGTTCAGCAGTTCCTTGGGGGTCGTCTTGGTGCCGGGCAGAACCCGGGTGCCGAGGCCCGCGACGGGCAGAACGGCCTTGCGCAGACGCGCGGGCGTGGTGGTCATCAATGAATCCTGACAGCTATCCCGCCCCTCTTAGCCGGTGCGGGCCGGCGAAAGAAGGGGCGGGACGGCGGTCGGTTCCGCCTCAGCCGGCGGGACGCTGCATCGGGGTCAGGGCCGTAGCCGCAGCGCGCTGGGCCTGGAGCTGGTCTTCCGGCAGCGGGATCAGGCCGCGGTCGGCCAGATAGCCGCCCTTGCCCGCGGCGCCTTCCGACAGGAACTCCTGTACGAATTGCTGCAGGCCGGGGATGACGCCGATGTGGGCCTTCTTCACATAGATGTAGAGGCTGCGCGACAGCGGATATTCCCCGCTGGCGATGGTTTCGGCATTGGGCGTGACGCCGTCGATGGTCTCGGGCTTCACCGTGTCCAGGTTCTGTTCCAGGAAGGAATAGCCGAACACGCCCAGCGATCCGGGGGTGCGGCTCAGGGTCTGGACGATGGCGTTGTCGTTCTCGCCCGAGTCGATCCAGGCGCCGTCTTCACGCAGGGTGTGGGCCAGGGCTTCGAACCGGTTCTTGTCGGCCTTTTCCACGGCGGCGGTCGCGGGAACCAGCTTGGCGCCGGGGGTCATGCCCAGCTCCAGGAAGGCGTCGCGCGTGCCCGAGGTGGGCGGCGGGCCATAGACCTGGATGCGCTGGTTCGGCAGGCCCTTGTTGACCTCGTTCCAGGTCTTGGCCGGGTTGGCGACGAACTGACCGTCGGCGCCCGGCACTTCCTTGGCCAGGCCTTCATACAGGTCGTTCAGTTCGAAGTTGAAGCTGTTTCCGTTGCGGGCGGTGGCGATGACGATGCCGTCGAAGCCGATCTTCAGCTCGATGATGTCGGTCACGCCGTTCTTCTGGCACAGGTCGAACTCGGACGCCTTCATCGGGCGCGAGGCGTTGGCGATGTCGGGCGTGGTCGGGCCGACGCCCTGGCAGAAGGCCTGAATGCCGCCGCCGGTGCCCAGGGATTCAACGCGGGGCGCGGCGCCGCCGGAGGTGCGGGCGAAGTTCTCAGCCACGCGGGTGGCGAAGGGGAAGACGGTCGAGGAACCGGCCGCCCAGATGCCGGAGCGGGCGCTGGAGGCGCCGCCGCCGGTTCCGCCGTCGCCGCAGGCCGCCAGGGCCAGAAGGGCGGCGGCCGCCGTCGTCAGTTTCAGTGTGCGGATCATCGTGCGCTCTCCCTGAGCATCGGTTTGGCGACGGTTAGACCAGAGGATTGTGAAGGTTTTTCCGGCAATGAGCGTGAGGTCGGGGCCTTACAGCAGGCGCTTGCGCATCACCTGGGACAGGGTGTCGATCAGGGTCACGGCGACCACGATGACGATGGCGATGGCGGCGACGCGGCTGTAGTCGAAGGCCTGGATGCTTTCGAACAGGGTCTGGCCGATGCCGCCCGCGCCGATCAGGCCCAGCACCGTGGCCGCCCGGCTGTTGGATTCGAACCGGTACAGGGCGAAGGAGGTCCACAGGGGCGCCACCTGGGGGAAGACGCCCCAGACGATCTCATGCAGCTTGCCGGCGCCGGTGGCGCGCACCCCCTCGACGGGCCCCTTGTCGATCGACTCGACCGCTTCGGAAAACAGCTTGGCCAGGACGCCGCCGGTGTTCAGCGCAAGCGCCAGCACCCCCGCCAGCGGGCCCAGGCCGACGGCGACGATGAACAGGGTGGCGATCACCAGGTCGGGGATCGAGCGCAGCAGGTCCATGACCCGGCGCACGATGAAGACCATCCAGCCGGGCGCGATGTTGCGTGACGCCATCAGGCTGAGCGGCAGGGCCAGGAAGACGGCCAGGAAGGTGCCCCACAGGGCGATCTGCACCGTCAGCCACATCTGACCCGCCAGGCTGGCGGTCGGCTGGGTGAAGACATGGGTGAAGGCGGTCCAGAAGTCCCCGGGCGGAAAGATGGCGCCCCAGTCGGGCCGCAGCAGATCCGCCCCATAGGTCGAGATGTTCGACGAGCCCGAGAAGAGCCGGCCGATGTTCTGCATGTCCACCTTGCCGAAGCTGGCGATCAGGATGATCGCCAGACCGCCCCACAGCATCAGGTCGAACAGGGTTGAGGACAGGGGCTTCTTCGGCGCGGCGGGAACGGCGTCCGGGGCCAGGCCGCCGCGGGCGGCCTTGTCGGCGGCGGCAATCTCGGCGGCGGCGTCGGTCAAGGCTGGACCTCGCGCTTGGCGCGCAGGGCGGCCAGTTCGCGTTCGGCGGCGGCCACGGCGGCCTGGTCGTTCTTGGCCTTGGCCTCGGCCAGCTTCTGGTCGGCGACCATTTCCCGCACCGGGTCCAGATAGGAATCGTCGGCGGCGCGGAACATCGAATAGTTCAGCCCCGCCAGCACCTGACGTTGACGGTCGGCTTCAGGCCCCTGGCCCTGGCCGTAGGTCAGGAAGAAGCTGCGCAGCTTCTCCTTCAGCACCGGGTCCAGGTCTTCGCGGATGACGATGCCCGATTCCGGGATCGGCGGAGAGACCCAGATGTCCTCGATCTGCGACGCCAGCTGCGGGTTCTCGCGGCGCATGAAGACGGTGTTGACCGAGTTGGAGGTGGCGACGTCGACCACGCCCGTCGCCACGGCGAAGGCGTTGGCCTGGTGGCTGGCCGAACGCACGGTCTTGAAACACTGGTTCGGCACGATGCCGCGCGGATTGAACAGGAAGGTCAGGGGGGCCAGGGTGCCCGAGGTCGACTGGGCGTCGCCGATGCCGAAGTCGTACTGCTTGCCGCAGGCCAGCACCTTGTCCAGCGTAATGCCCGAACCCTTACGCACGATCAGGGTCGAGGTGTAGCTGTCGCGGCCTTCCGGATCGACGATCCGGGCGATGACCTCGCCCTGGGCGCGGTCCACGGCTTCGAGCGCCGGCTTGGCCGAGAACCAGGCCACCTGGGTCTGGTTGAAGCGCATGGCCTCGATCAGGACGTTGTAGTTGCCGGCGAAGAAGGGCTTCACCGGAACGCCGATCGCCTTGGACATGTCGTCCAGCAGGGGCTGCCACAGCGGGCCGGACGAGGCCTGGCCTTCGGCCGACAGGATGGAGAAGGTCAGTTCCGACGGCATGGCGCCGGACGTCTTCTTCTCCTCACCGCCGCCGCACGAGGCGACGCCCAGCAGCAGGACGGCGGCGCCGGCCGCTGCGAACAGACGACGGGAAAGAGATGTGCGGGACAGGCTCATGCCTTGGTCTCCCAGAACGCGTCCTCGAATTCGGGACCGTAGATGTCGATGAGGCGCTGGTGGTCCAGGCCCGTGGCGGGACCGTCATAGACGATCTTGCCGCCCTGCAACGCGATGACGCGGTCGCAGTAGCGGATGGCGTAGTCGACCTGGTGCAGGGTGACGATCACCCCCATGCCGTCGCGCCGGTTCAGCTCGACCAGCAGCTCCATCACCTTGCGGGCGGACACCGGGTCCAGCGAGGCGACCGGCTCGTCGGCCAGGATGGCCTTGGCGCCCTGGACGATGGCGCGGGCGATGGCGCCGCGCTGTTGCTGACCGCCCGACAGGGTGTTGGCGCGCTGGCCGGCGTAGTCGCTGACCCCGACCCGGTGCAGGGCGGCCATGGCCCGGTCCTTGTCGGCCTGGGGCCACAGGCCCAAGAGGCCCTGCCAGGTCGGCAGGCGGCCCAGCGCCCCCAGCATGACGTTGGAGAACAGGGTCAGTCGGCCGACCAGGTTGAATTGCTGGAAGATCATGCCCAGCCGGCCGCGCGCCTGGCGCACGGCGCCGGTGACGCGGCCGTCCTTCTGCACCGTCTCGCCGAAGACGCTGATCGTCCCCTTGCCGGGGTCGATGGACTGAAGGCCGGTGATGGAGCGCAGAAGCGTGGACTTGCCCGATCCCGACGGACCGATCAGGGCCACCATCTCGCCCGAGGCGACGGAGATCGAGACGCCGTCCAGCGCCTTTCGCGATCCGAAGGTCTTCGACACGTCACGCGCCAGGACCAGGCCTGGGGCGGCGGCTGCGGATGAACTCATGAACTCGCTGGGAAGGCTGTGGCGAACGGGCGCCGCATGACGCGACCGGGGCGTTTGGGCAAGTCTTAATCGCACGTCCGGCGCAATCTCGTCCAGACCCCGTCGTCCCTGCGTCGTTGCAGCCTGGTGTCGCAGCGGCCCTGTCACCGCGCCAGGGCGACCGCTTCCAGCCGTCGGATGTCTGCCTCGATGGGCAGGGCGGCGCGCGATCGCTCCACGGCCGCCTGGGCCAGGACGGCGACCGGCTCGGCCAGCCGCGGCGTGGCCGCCAGCGCCGCCAGACCCTTCTGCAGCCGCATGGCCACGGCCAGATCGCCCGCCCCATAACGGGCGATCGGACCGAACAGGTCTTCCAGCAGCTCTTCGGCCGTGACCGCCGGCCCCAGCAGTCGGTCGCAGCGCGGCGGCCTGGGCCCGTCGTCTTCGGGCGTCTGAACCCAGACGTCCAGCAGCCGCACCCCCGTCCCGATCACCTGAATGGCCGTGCCGGGGTCGTTGACGCCGGGCGACAGGGCCTTGGCGGCGATCTCGCCCAGGACGATCAGTCCGAACCGCGGATCCTGGTCGAAGGAGCGCGAATCCCCCAGGGCGAAGGCCGAACGGAAATCGGCCTGGGCCTCTTCGTCGCAGGCCGCCAGGCTGATGCGCGCCAGCACCGCGCCGCGTCGTACGAAGGCGCCGGGAGGGGCGACGATCTCCACCTGACAGTCGCGCGCCTCGGCCATGGCCTGAAGCCGAGAGGGATCGACGTTCTGGACGTAGCCGGTGCAGGGGGCGACGATCTCGGCGCCCGTGGTTAGCCGGCCCTCCCGGCCGCCGAAGAAGGGGGCGTCGCGCCGCGTTTCCAGGGCCTTCAGCGCGCGCGCCTCCACCAGGTCGATCGTATGGCCGACCCGCGCCAGGCTGGACAGACGGTTGATCCAGGCCAGCAGCCGAAAGGCCACCAGCCCGACCATGGCGAGGCTGACCAGGAACAGAATGGCCCGCCCGTTCTGGCCGTAATAATGGGCGTTGATCGCCGTCACCGAGACGATGGCGTAGAGGAAGGCGCCGACGAAGGTGGCCAGAGCCTTCTGGGTCTCGTCGTCGGAGGTCACCAGGGCGGCGACGCGGGGGCTGGCGGCTGTGGAGACCGACGTATAGGCCGTCACCATGGCGCCGACGGAGAAGGTCGCCACGCCCAGCAGGCTGGAGGCCAAGATGGTCAGGATGGATTCGACCGACTCGCCGCCCAGCCGTTCGGCCATGTCGTCGGGCACCCAGGGGGCCAGGGCTGCAGCCAGCAGGGCGGCGGCCACGCCCACCCCGGCGTAGGCGGTCGCCTTGACCCACAGTTGGCGCGTCCATTTGCGCCACAGGAACAGCCACCGATTCATTGCGCCCTCCAGCCGAGGCAACGGCGCAGAACCGCTGCGGTTGCCTGACCGCCGTTCAGCTGACCGCCGTCAAAGGGAATTGTGACAGTCAATTCGGCCTCGAACCCAGGCCCTGTCACGAAAAAACCCCTTTACATGACAGTCCAATGCCCCCATATCGCGCCTTCCGGCGGACCCCGTAGGTCTGATGCTGCGCCGCTAACGCCGGTCTGGGTTTAACAATTAGCAGGGGGTTACGTGAATTGCGCACGTACCAACTTCCCCTGGACCTGGTCCGTGAGCGGTCCCCTGAGCGTCCCGTCGCCCTCGTGCGGCCGCGCTCGGTTTCCGTAGCGGCGCGCTGGTTCCAGGATAATCTGAAAGCCGACGTCTTCTATGCGGTGAAGGCGAACCCGTCCGCCTGGGTCATCGAGACCCTGATCGAGGCCGGGGTTTGCGGCTTCGACGTCGCCTCCCTTGCCGAGATCGAACTGGTCCGTTCGGTCAGCCCCGACGCGCGCCTGGCCTTCATGCACCCGGTCAAGAGCCGCTCGGCCATCACCAAGGCCTATTTCGACCACGGCGTGCGGACCTTCTCGCTCGACTGCGTGGACGAGTTGAACAAGATCCTCGACGCCACCGGCGGCGCCGACGACCTGAATCTGATCGTGCGCATGGCCGTCTCGGCCGACGGGGCCGCCTACACCCTGTCGGGCAAGTTCGGCGTGCCGGTCGATCAGGCCCCGGCCCTGCTGCTGGCCACGCGCCAGGCGGTCAAGGACGGGCTGATGGGCGTCAGCTTCCATGTCGGCAGCCAGTGCATGCGCCCGACCGCCTATCAGGCCGCCATGGCCCAGGTCGGCCGGTCGATCAGCCGCGCGGGCGTGATCGTGGATATCGTCGATGTCGGCGGCGGCTTCCCCTCGGTTTATCCGGGCATGGTCCCGCCGGACATGAGCGAATACGCCGACGCCATCCATCGCGGCTTCAACGAAATGCCGGTGTCGGAAACCACCGAACTGTGGTGCGAGCCCGGCCGGGCCCTGGTCGCCGAATCCTCGTCGATCCTGGCCCGCGTCGATCTGCGCAAGGGCGACGCCCTGTATCTGAACGACGGCTCCTACGGCTCCCTGTTCGACGCCACCCACTCGCGCTGGCCCTTCCCGACCAAGCTGGTCCGGGACGGCGAAGCCTCGGGCGAGCTGAAGGCCTTCCAGTTCTACGGCCCGACCTGCGATTCGATCGACCATATGCCCGGCCCCTTCTGGCTGCCGGCCGACATCCGCGAAGGCGACTTCATCGAGATCGGCATGCTGGGCGCCTATGGGGTGGCCATGACGACCGGCTTCAACGGCTATGGCGAGCATGAGATCGCCGCGGTCGAGGACGCCCCCATGGCCTCCCTCTACGGCCTGGCCCCGCGTTCCATCCCCACCGTGCGCACCACGGCGGAAGAGAACGCGCGCAAGGTCGTGCGCCTGTCGCGACCCAAGGGCAAGGCGGGCCAGCGCAAGAAGGCCCGGCGCTGAGCCTTCCAACAGCCTTGCGGCGCTGAACCGGTCGATGGATCGGCGGCTCCGCAAGGCCTGGGGGTTTCAGGCTGCCGGGATCAGCCCTTTTTGGCGAAAACGGCGTAGCCCCATCGTCCCAGGTGAACGAAGAACAGGATGAGCGCGACGGTCATCAGCCCTTCTGTTAAAGACAGGATCAAGTTTCCCGCCCAGGGGGCCGAGGGCAGAAGCCCGAACAACTGACGCGCCGGCTCCGCGTCCTTGCCTTCTCCGCCGGCCGCCTTCTCGCCGATCCAGTAGAACATCTGCCCCGCGCCGAACACGCCGGTCATGCTGAGCAGGAAGTTCAGATGACGGCCGCGTTTGGCCGCCGCCTCTTCCGCATCCTTCTGCTTGCGCTCGGCCGCCGCCTGGGCTGCATCCGCCCGCTTCTGCTGGCGGCGGGCCAGGTCGCTGGCGTGGTCCTCCAGGCTCTGGATCGCCAGGGACAGGGCCTTGTTCTTGCGGCTGACGCCCCGCAGCTCCTCCAGCTTTTTGAACACGTCCCGCTCGGTGTCGTAACGGAAGGGATTGGCGTGTCTGAACCTTTCGTACTGGGCGAACTCGGCCAGCTTGGCCTGGTTGATGGCGAACTCCGCCTGGCTCAGCCGGTCCTCGCCGTCCAGCGGCTCCCGATCCGCCAGGGCGCGGATGCGGGGATCGTCGGCGGGCGCGCGCTCGTCCACCAGGGCCTCGATCCGATCGATCCGGGCCATGGTCTTCTGCTCATGCTCCCGCGCCAGGAACTCGTTGTGCAGGGCCAGGGCGTGGATCAGGAAGGCGTAGGGGCAGGCGCCGATATAGTCGTTGCCGATCTCCAGGCTGCGGCTCTTGGGCACATAGGTGATCATGGCCCGGTGGTTGGCGTAGCGGACGAAGAACCGCTCGTCGCTCTGTTCGGAACTGTCGGGATAGATGGGGTCGATGCTGTCCAGGATCTCCGAGGTGTCCTGGTTCATGAAGTCTATGATGTTCTGGTTGAATCCCGCCAGGAACAGATAGTCCAGACAGTCCGCCCGCGCGATTTCGAAAGCGGGAAGGTGATGCTCGATCGGCGTCTCCAGCCGGGGGCGCGCCTCGGCTTCGTCCGGCTTGCGAAAAGCCTTGATCTGGACGGCCTGGCCGGTCCGCATCGCCTCGACGAAATCCGCCATCCGCGCCTGCGGCGTCGCCCTGTCCGAGATCGGCAGCCACCGGCCTTCGTCGCCGCGCGCCGGGTCCGGCGTCGGATTGCGACGCACGAAGACCCCGTCTTCCAAGGCGGCCTCATAGTCCGCCCGGCGCTCGACCCAGTTCCAGAACTCAGGATCAGCCCTTTCGCCGGCCTTGGTCCCTGCGGGCGGGGCGCCCAGATGCACCGCCTTGGGCGGTCGGCCGTTCACGGGCTTGGTCAGGGCGCGGATGCGGTCCTGATACGGGTCGTAACAGAGCGGCTGCACCATCCGCTTGCGCGGCGCCGGGATCTTCGTCGCCTCGTCCACCGGCATCAGCCGGTCGAAGAAGCGTTCGTCGTGCAGCATGAACATGAAGCGCGACTTGGGCGCCTTCAGCCCCGGCGTCTCCATGACGGGCGCCAGTTCCAGCAGACGGGTTTCGAAACCGGGCCTGGGCGGCTTGGAGGGATCGAGTTCCGCCGCCAGACGGGGGAACAGGCGGACGGCGTCGCGCTCGAACACCGTCCTGACGAACGGCCAGAACCGCTGGGCCTCAACCTGGACCGGGGCCTGGCCCTCAGGGCCGGTCGCTCGCCTTACCCTGATGTCGTCCAAAGGACCGATGTCCAGCTTGGTCTCGCTGAAGACGTCCAGGAAGGGGTGGGGATCGGCCTCGGCAGGCTTCAGGCGCTGCGGGTCCAGCACATATTCCTTGGGCGCGGCCAGCTTCTGCAGCAGGGACAGGAAATAATAGGTCGAGGGGTCGTAGCCCGAGCGCCGGCGACCCTCCGCATCCACATAGCCGCCGCCGTAATAGTGGCTGAAGCTGAGGTGGTAGCTCAGGGAGCCGTCGTTGTGGGACAGCCAGAACCGGCGCAGCCGCACCAGCCGGTCATCGTCCATTCCGGGCGGATGGGCGTGAAACCGCACCCCCTCGGTGGTCCAGGAGACGGACTTGGGCAGGCTGAAGATCAGGTCTTCATGGCTTCGGATGGCCAGCGCAGCCTCGTCCAGGTTCTTGATTCCCGCATCGTCCGCCGTGGACAGCAGGAACTCCTGCAACTCGCCCCGGATTTCGCGATCGGCGATGTCGTTCATCAGGGGGTCGATGGCGTGGCCCAGGGCGAGGGACGGCAGATGGTTCCTCTGGGTCCGGCGAAAGACGGGCGGCTCGATCCGCTCTCCGGGCGCCAGATTCAGGGCCTCGGCCACCCGATCCGGCCCGATATAGAGCGACAGGGTCCAATACAGGGCGCCCGAGCGCGCCTGTTCATAGTCGTCCGTCTCCGGCCGCTCGCCTCGCACCGTCATCGACCTGCGGCCTCCCTCGCCAAGTCCCGGAAACTGTCGAACCCCGTCCCCCGGCCGGACCGCAGCCGCGCCAGGGCCGGGGTCATCGGCAACAGGGCCGCCGGCTCCCGGCGCGCGGCCAGGTCGGCGATCTGGCGCTCGGCCGCTCCGCCCGGCGGTCCGGCCTCGCCCTTCAGCACCGAAATCCTGAAGAAGCTCTCCAGATGGTCGTGCAGCAGACCCGCATCCACCGCCTCGCCCGGATAGTCGACGGCGGCGTAGATCAGCCCGTCCTCATCGTCCTGATCCGCCGACAGGGCCGGCTGGACATAGGGAAAGTCCACCACCTCGGCTCCCATCCGCGCCCAGATCGCCAGTCGATCGACCTGATCCAGGCCCGAACGCAGGGTGTCGGCGGCGGCCTCCTCGGGCGTCAGGCGCAAGGGGTCGTTCTGTTCGATGAAGACGGCGGTCTGGGCGTTCGGACCGGCGTCCAGGGCCTGGGTCGCCAGTCGGCGCACCGCCGAAAGCGCCAGGCGCAGCAGGCCGCGCCCCCGCGCCGCCTCCTCGACATAGACATAGTTCAATGCGACCGCGATGTCCGGCGCCGAGGCCCGGTTGACGGCGGTGGCCAGGAAGTTGATCCCGCCCAGACGCGCGCCGCCTTCGTCCTCCAGCACCGCAACCAGTTCGCAGTGGGTGCGGCCGAACGCCCGGCGATGCGTCCGGTTCAGGGCCAGGCATTTGCGAAAACCCGCCAAATCCTCGCGCTCGTCCGGCAGGACGAAGGCCCGGTCATAGCCTTCGAAGAAGCGGGTCAGGATCGACGAATCCGGATCGGCCGAGGCGAGGGCGCGCACGCCCGAACCCAGGTCGATCGTCAGATCCGGCTGACTGTGCTGTTCCAACGGTCCCGCCCCCAAACAACGGCCAGTTGGCATGGGGCGCGCGGGCGACGCAAGCCCGCCGGACGGTTCAGGCCGCGCAGGCCTCGAACCCGGCCTTCAGCTCCGCCTCGTCCAGATCGCGGCCGATGAAGACGGCGCGGCTCCAGCGGCGTTCGTTCTCGCCCCATTCGCGCTGCAGGTCGCCCTCCAGGATCATATGGACGGCCTGGAAGACCAGGCGGCGGTCTTCGCCCTTCAGGTCGATGATGCCCTTGGCGCGCAGGATGTTCTGACCCTGTTCGCCCAGCAGACGGTCCAGCCAGGCGGTGAACTTCGCGCCGTCCAGCGGCCGGTCCAGCGACAGGGAAATCCCCTTGATGTCGTCCTGGTGGGCGTGACCGCGCGCCCCGTGGCTGTGGTCATGATCATGATGATCATGGTCATGGTCATGGTCATGATGATGGTGGTCATGGCCGCAGTGTTCGTCATGCACATGGCCCTCGGCGCCGTGCGGCGGGTTCACGAAGTCCGGCTTGACCTCCAGGATCCGGTCCAGGTCGAAGGCGCCCAGGCCCAGCACCTGATCCAGCGGCACGTTCGACCGTTCGGCCCGGACGATGGGCGCCAGGGGGTTCAGCGCCCGCAGACGGGCCTCGACCGCCTCCATCTCTTCCGGGGTCGCCAGATCGACCTTGTTCAGGATGATCCGGTCGGCGAAGGCCACCTGTTCGCGCGCCTCCTTGGAGTCGTCCAGCCGCGCCATCACGTGCTTGGCGTCGACCAGGGTGGTGACGCTGTCCAGCTGGGTCTTGGCCTTGACGTCCTCGTCGACGAAGAAGGTCTGGGCCACCGGGCCGGGGTCGGCCAGGCCCGTGGTCTCGACGATGATGGCGTCGAAGGCCGGCTTGCCGGGACGCTGCCGCTTCATCAGGCCCGCAACCACCCGGATCAGGTCGCCGCGCACCGTGCAGCAGACGCAGCCGTTGTTCATCTCGAACACGTCCTCGTCGGCGCCGACGACCAGGTCGTTGTCGATGCCGATCTCGCCGAACTCATTGACGATGACGGCGTAACGCTTGCCGTGATCCTCGGTCAGGATCCGGTTCAGCAGCGTCGTCTTGCCCGCGCCGAGATAGCCGGTCAGGACGGTGACGGGGATCTTGCCGCCCGAACCCTGGGGGGCGGCGGTCGAGACGGGGGCGTCGAGGGTGTCGGTCATGGCCGCTAGATGGCGGCTGAGGTTCCGTTTGGAAAGAGGGGCCTTAAGCCTTCTTGACGAACTCGGTGCGCAGGACCAGGCCGCGCACCTTCTCGACATTGGCCTCGATCTCGTCGGGGTCGCCGGTCAGGCGGATGTTCTTGACCAGGGTCCCGCGCTTCAGCGTCACCCCGCCCGAGCCCTTGACCTTCAAATCCTTGATCAGGGTCACGTTGTCGCCGTCGGCCAGGATGTTGCCGTTGGAGTCTTTGGTCACGTCTTCGGTCATGGCCAAGCTTCTAGCGAGGGGATCGCCAAATATCCACGCTAAAGATACGGCTATTGAACAGTGTCTCCTCCCCACATCGTGGGGAGGTGGCGCGGCGCTTCTTCAGCGCCGTGACGGAGGGGTTTGGTCCGCGAGAAGAACAGAGAACTGGAGGCGTAAAGAGCCCCTCCGTCTCTCCGCTATGCTCCGAGCCACCTCCCCGCAAAGCGGGGAGGAAACAGTTAATCCGGCACGTTCGCGTCCAGCTCGCCCAGCCAGACCCGCGCATTGCCGTCCGACGGGGCGCGCCAGTCGCCGCGCGGCGACAGGGAGCCGCCGGTCACCACCTTGGGGCCGTTGGGCAGGGCCGAGCGTTTGAACTGGGCGGTCTGGAAGAAGCGGATCAGGAATTTCCGCAGCCAGGCCTTGATGGTCGCCAGGTCGTATTCGACCTTTTCATCGTCGGGCGTATTGGCGGGCCAGTGTCCGGCGCCGGCCTCGCCCCAGGCCTGATGCGCCAGGAAGGCGACCTTGGACGGCGTCATGCCGAAGCGGCTGATGTAGAACAGGAAGAAGTCGTTCAGCGCATAGGGGCCGACCGTCCCTTCGGTCGATTGGATCGCCCCGTCCTTGGCGGGGACCAGTTCGGGCGAGATCTCGGTGTTCAGAATGGCGTGCAGCGTCGGGCTCGCCTCGGCGCCGACCAGTTCGCGATCGGCCACCCAGCGGATCAGGTGGCGGATCAGGGTCTTCGCCACCCCGCCGTTGACATTATAGTGGCTCATATGGTCGCCGACGCCATAGGTGGCCCAGCCCAGGGCAAGTTCCGACAGGTCGCCGGTCCCCAGCACGAAGGCCCGGTTCTGGTTGGCCAGGCGGAACAGATAGTCGGTCCTCAAGCCCGCCTGCACATTCTCGAAGGTGATGTCATGCACCGGTTCGCCCGCCGCATAGGGGTGGCCGATGTCCTTGAACATCTGTTCGGCGGCCGGGCGGATGTCGATCTCGGCCCCCGTCACCCCAAGGGCCTTCATCAGGGCCCAGGCGTTGGACTTGGTGCCCTCGGACGTCGCGAACCCCGGCATGGTGAAGCCCAGTATGTTCGACCGCGGCAGGTTCATCCGGTCGAAGGCCCGGCACGCGACCAGCAGGGCCTGGGTCGAATCCAGCCCCCCCGAGACGCCGATCACAAGGCGCTCTCCGTTCGTCGCCGCCATCCGTCGCATCAGGCCCTGGACCTGGATGTTGAAGGCTTCGTAGCAGTCCTGGTCCAGCCGTCCGGCCTCGTCCGGCACGAAGGGGAAGCGGTCCAGCGGCCGGATCAACTCGCTCTCCACCACGTCCTCGCGCGCCATGAAGGGCACGACCGCCGCGGCCTCCCCCTCGTTGCGGGCGCAGTCGGCGAAGGTGCCGTTTCTCAGCCGGTCCAGGCCGATCCGGTCCACGTCCACGTCGGCGATCGTCAGATGGTTCTCCAGGGCGAACCGTTCGCCCTCGGCCAGTTTGGACCCCAGCTCGTGGATGGTCGCCTGACCGTCCCAGGCCAGGTCGGTGGTCGATTCGCCCCAGCCCGAGGCGGCGAAGACATAGGCCGACAGGGTCCGGGCCGAATGGCTGGCGCTCAGCATGGCCCGCTCGTCCGCCTTGCCGATGACGATGTTGGAGGCTGACAGGTTCAGCAGGATGCGCGCCCCCGCCAGGGCCGCCCGGGTCGAGGGGGGCAGGGGCGCCCAATAGTCCTCGCAGATCTCGACCGCAAAGACGAAGCCGGGCCGATTGACGGCCTCGAACACCAGGCCCGGCGCGAAATCCACCGTCTCCCCGTTCAGCCGGATCACGTCGTCGGTCCGCGCCGTCGCCGGGGCGAACCAGCGTTTCTCGTAATATTCCCGATAGTTGGGCAGATAGGTCTTGGGCACCACGGCCAGCACCTCGCCCCCGCCCATCACCACGGCGCAGTTGAACAGGGCGTCCCCCTGCCGCAGCGGCGCCCCGACCACGGCGATCAGCTCATGCTCGGCCGTCGCCCCCCCGGTCGCCTGGGCCAGGACCGCGACCTGCCGCTCCACCTCGTCCAGCAGGGCCGCCTGCATGTGCAGGTCGTCGATCGCATAGGCGGACAGCGACAGCTCCGGAAACACCATCAGGTCCACACCCTGGTCCGCCGCCTGCCGGATCAGGGCCAGATGCGCCTGAGCGTTCTCGACCGGATCGCCCACATGGCTGACCGGCGTCGCCGCCGCCACCCGCACGAAGCCGTGGGTCTTGGGCGAGAAAAAGGGGTGGCTCTCGGTCATCGCATCGTCCGCATCACCCGGCCCGCGCCGGCCGGACCTCTATAGCGGGGAATGACGTACGGCGGGAATGGTTCGGCGGCCCCATTCCTCCCCCCCCCCCCCCCCCCCCCTTGGGGGAGGGGGACCGCCGTAGGCGGTGGAGGGGGCGACGCCGCACCGCTGCCAGACGCTTCACGCCCCCTCCGTCTCGCCGCTTCGCGTCGATCCACCTCCCCCCAGAGGGGGAGGATTTCAGACGGCTTCACCGCGCCTCGTCCGGCCTCAGGGTCAGCACCCGCACCCCGTTGGCCGTCACCGCCACCGTATGTTCGAACTGGGCCGACAGCTTGCCGTCGGCCGTCGTCACCGTCCAGCCGTCGTCCTCGGTCCGCACGGTGCGCACGCCCTGGTTCAGCATCGGCTCTATGGTGAAGACCATGCCTTCCTTCAGGGGCAGGCCGGTCCCGGCCTGGCCGAAATGCAGCACCTGGGGCTCTTCATGCATCTCGCGCCCGATGCCGTGGCCGCAGTAGTCGCGCACGACCGAATAGCCGGCCGTCTTGGCGTGGCGTTCGATGGCGAAGCCGATGTCGCCCAGCCGGGCGCCGGGCCGCACGGCCCTGATCCCCTTCCACAGGGCCTCATAGGTGGTGCGCACCAGCCTGCGCGCCTGGGGTCCGACCGAGCCGATCAGATAGGTCTTGGACGAATCGGCGATGAAGCCGTCCTTCTCAAGCGTTATGTCCAGATTGACGATGTCCCCGTCCTTCAGCACCTCGTCCGCCGAGGGCACGCCGTGGCAGACCACGGCGTTTCGCGAACTGTTCAGCACGAAGCCGTAGCCGTACTGACCCTTGCTGGCCGGTCGCGCCTTCAGCTCATCGACGATGAAGGCCTCGACCCGGTCGTTGATCTCCAGGGTGCTCATCCCCTCCAGGGGCAGGCCGTCCAGATGGGTGAAGACCTGGGCCAGCCGCCGCCCCGCCTCGGCCATCAGGGCGATCTCGGCCGGGGTCTTGGTCACGCCGCCGCGCCCGACAGGTTCGGCGTCTCCACCCCCGCCGCCCGCAGCTCGCGCGCCATCAGCTCCTGAAAGCTCATCCCCGGATGGGTCTCGCACAACATGCCCAGCCTGATCCAGAAGGCGGCCTGGGCGTTGATCGACCGATAGGAGGCCTTGCTGGCCCGCCGCAGCTGTTCGTGCAGATCATCCTCGATATTGACGATGCCCATGGGATGGCCCTGATATGATTCGAATATGTTTCGTATATCTCTCCCTCTCGGCGCGGCGCAAGCCGGCGCGGGAGGTCCCCAGGTCCGATGCGACGTCGCCTCTGCAATATCAACCGGTTGCAGCTGCTGGAGCCAATCGACCGTTCGCCCCGCCCCACCGGCGCATAATGCGAATAGCGACGGAGGGGAGAGGCAATCGGACACATCGGACACATCGGACACTGCTTTTCGCGCGCCGAGGCCGCGTCGCCGACCTTCCCGCGCCTGCCCTCTCCGCCCCCGGTTCGGCGGCGCCGAACGCCGGCCTGCCTCTCCCGCAGGCGGGAGAGGGGCGATCCGCCCCACCGGACACATCGGACACATCGGACACTGTTTTTCCGGCGCCCGCCCCTGCCGCAAGGCGGCGGATCGTCCGACGTCGCGAATGCGGGTGACGCCGGGGCTTGCGGGAGCTAAAGCCCTGTCATGACCGATACGCCGAAAAAGGGCTGGTTCCAGCGCCTGTCGCAAGGGCTCTCCCGCTCCTCCAAACAGATGACCGACCAGGTCGTCTCCGCCTTCGTCAAGGAGCCCCTGTCCGAGGCTTCGCTGGAGCAGCTGGAAGAGCATCTGCTGGAAAGCGACCTTGGCCCAGCCGCCACCGCCCGCATCGTCGAGCGGTTCCGTTCCCTAAAGTTCGGCAAGGACGCCCCCGAACGCGAGGTCAAGGAGGCCCTGGCCGAGGCGGTCGCCGCCGAACTGGCGCCGCGTCAGGCGACCTTTGATCCCCTGTCCGGCCCCAAACCCTATGTGGTCCTGTTCGTCGGGGTGAACGGCTCGGGCAAGACGACGACCCTGGGCAAGATCGCCGCCGATCTGACGGCCAAGGGCGCCAAGGTGATGATCGTCGCCGGCGACACCTTCCGCGCCGCGGCCCGCGAACAGCTGAAGGTCTGGGCAGAACGGGCCGGCGCCCATTTCGAGAGCCGCCGCGACGGGGCCGATGCGGCGGGCCTGGCCTTTGACGCCTATACCCGGGCGCGGGCCGAGGGGTTCGACGTGGTCCTGATCGACACGGCCGGGCGGCTGCAGAACAAGTCGGCCCTGATGGACGAACTGCTGAAGATCGTGCGGGTGCTGAAGAAGGTCGATCCGGACGCCCCGCATGACACCCTTCTGGTGCTGGACGCCACCGTGGGCCGTAACGCCCTGGCCCAGGAACAGATCTTCGGCCGCACCGCCTTCGTCACCGGGGTGGTGATGACCAAGCTGGACGGAACGGCGCGGGGCGGGGTGCTGGTGCCCGTGGCCCAGGCGTCCGACGCCCCCCTGATGCTGATCGGCGTGGGCGAGGGGGTGGAGGATCTGCAACCCTTCGACGCCCGCGCCTTTTCGCGCTCCCTGGTGGGGCTGGAGGACTGAGATGACCGACGCCCCCGCCCCCGAGCCCAAGAACCGCCAGTGGATCCGCCAGCTGGTCGATTTCGGGGCGCTCGCCGCCTTCATGATCAGCTATTTCACCACCCGCGACATGATCTTCGCGACCTGGGTCCTGGTCGGCGCCTCGGCCCTGGCCCTGGTCGTCGGCTATGCGGTGGAGCGGCGCTTCGCGCCCCTGCCGCTGATCACCGGCCTGTTCGCCCTGGTGTTCGGCATGCTGACCCTGTTCACCCACGACGACCTCTATGTGAAGCTGAAGCTGACGGTTCAGAACGGGCTTCTGGCCGTGGTGCTGCTGGGCTCCATCCCGCTGAAGAAATATCCGTTCAAGGCCCTGCTGGGCTCGGCCCTCCGGGTCAATGACGCCGCCTGGCGCACCCTGACCCTGCGCTACGGCCTCTATTTCCTGGCCGTCGCCCTGTTGAACGAGGTGTTCCGCAGCCCTGAGGCCGTCACGGCCGTCTGGCATGCTCTGGGGCGTGAGACGCCCAATCCCAACGACGTCTGGACCAGTTTCCGGGGCGTTCTGTGGATCGCCGCCTCCCTGTTCGGCCTGTCCCAGGTGCCGCTGATCATGAAGAATATGATCAAGGACGAAGAGCCGGGTCCGATCTCGCCCGATCCCGGCCTCTGATGGCGGAATGACGGGAGCTTACAGACAAAATGTCGCGTAACCGACATACTTCTCGCGTCAAATCGTAAAGCCCCGCTGATACGCATGCGGACGAAAGACACTCGGGGGACGGTCGATATGGTCAAGTCTGGCAAGGCGGCGCGGAAGGTCGGGCCGCTTGGAACCTCGCCCAGCCATCTGATGCACCGGGCCTTGCAGTTGGCGCTGGACATCTATTCCGAGGAAATGGGCCCCGACGGCCTGACCCAGCGCCAGTTCGCCGTGCTTGAGGCCGCCTCGCTGAAGGCCGGCCTGACCCAGACCGAACTGGTTCGGATGACCGGCATCGACCGTTCGACCCTGGCGGATCTGGTCACGCGGATGACCGCCAAGGGCCTCCTGGAGCGCGAACGCTCGACCCTGGACGCCCGCGCCAAGGCGGTTCGCCTGTCGCCGGAGGGCGCCGCCCGACTGGAGGCCGCCCGTCCCCTGGTCGAGACCGCCGACAAACGGATCATGGCCCTGCTGCCCAAGGGCCAGCGCGAAATCTTCCTGAACCAGCTGGCCGAGCTGGCCGCCGCCGCCGACGCCGCCCCCGACGCCGCTAAGGCTGAGGCCAAGGCCGCCAAGAAGGCCGCGAAACTGGCCGAGAAGGAAGCCAAGAAGGCCGAAAAGGCCGCCAAGAAGGCCGTCCGCCCCGCCAAGCCCGGCAAGGCCAAGAAGCCCAGGCTGAAGGTGGTCGAGGTCGCCTGACGGCGGGGAGGCGGCGAAACGGCTTGCGTCGCACGCCAGGGGCTGAGACCCTCCCGGCATGGCTGATCCGACAGACCTGCCCGGAGGCGTGGTTCATGACCTGCCCGCCGATCTGGCGGAGGCGGTGAGCCGTGACGTCGCCGCCTGCGCCACCTGGATGTCGATCACGCCCCTGGCCCGCAACGAATGGATTTGCTGGGTCGAGTCGGCGAAGAAGACCGAGACCCGGCTGAAGCGGATCGACTGGGGCCGCGAGAACCTGAGCGACGGCAAGCGCCGCCCCTGCTGCTGGCCGGGGTGCCCTCATCGCGAGAAGGGGACGGGCGCGGCTTAGGCGGCCTTCGGGTCCGCGTCCCGTCCAAATCGCAAGGCCGGCCTCTGCGGCGTCCAGAACCCCTCCACCGCTTCGCGGTCCCCCTCCCCGCAAGCGGGGAGGAGACAGGAGAGCGCGGCAGCGTCCGTTGTGAGGTCAGACGTTGATTTCGCAAATCGACCCGTTGCGGACGTTGCCTTCCCACTTCATCGTCGGGCTCATGCTTGCACGAGATGACAAAGAGCACCCGATACCGGAAGGGCTTCGGCCTCGTTTTCGGGACTTGGTAGGCGCACTGGTAGCTGGAGATTTTCAGCTTTCTAACCCCAGGCTCGACGGGGTCGCGCCGATAGACGGGCGCTTGGGCGATTTCATCGCGGAGCATATCAACGCCTACGGGGCCACGCTCGCCCCTCTGAGCGAGGAGGTTTGGGAACGGTCGATCTACGTTTGGGACAGCCCGAACTGGCAGTTCTTGATTGATCTGAGCACCACCGAAGAGCCAGTCAGCGATCTGGTCCTCCACGCCCGAGCCGATGGCGAGAAAGGTCTAATCGAAGTCTGGTCGGTGCACGTGCCCTGAGTCTGCTTCCCACCCCAAACAGTCCTTCGCAATGTCCGCCTTTGGACCCCAAGTCGTCATCCTCGGGCTTGACCCGAGGATCGAGCGGTCCGCCGCTGGTGCGATGATCTTGGCGCAGCGCCCGATCGGCGCCCGGTCCTTGGGTCAAGCCCGAGGATGACGAAGCGGGGGGCGGAGAGGCCCCCTCCACCGCTTCGCGGTCCCCCTCCCCGCAAGCGGGGAGGAGACAAGCGTCGCCCTACGTCTTCCTCAGCCGTTTGGCGTTGGCGACGGCGGTCTTGTGGATGGGGGTCAGGGCGGCGGTCTGGGCCTGGGTCAGTTCGGCGCTCAGGGTCAGGGTCTGGCCGGCGGCGCGGCTCCACCAGCCCAGGGCGTAGCGGAACTGGGCCTGGGCGGCCGCGGCGGGGGTCAGGGCGCAGGCGATCTCGGTCGCGGCCTGCATCGCCCGCGCCCCCTCGTCCAGGGCCGCCTGGCCCAGGCGTTCGCCCACGGCGCCCGCGCGAACCGACAGGGCGGCGGCGGAGGCGGCCAGGGCCTCGGTCTTCTCGGTCGTCATCAGCGACAGCTCGGCCAGATCCTGTCCGGCCGGATCGGTCAGCCCCTGAACCATTCGCCCGGTGCGGGCGGCGATCACCTGGGCCGAGGCGTTCAGCAGTTCGGCGCCCAGCACCGCCGGCGCGACGGCGGCGGGGACGCGGGCCCTGCGGCTCAGAACCCGGCTCCCGACACGGCTTGGGGCCGCGTCTCGGCGGCGAAGGCCGCGACGTCGGACAGGAGGGCGGGGACCGCCAGATCGATGATGCGGCGGCCCTTTTCGGGGCTGGCCTGGGCCGGGTCGGAGCCGATGCGGCCGTCGGGGAAGCGGGCGCGATAATCCAGGGCGTCGCGGATCGGGCCGCTGGGCGCGATCTGAGGGCTGTAGTCGGCCGTCTTGATCCGGTCGGGATAGGCGGCCTGGGTCACGGCGATCTCGGACGGGGTGGCGTGCATGCCGTGGCCGGTGGGGAAGATGTCGTTGCACAGGGCCTGGACGCCCGGCAGGTCCCACCAGTTCTTCAGCTTCAGCACGAAGGGCGGCTCCTCCTCCATGAAGCTCCATTCGGCGTAGATTTCAGAGAAGGTCGCCTCGATGGTGGCGACGTTTCCGCCGTGGCCGTTGAGGAAATAGATCCGCTCGAACCCGTGCCGGCTCAGCGACGAGACCCAGTCGGTGATGGCCGCCATGAAGGTGGAGGGACGCAAGCTGATGGTGCCGGCGAAGGCCAGGTGATGCTGGGCCATGCCGATGTTGAAGGTCGGCGCCACCGTCAGGGCGGCGTCGGCGCGCTCGGCCTCATGGGCGATGATCTCGGGGCACAGCCAGTCGGTGCCGAGCAGACCTGTCGGGCCGTGTTGCTCATTGGAGCCGATGGGAACCACGACCGTCTTGGACAGGGGCTGGTCAGAGGCGATGCGGGCGTCGATCTCGGGCCAGGACGACAGGTGGATCAGCATGGGCGAACTCCTTTACGCGACCGTCTCACCTAGCTTGATCCAGCGTCGGCGCATAGGCCGTGACGAAGATCCTCGCGGCTTCTCGGGCGCGATGGGCGCGGCGCTCATCGTCGATCTGGGGCACGTTCAGCATAGACCGCAGATGGGCGTGACCCAGGACCAGGCCGGTGAACATCTCGGCCGCCTCGTCGGGGTTAGGCGTGTTCAGCCGACCGGCGCGGGTCTGTTCGGCCAGCCAGGCCGACAGCAGGCTCAGGCTGCGGCGCGGCCCGGCCTCATAGACCGTCTGGGCCAGTTCTGGCGCATCGGCCGACAGCAGCACCACGCCGCGCATCGAACTGACCTTGTCCGGGTGGCAGACCAGGGTCAGCAGGCCTTGGGCGAAGGCTTCGAGCACGACCAGGGGCGATCCGCTGGATCGCAGCGGGGCCACGATCGCCTCGGCCTTCTGGTTCGCCATGGCCCGGGCGATCTCCAGCTTGGAGGCGAAGCGGTTGTAGACCGTCTGTTTCGACACCCCGGCGAGACGGGCGATCTCCTCCATCGAAGCCGACAGGCCCTTCTCGGCGAACAGGGCGGCGGCTGCCTCCAGTATGGCCTCGCTCTTCTTCTCGTCGACCTGGCCCCGGCGGCGCGCCATCAGTGGGCGTCCGAAGGGGGCGCGCCCGGCTGGGCCTTGACCGGCTGGGCCAGCAGGGTGACGAAGGCGGCGCCGGCGCACATGATGCCCAGCAAGGCGAAGGCGTCGCCGAAGGCCATGGTCGTGGCCTGTTTCTGCAGGATGCCATAGACGGCCTTCATCGCCGAAGCGGCCGGGTCGATGGTGCCGGCGAAGCGCTGGGCCATGCCGGCCATCATGTTGCGCATGGCCTGGTCGCCCTGGGTGATGCCGCTGGTCAGTTCGCCCATGTGGATGGCGGTATTTGTGGTCAGGCCGGTGTTCAGGATCGCCAGGCCGAAGGCGCCGCCGACATTGCGCGACAGGTTGACCAGGCCCGAGGCGTTCTTGACCATGTGCGGCGGCAGGGTGGCCATGGTCACCTGCTGCGAGGCGATCATGGCCAGCATGACGCCGACCCCGCGGAAGGCCTGGACCGAGGCGAATTCCCAAAAGCCCCAGTCGTCGGTGACGATCCGCGCCTCCCACATGCCCCAGGCGCACAGCATGAAGCCGCCGAACATCAGGATCCGCGCGTCCATCCGGCGCACCAGGCGCCCGGCGAAGGGGGCGGTGGCGAACATCGCAAGACCCGAGACGACCATGGTCGTGCCCACTTCCGACGACGAATACTCCCGCACCCGCCCCAGGAAGAGGGGCAACAGGAAGGTGCCGCCGAACAGGGCGAAGCCGACCGTGAAGGTCATGACGAAGCCGACCAGGAAGTTGCGGTTGCCGAAGGCGCGCAGCTCGACGATCGGCTGGCGATAGGTCAGGGAGCGCCAGACGAAGATCGGCCCGGCCACGGCGGCGACGACCGTCAGCATCAGGATATGGGTGTCGTCGAACCAGTCGTTCTTGGCCCCCTCCTCGAGCACATATTGCATCGACATCAGGAAGGCGGCCATCAGGCCCAGGCCCCACCAGTCGAACCCCTTGGCCAGGGACGGGTCGCCCTTGTCGAAGTTCCCGTACCGTCCGACCAGGAAGAGGACCAGCAGGCCCGGCCCCACATTGATGAAGAACAGCCAGCGCCAGCTGAGCCACTCGGTCAGGTGGCCGCCGAGCGTCGGGCCGACGGTGGGGGCCAGGGTGACGATCAGGCCCATGACCACGCTGGCCGTGACCCGCTTGTCCGGCGGAAAGGCGGTGAAGGCCACGGCGAAAACGGTCGGGATCATGGCCCCGCCGACGAAGCCCTGGATGGCCCGGAACAGGATCATCATGTCGATGGACGTCGACAGGCCGGTGGCCACGCTCATCAGGACGAAGCCGGCGCAGGACGCCAGGAACAGCCGCTGGGTGCCCCACAGCCGTGACAGGAAGCCCGACAGGGGGATCATGACGACCTCGGGGATCAGATAGGCGGTCTGGATCCAGCTGATCTCGTCGGCCGAGGCGCCGACCCCGGCCTGGATCTGGGGCAGGGAGGCGGCGACGATCTGGATGTCGAGGATGGCCATGAACTGGCCCACCACCATGCCGGCGAAGCCGAGCAGCAGCATGGTCCAGTTGATCTCGGGATGGCCGGCGACGGGGGCCCTGGCGTCGGACGGGGCCCCGCCTGAGGCGGCTGGGGCTGCGGCGGTCACGGGCGGGGGGCCGCGATGGAGGCTTCGGCGAAGCTCGCGCCGCCCTGGCTCTTCAGGTCCACCTTGACGTCCACCGACAGACCGGGGCGCAGGGCCAGGTTCCGGTCGGCGCCGCTGACGACGATCCGAACAGGTATGCGCTGGGTGATCTTGGTGAAGTTGCCGGTGGCGTTCTCGACCGGGATCAGGGCGAATTCGGAACCGGTGGCGGGGGCGAAGCTGTCGATCCGGCCTTCGATCTTGCGGCCGGGGAAGGCGTCGGCGGAAATCTCGACGGTTTGGCCCAGCCGCATCCGGTCCAGCTGGGTCTCCTTGAAGTTGGCGACGATATAGGTCCGGGTCAGGGGCACGATCGACAGCAGCTGGGTTCCGGCGTTGACGAACTGGCCGGGGCGGACGCTGCGGGCCCCGACGACGCCGGCGATGGGCGCGCGGATCACCGTGCGGTCCAGGGCGATGCGGGCCTTTTCGACCTGGGCGCGGGCCTGTTCGACGGCGGCGACGCTCTGTTCGCGGGTTGAGCCCAGCACCCCGGCGGTGCGCTGTTCGGCGACCAGGGCGGCCTGGGCCTGGGCCACGGCGGCGTCAGCGGTGACGGCGGTGGCGCGTTCGGTCTGGATCCGCTGCTGCGAGACCCAGCCCTGCTGGGCCAGCTTGCCGTAGCGGTCGACCTCGGCGCGGGCCAGGCCGGCCTGGGCGCGGGCCTGGGCCACGGCGGCGGCGCGGGCGGCGACGGTCGCCTTCTCCTGCTCGGCCTGGGCGTCGACATTGCCGACGGCGGCGATGGCCGCCTGAAGATTGGCTTCGGCGCGGATCAGTTCGGCGCGCTGGTCGCTGTCGTCCAGCTTGACCAGGGCCTGACCGGCCTCGACCCGCTGGTTGTCGCCGACCAGGACCTCGGTCACCCGGCCGGCCAGCTGGGGGCTGACCAGGGTGGTGTCGGCCTGGACGAAGGCGTTGTCGGTGCTCTCCCACCTCTGGCCGTTCAGCCACCAGACGATCCCGCCCGCGATCAGGGCGAGACC
Organism: Brevundimonas sp. Br13; assembly: GCF_055391505.1. NCBI lineage: Bacteria > Pseudomonadati > Pseudomonadota > Alphaproteobacteria > Caulobacterales > Caulobacteraceae > Brevundimonas > Brevundimonas sp. Br13. The sequence continues at coordinate 118,769 of NZ_AP044008.1, read as the reverse complement.
GACGAGGATCGCGGCGAACAGCGGCAGGCGTTTCTTCAGTTCAGGGGACATGGGGACATCCGGGGGAGGGTGCGGCGTTTTGAAGCGGCGCTAAAATGGACGTCGCCGTCCAAAAATCAATCTCCAATCGCCAGAAGCCCGATCACGCCTGGTTTTCGTGTATGTCCTCGCCTCATGACCGACCGCGCCCGAGCTTCGAATCCCCTGCCGTCCGAAGTCGATGTGGCGGTCGTCGGGGCAGGGGCGGCGGGGATCGCCGCCGCGCGGCGGCTGGTGCGGCCCGGCCTGTCGGTTCTGGTGCTGGAGGCGCGCGACCGGATCGGCGGGCGCGCCTGGACGGCCCAGGTCGAAGGCGAGGGCCTGGACATGGGCTGCGGCTGGCTGCACTCGGCCGACGACAATGTCCTGGCCCGGCGGGTGGAGGCCGAGGGCCTGACCCTGGACCGGACCCCGCCGCCGTGGCGGACCCAGGCCTTCGATCACGAGATTACGCGCGCCGACCTGGCCGAGTTCGGCGAGGCCTTCGCGGCCTTCGATCAGCGCGTAAGCGAAGCGGCGGCGCGGGGTGAAGACCGGCCCGCCTCCGACTTCTTCGACCCCGACTGCCGTTGGAACGCCCGGATGGACGCCATCTCGGGCGCCCTGAACGGGGCGCGGTTCGCCGAGGTGTCCAGCCTGGACTACGACGCCTATGGCGACACCGGGGTGAACTGGCGAGTGCGCGAGGGGTATGGCCGGCTGGTCGCCTGGCTGGGCGAGGCGGTGTCGGACGCCGTGGTGCGCGACTGCGCCGTGCGGCGCATCGACCGCTCCGGCCCCCTTTTGCGGCTGGAGACCAGCCGGGGCGAGCTGACGGCGCGGGCCGTGATCCTGACGGTCCCCAACAGCCTGATCGCCAGCGAGGCTGTGCGGATCGATCCGCCGGTTCCCGCCTGGCTGGAGGCGACGGCGGGCGTGCCCCTGGGCCTGGCGTCCAAGGTGCATATGACGGTGCGGGGTGCGGGCGACTTCCAGCCCGACACCCAGCTGTGGACGCGGACCGACACGGCCGAGACCGGCGGCTATCATCTGCGACCGTTCGGACGGCCGATGATAGAAGCCTATTTCGGCGCCGACCTGGCCTGGGGGCTGGAGGCGCAGGGGCCCGCCGCCCTGGTCGACTTCGCCGTGTCCGAACTGGTCGCGGCCCTGGGGTCCAACATGAGGCGGCGGCTGGAGGCTGCGGCGGTGTCGAACTGGGGCGTCGATCCTTGGTCGCGCGGCGCCTATTCCCATGCCCTGCCGGGCCATGCGGGGGACCGGGCGAAGCTGCGGATCGCGGTCGAGGACCGGATCTTCCTGGCGGGCGAGGCGACGGCGCCGGTCTATTACGGCACGGCCCACGGCGCCTGGATGGAGGGTGAGCGGGCGGCGGACGCCGCCCTGACGATCCTGGGTCTTGACCCGCGCCGCGACGACGGCGACAGCGAGGCATGACGCCGACCAAGGCCCAAAAACCCGCCGCCAAGGCCAAGACGCCCGGTCCCAAACGCCCGGCGGTTATGACCGGCGCCTCGGTTCCGGTGCTGCGCTGGCCCCCGGACGAGGACCGGGTCGAGACCATTTTCGAGCGGCTGTCCGGGATCATGCCCGAGCCGAAGACCGAGCTGAACTTCTCCAATCCCTTCACCCTGGTCGTCGCCGTCGCCCTGTCGGCCCAGACCACCGACGTCGCGGTCAACAAGGCCACCGACAGGCTGTTCCAGGTCGCCGACACGCCGCAGAAGATGTTGGCTCTCGGGGAGGAGGGGCTGGTTCCCTACATCGCCTCCATCGGCCTGTATCGGGGAAAGGCGAGGAACGTCATCGCCCTGTCGCGTCTGGTGCTGGAGAAGCACGGGGGGGAGGTTCCGCTGAACCGGGCCGATCTTCAGGCCCTGCCCGGCGTGGGGCGAAAGACCGCCTCGGTGGTGCTGAACGAACTGGGGATCGAGGCGGCCATCGCCGTGGACACCCATGTCTTCCGCGTCTCGCACCGGCTGGGCCTGGCCAACGCCAATACGCCGGACAAGGTGGAGGCCCAGCTGTTCCAGGTCGTGCCGGAGCAATGGCTGCCCAAGGCCCACCACTGGCTGATCCTGCACGGCCGCTACACCTGCACGGCGCGCCGGCCCAAATGCCTGGCCTGCGTCATCGCCGACCTGTGTCCGTCGCGGGCGGGGCTGGCGGCTCTGGGCGAGGCGGCGCCCTGAGGGGCTTCAGGCGGCGTTCGCCGCCTCTGCGGCTTCCATATCCGCATTCATCGTCTGCAGGATGGCGCGCAGTTCGGCGATCTGGGCGCCGGACAAGGGGAGGCGCTCCACCACCTGGCAACGCACGCCCAGCACCTTCTCACGCAGGGACCAGCCCGCTTCGGTGGGCTCGACCCAGACCCGACGCTCGTCCTCGGCGTCGCGTCGCCGGGTCAGAAGGCCGGACGCCTCCATCCGCTTGACCTGAGGCGTCAGGGCGCCGGTCTCCATGTGCGTGCGCCGACCAATCTCGCCCATGGTCAGGGGACGCCCGCTCTCCCACAGGGCCAGCAGGATCAGATATTGGGGGTGGGTCAGACCCAGGGGGTCGAGCAGACGTCGATAGATGCGCGTCACCAGACTGGCTCCGGTCTGAAGCGCCAGGCACAGCTGGGCGTCGATCTCCAGATCGCGGAACCCGTCGGAACCAATCTGCGCCTTCGCCATTTCGCCCTCCTCGAGCCGCCGCGGGTGCGCGAGTTCGCACCCAAACACAGGTTGTTAAGCACAAAACCTGAAAAAATCAAAAATATCAAATTTGATATAATCAATCATTAGGCAATCTCGCCGATAACCCTCCGACGAAGACACAGGAGTGTGGAATGTTCGGCACAGCGCAGAAGCGTCGCCAGCAACAAGAGCTTCAGGAACTGACCGGCATGGTCGCGGCGCTGAAGCGGTCGCAGGCGGTCATCGAATTCGCCCTGGACGGGACGATCCTGGAGGCGAACGAGAACTTTTTATCCGTGATGGGCTACCGCCTGGACGAGGTGCAGGGCGCCCACCACCGCATCTTCGTCGATCCGCAAGACGCCAATACGCCCGCCTACGCCGACCTGTGGCGCCGGCTGAATGCGGGCGAATTCATCGCCGACAAGTTCGTCCGCTACGCCAAGAACGGCGCGCGCGTGGTCATCGAGGCCAGCTACAATCCGATCTTCGACATCGACGGAAAGCCGTGCAAGGTGGTCAAGTTCGCCACCGACATCACCGCCGTCGAGGCCGAGCGCGAGCGGCGTCTGGAGGCGGACCGTCTCGCCGCCCAGGTTCAGGCCTCGGTGGTCCAATCGACCGGGCGCGCCCTGTCCGCCCTGGCGGCCGGCGATCTGTCCTACAGGATCACCGACGCCTTCCCCGGCGACTATGCGGTTCTGCGCGAAGACTTCAATCGAGCGATCGCCGCCCTGGATCAGGCGGTGGCGGTCATTCGCGTCAATGCGGCCTCCATGCAGTCCGGCGCCAATGAGATCAGCAGCGCCGCCGAAGACCTGTCGCGCCGCACCGAGCGTCAGGCCGCCGGACTGGAAGAGACCGCCGCCGCCCTGGACCAGATCACCGCCACCGTGCGCCGGACAGCCGAGAACGCCCAGTCCGCCGATGCGGTCGTGGGCCAGACCCGCACCCAGGCCGAGACCGGCGGAGCAGTGGTTCAGCGCGCCGTTTCCGCCATGGAGCAGATCGAGGCCTCCTCCGCCCAGATCGGCCAGATCATCGGCGTCATCGACGAGATCGCCTTCCAGACCAATCTTTTGGCGCTCAATGCCGGGGTCGAGGCGGCCCGGGCGGGCGAGGCTGGTCGCGGCTTTGCGGTCGTGGCCTCCGAGGTCCGCGCCCTGGCCCAGCGGTCCGCCGACTCGGCCCGCGAGATCAAGGCCTTGATCTCCACCTCCAGCGCTCAGGTCGAGTCCGGCGTCAAACTGGTGCGGGAATCGGGCGAGGCGCTTTCGGGCATCGCCACGCGCATCCACGACGTCACGCACCTGATGGCCGAAATCCGCGCCTCGACCCAGGAACAGGCCGTGGCCCTGGCCGAGGTCAACAACGCCGTCAATGACATGGACCAGGTCACTCAGCAAAATGCTGCGATGGTCGAGGAATCGACGGCCGCCAGCCTGAGCCTCGACCGCGAGGCGACCGACCTGGCCGAACTGGTCGGCCGGTTCCGACTGTCCGAGGGGCAAGGCGAGGCGGCACCCGCGCCGATCCGCCAAGCCCAGGCCCGGATCGAAGCCTTCGCCGCCGAGACCCTGCGCCCTCGCCCGCGTCTGGTCGCTGCGGCAGGCGAGTGGCAAGCCTTCTAAAGGCGGTTTCGAGCCGCTTGGGCGAACCCGGCGCCGTTCGCCGGGTCATGGTCCAGATAGAAGTCGGGCTCGATCAGTTCGGCCTCCATCAGCACCCAGGCCCCGGCGTCGTCGCGCGCCAGGTCGATGCGGGCGTAGAGCAGCGGTTCCTCGACCGCCGCCAGCACCTGTTCGGCCAGGGCCATGGCCGCCGCGTCGGGCGTCACGGTCGTGTAGAGGCCGCCGAACTGGATCTGGATGCGGAAGTCGCCGGGGACCGGCCGCTTGTTGACCGCATGGCTGAACCGGCCGCCGAAGAAGAGCAGGGAGGTCTCGCCCTCGGTCTCGATCGACTTCAGATAGGGCTGGATCATGGCCGGACCTTCCGGCGCCTCGGTCAGGGGCTGTCCCGGCGTCAGGCGCAGGGTGCGGAAGGCGCCAGCGGACACCGTCGGCTTTATGATGAGGGTCGGGGCGCCGGTTTCGGCGAAGGCGGCGTCCACCTGGTCCTGGGTGATCGCCTCGCTCCAGCGGGTCGGGGGAATGGGCACGCCCCTGTCCGCCAACCGGGCCAGATAGGTCTTGTCCGAATTCCAACCCAGGACCGAGGCCGCATTGGCGATCGGCAGGCCGGCCGTCGCCCAGGTCGCGCAGGCCTTCAGCCAGCGGGCGTGGTCGCGGTGATAGCCCCAGGCGATGACCGGCAGGATCAGGTCATGGCCCTCCAGCCCCGAGGCGTCCTCGACATGGTCGGTCCAGGGCGTGGGCGTGATCTCTGCGCCGGTCGTCTCCAGCGTGGCCTTCAGACGCGCCAACACCTCGGGCCAGCGGCCGATGTAGGATTTGTCGGCGGGGTCGGGGGTCAGGACGGCGATCCGGGTCATGCGCCCTGCCTATCGCAACCGGCCGATACATATAAGGGCTTCCTTATAGGTTTTCGGGTGACGTGCCGGTCTTCAACCGCTAAGGCGCGCCCATGACCCAGAACACCGCCCAATATGACGTCTGCGCCGTCGGCAACGCCATCGTCGACGTGCTCAGCCCCTGCGACGCCGCCTTTCTGACGGCCCAGGACCTGGCCCCCAACTCGATGCAGCTGGTCGACGCCGAACGCAGCGCCGCCCTGTATGACGCCATGGCGCCGGGCGTCGAGGCCTCTGGCGGATCGGCCGGCAACACCGTGGCGGGCGTCGGCTCCTTCGGCGGCCGGGCGGCCTATATCGGCAAGGTGGCCGACGACGTCCTGGGTCAGGTCTTCACCCACGACATCCGCGCCGCCGGCGTCCATTTCGACACCCCGGTCCTGACCGGCGGGGCCGACCAGGGTTTCGGCACCGGCCGCTGCCTGATCAACGTCCTGCCCGATGGGGCGCGGACCATGGCGACCTTCCTGGGCGCCGCCAATCAGCTGTTCGCCGACGACATCGACGAGGCCCTGATCGGCGCCAGCCAGATCGTCTATCTGGAAGGCTATCTGTTCGACCCGGCCCCGGCGCGCGCCGCCTTCGAACGCGCCGCCGCCGCCGCGCACAAGGCCGGCCGCAAGGTGGCCATCACCCTGTCGGACACCTTCGTCGTGGCCCGCTGGCGCGCCGAACTGCTGAGCTTTATCGAACAGTCGGCCGACATCGTCCTGGCCAATGAGGCCGAACTGGGCGCCCTGTTCGAAACCGATGATTTCGACGCCGCTGCGGCGAAACTGGCCGCCATTGTCGAGATCGCCGCCGTGACGCGCGGGGAGCAGGGCTCGGTGGTGATCAAGGGTGCTGAGCGCGTCGCGGTCGCCGCCTATCCGGTCGCCAAGGTGATCGACACCACGGGCGCCGGCGACCAGTACGCCGCCGGCTTTCTCTTGGGTCTGGCGCGCGGTCTGTCGCTGGAGGAGGCCGGGAAACTGGGTTCCCTGGCCGCCTCCGAAGTCATCGCCCACTGGGGCCCGCGCCCGATGGTGAAACTGGCCGACCTGGCCGGGGAGCATGGGCTGAGGGTGTAATCCGGACCTTCCCCCGCTCGCGGGGGAAGTGTCAGCTCGTCGAGCAGAGCGAGACGGCTGACGATGGGGGAAGTCTTCTTGCTTTAAGCAAGACTTCCCTCTCCGACCCTGGTCCGCTGCGCGGACGCCGGGCCACCTCTCCCGCAAGCGGGAGAGGGTCGTTTTGTGTCAGCTCTTCCACCTCAGGGTCGTGGACTGGATCGGGTTGGCGAAAGGCCGCCCTTCGGCGCGGCTCCTGGTCCATTCGCGCTTGAGCTGCTGGTACCATTTGGCCTGTTTGTCGGCGTCGTCGATCCAGATCAGGGCGGGGTCGTAGCGCAGGCCCTCGTTCTGCAGGTTCACCATGCCGCCGTCCTGTTTCAGGAAGGCGACCACCCCCAGGCGCAGGAAGGGCTTGGCCAGGTCGAAGACCCAGTGGTCGGACCAGAAGATCTGGGTGATGCGGGTCTTGGTGTCGCTGATGGGGGTCAGGCAGGTCAGGGCCAGGACCTGTTTCTCGCCCACCTGGATATGCTCCCAGCGATAGCCGGGCAGGCGGAAGGTGATCTCGGTCGCCGGGGCGCCGCCCAGGATCTTGTAGAGGCGGCTGTTGGACGAGGGGGCATGGCGCACCATAGCCCAGCCGAAGTCTACGGGTGCGAAGGCCTTGGCCTTTTCGTGCATCGAATGTTCGGACCGCCACCACCATTGCTGGTGGACATAGGGGCCGTGGGCCGGGTCCATCAGGCCGACGACGGCATGGTCGATATGGCTGTCGAACTCCATCCATTCGACCAGTTTCGCGCCGGATCCGACGACGCCGGGGAAGACGGGGGGCTCATGGTCCGGTTCTGACGGATTGCGGGCGTCCGAGGCCATCCAGACGAAGACCATGCCTTGGCTCTCGCGCACCGGATAGGACCGCACCTTGATGCGGTTCGCCTCGAACGCCTGATCCTCGACCAGGGACGGAATGGCGGCGCAGACCCCGTCGGGCCGGAAGCGCCAGCCGTGATAGGGGCATTCGATCGTCTCGCCCTCGCCGGGCTTCTCCACCAGCTTCCCGGCCGACAGGGGGGCGGCGCGGTGGGGGCAGATGTCGCGCATCCCATAGACGGCCCCCGCGCGGGTGCGGCCGATCAGGACGGGTTCGCCCATGATCTCATAGCGTTTCAGCCCGGCCGGGGCGACGTCGCGCGACAGGGCGACGAAATACCAGGCGTCGGCGACGAATCCCTTGCCGAACGGCTGGGCGCCGCTCTTGGACGGGGCGGCTTCGGCTTGAGGGGGCTGGACGGGAGCGGCGTCTGCGGGCTTCATGCGCGCCTCATAACAGAGGGACGCGGGGTCTGTCCTCACGAAGTCCTCAGAGAACTTTACAATGCAAAGTGAAGACGTCATAAGGATGGCTTCACAGGGGAGTTTCGCCATGTTTCGCGCCTTGAGTTTCGCTGCGGCCCTTTTCGCCGCCACCACGGTTCAGGCCCAGGCCGAAGCCCAGAACAGCCACGGGACCCATTCCGAGCACGGCTCGGCGCACGGCCACCACCATGCGGACTTCGCCTCCGACCGCATCCACGTCCGCATCGACGGCGACATGGACGGGCGCGACATCATCCTGATCCCCGGCCTCAGCTCTTCGCCGGAAATCTGGCAGGGGACGGTGGATCATCTGACGGCCCAGGACGGGGTCGGCTGGCGCGTTCACCGCATCCATGTCCAGGGCTTCGCCGGCGCCCCGGCCGAAGGCAACGCCCAGACCGGGGACGCCCCGACCCCCGTCGCCGCACCGGTCGCCGACGAAATCGCCCGCTATATCCGCGAGAACAATCTGCCCAAGCCCGCCGTCGTCGGCCATTCGATGGGCGGAACCATCGGCCTGATGCTGGCCGCGCGCCATCCCGACAGCGTCGGCCGTCTTATGGTGGTGGACATGATCCCCTTCATGGGCGCCATGTTCGGCCCGCCCGGAACCACGGCCGACAGCGTCAAACCGGTCGCGGACCAGATCTGGGTCGCCCAGGCCAACAGCCCGCGCGAGGCCTATGTGGCCCAGGCGACCGCCTCCATCAACGGCATGATCAATACCGAAAGCCGCCGTGAAGAGGCGCTGGAGGACATGCGGACCAGCGATCAGAAGGTCTCGGCCGCCGCCTTCCGCGAACTGGTGGCGACCGATCTGCGGCCCGAACTGGCGAAGATCACCGCCCCGACCGAGGTGCTGTACGTCAAGTTCAACGACCCGCGCATGACGCCCCAGATCACCGACGCCGTCTACCAGATGTCCTACGCCGGCCTGCCGGGCGTGACCCTGAAGCGGATCGACGACAGCGCCCACTTCATCATGTTCGACCAGCCCCAGGCCTTCTACGGCGAGCTGGACGCCTTCCTGGCGCGATGAGCCATCCGGCGGCGGACCGAGTGGTCGGTCTCTATCAGGATGGGGCCGAGGGCTGGATCGCCGACCGCGGCCCGTCCCTCTATACGGGACCGAACGGTCCGAACGAGCCCGAATGGCTGGACCGGTTCGTCGCCGGCCTGCCGCCCGGCGCCTCCATTCTCGACGTCGGATGCGGCTCGGGCTGGCCGATGGGCGCGGCCCTGCTGGAGCGGGGGTTCAGGGTCGTGGGGCGGGATTCCTCGCCGGCCCTGATCGCCCATGCGCGCCAGACCCTGCCGGCCGCCGTCTGGGAGACCGCCGACATGCGCGACCCGCCGCCGAACGACCTGTTCGACGGCGTCCTGGCCTGGCACAGCCTGTTTCACCTGACGCCCGAGGCTCAGATGCGCGTCCTGCCCGGCCTGGCGAACCAGGTGGGGCCCGGGGGGCGGCTGATGTTCACCAGCGGTCCCGCCCATGGCGAAACGATCGGCGAATGGCGCGGCGAACCCCTGTATCACGGCAGTCTGGACCCCGCCGCCTATCGCGCCCTGCTGGTGGGGGCCGGGCTGTCGGTGGAGGGCGACGGGGCCGAGACCGGCGTCTGGCTGGCTCGCCGCGCCATTCTTTCGGCGAAATAGCCGCTCACGCTGGCGTGAAGTGAGCGGAGCCGTTTCGGCGGCGGTTCATACGCGGTACACGTCGGTATGAGCTAATCCGCCTCAGCGCGGCATCTGAAGGAAAGTCATGGCGGGTCCAGGGTTCGGGGGCGGACAGCAGGGGGGCGACAAGCCGGCCCGCACGCCGTTGCAGAAGGCGCTCTACTGGGGCGCCGTGCTGGCGGTCTGGGGGCTGATCTTCCTGGTGGTCTTCTTCGCGGTGTTTGCGCGCGGCCTGCCCGACACCTCGACCCTGTATAATGTCGATCGTCAGCCCTCGATCACCTATCTAGACCGCAACGGCGCCCTGATCGCGACGCGCGGCACCCAGATGGCGCCGCCGGCCGATCTGGACTCGCTGCCCGACTATGTGCCGGCCGCCTTCATCGCCATCGAGGACCGGCGCTTCTATCACCACCCCGGTTTCGACCCCATCGGCATGATGCGGGCCATGGCCACCAATATGCGCGCCGGCCGGGTGGTCCAGGGCGGCTCCACCCTGACCCAGCAGCTGGCCAAGAACCTGTTCCTGACGCCGGACCAGAACCTGCGCCGCAAGGTGCAGGAACTGATGCTGGCGGTCTGGCTGGAGATGAAATTCTCCAAGAAGGAGATCCTGGCCCTCTATCTGAACCGGGTCTATTTCGGCGCCGGCGCCTATGGGATCGAGGCGGCGTCGCAACGCTATTTCGACAAGTCGGCCAAGGATCTGACGGTCGGCGAGGCCGCGCTTCTGGCCGGCCTGCTGAAGGCGCCCTCGCGCTATTCGCCGGTGTCAGAGAGCGAGCGGGCCGCCAACCGCGCCACCGTCGTGCTGAACGAGATGGAGGAGGCCGGGGTCATCACCGCCGCCCAGCGCGAACAGGCCGTGACCCAGCCCATCATCGTGTCGCGCACCCTGGCGACCCAGCACGCCCAGTATTTCATCGACTGGCTGGACCAGTCGATCCGCGGCCTGGTCGGCGAGCCGACCGAGGATCTGGTGGTCGAGACCACCCTGGACCTGACCCTGCAGACGGCGGCCGAACGCTCGGTGCGGCGCATTCTGGACCGCGACGAGGGCAAGGGGGTGCAGCAGGCGGCCCTGGTGGCCCTGGACGGCGACGGCCGGGTGCGGGCCATGATCGGCGGCGGCTCCTATGCCGACAGCCAGTTCAACCGCGCCGTCGAGGCGCGGCGTCAGGCGGGTTCGGCCTTCAAACCCTTCGTCTATCTGGCGGCGGTCGAGGCCGGCTATACGCCCCAGACCCCGGTGGTCGATCAGCCGGTCACCATCGGCAACTGGTCGCCGAAGAACTATTCCAACACCTTCGCCGGCCCCATGCCCCTGTCTCAGGCGGTGGCCCAATCGATCAATACTGTGGCGGCCTCCGTCGCCGACCAGATCGGCCGCGACAGCGTCGCCCGCGCCGCGCGGCGCCTGGGCATCGAAAGCCGGATCGGTCTGGAGCCGGCCATGGCTCTGGGCGCCGTCGAGGTCTCGCCGCTGGAGATGGCCACCGCCTATGACGCCTTCGCCAACGGCGGCCGCCGGGTCGAGGCCTACGGCATCAGCCGCATCCGCACGCCCCAGGGCCGCGTCATCTATCAGCGCGCAAGCGGCCAGAGCGGCCAGGCCATCAACAATCCGCCCCTCTATTACATGAACCAGATGCTGCGCGGGGTCATGACCTCGGGCACCGGGCGCAGCGCGGCCATCCCTGGGCGCGACCTGGCGGGCAAGACCGGCACCACCTCCGACTATAAGGACGCCTGGTTCGTCGGCTACACCGGCGGCTTCGTCACCGCCGTCTGGGTGGGCAAGGACGACAACACCGCCATGCGCGGCGTGACCGGCGGCTCGTCGCCCGCCGCCATCTGGAAGGGCTTCATGGAGGCGGCCCTGCCGCGCCTGAACGCCCCGCGCATCCCCGACGGTCCGCCCATGCCCGAGGGCTGGGTCGCGCCCGATCCGATCGGCGACCTGATGTCGGGCATCGGCGAGGACGGTCTGCCGATCCAGCCGACCGACCCGGCCGCCGAGGGCGACCCCTATGCCGAACAGCCGGAGGTCGCCGCGCCGTCGGACCCGAAACAGCCGCTGGACCAGCCGAAGGTCAAGCCGGCGCCGCGCGATCCGCCGGACCAGCAGCCGGAAGGCCGCCAACCGGCCGAGAAACGCAGCGATCCGCTTTTCTTCTGATCCTTCGGGGAAGCCCCCACAGACCTTCCCCCGCTTGCGGGGGAAGTGTCAGCTCGTCGAGCACAGCGAGACGGCTGACGATGGGGGAAGTCTAGCCTCTTGGAAGAAGACTCCCCTCTCCGACCCTGGTTCGCTGCGCGAACGTCGGGCCACCTCTCCCGCAAGCGGGAGAGGGTCTGGGACGCCGCCTACCGCCCCACCGCATGAAGCGCCGCGCCATGGTCCTTCAGCCATTTGCGCCAGGGCCGGTGGTCCCCCACCAGCCGCTCGACCACCGACCAATAGGCCGGGCTGTGATCGGCGTGGATCAGGTGGGCGACCTCGTGGGCGGCGAGATAGTCGATGACCGGGGGCGGGGCCATGATGACCCGCCAGGAATAGCGGATGGTGCGGTTGTGCGGGCTGCATGAGCCCCAGCGCGAGCGGGTGTCGGCGATCGACACCTGGACCGGCTTCTGACCCAGGGTCCGCAGATGGTGTTCGGTGCGTTCGACCAGGGTGGCGCGCGCCTCGCGCTTCAGCAGATTCTCGACCCGGCGGGCATAGGCCTCGCCCTCGCCGCCCGAGCGGATGACGGTTCCCTCCTCGACCAGCCGCGCCGCGCCGGCGCCGGGCGTCGCCTCCAGCCGCACGGGCCGGCCGCGCAGGGCGATGACCTGGCCCGGCTGCAACGGCCGGCTCCGGGGGCGCACGGCCAGGCGTTCGGCGATCCAGACGCTTTTCGAACGGGCGAAGGCCACGGCCTGGACCAGGCCGCGCTCGGTCGGGGCGATCACCACCGCCTCGCCGGCCCGGGCGTCGATCCGTACCGACAGGCGCCGCGCGCGCGGATTGACCGACAGTCTCAGCGTCGGACCCGAACCGGGTTCGGGCCGGTCTTCGTCAAGCGGCAGCCGCTGACCGTTGCGATACGCCAAGTCGGGCCTCGTTCCGGGCGATGAAGTCGCGAACGCGGGGATAGATCTCCTCGCGGAAACGACGACCGTTGAAGACCCCGTAATGGCCCACGCCGGGCTGGACGTACAGCACCCTCTGATCCTCGGGGATGTTCGGGCACAGGCCGTGCGCCGCCTGGGTCTGGCCGACGCCGGAAATGTCGTCCTTCTCCCCCTCGACCGTCATCAGGCCGATGTCGGCGATCTTGCTCAGATCGACCCTGCGGCCGCGATGCTCCAACAGGCCGCGCGCCAGCAGATGCTGCTGGAAGACGATGTCGATGGTCTGGAGGTAGAACTCCTCGGTCAGGTCCAGGACCGACAGATATTCGTCGTAGAATTCCTCGTGCTTCTCCACCCCGTCGCCGTCGCCGGCGATCAGGCTGGTGAAATAGTCCCAGTGGGCGTCGCGGTGACGCTCCTGGTTCATCGACATGAAGCTGTAGAGCTGGACGAAGCCCGGATAGACCCGCCGTCCGAACCCCGGATAGGGCAGGGGCACGGTGTGGATCATGTTCGACTTGAACCAGGTGAAGGGCTTCTCTTCCGCCAGCTGGTTGGTCACGGTCGGCGACAGGCGGGCGTCGATGGGCGAACCCATGAAGGTCATCGAGGCGGGGCGGTTCTCGTCGCCGTCCTCGGCCATGATCGCACAGGCCGCCAGGACGGGCGGGCCGGGCTGGCAGACCCCGACGACGTGGGGCCGGCCGCCGATCTCGGCCAGCATCCGCCGGACATGGTCGATATAGTCGAAGAAGTCGAACCGCCCCTCCAGCACCGGAACCTGGCGGGCGTTGATCCAGTCGGTCACATAGACGTCGTGGTCCTGAAGGAAGGCCTCGACCGTGCCGCGCAGCAGGGTGGCGTAATGGCCGGACAGGGGGGCGACGATCAGGACGGCGGGACCGGACGCGGGTTTTTTGGCGCGCTTCAGATCGCCGATGTTGCGGGCGAAGCGGACCAGGCGGCACCAGGGGCTCTGCCAGATGACCTGTTCGACCGTTCGGACCGGCTTGCCGCCGATCTCGAGTGTCTCCAGCCGCCAGTCGGGCTTGCCGTAGCGGCGGGTGACGCTCTCGAACAGTTCGGCCGAGGCGTAGGCGGGGCGGGCCAGGGCCGTGTCCGCCGCCGGATTCAACGGCGAGCTCCAGAACCGGCGCGCCATCTGGGCGCCGAAGCGCCAGGGCAGGGCCGACTGATAGGCGAGTTCATGAAGGGCGTAGAGCATGACCATCCGTTGGGCCGCGCCGCGACCGGCGTCGGCGGGCCTCTTGCTGCACGGCAACATACAGGGTTTCGCCCTGCGCGTCAGTTAATCGCAAAGGGGTGTGAATGGGGCGCAGTTCGACCTTCTCGCCGCCGCATGAACATGATCTGATAGGGCCGACGTTCGGGGCCGTCCCTTCGGAACCGTCTCTATCGGAAAGGTCTTGGAGCATTCGATGTGGGTCTCGCTGACCATCGCCGGCCTCATGCTGCAACAGGCCCCCGCCGCGGGTCTGGTCTCCTATGAGGAATCGGTGCGTTGCGCCGGCCTGACCCAGGCGGCGTCCGAGCTGGAGGGCGGAGAAAGCGCCGAGGGCCGCAGCCTCTATGACGCGGCCCTTTTCTGGTCGCTGGCGGCCATGCAGGCGGCGACGGCGGCCGGCAAGCCCGCCCGCGCCGCCGAGGCGGATCAGACCCGCGCCCGTATCGAGGCGGTGCGCCAGCTCAGCGCCGACGCCCCCGCCGCCCGCGCCGCCCTGCAGCGGTGTCGGCGCAAGACGCCGAACCTGAACTGAGGCCGAAATGTCGGCTTGGGGCGCGGCTGAACGTTCGTGGCGGCGCTGCGTTTGCAGGAGACCGACGGCAAGGGACGTCTTTCGTCCCGATCCGGGATTTTAAGGCGTTCAACCCTATGTTCGAGTTCGGTCGTGATCTTCGCAAACTCTTCGCCCAGGCTCGTGAGAGCGAGGATCTGGGCTGGGTCGAACTGATCGGGGTCGATCTCCTGGCCGCCGAGGCCCGGCGCGAGGCCACCGACGCGGGCCGCGTCTCCTGCGCCCGCCCCTTCGACACCGAAGTCCGCGCCGCCGCCCTGTGGCGCGAGCACGCCCGCCGCAGCGGGGCGGCCGACAGCCTGAGCCGCGCCGACCGTTGCGCCGACAGCCTGATCCGCAACGCCCAGGGCGACGACCAGGCCGCCCGCGCCGCCGGCGCCAAGGCGCAAGGGTTGATGCTGCGCTTCGACCTGTGCGGCGATCCGGCTCATCTGGACCGCGCCCTGGCCCTTGTGGCGGGGGCGGGGCGTCCGCGCCGATCCAAGACGGCCGCCGACCTGGCGGCGACCCACGCCCGGCTGAAGGCGCGCAAGGCCCGCCTGTCCGGCGATGCGAAGGCGCTGATGGACGCCGCCGCCCTGATGGATGCGGCTCAGCACGACCTGTCCGGCGAGGATGTGGACCTTCGTCTGGATCAGGCCGCCTTCGCGCTCGAGGCCGGGGTGATTCAGCGCGACCCCCGCCTGCTGGACCACGCCGGGCGCGACCTGGGCATATTGGTCGAGGGCGCCTCGCCCGATCACCGTCCCCTGACCCGGGCCCGCGCCCTGGCCATGTGCGGCGCCGGCCTGTCCGCCCTGGCGACCCTGGCCGACCACGCCGAGGCCCAGGACCAGGGCCGCTCCATGTTTGAAGCCGCCGCCGACCAGTTCACCCCCGATCACAGCCCTCTGGACTGGGCGGCGATCCAGGTTCTGCGCTCCGGCGGCGACGCCCTGCCGCTGATGGTGCTGAACCAGGCCGAAATCCTCACCCAGGGCCAGGGGCTCATCATCGGCGCCCTGGTCCGCGAGCGGCGGCTGGCGCGCGAGATCGCCCTGGTCGAAGCCATGGAAGACCGCGCCGGCCTGGACGTGCTGGAGGATCGGCTGCGTCATCGCCTGGCCGCCGCCGCCCCGCTCGATTGGGCGGCCGACCAGATCAGCCTGGCCGGTGTGGCCCTGGCGCGTCGGCGCCTGGGCGGACCCGAACCGCGCCGCCTGAACCTGATCCTGAACGAGGCCGTCCTGACGGCCCGCGAAATGGGCGTTCCCGCCCTGGCCGAACGCGCGGGCCTGCTGCTGTTGCGGTCGGGCGTTTGAAGCCTCAGCCGCCCATCGCGACGAAGGGGCCGTTCAGGAAGCGGGGCTTGCCGTAGGACAGGGGCTGGCCGTCGTCGGCCAGCACGCGCCCTCCGGCGGCCTCCAGCACGGCCTGACCGGCTGCGGTGTCCCACTCTGAGGTCGGACCCGAGCGCGGATAGGCGTCGAACCGGCCCTCGGCGATCAGGCAGAACTTCAGCGAGGAGTCCGTGCCCTGCCAGCGGGTGCAGCCGTGCCGGGCGGCGAGACGCGCCGCCTCCTCATCGGTGACGCTGTGGCTCAACAGGGCCATCCCCTCGGCCGGCCGGTCGCGCACCTTGATCGGCCGCCATTCGGCGCCGGAATGGGCCTCGCCCTCCTGCTGTTCGCCGAACTGACGGCGAAAGGCGCCCTGGCCCGACGCATCGGTGCGCCAGGTGGTCGCCGTCGCGGGCGCCGTGACCACCCCCGCCACCGGACGGCCGGCGTGGATCAGGGCGATGTTGACGGTGAAGGCTTCGCCGCCGCGCACGAACCCCTTGGTGCCGTCCAGCGGATCGATCAGCCAGAACCAGTCCTCGGCTTGGTCCGGGGCGCCGCTTTCGGCGACGGCCTCTTCCGCCACCGTCTGGACGCCGGGATAGAGGGCGGCCAGCCGTTCCAGGATCAGGGCCTCGGCGGCGCGGTCGGCCTGGGTCACGGGGCTGTCGTCGGACTTGGTCTCGACGGCGGTGTCGCTGCGCCAATAGGGCAGGATCAGGCGGGCGGCGTCTTCGGCGATCTCGGCGATCGCCAGGGCCAGGGCGCCGGAGGCCAGATCGCGCGAGAGGGTCTTGTCGGCGGTCGCCGGGGAGGGGAAGGTCGTCATTGCGGGGTCGATAGACCATTGAGCCGGTTCCATGAACCGGCAAATCACGTCAGCTTCTCTTGCGCCTCCTGACTGTGACCTGAACGCCGACGAGAGTATGCAGGCTCAATGATCCCGACCGACGCCGAAAACGACGCCCCGCCCGCCCTGGACCTGCCGTTCGAGGGGACGGAGCTGGCGACCTATGTGGCCGCCAAACTGTGCCACGACTTCATCAGCCCCTCGGGCGCGATCGTCTCGGGCCTGGACCTGATGAAGGACCCTTCGGCCCAGGACATGCGCGACGACGCCTTGGCCCTGATCGAACAGAGCGCCAACAAGATGGTGGCCCTGGTCCATTTCGCGCGGGTGGCCTTCGGCGCGGCGACCAGCAGCGAGCGGTTCACCGCGCGCGAGCTGCGCGATCTGGTGGTCGGCATGACGGCGGGCGGTCGCGCCTCTCTGGACTGGCGAATCGAGGCGCAGGAGTTCTCCAAGCCCCAGGCGCGGGCTCTGACCAACCTCGCCTATCTGACGGTCGGGGCTCTGCCCCTGGGCGGCAATGCGGTGATCCAGTCGCGGGTCGCGCACGGCGCCCTCTTTCTTGAAGGATTCGCCGAGGGCGCGCGGGCCCGGCTGAAGCCCGAGGCCGTCGTCGGCCTGACCGGCCGGCGCCTGACCGAGGGTCTGCCAGGCCAATGGATTCAGCCCTATTGGCTGTGGCTGACGGTCAAGGAGGCGGGCGGAACCCTGCGAGTGGCGGTGCAGGAAGAGCGGATCGCCCTGGTCGCACGGATGCCCCTTTAGGTCGCCCGACAGGCGTTTCCCAACGACTCGTTAACTGGCGATCTGCCATATTAAGCGACGCACATCGGCCGATCGTCTCCGCCTGGGAGCCCGCCTTGAACTTCAAAACCTGCCTGATCGTCGACGACAGCCGCATCATCCGCAAGGTGGCGCGTCGGATCGTCGAAGGCTTCGGCTATGAGGTGGATGAGGCGGCGGACGGGGCCGAGGCCCTGTCCTACTGCACCGGCGTCACGCCCGACATGATCCTGGTCGATTGGAACATGCCGGTGATGGACGGGCTGACCTTTCTGCGGCGTCTGCGCGCCCTGCCCGAGGGCGGACGGCCCAAGGTGCTGTTCTGCACCATCGAAACCCGGCCCGAACGCATCGCGGAGGCTCTTGCGGCCGGCGCCGACGACTATGTGATGAAGCCGTTCGACGGCGAGATCCTTCAATCCAAGCTGACGGAGGTCGGCGCGATCGCGGCATGACTCCCGAGGACTTCGACAAGCTCCAGGGACTCTTGGCCACCCGCGCCGGCTACAGGCTGACGCGGGATCGCATGAATTTGGCCGAGCATCGGCTGGGGCCGATCGCGCGGCGCGAAGGCTACGCCAATGTCGAGGCCCTGCTGGCCAATCTGTGGGCCCATCCGGTCGCCTCCCTGGGCTGGGCGGTGATCGAGTCCCTGCTGAACCCCGAGACCTGGTTCCGCCGCGACCGCGCCCCCTTCGACGTCCTGGAACAGGAGCTTCTGCCCGCCCTGGCCAAGGCGCGGCCCGGCGGGCGGGTCAGCCTCTGGTCGGCGGGCTGCTCCACCGGGCAGGAGGCCTGGTCCATCGCCATGGCGGCCAAGGCGTCCGGCGCTGCGGCCGAGATCGTCGCCACCGACCTGTCGCAGCGTGCGATCGATAAGGCCCGCGCGGGCCTCTACACCGGTTTCGAGATTCAGCGCGGCCTGAACGCGCGGGCCATGCTGCGCTGGTTCGAACCGGACGAGGAGAACTGGCGGGTGCGTCCCGAACTGGCGGAGATCGTCCGGTTCGGCCGGGCCAATCTGCTGGACGAGCCGACGGACGAGATGCGGTTCGACGTCATCTTCTGCCGCAACGTCCTGACCCATATGGAGCCGTCGCGCCGCGCCCGGCTGCTGGACGGGCTGGAGCGCCGCCTGGTCGACGACGGCTGTCTGTTCCTGGGCCTGGATGAGCGGCTGGAAGGCGAGACGGTCGCCTTCCGCCCCGTCAGCGGCCGTCAGGGTCTCTATGTGAAGACCCCCGCCGCCGTCCGCCGCGCCGCCTGATCGGATCGCCTGAACTGATTCCGAGCCGATAAGGCTCAGCCCGCGTGCAGCTCCTGCTTGACCCGCTCCGCCAGGGTCTTGATGTCCAGCGGCTTGGGCAGGAAGGAGACCCCCGCCTCGTCCTGCAACAGGTCCGAAAAATCGCTCTCGGCATAGCCCGAGATGAACATGACTGGGGCGTCGCCCAGATATTTGCGCGCCTTCTTCAGCAGGGACGGGCCGTCCAGGCCGGGCATGATGACGTCCGAGATCATCATGTCGATCTGTCCGGCGTGCTCCTCGGCCAGCATCAGGGCCTCTTCGCCGTCGGCGGCCTCGATGACCTCATAGCCGCGCTGGCGCAACAGGCGGGCGGCGATGCCGCGCACCGCATCCTCGTCCTCGACGAACAGGATGCGGCCGGCGCCCGACAGGTCGCGCGGCGCCTTGACCTTGACCTCGACCGGCTGGACCTCGGCCAGTTCCGCCTCGCCCGCGGCGGGCAGGAAGATGCGGAAGGCCGCGCCCATGCTCATGCCGTGGGGGCCTTCGATATTGCTGACCGAAATATGGCCCCCGGCCTGCTGGGCGATGCCGTAGACGGTGGCCAGGCCCATGCCGGTGCCCTCGTTCACCGCCTTGGTGGTGAAGAAGGGCTCGAAGATCTTGTCCACCAGTTCGGGCGGCACGCCGGGGCCGGTGTCGGACACCTCGATCAGGGCCACCTCGTCGGTCGGGGCGGCGGCCCAGCCCATCTCGCGCGCCTGCTGGGCGGTCAGGCGGCGGGTGGTGATGGTCACGACGGCGTCGCCGGGTTCGACCACGCCGCGCATGGCGTCGCGGGCGTTGACCGCCAGGTTCATCACCGCCGTCTCCAGCTGGCTCTTGTCGGCCAGAACGATCGGCAGGTCCCGGCCGTAGTCGGTCTCCAGCCGCACGTCCTCGCGCAGCAGCCGGCGCAGCAGTATGGCGAACTCGCCCACCAGCTCGCCCAGGTCCAGCCGTTCGCGCCGCACCGTCGACTTGCGCGAAAAGGCCAGCAGCTTCCTCACCAGGTCCGCCGCCCGGATGGCCGTCTGGCGGATCTCGTTCAGCCCCTCATAGGAGGGATCGCCGACCGGGTGCCGTTCCAGCAGGCCCGACAGCTGCAGCTGGATGGCCGTCAGCAGATTGTTGAAGTCGTGCGCCACCCCGCCCGCCAGCTGGCCCACGGCCTGCATCTTCTGGGCCTGGCTGAGCTGCAGCTCCATCGACTTCTGGGCCGAGACGTCGAACAGCCAGATGCGTTGGCGCTCGCCCTCGGGCGCCACATACAGATGCAGCATCTTGTCGGGATAGGCCCGCGCCACCAGTTCGATCGGGCCGGACGACCCGGCCGCCAGCTTGGCCCGCGCCTCGACCACGCCCGTCGGATCGAACAGATGGCCGAAGGCGGCGTCGCGCGCGGCGTTGGGTCCGGTCAGGATCGCCAGGGCCGCATTGGCCTCTTCCGCCCGGCCGGCGAACAGGTCCGAACCCGCGATGACGGCCGAGCCGAACGGGGCGCCGGCGGCCATGGCGCGGGCCTCGCCGTTCGTCCCCTGGGCCTGGGCCGGAACGGCGGCCAGCGGCAGGACCGCCTCGGGCGCGGCCCGCATCAGAAACCGGTCGGGGCCGGCCCGGCCGATCACCACCTCGAACTCGCGCGCCCCGATCTGGACGATGGCGTGGCCCGGCTCGCCCCGCCGCGCCTGGGCGAAGGCCATATAGAGGGCCTGGGCCGACTTGCCGCGGGGCAGGGCGGTGGTGGCGCCGTTGGCCTCGGCCCAGGCGCCGTTGAAGGCCAGGACCTGGCCCGTCTCCCACACCAGGGCGGCCGGCTCGGCCATGGCGTCCAGCAGTTCAACCGCCACGTCGCTGGACGGCTGGACCGTCTCGGCCCGGCGGAAACCGAACAGGGCGATCAGGGCGATCAGCCCCACGGTGACGATCAGGATCAGGCCCGGGGCCGAGGTCGGATTGGCCCGAAAGGCCGGATAGGCCAGGGCGGCGACCGTCGCCACCGCCCCGAAAGCCATCACGGCCGAGAGCAGGTCGAACGGAAGACGGCGTTTGGGCGTCATGCGGCCTCGCGAATCAGTAGGCTGATCATACGCTGAAATCGGGCGGCAAGCCTTACGGCGGCGTTACCGGCGTTTTCGCGATTGGAAGACGAAGCCGATGATCTTGGCGGCGGCCTCGAAATGCTCCTTCGGGATCACCTCGTCCACCTCGACCGTGGCGTAGAGCGCGCGCGCCAGAGGCACGTTCTCGACGATGGGCACGTCGTGTTCCTTGGCCACCTCGCGGATGCGCAGGGCCAGGGCGTCCACCCCCTTGGCGACGCAGACCGGCGCCCCGTCCCCCTGATCCGGCTCATAGCGCAGGGCCACCGAATAGTGGGTCGGGTTGGTCACGATCACCGTGGCCTTGGGCACATTGGCCATCATCCGCTGGCGGCTGCGCTGCATGCGGATCTGCTTCAGCTTGGCCTTGACGTGCGGGTCGCCCTCGGTCTGCTTATAGTCTTCCTTCAGCTCTTCCTTGGTCATCCGCATCCGTTTGGCGAAGCGCATCTTCTGCCAGATGAAGTCGGCGCCGGCGGTGGCTCCCAACAGGATGATGGCCGCCACGAACAGGGCCAGGGCCATGTCCCGCGCCAGGGGCAACAGGGCCAGGGGGCTCACCGTCACGAGGTTCTCGAACTCGCGCGTGTGGGGCTTCAGCACCATCCAGCACACCACGCATACGGCGATCAGCTTGATCAGGGTCTTGACGAACTGCATCAGGCCGTCAGGCCCGAAGATGCGTTTGAACCCCGACAGGGGGTTCACCGCCGACCACTGCGGCTTCAGCTTCTCGCCGGTGAAGATCAGGCCGGACTGGGCCAGATGCCCGCCCGCCCCGCCGATGATGGTGGCCAGCATGACCGCCCCCAGAAACGGGGTCATGGCCCACAGGGCGCGGGCCAACACTTGCGTCCCCGCTCCGGAATCCAGCATCCCCAGCATCTGGTGCGGGGCGGCGATGAAGGGCAGGAGCTGTTCGGCCATGGACCCGGCGAACCAGCCCCCGGCCCCCAGGATCACCGAGGCCGCCCCGGCGAGCGCCAGCACCTGACCCACGTCCTGGGACTTGGCGACGTCGCCCTTCTTGCGGGCCTCCTCAAGTTTTCGGGGTGTCGCCTCTTCGGTTTTCGACTCGGGATCGGCGCCTTCAGCCACCGGCGCCTCCCATCACCCCGGCCGCGAACAGCTCGCCCAGGCGTCGATAGCGGTCGATGAAGACGGTCCCCAGCGCCCCCAGGCTGAGGGCGAAGATCGAAAGACCCAGGATCACGCTCAGGGGCGCGGCGGCGAAATAGACCTGGAACGACGGCATGACCCGCGCCACCAGGCCCGAGGCCAGGTTGAAGATCAGGGCGAAGACCAGAACCGGCGCCGACAGCTGAACCCCCAACAGGAAGCTGTCCCCCACGGTCCGCACCGCCATGGCGGTGAAGTCGTTCATCATCAGCGGCTGGGCCGGGGCGATCAGCTTGTAGGAGCCGACCATGCCGGCGATGAACAGATGGTGGGTGTCTGTGGCGAAGATCAGCGTCACCCCGAACAGCATCAGAAACGAGGCGATGGTCGATCCCGGCTGGGCCTGCAGCGGATTGGCCGTCTGGGCGAAGCTGAGGGTGGTCTGCAGGGAGACGATCTCGCCCGCCGTGGTCAGGGCCGTCATCAACAGCCGCAGCAAAAGGCCGATCATCAGCCCGGTCACGACCTCGCGGATGATCCAGCCCACCATGCCGCCCAGGCCGTCGGGCAGGCCGGGCAGGCCCGCCCGCACCACGGGCCACAGGACCAGGCTGATCAACAGGGCCAGGGACAGGCGGATACGCGGCGGCACATAGGCCTCGCCGAAGCCGGGCATGACCATCAGGATCGCCCCGATCCGGGCGAAGATCAGCCCGCCGGCCCAGACCTGGTCGGCGGTGGCCCAGCCGTCCATCAGACGCCCCGCGTCTCGGACCCGCCCACCCTACATGCCCGCGATGCGGGCGGCGATCTGGCGCATGAAGCCGCCCAACAGGGCGCCCATCAGCGGCAGGAACAGCAGCAGGGAGACGAAGATGGCGATGATCTTGGGCGCATAGATCAGGGTCTGTTCCTGAATCTGCGTCAGGGCCTGAAACAGACCGATCACCACGCCCACCACCAGGCCCACGATCAGCACCGGCAGGCACAGCTGGATCGTCAGCCAGATGGCGTCACGCCCCACATCCAGAACTTCCGCGCCGTTCATCGGCCGAGACTCCCGCAAAACACTGGGCAGAAAATGCCGGGAGGATGGTTAACGGGGAGATAACGGTGGCGGATCTTCTGAACCCCAGCCTCTCTTGTCTGTTCTATCATGGGTTGCGATATTGGGGCGCGCTGTCATCGAGGAGGGGCGATATGAAGAGGGAGGTGATCGCTCATCTGACCGAGACCTTCGAAGGTCACGCACAACAGACGGACGCGGGCGTGGACTATTGGCTTGGGCGAGACGTTCAACATCTGCTCGGATACGCCGAGTGGCGGAATTTCCAGAACGTCCTGTCAAAGGCCAAGACGGCCTGTGAGCTCTCGGGACACGAGATCGGGCACCATTTTGTTGACGTCAACAAAATGGTCGACCTGGGGTCGGGCGGGCGACGCCAGATCGATGACGTGATGCTCACACGGTTCGCATGTTATCTGGTGGCTCAGAACGGCGATTCTGCGAAACCTGAGATCGCTTTTGCGCAAAGCTACTTCGCCATTCAAACTCGTCGAGCCGAGTTGGTGGAACAGCGCATGCTCGAAGTGGAGCGTTTGCTTGCTCGCCGCAAGTTGACGCAGACGGAGAAAGAGCTGTCCGGAATTATCTATGAACAAACCGGCGAGAACCAGAACTTCGCTCTAATCCGTAGCAAGGGCGACGGCGCGTTGTTCGGCCGATCAACGCAGGCGATGAAGGCGACATGGAAGGTGCCGGACAGCCGTCCCCTCGCGGATTTTGCGCCCACCATCATCTTGAAGGCCAAGGATTTCGCGACAGAAATCACCATCTTCAACGCCCGCGCCCACGCCATGAGAACGGAAGGCGCCATTTCTTCCGAACATGTCACCAACAACAAGGCAGTCCGAAAAACCCTTTTGGACCGCGGCATTCGGCCGGAAGCCCTGCCTGCTGCGGAAGACATAAAGAAGGTTGAGCGCAGAGTGGCGTCGCACGATCGCAAGTCGCTCCAGAATCCAGATCGAATCGACGAGTAGATGGACGGCTGTTCCTGACCTTCTGCGGAAGGCGCTCCTATGGACCAGATGCGGCGCGCAACTTGGACACATCGGACAGATCGGACACATTTTTTCGCGCCCGCCGCCGATTTCCGGACACATCGGACACATCGGACACTGTTTTTCCCGGTCCGGCGTCTGACCGCGTCGCCGCAGCGTAAGGGGTAGGATTTTTGCTTTTCGTGTTCGGCTCGCTATAGGCCCTGTCATGACCGACGTCCCCCCCAAGACCGCCCGCGCCTCCCGTCTGACCCAGGCCGACGCCGAGGCGGCGGTGCGCACCCTGATCGAATGGGCGGGGGACGATCCCGACCGCGAGGGTCTCCTGGAGACCCCGGCGCGGGTGGCGCGCAGCTATCGCGAGCTGTTCTCGGGCTATGAGACCGACCCGTTGTCCTATCTGGAGAAGACCTTCGAGGAGACGGGCGGCTATGATCAGCTGGTGGTGCTGAAGGACATCCGCTTCGTCAGCTTCTGCGAACACCATATGCTGCCGGTCGTGGGCCGGGCCCATGTGGCCTATCTGCCGACCGACCGGGTGGTGGGCATCTCCAAACTGGCGCGGGTGGTGCGCGGCTTCGCCCGGCGCCTGCAGATCCAGGAGAAGATGACCGCCGAGATCGCCGAGGCCATCAATACGGTGCTGAAGCCGCACGGCGTCGGGGTGGTGATCGAGGCCGAGCACAGCTGCATGACCCTGCGCGGGGTCAACGCGCCGGGCGCCAGCCTGTCGACAAGCCATCTGATCGGCGTGGTCCGCGACGATCCGCGCACCCGCGAAGAGTTCCTGAGGCTGGTCCGGGGCTGAACCCGGCCCGTCTCTTGCGGGGGAGGGGGCCAAGGAGGCCTTCCCCGTGCCCTGGACCCTGATTTCGACCCGGAATGAAACAACCCCGATCGCTCGGGGCGGCTGGCTGGACGCCCTGCGTTTCATTGTGGCCTTCCTGATCATTCTGCACCACTTCCAGGCGGCCGGCCCGGTCCCGCTGGCTGAGGCGGTTCATCCGGTGTTCGAACGCGGCGGCTTCCTGCTGACCAACTTCTTCCTGATCGATTCCGGCTATGTGCTGATGCGGGTCTATGGGGCGGCGGTCGGCCAGGGGCGGATGTCGCACGGCGACTTCGTCCTGAAGCGGGTGTTGCGGGTCGTCCCGGCCCATCTGATCATGGGCCTGTCTCTGGTCGCCCTGGTGCTGCTCAGCGCCTCGGTCGGGATCGCGCCCCGCAATCCCGAATGGTTCCGCTGGGACCAGCTGCCGGCCCAACTGCTGCTGGTCCAGTCTTACGGGGTGCACGGCGGCCTGGGCTGGAATGCGCCGACCTGGTCGATCTCGGCCCTGATCGGCTGCTATCTGTGCTTCCCCTGGATCCTGCGCGGCCTGACGCGGCTGGGGCCGTGGAGCGCCCTGGCCCTGGGGATCGGCGGCTATCTGGTCGCCAATCAGCTGTGCTGGAGCCTTCTGGCCTATCCAGTCTATCAGATGCCCATGGGCTACGGCTTCATCCGGGCCCTGCCCCTGTTCGTCCTGGGCATGAGCCTGGCCTGGTTCGCCCAGTCGGTGTGGATCCATCCGCGCTTCGCCGGCTGGATCGGCATCGCCGCCTTCTGTGGCCTGGTCGTGGCCCAGGCCTTCGGCAAGACCGCCCTGGTCTCGCTGGCGATGATCTCGCTGATCATCCTGGCCGCCGGCGCCGTGCCGGTGCGCCGCCCGTCCAGGCTGGTGGAGACCGCAGCCCTGGCCTCCTTCTCCATGTTCATCTCCAACGAAGTGGTCCGCATCGCCTGGTTCGGCGTGGTCAATGCGGCGAACGCGCGCTTCGCCCTGTCTGAGCCGGCCCAGTGGGTTCTGTGGGGCTGCGGCGTCCTGGCGGCTGTGGCCTTCGCCTTCGCCTTCCACTTCGCCGTCGACGACCGGATCCAGTCGCGCGTCCGCGCCTGGCTGAAGCGCCGCCGCGGCGGACGCCGGTCCGCCCCGGTCGAGGCCGGGCCGGTCATCTCCCTGGAAGGCTGAACCCTCGGTCAGTCCTCGTCGTCATCCTCGGCGACGTCGGGGATTTCGGGCGTGACGACGGTTGGGGCGATGGTCTTGATCTCGCCCAGCTGGGCGCCGGGAAAGGCCAGCAGCACGGCCTTGATGAAGGGATCGGCCTCGATCTTCTCGCGCTCGGCGGCCCGTTCCTTCCTCTGGCGTTCGATCAGGGTGTCGCCGCCGCCCTGGCCGTTGGCGGCGATCAGCCAGGTGCGGCCGGTCCATTCCTTCAGCCGGCCGGCCAGACGCCGGGCCAGTTCGACCGGCGCGCCCTCGACGCTTTCATAGACGATGGCGCCGGGCTTGAACGAGACGGGTTTGACGAACCGCTCCACGTCCATCTGCAGGCCGACTTCGCGCTTCTCGCCGATCAGGGCCACGACCTGTTCGAAGGTCTGGGGATCGGGCAGGGCGGGGGCCATGACCGGCCGCGCGGCCAGCTGGGCCGAGGTCCCGCCCCCGCCGCCGGAGCCGCCTCCACGCGGGGCCGAGCCGCCGCCCAGGGGCTCGCCCGACTGCAGTCGCTTCAAGGCTTCCTCCGGACCCGGAAGATCGGCCGCATAGGCCAGGCGAACGATAGCCATTTCCACGGCGTCGGCCGGATTGGGCGCGCGGCGCACCTCGTCCAGGGCCTTCAACAGCATCTGCCAGGTGCGCGACAGGGTGGCGGCGGGGATGGCGGCGCCCAGGGCGGCCAGCTTCTGCGCCTGGTCATTGGGCAGTCGGGTCGCGTTCGGGCCCAGCATCTTGGCCACCGAGGCGGCGTGGCAGTGTTCCAAGAGGTCGTTGGTCACCTGCACCGGGTCGGCGCCGAAGCCGTAAAGGGTGCGGAAGCTCTCCAGGGCCTCGGGCGTGCGGCCGGCCATGACGCTCTCGAACAGGGCGATGGTCTGGCTGCGGTCGGCCAGGCCCAGCATGTCGCGCACGGTCTCGGTCTTGACCGTCTGACCCCGCTCGGCCTGAACCAGGGCCTGGTCCAGCAGGGATAGGCCGTCGCGGACCGACCCCTCGGCCGCGCGCGAAATCAGGGCCAGGGCGTCCTGCTCGATCTTCATCCCCTCGCGCTCGGCGATCCGGCCCAGGTGATCGACCAGGATTTCGGGCTCGACCCGGCGCAGGTCAAACCTCTGGCAGCGGCTCAGGATCGTCACCGGCACCTTGCGGATCTCGGTGGTGGCGAAGATGAATTTGGCGTGGGGCGGCGGCTCTTCCAGCGTTTTCAGCAGAGCGTTGAAGGCCTGGGTCGACAGCATGTGGACCTCGTCCAGCACATAGACCTTGTAGCGCGCCTCGACGGGGGCGTAGCGGACGCTCTCCAGGATGTCGCGGATGTCGTTGACGCCGGTGTGCGAGGCGGCGTCCATCTCCATCACGTCCATGTGCTGGCCGGCCATGATGGCGGCGTCGTGCCGGCCGTGGGCGGTCAGGGTCAGGGACGGCCGGTCGATCGTCTCCGTCTCATTGTTCAGGGCGCGGGCCAGGAGGCGGGCGGTGGTCGTCTTGCCGACGCCCCGCACCCCGGTCAGCATGAAGGCGTGGGCGATCCGGCCGGTGGCGAAGGCGTTGGTCAGGGTCCGGACCATCGCCTCCTGACCGATCAGATCCTCGAAGGTGCGTGGCCGGTATTTGCGCGCCAGAACCTGATAGGCGGCGCCGTCGGCGGCCTGATCCTCGCTGACGGCGGCGACAGGCGGCGCCGCGGCCGGCGCAGGCGCAGGGACGGGCTCGGCCGCCGGGGCAGGGGCTCCGAACATGTCGTCGGTGTTCTCATCGCGCTCGACGACGTCGTCCTCCTCCCAGGGCGGGCCGTCGAGATTCGTGTCGCTGTCGATCATGCGAAAAGTCTTACAGCGGGCGAGGTCCGCAGCGAAGCGGCCGTTCACTGAAAAGGTCGGATTCTCGCAGGTCGAAAGCTAGACGCCTATGCGTGATCGCGCAGGGGCACGTTCATCAGCCGCACATGTTCGTATCCGCGAGCCTGCAAGTCCTTAAGGATTCCAACCACGTCGGTAAAACGGTCAGATGCTTCCGGCTCTACGTAGATCGGGTTTCTGATGTCGACGTCTAGCTCATACAGACGGCGGCCGATTTCACTCGCCGGGACACGCGCAGACCTGTCGCCGTTATAGGTCGAAATCTCGACGGTCCCGTCCGGGTTGAGGTCGATCTGCGCGCCGTTTGTCTGAAGGGCTGTCTCGTAACAGCCCATCGTCCGGTACAGGCTGAACTCGGTCACCTGCGGACGCGGCTCTTCAGGCGCCGATCCACAGGCGCATAAACCCAGCAGTCCAAGGAACCATAAAGGTTTCATCAGACGACGTTCGCAGAAGTTGTTTCTCCCCGCAACCGTCCGCCTTGTCCTCCGAAGAGCAACGCACCAGACGCGCTCAACCAGCGAGGACCGCGTGGCCGAGCGTCAGCGCGCAAAAAGAAAGGAGGTAGAGACCGCGACCCGAAGGGGAATTCGTTGTGGCTGCTGCCTTCCGGCCCTGACCAGGTTGGCGAAGCCTTCGCCCGCGATCTCCGATCTGGGATATGACGGGTGCAGCCGTCGGAATCAAGAGCTACAAGGCCGCATGGCCCATCAGAACATCTTCGCCGGCAATCCGCTCGACCGCGCCGGCGACCTGCGCAACGATCCGGAATGGCTGACGGAACAGGCGAACAAGCCCTACGCCCAGGCTCTGGTCTTGTGGGAAGGCCGCCCCCTGATCGAGGAGACGGCCGAGGGGCCGCGTCTGGCCTGGGTCTCGATGGCCCATGCCCGCGACATGGTCCGCGACCGCGAAGCCTTCTTGGGCCTGTGGAAGGAGGAGCCGGTCTTCGCCATCGAGTTCGAAGGCTCCATCGACCCGGCTGGGGGGCCGGTGAAAGGCTTGGGGGCTTTTCATGAGATGCGCGCCGCCGCGGCCATCCTGCCGGCCCAGGATGCGGCTATGGCGGGCGGGGCCAAGAGCCTGTTCGACTGGCGACGCAAACACGGCTTCTGCGCCAATTGCGGCACGCTGAGCGAGACGGCCTCGGGCGGGTGGAAGCGGCGCTGCCCGGCCTGCGGGACCGAGCATTTTCCGCGCGTCGATCCGGTCACCATCATGCTGCCGGTCTACAAGGGCGGGGCCGAGCCGATCTGCCTGCTGGGCCGCCAGGCGGCCTGGCCGGCGGGGCGGATGTCGGCCCTGGCCGGCTTCCTGGAGCCCGGCGAGTCGATCGAGGAGGCCTGCGCCCGCGAGGTCAAGGAAGAGGCGGGCCTGACGGTGATCGACGCCGTCTATCACTCCAGCCAGCCCTGGCCCTTCCCGTCACAGCTGATGATCGGCCTGATCGCCGAGGTCTCGGACGACCAGGCCCGGCCGGATCAGACCGAGCTGGAGAGCGTGGCCTGGCTGACGCGGGCCGAGGCGAGGGCGGTTCTGGCCGGCGCCCACCCGACCATTCAGGCCCCGCCGCCCTTCGCCATCGCCCACAGCCTGATCAATGCCTGGGCGGAGGAGGCGTAGGGTAGAGACGTTATCTGCCCTCAGACCAGCGCCCGCGCCGCCTCCAGGTCGGCGGGATTGTCGACCGACAGGGGCGCCTCGTCGATCACGGCGGCCCAGATCTGCATCCCCATCTCCAGGGCCCGCAGCTGTTCCAGCTTCTCGCGCTTCTCCAGCGGCGACTGGGGTGCGGCGCAGAAGCGGTTCAGGGCCGCGCGGCGATAGCCGTAGACGCCGATATGGCGCCAGATCGGCGCATCGCCATACAGGGTCGAACGGGTGAAATAGAGGGCGCGGCCCTGACGCTCGGTCTCGCCCCATTCGTTGCTTTTCAGGGCCAGGACCGCCTTGACCACATCGGGATTGGCCCGGTCCGACGGATCGGCCTCTGCGGCGACCAGGGTGGCGATGTCGCAGGCCGGCTCGCCGTGCAGCACGGCCGCGCAGGCGGTCGCCAGGCCCGGATCGGCGAAGGGCATGTCGCCCTGGACGTTGATCACGGCGTCGAAATCGCCCTCGGGGTCTATGGCGTCCACGGCGGCCCGGATGCGGTCAGAGCCGGACGGCAGGTCGGGGTCGGTCAGGATCGCCCGGCCGCCCGCCGCCTCGACCACGGCCACGATCTCGGGATCGCCGGCGGCGACCACGACGGGCAGGCCCGAGGCGGCGGCCTGTTCATAGGCCCGCACGATCATCGGCCGGCCGCCGATGTCGGCCAGGGGCTTGTTCGGCAGGCGGGTGGCGGCCATGCGAGCCGGTATCATTATCAGAGGATTCATGGGTCTGGCGGGGCCTGTCCTGGTCGAGCGGCGCCGTCGCGTTCGTCGCGCCGGTTGCGAACCCTGCGCTACCGTGCAAGACGTGATCCGGCAAGGAAGGCTTCTCTGCGCAAGACGGGGAAGTTGGGAAACCTAGGGACGGGTGAGACGACGCGCATGAGCGGCGATCTAAAGTGGAACAAGATTTTCGGCGCGGCTCTGGGGACGGCCTTCGTCATCCTGGTCGTTCAACAGGCGTCGGGCCTGATCTATCATTCCGAACCGCCGGAAAAGATGGGCTATTTCGTCGATGCGCCGGATGAGGTCGCCGGCGCCGAACAGGCCGAGCTGCCGCCGGACTGGGGCACGGTCCTGCCGACCGCCGACCTGGCCGCCGGCGAGGCCGCCTTCGCCCGTTGCCAGGCCTGCCATAACGCGACGCAGGGCGGGGCGGACGGCATCGGCCCGAATCTGTACGGGGTGGTGGGCGGCCCGGTCATGCACCGCGCCGGCTTCGCCTATTCGGACGCCATGGCCAAGCACAAGGCCGAGGCGCCGACCTGGGGCTATGACCAGCTGAACAGCTTCATCACCGCCCCCGCCCGCTATGTGCCCGGCACCAAGATGTCCTTCGCCGGCATCCGCGACACCCAGACCCGGATCAATCTGATCGCCTGGCTGCGCAGCCAGGGCTCGAGCGGCTTCGCCATCCCCGCGCCCGATCCGGCCCGCCAGCCTGGCGCCGCCGCCCCCGCCGAGGGTGAAGCCGCCCCCGCCGAGGGCGCCCCCGCCACCGAGGCGACGGGCGAGGCCCCCGCCGTCGGCGAACCGGCGACCACCCAGGCGACCCCGGCCGCGCCGCCCGCCGCCACCAGCCCGGCGCCGCCGAGCAGCTGATCGCGCGCCCGACGGGCCGCCCTCATCGATCTTCGCCCGGCGTCTTCGGATCCCGGGCGTTTTTCGTTTCTAACGAAGCGGTCGATCTTAAGGGCGCCGGTCGGGCGGTCGCCCCGAACGCCCAGTCGAAACGCCATGAGGTGGCCTTTGGCGAACAAGTTTGAAAAGCAAACAAGTCTGTGCAATACGTCTCTCGAACGGGGAGACGAGGATCATGACCGCAGACGACATCAAGACGGGCGAGCGCCTTCACGGCCTGGACGCCCTACGGGGCGCCGCCCTGCTCCTGGGTTTGGTGCTCCACGGCGCCATGGCCTTCTTTCCGACGCCGATCTGGGTGGTGGTCGACGATCAGCGGTCGGTCTGGGCCAGCGGCCTTTTCTTCGCCATTCACCTGTTTCGGATGGCGACCTTCTTTCTGATTGCGGGTCTGTTCGCCCATATGATGCTGGCGCGGCGGGGGCTGGTGCGGTTCGGGATCAACCGGCTGACGCGGATTGCGGGACCGCTGGCGGTCTTCTGGGGGCCGTCGCTGACGGCCATTGTCGCGGTCCTGATCTGGAATGCGGGCCTACATGGCCTGACGGCGGCCGATGCGCCGCCGCCTCCGACCTATGACTGGACCAATCTGCCGTTGACCCATCTGTGGTTCCTGTGGGTCCTGCTGATCTTCTATGTCGGCCTGATCTTCGTGCGGGCGCCGTTCGCGGCCCTGGACCGGCAGGGCGGCTGGGGGCGGGCGGTGGTGGATCGCGCGACGGCGTTGCTGGTTCAGCCGGGCGGCGCCGTCGTCCTGGGCGCGCCCCTGGCCCTGGCCCTGTGGCTGCATCCGAACTGGGTCGCCTTCTTCGGCGTGCCGACGCCCGACGCGGGCCTGATCCCCAACACCCCGGCCCTGGTCGGGTTCGGACTGGCCTTCGGCCTGGGCGCCCTGCTGGACCGGCGCCGCGACCTGCTCGAGCGGATCGCGGCGCGGTGGCCGCTTCATCTCGGCCTCGCCCTGGCGGCAGGCGCGACGGCCCTGGCTCTGGCGGGCGGTCCCAATCCCAGGTTGGAGCCTATCACCGATCCGGCGATCAAGGCGGCGACGGCGGGCGCCTTCGGGGTCGCCGTCTACGCCTCCAGCCTGGCGGCGGTCGCCTTGGCCGTTCGGTTCTGCTCGGGCCACAGCGCGGTGCGGCGCTATTTCGCCGATGCGGCCTATTGGATCTATATCGTCCATCTGCCGCTGGTGATGGTCGGTCAGGTGCTGGTGCAGGACTGGAGCCTAGCCTGGCCGGTCAAACTGGCCTTGATCGTCGGCGGAGCGCTGGCGGCGTCGATCGCCGGCTATGAGCTGCTGATCCGCCACAGCTTCATGGGGCGCTGGCTGAACGGCCGCCGGGTTCCGTGGCGGCGTCGCCCGGTCGCCTCAGCCCCGTCGCCCGCCGAATAGCTTGCCAACCCCCGTCGCCGCGTCCATCCGAAGGACGCGCAAGCCGCAGAGGAATCATCGATGAACGACACGTCCCGCAGCTCGCCCGAGGCCGACCTGGCCTTCCTTCGATCGATCGTCCAGGGCGGGGGCGATCCGAGAGCCACCTTGACCATGGGCGTCCTCTATCTGGCCGGCGGCCTGCTGTACGGGCTGCAGTGCCTGGTTCACCTCGGACAGGCGGCGGGGGTGATCCGCTGGTCCGGGCCGATCAGCCTGGCCTTCGTCACAGGCGTGACCGTCGCCTTCCTGCTGGTGATGGCCTGGGCCATCCGGGAGGACCGCAAGCGGCCCAAGGCCAGCCCCGTCGTCACCCGCACCCTGAACGCCGCCTTCAGCGGGGCGGGCATGGCCAATCTGGCCATCGTCATCGTCTTCGGCTTCGGCTCGGCGCGAGACCAGGACTTCGCCGTCTGGCTCTATTATCCGGCGATGATCTTCGCGCTCCAGTCGGCCGCCTGGTATGTGGCCTGGACGCTGAAGAAGAAGGGCTGGATGCTGGCGGCGTCGATCGGGGGATGGGCGACGGCGGTGGCCCTGGGGCTGTTGGTCCGCGAGCCCCTGGCCTATCTGCTCGTCGCGACGGCGGCTCTGTTCCTGCTGTTCGCCGGGCCGGGCTGGATCATCACCCGCGAAGCCTTGAAGGCCCGCCCCGCTGCGGACGCCGTCTGACCCATGGGGCTGAACGACCTGGGGCGAATCGACGAGGTCATCCACGGCCGGATGCGGCTGGGGATCATGGTCTATCTGGCCGACGTCGAGGCCGCCGACTTCACCGAGCTAAAGACGGTGCTGGAGGCGACCCAGGGCAATCTGTCGGTGCATCTGAAGAAGCTGGAGGAGGCGGGCTATGTCGCCATCTCCAAGAGCTTCGTGAACAACAAGCCCCTGACGCGGGCGGCGATCACGCTTGAAGGGCGCAAGGCCTTCGACGCCTATCTGGAGGCTCTGGGCGGACTGATCGGGAGGAAGGCGTGACGGTCAAGGTCATGGGCATCGTCAATGTCACGCCCGACAGCTTCTCGGACGGGGGGCGCTGGGCGTCGACCGAGGCGGCGGCGGGCCAGGCGATGCGGCTGGTCGAGCAGGGGGCCGAGGTGCTGGACGTCGGGGGCGAGAGCACCCGGCCGGGCGCCGAGCCGGTCAGCGAGGCCGAGGAGATCGACCGGGTCGTTCCGGTGATCGAGGCCGTTCGCGCCCGCTGGGGCGGCCCGATCAGCGTCGATACGATGAAGCCGGCCGTGGCTCGGGCCGCCGTCGCCGCCGGGGCGACGATGTGGAACGACGTGACCGCCCTGGGCCATGCGCCGGACAGCGCAGCCGTCGCGGCCGAGCTGGGGTGCGAGGTGGTGCTGATGCACATGAGGGGCGAACCCCGGACCATGCAGGCCGATCCCCACTATGAGGACGTGGTCGCCGAGGTGCGGGCCTATCTGCTGGGCCGGGCCGAGGCGGCGACGGCGGCGGGGGTGGCGCGCGCGCGGATCTGGCTGGACCCGGGCATCGGCTTCGGCAAGACCCCGGCGCACAACATGGCCCTGACGGCGCGGCTGGGCGAGCTGGTCGCCCTGGGCTTTCCGGTGCTTTACGCCGCCAGCCGCAAGCGGACGATCCAGGCCGTCGATCCGACGGCGGTGGAGGCGACCGACCGGCTGGGCGGCTCGCTGGCCCTGGCCCTGGAGGGGGCGCGGCGCGGGGCGCGGATGGTGCGGGTCCATGACGTGCGCGAGACGGTTCAGGCGCTGAGGCTGCAGGCGGCGGTGGCGGCGGCGGAGTGACACGCTTGCCCCCGGCGACGGCCTGGGCCATCTGGTCCCCATGTCCTGGGTGATGTCGATCAATCCGTGGGCGACGCTGGTCGTCGCCGGTCTGCTGGAAGTGCTGTGGGCGTCCGGCCTGAAGTCCGTCAGCCTGCAAAGGCCGCTGACCTCGCTGGGGGTGCTGATCGCCCTGGCGGCCAGCATGATCCTGCTGTGGGTGGCGACCCAGAGGCTGCCGATCGGCACGGCCTATGCGGTCTGGACCGGGATCGGGGCGGTGGGCGCGGCCCTGGTCGGGATCGTCGTCTATGGCGAGCCGGCGACGGCGGTGCGGGCGGTGTGCATCCTGCTGATCATAGCAGGCATCGTGGGCTTAAAGCTGTTCTCGGGGGCGCACTGATGAGCCTCGCTCAAGCAGACGCCCGCCGCGCGGGCGGCGGTAGCGAAAGAAGAATGGGACGGGTCCTGATCCTGGCGGGGTCGGACAGCGGCGGGGGCGCGGGCGTTCAGGCCGACATCAAGGCGGTGACGATGATGGGCGGGTTCGCCGCCACGGCGATCACGGCGATCACCGTGCAGAACACCCTGGGGGTTCACGGCGTCCATCCTCTGCCGCTGGAAGTCATCACGGCCCAGGCGCGGGCGGTGCTGGAGGACATCGGGACCGACGCGGTCAAGACCGGCATGCTGGGCTCGGTCGAGGTGGTGGAGACGGTTGCGGCCCTGCTGGACGAGGCCAAGGCGCCGGCCGTGGTCGATCCGGTCATGGTGGCCAAGGGCGGCCATCCCCTGTTGCCTGATGCGGCGGTGGAGGCGGTTCGGCGCCTGATGATCCCGCGCGCGGCCCTTCTGACCCCCAATGCACCCGAGGCCGAGGCCCTGACCGGGCTTGAGGTGCGCGACATCGACGGCCAGAGGCGGGCGGGCGAGGCCCTGCTGAAACTGGGCGCCAAGGCCGTGCTGATGAAGGGCGGCCATGTGGACGGGCCGACGGTGATCGACCTCTTGATGACGGCCGATGGGGAGACGGTGCTGGAGGCCGAGCGGATCGACACCCGCCACACCCACGGCACCGGCTGCACCCTGGCCAGTGCGTGCGCGGCGGGTCTGGCCCTGGGGCGGCCGCTGGAGGTCGCGGTCGCCGAAGCCTGGGCCTATGTCGGCGAGGCGATCCGGCGGGCGCCGGGTCTCGGCGGCGGACACGGGCCGCTGGATCACGGCTGGCCGGTGCGGGGCTGAGGCGGCAGTCCGTCGGACACGGAAAAAAGGTGTCCGATGTGTCCGATCTGTCCGACGGCCATTGATTTCACAGAGAAAATGGGCGGGCTCCGATCGGACTGTCCGGCGGGGCCACGTTCTGCGCGCGTTGCGATGTCAAAGACCGGAACGCCAGTATAGGGCCGCGCGGAAGGGCGCCGGCTGTTTTGATGGGTGAAGCCCTAAGCCTTTGAACCTTTTCGGGCTCGCCTCGACAGTCGCGCGTGTGACGGTCCGCCGTTGCGAGGCAGGCTTCCATTGCGTTCGTCATCCTCGCCCTTGTGGCGAGGATCCAGACGCCCGGTGTTTCCGCAGAGTGCGCCGTCTTTGGCGCCGGGCTCTGGATCCTGGGGACAAGCCCCAGGATGACGGGACGTGCGGGGGGGCGCGCATCTGGGGATGAAGGCGGACGGCCTCTCCCGCAGGACGGACGGTAAGGGTAAGGGAGGCGGATGAACGACCCCCTGAGCCTGAAGCTGATCGACATCGTCCGCGCCGATCCCGGCCTGATGCACGTCTTGCGGACGGTGCGGGCGCTGGGCCTGCCCGACTGGCGGCTGGTGTCGGGCGCCGTCTATCAGGCGGTGTGGAACGCCAGGACGGGGCGGCCGGCGGGGTATGGGATCAAGGATTACGACCTGGCCTATTTCGACGGATCGGACCTGTCCTACGAGGCCGAGGACGGGGTGATCAAACGGGTCGCCGCCGCCTTTGACGAGCCCTTCCGCAGCCAGGTGGAGGTGCGCAACCAGGCGCGGGTGCATCTGTGGTTCGAAAACCGGTTTGGCGAACCCTATGAACCGCTCGGCTCGACCGACGAAGCCCTGGGCCGGTTCGTGGCCCCGACCTTCGCCGTCGGGGTGCGGCTGGAGGCGGACGACGCGATCACCGTGGCGGCGCCGTTCGGGCTGGAGGATGTGTTCGCCATGGTCGTGCGGCCGAATCCGAACCGGCCGGTCGCCAAGGGCTGGGCCAGGACCATCGAGAGTGCGCGTGGACGTTGGCCGGAGTTGACGGTGGTTGAATCCGTCTAGGGCGCGCATCCAGGGCGCGCGGCGACACGTATCGGCCGTATGACCCTGACCGACGTCCTCATCCTCCTGGCCCAGAACCTGGTCCTGATCGTCGCCGTGATGCTGGGGCTGTGGGGCGTGGCGCTGAGGCTGAAGGACGTCAGTTTCGTCGATGCGGTCTGGCCCCTGGGCATGTTGCTGCTGGCCCTGGTCACCCTGCCGCGGACCGACGGCGATCCGACGCGCAAGACCCTGCTGGTCATGATCTGCGCGGTCTGGGCGCTGCGGCTGGGGCTGCATCTGTTCGGGCGTTGGCGGGCCAGCGGGGCCGACGGCCGCTATGTGCAGATCGTCGAGGATCAGGAACGGAACAAGGGCTGGTCCTTCGCCAAGACGGCCCTGCTGTTCGTCTTTCTGCCCCAGGCCTTTCTGGCCTGGCTGACGGCCCTGCCGGTGCAGCTAGGCCAGGTCGCCGACGCGCCGGCGGCGGGGGGGCTCGCCCTGATCGGAGCAGGGCTGGCGCTGGCGGGGATCGTCATCGAAAGCACGGGCGACGCCCAGCTGGCGGCCTTCAGAAGCGACCCGGCCAACAAGGGGCGGGTGCTGGACACCGGCCTGTGGCGCTATACGCGCCATCCGAACTATTTCGGCGACGCCTGCGTCTGGTGGGGGCTGTGGCTGATCGCGGCCGAGACGGGCGTGGGCCTGTGGTCGATCGCCGGGCCGATCTTCCTGACCTTCACCCTGACGCGGTGGTCGGGGATCGGGATTACGGAGAAGGCGATCAACAGGTCGCGGCCGGGCTATGCGGACTATGTGAAGCGGACCAGCGCCTTCGTGCCGTGGCCGCCGAAGAAGGGGTGAGGTCCGCTTCTCCCCGTCATCCTCGGGCTTGACCCGAGGATCGGAGCCTCCGCCGCTCGTGCGAACTTGAGACGCACGGACCGTTCCGCACCCGATCCTCGGGTCAAGCCCGAGGATGACGAGTACGGGTCAAGCCCGAGGATGACGACTATGTATGGGATGACGGACGGCGTGTCGGGACGAGGCGCGAAAAAGCCCCCGCCGCGAACGACGGGGGCTTTGAACCGAGGCGCGACGGCGTCTTAGTTGGTGGTCGGGGTGTTGTTGGTGGTCATGCCGCCGTCGGCGTTGCCGCCGTGCTGTTCGATCTGGTCGGCGCGGCGGTCCGCGTTGTCCTCGACCTGGTCGGCTTGGCGGTTCAGGGCGTCCTTCTGAGCGTCGGTCGGGGCGGCGTCGGCCTGGGCTTCCAGCTGGTCGGCGCGGGCTTCGCCCTGGGCCTCGACGGCGTCGGCGCGGTTTTCGGCGGCCTTGTCGGCGGCGCTTTCACCGCAGGCGGCGACGCCCGACAGGACGAACAGGGAGGCGGCGGCGACAGCGATCTTTTTCATGACGTTTCCTTCCATTGTGGAGGCAGGGAAACGTCACGGCGGCGGTTCAGTTCACGCCGCCGTGAGATTTGCGGGTTTCAGCCCTCGGCTTCGGCGAAGGCGACGCGGGCGGCGCCCAGGAGGGCGGCGTGTTTGTGCATGATCACCTTGGTCGGGATCTCGGACATATAGTCCTTGAACCGGCCCTTGCGTTCGAACCGCTGGCGGAAGGGGCTGGCCTTGAT
The DNA here is from genome assembly GCF_055391505.1 of Brevundimonas sp. Br13. Classification (NCBI taxonomy): domain Bacteria; kingdom Pseudomonadati; phylum Pseudomonadota; class Alphaproteobacteria; order Caulobacterales; family Caulobacteraceae; genus Brevundimonas; species Brevundimonas sp. Br13. The sequence goes on along the minus strand of NZ_AP044008.1, from coordinate 80,665 downwards.
GAAGGGCAGGATGCGCGGGACGATGCCGCCGGCGATATAGACGCCGCCGCGCGCGCCCGTGGTTAGGGCGATGTCGCCGGCGACCGCGCCCAATATGGCGCAGAAACGGGCCAGGGTGGCGCCGCAGGGGCTGTTGGGGTCGGCCAGGGCGGTCTGGGTGATCTGGGCCGGGTCGTCGATATGGGTCTCGCGCCCGTCGATCTCGGCCAGGGCCCGGTGCATGTTCAGAAGGCCGGGGCCGCAGATCAGACGCTCGATCGAGACGCGGTCATAGCGGCGGCGCAGGATGCGCAGGATCTCGTCCTCGACCGGATCGCCGGGGGGGAAACAGGCGTGGCCGCCTTCGGACGGCATGGCCATCTCCTTGCCGTGGGCGTCGCGGACCAGGGCCGAGACGCCGAAGCCGGTGCCGGGGCCCAGGACGGCCACGGTCGAATGAGGATCGCCGTCGACGGGGCCGCCCAGGCTTTCCAGCTGGTCTTCCGGCACGATGGGGGCGCCCCAGGCCAGGGCCTCGAAGTCGTTGATCAGCTTGACCGGCGAAAGACCCAGGGTGGACAGCTCGCTTTCCGACACCTGCCAGGGGGAGTTGGTCAGGTCGATGGCGCCGTCGGTGACGGGGCCGGCCACGGCGATGACGCCGCCGGTCGGCTTGACCTCGCAGCCCTCGATGAAGGCGGCCACCCCTTCCAGGAAGGTCGGATAGGTTTCGGCCGGGAAGCTCTCGTGGTGGTCCAGCACGGGCTTGCCGTCGATCATGCGAGCGACGGCGAAACGGGCGTTGGTGCCGCCGACGTCTCCGACGAGGAGGGTCTTGTCAGTCATAGGGTCGTTTCCTGCAGTCGGTGCGTCGGATCAGGCGTCGACGGTCCGGTCGACGAAGTTGGGATCGGGCGGGGTGTCCGTATGCGATTGGGCGCCGCTGGGGAAGGCGAAGCAGACGGTCGCCCCCTCTTCCGCCGTGGTGACCACATGGCGGAAGGCGCCGAACAGCTCACGGCCGTAGCCCCAGGCCGAGCCCTCGGCGTGGACGGCGGAGCGGGCGGCGGCGGGCCGGTCGGTCAGGCCGTCGACCCCGACGGTGGTCAGAACCCCGGCCTCGGCGTCCAGACGGATGACGTCCCCGTCCTTCACATGTGCCAGGGGGCCGCCGGCCAAGGCCTCAGGGCTGACGTGAATGGCGGCCGGGGTCTTGCCGCTGGCGCCCGACATGCGGCCGTCGGTGACGAAGGCGACCTTGAACCCCTTGTCCTGAATGACCGACAGGGCCGGCGACAGGCTGTGCAGTTCGGGCATGCCGTTGGCCTTGGGGCCCTGAAAGCGCAGGACCACGACCACGTCGCGGAACAGTTTGCCGTCCTTGAAGGCCTGGAGCGCGTCTTCCTGGGTTTCGAAGACGGCGGCGGGGGCCTCGACGATGCGGTTCTCGGGCTTGACCGCCGAGACCTTGATGACCGCGCGGCCCAGGTCGCCCTGGACCAGGCGCAAGCCCCCCTCCTTGTCGAAGGGGTCGGAGGCGGGACGCAGGATGTCGAGATCGAGGCTTTCCTTGACCCCGTCGCGCCAGACCAGCTGGCCGTCCACCATCGACGGTTCCTGGAAATAGGCCTCGATGCCGCGACCCATGATGGTCGTGACGTCGGTGTGGATATGGCCGTGCTCGGCCAGTTCGCGGGCGACGAAGGCGACGCCGCCGGCGGCCTGGAAGGCGTTCACATCGGCCGAACCGTTCGGATAGACCCGCGCCAGCAGGGGGGTGACGGACGACAGCTCGTCCATGTCGGTCCAGTCGATCAGAACCCCCGCCGCCCGCGCCATGGCGACCAGGTGGATGGCGTGATTGGTCGAACCGCCGGTGGCCAACAGGGCCACGATCATGTTGACGATGGATTTTTCGTCGATGACGTCGGCCATGCGGCCCTCGCCGCTGCGGGCCAGTTCGACCGCGCGCTTGGCGGCGGCGGCCGTCAGGGCGTCGCGCAGGCCGGTGTCGGGATGGACGAAGGCGGTGGAGGGCATGTGCAAGCCCCCCAGTTCCATCATCATCTGGTTGGAGTTGGCCGTGCCGTAGAAGGTGCAGGTGCCGGGCGAGTGGTAGGAGCCGATCTCGCTTTCCAGCAGGGTCTGACGATCGACCTTGTTCTGGGCGTATTCGGCGCGGACGCGGGCTTTCTCCGCATTCGGAATGCCGGACGGCATGGGGCCGGCGGGGGCGAAGACGACCGGCAGATGGCCGAAGGCCAGGGCGCCCATGAACAGGCCGGGCACGATCTTGTCGCAGACGCCCAGCATCAGGGCGGCGTCGAAGGCGTCATGCGTCAGGGCCACGCCGGCGGACATGGCGATGACGTCGCGGCTGAACAGGGACAGCTCCATGCCGGGGCGCCCCTGGGTGACGCCGTCGCACATGGCGGGGGTGCCGCCGGCGACCTGGGCCGTGGCGCCGACCTGACGCACCGCTTCGCGGACCACGCCGGGGAAGCGCTCGAACGGCTGGTGGGCCGACAGCATGTCGTTATAGGCGGTGACGATGCCCAGGTTGGGCTTGGACCCGTCCATCGCCGTCAACTTGTCGGCTATGGTCTGGCCGGCGAAGGCGTGGGCCCAGTTGGCGCAGGAGAGCTTGGCGCGGCCGGCGCCGGAATCGCGGGCGGCGTCCATGCGGCGCAGATAGTCGGCGCGGGTCGCGCGGCTCTTCTCGATGATGCGGTCGGTGACCGCGGCGACAGTGGGATGAAGCGCCATATCAGCCTTCCTCCGTCCACAGAACTTCAAGGGGAACGTTCGCCGCGATCAGGGCGGCGATGGGCTGGATCTTGGGATCGCCCTTGGCCTGCTCTTCAAAGACCCGGCGTTTGGCGGCGCCCTTCAGGCCCAGGATCACCCGGCCGGCGGACATCAGATAGGGCAGGTTGATCGACAGGCGCTCGATCGTCGGCGCGGCGCCGTCGCGGCCGTGGGGCACGCCCAGCACCGTCGGCTTCAGCGTCGGGGTCAGAAGCGTCTTCAAGGTGGGGCTGTCAGGGAACATGGAGCAGATATGGCCATCCTCCCCCATGCCGAGAAGGACCGCGTCGAAACGCCCGCCCGCATCGGCCAGGGCGTGGGCGGCGACGATGGCGGCCCGGTCGACCGTGACCTCAGGCGTATAGAGGGGGATGAAGCGGGCGGCGGCCGCCTTGTCCTGCAACAGGACGTCGCGGATCAGCCGGGCGTTGGACTCAGGCGAGGTCTCGGGGACGTAGCGTTCGTCCACCAGGGTGACGGCGATCCTGGCCCAGTCCAGGTCGATCGCAGCGAGGCGGCGATAGACGGGGGCGGGGGTGGTCCCGCCGGGGCCGGCGAAGACGGCGGAGTCCTTGTCGCGGACGGCGGCGCCCAGGGTCTCGGCCAGGCGGGCGGCGATGGCCTCGGCCCAGGCGTCGACGGTGGGGAAGGTTTCGATCACAGGCGTCTCAGACATCGGTCGTGTTCCAGTCGCGGCCGGTGCGGATCATCAGCATGTCGGCGCTGTCGGGGCCCCAGGTTCCGGCGACGTATTCGTCGGGCTTATGGCCGGATTCAGCCCAGGCCTCGGCGACCTCATCGACCCATTTCCACGCCTGTTCGGCCTCGTCGCGGCGGACGAACAGGGTGGAGTCGCCCGCCATGGCGTCCAGCAGCAGCCGCTCATAGGCGATGCGGCGGCGCGGGGGGGCGGCGGACTTGCCGTCCACGCCCCAGGACAGGCTCATGGTGATGGGCTGGAGCTGCATCCGCTTGTCCAGGCCGGGCCGCTTGTTCATCACCGTCAGGGAGATGTCCTCCTCGGGCTGAAGCTCGATGATCATGCGGTTGGCCAGCGCCTCGCCCTCTTCATCGTCGAAGATGGAGTGGGGCACGGGCTTGAACTGGATGACGATTTCGGTGCGCTTCTCGGGCAGGCGCTTGCCGGTGCGCATGAAGAAGGGCACGCCCGCCCAGCGCCAGTTGTCGATGTCGGCCCGGATGGCGACGAAGGTCTCGGTGTCGGACGGGGCGCCGCGCTCCTCGATATAGCCCTTGGCCGGCCTGCCCTCGGACACGCCCGCCACATACTGGCCGCGCACGGTGACGCGTTCGGCCTCCTCGTGGGTGATGGGGCGCAGGCTGCGCAGCACCTTGACCTTTTCGTTACGCAGGGACTCCGGGTCCAGGTCGCTGGGCGGCTCCATGGCGACCAGGCACAGCAGCTGGAGCATGTGGTTCTGGAGCATGTCGCGCAATGCGCCGTACTCGTCATAGTAGGGCCAGCGGTCGCCGACCCCCACCGTCTCGCCGATGGTGATCTGGACGTGGTCGATCGTCAGATTGTTCCACAGGGGCTCGAAGATGGTGTTGCCGAACCGCAGGGCCGTCAGATTCTGGACCGTCTCCTTGCCCAGATAGTGGTCGATGCGGAACACCTGGTCCTCGCGGAAGGCGTGGGCCACGGCGTCGTCGATCTCGAGGAAGGACTTCAGGTCGCGCCCGACCGGCTTTTCCAGCACGATGCGGCAGTTGCGCTCGGCCAGTCCCGCCGCCTTCATCGCCGTGACAATGCGGCCGTAAAGCGAGGGGGAAACGGCCAGGAAGGAGGTGACCTCGCCGTCGCCGACCTTGTCCTTCAGCGGCTTCAGGCTGTCGGCCGAGGTGGCGTCCACCGCCAGATAGTCGAGCCGGGCCTTCATCCGGGTCCAGGAATGGTCGTCCCAGGCCTGATCCTGTTCGGCGCGAGCCTTCACCGCCTCATGGACCTTGGCGACATAGTCCTCAGCCGTCTCATCGGAGCGGGCGGCGCCGATGATCTTCAGGCCGTCGGGCAGGAGTCCGTCGTGTTCCAGGAAGTAGAGCGAAGGCAACAGCATCCGCATCGCCAGATCGCCGCCGCCGCCGAACAGAATGAGAGCCGCCATCGAAATTCCCTCGAATATCCCATTTGTCGGGACGAACGCCTTTACGGCCTAGTCTTTGGGCCTTTGCCCGCTTCCGCCCGCGAGGCCAACACGTCCAGCACGTCCTGAAACACCATGTTACGGACATGGAGAAGAACCAGCAGGTGATAGATCAAATCCGCCGCCTCGCCGGCGAGTTCCTCATCCGGGCCGGCGACGCCCGCCAGGGCGGTCTCCACCCCCTCTTCGCCGACCTTCTGGGCGATGCGTTTGGGGCCTTGGGCGACCAGTTTGGCGGTCCAGCTTTCGGACGGATCAGCGGCGGCCCGCTCGGCGATAGTCTGTTCCAGCCGGGCGATGCGGCCGAGACCCGGCGCGTCGGCGGCGCCGAAACAGCTGGTGCGGTTCAGGTGGCAGGCGTTTCCGACCGGATCGACCGCCAGGACCAGGGCGTCGCCGTCGCAGTCGGGGGTGATGGAGACGACCCGCAGCCGGTCGCCCGAGGTCTCGCCCTTTCTCCAGCGCCCGCCGCGCGAGCGGGAGAAGAAGGTGGCCTCACCCGACTGGATCGTCTCGTCCAGGGCGGCGCGATCCATATAGGCCAGGGTCAGGACCTGGAGCGTGGCGGCGTCCTGGACCACCACGGGGACCAGGCCGTTTCCTTTTTCGAAGTCGATGGCAGCGGGGTCGATCATGGGGTGATCTCCTCAAAAATCCTCCCCCTCTGGGGGAGGGGGACCGCCCGAAGGGTGGTGGAGGGGGTAAGGGCGTGCGGGGTGTTGGGCGTCGAGCGGCGGCGCGCGGGCGGGCCCCCTCCACCGCTTCGCGGTCCCCCTCCCCCAAGGGGGGAGGATTGCGGGGATCGGGTCACAATCTCATCTCCAGGCCTTCGCCCGCCAGATAGGCCTTCAGGTCCGGGATGGCGATGGCGCCGGTGTGGAAGACGCTGGCGGCCAGGGCGCCGGAGACGTCGGCCTGATTGAAGACGTCGCGGAAATGTTCGGGCGCGCCGGCGCCGCCCGAGGCGATCAGGGGGATGGTCAGGCGCGCGCGGGCGGCGGACAGCTGTTCGATGTCGTAGCCGCGTCGAACCCCGTCCTGGTCGATGCAGTTCAGCACGATCTCGCCGGCGCCCAGGCTCTGGGCCTCGTCCAGCCAGTCCAGGGTGCGCTTGCCCGCGCGGCGGCGCGCGTCGGGGTCGCCGGTGTATTTGTGGACCACCCATTCGCCGTCTTCCAGTCGACTGTCGACGCCGACGACGACGCACTGGCTGCCCAGCCGTGCGGCCATTTCGGCGATCAGTTCGGGGCGTTCCAGGGCGGGAGAGTTGATCGAGACCTTGTCCGCGCCGTGGTCCAGGCAGCGGGCGGCCTGATCGACGCTGCGGATGCCGCCGGCGACGCAGAAGGGGATGTCCAGCAGCCGGGCGATGTCCTTGATCCAGCCGTAGTCCAGGGTCCGGCCCTCGGGGCTGGCGGTGATGTCGTAGAAGACCAGTTCGTCGGCGCCCGCGTCGCGGTAGCGGGCGGCCAGTTCGGCGGCGTCGCCCATGTCGGTATGGCCGACGAACTTGACCCCCTTGACCACCCGGCCGTCCTTGACGTCCAGGCAGGGGACGATACGGCGCGCCGTCATGCCGTGGCCGTCGCTATGGCTTGCGGCAAGGTGAAGCGGTTCTCGTACAGGGCGCGGCCGACGATGGCGCCGTTGCAGCCCAGGGCCTTGACCGCGACGAGATCGTCCAGAGACGAGATGCCGCCGGACGCCTGAAGCACCAGATCGGGGCGGCGACGGCGGATTTCGGCCAGCAGCTCCAGATTGGGTCCGGTCAGGGCGCCGTCGCGGCCGACGTCGGTGACCAGCAGGTGTTTGGCCGTACCCTTGGGATACCAATCCAGCGCCTCCCACAGGGTCGTTTCGGAAGACTGGGTCCAGCCCTTCAGGGCGGGGACGGGCACGCCGTCCTCGATCTTGACGTCCAGGGCCAGGGTGATGCGTTCGGGGCCGAAACCCTTGAGCCAGGCGGCGACGTCGTTGGGTCGGGTCACCGCCAGGGAGCCGACGACGACGCGGGAGACCCCGGCCTCCAGCAGCTTGGCCACATCATTGGCGCCGCGGACGCCGCCGCCGGACTGGATCTTGATTTCGAGGGCCTGGGCCAGTTCGCCGATCAGGGCGTGCTGGCGCGCCTCGCCCGCCTCGGCCCCGTCCAGATCGACGATATGAATCCACTCGGCGCCCTCGGCCGCGAAGGCGCTGAGGCGGGCGGCGGGCTGTTCGTCATATTGCGTCACCTGGTCGAACTTGCCGTGCATCAGGCGCACGCAGGCGCCGTCCTTCAGGTCGATGGCGGGGTAGATCAGCATGATGGATTCTCGGGCAGGCTCAGGAAGTTCCTGAGAATCGTCGCCCCGGCCTCGGCCGAGCGTTCGGGGTGGAACTGGCAGCCCCAGCGGTTGGCGGTGCGGACTATGGCGGGCACGGGGCCGCCGTAGTCGGCGCGGGCCAGGGTGGCGGGGCCGTCGGGACAGACATAGCCGTGGACGAAATAGGCGTAGGCGCCGTCTGCGATCCCTTCCAGCAGCGGGTCGTCTCGGTGGCGCCTCAGCCGGCTCCAGCCCATATGCGGCACGGGCAGGGCGCCCGCCGGCTCCAACCGGGACACGGCGCCGGGGATGAAGCCCAGCAGATCGACGCCTTCGCCCTCCTGGCTGGTTTCGAACAGAAGCTGCTGGCCCAGGCAGACGCCCAGCAGGGGACGGGGGAAGGCGCGGATCGGTTCGACCAGGCCCAGCTCCGACAGGCGGCTCATGGCGTAACCGGCCGCCCCGACGCCGGGCAGGATGACCCGTTCGGCGTCTGTGATCACGGCGGGATCGTCGGTCAGGCGCACAGTGGCGCCGAGACGTTCCAGGGCGAACTGGACCGAGGCGACGTTGCCGGCGCCGTAGGCGATGACGGCGACCTCGGTCATTTGATCCTCCCCCGTTGGGGGAGGGGGACCGCGCGTAGCGTGGTGGAGGGGGCGAGGACGCTCGAGGTGTGGAACGTGAGGCGCCGGCGCGCGGGCCGGCCCCCTCCACCGCTTCGCGGTCCCCCTCCCCCAAGGGGGGAGGATTTCATCACAACACCCCCTTCGTCGACGGCACCGCATCGCCCTCGACCCGGACGGCCTGGCGCAGCGCCCGGCCGAAGGCTTTATAGACGGCCTCGGTCTTGTGGTGGTCGTCCTGGCCCGTGACCTTGATGTGGACGGCGGCGCCCATGGCCTCGGCCAGCGAGCGGAAGACGTGGGCGGTCAGGTCGGTGCGGTAGTCGCCGATGAAGGGGGTGTCGAACGTGCCTTCGAACAGCGGATAGGGCCGGCCGGACAGGTCGATGGAGACCGTCGCATTGGCCTCGTCCATCGGCAGGACGAAGCCGTAGCGGGCGATGCCCTTACGCTCGCCCAACGCCTGTTTCAGCGCCTGGCCCAGGGCGATGGCGCTGTCCTCGATCGTGTGGTGGGGGTCGGTGTGCAGGTCGCCCTCGCACTGGAGGCGCAGGGAGAAGCCGCCGTGGGCCGCGATCTGCTCCAGCATATGGTCGAAGAAGCCGACGCCGGTCTCGATCCTGATCGGGCCGGGGGCGTCCAGGTCGACGGCGCAGACGATGCGGGTCTCTTTCGTATCGCGCACGGCCTGGCCGACGCGGGCCGGACGGCGCTTGGCGGGCGTCAGGCCGAAGGCGGCCAGCAGCCGGTCGTTGACCTCGGGCTTGATCGAGACGGGCAGGCGCAGCCGGTCGCCGGACAGGTCGGCCTCGATTCCATAGGTCTTCAGGGCGGCCAGGGCGGCGGCGGGGTCTTGCGGCCGGGCCATCAGAATGGGGCCGACGCCGGGCTCGATCGTCAGATCGCGGCCCAGTTCGCGGGCCAGCCGCTCGCGCTCGCGCCGGACCAAGGCGATCCGCTCGGCGGTCTCGATCATTCGCGACGGATCCAGGGCCTGAAGCGCCAGCCGCACCAGGGGCTCGGGCAGGGCGTAGGGCTCCAGCACCGAGGCGAGGCGGGCCAGGGTCGGGCCTTGCGCGACCGCCGCGCCGACGCGGGCGCCGGCTAAGCCATAGGCCAGAGACAGGCTGCGCAGCACGACCAGATTGGGCTGGTCGGCCACGACCGTGACGGCCGAGACGCTGTCGGAAAACTCGATCAGGCCCTCGTCCACCACCAGGAGGGCGGGGGCGAGGCGGGCGGCCATTTCGGCCACGGCCTCGGGCGAGCCCAGGGCGCGGATGACGACCACAGTCGGTTCGCCCCTGGCCGGATAGATGGCGGCGAGACGCTCATAGGGTTCGGCCCTGGGCGCCTCGACCGAACCGCCGTCGCGGGCGGCGAGGCGGTAGGCCAGTTCCAGCCCGTGGGTCAGGCCGCGCACCGGCAGGATCTGGCCGGCGGGCACGGCGTAGATCGCGGCCATACGGGCGGCCAAGGCCAGGGCGTCGCCGGGATAGCGGTCCAGGCCCTCGCCGCCGGAGACCAGCGGGGGATAGGGGGCGGGCAGGGTCATAGGGCGGCTCCGCTATGATCTTCCCCCGCTTGCGGGGGAAGTGTCAGGTCGTGGCGCGAAGCGACACGCCTGACGATGGGGGGAGTTCTGCGACTTGGCGAAACGCCCCTCTCCGACCCTGGTTCGCTGCGCGCACGACGGGCCACCTCTCCCGCAAGCGGGAGAGGGTCTTTAAAGGCGGCCCTCATCCCTCGCTCCTCAGATCCGCCGCGCGGGCGTGGGCTTCGAGGCCCTCCATCCGGGCCAGGCGGGCGGCGATGGGGGCCAGGGCGCGGGCGCCGGCCTGGGTGACCAGCTGGACCGACATGGTGGTCATGAAGCTGGACGTGGTGACGCCGCCCAGGGTGCGGGCGCCGCCGTCGGTCGGCAGGACGTGGCTGGGGCCGGCGGCGTAGTCGCCCAGGGTCTCGGCCGCGAACCGGCCGACGAAGACGGCGCCGGCGGCCTTGACGGCGGGGAGCAGGGCCTCGGGATCGTCCACCTGAAGCGCCAGGTGTTCGGGGCCGTAGAGGTTGATCACCTCGCAGGCGGCGTCGAGGTCGCGCACCAGGACGGCGCGGGCCTCGTTCAGCGAGGCGCGGGCGACGGCCTCGCGCGGCAGGGTCGCCACCTGGGCCTCAACCTCGGTCAGAATATAGTCGATGGTGGCGCGGCTGGTGGAGACCAGGAGAACTTGCGCGTCGGCGTCGTGCTCGGCCTGGCTGAGCAGGTCGGCGGCGGCGATCTCGGGCGCAGCGTCGCGGTCGACGACGACCATCAGCTCGGACGGGCCGGCGGGCATGTCGACGGCGGGGCCGCCCGGAAGAGCAGACGCCTGTTTCTTGGCCTCGGCCACATAGGCGTTGCCGGGGCCGAATAGCTTGTCGCAGGCGGGGATGACCCCGTCCTCCAGTTCGACGCCGAAGGTCAGGGCGGCGATGGCCTGGGCGCCGCCCATCAGCCAGAGGGCGTCCAGCTCCGCCTCGGCGGCGGCCAGGATCATGGCGGGGTGGACCCCGCCGGACTTGTCCGGCGGGGTCACAGCGACGCGCCGGCCCACGCCCGCGACGCCGGCCGGAATGGCCAGCATCAGAAGCGAGGAGAAGAGGGGGGCGGTGCCGCCGGGGATGTAGAGACCGGCCGAGGCGATCGGACGCCAGGCCAGTTTGGAGCGGACGCCGGGCGTGGTCTCGATAAAGTCGGTGTCCTCCGGCCGCGTCGCCTGGTGGAAGACGCGGATATTGTCGGCCGCCATCCGCAGGGCGCGGACGTCGGCGGGCGGCAGGGCGTTGCGGGCTTCGGCGACGGCCTCGGGCGTGATGGCGATCCGGCGGGGCGGGGCCTTGTCCAGCTTCAGGCACCAGTCGGTGACGGCCGCGCCGCCGCGCGCGCGCACGTCGTCCAGAATGGTGCGGACCACCTCGGTGACGTCGCCGGCGGTGCGCTGGGCCGGGCGGGCGAGGGCCGCCGTCTTGCCGGCGGCGTCGAGGGAAGACCAGTCGATACGTTTGAAGGCCGGGGTCATCACATCATCTTCTCGATGGGCAGGACCAGTATGGCCGAGGCGCCGGCCGCCTTCAGCTTCTCCAGCGTCTCCCAGAAGACGGCCTCCTGGCAGACGGCGTGGACGGCGACCGCGTCGTCGCGGCCCGACAGGGGCATGACGGTGGGCGAGCCGGCGCCGGGCAGGATGGCGGTGATCTCATCCAGCGCCGCGCGCGGGGCGTTCAGCATGACGTATTTGGCGCCCTGGGACGACACGACGCCGGCCATGCGCTCGATGATGCTGTCCAGCAGGGGCTTGAGGCTGGGCTCGGGCGCGGTCGGCGACTGAATCAGCACGGCCTGGCTTTCCAGCACCGTATCCTTGGCGCCCAGGCCGTTGGCCTCCAGCGTCGCGCCGGTCGAGACCAGGTCGCAGATGGCGGCGGCCAGTTTCAGCCGGGGCGCGACCTCGACGGCGCCGCGCATGACGACGATGTCGGCCTTGACCCCCCGCTCGTCCAGGAAGCGGCGCAGGATCTTGGGATAGGAGGTGGCGATCCGCAGGCCCTCCAGCGAGGCCGGGCCTTCATAGGCCAGGGTCGGGGGCGTGGCGATCTTCAGGGTGCAGCGGCCGAAGCCCAGGGGCATGACGACCGACGCATTGGGACCGCCGTTGCGGCCCTCCTCCAGCACATTCTCGCCGACGATCCCTAAGTCGCAGACGCCGTCGGCGACGAAGGTGGGAATGTCGTCGTCGCGGACGCGCAGCAGGTCGATCGGATAGTTCTCGACCCGGTAGAGCAGATCATTGTGGCCCTTGACCCATTTCAGACCCGCGTCGCGGATCAGGTCGAGGCTGCGGTCGGCCAGACGGCCGGATTTCTGGACGGCGATGCGAAGCCGGCCCTGGACAGTGCTCATGTTCGGATACTCAGTTCGGGGTCTTCAGGCGGTCCAGGGCGAGGCGGTAGCCCTGGTGCGGCATGTCTTTGAGGTAACGGGCGACGCGGACGACGGTGGTGGGGCTGGCGTGGGCCTCGACCGCGATCTCGCGATAGGATTTGCCGCCGGCGTCCAACAGGCGCGCCACCTGCCAGCGCTCGGCGAAGGCGCGCAGTTCCGCCGGGGTGCACAGGTCGGCCAGAAAGGCGTCCATCTCGGCGCGCGTCTGCATCGACAGCAGGGCGTCGTAGAGGGCGTCGCGGGCGGGCGGGGTCGTCATGCGCGTTCCACTATGCTGTAACAGTGGAACGGTCAAGGGGCGTTTAGTGGCGAGTGGCGAGTGGCGAGTGGCGAGTGGCGAGTTTTAAGACGGCGCCTTGTGCGGTCCAGCCAGGTTTCGTCAGCCCCGAGGACGACGGTTGAAAGCGGGGGCGTTTATCTCGCCACTCGCCACTCGCCACTCGCCACTCTAAATCACCCCCATGACCAAGATCCTGATCATCGGCGCCGGCCACGCCGGCGGCTCCGTCGCGGCCTTTCTGCGGCAGTATGGGCATGAAGGCCCCATCGTGCTGGTCGGCGAGGAGGATGCGCCGCCGTATCAGCGGCCGCCCCTGTCCAAGGCCTGGCTGAAGGGGGAGGCGGATCTTGAGGCGCTGCTGCTGCGGCCGCTGAGCTTTTACGCCGAGCAGAACATCGACTTCCGACCCTCGACTGTCGCCGTGTCGGTGGACCCGGAGGCCAAGACGGTCGCCTTCCACGACGGGTCGAGCGAAACCTATGACGTCTTGGTGCTGGCGACGGGATCGACGGCGCGCAAACTGCCGGTTCCGGGCGGGGACCATCCCGACCTGCTGGAGCTGAGGACGCTGAAGGACGCCGAGCGGCTGAAGGCCGTCCTGGGGCCGGGCAAACGGCTGGCGGTGGTCGGCGGCGGCTATGTGGGGCTGGAGGCGGCGGCCTCGGCCCGGGCCCTGGGCGCCGAGGCGGTGGTGATCGAACGGGCGCCGCGCGTGCTGGCGCGGGTGGCGTCGGAGACCCTGTCGGCCTTCTTCACCGCCCAGCACCGGGCGCGGGGGGTGGAGATCATCACGGGCGCCGAGGTGGTCGCGGTCGCCCATGACGGCGTGACCCTGGCCGACGGGTCGACGGTGCAGGCGGATGCGGTACTGGTCGGGGTCGGGGCGCTGGCCTGCGAAAGCCTGGCGCGGTCGGCGGGCCTGCGCTGCGACGATGGGGTGGTGGTGGACGATCAGGCGCGGACCAGCGATCCGGCCATCTTCGCCGTCGGCGACATGACGCGCCGGCCGATTCCCGTGCACGGCGGGGTCTCGCACCGGCTGGAGAGCGTGCCCAACGCGCTGGAACAGGCCAAACAGGCGGCGGCGGCCATCGTCGGGCGGCCGGGGCCGGCGCCGGAGGTGCCGTGGTTCTGGTCCGATCAGTACGACTTCAAGCTTCAGATCGCCGGCCTGCCGTTCGATGCGGACCGTCAGGTGGTGCGGGGCGATCCGTCGGCGGGCGGATTTGCGGTCTTCCACCTGAACGGCGACCGGGTGGTCTGCGTCGAGGCGGTCAACGCCCCGCCGGAGTTCATGGCAGGCAAGCAGTTGATCGGAAAGGCGACGCCGGTGGATGTGGCGAAGCTGGCGGACGTCTCGGTTTCGATGAAGGCGGTGGGGGTGTGATTTTCACCCGACCTTCCACCGCTTGCGGGGGAAGTGTCAGGCCGTGGCGCGAAGCGAGACGCCTGGCGATGGGGGAAGTCTTCTTGCTTTGAGCAGAACTTCACTCTCCGACCCTGGATCGCTGCGCGATCGACGGGCCACCTCTCCCGCAGGCGGGGGAGGGTCTGGTTGTTGAAGCTTCGCCGCAGTGCAACAAAACTGTTGCGCTTTTCGTTGGGTCGCGATCAAGCTGTGATCTCAACGCGGCGGGGGCGGATGACGAGAGCTTTCGACGAAATGAACGGCGGCGGATCCGGCGCGATCCGCCACAGCTACAAGACCCTGGCGGCCTGGCTGGAAAACGCCCCGCCGGACCTGTTGCAGGCGCGCTCGCGCCAGGCGGAGCTGTTCTTCCGCCGCATGGGGGTGACCTTCGCCGTCTATGGCGACGAGGAATCCAACGAGCGGCTGATCCCGTTCGACGTCGTGCCGCGCATCATCGGCGCCGACGAATGGGGCGGGCTGGAGAAGGGGCTGAAGCAGCGGGTCACCGCCATCAACGCCTTTCTGAAGGACATCTACGGACCGCAGGACTGTATCCGCGCCGGGATCGTGCCCGCCGACCTGATCCTGACCAATCCGCATTATCGACCCGAGATGCAGGGGCGGCGTCCGCCGGGCGACGTCTGGTGCCATATCGCCGGGGTCGATCTGGTCCGCACGGGCGAGGACGGTTTTTACGTGCTGGAGGACAATGTCCGCACCCCGTCCGGGGTCTCCTATATGCTGGAGAACCGCGAGATGATGATGCGGCTGTTCCCCGACCTGTTCGCCGAACATGCAGTGCGGCCGGTCGAAATCTATACCGACATGCTGCTGCGATCCTTGCAGGCATCGGCGCCGTCGGGGGCGGGCGAGGATCCGACCATCGTGGTTCTGACGCCGGGGCCGTTCAACTCGGCCTATTACGAGCACAGCTTCCTGGCCGACAAGCTGGGGGTCGAACTGGTCGAGGGCGGGGATCTCTTCGTCAATGACGACACCGTCTATATGCGCACGACCGAGGGGCCCAAGCGGGTCGACGTCATCTATCGCCGCATCGACGACGACTTCATCGACCCCCTGACCTTCATGCCGGATTCGGCGGTTGGGGCGCCGGGGCTGATGTCGGCCTATTTCGCCGGGCGTGTGACCCTGGCCAATGCGGTCGGGACCGGGGTGGCCGACGACAAGGCCGTCTATACCTACATGCCCGAGATCATCCGCTTCTTCACCGGCGAGGACGCCATATTGAAGAATGTGCCGACCTGGCGCTGCCGCGAGCCGGAGGCGCTGAAGGAGGTGCTGGAGAAGCTGCCGGAACTGGTGGTCAAGGAGGTCGGCGGATCGGGCGGCTACGGCATGCTGGTGGGGCCCACCTCGACCCAGGCCGAGATCGAGGCCTTCCGCGCCAAGCTGATCGCCGATCCCGACGACTTCATCGCCCAGCCGACGCTGAGCCTGTCGACGGCCCCGACCCTGGCGGGCGGCGCCCTGTCGCCGCGCCACGTCGATCTTCGGCCCTTCGTCCTGTCCAGCCCGGCGGGGGTGCGGGTCGCGCCGGGCGGGCTGACGCGGGTCGCGCTGAAGGAGGGGTCGCTGGTGGTCAACTCCAGCCAGGGCGGCGGAACCAAGGACACCTGGGTGCTGGATGTTTGATCGGACGAAGATCCTCCCCCGTCGGGGGAGGGGGACCGCGAAGCGGTGGAGGGGGCTTGCCCCGGACACCCTGTTTGCGTTTGGCCCCCTCCACCACCCTTCGGGCGGTCCCCCTCCCCCAATGGGGGAGGAATAGATGCTCTCTCGCACTGCTGACAGTCTCTACTGGACCGGCCGCTATATGGAGCGGGCCGACTTTCTCGCGCGCATTCTGGAGGCGGCGATCCGCCTGGCGGCCCTGCCGGCCAAGGATCAGGCGACCGTCACCGCCTGGGCCGGGGCCATCGCCTCGTCGGGGGTGAAGTCGGCCTTCGACGCCACCGGCCGCACCGTGTCGGAGAAGTCCGTCCGCGAATATCTGGCCTTCGGAGCCGACAATACGACCTCGATCAAGGCCTGTATCACCCGGGCGCGGACCAACGCCCGCTCGGTGCGGACCGCCCTGACCATCGAACTGTGGGAGGCGATCAACGGCGCCTGGAACGGGCTGAACGAACTGGGCGAGCCGACCCGGCGCGACGACTTCACCAACTTCCTGGACTTCGTGAAATCGACGTCCCTGGCGGTGGAGGGGGCCTCGTCGCGGACGATGCTCAGGAACGACGCCTACTGGTTCCTGCGGCTGGGCATGGCAATCGAGCGGGCCGACAACACCGCCCGCCTGCTGGACGTGAAATATCACCTGCTGCTGCCGCCAGGCGAACGGGTGGGCGGACAGCTGGACTATTTCCAGTGGACCACCCTGTTGCGCGAGGTCTCAGCCCTGACCGCCTATCGGTGGGTCTATCGGGAGTCGGTGCGGCCCTGGCTGGTGGCGGACCTCCTGGTGCTGAACCGGCAGATGCCGCGGTCCCTGGCCAGCTGCCAGGGGATGATCGTCAGCTATCTGGAGAAGCTGGCCGCCGACTATGGCCGGCGCGGCCCGGCTCAGCGGCTGGCGTCGAACCGGCTGACCCAGTTCAACGAGGCCCGGATCGAGGACATCTTCCAGTCGGGCCTGCATGAATACATCCAGGGCTTTCTGAACGAGAACAACGCCCTGGGCGCCGCCATCCACGAACAGTATCTGGTCTGACCATGCGGATCCGGATCGACCACTCCACCCGCTACGCCTACGCCCGGCCCGCGCGGTTCATCGTCCAGATGCTGCGGCTGACGCCCCGGTCCTGCGAGGCCCAGCAGGTGCGGGAATGGCGGATCGAGACCGACGTCGACGCCCGGCTGCGCCGCAGCGACGACGCCTTCGGCAATATCGTGCACAGCCTCTATACCGAGCGGCCGACCGACGCCCTGACCATCCGGGTGACGGGCGAGGTCTCGACCGTGGACACCGGCGGGGTGATCCGGGGGCAGAACGAGCGGCTGCAGCCGGGCGTCTATCTGCGCGACACCCGGCTGACCCAGGCCGATGCGGCCCTGATCGACTTCGCCCGGTCCGTGCCCGAGGGCGCGGCCCTGGAGCGGATGCACCGTCTGATGGGGGCCATCCACGCCGGCGTGGCTTTCGAGGTCGGGGCGACCTCCGCCACCCATACGGCGTCCGAGGCCTTCGCCATCGGTCGCGGGGTCTGCCAGGATCACGCCCAGATCTTCATCGTCTGCGCCCGGACCCTGGGCGTGCCGGCCCGTTATGTCTCGGGCCATCTGAACCGGTCGGACGGCCGGCACGACCAGGACGCCGCCCACGCCTGGGCCGAGGCCTGGATCGAGGACCTGGGCTGGGTCGGGTTCGACGCGGCCAACGGCATTTGTCCGACCGAGAACTATGTCCGCATCGCCGTGGGCCTGGATTCGCTGGGGGCGACGCCGATCCGGGGAACCAGCTATGGCGGCGGGGTCGGCAGTCTGACGGTGGCCCTTCATGTGCGGCCTGTGCAACAGGGCCGGCAACAACATCAGAGCCGGGGATGGTCCTGATCGTCATGTCGCGGGAATCTGTTAGCGTCTGCGGATTCGCGGAACGGGGAGCGGATAGGGGACAGTGACCTATTGCGTAGGCATGTTGGTGCACGAGGGGTTGGCGATGATCGCCGACACCCGCACCAATGCGGGCGTGGACAACATCTCGTCCTATCGAAAGCTGCACGTCTTCGAAAAGCCGGGCGAGCGGGTGCTGGCCGTGGCGACGGCGGGCAATCTGTCGGTGACCCAGACGGCCCTGGCCATGGTGGCCGAAGGGGTCAAGCTGCCGGATTCTAGCGGGCCGGAGACGCTGGAGACCGCGCCGACCCTGTTTCGAGCGGCCCAGATCCTGGGCCATGCGATGGCCACGGTCCGGGCGACGATCAATACGCCCGCCTCGCCGGCCGCCGACGCCTTGAACGTCAACGCCTCCATGCTGCTGGGCGGCCAGATCGCGGGCGGCAAGATGGGGCTGTATCTGATCTACGGCCAGGGCAATTTCATCGAATGCGGGGCCGACACGCCGTATCTGCAGATCGGCGAGCTGAAATACGGCAAGCCCATTCTGGACCGGGCCCTTCATGTGGACACCCCCCTGTCGGAGGCGGTGAAGCTGGGGCTGATCTCGTTCGACTCGACCATCCGCTCCAACATCGCCGTGGGGCCGCCGCTGGATCTGATCGTGATCCGCCGCGACGGTCTGTCGGGGATGGAGCGTCGGCTGGAGGCCGATGATCCCTATTTTCGCGACCTGGGCCGGCGGTGGTCGGAGGCATTGGCTGCGGCGCACCAGGCCATGCCGGCGCCCACCTGGCTTGATCTGGGCGCGCAGACGGCGCCGTCTCGCACGATCAGCGTCGTCCCGAAATAAGTTGCGACCCGCTCGCAATCGCTCTTGTGCGACCCGATGAAGCTGGTTATTGCGACCGCATCGCAAAATCAGACCAAAAGGTCGCCAAAACATGTCCGACTCTCGCGCCGCCTCCCTTCGCGCGCTTCTCTTCGCCTCCAGCGCCGCCGGCATGCTGGTCGCCGCCCCCGCCATCGCCGCTGACGCGACCGCCGAAGACGGCGTGGTCGTCACCGCCGATCCCCAGCAACAGCCCGCCAACCTGGGCACGATCGACGTCAACGGCCAGCTGAAGAAGCCTGCGCCGGTCAGTCCCGAATTCGTCGCTCCCCTGGTCGATACGCCCCGCGCCGTAACCGTCATTCCCCAGGCGATCATCGAACAGACGGCGGCCTCGTCGCTGCAGGACCTGTTGCAGAATTCGCCCGGCATCACCTTCGGCGCCGGCGAGGGCGGTCAGCCCCTGGCGGACCGTCCCTTCATCCGCGGCCAGTCGTCCGGCAACAACATCTTCGTCGACGGTCTGCGGGATACGGGGGGCCAGCAGCGCGAAGTGTTCAACCTGGAACAGGTCGAGGTGATCAAGGGGCCGGACGCCGTCTATTCCGGCCGGGGCTCGGGCGGGGGCAGCGTCAATCTGAGCTCCAAATCGCCTAAACTGAACGCCTTCAACAACTTCAGCGCCGGCGTCGGGACGGACGGCTATGTCCGCGGCACGATCGACGCCAATATGCCGCTGGGTGAAACCGCCGCCCTGCGGATCAATCTGATGGGCGCCCAGGGCGACGTGCCCGGCCGCGACAGCGTCGATTACGACAAATGGGGCCTGGGGATCAGTCTGGGCGCGGGCTTGGGAACCGGCTCGTCCATGGTCTTCAGCTACTACCATCTGACCAGCGACCAGATGCCCGACTACGGCATTCCGCTGTTCACCAAGATCCAGTCGCGCACGACCGACAGCGGCGTGCTGGACGTGCCCTATGACAGTTTCTACGGGCTGACGGCGCGCGACTATCTGACCAATGAGGTCGACAGCTTCACCTTCAAGGCCGAGCACCGCTTCAGCGACCTTCTGACGATCCGCAACGTCAGCCGCTATGCGGAGACGCTGAACGACTACATCGTCACCAACCCCGGCGACGGCGGCTATGTCGGCCGCGCAGCCGACGGGACCTATTGGATGAAGCGGGGGACCAAGACCCGCTGGAACCCGGTCACCACCCTGGCCAATGTCACCGACCTGTACGGCCGGTTCGAGACGGGGGCGTTCAAACACAGCTATGACGTGGGTCTGGAGCTGACGCGCGAGCGGAACCGCAATGCGGCCTATTCGACCTACACCACCTCCGGCGCCGCCTGCCCGACGGGTCTGACCACAGTCTCCGGATCGCGGCCGACGGCGGCCAGCGCCCTGGGCGCCGACGACTGCACCCGCGTCTATGATCCCACGCCGGACGACGCCTGGACCGGCGTGATCAACCGTGGCCCGACCAGCTCCAACACCACCGAGACCATCGGCCTTTACGCCAACGACAGCATCACCCTGACCGAGCGGCTGATCCTGAACCTGGGCGTGCGGTGGGATCAGTATTCGGTGCGCGGCCTGAATGCGACGTCGAGCCAGACGGCCGGCGTCTGGACCACGGCAGGCTATACGGTCGTGCCCGAGCGGACCTGGGAGTTCACCAACTATCAGATCGGTCTGGTGTTCAAGCCGACGCAGAACAGCAGCGTCTATGCGTCCTGGTCCACCTCCTCGACGCCGCCGACCATTTCGGCGGGCGACCAGAACGCCTCGGGCGGCACGGGCACGGTCGATGGCGTCGCCAACACCGTTCTGGATCCGGAAGACACCGAAAGCTTCGAGATCGGCGCCAAGGCCAATGTCTTGAACGACCGTCTCGCCCTGTCGGCGGCCGCCTTCCATCTGACCCGCAAGAACGCCCTGATCTTGGTCGAGCCGAACATCTTCCGTCAGGAAGGCGAGGTCGAGGTCAACGGCTTCGAACTGGGCGTGTCAGGCAGCATCACGCCGAAATGGACCGTGTTCGGCGGCTATACCTATATGGATTCCGAACTGACCAAGGCGGCCGTGGTCGTGTCGGGGACGCCGCCGGTCGCAAGCGTCAATCCGCTGCAAGGCCTGCCCCTAGCCAATACGCCCAAGAACAGCGCGAGCCTGTTCACCACCTATCGCCTGCTGCCCAAACTGACGATCGGCGGCGGCGTCTATTACACCTCCAAGTCCTGGGGCGGAAACCAGGGCGGGGCCGGCGGCGGGAACAACCGCGTCTATGCGCCCGAATGGACCCGCGTTGACGCCTTCGCCACCTATGACCTTTCGGACCGCGCCAGCCTGCAGCTGAACGTCAAGAACGCCACGGACGAGGAATACATCATCCGCACCAACGGGGTTCACCACGCCGATCCGGCGGCCGGTCGTCAGGCCATTCTGGCCCTGAACCTGCGCTTCTAAAGGCCTCTATCCCCGGCCTATAACTGGCGGCTCCGCCCTTCCGGCGGGGCCGCCTTTCTTTTCAGCGAGAGCGACGTGCTGCTGCAAATCCCCGAAGTCTTCTCCAAGGCCGAAGTGAAGGCGCTGCGCGAGCGGCTGGACGCCGGACCGTGGGCCGACGGCAATATGACCTCCGGCCACCAGTCGGCGACGGCCAAGCGGAACCAGCAACTGCCAGAGGATTCGGACGTGGCCCGGGAGGTCTCGGCCCTGATCGTCCAGGCCCTGAACGCCAATCCGATGTTCGTCGCCGCCGCCCTGCCGCACACGATCTTTCCGCCCTTGTTCAACCGCTATGAGGGCGGGGGCGAGTTCGGCCTGCACGTGGACAACGCCATCCGCCAGCAGCGGGGCGGCGGGTCAATCCGTATACGGAGCGACCTGTCGGCGACCCTGTTCCTGTCCGAGCCCGAAGACTATGACGGCGGCGAGCTGATCATCGAAGAGATGTACGGGCCGCAGTCGGTCAAGCTGCCGGCCGGGGATCTGGTGCTTTATCCGTCCAAGAGCCTGCACAAGGTCATGCCGGTGACGCGCGGGGCGAGGGTCTCGTCCTTCATGTGGATGCAGAGCCTGATCCGGGACGACGGCGATCGCGAGATGCTGTTCCGCCTGGACGTGGCGACCCAGCGCGTGGCCCTGGAGAAGGGGCCGAAGGATCAGGCGGTGATCGAACTGACCGGCGTCTATCACAATCTTCTGCGGCGCTGGTCCGAGGTGTGACGTCCCGACCGCCCCGTCTGTGACCCCAGGGTCGCAGTCCGCTTTATAAGGTCGCAGGGCTGAACCAAGGCGGGGCTGGTCTATTGTGACCGGGATGTTCCAAGACGCGCCCCCTGCTCCGCCCGCCCAACTGTCTGAAATCACGGTGACGGCGGCCCGTCTGCCGCCCGCCGCCGCCGACGCCGCCTTTTCGGTGGTTCGGCTGGATCAAACCGTGCTGGAGCGGTCCGTCCGGCTGGACGAGGCCCTGCGGACCGTACCCGCCGTGTCCCTGTTCCGCCGCACCTCCAGCCTGGCCGCCAATCCGACGACCCAGGGGATTTCCCTGCGGGCCATCGCCCCGTCCGGCGCAGGGCGGACCCTGGTGACCCTGGACGGAGTCCCGCTGAACGATCCGTTCGGCGGCTGGGTGATCTGGTCCCAGGTCGCGCCGGAATCGCTGGAGCGGGTGGACGTCGTGCGCGGCGCGGGCGCGGGGCCCTACGGCGCCGGGGCCCTGACTGGCGTCATCGGCCTGACGGAGCGCGCGCGCGGCGGGGTGCTGGACCTGTCGGCCGCCGAGCGCGGCGGGGCGCGGGCGGCGGGGTCGGGATCGACCAGGCTCGGCCCGGTCGGCGTGACCCTGTCGGGCCTGTACGAGACCAGCGACGGCTATACGCCCGTGCGCGGTGCGGCGGCCGGTGCGGCGGATCAGCCGCTGGACCTGGACAGCCGCAGCGCCGCCCTGCGGGTCGATGCGCCGCTGGACGGGGTGAATCTGCAAGGGGCGAACCTGTCTCTGCGCGCGGCGACCTGGGAGGAGGATCGGGGCTCCGGTCTGCTGAATGCCCGGTCAAACGCCAGCGGCCACAGCCTCAGCGCCACGGCCGCCAAGGCGCCTACCGTCGACGGCTACGGCTGGCGGCTGCAGGCCTGGCGGATCGAGAGCGACTTCGCCAACAGCTCGGCCTCGGTGGCGGCGGACCGGTCGACGACGACCCCGGCCAATGATCAGTACAAGACCCCGGCGACCGGCTGGGGACTGAACGCGGCCCTGCGCCGTCGCGTGGCCGAGATCGCGGGCGGCCGGCTGGAGTGGGAGGTCGGCGCCGACGCCCGCTTCAACGAGGGTGCGACCAACGAGTTCTTCAGCAATCCCACCGGCGCGGGCTTCGCGCGGGGACGGCGCGCGGGCGGCGAGACCTCGGTGGCCGGGGCCTATGTGGACGGGTCGTGGACCGGCGGGGACTGGCTGGTCGCGGGCGGTCTCCGCTACGACCGGTGGAAGAACGAGGCGGGCTTTCGCTACGAATACACGCTGGCGACCGGGGCGCCGATCCTGGACGAGACCGACGAGGACCGGTCGGGCGAGGTGGTCAGCGCGCGACTGGCGGCGCGGCGCGATCTGGCCGCCTGGCTGGGCGAGGGTTACGCCTGGCGGGCGGCGGCCTATTCCGGCTTTCGGCCCGCGACCCTGAACGAACTGCACCGGCCTTTCCGGGTCGGCAACGACATCACCGAGGCCAATTCGGGGCTGGAGCCCGAGACCCTGCGCGGGATCGAGACGGGCCTGGCCTTCGACCGGAGCGGCGTCGCCTGGGGGGCGACCGTCTTCTGGAACGAGATCGAGGACGCCATCGTCAATGTGACGATCGGCGAGGGACCGGGAACCTTCCCGCGCGCAGGTTTCGTGCCGGCGGGCGGCGTGCTGCGCCAACGCCAGAACGCCGGCACGATCAAAGCCTGGGGCCTGGAGCTGAACGGTTCGGTCCGGGCGAGCGAGGCCCTGGCGCTGAACGCCGCCCTGTCCTGGACAGACGCCGAGGTGGACGGCGGCGCGGCGGCGCCCCAGCTGACGGGCCTGCGTCCGGCCCAGGCGCCGGAATGGAGCGCGACGGCGGGCGTCGACTGGCGGGCGACGGATCGGCTGACCCTGGGTCTGGCCGCGCGCTATGAATCGGCCCGGTTCGACGATGATCTGAACAGCCGCACCCTGGACCCCGCCGTCACCCTGGACGCCCGCGCGGAATGGTCGGCCGGGGACGGGGTGATGATCTGGGCCGCCGTCGACAACGCTTTCGACGCGGATGTTGAGGTGTCTATGACCGGGTCCGACGTTGCGGGCTACGGCCCCACGCGCACGGTGCGGGCCGGGGTCAGGTTCAGCTACTGACGGTCTCTGCGCGACGAATTCGCCGCATCGCTTGCTATTGCAAACGGTTCGCAACAGTGGCACAGCCGTCCCGTGACTGAACTCGCCGCAGAAAACCAGATCGAGCCCACCTCAAGGGGGGCGAAAAAGCCGAAGGCGGCGCTGAACGGCGCGCGGTCCTTCTGGCTGAAGCAGCTGCATTCCTGGCACTGGATTTCGGCGGCCGTCAGCCTGGTCGGCATGATCCTGTTCGCGGTCACGGGCATCACCCTGAACCATGCGGCCTCCATTCCGGCCGAGCCGGTGACGGTCGAACAGACCGCCACCCTGCCGGCGCCCCTGCTGCAACGGCTTTCGGCCTATCCGCAGGAGACGACCGAACCGGTTCCCGACGCCGTCGCCCGCTGGTCGGCCGAGGCCCTGAAGGTTCAGATCGCCGGGCGGCCGACCGAGACGACGCCCGAGGAGATCTATGTCGCCCTGCCGATCCCCGGCGGCGACGGCTGGCTGACCATCGACCGGGCGACGGGCGAGGCGGTCCATGAAAAGACCACGCGCGGCTGGATCGCCTATCTGAACGACCTGCATAAGGGGCGGAATGCAGGCGCGGTCTGGTTCTGGTTCATCGACGTCTTCGCCGTCGCCTGCGTCATCTTTGCGGTGACGGGGCTGGGGCTGATGTGGCTGCATGCACGCGGCCGTCCCTCCACCTGGCCCCTGGCGGCGCTGGGCCTGCTGATCCCCGTCGTCATCGCCCTGATCTTCATCCATTGAGAGTGTAACGGATGCGTCTTCTCCCCATCGTCGTCACCACCGCCGGCCTGACCCTGGCCGCCGCCCCGGCCCTGGCGGCGGATCTGTCGGTCACGGTCGAAGTGCCGCGGCTGAACACCGCCTCCTATCACCGGCCCTATGTGGCGGTCTGGATCGAGAAGCCGGATCAGACGGCGGTTCAGACCCTGGCGGTCTGGTACCAGCAGACCCGCAACAATGAGGGCGACGGCAAGGACTGGCTGAAGGACCTGCGGACCTGGTGGCGCAAGGGCGGCCGGGCCATGAGCCTGCCCGCCGACGGGATTTCGGGCGCCACCCGCGCGCCGGGCCGCCAGACCGTCAACGTCCCCGCCGCCCGTCTGCGCGGCCTTCAGCCCGGCCAGTACAATCTGGTGGTCGAGGCGGCGCGCGAACTGGGCGGGCGCGAGGTGGTGCGCGTGCCCTTCCGCTGGGGCGGCGCCAATACCGCCGACGCCTCCGGCTCCACCGAACTGGGCGCCGTGCGCGTCACCGTCTCTCGCTGAGGAACAGACCCATGAAAAAGACCGTCGCGCTTCTGGCTTTCGCCGCCGCCCTGGCCGCGCCCCTGGCCGCCCAGGCTCACCGCGCCTGGATGGCGCCGACCTCGACCAGCCTGTCGGGCGCCGACGCCTGGGTCGGTTTCGATGCGGGCATGTCCAACGGGGTCTTCATCCCCGACCACGCCGCCATGCGGATGACCGGCCTGGTGGTGACGGCGCCCGACGGCTCGACCGTCCAGCCCGAACATCTGATGCAGGCCCAGTACCGCACCACCTTCGACGTCCATCTGACGCAGAACGGCACCTATAAGGTCGCCAACCTCATGGGCGGCGTCATGGCCAGCTACACACTGAACGGCGAACAGAAGCGTTGGCGTGGAACCGCAGCCGAATATCCGGCGGCCCTGCCCCAGGGCGCGACCGACGTCCAGGCGACCCGCACCGCCAGCCGGATCGAGACCTTCGTCACCCTGAACAATCCGACCGACACAGTGTTCAAGACCACGGGCGAGGGACTGGAGCTGGTCCCCGTGACCCATCCGAACGATCTGGTCGCCGGCGAGGCCGCCAGCTTCAAACTGCTGAAGGACGGCCGGCCCGCCGCCGACCTGGACGTGACCGTCGCGCGCGGCGGCCTGCGCTATCGCGACAATCCCGAGGAGATGATGGTCAAGACCGGCGCCGACGGCGTCTTCACCGTCACCTGGCCCGAGGCCGGCATGTATTGGCTGAACGCCTCGGTCCGCACCCCGGCCCAGGGCGAAACCCTGGGATCGAACGCCAACTATGTGGCGGTGATGGAAGTCCTGCCCTAAGCCGCTGGGCATGTCCGACACGCCCTTTTCGCGCGGTTCGCGCGCCGCCCCGCCCGTCCTCACCCTGGGAGACCCGGTTCCGCTTGCGGACCGGGTCGACAACCGCGTCCTGATCCCGCCGGTCGAGGGGCCGCCGCCCCGACCGCCCGGCGATCATATCCAGGCGCTGGACGGCCGGACCATGGGCACGACCTGGAGCGTGCGCGCCATAGGGCCGCGCGGCCTGACCGAGGCGGCCCTGCGCGAGGCGATCGAGCGGGAGCTGGCGACGGTCGTGGCCCTGTTCAGCCCGTGGGAGCCGTCCAGCGAGATCAGCCGGTTCAACGCCGCCCCGCCCGGCATGTGGGCGGTGTCCCAGCCGTTCTGGGACCTGGTCGATGCGGCCATGGACCTGGGCGACGAGACCAATGGGGCGGTCGATCCGACCCTGGGCGCCCTGGTCGATCTGTGGGGTTTCGGCCCGCCGGGACCGCGCGGCGCCCTTCTGCCCCTGCCCAGCGACGAAGAGGTCGAGGCGGCCCTGAAGGTCAGCGGCTGGGGACGGCTGCGGATGAACCGCGAGGCGCGCGGCCTGATGCAGCCAGGCGGAATGAAGCTGGACCTGTCCGGCATCGCCAAGGGCCATGCGGTGGACCGGGTGTCGGACGCCCTGGCGGCCCTGGGCGCGACCTCGCACCTGGTCGAGATCGGCGGAGAGCTGAAGGGGCGCGGGGTCAAGCCTGACGCCCAGCCCTGGTGGGTGGAGATCGAGCGGGCGGAGGGCGACGCCTCGCCCCGCACGGTGGCGGCCCTGTTCGACCTGGCCATGGCGACCAGCGGGGACTATCGCCGCGCCTTCCGCCATGAGGGGCGGCTCTATCCCCATACGATCGACGGATCGACGGGGCGGCCGGTCAGCAACAATCTGGCCTCGGTCACCGTGCTGCACGCCTCGGCCATGAAGGCCGACGCCTACGCCAGCGCCCTCACGGTCATGGGGCCGTTCGAGGGGCCGGAGTACGCCGAAGCGGTCGGTTTGGCCGCCCTGTTCGTCGAACGCACGCCGCGCGGCCTGGTCGAGCGGATGAGCCCGGCCTTCAAGGCCATGATGGAGGATGGGGCGGAGGCGGCGCCGGGGTGACGAACGATCCGTCCCGCTGGCTTCTGGCCCTGGCGGCCGTCGGCCTATGGCTGGTCCTGATCGGCCTGATCGTCTGGCGCGAGCGCCGGGCGAAGGCGGCCGCGCGCGCCCGCTCCGAGGCCCTGGCCGGAGACGGGGAGGAGACGGTGCTCGTGGCCTTCGCCAGTCAGACGGGACTGGCCGAGGAACTGGCCTGGATGACCGCGCGGGCCTTGCAGGACGGCGGCGTGGGGGCGCGGGTCCTGTCGTTTGCGGACCTGGACCTGGCGACGCTGAAGGCAGCGGGCCGGGCCCTGCTGATCGTCTCGACGACGGGTGAAGGCGATCCGCCCGACAGCGCCGCGCGGCTGGTGCGCAAGGCCATGGGAGCGCCGGTCGACCTGGGCGGGCTTCGGTTCGGCCTGATGGCCCTGGGCGACCGCAGCTATGATCAGTTCTGCGGCTTCGGCCATGCGGTGGACGGCTGGCTGAGGCGCTCGGGCGCCGAGCCCCTGTTCGATCTGGTGGAGGTGGACGCCGGGGACGCGGGCGCCGTGCGCCACTGGCAGCATCAGTTGAACCAGATCACCGGTCGGGCCACGGCCCCTGACTGGACCCCGCCCGCCTATGAGCCCTGGCGGCTGACGCAGCGCACCCTGATCAATCCCGGCAGTCCGGGCGGCGAAGCCTATCATCTGGTCTTGGAGCCGGTCGGGACGGCGCCGCCCTGGTCCGCCGGGGACATCGCCGAGGTGGGGCTGCCCGAGCGCGACGGCGTGACGCCGGGCGCGCGCGAATATTCGATCGCCTCGGTGCCGGCGGACGGGCGGGTCGAACTGGTGGTGCGGCTGATGCGCCGGCCGGACGGGACGCCCGGCCTGGCCTCGGGCCGGCTGACCCAGGACCTGCCTCTGGGCGCAACCATCGACATGCGGCTGCGGACCAACCGCAGCTTCCACGGCCCGGAGGATCAGACGCCGATGATCCTGATCGGCAACGGCACGGGGATCGCGGGGCTGAGGGCCCATCTGAAGGCCCGCGCGGTCCGAGACGGGGGCCAGGGGGGCGGCGCCTGGCTGATGTTCGGCGAGCGGACCCAGGCCCACGACGCCTTCTTTGACGCCGAGCTTCAGGCCTGGCTGGCGTCCGGCGTTCTGACCCGGCTGGACCGGTGTTTCTCACGCGATCCCGGCGACGGCCGCTATGTGCAGGATCTGGTCGCGGCGGCGGCGCCGGACGTCCGCGCCTGGGTGGACCGGGGCGCGGCCCTCTATGTCTGCGGCAGTCTGGAGGGGATGTCCCAGGGGGTCCATGCAGCCCTGGAGGCGGCGCTGGGCGCGGAGGTCCTGCTGACCCTGCTGGAGGACGGCCGCTATCGCCGGGACGTCTACTGAAAAGGAGATCAGCGCCGCCCGACTGCTGCGTCTGCCCGACCGAACCGGAAGCGGCGCCGTCGAACACCCGCCGCCAGGCCGTCGACCGGCTGTTCGCCTTCGCCACGGTCTCGCTGGACGCCGGATGATCCGAATCGGGGAAGGCGTCGTAAATCGTGGCGTCCGAGGGCGGACTTCCCCTAAAAGACGCCTTTCGTTTCCGATTGGACCGCCTCGCCTCATGACTGAATCGCCGCCCCGGATCGGAGGCCTGGACGTCCAAGGTCTGGATGCCCAAGGTCTGAACGTCCAAGGTCTGGGCGATCCCGAGGATCCGGTCGTCCTGCTGATCGGGCCGCCCGAGCGGCTGTCGGCGGACGGGCGACGGTGGGTGCGGGCCCTGGTGGAGGCCGGGCGTCACGTGCTGCTGGCGCCGCTGGACGAGGCGGACGGGGAGGGGGCGGCGGTCGCCCTGCGCGCCCTTTTGACCGAACTGTCGTCGCGGCCTGCCGTACTGTGTTCGGCCGAGACCCTGGCGGCGGTCCATCCGGCCCTGGTCGTGACCGGTCCGGCCCTGGTCAGCTGTCTGATCGTGGTCGGGGCGGCGCCGGATGCGGCGACGCCCGCAGACCTGCCGCGGCTCGATCTGGAAGCCGAACCGGCGGGCGAGGCGACCGAGGCGGCGCTGCTGGGCTTTCTGGAACGCCATGCGCCGCGCCAGGCCCTGCATTATCAGGCCGGGTCGGACGCCCGGACCCTGCGCGACGCCCTGGGCTGTTTCGCCACCGGGGTCACGGTGGTCACCACCCTGGATGAACAGGGCCGGCCGGTGGGGCTGACCGCCAACTCCTTCTCCTCGGTGTCGCTGGACCCGCCCCTGATCCTGTTCTGCCTGGCGCGCAGTTCGTCGAACCTGGAGCGGTTCAGAAGGGCCGACCATTTCGCCATCAACGTCCTGCACATCGGCCAGCAGCCGATGTCGGGCGTTTTCGCCCGGTCGTCGACCGAACGGTTCGACGGCGTCGCCTGGGAGAGCTGGGACACCGGCGCCCCCATACTGTCCGGCTCCCTGGCCAGCTTCGAATGCGCCACCCATCAGGTGGTCGAGGCGGGGGATCATCTGGTCTTCATCGGCCGGGTCACGCGCGCCCGGTTCGAGCCGCGCCGCGATCCCCTGCTCTATTTCCGGGGCCGTTACCGGCGGCTCCATTTCGCCTGAGCCGCGCCCGACCCGGTTCACATCCCGGTTCACAACGGGCGGCCGGATCGCTATCTCAGGCGCCAAATCAAGAGGAAGCCCGCCATGTCCGCCGATCACGCCCAAGATCCCGTCGTCATCGTCTCATACGCCAGAACCCCGATGGGCGGATTCCAGGGCGTGCTGTCGGACGCCAAGTCCACCGACCTGGGCGCGGCGGCGGTCAAGGCGGCGCTGGAGCGGGCGGGTCTGGCGCCGGACAAGGTCGAACAGATCATCATGGGCTGCGTCCTGCCCGCCGGCCTGGGCCAGGCGCCGGCGCGTCAGGCGGGGCTGGGCGCGGGCCTGCCGATCTCGGCCGAGGCGACCACGATCAACAAGATGTGCGGCTCGGGCATGCAGGCGGCCATGATGGCCCATGACGCCCTGCTGGCCGGCTCGGCCGAGGTGATCGTGGCGGGCGGCATGGAGTCCATGACCAACGCCCCCTATCTGATGCACAAGCACCGCGGCGGCGCCCGCATCGGCCATGACGTCATCTCCGACAGCATGTATCTGGACGGTCTGGAAGACGCCTATGAGCCCGGCAAGCTGATGGGCCAGTTCGCCGAGGACACGGCCAAGGCCTATCAGTTCACCCGCGAACAGCAGGACGCCTATGCGGTGGAAAGCGCCGGCCGGGCCAAGCGCGCCCAGGACAACGGCGACTTCGACGCCGAGATCACCCCGGTCGAGGTCAAGACGCGCAAGGGCGTGGTGGTCGTGGACCGCGACGAACAGCCGACCAAGTCCGATCCGTCCAAGATCCCCAATCTGAAGCCCGCCTTCGGCAAGGACGGGACCATCACCGCCGCCTCGGCCGCCTCCATCTCGGACGGCGCGGCCGCCCTGGTGATGATGCGCCAGTCCACGGCCCAGGCCCTGGGCCTGACCCCCATCGCCCGCGTCGTGGCCCAGGCCGCCCACGCCCATGAGCCCAGCCTGTTCACCACCGCCCCGGTCTTCGCCCTGCAAAAGGCGCTGAAGAAGGCCGGCTGGACGCCTGAGGACGTCGATCTGTGGGAGGTCAACGAGGCCTTCGCCATCGTGCCGATGATCGCCATGCAGGAGCTGGGCGTCCCCCACGACAAGATCAACGTCAACGGCGGCGCCTGCGCCCTGGGCCACCCGCTGGGCGCATCCGGCGCCCGCGTCCTGACCACCCTGCTGTCCGCCCTGAAGGCGCGCGGCAAGACCCGGGGCATGGCCGCCCTGTGCATCGGCGGCGGCGAGGCGACGGCGATGGGGGTAGAGCTGGTTTAAGGGGCGGGGCGGACCGACCGATGGCCCGCCGACGGAGAGAAGAGGCTCAGTGGGCGGCGCCGACGGGCAGGTGGCTCTTGTCATGCCGGCCCAGCTTGTCGATCAGGGTTCGCCCGGCCTCATTCATTCCGATGAGGTCGACCTGCGCCCCCTGACGGCGATAGCGGAACACGACCTTGTCCACGGCGGCCACGCCGGTCAGATCCCAGAGATGGGCGTCGGTCATGTCGATCTCGACGCGGGTCGGTCGGCCGTGATGTTCGAAGGCGGCGGCGAACACGTCGGCCGAGGCGAAAAAGAGATTGCCGGTCACCCGGTATCGCAACACGCCCTCTTGCGACGTCTCGATCTCCTCCACGCGAACGGTCTTGCCGACCTTGCGCATGAAGAAGACGGCGGACAGGATCACGCCCAGGACCACCCCCTTCGACAGGTCGTGGGTGACGACCACCGTCGCTGTCGTGGCGATTATCACCACAGACGACTGAAACGGCGTGGAGCGCAGTTTCAACACTGAACCCCAGTCGAAGGCGCCGATCGAGACCATGATCATCACCGCCACCAGGGCCGCCATGGGAATTCGGGCGACCCAGTCCTTAAGCACCAGGATCAGAAACAGCAGGAACAGGCCGGCCCATAGGGTGGACAGGCGTCCGCGGGCTCCGCTGGTCACATTGATGATCGACTGGCCGATCATGGCGCAGCCCGCCATGCCGCCGAACAGGGACGAGGCGATGTTGGCCATGCCCTGTCCGCGCGTCTCTCGGTCCTTGTCCGACGGCGTGTCGGTGATGTCGTCCAACAGATTGGCGGTCAGCAGGCTTTCCAACAGGCCCACAAAGGCCAGGGTCGCAGCCACCGGACCGATGACGGTCAGCGTCTCCCAGGTCAGCGGCACGTTCGGAATATGGAACATCGGCAGGGCCGAGGGCATCTGGCCCATGTCGCCGACAGTGCGGACATCAAGCCCCGTCAGGATCACGAAGGCGCTGACGGCGACGATGGCGACCAGCGGAGACGGGACCGCCCTTGTGATCCTGGGCAAGCCGTAGATGATCGCCAGGGCCGCGCCCACCAGGGCGAAGGTCTGCCAGTCGGCGCCGATCAGTTCAGGCATCTGCGCCAGGAAGATCAGGATCGCCAGGGCGTTGACGAAGCCGGTCATCACGCTGCGCGAGACGAACCTTATGTAGCGGCCCAGCTTCATCAGGCCGATGAGGATCTGAAACACGCCGGTCAGCAGCGACGCCGCGAACAGATATTCAAGCCCGTGATCGCGCACGAGCCCGACCATCAGCAGGGCCATGGCGGCGGTCGCCGCCGAGATCATGGCCGGGCGACCGCCGACGAAGGCGATGGTCACCGCGATCACGAAGCTGGCGTACAGCCCGACCGCCGGATCGACCCCGGCGATGATCGAAAAGGCGATGGCCTCGGGGATCAGAGCCAGGGCGACGACGGTCCCCGCCAGCAGATCACGGCGTGGGTTGGCGAGCCATTGCTGGCGCACGGACGCAACTATTGTCATTGAGATTTCAGTGGGGATGACCCAAGGCTCGGGTCGGTTTCCTGACGGATCGGCGGTCGGGATAGCCACCCGCCTCCTAGCTGTAGGGGCAGGTCCAAGGTGAGGCCTCCCTCATGCCTTCAAGCCGCGCGTGAAGCAAGGGCGAAGCCTGACCGTCCTTGAGCCCTACGCCGCGAACGCCTGTTTCATCGGCGTCACCGTGCCCTCGGGCCGTTTCACCGGGAGGTCGAAGCTGACCACCGTGCCGACGCCCGGTTCGCTTTCCAGCATCAGGCGGCCGCCGTGCATTTCGATCAGGGACTTGGTCAGGGCCAGGCCCAGGCCGGTGCCCTGGGTGGTCTTGGAGTGCTGGCCTTCCACCTGTTCGAACGGCCGGGCCAGGCGGGCCAGGTCTTCGGGGGCGATGCCGATGCCGGTGTCGGCGCAGGAGACCTTGACCCGCGCCTGACCGTCTTCGCCTTGTGTCGCCGCCAGGGTCAGGGTGATCCGTCCGCCGGCGGGGGTGAATTTCACGGCGTTGGAGATCAGGTTCAGCATCACCTGTTTCAGTCCGCGCTGATCCGCCTCGATGTCGGGCAAATCCTCGCCCACGACGCTCAGGGTCAGGTCCGCCTCCTGAACCTTGCCCCGCATCAGCCGAACCGCGTCCTCGCACACCCCCTTCAGCGACACCGACTCATAGTACAGGGTCATCTTGCCGGCCTCGATCTTGGCCATGTCCAGGACGTCGTTGATCAGGCTGAGCAGATGCTGGCCCGACTTCAGTATGTCTGCGGCGTAGCCCTTGTATTTTTCGCCGATGGGACCGAACAGTTCGGCGGCCATGATCTCGGAAAAGCCGTTGATGGCGTTCAGCGGCGTGCGCAGCTCATGGCTCATATTGGCCAGGAATTCGGACTTGGCCTGGTTGGCGGCCTCGGCCCGCGTCATGGCGATCTCATATTGGCGCGCCAGCTGGGACAGCATCTCCTGGCTGGATTCCAGCTGGGCGACGGTGCGGCTCAGGTCTTCGACGGCGCGGCGGCGCTCGGCCTCCTCACGCTTGATGGCGGTGATGTCGGCGGCGGTGACGACCGAGCCGCCTTCTGAGGTGAAGCGTTCGGCCAGCTGCAGCCAGCGGCCGTCGTGCAGCTCGACCTCGCGCAGGCCCGCCCGCCCGTCGGACGGCGGATGTTCGGCCTTGATCGCCAGGGCGGCGATCCGGTTCAGCTCGTCCTTCAGCGCCCCGCGCCGGACCACGCCGGGGGTGAAGGCGAAGGCGTCTTCGAACCCCTGGTTCCAAAGGATCAGGCGGCCGTGCCGGTCGAACAGGACGAAGGCGTCGGAAATGCTCTCGACCCCGTCGCGCAGACGGCTCTCGGCGGCCTGGGCGGCGGCCTTGGCCCGGCGGGCCTCGGTGATGTCCAGGGCCACGCCCAATATGGCGGAAAAGCCGGCCTCGCCCCGCGCGCCGCGCGCCTGGCCCCGCGCGTCGATCCAGCGGGTGCGCCCGTCCTCGGCCGCCACGGGGAAGGTGACTTCGAAGGCGCCGTAGGCGACCGCCTGATCGAGGGCGTGGCGGACTTCGTCGCGGAAACGGGGATGTATGCGGGCCATGACGTCTTCGGCCTGCACGACCCCGCCGCGTTCGAAGCCGAGCAGGGTCGCCATATAGTCGGACAGGGTGACTTCCTCGCCCGCCAGGTCCCATTCCCAGACGCCGCACCGAGCCGCCTCGACCGCGACCCGGAACCGCCGCTCGGACGAGGCCCATTCCCGGCTGGCCCTGGCGCGTCGCAGGCCCTGGATCAGATAGAGGATCAGCACGCCCAGGCCCAGCAGCACGGGGGCGATCAGCACCCAGGCTTCGTCCATCAGCCCGCCGCCCTCGGCCTTGGGATCCAGCACCGTCACATAGGGGCCGCCCGGCGCGATCGGCGCGGCCGCGACCGCCCCGCCGCCCCGCGCGGCGCGGGGCGTGGTCAGGGACGGCAGGTCCTTGGGCTCCACCCCGATCAGGGCTTCAACCGGCCGCCCCGTCTCGCCCGGCTGGGGCGAGGCCAGGACGCGGCCGGAGGCCGAGACGATCCGATAGGGGGGCGCAGCCGGCAGGTCCTGGGCCACATGGGCCTCCAGCCGCCGCCCGCCCGCCTGGGGTCCGGCCAGGGTCAGGGCGCCGGGCTTGCGCGCCCCTTGCGCCGCCACCAAGGCGCCCGAGGCGTCGATGACGGAAAAGCTGACGTCGGG
This sequence comes from Brevundimonas sp. Br13, assembly GCF_055391505.1. NCBI lineage: Bacteria > Pseudomonadati > Pseudomonadota > Alphaproteobacteria > Caulobacterales > Caulobacteraceae > Brevundimonas > Brevundimonas sp. Br13. Next base: position 46,498 of record NZ_AP044008.1, on the reverse strand, counting down.
CGCCGCGCGCCGCGCCGCCTCGACCGCCGCCAGGGGGGCGGCGTCCTGTCCCAGGACGGGGGCGGCGGCGTCGAAGCCGGTCTGGGCGGCCTGGATCTGGACGGCGATCCGGCTGGCGGCCAGCTGGGCGTTAAGGGCCAGGTTTTCGCCGCGCAGACGATGGACCTCGCGGCCGGGCTGGCCGAGATGGCGCGTCATCATCAAGGCACAGCCGGTCGCGCCCAGGGCCAGGACCAGGACGCCGATGCGGATCCAGGCCGGGGCGCCGACGGGGGCGTGGTCGGAGGCGCGCCGTCCCCGTCCTTGCTGCCGCCGCTCCATGCCCCGCAAGTCGCTCTCCCGCCAAAATGCCGCTGATCAGGCGAATCTAGGCTGCGTCGCGGATTCCTGTCGAGACTTGGTTAATGGTTTCTGACCCGTCAGGCGGCGACGGCTGGGGATTGCGGCGACGACGGCGCCTCTTCAGCCACGGTGACCACCGGATGAAGGGCGCTGCGGGCCTGGCGCGCCAGGTCCAGCAAGGCGGGCGGGGCGTCTTCGGGCGCCTCCGCGGCCAGGGCCATCAGGCTTTCCGCCAGCCGCATCAGTTGGGGCGCCGCCGTGATCAGGCGCGCCTGAAACTCGATCCGCTGCGGATCGCGGTCGTATTCGGCGCCGGGCACGCGCCAGCCGCCCCAGTCGGCGGTGTCAGTGACGACCACGGGATAGGTGCCGGGCTGAGGGTGGTGCAGACAGTCTTCCTCCGCCTGCCACTTGTTGCGGGCGCGCAGCACGCGCCAGACGCCCAGGTCGCGGCCCGCCCCGTCCTCTGCGGCGGTCATCAGTTCCGAAGCGGCGAACTCCCGCCCCAGGCCCACGTCATAGGTGACGCGCACGGGCTCCTCGAACCCCTTGGCCCAGACCGGTTGGACCTTTTCGATCGTCGCCCAGGCGCCGACGCATTCGACCCAGACCTTCTGCCCCTTCTGAAACTGCGCGCGCGCCATAGCTGTCCTCCGGCCCTATTAGCCGGGTAAGGATGGTCGGCTCGCCTTAGCTTAGCGTAACCGGACAGTGTTAACGCGAAATGCTCTCCAGCGCCTCACCGGCGTACCGCTCCTTCACCCGGGTCGACAGGTCGCCCAGGGAGATCACGCCGACGATGCGGCCGTGCTTGTCCACCACCGGGGCGCGCCGGATCTGACGCGAGGCCATCAGGTCCAGCACAGACTTCAGATCATCGGTGTCCAGCACCGTGTGCGGGTCGCGGGTGATGTATTCGACGATCGGGGCGGTGGGGGCGGCCCCGGCGGCTAAGGCGCGCACCACCAGATCGCGGTCGGTCACGGCGCCGATCAGACGGTCCCCGTCGGCGACCGGTATGAAGCCGAAGTCGCCGCGGGCCATCCGTTCGGCCACCGCCTGGATCGTATCGCCGGGGCGCGCCAGATGGACGTCGCGGGTCATCACGTCGCGGATCTTCATCGCGGGTCTTCCTTGTCTGACTGTCGCGCTGAAAACCCGTCGCGAGGGCGGCGGTTCCGGCCTTACGGCGTCCGTGCAGGGGGCAGGTCTTTCGCCGCACGGACCAGCTGCACGAACTCGGCCCGGTCGCCATAGGGGTCGTCGCCCCGCGCGCCCTGGGCCTGTTCGACGATCTGATCCCAGCCGTAGTCGGCCGCCATCCAGGGATCGTCCCTCAGTTTCTGACCAAAGGCCGCGACGGCCATGGCCCAGCGTGTCGACTCCGGCGCCTGGGCGCCGACGGGGCCGGTCGCGGTGTTGGTCAGGGGCTGCTGGATCAGCTCGGACCGGCTCTGGCCCGGCTGTTTGTAGCGGATCTGGATGAAGCCGATCTCGCCGTTCGGATCGCCGCCGCCGGTCCCGATCCGATTGTCGGGATAGCGCCGCTCAGGAACCTGGGTCGCGCCGCCGACGGGGGTGATTTCATAGAGGGCGGTGACGCTGGCGCCGGAACCGACCTCGCCCGCGTCGATCCGGTCGTTGGCGAAGTCTTCCTCGTTCAGCAGACGGGTTTCATATCCGATCAGCCGCCATTCGGCGACGCGGGCGGGGTTGAACTCGACCTGGATCTTGACGTCGTCGGCGATGGGGAAGGCGCCCTTGTCGAAGGCCGGCCCGAACAGACGCCGAGCCTCGCGCAGACTGTCGACATAGGCCGCGACGCCGTTGCCCGCCTGGGCGATGGCCTGCATCCGGGCGTCCTGATAGTTGCCCCGCCCGAAGCCGTAGACCGACAGATAGATTCCCGTCTGGCGCTTGTCGGCGACATAGTCCTCCAGCCGCTTGTCGTCGGTGACGCCCACGTTGAAGTCGCCGTCGGTGAACATCAGGATGCGGTTGACCTTGTCACGGGCGAAGTTCGCCTGGGCCTGATCATAGGCGTTGGTCATGCCCGTCGCCCCCGCCGTGCCGCCCGAGGCCTTCAGGCTGGCGACCGCACAGCGCATCTTCAGCTTTTCGTCGCCCTTGGTGGGCTGCAGGGTCGTGCCGGCGCCTTCCGCGTAATAGGTGACGGCCAGGCTGTCCTGGGGGCGCAGCCGGTCGATGGCCAGGTTCATCGCCTTCTTGGCCAGGTCCAGCTTGTCGGGGCTGTTCATCGAACCGGAGACGTCAACCAGGAAGGTCAGGTTCAGCGGCCGCTGCTCGCCCGCCGGCAGCTCATAGCCTTGCAGGCCGACATGCACGATCTGACGCCCCTCCGCCCAGGGCGAGGCGGCGACCGCCGTGGTGATCGCGAACGGCCGGCTCCGGCTGGTCGGCCGGGCGTAGTCATAGTCGAAGGCGTTGATCAGCTCCTCGACCCGCACCGCGTCCTTGGGCGGCGCGCGACCCTCGTCGATGAAGCGCTTCACGTTCGAATAGGACGCCGTGTCCACGTCGATGGAGAAGGTCGAGACCGGCTGATCGCTGGTCCGCTTCACCGGATTCGGCGTCGCGTCGGGATAGCGTTCGGTGTCGGCCCGCGCGGGCGTGGGCGCAGGCGTGATCGGCGAGACACGATATCCGGTGACGACCACGTTCCCCGCCATCGCGGGGGGAGGCGGCGGCGGTGGGGGAGGCGGCGGAGGAGGGGGCGCGGGCGGCGCGGGCGGTGCATTCATTTGGGTCCGGCCCTGAACACGCGACGCCGTGACGACGACGTCCTCCATGTCTGGTTCTGCTTGCAGCTCAAACCCCAGCGGTCGGCACGCCGCCGGCGTCGGTTCGCCATCCAGCGGCTTGGCCAGGGCGACGCTCGGCACGGCGACCGGCGGTGCGGCGAAGGACAGGCTCAGAACGGACAGCGCCGCCATCCTGATGATGCGTGACATGGCTTCCTCCGGTTGTTCTCCTTGATGTCAGTCGCGGGTTGGTCTGAGGCGAAACTGTGGCCGCGGACGCCGCTCGCCGCACGATCCTCTTCCAGCGTGTCTTTCGCGTCCTCTCGCAATCTGCGCCGAGCCTCCCCACAATGGGAGCCTAGCTTCAGGGGTGCAGCATGGCCGAGCCGACGTCGGGATTGGATTTGGGGGCGGCGGCGGCGCTGCTGGCGGCGGGGGTGATCGCCGTGCCCGTGTTCAAACGGGTCGGCCTGGGCTCGGTGCTGGGCTATCTGGCGGCGGGCCTGGCCATCGGTCCGTTCGGCCTGAAGCTGTTCCGCGAGCCCGAGACCATTCTGCACGTCGCCGAGTTCGGCGTGGTCATCTTCCTGTTCATCATCGGCCTGGAGATGCGGCCCAAACGCCTGTGGGGACTGAGGAAAGAGATTTTCGGCCTGGGCGCGGCACAGGTCCTGTTCTGCGGCTTCATTCTGACTCTCACTGCCATGCTGGCGGGCTTCTCCGCCCCCGTCGCTTTCGTCGGGGCCATGGGGTTCGTCCTGTCCTCCACCGCCGTCATCATGCAGATGCTGGAAGAGCGCGGCGCGATCGCGGGCGGACCGGGCCAGCGCGCGGTCTCCATCCTGCTGCTCGAAGACCTCGCCATCGTGCCGCTTCTGGCCGTCGTCGCCGTCCTGGCCTCGGTCCTGGGCGTGGCGAACGAACAGGCGCCGCCCCTGTGGCAGACCGTCGGCTTTGCGGTGGCGGCGGTCGGCGGGGTGCTGCTGGCCGGCAAATATCTGGTCAATCCGATCTTCCGTCTTCTGGCGCGCTACGGCGGGCGCGAGGTGATGACGGCTGCGGCCCTGCTGGTCGTCGTCGGCGCGGCCTGGGCCATGTCCCTGGGCGGTCTGTCGATGGCCATGGGCGCCTTCCTGGCGGGGGTCCTGCTGTCGGAATCCAGCTTCCGCCATCAGCTGGAAGCGGATGTGGAGCCGTTCCGGGCCATTCTGCTGGGCCTGTTCTTCCTCAGCGTCGGCATGTCGCTGGACCTGTCGGTGGTGGTCGCCGACTGGCGTCTGGTCGTCGGCGGCGTGGTCGCCTTCATGGCGGTGAAGGCTCTGGGCATCTATGCCGTCGCACGCCTGTTCAAGGCGTCGCACCATGAGGCGGTCGAACGGGCGGCCCTGTTCGCCCAGGGCGGCGAGTTCGCCTTCGTCCTATATGGCGCGGCGGTGACGGCCGGTCTGTTCGACGCCCAGGTCGGGGCCATGATGTCGGCCATCGTCATCCTGTCTATGGCCCTGACGCCGCTGACCAGTCTGCTGACCCAGCGTCTCCTGCCCAAGCCGACCGTGTCGGCCGAAGATGCGGACGGCGTGGAATTCGCCAAGGATCTGCGCGGCCAGGTGCTGATCATCGGCTTCGGCCGTTTCGCCCAGGTCGTGTCCCAGCCCCTTCTGGCCCGCGACGTGGACGTCTCGATCATCGAGAACGACGTCGAGATGATCCAGGCCGCCTCCCAGTTCGGCTTCAAGGTCTATTACGGCGACGGCGCCCAGCTGCATACGCTGCGGGCGTCCGGCGCCGATGAGGCCGAGATCGTCCTGGTCTGCGTGGACAAGCCCGAGGTCGCCGACCGCATCGTCGAACTGGTCAAGTCCGAGTTTCCGACGACCAAGATCATGGCCCGCGCCTTCGACCGGGGCCATTCGATGCGGCTGATCCAGGCCGGAGTGGACTATCAGATCCGCGAGACCTTCGAATCCGCCCTGAAGTTCGGCGAACGCGCCCTGGTCGAACTGGGTATGGACGAGCATGAGGCGGCCGAGACCATCGGCGACGTGCGCCGGCGCGACGAGGCGCGGCTGGATCTTCAGTTGACCGGCGGCATCACGGCGGGCCGCCAGCTGATGCGCGGAAACATGCCGACGCCGCAGCCGGCCCCCTATATCAAGCCGCGCCGCGAGGGCCGGCTGCTGAACGAGGAGGAGGCGGGTCCGTCCGTCCCGGCGGCCGAGGACGAACCCGTCGCATCCTGAGCCCTATTGAGACGCCGCCTGATAACGGGCGCCGATCAGTTCGGCCCGGGCGCGCAGCCCCGCATCTTGGGACACTGCGGTGGCGATGGCGTTGAAGCGATCCACGGCCAGGCCCGAGCCCTGGACGGCGGCGGTCAGCTGGGCGCTCTGTTCCGGCGTGGCCTGGCCGTTCTGCACAGTGGCGGTGACGGCGCGGATTTTCTCCATGGCCTGGACGAACTGGGTCAGTTCGGCCTCGCTCACCCCGGCGGCGACGGAGCCGGGGACGGGCGGCGGCGCCTTCATGGCCCTGATCCGGGCGTCGATCACCGGATTGTCCGCAGCGGCGCGCGAAATGGCGTTGAAGCGCACGACCTCAAGCCCAGAATCCTGGACCGCAGCGGCCATTTCCGCCTGCTGTTCCGGCGTCGGCTGGGCGCCGTTCAGAGTGTCGCTGACGGCGCGGACGCGGGTGATGGCGGCGTCGTATTTGCGCAGTTCTTCGTCGGTGAAGGTGGAGGGATCGTTCGGATCGGCCGGGGCCGCCTGGGTCGGCGTCGTCTGGCCGGAGGCGGGTTGATAGGGCGTGGCGGTTTGGGCCTGGGCCCCTGCGGCCGTCAGAAGGGCGGCGGCGGAGACGAGAAGGGCGAAACGGGGCGCGCGCATCATGCGTGGTCCTTTCGGTCTGGCGTCCACGAAAGCCGTCATCGACGACGACGACGCAATCACGTCGTCGCTCGCCCGCGACTGTGGAGCCTGAAGGGGACAAGAAGGCGGGGAGCCCGCCTAACCTAGGCGTTCGCGCCACGATCGCCACCTCGTCGGGCTGGAGAGCCGATCAAGGATGCGTTAGACGGTCGTGATCTGCGCAAGGATCACCTGTATGAAACGTCTCGCCATCGCCGCCCTGGCGGTCCTCGCCGTCGCCGTCCCCGCCGTCCAGGTGGACGCCTGGGGCAATACGGGGCACCGGCTGATCGGGGTGGCGGCGATGCGGGCCCTGCCGGACGACCTGCCCGCCTTTCTGAAGACCCCCGGCGCCGTCGCCGACGTCGGCGAACTGGCGCGCGAGCCCGACCGCTGGAAGGGCGCGGGCCAGCCGCACGACCGCGAACGGGATACGGCCCACTTCATCGACCTGGACGACCAGGGTCGGGTCTACGACCAGCGCGGCATGAGCCTGAACGCCCTGCCGCGTCTGAAGTCGGAATATGACGCCGCCCTGACCCAGGCGGGCCTGGACGTCGACGACGCCGGCTATCTGCCCTACGCCATGATGGACGCTTGGCAGAACCTGGGCCGCGACTTCGCCTATTGGCGCGTGCTGAACGCCGCCGAAAAGCGCGAGACCAATATGGAGCGCCAGGCCTGGTACCGCGCCGACCGCATCCGCCGCGAGGCCCTGATCCTGCGCGACATCGGGGTGATGGGCCACTATGTCGGCGACGGCTCCCAGCCCCACCATACGAGCATCCACTACAACGGCTGGGGCGACTTTCCGAACCCGGAAGGCTTCACCAATTCGCGCCAGACCCATGCCCTGTTCGAAGGCGCCTTCACCAGCCGCGTCGCCCGCCTGGACGCTGTCGAGGCCGCCATGCCCGCCGCCGATCTGACGGGTTTCGACGTCAAGGCGCGCACCGTCGCCTATCTGACGACGACGCTCGGCACGGTCGTCCCCTTCTATCGACTGGAGAAGGCGGGGGCTTTCCGCGACGCCGACCCGCGCGGCGCGGCCTTCGTCAACGAACGGCTGGCGGCGGGCGCGGCCGAGCTGCGCGACTTCATCGCCGCCGCCTGGACCGCCTCGGCCGACGCCTCCATCGGCTGGCCCGCCGTCAAGGTCGCCGAGGTCGAGGCCGGAACCGCCGATCCCTGGCTGGCCCTGGTCGGCGAGGACTGAACCTGGTTATCCGCTCATCCCGGCGAAAGCCGGGACCCAGACCTTTGGGCGCTTCGATCTTGAAAGCGGCGCTCGACCTTTCGTCCGACGCGTTAAGGCGCCGTTGGAGATGCGAAAGCACTGGGTCCCGGCTTTCGCCGGGATGAGCGGAAAGAGTATGTGCATCGAATGCCCGATCTGACTCCCCCCGCCGTCATCCTGGACAAGCCTCAGATGGCCGAGAACATCGGCGCCGTGGCGCGGGTGATGGCGAACTTCGGCCTGTCGGACCTGCGCCTGGTCAGCCCCCGCGACGGCTGGCCCCAGGAGCGAGCCTGGGCCACGGCCTCGGGCGCCGACTGGGTGTTGGACGGGGTGCGGGTGTTCGACACGGTCGCCGAGGCCATCGCCGACCTGAACACCGTCTTCGCCACCACCGCCCGCCCGCGCGAGACGCGCCAGCCGGTCCGCACCCCGCGCGAGGCCAGTCGCGTCCTCTATGACGACACGGCCTCGGGCCTGAAGACCGGTCTGCTGTTCGGCGGCGAGCGCGCCGGCCTGGAGACGACCGACATCGCCCTGTGCGCCGGCATCGTCACCATTCCGATCGACCCGAAGCACCATTCGCTGAACCTGGCCCAGGCGGTGGCGATCAACGCCTATGAATGGCGCACCCTGATCCTGGACGCCCCGCCGCCGCGCTTCCGCGAGGCCGAGCCGCCGGCCTCGAACGACCTGCTGATCGGCCTGTACGAACATCTGGAGGAGGAGCTGGAGAACGGCGGCTTCTTCTATCCGCCCGAGAAGAAGCGCTCGATGAGCCAGAACCTGCGCGTCATGCTGGGCCGCGCCGCCTTCTCCGAACAGGAGGTCGCCACCATGCGCGGCGCCATCCACGCCCTGGCCCGGGGGCGGGGCCGGGTGCTGGCCAAGCTGGCGGCCGAGCGGGCGGCGAAGGCTGAAACGGGCGAGTAGAGGCTCCCATCCCCTCGTCATCCTCGGGCTTGACCCGAGGATCGGGCGAAAAGGGCGTCGGGTCTATCCTGACGGTTTTCAGACGGACAATCCGATCCTCGGGTCAAGCCCGAGGATGACGGCGGAGGAAAAGACCCCTCTCTGGTCTGGATGGCGGTGGTCGAGAAGACGACGCCCGACCGCTGGGACCTGATCGGCGCGGCGGTCTGCCTGATCGGGGCGGGGATCATCCTGTTTGGACCGAGGGCGTGAGTTCAAGGGCGTGGGGTTTGGGTTGTGGGGGGTGGTGAAGGTTGGGCGTGCTGGGTATCCGGTCGCCCCACACCCCACGCCCCACGCCCCCACATCCCAAAGGTCTAACCCGCCCCCAACAGGTCCGACCAGCGCCAGCTGCCCTTGCCCAGGGCGATCCGCGCCCCTTCGGCGCCGTCCTCCAGCGTCAGCACGGCCAGGCCCGTCATCCGCTGGTTTCGGCACTCGGCCGGCGCGAAGGCGACCTCCAGCGCAATGGCCTGGCGCACCCCGGCCAGACCCTTGCCGGCCTGGTTGCGGCTTTGCAGCCAGTCGCCGTTCCAGACCAGCATGGCCCGGCCGGCGGCGTTCATCTCCCGGCTGGCGGCGATGACGGCGCGGCGCACGGCGGCGTCGTCGCGCACGGCGTCCTGGACCCAGCGCACCATGTCGCAGGACCCGCCGCCGGAGCCTGGGCCTGATCCCGTCCCGCCGTTTCCGCCCCCGCCGCCGACTCCATCGCCGCCCCCGCCGCCCGGACCGGCGCCGACCGTCGCGGCGCCCGCCAGCTGGGCCGCGCCCAACAGGGGCAGGGGCGGTCCCGGCGGGGCGGGGGCGGCGGGCAGGGGTTCGATATCGGGCGGAAGCCGGTCGACGATCTTGCGCGGCCGCGCCGCCGCGACCGCTGGGGGCGCGCGTCGCGGGGCGGGTTTGGCCGGGGCGGGCGTCTCGGCCGCCGCAGCCGGGGCGTCCGGCGTCGGGGAAGGGTCCGGCGCGGGGACGCGCGCGGGCGGCGGCGGCGGCGGGGCGACCAGTTCGACCAGGATCGCCGGCTCCGGCGTCGGCCGGGCCGGCGGCTCGGGCCGCACGGCCGTCATCATCAGCACCAGGGCCGCATGGCCGAACACCACCGGCGCGACCGCCAGGGCCCGTCGCCGGATCGCTGCCGGGCTCAATCGCCGATCCGTGATGCGATGTGAGACGTCGTTCGCATGGTCATTCGCGACGAACCCCTGTAAAAAATCACGACTGTCTGTTGAAAACATTCAGTCGCGTCAGGAAGGTGGCGAAGGCGCGAATACAACTGGTCGCTGTCTAAGATCAGCAATAGTCCAGATTGTCCGCCATACGGCGAAGCCTGCTGGCGGCGCAACGTAACGGCGCGCCTTCTGGTTCCACTTGTTCATCGAAAATGGCGGGTTTCGTCGAAGACCGAACGGCTAAGCTGACATTTTGCCGCCTAAAGCGCGTCATTACTCCGCCTTGTCGCCTACCGCAGTTTCATCTGGCGCATGAACTGGGCGTGGCGCCCCCAGCAAGAAGGAGACATGAACTTGAGCAGATCGAAACTCAGGACGGCGGTCCTCGGCGGCGCCCTCGTCGCGATGGGCTTTGCGGCGAGCGGCTGCGCCAGCCATCGTTTCGTGCGTGATCAGGTCGAGGTGGTGGACAACCGGGTGACCCAGGTCGAGGGCACGGCGGGCCAGGCCCTGCAACGGGCCAATGACGCCCACAAGCTGGCGGAAGGCAAGTTCCTCTATCAGGTCGTCCTGTCCGACGATTCCGTGAAGTTCCCGACCGACGCCGCCGCCCTGTCGCCCGAGGCGGAGCAACGTCTGGCCCAGTTCGCCCAGCGTCTGCAAAGCGAAAACCGCAACGTCTATCTGGAGATCCAGGGCTATACCGACTCCACCGGCACGCCCGAGCACAACGACCAGCTGGGCGAGCAGCGGGCCGAGGCCGTGCGTCGCTTCCTGAACCGCCAGGGCGTGGCCCTGAACCGGATGTCGACCATCTCCTACGGCCAGGAAGAACCGGTCGCCTCGAACGACACCCCCGAGGGCCGGGCGCAGAACCGGCGCGTGACCATCGTCGTTCTGGCCTGACCGGGCTTGATCCAGAGATCGGCGGCCGCAGCGATGCGGCCGTCGTTTTCAGGTCTGCAGGTCGCGGAAGAAGGCCGGCACGGCCTCGGTCGCGGGACCATAGACCCCCTCGTCGAACAGGCCCGCCCCTTGCGTCGGCTCCAGATTGATCTCGACGGTCCGCGCCCCGGCGTATCGGGCTAACTGCACGAACCCCGCCGCCGGATAGACGGCGCCCGAGGTGCCGATCGAAACGAAAAGGTCGCAGGCCGCCAGCGCCGCCTCGATCCGCTCCATCTGCAGCGGCATCTCCCCGAACCAGACGATGTGCGGCCGCATCCGCCCTTGCGGATGGTGCGGGGAAGGCTCGTCCGCCGCCATGTCCCCCGCCCAGTCCATCACCACGCCCGAGCGGGTGCAGCGCGCCTTCAGCAGTTCGCCGTGCATATGGATCAGCTCGAACCCGGCGGCGGGCGGCGTCTCGGCATGGGCCCGGTCGTGCAGATCGTCGACGTTCTGCGTGACCAGCAGGAAATCCCCCTCCCACCGCGCGGCCAGCTCCGCTAGGGCGACATGGGCCGCATTGGGCCGGACCTCCGCCAACTGCCGCCGTCGCTGATTGTAGAAGTCCTGCACCAGGGCGGGGTTCGCCGCATATCCCTCCGGCGTCGCCACCTCTTCCACCCTGTGCCCGCACCACAGGCCGTCTGACGCCCGAAACGTGGGCACGCCGCTCTCGGCCGATATGCCGGCTCCGGTCAGGACGACGAGGTTGCGATGGGTCATGACCCTGATTAGCGCGTTCGACGCCGACGGTCAGCCTGCGTCCGATCTTGGCGTGGTTGCGCGATAGACATCGAATGTCGCGCGCACTTGCGAGTAAATCTCAAAAATCTGCACGAAAGTGCACTCAAAAAATCTGAGTGGCGTTTTCGGCGCGGGGCTAGCGTCGGCGGCGCCCCTCGTGACACACAGGCGCAAACCAAGGAGCCCCCGCCATGAAAACCCGCGCCGCCGTCGCCTTCGAAGCCAAGAAGCCGCTCGAGATCGTCGAGGTCGATCTGGAGGGGCCGCGCGCCGGCGAGGTGCTGATCGAGATCAAGGCCACCGGCATCTGCCACACCGACGCCTATACGCTGGACGGTCTGGACTCCGAGGGCATCTTCCCCTCGATCCTGGGGCATGAGGGCGCGGGCGTGGTGGTCGAGGTGGGGCCGGGCGTGACCTCGGTCGCCGTCGGCGACCACGTGATCCCGCTCTACACGCCCGAGTGCCGTCAGTGTAAGTCGTGCCTGTCGCGCAAGACCAACCTGTGCACCTCGATCCGCGCCACCCAAGGCAAGGGTCTGATGCCCGACGGCACCAGCCGCTTCAGCTACAAGGGCCAGGCCATCGCCCACTATATGGGCTGTTCGACCTTCTCCAACTACACCGTCCTGCCCGAGATCGCGGTGGCCAAGATCAGGAAGGACGCGCCTTTCGACAAGGCCTGCTACGTCGGCTGCGGCGTGACCACCGGCGTTGGGGCCGTGGTCAATACGGCCAAGGTCGAGCCGGGCGCCAACGCCGTGGTCTTCGGCCTGGGCGGCATCGGCCTGAACGTCATTCAGGGGCTGAAGATGGTCGGCGCCGACATGATCGTGGGCGTGGACATCAACCCCGACAAGGAAGAGTGGGGCCGTCGGTTCGGCATGACCCATTTCGTCAATCCGAAAGAGGTCTCCGACGTGGTCGCCCATCTGGTCGAACTGACCGGCGGCGGCGCCGACTACACCTTCGACTGCACCGGCAACACCGTGGTCATGCGCCAGGCGCTGGAAGCCTGCCACCGCGGCTGGGGCGAGAGCATCATCATCGGCGTGGCCGAGGCGGGCAAGGAGATCGCCACCCGCCCGTTCCAGCTGGTCACCGGCCGGGTCTGGCGCGGCTCCGCCTTCGGCGGGGCGCGCGGCCGCACCGACACGCCCAAGATCGTCGACTGGTACATGGACGGCAAGATCGAGATCGATCCGATGATCACCCACACCCTGCCGCTGGAGCGGATCAACGAAGCCTTCGACCTGATGCATGCGGGCGAGAGCATCCGGTCGGTGGTGGTCTTCTAGTTCAAGGGAGAGAAACGCATGTTCACCCACGTCACCGTCGGCGCGAACGACATCGAGGCTTCGCGCCGCTTCTATGACGCCGCCCTGGGCGCCCTCGGCATCGACGCCGCTCAGGGGCCTGATCCGAAGGGCCGCTACTGGTGGCGCACGGCCCACGGCGCCTTCGCCGTGGGTAAGCCGATCGACGGCGAACCGGCCTGCCACGCCAACGGCGGCACCATCGGCTTTGCGGCCAAGGACACGGCGGCGGTCGACGCCTTCCACGCCGCGGGCGTGGAGGCCGGCGGAACCGCGATCGAAGACCCGCCCGGCCTGCGCCAGGGCGCCTTCGGCAAGCTGTATCTGGCCTATCTGCGCGATCCGTCGGGCAACAAGATCTGCGCCATGCACCGGGTCGGCTGAACGGCCTGGGTGAGGCGTTGGCGTCGTGATAGCGCTATGCTATCATGACTTATGGCTCAGGTTCTGGTTCGCGATCTCGACGACCGTATCGTCGCCCGTCTCAAGATGATGGCGAAGGCGGAGAACATTTCCCTGGAGCAGAAGTTCAGGGACATGGCCGCGCGCGAGGCCATGGACGTCGAGGCGCGGTTCGAGGCGGCTTCTCGACGATCCCGCGAGCAAACGCGAGGCTCAGCGCTCGACTCCACGGCTCTGATCCGCGAAGACCGCGATCAGTGAGCGCTGTCTTCGACGCCAGCGTCGTCGTCAAATGGTTCATCGACGATCCGCTGGCTGACGCCGCGATCGAGGCGCGCCGAATACACGGCCCGGCCGTTGCGCCGGACCTGATGCTGATGGAAGCGGCCAATGTCTTTCGTCGCTATGTCGTTCGTGGCGAATTGCAGGCGTCGTCCGCGACAGAGAATTTGTCCATCATTCGGCAGGTCGTCGATCTGAGCGATCACCGAGCGCTGATTTCGGAAGCCTTCACCTTAGCCTGCGACCTCAACCATTCCATGACCGACTGCCTTTATGCCGTGACGGCGCGACGGCAGGGGCTGGCGCTCATCACCGCCGATGGCAAGCTCGCTCGCAAACTGGGCGCCGTCAATGACATGGATGTTCGTCTCCTGAGCCTGCCGGAAAGCGTCGCATGACCCTCCAAACCACCAAGACCCACATCGTCCATGGCGGCACGCTCCGCTATCTGAAACACGACAGCGCGGCCACGGGCACGCCCATGACCCTGTCGGTCTTCGTTCCGGGCGGGGAGGGGCCCTTCCCCGTGCTGATCTGGCTGTCGGGCCTGACCTGCACCGAGGATAATTTCACCACCAAGGCCGGCGCCTACCAGGCCGCCGCCGAGCACGGCCTCATCATCGTGGCGCCGGACACCAGCCCGCGCGGGGAAGGCGTCGCCGACGACCCAGCCTATGACCTGGGCCAGGGGGCGGGCTTCTACGTCGATGCGACGCAAGAGCCCTGGGCGCCGCATTTCCGCATGGAAACCTATGTCACGGACGAACTGATCGCCCTGATCGACGCGGAGTTCCCGACCACCGGCGTCCGGTCGATCAGCGGCCATTCCATGGGCGGCCACGGCGCCCTGACCCTGGCGCTGCGCCATCCGGACCTGTTCCGTTCGGTCTCCGCCTTCGCCCCCATCTGTTCGCCGACGCGCTGCCCCTGGGGCGAAAAGGCCTTCACCGCCTATCTGGGCGAGGACCGCGCCGCCTGGGATCGTCACGACGCCGCCAGGCTGATTGAGGCCGGCGCCGCGCGCGGCGCGTATGACGACATACTGGTGGACCAGGGCGACGCCGACAGCTTCCTGACCGACCAGCTGAAGCCCGAACTGCTGCGCGCGGCCGCCGAGGCCGCAGGCCAGGGCCTGACCCTGCGAATGCAGCCCGGCTATGACCACTCCTACTTCTTCATGACCAGCTTCATCGCCGACCACATCGCCTTCCACGCCGCGCGGCTGAAGGCCTGAACGCATGAGCCTGCGGCTGACGATGGTCATCGGGATGGCCCTCTGGCTTTCGGCCGGGGCGTCGGCGGCGCAGGAGCAGTCCGGCGATCTGGACTGGAGGCCCCAGGGCGTCGTTCCCGCCTATGCCGAGGCGGGGCCGTTGATCCGCATTGATCAGGGGCACGGCAGCCTTCAGACGATCGAGGGACGCTATGCGGGTTTCGCCGCCCTGCTGCGCGCCGACGGCTATCGGGTGGAGGCGGGGCGCGGGCGTCTGGACGAGGCCGGCGCGCTGCGGGACGTCGCGGTGCTGGTGGTCGTCAATCCCGCCGCTCCCGAAGACGGATCTCGCATTTCAGCCTTCGATCCCGGCGAAATCGAAGCGGCGGCCAACTGGGTCAGCCAGGGCGGCTCGCTGCTGCTGGTCGCCGATCATGCGCCCCACGGTTCGGCGGCGGAGGCCCTGGCGGAGCGGTTCGGCGTCAAAATGGGCAAGGGCTACGCCTTTCAGCGGATAGGCGACGATCTGACCGCCAACCTGACCTTTCCGTCTCAGGCCCTGGGCGATCATCCCATCATCGCCGGGCGAAATGAAGCCGAGCGCGTCCGCGTCGTGAAGACCTTTACGGGCCAGTCGCTGGAGGGCCCCGCCGGTTCCACCGTCTTGATGGCGATGAGCGCGGACGCTCTGGAGGCGACCGACCGAGAGGCCTTGCAAGCCGTTCGGGAGGGCCTGGCCCGAGGCGAACGGGCCGAAACCCTTAGCCGCTACACGCGACCGGCGTTTCCCGCCCAGGGTCTGGCCTTCTCCTTTGGACGGGGGCGGGTGGTGGTGCTGGGCGAGGCGGCGATGTTGACCGCCCAGATCATTCGTTTTCCCGACCAGCCGGACCGCGCGCCGGTTCGGTTCGGCCTCAACACCGAAGGGCACGACGATCAGCAGTTTGCGCTGAACCTGGCGCACTGGCTGTCCCGTCTGATCCCCTGATGTTAAGGGGACGGGATGAACGCCCCCGATCCCTATGAGCCGATGTTTTCCGCCCTGTGCCGCGAGGTGGGGTTCTGCCTGCATGAGAAGGGGCAAAAGCGCGTGATCGCCGCCCTGCCGGGCGGGCTGGACGCCGCCGTGCGGGCGGTCCTCGCTGCGGAAGGGGTGGACGAGCCCAATGCGCCGGGCGATCTGAAGCGGGCGGTGCGCGACTGTCTGAAGTCCAACTTGCCAGCTTGACCGTTCCCGGCCGATAAGTCGGAACGAATCCAGGCGTCGTCGCTTGGGTTTCACGAACGGGCGCCTAGATGAGGCGTATCGGAAATCTGTCGCGAGAGGAAACTCCCCATGGCCTTCACCCTGCCCCCGCTGCCCTATGCCTATGACGCGCTGGAGCCGGCCATCGACAAGGAGACGATGACCTTCCACCATGACAAGCACCATCAGACCTATGTCGACAATCTGAACAAGGCGGTCGACGCCGACGCCTCGCTTCAGAACAAGACTCTGGAAGAGATCTTCACCAGCATCTCGACCGCGCCCAAGGCCGTGCGCAACAACGGCGGCGGTCACTGGAACCACAGCCTGTTCTGGGAACTGCTGGCCCCGGCGGGTCAGACGGGCGAACCCTCGGCCGAGCTGGCCGCCGCCATCGACCGCGACCTGGGCGGCATGGACAAGTTCAAGGAAGACTTCAACGCCGCCGGCGCCGCCCAGTTCGGCTCGGGCTGGGCCTGGCTGATCGTGCAGAACGGCAAGCTGAAGATCACCTCCACCCCGAACCAGGACAATCCGCTGATGGATGTGGTCGAGGAGCGGGGCGAGGTCGTTCTGGGCGCCGACGTCTGGGAACACGCCTATTATCTGAAATACCAGAACCGCCGCGCCGACTATCTGAAGTCGTTCTGGACGGTGGTGAACTGGAATAAGGTCAACGAACTGTACGCCGCCGCGGTCGCCCAATAACGGCGGGCTTAGGCAAGCCGAACGAACACCCGCCGGAGAGACCTCCGGCGGGTGTTTTCGTCAGATGGGCAGGCCGTCGCGCAGCCGGTCGTTCATCCGCTCGGCGTGATGGCGGCGCACGGTGCGGCGCTGGCGCAGCAGGTCGTGGATGCCGTCGGCCAGATCCAGCAGCTGGTGGTCGCTGAGCGGCTCGACCAGATCAACCAGTCGGCGCTTCAGCGTCTCGAACCCGCGGTCGGACAGGCCGGCCTGAAAGCGCGGGGCGTCGGTTCGCATTTCAATCCTCCCTTCTCCTCGGCGGTCTGCGTCGGAACAGGAAAGAAGCGAGGCCCGGCTTGGTTCCCCGCCATCGTGCTTAACGGCCTGTCTGACTTGACTCCGACAGTCTGCATGGCCATAAGCGCCGCCTTCCACGCCTCGGTTCGCCGCAGGCGGGATTCATGACGGAAGATGCGTGGACCGCCGTTGAGATCGCATCCCCAATTCAGGGGACGCCGGGCCGCATCGTCGAAAAGAGAATAGAATGTCCAAGCGCCACAGCGCCAAATACAAGATCGACCGCGCCATGGGTGAAAACCTGTGGGGTCGCGCCAAGTCTCCGGTCAACAAGCGTTCCTACGGTCCCGGTCAGCACGGCCAACGCCGCAAGTCCAAGGTCTCTGACTTCGGCCTGCAACTGAAGGCCAAGCAGAAGCTGAAGGGCTACTACGGCAACATCACCGAGAAGCAGTTCGCCAAGACCTATGACGAGGCTGCTCGCCGCAAGGGCAACACCTCGGAAAACCTGATCGGCCTGCTGGAATCGCGCCTGGACGCCATCGTCTATCGCGCCAAGTTCGTGCCCACCGTCTGGGCCGCCCGCCAGTTCGTCAGCCACGGCCACGTCCTGGTCAACGGCAAGAAGGTCGACATCGGTTCCTACCGCGTGAAGCCCGACGACGTCGTCTCGGTGAAGGAAAAGTCGCGCAACATGGCCCTGGTGCTGGAAGCCCAGCAGTCGTCGGAACGCGACGTGCCGGACTATCTGGAACTGTCGGACCGTTCGTTCGCCGTCCGCTACGTCCGCGTGCCGGAACTGTCGGACGTGCCCTACGCCGTCAAGATGGAACCGAACCTGGTCGTCGAATACTACGCTTCGTAAGCCGAGCTTACGAAGCTTTCTTCAAGGGGGCTATCGCCCTTCGGGCTACTTGAGCCCCTTGGTCGTCCCTTTGAAGTGTTCAGTTTGGAGGGCCTCGGATTCGTCCGGGGCCTTTCGCCTTTTATGCTGTTCCCTCAAGGAGCGAACAGGCGCATTCTCGGCCGGTTCAGGCTTTGAGGCAGGGGAGGTCGTCCGTTGCACGACTCCATCATGAAACGCTTGGCTTTGATCGCCGCCGCATCGGCGAGCTTGGCCGCCTGTGCGGGCGGTCTGGACGGGCCGACCGTCTCGACCGTCGGCATGCCCGGCGCCCTGGAGCCGATCCATGCAGCGGCCTTCACCAAGGACCAGGCGGTCTTCTGGGTCAGCTCCAACGGCTGCACCCGCAAGGAGGATCTGATCCCCATCGTCAGCATCAAGGGCGGGGATGCGATCATCACCCTGCGCCGGATCGATGAGGACACCTGCGACAAGCCCTCGATCCGCGGTGTCGAGCTGAAATGGTCGTTCGAGGAGTTGGGCCTGGCGCCCGGCTCCCCCGTCAGCGTCAACAATCCCTATCAGCTGCCCCAGACCTGATCGGCCCTCAGCGGCCGTATCCGGGCCAGTGGGCCTTGCCGGCGCGTTCGTACTGGGGCGGCAGACCTTCGTCCTGACCCAGGGCGACGGCGGCGTGATGGGCCCAGTTGGGATCGTCGAGCACGGCGCGGGCCACCGCGATCAGATCGGCCTGTCCCGAGGCGACGATCGCCTCGGCCTGGTGGGGATCGAAGATCATGCCCACGGCCATGACGCTGGCCTGGGGCGCCGCCTGTTTGACCGCCTCGGCGAAGCGGACCTGATAGCCGGGCTGGTCGCCGGGGATCGGGGCGCGGGGGACGTTGCCGCCCGAGGACAGGTGCAGATAGTCGTAACCCAAGCCGTGCAGCGCCTGGCCGAAGGCGACGGCCTCCTCCAGCGCCACGCCGCCCTCGACCCAGTCCGAACCGTTGAAGCGCGCGCCCAGGGCCTTGGTCCGAGGCCAGGCCTCGCGCAAGGCCTTTGCGACGCGCAGGGGAAAGCGCGCCCGGTTCTCGGCCGAGCCGCCGTAGGCGTCGGTGCGGCGGTTCGACAGGGGCGACAGGAATTCGCTCAGCAGATAGCCGTGGGCGGCGTGCAGTTCGACCAGGTCGAAGCCTGCCTGGTCCGCCCGGCGCGCCGCCGCCTCGAAGGCGGCGACCACATGGTTCATGTCGGCCTCGGTCATCTCCAACGGGGTATGCCAATCCTCGCGGAAGGGCAGGGCCGAGGGGCCGTAGGTGGTCCAGGCTCCGTCCTCGGCCGCCAGAGGGCCGCCCCCCTTCCACGGCGCGGCGGTCGAGGCCTTGCGTCCCGCATGGCCCAGCTGAATCCCGATCGGAGTGTCGCAATAGGTCCGCACGCCGCGAAGGATGTCGGCGAAGGCCTGGGCCTGTTCGTCGTTCCACAGGCCGACGTCGTCCGGGGTGATGCGGCCCTCGGGCGTGACGCCCGTCGCCTCGATGATGACTAGGCCGGCGCCGGACAGGGCCAGCCGGCCGATGTGCTGGTGGTGCCAGGGCTGGGGCGCGCCGTCGATCGCGGAATACTGGCACATGGGCGCCACGACGATGCGATTGCGCAGGGTCAGGGGGCCGAGGGCGTGGGACGAGAAGAGGCGGCTCATGGCGGGCAGGTCCGGTGGGCGGCGACTGCAACTATGTCTGTTTCGAAGCGGATCAAGCCCGACCTTTCCGATTGTTCACCTGGCTTGCCGAAAATTCACGTGTGTGGCGGCGGTGAGCGCGTCACAAAAGGCTCAAGCTTCAACTGGGGAACACCAATGCTTCGCCTCGCTCTCGCCATCGCCATCGCCGCCCCGCTGCTGTCGGGCTGCATCATCGTTTCGACCGAAAAGCCGACCACCCGGGTCATCACTACCCCGGCGTCCGACCAATGATGCGGGGGCTGCGTATCCTGGCGGTCGGCGCCCTGGCCGCGCCGCTGCTGGCCGGCTGCGTCATCTATGACAGCGAAGCCGGCGAGAATGTCTCGGTCAACGTCTCGCGCAGGGACGGGCCTCCGGCGGAGGCCATCCGCGAAGCCCGCTTCGCCGACGGCGCCCTGGTGGCGCGGGTCGATTCCAACGGCTGCACCCAGGCGTCGGATTTCGAAGTGTCGATCGCCGACAATGATCCGACCGAAATCACCCTGCGCCGGACCAAACAGGACCTGTGCAAGGCCCTGGTTCCCGACGGGGTCGAACTGCGCTGGACCTATGCCGAACTGGGTCTGGAGCCGGGAACCCCGGCCCGCATCGTCAATCCGCTGAAATAGCCGTCGCCCCGGTCGTCGTCGAAAAGACGGCGACCATCGGCGGGGGGATGCGGTGCGGCCTCAAGGTGGCGGCGTCCACCAGGCACCATTCGGACACGCCCTGAGCGCACAGCCGGCCCTGGCCGTCCTCGATCCGGACATAGCGGTTGAACCGCGGCCCCTGGGGATCGCCGACCCAGGTACGGGCCATGACGCCGGTCGCGTTCGGCTCTATGGCGCGCAGATAGTCGATCTCGTGCCGCAGGGCGACCCAGGACCAGCGGGCCCGCGTCGCTTCGTCGAACCGGGCGTTCCAATGGGCCGTGCCGACGTCCTGAAGCCAGCCGACATAGACCACATTGTTCACATGGCCGTTGGCGTCGATATGGTCGGGCCGGACCTCCAGCGGGACGACGAAGACCTCCCGGTCCTCGCGCGGCGTCAGGGCGGGACGCGCCATCAGGCCTCGCCCGCGCCCCCGTCCAGGGCCACGCCCTTTTCGGCCATCAGGGCCTGAAGCTCGCCGGCCTGGAACATCTCGCGCACGATGTCCGAGCCGCCGACGAATTCGCCCTTCACATAGAGCTGGGGAATGGTCGGCCAGTCGGTGAAGGTCTTGACGCCTTCGCGCAGGGCCTCGTCCTGCAAGACGTCGACGCCGACGAAGGGCGCGCCCACATGGTCGAGAATCTGCACCGCCAGGGACGAGAAGCCGCAGCGCGGCTGGTCCGGCGTGCCCTTCATGAACAGGACGACGTCGTGCTGGCTCACGGTGTCGCTGATGAAGGCGTGGACGGGGTCGGCGGAAACGGTGTCGGTCACGGGAGAAGCCTTTCGCGAAGACCGTCAGCTAGGGAGAGGGGACCGCCGGGTCAAGGCGCGGCGAACCGACGCGGTTCTGACGCGCTCAGTCAGGCCGCGGCCGAGGCGGCGACGCGACCCATTTCGATCTGGGCGGCCAGGGACGGGGGCAGATCGCGCTCGGGCGTCTCGGCCAAGATCCGCAGATGGTCGGGGTCGGTGGCGCGCACGATGACGCTGGAGATCGTCGTCTCAGTCAGCACATAGCCCAGGCAGATGGACTCGGCCGACCAGCCGGGGGTGCGATACAGAAAGCCGAAGGCGTCCGGTCCGCCAGAACGTTGCGGCGGCTTGGGCGCGCCCAGACCGAACAGGCCCTTTTTGGCGACGGTCTCTGGGCCGCGCGGCCTGGCGCGACGGTCGGTGTAGAAGTCATAGGCGATGACGGCCATGTCCTGTTCGCGTGCGGCGCGCAGGCGGTTGCGCCGCTTCCAGTCAGCATTGATGTCGAACGGCGTCGCCAGGACGTCGAAGGCGCCGGTGGAGATATAGGCGTCCATGACGTCGCCCGAACCCGCCACGCCCAGCAGTTTGACGCGGTCGGCCGCGCGCGCCGCCTTCAGAGCGTTCAGCGCCTGTTGCGACAGTTCGTGTTCCCCCGGTTCCTGCAGGATGGCGATGTCGATCCAGCCCAGCCGCGAGAAGTGCAGCACGCGATCCAGGGCGGCGGTCATGGCTTCGGCCGAAAAGTCGCGGTCGGCGCCCAGGGTCAGGGCCACGCACACCAGTTTGCGGTCCACGTGGGACAGGGCTTCGCCCAGAATCTCGGCCAGAACGGAATCGGCGGTCTCCAGTCGATAGGCGTTGATGCCCGCCTCAAGCGCCGAGTAGAGCAGGTCCAGCGCCGCTTCGCGTCCCCGCGCCAGGCAGTCGGGGCCGAGGCTGAGCGTCAGATTGGAAATCGCCGCGCCCGAGGCGCCGAAGGGACGATAGCGCATCCGATCACCCCTTGTCGGATGGGGCTGAGGTTTCCAGGGCCAGGGCGTGCAGGGCGCCGCCCATCTGTCCCTTCAGGGCGGCGTAGACCAACTGATGCTGGCGCACGCGCGCCAGGCCCGCAAAGGCGTTGGAAACGATGCGGGCGCGATAATGATCGCCGTCCCCGGCGAGGTCTTCGATGGCGATTTCCGCGTCGGGAAAGGCGTCGATCAGATGCCGACGCAGGGTTTCGACGGACATGGGCATGGGCGGGCCTTCGATCTGGTCGCGTCAGACTGCCCCATAAACCTTAACGACGGACTACGGCGGGGCCGGTTCGGTCAGCCTGCGCCCAGTTCGCGCTCAGTTCGCGCCCAGTCGCACCCCGGGGTCGTTCGAACAGCTGAACCGGCTCGTCCCTATAGGTGGTGCGCCGATAGGGGCGGTAGCCGACCCGCTCGGCCAGGCGAACGGAGGCCAGATTGTCGGGCGAAATCATGCACAGGGTCCGCGCCGCTCTCAGATGGGCGTCGGCCCAGGCCAGGGCCGCCTCCAGGGCCTCTTTCGCAAAGCCCCGTCCCTGGAAGGCGGGCGCCAGGCCCCAGCCCAGTTCCGGATCGTCGATCGGCGGATCGATCAGCCGTCGATGATCCAGGATCGAGACATTGCCCACATAGGCGCCGCCTTCGACCAGGCGGATCGTCCAACTGCCGTAGCCCCTTACGCCCCATTGGCCCAGGTCGCGCAGCAGGCGGAACCAGACCTCCTCGGTGGTCATGGGACGGCCGGTGATGTGGCGCGTAAAGTCCGCATCGGCCCAGAGGGCTTGCAGGTCCTCAAGGTCGGCCAGATCGACCGGCGTCAGCACCAGCCGTTGGGTGGTCAGGGTCGGCCGGTTCATCCGAACAGGCTTTCGGCGTTCAAGATTTCGGTCGCCCCGTCGGCGCGTGTGACGGCGTAGGTGAAGCCGGGCTGAAGGGCGAAGGCCCCGACGCGCCCCGCCTTGGTCAGGGCCAGAAGCCCGACCTGGGCCTCGGCGACGGCCCGCCCCCGCAGCCGGGCGATCCGTTCGATCGTCTGCCGACAGGCGGTCGCCGGGTCCATTCCGTGACGCATGGCCTCGACCACGGCGTGGGCGCCGCAGACCCGCAGCACCTCTTCACCCACCCCGGTCGCCGTGGCGGCGCCGACCTCGGCGTCGACGAACAGACCAGCGCCCACGATCGGACTGTCGCCCACGCGGCCGCGCATCTTGAACGCCATGCCGGAGGTGGTGCAGGCCCCGGCCATGCGGCCGGTCGCGTCGCGGCCCAGGACGCCGATGGTGTCATGATCCAGAACCCCGCCGGCGCCCGCCCGGCGCCAGTCGTCGTTCTCGCTGTTGGCGCGCGGGGCGTAGCGGGCGGTCTTCAGCCATTCGCGCCAGGCGGCCTCGGCCTGGGGCGTCAGCAAATTCGTCGTCTCGAACCCTTCTGACAGGGCGAAGTCCCGCGCGCCGGCCCCGACCAGGATGACGTGCGGGGTCTTCTCCATCACACGGCGCGCGACCGAGACGGCGTGAACCACGTCCTCAAGGGCGCAGACGGCGCCCAGACCGCCGGCGTCGTCCATGATCACGGCGTCCAGGGTCACATGGCCGTCCCTGTCCGGATAGCCGCCCAGGCCGACCGAGGCGTTGGTCGGGTCCGCCTCGGGCACGCGGGCCGCCGCCTCGACCATGTCCAGGGCCGAGCCGCCGCTCTGGCGCACCCTCCAGCCTTCGGCGTTGGCCGCCGCGCCGAAGTCCCAGGTCGAGGCCATGACGACGGGCGCCGCTTCGGCCAAGGCCGATCCAGCGGCTGCGGCCCCCGCAGCGGCGAGTCCGGACGCGGCGATCAGGCTGCGGCGCGACAGATTGATCATCACATCAGACCCAATTGTTTGAAGCTGGCCACCCCGTCGCGGCCGACGACCAGATGGTCGTGAACCTCGACATTAAGGGCGCGGCCGGCCTGCACAACCTGTTTGGTGATCTCGATGTCGGCGCGGCTGGGCGTCGGGTCGCCGGAAGGGTGGTTGTGCACCAGAATCAGGGCGCTGGCCGACAGCTCCAGGGCGCGACGCACCACTTCGCGCGGATAGACCGGCGCGTGATCCACCGTGCCCCTGTTCTGGACCTCATCCAGGATCAGCTGGTTCTTCTTGTCCAGGTAGAGGACGCGGAACTGCTCGCGCGGCTCGTGCTGCAAGGCCACGCGCACATAGGCCAGAAGGGCGCTCCAGGACGAGATGACGGGCCGTTTCGCCGTCGGCTCGCGCGCGATCCGCCGCGTCACGTCGAAGATCAGCTGAAGGTCCAGCGCCACCGCCCGCGTCGCCTTGCCGGGCGCATAGCCCAGGGAACGCGCCACCTGATCCTCGACCGCCTCGTGGCTGGCGGCGCCGATGCCCTCCAGCCCGCCGAACCGCGCCAGCAGATCCTTGGCCAGCGGCTTGGTGTCCTTATAGGGCACGCTGCGGAACAGCAGCAGTTCCAGCAGCTCATAGTCGGGCAGGGCGCCCAGACCACCCTTGGCGGCCCGCTCGCGCAGCCGGTCGCGATGACCGCTGTGGCGCGGCGACGACTTGGTTCGGCCCGGCGCCCCGGCCGCTTCGTCCGTCTCCGACATCAGGGCTTGGTCTGCTCGGGGCCGAACTCCAGCCCCGCAGGCCAACGCGGCCACCGCGGGGGAAGGGGCGCGTCCGTCGGGGGCGGCGACTGGTCGTGATGGCTCAGATAGCGTGTTCCATCCATCCGCGTGGCCGCCATTCCGACGCGGCCCTCTTCATCCGCAAAAACAGGGATGAGCATCCAGCCGCCCGACCAATCTGCGGCGCCCGCATGGTCGCTCGGCGCCCCGCGGCTCAGATAGGCGCCCCCCCGCGCCTTCAGCCCGCAGGCGGGGTCGTCCTCAGCGTAGGCGACGCAATGGGTCAGCGGGGCGTTCGAGGCGGACACCCAACAGCTGAACCAAGCCTTTGTCTCCAAAGGAACGCATCGCCGAGCAGCCGTCTGGCGATCGTCGGCGGGTCGGTCTCGCTCGACCTCAGACCTGTCGGCCGAAGCGCAACCAAGCGTTAGAAGAAACAAGCCGGCGGCGGCGTAAGGCGTCTTCATCGTCGTGCTCTTCGGTTGTGCGGCGGCAACCTAGCGTCACGACATCGAAGAGGATAGAGCCTGTGCGCAGGCGGCGTGGCTCTCGCCCGCTCAGTTCGGGCGGAACAGTCCTGCCGGAGAGGCGGTGAAGATTTCCAGCCCGTCTTCCGTCACCCCGATGGTGTGTTCGCACTGGGCCGACAGGGACTTGTCGCGGGTCACGGCGGTCCAGCCGTCGGACAGGACCTTCACATGGGGTTTGCCCAGGTTCACCATCGGCTCGACGGTGAAGAACATGCCGGCCTTCAGCACGGCGCCCTCGCCCTTCCTGCCATAGTGCAGGACGTTGGGGCTGTCGTGGAAGACGCGGCCGATGCCGTGGCCGCAGAAGTCGCGCACCACGCTCATCCGCTGGGCCTCGACGAACTTCTGGATGGCGAAGCCGATGTCGCCGAACGTATTGCCCGGCTTGACCTGCTCCAGGCCCAACTCCAGCGACTGATAGGTGACGTCGATCAGCTTCTTGGCCCGGGCATTGATCTCGCCCACCGCATACATGCGGCTGGAATCGCCGTGCCAGCCGTCGACGATGACGGTGTGGTCGATGTTGACGATGTCGCCCTCTTTCAGAACCTTGTCGCCGGGGATGCCGTGGCAGACGACGTGGTTGATCGAGGTGCAGACGGTCTTCTCATAGCCCTTGTAGCCCAGGCAGGCGGGCAGCCCCCCGTGGTCCAGGGTGAATTCGCGGATCAGGTCGTCGATCGCGCCTGTCGTCACGCCCGGTTTCACATGGGCGGCGATCATGTCCAGAGCCTCGGCGACCAGACGACCGGCCTTGCGCATGCCTTCGAAATCCTCCGCCTGATGGATGCGGATGGCGCTGGAGCGGACCAGGGCGTCGGTTTCCAGTTCGGGCGTTTCGTACATGGGGCTCTATTCGGCGACGGAAGCGGCTTCAGATGGCGATCCTATCACGGATACGCAAGGCGAATGTGGGGCGGTCAGGGATTCCTTCCGTTGCGGAAAGAATGACTGTGTATTGCGCGACACTGTCGTTCATCCGAATGAACCTGCCCCGGCGTAACCTCTCGCCGGTGTGATCATGTGGGCTTTTTCAGACACAGTTTCGCCCGTTTCCGGGCGGAGACCCGCCACGCATGCAACGTTTTCCTGACGAAAGCGCTGCCGTGCGATCGACCTCCCCGATACCCACCGCCGCGTAAATGGCGGGGGCTGAACTATAGGAATGGCTTTTATGACTCCCAGGAATTTCGCCCGCGCGGGCGGCATTGCGCTGACGACCGCCCTGCTGGCCGGCGTCGCCGCTCCGGCCATGGCCGGCTCCTTCTACGTCCAGGAACAATCGACCCGCGCCCAGGGCCGCGCCAACGCCGGCGTCGGCGCCGACAAGGGCGTCCAGTCGCTGTGGTGGAACCCGGCCGCCATCGCCGGAACCCAGCGTGAACTCTATGTCGGCATGCACGGCCTGGTCCTGGATTCCGACGTCGACAACACCGGCTCGACCCTGACCTACAATGTGCCGGTCGCCGGCGTCGGCGTCGTCAGCCGCACCTATCCGGTCAACGGCGACCCGCACGTCCACGAGGTGGTCGAAAGCGGCATCGTGCCGAACTTCGCCGTCTCCATGCCGATCGGCGACCGCTTCAACGTCGGCCTGGCCGTCCAGGCGCCGTACAACTTCACCACCAAGTACGAGCCGACGGACTTCGCCCGTTACGACGCCCTGACGTCGGAACTGCGCTCGGCCAACGTCAGCCTGGTCGCCGCCATGACGGTCACCGACTGGCTGGACATCGGCGCCGGCTTCGACGCTCAGTTCGCCAAGGCCACCCTGTCCTCGGCCTTGCCGAACGCGCCGATCCCGGCCGTCCTGTCGCCCGCCTATGTCGTCTCGCCGTCGACCGACGGCCGCAACCAGCTGGAAGGCGACGGCTGGAACTACGGCTGGAACGCCGGCGCCCAGATGCATTTCGGCAAGCTGGACCTGGGTCTGTCGTATCGCTCCAAGATCGAGCACGAGCTGGACGGCACGGTGAACATCTCGGGCCTGACCGGCGTCCTGGCTCCCGCCAACGTCTCGGCTGACGGCACGGCCAGTTTCACCACCCCCTGGTTCGCCACCGTCTCGGCCCGCTACGCCGTCAATGACCGCCTGACCCTGAACGCCCAGGTCAATCAGATCGGCTGGAGCGAGTTCGACGCCATCCGCGTCGCTTACGGCGCCACGGGATCCTCGACCATCGTTCAGGACTATGACGACGTCACCACCGGCGCGATCGGCTTCGACTACAAGATTGATCCGACCATGACGGTCCGCGCCGGCCTGGGCTATGACCCGACCCCGACGCCGGACGATCACCGCACCGCCCGCATCCCGGACGGCGACCGCTGGCTGTACGCCGCCGGCCTGTCCAAGACGGTCGGTTCGATGACCTTCGACGGCGCCGTGACCTATATCGACATCGACACGGCCACGATCAACGACACGCGCGACCTGTACAACAACGGCCTGGTCGTCTCGAACCTGCGGGGCGAGGCCAAGGGTTCGGGCGTCGGCTTCTCGCTGGGCGCGACCTGGAACTTCTAAGTCGGTTCAGCCCCGGCTGACATGACAACGGCGGCGCCCGCAAAGGCGCCGCCGTTTTTCTTTCCAGACCCTCTCCCGCAGGCGGGGGGAAGGCGGTGAGGATCACCCCTTGGCGGCGTAGCCCTTGCCGCCGTTCGAGGGACGGCGACGGGGGCGGCGCTTCATTTCGCCGACCGGACGGGGCTCGTGCTGGCGCGCATCGGACGGGCGCGGTTCGCGCGGGGTCGTCTTTTCGCCGGCCAGGGGGTTGTAGGTCTTCTCCGGACGGGGAGCCGCCGCCTCGCCGCCGGGGCGGTTGCGGCGCTGGCGGTGGGGCTGGCCGCCGCCTTCCGGACGGACGCCGTCGCGGTGCGGAACCCGACGTCCCCGCCCGCCGCGACCGCCTTCGTTGCGCTCGCCGCCTTCACGTTCCGGCAGGGTCGCCTTCTTGGCCACGCCGGCGGCCATGATGGAGGCGTCCAGCGCCGCCAGTTGCTTGTCGTTGCGGCGGTCCGCGACCGGGATCTTCTGGCGCGTGACCTTTTCGATGTCGCGCAGCAGCTTCATCTCGTCGCCGGCGACGAAGCTGACGGCCGTGCCGTCCTTGCCCGCCCGCGCGGTGCGGCCGATGCGGTGGACATAGGATTCCGGCACGTGCGGCAGTTCGAAGTTCACCACGTGGGAGACGCCGTCCACGTCGATGCCGCGCGCGGCGATGTCGGTGGCGACCAGCACCCGCAGCTTGCCCTTCTTGAAGGCTTCCAGGGTGCGTTCACGCTGGGGCTGGGACTTGTTGCCGTGGATGGCGCCGGCCTCGACCCCGCCGGCTTCCAGATAGGCCGCGACCTTGTCGGCGCCGTGCTTGGTCTTGGTGAAGACCAGGCAGCGCTTGTACTCGGGATCGCTGAACATCTCGGTCAGCAGGGCGCGCTTCTTGCCCTGTTCGATATAGACGACCGACTGGGCGATGCGCTGGACGGTGGTCGATTGGGGCGTGACCTGGACCTTGACCGGATCCTTCAGCAGTTCGCCCGCCAGCTTGCCGATCTCGTTCGGCATGGTGGCCGAGAAGAACAGGTTCTGACGGCGCGCCGGCATACGGCTGACGATCTGGCGGATCGGCTTGATGAAGCCCAGGTCCAGCATCTGGTCGGCCTCGTCCAGAACGAAGATCTCGGTCGAGGACAGGTCCAGGGTCTTTTGCTGGATATGGTCCAGCAGACGACCCGGTGCGGCGACCAGAATGTCCAGCCCCTGTTGCAGGGCGCGTTCCTGGGCGCCGTATTTCACGCCGCCGAAGATGACCGCGACCCGGAAGCCCAGATGGGCGCCGTAGGCCTTGAAGCTGTCGCCGATCTGGGTCGCCAGTTCGCGCGTGGGGCTCAGGATCAGGGCGCGCGTGGTACGCGGCACGGGCGGGGTGCGGTTCTCGGCCAGGCGATGCAGGATCGGCAGGGCGAAGGCCGCCGTCTTGCCGGTGCCCGTCTGGGCGATGCCCAGCAAGTCCTTGCCCAGCATGACGTCGGGGATGGCCTTTTCCTGGATCGGCGTCGGCTTGACGTAGCCGGTCGAGGCCAGGGCTTGGAGGAGGGCCTTGTTGAGGCCCATGGATTCGAAGGTGGTGCTCACGGCAGTTTCTTTCGCGTGCGGCGACGCGCATCGGCCATGGCATGACGCCGTCGGGCCGCGCACCGCCAGTCCCGACGGAGCCTCAAAGACGAGGCTTGCGGGGTGGATCGGGCGCCGCCCCGCGTGTCCGGGCAGCGAATGAATATGAGGAGCCGGCGGCTGCTACAGTCAGGTCCGAAAGCGGACCCACACGCGCTGGAGACGCCGGAGATCGCGATTGTGCGATGCAGCGCAAATGGGCGCTTCGGCCGCGAAAGTCAAGTTGAAGCGGCGCCGTCCCGCCGTCCGCGCAGAAACAGCAGGGCCGAGCCCCCCACCAGCACCAGGCCCGCAAGGCTGGTCGCATAGGCGGCGCCGGTGAAGAAGGGCAGCCAGGGCAGGTCCACGACGGCGAAGTTCTTGAACAGCAGCAGGGCGACGCTGCCCAGATAGCCGGTGGCGTCGGCCAGGTAGATCAGAAAGCCGGCGGTGGCGACCGTGCCCGAATAGGCGACCATCCGGTCGAACAGCATGGCGTTGAAGGGGGTGTAGGCCAGATAGAGCCCCGCGCCGCCCGCGATCATCCAGGCGATCGGCGACATCAGCCCCTGTTGAAAGGCCAAGGTGGAAAGGCCCAGCAGGGCGAAACCGGCCAGTATGACCCCGTGCATGAGCAGCAGGGCCCGGCCGTTGTTCTTGACCGCGATCATGACGCCCATGGCGACCAGGGACAGGGCCGCCACCGGTCCTTCGCTGGCGGTGAAGACCGAGGCCGCGTCGCCATAGCCCAGGGCCCGCCAGATCTCGGCGGCGAAGTTGTCGCGCAGGTCGCGGAAGGCCGTCAGCAGCACATAGGCGGCGATCAGCAGGACCAGCACCGGCCAGTGGCGCGCCAGAAAGGCGGCCCGCTCCCGCGCCATCATCGGACGGCGCGCCCCCCGATCGGTCTCGTCGGCGGGGCTGGGCGGGGGCAGGGCGGCCAGGGCCAAAACCGAGACGGCAAGCAGCGGCATGAAGACCACCCCGACGGTCGCCGGCATCCAGAAGGGGCTGACGTGCTGATGCTCCATCAGGGCCTTGCCGACCGATTTCACCACGCCGGAAGACAGGATGAAGCTGGCGCACAATATGGCGCCCAGCACCTCGCTGGTGCGCCGCCCCTCCATGAAGCCGAACACCAGACCCCAGATCAGGCCCAAGGGCAGGCCGTTCAGGAACAGGGCGGCGACGTTCCACGGCGCCGGCGTCACCGCGAACAGGACCAGGGCGAGCCAGGACGCCCCGATCAGAAGCACGATGGCCAGGGCGCGGCGTTCGGCCCGCATTTCGGCGATCACCTTGACGCCGATCAGCTTGGACAGGGCGTAGCCGGCGACCTGGGCGATCACCAGGGCGATCTTATAGTCCAGGGCGAAGTCCCATCCGGGCACGACGTCGAAGGTCGCCGCCGTAAAGGGTTTGCGGAAGGCGTACATGGAAAAATAGGCGCAGAAACCCGCCAGACCCGCGAACAGGACGAAGACGACAGGATTCGCCTGGGCCAGCCACGACCGCATCCGTTTCATCATTTGACATCATCCCGTTGCACTCGCGTGGTCTAGACCACTGCTGCGACGCTTGGATGACGAGGACGAGGATGACGGAGAGACGCTACGACGTCGCTGTGGTGGGCGCGGGGATCGTCGGCCTGGCCTGCGCCCTGGCGGCCGCGCGGCGGGGTCTGTCGGTCGTGGTGATCGACCGCGACGCCCAGGCCAACGGCGCCTCGATCCGCAATTTCGGCTTCGTCACCGTCACGGGCCAGCCGCGGGGGAAGGTCTGGAGCCGCGCCCACCGCAGCCGCGCCATCTGGGATGAGGCGGCGCGCGAGGCGGACGTGCCGGTCCTGCAACGCGGGCTGTGGCTGCCCGTGCGCCGGCCCGAGGCTGCGGCCGTGCTGGAGGCCTTCACGGCCACCGAAATGGGCGAAGGGTGTCGATTGATGACGGGGGAGGAGGCGCGGGCGCGCGCGCCGCAGATCATCGGCCCCCAGACTGTCGCCGCCCTGTGGAGCCCCCACGAGCTGCGCGTGGATTCCCGCATCGCCATCCCGGGTCTGGCCGCCTGGCTGGCGGATCGCTTCGGCGTCGCGTTTCGGCGACAGACCGCCGTCCAGACCGTCGAGCCGCCGCGCCTCGTCACCAGTCGGGGCGTGGTGGAGGCCGAGCGGATCGTTGTCTGTCCCGGCGACGACCTGGTCAGCCTGTTCCCCGATCAAATGGCCCAGGCGGGGGTCACCCGGTGCAAGCTTCAGATGATGCGGCTGGCCTCGCCCGGCTTCAATCTGCCCGCTCCGGTCATGTCGGACCTGGGCCTGGTGCGCTACGGCGGCTACGCCGCCCTGCCGGAGGCGGCCGCCCTGCGCGCGCGGTTGGAGGCGGAGCAGGGCCAGGCCCTGACGAACGGGGTCCATCTGATCGCGGTCCAGGACGCCGACGGCGCCCTGGTCATGGGCGACAGCCACCACGACGCGGCCACGCCGGACCCCTTCGCCAGCGAGGCGGTCGATCAGCTGATCCTGGACGAATGGCGCGCCGCCACCGGCCAGCCCGCCCCGCCGGTGCTCCAGCGCTGGACCGGAACCTATGCCCGAGGCCCCCAGGCCGATCTGATCGCGGCGCCGCACCCGGCCGTGCGCCTGGCCCTCATCACCGCCGGCAACGGCGCCTCCACCGGCTTCGCCTTCGGCGAAGAGGTGATCGCAGACCTGTTTCAGGAGACGTGACCATGACCCCCATCCGCGACAGTTTCGACATGGTCGTTTTCGACTGGGCCGGCACTATGGTCGATTTCGGCAGCCGGGCCCCTGTTCTGGCCCTGATGGAGGCCTTCGCCGCCTTGGACACGCCCGTGACGGAGGACGAGGCGCGCCGGGACATGGGCCGGGCCAAGGCCGATCACGTGCGGGCCCTGTTCGAACAGCCCCGCGTCAATGGGGCCTGGCGGGCGGCGCACGGCGCGGCGCCCGATACGGCGGCGATCGAACGGGTCATGGGCGAACTCCAGCAGCCGATGATCCGCCTGGCCCAGGAAACGGCGGACCTGATCCCCGGCGCCGCCGAGGTCGTGGCCCGGCTGCGGGGCGAGGGCCTGAAGATCGCCTCCTGCACCGGCTATACGCGCGAGATGATGCAGGCGGTCCTACCCCGCGCGGCCGACCAGGGTTACGCCCCCGATCTGGTGGTCTGCGCCCATGAGACGCCTCAGGGACGCCCGTCGCCCCTGATGATCTATAAGGCCTGCGCCGATCTGGGCGTCTGGCCCCTGTCGCGCGTGGTCAAGGTGGACGACGCCGAGGTGGGGATCGCCGAGGGGCGCAACGCCGGCTGCTTCACCATCGGGGTCGCCGCGTCCGGCAATCTGACGGGGCTGACGGCCCAGGCCCTGGCCGAGCTGGATGCGGACGAACGGTCGGCCCGGCTGGCCGCAGCCGCCGATCGTCTGCTGAAGGCGGGCGCCGACCGGGTCATCGACACGGTGGCGGATCTGATCCCGGCCCTGGAGGCCGAGGCGGCGCGCCGGGCCTGATCGCCCGAGGGCTTAACGCACCCGGATGTCGACGCTGATCTTCAGGGCGTCGTGGCGCCAGTATTCGCGGTCGAATTCGACCACCCGGCCCTGGGCGTCATAACTGGTTCGGACCACGTTCAGGCCGGGCAGGCCCGACTTGACCTGAAGGGCCTCGGCCTCGCCGCGCGTCAGGGCGCAGGGCTGCATGTCCACCCGGTTGCGGGCCACGGCGATGTTGTAGGCGGACTTCAGCACGCTGGTCAGAGAGCCGTCCAGCGGATGGCTGAGCAGGTCCGGGGCCATGGCGGCGTCCACGACGATGGTCTCCACCAGAACCGCGCGGCCGTCGACCGAACGCCGGCGGCGGATGCGGTACATGGGGGCCCCCACCGGTCGGCCGAAGATCGGCGCCAGAACCGGGGTGCAGGCGATCTCGGTCTTGCTCAGGGTTTCGGTGGTCGGCCGGCGTCCCTGGGCCTCCACATAGGACATGAAACCCTCCCAGCGCGTCGGATCATAGACGACGGGCGGGGGCGAGACGTACCAGCCGCTGCGGTCCTTTCGATAGATGACCCCCTCGGCCTCGAGCTGGAACAGGGCTTCGCGGATCGTGCCGCGCGCCACGCCGCCGCCGACCTGCAACTGACGTTCGGAGGGCAGGCGTTCGCCGGGCTTCAACTCTCCGCCCGCGATCCGCGCGGCGATGGCGTCGCGCACCCCGAGGTAATGGAGACTGTCCGGCTGCGTCATGGAATCGCTCAAACGACGGTCGATTCCCGCCCGGTCGGAAGATGCGAATTCAAGCATTGCGGGTCAAGCGAGCCGGGTCCCTCTACGGAAGGTTCAGACATCCGCCGCGCAAGCTTCACGAAAATTTCGCCGAAGACGACACCCCTTCTGGTCTATACCAAAAGTGAAGAGGGGGATTTGATCCATGTCAAATGATCGTCGGTCTTTCCTGCGGGGCGCTCTGGGCGGCGTGGCCGCAGGCGCGGCCCTGAACCTGCTGCCCGCCGCGGTGCGCAAGGCGATGGCCATTCCCGCCAACAACGCCACCGGCACCATCATGGACGTCGAACACGTGGTCATCTTCATGCAGGAGAACCGCGCCTTTGATCACTATTTCGGCGCGCTGAACGGGGTGCGCGGCTTCGGCGATCCGCGCCCCCAACGCCTGCCGGGCGGGGCCAGCGTCTGGCGTCAGCCCAGCGACCAGCATCCCGACGGCTTCGTCATTCCCTTCCATGGGGATTCCCGCACCACCAACGCCTATACGGTCGACGGGTCGGACCAGGGGCACAAGGCCGCCGTCACCATCGTCAACGGCGGCCGTTATGACCAGTGGGGCCATTCCGGCGAGCTTCACAAGCGGATGGCCTATTACAAGGCCTCGGACCTGCCCTTCTACTACGCCCTGGCCAGCGCCTTCACCGTCTGCGACGCCTATCACTGCTCGACCCTGACCCAGACCTATCCGAACCGGCTGCACCTCTGGACCGGCTGCAACGGCGGCGGAAAGGTCGGCGGCGACCCGGAGATGAGCAACTACGGCGAGGACGAGACGCCCAGCGCCGACATGGCCGAAGACATGGAGATGGCGCGCGGTCCGCATGACTGGACCACCTACGCCGAACGGCTCCAGGCGGCGGGCGTCAGCTGGAAGGTCTATCAGGAGTACGACAATTTCGGCGACAACATCCTGTCGGTCTTCAAGCCGTTCCGGCCCTGCCCCAAGGAGTCGCCCCTGTATCAGCGCGGTCGGTCCTGGGTGTCGGAGCATAAGACCGGCGCAGACCGCACCCGTTCGGACGGCGAGCAGCTGGTGGAGGCCTTCCGCGCTGACATCGCCGGCGGGCGCCTGCCCCAGGTGTCCTGGATCGTGACGGCGCGGGATCTGTCGGAACATCCCGACGCCGAGCCGTCCAAGGGCGAGCACGTCTGCGCCCAGCTGATCGAGGCCCTGGTCGATCACCCGGAGGTCTTCTCCAAGACCGTCTTCATCGTCAACTATGACGAGGCCGGCGGCTTCTACGATCATGTCCAGCCGCCGATGCCGCCCCTGACGCCGGACCAGGGCCACAGCACCGTCTCGGTCGCCGGCGAGGCCAAGGTCTATGGGCCTGACGCCGATCCGGCCCATCGCGGCGCCCATCCGCTGGGCCTGGGCATTCGGGTGCCCGCAATCGTGGTCTCGCCCTGGAGCCGCGGCGGCTTCGTCTGTTCGGAGGTGTTCGACCACACCTCGACGCTGCAGTTCCTGGAAAAGCGTTTCGGCGTTCGGGAGGAGAACATCAGCGACTGGCGTCGGACCGTCTGCGGCGACCTGACGTCGGCCTTCGACTTCGCGCGTCCGAACCAGGACTGGGCCGCCCTGTCTCTGCCCGCCACGGCCGACTACATGCAGCGCGTGGCCCGCTCCAAGGCCGCGCCGACCCTGCGGATTCCCGAGCGCCAGGTTCCGGCCGTTCAGGACGGGCCGCAGCGGGGCGCCCGCCCTCTGCCCTATGATTTGGCCGCCCAGGCCCGCGTCGCCGACGGGGCCGTCTGGATCGACCTGGTCAACCGCGGCCGCACCGGCGCGGTCTTCCAGGTGTTCGACGCCACTGATCGCGCGGGCCCCTGGCGCTTCACCCTCGCCGCCGGAGAGACCTACGCGGCCGGACACTGGAACACCGGCCGGCCGGGCCCTTATGATCTGATGGTTCACGGCCCCAACGGCTTCTACCGCCGCTTCGCCGGCGACGCCGCCCAGCCCCAGCCGCAGGTGATGATCGCCACAGACGCCAGGGGCGTGCTGACCGTGGGCGTGACGGGCGTGGGCGAGGAGGCCGCCCTGGCGGTGCTGGACATGGACCCCGCCTATCCCCTGTCCGAAGGCGAGGCGCGGCGTCGGCTGACCGTCCGGCCCGGCGCAGCGTCGCAATCGACCTGGGACCTGCGCGGCAGCGACCACTGGTACGACCTGACGGTGAGCCTGGAGAATGATCCGACCTTCATCCAGAGGCTGGCCGGTCATGTGGAGACCGGCCGCCCCAGCCGCACCGATCCGGCCATCGGGCGGATGCGCCTGTGACCCCCGCTCTTTCGACCGCTGCTTACGACGGAAATTTGATGACCTCTCCCGTGGACGCCGACGCCTTCGTCTCTGAACTTTCGGACCTGTTCGCCCGGCTGGGCGGGCTGCATTACGGGGAGGACGTCACCCAGCTGGAGCATGCGGTGCAGACGGCGCACCATGCCCAGGCGGACGGCGCTCCGCCCGCCCTGGTGGCGGCGGCCTTGCTGCACGACGTCGGCCACATGATGCAGAAGGCCGGCGAGGACGCCGCCGACCGGGGCATCGACACCCGTCACGAACACATCAGCGCCGGCTATCTGGCCCGCGCCTTTGGACCTGAAGTGACCGAGCCGGTCCGACTGCATGTGGCGGCCAAACGGTGTCTGGCCGCCACGGCGCCGGGCTATGTCGATCGGCTGAGCGCCGCCTCGCTTCAGAGCCTGGCCTTGCAGGGCGGACCGATGAGCCCGGCCGAGGTGGAGGAATTCATGGCCTTGCCGGCGGCCGAGGCCGCCCTTCGGCTGCGCCGCTACGACGAACTGGGCAAGGCCCAGGGCGTCGAGGTCGCCGGTTTCGAGGCCTATCGCCAGCTTCTCTGCGACCTGATCAACCGCAGGGCGGAAGCCTAGTTTTCATTTCAACGAATGGGGGTTGTTGAATGAGTGAAGGTTCCAGTCGTCATCGCTCCGGATAGCCGGAGCACAAGACATCGGCCCGCCGGTCCCGGCGGCGCCGTCGCAATCCAATAGTTTTCGGCCCGGGTCTGGGTCGAGCGGTTGATGCAGTCAGGGCGCGCCCGCGCGTCGCTGATCGCTGACGCCTGCCTTGAGCGGACCTCGACGGCCGATCTGACCACACATCAGGATCAATGGAGACAGTCATGTCGCGTCATCTCATGGCCCAGGAACGGGCCGTTCATCGTCACACCACCGCCGGGACCGGCCTGCGCGCCGTCCTCCTGGCGGGTTCCGCCGCCCTGGTCGCGGGCGTCGCCCACGCCCAGACCGCCGCGCCGCAATCCACGCCCGCCGAGGTGGAGGAGGTCGTCGTGACCGGCCAGCGCCTCAGCACCGCCAACGCCATCGAGGCCCAGCGCCGCTCGGGCGTGGTGTCCAGCGTGATTTCGTCCGACGACCTGGGCAAGCTGCCCGACGCCAACGTCGCCGACGCCCTGGCCCGCGCGCCGGGCATCAACGTCGTCGTCAACCAGGAGACGGGCGAAGGCGAATATGTCTCGGTGCGCGGCCTGGCCGGCACCTTCAACGCCTATTCGATCAACGGCGTCCGGGTCGCCCTGACCGATCCCGACAGCCGCAAGATGTCGATGACGGTCCTGCCGCCCAACGGCCTGAAGAGCATCACCGTCTCCAAGACCCTGACGCCGGACATGGACGGCGACGCCATCGGCGGCTCCGTCAACTTCCAGACCCCCACGGCCTTCGATTTCGCCCGCCCGGTGGCGCGCGCCTTCCTCAGCTATGGGATCAACGACCGCGCCCGCGAGCAGGATGAAAAGGACGGCGCCGGTCAGGTCCAGCTGGACTTCGCCAGCCGCCTGCCGTCCGACAGCCGTTTCGGCGCCTTCGTCTCTTTCAACTACGGCAAGAGCAACGGCCTGAACGAAGAGACCGAAAACGACGGCGAGTGGGAGCCCTATCGCTGGCGTCGGAACAGCACCGAAGAGATCGACGAGCGTTCGATGTACCTGCCGGGCATCGACCTGGACTACCGTCGCATCGAGCAAGAGCGGTTCGGCGGGAACTTCTCGATCGACTATCGCGGGGACACGAACGACTTCTATCTGCGCGGTCAGTACAGCCGTCTGGAACGGACCGGCACCAATGACTACACCGACTTCCGCAGCCGCAAGACCAAACGCCTGCAACAGGTCGATCTGGAAGACACCAGCCTGATCCAGCCGGACAATGCGGTCATCGGTTATGACAGTCAGAAGGGCCGCATCTACAGCTACACCACCGCGCAGATCAAAGACTTCGACGCCGACGGCGTGATCACCGATGCCGACCGCAAGAGCAGCTCGTCCTACTGGTCCCTGTTCGGCCGGTCGGGCGTGTGGAAGCCCGAGACCTTCCAGTTCGCCCGCACCTTCCAGACCCTGGACCAGACCTCGACCCTGGGCACCATCAACCTCGGCGGCCAGAGCCGTCTGAACCGCCTGACCCTGGACTATGATCTGAGCTACAGCGCCGGCGAAAAGGGCGGACCCGACAGCTTCTCCATCGGGTACAACTGCGACGCCTGCTCGGCGCCGTTCAACCAGACGGGCCTCTTGTGGTCGTCCTATGATCCGCGCTTCCCCATGCCGCAACTGCCGGCCTTCGCCCAGAACGCGCAGAACGATCCCAATCTGTTGCCCTATGACGGCGGCGGCCGCAGCCGCGACAAACAGACCGACGCGCGCACGGCGTTCAAGTTCGACGCCGTCTATGAGATGGAAGGCCTCGTCCGTCATCTGAAGGCGGGCGTGAAGATCCTGCGGTCCGAACGCGAATACGACGCCACGCCGATCTGGGGCGGTTCGTTCGACAACACGCCGCTGGCGGGCAAGAGCCTGGGTCAGTCGGGCCTGATCGACCGCGAAGTCCGCAACGTTCTGAACGGCCGCTACTACTACGGCGCCATCCTGAACCGCGACCGGGTGACCGCCGCCATCGAGGCCGCCCAGAAGGCCAATCCGGTCAACTATTCCTACGCCGATCTGAACTCGAGCGATAAGAGCGGCGAAGAGACCATCTACGCCGGTTACGGCCTGGCCAGCTTCCAGCTCAACGATCTGGACGTAGTCGCCGGGGTGCGGGTCGAACACACGGAAGTCACCAACACCAACTGGATCGATGACGGCGACCGGAGCGGTTTCGGCGACACCGACAGCCACTACACCAACGTCCTGCCCAGTGTGACGGCGGTCTATCGCCCGTCGGAAAACTTCGTCTATCGCGGCGCGATCTGGACCAGCTTCTCCCGGCCCGAGTTCAGCAACATCTCGCGTGGCGTCAGCGTCGGCCGGGCAAAGCCGAGGCCGGGCGAGACCCTGGGCGAGATCGTCTCCATCAGCCAGGGCAATCCCGACCTGAAACCGGCCGAGGCCCTGAACCTGGACCTCTCGGCGGAATACTATCCCGACCGTTCCAGCCTGGTGTCGATCGGCGTCTTCCACAAGAAGATCGACCACTTCATCTTCACCAACGGCAGCGCGGTCGATGCTCCCACCCAGGAAGGCGTGATCACTATCACTCAGCCCAAGAACGGTGAGACGGCCCGGATCACGGGCGTCGAGCTGAACCTGATCAAGTCGTTCGAGGGCATGGCCGCGCCCTTCGACGGCTTCGGGGTCGAGGCCAATCTGACCCGCCAGGTCAGCGAGGCCGAGACGGGTCTGGACTACCGCAGGGGGCGTAAGATCTCCTTCATCCAGGCGCCGGATTTGATCTACAACGCCTCTCTGACCTATCAGAAGTACGGCCTCGAAGCCCGGCTGTCCTATCAGTATCAGGGCGCCTATATCGAAGACCTGCGCGATAACGCCGTGGACAAATGGGTCCAGCCCAACAAGAGCCTGGACTTCCACTCGCGCTACACCTTCCGTCCCGGCCTGACGATGGACTTCGACGTCCAGAACATCCTGGACGGCCACCGCTACTATACGACCAAGGGCGAGAGCCCCTCCTATCAGAAGGACTATATGGAACCCGGCCGGAACTTCCTGGTCCGCCTGGCCTATTCCTACTGATCCAGAACCTGGGCGAAACCGGCTGGGGGACGTTCCCTCCAGCCGGACTTCGCTCAGCCCGTCAAACCCTGACGCCAAACTGAACCGCCCCCGATCGCAGGATCGGGGGCGGCTTTTTTCGATGAGGAGGTAGGGGACCGAGGGTCAGACGTCGACGGCGGCGTCCAGGGCGTTTTCCTGGATGAAGTCGCGGCGGGGTTCGACCACGTCGCCCATCAGCTTGGCGAACAGGTCGTTGGCGTCTTCCTCGTGCTCGACCGAGACCTGCAGCAGGGTGCGGGCGTTGGCGTCCAGAGTGGTTTCCCACAGCTGTTCCGGGTTCATCTCGCCCAGACCCTTGTAGCGCTGGATGGCCAGGCCCTTCTTGCCGGCGTCCAGCACTGCGTTCAGCAGGTCCAGCGGCCCGCGGATGGTCGTGGACTTGTCCTTGCGGCGATAGGTGGCGGGGGCGGCGAAGACGCCGTCAAAGGCGGCGGCGCGTTCGGCCAGACGACGGGCGTCCAGCGACCGGATCAGGGTCTCTTCCAGGACGATGGTCTCCTGAACGGCCCGGCGGGTGCGGGTGAAGATGACCGCGCCCTGTTCGCCCGGCGCGCCGGTCCAGTCGCCGTCGCCTTCTTCGGCATAGAGGTTCAGGCGAACGGCGGCGGCTGACGCCGCCTCGGCGGTGTCGGCGTTCTCGGTGAACAGACCGGCCAGGGCCGCCTGTTCGATGGCGAAGGCGGGGGCGCGCTGGCTGAGGCGGTCGACCCCGGCCTTGAAGGCCTTGGCCTCGCGCACCAGGGCCTGCAGGTCCAGACCCAGGCGACGTTCGCCGGTGGACAGGTCCAGCTCGGCCTCGGACGAGCCTTCCTCGATCAGATAGGCGTCCATCTCGGCCTGGTCTTTCAGGTAGCGCGACTGCTTGCCCTTGGAGACCTTATAGAGGGGCGGCTGGGCGATGTAGACGTGGCCGCGCGTGATCAGCTCGGGCATCTGCCGATAGAAGAAGGTCAGCAGCAGGGTGCGGATGTGGGCGCCGTCGACGTCGGCGTCCGCCATCAGGATGATCTTGTGATAGCGCAGTTTGTCGGCGTTGAAGTCGTCGCGGCCGATGCCGGTGCCCAGCGCCAGGATCAGGGTGCCGATCAGGTCCGACGACAGCATCCGGTCGAACCGGGCGCGCTCGACGTTCAGGATCTTGCCGCGCAGGGGCAGGACGGCCTGGTTCTCGCGGTTGCGCGCCTGTTTGGCCGAGCCGCCGGCGCTGTCGCCCTCGACGATGAACAGTTCGGACTTGGCCGGGTCGCGTTCTTGGCAGTCGGCCAGCTTGCCGGGCAGGGAGCTGATTTCCAGCGCCGACTTGCGGCGGGTCAGGTCGCGGGCCTTGCGGGCGGCTTCGCGGGCGGAGGCGGCCTCGATGATCTTGGCGACGATCATCTTGGCCTCGACCGGATGTTCCTCGAACCAGGTGGACAGGCCTTCCGAGCACAGGGCCTCAACGGCCGGCCGCACCTCGGAGGAGACCAGCTTGTCCTTGGTCTGGCTGGAGAATTTGGGGTCCGGCACCTTGACCGACAGGACGCAGGTCAGGCCCTCGCGGGCGTCCTCGCCGGTCGGGGCGACCTTTTCCTTCTTCGCCAGGCCCGAGCTTTCGATATAGCCGCCCATGACGCGGGTCAGGCTGGCGCGGAAGGCCGACAGGTGGGTGCCCCCATCCCGCTGGGGGATGTTGTTGGTGAAGCACAGCATGGTCTCGTGGTAGCTGTCGTTCCACCACAGGGCGAGATCGAGCTCGATCCCCTCCTTCTTGCCGCGAATGACGATGACGTCCTTCAGCAGGGGCTGTTTCGACTTGTCCAGGTGGCG
This sequence comes from Brevundimonas sp. Br13, assembly GCF_055391505.1. Classification (NCBI taxonomy): domain Bacteria; kingdom Pseudomonadati; phylum Pseudomonadota; class Alphaproteobacteria; order Caulobacterales; family Caulobacteraceae; genus Brevundimonas; species Brevundimonas sp. Br13. The sequence goes on along the minus strand of NZ_AP044008.1, from coordinate 5,496 downwards.
CACGAAGGCCTCGACCCCGCCCTCATAGTGCAGGGTGACGTCGATCGGCTCGGCGTGGCGCATGTCGGCCAGGCGAATGACCACGCCCGAGTTCAGGAAGGCCAGTTCCCTCAGGCGGTGCTCCAGCGTCTTGAAGTCGAAGTCGATGTGGCTGAAGGTCGTGATCGAGGGGAAGAAGGTCACCTCGGTGCCGCTCAGGGGCTGACCGGCCTTGTCGCCCGTGGTGCGGATCGGCGCCGTGCCGGTGACTTCCAGCGACTTGACCGTGTCGCCGCGCTCGAACCGCATCTGGTGCTGTTTGCCGTCGCGATAGATCTTCAGTTCCAGCCAGTCGGACAGGGCGTTGACCACCGACACGCCCACGCCGTGCAGGCCGCCGGAGACCTTGTAGGAGTTCTGGTCGAACTTACCCCCGGCGTGCAGCTGGGTCATGATGACCTCGGCCGCCGACACGCCTTCCTCGGCGTGGATGTCGGTCGGGATGCCCCGGCCGTTGTCGGTCACCGTCACCGAACCGTCGGCGTTCAGAATGACCTGGACCAGGTCGGCGTGGCCGGCCAGGGCCTCGTCGATGGCGTTGTCCACCACCTCATAGACCATGTGATGCAGGCCCGAGCCGTCGTCCGTATCGCCGATATACATGCCGGGACGCTTGCGCACCGCGTCCAGGCCTTTGAGAACCTTGATGGAATCGGCGCCGTATTCGGGCTGTTCGGCAATCGGATCGGTCATGAAATCGGTCGTTGAGACGCCCGGACGGCGGGCTTCGAAGCAAGGTACGAACGACGCGAATCCCAGCGCCGTCCGAAGCTGGTAAGATATAGGAAATTCGGCAGGAATTGCGAGCGAAACGGACGGTTGGCGCAGGGTTTGTGCGTCGGTCCGCCGGCGATCGTAAAAGGGCTTGGCCCGCCGACTTCAACTAATTCGGAAACGCCGTCTCAGCCAAGGCCGCCGCGAGGTCGCGCTGCGCGTGAAGGATGCGCCAGACCAAGACCTGCTCAGCGTGCGTATAGCAGATCAGATGGGGAAAGCTCCTCAGCTTCCAGGTCCTTAGACCGGGAAGCCCGATTGCGGCGCCGAGAATCGGAGCGCCAGCCTCCGGCGCCTGGGCAAGCACCGCATAGGCGGCGTCCAAGGCTTGAACGAAACGGACGGCGACGTCGAAGTTCGCCGTATGAATATAGTGATCGACAATGGCGTCGAAATCACGATCCGCGCTGCTGAGCGACCGGACCGCGACCGCCGTCACCCTTCGCCCCGGCGCGCGGCCTCGATACGGTCGATGCGTTTGCGGAAGTAGTCGGCGTCCACGATCTCTCCAGGACCGGAGTCCCGGCCTTCGATCAGCATGTCGCGGACACGCTGCTTCTCCTGCTCCAGCTTCAACAGAGCCAGGACGTAGTCGCTGTCTGCGTCCAGACCCTGGTCTGCGACCTGGGCGTCGATGAAGGCCTTCAGCGAGTCCGGCAGGGAGAGGGTCAGGGTGGCCATGGGCTTCAGAATAACCGAACCCCAGGGCTTAAACTAGTCGCGCTCCAGCGCCCCGCCGGCGACGCGGACGAACTGGGCGCGGCCCTCCAAACCGGCGAACAGGCTGCGTTCGGTGCCGGTCATGAAGGCCTGCAGATCCAGGGCTGTGATCTCGTCGAACAGGGCCGCGCGGCGGGCCTCGTCCAGGTGGGCGGGGGCCTCGTCCAGCAGCAGGACGGGGCGGGCCGACTGGTGTGACAGGCGGCTGATCTGGGCCAGGATCAGGTTCAGGACCAGGGCCTTCTGCTCGCCGGACGACCCTTCGGCGGCGGGGCGGTTCTTCTCGCGGTGAAGGGCGGTCAGGTCGGTACGGTGCGGGCCGAACAGGGAGCGGCCGGCAGCGGCGTCGCGGGCGCGCGCCTTGGCCAGGCCCTCGCGGATCGCGGCGGCGATCTCGTCTTCTTCGGCGCCGGCCTCGGCCATCTGTTCGGCGGGGCCGTCCAGGCCCAGGTCGGCCTGGGGGAAGGGTCGGTCGCGGCGGACGTCGATGGCGGCCTGGAGGGCGTGCAGGGCGGCGACGCGGGCCAGGGCCGCGCGGGCGCCGGCTTCCCCCAGCCGGGCCTCCAGGGCGTCCAGCCAGACGGGGTCGGCCTCGCGTCCGTTCTGAGCGTCGGTTAGAAGTCGCAGCCGCTCGCGCAGGGCCTTTTCATAGGCGGAAACGCTGGCGGCGTGATCGGGATCGGCGGCGAAGACCAGACGGTCGAAGAATTTCAGCCGCTCGGCCCGGGCGTCGGAGAACAGCCGGTCCTGCTCGGGCGTGGCCCAGACCGGGCGCAGATAGTCGAGCAACCGCCCCGGCTGCGCCGTCTCGCCGTCGATGCGGACGATGCGCCGCGCCGCGCCGGCCGTCTGAACGCCGGTGCCCAGACGGGTCTCGTCGTCCAGCTCCACCATGACGGCCCAGGGGCGGCCCACCGCCTCGCCGGGCTCACGCCGCCCCATCTCGGCGGCGGTCGCGCCCCGCAACCCCTTGCCGGGGGTCAGAAGGCTTATCGCCTCCAGCAGATTGGTCTTGCCCGCCCCGTTCGGGCCGTGAAGCACCACCGGGCCGGAGGCGAGCTCCAGCCGTGCGCTCGAATAGGAGCGGAAATCGGTGAGGGTGAGGGAGGAGATCAAGGAGGTGACGAGTGGCGCGTGGCGAGTGGTGAGAAAAGCAGGACGAGTCGTGCTCGCCACTCATCACTCACCACTCGCCACTCGATCACACCCGCAACGGCATCAGCACATACTGCACGCCCGGATCGCCCGGATCGAGCACCAGGGTCGGCGAGGCCGGGTCGGCGAAGCGGAAGGCGGCGTTTTCGCCGGTGATCTGGCCGGCGACGTCCAGCAGATAGCGGGCGTTGAAGCCGATCTCGAACGGTTCGTCGGAATAGCCGATCTCGACCTCTTCCTCGGCCTGGCCGGCCTCCATGTTGCGCACGGTCAGCTTCACCCGGTCGTTGTCGAAGGCCAGTTTCACCGAACGGCTCTTCTCGGCCGAGATGGTGGCCACGCGGTCGACGGCCTTGGCGAACAGGGCGTTGTCGATGTCGGCCTGTTTGTCGTTGCCGCGCGGAATGACGCGCAGATAGTCCGGGAAGGCGCCGTCGATGACCTTGGAGGTCAGGCTGGCCTCGCCCAGCTGGAAGCGGATCTTCTGGGCCGAGACGGTGATCTCGACCGGGCCGCCGGCGTCGTCCAGCAGGCGACGGACCTGATCCACCGTCTTGCGCGGCACGATGACGCCGGGGCCGCCGGCCGCGCCGTCGGGCGCCGGGGTCTCGGCCAGGGCCAGGCGGTGGCCGTCGGTCGCCACGGCGCGCAGCAGAGGCACGCCGGCCTCGGCCACCGTATGCAGGTACAGGCCGTTCAGATAATAGCGGGTTTCCTCGGTCGAGACGGCGAACCGGGTCTTGTCGATCAGGCGGGCCAGGTCTTCCTTGGGCATGACGTAAGAGGCGCCGGCGCTGTCGGTCGACATGACCGGGAAATCGCCCGCCGGCAGGACCGGCAGGTTGAAGCGCGACCGACCGGCCGAGACCACCAGACGGGGATCGTCGCCCGAATAGGTCAGGGAGACCTCGGCGCCTTCCGGCAGCTTGCGCACGATCTCGTACAGGGTGTGGGCGGGGGCGGTGATCTGGCCCTCGACGTTCACCGTCGCCTCGGCCTCGTCCACCATCTCCATGTCCAGATCGGTGGCGGCGAAGGCCAGACGGTCACGGCCCGCGCTGAGCAGGACGTTGGACAGGATCGGAATGGTGTTTCGACGTTCGACCACGCTCTGCACATGGCCCAGGGCCCTAAGGAGCGCGGATCGTTCGATGGTCAGTTGCATATCGTCTCGCCCGGATGCGGCGACTCAGGCTGGAGCGCCACGATAAAGGGCCTTGGACACTAGCGGATTGGGCGCAAGGAGCAAGGAAGTGGCGAGCGGTTAGTTGGCGAGTGACGAGGGATATTGGGGGCAAATCGGCGGGACGAGTTGTTTTTCTATTCGCTCGCCCTTCGCCGCCGACCACTCGTCAATCGAAATCAGCCCCGCAGCTTGCGGGTCAGGGCCTCGACGTCCCGGGCGATCTGGTCGTCCTGGGCCATCAGCTCCTCGATCTTGCGCACGCCGTGCAGGACGGTGGTGTGGTCGCGCCCGCCGAAGCGACGGCCGATGTCGGGGTAGGAGCGGGTGGTGTGCTGTTTGCACAGATACATGGCCATCTGGCGCGGGCGGGCCACCGAACGGGTGCGGCGCTCGCTGAGCAGGTCGGCCTGTTTCAGGTTGAAATGGTCGGCGACCGTCTTCTGGATCTCGTCGACGGTGATGCGACGTTCCGGTCCGCCGCGCAGGGCGGCGCCCAGCAGGGTCGAGGCCTCGTCCACAGAGACGGACGAAAGACGTGATCCGGCGGCGGCGGCCAGGGTGTTCACGGCGCCTTCCAGTTCGCGCATCGAACCGGGGGTGCGGTCGACCAGCTGGGCCAGCACCTCGGGCGCGGCCTCGCCCTGAACCACGCCCAGGGCCGACAGGGCCTTCAGACGGTTCTGGGCCACGGCGATCTTCAGCGCCCGGTCGCCCGCCTCGACCGGGCAGGTCAGGCCGGCGGACAGATGGCTGCGCAGGCGCGGTTCGACCTCGGTCAGGGCCATGGGCGCGCGGTCGGCCGAGAAGACGATCCGTTTCCCGTCCTCGATCAGGGCGGTCAGGGTGGACAGCAGTTCTTCCTGGGTGCTCGCCTTGCCGCCCACGAACTGGACGTCGTCCAGCAGCAGCATGTCGGCCGACCGCAGGCTTTCCTTGAAGGCGGCGGTCGAACGGTCCTGCATCGCCTTAACGAAGGTCGACAGGAAGCGTTCTGCGGTCAGATAGACCACCTTGGCCTCGGGCCGCAGGCGTTGGGCCTCCCAGGCGATGGCGTTCAGCAGGTGGGTCTTGCCGTAGCCGTAGGGGCCGCAGAAGAAGACCGGGTTGAAATGGCCGTCGGCCCAGCTGGCCACCTGTTTGGCGATGGCCAGGGCGAAGGCGTTGCCCTGACCCTCCACGAAGCTGTCGAAGGTCAGACGCTCCTGCAGGCCTGCGGCGCGCACGGCCCGGGCGCCGTCGGCGACGGGAGCGACGGTGGGAAGGGCCAGGGCCGCCAGACGGGGAGTGGCGTCCACCACATTGCCGCCGATCACCGCCGAGGCCGGGGGCGCCGAGCTCACCTCGGCGCGGCAGCGGACGTCCAGCCGGCGGTTCAGCCGGTCCAGGCCCAGCCACAGCTCGTTCATACGGCGCAGGGCGTTCTTGCGAACCCAGTCGCGGGCGTAGGCGGTGGGGGTGACCAGGATCAGTTGACCGGCGGAATCCATCCGCACGGCCGAGGGGGCGATATAGGACGAGAAGGGGCCGTCGCCGATTTCCGCCCTCAGGCGCACCGAGGCCTCGTTCCAGATGCGGTTCGGATCCGTCATGTTCGATCCGTCCACGCCGTTCGCCGCCGCCAT